>CBDAVG010000003.1:0-46292 GCA_965200865.1 uncultured candidatus Poriferisulfidus sp. | reverse complement strand
CTCTGCTTGAACATTGTCCGATATCTCCACATAAAGCTCGCAACGGTTGCAGGTAGAAAGTATTACGCCATACTGGATGTGCAACTGCTTCTCAAGTTCCGACAGTGCACCGTGAATGGAGTCTGCAGGCAGACTTAATTTTTCGCGAATTGCAAACGAAGCCGTATGATGATTGAGACCGACAACAGCTAAACTCATTACTCTATATACTCAAAGGATGTGATTATGGATGCGTAAAGCGTAGTTTAGCAGATATACCACAGTCTGGGACTGTTGAAAAAGTGACATTCCTCTCCTTTGGAGGGGTGGCAGGCCCTATGCATTTTGTAATGCGTGCGTTTAACAATCATGTTAAGGTTCTGCACGAGGTTACGCCGATTGACCTACTGGCTCAATCGGCGGTTCTATTTTTCAGCAGCCCCACATGTCTACTATTGAGGAGAAAATCACTTCTCTCTTCAATTATTCAATTCCATCTACTATATCGTTCCACTTGATTTTAAGGTCAAAAACAAGTTCTGTGTCGGCCTCTATGAGCGATACATATTTATATACAAACATGTCTATATCCAGTAATAAACGTAAGTAATACCTAATAGTGCAGGAGACCCCGTTTACTATTACTTGGCAACCATAGTTTCGGCGTATATCCAGCAGTAAATTTGTTATTTTATTCATCTCATCGGGAGGTATATTTTCACTGGTACTTAAAATATAAAATGTTTTGAGTCCTGCTCCAGCAATTTTTTCTCTTAGTTGTTCAATCAACTCTGCAGTGATAGCTATGTTGTGTTTGATTTCTACGGATTCAATCGTACTATCTCCACTTTTAATATCAATATCTCCAATCCGCTCCGTTTTAGAGTCGGCACTGGTGTGAGAAAGTAGTTCAAGTAATTGACAGTCCTTATACTTAAACACTTCGGATATGAGACATTGATACACGGCATAAACAGCTAGTACTGGTAATCGTGCCGTTCCGGAAATATCACATTGCCAATGTTTTTGAACACAACTCACAATATCTTCAATTCGTCTACCTGTCGGCTTTGAAAGTGTTATAGAAGCATTTCTCTCTCTCCAGACTAGCAATTCATGCAGAATATAAGCTAGACATACCTTAGCAGAAATTTTCTGCTCTTCCACCAAATTGACGACCTTTAAAAAAGCCTCTTTAAGATCGGGCGGAGTAATTACGCCAGGATAGTCGTATGTATACGGGTGATTCTGCTCTAATGACCTTGTTAACCAACCGGAACCGGCTTGCATATAGGGAAATTTGTTTTCTCTTAAAAAGGGAGTCACTGCTCTTTGGTCAAGTCCTCTACCTGAGAAGCCTTGGTTCATATTCTTTTGATGCAAACGAATATCTTGCTTGGGAGAAAGTATTTTTTTCAATATCAATGTTATAACAACGGCAAGGACAGATCTACTATTTCCTTTGCATGCGTTATCAACAATAATAGAGAGATTTGACCTATATTTACTGTCAAGACTAGCCCAAGTTTGCTCTGAGAATGAAGTAGTCAATACTTGATTTAGTATGCTTGATGCTTTTTCTTTTTCGTTTGACATGCTATTGCTGTTCTGAAGCTATAACCTTATTGGCAACTACCACAACTGTTGTTTTCTTTGGAGTTCGCTCATTTTCGCTTGACATTCTGTTATCCGCTTTTTTGAGAGATCACAGTAAGCGGGATCTATATCGATACCTAGATAATGGCAACCTTCCTCTATAGCAGCAACAGCCGTTGTCCCGCTCCCACTATACGGATCTAGAACGATACCGTTCTTAGGTGAAAGCAGTTTTATAATTTCTTTGATAATTGAAAGAGGAAATATAGCACTATGTTTATTTCCGGGAATTGACTCAACCGACGAAACCATCACATCCTTTTTCATTTTCTTCCCATGTATTTTAATAATGGTGTAACCGTTCTTCTCAATCTGGCTTTTACGCCCCCCTTCCTGCCCACCAAAGGCCTCCGCGTGGATTCCGCGAATCTTCATACGAAATCCTTCTATTTTTCCTTCTTTTACTTCTTTAATAACCTCATCAAGAGATTTATGTGCTTTTCTTTTTAGCTCCGAAGATAAATCCGAATTTTCAATCAGCACCCTATATCTTACCCCTAATCTATTGGAAGGCTTATGCCGTTTTCTTTCGTCTATCTGATTGAAAAATTTATCAGGGTTGTAATAATATTCTGTGCCTTTTGCAAAATGAAAAAATGGTTCTGTGCTACTTACCAAACGTCGTCCGAACTGTCTTGGTGTGGGGTTGCTCTTTACCCAAGTTATTTCGTTGACGAGCTTGACACTATAGTCATTAGTCGCTTTTACGGCAAATCTGTACGGTACAAGTAAAAGTGAACCATTCAGATATTTATCACCAATGTTATAAACGATATTTCCTGAGGGTTTTACTACTCTTACAACTTCCCAAAATACCTCAAGTAGGGAATCAATATAAGACTCAACCGTTTTTTCGTGACCAGTTCCGATCCCCGTCCCGTTATAATTTCGTTGCATATAGTACGGTGGGGAGGTCACTACTAAATCAATACTATTATTTGGTAACTGTTTCAATAAAAAAGCGGCATCTCCACACTGTATTGAGTCTAATAAGCAATTTATCTGCCTGTTATGTGAAAGATCCTTTTCGGATTTTTCTAATTCTACAAAAGAACTCATATCTTATCCTCGTTAGATGTATTTATCCGTTGTTTCTCTACCGTACTTATAAGTTTTGCTAATTTAGACATCATTTTCTCCCATTGCTTGAAAATTGTAAATAGTGCTTGCGCACTCAACCTTTGCACAATATTAGACGATATGCAAGCCCAAAAATTCATTATCCGATGAACGGTCATATTTGAGTATATAAAAGGGACAGACGGTTGGGGCTGTTGAAAGGAGAACCGTCGTTTGAGCCAGTAGGTCAATCGGCGTGACATTGTGCAGAACCTTAACATAATTGCTAAACGCATGCATTACAAAATGCATAGGTCACCCCTCCAAAAAAGGGGAATATCACTTTTTCAATAGCTCCTCATTACTACTTCGCGCTTACAGGCATCGTGCGTTAAATTGACAAAAACTAGGATTGTGGCAATAATAAGTACCTAACCATTTTCATAGGGAGGGGGCTCTGAAGATGGAACTATCCAAAAAGCTTTTACGCATAGCTTTATTCATAGGGGGGATAGCACTTTGTCAATATGTGATTACACAAGATTCTGTTGCTCAGGAACTATGCGTTATAAATGAACAAGACAGCGATGCCGACGAAGACGACTTGGGGGGCGCAGACGACATAGACGAAGACGGTGACGGTCTAATAGAGATCTGTAATTTAGAAGGACTCAATGCGATCCGTTATCAACTAAACGGCAGTGGCTATAGACCTAGTAGCAATTCAGAAGCCAAAATTACCGAAGGGTGTCCAGTATTGGGTTGTATCGGTTACGAGCTAATCAGAGATTTGGATTTTCTAGACGATACAAGCTATCTTTCTGTTGAAAACACTGCCACTTGGATTAGCGGGGCAGGGTGGCAACCCATAGGAACGACTGCGGCACCCTTCACGAGCGTCTTTAACGGCAACGGTTATACGATTTCCAATCTCAGTATAGACAGACCGGACGATGATAATATTGCTTTATTCGGTGTTGCCCGTGGGGCTGATATCATCAATATCGGTTTATTGCATCTAGAAGTCACCGGCAGAGAGCGTGTCGGTGGCTTGGTCGGATGGAACAATGCCAGCATGATTATTAACAGCTATGCGATTGGTCGGCGTATCGGAAATACTCAGATCGGTGGTTTAGTCGGTTGGAATGACGATGGGGAGATTCACAAAAGTTATACGATGGGGGAGACCGAAGCCATAGCAGAGGGCGGCGATGCCGGTGGTGTGGCAGGTGAGAATAGTGGGAATGGCAGAATCGTTAACTGCTATACCCGAAGCAATGTCATCGGGCGAGATAAGGTAGGTAGCATAGTCGGAGTAAACAGTGCTGTGGTCACCAAGTGTTATGCCTCCGGTATCAGTTGGATTAAGCCGGCAGCAGATAGATTTGAGAGTCTCGGCGGTGGTGTAGCGGGATCTAATGAAGGGGGTCAAATGACCTATAATTATTGGAATTTTGAGGATCAATATAACTTTGATGAGGTTCAGAATGCATACGCGCCTTCCGGTGCCGCAGGGATTATAGCCCTTCACACATTCGTTGGCCAAGATAGTAATTCGGGTGGTATGTTTTACACCTGGAGTAGCGACGATTGGGAGTTTGGTAGCATAGAGCACAATTATCCGCAATACCCGATGCTTAAATATACCGCAAGGTCGGTTGCTGGTTTATCGATTTGTAGCGCAACGGATGCACCACGATGCGGGAGTAAATTACCCAATCAATTTGATATAGATGAAGATAATGACGGCTTGATAGAACTCAGATATGTAGATGAGCTTAATGCGGTGCGCTATCAGTTGGATGGTATCGGTTATAGGGCAAACAGCTCGGCAACCTTGGTTAGCAAAGGTTGTCCGCTCGTCGGCGGCATAGAAAAATGTAGAGGTTATGAACTCGCCAGAGCATTGGATTTCGGGGCATCACAGGATAGCGATGACGAGGTAGGCTATTATTATTGGAATATCGAAAATAGACACCTCTGGTCACCTCAATCTCGCACTGGTTCGGGATGGCCACCAATCGGTTCTGCTGGCGATGGCTTAGATGCAGTCTTTGAAGGTAATAGATATCAGCTCTATGATTTATGGTCAAATAATCGCTCTGCAGCTGTCGGATTGTTTGGGGAAATAAGTGAGAATGGCAAAGTCAGCGGTGTTCTTTTTGTGTTTTCGCGGGTTGTCGGTGGTACCGAAGTCGGCACTTTAGCAGCTGTCAACTTGGGTCGTGTTAGTGGAAGCGGTTCTTTTCTTGGTTATGTAGAAGGGGATAGCCTCGTCGGTGGTTTAGTCGGTACGAATAACGGCATCATACACAATACCTTTGTCAACGATTTGGAAATGATATGCGGTGCCGGACAATGGCATGGTGGTGTGGTAGGTCGCAACGATAAAGGTGCGGTGCTTTCGTATAGTTATAGCCATACATTTGATAAATATTTTAACCGGATAATTTGCTCGGAGGGGAGTCGGTATATCGGTGGTTTAGCCGGAGGCAATAGCGAGAATAGCACCATCACTCACAGCTTTGCACAGATGTTGGTAACCGGAGGTAATTCAATCGGCGGCCTGGTAGGCCTCAATAGCGAAGGGAGCACTATTGAAAATAGTTATGCACTGGGGGATGTTAATGCAATCAACACCATTGGAGACTCTGTCGGTCAGATCGGTGGTTTGGTTGGTGCTAATAACTCTAGAATTGCTAATAGCTATGCAATCGGAGCGGTGGTGGGAAGGAATGCAACTGGCGGTTTGGTCGGCTCTGCCGATGAGAATGGTTTGGTAATAGATAGCTATTGGGATACCGAACTGAGTGGGAAATCGAACAGTGATGGCGGCAGCGGGTTGCGTGGAGAACAGCTTAGAGCACCGACCACCACAACCGGGATATACGCGAATTGGCGTCACGTCGATTGGGACTTCGGTAGCGATTTACAATATCCGGTGATCAAGTCTCCGCTTTGTGTGAGCGAAGTTGCTCCCGCTACATGTAAAAGACTGTTGGGCGCGCAACGTTTGTCACTGCAGAAATTGCTTTTACCACCGCATATCACCTTAGTCCCAGAGCTCAACCCGGCAAGAATAACCTACGATATAGTTATTCCGGAAGGTCTAAACGAAATTGAAATAACGCCTTTTGTAGACGATCCGAGCAGGCTTGCTTTTCTGAGGATATCAAATACTAATTTAGAAGATCAGCAAACACATAAGGTTAGAACTGGCGATGAGTTTAGCATACACATAACCAAATCCGACTTCAATTTCGTGTCGTATAGAAGAAGTCTTGTTGCTCCTTCATTTTTTATAAACGAGATGATTACCAAAATTAATTATGACGACGAGGAGCTAGACGAAAATAGTATCATTACCATCAACGAGGGCGACGTTCTAGATTCGCAGTTGAAGGGCGATTTGTTGCTTAGCAGACTATCGACTGCATTTGATAGAGATGCTTTTGAGGAAATTTCTGCCGGCACCAGTGTAAGCTATTCGTGGAGTGATTTGTCGGGTAACGATATTTTATCCACAGTGAATACGCAACAGGTTAATTTAATGGTGCCACCCATATCCGAAGCGATAGTTCCGGAGGATAGCGAATTAAGCGATATTAAACTAAGTTTTAATATACGCTATCGTGAAACGAGTAGCAGCAGAGCAATCATTTTGAGAGTTCTTAAAATCAACAATGGTTCTATCTCGTTGGCTGCCCCTGCCATAGAGCCCGACAGATACCAAATGGTAGTCGATCTGTCAGAAGATCCAGACGGGGTCAATCAAAACCCTATGCTTGAATACCGATGGCAGACCCGTGCATCCGACGCGGAAACTTGGCATGATATAGAAAATGCGACGAATTCCTATTACCTTTTTGCCGATGCAACTCCAGATAATCAGTATCGCGTATTGATCGAGTATACAGACGGACAAGATTACTCACAACAGCTTGAATCACTTCCGATTACTTATGACGATCCGAACTCCGCAGACATAGCTTTGAAAAAGTTACAATTAAAGGCAAACGGCAATGTAGTTGCTTTGACGCCGTCTTTTACAATGGCAAGTACGGCAACCCGGTTTGAGGCAGAGGTTGCAAACAGCGTAGATACTATTTCGCTGGCAGTGGCAGCCAGTCATAATCTTACCGCGTTGAGAATAAACGGAGATCACTTTTTGTTGAATGAGCGAGCGTTAGATATCGGCATAGAGGTCGGTACGAATCTGATAGAGATTGAAGCACGCGCGCCGAACGGAAACACACAAATTTATATTATTGCAGTGGAGCGCAGGAAAAGTAACAATGCGAACTTAAGCGATTTAGCAGTAGCCCCAGGCAACTTGGACTTTAGTAGCTGTAATGACGACTGCACCATCACCATAGATAATAGTATTAATCAGGTTTTAGTGACCGCAAAGGCAGCCGACAGAGAGGCGAGCATTACTATAGATGGCATGCCTGTCGTATTGAGAGATCGCGTTGCGAGTATGGATATCACCAATTTACCGGTAGGTATTGCGAGAATTGTCCCTATCGTGGTGACCGCTGCCGATCGAGAGGCGGAGAAGACTTATACACTCAAAATAATTCGAGCATCGCCACGCAACGATAATGCCGATCTCATCAGCTTGCAAATATCGCCACTCGGCAATTTACCGCTGATGTTTAGTCGCAATATATATCAATATCGGATTGGTGTTTCTACTCCGACACGAATACTTCGGGTGCATGCGCAAGCAAGCGAAGGTCAGGCATTTATTGCAATAAACAATCGGCCCTCAACTGTTCGTATTGCCACTGCGGATATTATGCTAGCAGGCATAGGCGAAGAAACTCCAATTACGATTATCGTAGAATCACCCGATAGAGAGACGACGAAAAGCTATCAGATGACGGTGATTAGAGAGCCCGACCGCGCCCAACGATTAGAAAGTCTAGATTTATCCTTTGATTATGCTTATTTGCAACCGCGTTTTGAGGGCGAGTTATTCGACTATACGCTCAATGCACCGTTGGGGATACAACAGCTACAAGTCACACCGACCTTAGCTACTACCGAATCGGTCACCATTAATATATTGAGTTCGGCGGATAGCGGTTTTTCTATTAATGCGCAAAGTGGCGTACAAAGCGATGCAATTCCGTTGAATATGAGTACTGCGACGATTATTACCATCGTTGTAACAACGAGCTTAGATCGCGGAGAGGATTCGGTGGTATATCGAATTGATGTTACGCGAGATGCCGACGGCGACGGTATTTGGGATAGTAGCGATATAGATGCCGACGGTGATGGGCTGATAGAAATTTATAATTTGCATGGATTGAATGCAATCCGCCATCGCCTAGACGGCAGCGGTTATATGGAAAGCGCAGAAGATGTGAAGAATACAACCGGTTGCCCTGAGAATGGCGGCTGCAAAGGCTTTGAACTACGCTCGGATTTAGACTTTTTAGATGAGGCGGATTACCTGAACCAGTCCGATAAAATCGCTTGGACTAGCGGAGCAGGTTGGGATCCGATAGGAACAAGCCGTGAGCCTTTTAAGGCTATTTTTGACGGCAACGGTCATACGATTTTCAATCTTATGATAGATAGAACCGACCGCGATGATATCGCTTTATTCGGTGTGACCAGTGCCAGTACCATCTTTAATATCGGCTTGTTGCAGATCGAAATTAACGGGCGGAATAATGTCGGCGGATTAGTCGGATGGAATGAAGGTGGTGTGATTGCCAACAGCTTTGCAATTGGTCGGCGAACCGGGAATACCCAAGTAGGTGGCTTGGTCGGTTGGAATAACGGCGGCGATATCGTTAACAGTTATGTAATGGGCGAAGTCAGAGGTGTAGGAGACAATCATAGAATCGGTGGTTTTGTGGGTCTTAACGACGCCGATGCGATGATTAGCAATGTCTATGTCAGGGCCGAGACATTCGGAAATACCGAAGTCGGTGGTGTGATCGGTGCGAATATGGCAACATTAAATAAATGTTACAATACTGGTGTAGTTCTGGTTGAGCCGTATACAGATCTTTATAATCATGCCGGGGGAGGAGTGCTTGGAGTCGAGAACGGTGGCAATTCGAGTAATTGTCATTGGAACCTTGAGGGGCAATTTACTCTTCGTGGTATCGGTGGTATACCTTGGACAATCAAAGGACTGCAAACATTACAGAATCAAAATTACAGTTCAGAACGACCTTATTATACTTGGACCGAACAGGATTGGAAATTCGGTAGCTTAGAGGAAAGTTATGCTAGATATCCATTTCTTAGATATACGCTGGGGTCTGATGACGAACTACCTGCATGTGGCGGGAGCGGGCGTCCGATTTGTGAGAGTTTATTGCCACATCAACTGGACATAGACGAAGATAGCGACGGTTTAATAGAACTCAGGTACATAGATGAGGTTAATGCGATGCGTTATCAGATGGATGGTGCCGGTTATAGAGCGAGTAGCACTGCGGTTCTACTTAACGCAGGTTGTCCGATCGTCGATGGTATAGAGAAATGCCGAGGTTATGAGATGGTGAGAACCTTTGATATAGGGACTGCCAGCGATCCGATCGAAGAATTGGATTATTATTATTGGAGAACAGAGAATAAAGAGCTTTGGGCGCGGATATTTTCTCCAGAAGAATCAGCGGTTCTTGGATGGCCGCCGATTGGTTCTGCCGATAATAAATTCAATGCTGGGTTCGACGGTAATACGCATATCATCTATGGTCTGTGGATGTACAATCGCTCTCCTGCGGGATTTTTTGGGGAAGTCGGAGAGGATGCAAGGATAAGCCGTATTCTTTTTCACAGACCGATCATTATCGGAGGTATAGAAGTTGCTGTGTTAGCTGGAAATAACGCCGGACATGTCTCTGATGTAGGGACTACCTTCCCTTATGTAAGTGGCAAGAGTCATCTCGGTGGTTTAGTCGGTAGAAATTCAGGCACCATTATCAGCAGCTATGCGGATCACCCCTGGTTAGTTTGCGATGGAGGGCAATGGTTCGGTGGTTTAGTTGGACGCAACGACGCTGGAATCATAGACTACAGTTTCGCCTACGCTCAGAGTACATCGTCGTTTAATGCGATAAGATGTACGGGGGAGAGTCAATATGTCGGCGGCTTGGTCGGAGGGAATACTCGCGGTGGCATTATTGCCCACAGCCATGCAAGTGTACCTTTAGTCGCATACAATTTGATCGGTGGTTTGGTAGGTATTAATGTAGATAACAGTGTTATTCGAGATAGTTATGCAATAGGTGATGTAGAAGCGACCGGTCCAATCGGTGATGTTGGTGGTTTGGTTGGCTTTAATATAAGTAGTATCTTCAATAGCTATGCAACTGGTGTGGTATCGGGAAATCATCCTAGAGGTGGTTTAATCGGCTTTGAGCTCAGTAAAGCACTAGCAGAAAATAGCTATTGGGATACCGAACTGAGCGGAATATCCAACGAAAATGATATCAGGGCTAAGAATAGCGCGGAACTTAGAACACCGACCACTGCCACCGGAGTATATGAAAATTGGCCTATTAGAGATTGGAATTTCGGTAGCGATATGCAATATCCAGCAATTAGACATCCACAGTGTGCGATTGAAGCTGACCCCGCTAGTTGCACAAAACTGCTGGGCTATCAGCGCATGGGATTGCAAGAAATTGTTATGGATGAGAATCGGATGATATGGCCGAGGATTAGAGATAACATACCCGGATACTCTATCGTCGTTGGCGGCAGTGATACAGACATTGAAGTCATGCCGTTTGTACAAAATCCCGAAACACTTGTTTATATGAGTATAAACAATGGGAGGGTTGATAATGGGCAACCGTATACCATCAATCGCGACCTCAGTACCGTGCGTATATCGCATAGGGATACAACTTTCGTGCCGTATAACAGGGTTCGCCTTTTCTATGATTTGGATGTGGTCAATATCATCCCGCAAATCGCTACTCGCCATTATCAACTAGGCGACAGCTATGCATTATCCGAGGATGATTTGGCTGATGAATTTGTGGGGAGTTATATTATATGGGCAACGCTCCTCGGTGAAGCTCGCAGCGAACTCGAAGCTGGCGAGAATATAAGTTATGAGTGGGTTGATTCATCGGGTAGCAATTTTTTGGACGATACAGTAACAAACGATACCACCTTTCGCTTGCCAAGGATACCCACAGACATAGTGTCAGCAGCCGACCGGTTTGGGTATGTAGATTTGGACTTCCATGTAAAGTATCGTGACATCATTGCTGCTAAAAGGGTACAGTTGGAAATTAAGAAAGTGAACAACGGCACGGTCTCTTTGAATGCTCCAGTTGTGGAAGGTACAAATTATGTTCTAAACGTCGATTTTTCCACTGACCCCGACGGAGTCAATCCGAATCCTGATATTTGGTATGAATGGGAAGTCTTCGCACCTTCTTCTAGGAACTGGCGACCTATAGCCGGGGCATTCAGCCCTACCTATTCGCTTAGAAATGTAATGCCCGACCATCACTATCGTGTGCGGATAGGATACCGAGACGGACAAGGTTTTTTCAATGTTGCTAGATCTTTGGGAACTACTTATCGGGGGCCAGCCGCCGACAATACAAGTCTGGGGAAATTGCAATTAGAAGTGGGTGCGCGCACGATAGATTTGCTGCCACAAATCTCTAGCGATGAAAGTGAAGAAATCACAAGGTATCGTGCACAAGTCAGACGTAGCGAGAATGTCGTCACGCTGATCGCCGAGGCTGCCCATGGTGCAGCAGAGTTAAGCATAGACGGAGGCGACTTCACGACTGGTGAACAAGAGAAGGAATTCAATTTGCAAACCGGAATAACATCAACAACGATTACGGTGCGTGCTGTGGACGGCTCTGAGCAATCTTATATCGTAGAGATAGATAGGCTTAGCAATAATGCTAATTTAGAGGATTTATCGACAACTCCGGGCAATTTGGATTTTGACAGTTGTAATACCAGTTGTAGCGTATCCGTTGCTAACAGTGTGGATTCGGTTTTGTTGACGGCGCGGGTTGCGCATCAAAATGCCACTATTACGATAAACGCAATGCCGGTAGATATTATCGATAAAGAAGCCACTACCAAGATTACCAATCTTGGTGTCGGGCGAACCACGACTGTCACTCTAGTCGTGACTTCCGAAGATGGAGAGCAGAGCAACCGTTATCTACTCAAAATCATTCGTGCCGTAGCCCAAAGCGATAATGCCGACCTGAGCCATATCGTGTTGTTGCCACCCAGTAATTTACCGTTTGAGTTTGATGCGCGTCTGAGCCACTATCAAGTCAGTGTGCCGATTGAGACGAACATACTCGGAATCAATGCGCAGGCAAGCGAGAATGAGGCGACAATTTCGATAGATGGTAGTCTTCCGGTGATGCGCGTCACTACTGCGAATGTTGTACTGGCGGATGTAGGGGAACTAAAGACGGTTACAATTTTGGTGACATCACCGGATCGAACGACAACCCAAAGTTATACTTTGGCAGTGACCAGAGAAGTCGGTAGCGAAGCAAGGTTGGCAAAATTGCAGTTATACGACAGCGACTCGAATGTTGATTTAGTGAAGGGTTTTGATAGCGAGCGATATACTTATATCGTGCGTATCTCTGATGAAAATGTTGTAGTTCAAGCCGAAGCAATACACAAAGATGCAATCATTACTGGAGCTTGCGACACTTGTACGCCGGACACTTTCAGCGAAGGCAGCAATCGCTTGAGTCAAGAGCTTAGTTTAGATGGCAATCGATACCTAAACGACATCAAGATAAAATCGACTTTGGGCGACGGTTCTAGTAGCAAATCATATACGCTGCTTGTCACTGGACCTAATCAGGGTGACGATATTACGCTTTTGAGCGGTTTGGATTTATCTTTGGATGATGCGGTCTTGGAGCCAAACTTTGAAAGCGGCATATTTAGTTATAGTTTGGATACTCCTTACGATATAAGCGATATTGCTTTGATAGCCACGCTAAGCAGTACCGCTTCGGCGAGCATTCATATCACCAGTTCGGCGGATGCCAGTTTTTCTATCGTCGCCGAGAGTGGTATTCAGAGCGAAGCGATTCCTCTGGATATAGCGTTCAATACGACTATTACGATCACGGTAAGCACCGATATCATAACAGACGATGTTATGGTGGTCTATCAAATTAATGTTATGCAGGATAGCGATAACGACGGCATTGCCAACGCAATGGATGTAGACGATGACAACGATGGCTTGATAGAGGTTCATAGCTTGGAAGATTTAGATAGAATGCGTTTTCAATTAGACGGTAGCGGTTATGTTCTTAGCATCGGAGGATCCAAAGATACGACTGGTTGTGCCAGTGGAAGTGGTTGCATAGGATACGAACTCAGCCGCAATTTGGATTTTCTGAGTGATGGCAGTTATCGCGATGCACAAACTCGTAGAACTAATAAAATAGCTTGGACCACCGGAGCAGGATGGCATCCCATAGGGACTAGCACGCGACCTTATATGGGTGTATTCAACGGCAACGGTTATACAATCTCTAATTTGTTTATTGATAACACCATCGGGTCGCCAGTCGGGCTTTTTGCTCGGACTGCGGGTGCGATCATTGATTATGTCGGCTTATTGAATGTAAAAATTATCGGGTCGTGGGATACCGGCGGTCTTGTCGGTCGCGCAAGCGAGGCATCGATAATAAGCAACAGTTTCGTCACCGGTGATATCACCACAGCCAATAGAAATGCCGGCGGTTTGGTCGGTTCATTTGAAGGGACGGCATTCGAGAAATCCGAAATCAAGAATAGTTATGTGGTTGTTGAGATAGTTTCAGATACCGGCTTGGTCGGTGGCTTGGTCGGCACTATGAATGGCACTACTTCCATAGACGATAGTTATGCGATAAGTAGTCTAATCGGAGAGCGAGAGTTGGGCGGTTTGGTCGGCATAGGTCATAGCGATTCCCAAATCAACAATAGTTATGCAATTCCGATCGTGCAAGGAGATTTTATGCTGGGTGGTCTGATCGGTAATCGCAACGATACTGTGCTTGTTAGCAGTTATAGCGATAGCACAATCAGCGGCATAGCAGGCACTGCGATAACCCCTCCGATGGATATTACTACCGAAGCACTACAAACGCCAACTGCGGCAGGCAGTACCGTGACCGAAGTTTATTATCAATGGAGTACCGATAATTGGAGTTTTGGCAATGCCGAACAATATCCAGCAGTCAAATACAATAATGATTTATGCGATACTTCTATTGCCCCCCAATGGGTACGCTGCGATGTCAAAGGTGTATCACTACCCGGACAACACTTGAGTTTGGTAGATTTGCAAATAGTGGAGCACCTAGACGGTGAAGCGTTTGACTCACCACTATTCCCAGAGCAGTTCAGCCTATTCACAGACGATTATACGTTGACGGTTTATGACCGTACGACCACCGTCACCCTAATTCCGATTTTGTCTAAAACCCATTCAACACCGACCATCGTTATCGCTAACAATAACGGTTACGAATCGGCTATAGCAGTTGGTGAGCGTGCCTTGGGCGTTCCGGTAGATAACGGTGCAGAGCTTGCGATTGCATTGCATGTGGATGAGCAACCGTTCGTCACACACGGTATTTCAATAAATTATTATACTGAGGTGACTTCTACCGATATAGATGCAGATGACGACGGCTATATAGATATTGATTCAGCCGATGGATTATCGGCAATTCGTTATCAAACCGACGGAACCGGTCTTAGAGAAGCAGAAAATAGGAGTAAATCTACCAGAGGATGCCTTGACGATGTTTGTATAGGCTATGAATTGACAAGCGATGTGGATTTGAGTTCCTATACAAATTGGCAACCGATAGCAAATCTCAACAGCGTATTCAAGGGCAACGGCTATACGATTTCCAATCTCACTATAAGCAGAGGCGGGGGCGATGATATAGCCCTGTTTGCTTCCACATTGGAAGGCTCTAAAATTGATTATGTCAACTTGGCGAACGTAGATGTGCGGGGATGGAATCAAGTTGCTGGTTTAGTAGGTAGCGGTCGCAGTAAGATCAGCAATAGTTCGGTATCGGGTCGCATTGTCGGCAACGCTAATGTAGGAGGGGTCGCCGGTATCATGTATGGAACAGGTGGCTTAATCAATAGTTATGCAATGATTGAATTAATGGGAAATAATAGGGTCGGTGGTTTGATCGGGTCTACCGATGCTCCGATTGACAACAGCTATGCTACAGGTAGTGTAACAAAGAGGAACGATAATGCGAGCCGATTGGGTGGTTTGGTTGGCTACTTAAATGGTGTCACAATTAGCAATAGTTATGCCGCTGTAGATGTCACTAGCAATAACCGTAGCGGTGGTATGGTTGGTGCTTTACTTTTTGGCAGACATGATGAAACTGTTAATTCTTATGCTATCGGTAGAGTAGAAGGTCGTAGCCGTGGCGGGCTTATTTCATATTTTGTTGTAGTTGTTAATAGCTATTGGAATAGGGATATCAACCCCGATCTACCAACGAATAATAGTACCGGTATAGCCAAAACAACCGCCGAACTCAAAGCTGGAACTGCGGGTAGCAGGGTAGGGGATATCTATCTCAACTGGAGCGATGCCAACTGGGACTTTGGTTCTACCGAGCAATACCCGGGCATCAAATATGCGATAGGTGATGAGGCCGACCCGGCGTGTCGTACTACAACCGATACAACGGTTATATTACCGATATGCGGCACTTTACTTCCTAATCAACTACACCGCCCTTCAGACTCGTATTTAACCGATTTGACGATAACGCCAGTGAAGGACTTCACTCCGCAGTTTGATACATTTAGCAGGGAATATCAAGCAACGGTTTCTAATTCAGCTGAGACTGTTATGATTACGATGCGGGCAGCAGGTCTTGATGCAAGTATCAAGCTCAATGTCAACGAAGATGAATATATTGCCGACCGTACATTATCCGAAAATATCTCGTTGAGAGAAGGCCTCAATTCTATCGCAATAGAGGTGACCGCCCCCAATGAGACGACCAACACTTATACCGTGATGCTCTTTCGTGAAGTTGACCCGAGTTTGATTGATATAGAATTATCCTCGTCCGAACTACACCTAGAACCGAATTTCAGTAGCGATATTTTTGATTATAGAATCCATGTTCCTTTTGACAATCGGCATATTGAGTTGATGCCGGTGCTGAGGAGTCCCGATTGGGTGATGATGCATATCACGAGTTCGGCTGATGCCGACTTTTCGATAAACTCAAGTAGCGGCACACGAAGTTATACGATCCCAATAGATCCGTCGTTTAATACGACGATTACGATTATCACGACGGTGAATGTTGCGGTCAGTGATGCCTCGCTAAGATATCTTATTAATATTAGCAAAGATTTAGACGGCGATGGCATATACGATAATACCGATGTAGACGACGACAACGACGGCTTAATAGAAATTCACAATTTGGAAGATTTATACGCAATGCGCTATCAATTGGACGGAAGTGCTTTAGTGACAAGTATTGAGGGTTCTGCAGACACTCTAGGTTGCGCCGCAGTGAGCGGTTGTATAGGTTATGAACTGACCGGTGATTTGGATTTTCTAGACTCAAGCAGTTATCGTGATATGCACAATCTGGCTAATAAAGATGCTTGGACCAGCGGGCAGGGTTGGCCGCCGATCGGAAATGAAACACAGCCTTTCACCGCAGTATTTAACGGCAACGGCTACACGATATCCAATTTATACATAAACGATATAACCGCACTACCGGCAGGACTTTTTTCTAAAATTGCTGGTGCGACGATTGACAATATCGGTTTGTTGAATGTTAATGTATCGGGTTTAAGGAGTGTCGGCGGGATTGTCGGTCATGCGACGAGTTCATCAAAAGTAAGCAATAGTTTTGTGACTGGTGAAGTTAAAGTGGTCCACGATGGTGTCGGTGGCTTGGTCGGTTTGTTAGAAGGTCAAGTATCGGAGATATCCGAAATCACCAATAGTTATGTATTCGTCAATGTTGATGGAAGTTCGCAGCAAGCGGGAGGCTTGGTCGGTATTATGGATGGCTATACGCGGCTGAGCAATAGCTATGCAATCGCTGCAGTCAGTGCGAACAGCGAGGTAGGTGGTTTGGTCGGCAAAGCACATAGTAATGCCGAGATTAGGGATAGTTATGCGATTGCCACAGTTAGCGGGGATGCTTCGGTCAACGCGGTGGTTGGTAATTTGAACGGTGCTTCAATTGACAATAGTTATAGCGATAGCACGGTGAGCGGTATAACCGATGACGGCAACAATGGTTTGTCGGCTGGTTCATTGACTGCTACTACCGAAGCACTTCAAATGCCGACTGCGGCAGGCACTACTGTGACCGAAGTTTATTATCAATGGAGCGATAGCGACTGGGATTTCGGCGACGACGAACACTATCCGGCCATCAGATACAACAACGATTTATGCGATACTTCTATCCCTCCCCAATGGATCCGTTGTGATATGCGCGGTACATTAATAGATGGGCAGCATCTCAATTTGCTGAGTTTGGAGATGCGAGAATCCATAAACAGCATGGAAGCCGATGCCGCATTGTACCCGAGACTGAGCCCGATGTTAGAACACGATTACAAACTCACGGTTTATAGCCAAACGAGGACGCTCACGCTAATTCCACTGCTATCTCGTAGCTATTCAACACCCACGATTATCGTTAGTAGCGGTGCAAATCCGAGTTATAAAAGAAGCATAAGCAGTGGTGAGCGAATCTCTGATCTACCAGTAGATAACGATCAACAAATTAGGATTGACCTTGCGATAGACGGCAAGTCGTATATTGTTTATAAAATCTTGGTCAATCGGTATACCGAGTTAACTGCTGTGGATATAGATCAAGATGATGACGGTTATATAGAGATTCGCTCGGCAGACGCTCTGAACGCAATACGTTATCAACCAGATGCAACCGGTTTTAGAGAGTCGTCGGATAAGAATAAATCTACTAGAGGGTGTCCCAACGATATGTGTATAGGTTATGAATTGACAGCTGATGTGGATTTGAGTTCTTATACAAATTGGCAACCGATAGTAAATTTCAATAGCGTATTCCAAGGCAATGGCCATACGATTTCCAATCTGCGTATCAACGGAAGGATCAACGAAGTCGGTTTGTTCAAATCAATAGCCGCAACTGCTAAAATTGACTATGTCAATCTGGCGAATGTTGATGTTCGTGGGCAAGATCGAGTAGCAGGTTTAGTCGGTGTTAGTGA
This sequence comes from uncultured candidatus Poriferisulfidus sp., assembly GCA_965200865.1. Taxonomy (GTDB): domain Bacteria; phylum Pseudomonadota; class Gammaproteobacteria; order Poriferisulfidales; family Oxydemutatoraceae; genus SP5GCR1. Next base: position 28,328 of record CBDAVG010000003.1, on the reverse strand, counting down.
TGGGAAAATCACTAACAGTTCGGTATCGGGTACGATACGAGGTAGTTTTATCGTAGGAGGAATGGTCGCTTCTGCGACAACGAGTAGTCGCATTATTAATAACTTTGTAGATTGCAATGTAACAGGCATAGAGTCCATCGGTGGTTTGATCGGACAGAATACCGGCCTGGTGGAGAATAGTTATAGTGTCGGTATGGTAACCGGTCAAGATCTGAACAAACATAAGGTGGGTGGCTTGGTTGGTGTTTTAAGTTTTGGATCAATCAGCAACAGCTATTCAGCTGCCGCAGTAAGTAGTAGGCAAAAAGCAGGCGGATTGGTCGGCAGTATGCCGCTAGGGTTGTCAAGCATCACTAATAGCTATGCTATCGGTGAAATATCTGCAACATCTATAGGTGGCTTGGTTCCGGTCGCTGATGTCAATGTCCGGAATAGTTATTGGGATAGCAGTGTGAACCCGACAGCATTGACTAATTTTCCTGGTGAAGCTAAGACTACCAGTGAAATGTTGAGAGGCATTAAAGGGTCCCGACCAAGCGATATTTACTATGATTGGGAAGATGCCGATTGGGATTTCGGTGACTCGCTACAATATCCCAGGCTTAAATATGCGATTGGGGACGCAGATGATCCGGCATGCCGTAGCGAGGAAGGGGACACGACTAGATCACCGATATGTGGCACTTTATTGCCGAGGCAAGCACATTTGAACTTGAGTACTTATTTGTATGATTTACAGCTGATACCGGCGAAAACTCTCAGCCCTGAGTTTGAGAGTCCTATAACAGAATATCAGGTAACGGTACCTCATTCGACAAACACGATTACCGTAATAACAAGACCGACACCCGAGGCGACGGTCAAAATTAGCGCAAACGGAACATTGTTGGTAACCAGTCAATCATTTTTTGAGGATATCTCATTGAATTTGGGAGAAAATACGATTGAGATAGAAGTATCCGCTTTGGGTAAGAGTACTCAAACATATACCGTGACGGTAATCCGCGAGTTTGATTTGAGTCTACAAAGTTTGATTGTAAGTGTAGCAGGGCAGCAGTTGGTGCCGATGAGCGAAGCATTGATATCCGACGATACCGGGCAGACATCGTATCGTTATACCATCCCTGTTAGTGTGGAGGAAATCATCATAAGAGCACTTGCCCGAGATAGTGATGTGCGAGTTCTATTGAACGAAGACTCGGCGAGAGGAAGCGAGGTGATTAGCATCATAGATGATTTGAGAAAAGGACTGAATGCCTACGAGATTAAATTACTCGCTCAAGACGAGGTTAGCTCTAAAGTTTATAGTGTATTCGTGGAGCGTATCGGAGATGACAATAGATTGACATCCTTGACATTGCATCCTGAGGAGGCAGTAGAGATATTCACCCCGTCTTTTGAAGACTCTATCTATGCATATCAAACAACGATTAGCAAGAGTGTGAAAATGGCAAGAGTAAAAGCTACGGTTGCCGATAGAGATGCACAGATTGAGATCACGGTCAACGACAACGAAACTACGCATCGTCGCATCGCAAATAAAGAAATTGAAAGTGTGGATTTTCCGGTGCTATCGGGCACTAGAAACCAAGTGCTCATCAATGTCATATCAAGCGACCAAAGCTCGCAAAGCTATGCGCTTTTCGTAAATCGTGTAGCCAGCGATAACGCCGATCTAGCCGCCCTAAGCATCGTCGGAGCAAGGTTTGACCGTGCCTTCAATGCCGAGACGACCCTATACCAGACTCGTGTTGCAAATAATGTCTCGGAACTTGAGGTGGTTGCTGAAACCGAAGACGATGACGCAACGATTGCGATAGAAATAAACGGCCGATCAATAGCAGACATGTCGGTAGCAGACATGTCGCACCGTGTGAGATTAGAAGATGCTGGTGCAGGGGCTAGCACTAATAATATAGCTGTCGTTGTGTCTGCAGAAAATGGCACTAACAAAACATATAGAGTTGAAGTGAGGCGGGATGCTCAGGATAGCAACAACGATGATTTGAATAGCGTTGCCTTATACAAACTCGATTCGCAGACACCTTTGGAAATTGTGGAATTAGACGATTTTGATGACGATAGAAATTATCAAGTACGGGTTTCAACCGATGTGAAAATCATACGAATGACTCCTTTGGCTGCCGATAGCGAGGCAAGTCTACGAGTAGACGGTAACTTACTCGTTGATGGTAGCGTTGATATAGCATTGGCAGAAGAAATAAATGTGCAGCGAGCCGTGCGAATCACAGTCGTTGCCGAAAACGGCATCAACTCGCAAAATTATACGGTGTTCGTAATTCGTAATCCAAGCGATGATAAGAGCCTAAAATATCTTAGACTGAGTGAAGAAAACGGTGATCCTATACCGTTGACTCCAGATTTTGTGACAACCCGAACACGCTACGAATTACAAGTTCCCAACGCACTCAGCCGCCTGGTAATAACGGCACAAGCAAATCATCAGCGTGCCGGCATAGTCGTCGGCAATAATCCTGATACTCGCATCAGTGTCATGCGTGAAGTCATTGATCTAGCTGTAAATAAAACAACATTTATTGATTTCCAAGTTATAGCAAACGACGGAAGTAGTACGACTTATACCGTATTGGTGTTCCGCCCCTACAGTAGCGATGTAGCTCTGGCGAAATTAACGCTATTTCCGTTATCGGAGAGTCAAGACGAATTGGTATCGGGTGGCGGCACGATGATGCGTAATATCGTTTCTTATGCAAATACGGTGGAGAATCTTAGGACCAGAATTGAAACACAGCATAGCAGTGCAACGATTATCATTAGCAGACGCGACGATACCGAAAGTCCGTCTAATTTTCTACCCGGATTAGTTGCCGTGTCCGCAGGTCAACAAGAAAATATGGAAATTTCTGAGGGAGAATTATTGAGTAATCCGATTGAATTGGAGCCGGGTGAGATGACGCAGATGAATATTATAGTAATCGCTCAGGACGGTATATCTTCAATGATTTATACCGTATCGGTACTTCGAAAGTTGAATATGGATGCGAATTTGGATAGCCTGAGAATAACCAACGACGGTGTTCCTGTCTCTCCCACTCCGCTGTTCAACAGCGAGATCACAACTTATACCGTTTCGGTGAGCAACGATACTCAAAAACTTAGAGTCACTGCTACTGCGAGCGATACCGAGCATGCCGACATTCAAATTTCGGTGGATGGCGGAGAGTTGGAAGACCGTGCAAGTACAGAAGTCAGTGTATGGCCGGGGCGGAAAATGGCGCGAGGTTTTGAAACTTTGATCAGGATCAAAGTGATAGCGAACGATGCACAGACCTCTAAAAGTTATACTGTGACGCTGATTAGGTTGTTTGATGCCAGCGATGCTACTTTACATAACCTGGAAGTATCGCCTGGTAGATTGGAACCCGATTACACGACTACCACCTTCGTTTATACGGTCAATGTTTCCAATACCACTGAGACCATAAAGGTGATACCCACAACGAACAACAATGGTGCAACGACCATCACTTCGGTGTTCATGGATAGTCGCACCGTTTATCCACCGAACACCGACATTCCATTGAATGTGATAGGCGAGGCAGGTAACACCATTGAGGTTGAGGTAGAGTCCGAAGATGGCACTAATTCAAACACCTATACGATTAATGTGATACGGGAGTCTATAGGCATTCGTATCCGAGCCAAAGTCTTTTTAGAAGGCCCGCTACAATAACCACCTCCAACAAACTTAACCGCTTGCGCCATTGAATTTATGCAAACCATTGTAGGGGAGGGTATTGCATTTTGCGATGAATGCGCTGCCCACCATCTTAGAGTTCTGCACAGCGTCACGCCGATTGACCTACTGGCTCAAGTGGCGGTTCCATTTTTCAAAAGTTCTATGTTTAATTAACACATATCTCGTCAAATATTTTTTCAATACGAAAGTCTAGATTGTCAAAATTACTGTCGGTAAAAGAAATCTTAAGTTTTTTCAATACAGCACCGAATTTCCGAAAGCCATTAGTATCCCTCAATGCAACCCATTCCACGCCGAGGCTGTCTAACTGTGCTTTGTTGTTATCTGAAAGTGTATCGGCTACGAAAACATTACTACTTCTTGCTATGACTGCATCTGCACCCTCAGGATTTCCTTTGCCCATCAATTTAACTTCACATTTGAACTCCTTATTTTCTCTCACCAAATAAAAGTCAATTTCTCTACCAAAACCATCTTGATTGTCTACATTTAAGGTCTCAATTCGGTAATTTTCGGATGGAACGCTGTATAACTTACATAAGGTTTGCATTAAAGGTTTCTCAACTCTTTTACCGGCCGTACTCCAAAACCCACCTCGTATGGCAGATCTTTTTACGGCAAGCGTGTTAATAACTATGAGGGTTTCGTTGACATTGAGTTCAACACTGACATCCCTAAACTTTAAGGTTAATTTCAGTTCTATTCCGTCTTCGGAATCAATAAGAGATTCGATTAGCTTACACAAGGTATCATAATGAGCATCAGCTGCGTCTATTACTATTTCTCTGCGGCTAGAATTGAACATATTATGTATGGTTTTCATGTTCAAACCGGAGTTAATCGCCAGTTCTTCCGATGGAAGCGTAGAGTTTAGAAGTTCCTCTTTATACCAATCTGTAGTTATATTTTTGCTGTTCAGTTTAGCCTCTATTATTTTTCTGAAAAATGTTATTGCAAACTGCAGAAAATTAGCGTCTATAAGGCTAATGATCTCCGTTCTATAGTCTTCGCTTTTAAGTAGTTTCTTAATTATGTCTTTTGTGATTTGTTCATTTAATGTCATTGTTTAAGGGTATCCTTAAATTCATCTAGGCATAAAAAGGAATTTTTCTTTTCTTCCTCCTCAAATAAAGTGCCCTCTTTAGAAAAGGAGGTTTTTATATAATTGAAATACTTAGATTCTTTCTCAGTAAGGAAGAAAAATCTATTAAGACTTTTGGCTACTCTGCCGAAAGTACCGCTTCCGGCAAATGGGTCAAATACCAAATCATTTTTGAAGGAATAATATTCTATGACTCGTTTGCATAAACTGTCTGGGAAAACTGCCGAATGAATTTTGTTATGTTTAGGATCAATTTTCCATACATTGGATGTTTCATAACCATCTTTGACTTTACTACTGTTAACGGTATCCGAGTCGTATTGATGGATATTCCAATCTATTAATTTATCGCTTTTTTTTCTATAAACCATTAGATACTCGGTTACAGTATTAGGTTTATATGCAAGTGGTTTTCTATGCTGTAAAAAACCTGCATTTCTATTTTTGACGCTGGACTCAGGTTTCATCCAGACGATATCGTCTATGAAATCCCAACCCATCGGAACTAGAAAATTATGGATATCAAAGGGTATGGGGTACCGCTTGCTGGAATACTGGCGGCTTACTCTAGGGATAATAATTGGCGATGTATTGACTATTAGAAAACGACCTTCTTTGGTTTTTTTATGCGTTAGGGAAAAAACCTCTTCCAGAAAATCTAGGTATTCACGATAACTTTTGTAAATAGAGTAGTCTCTTGCGTTATAGTACGGTGGCGATGTAAAGGTGAGATGAAAACTTTCATCGGGTACATACTTCAGTGTTTTTCTTACATCGCCCAACACCACCACATTTTTCAAGAAGGAATAAGATTTAGAATGATTTTGTTTTTTAGGCATAGTTTTATTTTCTAATAGAAACTCTTTTTCAATGACTTTCTGTACTGTTTCATTAGGATGTGTTGCACATTTCTTAAGTACATGGCAGACTTTAGGTTCGGTCCTGAAAGTTAAAAGCCCTCTAATTGCTTGCAAAACAATTTTAGGGTCATCGTCGTTAAGAAATTTGATTAGAATAGGGATAATCACTTTATTCTTGATTCTACCGATAGAAGAAATTGCCTCTCTTCTAACTTCGGTTGATTCATCCTGATATGCTACTTTTTCTAACACGCGTAGATTTTTTATTTTTTTGGTCTTGCCTAATGTTTTAATTGACCAAAGACGGATCTTCTGGTTTTTATCGCTTACCAAAGGCAAGATACAACTATCGTCGAAATTAGTGGAAAGATGCCCTAAGTTTTGCAATATAAAAAGAACTTCTTTGGGTTTAGTGTTATCCAAAAAGAGGTTCGGCAGGTTATAAGCCTTCTCTGTTTTTAAGTTTTTAATCTGATCTTTTGTTAATTCTATGGTCATTTATAAAGTTTATCCCGGTTGGCAGATATTTTAGCAGGTCTTACTAAAGGCAGATCGTTTATTTCTATTCTCAATAGCTTCACTTAAGCCAATACCCGCAAGTACTCTTCAGGGCTGATAATGCCCAGTTGCAATAATTCCATACCCGCTTGGTCTAGGGTTGTGGTGCAACGTTCCTTTAATCGTATATCGGCAGTTGCCGGCGAATCGGTGTAGTTGGAGATGAGGTGTGCGAGTTCGTCATCCACTACTAGCATTTCATAAACGGCTTGTCTGCCGGAGAAACCAGTATAACGACAATGTTTGCATCCGCGACCGTGATACAACTGCGATGCTCCTTTGCCGTTGACTTTGGATTGCCAAGCTGCCGGCATGGCATCGCAGGGTGCTTTGCAATGCGAGCATATTTTTCTAAGCAGACGCTGACAGACGATAAGATTGACGGCAGCACCGACTAGGTAGGCAGGGATGCCGATGTTAATAAGCCGTGCAATGGTGCCAGTGATGTTTCGGGTATGCAAAGTGCTCATAACCAGATGTCCAGTTAATGCGGCTTTGATGGCGATATCGGCAGTCTCAAAGTCGCGCATTTCACCGACCAAAATAACCTCGGGGTCTTGCCGTAAAAAAGACCGCAGTATATCGGCAAACCCTAAACCGATGGTTTCTTTGACTTCCACTTGACTGATACCGTTGATTTTGTATTCAACCGGGTCTTCTGCAGTGAGAATGTTGATATCGGGCTTGTTTATTGTGTGGATGCCGGCGTATAGCGTTGTCGTCTTGCCGCTACCAGTAGGTCCGGTGACCAGTAGCATACCCTGATTACTCTTTAATGCGTGTTGCATCAAACCTAAGTGTTGTTCGTTCATACCAAGAGCATCCAAGCGCGGTGTGAAACCGCCGCCATCGAGCAACCTCAACACGATACGCTCGCCGGATATCGACGGCACGATAGAGACGCGAATATCAACAGACGCATTGTTGTCGTCAAAAGAAAAACGTCCGTCTTGAGGCAATCTGCGCTCGGCAATATCCAGTCCGGCGAGTAGTTTGATTCTAGATACGATACCGGCGTATTGCGCTTGCATAAAATCGTCGGTTTGCACTTCTTGTAGCACGCCGTCAAGTCTATAGCGCAATCGGCTGCCGGCATCGTATCGCTCTAGATGTATATCGCTGGCATTGTAGCTTAGAGCTTGGCGGAGCATCGCTTCAACGAAGTAAATGACTTCGCCATATCCGTCCAGAGTTAATTGATTATTCATACGATTTGCGGTGCGATAAAGACCATCAATTCCTTAACATCGCCTTCGCGCCTTTTGTATCGGAACCAATCACCGATGAACGGTAGATGCGTAATAAAAGGCATGCCTTCAAATGCCCGCACCTGCCTTTTGAGGTAGATGCCGCCGATGACAACTACATCGCCGCTACGCACCAACAGACGACTGGTAAGCTCACGGCGCGTGATAGGTGGGTTTTGTAGCCGGGTGTCTACGGTATCTTTGTTGATTTCCAAATCCAGCATTAGATGTTGTTCGTTGACGATGCTTGGAGTAACTGCGAGCTTCAGACCTGCTTGCTTGAATTCGGTTTGTGTGCCGCTGTCGGAGACCGTTTGATAAGGCACTTCGCTACCTTCAAATATCATTGCCGATTGATTATCCAGCGTGAAAATCTTGGGGTTTGATATTAGCCGACTCATGCCAGCTTTTTCTAAAGCACTCAGTTCTACGCGTATGCGCGCACTACCGAAAGTCAAACCCAACCCGCCGCTGGCACCGGCAACTGGCAGGTTAAGATAAGGTCCGTTGATGTTGTCGGTATTGAAAACCCCATCTCTGTGTTTGCCCAAACGCGCACCCAACGCGCGTGTAAAATCTTCACCGGCTTCTACGATAAATGCTTCTATCATCACTTGTCGTTGTGGCACATCTATCGTGCCGATCAGCGAGGCGGCAAGTTCTATGGTTTGTCGGTCGCCCTGTACGATTAAAGAGTGACTGCTTTTATCGGCGACCACTGAGCTTTCAATCACTGAGGCACCATCGTTGTTGTTATTCTTTTTTTGCTGCTCACCCAATAGAGATTTGAGTAGGGTTGCGATTTTCTCCGCATCGGTATAGCGTAGTTTGAATAGTTCCACATTGTGTGCTTTTGCCGATCGCTCGCCCATTCGTGTGTTGGCATTTTTTTGACCGCCGGTGTTTTTATGAAGCTGTATTAGTTTTTTATTCGGGTATTCATCAACCTCAAGTCCATGCAATTCGGCGATGGTATGTAGTGCATCGCGCCAATCGATGCGATTGAGATTGTAATTGACGGTGCCGTTCACATTGGGTGCGATCAGAATGTTATAGCCGGTTAAATCGGATAACATAGACGCAAAGACGCGTAGCGGTAAATCGACCAACCTGAGACTGACCATCATGGGTTTTATCTTAGTGGGTTCTTGTGGCGGCAAAGTCTCGGATAATAACGCGATACGCCGTTGTCGATAAGATGCTATCGGCGGTGATTGCCGAGCGGTCGTTTGCCGAGCGGTTGTTTGATGTCGATTGATAAAGGTTTGTTGATCTATCAGAGTTTTATCCAAAGGTACTGCTGGTTTCTCAAAATAGGCACAAGCCGATAACATCGCGGCGACGATTACCAACAAACAAAATGCGCAAGCGATTTTGATTACATCATTCATTGCAATACTGGTAGCCATAACAATGTATCTTGCATCTTTATTTGGATGCCTCTGGTTGTGATTTGTTGAATGACCGCTTGCTCCTGCCCTAACTGCGCATCCACTTGCAATCTATGCCAAGTGTTGTTCGGCGAATAAACAACCGCTACTGCGTTGTCTGCTGCCACGATAACACCGTGCACTACATACTGTGTTGCCGGATAAGCTGTGAGTGGATCAACTTGTCGTTGCTGTGGTTTTTCCGGTTGCGAAGGTTTTTCGTGGATCTGAAAATGATTTTCGCTTGCAATGGCTTCTACGCCGTTGACATTGGAAAACAGAGCAGTCAGACAGAGTAGGCATAAACAAACAATTCCCCTCCTTTGGAGGGGTGGTTTATACATTTTGTAATGTATGCTTTTAGCAATCATGTTGGGGTTCTGCACGGTGTCACGCCGATTGACCTACTGGCTCAATCGGCGGTTCTATCTGACGGGGTGGTTGTGTCGTGTCCGTACAATACATGGCGCGCTCACAAGCCTCCCTCTTTGGGTTGATACACGCTGAGATCAACGACGATATCGAGTTGTAGCTCTTCCTTTGTCGATAGATGCTCGCGTTCCATTTGCATCAAATGACTAAGCTCCCAAAGTGCTTTTTTGAATCTAAGATAATCGGCAAATCGTCCTCGCAAATGCCACGAGTAATGGATTGCTGTGAAATGCTTGGTGAATTGAGGAGATATTCGGTGGTCGTTTATAGTGTTCGTTGCCACAATCCTTAACTGGTGATTGTGTGCCATACGATGCAGATCTATGGCGTTGTGTTGTAGCACCGCATCATCCAACGAAGCCAACAAAGGATCCGCCTCCAGTTCGGTTAGGGTTGCGGATGCGCTCTGGTACATCTTGTCCAGTTGTGCGATTTGTTGCGTTAGTATGGGGATGGATGCAAGCTGTGCCTTACCCGTTGCATAGTCTGCGGTTGCTGGATATACGAAGGCCACAAAACAAGCACCAGGAACAATCAGCGACAGTATCAGCGAGGCATAGATGATATATTGATACAAATCGTTTGGGTTGCATAAGCGGTCGTCGGAACGACTCAAATATCTATACACCCGATATGCGAGCGCACTAAGCCAATCGTTATTGCTGGTGTTATCGTTTATCGCATTGTCGGTCGGTGCGGTCATTTGTCTATACCGTTATGAAGCTCACAAGTGAGGGTGAATTGCATTGCACCAGAATGTTCCTGCGTCGTTTGACTGCTTTCTATAGCGACCTCGTAGATCATATCCAGTTGCTCCAGCTGTTCCACAAAGTGTATAAGTTGTCCGTAATCATCCGCGGCTGCGGTTATCAAACAGCTACTCTGCCATCGGCAATCTATGTTCTCTATTTTGATGGATTGAGGAATGGCAGCACCCAATTGCGCCCATAGATCTATTGCCGAATGATGCTGCTCGGATAAAAACTGCATCTGCGTTTGCATCTGTCGTCGCCGTTCAGTGCGTAGTCTTAGGGTGTTGAGTTTGTTTTTATATTCTTCTTGTTGTGCCGATAATTGCGCTTGGTGTAGCAGTTGAGAATGATGTGTAGCATCCAAAGCTACGATATGCTGATAATAAAAGAGTAATATCGCCGAGATAACCGTTGAGAGTATCCAGCAAGCGGTACTTTTGTAATACACATTCCGGTGATTGTGGATGAAGTTGGCTTGGGTTCTGAAAGTTGCCGGATGTGATGCCAGCCAATGTGCCAATGCGATTGGTGCAGACATCATCTTAGACATTGTGGCACCATTATTTTTCTCTTGTGCTGATGACTTTATGTTGCTGGCGATATCCAAAGGTTTTAATGCGATATTGTTCAAGGATGATTCTAATTGTGCAGTTGTTTGCTGGTTCAAGCTAGTGATTAGATCTAAGGTATGGTTATCGCCCTGCTCGCTGCGCAGACGCTCGTGTAAGGACTCCGATAAATGCTGCACAGCATTAGCTACTCGCTTATCGTCGCGTGCTATTTTACCGTCGGATGACTCGCATAGACTTTTGTGGTCGTGGTCGGACAATATCGTCCGATGTGAGAATATGTTCGTTCCGAAGTGTGCCAGATACGCTTCGTATTCGTTGACGACCAACAGACGACGGGCAGCTTGCTTGCAGTGTACGCCGTAATATACCAACGAGGAAAGCGTCAATACATTAAGCGATAACCGCGTGCGCGCAAACATTGTCCTGTAGAAAGCAAGTGTGGTGTTGGGTACCGCCATCAGATAGATTGATAAACGATATCGTTGTTTATCGTGTACCGTCATCAACCGGGCATAACTATAACTGCTGTTGTTACTGACTCCCAAATGCTTATGCCAAAAATGTTTGCTGGATAACATACGCGACAATGCTCGCCGGCTCATCAAAGGCAGTGCGATACATTTTGATTTAGCATGCGCTGCCGGTAATGTTGTAATAGCAAATCCTGATTGTATGCCGCTTTGCGCGCATAAATCATTCAATGCATTGCCACATTCATTAGGATGTTTATACAAATCATCAAAATCGCGATAGGGCAATCGCACCTCACCAGTTGCCGTTAAATGCAATGCGCCTTTGCGACGAAGCACGCTCGCAATGCGTAACACTGACGGAGATATTTCCACTCCGATATTGTTTCTATGGATATTCATAAATCACCTGTATACAGCATAAAACGCCGAATATGTGCGCCGAAGCCCAAAAGGACTAAATGCACCAAATAACCGACGAAGTGTATAGGGGGTAGAGAAAATAAGGGTTTCAGCCGAAGGTTTCCGGCTGGTGGTACCGAGGGTGGGACTCGAACCCACACGGGTTTAACCCCACTGGATTTTGAGTCCAGCGCGTCTACCTGTTTCGCCACCTCGGCAGCAACGCTACATTATAAACTAATGGGGCTGCTGAAAAAGTATCGTCATCAAACAAACTTAACCGCTTGCGCCATTAAACTTACGATAATCAACTGTAGGGGAGGGCTAACATGGGACTGTTGAAAAAGTATCTGCATTAGTACATTCCTCTCCTCTGGAGGGGTGGCAGGCGAAGCCTGACGGGGTGGTTGTTAAGGTTCTGAACAATGTTACGCCGATTGACCTACTGGCTCAATCGGCGGTTCTATTTTTCAACAGTCCCACATGCCCTCCCTAAAGTATTGTACTTGTACCATCTCAATCGCCACGCGCCACCAAATTCATGAACCGTAGGGGCGGATATGCAAATCCGCTCCTACGGTTCATGAAATACTTTTTCGATAACCTCATTCTGTATATAAAAACTAAAAGTCATCAATTTGTAATATAGTTTTCATATCCATGTCACATAATCTATAATAATAGCAAACTAACATATAACTTTTCACTTTTACTAAAGGAGATGCCATGAAAAAACTATATCAGATAACGATTTTTTCGCTTACCTTGATTTGCTTGCCGTTATCCGTTTCGGCACAAACGATGGAAGAGAAAATCGAAAGCCTAGAGGCAACTGTGGAACAGTTGCAAGAAACTTTGACTAAAATGCGTGCTGAGATGGAAAAATCCAAAGAAGCCGATATGTCCGGAAAAGGTAGCGTTGTTCGCACTGACGGTGAGAACATAACCTTGTCTACCACCGGCGGTGGCATGAAGCTCAAGTCGGACAACGGGAACTCGTTCCAGTTTGGCGGTCGCTTGCAGTTGGACTATGACGATTGGGACTTTGACGAAGACGGAGACGGTTCCGACAGCGATTGGCGTCGTACCCGAATCACTGCCAAAGGCACCGTCAAAAAAGATTGGGCTTACCACCTGACGATCAACATAAACGATGACAACGATAGTTCCGACATCAACACCGGCTTTATCAGATATGACGGCTTTAAGCCGGTGAGCATCTCGGTTGGCAAATTCAAGGAACCTTTTAGTATGGAAAGATTGGCAAGTTCCAACTGGATCAGCACGATTGAACGTGGAATGATACTGGATGTCATTAACCAAGGACACGGACAACCCCAAACAGCCGGTGTGATGCTTTCCGGCTATCATGCAGATATGGCTAACTTCAATTGGGCATTCGGTGTATTTGACGACGATGAAAAAGATGACGACGGCGATACAAATTACGCATTCACTGGTCGTATCGCTGCCGCACCAAGAATAAACGAGAATAGCTTCTTTCATTTAGGCTTTGCTTATTCCGAGCGTGAAAGAGACGAGCAACGTTATAGAGTGAGGACACGTTTTGGTGTGAATGCAAGTAGCGTGCGTCCTACATTAGCTGATCTCCCGAGTGGAGACGACATCTCACAATGGGGAGTGGAAGGTGCGTTTGTGACCGGACCGTTTTCTCTACAAGCCGAATATGTTGATTTGGAAGTAGACGGTGGCACTAGCATCAATTTAACTGAAGGGTTTTTAGATTATACAGTTACAGGTGTGGGCGGCAATACAATTGACGTTCTGGGGAGAAGACCACTTCGAGATGCAGAAGGTAATCCATTTCGTTACAGTGATCTAGATGGCGATGGCTATTACATTCAAGGTGCTTGGACGATTACTGGCGAACAACGAGGCTATAAAACCAAAGGTGCTTATTTTGATAAAATCAAACCCAAAGGTCCTATGGGTGCATGGGAATTGGTTGCCCGCTACGAAGAAATTGATGTAGATTATGATGGTATTATAGGTACTGCATTGGCAGGAGCTGGTAGGGTAGATAGCGAGGCTGAAAAATGGCTACTTGGTCTTAACTGGTACGTAAACAACAATGTCAAGTTCATGCTCAACTATATTGATGCTGATACAGATTTCGATGTAGACGGCGACGCAGTCTCGCTACGCGCTCAATACGCATTCTGATATAGCAAGAACTCTCGGATATAGATCGGACAACTTCGCCCCCCTCCCAGGTCCATACAGCCGACTCTATATCCGAGTTCCTTATAACCAAACTAGACACACCTCAATCAAAACATCCGCTCGTGCTGAGCGGATGTTTTTTTATCTTCCTTAGAAAAATGGGAGGCAAGTTATCAGCCTCCGAATGCATAAGTGGTATAGCGCATCCTATTTACTCCCCCCTCTATAAAAGCAAACGAACGCGCTATACCGATAATCAAACTAGCATGGTTGAATATTGATGTCAACCCTATATTTTATATCGTAATAATTAGTAAATTATTGTTACTAAATATAGTAAATTAGGTTGTTTTAGTAAGGATTTCATACAAAATTAGCTGTTTCGTTGATCACTGTATTTCACCCTGTATGTTATACTTTTGCTGAAAATTTACCCTATAGTATCACCGCTTACTTGGTTGTGTTGAGTGGCGACTTTTTGGGAATAGGCGCGTAGCTCAGTTGGTTAGAGTGCCACCTTGACATGGTGGAGGTCGTTGGTTCAAATCCAATCGCGCCTACCGATACATCAAAATACAAAAGACATATTAACAATGCCAACCATAAGTTTAATAGACGGTTCAAAAAAAGAATTTGATAGCCCGGTTAGCGTATCACAGATTGCCGAAGCGATAGGTCCGGGGTTATTGAAAGCGACGATTGCTGGTCAAGTCGGAGACCAGTTCGTTGATGCGTGCGTGGAGGTTGACAGCGATGCCGAAGTCAAAATCATCACCTCTGCAGATCCGGCGGGTGTTGAAATTATTCGACATTCGTGTGCACATCTGTTGGGGCATGCGGTCAAGCAACTCTATCCCGATGCGCAAATGGCAATAGGTCCGGTAATAGATAACGGCTTTTATTACGATATTGCATATAAGCGTTCGTTCACCGAAGAAGATTTAACTCTGATAGAACAGCGCATGAAAGAATTGGCTAAGAAAAATTACCCGGTAATTAGAGAAGTGGTCTCTAGAGAACGAGCGATAGAAGTATTCAAACAACGCGGCGAAAGCTACAAAGTCCAAATTGCCGAGGAAATACCTGATGACGAGATTATCGCGCTCTATCATCACCAGGAATATATAGACATGTGTCGTGGTCCGCATGTGCCCGAAACTCGCTATTTGCAGGCATTCAAATTAACGCATTTGGCAGGTGCTTATTGGCGCGGCGACCATAACAACGAAATGCTACAGCGCATCTACGGAACCGCATGGGCAGATAAAAAACAACTCAAAGCGTATTTGCTAAAACTGGAAGAAGCAGGCAAGCGTGATCATCGCTACTTAGGGAAACAAATGGATTTATTTCATTTTCAAGAGGAAGCACCGGGGATGGTATTTTGGCATGAAAAAGGCTGGATGCTCTATCGCTTGGTAGAAGACTATATGCGGCAGACGATTAAGGAACATCGCTATTACGAAGTCAATACTCCGCAGTTGATAGACCGTAGTTTATGGGAGCAGTCGGGGCATTGGCAAAAGTTCGGTGATATGATTTTCAGTACCGAGTCTGAGAAACGAGACTATGCGGTCAAGCCTATGAATTGTCCGGCGCATGTACAAATATATAATCAGACACTGCGTAGCTATCGCGATTTACCTTATCGTATTGCCGAGTTTGGAGTCGTGCATCGCAACGAACCTTCGGGAACCCTACACGGCTTGATGCGCGCCCGTCGTTTTACTCAAGACGATGCGCATATCTTTTGTCGCGAAGCACAACTCAGTGATGAAATCGAGATACTGATAGAAAAAACATTCAAAGTCTATCGCGACTTTGGCTTTGATGATATCATCGTGGCTTTTTCAACTCGTCCGCCGCAACGAGTCGGAGATGATGCGCTGTGGGATAAAGCCGAGGCTGCGTTGCGAGAAGTCTTGGAAATGCGCGGATTGAAATTTGAAGTCCAAGAAGGTGAAGGTGCTTTTTACGGACCTAAAATAGAGTTTACTCTGACCGATAGCTTGGATAGAAAATGGCAATGTGGCACTATACAGCTGGATTTCTCAATGCCGATGCAGCTCAATGCAAATTATGTTTCGGAAAGCGGAGACAAGCAGGTGCCGGTGATGATACATCGGGCAATTTTAGGATCTCTTGAGCGTTTTATAGGCATATTGCTGGAAAATTATGCCGGGAAACTGCCGTTATGGCTTGCACCGGTACAGATTATGGTGATGAATGTCACCGATGCACAAGCCGAATATGCACACACAATAACCGAACAATTTCGTGGCGATGGATTTCGTGCCGATAAGGACTTGAGAAATGAGAAGATAGGGTATAAAATTCGTAGTGGGACTTTGCAAAAGGTACCTTATATGATAATCGTAGGTGACAAGGAAGTTGCAATGCAGAATATTTCCGTGCGTACCCTCAACGGTGTCGACTTAGGTCGGATGCCTGTCGCGCAGTTGCTTGGCGAATTGAAAACTAAGGTACAATGCAGAGAGTAATTTATGAACATAGGAATTTAATTTGATAAAAAAGCAGAACCGGACCAACGGTGAGATAGATTGCACCGAAGTACGTTTGATCGCACCAGACGGAACCAACATAGGAGTTGTAGGTATAAAGAAAGCGCGTAGCTATGCTGCGGAACAAAATTTAGATTTAGTTGAATTAGTACCTAATGCGAAGCCACCTGTATGCAGGTTGCTTAACTACGGAAAGTTTAAGTTTGAGCAACGCAAAAAGGAACAGCGTTCGCGTAAAAATCAAAAGCGTATACAAGTCAAGGAGGTCAAGTTCAGGCCGAGTACCGAGACAATGGATTATCAGACCAAGTTGCGCAGTCTGAAGAAATTTTTGCAAGACGGGGATAAAACCAAAGTTGTGCTGAGATTCAAGGGACGAGAGTTTATACACCGCGAGCTCGGAATGGAAATGCTGTATCGCATAGAGAACGATCTAAAGGAATACGGTGTCGTTGAGCAACAACCCAAAACCGAAGGTCGTCAAGTAGTAATGATATATGCCCCTAAAAGAAATTGAAGAGATAGCAAATGCCTAAATTGAAAACAAATAGAGGTGCTGCGAAGCGGTTCAGCAAAACCGCATCGGGTAAGTTTCGCAAGAAGCAATCCCATGCGCGGCACATTTTGACCAAAAAAGACAGCAAGCGCAAACGTAATTTACGTGCGCCCGATTTAATAAACAGCAACGATGAAGCAGTGCTTAGAAAGCTGCTACCGTATGCTTAACGAGGAGTAGAAATGGCAAGGGTTAAACGCGGCGTAGTTTCACACGCTAGACATAAGAAAGTTTTAAGACAGGCACGTGGTTATTACGGTGCACGGAGCAGAACATTTCGTGTTGCCAAGCAAGCGGTGATACGCGCCGGTCAATACGCCTACCGCGATCGCCGTCAACGCAAACGACAATTTCGCTCTTTATGGATTATCAGGATTAACGCTGCAGCGCGATCTTTCGGTCTGTCTTACAGTCGCTTGATCAATGGCCTTGCCTGTTCGGGTGTGGAAATAGACCGTAAACTATTAGCCGATCTTGCGGTCAACGACATAGAGGCTTTCGGGAAAATCGTCGACAAAGCTAAAACTGCACTCGCCTTGTAGTGTGTTTCCCCAATGTCGGATGAAATGCCGTCGGATGAAATGCCGGATTTGGTTCAGCTCAAATCCCGAGCGCGTGCCGAGATTGAAAAAACACCAGACCTAAAAAGCCTAGAACAACTAAGGATTGCCTATCTAGGGAAAAAAGGCGAACTGACATTACAACTTAAAAAGATTAACGTCTTGCCGGTGGAACGGCGGCCGGTGATAGGGCAACTCGCCAACGAGGTAAAGCAAGATATTATCAAAGCCATCAAAGCTCGCGAGCAGGCACTCAAAGCACAAGCCATAGAACGGCAGACCTTAGAGGAAAGCATAGACGTGGGTCTGGCAGGTAGGCGCACTGGTGCAGCCTACCCGCATCCAGTAACACGCACATCACGCCGCATAGAGACGCTTTTTTCAAACCTAGGTTTTGATATAGCCGAAGGTCCGGAAATAGAAGACGATTTTCACAACTTTGAAGCGTTGAACATTCCCGCATCGCATCCGGCGCGTGCAATGCACGATACTTTTTATTTAAGCAACGGCAACTTGTTGCGTACCCATACTTCGCCGGTGCAAATTAGAGTGATGCAGAAGCGCAAACCACCGATACGCATCATTGCCCCAGGACGCGTCTACCGACGCGATTTTGATATTACCCATAGTCCGATGTTCCATCAAGTTGAAGGCTTGGTGGTAGGCAGCGATATTTGTTTTGCCGACTTAAAGGCGATGGTTGCCAATTTCCTGCGCACATTTTTTGAAGACCAAAACTTGGCAATACGCTTCAGGCCTTCTTACTTTCCTTTTACTGAACCCTCGGCAGAAGTTGACATCAAATGGCAAGAGGGCAAAAAACGAGATTGGCTGGAAGTTATGGGTTGCGGTATGGTGCATCCAGCGGTGTTCAAAGCGGTGGGTTACGATAGCACTTTGTATAAAGGATACGCTTTCGGTTTGGGCATAGAGCGATTGGCGATGCTACGCTACTGTATAGCCGATTTACGGTTGTTGTTTGAAAACGACATTCGCTTCTTAAAACAATTCTACCTCTGAGAGATGCGCTGTAATCTTGAATGGCTGAAGCAGTGGCTGCCTATAGAGGTGGATGCCGAGACATTGGGCAACCACCTAACAATGGCAGGCTTGGAACTCGATGCGATAGAAACCGTTTGTCATGATTTATCGGGTGTAGTCGTTGCACGCGTTGTAGATGTAAATAAGCATCCCAATGCCGATAAACTCAAATTATGCCAAGTGGATATAGGTGAGCCGCGATTGCGTGATGTGGTTTGCGGCGCAAGCAACGTTTGTAGCGATATGTTGACAGCTTATGCACCATCGGGCGCGCGCATCGGAGAGTCCCAGATTGCAGTTAAAGACATACGAGGATGCGATTCGGATGGAATGCTTTGTTCGGCTTATGAGTTGGGTATGGCGCAGGAGCAGGAAGGTTTGCTGGAACTCAATGATACTGCCGAAGTAGGCGTATCTTTGGTCGATTATATGAAATTGGACGACCTGGTTTATGACATAGACCTAACTCCGAATCGTGCCGATTGTTTGAGTATTCTGGGAATTGCCCGAGAACTTTCGGCAATACTTGATTTGCCGCTCAAAGAATCGCAATGGTATTTGCCAACCGAATCATACCGCAATACTCCCACAGTTAAACTGCTACAACCCGATGCATGCCCGCGTTATTTGACCAAAGAAATACGGGCTATAGATGTACGAAAAACTACGCCTTTGTGGATCAAAGAACGGCTGAGACGATGCGGTATCCGTGCGATTTATCCGGTCGTAGACATACTCAACTATGTGATGCTTGAATTAGGACAGCCGATGCATGCATTTGATAAAGAGAGCTTAAAAGGTGCATTGCATATAAGATGGTCGGAGGCGAATGAAAAACTGAAAATATTAGGCGGACAGACAATTGAGCTGGATCGGCAAACTTTGGTTATTGCCGACGAACAACAAGCGATTGCAATCGCCGGCATCGTAGGCGGAGAACACAGTGCAGTGCAAAGCGACTCTACCGAAATCGTTTTAGAAAGTGCGTTTTTCACGCCCGAAGCGATCTCAGGGCAAGCGAGGCACTACGGTTTGCATACCGAATCGTCGCATCGCTTTGAACGCGGCGTAGATTTTGAACTGCAATCTAAAGCTATGGAATATGCGAGTTATTTGATTGCAACACTATTGGATGCAGAGGTCGGACCTACGGTTGAAATCGTGTCGCATGAGCATATACCGACTAGAATGCCGATCGCATTGAACGCGCAGTCGGTTAGTGCGTATTTGGGTGTGGAAATGAAGCCTGAGTTTATCGAAAAAACCTTAGAAAACTTAGGTTGTAAGTTAGAAGCGAACAAGGAGGGCTGGCAGTGCATACCGCCGTCTTATAGATTTGATTTGGCGATAGAGGAAGATCTGATAGAGGAGGTTGCTAGAATCTATGGTTACGAGCGTATTCCCGAAACACCCGGCAGTCATACCGATTGTTTCAATGTGAACCAAAGTAAGCAACATCTTCAACATAGCAGGGATTACTTGAACGCACAAGGTTATTTTGAAGTCATCACCTATAGCTTTATCGCTCCTGAACAACTGCTTACATTCACACCCGATGCCGATATCGGAGCATTACAACTGAGGAATCCGGTTTCTGAGCAGATGTCGGTGATGCGCACTTCTTTGTGGCCGGGTTTGCTACAGGTACTCAAGCACAATCTGAATAGACAGCAAGATAGGGTTTGTATTTTTGAGCAAGGGGTTAAATTTTTCATTACCAATAACAAAATTGAGCAAAGCAATGTGTTAGCTGGGTTAGCATGTGGCACGATAATGCCCGATCAATGGAGCGATAACCCTAGGTGCTATGATTTTTACGATGTCAAAGGTGATTTGCAGAATTTGTTGCGGGCTTTTGAAGGTCAACTTAAATTTAAGGCCGGTGAATATCCGGGATTACATTCCGGTCAATGTGCCGATATCTATGTTGAGGATAGACACATCGGTTGTGTCGGTGCGCTTTCGCCGTTGTTGGTCAGACAGTATAAATTGCATGCGCAGGCATTTTTATTTGAACTTCAAATCGATGCAATAGGCGATGCAAAACTCCCGCGTTATCGCGCAATATCTACTTATCCATCGGTGCGCCGCGATTTGGCGTTTGTCGTTGCAAAAGACATCAATGCAACGGAGATTTTGGAATATATAGATACGTTGGATATCAGTTATTTGATAGATCGTTTTATATTTGACGCTTACGAAGACGAGCAGCTGGGAAAGGGTGTTAAGAATATCGGCATTGGCTTCATTTTTCAAGATACCCAAGGAACACTACAAAAAGAAACCGTCGACGATCTGATCCAAACACTGACAGATGAGATATCCAAACGGTTTTCTGCCGAGTGTAGATTGGGTTAAAGCTCAGATTCTACATACGACCGCGTTGCCATATCTGCTCTAAAGGTTTTCTCTCAGATGGTTTTTCTATGTCCGAAGGGTCTTCGGGTAATTGATCCACCGAGTCTATATAGCCCAACGCAAAACCGCAAATTACCTCAAACTTAGCACGATCTAAATTAAAAGCCTCATAGATTTCTTCGCGTTTGATGCCGCCCATTCCGTGTGTATAAAGCCCTAGTAGTCTAGCCTGCAGAGTCATCTCAAGCCACGCTGCGCCGCAATCAAAATTTGCCAACTGATTCGGCTTGCCGTTATGTTCGAAGTGTTTACGCGCAACAATGAAACCCAACAAAGAGGCTTGGTGTGCCCATGCTTGATTGAATTCGGTCAACAAGTTATGAAAAAAATCAAAATCTTTGTCGCCATCGGAAGTGATAAATGACCACGGTTGGTCGTTATAGCACGAGGGGGCCCAGCGCGCCGCATCAAAAATAGTTTTAAGCGTCTCCTCAGGTATAGGTTCTTTATTAAAAGAACGCGGCGACCAACGTTGATAAAACAAAGGATCTACGCCGTCGGCAGGGTCGCGTTGGCTAAAGTCTATGTTCGTAGAAGAAGTAAAAGAGTTTTGTATAAATTTATCGTTCATAGTATCAATTAAGGTGTATAGTTGATAAAATACTTTAGTAAGTATTATGGTAATTATAGCAGAATAGTAGAAATAATGACGATAACCAAAGCTGATATAGCACAGAATTTAATCGACAGACTCGGGTTTAACAGACTTGAGTCGGAGGAGTTTGTTAAACTTTTCTTTGAGGAGATTGTTGGTGCTTTAGAAGAGGGCAAAGACCTTAGAATATCGGGATTCGGAAATTTTTTGCTACGAAATAAGAAACAGCGCATGGGGCGTAATCCTAAGACCGGGAAACCGGCGGTTATTTCTGCGCGTCGTGTCGTTGTATTTAGGCCGGGGCTGAAATTGAAAAACAGAATAGCTTCAAATGACGGAAGAGGCTAAAAAACCTACTCGCTATCCGCTGATACCCGATAAACACTATTTCACGATTGGTGATGTCAGCGAATGGTGTGGTGTAGAGCAGCATGTATTACGCTACTGGGAACAGATATTCAGGCAATTAAAACCGGTCAGACGCGGTGGTCGGCGTTTTTATACTAAGGACGACCTGCTGGTAGTAAAAAAGATTTATACATTGCTCAAGCGCGAAGGTTATACGATAGACGGAGCCAAACGCAAAATAAACGGCGATGAAAGTGTTCCTAAAGGACACTATAACAACCGTCTGCTCAATGAAATTATTAAGGAACTTCAAGCTATATTAAAAAGCATGTGATGAATATCGGGGCGTGGCGCAGCCTGGTAGCGCACCGCAATGGGGTTGCGGTGGTCGGAGGTTCAAATCCTCTCGCCCCGATCATTTAATCTTGACGCATGATATAGACGATGAAAGAATCGGTTGTGGAATTGTTGTATCTAAAAACACCGATAGGTGGGCTGGTTCTAGAAATAAGAGAGCAGGGCTTAGGTGCTATATCTTTTTCTAACTCCTCGTGCGATACAAATATCTATCCTCAAACTCGCTTGGCTCGTCTGGCATATAATCAATTGATGCGTTATTTTGATAAACCACACAACCGGTTTACGATTCCGCTCGCCTTGTCCGAGCAGACCTCCTTTAGAAAACGAGTATGGAAGACCTTATCCAGTATCAAAATGGGAAGTACAGCGACCTATAAACAAATAGCGCAAAAGCTCAATACGCATCCGCGAGCAATCGGTGGTGCGTGCGCCGCTAATCCAATACCGATTATCATCCCGTGCCATAGGGTGATTGCTCAATCCGGAGTGCTCTGCGGTTATACCGGTAGCGACGGCAAGCAAGATTTAAGCATCAAAGCATGGCTGTTAAATCATGAGAGTAGAGACTAATTGAGACTATAATCTAAATTGTGCAAGTTTTAATTAAGATAAACTAGGTGGCAACACCAAACTAATAAAGGAGGACTTATGAAAGATATAGAAAACATAGGGAGAGAGCTATCCCGCAATGGAAAGAGTGCAAAGCCCTTAAAGATAGTTTATCTGACGGCAAAAAAAGCCTCTGCTCGCTGGACGCTGCCGATACGGGATTGGTACCGTCAATCAACCAATTAGCTATTGAGTACGAAGATAGATTTGACATTGAAGAGAACAAAGTTACACAAAATAAATGACAGGCTCCAAAATCATTGACAGTCTATGAAATTTATCTCCCAAATGCTTAGTTTCTTTAATAATTGGAACAAATTTTTCTATAGCTTCATTGCTTGGCTTTTTAGTTTGCTTTTTATAGCCATAATTTTTTTAGTATTCTTAATGGTTGATAACTTCCGTACCGGTTTTGAGGAACAAGATAATCACGAAGCAGCCATCAAGCATTATGACAATGTCATTTATTATTCTCAATACGTGCCTGCAGGTCTAGATTTTATTGCGAGTGTCGTGAATACTGGGTTTGATCCAGCTACGATAGTCACAGCCTTCAATACCGTGATATTTGGGGATAGCGATGCTGAGCAGATAAGTTTCAGTCTCTATCAATATACCAAAGACACGATTTCTAATACCGATATAATTGTTGCAACTTATAATAACAGGGGTAACAGAAAAATGCTGTTAAACGACTATGATGGTGCAATTGCCGATTACAAAAAAGCTATTAGCGAAGCTAATAAATTAGAAATAGATTATGCTTTTGCTTATAACAGCAGAGGTATAGTTAGAACTATTCAAAGACACCATGATAGTGCGACTAAGGATTTTGACAAGGCGATTGCGTTAGATCCAGATTATATTGCCCCCTACAATAACCGAGGTATTGTTAAGGCAAAATCAGGGGATTATGACGGTGCGGTTATTGATTTTGACGAGGTGATTGTGTTAAATCCAGATTATGCTGGTGCCTACAATAACCGGGGGATTGCTAAAAGGAAATTAGAACGCTATGAGGAGGCAATCGCTGATTATGACAAGGCGATTGAGTTAGACCCGGATTATGCTTTTGCCTACAATAACCGGGGGAATGCTAAAGAGAGATTAGGTGATTATTCGGGGGCAATCGCTGATTATAACAAGGCGATTGAGTTAGACCCGGATTATGCTGGTGCCTACAATAACCGGGGGATTGCTAAAAGGAAATTAGAACGCTATGAGGAGGCAATCGCTGATTATGACAAGGCGATTGAGTTAGATCCGGATTATGCTGGTGCCTACAATAACCGAGGTACTGCTAGAGCTTACTTAGAAAATTATGACGGTGCAATCGCTGATTATGACAAAGCGATTGAGTTAGACCCGGATGATGCTTTTGCCTACAATAACCGGGGGAATGCTAAAGAGAGATTAGGTGATTATTCGGGTGCAATCGCTGATTATGACAAGGCGATTGAGTTAGACCCGGATAATGCTGGTGCCTACTATAACCGGGGGATTGCTAAGTATGACTTGAAACGCTATGAGGAGGCAATCGCTGATTATAACAAGGCGATTGAGTTAGACCCGGATTATGCTGTTGCCTACAATAACCGAGGTACTGCTAAGTATGACTTGAAACGCTATGAGGAGGCAATCGCTGATTATAACAAGGCGATTGAGTTAGACCCGGATTATGCTTTTGCCTACAATAACCGGGGGAATGTTAAGTATGACTTGAAACGCTATGAGGAGGCAATCGCTGATTATGACAAGGCGATTGAGTTAGACCCGGATTATGCTTTTGCCTACAATAACCGAGGGAATGTTAAGTATGACTTGAAACGCTATGAGGAGGCAATCGCTGATTATGACAAAACGATTGAGTTAGACCCGGATAACATTAATGTCCGCAAAGATCGAGAGAGGCTACTTAAAGAATTTGAAGAGTATCTTAAAAATGAGGAATAAATCATACCAGTATTGACGTTCACACCTAGGTTGAGTTTCTGCTCAATGTAACAGCGATGGTTTCAGCAACATGAAAGGATTGTAGATTATAAAATCATCCCATATGAAAATACTGGATTGGCATGACCTGGCCGTTTTGTATCTGTGAGGACAAGCCTTAGCTTGTCCGACCTACACTTCCATGTTAAGGTTCTGCAAAATGTTAAGCCGTTTGTGCCACTGTAACAAGCGATGGTTCTACTGGATTTCCCATAACTTTCTCACCGGCAATGCATAAAGAGATTCGCTGTGGCTTACGACACTATCACCGTTATAAAATAGGATACCACTTGCGAAATTCTTTCCTGCTGCTGCCTTAAGTTTGCGCAAACCGTTGAAATCTGATTTTTTAATCGTCCCAGAGGCTTTAACTTCTACGCCGGCCAATTTTGTTCCGCGTTGTATAACGATATCCACTTCCTCACCATCCCTGTTTCTAAAATGATAAAAACTGTGATTTCTACTGCTTGCGCTTGCTTGTCTTTTTAGCTCTTGTAATACGAATGTCTCAAGAATATGGCCGAATAACATACGGTCTTCCAAAAGTGCCGCTTCATCTAAATCAAGCAAAGCACAGACGATACCTGTATCGCATAGATGCATTTTGGGTGTTTTTACCAGTCGTTTCGCTCGGTTGCTATGCCATGCCGGTATCCTTTCCAGCAAAAACATTTTTTCAAGTAGTGTCAAGTAGCTATCGATTGTCAGCCTATCCAATTTAAAGGATGATGCTAGATTATTCACATTCAGTAGGCAAGCCGTACGTCCTGCTGCTATTTCGAGTAATCTAGGTAATGTTTCTAAAGAGCGAATTCCGGAAATAGTCCGTGCATCGCTGTTTACGATGCTCTCTATATATGTCCTATACCAGTTATGTCTTCTTGTTTTAGATCGTTTGAGTACTGTCGGATAGCCACCTGTGACGATACGGTCTATATATAAATTTTTGCTCGGGTAAGTCTTGGCTAATAGAAAAATCTGGAGAAAATAGAAGGTCAGGAAATTTGGGTGTAGTTTGCTGAAGTTCATTTTGTGAAAAAGGATGTAGCCGAAGTATATCCATACGACCTGCAAGTGACTCTTTTATCTGCTTTGTTTGTAATAGATTGACCGAACCCGTTAAGATAAACCTTCCTGCTGTGCGGTTTCGATCAACCGACAATTTTATTGACGGAAAAATTTCTGGTGCCCGTTGTGCTTCATCTAATATAACTCGTTCAGGTAAAGAATTGACAAAATTTAGAGGGTCTTCAACGGCTTGAATTCTGATATTTTCGTCATCAAAAGTTAGGTACTTGTAATCTGTAGATTCCTCTATTGCTTTAGCAAGAGTAGTTTTACCGCATTGACGCGATCCTTGTATTAAAACAACAGGGGAATCTCTCAATGCTTCTTTCAGGCACGGTTCAATATGACGCGGATAAATGGTTCTTTTCATAATGATTTCATTAGTTTAAGTTTCGGCTGTTTGTGAATTTACCCTTCGGCTATTTGTTATTTTATCATTCGGCTGTTTGTGAATCAATACCTCGGCTGTTTGTGAAGTTACCCCTCGGCTGTTTGTGAAGTTACCCCTATTTGTGAAGTTACCCCTCGGCTGTTTGTGAAAATAGAACCGCCGTTTGTTGCAGTGGCACAAACGGCTTAACATTGCGCAGAACGGGTTGCGTCTGCACTAGTCAATTTGATCTTACTCCAAAAAGTGGACAAAAAAAGTTGGTGGTCAGCTTATATAATTAAGCGCACTAAGATTAATTATTATCAGTAGGAGAAGATATTATGAAAAGACGGCAATACACCGAAGAGTTCAAGCGCGATGCGCTAGAGTTAGTGAAGCTAAATGGTTCATTAAAAGGCACTGCAAGAGAACTCGGCATTGATGACCGGACACTGCGACGCTGGGCTCAGCAGCGCAACAAACCGACTTCGGTCAGTGGCTTAAAGCAGGCTGAGAAGCTGGAGAAAGATGACCTCATCCGTCGCCAGCATAAACAGATACGGGTTGCGTCTGCAAAACTAGTCAAGTTTTTGACCCCTCCAGCAGAGAAACTGAAGTATCAGTATATAGAACAGCATCGATCCGGACTTGGGTTTAGAAGTGACTTGTAAGCTGTTATCAGTGAGTCGTAGTGGCTACCACAAATGGCATTTGTGAAAAATTGCTCAGGAGGAACGGGAATGTTTGCTGATCAGGCGTTTGGCAAGGTTTATGGTTCAGCGTATCTATCAGGAGTTGCAAGGCATCAAAATTAGCCACAAACGAGTAGCTAATGAAACAGCTTATTGCTGCAAGAAGCGTCGTAAATGGAAAACCACCGTATCTACCACAGCGCACCCAGTAGCCGAGCGTCTGTTCAAAACCGAGACTAGCCAAGCACACGATCTGAAACCTAATCAAGTCTGGGCCGGAGATATTACCTATATTCGCCTCGCTAATAATACGTGTTGCTATCTCTCGGTATTGCTTGATATTGCGACGCGTAAGATTACCGGCTATAGCATCCAAAGTTCACTGCATGCGAGCCTCACCCTTGATACATTAGAGATGGCGATTGCACAGGAAAGACCGGGACTGGGATTGATTATTCACACTGATAGAGGCACACAATACACGTGCCAAAGCTATCGTGAATTGGTGTCGCAACAAGGCTTTAATATGAGCATGTCTCGCAATGTCACGCTGATTGATTTTGATATGTGTAATGTTTTTAACGACCACAATATTTAGATTATGAGGAATTTATCACAAAACGGGCATTAAAACATGTCTACTATTTGGGATAAGATCAATTCCCCTCCTGTGGAGGGGTCGCACAAAGTTACGCCACTTGACCTACTGGCTCAAGTGGCGGTTTCACTCGGTTCAAACGGCGGTTATATTTTTCAACAGCCTAGTAACAAATATGTTTGTTATACTATGTATAAGAATTTTATCTATACATTAGGATTATTTAGGGAGGTTCATACCACAACATGGATAAGTTATTGAAAGACAGAGAAAATCGTTTTACATGTAATAAGCTGAAACCAACAAAGCAAATGAATACACTGGAGGAGGACATGATGGAAAGTCTATCCAATAATGCTTTTAGCTTACCTCCTAAATATCTATATAACGATAAAGGTTCCGAATTATTTGAGCAAATCTGCAATTCCAAAGATTATTATCTGACTCGAGCGGAAAATAAGCTCTTACAGGAGAAAGCCAATTATTTAATCGCCGAAGTTAAACCTGAGCATATTGTTGAGTTTGGTTGCGGAAAATTAGCCAAAAGCCGATTTTTATTGGATGCCTGTGAGCGACAAGGTATTCATTGTACTTTTTGGCCTATTGATATATGCTATAAGGCAATCAAAGATTTGAGCGACAAGCTACTTGCTGCGTATCCATGGTTGCGTATCAATGCTTATGTGGGTGATTATCATGCAGGTTTTACGAATATACGCTTGCCCGAAGGTTGTCGCCTTGCCTTATTCATGGGTAGCACCATAGGTAATTTTAGTTCCGAGCAAGCAACCGATTTTTTGAAAGAGATCGGTGATTTATTAGGTGATGATGGGGTTTTGCTGTTGGGT
>CBDAVG010000002.1:0-2491028 GCA_965200865.1 uncultured candidatus Poriferisulfidus sp. | reverse complement strand
ATTGTGCTGGTCGTTCCTGCAGCTGCTAGCGTTATATTAGTCGTAGTGCTACTCCTTGCCTCTGATGACCCATTCACCGTGATAGTCGCACCCATATTGGTTGCTGTTGTTGCTAGTCTCACTTGCCCTACATCATGTAGGACTCGCGCTGTGTACGTTGTCACAGCTGAAGTAAAGTTCGGCATAAGGTTTATCGCATCTCCATTACTTTGCGTTAATACCAAGTCGCTCAGCGATGCATCCCTGCTCAGTTCTGCTATCGCATTTTCATCAATTTGTCCATCAGTTATCACTGCAATCACAAGCCCAGGATCTATTTCTGTGGTTCCGTCGCTCTTAACCGGCATATTACCCGATGCATCCAACAAGCTATTCGCATCGCTGGCACGAGCCAGTGTAAAGCCTGTTGTATCTCCAGTATCATCATCCGTTAGCGTTGCCGTATATGTGAATACATTGCCATTTGGCTCACGAACCATAGGATTACTAATTACTGCGGTTGTACTACCATCCCTAGATACACGCAATAATTGATAAGAAGATGTGGTGTTCAAACTTGGCACATTAGCATTATCTTCACCTACAACTTCTACCGTGAACATCATCCGATATGTGTTTTCCTCTCCTTCTACCGAAACTGCTTCGCCGCCGGCAGCCACACTAATTACTGGGGAGACATTATCTCTAGTGGCAATGGCATCAGCATCGTCGTCTATGAGCACACCTTCCGCTATGCCCATATTAATGTTGCTACCTTGAACGGCAATATTGCCCGAGTTGTCTGTCAATGTATTATTACTTCCCACTAAGGTGAAACCTGTTATGCCAACCGGGGCATCTACGGTCACGCTATAAACTAGCGTTGCCGTTGTATTCGCAGCATTAGAGTCAGAGACACCGTCTACTGGAGTAGCTGTGATATTGCTTGAACCGCCAACACTGACGACATTATAAAAACTTGTATCGCCTAGTCCTCTAACTGCCTCATTGTTTTGGACATCAACATTAAATGTGACGGTATATTGCGTGCCGTTGCTACCTTCTACCGGAACTGCATCGCCATCGGCCATCACATTGATTGGCGGGGCTTCCATTTCTCTCCTGGCAACTGCATCCGGGCGAGTATCTATAGGCTGATCATCTCCTATTGGACTACCATCAACTCGGACCGGATCATTAGTCCCGTCTCCTAGACTGCCTGATGCACGACCTAAAGTGAAACCAACGGTGGCTATCTCTGTTGCAGGACTATCCAATGTGACCGTGTATCCAACTATCGCAGTGGTCGGATTATCAGGATCATTAACGGATAAATTATCAAGGGTACCTGACACAACTTCATCATCCATCGGGTCGTCGCTCGTATCTATGCGTATTAAGATGTAAGAGTTTTCATCAGCCAGGTCTGTAATAACCACTCTTTGACCTTGTGCATTCGTTGCTTGCACACTAAAGCTCATTGTATATTGGCGAGGCGTATCTACCGACGGCATTGCTTCCATGCCTTCAGGTCCCAAGGCTTCCACCGCAAGCCTCGGATTCGGCGTTGCAATCACCGCAATCGCTCTAATACTAGAGTCCAGCATTTCACCGTTTTCTACTGTTTCTCTAGTCTCTGGATCTACCGGGTCGTTGTTTGATGCATCTCGCAGACTATCCATTCCTCGACCTAGAGCAAAACCCGTTATGTTCATCGGATCTGCCAATGTCACCTCATAAGTAATCGTTGCTGTCGTCATAGCATCATTTACCTTCGGTGGTATGCTGTCATCTATTGCTGTGCGTGTGAATGGACTAACACCTTCACTGTCCCTTTGTAATAATACATAGGAACTAGCCGTGCCTAGGCTTGATATCGGTTCACTTGCTTCAACCTTAAACTCTATCGTATATACACCTTCTGTTTTGGTAGTAGCATCTCCAATAACACCTATTGTTGGGGCTGTCGTGTCTCTTCTCGCTATCATTGCACTATCAATTGCCTCACCTACATCAATGATGTTGGAACCAAGCATGGGTGGATTAAGAAAATCATCCAGCAACGCATCGGCATCGTTAGCACGCGCTAACACAAAGCCGCTTGTCATCGTAGTCGCCGCTTGATCGGCTACGCTGACCACAAACGCTAGTGTTGCTTCATTTGAACCACTATTGTTACCATTAGCACTAACCACTTCTATACTGGTATCCAAGTCTCTGTTTCCAACTCTGCGCAGTATCGTATATGAACTCGTAGTAGCAAGGTCGTCAATAGGCTTATCTGCATGCTCAGTGTTTGTGACTGTGAAACCTATGGTGTATTGATTGCCATTGCTAGTATTTGGCATTGCTTCAACCTCATCATCTCCGGCAACGTTGTCCACTACAGCCACCGTGAGCCTCGCACCTTCACTTGGCTTAACTGCTCGCCCTATCTCTGCATTTGCATCTATCACAACATCATCAACTGGATCATCGTCATCACTACCACGACTACTCACTGGTAAATTCCCAGAAGCATCTAGCAACTTGGTGTCGTCATCAGCTCGGTGCAAACGAAACTCCCTTGTTGCAATGACTTGAGCTTGACTAAGTGCTACGTCGGCAGTGAAAGTGGCTTGTGTGTTGTTGCCAGTAACGGTATATGAACTTGTTGTTACAAGGTCACCCTCTGCTGCCGTATCCTCGCCAAATCGATATAGTGCATACGATGCTGCCTCATCTAAAGTCTCTACAGCATCTTCATCAGTAGCCATCACCACAAAAGACACATTAAAGGTATTGCCACTTAGGGTTAATGACGGAGTACCATCTATTGCGATTATGGGTGCTCTTCTGTCTCTAGTTGCTGTTCTTGCTGCTTCGTCGCTGCCGATTGTGGGTAGATTTGAGTCAAGGTCCCTTAAGGCACTGGGCTCAAGCCCTAATGTCCAACCTGTAGTAGCGCGCACATCACGATAATCTGAAAACTCCGCTCTATAAGTTATCGTAGCATTCATATTATTGTTAGAGGAAACTGCGGACGGGCCTATGACTCTTATTCTACCATCCAATGGAGTGCCGTTTCGTGTCACCGTGTAAGCATTAACATCTGCTATGGTCGGAATGGCTTCGATTACAGATATCTCAAATGTCACATCATATGTTAAACCGCTACTGGTTGGCATGACGGTTGCCACCACAGTGATGCTTGGCGCGGCCATGTCTCTTGGTGCCTGTGCACTAGCATCATCAGTTATGATGCCACCAGCTGCTATTGGATTATCGCCAGCATCAACTGGGGGGTTAGCTGCCACATCTAGCAAGCTCATCTCATTACCACGCGCCAATGTGAAATAGTCTACATTAGCTAAAGCACTGCTAACTGGGACGACGTACTCAAGTATTACGCTTGTGTTTGACCCTTCACCACTATGTATTGAACTAGTGGCACCAGCAACACTTGCAGTAGTAATCCCGGATACACTCTGCAATTGATAAGAATTTATATCGTCTAAACTCTCTACAGTTTCATTGGCGGTCACCGCAAAGTACATGACATAGTTTCCACCTATCGGAGCAAGATTACCCGATGCCGGGCGGCCATCCGAGGCTACTCTAGCAACCGTAATCATTGCACCATTTTCGTCTTGCTGTATCTCCATTACGTCTCTTAATGCCGGCTGATAGTCCTCAACGACTTTGAAGTTGCCTGCACCCTGAATGGCATTGCGCCTAAATTCTATGGACCGCTGCGGACCACCTGTTATTAAGTCGGCGGTCTGATCTACAACCATTGTGAGTGTGGTCGGAGAATTTCCTTCGGTTGCTACACTGATGACCGGTATTGTCGAGGTCATTCCTTCTGCTACACATCTTCCATTTTCCTCGGTTACACACAAAGCATCTTCATTGACGGTTCTAGGACTAATCGCACTACTGAAAGTCAGTGTCCATTCCGCATGACTTGACGGTCCGCTGAAGTCATCGTTTTGATCACTCTCAGTAACTATAGGTGCATCCACGTCATAAAACAGAGCTGCAACAAAACTGCGGTCAGCTAATTGACCACCATCTACATCTTCAACTATGTTGGGGCTAGTACTGACTAGCCTTAAGATATCATCTTCTAT
The DNA here is from genome assembly GCA_965200865.1 of uncultured candidatus Poriferisulfidus sp. GTDB lineage: Bacteria > Pseudomonadota > Gammaproteobacteria > Poriferisulfidales > Oxydemutatoraceae > SP5GCR1. Next base: position 2,486,937 of record CBDAVG010000002.1, on the reverse strand, counting down.
AGCCTGATCAAACTGAATCTCAGCGTAAGCACTGTTAGGGGTATGCACCACGCTTATCATCACTGAATCGCCGGTCGCATCAAAAGTGAAATTAGCTGGAGTTAGTTGAGTAGCAATGCCTTTAGAAAATTCAAGGCGCACTCCACTACCATCTCCATATCGTAAGTAATTCTGAACCCGAGTCTTTCCGTCCAAACGAAAATCATTAAGACTATTGTGAACCAACGGGAATATATTACGCCTAACAAATAATGTAGTATTATCTGCAGTTGCATCACTGTAGACATATATTGCGTTTCCTGTGATGTCGGTTCCACTGATTGCAATGCCTGCATCTTGGTTACTATTTGTAACACTACATGTGACTTCTACAAAATCCTGAAATGTATCACTAAGCTGTACTAAACTAGATGCCGTGGTTGTTTGACTAGGAGGGCGGGCAGTAATGGTGAAACTGTCATCAGTAGTGTCATTAAATGTATAGACATACACTTTCCCCTCTTCCGCAAAAGGACCGGCAACATCATAGGTGCAGTTGCTTAACGCATCAGTGTTATATGTTAATCTGGCTGACGCAAATGCCAATCTAGTTCTAATTTTAGTGGCTGTTTCCCCTCCGATTATCCTCAGTTGAACGGTATAAGTGGCAGTAGTGCTAGCACCACTGCTTTCTAGTTCCTCGTCAGCGAGTCTATATTCCAATACGCCGTCCATGCTTGGTTCACAGTCATTACATTCGCCGGCTATCGGATATTGAGCCGATGGCATACCTGAAAACCGACTCTGGACAAATGGGGTTTGTGCAAATGCACTGCCAACCAATAGCAACAGTAATATCGTGAAAATCTTTCTCATTGGGTTTCTCTGTTTCGCAATCATCGCCCTATGGTAGCTGCGTTGTTCGACCTAAATTCTCACCCAATTGGGAAGAGACATCATCGGCATCCACCGCGCCACTGAAATCAATGTCAGACTCCTTAGAGGTTATTCCCGTATCCATTTCACGATCAATATCACGGTATATTTGTAGATAATCAGCAGCGTTGATGTTTGCGTCTTTATTCACATCACCGACATACATTGCCGCCATTCCGCTTTCTATTTTCAAGCCAAGATTTCCTCCTCTGGCGGCATTTGTTTCTCCTCCTTCCAGCGGTGTGAAATTGTACGAATAACGCGTCCCCATCGTTGTGGTTGCTGTTGACATTCTCTCATTAGAAATAACATCTAGATGGTTTAGATGGCGTACGACTATATATAAATCCTTATTTATTATCTGATTATTATCGGCATTTGAAAAGTCAAATTCTACAGGGGGACAGTTGAATGCTTCATTTTCGTTGCCGTTGCAATTAGCAGGCTTACGATATTTGTCTGCATCTACAACAATGCCACTATCCAGCAATAAAGCAGGCTTACGAGCGACCACCGTTCCTGTTGTTGCAGACCCTACATCAATACCTCTATCCACGGCACGCAACTCAAGCAGTACCCAATCAGAAACATCATTGGTAATATTATCATTAGCAACTGCTTCCATAATATTAATACTGCTACATTTTGATTCTTCTGCTCCAAGACCAAGCGCGGTTTCAAGATATCCACCAGTACCACAATAAGGGTCAACAGCACCAATAATGTCGAAAGTTCTAATTTGTAGTGTTTGTGCGACACTAATCGTCGGCACTAGTAGCACTAATGCGAGCAAAATATTTATTGATATTTTTTTTAGCGTCATATATTCATTTTCCTCCACATTTATAAAATAATAGATGTTTCATCGTGCTTATGATTCACGGTTATTTTCACGTTTCATGTGCTACCAGCTGTATAGGGGTTATGTGGTTAGTCATTTATTATGTGCATGATATATGATTATTGATTTTTAGTCAATATACGAACTAAACTTCATGACATAGAATATTCGGTCTAAATAACGCTTGGTAGCTTGATTTAGGACTATATCATTCACATTTATTGTATAACTGCCGTGACATCCGACTTATAGAGGTTTTTTAATGAGCTCCATAAACTCAGTTCGGGTGCGCGGGTCTTCTCTAAAAGAACCGAGCATTGCGCTGGTCACCGTCTTACTATTTTGTTTTTGTACGCCGCGCATCACCATGCAATAGTGAACAGCTTCTACCACTACACCAACACCAGTTGCATTGAGATGTTTCATCAGACTGTCGGCGATTTGGTTCGTCATACGCTCTTGTACTTGCAGACGACGCGCAAAAATATCCACAACCCTTGCCATTTTACTAAGACCAATGACTTGACCGTTAGGCAAATAACCGATATGTGCCTTACCGGTAATGGGCAACAAGTGGTGTTCGCACAAAGAGTAAAACTCAATGTCCTTGACGATTACCATCTCATTACATTCCACTCGAAATAAAGCGTCGTGTATCGTTGATTGGACATCCTCATCATAGCCAGTGACTAAAAATCTTAATGAGTCGGCAACACGTTGCGGGGTTTTAACCAAACCTTCACGATCAACATCTTCACCTAATTCTGTCAATAATTCGCCAACCAATTCAATGATACGATGTCGGCTATCTTTCGACTTGTCGGTAGCTATAGAGTGTAAATGTTTTTCAAGTTTATTTGTCATAATAGTTCTCCTAATAATTAACTTATGCAATCAAAATTTGGGCACTTTTTGCAAAACTTGCTTACTCGGACTCCGAGAGAAGTTCCTCATATAGTTTATCAGAACCTCCGTCCCCTTCGTTATTTTCAATCAAATTCTGCCGGCGTTTCAAGTAGAAATCCCTGAGTGCGACATAATAATCGGGTGACATAGCCCTCACGGTATCTTCCAAAGGTATGAAGTTAGCACGGGTGTCCACGACATCCGTTATCAACAAACCATTGCGCCAACCGTTATCCTCTACATGAGTCAGCGGATTCATAACGATATCCACTAGACGAGACGGAAAATCACGAGCGGTACTAGGGCCTAATATAGGAATCATCACATAGGGGCCAGATTCCACCCCCCATACAGCCAGTGTTTGCCCGAAATCTTCATTGTGTTTTTCAAGCCCGTCTACCTTGGATGCCACATCAAATAAACCTACAAGCCCAATCGTGGAATTCACCAATACTCTCATTAAATCACTCAACCCCGCGCCGGCGTTGCCTTGCAGGAAATTATTTGCGGCAATCGGAATATCTTCAATGTTTGCAAAAAAACTGGTCACGCGAGTACGTATAAAAGAAGGCACCACATTAGTATAAGCAGTACTAACAGGTTTGAGCACCACCTTGTCTACACCTTCGTTGAATGCAAAAACCGAACGGTTATAACCTTCCCATGGATCCACAGTGCCCGATGTTTCACTAAGACTATTTGATTGCGCCGCACAACCGCTCAACAGAACAGCGAGACATAAACATAAAAAGTGTTTCGTTTTATTCATTGATAGCATCACTAAAAGGATTATATATTAAATGCTATGTTGCTAATGTCAAGCCACAAAGTATTACATACTAGTCTAAAACTAGGGCTTAATCGGACCCGAAGTGCGAAGGCGTAGTGCGTTGAGTTTAATAAAACCTTCTGCGTCGCGCGGGTCATACGCACCTTGGTCATCTTCAAAGCTCGCAACCACACTGTCAAACAAACTATTCGGTGCCTGTCTGCCGGTGATTTCTAGATTAGCCTTGTAGAGTCTCATCTGCACCTTGCCGCTTACATTAGACTGGCTATAATCAATCAGTTGTTGCAACGCTCTGCGTTCTTCACTCCACCAATAACCGTTATAAATCAGCTTGGCATAACGAGGCATCAGTTCATCTTTCAAGTGCGCCAGTTCTCTATCCAAGGTGAGCGATTCCATTGCTCTATGTGCTTTCAACAATAGCGTGCCACCGGGTGTTTCATAACAGCCTCTAGATTTCATACCCACATAACGATTTTCCACCAAGTCGGTTCTGCCTATGCCGTGCTTGCCCGCCAATTCGTTTAGACGCACAAGCATCTCTGCCGGAGCCAGTGTCTCGCCATCTATTGCGTACGGGTCACCCTTTTCAAAATCTAAGACGATAGTCTCCGGTTTATCGGGGGCTGTCTGTGGGCTAACGGTTCTTTGCCACATTGCCTGCTGAGGTTCGCACCATGGATCTTCTAAGATACCTCCTTCGTAAGAGGTGTGTAGCAAGTTAGCATCCATAGAATAAGGTGGTTCACCACTCGCATCTTTGTCTACGGCAATGCCGTGTTGCGTAGCATAATCAAGTAAGGCACTGCGTGAATTAAGTTGCCATTGCCGCCAAGGTGCAATAATCCGAATATCAGGTTTTAGTGCATAGGCAGCTAACTCAAAGCGCACTTGATCGTTGCCTTTGCCGGTTGCCCCGTGGGCGATAGCGTCTGCACCCAACGCATCCGCCGCCTTAACCAAATACTGCGCGATCAGCGGACGGGCAATAGAAGTTCCCAACAGATACTCGCCCTCGTAGACCGTATTTGCCCGAAACATAGGGAACACAAAATCTCGTACGAAAATTTCCCTTAAGTCTTCCACAAAAACATCGGCGGCACCCAACATCTTTGCTTTTTGTACTGCAGGTTCAAGTTCCTCGCCTTGCCCTACATCGGCGATGAAGGCATAAACTTCGGCGCGGTATTCCTCTTGCAACCATTTGAGTATGATGGATGTGTCTAGACCACCGGAATAAGCCAATACTATTTTAGATGTATCTGTCATGGGATGTTGCTCAAAATTCTTCGTGAAAAGCGATTAAATTAATTTCAATCTGCGTATTATAAGCTGTCTTATATAATGTAACCATGGTTAATCAAAAATTATCTGAATTAACGATTCTGCAGCCAGACGATTGGCATCTGCATTTAAGAGACGGTCGCACGATGCAAACAGTTGCGCCAATTAGTGCCGAGATATTCAAGCGGGCGATTATCATGCCTAATCTAGTGCCACCCATCACGACGGTTGAGCAGTGCCGAGCCTATAGAAATAGAATTATAGACGCAGTACCCAACTTTGAACCTTTGATGACACTCTACATGACCGACAAGCTGTCGGCTCAAACGATTAAGGATGCCGCAACTTGTGATTTCATTCATGGTGTCAAACTATACCCTCAAGGGATAACAACAAATTCCGATCAAGGTGTTACATCGGTTGAAACGATATATCATGTCTTAGAAGCGATGCAGCAATTTGATATGCCGTTGTTGGTGCACGGAGAAAGTATAGATAAATCTTTGGATGTATTTGATCGCGAGAAACATTTTATAGAACATAGTTTTATGCCTATAAGAAAACGATTCCCCGAATTGAGAATCGTATTTGAACACATCACGACTAGTGATGCCGTAGAGTATGTAGAAGACAACGATGCATACATGGCGGCAACGATTACACCACATCATTTACTGTACACACGCAGTGACCTATTTGAAGGAGGGCTGCGACCGCATCGTTATTGCTTGCCGCTTCCACAACGCGAGAGACATCGCGCGACCTTAATACAGGCTGCATGTAGCGGTCAGAAGTGCTTTTTCTTAGGCACTGATAGCGCACCGCACGCGCGCTCAGAAAAAGAAAGTAGCTGTGGTTGTGCAGGAGTATTCAACGCACCAGTCGCAATGGGGGTTTACGCATCAATATTCGAGGAAAATCAAAAACTGGATAAATTGGAGCAGTTCGCTTGTATCAACGGACCGCAGTTTTATAAGCTACCGATTAATACAAAGCAAATTAAGTTAGTCAAGAAAACGGAACGCGTTGCTAAAACTATCGGCGACGAAGAAATCGTTCCCATGTTGGCAGGACAAAAACTGGAATGGACTATCGAGAATGGATAATCCGACTTTGGTAAAGGTTAACGTAGACACCAAGCGCATTGAGCAGATCAATTGGATGCAGGAGAGATTTCGGTCCTTTTTGCCGGTGGTAATTGATATAGAAACTGGCGGCTGCAACGAAAAAACTGATGCCTTATTGGAACTGGCAGCTATCGTTGTCGGCGTTGATAACAACTTTAATCTATATAAAGAGAAAACCATACATTATCATATAAAGCCGTTTGAAGGAGCCAATATAGACAATGAAGCTTTGAAGGTTAACGGCATCAATCCCTATAGTGCCTTGCGCTTGGCTCTTGACGAGTGCGAAGTGCTAAATGCAACTTTTAAGAAAATACGGGAATCTCTTGGCAATTATCAATGCACACGAGCAATACTCGTCGGTCATAACTCTTTTTTTGACCTCAAATTTATGAACGAGGCAATCAGTCGCTGCAAAATTAGGAACAATCCTTTTCACAAATTCAGTAGTCTAGATACGGCTACTCTAGGCGCACTCGCATATCAAAACACTGTATTATCAAGGATTGCAGAAGCTGCCGGTTATGAATGGGACTCCGATGCGGCACATTCGGCACTTTACGATGCGCAAGTCACAGCAGATATATTCTGCAAGATTTTCAATTCTTACGATACGCTGGTCTCACCGGCAATGGGTTAATCCCATATCGTTTTCCTGACCCATGAATCAACGTATAAAAACATTGTATAAACAACTATCATTTATAGCATATTGTGCTTTGTTGAGCCTGATCGCTATGTTTGCTGCTTCCCTGCAATCCGACTTTAAGATAGACAAAAGAGCTATATCCGGAAATCAAAACAACGGCCAATTTGAAGACGCAACAATTAATGCCTACGACGGTACAACGAACTTACTCTACCGCCTGAGTAGTCCGATAATACATTATCGCCAAAGCACCGGTTTTGAGTTTGAACAGCCCAAGGTTAGCTATCAAACTTCGGCAAGGGTACCGTTGCAGCTTTCGGCAGCAAAAGGGTATATGCAAAATAATTCCGCACTTATTGAATTGCTTGGAGATGTCAATCTTTTCCACATTAACCCGGATAACAACATGCCTGAATATCTAAACACCGACGACGCAACGGTTGATCTTAATCAAAAGAAAGCCTACACCGACAACAAAGCGACTTTTCGCAGACACAACAGAATAACCGAAGGCACCGGAATGGTAGTGAACTTAGAAACGCAAACGGTTAAACTCAAATCCAATATCAAGGTGTTAAATGTTCCCTAGACTCAAAGCGACAACGCGGGCTGGAACAAAGAATATCGTTGTGGCAATGCTATGCTTGGTGTTGGCGTCTGCCGAGGATATTAGCCGTGCCGACGATGCATTGGAACTTGAAGCCGATAGCGCGAGCTACGACAACAAAACTGGTGTTGCGATCTATCACGGTAACGTTAAAATTTCTCAAGGCAATATCGTACTGAAAGGCGATGTAGTTGAAGTGCATACCGTCGACGACGAAGTTAGCAAACTGATTGCCACTGCCGACCCAAGCCAACTGATACGCCGAGATGAACAACATGCAATAGAAGCTGAGGCACAACGCATCGAATACAAAGTGGCAGAAGGTATCGTCGATTTTTTGGGTAAAGTTAAAATCAAGGAAGCCGGCAAATTGCTAACCGGAGATCATGCGACATACGACATACGAAAAAAAACCGTTGACATGGAAAAAAAGGAAAATCGAGTTAGACTGATCATCCAACCCAAAACAAAAATACCCTAGACGCGCATCATCCTTCTTTCCAACATGAGTCTTGCAAACGATAACGACCGGCTGGAGTTAATAAATTTAGCTAAAAAATACAAGCACCTGCAGGCAGTCAAATCAGTTTCATTAGAACTCCGCAGTCGAGAAATAGTAGGGCTACTAGGACCTAACGGCTCAGGTAAAACAACTACTTTTCATGTCATCGTAGGGTTGCTCAAGGCAGACAGCGGTCGTATTAAATTAAATGGATCGGATATCTCCGAATTGCCGGTACATAAGCGTGCCCAGTTGGGTATAGGCTATTTGCCGCAAGCTGCCTCAGTATTTAGAAAATTAAGCGTAGAAGAAAATATCATGGCAGCTATAGAAATTCAGCTGCATTTAAGTCATCGCGAAAAAACAAATAGAGTCGAAAAATTGATAGACGAACTGCAGCTACACGCAGTACGCAAGCAGGCAGCAATATCGCTATCGGGAGGAGAACGGCGACGTGTTGAGATTGCGCGCTTGCTTGCGATAAAACCCACCTTTATGTTGCTGGACGAACCCTTCGCTGGCATAGACCCGATATCTATCAGCGAAGTACAAAAACTAGTCTTGCAATTCAAGGAGCAGGGAATCGGCTTGTTGATTACCGATCACAATGTGCGCGAAACATTAAAGATTTGTGACCGTGCCTATATCATCCACTCCGGCGAAGTACTAACCCAAGGGGAGCCAGACGATATCCTGAAAAACAAAACGGTTCGTGATATTTATCTAGGTTCAGACTTTGAGGGATAGAACTGTCGTTTGATTTTGATATATGGGACTGTTGAAAAAGTACTGCCATTGCACAAATTGAACCACTATGTGCCATATAATTTATGAAAACCGTAGGGGCAGAACAAAGCCGCCGATTGAGCCAGTAGGTCAATCGGCATTTCATATATCCGCCCTACGGTACCGTCCTGCAAAACCGTAACCGCTTTGCGCCACTTGGTTTTGGTTCCCATAAATTTGGTGGATGAATGTATAAATCGTGCAAGTACGTCGCGTTAGGGCGGATATATAAATCCGCCCCTACGGTGTATGGAATACTTTTTCAACAGCCCGACATGCTCTCCCCTACGGTAGGTGACAATGAATTGGGTGGTGTACGATTTTGATTGTGCAAACGCGGCGCGTTAGGGAGGGCATGTTAGCCCTCCCCTACAAGTGGTTTCGGTTTTGTGGTGCCGATGGCCGGACTCGAACCGGCACGGCTATCGCCACTGCCCCCTCAAGACAGCGTGTCTACCAGTTCCACCACATCGGCATCGTTTGTTTGCTAATAAAAATAGAGCTGTTGAATTCGTAGCTTATATCGTGGCCTGGAAAACATCAAGGGGTTTCACCAGTTGGTATATCCGCCGGCGGTTCGGTTTCGGCCTCCATTCCTTCAACAGGTTCCTCTAGAATAGGAATGTCAGAAGCTTCGCCCTCAGGTTCTGTCTCTATAATCTCATCGGGTATATCGTCTATCAATTCGTCAACGAATACTTCGTCGTCTACAGGCAAGTCATCCTCACCGTCGATAAAAAGATCATCTATAGCTGGATCTTCCATTTCGGTTACTTCCTCCAATATCACGCTACCGCTTCCAAAATCACGATTGGCAATATAAGCCAGGCTAAGGCTATTTAGTATAAATACGAATGAAAGCGATGCTATCAACTTGGTCAAAAAGGAAGTAGAACTTCTGGAACCGGACATGGTGGCAGAAGTACTGCCAGTGAAAACGGCACCTGCTTCGGAACCTCGCCCGCGATGTAGCAAAATCAATACCACGATGATAATTGCAAGTATGGTCTCTAATCCGAGTAAAAAATTGTATAGCATAGATACACCTAGTCAGTCTGCTCCTTTATTTCTTCTAAAACTTTGCATATTTGTAAAAAATTTTCGGCTTTAAGCGACGCACCGCCGATCAATCCGCCGTTTATATTGCGCTCCGCAAATAGTGCCTTTGCATTATCCGAATTGACGCTACCGCCGTATATAACCCTAATACCGTCTGCCGCCTCACCCAAGCAATCAGTTAATTGCCTACGCAAAAAGTTATGCGTTTGCTGCGCCTGCTCAGGGGTGGCATTCTTTCCCGTACCGATCGCCCAAACCGGCTCGTATGCCAGCACAAACGATGTGCTCTTGAGGACCGATACAACAGCCGATAACTGTCGGCTCAACACTGTTTCGGTCTGCGAGTTCTCGCGTTGTTGCAAGGTCTCTCCCACACAAAATATAGGTATCAAGCCACAATCAACAGCCCTTTGCAGCTTGCTAACAAGCTGTAAATCGTCTTCCGCGTACAGAGTGCGCCGTTCGGAATGTCCGATGATAACATATTCACAGCCCAAATCCCTAAGCATCTCTGCCGAAACTTCTCCGGTATAGGCACCAGGCTCATAGGCACTTAGGTTCTGTGCGCCTACCGAAACTTGCGTTTTTGCACACAACCTAAGCAGTTGCGGGATGTAAGGAAATGGTGGGCAAACGACCAGATGTATGTTTTCCGGCAACCGACTAGAACAAAACCGCTCTGCCCATATCTCATTCTCTTTGAGGCTACCATGCGATTTCCAATTAGCAATCGCAATGGGCTTAATCGTCGATTGCATTAGGGGGTGCTTGGCAAATGCCGACGCGCGGCATCGGCAATACGATTAGCCCATAATTGGCTCGTATCTTCGGTATGCGATTCAACCATAATACGTAGCACTGGTTCAGTGCCTGATGGTCTAATCAGTACCCGTCCTTCTTTATCCAAAGCTTTGCACGCCTGATCGATAACGCGCTCAATCTGTGGGGCGATTTTCGGCGTATCACCGTTATGAGGTTTATCAATTGATATATTAATCAGTGCTTGCGGATATTTTTCCATAGGCGCAGTTGCATCGGCCAGGGTGCAATCGTCCAATATCAATGCCTGCAATACAAGTAGCGAGGCGATAATCGCATCACCAGTGGTCATCTTATCCAAACATAAGATATGACCCGAGGTCTCTCCGCCCAAAGACCACTGTTTTTGCTCTAGCATTTGCAACACATGTCGGTCACCCACCTCGGCGCGAGCGAATGGAATGTGACATTCGGCTAACGCAAGTTCCAGCCCCAAGTTGCTCATTTTGGTACCCACCACCCCGCCGTTTAGATAATTCTTTTGGTGTGTGTGTCTGGCGAGTACGAACAATAGTTGATCGCCATCTATAAGATTGCCTGAAGCATCAACCATCAACAAACGGTCGCCGTCACCGTCAAACGCAATACCCAAATCGGCTTCATTTTCAACAACTTGATGTTGCAACATTTGCGGGTGCATAGTTCCCACACCATCGTTGATATTAAAACCGTTAGGTTTTGCACCTATCACTTCCAAATCGGCACCCAACTCGGCATAAATTCTAGGGGCAATGTGATAGCTTGCACCGTGAGCACAGTCAAGAACTATTTTGATGCCTTTTAAGTCCACTTTTGATGTCAAAGCACGCTTACAAAAATCTACGTAGAGATCTTCCGCTTCCGAAACACGAAAGGCTTTTCCTAAACTTGATATATCTATATCTTCAAGTGGTTGCTTCAAACATTGCTCTATTTCACGCTCCTGAGCATCGGAAAGTTTAGTCGCCCGATTGGAAAATATCTTGATCCCGTTATCGTGATACGGGTTATGCGATGCACTGATGACAATACTTGCGCAGGCTTTTAGTGCTTGGGTTAAGTATGCGATACCAGGTGTCGGGAACGGACCTAGCAAGCCGATATCGGCACCAGCAGACGACAAGCCTGCTTCTAAGGCAGATTCAAACATATAACCGGAAATGCGGGTGTCCTTGCCCACCAATACTTTTGCGTTATGCTTGGCACCTAGAGTCTTGCCGATTGCCCAACCCAATTTAAGTACGGTGTTGGGATCCATTGGTGGCTGACCTACACGCCCGCGGATGCCGTCGGTACCAAAAAACCTAGTCGCCGAAGCCATGCACCTCGCCCATCAACGTATAAACATATAAACTTTAGGTGTAAAAAGCCGTTCTTAATGAGAACTTGCCGGCCCTCCTATTTTACCCTCGCTGCGCCGATTTCTTGGGCGTGCTTTTCTACGAGGCGTTCTGTCTATATCACCGTCGTCCGACCATCCTGCCGGTGGACGCGGCACCTTGCCTTCCATGATATCGTCGATTTGATTGCTGTCTATGGTCTCGTATTTCATCAGTGCTTCTGCCATCAAGTGCAATTTGTCCATATTCTCTTCAAGAATGGTTCTAGTGCGCTCGTAGTTCTCGGAGATGATACGCGAAGTCTCCTCATCTATATTCTTTGCGGTTTGATCCGAAAACATTTTTGGTTGATGCGCCATTCTGTTTCCTAGAAACGGATGCCCTTCTTCCTCACCATAGTTTAAGGGTCCCATGCGATCGGATAATCCCCATCTAGTAACCATATTACGCGCAATATCGGTTGCCCGTTCTATATCGTTGGCAGCACCAGTAGTGACCGAGTCGGTACCGAAAATCAATTCTTCGGCAACCCGTCCACCGAATAAGCTAGATATCTGGCTATTGAGACGCTGACGGGTGTGGCTATAACGATCTTCTTTGGGTAGAAACATTGTCACACCTAAGGCTCTACCTCTAGGAATAATCGTCACCTTATATACTGGGTCGTGCGACGGCACCAAGCGACCTACGATGGCATGCCCTGACTCGTGGTACGCGGTTAATTTCTTTTCTTCCTCGCTCATCACCATAGACTTGCGTTCTGCCCCCATCATGATTTTATCTTTGGCACGCTCAAAATCTTCCATCTCAACGTATTCCTTATCATAACGGGCAGCGAATAGAGAGGCTTCGTTCACTAGGTTGGCAAGATCGGCACCCGAAAAGCCCGGCGTGCCACGTGCCAAATAATCCGACTTTACATCATCCGCCACCGGCACTTTGCGCATGTGTACTTTTAGAATCTGCTCTCGGCCGCGCACATCGGGCAACGGCACTACGACTTGTCTATCAAAACGTCCCGGCCTAAGCAAAGCCGGATCTAATACATCGGGACGGTTGGTGGCAGCGATAACGATGATTCCTTCGTTACCTTCAAAGCCGTCCATCTCAACCAGCAACTGATTGAGAGTTTGTTCGCGCTCGTCGTGTCCACCGCCTAAACCAGTTCCGCGATGACGACCAACCGCATCAATCTCGTCTATGAATATAATGCAGGGTGCTTGTTTCTTCGCCTGTGCAAACATATCTCTAACTCTAGAGGCACCCACACCTACAAACATCTCTACAAAATCCGAACCGGAAATAGAAAAGTATGGAACCTTAGCTTCTCCAGCAATAGCCCTTGCCAAAAGCGTTTTGCCGGTACCGGGCGACCCCACCATCATCACACCTCTAGGGATACGACCGCCTAGTTTCTGGAACTTCTCAGGGTCTTTCAAGAAATCCACCAATTCTAGAACTTCTTCTTTGGCTTCCTCCACACCGGCGACATCCTTAAATGTGACCTTGATCTGATCCTCTTCCATCAAACGCGCACGGCTTTTCCCGAAAGACATTGCACCACCGCGTCCGATGCTGCCCTGCATTTGGCGCATAAAGAAAATCCACACTCCAATTAGTAGCAACATCGGGAACCAACTGATTAGAATCTCCATTAGTAAAGATGGTTTCTCTATAGGTTTGGTCATAACCTCTACATTGTTCTCCAATAATTGGGTTACGAGTTCCGGGTCTTGCGGCATATATGTGACAAAACGTCGGTTGTCTACATAATATCCGGTAATCGTTCGGTTGTCGGGGTCAATCTCTGCACTACGCACTTGTTGGTTTTCTACATCTGCAATAAACCTTGAGTAAGAGATATCCGATATCGGATCTCTTTTAGCAACAAAGGTATTAAAGACCGCCATCATAACGGCAGAGATGATAATCCACAAAACTAGGTTTTTCAAAAAGTCACTCATTACTCAGCTCTCATATACAATCTTCGGTGGGTTCTAAATTAGTAAAGTTTATCATATCTAAACCCTAAACAATAAATTATATAATTTATTAAAACGGTTTGCCTAAGCTAACTATATATTCCCCTCGCCTTTGCCGTCAAAAATTTCCGATGAACAGACTACTCTATCGGATAAAAAAGCTGTTTTCCTTTAACACGAAAGGATGCTATCAACGCAAGACCTCGCGGTGAAAGCAACCATTGATAAAAACGGCGCGCATCTCGGAAGTTGATTTCCGGCCACCGTTCGGGATTAACCAATACGACGCTATAAAAGTTATACAACAACGGATCGTTTTCTTTAACGATTACTAGATTGTCGCGATTGTTAAAGCTAATCCATGTAGAGCGATCTGCCAAAGTGTAAGCGGATAACTCGTTCGCGATGTTCAATGTCGCGCCCATACCGGCACCGACTTCTCGATACCATCCGCCAGGTGCGCTCAGGTCCACACCCGATAAAGTCCACAGAGACAGTTCTTTTTTATGGGTACCGCTGTCGTCGCCTCGCGAGATGAAGAGTGCGGCGTTGCCGGCAATCATTTGCATCGCTTGTGCGATACGAGTCGTCTCACTACGCCTTATTCCTATGGTGTCTTGCTCGGGGCCTACGAGTATGTAGTCGTTATACATAAAGGTATGCCGATCTATGCCGTAGCCGGAGTCTACGAAAGCCAACTCCGACTGTTCATCGTGCACGATTAGCAAATCGGCATCGCCTTGCTCGGCAATTTTGATCGCGCGGCCGGTGCCGACCGCAACCACATCCACTCTGATCCCAGTGTCGGCGGTAAACTCAGGAAGCAAATACTCGTACAAGCCAGAATTGTCGGTGGATGTCGTAGACGCCAAAACAACGCGACGCGCTTCGGCTGATGCGAAAACGCTCAGTGCTAAAACAACGACTAAAATTCTTGTGATTTGATGAACGTACATATCTTCTGCTCAGTTGCTTTTGTAAAAAAATCATCCTTAGCCGTGTGACACAACAGTTTTCCTTGGTCCATAAATACGACCTCGTCGCATAATCTTTTTACTTGTGCCAAATTATGCGTTGCAATCATTATCTTTATGCCGCTACGCTGCATACTTTTGATGATGCCTTCCACCGCCGTTGCCGAATGTATATCAAGGTCAGTAGTCGGCTCGTCCATCAGGATCACCGACGGGCGCAATGCCCAAGCGCGAGCGATAGCAAGACGTCGTTGCTGTCCCCCCGATAACACATGCGCCTGACATTCCTGGTATTCGGTCATGCCGACCTGCTCTAGAGCTTCCAGTACGCGTGTGGCACGCGCCGCTTTGGTCAAACCTTGTAAATATAAGGCGTGTTCTATATTGTTATAGGCACTGCGGCGCAGCAAAACTGGTTTTTGGAACACCATCGTGATTGCACCTCGCCAAGCATTTGGCGGACGCATATCCCATAAAACTTCTCCACCGCTCGGCTCAAGCAAACCGTGGCATAAGTAAAGTAGCAAGGTCTTGCCCGAACCATTCTCACCCAATAAAGCAGTGCAATGTTGCGTGGCACTATGCAGATCAACATCGTTGATTAAGCGGCGATTGCCAATATCGTAACTGATACGGCGCAGTTGAAGTTCCATCTCTTTCGGTTATTAACGGTACATTGGTTCAAAACGTTTAACGATCTGTGCAACCGAAGTAATCAAAAGCGATAAGGTTATCAAAATTATCCCCAACGCCAGTGCCAACGATAAGTTGCCCTTGCTGGTCTCCAATGCAATCGTAGTCGTCATGACTCGAGTAGAGTGATTGATATTGCCACCGACTATAAGTACTGCGCCAACTTCGGCTATACCACGTCCGAAGCCTGCCAACACTGCGGTTATTAAGCTAAAACGCGCCTCCCATAATAAGGTGCGAATAGAGGACATTGTGGTGCTGCCCAATGATAGTAATTGATCCCTATAGAGCCTCCACAAATCATCTATGGTTTGGCGCACCAATGCAGTAATGATAGGCAATATCAGAAGTGTCTGGGCAATTATCATCGCAGTCGGCGTATATATCAGCTCCAACATTCCCAATGCACCGGAACGGGACAATAACAGGTAGACGACCAAGCCGACGACAACTGGTGGAAGACCCATAAACGCGTTTATCAAATTAACCCAGAAGTGTTGCGTCGGGAAACGAGCAACGGCAAGCAACGCGCCCAACGGACAACCGATTAAGGCGGCAATGAACACCGAAGTCAGGCTGACGCGTAGCGATAACAAAATAATTTCTAGCAGATCGGGATCCAGGCTCACCAAACGCAATAAGGACTCATACAAAGCACTACTAAATTCCATTGTTGTGTATAATAGCAGACTATCTATAGAGCGTTCCCCCCGCAAAACAAAAAAGGAGATTATTTAATGAAGATATTTTTTACTGCATTCCTGCTTGCTATATGCACAGGACAGATTGTTTATGCAGACACCCCGATGAATAACCCGATGATGCGTCCTGATGGTCATGCACCCATTGGAGTCATGGGGGATCATGGACATAAAAAGGGAGAGTTGATGTTGTCTTATCGTTATGGACGTATGGAAATGGATGGCAATCGTTCGGGTTCTAGCAATATAAGCACTGCCCAAGTATTAAGGTCATTCCCGGTGTCGCCGCTGGAAATGACTATGGAAATGCACATGTTCGGTGCTATGTACGGTCTCGGCAATAACCTGACTCTGATGGCAATGGTGCCTTATGTGGATAAATCAATGGATTTGGTAAATCGTATGGGTAGAAGGTTCACAACTCGTGCTAGAGGTTTAGGTGATATCAAATTAATGGCATTGCACAAACTCTATCATAAAAAATCCAGTGAGGAATCTTCGCATGATTTGGGTATAGGTTTGGGCTTGAGTCTGCCTACCGGCGATACCAACAAAAAGGACAATACACCAGTTGGAAACATACGCTTGCCTTATCCGATGCAACTTGGTTCTGGCACATACGATCCGATGTTAGGCATAACTTATACTAACCATCATCCACAATGGTCGTGGGGGTTGCAATTAAAAACCACACAGCGATTAGGCAAGAATAATGAGGGCTATCGTTTGGGAGATGAATACATGGCGAGCACCTGGGCAGCGTATCGACATTCTGATTATTTGAGTGCTTCGGTACGGATTAACGGAAAGTCTTGGAACGATATATCGGGACGAGATAGAAGGCTAAATCCAGCAATGGTTCCGACTGCGCGTGCGGATTTACGCGGCGGTGAACGTGCCGAACTTGGCATCGGAATTAACTTTATAAAACCGGACGGGATGTTCAAAGGCCATCGCCTAGCAGCAGAATTTTTGCTACCTTTTTATCAGCATTTAGATGGGCCTCAGCTTGAGGTTGACTATGCTTATACCTTGGGCTGGCAGGCAACGTTTTAGATAGAATTGTAGGGGCAGGATAAAGCCACCGATTGTCCAGAACCACAGCGTAAACTACATGGGTAGGGGAGGGCTAACATGATGCCTTATTTAAAATCAAGTCATTTTACTCATTTTTTATCTCCTTTTCTGAATATCTATTTAGGCCGCAGCCGGACACTCATGACGCGGGTCAAACGGCTTATTGTGCTTGAGTACTCCATGAATAATACGGGCGAGCTTATGTGCACAAGCGACAATGATTTCCTTTTTGCTTAACTCCGGGCGTCGGCGTTGCAAGCGGTTGGCAAAGTCTCGGATAATGGGGTTATGAAGCCGTGCCGAGAGTGCCGCCATAAACAAAGCGGTGCGTAGGCAGCGTTTGCCAATTTTAGAGATATGAGCCCGTGCTTCGCAGTTGCCGGATTGTCTGCGCATTGGTGCGATGCCGATAAAAGCAGCGAGTTGCTTGGGATGCTCAAACGTATTATCATCTAATACTGCACACAGGGTGGCTGCGATTTGCATACCGATACCGGGTATCGAACACAATAATTTGCAGGTCTGTGCAAGTTGTTCGTTTTCGGCAATAAGCCTTTCGATTGAAGCATCAATCTGATCGATGCGTTGCTCAAGGTGTCTCAAGTCTGCAGCCGCACTGCGCTTTTGTCCCGCGGTGCGCAAGGTCTTTTCACTATTCCTTAACATCGTCTTCGCTAATGTCAGTTTGTGTCTGCGTTTGAGAGCATCCTTCAAGGTCTGGATAGCCTGTGAAGAACTGGTCCACCGATAATTAGGGTTTGACACTGCGAAGCGTGCAATTAAGCGCGCATCATCGCCATCAGTTTTATTACGCATATTAAGACTTTTGCGAAAATAGGCAACTTGAGCCGGGGGTGCCACCTGTATCGGATGTTTAGCCCGGGAAGCTCGCTCGCAAAGGTTTGTCTCCAAGCCACCAGTGGCTTCAACGCAGATCGGGCAGCACTTTGCGCCCTGTTCGGCAAGCCAAGCTAACAGCTGTTTAATACCTTTGATATTATTTCTAAATTGTGATTCCGAGAAACTCTCGTCAACGAATAATAATGCCACCTCTAAAGTGTCTTTAGAGACATCAATGCCGATTGCGGCAGGTTGTTTGTGTTTCACCATAATTTCCTCCATAATAGTTATTGAATGAATGAATTACTAGGTATCAAGCAGAGTTTAGGAAAGTATGACTACGCCGCCCAAACAGGTAAATACGAGATCTAAAGTCCCAAGCTGCCTTACGAGCTCTATAGTCATAACGCCGGAGGAGTGCTTATCATGTTAACAGGCTTTAATGCCTAATCCTCTCTTGAGCGTGTCTCCTCCGACTTCCTAGGCACTGCATCTACCTAAGCGTTTATCTTATATCAAATAAGCCATAGTTAAATATACCTGCCCTCCCTAAAGTACCGTCCTGCACTACTGCAACCGCTTGCGCCATTTGGTTTTGGTTCCCATAAATTGGATGCCATACGATTTTATTTGTGCAGACGCAACGCGTTTTGGGAGGGCATGTTAGCCCTCCCCTACCGTTTGCGTAAATTTTATGGATAAATGGATTGATTGTGCAGGAGCGTCGCGTTACGGGAGGGCATGTTAGCCCTTCCCTACGGTGCATGAAATACTTTTTCAACAGTCCCATGTTAGCCCTCCCCTACGGTAGGTGACCGTAAATTGGATGGATGAATGGATTATTTGTGCAGGCGCAGCACGTTAGGGATGGCATACAGGTCCGTCCCTACGAATGTGGGTTATGTTGCGGTTCTAGTATGTAACAAGCCCTGAATAAATCAGGGCTTATTACAAAAGAGATATTATCTTCTCTTCTTAGTCGTGGACTTCTTCTTAGAAGCAGCCTTCTTCTTGGTCGTGGACTTCTTCTTAGGAGCAGCCTTCTTCTTGGTCGTAGACTTCTTCTTAGGAGCAGCCTTCTTCTTAGTCGTAGACTTCTTCTTAGGAGCAGCCTTCTTCTTAGTCGTAGCCTTCTTCTTAGGAGCAGCCTTCTTCTTAGTTGTAGACTTCTTCTTAGGAGCAGCCTTCTTCTTAGTCGTAGACTTCTTCTTAGGAGCAGCCTTCTTCTTAGTCGTAGACTTCTTCTTAGGAGCAGCCTTCTTCTTCAGAGCGGCACTCGCCGCTTTACGTTTAGCTAGCACCGACCGCTTTTTAGTAGCACTCGACTTTTTCTTTACTAGCCTTTTTATAGTTCTACGTTTGGTAGCCATTGTCTACCCCCTTTTAAGTTATGTAGAAAGTGAATCGGCTAAACTGCCTTGCCATATATGTTTCAATACACAACACGTACAGTCGCCGCTCTTAGTAAGCGAGACATCCCCGACAATGCCGTTTTCACCCGCAATCCTAGACCCTCAGATATAGGAATGGTGCCGCGTCTAATACCTTTAGGCTTCTCAATAGTTTGAGCATGCACACCGGCATCATCGCAACACACCTTAAGTATTAAATACGGTAAAGGATTATATAGATGATTAACGTACATCACAGGGATATCTCAGAAATCTTATGCATTGCATCGTCGGCATCTGATTGCGCAAAACTGTTTTTAATGCGTTCAACCAGCTTTTCAGCCTCCACTGCTTTGCCAGAAACCCTGGTATTGAGCTTTATTAGCTCATAGCTTAAATTTAGGGCGATTACCGCCAATAGATTGTCTCGGTTCCAAGCCACTTCCGAAGATTTCGTGCCTTGAGATTTATGCTTGAGATCTTCTGCTTGATTGTTTAGGAATGAGACTGCTTCCTTCAGCTCTTCTTGTTGCTGCACAGGACACACGACGGAATAAAGTTTCCCCATAATACTTACTTCCACTTTTCGCTTATCGTCATTCATAAGGAACTTCTTCTTCCATATTCTTAAGACGCTCTAAAAGAGATTCTATCTTGCTTTTCACTTGCCTGCTTTTTTCGGCTAATGCCGAGTTCTCAGAAACTAGAGCTTGGTTTTGTTGATGAAGCAATTTGTTTTCTTCTTTTAGTTTATCGTGACTATCAAGCAACCTTGAAACTTGCGCTTCAAGTTCTGATATAGAATTCAAATTACCTTCGTTAGAAATCAATTCATCCATATTAGGTATTGATAATATAACTTTTTTTCCCTACGTCAAGTTTTTTTTCTTTGTTCGGTGAGCGATGATTTTCAATTTTGAAGTATAAAAGTACGGTGTTATACAAGTATGATTCAAAAACATTTTACAAAATGCATAGTGTTATTATGAATGTGGCGACATATATAAACAAAAGAAAAACGACAAAATAA
Source organism: uncultured candidatus Poriferisulfidus sp. (assembly GCA_965200865.1). GTDB lineage: Bacteria > Pseudomonadota > Gammaproteobacteria > Poriferisulfidales > Oxydemutatoraceae > SP5GCR1. The sequence continues at coordinate 2,466,645 of CBDAVG010000002.1, read as the reverse complement.
TACTATTTATCAACAGCTTAACCATGCCATTGACTGCCGAGCTAAAGTCTTTATATAGAATACAAAAGTGGTGTGAGATTTCATCTAAACACTATAATAGATGTTTGGAGTTGGAACAATTTTACAGGTAAAGAAATTTGACTAAAAAAAATATTTTTCCAAAAGAGTTGGAAAGTCGTCGAAAACGCGTTTTAAGATCGGCAGGACCCGATGCCATCGTGTGCATGTTTGCTGCGGAACAAAAAAACTATTCAAACGATGTTCAGTATCCGTATCGCCAAGATAGTAACTTCTACTACCTAAATGGAAGTGTTGAAGATCAAATGATTATGGTGTTGGCACCCGGGCATCCCTTCGGTGATTATATTTTGTTCTGTACTCCAAACGATGAACATACTACTTTGTGGGAAGGTGCGCGCTTAGGGCTTAGCCGTGCAAAACGCGTGCTTGGTGCAGACAAAGTTTTTCCTATAGATGCATTCACCGAAATCTTTCCTCTGCTGATTGACAACAGACGATATCTATACTGCGATACTTTTGACACTGATAAATTCTCACAACTCGCGGCACTATGCCGACAAACTCGCCGTAATCGGAGAAACCACGCTATAGCTAGCTATTATGCGGATATAAGCATATTGTTAGACAAACTGCGCCTTAAAAAATCTAAGCTGGAAATTGGGACGATGCAACAAGCTGTTAGCATCACTTCTATCGCACATCGGAGAATGATGCAAATGTGTCGTCCGGGACTATACGAGTACGAAATTGATGCGGAGCTTATGAAGATATTTCAGCAACATCATGCACGCCCCGCCTACCCTTCCATAGTAGCCAGTGGTGTCAACGCATGTGTACTGCACTATACCGATAATAAAAGCCGTCTAAAATCTGGAGACTTGCTACTTGTAGATGCCGGATCCGAATACCAAATGTATGCCAGCGATATAACCCGTACTATTCCTATTAATAAACGTTTTAATAGCCACCAAAAAGAACTCTACGAAGTTGTCTTGGAAGCACAATCAAAAGCCATTGCTAAAGTGCAAGTCGGTAACAACTGGCTTGATGTCAATAACGCTGCGGTGCGCGCCTTAACCCGAGGCTTGATTGACACAGGCTTATTAAAAGGCTCTCTGACTGCTTTGCTCAAACGTTCTGCCTACAGAGATTTTTATATGCACGGAATCGGACACTGGCTAGGATTGGATGTACACGACACAATGGCTTATAGCAAAGGGAAATCGGGTGAACCTCAATGTTTTCAAGCGGGCATGGTGCTAACCGTAGAACCAGGGTTATATATAGACAATAGAAACAATGTCGCTAAGCAATTCCGCAATACTGGAATTCGTATAGAAGACGATGTGCTGGTAACAACCCGAGGACCTGAGGTGCTCAGCAAAGATTTAGTTAAAAATGTAGATGGCATTGAATCGCTAATGTCCGAAGCGGAATAAATAATGGAACACGATATCGCCATTATAGGGGCAGGACTCACTGGAGCTGCTGCTGCGATCGCGTTGAGTCAGCACGCAGGCTCCATCGCCATCATAGATGTACACGATATCAAGGATGCCGCAAACAAAATACCGCTACGCGGCATTGCACTCTCGGATGGCAGCCGTAGGATATTGCAAAATATCAATGTCTGGGACACCATTAAAAACGATACTTGTGCGGTACAAGAGATTAGGGTGTCGCGCAAGGATGCTTTCGGCACAACCCGTATCCGTGCCGAGGACGAAGGCATAGACGCTTTGGGTTGTGTTATCCGTGCTGCAGATTTATTGGCTGGTTTGCATCAAACTTTGCTTAAATTAGATAATCTAAAGGTATATTCGTCAACCTTGGTGGAGTCTGCAAAGGATCACGGCACACACATAGCGTTGTCGCTCAAGCAAAAAGACAAGCAGCACACTATCAAAACACGCTTACTGATAATAGCATCCGGGAAACAAAGTGATATCAGCAAAGCACTGGGGTTCTCTTTTAGACAAAAGGACTACCAACAGTCGGCTGTCGTCGCCCGTATACACAGTGAATCACTTGAACGACATGTTGCTTACGAGCGTTTTACTGATGACGGGTTAATCGCAGTATTACCCCATCAACCTGCCGGAGAACGTATTATCGGGAGAGTTTATGTAGGGGAGACAGGAGCACAAGCAATGGATCTATCCGACGCCGACTTCATAAACAAATTGCAGCAAGACTTAGGGCAACGCATCGGCAAAATATACGAAATAGGAAAACGTATTATCTACCCGTTGATTTTATGCTACGCCGAACGCATTGCTATAGGACGGACAGTATTGCTAGGCGACAGCGCACAAACCATTCACCCTGTCGGTGGTCAAGGATTAAACCTTGCATTGCGCGATATTGCTTTTTTAGTGGAACATCTTCACGATTCGCCCGATGTAGGTGCATCGGATTTGCTCCAAAGCTACAGCCAAAAGAGAGCTAGTGATGTACGCAAAGTGATGTATTTTACCCATTCGCTTGCCAAAGTGTGTGTCGGATTAAAGCAACCGTTCGCGCCTTTGCTAGGAACAAGTTTGACTATGCTGGATATGCTACCATTCATCAGACGTATTTTAGTGCGTAAAACCTTGGGCTTGTCGCCGCCCTGGCCGCGCCTTGCAAGTGGAACAACGCTGAGCTCACGCAATGCAAAAATTTGATAAGCCCGTTGCCGTAGTGGGCGGCGGCGTTATCGGTTTAAGCTGTGCTATCTGTTTAGCACAACGTAATATCAAAGTACAGCTATGTGCAAAGCAACCCGAAGCACCTGATTTAGACACACAACATTATGACGCACGTACTTATGCGCTAAGTCAAGCCTCAGTCTCTGTACTAGAAGCAGCACAAGTGATGCCACTTATTACACGCTACTCAAATTTTGAGGCTTTAGAAGTATGGGATACCGGCGGTGGACGCATACATTTTGATGCCAGCGACATTGGTGCCACACGTTTGGGCATCATCGTCGAACATCAATACTTAATAAATGCCTTGTGGCAACGCATAGAGCAACTCAATTCTATCCAGTACAACAATATGCAGATAGTCTCGGCACATATATCAAAAGACGGCGTATTAGATACAAAATTGAAAGGTGATGGTGATGAACATCGGCAGTTTTCATTGATAATTGGCGCGGATGGGGTGCGGTCACAAATACGCCAACTGATGAATGTACGATGGTCAGTACAAGATTATCAACAAACCGCTTTTGCTTATATAGTGCGAACCACCGAAAATCATCAACTCACTGGATGGCAACGTTTCTCTAGTAACGGAGTGTTGGCATTTTTACCGTTAGCGGATCGGGTTTGCGCTGTCGTATGGTCATGCCCAGATGCGCTAGCGCACCGAATCTCAGAACTAGACACGGAAGAATTGATGAGTAGGACGAGTCGAGAAATGGAGGAACGCTTTGGGGAATTATCGGCAATGAGCAAAATCTGTACTTTTGAACTTCTTGGCGGTCATGTTGATCAGTATGTTGCACCAGGTATGTTGTTGATAGGGGATGCAGCGCATAACATCCATCCTTTAGCAGGACAAGGCGCAAACCTAGGCTTTGCAGATTTGAGTGTGCTGTTGAGCTTATTGGATGACAGTCCCTCTATGAAGCTAAACTATCCTTTATTGCGCCGCTATGAGCGCATGGTCAAAGGCAACAATCAGTGCATGAAAGTTGGGTTGGAAAACTTACTATGGATATTTTCTGATTACTCGCCCCTATGCACCTATGTGCGAGCAAGTGGAATGCGATTAGTCAACAAAATACCGACATTAAAGAATTTTTTCCTACGCCGAGCAGGAAGTATCGGCTAGAAAACCACCCGTAGGGGTGGACCATCCCCCTCCTTTGGAGGGATGTCAGGCTCCGCCTGACGAGGTGGTTTTTGAGTAACCACCATCGTTATACAAACCGCCCTAACGCGTTGCGTCTGCACAATCAATACATTCATCCATTTCGTTTACGGTAACGATGATTTAATTTAGTGGCGCAAAGCGGTTAAGATGGCACAAGTACCAACATGCGTAGGGGCGGATTTATATATCCGCCCTAACGCGTTGCGTCTGCACAATCAATACATTCATCCATTTCGTTTACGGTAACGATGATTTGATTTAGTGGCGCAAAGCGGTTGGGTTTGTGCAGACATGCCACAACCACCCCGTCGGGCTACGCCCGCCACTCCTCCAAAGGAGAGGAATGATCTGCGTTAGGAATCTGCTTTTAGGGCTTGAAGTGCTTTGTCGTAGTCGGGTTCGTCACTTATTTCATCAACTAATTCTGCATGTTGCACTATATCTGACTTATCCAGAACTACGACTGCCCTTGCCGTAATGCCAGCTAAGGGACCGTCTTCAATTAGAACGCCGTAATCTTTAGCAAAATTTCTAGAGCGCATCATAGAAAGCGGCATAATATTCGCTTGTGATTCAGTACTGCAGAACCGTGACATTGCAAAAGGCAGGTCGGCAGACACAACTATGCAAACACTGTCTTCAAGTTCGCCCACAGCCTGATTAAATTTCTTAGTGGAAGTAGCACAAACCGGCGTATCCAAGCTAGGCACTATGGATATCAGTTTTTTCTTGCCCTTAAAGCTAGAAAGGGAAATATCTTCTAAATCCTTATTCACCAACAAGAAATCCGGTGCTTGTGTGCCGACTGCGGGTATCTTGCCACTCGTGTGTATTTCGTTACCTTGTAAAGAGATAGTTGCCATTATTAAGTCCTCCTAATAAATCATAAGAGGGTATTATACCTGTTTTATAGTCAAAATTGGTGTTTATAAAAAATAGCGGATATAGCCAAGTTAGTGAAATACTTGTATATTCAATGCTTTTCCAAGCATTACACTGAGAATTACCGAATATTACTTATTGTTTGAATTATGCTCTCGATATGAAGTGAATAATGCAACAAGAATACCGATGAAAACGCCTATTAGATGTACTTCCGTGACCACCCGAAGGTCTAGGTATTCGGCTGTAGACGAACCTATATCTGAGAAGTTTTCTATTAATGTTTTTGCTATTAACAACAGCAAAATAATCCATGCAAGCCTTTGTTTGTTTTTAATCCATTCCACTAAGACATAAGCAAAGTAACCGTGTAAAACACCTGATAATCCGCCGTAATATAAGATTTCGGGAACAAAATAATATAAGCCTGCTGAGATTGATAATACCAATATAAACAATAAAATGACCCATCTTAGAAGTGATAGATAATTGAGACCTAAAAAGAAAATAATGACCCAGGCAATCAAGTTGAGTATTAGATGTTTATCGTTTAGGTGTACAAAATGACCACTAAATAAACGCCATAATTGCCCTTGCTCCAGTAACTGCCTTTGATATATGAAGAGTTCTTGATAGTAGGTGCAGATCAGAGCAGCAAGAGTCACTAAAGCTGCATAATAGCAGTTGTAAAGTTTGGGAGTTAGCATTAAAAGTTATTATAAATGATACGGTGCGTAAATATTGATGAGTAATACACTTGTACAGACACGCCACAACCACCCCGTCAGGCTACGCCTACCACCCCTCCAAAGGAGGGGAATTAGCTTGTGCAGATACGCCGGGAATTGTAGGGGCAGAATAGAACCGCCGATTGAACCAGTAGGTCAATCGGCATTTCTATTATCCGCTCAAACTCGTTGTGTCTGCACAGGCAATCCATTCATCCATTTCGTTTACGGTAACCATGATTTAGTGGCGCATAGTGGTTAAGATGGTACAGGTACAATACCTTAGGGAGGGCATGTTAGCCCTCCCCTACAGGTGGTGTGGTTTAGGAAGTTGTAATGGTTTGTTTGCGACGACGTTTAGCTGTTGCAATCATTAGCAGTGCGATTACTCCTATTAGCAGTAGAGCATCACTCATACCAACGGCACCAATGCCACCGCCACCGCCGCCACCAGTACGGGGAGGAGTAGTATCCGCCGTTGACCTAGTCCGAAAACCGACCGGGTCAATTACTCTGCTGTCTAAGCTACTTGCATCATAATTATCGCCGTCGTTGATAACCAGCATAACACAATTATGTTCACTTGCTATGAAGCCGGTGCCGTCATTTCCTGAGGCAGGCTCATGCTCGTTTATATAGACCTGGATATCAGTCGGACATGCTACTCCAGTATCTGTGCGTTCTATAGCATACCATGTTCCTGCGTCGGCATCCCTTTCAAAAGGTCTCCACCGTGGCGACTCTTCGCTGCTATCATGTTTCACAACATATAGTGTATTATCAATAAGAGTAGATAAATCTATTGTTATCGGGAATACCACATACACAGTACCTCCTGTCACCTCAGTTTGTCCGTCTTCATTCAAGTTGAAACCATACACTACATCAGAAACGCCGAATGTTGCAATAGAATCTATAAAGTCATCGTCTGTGCCTAACCTAAGCAATATTTTAGTATTATCACTTATGTCATCATATTTAATATTTGATGCCGAATAATGTAGACCCATTTCACCGCCTTTATCTTCAGCTATTGCAAGTCCCACATGGGTAAAGAATACTGGTAGTTGTCCATCATGGGTTGTTAAAATATGATTATCGCTTGGTAGTCCACCCTCAATATCAACAGGTAGAGAGTTTTGTGCGGTGAACATAGTGCCCGCTGTGAACAACTGCCCTCTAGCATTTACTGTCTCATAAGTCGATGGTTCCTCTTCTGTAATGAGATAGATTTCCCTTATGTTTTCTATAGCACCAATATTGTTCCAGCCGACAGTGATTATAGTGGTAGTGGTTATACTGCCTGCGATAATTTCTCTAATATCGAAATAGCTTCCATTCAGATCTCCTTCCAGCACCATTTGCGCACTATCACTCAGAACAACCTCACTAGGCGTAGTATAGTTATTTATTAAATCTGTATTAACATTTATATTATCTGCGCTTATGCCACCCATTCTATTCGTATCATAATCTGCGACCACATAGTAGCTTCTGCCTGACACTACAGATGTAACTCTCCTAGGACCATCCGTAGCATTTTCGTATAACAGTATTTGGCGTATACGGGTAACCTCTTCGTCTTCGGGATCAGCTACTCTAACGTTGATATTGTTATTGGTACCTATTGCATAGTCAATGCTCTCAAGATTCAGCTCATCATCGCGCCCACCCAGGCTTACCGTCAGTGTAGCACTGGTAGGAGCCCATATTCTACCTGTAGCAGCTAACCAGCGGACAATGGTTTCTCCTGGCAACGGGTGCCCATCATTATGATAAGCTACATTGTACCTATCTCTAATTGTTCCACTCTGAGAAACATCTGTCAATTCTACGGTCACATCTTCAGAATAAGCATCCTCGCGTGATTGCGCTCTGACTCTAACCGACGGTGTATCACCTCGATCATTGCCGACATAAGCTGAAATAAATACAGTTCTAGTAGTAGGTTCTGGGAATATATATGTGGGTTGTCCTGAGAAGTTTATTTCAGGCACTATATTAAGATTATAATCAGGATAGTCGCTTGCCACGAGTATTCCATTCCTAACATCTGCCCAAACATAGCGCTGACTACCAACTGATTCAGTACTGAAATCAGTCACTCTTTCATCGCAAAACTCACTTATCCTCACTGCGTTCAGATTATTATCTCTAGCGGCTTCTAATATGTCACCACATTCTGAATCATCTCCAATTCTAAATATTTGGGTGTTAGCGTTAGCATTTATACCAAAATATGCCCTCCAATCCATTGCCATATTTGCAGTGAATGTTCCTCCGACATCCTCGCCATTTATCACTTCTTCTATAAAAGTAAATTCTTCTTCTCTTAGTAAGCTGCGTATTACTGCATGACGGCTATAGTATTCACCTGTCACTTCGTCAACCGCAGCAAGTGTGGTAGTTTGCTGACCAGTAGTATCTGGATTCGGGGCACGATTCATTATGTTAAACGGTGAAGCATCCGCTATGTCCACCACGCCATCACGATCACTGTCTCTGTCTAGGCTAGCAATACACATCGTCTCGAATTCTTCGCCATTAGGAATAGTATATTTTACGTTAATCATAGAAACCGTAATATCTCCCCCTAATGTTACCCTAAGCACTGGGTCAGCTTCGGGTCCAGCAGGAGGAACAGAACTAACGTTTTGTATAGTAGCACCAGCTATTTCAAATGTACCATCGGGTGAAATTTTGTTCATTTCAAAGAACAAATCTCTTTGGCCTATATTAGGATAGATAGCTGCACACTGTAGCCCTTGGGAAGAGGGGTTTAGTTGCGCTCCTATACCTATTAGGCTATTGATTCTTCCGTCTGCACCACTCTGCTCGTCTGCCAAACCTTGACCCATAGAACCTGCATCGTAAGGACCACCGTCAGTTATAGCCAGCATTACGCACTTCGGCATATCTGCCTCTGCCGTAAAGCCCATTTCGTTATCTCCGGTAGCCTGATGTACATTCTTATATAATTGAATGTCGGTTGGGCATGGCTCTTCACCTGATCTATCTATCACATACCAAGTGTCAACAAAGCCATCTCTACTAGTGCCTCTTTCAAAACGCTCCCATCGTTCGGATTCCGCATTATAATGGCTAACATACAAAACCTCGCTAGTAGTGCTGCTTTCCGGTATCGGGAAAATCGCATGCGCCATACCACCTATCGCCATGGTAGTTTGTGTGCTGACTTGCGTATAAGCATAATCTACTGATCTAACACCAAATGTTGCGATTGTATTTATTGCTTCTGTAGTTTCGGTATCGTCCAATCCTAAGCTAGTTAGCATTGCGGTATTGCTATCAATGTTTGCCACCGAATAATCTCTAGGACTATCATCACCCATGTTGGCAGCTATAATCAATCCTTCATCGGAGGCATAGAGCGGTTGACCAGCGTTATGCTCTGTTAGATAATCGGTCTCTATATTTATATTACCCTCGACGGCAACTTGTAATCTTGTGTTATCAGTGGGCGCAAGATCGAAAATATTTGGAATGCGATCGTTGTCATCATCCATAAGCCTATAACCGCTCGGAGCCGTAGGTGTCACACGATAGGTTGCAAGAACATTCTGCACACTATTTATACTATCCCACCCTACGGTAATCGTGCCCATAGCTGTAGGATCCTCTACTAGCAGTGCAATAACTGCAAGATCCTCCTGCTCAATCAAGTGCCCTGCGTCTTGGATTAGACCAATCGTTGTCGTCGCCGTTGAGATCACACTATATCCATCCATAAATTGAGCTGCCACCACAGCTTGTACATCCGGTCTATTTGTCGTCACATCTGCTACCAAATAATACGCACGGTTTGAAACCATAGAATTGACTCTAAATGGCACTTCTGTGTTAACATCGTATAGCAATATCTGGTTTATTCTAGTGATTGGTTCGTTATCGCCGTCGCTTGCTACTCTAACATCAATGAAGCTATCAGGACCTACTGCTGAGGGTAGGGCGGCAAAATCATTCTCCACATCATAGCCTCCTTCTCGTGGTGCTAAAGTGGCTTCGGTAGGATACCATAGATCATCAACACCGTCACCGCTCAGCCAGTGGGTAATAGTTTCTCCTCTTTCACCACTTATTGCATTATAAGTGCCACTGACAATGTCTAGCCTCCCAGCTGTTTGTATTGTTAGCCGTTCATCAGTGAATATTGTGCCTTGGTTGGATTGACTCTTTATAGCCACATTAATAAATGGTATCCCAACTGGTCTGTATGATGAGACAACGACGGTTTTTGAAGTCTCTTCAGTATATATATAAGACGACTGCCCTGAGAAGTTCACTTCCGCTAGTATCAAAATACTATAATCATCTGTGTAATTACCTCCAATTAAACGTCCATTCTCATCAATATCTGCCCACATATAACTCATTGAAAGCCCTAGCGGTTGATTTAGGAAATCAATCATCCCATCTCCTATGTCGCAGAATGCATCCAGCTTAACTTTACTTAGATTATATGTTCTAGAGAAATCTAATACATCTATACAATCGTCACTCGGGTTAACAAATACTTGGGTATTGTCATTGCCATTTATACCGAAATATTGGTTTGGAGTCAGGGCCATCTCTTCAGTAAACTGTTTCTTTATGCCTTCTTCTACATAGGTAAATGCTTCTCCTCGTATCAGACTACGCACCAAAACCTCACGGCTATAGAAGGTTGAGCTGAGTAGCGTATTGACCGCAGTTCTGGTTGTCGTAACATTTAGGTTCACAGTGTCATCGTTTGGATCAAACGGGTTATTGTCAACTATGTCTTCGCGACCATCACTGTCTGTGTCGTCATCAAAGTCAAGGTCAGCCTCACAAGTAGCATCTACTGAAAAATTATCGCTTCCCGGGAGGGCATAACTAACTGTAATGTTGCCGTCGCTCGTAATTTCATTGGTTAATGTCGCTTTAAGGATTACAACTTCAGTGGTTGTTACTATTTGCTCAACCGTAGAAATAGTCGGATTTGAAGATGCTCTTAGCTGAGTTAATGTAAATCTTGCTTGATCGAAAGCACTTTCGCTTTCGCCTCTTGCTCTTTCGCTTATTACTTCAAAGAACAGCTCATTTTGACCTATGTTGGGATAGAATGCTGCACATTCTATATTTTCTGTCACTTCAATTCTAGCAAGTGAAGGATTTCTAGAATCTAGACGTCTTAATGGTGGCGTTGTATTCGGTCGGTTTCCGTTAATGTCTTGTAGGCCTCCAAAGCCGGTTCGGCCTATTTGATTCTCACCTAAGGTGAAGCCTGCCGTGTCTTCCAATTGGACTATGTCTGTCAAAGTCGTTGCAAAGCTGATTGTCGCTGAATTGTAATAGTCTGGAGTGGCACTTACTGTGGAAGTAGTTACATCCAATCTAGCAGTAATTCCACTTATATCACCTGCAATAGATTGACGCAATAATCTATAAACTGCCGAGTCGTTTAAGTTTCTGATTGGATTGCCAAAAGGTGCAGAAACTAAGAAAGTTCCTCTATAGGTCAGTTGCTCTTGCTCACCCTCTGTGGCTTGTGCAACTACCGTTATGACTGGTGCCTCTCTGTCTACCTCAGATATCGCATTAGCGGCATTTTCTCCATCACTTAAGAGTCTATTATTTCCTCTAAATGTCGTTACTTCGTTAGACGCAAGATCTCGCAATCCGTCAAGCCCTGTTGATGGGGCACTGGCCAAGATGAAGCCTCGTAATTCATTGTTGCCCGTAGCTGTTACGATAGACTCGTTTAGATCTGCCGTAAAGTTTACCGTTGCTGCTGTATAGCCTGCTGCAACTGATCCCACCAAGCTACTAACCGTTATTGTTGCGCCAATTTGACGTATTTGGTTTCCTCTAGCTATAAATGCTAGATTATATGATCCTGGGGTTTGCAAGTTTCTGATAGCCCCTTCAGTGGAACTCACACGGAAACTACCTGTATATTGAATTGGGCTGGTACCAACCATAGCTGCTTGCCCAGACACTGTGAGCGTCGGGGCAGTCGTGTCTCTTGCAGCGATGGCACTAGAACGAGTATCTAAGGAATCGGCAGTATATGTCACTGGTAGGTTGCCAGAAATATCTTGTAGCCCGTTACTATCTGTTAAGGCGTTGCCTAAGGTGAAGCCTGCTGTCTCATCGTTACCAGTAGCTCTTAATATTGCCGTAGTCAAGGTTGTTCTAAAGCTAACGTCTGCTCTCGTATAACCATTTGTACTATCTCCGACTAAACTACTGACGGTTACTGATGCTTCAATATCGCTTAGGTTACCACCTACGGTTCGGCGCAGTAGCTTATATGCATTCGGGGAGTTGATGTTTCTGATAACTTCGCCAGAACTCACACGGAAAGTCCCTGTATAAACGGTAGGAGCACTTCCCGATAATGGTTGTGCCATGCCGTTTGCTGCCACCGTAATATCCGGTCGTGTACTCTCTCTAACCCATACGGCAGTGTCTCTTAAATCTATCCGTGAACCTGTTCTCACTTCTGCTCCAGCCGTTCCATCTGTAGCAGTGCCTAAGGGGGCGTTGCCTGACAAGTCGGTTAGATTATTATCACCCATGCGGGCTAATGCGAAACCAAAGGTGTCTCTGAGCTCATCTAGATTACTAAGTGTCACTGGCACGGATACTAATTGCCCGCCTGCATTGCTGCCGCCTATGGTAGCACCTGCGGTAAGCGCAACTTCTCTTAAACTACCTACGCTGCCGGCAAGGCGCAATAATTGATACGAACCTGCTTGATTTATGCCTCTGATAGGGTCATCATTATTCTCTTTAACTCTAAATGCCGGGGTCATAACCAGCGGGCCGTTAGCAAAAGTGGGGCGCGTACCGGCTTGGTCTAATGCCGATAGTACTGGAGAGTCTTGCTCTCGCATTGCGATTGTAGGATCATTATCTTCGTTAGCAAGAAATTCATTATTTAATGCCGTTGCGCCGTTGACATCTACAAACATGCTCGTAGGTACCAATGTGAAACCAGTTGTAGCTTGCACGTCCGCTATGCTGGCAACAGTGGTCTCAAAACCAATCGTTGCTGTACTTGTGGTGTTACCATCATCTCTGAAAGAGAAGGTGGCATCAATGTCAGGAGTGCCTCCACTAATGACACGGACCAACTGATAAGCATCTCCATTTTCTATGTTGGGAACATCTTTGTTGGTGTTTACCACAAAAGTCCCGGAAAATCTAAACTGATTGCTTGGGTCAGCATTCCTTGGATCGGCAGTAACCGTAGCTGGTGTCGCCTCTATGCGGGCTATTAGATCAAATGTATCTACAGCTGGTATGTCTGCGAATGCCGCGGGTCTTAGGTCGAGAGGTTGACCCACGACTATTGTTGTTCCAGTGGTGATGGCATCATAGACAGGTTCGGCACCTGCTTTGTCAGTTAAATTAGCTAGGCGACCCAGCGTGTATTGGTATAAGTCCGCTAGGTCCACAGTATTATCGTCAACCTCAAAGTTGATCGTTGCCCTTGTACCATCACCCGAACCAGAACCAGTTATTGCTCCGCTTATTGTTGATGTTGTGCCACCAGTGTTTGGTTTTGGCACACGCAACAACTGATAAGAGCTTGGATTTCTTATTTCGTCAACTATTGTACTTCCGCTGACGTCAAAACTTCCCGTTATTCTAGTGCCAGTCCGCCCTAATTGCCCTGGCCTCACCGTGAATGACGGTCTAACCCTAATCACCGGAAAGGCGGCACTATCAGCCAAGTTTAGTGGTAAGGCATTATCGCCTACATTAGAACCAGTCGCGACTATTCGGGCGGGATCTTGATCGTCGTTGGCAACGACCGGGTCATTGTTTGAAAAGTCGCGGAGTGCCCTAGGTGCACGGCCTAGAACAAAGCTCTGTATGTTTCTTGCCTGACTTGCGGGTATATCAACTCTCCCTTGCATTACCCGGCAATCATCCAGATCCAGCAAAGGTGCCGTGCAGCGTCCATCAGCAACAGTTAGTCCAACAGTAGAAGGCACAATGGTATATGTGTTCCCTGTCCTACTTCTACCCAATATCCTATAGGATGTCGGGTCATATAATCCTTGGACACCGTCCGGACTATCTGCTCCTTGAACATTACTTCTGAGTATCCTAAATCCTAATACCCATCCGTCGGCATCAGCAATACCAACACCGGCAACTTCAGCAGCCGGGGCTCGGACTACGGTTATAGACGGCGGAACTGTATCTCTTTCTGCAACAGCAGCCGGACGATTGTCTATGCGTGTATTCTGATCTATCGTGGTTCTGTCAATTCTCGCTGGTAGGTTACTGTTGCTATCACACAGATTGCATACATCATTATCGCCGGCACGCCCCAACGTGAATCCAGCAGTCATTTGTGCAAGGGCTACAGCTGCATTATCAGTATTAGGACCATAATTAACCGTAAATTGAAACCCTGCCTCATCCCCGTCTACGTCACCGCTGGTACGAGTCGCGGTGACAAGGCCTCTAGGCACCAACTCCACCGTCCTATCGGCCATTACACGCAACACCGCATACGAGTTAGAGTTACCTATACCCAATATCACTTCGGTGGAAGTCACGGTGAATGTCATTGGTCCATATTGATTGCCATTGTCTGAGGCAGGATTAGCCATTCCACCCGCCGCCACTGAGAACCTTGCTGGAGTCTTGTCTATCGTTGCCACTGCCATTGCACTCGTATCTAATACTGCACCTGCAGCTACTGCCGGATTTCTAGCATTGTCAGTTAAATCGTCTCCGTCTGCAGTGGCGTTGCGCGCCAATGTGAAACCGCGTGTGTTTCTTATAAGAGTTCGGTCAGTGGCAGTATCAGAGAAAGTGGCATCAAAGGTAATTCTGCCACCCGAAAATGCCAAAGTATTAGCTCCGGTGAATGCTACTGGGTTACCAGTCATTGGCACACGCATGAGTTGATATGCATCAGGTACATTTATGTTCCGAATTGGATCTGCGTCATTGCTTGTTACTTCAAATGCCCCCATATATCTTCTTACATTAGCAGCCACTGTGGCTTGATCTGGATCGGCATTAACCGTAATTACCGGTACAATCCTTTCTCTCAATGCTACTGCCGAGTCGGCAACCCTGCCTGAGGATACAGGACCTATCGGGGCATCGTTGGCTATGTCAGTAAGAGGAGGTGTGCCCGGTGTCTTAACTGGTAAATTGCCAGATCTGTCTATTAGGCTATTGTTAGCACGAAGCAATGTGAATCCTCTAGTTATCATTATTTCAGGTGCCCCTCCACTTACTGTTGATAGATCACGCCGAAGAGTAATTGTTGCACTTGTGTTCATGGAGTTTGTTTCTATTGATGCTCGCTCTTCATTCATCAAATCACCTGCAGATTGGAAGGTGTTATTATCACGCACTCGCCGTACCACATACGATCTTCGATCAGCTATGTCTGGAACAGGTTCGCTACTAGTTACCGTAAAAGTCATCGTATATAAATCGTTTGCATCTGCAACTGCATCAGTTTTTGTTATTGTGATTACTGGTCTAGCTTTTTCTATCGTCGCCACTGCACCAGTATCAATTACACCGCCAGATATTGTCGGTATTAGCCCGTTGTTTATTAAAGCTGGAGGATTGTCGGTGTTATATATCGCAGTGCCATCACTTTTTGCAGGCAGGTTGGTCGCAACATCCTGTAAATTTATGCGATTTGCCCCGCTAACTAGTGCCAGGGTGAACCCTTTTGTCTCTCTTATATTTGTAAGTCTAGTTGTACCACTACCGGCAAAAGTCACGGTATAAGTAAACACTGATGATTGTCCAAGCCCATTGCGTTCATCATGAGTACCACGGACAACAGTTGCGCTACCAATTGCAGGTGATAAAACTTCGCTGCTCTCATCAGCATTTACGCGTATCAATTGATATGAATTTGTATCCGCTATGTTTCTCACTGGTTCGTTTGCCGTCACTGTAAATTGCATCACATATTGGTCAGAGGAATTAGGCGTCAGATTATTGCTACCTGTTGCCACCGTAATTTGCGGCGCCACTCTGTCTAATAGTACCACTTGATCTGCTTGCAATGGCTCGTTGTTACCTACTTCGTTAGCTTCTAAATTATTCGGTCTAGTTCCGTCTGCACTAGTCTGAACTGGGTCATTGTTTGCCAAGTCTCGCAAGCCGTTATTTGCACGACCCAGCATCAAGCCATAAGGAAAACCAATGGAAAGATCACTTTGTAGCATACTTGCGTCTACGCCACTGAATCTAACTGTGGCTTGAGTAGGTATAGCTGAATCAAAAACCACTGTAGGACGGTAACGCGTGGATGGAGTGCCTCCTCCCGCCACAGCGGCCTGGTTCTCTGCAACTAATAAGACATAAGAATTAGCATCACCCAAACCATTAACAGCCCCGTTAGAAGTACGAACAGTTTCGCTAGCTGTTACTTCAAATTCAAAAGAATAGACAACGCCGTTAGCTGTTGGAGAATCATCTGGCACTACCGTCATATTTGGTCTAGTTGTATCTCGGTCCGCCACGGTGTCGCCGCTGATTGTGGGTGGTCTGCTAAAAGTATCATCCAGTAATGCTGTGCTACTGTCAGCACGTTCCAGCTTGAAGCCTTCTGTTGCTTCGGTAACCGCTTGATTAGGCATTCTAACCGTAAACTCCAGTGTTGCTACACCACCAGTAGCACTACCGGAAGAGTCAACTATTGTCAAACTGGTAACCCTTTCATCATTAACATCCTCACGCAATATCTTATAAGAACCCGGAGTAGCAAGGTCGTCAATAGGTCTAGTTGCGTGGTCATTGTTTGTGACTGTGAAGCTCATAGTGTATTCATTACCATTAGCAGCAGCCGGCGTTGCTCCACTAGCTACGGCTACTGTAACATTTGTACTATCAGTCACTGTGTCGGCACGCTCTGCCGGGGTTATCTCTGAACTTACTGCACCCGTATCTGATATCACAACATCAGGGCTACGACTACGTAATGGCAAATTGCCAGAAGCATCCAGCAACTTGTTGCCACTAGCTCGGTATAAAGCAAAGCTAGTCGTATCTGCCACTTGTTGCCCAGTCAATGTCGTCACAACATAAGTTAGAGTTGTTCTTTCGTTATTACTACCGGAAGTAGGCATAGGTGAAGCACCGCTTACTAGAGAACGCGTGGCACCTTCAAATCGATATAGCGCATACGATGTCGGATCATTCAAAGTTGCTACAGGCTCATCGGCAGTCACCGTGAAAGTCACAGTAAATTGGTTGCTCGCTAAAGTTGGCGCCGGAGAGTCAACTACCGTGATTACAGGTGATCGCATGTCTCTCGTTGCTGGTTGGTTGCTGCTGACTGTGGCTGAATTACCGTCCGAGTTCACTAATTGGTTAAGCGTTGGGGTTAATGTCCAACCTGTTATGGCCCTCACATCATCGTATTGGCTGGATGCATATGTCACGGTATAAACAAATGTTGCATCTGTCCCTGAACCATCATCTGTGCTCGTAACCCTTGACATGTCTGGAGTCACAGTTCTACCATTTGAACTCAAGGTATAAAAATTAAAATTCCCTATTCCGTCAACGGGTCCACCGGAAGTGACCTCAACACTATAGTTTAGGGTGTAGCTTAGTCCATCATTGGCTGACACAGCAGGTACTGAGCTAACAGTGATTGTAGATCCATCTGTATTTCTTGTTGCCCGTGCCGATGCATCATCAGTTATTACGTCCCCAGCACCTATCATCGTCCCAGATGGATCGTCATTATCGCGAATTGGATTATTGTCTCCCCCGTCTTGCAGGCTTGTCGAACCACGACGAGCCAACCTGAAGTGCGTTACATCAGCTCGATTACTGCTAACCGGAACGGTATACTGAAGTATTACCTCTCTGTTTGCCATTACAATATTCGGTGTTCCCGGAGTGGCATCACTAATTACGGTTCCAGTATTGTCTTGCAACTCATAAGAATTTGTGTTGCCTAAGGTTGCCACATCTTCATCGGCGGTTACCCTGAAGTACATCACATAGTTCCCACCTGACGGGACAAGATTTCCTGTTGCCTGTCTGCCATCTGTTCGCGATCGTGCTCTATTTACTGCAATCTCCGGACCAGTCTCGTCTCGTAGTATTATTGCGTCTCTTAACACTGGTTGGTAGTCTTCTACTACTGCAGCATCTGTACCAAGAATAGCATTGCGCATGAATTCTATAGACCGCACACCACCCGTTTTGGCACCGGCACTCTGATCAACAACTATCGTTAGTGTGGTCGGCATAGTACCATGTGTTGTTACCCTAAGAATAGGCACTGTCGGTGTTGTTATACAAATTCCGTCTTCTTCGGTTACACATAAACCTGAACCATCTCTGTTGACGGTGACACCACTGATTGATCTGCTAAAAGTTAATGTGTATTCATTTCCGTTGCGCATAGGACGGGTATCAACGCTAGGCGCCTCTGAATTATAAATCAGTGATGCAACAAAATTGCCATCGGCTAATGTCTTACCCTCTTCGTCTCTAACAATGTTGGTTTGGGTACTAACTAGCCTTAAGACATCATCTGCTATAGCCTCAGTGAAATCAATCTCAACATAAGGGGTGTTTACCACATGTGTTACTGTGCTTATTAAACTATTATCATCTGTACTATCAAGAGTAAAATGAACTTCAGTCAGCTGGGTTGCAATCTTTTTGGAAAACTCAAGGCGAACACCTTCACCGTTTCCATAGCGAGAATAATCCTTTGCCCATGTCTTGCCATCCAAACGAAAACCGCGCAAGTCGTTATCTGCTAATATGAATCCTCTTTTTGTGGCAAAAGGTGGCGCATCATTTCTCCCATAGTCAGCAAGAGAAAATTGCGGGAGATCTGCAAGAAATGCAATTTCGGCATCTTGCCTTGAGTCTACTACATCACATGTTAATGTAATAAAATCTACCCAATCAGGAGTTAACTCACCAAAAGTATTACTTGCTTCTCCAACTGTTACAGATCGAATATTCCGTTCTAAAAATGCAAGGGAGGTATCCCCCCCTGAACTTGAGAGTACATAGAAGGTATTAATCGTAATAGGATTAAAAGGGTCAAAAGGATTAGGGAATGATAGATTTATTTCTTTGTCTAGGAAAAAGTCGCCTTCTTCATAACTGCATTGACCGCTAGGGCCAGGCTCACTACGCATATTGGGAACTGTTAATACTAATTTGGGATCGTCTAAGTTGACACCAAATGCATCTGAATTATATTCCATCCTCACCCTTCCCTGGGTTAAGAAACGCTGACTCTCAAGAGTTTTCCTCATCTGAACCTTGAATGTAATTTTATTTGTTGTAGTATCAATAGATACATCATTAAAACGTAAATGAACAACTCCATCCCCCAGCCTACTCCCATCATCATCAACTATAACAAAAGGATCACAGTCAACACATGGTGAGTTTAAACTTGAGGAAGCTGGCGTGACAATCATACGATTTGGCACATAATTTAGTAGTTGTCCATTAGCAACTGCTGCATATAGCAGCATGATTATAAGTATTGACAATTTTTTCATTACTTTTCCCTTATTTTAATTACCTTACCACTTCAGGTACACGACTTTGCAGATCAAGTTCTTCGTTTGGTAGGCCTATGTTGGTATAATCGAAAATCTCAGGACGTCTATTCATATCTACATCTGTAAATAAGTAACCTTGTGCATCGATTTCCTCATCAAATATGATATTACTAGTATAGTCAAAGTTTTCCGTCCTACCATTCCCATCAACATCGCCACCTGGCATAGCAGAAACACCACTTTTCATCTTTAACCCACTTCCGCCTGCTTGGGTTGAACCTGTTGAAAAATCATAATTATAGACACCACTAGCCGCTTGCGTTAATTCATTATTTGAAATTATGTCCAAATGGTTCCTATGACGAACTACTAAATACAAGTCTTTATTATCAAGTTGACTAGCCACATCACCCTCATCAAAAACAACATCAGGACAGTTATCAACATCATCCGTAACATCCACACCGCTTACCGTCGCTGTACTGCATCCCCCAGAATAACTTATTGCATCCACAACACGACCGTTGCTTAGCAAAAATGCCGGCTTGCGAGCAATCAATTCTACCGCGCCAGTATAAACAGTATTGCCGCCACTATTATCAACAGCACGCAACTCAAACAGTATCCAATCTACAACGTCCGTGGGAATAGAAGAAGACACTGTAATAGCGGTACACAGATGAGCATCGTCTGAATCAGGGTCAAACACAAAGCTTGCTGTAGGATAATTTCCGTCACAATATGGGTCAGTCGCATCTATGTCTTCATTGATAAGTAGCGTCATCGTTTGCGCAGTTGCAATGCTCGGTAACACTGTCACTACCAAAGCTAATAGCAGGCACAATGAACGAATCAATTTTAATCTTTGCATATTACCGCTCCTATTTATTTGTTAATGTATGAAGGATTATAGCTATGGATTGCCCTCGCAACTTTGTCATAGCTGTTTCGCTATTTAAGGGTTTATATGTATCACTACTTGGGGTCACCATGTCGTTATTATATCCTTTTTGCGCAATAATCAATATATTAAAAAGTTGTTTTTTTCATTACTATATCTGCAGCAATGATACCATGCTCCCTTGAAACTGTCAATAAAATTGCCTTTTATTCCGACAAGGCAAGCAGTATTCTGTTTATATCGGAGTTTGGCATGATTGATGAATTGCATGTTTCTCATGATTCGGAGGTGTCTGCATAATGAGTTGTTTCTTCGCCGGCACCCAGCCATGCGTTCAATCCGCCGTTGAGATAGCAAATATTATCAAAGCCCATTTGCTTCAGACGCCATGCTGCCAATGCCGAACGAGGTCCCTTTGCACAATATAGAACTAAACGTTTGTTTGGGTCAAAGGCTTTGTCGTAGTACGGGCTATCGGGGTCTGCCATAAACTCAAGCATACCTCTTGATGCACCCACTGCGCTTTTTATCACTCCGCTGCTCGTCCATTCATTCGGGTCGCGAACATCAACAAATTGCACACTGTCATCTGCAACCATTTTTTTTGCATCGTCTATGTCCAACGCTGTAACATTGTTCATAGCTTCTTCTAAAAAATCCTTAATATTTTTTTTTAATGTAGGCATTTAACTATCCCCTTAAATTTATAATTCAACTCAGAATGGTAACTATATCATTTTTTAGGATATTGTGTACGAATAAAAATGTTGATTGAGACGGTGGGTTGATTGGCGTGACTTTGTGCATAACT
Source organism: uncultured candidatus Poriferisulfidus sp. (assembly GCA_965200865.1). GTDB lineage: Bacteria > Pseudomonadota > Gammaproteobacteria > Poriferisulfidales > Oxydemutatoraceae > SP5GCR1. The sequence goes on along the minus strand of CBDAVG010000002.1, from coordinate 2,445,903 downwards.
TTAACTTGATTGCTTGTCGTACATTACAAAATGCAATATCCGCTCTGCGCCACTAAATTAATGATAACCACCTGTAGGGGAGGGCTAACATGGGACTGTTGAAAAAGTACTGTCATCGCCCAAACGTAACCGCTTGCGCCATTGAATTTAAGAAAATGGTAGGGGCGGATTTGCATATCCGCCCTACGGTACCGTCCTGCAAAACCGTAACCGCTTTGCGCCACAAGATTATGGTTTGCATAAATTTGATGGATGAATGTATAAATCATGCAAGTACGTCGCGTTAGGGCGGATATATAAATCCGCCCCTACGGTTCAAGAAATACTTTTTCAACAGCCCCACATGCCCTCCCTAAAGTACCGTTCTGCACAAACAGAACCGCTTGCGCCACTTGGTTTTGGTTCCCATAAATTGGATGGCGTACCACTTTATTTGTACAGACGCAACGCGTTAGGGCGGATATATAAATCCGCCCCTACGGTTCATGAAATACTTTTTCAACAGCCCCACATGCCCCCCCAAACATGTTGCGTCTGTACAGGCAATCCATTCATCCATTTCGTTTTCGGTAACCATGATTTTGTGGCGCGGAGCGGGTAGATTTGCGCGAGGACTCAACTTTAGGGCGGATATGCAAATCCGCCCCTACCGTTTGCGTAAATTTGATGGCGCAAGCGGTTACGTTTGTAAAAGTATCCGGTAAATGGTTTGCATAAATTTGGTGGCGCAAGCGGTTGGAGTTGTGCAGACGCAATGCGTTAGGGAGGGCATGTTAGCCCTCCCCTACAGTTAAATGATTTGGGGTTATTCTAGGGTGACGGCGATAACTTCGTCTAGGGTGGTGTCACCCCTGAGGGCGTACTCGCAACCAATTGTGCGGAGGTCTTTGTTGGTTTCATAGACATGGCGTTTCATTTCTATTTCGCTGGCACCATCATGCACCATTTGTTTGAGCATGTCGTCTATGGTGACCAAATCAAACAATCCAAAGCGACCCGTGTAGCCGGTGTGGTTGCAGGCTTCGCAGCCCTTGGGTCTATAGACGGTTTTGCCTTTGAATAGTTCTGGGTTCAATCCCGAAAAACGAAGTTCCTCAGGATCGGGTGTATAGGCTTCTTTGCAATCCGGACACAGGCGGCGAACTAGGCGTTGCGCAAGGATGCCTTGCAGGGTTGCGGTTAGTAGAAACGGTTCCACACCCATATCACCTAGGCGGGTGATTGCGCCGATGGCGGTGTTGGTGTGTAGCGTCGACAACACAAGGTGACCAGTCAGACTTGCTTGGGTTGCGATGGTTGCGGTTTCACTGTCTCTGATCTCTCCGATTAGTACGACATCCGGGTCTTGTCTGAGAATGGCGCGCAAGCCGCGAGCAAAAGTCATGTCGGCTTTGGTGTTGACTTGGGTCTGGCTGATTCCTTCAAAGTTGTATTCAATAGGATCTTCTATGGTCATGATGTTGCGTTGGTGACGATCGACTTCGGCGAGGGCTGCGTATAGGGTTGTGGTTTTCCCAGAACCAGTAGGGCCGGTGACCAAAACGATCCCGTGCGGTCGGTTGATTAAACTTTTGAAATAGGCTTTGAGTTCTTTCTCCATGCCAAGTTCGTCCAAGCCGATATGCTCGCTTTGCTTGTCCAACACCCGCAACACCACGCGTTCACCATAGCTAGACGGCAATGTGGATACCCGCAGGTCAACATTGCGTCCCCCCAAGCGCACAGTGATGCGTCCGTCTTGAGGCAGGCGTTTTTCGGCGATATCCAGACGCGCCAGCACTTTGATGCGCGAGACCAACAGCGGCGCAAGTTTGGCGGATGAGGTCAGTATGGTTCGCAACACGCCGTTCAAGCGGAAGCGTATATGGAGTTCTCGCTCGTAGGGTTCTATATGTATATCGGAGGCTTTCTCACGAATCGCTTCGAAGAAAATCGCATTGAGCATTTTGATTACTGGGGCATCATCTTCAGTGCTCAATAGGTCTTCGGGTTCTTCAAACGCTGCGGCAACTTCGTCCATACCCATCACGCTTTCCTGCACATCGTCCATGATGGACAAACTGCCGGATTGATTGGCATAGGTTTTTTGTAATTGTTGGTCAAACTCTCCGGTTTCTAAAATCCGTATAGAAAATTCTCGTTTGTATAGTCGGCGAGCTTCTTGCAGTGCTTGCGGCTGGGTGTCGGCTCTGCAATAGAGTACGATTTCTTGGTCGGTCGTCGGTCCGACGAATATGCCGTGTCGTTGGGCAAATGAGAAAGGTAGTCGTGCGTCCATTAATTAGTCAAAGTTTTGAACTCTAAAATAGAAACTAAAAAAACAATTTTATCAGTATAGCAACATTCATAACGAAGATTAGACCCAGCACCGGCCGCATGTACTTAAGCTCCGTCTTTAGCTCTGCAATAGCACTCTCTACCCTTACTATATCCATTTTAGTCGCTACATCCTTTGTATTTGCAATATCAGCTACGGCTTCCTTAGCCTCACTATCGGATAAGGCAGGAATTTTTTTTAGGGCTTCGTAAAGGGCTATATCAGTCATAATGGTTCGTCAGTTATTCAGTATGTCATCAGATTATAACGTAGATTGAAGCAATTTGACATTCTCCATCATACATTATTAAAATTATTTTTTGTACGCCAAAAACATGGATGCCATCAGTAGGTAACCATAATCTGATGGCGCAAGCGGTTACAGTTGTGCGGAACGGTACTTTAGGGAGGGCATGTGGGACTGTTGAAAAATAGAACCGCCGATTATCGCCGAGTGAACCCGCCACTTGAGCCAGTAGGTCAAGTGGCGTAACTTTGTGCAAAATCTAAATGCTGTGTTCGTTAAAAACATCACATATATCAAAATCAATCGGCGTAACATTGTTCAGAACCTTAACAACCACCCCGTCAGGCTTCGCCTGCCACCCCTCCAAAGGAGGGGAATGTACTAATGCAGACACTTTTTCAACAGTCCCATGTTAGCCCTCCCCTACGAGTGGTTTGAGTAAACGTTGTATCAACACACAATATCGTGCAAGTACCCAGTAAATGGTTTTCGTAATTTGGTGGCGCAGGCGGTTGGGTTTGTGCAGAACCGATGCAACCACCCTGTCAGGCCTCGCTCTCCAGAGGAAGGGAATGGTAGAGGTTTAGTTGAATATGTTGGTCTTGCTGAGTAGAAAGAGGGTGCCTTGGTAATCCATGATGACACCGTCTGAGTTAATTTGGTGAACTGAGAGATTGTCACTGAGTCTTTGCCTTTCGCGCAGTGCAACACCATTAATAATGACTTTGCGGGCTTGCGGGCGTAGATCCGAATGGATATGCGCGGATAGTTGGATACTGGGAATGCGTTGCCTTAACCCACTAGGTAGGTCTTCGTAATTGACGATGCCTACCGGCAGCGGTTCCCATTTAGGTGCATCAACGGGGTTTTGATACAGGGGCGGCGATTGGGCGGCGGCATTATTATTGGGGGTTTGTGGTTGAGACGAGTAGTAAGCGGGTGGAGAGTTATTGGGTGATACATAAGGGGCGGCAGAAGGTACGGCATTGGGCGACACCACAACGGCAGGAACAACACTTGTTTGCGGTGATGGCGGTGTTTGTACGACTGGCGGTTGCAGTATCGCGCCGTCAATCACCGGGGTCTTAATCACAACTGATTGTGTCTTTTGCTCAGCAGTACTTTGTTCGGTTAGTGGCTTATAAAGCCAAAGTGCTGCAAAAACTGCTACCGAAACAATGCCGACAATTGATAACACGGTGCTAAGACGGTTCCGACGGCTGTCCAAATTATCAAAACTTTGCACCTGTATGGATGAAAGCTCTGGCACCGAACCTAGATTGCGCTTGTTTTCTACTTTTTTGAGTGCCGATAAAATGAAAGACATTTAGCTAACTCCCGAACAGCCTTCGCTTTGTTGTAATTTGGGCGGCTTCCCAGTCAAGGTATTTATTTTTATTAATGTTTCCCTCCCGACCAAGCCGTCAACAAAGATCCCGCAGCGTTTTTGTAATAACCTGATACGGTTCTCCATATCATAGTCGTAAGACAAAGATTCTTTTATCGGCGGACCGTAATCAGTCAGGCTTGCCAGCTGTTCGCTCAGCCAACCCACCGTTTGATCAGTGTCGCCGGGGTAAATCGTATCTCGGTAGTTTTCGGGTCGCTTCCATAGTAAGGTGTATTCACCAGTCCATACATTCTCCAGCTTGTCTGCGGTGATGTCAATGGTTTGATCCGCCGCAACGAGGCGCAGGCGATTAGACTTGTGTATGGTTTTCAGCACCGCATAAAAAAGTTGTCCTTCGGTTGAAATCATTTTGAGCAGTGCCGGACGATTTACGCGTTTGATACTATCGATGCCACCACGGCGATGCCAGCAGTCCAGTTGATGGTTCAAAGCATACTCACACGGAGATTGCTCTAGCACTTCCGGCAATTCAACACCCCAGAGGTTAAACAGTGTGCGGTGTGGGTCTTGCTTGCGCGATGCCGCCGCTAGACGATTTTGCCAAAACGATGCCGCCGGCTCAATCTCTTCGGACGTTACATTTAGCATGACATCAGGTTCGCTTGTATTTTGGTGTGTTAGGGCGGATATGTAATCTATGCCTTCGCTACTGTCAGCAATTTCAGTGCTACTCGTGTCTTCTTGCGTTAGAGTGTTTAAGTAATCCAATCCTGCATCGGCATCGCTATCGGACACTCCTACATCGCTGCCGGACACTCCTGCATCGCTGCCGGCAATTTCGGCACTGCTTGCTCCTTCCACATTCAACATGCGCGTGACCATCTTGCTAGACAGGTCGTTGTTGTTAAACAAAATCGGCAAATAAGGTGGTGCCAAGTTAATCGCAACAGCAACGGCAGCTATCGTTGCCGCTGTCGCAAACCAAGCGACAGGGTGCGCATAGTTCCTGCGTTTATCGTTTTGTTTAGAATTAGGCGTGGCAACAGACAATGAGGTTTGCCGTTTTGAGAATCGGTGTGTTCCGAATACCTCGTGCGCTGCGCGAGAAACTGTGCGGGCATCCACATAACCGCGCTCTTCGGAAAAACATCCGAGCAATGCACGGTCGCATATCAGATTGATAAGACGCGGAATACCTTGACTGAGTTTGGCTAACTTGCGTATCGCAGAGTCGGAGAATAGGCGCGACGGCGCACCCACCACCGACAAGCGATGATGAACATAAGCGCGCACATCCTTGAGGTTGAAAGGTTTCAGGTGGAAGTGGGCGATGATGCGTTGGCGTAATTGGCGCAGTCGGGAGTCTGCTAGTTTTTCCAGCAGTTCGGGCTGCCCTATCAAAATAATTTGCAGGAGCTTGCTTTCGTTGGTCTCTAGGTTGGTCAGCAGGCGCAGTTGTTCAAGCACTTCGGTGCTGAGGTTTTGCGCCTCTTCAACGATGACTATGGTGCGCCGACGGCGAGCATAGGTCTCTAATAGATGTCGGTTTAATACATCGGTCAGTTGCTTAATGCCACTGTTCTGCTCATAGACGATGCCCAATTCGTCGCATATCGTCTCAAGCAGCTCTATTTCGTTGATGCGCGGGTTTAGCACGATGGCAAGATCCACATCAGTCGGCAGGTTCTCAACCAGACATCGCCACGCAGTCGTCTTGCCGGTGCCGACCTCGCCGGTGAGTAATATGAAACCGCCGTTTTCGTTCAAGCCGTATTGCAGATGAGCGAGTGCTTCGCGATGTTGCTCGCTAAGATAGAAATAACGGGGGTTCGGCGCAATCGTAAATGGATTTTCGCTGAGATTGAAATAGCGTTCGTACATTACTGTATTGAGTGCTGTTGCAGTGACTTAAGTGCGCCCGTCGGAAGTGCGTGGACGAGAACTAGGGCGAGACCTAGGCGTAGGCGATGATGTCGGGCGTTTTCTAGCGGTTGGAGTTTTACGTTCTACTTCAAGACGGGGCAACAACATTGTTTCAATATCGTCGTCCAGTAGGGTGTCAGTCTTTTTCAAGTGTTCCAGTTGTTCCAAGCGTAATTGCACATAGCGGCTGGATGCATCTTGGTAGGCATCTTCTGTGGTCCGGAAAATAGTCGGCCGAATGAAAACCATCAGATTGGTTTTGTCTTTATTACTGTCGCGTCCTTTGAATAGATTACCAAGAAGCGGTATGTTGCTTAGTAACGGGACTCGATTTTTGGCATCCTCACGCCGCTCTTCAACTAAACCACCCAAAACCACGATTTTGCCGTCGTCCACAACAACATGGGTTCGGATTTCTCTATCGGAAGTAACCGGACGAGTAGTGTTTCCCCCGCTAGCGACTCGCTTCACCTTCTGTTTTATTTTGAGACTCACCGCATCACCTTTGGTTATTTGTGGTGTTACTTCTAGTTCGGTATCTACATCCAACCGTTCTATGTTTTGTCGAACAGTACCTTCTGCGCTCACAGCACCCGCATCAATACTCCTTTCTTCACCCACTTTGATCGTCGCTTTCTCGTTGTTTAATGTCATCACTGATGGGGTGGCAAGAATATTCGTATTTCGATCGGTGTTCAGTGCTTGTATAAACAAACCTAAGTTGAGACCGTCCGTCCGTCCACCTAAAAAAGTACTAAAAGACGGGTTATCCGTAGTGAGTTGGAAGGCAGCAAACAAACCTCTTAAGTTGGTTACAGGATTTCTGTTTCCGCTATTAGTTCCTCCTCCCGGCAAGTCAATACCATCTTTGCTGCCACTCAATCGAGTGCTCACATTAGCCGAACGATTTAAGGATAACTCGGCAATAATCGCTTCTATTAGAACCTGTGGTCGTGGCACATCAAGCCGTTCAACCACATCGGCAATCGCTTGCACCAAATTAGCCGCCCCGCTAACGATCAATACGTTGGTGTTGGGGTCGGATTGCACGGTATAACCGCTACCCCTTAAAGTCTCACTTTTGGTTTTCTTGGTATCTTTATCGTCGTCGTCTTTTTTATCATCGTCTTTTTCGTCGTCTTTTTTATCATCAGTTGTTTCTGCTGCTTTTGGTGTGTCCCTATCATCCATAATGTCACCTTCTCTAGCCAACTCCAAAAATTGCTTGGTCAATAAGCCTTTGAGTACGCTTTTCATGTCATTAGCGTTGGCATAACTCAATGGTATCACGCGCACTACACCGCGCTGATCCGAAGTCGTTGAGGGCGTATCCAGTTCGGCGATTAGGGCGCGCAGCGGTAAGCGATTCTGCGGCTCGCCAGTTAAGATAATACGGTCGTTCTTTTTATCGGTTACGATTTTGGCCAACTGTTTGACGGCAGGGTTGCGCGCTTTTTCTATGATTCTGGCTAAATCATCGGCTCCTAGATGTTTAAGTTCAATAATCTCATAATCGTCTAAGGACTTTCTATCAACCGCCTTGAGGATTCCTTTAATACGCTCTATGTTGGTTTTGAGTTCAGTGACGATCAACGAGTTAAGACGTTTGAAAGGAACAACTTGCGCCTCACCAGTCATCAACGGTCGGATAATTGGAATAACGGAACCCACATCTAAATGCCTGATGGGTATGATTTCGGTTTGCAGAGTACTTTCAACATCCAGCGGTGAATAGCGCGGTGCGAGATTGGCAGGTAAGATGCTTGTCAAGCCATTTTCTCTGTCCACTGCTCTAAAACCTTGCATCGCCAATACCGTCAACATAATGTCGTAAAGCGAATCGTCTGGCACTTCGGAGCTGGCTATAATCGTCGTTTTGCCTCTGACCCTAGAATCTATTAAAAAATTACGCCCGGTTAATTCGGACATGCTTTCAATGAACTGTCTGATCTCAACATCTCTGAAGTTGATTGTCGCCGCAGTTGATAAAGACGGAGTTATCAACATCAGTCCCAACATAACAGCATACAGCTTTTTAGGGAATGCACTGCCGCTTGCTCCCCAAAAGCGAGTGGCTTTGTATAGCCGCATAAATAATTTATTAATCCATTCTAACAACGGTACTCTCCAATTTTCCTGCTCTCATATACTGAATCCTAATTTCTTTTTCGTCCAATATCTTTCTGAACGATGCCGGATTATTCATAATATCGGAAATTCGCTTTCTAGCAACCCCCAAAACTATATCCCCCGGATTCAAGTTGAGCTCGGCCAATAAATCGTATTCGGAAATCTTTCCCGGTTCAACCTTAATACCTTCACCGTAGCGCCCGGTATCAACCTTCTGAAATTTAACCATCTCCCCTAATTTAAGCGGATTTTTCTTGATTACTGAAATGAAATTATTGGTGTCTGCGGCAGTAGGTGCGGCTTCTGCGGATGCTTGTGCCTCCGATTCAGGGTCCGGCGCAGCGAACAAATTATCCATTTTCTTGAATGCTAATTTTTCTTCAGTCTCTCCTCTTAACAAAATAACATGATCGCGTCCCAAGCGAGATAGAAATATACCTTCTTTAATCTCATCACCAACTTTATAAAGTTTCGGACCTTTGTTTTCGACATTAATCATTGCTGAGCCACTTTCACCCAACCCTACAATACCGACCAGCGTGGCTTGGATACGAGCAACCTGAACTGGCTTAGGCTTGGGAGGTTCGCGCAACTCAAACCACTCCCACGATGTTGACGCATTACCAGCTTGACCGCGAACTGCCAACTGCTTGCTGATATCGCCGCTCTGCTCCAAAGAAATCGTATCAGGATAATAGATTTTCCAAAAAATATCCGATAATAAAAAAGTGCATACTGGCACCAAAATCCACGCAATAACACGAGCCACAACCTTATTAATGCTTGCTGTCGGCAAACTCAACCCTGACGATGGTATTACGAAACTACTCATAATTACTCCTCTTGCAATAACTTAAGATGCAAGGTGAATGATTTTACCACATTATAGGTAAATATGGGTTTGGCGCTGTTGAAAAGGTATTTCATGCACCGTAGGGGAGGGCTAGCATGCCCTCCCTAAAGTATTGTACTTGTATCATTTTAACCACTATGCGCTATATAATGATGCAAACTATGTACCAGATACTTGCACGATATTGTATGTTGATACAACACACATGTAAACCACCCGTAGGGGAAGGCTAGCATGAGGCTGTTGAAAAAGTACCGTCATTGCACAAATTGAACCACTATGTGCCATATAATTTATGCAAACCGTAGGGGCGGATTTATATATCCGCCCTACGGTACCGTCCTGCAAAACCGCAACCGCTTGCGTCACAAGATTATGGTTTACATAAATTTGATGGATGAATGTATAAATCGTGCAAGTACGTCGCGTTAGGGCGGATATATAAATCCGCCCCTACAGTGCATGAAATACTTTTTCAATAGTTTCATGTCGCTTACATTAGCTAAACAATATTATAAGGTCGGGAGTTTCTGGACAGCAAGACAACGACAAGCACACAGCCTTCACGAGATCAGTTATAGGGCGTGTTTCAAGCCTCAGTTGCCGTCTTACTTTATAGATAGGTATACATTGGTAGGTGATATTGTGCTTGATCCTTTTATGGGCAGAGGCACAACTGCATTGCAGGCATCTTTAGCGAGGCGTATTGCTTACGGTAGCGACATCAATCCACTATCTACTATTCTTGTCGCGCCCAGACTAAATCCACCCAATTCATACGACTTAGAAAAAACACTCAGGGCAATGCCACAGGCTGCAGACATCCCTGACGAGGACTGGAAGTTGCTAACTTTTTTTCACCCTCAAACACTGAGCTTTTTGATAGCAATACGAAATTGGTTTGCAGAGAAAGAAAAAGACAATACTATGACGAACACAGATCATTGGATACGGATGGTTATATTGAATAGGCTTAGCGGACATTCACCGGGGTTTTTATCAGTGAAAACCATGCCACCTAATCAAGCAGTTTCCTTAGAGAAACAGGCACAGATAAACAAAAAATATAACCGCACCCCGGAACCTAAAGATTTACTCAGCATCGTGATGAAAAAAAGCATATCGTTATTAAGGTCGGGGTATCTGCCGGCAGGCGACAAACATAAATTAAGGTGCTGCCAAGCCGATGATTTGAACTATATCAAAACCGGCGAGGTTAAACTGGTGGTGACATCGCCGCCGTTCCTAGACATAGTGGACTACGCAAAAGATAATTGGCTGCGATGTTGGTTTGCCGGTATAGACCCCGATAAAGTGAACATAGATTGCCATAGTACTGTAGAAAAGTGGCGAGAGTTCGTGCGCCGAGTCTTCACGGAGTTTGCGCGCGTCGTGATGCCTGGTGGCTATGTCGCCTTTGAAGTGGGAGAAGTGCGCAAAGGGAAAGTGCTATTGGATGAGGAAGTGCTGAAATCAATAACAGACCTGCCCTTTGAACTCGTAGAAGTGCTCATCAACCAACAAGAATTTACTAAAACTTCTAATTGCTGGGGGGTTAGCAACAACAAGTCAGGGACGCTAACGAATAGAATAGTCGTCGTTCAAAGGAAATGAGGCTGCTGAAAAAGTACTATTCCCCTCCTTTGGAGAGGTGTCAGGCGGAGCCTGACAGGGTGGTTTTTTGCGTACCCACCATTTAGGACAAGCCTTAGCTTGTCCGACCTACATACCCATGTTATGGTTCTGCATAGCTTCACGCCGTTTGACCTACTGGTTCAAACGGCGGTTCTTTTTTTCAACAGTTTCACTTATACACTGATAAAATAAGCATATAATTCTCAAAAGGAGTCTATCAAGATGAAAATACTTTCTTTGTTATCTGCGGTTGCCGCTTGGTCGCTTGCCGTCGTGTTGGTCATGCAGTTGCTGTCCGGCAACTTTGAGACGCGCACTTGCCAAACGGATTGCGTGCAGAACATCTATTGGATATCCTTCAGTTTATGTGTACTTGGCTTGATAGTCGGTTTGGGTTTTGTTAGAAAGCCCAAACCTGGTTCGGTTATGTTTGCCAACATTTCGTTGTCGGTATTGCTTCTTATGTACTTAACCATGATGGGGATCGGCACCTTTGCTTAACCAGTGTGGATAAATTTTGATTGCCGTATATCCGGGTACTTTTGACCCTTTAACAAACGGACACACCGACCTAATTCGGCGCGCCGAGCAGTTATTTGAAAAAATCATCGTTGGCATAGCGGTGGCATCAGGCAAGGAAGCCTTTTTCTCCATAGACGAGCGGGTTAACCTCGCTAAAGAAGTACTAGCCGAACACGGTCGCGTGCAAGTTTTGGCTTTTGACGGTTTGTTAGTGAACTTCGCTCGAGAATGCGATGCCAAAGTGATTTTACGCGGCTTGCGCGCAATGTCGGATTTTGAATACGAGTTTCAACTAGCAGGAATGAACCGCACCCTCGCCCCAGAACTAGAGTCGGTGTTCATGACACCTTCGGAAAAATATGCCTTCTTATCTTCAAGCCTAGTGCGTCAAGTCGCCTCGCTAGGGGGTGATATTTCGGCTTTCGTTGCACCACAAGTTGCACAGGCAATGCTAGCAAGAACTGAAACTTGATTATGGCTTTGGTGATTACCGACGAATGTATCAATTGTGATTTATGCGCGCCGGTCTGTCCTACCACTGCAATATCGGAAGGCGAAGAAATTTACATTATTGCACCGTCTCGTTGTACCGAATGTGTGGGTTATCACGACGAACCGCAGTGCGTTGCAGTCTGCCCGGTTGATTGCATCATTCAGGATCTAGAACATATAGAAAGCAATGAGGATTTGCAAGCTAAATACCGCACTCTCACATAAGGTATGATAAGGAAATAAGTATGTTTAGAACCATTGCTTTAGTTATTATTTGTGCCGTATCTATAACGGCATGGGCGGATGTACGCCCGGGTGCCGCTGCGGTTGCCACTGCCCATCCGTTGGCTACCGAAGCAGCACGAGAAATACTAGAACAAGGCGGCAATGCTTACGATGCTGCAGTGGCGGTTGCCGCTATGCTGGCGGTCGTAGAACCTTATTCTTCAGGCTTAGGTGGTGGCGGCTTTTGGCTACTACAACAAAGCGACGGCAAAGCAACTATGATAGATGCTCGAGAAAAAGCACCGCTGGCAGCACACGCAAAACTCTACTTAGATGATCAGGGAGAATTAATTGAAAACGCATCTGTGAACGGACCTTTGGCAGCAGGCATCCCGGGAGAACCGGCGGGACTCGCCTATATTTCTGAGCATTACGGTCGTCTTAAACTTTCACAGTCATTAATGCCGGCGATAAAAGTTGCACGAGACGGATTTACGGTGGACAAAATATATCAAAAAATGGCAAAGCTACGCCTAGATGCCCTGCAGGCATCGGAGGCTGCTGCAGACATTTTCTTGAAAGATAATCAGGTTCCCGATTTAGGACAGCAAATTATACAAAACGATCTGGCAGAAACTTTGGAACTCTTGGCACAAAAAGGTGCTTCCGGTTTCTACGAAGGAACTATGGCAGATAAATTGGTCAAAGGCGTGCGCGATGGCGGCGGGATATGGAGCAAAGCAGACCTCGCACAGTATCAAATTGTAGAGAGAGAACCTATACGATTCAACTACCGCGGTGCGAACATCCTCAGTGCGGCACCGCCCTCCTCAGGAGGCATTGTGCTGGGCATCATTTTCAACATGCTAACCCAGTTGAATGAGCGAGAAGCCAATCCTGCAACAAAGATCCACTACGCGATAGAAGCAATGCGACGCGCTTACCACGACCGCGCCCTTTATTTGGGTGATACCGACTTTGTTGATGTGCCGGTTGACCGCCTGTTAAGTACCCCTTATGCAAATGAACTTGCCCAAACTATTTCAGCGTCAAAAACAACGCCTAGTGCGGAGTTATCAGATACTGGTCAGAGTATTTTAGAGTCTGATAACACAACGCACTATTCAATCATAGATGCCGACGGTAATCGCGTTGCTGCAACACTCTCCATCAATTATGCCTTCGGTTCAGGGTTTGTAGTGCCGAATACGGGCATCTTATTAAATGACGAAATGGATGATTTTGTTGCAAAACCGGGAGTGCCCAACCTATATGGCTTGGTGGGTTCTGAGGCGAATAAAATAGCCCCCGGCAAACGTATGCTGTCGAGTATGTCACCGACCTTCGTGGACGATGGCAAAAGGCTGGCAATTTTAGGCACACCCGGCGGTAGCCGTATTATCACGATGGTGATGTCGGCAATTATGAATTTTTTAGAAAACGATAGTGCTTCGGAAATCGTATCGGCTCCCCGTTACCATCATCAGTATTTACCGGATATAGTTAGCTTTGAAGACGGTGCATTCCCCTTAGATACGCAGCGCGCCCTGACCTCTTTGGGTCATCATCTGAAACCCCACGACGGAACCTACGGCAATATGCAGGTTGTCATTTGGGATTACCAACAAAATAAATTGGATGCGGCTTCCGATCCTAGAGGAATCGGCAAAGCATGGATTGGAGGACAGTAGGCCCGTCAGCTTAACATAGTGTAGGGGCGGATTTATATATCCGCCCTACGATACCGTTCCGCACAACTGTGACCGCTTGCGCCACTTGGTTTTGGTTGCCACAAACGAAATAAATGAATGGATTGTTTGTGCAGATATGACGCGTTAGGGCGGACATGCGAGTCCGCCCCTACCAGTATGTATGCGTTGTATCAACACACAATATTGTGCAGGTACCCAATAAATGGTTTGCATGAATTTGATGGCGCAAGCGGTTACGTTTGGGCGATAACGGTACTTTGTGGTGGTTCATTCCTTGTTGAAGTAGTAGCGTCCCAACTTGCCATCTTTTGATAATAAGATAAATTCTCGGGTGATTTCTTTGATGGTATATTCGCCTAAGGTGGCTCCGACTATATAGCGTTTGTTGTCGTGCGTCTCTATGTAGGGTGATTTGCCAAAACTGACGGACTGTATTTTTACATCAAGTTCAAATTCATTCATTTCAGGTTTTACTTGTTTTGCATCCGCCAACGGTGGCTGATTATTAAATTTTTCTCTGAACTCTTGTGATAGTGTCGCCAATCGTTTCTGCTCATCATCGCTTAGCGTTTGCCAGATTAAATAAATTGTATGGTCGTTTATATTAATGTCCACTTGATCTGAGAGTCCTTGAGCTGTCAGCATCTGGTTTAGCTCATGCACGGCAGCGTCCATAGTCTGCACTTGGTCATCATGGCTTTGCAAACCTTGAACATCTTTCTTAATCACATCCAATGCGCGTTCCCATACTTCACTTTGTTCAACATAACCGGACAACACAACTTTGCCCGGAAAACCCGGCACACCGTTTACTTCAACCTTATCGGTTTCAGGACTCAGGAACTGACCTAATATCACCGATACTGCAAGTTTCAACCTCTCGGAGGAGTATATTTCTGTTTGTGCCGTAATTTTAGCTTTACCCAATGCTTCCATAAAAGCCTCGCGTCGTGCATCAGTGTCGGTATAGCCTTGTATATGTAGCATTTTTTCACCGTCATGGGAAATGCTACGCACCGTTGCATCAACAACATAGTCTTCTATAATCCGATTGATTTCTACGCTACGAGTTTCTAAATTTTCCCTAGGGATATCTGTCGTTGTTAATACGATGAATAGCAAACTCAACCCTATGCCGACCAACGCGATGCCCACCGATAAATAAATGCGATTTGCCGGACGGTCGCCACCCCACAGCTGTTGCCAGGCAACCGAAATCGACGATGGCTGTGGGCTGTCGTCTTTGGGTATCTCTTCGCTTGCCTTATCTTCGGCTTGCTTAAAGTTTTGCCCTACACCCAACAATTCTATAGGTGGCCACGCTTCTTGCGCAGGGCCCAGAGTGAAGAAAAAAGTGCCGGTAGAAATAACTTGATAGGGTTTGATTTCAAATGATTTGGAATCTATTTCCTCGCCATCAACATAACACGGATGATCTTCGGCAAAAATACTTAAACCAATTGAGTCAGTATCCAACTTTAGTTGAAAATGTTGCTCTGCCAAGCTGGTATCATGCAAAATAATATCGCAATCCTCACCACTACCCAATAGATAAACGCCGGATGATAATGCCGCCTCGGAACCCACATGCGGTCCGGTTAAAATCTTTAGAACCCAACCTTTGTCTCCATCCATCGCTACGCTATCCGTCATCAAAAAAGGCTATCAAGGCGGTCCTGAATGGGTGCGCTCAAATCTATTCAAGTTTTGCGGTGATTGATTATTCGGGCGAGGTGTTTGTTGCTGTTTCGGCTGCTGTTGATATCTATCTTGATAATTTTTATCGTCGCGTTTTAATATCTCCGCTGCGTCTACATCGGACTTAAAGACTACTTCCGAGTCAACCAGCCTAGGGCTGATTAAAAAGTAGCGACGGGTATCCAGACTCACCTTGCTCTGAACTCTAAATAATAATCCGACAACCGGTAAAAAACCCAAGACCGGCACACCCCTATAGCCTGCCGATTCGTGATTAACCTTATAACCTCCGATAAGCAGGCTTTTACCGTTGCTAACCATCGCTTGGGTTTTAATCGTGCTATTGGTAATCGCCGGCACACCGTCCACCCTTTGGTCATCGGAGGCTTGTCTGCCATCTTGTATATCTAGAGTTAAAAGTATTTGATGCGCTTCTTTATCGCGATAGATGACATGGGGTTTGACTTTGAGTGTAGCCCCATAAGTAATAGGCACTAAATCCACCGCTTGACTTTCGGCACTTTGTGCGCCTAACTTGACATAAAAAGTTTGCTGATTAGAAAACTCAGCTTCATGGTTATCCAAAGTCAACACTGAGGGACGGGCAGATATGTTCGCTTTCCCTTGAGTTTCTAGAGCTTCCAACTCAATCCTGAACTGACGGCTTTGAGCAGCACTCATCTCAGTGATTGAAATGCCACCTTGAGAATAAGCAAAATCTCCGGATTCATAATTCCATTCTATGCCTAAGGTGTTCGTCGCATCGTCGTTGATGTCCAGAATGAGAACTTCTATTTCTATTTGATCGAGTGGTTTGTCGAGTTGGTTTATCAATGCTTCGTATAAGGGTATACGCTTGGCTTGGTCTCGTACGATGACCATGTTCAATCTGGTATCCACAATGATATATGCATCATCAGATTTGGGAGGTTGTGCGTCTGAACTTTTAGGTGCAGACCCAGGTTGCTTTTTATCATCATCAGCCTCTGCTCCGTAGCTCGGAGACAAACCACTGCCCAGCAGTTTTTGAACCTCTTGTGGTTTTTTTACCGCACTGCCACCGCCTTCGGTTACGTAATAGCCCACATTCATAATACGACCGAGCAGTTGTGCGACATCAAGCGTCTTACGCTGGCTGTCCCCCGATGCATAAATATATTTAAGTTTGAATATCTTGACTATATGATTGTCCAACGGCGGCAGCGTGCTAATGATGTCCGACGGCTTCTCTGACATAGAACCTATCACCGACTCCATGAGTTCTATAAATCTAGGCGGTCCGGAGAGTTCCATGCGATTGCGGTTGGGAATGGTCTTCCAATGATAGTGCGTTCCTATCACATTGAGTTCCTTAAATATAGCTTCAATATCGGTCATCCGATCGGCAGCCAACGGGATAATCTCTTCTCTAACCTCTCTGGTGCTGTAGATATGTAGAACGCTACCATCGTAAAACCACATCAAGCGGTAGACGCGGGCGAGCGTGGACAAAAAGTCTATCGCCTTCATATCTGGAAAATCACCGTTGACCACACCTGCAATAGCAGGGCTAATCATCACCGGCAATTTCAATTCAGAAGCAAAATCGGAAATAACTTCTTGCAGTGCTTTGTCTTGGGCAAAATATCCGTAGCGAGAATCAACCCAATCAGGCTGTGAAGATTGCGGATGTGCGGAGCTTATGGCGAGGAGCAAAAGCGCAAATATAAATATTCTCATGGCATATCAATTTCCTTCCCTCACTCTTTATCTTCATACAAGCCATAATGGTAACTTAGATTTGTGACCTTGGGGGGAGGGAATTTATCTCTGGCGGCACTAAATTGATCGGGTGTTAATAGAAATTCCATATCCAATCTGAGTTCACTTGCATCGCTATCCAACGCTATTTGATAACGTGGATTGGCAACCGAAGGATCAACATAAATTGGCGTGAATATTTCCGGGTCGCTATTCTCGAATATTATTTTTGCAGAAACGGAACCGTCGTTGTTTTTATTAAAATGATATTCTTGCATATATTTTTTACTACCTGCAAAAAAACCATGCACTGGTGCTATTTGTTCCCTCTTGAAAACCTGAAACACAGCCCCTAAAGCACCTTGATGAAACTGCGAGACAGCAAACATCATATCCTTATTTAGCTCTCCGTTGGTAGTGCAAAATTCTTTAAGTTGTGCTATCACTTTTGCCTCATCCTTTGAGGCTGGCATGCCGTTAAAATAAGCGGTTGAACGAACACCTATATCCATTAAATATTGCCTGGCAATATCATCTTCGTTCAAGGGACCTGGTTTGCCATCAGCCATTTGCTCTTCTACATATTTAACTGCTGCGTTGCTAAAAGCCCCTTCCCCACTCTTTTCAACCCGATCCGGGGTCGGCATCTTAATTCCGGTGTTGCGCATCAAATTAAGCGTTCTATCACCTATCTCAGACGATGACTCTAACGGTGCGCTTTGCTTTACGATTTCCGCCTCTCCATCCGGCTTAGCCAGCATCTTCGCCGATGCAAAGCCTAACGACCCCATCCATATAGAGAATGTATCGGCTCTTCTCAGACTCGGTCTATAAAAATCGGGCTGCTTTGCTTCCTGACTCTTATAGGCATCGCTTTCAGGGAAAGACAGCCGGTAATGGTTCGTCGCTTTTACATACGAGTTCAAAGCACCTGGTGTGGTGATTCGTTGGTGCATTTTTTCCATCGTTGCACGCCAATCTCCACCCTGTGCCATCATCATCAGTGTGCTACGCTGTTCGTGAAATTGCACACCCCGGTCTTTAATATCTTGAATAGACTCTTTAGCCTCTAACTCGGAAACCGCATTAGTACATTCGTTGATTGCTTTTTCTAATTGTTTTTCGGTTGAACTCGCATCGGCGATTGTCTTCAGATGTGGTTGCATCTGCAACCCTGCCTCCCATGCCGTCTTCATTTGAGATTCAGTTAGCTCGCTCCTTGCCACTAAAGCTATAACGTCGGTTCTTAATTCGTCGTCGGAGATATGCAGAGACTGAACCAGTCTTTCGGCATCTATGAATTTCGGCAATTCGTCGCGAGTATTCTGAGCTATCTCGGCAACCCGCGCTCGGCTCGGGAGTTTAGGATTTTCGGCACCCGCTTTATATATTTCTGCCATAATATCGCCTTCCATCGTAGCGTTTAGATGGTCAATGGTTTTTTGGCTTAGCGACAAAGAACTATCATTGAAAATAAAATGCTCATTGGCAAAGCTCTGTTTATAAACCCTTACCGCCTCATCTTGAATAACCTGCTTGGCAATATTGTCTGCCTGTTTTTTGCTAACGCTCAGTTTGCCGTTATCACCTTTTTCTAGTATTCTACTTTTTATTTTCCCTGCTACATCGGCAATGTCCATACGCTCTTGTAGCTGTTGGGCATCTTGTGATTGAGAGTCGGCAAACATCCCTGCCCAAGTATCGGACAATGCAGATTTCAGACCACTCACAGGTTGCGGTTCGCTTTGATGATCTTCGGCTACTACAACATCATAACGGGATGCAAGTTCTTCATTGTTTCTCTTGTTCTCTGATTTCAGGTTATCAACCACCTGAAATGCGATGAAAACCTCTCGCGTAGTCAGGGGTTTTTTTGAGTTTTGACGCACCCAGCCTTGGGTTGCTTGAGATGTTATAAACTGACCGTAGTGATCGTTCAGCGCTTCCACAAAATGATTTCGGGTTGCGACATGTTGCCGTGTTCTAAAACCTTTGAACCAAGAGACCACCCTGCTGAAAAATTTATTACCGCCTAATACTAATTCTCCCGACTTTGATAAATGTACGGTTTTTCCAGCAGTTTTTATATGACCACTTTGATCTGCAAGCCTTCTGTATTGGCTAATATCAACCGGCATTTTCCATCCTTCCTCCTCCGACAAATATTCATGGCTGTTTAAGCCTTGTCTTTATGAAGTTGTTGCCAAACTTTTTCAAGTACTATAAGTGCGCTCTGCAAACCTATCCTGACTTGATTGAGCGCAGTGTATTCTTCCGGAGAGACACCACCACTTAAGGTTTTGTCTATCTCCACAATCTGATCGTTTAATCGAGTGTGTATTTTTTGCTTT
This sequence comes from uncultured candidatus Poriferisulfidus sp., assembly GCA_965200865.1. Lineage (GTDB taxonomy): Bacteria > Pseudomonadota > Gammaproteobacteria > Poriferisulfidales > Oxydemutatoraceae > SP5GCR1. The sequence continues at coordinate 2,426,707 of CBDAVG010000002.1, read as the reverse complement.
AACTCTCCTTGATTATCAGCTTTAAGTTTCTCTTCTAAAGAAAATTCTAATTTCTCGTTGGCCATGAGTCCCCCTCCTCATTGTTTAATCTCCGACTGTGATAAAAATTAAACTTTCATCACACTTGCGTCTACATCTTGGTCGGTAGTTTTATCGCTTTGTGCTTGGGGGGCACTTAGATTCTTCATCCAGTATTCCGCTACATTGATAAAATTCTCCAAAGACTGCTCAAAATCTGACAAGTCCATTCCCTTGATTCTCTCGTTGCAAATCAATGCAACCTTCCGTGAAATATTCTGAATCCCTAATGTACATCTTTCGGTCTCTCCGTATATGTAATTAGCCTCCAGTAATTTATTCCCCATACTCTCGGAACTGGCTACCGGCACATCGCCCAAATAAGAATACATATAAACGTATTGCTCATTGGGACTCACCTCTATACTCACCGGCACCTCGTCAAAGAAAAGGTTGCATCGGTTATCCTCGTCCAAGTTCAGATCAGGCAAATTGATACTCGAACCAAAATGTTTGAGTATGTTCGTAAAGTCTTCTCTGTATGACATGATTATCCCTCCTTTTGATTATTGCTAACTAGCTCTATAAGATTAACTGCGCGCTCAGCATAAGCTGCGTGCGCATCCTCTCCTTCGGCAACGGTTAGCACCGTTTCCAAAGATTGTTTTGCATTATCCCAATCTTTCATTGCGATATAACATTCGGCAGCGTGGAAGGGGCCATCGGGTTGTCCTACATCAAGCATAGTCGCAACACTGTATGCCTTGATTGCCGGCTCGTATTTTTTAAGTTTTTGCAAACAGGCAGCCCAACCCATCCAAAAACGTCTGTCGGTATGCTCGTGTATAGCGAAGTATTGAAATAATTTCACCGCCTCAGAAAAACGCCTTTGCTGATAAAGACCATAAGCCATGTGATAAGCAGCCTCTATCTCGTCTACCGTGAAACCTTTGATCGTACCTAGCGATACACCCTCTTCAAATAGATTGGTTGCCAAATCTTCTATTTTTTGCCATTTAGCATCGCTTTCCGGCAACGCCGATATTTCCGCAAGCCGAGCATGCAAATTATTCATTTTTATATCCCCCCGTTATTTATAGATGAATCAGGCCGAAGAACCCTTGGTTATCTCTTCGGTGAGTTTGTTCGCCGAAGAGGCGATAGAAAATATAGTGCTTGCGTTAGCTTGCATATCTTCAAGAATCTTTTTTAGCTTGCTAATCGTCGCAGCTTGTAGAGCTTGTATCTGTGCTAAAAAGGCTTGTTGATCAGTGGCATCGGCATCGGCCATTGAGGCATCGTGTTCGGCTTCTGCCGTTTGCACACCCTCAATACCACCACCCACCGAAGTACCTGCCGATGAAACATTGACCATATTTCCGACCCGCGCCGCAACTCTTTGCGTTCTGGTTGCAGACTTTTCTACTATTTCTTGTCCTTTATCGTCATCGGACACTTCTTCACTTGCTTCGCTCGTCTCCGAACTAGCTTCGCTTGCCTCTGAACTGGCCTCGCTTACTTCGGATTCAGCCTCACTTGTGCTGAAACTCGTTTCCTCTACTGCATCACCGGCATCCGAAGCCGACGATGCAATCTCCCCAGCATTGGCACTCATCTCGATGCTTTCGGTAGCCCCTTCGGTGGCTTCGGCACTAATGTCGGCGACGGCACTGCCAGTTTCTGCACCTGCTGCGGTCATATCTGCAGCACTAGCACCTATTTCGGCACCGGTTGCAGTCGCCCGCGACACCGCACTGGCAAGTGAAGACACCATGCTCACAGCCGCAGTGCCACCGCTTGCCACCACACCGACCAAACTGACTACCAAAATTGCCGCGGTCAAACCTATCATCAGACCCATTTCTCCTTTTTTGCCTAGGTGCATAGCTTTTGCAAGTTTATCCATGCCGCCGGTTTCTTGCGCAATCATCAATCCGGTCATCAATACCGCCGCCGCAAGCACAGGTGCTGCTGCTGCACCACCCGATGCTACGGTTACAACCGCCGCAGCAACATAGGTCAAGGCAACACCAATCCATCCGAATATCTTTCCTAGTTTGCTATGATGTTTAGCTTTCTCCCTTGCCTTCATCGCTTTTTTTATATCATCTATTCTTTTTTGGTCTTTTTGCTGTGCTTTCGTGGTTTGTGCTTTAATCTCCTCCTTTGCATCTTTTATACGCTCCGACGACACTTTTTGCTGCAACGACATCAACAACTCAGTCATCACACTCGCTGGCATCGTATTCGGTAGACTAAGAACCGGTCCGTCGTTGGTCGTCTGACCTCCGTACACCGGATTTGTGCCGCTATCACCTGCATCCACTCGTGGACTCTTGGGTTGCGATACCGAAGATACATTCGCATCGCCGGGCGATGTCGTGCCCTGTATCGGCGGCGCAGTTGCCGTATTCAAACTAATATCATCATTTGCCATTTCTATTCCCTCCTTAAGTAATTTTAAGTAATTTGACGATGATTAACCGCCTCTATTAACACGCTGGCGTGATCTTTTATGGACTGGTCACCGCTATTCATTGCCGCAATAGCATATTCCTCGGCTTCGTCGTCTCTACCTAAAAAACTGCAACACTCGGCAAGATGCAAATACACTTCCGCATTTTTATCGCCGCCATCTAGATAAGCTAATACAAAACTCAAAGTGGTCATCGCATCTCTGTAGTCTTTTAACATCTTTTGGCTATACCCCAAACCAAGCCAGTAATGGACATTGTTATGATCATAAAAACACAGCTGGCGGAAAATTCTCATTGCATCCTCAAATTTTCCATTTTCATAGAAACGTTGAGCAACCATATACAAACTATCCATTGCTTGCTGATCTATGCCTCTAGCCTCATAAACGGTCTTTTTGCCTTGTAAGACTTTGTCGGCATAATCGGACATCGTTTGTGTTATTGACTCTACGGCTTTTACGCTATCCATAAAATCACCCCCCCTAAAATCTGAGATATTTATCTGTTAATAGTCTGAATGATGGACTGAATTATTTCCGAGAACTTGGAAAATACGGTAGAGACTTCCCGCAACGCATTGTTGCCGGCCTCCACGAATTGGTTCAACTCCAACATTTGTGTTTTATTTTGACCACTTATTTTTTGCATATACGAGTCCATGTACTGCATGTTGACATCCCACTGATCCGCATTATGTAAGTTGTCGTTACCTGTCGTATCGTATTTAATGCCACGGGCATTGATAAAGTCCAACATATCTTGAGGCATCTCAACATTCTTGCCACTAGTCTTGGCTTGTGTCTGAAACTGCTTCATCCGACTGTACATATCACGACACGCATTCATCTCATCCAAGGTCGCTTTGACCTCATTCAATTTGTCTTGCGTGCGCAAATTCATCAGTTTGTTATCTTCTAGAAATACCAGCTGAACCGCCAAATCTATATTCGTTTGCTTACTACTTGCGGTTTCCGTAATCCCTATATCGAAACTATTTAAGTTGACCCCTTGTTGACTGGGTCCTACATTTTGTGTTGTCATATTTCCCTCCTGTTTAATGATTAAACTTATAGTATTTATCTATTAATGGTTTGAATGATGGACTGAATTATTTCCGAGAACTTGGAAAATACGGTAGAGACTTCCCGCAACGCATTGTTGCCGGCCTCCACGAATTGGTTCAACTCCAACATTTGCGTTTTATTCTGCCCACTTATTTTCTGCATATACGAATCGAGATACTGCATGTTGACATCCCACTCATCGTGATTATGTACGTTGTCATTACCAGTTGTGTCGTGTTTAATGCCACGAGCATTGATAAAGTCCACCATATCTTGAGGCATCGTTGAGGTGCCGTTCTGTTTGGCCTGCTGCTGTAACTCCTTCATCCGACTATACATCTCACGACACGCATTCATCTCATCCAAGGTCGCTTTGACCTCATTCAATTTGTCTTGCGTGCGCAAATTCATCAGTTTGTTATCTTCTAGAAATACCAGCTGAACCGCCAAATCTATATTCGTTTGCTTACTACTTGCGGTTTCCGTAATCCCTATATCGAAACTATTTAAGTTGACCCCTTGTTGACTGGGTCCTACATTTTGTGTTGGCATATCCCCCCCTTGTTTGATAATTCAACTAGTGATGTTATATCTTAGTAACACCACTACGAGAAGCAATTTTATTTTTTCCAGATTGGTCTGGTTTAGCTTGCGATTCCATTTTTGAGGTAGCTTTAGCATGTTCTTCTCTGATTTTATCCTTGAACTCAGAATTAAAGTCATTGCTAGCTAGAATCTGGTCAATAAAATTGTCGCCAATACCAGCCTTTTCGTAAAGTGAATTATGCTCTGCGACCAACTTTGAGGCTTGTGCGACTAAGGCTTCACCCTCTTTGATCTGATCGTTTAAGTTTTGTTCGTTCATTTTCCCCCTCCTTTGTTAATTAGTTATACACTAATGTGTTTTTTATTAGTCTACATATTTTTAAGCATAAGTCAACAGCTTAAAAATAGTTGTCAACCCAAAGTTCAAATGTGGGACTTTTGAAAAAATAATGTCACCGCACAAACCCAATCGCTTGCGCCACTAAATTAACGATAACCACCTGTAGGGGAGGGCTAACATGGGACTGTTGAAAAAGTGTCTGCATTAGTACATTCCTCTCCTTTGGAGGGGTGGCAGGCGAAGCCTGACGGGGTGGTTGCAAAGGTTCTGCACAAAGTCACGCCGTTTGTGCTACTGCAACAAACGGCGGTTCTATTTTTTCAACAGTCCCACATGCCCTCCCTAAAGTACCGTTCTGCACTACTGCAACCGCTTGCGCCACTTGGTTTTGGTCTCCATAAACGAAATGAATGAATGGATTGTTTTTGCAGACGCAACGCGTTTCGGGAGGGCATGTGGGACTGTTGAAAAAGTATTCCATACACCGTAGGGGCGGATTTATATATCCGCCCTAACGCGACGTACTTGCACGATTTATACATTCATCCATCAAATTTATGCAAACCATAATCTTGTGGCGCAAAGCGGTTACGGTTTTGCAGGACGGTACCGTAGGGCGGATATGCAAATCCGCCCCTACCATTTTCTTAAATTCAATGGCGCAAGCGGTTGGGTTCATGCGATGACGATACTTTTTCAACAGTCCCATGTTAGCCCTCCCCTACACATGTAGTTTACGTTGTGGTTCTGCGCAATATTATGCTGTTGGCGCAACCGCGACAATCGGCGGTTTTATGGCGTACCCACCATTTAGGACAAGCCTTAGTTTGTCCGACCTACATACCCATGTTAAAGTTGTGCACAACGTCACGCCACCTGCCCAACTGGAGCAAGTGGCGGTTCTACTTTTTCACATACCGCTTATGGTCTAAAATAGGGTCTTTGTGGATATTTGATATGAAGAAAATACTAATTTACTTAGACACTGATCCAATCGCTAGTACCTTTGATGCCGTAGTTGCCTACGATGCCGGTGTTGACAATGTGATCTCTTATGCCGACATCACAGCCGATAAATGTTCCTCCATCGTAGAAGGTGCCATCTACACGCGCCCACCTAAGCATAAGCATAACACTGCGATTATGATCGGCGGCAGCGATTTGGACAAAGGCGAGTCCCTAAAAGAAGCCGTATGTAAGCAGTTCTTTGATAGATTTCGTGTCTCTGTTATGTTGGATAGCTGCGGTTGCAATACGACGGCAGCAGCCGGTGTTGCATTGCTGACGGAACATCATACGCTGTCGGGAAAAATTGTAACGGTGTTGGCAGGTACCGGACCAGTCGGACAACGTGCAGCGATCATGTTGGCTCAAGCGGGTGCCAAAACGGTGCGGCTGACTTCACGCAGACTGGTTCGTGCCGAGCAGGCCTGCGAACTTGCCGACAAACAATACCGTGTTGAATTGCAACCTTACGAATGTAACGATAATCAAAGTATTGATGCCGCACTGGACGGTGCGCACATCGTATTTTGTGCCGGCAAAACTGGTGTACAACTGCTAGAGGCGACGCAGTGGCAAAATCATCCGACTTTAGAGGCGATGGTAGATGTCAATACGCAACCACCGTTGGGCATAGAGGGAATAGACATGATGGATTCTAATGTGTTATACCACGACCGTTGCGCCATCTTCGGTGGGCTTACGGTCGGTGCATTGAAACTCAAACTGCAACGCACATGTGTGGCAGCTTTGTTTGAGCATAATGAATTGGTCTTGGATAGCGAAGAAATCTACAAACGCGCAACTGCACTTCTAAAATAAATTAACGAAAAGGGGAAAGACGGAGCTGTTGAAAAAGTATTTTTCTTGCACAAATTGAACCGCACCGCGCCATTGAATTTATGAAAATGGTAGGGGAGGGCTAACATGCCCTCCCGAACGCGTTGTCCTTGCACAAACGAAATCGTACACCACCCAATTCATGGGAACCAAAACCAAGTGGCGCAAGCGGTTCTGTTTGTGCAAAACGGTACTTTAGGGAGGGCATGTGGGACTGTTGAAAAAGTATTTGATATAAGCGAAAATAGATAACTGATTCAATCGGAGGTTTTTATGCAAGGCAATCATAATTTTCAGCCTGAACTATTTGTCCAAATAGACTATCAGGCACTCATTCCCAGCTATCACATATTAAGGCGTATTGATAAAGTTTTAGACTTGAGCTTTGTCAAACAATTAACCCAAAGTTTCTATAGTGATACGCAAGGTAGACCGTCAATAGACCCGGAGGTATTTTTTCGTATGTGTATATTAGGACAACTCTATGGGATTAAGTCGGATCGTCAACTGTGCGACGAGGTTGGAATGAACATTGGCTATCGTTGGTTTGTCGGATTAACTATGAGTGATGTGGTGCCGGATCACTCGTCATTAACTCGTATCCGCGACCGATTAGGTGTGGGATGTTTTGAGGCGATATTTGAGCGTGTCGTAGAACAATGCCGTGAGGCTGGATTAGTTGAAGGGAAACGGATCATAACAGATGCGAGTTTAGTTGAGGCGAATGCGTCGGCGAGGAAACTAGAGAGACGAGAGCAGCCGACTGCGGCAATAGCAGTCAAGGATGAGAGGCAACAAAGCCAGGAGGTAGTATCACAAACTGCATCAGTAAAAAAAGAAAAAGTCAGCAACCATGCCGATAAAGTAGATGATGATGCGAGTGCGGGCGAGACGAACCTACCGGCACAGAAATTGGAGAGGCGAGAAGAACCAACACCAGCAGTAGAAGTTAAGGATGACAAGCAGCAGAGCAAGAGCGCAGTCTCGCCAACTGCGGTAGTAAAAAAAGAAAAAGTCAGCAACCATGCCGATAAAGTAGATGATGATGCGAGTGCGGGCGAGACAAACCTATCGGCACAGAAACTGGAGAGGCGAGAAGAACCAACACCAGCAGTAGAAGTTAAGGATGACAAGCAGCAGAGCAAGAGCGCAGTCTCGCCAACTGCGGTAGTAAAAAGAGAAAAAGTCAGCAACCGCACGCATGTGAGTAAAGTAGACAGCGATGCGACTCTAGTCAATCGTGCGGGGTATCCAAGAAAGTTATATCATAAGGTGCATTATTGTGCCGATGCAACCAGCCGAGTGATAACGGATTGCCATGTGACCACGGGTGCCTATCATGAGACTAATGTGATAACACAGAGGATTCAATATCAACAACAACGCTTTGGCTTGCCGGTTGAAGAAGTGATAGCAGATGTCGGCTATAGCAGTGGCAAGAATTATAAGTTCTTTGAAGAACACCAGATCCGCAGCTATATCCCGACTGCCAAGTTTCGTCTGACACCTGGTAAGCAAGTAGCCCATGAAGGCAGTTTCCAGTATGACCCCAATAAAGACATCTATACCTGTCAGGCGGGTCATGCGTTACACCCCAAACATGCAGTCGGTGCGACGAAGTATTATCACATCAAGAAAGCACATTGTAATAGCTGTCAATGGCAGAACAGTTGCTACTTGGGCAGGCGTCATACGGGTCTATACCGAAATGAGCATAAAGAGGCGATAGAACGAGTGAGACAACGACAAAGCAGTCCAGTATTTAAGCAAAGAATGATAGAAAGGAGTTGGAAGATAGAGGGTTTATTTGCTGAGGCAAAGGAGCGGCATGGATTGAGGCGAGCAAAATATAGAGGTTCGGATAAAGTGCAGATCCAAGCCTACCTAACTGGGACCGCCCAGAACCTAAAGAGACTAGCGGTTTCTTTAGATTTTTATTTTCGTTGGATCAGATTTTGGTTTACACAAAGATTTTTATTATTGCGGTGTAGTTTCCAAGGATAGAACTACTTTTTCAACAGTCCCATGTTAGCCCTCCCCTACGGTTGGTTAACATAAGTTTAATGGCGCAAGCGGTTGGTTGGTGCAGAACCGCCCCGACCACCCCGTCAGATAGAGCCGCCCTAACGCGTTGTCCTTGCACGAACAAAATCGTACACCACCCAGTTCATGGAAACCAAAAGCAAATGACACAAGCGGTTCTGTTCGTACAGAACGGTACTTTAGGGAGGGCATGTGGGGCTGTCGAAAAATAGAACCGCCGTTTGTTGCAGTAGCACAAACGGCGTGACGTTGTGCAGAACCACCACAACCACCCCGTCAGGCTTCGCCTGCCACCCCTCCACAGGAGGGGAATGCACTAATGCAGACACTTTTTCAACAGCCCCATGTTAGCCCTCCCCTACAGGTGGTTAACATAAGTTTAATGGCGCAAGCGGTTGGGTTGGTGCAGAACCGCCACGACCACCTCATCAGGCTGCGCTCTCCACAGGAGGGGAATGGACTAACTAACGACGGCTTCTCAGTTCTTGTTCTATGCGTTCAAGTTCTCGGCTTAGATGGCGTATGGTATTGAACTCACCTATATCGTCGCTTGCTTTTTCCACTTCCGCATAGGCGATATTAAGTTGTTTGATATACGCACCAATAGCGGTATCTTCGTCTTCCATGTCGGCGTGCAAGCTTTGGTATAAATCCGCCTGCTCTTGCAAAGATGCCATCATTGACATATATGCCATCCCCAAACGAAAATCATAAGAACGATAATCTTCTAGTGTTTTGAGTTTCCCCTTATACTGCTTGTCCAGCTTTTCAAAAGTTTCTGCATAACGGAGCAAAGATTCGCTATAAGGTGATTGTATATCGTAATCTTCAATCAACACCGGAATAACTTCTATGATACGCATCCGCTCACGGTCGTAAGCGAGGAGCTTGTCGATTAGATATTGGTCGTTCTTGTGCGTCTTTGTAACTATGTTGTTCAAGGTTTTCATTTCTGTCGCATACTCGTCTCTGAGTTTCAGCAGCTGCTCAAGCGTCATCTCGGAGAGTTGTTCGGATCTCGTATAGCCCGGTACTGGTTTATCAATAATAGGATGGGGTTCGGACTGTTCGGCAACGATGCTCTGGTGCATTAAAAATAAAGCCAATAAAGAAAGTAGCCAGAGTTTGCGACCATTTTGTAGATTGTGTAAAGATGTAAAAAATCTAAAATACCAAGTTTTTGTATCGTTCATTTTGCGTTCCTAAATAACTATTTTTTGCGATATAAATGCTTGCGAGGCATGCCACTTAGCGTTGCTGCGACTTTAGCTACTGTGCTGGGCGACAAATGCTCAGATAATATCCGCACTAAATCCTCAACCTTTATGGTGATATCGGCTTCGGGCTTTGATACATAAGCATCTAATAGTATAACAAACTCACCCTTGCTTTGTCTTTCGGACTCGGAAAGCCAGCGTTTGATGTCGGATAGGCTGCCACGCATTATATGTTCGTGGATTTTGCTAATCTCCTTAACCAAACAAGCAGTGCGTTCTGCACCAAAAACCTCTATCATATCGTTGATGGTATCAGTAATCCGATGTGGTGCTTCAAAAAAAACCATGATGCGATTTTCTCCTTTCAGAGTATGCAAGTGTTTGACGCGCGCAATCTGTCTCGCCAGCAAAAAACCCTCAAAGACAAAGCGATCACACTTAAAACCTGCACACGACAATGCGGCAGCAACCGCGTTGGCACCCGGGATAGGCACTACTGGGATCTGCTCGCGATGGCAAGCAGTGACAAGCAAATGCCCAGCATCGCTAAACAGCGGGGTGCCAGCATCGCTTATCATGGCAAGCTGTTGTCCTTGTTTTAACCTTTTAATAAGAGCATTACACCGTTGGGCTTCGTTATGCGCATATAAACTCAATTTGGGGGCGGCGATTTGATAATGCGCCAATAAAACAGAACTGGTGCGAGTATCCTCGCATAACACACAATCAGCTTCACGCAACACTTCCACAGCCCTAAAACTAAGATCGGCTAGATTACCTATCGGCGTTGCGACGATATACAGTGTGCCTTTGGCATCCATGGCTTCCATGTATAGTAGAATAACAGCAATCGGCGGAAATAAATTCTCTTTCTCTAAGGTATGTATAGATGCAATATAAAAAACACTTTGTCATCATTTTAATTGGGTTGCTCGTCAGCGGTTGCGCTGGCATTCAGTTGCACGGCCTCAATCCTATAGATGAGATTAAGTTGAATTATGCCTATGTTCAAGCAGAAAACTTGGCAGACGAGGCTCAATATCTACAAGCAGCCGAAGTGTTATGGGAAGCTTCAGAGAACTTGCCTTCACCGCATAAAGAAAAAATACAACTGGAGAGTGCCCGAATGCTGATCAAAGGACAACATTTATTGAATGCTCACCAGCGATTAATCGCAATAAACGAAGAAGTGCTAGAACCTCAAGCCGTACTCGATAAAAGAATTTTGACTGCCACTTTCTATAGACAAGTCAAACAACCAGAAAAGGTAGTCTCGGAATTGCCCGAAGCACTGATAGACGAAGGCGACGATGTACTTAAAAAAAAGGCATTGATGTTGCGCGCCGACGGCTTAAAAAATACTTATAGATATATAGAAAGTTTAGCTACCTATATTGGTGTTAGGAAATTCTTGAATGAAAACGAATACTCGCCAAACACCGACAAAATCTGGCAAACCGTGATTGCTATAAATCCCGAAGATGCCCGTGAACGGCTAGCAAGTGAAGAAATAAACGAAGAACTGGAAGCGTGGCTTGAGCTAGCACTGCTGGCAACCCCAACACAGATAGACACAACGCAACTGGAGCAGGATTATCAACGCTGGGTTGACGAACATAGCTTCTTGGAGGTGCCGGATTATGCCTTTGAGGCACTACTCTCACGCTGGGCATATTTTGATTTTCATCCCGAAAAAATTGCCCTGATCTTGCCATTGACTGGTGAGTATGTGAACATAGGTAGAACTATCAGAGACGGTTTTCTAGCCGCACAAAAGGAGGCTCAAAACACTTCGCCGACTGTCTCGCAAAAAGAAATGCAGATCGATATCTATGACTCAAACCAAAAGCAGAATATTGTTGAACTTTATCAAGAGGCTACCCGTAAAGGGGCAGATATGGTCATTGGTCCGTTGCTCAAAAAGAATGTTGATTCATTGTTAAAGCATAGCCCGCTACCGACACCTGCCATCACACTCAATTATGCAAGCGATGAGAAAAACATCGCCAAAGGCGAGGTTTTTCAATTCGGGCTTTATCCGGAAGACGAAGCCGAACAAATTGCTGAAAAATTACTGGACGAAGAATATAACTCAGTTGTAGTCATGGCTGCCGATAACAAGTGGGGCGAGCGCATGGTACGCCGATTCTCCGATGTCTACCTTCAGCTTGAAGGTACGATACAGGATATTTATTATTACGATACTGAGTTTGATGATTATGCACCTAGCGTGCAAACACTGTTCCAATTAAATCAAAGCATACAACGATATACCGATATAGAAAAGGTTGTAGGGGAAAAATTGGATTTCAGACCACGCATACGAGACGATATTAACGCCGCAGTATTATTCGCCAACTATCAAAATGCAACGCTTATCTATCCTTTGATGAAGTTTTATTACGCCGACGAACTTCCGGTTTATGCGTCGTCGCACGCCTACGAACCGGGCAAGGAAAAATTGCTACGCGAACTCGACGGCTTGGTCTATAACGATATTCCTTTTATCGTTGACCGCGTGCGCTATCCGGATAGCGATAAGGTCAAAGAACTTCCTAGACTGTATGCACTGGGTAAAGATGCATACCGATTGATTAACACAATAAGGCGAATTGCGATTAGCAATACCGAACTTGACGGCGCAACCGGCTATATTTCCACAGATGAAAATCGCCGTCTACACAGACGCTTGAACTGGGCAAAATTTAATAAAGGAAAACCCTTTGCGCTGGTTCACGAGCAATAAGAGAAAGGCGGACGGACGACGGCATTACTCCGAGGATCTTGCGCTCAAATACTTAAAACGGCGCGGGCTTAAACTGCTTATGCGTAATTATTATTCTCGGCACGGTGAGATAGATTTAATTATGCAAGATAAAGACACCCTGGTGTTCGTCGAAGTGCGATATCGCAAAAGCGATGATTATGGTGGTGCTGTAGAAAGTGTTGATCGTCATAAACAATCTCGCATTGCGAATACTGCCGAGAGCTACTTGCAAGCACATCCGTGGGATGGGCCGTGTCGTTTTGATATCGTTGCCATTCAAGGCAAAACAAAACCTCAATGGATTGTCGGGGCATTTGACGAACCCTGAGAGCCATAGAATACGCTGTGTTATGCTGTTCGTCGGTTTTTAGCTACCGTTGGTCAATTTGCCGAATCGTGCTATTAAACACTGAATCATAATGTTTTCCTATAGCAACACCTTGCTTTAGCAAGATGTTTATTTATAATCTAACCATAGGAGAAAAGAGATGAATATAACCAACGAAAAACTATATGAAATGATAGTTGAAATAAGATCTGATATGTCGGAGTTTAAGACTGAAATAAGATCCGAGATAGCAGAGTTTAAGACTGAAATAAGATCTGATATAGCGGAAATAAAAGCTGCTCAATCGGAACTTCGCGCAGACATTAGTAAATGGGGAGTTGCATTATTCATCGGGAGCATCGTCGCAATGACTTCAATCATTGGCGTATTCTTGGCAAGCGTTGTGTTAACAATCGCGCAGTAGAACTTCGGGGCTGTTGAAAAAGTACTGTCATCGCCCAAGCCCAACCGCCTACGCCATTAAATTTATGATAACCACCTGTAGGGGAGGGCTAACATGGGACTGTTGAAAAAGTGTCTGCATTGGTACATTCCCCTCCTTTGGAGGGGTGGCAGGCGCAGCCTGACGGGGTGGTTGCAAAGGTTCTGCACAAAGTCACGCCGTTTGTGCTACTGCAACAAACGGCGGTTCTATTTTTTCAACAGTCCCACATGCCCTCCCTAAAGTATTGTACTTGCACCATCTAAACCGCCACGCGCCATTTGGTTCCCATAAACGAAATGAATGGATTGTGTGCAGATACGACGAGACCACCCCGTCAGATAGAACCGCCGATTGTTGCAGTTGCATAATCAACGAATCTTTGTTAGCTGTCCAATCTCAGCGACTGATAAACCTGTCACTTCGGAAATCTCCGAAACCTCATAGCCTCTTTGCAACATACTCAAAGCAATCCCTCGTTGCTGTTCTTGCATGCCTTGAACGCGACCTTTTCGCATACCCTCCTCTAACGCATCGCTCTTTGCCAGTTGAATTGCTACCCGATCCTTCTTGCGCGCCATAGCGTCCCAGTATAACTGGTCGTCTTTCGATATCTTCTCTAAATGTTCTAATGCCATCTTCATTCCTCCGTCTTGTGATAAATAGGCTACTGCCTCGGCTGTTAAGTGTGCCGAGTGTTTGATAATATAGCACCACTTCTCCGCCATATCAATTAGCTCATGGTAGCTTTTCTTGAACTTGTTTAATTCCACTGTCACCAGCGTCATCGGTATATTCGCACGATACTCAAGCTCTTTACGATCTACAAACTCAAACACACTGATACAGTTGCGCTTCCTTTTGAATAGTGTGAAATCGGTGAATATCAACGAGTAGGTCGGGTTGAGGACTGCAACATCCGAAGCGTGCTTGGAGAATGGCAGGAGGCTGGAAAACATTCCGATGAACGTTAGAGAATATGGGATGAATGGTATGAGGTATGAGGAATTAGTTGTTGCAGACACTCAACAACCACTCCGTCAGGCGAAGCCTGCCACCCTTCCACAGGAGGGGAATGGTCTAGTGCAGAACCTGAACATGTTGTGCAAAACCACAATGTTAAACGAAATGTAGGGGCGGATTTATATATCCGCCCTAACGCGACGTACTTGCACGATTTATACATTCATCCATTTCGTTTACGGTAACCATGATTTAATGGCGCAAGCGGTTACGGTTTTGCAGGACGGTGCCGTAGGGCGGATATATAAATCCGCCCCTACCGTTTGCGTGAATTTTATGGATGAATGGATTGATTATGCGAGTACGCGGCGAATGGTTATCGTGAATTGAGGGTGCAAGCGGTTAAGTTTTTACAATGACAGTACTTCTTCAACAGCCCCAGATAGTGGTTTATAATCGGCAATTAATCCCCAACTCCTTATCAAAATAATGTGCATAGTTCCCAAAATAATAAACTCATGGTAAAGAAAATACTCTTATTGTTTTCTCTGCTGGTTTGTACCTGCGGAGAAGTTTTGGGGCAACCCTATTGCGATCCTAATCATGAGGAGTATCCACTCTATGGTTGTACCTGTGGTGACAAACCCTACTGGTTTGATAGTCACTGCTCAGATGTTACTACTACAGAAAAAAGTTCTATATGTCTTAATCGCCTTACCGGGATTTATGCAATTCTTGAATGGAATGAAGCTAATTTCCCTATCTATGGTGAAACTACTACAACCATGTTCTCTCTTGAAAGTAGTAGTAGTAGATCTGGACATCCAGCATCTCAAAAACGTATATTAAACTCTCTTGTCGATGGTGATGTTTTTCAATACATAAACACAGCCAGAAGAGATGTATATGACAACCTATACCCTGGGGCTATTGCTACTGTGGCTGATAGTGAAGACTTTACAAATTCAATTGCAGAAACTCCTTTTGATTTTGAAAATGTTAAGGCTGTTGTTGTTACATCTACAGGGAATACCAATATAGAACTTAATACATTAAAAGGTCTCGTAGGAAAAAACCATGACTACAGAAATCTCCCCTATCCTATAGGGGCTGGTGGGTTTGAGTATCTTCAATGGATATTAGATTGTAATGAATTTGGTGATTGTGGGATATATAGGGTTAATGGTTTTTGCCCTGCTGAAGGTCAATCTACTCAAAGAGGTAGAGGCTCCAACTTCTGTGGAGATCAAGCAAAAAATCTCTGTATAATGGGTCCATATCAAGTTCCCCAAGGAGCAAGTGAAGGGACTTCACTAGCTACTGCATATATTGGTGGTGTTATATGGGCAGTTGCCTATTTTATAAGACACTATCCTGAATATAGGTGGCAAGAACCATTAACAGATCTTCAAGCTGCAGTGACATCAGTTGCTATAGTCAAGAGCTGTGCAGTGGATATGGGGGACCCCGGTCCTGATCCTGAACATGGTTTAGGAATGCTATCTCTTGAGTGTCTGAACAGATACGATGACGATGGTAATCATATGGATTTCATAAACAATCCCTTGTCTGTGATAAACGAGAATCTATACCTTGAACCTAGTGGAGACTATGTCAGACCTCAATTAGCTAGTGCATCTAATGGAGTTACTATACAAGTGCAAGTTAGGGTACTTCTAGAAGGCCTCCTAGATTAAACTAACCGCTTGCGCCATCAAATTCATGATAACCACCCGTAGGGGCAGATATTGCCGTTCGTCGGTTTTTCCCTACCGTTGGTCAATTTTCCGAATCGTGCTATTAGACACCGGATAATAATGTTTTCCTATAGCAGCATCTTGCTTTAGCAAGATGTTTATTTATAATCTAACCATAGGAGAAAGAGATGAATATAACCAACGAAAAACTATACGAAATGATACTAGAGTTTAAGGCTGAAATAAAAGCCGACATGTCGGACTTTAAGGCTGAGGTAAGATCCGAGATAGCGGAAATAAAAGCTGCCCAATCGGAACTTCGCGCAGACATTAGTAAATGGGGAGTTGCATTATTCATCGGGAGCATCGTCGCAATGACTTCAATCATCGGCGTGTTCTTGGCAAGCGTCGTGTTGACAATCGCAGGGTAAAACCTTGGGACTGTTGAAAAAGTACTGTCATCGCACAAACCCAACCGCTTGCGCCATCAAATTTATGATAACCACCTGTAGGGGAGGGCTAACATGCCCTCCCTAAATTACCGTTCTGCACAAACAGAGCCGCTTGCGCCACTTGGTTTTGGTTCCCATAAACGAAATGAATGAATGGATTGTTTGTGCAAAGACAGCGCGTTTCGGGTGGTTATCGTAAACGAAATGAATGAATGGATTGTTTGTGCAAGCGCGCCGCGTTACGGGAGGGCATGTTAGCCCTCCCCTACGGTAGGTGACCGTAAATTGGATGAATGAATGGATTGTTTGTGCAAAGACAACGCGTTTCGGGTGGTTATCGTCAATTCAATGGCGCAAGCGGTTAGGTTCATGCAATGGCGATTATCTTTTCAATAGCCCCATGTTTATTTATAATCTAACAATAAGAGAAAAGAGATGAACGTACCCAACGAAAAATTATCACAACCCGACTCTCCCGTCGCTTTAGACGAGCACCACATATCACAACTAGAGGCAATCTGCCCACAGCGCGGACAGGTGCTTCATAAGGCTGCCGATTGTCTGCCTTATGGATGCGATAACAGCAAACAATACGCACAACCGGCAGCAGTGGTCTTGCCGCAAACACACGATGAAGTCGTGGAAATTGTCCGCTTGTGTAGAGCGCACCATTTGCCTATCACGCCGCGCGGTCGCGGCACGAATACAACGGGTGCTACAGTACCTATATACGGCGGTGTTGTAGTGTGCATGGAGCGTATGAATCGCATTTTAGAAATAGACACCGTCAATCGTACCTTACACGCACAAACTGGTGTTAGTAATCAAGCGATACAAGATTATTGCGCAACCGAACAATTATTCTGGCCTCCGGATCCGAGCAGTGCCGAGTTCTGCACACTAGGCGGAAACTTAGCTTGCAATGCGGCGGGACCTAGGGCAGTGAAATACGGCACAACACGCGAAAACACCCTAAAACTTAAAGCGGTCACGGGTGCTGGGGAGACTTTGTGGAGCGGTTCGGTCACCAGCAAAAGCGTCGTCGGACTTGACCTAACTAGATTACTGATTGGCTCCGAAGGCACGCTTGCGATTATCACCGAAGCAATCTTAAAACTAAGCAAGTTGGCTCCACATAAACATTGCATGCGCTTGGATTATCGCTCAGTGGAAACTGCCCTGCAAGCAGTATGCGACATCATGGCACAACACGAAACGCCGTGTGCACTGGAGTTAATGGATCATAAATGCTTGGAGTTATTGAAAAATCATACCGACCTTGATATCGCAACTGAGGTACAGGCAATGTTGATCGTTGAAGCCGATGGCGGCGAAGCCACCGTGGAACACGCAATCGCGGCAATTCATAAAGCGGCAGCAAACGAAGGGTTATATTCCACATTGCACGCAAGCAATCCCCAACAAAGCAAAGCACTATGGGAAACCAGAAAAAAATTATCGCCAGTGTTGAGGAATTATAAGCCATGCAAAATCAACGAGGACATCGTGGTGCCGATATCTGCATTGCCCGACTTGGTGCGCGGACTGGATAGGATCGCCGAACAGAACCACATAGACATTGTCAACTTCGGACACGCCGGCAACGGCAATCTGCATGTCAATATCCTCTACGATACCGAACAAGAAAAAAACGCACAACAGGCACTCGCCGAGCTATTTGCACTGACACTAAAACTCAACGGCAGCCTATCCGGCGAACACGGTATCGGTTTGAGTAAACGCGATCTCATCAAGCAGGAACTAGATCCCCATACCATAGAACTGATGCGACAACTCAGTGCCGTGCTAGACCCCGACCATATATTGAATCGCGGCAAAGGGCTACCGCTTTCATAGACACGAAAGCCATTGGTATTTGATATTGTATTTTCTATCGCCACAATACCCGACTATATGATTATCTGAAAACATGGATTCAAAACGAGCACAAGGCAGGTTTTATACATTGGGTAACCCTTTCGTATTAAGACCTTTCAAGCAATGGGCAAAGCAGGCCAGCATATCCCAGACTTGTATATTAGAACCGTTTGCTGGTGCCAACAACATAATACAGACGCTGGTTGATTTAGGGTTGTGTAGGAAATTTGTTTCCTATGATATCAAGCCGAACGACGAGAAGGTCGAAAGGAGAAATACGATAGACCTTTTCCCGGAAGGATACGATGTTTGTATCACTAACCCTCCATGGTTGGCGCGAAACTCTGCAACCCGTAGAGGCTTGCCTTACCCCGAAACAAAACACGACGATCTCTACAAACACTGCTTGGAATTATGCCTAATTAACTGCAAACATGTAGCTGTGCTAATCCCTGCCAGCTATTTGCAGAGTGGACTGTTTAGAGAGAGGCTAAGTAGCTATATACTTTTGCACGATACGATTTTCAACGATACTGAAAACCCTGTATGCCTTGCACTGTTTAACGCTGAGGTAAGCAACGATGTCTCAATCTATTACGGCAATAAACCTATAGGGATGCTGAACGCACTTGAAGAGCAACTGCCCAAACCCAAAATGGATCGGCGAGTACGTTTTAACGATCCGGACGGCAAATTGGGATTTATATCTTTTGACAATATCAAAGAACCCAGCATCAGGTTTTGTCGTGCCGACGACATAAAAGACTATCAGATTAAACACTCGTCCAGATTCATCACGCGCATCAGCGGAGACTTCGGCGAGAACTTGTCGGTATTGATTGAAAAATTAAACGATGCGATAGAGTCATTTAGGCGCAATACGGAGGATATTTTTCTTACCCCCTTTAAGGGCATACGAGAGGACGGACGCTATCGTCGCAGAATGGATTTCAATTTGGCGCGAAGATTTATCAATAGCACTGCTAATCAAGTATCATCACTGCAAAAGGAACTATTCTAGTAGTATCCTTGAACTGTAGGGGAGAGCTAACATGGGACTGTTGAAAAAGTGCCGTCATTGTAAAAACTCAACCGCCACGCGCCACTAAATTTAAGAAAACGGTAGGGGCGGATTTGCATATCCGCCCTACGGTACCGTCCTGCAAAACCGTAACCGCTTTGCGCCACAAGATTATGGTTTGCATAAATTTGATGGATAAATGTATAAATCGTGCAAGTACGTCGCGTTAGGGCGGATAATTGAAATGCCGATTGAACTACTGTCTCAATCGGCGGCTTTATTCTGCCCCTACAATTCTATGGAATACTTTTCAACAGCCCCACATGCCCTCCCGAAACGCGTTGCGTCTGCACAGTCAATCCATTCGTCCATCTTGTTTACGGTAACCATGATTCGGTGGCGCATAGCGGTTAAGATGATACAAGTACAATACTTTAGGGAGGGCATGTTAGCCCTCCCCTACCGTTATCATAAATTCGATGAATGAATGGGTTGTTGGTGCAGAATCGCGACCGTTAAGGTGGTTTGCATAATTTGATGGTGCAAGCGGTTCTGTTCGTTCAGAACGGTACTTTAGGGAGGGCATGTGAGGCTGTTGAAAAATAGAACCGCCGTTTGTTGCGGTAGCACAAACGGCGTGACTTTGTGCAGAACCTTTGCAACCACCCCGTCAGGCTTCGCCTGCCACCCCTCCAAAGGAGGGGAATGTACTAATGCAGACACTTTTTCAACAGCCTCATGTTAGCCCTCCCCTACCGTTATCATAAATTCGATGAATGAATGGGTTGTTGGTGCAGAATCGCGACCGTTAGGGTGGTTTGCATAATTTGATGGCGCAAGCGGTTAAGTTTGGGCGCGGAGATTTATCAACAACACTTGCTGATATCATAAAGATACTTTGATGCTGCGATGTTGCGAGCAAGGAAAACTCTGCCGTAATCTCGCTTGTTGCTCGCAATCTATCTCGGCAATTACCACCTGCTCGGTATCCTCCTTAGCGTCGGCTACTATATGTCCCCATGGTTCTACAATCGCGCTATGTCCATAAGTACTGCGGTCATTTGCATGCCTGCCTACTTGATTCGCACCAATAACCCACGCTTGGTTCTCCACTGCTCGGGAGCGTAGCAACAAATGCCAATGCGCTTTGCCAGTATGCTTGGTGAACGCAGAAGGAAACGCAATAATTTCGGCACCCTTTGATAGCAGTAGTCTAAACAACTCAGGGAACCTCAAATCGTAACACACCGCAAGCCCAATACGACCCAGTGGTGTCGGCACAACTACCGCCTCCGAACCAGGCTTGAAGACAGACGACTCTCTGTAGCTTTCGCCTTTTTCAGGTAAGTCTACATCAAACAAATGTATTTTTTTGTAGCTTGCTATGCACTCGCCTTTGTCGTCATAAAGCGGACACACCGCATGAACACGCGCCTCTTCGTCTATCAGCGTAGGCACCGTGCCGCCCACTAAATACACTTGATGGTGTGCTGCCTGATGAGAGAGAAAATCCTGTATTTTGCCTTGCCCTTCTTCCTCAGCTATATCTAACTGCTCTTTCATAGATTTGCCCATAAAAGCGAAAGTCTCGGGTAGCACGATTAAACGTGCACCTTGATCAACCGCTTGTTTGATTAAGTCTGCACAGCGTTTCAAGTTATCCGACAAGTCCGCACTGCTGTTCATTTGCAGCGCGGCGCATTTAAGTTTTTCCATTGTATTTATCCAAAGTGATTAGCAAGAGCTGTATATGATAGCCTGATTTTTGTAATATCTTTACGCTTATGGTAAATTTTTACTATAAACATAAGGAGGGGGTACATGTTTAAGTTCAAAATTTTATCATCTACCGTTATATCATTCACTTTGATATATTTATCGGTTCACAGCAACTGGGTCTATGCCCAATCGAATCACCTGATGCCATTGCACGCAACATCAAAACCTACTCATGGTGGTGGACGAGGCATAGAACTCGGAGGGGGTAATTTTATACTCAAAGGTTCTATGGAGGCACAAGTGGATTTTTTTCAAGGACACGACAACCGGGCGTTTATTGCCGGTGAAAATGCAACCAGCGTATTTAGTCGTCCGACACCCGCTACCGACAGCGAGCGTTTTCATATTCCCAGAGGCCGATTATCGCTGGATTGGTCTATGACTGAGAATACAAAACTGAGTTTAGGGTGGGGAAGTGATTTAGTGCGCCGTAATAACAGATACGGCCATCGGCTTGAATATGTGGATAGGCTTTTTATAGAATCCAAGTTTCAATACGGAACTTTAAGAGTAGGGTATGACAAAGCACCTTTCGGTATAGAAAAAATTGCTGCCTTAGATACACTACCGGTGGTTGAGCGGTCTATTGCAACTTATTATTTCAACGGCTATACCCACTGGGATCAAGTCGGCGGACGACCTACAGGTTATATCTGTAATCCTTTGGGTATAGGCACCCGCAGGCATGGGATTTATTGGTACGGCGATGGCCTGAAAAACAACACAGGTTCGTTCTTCTACCACCTTGCTTATACGCGCGACCCGTACAACCCTTTCTTTAGCTACCGTAGTCACTACAGCAGACCGCAAGGTCCGAACATTTTCGGCGGCATTAGCTACAGCACCGACACCCGGCAGGATCAGTGGTGGCGGCTCGGCATTAATATGTCTTATCTACGCTATGGCCTTGCCTATTTCCCGATAGAAGAAAGAAACTATGAACCACTACATGCGTTCAATCCCTACTTTATCTATAACACAGGGAACTCCACTTGGAGTGCGGAACTGTTTGCAAGCCATACCAAACATGGAAAGATACAGACAGGTAATTTTATAGATGTGCCTCGGGCTACAGAACGGTCTGCTCGCACCAATTCATCACAGGCCTTGGGGGCTAATCTAAGCTGGACTCGTAGATTGCCACATGACTGGAGTATAAGTTCACGACTCTCTTACCTAGATACCGATGGTGCAGGAGGCACAAGTGCTTTTATACGCGACATCGTGGCCGGCGACCGCACACCGATATTTACCGGCAACTTTGAGAAAGCAGCCTCCTTTTATATAGGCTCTAAAAAGCGTATCTCCGACCATATAGAATTTTTGGCAGGCTACGAATACATCAGACTAATGGATGATTTGGATTTCAACTTGTTTAGTGATACTGAACATCGTGCAGACGACGGTAATCCTTTGAACGATACCGGCTTAGATCCGAACGGCAATGCTATTGACCGATCAAGAGCCTTCGCACTCAGAGGGGATGCCGAGCGAGACATACATGTGTGGCGGTTGAAGCTACGGTTTTTATTTTAAGCAACACTCATTATGATGCTATTTTTTCAGCCAACTAATAACGATTTGATATTAAAATAGCTTATACTTTACACTTTCCCACACAGCTAAACATGGAATCTATGCAAATCATTTCGGAACGAAGTTCAAAAATTAGTCCTTCTAAAACCCTTAGTATCTCTGCGCTTTCTAATAAATTGCGTGCGCAGGGTAAAGACATCGCCAACCTAGCCGTAGGTCAACCCGACTTTCCTACACCCGAACACATCAAACAAGCTGCATGCGAGGCGATTGCACAAAATAAGACCGGCTACACCGCCGTCGACGGTGTTGCCGAACTCAAAGAGGCGATTGTAAATAAGACAAAACGCGACAACAAATTGGATTATGAAAGTGAGCAAATCATCGTCTCGTGCGGAGCCAAACACAGCCTCTACAACCTATGTCAGGCTACTTTGAATAAAGGCGACGAAGTTATAATGCCTGCGCCGTTCTGGATTAGCTACCCCGAAATTATCAAGCTTGCCGATGGTGTGCCGATTAGTGTTAAAACTACTCTGGAGCAAGGTTTCAAAATCACTGCCGAGCAATTAGAACAACACATTAATAAGCGCACGCGAATGCTAATCTTAAACAGCCCGAATAATCCTTCGGGTAGTGTCTACGATGCAGAGGATTTAAGTGCACTCGCCGAAGTGTTAATCAAGCATCCGCAAGTGCTTATTTGTAGCGACGATATCTACGAACATTTTGTGTTTGACAATCAAGCCTTCTGCAATATTCTGAATGTATGCCCCGAACTATATTCTCGATGTGTTCTCGTCAACGGTGTCTCCAAAGCCTATTCCATGACCGGTTGGCGAATCGGATGGACTGCCGGCCCTGCCAAGTTGATTGCGGCAATGAAAAAGATACAATCGCAAAGCACTTCTAACCCTTGCTCTATTTCACAAGCGGCATCGCAAGCGGCACTAGAGGGATCTTTGGAAGATGTCTATACGATGCGAGATGCCTTCGCCGAGCGACGCAACTACTTAATCTCCGAATTGAATAACATGGATGGGGTTACAGTACCCACACCTGCAGGCAGTTTTTATGCCTTTGCCGATTTCTCGGCAGCCATTGCTCGCCATCCCGATGTGTCGAACGACTTGGAGCTTGCCGAGCGACTGCTCAATCAAAGCTATGTTAGTACCGTGCCCGGCATCGCCTTCGGCATAGAAGACCACTTGCGACTTTCCCTCGCAGTTAGCCTTGAAGAACTACAAAAAGCCGTTGAGAGAATCGGGGAATTTGTAAGCAATTAACCGGTCATTATTCATCAATTCCCCTCCTTTGGAGGGGTGGCAGGCGAAGCCTGACGGGGTGGTCGTGGAGGTTCTGCACAAAGTCACGCCGATTGAGCCAATAGGTCAAACGACGGTTCTTGCATTTTGTAATGCATGCCCCATCTAATACGTTGCGGTTCTGCATAACGTCACGCCGATTGATCTACTGGTTCAATCGGCGATTCTTTTTTGCATATAAAACATCCTTGCGTTATAATTTTTCTGTAATTTTTTAATAGGAGGAAGGACAAAATTATGGAAAAAGCGGTCTTAAACCAGCCACAGTTTCCGTCGTCAAGAGAAACTAACAATCTAGCCGAGCTAGTACTGTTAATAATACTAGGAGGATTCGCCATGCTAACAACGCTATTCGGTTCATCGTTAGAACATCCGATTCTTTCGACTATCATTACTGGACTGGGTCTGCTTGGTTTATTGGCTTCCGTCATATACATCATATTGAAATCAATAAACGCTTTTATAGATCTTAGAGATCGTTTAAGAAATAGAAACAAAGAATAAAAGGATAACGGGTACATGTTAGAATACCCACATCCGGCATTCCTCGGTAGCTCAGTTGGTAGAGCGGGTGGCTGTTAACCACTAGGTCGGCGGTTCGAGCCCGTCCCGAGGAGCCATTTTCTCCATCAATTTCAGCGTGCGCGGTACTAGCGCAATTTATATATTCATCCATCAAATTTATGATAATCGCCCGTAGGGGCGAACCATTTCTCTTAAGGGGTTGGAATGATCGGTATCAATATGGGGTGGACGATGGGGATTGAACCCACGACCTCAGGAGCCACAATCCTGCGCTCTACCGACTGAGCTACGCCCACCACGTCTAAAGTCATTATAATTTACGCCATCGTAGTTGCTCGCATAAACAACGGCAATTTTCTATGGCGCGCCTGGCAGGATTCGAACCTGCTACCCTCGGCTTAGAAGGCCGATGCTCTATCCAGATGAGCTACAGGCGCACATACAGATTTCAATCATTACATATGAATGGTCGGGGTAAGAGGATTTGAACCTCTGACTTCCTGCTCCCAAAGCAGGCGCGCTACCAGACTGCGCTATACCCCGAACACTCGGGTATTATATCGCGTTGTGGCACTGATATGGGATAAGAAACAAGCGATTGGATTTGCATACTTATCGTATAAACCTTATACTTAACAACCAATAACTTGCCGATCAACCGAAATTATTTTCAATCTAAACCAAACAAACTAAAACGATGGCAAAACTCAAAGTTAACAAATTAATACTCAACAATGTACGCTGTTTCAAAGGTGCCAAGGAATTCAACATACGACCGATAACTTTTCTGGTCGGCGCAAACAACACCGGCAAATCAACTATTCTAGGTTGCTTCCAGGCGATGGCACATTTTATATCCGGACATATTACGTTGAATGAAAAATGTCCTTTAGACTTCAATAGAGAACCTTACAATATGGGTGATTTTGCGAATATCGTTAGAAAGGCAAAGCCTAAAAGCACTGAGTTCAAGCTGGGTCTTGAGATTGAACCCTACGATAAAGCAATATCAAATTTTGATTTGCAATTTACATTCGCTGAGGAACGCAATACAGATAATCCGATCATAAAAGAAATGTTTCTTTCTTTCAAAAACGGTGATATTAGATTTATCTTTAGCGAACCTGCGGATCCATTTAAGAAACCTCAAATTGATTTGAAGGAAACTGGTGCTAAAAAGCATTTCACCGTCGTGCTACGAGAAGGAGAACAAGCCCTCATATTTCTCATGGGGCCGTATCAGTATTTCAATATGACTATATACCCTGACGGCAAACCCTCACACCATCTTAGAGTTGTAGGAAACGACACCGACTCCAGCGATGAGGATGAGGAGTTTCTTAGCTTCCTCAGAGAAAAAAACTTTCACAAGGATGACGACAAAAACATTGCCAGCTATAATGACGATAATCTGACTCCGTCAAATTTTTTAGGTTTTGAGTATTTTAGCTTAGCACCTGTGCGTGCCGCACCCCAAAGAACCTATGAAACGCAAGATGTCACACTAGATGCATACGGTTATGATATTCCTGAACAGCTGAGGCATTTTATTACTCATGATAAGGAATCTTGGAAGCATCTTGAAACACAACTGAAGACTTTCGGTGCATTTTCCGATCTATTTACTGCCATTAAGCCGAAGCTTCTCGGAAAGTCACCGAAAGATCCTTTTCAATTGGAATGTAAGATTGGGGAAATACAGGCGACAAACATAGTAGATGCCGGTTATGGCATAAGTCAGGTTCTGCCCATACTCGTAACCGCAATGTCATTTACGGATTGTACTTTGCTACTGCAACATCCAGAGGTCTACTTATATCCTAAAGCGCAGGCTTCCCTCCTAAGTATGTTGTCAATACTCTCAACGGTTAGAAATAATAACTTCATCATAGAAACACATAACACATCCCTAATTGCACGGGTGCGTGGTGAAATCTTGGAGAATGCCCTGAGGCCTGAAGATGTCTCGTTAATTTACTTAGAAAGAAAAGGTGGCGGGGCAGAAGTTCATAATCTAGGCTTTGATGAAAAAGCAGACTTCGTACCGGAACCACCTGAGTCTTACGATGATTTTTATATGTTATAAATGAGTGGGATATTGTGAACAGAGATTCATAAAATGCTAAAAATTAATAAATTCTTAATGAAAGATGTGCGTTGCTTCAAGGGCGCGAAGGAATTCAATATACGTCCGCTGACTTTTTTGGTTGGAGAAAATAGCACTGGCAAATCGACTGTTTTGGGTTGTGTTCAAACAATAGTCGAGTATCTTAAAGAAAACATTTTTTTGTCCGGAGGTAAATCTTCAATAGACTTCAACTCGGACCCTTTTCAAATGGGTAGCTTTGAAAATATTGCGAGAAGAGCAAGACCCAAGAAAAAGGAATTTGAATTGGGTTTTGATCTGATTTCCGAGAAGAATAATAAATCAAAATTTGAATTGCTGGTTACTCTCGGCGAACAGGCTAATAGTGCAAATCCTATAACGAAAAAAGTTCGCCTCGTTTTTGACAATGGTGAAATAATATTTCTTAATGCTGGCACCACCCAAGAAAATAGAAAATCAAAAATGAAAATTGAAGAGAAAAATTCCAAAAAAATTTTCACTATCTCATTGAGAGAAGACAAAAATTACTCATTTTTTCATAGCTTGACAGTTCTAATAGCTTACTATACTGACTATTACCCAGATTCTGATTCTAAAAAAAAACTTAGTTTTGAAGAAAAACAATGGATTGAATTTATTAGGGATAAGAATCTGGAGGAACTTTTAAATTTGTACTTTAGATATTTTAGTTTCGCACCTATCCGCTCCGAACCCAAGAGAACCTATGATCCTTTGAGCGATGCTGAAACTTCAATTGGTAGCGAGATTCCTTTAATACTTAGAAATTTAAGCGTTAAAAATCCTGAACATTGGAAAAAATTGTATGAAAAACTTAAGGATTTTGGTGAAAAGTCCGGCTTATTCACTGATATTAAAGTAAGGAAACTTGGCGGTTCATTAAGCAACCCGTTTCAGTTAGAACTTAAAATCAGAAAGGGGGCAGCAACGAATATGATTGATGTAGGTTATGGTGTTAGTCAGATATTACCCTTGCTTGTGCACGTATTAACACAGGAAAGGCATATTTTTTTAATGCAACAACCTGAAGTGCATTTACATCCCCAAGCTCAGGCGGCTCTCGCATCATTATTGGCAACATTGGCAAAACAGAAAAATAATACTTTTATCATAGAAACACATAGCGATTACATGGTTAATCGAGCGTGCATTGATATCATGAAAGGCAACATAAAGCCGGAAGATGTCTCTTTGATCTATCTGGAAGCGCAAGGTAGAGATGTAGAAGTTCACAATCTATGTTTTGATAAACAAGGCAATTTTAAGGACGATCCACCCGATAGTTATAATGATTTCTTCTTGTCCGAAAGTCATAAATTATTGGGCTGGAAAGATTAGCCATGTGCGTAATCATAGACACTAACATGGTCGTAAATTATATTGACGAGACTGAGGACATGAGACCACTAAGGCAACGCATAGAGAACAAAAAAATAAAATTAATCTCTCCACCTGAAAATAATAATTTTTGGAGTGAGTACGAAAAAAATATTAAATTTGCTCGACTCTTAATAAGATATAAAAGTAAAAATATCATGAAAATAATACCCTCTGAAAAATTAGAACAAGCCGAGCGGGAGCTAAACAATAGCGAGGTTAATTTCAAGTCCAATAAGGAAGACCTTTCCATTCTAGCTTTGGCTAAAGCATCCAATACTAAATTACTGGTAACACACGACAAACCATTAATGAAAGATTTTAAGAATCCTAGCATTATTGGTGGCAGCATTTATCAATATAAAACACAGACACGTCTGCTTGATAACAATAAATGCCCCTAATGCCCCTACAATTTCAATGCCTATTTTCATTGTCGTATACTTTTAGTGTGGCAACCGCAGGACGAATATAAACCAAACAGACTAAAACGATGGCAAAACTCAAAGTTAATAAATTTATACTGAATGATGTCCGTTGCTTCAAAGGCGAAAATACATTGAACATACGACCTTTGACTTTTTTGGTCGGAGCAAACAGCACCGGCAAATCCACTATTTTAGGTTGCTTCCAAGCGATGGCACGTTTTCTATCCGGATATGGTCCGACAAATGAAAGACGCACTATAAACTTCAATAGAGAACCTTACGATATGGGTGATTTTACGGATATCGTTAAAAGGGCAAAACCTAAAAACACTGAGTTCAAGCTAGGTTGTGAGATTAAACCCGAAGATAAAGCTATACTAAATTTTTATTTAGAATTTACATTCGGCGAGGAGCCTGATGCAAATGATCCGGCTATAAAAGAAATGCTTCTCTCTTTTAGAGACGGTGATATTAAATTTATCTTTAGCGAACCTAGGGAACCATTTAAGAAACCTCAAATTGATTTGAAGGAAACTGGTTCTAAAAAGCATTTCACTGTCGTATCACGAAAAGGGGAGCAAGCCACTATGTTTTTTACAGGGCTGTATCAGTACTTCAAATTGACATTCTTTCCTGACGGCGAACCCTCCCACCATCTCAGAGTTGTAAGAGACGATACCGATTCCAGCTACCAGGAAAGGGAGCTTCTTAAATTTGTTGGAGAAAGAAACTTTCACAAGGATGACGAGTACGATGTCTATAACAACACTCACTTGACCCGGTCAAGTTTTTTAGATTTTGAATATTATAGCTTCGCACCTACGCGTGCTGCTCCCCAACGAACCTATAAAGCGCAAGGTATCACAGGAGATGCATACGGTTATGATATTCCCGAACAGCTGAAGGATATTATTACTGATGATAAGGAATCCTGGGAATACCTTAAAGAACAGCTAGATAATTTTGGTCAGTTTGCCGATCTATTCACTGCCATTGAATTCAAGAATCTCGGCAAGTCACCGAAAGATCCGTTTCAATTGGAATTCAAGATTGGAAAAACACAGGCTACAAACATAGCAGATGTTGGTTATGGTGTAAGCCAGGTTCTGCCTATACTCGTAACCGCAATGTCATATACAAATTGTACTTTTCTATTGCAACATCCGGAGGTCTACTTATATCCTAAAGCTCAAGCCACCCTCGTAAGCATATTGACGGTATTCTCAAAAATGGGCAATAATAACTTAATCATAGAAACACATAATGAGAGTCTAATTCAGCAAGCGCGTAATGAAATCTTAAACCGCCATTTGAGTCCCAAAGACATCTCGTTAATTTACTTAGAAAAAAAAGGTACCTACGTAGAAGTCCATAACCTAGGCTTTGATGAAAACGCGGACTTCGTACCCAAACCACCTGAGTCTTATAGTGATTTCTGTATGCCATAAATGAGAGAGATATTGCAAGCAGAGGGTTTATAAAAATGCTAAAAATTAATAAATTCTTAATGAAAGATGTACGATGCTTCAAAGATGCGAAGGAATTCAATATACGTCCGCTGACTTTTTTGGTCTACTTTTTGGAGAAAGATCAAACCAAGTGGCGCAAGCGGTTTTGTTCGTGCAGAACGGTACCGTAGGGCGGACATGTTAGTCCGCCCCTACCGTTTTCTTAAATTCAATGGCGCAAGCGGTTGGGTTTATGCAATAGCGGTACTTTTTCAACAGCTCCATTCATTCATTTCGTTTATGGAGATCAAACCAAGTGGCGCAAGCGGTTTTGTTCGTGCAGAACGGTACCGTAGGGCGGACATGTTAGTCCGCCCCTACCGTTTTCTTAAATTCAATGGCGCAAGTGGTTAAGTTTTTACAATAGCAGTACTTTTTCAACAGCTTCATTCATTTCGTTTATGGAGATCAAACCAAGTGGCGCAAGCGGTTGCAGTAGTGCAGAACGGTACCGTAGGGCGGACATGTTAGTCCGCCCCTACCGTTTACATAAATTTGGTGGCGCAAGCGGTTGGGTTTATGCAATAGCGGTACTTTTTCAACAGCTCCATTCATTCATTTCGTTTATGGAGACCAAAACCAGGTGGCGCGAAGCGGTTAGGCTTGTGCAGGACGGTACCGTAGGGCGGATATGCAAATCCGCCCCTACCGTTTTCTTAAATTCAATGGCGCAAGCGGTTGGGTTTATGCAATAGCGGTACTTTTTCAACAGCTCCATTCATTCATTTCGTTTATGGAGACCAAAACCAGGTGGCGCAAGCGGTTGCAGTAGTAAAGAACGGTACCGTAGGGCGGACATGTTAGTCCGCCCCTACCGTTTACATAAATTTGGTGGCGCAAGCGGTTGGGTTTATGCAATAGTGGTACTTTTTCAACAGCCTAATGTCTACCATTCTATGCTGAATAGGTAGCGACCGCTTCGGGGGATGCAGCATTTATATTTTTGCCAGAAGTTATAGCCATAGGCTGCCTCGGCGGAGGCTTTGCCTGCCGACCAGTCGTCTTTTTGTTGGGCGCGTTCGTCAAATGAGCTACATTCGTTTTCCACATAAGGATAGATCATTTGCCAGCGGTCGCTGGCTTCGTCGCCGGCATCAACTTGTTGCACTGAGCGTTGTTGTATGCATCGGCCGGTAACTGCCAACGATGTGCTACGCATCTCTTGTTGCCATTTCCCGCCTGAGGCGTGACATTGCTCATAGCTTGTTGCGTCGGAGTCTCCCCACAACTCCCATTGTTCGTCGTCATCAACTTCGGCAGTGGTAACGTTTTGATAGTCGTCAGGGTTGCGGACGACGATTTCAATCGCACGCTGGGCAATCACTGCCCCTGCTTTGACATCGTTGGAGTTTAATACGGTGCCTCGTCTCGGATAAATGCTCCCCCAGCCGTTGTCAAGTATCGTTAGGTCGTCGGTGACTTTATCATTCAACGGCTCGCTTCTGCCAACCATACGGCTGCCAGGCTTCCAGCTTTCTATCCTATCTAAGTCGGTGCCGCCTATGCCTTGCCATGAACTTAAATCAATGCCACGCCATGTCAGAGCATTGAGCCCGCGCCTGGAATTGAAATAGATGTGCATTGGTTTGCTTTGGCTTTTGCACAAAAAGCGTACATTAAATTTGGAGCCTAATATAGCGGTGGGATTGCCCACCACCATAGCGTCTTTGAATTTCATCGCATAGCGACCCAACCGACCGCCTTGTCCGGGGTTGCCACCGACTGCTTTGGCAGCAAGTTGAGACAAGATGTTCACTGGTTCCTTCAGCGACAGCAGTGTTGCTTCCGCCCAAGGACATTGACCGGCACTATTGGTAACCGTGAGGTCGGGCAGATAGTGTGATATTTTAGGAGTGACTCTGATACTGCATTTGGGGCTACACTTCAACCAAAAGCATAAGCCGATGATTTGCCAATCCAAGCATTTGACTTGGAGGGATCTATACATCAACTGCGCGGTATTAAAGCCTGCTAGGCTCTGTGCAGGCAATGCACAGCATAACCACACACCGGCGATTAACATATATTTGCTTATCTTTTTGATTGCTGCCATCGTAGAAATCCTTGATAGACATCGTTGCCTTTATACAAATAAAGGGTTTTGTTTTGCTCAAAAACAACCACAGGCAAGTCGTCAATCTCAACATCGTAGCGAGTTTGTAAATCAAAGAGATTCATTTGCGCTTTGGCTAGTGCTTGTAGCTGTGAACTCGGCAACTGTGCAACCAAGGCTTTAAGCTCAGCGATAGATGTACTGTTCATATCACTGCCTACATGCGCGCCGAACACAGCCTCCATTTGAGGAATCACAGAGAGGTCTATAACCCGCACATCGGAGATTGACGGTTCTTGCTTTAATTGCGAGATACCCAAAATTTCATTCGGTTTTACGGTATAGATACGAACAGCTGCCGATGCCACAGTAGTGTCCTGCGTTGAGACGAAACCTGCATCACTGGCAGCGGTCAAGCATAGCATCAGCGCACCCAATATATAACCCAACCTATAACCAGTGCCCATCGAAAAAATGGCCTGCTTATTGCGTCTGAGATTCATGGTCAATTTCCTGTTCCTGTATGCCTAACGGTTGCCATGATTGCCCAATGACATGCTACAAGTGCCGAGCCTTTTTTGACTGCCAAAACCAGCACTACGAAATAGGCAGCAGAAAAAATCAGTGGTAAATATGAAAAGACATAAGCGATAATCAAGCGATCCATATTGACATTGAACAGACCGATTCCTTGATAAAGGCTTTCGGTGACTTTGGCATCCAGTGCTGCCACTAGAACATAGATCATCGGCATCGCTTGGATACCCAAAACCCACGCTGCATAATACAAAACACCTATCAACCTTAAGCCGGTCGCGAGCAAAAACACTGGGATAAAAAAGTACAGTGCTAGCAAAACAATCGGTTGTGCATACGAAGCAATGCGCTTGAGTAAATAAGTGTGATTGAAAGCTGCGGACACCTGCTCAGACAAACCTGCCAAACCTGCACCCGACATATAAGCCACACCCCCAATATGCAAAACATCACCCGAAGATTGAGCCGAGTTGGTAGCAGCGGAATGCATCGCTCCCAAGTGGGCAAGCTCCAGCGGATTTGATTTGAGCATCGCCTTGATAATACGATCTTCTACATCCTGCGAACCCGATCCTAAAATACTCGCTGCCTCTACTGGAGGCAGCTGTGCCGTTGCCTGTTCCAGCAAAATCTCCCTCAACCCTTTATTTGTAGCGTCTCCCAGCCACCACGCCAAACAGCTTCTCACCAAATTGGGTTGCCAACGTTGCAGTCGGGTCGGCAATAAAAAGGCATCGTAATAGCCTGGTGTATCTAGATAATAACGGCTACCTAAATAGGCAAGGTCATCTGCCGAAGGCGGCACACCGCCACCTTGATAACCTATAGTTTGATATTGATAGCGCGCCTGCCCGTAGCATTTGGATGCGAATTGATGGTATTCGTTCAATATCGCCGGGTCTTGTATCTTGTTCGTTCTGATGATGGTCTCCACTGCACGCCAATCAGTGAAACAATCCAAACCGTCAAGTATCTGATAATAGATGCCGGCACCTACTTTATGTATCAATGCCCAGAACAGAGGGATTTTGACATCGTCGGTCTCGGCAATCAATTCTTGTTTTAAGTCATCAAAGACGGTCATCTCTTCAAACGCTACACGCTTGCCGTATTCTTGACAGCCGCCCGACAAATCCAAAACCTGTACCGCATCAATTCTGAAGATCGGGAAAAAAGCGAACAGCAAGACAAGCACGATGATAACCGTGCGCATCTCCAGTGAGCGATTTGTGTCTTTATCTCCATCGCCTGCACTCGCCGTTGTATACCAAGCCGAGAACAGCGCAAAAATCATAACTGCCAACACGATGCCCGACGAAAATAAAATATCGGTGAAAAAATTGTTGAGTAGCCAACCGTATAGCGTGAAGGCTCGCTCCCATTCCGAAAATACCGACAAGCTGACATTCATGGCACATCAAACCTATCACGGCTGTGTGGGTGCGCGCGGCACATCGGGTGAAACATTGTTGCGTGCGCGTTGCCTTCGTTCCGCTCTCTCTAGAATACGGATTACAAAATCCGAGACAACCTTGCCACGAGCCTCGGCTTCCATCAACAACTGATCAATCTCATCATTCAAACGTTTTATTGCTTGACCCACTTCGTTGAAGATAAATTTCTTATGTGTGTAGAGATTGGGCTCTTTAGAACCTATTAGAAATAATCGCCGGGCGAGCAAGGCCTGGTCCAAAACCTGTGCAGATGCAATTTCGTTCGCAAGCCGTTCCAATAACCATTGCTTATTTGGATCAACCTGCAAAGTTGCTATTATCCGCGGTAACATTTGTTGCGAACTAGAACTCAGGAACTCCAAATCCTCCGGGTCTATATCGTAAATTTGATCTGCTGGTGTTTGCATCAGTTGTTCCAATTTTGCCTTGATGAGTGGTTCGCGTTCGCTGACTTTGGCGTTGAGACCCAAACCCGGATAACTTTGCGGTGCCGGTGCACCCTCATAAATCCAAAAGCCAATATCGCCTGCGACATCAGTAATCCATTGTTTCAATTCGGCAACCGTACGCCAAGTTTCGGTATATTCGTTTTGTGCCGCTGAGGTCTCGCAATCAGTGCGACTCTCTCCATTGGCGATGCACCAGCCGGCAGCGATGGTGTGCCTCACTGGTCTAATTTGACGTTGCCCGCGCCCGCCGTGTTTCTCATTGCCTACCCAAGTAACACCCTTATCCTTAAAATCAGACATATCCTTTTGCACTTGAGACGGTGTTTTGTTTTGTGACGACCCTTGAGTCCAAGCATTTTCAACGGTCACATCGATGATATCTTGATACGGGTTGCGTCCTTGTGTTGCATCGGCAATCATCTGCTCGCAACTCTTGACCGCAAGATTAAAACGATTTTCATAACGTGCGGTATATTCTTGCGCCAGTTCACAAACACCTGGCAAAGCGCGGCAAAACACCACGCCCGGCAAAGACGAGATCACCGTTTTGGGTATGGACTCTATGGTGCTCATCGTTTCTTTAAGTCCGGTGAGTGCATAATCTACCGACAGCTTGGGGTCAAATTTGCTACACATAAGCCGTGCATCCAAATTAAGTTCAGCACCCACATAGAGGCTGCTTTCTCTAGGCGGTGCCGGCGGCGATCGGTTTGCACTAAACTCTATATAATCCTTGAGGTTGTCAATCAGATTGCCCTGTGCGTTTAAGTCGACGGTTGCAAACAGCAACGACACACAAACGCCGCAAACGAACTTTCTTAAAATACTCGCTTTCATCGTACACCTCCTTTGGCACGTTTTTGTTTAATAGCCTCTGCGATTCGATGAACCGCATCCAACTCGCTACAATGATATTTCTTCATCAATTCGGCGCGCACTGCCTTCTCAGATTTTTCGGTTTGTGCCAATGCCAACGACAAAGCAGGTACCACACTCCTAAACAAAGTCAGCAGCACATCGGAGATGACCACACCCTCCACATAATCGCCCGACGCTTTTTTTGCCGACAACAGCAGCGACCTCTGGTCTTCGGATAAATGCTTAAAGCGGGCAACCTGCTCAACTTCACCTTGATCCATAGAGAGCGCAATCAACCATTCTGGCTGGTTCAACATTTCCCGGGCATTCTCTGGAAATTGTGCCAATGTCTGCGTTGCCAGCCACAGCCAAGCTCCAAAAGTCCGCCACATTGCCATGATGTTGTTTAGCATCGGAGCAACCAATGGGTTCTTGAGCAGTATGTGGGCTTCGTCTATTACGGTGAGCAGCTGCCGGTCTTCGTATTGACTACGTTCGGCAGTCTCGTTGATTTGGTTTAGCAAGCTCAAAATCGCAACCGATAGCTGTGCTTGATAATCCTTTTTGGCAAAGCATCCCAACTCTATCACCGTAACATCGGCATCAGGCCACAAGCTACCCTCACGATTGAAAATCTGCCCGGTCATGCCCTGACAAAACAAATCCATCGCATTAGCATACGCGATGAGCTTGTTTGCAGATGAAGCATCTAGCAAGATATCCTCTCTGCTCTGTTTGTTGCTTGCCAAAGCGCGCATTGCAGCGACCACATCAGAGGTTTTGGTTTGCCGGTTTTGGTTCTGGGCAGTCTTGGCAGCGATAATGATTGCGCGCCTAATCATGTTCATATCGGCGCGCCTCAAATCTGCTTCTTCGCGTGCATCGCCACCCGTGATCATCAGCTTGGCAATGCTTTCCATCTCAGCTAGACGATCACGCGACACATCGTCTGCATTACGCCCATTGGAATCGCCATCGGAACTGTCACCGTCGTGTGAAGACAATAATTTATGCGCATCCGCAAACGGCGGCAAGCTCACATCTGCCTCGCCGATACGCACATAGTTCACGCTCACATCCAGGCTTTCTAGATATTGAGCGAATAAGCCAAATGCCGGCAACGAAGTAATGACAAAAAGCCGCGGACGGTGCATCGCAATCAACTGGAGCAACATGTAGATCAGCGTTGCCGTTTTGCCCGAACCAGTGGGCCCTAACATTAATAAGTGGGCATTGCGCTTTCTATCCTCAGGGTTCAAGATATCAAAAGTGAGCGGTTGCGCGCCTCTATTCCAAAACAAAAATCCGGGGTTGCCGGTGCCAGTGCTACGCCCCCAAACCGGCGCGGTGCGCTGGATATGATCGCTATACCAAAGTC
This sequence comes from uncultured candidatus Poriferisulfidus sp., assembly GCA_965200865.1. Lineage (GTDB taxonomy): Bacteria > Pseudomonadota > Gammaproteobacteria > Poriferisulfidales > Oxydemutatoraceae > SP5GCR1. Next base: position 2,390,280 of record CBDAVG010000002.1, on the reverse strand, counting down.
GGCTACGGCGTATATAAGGTCTACGATCGTGGTTGCGGTCATAAGAAAAAGGCAAAGCGCGCAAAAAACAATCCTGCGCAATCAGATCATATTGCGGTGCCACCACCCGCAAGCCGTGCGCATTCAAAATAGAGGCAGCTTGTATCGCATTGGATTTCAATCGCTCCAAATCCTCGCCACGCACAAAAACACCGCCGTAGACTCTGTAAAGTTTATGACCAGCTGCCATATATTCTTGCGCGCGATGTGCCATCTCGTATTTGGCATTGGCTTCTGCCGAACCCCCTTTGGAGTTTTCCATCAGCTGTTGTATATGCTCAGAGATTTCTGTTTGAGAACAGAACTGTATCGTCAAAGACAGAGTGGTGCCGGGCGGCATGTTGTCCCACAGCACGCGCCGTTGCATCCCGACCTTCTGCTCGGCGGTCAACACGCCAATGGCAGGCTCATCAACCAAGCCGTCAAAGCAAACAAAACGCGTCGCTTGTTTGCGAAAATACCAGTTACCGTTTGCATCGCTACCCGGATAAACCCCCTGACATGCGCGTTTCACCAAATCCCCCATGTCGTCATCCAGCAAACCGAATCCGACTTGCGCCGCCTGCCCTTTTGAAAGCGAAGGCTGAACATCATCCGCAGATGACGGAGCAAACCATTGCGTCAGCCAACGACACAAACCCGTCGGCGTATCGGCAATCAATTTGATGTTCGCTTGCGCCAAAGCATTTTTCAATTTCTCGGATACTTCGGCTATCGCATCGCCTTCTTTGCCATCGTCGCCGTCTCGCCATAAGCAAAGACGCACTCGGCGGATGCGGGCGCGCCACACACCTCCGGAAACCTGTTGGTCAAAGAACAAACCTTGCGGTTGACTCGCTTGCTCTAGATGGGCGCGCAACTGCTCCAACCAACTCTGCGTAAATCTATTTCCTGATAATGCCTCCGACAACTGCTTGCTAGCATAAGCCGTTAGATGTTCGTGAACCGAATCGAGCGAGGCTTCGTCTTCCAAAAAGAACTGCAAAAACCATAGATGTTTTTCGTTCTCCGGTATCACATTGGAGAAAGCCGGCACCGCCTTATTGAATAACGCCTTCACATAAGCATCCGATTGCCCTTCTACACCCGCCGGTATCAGCTCAAAAAATCGCCCCACATTGCTGAGGTTCCTCAGCAAAATATCGCAGCCGTTTAAGTCGGCACGCGGACCTAGATAATCCAAAAATCCCGGTGCCGAATAAAGACATCGGCTTTTCTGTCCAGGGTCGGCAACCCTTAGAAAATCTCGCTGCTTAAGGTGAGATTGCCCGCTGCCGTCCCAGTAAAAATAAGGAGTAATATTTTTCGGAACGTAAGCGGGCATCTCTTCCCTATCACCTCGATAAAGACCAAAATGCTTTTCCCACAGGTTAAAAATGGACACTAAAAATACTCCGTAGGTAGTGCATAATGGTCTTTTTCATATAGGCTAAAGCCGGTTGCATAACCTGGCACCGGCACGCCTTCGGCGATATGTGGAAACACGAATAAAACAATCTTGGGGTTGGGCAGCAACGGGAAAAGCACTTCCAATTCGTTGTTTGCATCTCTGGTATAAGCTGTTAGATCGGCAGAACCGTGGCTCAACTTTCCGTCTACACCGTCGGCACTGGCAATCTGCGCTCTATATAATTCCAACATGGGTCGGCGATCGCTATCGTGTCCCGGCAATTTGGAACTGCACGCCTCAATCAAGATGAGTGCCACTATCGCTACCGACCTTAAAAGCAAAGGCTGAAACATCGTATAACTTTTTATTACTGTCATAAACAAACTCCAACGGTTGATCTACATTGATTACTACATCCTGTTCGGGAGGCACATAAATCGCATCCCATACATCGTATCTAGATGCCAAATAATTTCTGACATTGCCGACTGATCGCGAAAAGCCCTGACCGATAAGCACCCGCACTTCCTCGCCGGTGATACTTTCTATGGTGTTGCCTTCCGGGCTGACCGTGCGAGTGCGCTGGGTGTCGGCATAACCCTCGCCGATGCCTTGCGCAATACCCAAAATCGCCTCGGCGGTCAGTTGCTTTGCAGCGTTGCTGACGAGCTTACCCTTAAGGCATGGATGACCATAAGCATCGCTCAAATAGCCCAAACCTTTTTCGCTGTCGGAGGCTTCCACAAAACTAACTACCTTGCCCGGCAAAACTGCCGTGACTCGCGTCAAGACAACTCGCACACATTCAAAATTAGCGTCGCCGAATGTCTTGCCATCCCAAATCATTTGTGCGGTATCAACGGCATAACCATTGGGCGCATAACCTTCCATCGTGCTGATAACTTTGATCGGCCAAGGCTCGTTCAACTGCCCGCGCACCGGCAGGCGTCCTATCGCAGCAGTGAGCGTGACACCTTGTATGACGGTGGCAGGCGGAATGGTATGTGCCACCGCCGTCTCATCGTCGGATGCCGCAATCGCCGATATCGCATCTATATCCAAATACTCGGACACGGTGCCGTCAAGATGCTCCGCGCCATTGGTATGGATTTTTTTTACACTCACATCCTCTATCCATAACCAACGAGGTTCGGCCGGAACACTTGACGGCGAATAATTGGGTACCGTATTGGGTACCTGTTCAAAGGAGGGCGCGATCGGTTCGTCCCCCGGTGTTGAAAAATTGGATTGTCGGTTGTCGACACGCTCAGGTATATTCGTTTGCGGCACATTGCTCCGACGGGCGGTGCTGTTCTGCCGGTTCGCAAGTTTTCTAATCTCACTTTGTAGCGTTTGCAACTCACTATGAATTTGGTTAACCGTTTGATTAATCTGTTCCTTAAAAGCCGACTGCTCTTCTCGTAATTCATTGATTTGGGAACCCACTGCCTTAACGGCTTCCGAAGGGCTGTCTCTATCTTCTGCTAAATAGCCGGGCGATTGCGATGGCTCGGACGAGGTGTTTTGCAAGTCCGAAAAATCATCGTCTCTGTCGTTTACCAATAACATGAGCAGAGCGACAACACCAATGACCGCAATCAAAACATAGACTAAAGGATTCGCTTTCATCGTGTTCTTAAAGTTTAGGTGCGCGCTCATCGCCTGATGTTTTATCAAGCCAGCGCGATTCAGGGATGGAGCGACGCAACGGTTTATCGCCAATAACGACTAATGCAGTCACCGACTTTGCAGTATTCGCAGGTTCCAGTTTGGAATGTGCGAGTGCTGCTGCCTTGAAGTTTCCAACGATTGCGCGAGGATCCAAAGCAACGGTGGTCTGCAAGGTGTTTTTAAGTTCCAACAAAGTCGCATAGAGTTCTGTAGTGCGCCACGCTGCGATAGGTCTAGCAAGCACACCACCGCCGCAAATAGGCTCGTTGACCCTCAAACAACGCATAATATCTATGAGGTCTGCGGGATAATCAGTTGCGGTAATACACGGGTTGCCAGTTAATAAACGGCGCGGTGCATAAGCCCATTGCAAAGCATAGCGAGTAAGTGCAACCATACCGATATCGCAGTTTGAATCAGCAACCGAGACTTGAGATGCGACAATGCCCGGATCGGTACTTAGCAAAACGGGTGCGCCTGGCGGCTCATCATAACTGGCACTAAGTATCAGAATTATCTTGGGGTTGGGCATCTTAGCGTCAGCCATCTTAAAATCGGATATTTGGAAAATGATTTTTTGGTCTTCAAAACTTTGATTGGCACGCAACCAAACTTGCGAGCCTATCGTGGTTACCGATAATTTGTTGCGCAACGATTCGGGGATGCCGACCTTAACCGAAGCTGCCGACTTGAGCATAAAACGTCGCTCGCTCCCGACCCGTAGCTGCACTTGAATAGGTTCGTCTCTATAAACAAGTTGCAATGCTTCACCAGCGTGCAGATAATTGTTTGCCAACAACATCAGAAAGATAAAGAAGTTTTCGCGCATCGTCATTTGGGGCTATTAAAAAAGTATCCTCGAGCCGTAGGGGCGGATTTATATATCCGCCCTAACGCGTTGCGTTTGTACAGGCAATCCATTCTATCCATTTGATTTATGGAAACCATAGTCTGGGAGCGCGAAGCGGTTGAGATGGCACAAGTACCCAACATGGGTAGGGGAGGGCTAACATGCCCTCCCAAGCGCGCTGCGTCCGCACAATCAATCCATTCATCCATCCAATTCATGGGAACCAAAACCAAGTGGCGCAAGCGGTTACAGTTGTGCAGAACGGTACCGTAGGGAGGGCATGTTAGCCCTCCCCTACGGTTGGTTACCATAAGTTTGGTGGCGCAAGCGGTTGGGTTCATACAATGACGGTACTTTTTCAACATCGTTACTTGCCTCCGTTAAAAAAATATTTCATGTACCGTAGGGGCGGATTTATATATCCGCCCTAACGCGTTGCGTCTGTACAGGCAATCCATTCTATCCATCCAATTCATGGGAACCAAAACCAAGTGGCGCAAGCGGTTGCAGTTGTGCAGAACGGTACCGTAGGGAGGGCATGTTAGCCCTCCCCTACGGTTGGTTACCATAAGTTTGGTGGTGCAAGCGGTTGATTTTTTACAATAACGGTACTTCTTCAACATTGTCACTTCCCTCCTTTGGTTTGTTGTATTTGTTCGGCATCACCAGCAGGAATACGAATCAATGGCTCTGCCGGCGCATCGAGCAACAAGCCCCATGGGTTATATGCAGAATTGATATCCTTGTAGATCACTGGGATATGCTCACGAATGGTGATGCCGTCTTTGATTTTGATGCCGTTCAAGCTCTCGTTCAATATCAAATCCAACTGCACAAGCCATGTATTCCTTGCAGTCTGCCGAACCAAGCTGTGCTTGTAGATGCCTGCCGGTTGCAAACTGCGTCTGCGTCCCTTGAGTTCTCCGCGCCTAGCCAAATCGTTGTTTTTCTTCATTAAAAAACGGTAAAAATCATCGGTTATCAAATAACGAAGCCTTTGTATGTTGCTGACGAAATCTTTGTTGCCGTCTTCCAACCACAAATAAATTTGCTGATAAACCGAACCGGCGAACAAATAAATCTCGTGTGGTTCTATCGTGCCAGTGGTGAGCTTGGAACCGAAACGCAACTCAGGAGGCAACGATAAACGATGCTCTCTTGCAACCCAGAACACTGCGGCGAGTAGCAACAGACATAAAGCAAACAAACCGGTAGCTATAAGCCTCAAGGCCTTAATGTGTGCAACCAAATTGGCTTCTGCTGAATGATAACGATTCATTGGCTTAAGATCCGCTGGCTCTGAAATTGCCGACATGTCGGCATTGATGAAAATAGCCAGTCCAATAAAATCGATCTGCCAAGTATTGCAAATGCCATCGTCTAGGACGGCTACGCTTGAGACGGCTATACCAAACGGCAACCAACCACACCGTGAACGGTGTCATGACCATGAACATAATTAGCCCTGCAAATATATTCCAGAACACAAAGCTCACGAGAGCCGACAGCAACAGCCATACGCTGACGGCAACCACAATCACAAAGCTCAGTTCCGAACCTGTGCAACCTTTTAACATCAACGGCTCGTCATCTAAGAAATCGGCAGGTTTCATATCAATCTCCGTGTGGAACTGTTGGAAAGGTATTTCATGCACCGTAGGGGAGGGCTAACATAGGGTTGTTGGAAAAGTATCCTTGGGCCGTAGGGGAGGGCTAACATGCCCTCCCGAAAATGTTGCGTCTGCACAAATAGAACCGCCGATTGAGCCAGTAGGTCAATCGACGTGACATTATGCAGAACTTTAACTTGATTGCTAAATTCGTACATTATCCTTCGTACGCCACCCAATTTATGGGAACCAAAACCAAGTGGCGCAAGCGGTTTTGTTCGTGCAGAATGGTACTTTAGGGAGGGCATGTTAGCCCTCCCCTACAGGTGGTTTGAGTACACGTTGTATCAACACATAATATCGTACAAGTACCCAGCAAATGGAAACCATAATTTGGTGGCGCAAGTGATTGGGTTTGAGTGCATGTTGTATCAATACATAATATCGTACAAGTACCCAGAAAATGGTTTGCATGATTTGATTGCGTACGGCAGATATTACATTTTGCAATGCATACACTACCCAACACGTAAGAGTCGTGCACAATGCTACGCCGTTTGTGCAACCGCAACAAACGGCGGTTCTATTTTTCGGCAACCTCATATCCATGTTTTATATCTCGTTTATGTACTGAATAATCTGCACCGTGCCGAAGATAATCAGCACCAAAACCAAAATCGTCGCTATCACCGTGACCGCGAAATGCCCCCACTCGCCTTGCTCGCGTCCTTTTTTCAGCGCATTCAATAATCCGCCACTCGCACCCAGCACGGCAATAATCAGCATAGCCACTGCAGCAACCGTGAAAATGGCTATGAGTGCATTCCTAAAATAATCCCAAAAATCACCGCTACTGCCGCCACCGAAACTTGGCGGTGTCGGCAGTTGCGCTTGTGCCACCGACCACACCAGTAGTATTGCTACCGTGGCAAGCGTGGTTTGAAGTAGTAATCTAATCTTTGACATAAAAACATCCCCAGTTAAGCTGAAACCAAATAATAAACAAAAGCCATAAGCAAAATGATCAGAGTCAATGTCCGCAACACACCGAATAGAAAACCGGCCTCAGATAACACACCGTTTTGTAATCCTTTGCGCAACCCCATCAACCTGGCAACGAACCATATAAAAAGTAAAATGCTCAACACCGTAGAGAACAACAACTGCAAGTCGCCCATAGCAATGCCACTGGCAGATGAAAAAGCATTGCCGTTATAATCGCTATTCAACATCGGAGTAGCTCCCCCTTAATCGAGCCGGCGGCAGTGCCTGAAAGCCGCGTGGCGTATAATCGTCTGCCGCAAGATAACGTTTGATCGCAAAGATGACGGTATCTATGTCTATTTCAAAAGCACCATAGTTGAATACTTTGCGTTGCTGCGGCTGTATTTGCCGTCTGGCATTCGCTGCCAGCATTTTGGATTGCTCCAATAGCTCCATGATATTTTTTAGATAGCTTTCCTCTTCGGTGTAATCCGCTTGCAACATGCGGGCAGACTGCGATTGCATTGCCGCTCGTTGCGGCACCAACGATTGCTGAAAAAAATCTTGTTCTGCATTCGTATTCATCGGTCTATCCTGTTCAAAGGACATGCCGGACATGCCGTGATGCGAGTGGCAACCGCCGATTAGTATCGGCATGAGTAGTGCCGACAACAGAACGAGATGAGCGTGAATACCTTCCACTATTCTCTTTGCAATGCCTTTTAGGTGAAGCCACGGTGCGCAACGCATAAAAACGATTCCTATTTCTAAAACCCAAGCCGGAACGCACTATCAACATTCGCCGGTAAAATAACGGAGCACAATGTCGTCTCATTGTCCTGCAACCGATGCGTCCCACATATAAACCTTTCGCTGCCTTTGGCTATAACCACACCTCATCATCTGGCCGGAGAACGGTACATTCTCAAACCAGCAACTCACATAACTCTCACCCATCAGCAAACCGCTTAGGGTCAGTTCGTAATAGCCACCGTTAGAATCGAGACACGATTTAGCCTCCTCAGGAATCACACACATTATGGAAGAGCGTCCTGCGAGTCTATTGTCATCGGCAAGGCACAAGTCTCTACCCTCTTTGTTCATGCTCGGACAAGTCATCTTCGGGGTGTATCTTTTGATAGCCAGATTGCCGGAATGCTCTACAACCGTATACAGTAAATCATCGTGGTATTCGTCATAAGGAAAAGTGTTGTCCACCGTGACTTTCATACCTTTGAAAGTTTTTTTGATATTTCCTTTCGTTAAGACGGTCAAAGATTTTTCTGATTCCATCGCTTTGAAATCACTCTCTAGCATCTTCGGCAGGTCGGTGGAATCCTGAACGGATTGCGACCATACCGGTGCCGTCAGCAAAAAGGAACACAAAACAACGATGTATAAATTTAATTTTGAAAACATAATAGCCTCCTCTAAGTTATGCCCGGTTAGCCCGGGGTTGATAAACGAGACACCTCTTGTAAATAAAGCGTCTCAAAACTTCTGGTGCTGTCTATCAGCTGTGAACGGATACGCGCCGCAGCACGTGCATAGTGCCGGCGTTTGGTCTCGTCCTTGGATAGAATCCCCAACACTTCGTGGGGTGACAATCTGTCGGTGTCTATATAACCCTTGTATATCTCTCGCTTGAGCAGAAACTCGCGCATCTCGGCTTCTTGCAAGCCTAGATGATGCATTTGGTTTTTCTGCAATGGACTCAATTCCAGACTGCGGAAATTGACGGTGCTACTTGATGCGCCGAACATAAAAAGCAACATGCCGGCAACGGATAGTCCGGCGATTAAATACAGCTTGTTGGTGCGCCGCTTCATTTTCATTCTTATTTTCATTGCGCGTGCCCCTCCCTATAAACGATTGCATCGGCATATAACGTGTAGAGCCTGTCGGTGGAAGGTTGGTATAAGGTGAGCGATTGCTCGGCAACCGAGATGTCTTCAACTTTTAGACCGGCGAAAAAATTACCGATCGACAAACCAGTTTTCCTATTGCCTAAAGACACGATTGCCACCGCACCGTCATCCCAAATAGAAACGCTTAGCAACTTCAACCCAGCAACCGGCAATTCGTTTCGGGAATCCTGACGCTGATCTACTTGCAGTTCTTGCAGCTCTTGCATCGTGGTTTGCATCTGTTTCAAGGAGTCATCTAAAGTGCTGTCCGCACTTGCCAACTCCGCAACCCGGCCTTTTAAGGCTTGCACTTCCGAATATAAACCCTGCAATGTCTCTGCTTCGCGTTCTCTATCATGCGATAACTCCGACTGCATTTGTGATACCGATTGCTCCATTGCACTCAAACGCTGGTCTGCGGCATCCAAGCGACTGCCGAAATCGGAAACGCTGACGGTGTTATCAGTCTCTATGTCGGCACTTCTATCAAAGCTGTCGTACGGATAAACCGCCGGTGCCTCGGGATTAGTCTCAAATCCGATCTCAGTGCTGCTGTCGGTAAGCGGTCGGGGTTCAGATTGAAAGCCGATGAAGATAGCAACGGTTGCCACCACGAAAATAACGAGTGCGCCGCCCAAAGCCATCTTGGCTTTTGACATAGACCATGCACCGGGTGTTATGATTTCCATACTCACTACCCTATCCCGTCTGCATAAAATTGATCTGCTTCATCGTGCGCTTGGGCTGTCTTGCCTTTGATGCAAAGACCACTTGAGCTGATTTAATTCTTCCCAAACCGCTTTGACTTTGTCTCTATATCTCTGAGACAAGTGCGGTGTGTTTGAATGATACGAACCTACTCCCTCCCAAGTGCCTTTGTGTTTGATTTTGTCTGCCAATATCCACGCGCCTACGGCAATGTTTTTGCAGGGAACTTTCAAGTCGTCAGAACTAATGCCGTACCGATTGAGCGTGTCCTTCCATACCGTGTTGATTTGCATCAAGCCGATGTCCCACGAGCCATTCTTGTTGTAGCGTATCGGCGTGTCGGTTCTGTCGGCAGTCTCTACATACTTAACTGCTAACAACAATAACGGATCTAATTCGTACTGATGCGCTGCGGTTGCGATACAAACGGCAATATCGGAAAACACATCGGCTTTAGTGTTGACATTCGCGTTGACGGAATGTGCACCCAACACGATAAAGGTGAATACATATTTAATATAGTTGCTCATATTGATACTCCTGTGCAGTTTGAAATTACTCATGCAAACAGGGTATCCCAATCTATATAACGATTTCCGGGCATTCCGACGAATGGTAGCTACTATCCGACAAAAGGTACTAACACTAGATATTTCGCCACTTTCCGGCACTATCGCCATCAAATTTACGAAAACCACCCGAACGCGTTATCCTTGCGCGAACCCAACCGCTTGCGCCATTGAATTTACGAAAATGGTAGGGGCGGACTCGCATGTCCGCCCTACGGTACCGTCCTGCACAAACCCAACCGCCACGCGCCACCAAATTTATGATAACCACCCGAACGCGTTGTCCTTGCACGAACCCAACCGCCACGCGCCACCAAATCACACAAACCATTTACGCGGATACTTGCACAATATTGTGTGTTGACACAACACGTACCCAAACGTACCGTTCCGAACCACTACAACAGCCACGCGCCACCAAATCACGCAAACCATTTACGCGGATACTTGCACGATATTGTGATTGATACAACGCGTACCCAAACCCCCTGTACAACACCTAAATAAGGTATAATTATTCTCATGGCTAAGCTAACGATAATCACCTATCCCGACCCACGCCTTCGTAAAAAAGGCGCGCCTGTTGAGGTCTTTGACGAGGAAATCATACGCATCAAAAACGATATGCTGGAAACAATGTATGATGCCGAAGGTGTCGGTTTGTCGGCAACACAAGTGGATATCCAAAAATCTATACTGGTCGCAGATACCTCAGAAGCTCAAAACAAACCACTCTGCTTGGTCAATCCAAAAATCACTGAAACAAACGGACAAGAATTAATGAACGAAGGCTGCCTCTCAGTGCCCGGCATCTTCGCCGACATACAACGCTCCGAACAAATTGTCGTTGAAGCACAAAACGAGTTGGGAGAACCGATACGAATTGAAGCCGATGGCTTGCTCGCCGTCTGCATACAACACGAAATGGATCACCTGCAAGGCAAGCTCTTCGTTGATTACCTCTCTGCCGAAAAACGCAGACTGGTTTTAGCAAAAGTCAGAGAAATGAAACGCACCGGCAAAATACCCAAACGAGACAAAATTCCTTATGCGCTTGATTGACGCTGAGGTGTTACATCAAACCAGCATACCCCGTGAGAATTATCTTTGCCGGAACACCCGAATTTATATTGCCGGTATTGCACGCCGTTATATCATCTAAACACGACATCGCTGCAATCCTTACCCAACCAGATCGACCTGCCGGCAGAGGCTTGAAACAACGCCAAAGTCCTGTCAAACAAGAAGCCCTAACGCACGGCTTGCTAGTTATGCAACCCGAAACCTACACACCACAGACCATAGATGACATCGCCGCCCTGCAAGCAGACCTGATGATTACGATGAGCTACGGCATGCTATTGCCCGATGAAATCCTTGCAAGCCTGCCCATAGGGTGTGTCAACATTCATACCTCGCTGCTACCGCGTTGGCGCGGTGCCGCACCCATTGCCCGAGCAATTGAAGCCGGGGATACCGAAACCGGCATCAGCCTGATGCGCACGGTGCTTGAGCTTGATGCAGGTCCCGTTATCAACCAGTATCAGTGTTCCATTAACGAAGATGATACAACCCACAGCATGGAAAGAAAACTCGCCGCATTAGGTGCCGAGAAAATCGCCGATTTGCTAAACCATAACGATGACGATATACATGAGCTGATAACACAAGCCTGCACGCAACCTGAAACAGACATCACTTATGCCCCTAAACTTGAAAAACAAGAAGCATGGATCGATTGGAACGACTCGGCACAACACATCGCATGCAAAATCCGCGCCCACAACCCATGGCCTATTGCACAAACCCATTTAGACAAACGAGTATTGAGAATATGGTCGGCACGCGCCTGCGACAACGATATGGAAACTGATATAGAAACGGCACGGCTCAAAACCACCAAGCGCAAAGTCTACGCAGGATGCGGAGACGGTGCCTTGGAACTTTTACAAGTGCAATTAGCCGGCGGCAAACCCATGCCCGCCGCTGCCCTTGCAAACGGATATGACATTGATGGCGCATCATTAGAATGACGACCCATTCCCTTCCTGTTGAGAGATGGGACTGTTGAAAGAGTACTGTCATCGCATAAACCCAACCGCTTGCGCCATTAAACTTATGTTAACCACCTGTAGGGGAGGGCATGTGAGACTGTTGAAAAAGTATTCCCTGCACCGTAGGGGCGGATTTATATATCCACCCTAACGCGTTGTGTCTGTACAGGCAATCCATTCTATCCATTTTGTTTACGGTAACCATGATCTCGTGGCGTAGAGCGGGTAGATTTATGCGAGGACTCAACTTTAGGGCGGATATGCAAATCCGCCCCTACTGTTTGCATAAATTTGAGGGCGCAAAGCGGTTACACTTGTGCAATAGAGGTGCTTTTTCAACAGCCCCATGTTAGCCCTCCCCTACGGCTCAAGGATACTTTTTCAACAGCCCCATAAGGTGTCTTAAGCCAATACCATTTCCAGCTTGTGCTTACGGTCTAGCCAATCGGGCATTACTCCAGCCAACAATTTATAAAACTCGTTTCCGTGATTATGATGTTTAAGGTGACACAATTCGTGCATGATTACATATTCAATACACTCCTTCGGTGTTTTGATTAAATCCAGATTCAATGTAAGTTGCCCTCTTGTAGAAAGGCTGCCCCATCTTGTTTTTAATTGCCGAATTTTCAGGTTGGGTTTAGCATAGCCGATTTTACTAAAATCGTTCCAGCAGCTGTCTAGCAAATTTGTGAAATATACAAAAGCACGCCGCCGATACCATGCTTCCATGAGCTTAGATATATAAGTCGGATCTTGCCTTACACATTGGATATGGAAGTAGCCACTCTTTAACAAAACCTGATCTCTATCCGCGATTAAAATCTTTAGACGATATTTCCTCCCCAAATAAAGATGACTTTCCCCACCTACATATTGTCGCGGAGGTGTTCTGGGTTCAAACTGGCTGAAATAGATAAGTTGTTTTTTAATCCAACGGACACGCTTTTCCATATATTTCTTTATTGCATCCACAGAAGCACTGGCGGGTGCTTTAACAATAACTTTTTTATCGGGATACACCGTTATCTCCAGCGATTTCCTATCCATTATCAATAAATCATAATCAATAATGGACTTCCCGTAGTTGATAGTACAAGCGATGGTCTTCATCGGGTGTGGCTCCTACTTCTAGCAATATCCATTACTTTGGAAATAATCTCGTCCATTTGGTCACCATCCAACGCTATATTAAATTTTGCTTTCACTTCATCACAAAGGTAATCGTCAATGTCGTTTTTAACTGATTTTTGTGAGTCACCGTCATGCCAAAAATCTACTTTTTTGCTCTTGTCCAAAGCGTCTTGTATGAACAAAGATGTCTCCGCTGAAACCTTTTCCGCAAGTTCATTCTCGACAGATTTTTCAAATTGGGGTTTTATCACACCATAATAAGCGCAGGCATCACCGTTTTCCTTTATGTTGTCAGGGACATCATCACGAACATTAGAAGCAACCTTAACGCTTGCATCTGCAACCGTATTTAAATAGACATCTTCGGAAGTTCTCCGATTCTTGAAATCATCAATCGCTTTTTGAATGAGTTTTGAGAATTTCTGATAAAAAGCCGGATCTTCGTCCATTTTTTCATTAATGGTTTTTTGTGTTGCATGCGCAATGGCATCAGCCTTAGCCGCAGTTGACATCGGCGAAGCATAAATAGGACTATCTTCTAATATAGCATCAACAGATTGCCTATCTAATATATTGATAGGCTCATTCAATTGAAGAACATCTTTGTCTGAGTGAATATGGGTATCCAAAAGCTTCTCTATTCTCTTTTCGTAGACACCGAAATCTACTATCTCGGCATAGCGTAATTGAACGGATTTTCGCAACTTTAAGAAATTTTTAAGATTATCCCTGTATCTGTTCAACTCTTCATCGCTGACCTCACGAAGAAACTTATCGTTTGATAAAGCAATCGCAAGCGTATTGCCATAAGCGGTTAAACATTCGTAAAATTCGTCACGCTTTTCTTTATCAGCAAGGAATCGTTCCATAGCCTCTTGGTCGTTCTGATCTATCTCCTTAAAAATAGCCCATAAATCGGAATGTTTTTGTGGTAACTTGTCTACTTCTTCACTAGCGGCTTTCAACGCTTCGGCTAAGTCCACTTCGTCAAACTCCTTAAAAGCATCATACATCGTCAACGCTTTATTGAGTTCTTCCAATACATTGTCATAATCTATAACATAACCAAATTTTTTACCTTCATAGAGACGGTTTACTCGAGCAACAGCTTGCAGTAGGGTATGTTCTCGTAATTTTTTACACAGATATAACACCGTATTTCTAGGTGCATCAAAGCCTGTCAAAAGTTTGTCAACCACGATAATAATTTCAGGCTCTTCCCCATCCTTGAACTGCCCGATAATCTGTTTCTCGTATTCTTTTGCCGAACCGTAAAGTTTCATCATCCTGCTCCAAAATCTAATTACTCTATCAGTTGAGTCGTCATCAACTTTCTCATAACCTTCTCGTGTGTCCGGCGACGAGATGATTACTTCTGAAGTTACATATCCTATATCTTGTAAGTGTTCGTGATATTTAATTGCTGCCAACTTGCTGGGAGCCACTAGTTGTGCTTTGAAGCCTGTGTCCTGCCAGTTCTCTCTAAAATGCTCACTAATATCATAAGCACGCATACGGATAACTTGATCGCTTTTATTGAGCACATTGGCACGGGCATATTTTCTCTTTAGGTCGGCTTTTTGTTCGTCTGTTAAACCTTTTGTATGTCTTTCAAACCACTTGTCAATTGCCTCTTTATTTTGTTCAATGTCCGCAAGCCGCCCCTCATAAAGGAGCGGTAGAATGGCCTCGTCATCTACTGCTTGTTTGGTAGAGTAATTCGGTTCAATCAAACTACCAAATCTGGAAAAACTATTCTTTTCTTCTTTTAGAAGCGGAGTGCCGGTGAAACCAATGTAGCAAGCATTAAGCAACATCCTGCGCATCCGTGTGGCGAAAAGATCGTAATTTGTACGATGGCTCTCATCAACCAAAGCAAATATATCAGCAGAGTCGTTTATATAATTTTCTGCATTTAAGGCTTTGTCAAACTTATGAATCAAGGTGGTAATAATACTTGCCTCTCTTTTGAGATGTTCTATAAGATCTCTACCTGATGTCGCTTTCTTTGTCTCTTCCAAACCACATGCCTTGAATGTATTTCCCAATTGTTCATCCAGATCTGTTCTATCGGTTACTAGCAAGATACGCGGATTAGGAATCTCTTTATCTAGCAACAATGCTCGAGCAAGCATCACCATAGTTAAGGATTTCCCCGATCCTTGAGTATGCCAAATGATACCGCCTTTGCGTTTGTTATCACGATATTGCTTGCTTCGTTTTAGTGCATTACGCACTACAAAAAATTGCTGATAACGGGCAATCTTTTTTTCACCATGTTCAAAAATAATAAAACGATGGGTTAAATCCAACAGTCGTTCGGGGCGGCATAAACTGTAAATAGCCTTGTCTTGTTCGGTAATTAGACCGTCATCTTGATTATTTGAACCAGCGAAAAATCGGCGGTATTGTGCAAACTCATCGGAAAACACAGCATCTTCTTGTTCGGCAGAGAGTGGTTTATTAACCAATGCTTGAACATACTCCTCTTTGTCTTCAAGCTCTTGCCATCTACTCCAAAAATTCTTCTTGGTATCTGTAGTTGCATATCTAACAGCGTTTCTATTAATCCCCAGAATAAGCTGAACATACGAGAACAATTGGGGAATGTAATCCCCGCTCTGATTGCGTATATTTTGAGAAATTGCTTCCTCTACCTCAACTTCGGGAGACTTACATTCCACTACGCACAAAGGGATACCGTTAACGAATAAAACAATATCGGGTTTAGCTGTCTTTTCCGGATTAGTGCGCTCCACCTCAAACTCCGGAACAGCATGGAAAACATTGTTTTCTATGTTCTTCCAATCAATATAATGGAGGTCAAAACTTCTGGAGTGCCCCTCCAATGTCTGTTTTAAGGAAGTCGGCAATGTAAGAAGGTCATAAATAGCTCCATGTGTTTTTAACCGTCCCTCATGTTTGACATGCTTCAGCTTTTGGATTGCCTCTTGGATATTCGCTTCAGAGAAAAGGTACTCCTGACCTTTATGATGGATGCGATTAATCTCGTTTAATTGCTCTCTTAAAATGTCCTCCAAAAGAACATTACCGAAGTTGTTATCACGTGCTTTGAGTGCTTGAGCAGGTGACAGAATCTGGTACCCCAACTTTGCCAATAATCGCAAAGCAGGTATCTGAGATGATACCATTTCATCAATTTTTAATTGGTCTCGCATTATGTTGCCTCGTATGTTGAGTACCTATATAGAAGTGAACCATGGGTGCTTGACAAAGTCATATTATCTCGTACGATAAACATTCTGGTGACCAGTGTGATCGTTCCATTCAGTGATTCCCTCATCTGAGGCTGGTCGCTCCTTTTTTGTAGTCATAATAACATCCTTATCTTCCTACTTGTCTAGCAGCTCTTTCTATCCAATCACCTAAATTTTTATAGCCATCATTAGTAACCCAATCATAGGTGGCGTATAATTGTGGACCACGGATTGGGCTAAATCCTTGTGGTGAAATGAGACCGTACATATCCTCAATACGATGAATATAAACACCCAATAAACCATTACCTCTGTATATGCTCTCATTTATTTCGTATTCAACCCACGGGCTATTGTAGGTTTGGCTCCCTATTAGTACACAGGTTACAGACGTATCACTAAGCTGGTCATCAATCCATTTTTCAATAGCTGTATCCGATAATCTTTTTAGCCGCTCAATCTCAGCACTATCCCTAAAGTTTCTAGAATCGTTACCTTTGGTAACCCAGCTATGGCGAACTACATTGGAACGCCAGACATCATCCCAATCAAAACTAAAAAATACATCTCTCATAAATTTCTCCTATGGTTTAAAGAAATGCATTGATAAAATAAACACGATTTGCGCAGTATAAAAAGGCCATATGTTACGTGACCATAAAACATTAAACCACTTGTTTTCCTTTTCTACTTCCTTTGACCATCGCATATCGAAATCAGTTTTTCTCTGCTTACGAATTTGATCATATAAACCTCTAAACAATCTTGCTTGCCAGAGATAATAGGCATCTAATCCCCAGAAAACAATAGGGAAAATAAGCAGAAAAATAATATACACAAACGGTATGCTATATCTCATCGCAAATAAAGCTATTACTAATGACATCACCGTACTCCACCCTTTCATTAAAATTAAAAAGGAATCCCGCCCTAAACGATTAATAATTACTTGTATCATTTCTAAATGCTTGATAACTGCTTCCCTATCATTCATGTTGATATCCTCCATTCACCTGTTAATAGTTTGTTCATCAAACCGCGCTTCTGCACTTGGTATCGTTCTGCTAATTGTTTAAGCAAAAAGATTTCTCGTTGAGCAGTGTCGAGAATTTGGACTATAGCTTTTTGTTCTGAGAATGAGGGAAGGATAACCAATAGCCTCTGAAAATGACCCAGCCGTAAAGACGAGACTGTTGAACCAACAGCAACACTTCTAAAATAGTTACCACTACTCATTAAATAGTAATAACAAAATCTGGGAAAAATGTTTTTATTAAAGGAGTGAATTGCATAACACCTTTGATGCAAATCAAATTTGCCATAATAATATTTTGCGACAAATTCTTTTCCTTCTCCAGGGATAATTACCGCTTCTTTATCAAACAAATATCTATCACTCTTCTTGGTCAACATTGATCTATCAAATAAAGGGTATATTCCTGTAGGATTCGCATCTTGGGAATTGCTTTTCCCATTGTTGATTTCTGCTATATCTCCCAATTTGACTTCCTGCCATCCATTTATGTATTGTTTTTGTTTTATTAATGTTTTGACTAGCCACTTGAACCGTTTTAGTTTAGAAGCGATTAGGGTTTCAGTTTTCTCAGTTGCCGTGTCCCATTTTTCTAATAAAGATGCTATAACTTTTTGCTTAGATATGGGAGGGCATAGAATTTTTATATTTAATAAATTTCTCTTAGATAATTTCGGTTGCACTGCTCCTGTTATATATTTACTTATATTGACGTTATATAGCATGTAATAAAGTAATAAGGTATCTTGCTTTGTACTGCCTTGTAATACATGTGCATGATTGCTTACCCAGAATTTTCCGTCTACTAATTGCAACATAGGATGAATCCCATCTTTAGTAACTGTTCCATCTTCTGCCATCAACAAATGATGCCCTTCAAATTTATAATCATCAACACTGTCTATTTGGCCAGCGGCTCCATAATATGGATAAGAGCCTTGCATCTTAACTCTCTGCGATGAACTAAGAGGCTGACGAAGATTGTTTTTAATTTTGTAGAATTTCTCCTGTATAAGAGTACCAAGAGAAGCCTCCCTCCACCCTTCTGGTATTTTTGTTGTCATCTACTAATCCCTTGTAACAATTTACCCATCTTTTTTCGCACATCACCCAATTCGTTTTCCAGTTTTTCGATTTCACATTGCACAGCATCAATATCAATTTCTTCCTCTTCCTCAAAAGTATCTACATAGCGAGGGATATTCAGGTTAAAGTCATTCTCCTTGATTTCTTCAAAGCTGGCTAAATGGGCATATTTCTCAACTTCTAGTCGGTTTTCGTAGGTTTTGATGATTTTGTCAATGTGCTTATCCAATAGAACATTTTGATTCTTGCCCGACTGATATTCACGGCTTGCATTAATGAACAAAACTTCTTTGCGATTTTGATTTGACCCCCCTTTTTCTCGCGACCTGTCAAAGATAAGAACAGCTACCGGAATAGATGTAGTCTGAAATAATTTGCCCGGCAGACCAATCACTGCATCTAGTAGATTATCCTCTATTAGTTTTGTTCGGATACGTCCCTCTGATGCGCTGCGAGACAAAACGCCGTGAGGCACAACAACCGCAACCCGTCCCTTTTTTTCTACAGCAGCTTCTATCATGTGGCTGATAAACGCATAGTCGCCTTTTGACTTAGGCGGCATGCCGCGCCAAAAGCGGTTATAGGGATCGTTGCCCACCTCTTCGGCACCCCACTTTTTAAGAGAAAAAGGAGGATTGGCAACGATATTGTCAAACTTCTTTAGGCGATTTTTCTCAACTAACTGAGGGTCTGTAAGTGTGTTGCACCATTTGATTTCTGCAGAGTCTTTGTTGTGTAGGAACATGTTCATACGACACAATGCCCAAGTGCCGCCGTTGACTTCCATTCCATAAAGCGCATGGTTGCGATTGCCGACAACTTTGGCCGCTTCAATGAGCAATCCGCCAGACCCACAAGCAGGATCGCAGATGCGTGCACCTTTTTTAGGCTTGCAAAGTTTGGCAACAAGTTCAGAAACCTTATGAGGTGTGTAGAATTCTCCTGCCTTCTTTCCGGCATCAGACGCAAACCGTTCAATCAAATAAATGTAAGTATTTCCGATAACATCTTCCGAAACTCGCGAGGGATGCATATTTAGTTGAGGTTTATGGAAATCTTCTAGAAGCATTTTTAAGCGACGGTTCCTCTCCTTTGTTGCACCAAAGTTTGCTTCAGAGTTAAAATCAATATTTCTGAACACACCTTCCAACTTCGCTTTGTTTTTAGTTTCTATATCCACTAGTGCTATATTTATTAGCTCACCAATGTTGGGTTTGTTACGTTTGTTATATAAATCATAAAAACTTGAGCCTTGGGGCAAAACAAAACGCTCTCGTTTTAACTTTCTGTGGATACGAGCCTCGTCATCGCCGTGTTGCTTACGATATTCGTCGTAGTGATCCTGCCAAACATCGGAAATATATTTCACAAACAAGATTGTTAAAATATAGTTTTTGTAATCGGCTGCATCCATCACACCACGAAATGTATCGCAAGCAGCCCACGCTGCATTATTGATGTCTTGCTGTTTTATCGTTTCATTGTCCATTTTTATGTCTCCATGCTATATCTTATAAATAAAACTTTAATCTTCTGCCTCATAGGCTCTTTTTTCATTATCACGATTCCATACAGACTTATTTCTTGTCCTTGGGCGGAAATGGGTCGTTGCCGTAGCTATTGCCTGCCCTGATTTTTCCATCCGTCCGTGAATTTTGGTGTCCGAATGTTGGGTTTTTGCGATTTCCTCGGCTCGTTCAATCGCCTCTGCTTGTGTTGGGAAAATTGCCGTAGCTTTTTCATTCCCAGCACCTTTAACAGCCCATTCTTTTCCATGTGGGACTACATATTGGTTTTTCCCTCTTGTCATTTGATACTCCATTGTTGGTTAATAAATCTCCTTCCCTACATCATTAACACCATACATAATTAAGTACTATGTGTTGTTCTATGAAATCTTTTCATATATTCTCTGCCTATTCGTTAATGTTTAATTGCCCATGATTCGTAATATCTGCTACCATTTGCCTCATGACTCTGTGCGCATAGTGCTTTCTATTGATCCTAATCTCAGTTAGTAATCTCTGCTCTTTTATTGCCAAATCATAAAAGTCAGCAATTTTCTCTTGATCCACTATTGGTGGGAGAGCAACTTCTAAATCTGCTAATGTTTTTTTGCTAACCATTCTAACCAGTGAGCCGTCGGAATGGGAGCGGAAATACGCTTGCGAGGAAGGTTGATTGATCCACCAAACCAAGTATCTAGGTATAGCAAGTTCCGACTTGACCCTGATTATAAAAATAGGCGATGCCACAATAGTTGCCCCGGCTTTTCTGCTTAGCAATCTAGCCGTAGTCGTCAAACCACGAGAGCGAAAGAGTATATCCCCAACCTCTAGTTCTTGGCGTTCTCTCAGGTTATCCACACCTTCAATATGCATAGCGTCCTTTGCATCAATACGATTACTACTACTTTCGCCCAAATCTTTCACCTGAATAACCCTAGTATTACCTTTGTTTATGGGCACCACTTTCGAGCGGAATGTCGTCCCTACGTAAATATCGGCTATTTCTTTAACTTTTTGCATTGCGTTTCCTTGCATAAATATCATTTATCTAAGTATTTCATTCTCTGTACACGTTAAACTGCATTGTATCGGATATATGTTTCTTTGTCAAGTCCCTACACAACATAAAATCCGCACTTCTGGAAGTTAATCAATTTTAGTTAGGTTTGACCTGCCCTATGTTTCCGCACGAAGAGATTTTTCGCTATCATCCTTGCAAATACACCGGAGCGCAATAATCCAAAGTGCTGGGCTTTATTACTGCTGTATGTTTGGTACAATACCCTCAGAAGGAACCCTTTATCAGCTACAAAATGGCAACAGCAAGTCAAATCAAATCTTTAATAAGGTCTCATCTACTTAATGAGGATGAGTAGTTCTTAACTATCGCTTTGCAGCTTACAACTTTTGAGGCGGATTTTGCGGATTACTGTTTGGTTATCGTAACCCAAAGGTGGGTCTACAAAAGTTTTTATCGTGAATGAAAAAATAGAGAACCTAAGAAAAAAAGCATATCGGCTTGAGAACGAAGAAAAGTGGGATAAATTAATTCCAGTAGCCACTAAACTTACTGAGCTTGAAAAAGAGTATCATTACCAAGCAATAGCATACTGTACTCGAGGTAGTGCCTACTTATATAGAGGCGAATATGATCGTGCGCTTGAAGACTTTAATAAAGTAATAGAACTGAATCCTAAACATGCAGATGCATACCTCAGTCGTGGTATTGCCTACAGTTGTAAAGGGAACGATGATCGCTCAATAGCAGACTTTACCAAAACACTAGGACTAAATCTCAAATATGTAGAGGCGTACTATGGTCGTGGCATTGCCTACATTAACAAGAAAGACTATAACCGTGCGATAGCAAACTTTACTAAAACAATAGAACTAACCCCTGAGTATGTAGACGCATACCATAATCGTGGTGTTGCCTACATTTACAAAAAAGACTATGACCTCGCGATAGCAGACTTTACCAAAGCAATAGAACTAAATTCCAAACATACGGATGCATACTATAATCTTGGTATTGCCTACCGTTGCAAGGGTAAATATAGCCTCTCGATAGCAGACTTTACCAAAGCAATAGAACTAAATCCTAAACATGCAGATGCGTACCTCAATCGCGGTATCGCCTACGGTTTGAAGGATAACAATAATCGTGCGATAGCAGACTTTACCAAAGCAGTAGAACTAAATTGCGAACATGTGTATGCAGCGTACGGAGGGCGTGGCATTGCCTATATTTACAAGAAGGATTACGACCGTGCGATAGAAAACTTTAACATGGCAATAGAACTAAATCCCAAATATATAGACGCATACTATGATCGTGGCACTACCTACATTGATAAGAAGAATTATGACCGTGCGATAGAAAACTTTAACATAACAATAAAACTAAACTCTGAACATGCCAAGGCGTATGATATGCGCGGCCTTAGCTACGGTTTTAAGGGGAACAATGACCGTGCGTTTGAGGATTTTAATATCGCTGCAGCGAAGGATCCAACTCTAAAAATCCGAGACTCACTTGTTTATATCGCATCACAAATATCAGCGATAGATGGTTTGGAAAGAAATCAGCAAACGGACGCTTTTGAAATTTACATCAATTTATGGGACAAAGTTAGTGCAATAAAGGACAAACTTTTTTATTCACCAGAAAAATCTAAACATGAAGTTTCCCATTACACTTCTTTTTATAAAGTGCTTGGATCCGGACTGATCGGCGGTAATATGCATAAATCTGGAGTTGCTCATTATACCTCTCGTCATGTACTTAAAAATCTTTCTAAAGCAGAAAATCGCTTTCGGCTTTACAATGCAAACTATATGAATGACCCGGAAGAAGGAAAAATATTCTTTAAAATAATGAACAAGTATAAGATAGACATAGAAGAATGGTTTTACAAGGATGAAGATAAGTCCTATCGCTCACCTGCCTATATTGGTAGTTTTGTCCGCCTTGAAGAGGAAAATGAACAAAAAGATAAGCTGTTTTTGTGGCGAACCTATGGGAAACATAATAATGAGGAAGCAGCCGGTGCCTGTTTAATTTTTAATGATAAGCGGTGCTTTGCGAAATATCCTACGCACCAATTTGGCTTTATGAGGGAGCAATCAGATAATATGCAAGAAGATTTAGCTTTTTATAAAATCCATTACCAAAGAGAGTCAAAAAATTATGAACTAGAAAAAGAATTGAGAGATTTAGGATCTCAACTCAACCATATAAATAAATTTATAGAGGAGGTACATGCAGAAAAAATAAAAAGTTTGTGGCAAAAAATTGTGCCAAAACAAGAAATAGAATATTCATTGCGACGACTTGTATGCGAACTACTTGACAGTATCCGCTTTCTGTTCAAAGATAAGCATTATTGTGAGGAGGAGGAGGTACGTATTATTCAGTTGCGTTATAGTGAGAAGAGTGAATCTTCAGAATCTCAAAGCGAGGTTGATATGGAAAATATCCCGCCCCGTTTCTATCTAGAAGCTCCGAAAAATTTCCAGTTCAGCGAAGTGATACTCGGGCCAAGGACAGAGCGTTATCAAGAATGGGAACAATGGCTCAAGACAAAGGCGAAGGAACAGGGCAAAATTATTGACATAAAAAAATCAGAAATCCCGTACGGGAAATAATAACTATACACGAGGTGCAAGCAGTTGAGTTTGTGCAAGCGTGTTTGCGACCATCCCGTCAGGCTGCGCCTGCCACCCCTCTACAGGAGGGGAATATTCATCCTGCAAGCGATTTCAGAAAGGATAGGCAGTTTTTTAACTATCGCTTTGCAGGTTGCCGTGTGAGTTGTCATAACCTAAAGACAGATTTACAATAGTTTTCGTTATGGATAAAGAAATAGAAAATCTGAGAAAAGAAGCAGGGCAGCTTCTTGAGGAAGAAAAGTGGGGAAAATTAATTCTAGTATCCACTAACCTTATCTACCTTGAAGAGGAGCCTCATAATCAAGCGGTGGCGTACTATGGTCGTGGCACTGCCTACATGAACAGGAAGGATTGTGACCATGCACTTGAAGACCTTACTAAGGCAATAGAACTAAATCCCGAATATACAGATGCGTACTATAATCGCGGTATTGCCTACCGTTGTAAGAGTGAACATAACCATGCAAGAGCAGACTTTACCAAAGTAATAGAACTAAACCCTGAACACACAGACGCGTATCTCAATCGTGGCATTACCTACAGTCGCAAGAGGAACTATGATAGTGCGATAGCGGATTTTAACAAAGCAATAGAACTAAATCCTGAATATGCAGATGCGTATCTCAAGCGCGGCATTACCTACGGTTTTGAAGGTGACAACGATCGTGCGATAGCAGACTTTAACAAAGTAATAGACCTAAATCCTGAATATGTAGATGCATACTGGGGGCGTGGCATTGCCTATACTAATAAGCAGGATTATGACCGTGCGATAACAGAACTTAGCAGAGCAATAGAACTAGATCCCAAAAATGCACAAGTGCATTATGACCGTGGCAATACTTACATTAACAAAAAGGACTATGTTAGTGCGAGAGCAGATTTTACTAAAGCAATGGAAATAGACCCTGAATATGCAGATGCTTATTATATGCGTGGTCTTACCTACGATTTAGAAGGAAACACTGATCGGGCGTTTTTAGAGTTTAATCTAGCTGCAAAAAGGCATCCGTCTCTGAAAAACCACAAAGTACTTGTTCATATTGCATCAGAGCTATCAAAAATAGGTTATTTGGGTGGAAATGAGCAAATTGAGTACGGAAAATCATAACTATACACAAAGTGCGAGCAGTTGGGTTTGTGCAAACGTGTCTGCAACCACCCCGTCAGATAGAACCGCCGATTGAACCAGTAGGTCAATCGGCGTGACATTGTGCAGAACCCCAACATGATTGCTAAACGCATACATTACAAAATCCACAAGCCTGCCACCCCTCCACAGGAGGGGAATATTGGTTTCCAAAACCAAGTGGCGCAAGCGGTTCTCCTGATACAGAACGGTACTTTAGGGAGGGCATGTTAGCCCTCCCCTACAGGTGGTTATCATAAATTTAATGGCGCAAGTGGTTGAGGCTTTATTACCGCTGCAGGTGTTGGTACAATACCCTCAAAAGGAACCCTCTATCAGCTATAAAATGGCAACAGCAAGTCAAATCAAATCTTTAATAAAGTCTCATCTACTTAATGAGGATGAGCAGTTCTTAACTATCGCCTTGCAGGTTGCGGCTGCCGAGGCGCACAAGGGGCATACCACCCTTGCCCGAGATATTCGCAACATCATTGATAAGCAAAGAAGCCCGAACCTGAAGGTCATTAACTTGCACAAAGACTTGGGCGATTTTGTTATGTCGTCGCAACCTAATAATAGGTTGGCGGACATTGTCTTAAAGCCTGATCTTAGGAAAAGGATAGATAAAGTGATTAGGGAATATTATCAGAAGCGTAAATTACTCAAGCATGGCATGACTAACAGAAGGAAAATTTTATTGGCAGGTCCTCCTGGGACAGGAAAAACAATGACCGCTTCTGTTATTGCTGGGGAGCTTGATTTACCACTTCATGGTATCCAAATGGATAAGGTTGTGACTAAATATATGGGGGAAACCAGTGCCAAGTTAAGGCAAGTCTTTGATGTCATTGGTGAGTCCATAGGGGTTTTTCTCTTTGATGAATTTGATGCTATTGGTGCCGAAAGGAGACGAAATAATGATGTGGGCGAGATGCGGCGGGTACTGAATTCATTTTTGCAGTTCATAGAAAACGATGACTCCGAAAGCATCATTATTGCCGCTACAAACAATATGGGTTTGTTGGATCAAGCACTATTCCGTAGGTTTGACGACATCCTGTATTACGACCTTCCTTCTGAGCAAGAGACGATTAAGTTAATCAAAAATAGACTCGCCTCATTTTTAGGTGACTTGAAAGTGGAAGAGCTTGTTTCTAAAACCAAAGATCTAAGCCATGCCGAAATTATGCAAGCCTGCTACGATGCTGTGAAGGAAGCTATCTTAGAAGACAAAACAGCAGTGTCTAAAGAACTAATATGTCAAATGCTCGCCGATAGGAAGTTGGCATACAAAGGGGAAAGAGCGGGGCTGTTCAAAAGTAGAACCGCCGATTGAAACAGTAGGTCAACCGGCAATTTGATATGCCTGCCCGAACGCGTTACGCTTGCAAAAATAAAATCGTACACCATCCAATTCATGGGAACCGAAACCAAGTGGCGCAAGCGGTTGGAGCTGTGCAGAACGACGCGTTAGGGCGGACATACGAGTCCGCCCCTACCGTTTTCGTAAATTCAATGGCACATAGTGGTTCAATTTGTGCAAAGACAACGCGTCAGGGTGGTTATCGTTAATTTAGTGGCGCATAGCGGTTGAGTTTTTACAATGGCAGTACTTTTGCGATAGCCAGATATTTTTAGACTCTGCTACAATGCTCAAGAAGCACATCCTTTGAACACAACCGGGAGTTTACTATGAGCAAAAAAAGAGAGAATGAGAATCCTTTTATCAAGGAAGTTGAGGATGCCTTCCACAGTAATCCGCATGTGGATATGGATTTGTTTAGGCAGTGGCAAGAGATAGAAAAAATACTTGATAGTCTTCCTAAGGAGCCGGAACCGAAGCCGAAAAAAGCGAAGCCGTTTCGTCTGCAACCCATTCCACTTGAAATGTTTGGTCGGTAAATCCTTTGTTGTCCTGCCTATATTGGTGACAGAATGTCCTCTCATTTAAGGAAACAGATTTTACTTGTGGCGCAAATGTTCTAATGAATACGGAGTCAATACGGAAATCTTTCAAGGAATCTGTCGCCGAGTCGGTTGAACTGTTTCCGAAAGGAGGCAATAGCTATCAGATATTTACTCCTTTTCATTTTGATGACGGAGACCACTTTGTTGTTATATTAAAGACAGATGGATTGGGTAATTGGATTATAACGGACGAAGGACATACATACATGCACATGAGCTACGATACAGACTTATCGTCTTTGGAAAACGGAACCCGTAATGAAATCATAGAAAGCTCTTTGGATAAATATGGTGTTAAGGAAATAGAAGGACGGCTCGTTGCCACGGTTGATGAAATCTCCAATGCAGGAAACATTCTATGGAATTTCATTCAGTGCCTGATAAGTATTACCAATATTTCTTATCTTAGTCGCGAAAGAGTGTTATCCGAGTTTCACGAGGACTCTGAAAAAAGAAAAGATTAATCGGTAGGTTAATTGGCAATTTGATTTATCTGCCCGAACGCGTTGCACTCGTACAAATAAAATCGTACACCATCCAATTCATGGCAACCAAAACCAAATGGCGCGTAGCGGTTACAGTAGTGCAGAACGGTACTTTAGGGAGGGCATGTTAGCCCTCCCCTACAGGTGGTTAACATAAGTTTAATGGCGCAAGCGGTTGGGTTTGTGCAAGTATGTTCACGACCACCCCGTCAGATAGAACCGCCGATTGAGCCAGTAGGTCAATCGGCGTGACACTGTGCAGAACCTCAACATAATTGCTAAACGTATACATTACAAAATGCATAGGCCTGCCACCCCTCCAAAGGAGGGGAATTGGCTTGTGCAGAAATGACGCGACTATCTCGTCAGGCTTCGCTCTCCAAGAGAGGGGAATTGGCTTTAGTTCATCTCATAGCTTTTGATTATTAAATCTTTTCTTTTTTCAAAGTCATCGGTAGTTGATATTTTTAATTCCAAGTCTCCAGTGCCATAGTGTCCGATATTGCTGACATCTCTTATTGATGCATCTTCTAGGTTTTCCTTTTTAGGGTCTAGTTTCAAAAAAAGTAAAATATACTTGGCTTGAGGTTTTATTTCCAAACAAACAAAGTTTTTGATTATTTTGTATGCCTTATAATACATAAGTTCCTTTGCCTGTACATCATCGCCAAGACCCAAAATGAAATCGTCAATAGAATGATATAAATCTGTTAATTCTGAATCCGCCTGCTCTAAATGTTCCCTAAAAGTTTTTTGCCCGCTATTCTTTCTTTTGTCATCCACTCTCCTTGAAGTCCTTTGGCTTGTATTCTTTTTCCTGTTATCTGTTTGAGCATACCTGGTTGCAGTTTGTGAATTAACCAACTCAAACAAGAGCATATCCTCGTTGAATTTTCTGTATCTAATCAGCTCTATATTACGGTTTATTTGTTTTACTGCATGCTCGTCATATTTCTTGAAATCATTGGCGATACATAAAAGCCTTGGGGACGACCATTCTATTTCTTCGACATAGTCTTTACCAAGCTGTTTCATCACTAGAAGTTCAAATGCAGCCTTATGATCCATCAGCCAGTCCAAATAAAAAAGCCCTTGGTTAATCACGTTTTCAGATTCCGAGCGTTTGTATTCAATAATCACCGGGCAGTTATCCTCGTCCACACCCAGCGTATCAATACGCCCTCTGTGCTCTCTACCTGTAGAATATTCGGTGGCTAAAAATTTAATACCAAATATCTCTTCCAAGTTATGCTCTATCAAAGTCTGCAAAGGTTTCTCCAGAGTAAAAGATACCGCTGTTAATTCTTCAACTTTGTCGTTGTTCAATTTGAAAAGTTTTAGATCACTCATAAATACCTCGGTTAGTTTTTAATATATGGCTCCTATAAATCAAATGGCAAACAATATTGTATGCTAACACAACGCGTTCGGGCGAGCATATTGAAATGCCAGTTGATGTTGATATACGAGGCTGTTGAAAAAGTATTTCATATGCCGTAGGGGCAGACTTAAAATTGTGAAACAACTAAACTTTAGTATAATTGGAAAATATCATTGACTATATATACTGATATATTTTGAAAAGCCTAAAACTGTAAATGTACAAAAACCACTATCATACATGTCTTAGAAAACTTGTATTAGCAATAAAAATTCTCAGAGGTCTGAACAAATACCAGCCAATTCCTAACATAAAGCGCATTGAAATTGATCATACAGCATTGTGGTCATATCCTTTTAGTGGTAATACCTGGGTACGATTTATAGTTGAATATTTAACTGGTTGCCCTAGTTGTGGTGCCAATACTAAAAATCATGATG
The DNA here is from genome assembly GCA_965200865.1 of uncultured candidatus Poriferisulfidus sp. Taxonomy (GTDB): domain Bacteria; phylum Pseudomonadota; class Gammaproteobacteria; order Poriferisulfidales; family Oxydemutatoraceae; genus SP5GCR1. The sequence continues at coordinate 2,361,444 of CBDAVG010000002.1, read as the reverse complement.
CATCTATATGTTTGCGAATTAAGCCTATGCTGGCATTAACTCATGTGGATATGAGCAAACCCTTTGTTATATATAAACAACATCATACTTACCCTCTTAATAAAAACTCATCTCTTATATTATTAATCAGGGATTATTCCAAATGTATGTCAAAAGTATTTATGGGATTTAAGTATTATTTAGATCTAATCGTTGCTTATGATCGTTTTGAAGGTAAAAAAATGTTAATTTACTATGAGGATTTATTAGCCGAACCACAAGTAGAGATATACAAACTGAAGCAGTTTTTCAATGCACCTGAAAAACGCTATAAAACCTTTATGAAGCGTTACCAGTGGTATCAGAGTATTTCGCAAAAATCACGAGGAAGTAGAGCAAAGGGCAAATTATATGAGAAAGCAAATTCACCCCAATCAATAGAATATATGAACAAACAGTTTGCTCAATTACTCAATAAACCAGAATACCAATGTGCGAAACCTTATCTTGCTAGATATATGAATAAAGCCACCCCGCCAGGCTATCCCTCCACAGGAGAGGAATTAACTAATGCAGAGCCTCCACAACCGTCCCGTCAGGCAGAGCCTGACACCCCTCCACAGGAGGGGAATGGTCGGTCCTTACAATGCTATGAAATTATTAATCAAACAGCCGACACCTGCGATTTCAACTTCAACGGTGCAACCTACAGGCATTGGACCCAGTCCGATTGAAGTACCACAGCAAATAATATCCCCCGGATACAGCGTCATATTGCGCGACAGTGCAGCGACAATTTCGGGTGGGCTAAAAATCATATCTTTTGCCGGGTAATGTTGAACCTCGTTGCCGTTCACACGGGTTATGATTTCAAGATCTTGCCAGTCAAGTTGTGTGGCAATCGCAGGACCGAATATGCCGAAGCCGTCAAAACCTTTTGCACGGCTCCACTGATCAAAGCCTGCGTATTCTTTCAATAAACCAAAGGCGGTCACATCGTTGATGCAGGTATAACCGAATATCGCATCGTTGCCGGCTTGAGGATCTTCAAGATCGCAAGCGACTTTGCCGATAACGATACCAAGTTCGCCTTCGTAAAAAACCTCGCCGTTATAAAACTTGGGATACCTAATAACTGCCCCAGTTCCGGCATAAGTATTAGCAGGCTTGAATAAATACAGTGGTGTCTTAGGATAAGGCAATTCATTTTTATCGGCAAGGGCAGCATAATTATTCCATAACGCAATCATTTTGCTCGGTGTGCAGGGCGTTAATAATGTAACTTCATCCAAACTTGCGGTTTGGTCGGTGAGCGGCGGCGTGTCAAAAGGATGGTCAGCGTTGGTATCACACAACCTAATTTCCTGCCCTTTCAAGCAGCCTATTTTCATTTGATTTTGGTGTTCAAACCGTACCCACAAGCTCATTTCATATCCTTAAATCTTAAGTATTTTCCAGTAATTCTCTATCAAATAATTCCAGTTGTTTGTCCAGCCAGCCGACCAATTCATTTTTTTCTATTCTATTCGCCTCTACGCTCAGTAGATGCCGCCATTTTTTAGCGTGCTTATGTCCCTTAAATAAATTCTGCACAGCTTGTAACAATTTTGTATTGAATGTGTTTTTGCTGATTTGATATTCTATATAAAGCAACATCATTCTGGCAATATCCAACGGGGATTTGTAATCCGTATGCTGATTATAAAACAGTGCATCAACTTCGTGCAGAATAAAAGGATTTTTCTGCACTGCCCGTCCCAGCATCACTCCGTCAACGATGTCCAGTTTTTGGTACGCCGTATCTATATCTTGTATGCCTCCGTTCAAGATGATTTCAAGGTCGGGACGCTCTTGCTTGAGCCTATAGACATATTCGTATTCAAGCGGCGGTATTTCTCTATTTTGTTTAGGAGATAATTTTCCCAGCAATGCCTTGCGGGCATGGACAATGAATGTGTTGCAACCGGCATCGGCAACACATTCTATAAAGCGATAAAATCTCTCATAGCCGTCGTAGTCGTCAACACCGATTCTGCACTTCACACTGACTGGTAAATCACTCGCTTGCGACATCAAGCGCACGCAGTCTGCAACACGCTGTGGTGTCTTCATCAAACATGCACCGAATTGCGCCTTGCCTACTCTGGGGCTGGGGCATCCGGCATTGATGTTAATCTCGTCATAACCGTATTGTGCAGCGTATTCGGCACAACGCGCCATATCCTCGGCACAGCTCCCTCCGATTTGTAAGGCCAAAGGATGTTCTTGCTCGGAAAAATCCAATAGACGGCTACGGTCGCCATTTAGTATTGCATGACTGCTAAGCATTTCCGTATACAGCATCGCGTGGCAACTTATAAGTCGTAATAAATAGCGAAAGTGGCGGTCGGTATAAGCCATCATTGGTGCCACACAAAAACGTCTATGTTCACTTAAATTCATTGGCTTATTATATGTAATGTTTTGTGATTAAACAAAAGCATGGGGCTGTTGAAAAAGAAACGTCATTGTTGCCGTTTATTGCAACGGCAACAAAAGGCGGTTCTATTTTTACCAACACTTTCCTGTGAAAATGCCCCTGATTTCTGTTATTATTAACCCCTCAATATTTTAATTTGGAACATAGGTAAAAGACATGACTAAGCAAGAGAAAATCAAGCAGTTGATAGAGATGCAGAAGAAGTTCATTGAAAAAGAGCAAAATACAGGTGTCTCAATGCAGGAGTATTTTTCTCCCGATGAGCAATCCGACCTTCATGGTTATAGCGAAGATTATATGAAAATTGCCATGGAGATAGTGGAGGATGCGCATCAGGAAGTTGGATCAAAACGCTAGGCAGCTATCGCCTGCAGGCAAAAAGCGACCACCCCGTCAGATAGAACCGCCGATTATCGGCGAGTGGACCTGCCACTTGTTGCAGTAGCACAAGTGGCGCAACCTTATACAAAATCTCAATATTGTGTTCATTAGAAATGGTACGTATGGGGCTGTTGAAAAAGTATTTCATGCACCGTAGGGGAGGGCTAACATGCCCTCCCGAAATGCGTTGCGTCTGCACAAATAAAGTCGTACGCCATCCAATTTATGGGAACCAAAACCGAGTGGAGCAAGCGGTTGCAGTAGTGCCGAGCGGTACTTTAGGGCGGATATGCAAATCTGCCTCTACCGTTTTCATAAATTTAATGGCGCGTAGCGGTTGATATAAAGATGGTGGGTACGCAAAAAACCACCCCGTCAGGCTTCGCCTGCCACCCCTCCACAGGAGGGGAATTGACATGTGCAGAACCCAACATGATTGCTAAACGCATGCATTACAAAATGCATAGGCATGACACCCCTCCAAAAAGAGGAAGTGGCATTGCTACCGTGCTGTTTTTATTATTGCTATCTCCTTTAACATCTGTCAATGCATATCAGGTGGGAGAAACTTTTCGTGATTGTGCAACTTGTCCGGATATGGTCGTGTTGCCGGCAGGAAAGTTCATGATGGGTTCGCCCAAAGGAGAGAGAGGAAGATATGTTTCTGAGGGTCCACAGCATCAAGTTACTATTCCTAAACCTTTTGCGGTCGGCAAATACGAGGTAACCGTAGGGCAATATGCGGAGTTTGTTAGAGAAACAAGACACAAAACCGCAAATTGTTATTATCCGCAAGGTGCATCTTGGCATGGTCCGGGTTTTAAGCAAAGCAATAATAATCCGGTAGTATGTGTTTCTTGGTATGATGCTTCAACTTACGTTAATTGGTTATCAGCGAAGACCGGGCATGAATACAGGTTATTAACTGAGGCAGAGTGGGAATATGCGGCTCGTGCCGGAACGACTACAGCATATCATTTTGGTCGTACGCTTTTGAGTAATCAGGCTCAGTATAAAAGCCAAGGAACTGTAGCAGTAGGTAGTTTTCCTGCAAATGCATTTGGGCTACATGATATGCACGGTAATGTATGGGAATGGGTGGAAGATTGTTGGCACTTTTATTACACTGGTGCACCAACAGACGGTAGTGCATGGCTAAGCGGATGTGAAAATGTTAACAAACGCGGGGTGCGCGGCGGTTCTTGGTACCTTGAACCAGAGGAGCTTCGCTCCGCAAATCGCGACAGGAACGACGCATCTGGACGAGGCAACAACTTTGGGTTCCGAGTTGCCCGGACACTTGTCCCATAAATCCTTAAATCTTTAGAATTGCAAGGGGTGGAGTTGTTGGTTGGTGTAAAGATGGTGGATACGCAAAAAACCACCCTGTCAGATAGAACCGCCGATTGATCCAGCAGGTCAATCGGCGTGACGCTGTGCAGAACCTCAACATGATTACTAAACGCATACATTACAAAATGCATACGCCTGACACCCCTCCAAAGGAGGAGAATTGGATTGTGCAGAACCACAAAGTGACTTACATGTGTAGGGGCAGACTAGCATGCCTGCCCAAGCGCATTGCGCTCGCAAAAATAAAATCGTACATCATCCAATTCATGGGAACCAAAACCAAGTGGCGCGTGGCGGTTGCAGTAGTGCAGGACGGTACCGTAGGGCGGACATATAAGTCCGCCCCTACCGTTTGCGTAAATTTTATGGATAAATGTATTGATTGTGCAGAACCGCGACCGTTAGGGTGGTTACGTGAATTTGAGGCGCAAGCGGTTACGTTTAGGCAATCACAGTACTTTTTCAATAGCCCTATGATAGGAATTGGATTAGGGGCTAGTTCACAAAATCATGGCTATGCTGACAATAGAACTCACCGCAACAACTATACCGATAGCTAACCCAACACCCCATTTATAGATGTCATCTCTAAACTTAGATTGATCCGATGAGTTTTTTGCAATTTCTTTTCTCATTTCTGAAATGTCGTCTTTTATATCCACAATATCATCTTTTATATTCCTGATGTCGGTTTCAACCTTGCTTAGTTTCGGTTCTATACCTTTTATATCGGCTTTTATTTCTACGATGTCGGTTTCAAGGTTGCCTAGTCTCAGCTCTATACCTTTTATATCGGCTTTCATTTCTACGATATCGGTTTCAACTTTGCCTAGTCTCAGTTCTATACCTTTTATATCGGCTTTTATATTTCCAATGTCGATTTTCATAACCGTCACCTCAGTTTCAAGGTTGCCCAGTCTTGGTTCTATACCTTCCATGTATGAGCCTGTCTTGTCCGATTGGAGGACATGCGTTTCCGATTCTAGAAAGTCCAGCTTTGACTTCATTTCAAGCACCATCTTGTAGATAGTTCCAATCGTTAAATTATTTACATTTTCTATATTTTCCATTTCTAACCTCTCTTGTTGAATTATAAGAAATAGCCTGCGTTATCGCAAGCCGTCTAAACATAATCCAATTTTGGAACAGGTTACATGGCGTTTTCCGGCACTTCCGACGAATGGCACTAAAAAGATAGACGAACGGCACTAGGGGAACCGCTACGCGCTATGGAATCATGGTTACCGTCAATAAAATGGATGAATGGATTGATGGTGCAGACACAGCGCGTTAGGGCGGATATATAAAATTGCCGATTGACCTACTGGCTCAATCGGCGGCTCTATTCTGCCCCTACCGTTTTCATAAATTTAATGGCGCGTGGCGGTTAGGTTTGTACAATGATGGTACTTTTTCAACAGCCCTATGATGCGAATTGGATTGGGGGTTAGTTCACAAGCATCACGGCCATGCTGATAATAGAACTCACCGAAACAACCATGCCGATCATTAACGCAACACCCCATTTATAGACATCATCTCTAAATTTAGATTGATCCGATGAGATTTTTGCAATATCAGTTTTTATATCCACAATATCATCTTTTATGTTCCTGATGTTGGTTTCAACTTTACCTAGTCTCAGTTCTATATTTTTTATATTGGTTTCAACCTTGCCTAGTCTCAGTTCTATACGCTCTATATCGGCTTTCATAACCACCATATCAGCTTTCATAACCACTATATCGGCTTTCATTTCTACGATGTCGGTTTCAATCTTGTCTAGCCTCAGTTTTATATGTTCTATATCAGCTTTCATAAACGCTATCTCAGTTTGCATTTTCACTTGTCCAGTTTCAAGGTTAACTAGTCTCGGCTCTATACCTTCCATGTATGAGCCTGTCTTGTCCGATTGGAGGACATGCGTTTCCGATTCTAGAAAGTCCAGCTTTGACTTCATTTCAAGCACCATTTTGTAAATAGTTTCAATCGTTAAGTTATTTACATTTTCTATATTTTCCATTTCTAACCTCTCTTGTTGAATTATAAGAAATAGCCTGCGTTATCGCAAGCCGTCTAAACATAATCCAATTTTGGAACAGGTTACATGGCGTTTTCCGGCACTTCCGACGAACAGCACTAAAAAGATAGACGAACTGCACAAGGGGAACCGCTACGCACCATCAAATCATGGTTACCGTAAACGAAATGAGTGAATAGATTGATGGTACAGACACAGCGCGTTAGGGAGGGCATGTGGGACTGTTGAAAAATAGAACCGCCGATTGAGCCAGTAGGTCAATCGGCGTAACATTTTTCAGAACCTTAACAACCACCCCGTCAGGCTACGCCTGCCACCCCTCCACAGGAGGGGAATGTACTAATGCAAATACTTTTTCAACAGCCTACCCTTGCCTTATGGGTGGCACAAGTCGGCTAGTTGCCAGCGGGCTTTTACTTGCGGCGACAGGTCCGCTTGTTGCCCTGCCAAAAATCGCACCATGCCGGCATAGGCAACCATCACGCCATTATCCATACACAAAGCAGGTTTAGGGTAGACGACTTGAACGGCATCTTCTATCAGTTCTTTTAGCCTTTCGCGCAGGCGACGGTTTGCCGCAACACCGCCAGCAACCACGAATTGTTTATAACCTGTTTGCTTTAATGCGCGCTTGCTTTTCACAATCAGTGCGTTAATTGCGGCAGTCTCAAAAGCAAGTGCTATGTCGGCGCGTGTCTGCTCGTCATCTGTGCATTTTGAAATATGGTTCATCACTTGTGTTTTCAATCCACTAAAGCTGAAATCCAAACCCGGTCTATCCACCATAGGGCTGGTGAACTCAAAACGCCCGGCCACACCGCGCTCGGCAAGTTTAGAAATTTCCGGCCCGCCCGGATAGGGCAAGCCCAACATCTTGGCAACTTTATCAAAGGCTTCTCCTACGGCATCATCCAAAGTGTCGCCCAACAATCGGTATTTCCCCAGACCCAATACTTCTATCAACTGCGTATGACCACCCGACACCAACAATGCCAGATAAGGTGGTTGCCACGACGGCATTTCCAGCATACAAGCGAGTATATGCGCTTCTAAGTGATGTATGCCCAGTGCCGGCTTCTTTAACGCCCATGCCAAGCTATTAGCGAACACCGCACCAGTAAGTAATGCACCTATCAAACCGGGGCCTGCGGTATAAGCAATCGCATCAAGCTGTTCTAAGCGATAATCGCCCAAAGCCTTCTCCAGCAGAGGCAGCAGTTTGCGCACATGATCTCTAGATGCAAGTTCGGGAACGACCCCGCCGTAAGATTGATGTAAAGGAACCTGACTAAAAAGGGCTTCTCCCACTACACCCGCCTGCGAGTCAACCAAACCTATACCAGTTTCGTCGCAAGAGGTCTCTATACCTAAAACCAAGGTTCCCATTTATGTGGGGCTGTTGAAAAAGTATTTCATAGAATTGTAGGGGCGGATAATCCGAAATGCCGATTGACCTACTGGCTCAATCGGCGGCTTTATGCTGCCCTAACGCAACGTACTTACACGATTTATACATTCATGCATCAAATTTATGCAAACCATAATCTTGTGGCGCATAGCGGTTACGGTTTTGCAGGACGGTACCGTAGGGCGGATATATAAATCCGCCCCTACGGGTGGTTATCATAAATTCAATGGCGCAAGCGGTTGAGTTCATGCAATAGTGGTACTTTTTCAACACAGCCTCATGCTTGGTTCAGTACAATGCCCGAACTATATTGAGCAATATATACAGCGCCAGCAGCACAACCATCGGACTAAAATCTACCACGCCTACGCTAGGCATCATGCGTCTAACGGGTGCTATTAGTGGTGCGACAATATGGTTGAGCAACGACAAAACAGGGTTGTTTATCATGGTCGCAGGATTTACAAACCAGCTCGCAATCGCTAAAACGAAAATCGCAATCGCATAAAATTGAATCAGCCATTCTACAACCTGAAAAGCAGATATCTTCAGCAACAACTCTAAAGGCCAAGAAATACCCTGTATCAATGCAATCAAAAAGAGTTCGGCTACTCGCATAACATAAATCAATAGCCAACAGCCTATGTCCCATACGCCTTTCACTGGTATCACAAACCTGACCCATCTCAGGACGGGTTGGGTTATCGTATAAACGCTTTGCGATATCGGGTTGTAAAAATCTGCCTCGCTTGCTTCCAGTATCGCTCGGGCGATCAGAAAGAGGATATAAAAAGTCATCAGCGTATCGACTAAGAACAAGGCGATCTGCTGCCCGCTACTCATCACGAGTCCTCCAGTTGATCTGATATTTCGTTGGAGCGTGAAACTGCCGCAGTTAGCACTGAATGTGCTATCTGATCTATGTTCATGTCCTCTAAAACTTGCAAGCCTTTTTCGGTAGTCCCGCCTTTGGAAGTAATCCGCTCTCTCAACACCGACAACTCGCAGTCGCTTTCTGAGGCGAGCATTGCAGCACCATACAAAGTTTGTATTGCCAGCTTTTGTGCTATCTTTGGTGGACAATCCAATGCCTTTGCAGCCTTCTCAAAGGCTTCGGTGAATCTGAAAAAATAAGCAGGACCGCTACCCGAAAGTGCAGTGACAACATGCATATCTTTTTCATACTGCAACCAAACGGTAGCACCTACTGTGGCAAAAATATCCTCGCCAATCTTCTTATGCGCATCGGATACATGCTGATTGGCATAGAGCGCGGTCATCCCACAACCCACTGAAACCGGCGTATTCGGCATGCAGCGTATAATCGGCTGTTCGCTCGTAGTCCACCGTTGCAACAGATGCACCGGCACGCCGGCAGCAACTGAAACCAGCAACACGGACTGCCTTATCAGCGCATCTTTAATCTCCGCGCACACCGTAGGAACCACATCAGGTTTGACGCATAAAATTGCTATCGTCGCATCTTCAACTGCCGACGCATTGGAGGTGTGGATGTGTATCGTTTTACCCTGCTTGCCAATTTCCAAAAATTGAGAGGCAGCCGGATCCGATATGTGTATATCACCGGCTTCGTAGCCGGCAACAAGCAGCCCGTCTAGCAAACTGCGCGCGATATTGCCGTAGCCGACTAATGCAATCCGTGTTGTCGTTTCGTCAGTCATTTTGCCTCATATCAAGTTGCCTTGCATCTTGTGATTTGCCAATCGCTTCTCAAAGACATCCCGTATGAAATGCGGCAACGCTTTGAGTTTAACAGCTTGCTCCAGAGCATCGTAATTCTGCTGATCTATAAAAAAAAGGTGCGCTATTTGATGCACGCTAATACGCTCAGGGGCGCGATGCACAAAAACAATGTCCTCGCCTGCCGTCAAAGTGCCACCTTTGATAATTTTTGCATAGCTACCTAGTTTACAACTTTGTGCAAAAGTTTGGGCAAAACCTTCTTGTTCCACACTCATCTCCAACTTATAACAAGGGATACGCGGTTGAGTTATTTCAACGATGGCATCGCCAATGCCAAGATGGTCGCCGACACAAAGTTCGGTTTCAAACAAACCCTCGGCAGTTAAGTTCTCGCCCAAAGTGCCATACACCAGTCGCTTATTCAGATGCTCCTCCCAAGTTTTGTAGTGCTCGGACGGATAAATATAAATGCCTTTGTCACGCCCACCGTGGTTGTAGAGATCCGCTTGCTGATCACCATCTAAACCATATCGCCCTAGCGCAACAGCGCCAGTGACTGGTTGCTTACGAATACTGCTTTGCACACGATGCCCTTTATAAACCAACAGCACTGGTTTAGATACATTGATGGATAATATACGGCTCATTGCACTCGTCTATAGTTCTTAACAAACGCAAATAATATCAGCAACAGCAAGACAATAAAAAATAATAATGTCTGCTGCGGTATCGTCAATCCTAGAAATGTCCAACTAACATCGGCACATTCTCCGGTACTATTGAAAACCGTCCCCAGTGCCTCAAACAACGGGAAGCGGTCAAATAGATATGCAATATCGGGGGTGCAGCCGGGAACAAGTTCGGGCGGTAGACTCTGCAACCAAATATGCCGGGCGGAGACGGCGATGCCTGCTGCAATCAGTAGCATGGATAGCCCTGCATATATTTTGTATCCTAGAATACCGGGGTTGTGCAACACGATCAGTAAAAACAATAATGCGAGTGCAGCGACTATAAAGCGGCTGATGATACACAAGGGACACGGTTCAAGGTTGAGGTATCCCTCCATAAAAAATACCGAAATTGACAACGCCAGCAAGCATAAAATCCAAGCTGTTAGATAAATAGTTCGGTTGTCGCTTAAATGTAACATGAAAAATATAAGTGCCGAGTTTATCCAACCCCAATGTAATCAATGGACCGGAGGGGAAGGCTAACATGACATCCTGTGTTTATTATAACGGCACAATTATTGTGACATGGGGTTGTTGAAAAAGTATTCCATATGCCGTAGGGGAAGGCTAACATGCCCTCCCAAACGCGTTGCGTTTGCACAGGCAATCCAGGGGAAGGCTATTCATCCATAAAATTTATGCAAACGGTAGGGGAGGGCTAACATGCCCTCCCAAAACGCGTTGCGTTTGCACAGGCAATCGCATTCATCCATTTCGTTCATGGAAACCAAAACCAAATGGCGCAAGCGGTTCTGTTTGTTCAGAACGATACTTTAGGGAGGGCATGTTAGCCCTCCCCTACGGTAGGTGACCGTAAGCGAGATGGATGAGGGTTGATTGTGCAGAACCGCGGCCGTTAGGGTAGTTTGCATGATTTGGTGGCGCGTTGCGGTTACAGTAGTGCGAGACGATACTTTAGGGAGGGCATGTTAGCCCTCCCCTACGGTAGGTGACCGTAAGCGAGATGGATGAGGGTTGATTGTGCAGAACCGCGGCCGTTAGGGTAGTTTGCATGATTTGGTGGCGCGTGGCGGTTACAGTAGTGCGAGACGGTACTTTAGGGAGGGCATGTTAGCCCTCCCCTACGGTAGGTGACCGTAAGCGAGATGGATGAATGGGTTGATTGTGCAGAACCGTGGCCGTTATGTTGGTTTGCATGATTTGGTGGCGCAAGCGGTTACAGTTTTTCAGAACGGTACCGTAGGGCGGATATGCAAATCCGCCCCTACCGTTTTCGTAAATTTGATGGCGCGAAGCGGTTTTGGTTTTGCAGAATGGTACGTTAGGGTGGTTATCGTAAATTTGGTTGTGCAGATGCAACTTGCTAGGGGAGGTCGCGGGCGATACGGAATCCATTTAACGCGCTTGAACTTCTACGGTGCCATGAACTGGCTTGAAAACGGCCATCTACGCTTCTGTCTACTTCCCTCGATGCACTACCAACTCGTCTGGTTGTTTTATAAATGACTACTCCGTCTGCTCTATCCCCACCGCGAGTCATGCGCGTAGTACAAATGTCCTCTGTCCAAGCACTACCGTCCGTCGGCGCATCAATAGTCCCGTCATTATCCAGATCATAGTCCTCATGCCAGCAATCTTCCACCCATTCGGCAACATTGCCGTGTACATCGTACAGTCCCCATCTATTTGGATTATAACTACCTACTTTCTCGGGAGGGTTTGAGCCTTGTCTAGGTATGTTCCATGGATTATTAGCGTTTAATGCAAGAATGTGTGCATCCGTATCCGTGGATAGAATAGAGGAGTTAATTGTTTCACTGCCAAATGTATTGGTGCCAGTCTCAATAGAGTATGCCGTATCCGTTCCTGCTCGCGCAACATATTCCCATTCCGCTTCGCTCAATAACCTATATCCCTTATTGTCAGTTTCTTCATTTAGCCATACTATATAGAGTTGCACCTCACCCCATGTAGCACAACTAAGTGCGGCATCAGACACGGCACTACAACCACGCCTCATCTCCAGATTGTTGGCATCTAGATAGGCCTTGAATTGTCTGTTTGTGATTTCATAGGTGCCAACTTCAAAAGCTTTATTAATGGTAACTGAGTGGCGAGGTGTTGCCCTCATTACAGCATTTTGGACTGCTTGGCTGAATGCGGTAAGATCAGTAGGGTGTTTAGTAGTATCAGCATCAGTTGGCCTTATGCGATTGCTTTCTGCTATGCTTGCTTCGTTACTCCTTGCTCCCATTGTAAATGAACCTGCAGACACTCTAGTCATAGCCGGAATAGGAAAGGCTTCCACGAGTATGTTTGTTGCCACCGAATTCCCGGCATTGTCGGTTATGACCATCGTTAGGGTCGTGCTGCCATCAGTGCCCATTGCAGTCAGTGTGAATTCTGCGCTTCGCATGTTGTAGCCATTCGGTTGATAGTCGCTGTTAGTCGGTGGAAAGGCGATTGAGGATGCCGGGGTAATAGACACTATTGAGTCGCCGTCGGCATCTAGTTGTAGTCTCATTGAGACATTAACTTGTCTATTAGGTACTCTGATGTCAACCCTTACGGTTTCAGTATCCGCAACACCAGATCCATCTGCACTTGATATCTGGTAACGTTCACTCGGCAGTGGGCTGACTATTGTAATTGGGAGCGTGCGGGCAATGCGAAAGCCTCTATCAAGGGGCCTTGCACCCTGCCTAATAGAGAACTGAGTATCTATAAGCGCAGAGACACGGCGCGCAGAACGTACATCTGCACGCGAATTTCTCCAGCTACCGCCGCGATAAACATGATGATTTACGGGATTAGTGGAGCAATTCCCTCTCCACGCCCTACCGTCTGTTGGTGCACCAATATAGTTAGCATGCCAGCAATCTTCCACCCATTCCGAGACATTACCGTGAACATGGTATAAGCCAAAGTTATTCGGAGTATAAACATTGCTCTGAGCATTAACAGCAATAACAGAGTCTCGCCCTGAGACATTATAGCGAATGGGTAGAAAAGCAGGATTACCATAATGATAGTCGGTTGTCGTCCCCGCTCGAGCAGCATATTCCCATTCGGCTTCGCTCAATAATCTATATGCCCGACCAGTTGTTTCTGATAACCAGCTGGCATACCTTCTTGCATGGTTCCATGTGAGGTATGCTGCTGGGAAATTGGCTTGATTATAATAATTACTATCTTCCCATTGACGTTCAGGGGTGTCTTCACGTCCGGGATTAGGGTCAAGATCCCCCCGTGTCGGGCTGTCAAGGAAATACTTAAACTCTTCTCGAGTTACTTCATATACACCGACTTCAAAAGGTCCGGGAATATTGACTTCACGTTGCGGTCGCTCAGTTTCTAGCCCTCTACCCGACGGTGAACCCATTGTGAACATTCCTGCCGGTACTTCAACCATCTGCGGAGTAGGGATGGTTTCAATGCTCACACTCGTCTCAGCTGTATTCCCCAATCCGTCAGTCACAACGATGGTTAGCATGGTTTCACCTGCACCAGTTCCGGTTAGTGTGAAGATTGCTGTTCTACTTGTGCCACCGTCGCTAGCGGGAGGTACAGTTATAGGCCCTGAGGGTGCCACCGACACCACTGATCCACCACCACTGTCTAATGTTAGCTCCATCGTGATAGGGTCGGTATCGGGGGCTACGTTGATCGTGACCGGGATTTCTATCGTAGCTAATTCGCTATCTCCCCGAAACAGCGTTAAATCGCTATTATCAAAGTTGACCAGTTCTGGTGGTGCAACCGTGCGGGCAACACGAAAACCAATATCGTTCATACGCGAATCTGGTGCTTGAAAATTACGGTTTGCCGAACGCAACTCACCAGCAAAATCTCTCCATCCACCACCACGGTGTACACCCGGTCTTTCTATCAATCGTTGGGGGAGCCCGATCCCGACTGGTACAGACTGAGCAGCACAGCCTGTAATCCAAGCACTGCCATCATCTGGTGCGCCAAGGCCGTCATCTGGTGCGCCATAGTTAATATGCCAACAATCCTCTACCCATTCCGATACATTGCCGTGAACATCGTGCAACCCAAAAGCGTTAGCAGGATAACTGCCTACGGCAACAGTACTAAAATCACTGCTTAATCTAGGGTCATATCTCGCATCATCTGTGGTAATCGTATCACTGCCGAAACCAGTCTCGGTTTTTATAGAATAGATCGTCGTCGTTCCAGCTCGTGCAACATATTCCCATTCCGACTCACTTAACAACCGATAATCCTGCTCAGTTTCCTTACTTAGCCAATCTACATAGTCTTGGGCATCCTCTTGTGAGACACATACGACCGGGTGTCTATTGTTTTGAGTGAAACCAGCAAGAAATCCTGGGGGGTTTTCCCAGTTACAACTATTATCCGCGGTATATGAAGTGTCAGCAGCGAACTCGGCAAACTGTCCTCGCGTCACTTCGTGTTTGCTGACCTCAAAGCCGGGAACCGTGACATCGTGTTGCGGTCTCTCGTCACCTGACGGCGACCCCATTTCATATTCTCCCCTCTGCACTCGTACCATTTGGGGATAAATAGCCTCTACTTCTATGGGTATCTGCACCTTATTTTGGTGTCCTAATTCATCCTCCACAACGATGGTCACTACCGTCTCGCCGACAGCTTTTGCGGTCAATCCGAACGAAGCTGTCCTTGGTGTGCTATCGTCGTTGGTGGCAGGGAAAATTATCGGTTTTGAGGGGGTCGTAGACACCACTGATTCACCGCCACTGTCTAACTGCAAAGTCATCGTAACAGGAACTGTTGTGTCGGACTCTCCGATGACAACTTGAACTTGTGCGGTCGGCGACTCTTCAAGTGTTAGCCTAATCCTCGTGTTTCTTGGACTGGCTATCGTCAATGGCGAGCGAGCAACACGAAAGCCGAGTGTTTCATAACTCGCTGTTTTGCTTTCAAAAGCACGCGATGCAGAGCGTATATCAGCGGGCAATGACTCCCACGAACCACCTCGTATTACACGGTTATCAACATCAATGTCGCAACTGTCCTCCCAAGCACTGCCATCATTTGGTGCATCAGTATAGTCGCTATGCCAACAATCTTGAACCCATTCCTCTACATTGCCGTGGACATCGTGCAACCTGAAATCATTGGCAGAATAACTGCCTACCGGTACGGTACCATCACTATTATAATTTGCATTATCTGGGGTAAGCGTATTACCGAAAGAATAGGTCGTCGTCGTCTCCGCTCGTGCAGCATATTCCCATTCCGACTCGCTCAATAACCTATATCCCTCATCGCCGGTTTCCTGATTCAGCCAATCCACATAGGCTTGAGCATCATCCCATGAAACACATACCACCGGGTGATCATCGTCTTGAACTAAGTCTGGGGGATTCTCCCAGTCACAATCATTATTCTGAGTATCATGTCCAGTGGAATCAATGAACCCTGAAAATTGTACTCGTGTCACTTCGTATCTACTAACTTGAAAGGCAGGAATCCTAACACGATGTTGGGGACCTTCCTCCATAGCACCAAATCTAGCTATATCGCCGCTCGTTGACCCCATCATGTATTCCCCCTCTTCCACCCTCAGCATTTCCGGATAGCTAGCCCCCACCTCTACACTAATATTCACCTCGTTTGTGACTCCCCGATCATCCACTACAAAAATGGTGACTATGGCATTGCCGACACCTTGGGGGGTTAGCGTGAACTTCACTGTGGTTTGGTCGCTGCCGGCAAGTGGGTTGATTTGTGCATCGTCTATAGATGCAGATACTATGGACTCGTCATCACTTTGCAACTCCAGTGTTCCCACACTTTGCCTATCAACGTTAATTACAACTTCAACTTGGGTAGAACCCGAAATACCTTCATGCTGTAATGTAATATTTGTATTTGGTTGCGGACTGGCTATGGTCAAAAGAGGGTTAAGCGTTTGTGCAATGCGGAACCCGACATTGGCAAAACGATTATTTTTTGGACCTCTGCCGCGTTGCGTTGAGCGTAGTAGGGAATCTTGGCTATCCCAAGCACCGCCGCGAACTACCGCTACGTTTCTGTTTATACAAGATGTCTCATTTGCCGAGGCATCACGGGGGATTAACAGATCACTGTAATTTATGGCAAAACAATCCTGAACCCACTCCCATACATTGCCGTGGACATCGTGCAACCCGAAATCATTAGCAGAATAACTGCCTACCGGTACGGTACCATCGCTATTAAAATTTGCTTGATCCTTTGTGATCATATCACCATGAGAGTATATTGAGGTTGTACCGGCTCGTGCGACATATTCCCATTCCGCTTCACTCAATAACCGATAATCCTGCCCGGTTTCCCGATTCAGCCACTGCAAATAGGCTTGGGCATCATCCCACGACACATGCGTTGCCGGATGGTCGGCTTCTTGCGCATAATACCTAGGGTCATCCCACACACTATGAGGGGATACAATTCCTCTACTATTGAGGAAAAACTTAAATTGCTCTCGGGTTATTTCATGCCTGCTAACTTCAAAAGGCTGCGAAATGTTGATTTGCGATTGCTGACAATCACCGCCACTATCACAAGCTCCCTCAAAATTTATACCAGGAATTGTTCTAAACGTACCGCTGTCCCAAAGATTATTGTGTGGACCATCTGATGCTGCTGATTCTGCAGTGCCTTGATTAAAAGTTCCTGCTCTTACTCGCACCATTTCCGGTATAGGCTTCAGCAGACCTTCCATGAATACCCGCACTTGAACTTGAGCATTGGTTTGCGCATAGCAAACACCAGACAATAAAAACCATGCAAACAAAAAGATTGTTTGAGGGATAAGCCGAGAGGTAAATGTACCCTTTGTTTTCCTTAGTGGTTTAAGCATATTGTGAATATAATGGAAAAATTATAGCATATTTCACTTATGAATTTATGCAGAACCGCCATATAAACTACATTGTAGGGGCGGATTTGCATATCCGCCCCTACGGTTGGTTATCATAAATTTAATGGCGCGAAGCGGTTACAGTAGTACAGAACGGTAATTTAGGGCAAAGGTGTTAATCGGAGACATACGGGTTGGGGGTTCGGCGAAATTCCAAAAAAATAGGTGTGCCTTTGAGCTTAAAACACCGCCGAATATAAGATGCTAGGTAACGCTTGTAATGTTGCGGTAGACAATCTACCCTGCTGCCCGAAATAACAAAACGCGGGGGTAATTCACCAACTTGGCAAATATAACGAGGTTTGGTCTGTCGGTTTTTCACCAGTGGCGGCGAGTGTCGGGCAAGTGCTGCTTTTAGAACGCGATTACATTCGGCGGTGGAAATTTTAATGCAAGCATTGCGATACGCTCTTGCGACCGCTTTCATCGTCGCTGACAGGCCAGTGCCTTTCAGTGCTGAGATGCGATAGTGTTCTATGTAATCCAAAAAGCGTAAGCTCGTATCCAAACTACGTTTAAGATAGGCATTATCGGCAGGATTCACCAAGTCATATTTATTTAATGCAATCACGAGTGCACAACCCTGCTCTATTGCGTGCATTGCAAGGTGGGCGTCTTGGTCGGTGATGCCTTCTGAAGCATCACAAACCAATAATGCGACATCGCCCATCACGATATGCTCCAACGATTGTGCAACACTGAACTTTTCAACCTCGCCTTTGAGTTTGCTTCGTCGCCGGATGCCGGCAGTGTCCACCAAAGAAAAACTTTTGCCGTTAAAAGAAAAAGGCACACTGATTGCACTGCGAGTGGTTCCGGGTGTTGACGAGGTCAATAGACGCTGCTCGTGAATTAGGGCATTGATAAGCGTAGATTTCCCAACATTAGGACGACCGATAACCGCAAGATGTATGCGGTTGGGGTCGCTTTTCCTTGGCAGAGGCTCGCCTAACTCGGCGGCGATTGCCTCCAGCAGTATCCGCGTCCCGCGACCTTTGTGAGCAGCCGTATAAAAGCATGGCTGTATGCCCAGTGATGAAAATTCACTTTGATAGTATGCCTCACTTTGCTTATCTATTTTATTGACAACCAGCCATAAACCTTTGCCTGTTTTGCGCATCTGAGTTGCAAGGAATTGATCCGGCGGCGTTAGACCCTGTGATGCATCCACGATCAGTGCAACAGAATCAGCTTCTGCTATGGCTCTGTGCGTTTGTTCCGCAATCAGCTGATCCATCTCGTTGTCGTCGGCAAGACCGCCAGTGTCTATGATAATGCAACTGCAACCTTCGTGTTCTGCCACACCGTATTGACGATCTCTAGTCAACCCGGGACTGGCTGCTACGATTGCGTCGCGTTGACGAGATAGGACATTAAATAAAGATGACTTGCCGACATTGGGTCGTCCTACCAAAGCTAATTTTTTCATCGCACATTTCGGGTTGTTAAAAAAGTAATATCATCGCACAAATCCAACCGCTTCGCGCCATTGAATTTATGATAACCACCTGTAGGGGAGGGCTAACATGCCCTCCCTAAAGTACCGTTCTGCACGAACAGAACCGCTTGCGCCACTTGGTTTTGGTTCCCATAAATTGGACGGCGTACGACTTTATTTGCGCAGGCACAACGCGTTTCGGGAGGGCATGTGGGGCTGTTGAAAAAGTATCTGCATTAGTACATTCCCCTCCTGTGGAGGGGTGGCAGGCGAAGCCTGACGGGGTGGTTGTTAAGGTTCTGAACAATGTCACGCCGATTGACCTACTGGCTCAATCGGCGGTTCTATTTTTCAACAGCCTCATGTTAGCCCTCCCCTACGGTGTATGAAACATTTTCTCATCGCATGAACCCAACCGCTTGCGCCATTAAATTATTGTTTCCATCAATCAAATGGATGAATGGGGCTGTTGAAAAAGTACTGCCATTGCACAAATTGAACCACTATGTGCCATATAATTTATGAAAACCGTAGGGGCGGATTTATATATCCGCCCTACAGTACCTTCCTGCAAAACCGTAACCGCTTTGCGCCACAAGATTATAGTTTGCATAAATTTGATGGATGAATGTATAAATCGTGCAAGTACGTCGCGTTAGGGCGGATATATAAATCCGCCCCTACGGTGTATGAAACATTTTCTCATCGCATGAACCCAACCGCTTGCGCCATTAAATTATTGTTTCCATGAATCAAATGGATGAATGGATTGTTTGTGCAAGCACAACGCGTTTCGGGAGGGCATGTTAGCCCTCCCCTACGGTGTATGAAACATTTTCTCATCGCATGAACCCAACCGCTTCGCGCCAACAAATTATTGTTTCCATCAATCAAATGGATGAATGGATTGTTTGTGCAAGCACAACGCGTTTCGGGAGGGCATGTTAGCCCTCCCCTACGGTGTATGAAACATTTTCTCATCGCATGAACCCAACCGCTTCGCGCCAACAAATTATTGTTTCCATCAATCAAATGGATGAATGGATTGTTTGTGCAAGCACAACGCGTTTCGGGAGGGCATGTTAGCCCTCCCCTACGGTGTATGAAACATTTTCTCATCGCATGAACCCAACCGCTTGCGCCATTAAATTATTGTTTCCATGAATCAAATGGATGAATGGATTGTTTGTGCAAACACAACGCGTTTCGGGAGGGCATGTTAGCCCTCCCCTACGGTGTATGAAACATTTTCTCATCGCATGAACCCAACCGCTTGCGCCAACAAATTTATGATAACCACCCGAACGTTGCGGTTCTGCACAACCCCAACCGCTCCGCGCCATTAAATTTATGAGAACGGTAGGGGCGGATTTATATATCCGCCCTACGGTACCGTCCTGCAAAACCGTAACCGCTTTGCGCCACAAGATTATGGTTTACATAAATTTGATGGATGAATGTATAAATCGTGCAAGTACGTCGCGTTAGGGCGGATATATAAATCCGCCCCTACGGTGTATGAAACATTTTCTCATCGCATGAACCCAACCGCTTGCACCATTAAATTATTGTTTCCATGAATCAAGTGGATGAATGGATTGATTGTGCAGGCGCAACGCGTTTAGGGAAGGCATGTTAGCCCTCCCCTACAGGTGGTTATCGTTAATTCAATGGCGCAAGCTGTTACGTTTGGACGATTACAGTACTTTTTCAACAGTCCCATGTTAGCCCTCCCCTACGGTGTATGAAACATTTTCTCATCGCATGAACCCAACCGCTTGCACCATTAAATTATTGTTTCCATCAATCAAATGGATGAATGGATTGTTTGTGCAAGCACAACGCGTTTCGGGAGGGCATGTTAGCCCTCCCCTACGGTGTATGAAACATTTTTTCATCGCACATTATTAGTTCTTGCGATAGCCTTTGACATGAAGTGCGGTCAAATCACCGCTTTTGTCAAAAGCGATTAGTTTTCCACGCGAAAAAGACATCAGCGATACAACTGGTGAACTACCAATGCCAGTCATATCCAATACTTCCCCACTTTTGTATGACAACCAGTAAATATCGCCGCGATCGCTCCCAACTGCAACCAGCGCACCTACCGATAGTGGCGCACTCAACTCAGTATCCAACAAGCGACTATTAGACCACAGCTTTTCACCAGTTTGACGGTCGTGGGCTACGACTTGATTTTCTGGTGTGGTCACATAAACCCCCCTGCGTCCTACATCCAGTCCTACATGCGAGGGTGCATCTGCCAACCACAATAATCTATTGTCTTTGAGATCTAAAGCAATCGCACGACCTTGATACGCAGTAGCGAAGAAAATATCGTCGTATATCAGCATACGGCCATCTACATCAACGATACGATCCAAATCGGATTCACCTGAACTCACACCTAGTTTGATTTGGTTCAAGACTTTGCCGTCATCCAATGCAAGCACCAATATCTGCCCATCGTCCAAACCTAGAAAGGTCACACCTTCGTAGAACACCGGGATACTTGCACCTCTAATCGTCAGCGGCGGTGGTGGGTCTTTGCGTCGCCAAAGCGACTTACCGTCGTCGCTACGAAAAGCAAAAGTCGTGTTGTCTTCAGTTCGTACAATGACGGTGTTTTTATGATTCTTGGAAATGACCAAAGCCTTGCTACCCAAACCGCGCCGCCATAATATCTCTTTAGATTCTTCGGCAATCGCGATGACTTCACCTTTGTTCGTACCGATTAGCAATATGCCGTTGCCACCACCAACACCGGCAACCAGTTCCTCCTGCACGGTCGCGCTCCAGACGCGCTTGCCGCTGTTCAGATCAAACGCTACGAGTTTCCCGTTTGGACCACAAACATAAATCCGTTCCTCTTCCAATAGCGGAGTGAAAAATAAATAATCGTCTTCAAAACTGCCTACCGCAGAAGTTGACCACAGAGTATCCACAACGAGAAAAGACGGAACATCATCTAGATAACGATCTTCTTTGCCCAACAGCACATCGGTGATGGTAGAACAGGCACTCAACAATAGCGAACAGCATGCGATGAGGAAACTTGGAATATATCTGCCTTTGCTAGATTTCATGGGACTGTAAAAGTATGTCATAGCATTGTAGGGGATGGTTTGGCGGTTTTGTTCGTGCAGAACGGTACTTTAGGGAGGGCATATTGAATCGCCGATTGAACCAGTAGGTCAATCGGCGTGACGTTGTGCAGAACTCTAAGATGGTGGGCAGCGTATTCATTGCAAAATGCAATACCCTCCCCTACAGTTGGTTATCATAAATTTAATGGCGCAAGCGGTTGGGTTTGTGCAGGACGGCACTGTAGGGCGGATATATAAATCCGCCCCTACTGTTTCCTTAAATTTGGTGGCGCAAGCGATTAGGTTTGTGCGATGACATTGCTTTTTCAATAGCCCCATGGTGGTGTTATTGTTCGGCTTCGCCAGCTTCGTTCTCTTCGGCTTGGTTCTCTTCGTCCTCAGGAGGTTCTAAGGTGCCGCCGAGCTCTTCTATCTTCATCATAATAAAATTGTAATCATCAACCATAGAAGTAGAGACAGCTCTTTGATAAGCATCTCTGGCTTGTTCATAATTACCTTGACGGGCTAAATAATCGCCATGGACTTCCGATGCCAGCTCTTCTATACCACGCGGGAAAATGTAGTTAACAACAATTTCTCTGGCTTCATCGGTTTGCTTTAGTTCCATCAATACGCGCGCCAAACGAACCCACGCCAAAGATCTGAGCTCTTCATATTGTGCATTCTCCGCCACCCATCTTAGGTCTGCAGCTGCCTCTTCCAGTTGTTCTTGTTCAACTTTGAATTTTGCCATTGCAAGCGAAGCAAAAACGCTGTATGTGGTGTTGGCATATTCGTTGCGAAGCGTAGTCAGGATCTGAGTTGCATCTTGTTCATCCTCCAGTGCGATATAGTCCAGCACTTCCTCGTAATGCGTTGCAGCTTCGCTTTCTCGGGTTACGGTATAGTAGTCCCAACCTCTCCAACCACCGATAGCCATCATACCCAATACGGCACCGGCAATAAAATATTTACCGTTATCGTGCCACCATTCCGAGAGCATCTCCTTGCTTTCGTCTCCCGATTGAACCCTTGGTCCTTTTGGTGTTTTGCCCGATGTTTTACTCGGTTTTCTGCTTGGTGTTCTCGGTGTTACACCGGCTTGCTCTGCTGGTTTCTTTTTTGCCATGTCTTAATCTCTATCTGTTCTAAATCAGTTTATTAAATCGCCTATTAAAAAGGAAAAAACTTTTGAATAGTAGACAATAATTCGCTTTCTTTGCACTTAAATTGTTCTTCTTCTCCTCTTAAATCTTTAATCACAACGGTTCCCGTGCTTACTTCGTCTTCTCCCAAGATTATTGCCATGCCAGCACCTGACTTATCCGCTCGCCTGAGCTGTGTCTTAAAACTGCCACCACCGCAATTCTCTATAAATACCAACTCAGTAGGCAAAAGATCGCGTATTTTATCCGAAAAAAAGCGTGCTTTGCGTTCGGCTTCCTCACCCACTGCAACCATATAAATGTCGGCATCAAGGAACTCATTATCGTGCTGATCTTCCAGCAACAACGCAAGACGCTCTATGCCCAATGCGAAACCCGCTGCAGGTGTCTGCTTGCCACCCAACAAGGCGACGAGACCGTCATAACGACCACCCGCACAAACGGCGTTTTGTCCGACATCTCCCGGGGCAACCCACTCAAACACCGTCTTATTATAATAGTCTAGACCGCGAACTAAAAAGGGGTCGTGCTGATAAGCTATATTTTTATCTTCCAGCATTGATTTCAGCGTCTCTAAATGCAGGCGCGAACTGTCATCTATATATTCGGATAATTGCGGCGCATCCTCCAGCAGTTTTTGCATATCGGTATTTTTACTATCAAGTATGCGTAAGGGATTGACCTTCAGCCGCCTGCGTGAGTCGTCGTCAAGCTGATCCTCGCGAGGTTCAAGCCATTCTACCAATGCCTTCACATAGCTTTGTCTAGCCTCCGCCCCACCTAAAGAGTTAATCTTTAAGCATAAATTATCAACTCCCAGTTCCTCAAATATCCGACTGCAAACGGTTATCAACTCACAATCTATATCGGGACCTTCAATCATGAAAGTTTCTGCTCCAACCTGATGGAATTGTCTGAGACGCCCCTTTTGCGGACGCTCGTGGCGAAAGAACGGCCCTGCATACCACAACCGTTGTTGCGTAGAAACCAAGCCGTGCTCCAGTGCGGCGCGCACGCAACCTGCGGTGCCTTCCGGTCTTAAAGTCAATGAGTCGCCGTTGCGATCCTCAAATGTGTACATCTCCTTAGTAACAATGTCGGTGTGATCGCCTATAGAGCGCGCATAAAGCTCGGTCTTCTCAAGCAACGGTAGCCGTATTCCCGCATACCCGAAAGAACGCAGTATCCCAATACTGCACATTTCTATAGTTCGGAACAGCATACTCTGCTCGGCTAAAGCATCGTGCATGCCGCGGATAGATTTTATTAAAACTGCCACGCTGGTCTCTAGGGTAGTTCGGTTACCTCAAAGTTAGCTACTTTATTAGGTTTAATATACGATGACATATCATAGTCTTTGCCGTCAATCATAATATTCACTTGGTGGGCATTGCCAAATTCAAATTTCAGCGGCAAGTTGACCATGAAAATCTTATTGTATCCGGTGGACAAAATCCTATGGATAAAAATATCGCCTCCTCCGTCTGTCACACGCGCCCAGCTTTCACCGCTAGACATAACAACCAATGTTACTGGCTCTAATACATCATCAATTGCATTGAATTGTTCATTGTTTAATTCAGTATCTGCTTCGGCGTTAGACACGGCGGGTTGTATCTCGTCATTCGGTACATTTATGGGTTCACTCATGGTTTCACCCATAGTTTCAATATTGGGGGAGGGAGATTGCGTCGCTTCTTGTTGCGGTGGAATGTCGGGAATCTCGGATTGCTCGGTGGCATCGTCTGGTGAGACTGGGGGTTCGTCCGCTAAAGCAGGTGTCACATCTTCCGGCGAGACTGGGGGTTCGTCTACTACAGCGGATGTCGCATCCTCCGGCGAAACTAGCGGCTCGTCCGCTACAGCGGGTGCCTCATCTTCCGGCGAGGCTGGCGGTTCATTCACTACAGCGGATGTCGCATCTGCCGGCGAGGCTGGCGGTTCGTCCACTAAAGTGGGTGCCTCATCTTCTGGCGAGACTGGCGGTTCGTCCACTAAAGTGGGTGCTGCATCTTCTGGCGAGACTGCAGGTTCGTCCACTAAAGTGGGTGCTGCATCTTCCGGCGAGACTGGCGGTTCGTCCACTAAAGTGGGTGTTGCATCTTCTGG
This sequence comes from uncultured candidatus Poriferisulfidus sp., assembly GCA_965200865.1. Classification (GTDB taxonomy): domain Bacteria; phylum Pseudomonadota; class Gammaproteobacteria; order Poriferisulfidales; family Oxydemutatoraceae; genus SP5GCR1. The sequence continues at coordinate 2,336,692 of CBDAVG010000002.1, read as the reverse complement.
CGAGGTCGACTGTTCACTTAAAGAGGAAGGTGTCGGTCGATTCTCTTGCCACCAACCAATAATAAGTGCTAGAAATATAGATGCCACGGCGATGCTTCCCCAAAATATTATATTTTTTTGATGGCGTTCGTTAAGCGGAGAATCCGACGACAAGTCTTCAAGTAAATTGTCTGCCTCTTGAGGTAGATTAGCCGTGTACATATCAAGCACAGGAACCGAGTCTATATGTAGCAATCGACAATACGCGCGTATATAACCGCGCACATAAACCAACTCAGGTAATTTGTCATGCACCTCTTCTTCTATGGCGCGGATAACATGCGGGGACAGGCGTAATTTCCCGGCAATATCTTCGATCGTAAAGCCCTTCTTCTCTCGCTCGTAAGCTAGATATTGTCCGGGCTTCTTTGGTTCGTCTATATGTTCTTCGTCCATATCATTAATCCCTGTGAGGTATATCTTTAATTAAGTATTATCCCATATAAATCCGTTGGTTGACACTTGTATTGTCATTCGGGCTTGTTGTTTTTGCACAATGCGCTTAGCTGTCCGCACGCAGCCGCTATATCCGAACCACGAGAACGGCGCACCGTGGTCACAATGCCATGCTCATATAATATGCTACGAAAACGAGACAGTGTCTCAGCATCTGAACACGAAAAACCACTTTGTGCGAAGTCGTTGAACGGGATCAAATTGACTTTGGCAGGCATTCCCTCAATCAACCGGGCGAGTTCCAACGCACAAGACACGGTGTCGTTGACATCTTTTAGCATAACATATCCGAAAGTTAAACTTTCGTTTGAACCACGAGTATCCATAAACTGACGCACCGCATCGAACAAAACCGCAATAGGGTACTTGCGGTTTATAGGCACCAGGCGGTCGCGCAACGAGTCGGTGGGCGCGTGCAGAGAAACCGTGAGCGCAACATTCGGCACTGCCTTCAAACGCAGGATGCCGGGGACATAACCCGATGTGCTTACGGTGACCCTGCGCCCCGGAATACCATAGGCAAGGTCATCGGTCATCAAAGATGCAGCTTGCATGACCGCATCAAAATTCAATAACGGCTCACCCATTCCCATAAACACCACATTGCTAACCTCGGCTTCAGCCAACGCACGCAGGCGACGATTGACCAGCCACAACTGAGCAACAATCTCGCCGCAATCTAGGTTGCGCTTGAAGCCTTGGCGTGCGGTCGCACAAAAAGCACAGTTTAGGGCGCAGCCAACTTGAGTAGAAATACATAGCGTGTTTCTCCGCTTCTCAGGAATTAACACAGTCTCTATCGGGTTGCCGTCCTTTAGTCTAAGCAACCATTTATAGGTGCCGTCAGATGCGCGTTGCTCGTTGACGATTGTCGGGAACTCCCAAGCCGACACACGGGCGAGCTTGTTGCGCAGTGCCACCTTGAGGTCGTGCATTTCGGCATAATCGCATACCCCTAAACGGTGTATATATTTGATAAGCGATTTTGCATGCGCCGCCTTTTCACCCAAAGCTGAGCATAAGTCGGCTAGTTCCTCGTGCCTTAATGCCAGTGGGTTTATCGGCGTGCGAACAGCAACATGAGCCTGTTGGAAAAGTACCGTCATCGTTCAAATGTAACCGCTTGCGCCATTTGGTTTTGGTCTCCATAAATTGGATGGCGTACGATTTTATTTATGCGGGCGCAAACGGCGGTTCTATTTTTCAACAGCCCCACATCATTACTCAAAAAGTCCGCTTGCATATCTCCGCTTCATTAAAAAAGAACGCAATCTCGGTTTGCGCAGTCTCGGGCGCATCGGAACCATGCACTGCATTTTGATCAATACTAGTCGCAAAGTCCTTGCGGATAGTGCCGTCGGCTGCTTCCTGTGGATTCGTTGCTCCCATAAGCTCGCGGTTGCGCGCAATAACATTCTCACCCTCCAGCACCTGCACCATAACCGGACCCGATGTCATAAATTTCACCAGATCTTTGAAAAACGGACGCGACTTATGCACCGCATAAAACCCCATCGCCTGCAACTCGGATAAATGCATCATTTTTGCTGCCACAATCTGTATGCCCGCCGCTTCAAAGCGAGCGTAAATCTCGCCGATATGATTTGCCGCAACCGCATCAGGTTTGATAATAGATAAAGTTCTTTCTATTGCCATTGTTGTTCTCCTCTAGTCTTTTTCCTCTATCCACGCCATTTGAATCGCTTCTAGAATCCTTTCACCGGAACGTTCAGGATCATCTTCAAAGTCCTCAAGTTCGCAGACCCATTGATATAAATCAGTAAAACGCACGCCTTGCGGATCCACATCCGGATGCGCCTCGTCCAAAGCAATCGCAATGTCACGACTGTCTGTCCATTTTAATCCCATAATAATCTCCTCGTGTCTATGATGTTGGTACTGTGCTATGCCGATTGTACCACTGCTTGCAAGGTTTTGTGTTTATTCGGGCGGTGTTATATAGGGACTGTTGAAAAAGTATTCCATACACCGTAGGGGCGGATTTGCATATCCGCCCTAAAGTACCGTTCTGCACTACTGGAACCGCTTGCGCCACCACATCATCCTTGCCTCCCAAACGCGTTGCGTCTGCACAATCAATATCGTACACCATCCAATTAATGGAAACCTCCGTAGGGGAGGGCTAACATGCCCTCCCTAACGCATTGCGTCTGTACAAACAAAATCGTACACCATCCAATTTATGGAAACCATCATTCCCCTCCTTTGGAGGGGTGGCAGGCGTATGCATTTTGTAATGCATGCGTTTAACAATCATGTTGGGGTTCTGCTCAATGTCACGCCGTTTGTGCAACTGCAACAAACGGCGGTTCTATCTGACAGGGTGGTTTTTTCATACCCACCATCTCTACACTATCCAACCACAACCCACTAAGTTAACAATGTCAAACAGATTGGGGTCTGATATAGTAGATGGTACAAATACTGTTTGTCTAACTTTATAAAACCAATAAATCATGAATAGCCCATTAGATATACAAATGAAAAATGTCCACTACTGAAAGAAAAAACGACTTGCAAAACAAGGTTGATAGCCCTTTAATAAATCCTGAAGACGACTGTCTTGACCGTAAGAGAATTGCAGAAAGAATTTTTGCACTTATCAACGAAACACCATTTAATACACACTTACGTATTGGTGTTTTAGGTCCTTGGGGTAGTGGGAAAACAACGATTTTGAATTTTATTAAACACCAGTGTGAAAAAGAAAATCCGGTAGCATTTTTCTGCCCTTGGCAATTTAATTCTCGTGAGGAAGCACGTAAAGGCTTTGTGTCTAGTTTGGAAAGTAGCCTTGATTTATGGAAAAAACCTCCGTTTTGGAAGAGTTTCAAGATAAAGCGAGTTTCAAAGAGCATAGTGAAAATCTTGCTAGCGATTGTAGGATTAAAATATGGTTTCGCCAAAGTTATTGATAATCTTATCTTTATTTCGCCCAAAAGCCAACTTAAGAAAAGAAAGCAAAATGTCAATAAGGAACTCAAAGAGATACTAGGAGACAAAAAACGGTTCTATATTTTTATTGATGATCTGGATCGTTCTGAACCAACAATAGTTTACGACATGTTGATGTTGCTTAACGAAATAGTTGATTTAGATAGATGTATTTACATTATCGGCTTGGATGTCAAAACTATTTCTGAGGTTTTGAGAGAAAGATTAGGTCATATTAATTCAAGAGACTTTATTGATAAAATCATTAATTATAGATTTGAGTTACCTATTCCGGCATCCCGTGATTGGAAAATCTTACTGGAAAAAGAATACGAAAGAGTTGGATCATCGGACATCAAAAAGGATATTATCTTAAAGATCCTTCCCATTCTCTCTGAGAATCCAAGAAAATTTAAACATTATCTAAGCGACCTTAGCAATCTTCATCAAACATTTCTATATCGGCTTGATGATGATGATCGAGACTGGGAGTTACTTTATCTTTGCCAGCTTCTGAATTTGGAATTTCCGGACATATTTAGAGGCCTAAGACAAGATAACGAAATTATAAATGACCTTGCTTTCGGCAATCCCATTAATTCTGCCCTGAACCAAGAAAATAAAAATATATCAGCAGAAACGAACTGGATAGATAAAATCAAAGAAGAACTTAAAAAATACGGAGATATTGATACGCCTAGATTTTTTGAGATCTATCAAGCAATTCGGAGGAAAATGATTCCCTATCATAGGGCTGCATACTCTGGCATTTCGTCCGAACATATTAAAAAGCATTTATTTGTGATTGAAGAACTTGAAATAATAACTAGCAAAGAATATCGTGAATATAAGGAAGGGCTGCTTCTTTTAGACGACACAGAACTTAAATGCAGATTAGAAGAATTGATCGCAAATAGTACGGACAGTAAAAACACTGAGTGGATTCGAGAATTTATGAAAATGCTATTACAGGAAAAAGATCAAATTTTTGAGCATCTGATTAGGTTGCCTCCTAAAGATAAAATGCAGGCTCAACTCAGTAAATGTGAGGAAATCATACGTATATGTGATTTACTTGCAGATGTTGATGAACTCTACCGGGTAGAAAAACCAATTTTTGATGAGGCAACTTTCAGGGAATGGTATGGTTCTTTATTACGTCAAGGGAGATTTGTAGAGTCTGATAATTTTTACGAAGAATTACATATCAAACAAAAAGCATTGCTACTTAAAGTGGTTAAGAAAAATCTAATTCGTGTTTCCGAGATTTGCGAATGGTTATGCGAGCAATTAGAAATTACCTCAGAAGATGAGGTTGCACAGGAAATCAAAGAAGAGGTGCGTACTGTTCTCTATGAGGAGTTAGTTAAGGATTTGCTTAATCGCTTTCGCAAAAATAATGGAATAAAAGAGGTATATTTGGATCCCACTAAATTTAGGACAGAACAAGATTTTTTATCTGAGAGCGATTCGCCATTTTACTCAGAAGAATCTTATAACAAATTAAAAGCCATCGCAGCTGAAGCTGAGAAAGACATTATAGTATATGGAAACTTCGTTGATCTTCTGTTATTTATCTGGAGGCCTGTAATCGAGAGGAAAATGGGGCCTGAACGCCAAAACATACTTACAAAAATTATGCAACAAAAGAAGTTTTTAGAGATTATATGGCAAGCAGTGGTGTGTCGCCCATTAAATGTACGATGGGTCGGAACTCTTGAAAAAGCTATTCAAAGTTTATTAAATGCAAAAATTATAGACGAAGATTATTTCAAGCGACCCGAATGGTGGTCCCCCATACTAGATAAAAATAAAGGAGAGGAATAGTCATCCCATATGCTACAAATCAGAAGCCCATTCGTCCGCAAAATTCTTTGCTTGCTCCAAAACATTGTCTGTTGCAATCTTTTGTTTATCGGGCGGATACCCGTATTTACGTAACACTCCTTTCACGGCAACACGAAGACCTGCTTGCACGCTTTCTCTAATAGTCCAATCAATAGTGGCTTTTTCCTTCACCTTTACAACTAAAATTCTGGCAATATCTCGCAGTGTGTCATCTCCCAGGACTTTTCCTGCACTGTCATTATCGGCAAGCGCATCATAAAACGCCAACTCCTCTTGCGAAAGCTCGTATTTCTCACCTCGTTTGTCGGCATCTTTTATCTCTTTGGCAATGCTTATCAGTGCTTCAATGATTTCTGCCGTAGTTAACAAATTATTCTGATACTTCTTAATTGCAGCATCCAACATCTCCGAAAGTTTCCTGCTTTGAATGAAATTCTTTTTACTCCTCGCTCTGATTTCATCATTAAGTATTTTTTTCAGAAGTTCCAAAGCTAGATTTTTATGTTTCATGCCTCGCACCTCTTCCAAAAACTCATCGGAAAGGATGGAAATGTCGGGCTTCTTGATCCCCGCTGCATCAAAAATGTCAATGACCTCGTCGGTCACAATCGCTTTATCAACGATTTGTTTAATTGCCGTTTCTATTTCGGCATCGCTTTTGCTGCTATCCGATGCCTCAAGTTTTATGAGTCTAGCTTTCACCGCTTCAAAAAAGCCTAGCTCTTCTCTGATTCCTGATGCCTTGTCGCTAGGCACAGAAAGCGCAAATGTTTTTGCCAGCACTGAGACATGTTCTATATATCTCTTCTTGCCGTCTTTCAGACCAAGTATATGCTCCTGCGCCTCCAAGATGATGGTCAGTTTTCCTCTGGTATCGGCAGCAAAATATCGTTTGTAGTCAAAACCGTTGAACAGCTGCACGACGATTTCGTATTTTTCCATCATCGTTGCAATCGCAGTTTCCTGTTCCAATACAGGTTCCCCTCGCCCACCGCTATCCGTATAAACCGCAAGTGCTTGTTTTAAGTCGTGGGCAATCCCGATGTAGTCAACCACAAGTCCGCCGGATTTGTCTTTGTAGACCCTGTTGACGCGCGCAATCGCCTGCATAAGATTATGTCCACGCATCGGCTTGTCTATATACATCGTGTGCAAAGACGGTGCATCAAAACCAGTCAGCCACATATCTCGCACAATAACCAACTTCAAAAAATCTGTCGGATCCTTAAACCTATCCCCCAGTTCTTTCTTTTGCTTCTTGGTGGTACGGTGAGGTTGATAACTTGATGGATCGCTTGAATTGGAAGTCATAATGACTTTTATTTGCCCTTTCTCAAGATTGGTATCGTGCCAATGCCGACGAAGGTTAGTAATCTCATCGTATAGCGCAACCGCAACACGCCGGCTCATTGCCACAATGATGCCTTTGCCTTCAAGTGTCTCTTGCCGTTCCTCAAAGTGCTTGACTATGTCTTGGGCAACTAGTTTTAGCCGTTTCTCATTACCCACAATCGCCTCTATTTGCGCCCATTTTGCCTTTGCTTTCTCTGTAGCAGTGAACTCCTGATCTTCGGTAATCTTTTCAACCTCGTCATCCAACTTTTGCATTTCCTCCGGCTTCAGATGCACATGCGCAAGACGCGAAGCATAAAAAATGGGAATAGTTGCTCCATCTTCCACTGACTGCTGAATATCATAAGTGTCAATGTAATTGCCAAAAATTGCACGAGTTGAAATGTCTTCCTTCTCTATCGGCGTTCCGGTAAAACCAATAAAAGAAGCGTTCGGCAAAGCATCTCGCAGGTATTTAGCGAAACCGTAACCCACAAATACCTGATTATCTTTTATTTTAGTTATCGCTTTGAAGCCGTATTGAGAGCGATGGGCTTCATCGGCAATAACAACAATGTTCTCACGTTCCGAGAGTAAGTCAAACTGCTCTCTATCCTCTTCGGGAGAGAATTTTTGAATTGTCGTAAAAACAATTCCACCACCGCTTGTTTGCAAAAGTTCTTTTAGGTGATCACGAGATTGCACTTGCACTGGTTCTTCTCCTAGTAATTGCCGACTAGCAGCGAATGCCCCGAACAACTGGTCGTCAAGATCGTTTCTATCGGTAAGCACAAGCAAAGTCGGATTCTTCATACGCTCGTCTGACATCAATCTGCCGGCATAAAAAACCATAGAAAGCGATTTACCGCTGCCTTGCGTATGCCAAACTACGCCGACTTTTCTATCGCCTGCCGATTGGGCATCCGCCATAGGTGAGTTCAAGTCCGCATGTGCTTCTTTCCCTGTTTTGGAAACTCCGGCAGCAGTCGCCCGAATGGTTTCCTCCACCGCCCTGCATACTGCGTGATACTGATGATATGCGGCAATTTTTTTACTGGTATCGGTTCGCAGTTTTTCAAAAACTGTAAACTGCCTGATGAGGTCAAGAAGCACATCGGGACGAAGCATACCCTTAATAAGCGTCTCTACCTGTGGTGTTGTGCTTTTATCCTCTCTGACACCGTCAACGGTTTTCCATGCCATAAAACGATCCATGCCTGCCGTGAGCGAACCTGCTCTAGCATCCAGACCGTCCGATGCAACCAAAACCCCATTGTAATAAAACAAACTCGGCGCAGCTTCCTTATAATTGTCTAATTGGGTATATGCTCTTTCAATCGTAGCCTTCTTATCGGTAGGATTTTTTAGTTCAATCACAACCAAAGGCAAACCGTTAATTAGCAGAACAACATCAGGGCGTATCTCAGTTTTACTGCTGTTATCTATAACGGTATACTGATTGCAAACTATGAGATCGTTGTTTAGCGGGTTTTCAAAATCAACCAGCATTACCTTACCGCCGACCGTGTTGCTTTCTTTTTGGTATTCCACAGGAACACCCTCAATCAAATACTCATGGAAAATCGCATTGTTCTCAACCATACTCTGACTGGATAACCCCAAAACTTCTCTTAGCGCATATTCCAGTTCACTCTCAGGGATATCGGGATTAAGGCGGATGACAGCATCCCTTAGACGCTCTCGAAAAACGACCTCCGAAAAATCGCCACGCTCACGCTTCTGCTCCTCCGGTGAAAGATAGGTATAACCCTGCTCTTGCAGGAGTTCTACCACCCATTCTTCAACTTCGGATTCGTAGAGGGAAAGCATGATTTACTGCTTGGTGTTTGCAGTTTTTTTGTCTATTTCACTCACTATCAAATTTTCTTTAATGTATTTTTCTAGGCAATCTAGGAATGTTTGATAGCCTTCTTCAATTTTAGATTTTGTCAGTTTGGAAAATAAGGCTTCTTTTAGGTCTTTTATGACTTCCTTTACTTTTTTATCCTCATACCCTTGTTTTCTAAGTTCTTGTCGGATGTACTTTAACCGGTTATTATTCGGAAGATTATTTTCTTTTATCTTAACTTCATTATTATGCCTTTTTGTTACAGCATTTAACTTCTCAATGAGATAATCTTCCTTAAGAAAATCTTCACCTGTTTTTGCTTGAATACTGGGACTAATCTCATCATATCTTTTCCATTTAGTTTCAAAACCCAAATTTTTATATTCTTTTTGTTGATTTTTTGCCGGCTCATCATTATCGCTAATTATTAGTGATTTTCTCTCTGCTAATTCCAATATTGGAATAAAGTGTTTATATGAAGAAACTCCGTCTGCATGAATAATTCCAATTTTACTGAAAAAAGTAGCTTTATAACTCTTTGTAGCCACCTCAAAAAGTTCTCTATCGTATCGCCCCTCTAACATGATATTAATTTCTCTCAAGTGCTCAAATACAGAATAACCGATTGCCCTCAGAATTACCTCTTCTTTTACATAATTACCCTCTTCATCAGCTTGTTCTATTTCTGTTATCTCATTCTCTTTTTTGACAATCAGATGTCTACCAATATTAGATCGATCAATCATGAAAATTGAGTGAGTGCTATACACTACATAATTATTTTCCGACAGCTTTATTAGTTCATTTCTTAGAAATCTAGCACCTGACGGATGCAATCCGGCATCTGGTTCATCAATTAAAATAAGCGCATTATTAAGTTCGTATGTTTTAGTTACTGCAGATATGGTAAGAAAAAAAGCCGCCAACCTCTTAAAACCATCACTTCTTTTTTGGAAAGGAAATTCATTTTTTTCCTTAATAAGACATTTCATGAAGTCACCATCCTTTTTTAGCACAAACTTTATGTCTCCATATTCCTTCCAAACTTTCTGAAAATATTCCGTACTTTTGGTAGCAACCCCAGTTAACAGATTGTCAAGTGCATAAGTGTTCCGCTTACTTAGTGCATGTACAATCGCCGTTTCAATCTCTTTTATTCCGGCAAGATGAAACATATTTTTGAGAGGTCTACAGCTTTCTGGATCATCAATAAACTCCTCAAGGTTTATCTCTCCGGGTAATAATTGTTCTTCGGAATATTTCCAATAGATAACTTTAGGAAGTTTCTTTTTCAATAGTTCAATTAACTTCTCTGAAGCAATTTTATGGAAATTTTGGAATTGTGCGGTAGCAAGATAGTTGTCAGGAATGTTCCATTCTTCCTTGGGCTTTATTAAATACATCTCTTTAAGTTTGTATGTTTCCTCGTTTACCATGAAAGTATAATCATTAGGCACATCTGAACTTAGCATTTTCCATCCTTCTATCAATTTATAATCTTTTGTGGAAAAATGTAAAGGCATTCCATATTGGAGTTTTTCTGTGCTAATACTGCGAGTAACAAAAAAATTTTTGCTGAATAGTTCGCAATATCGTTTTATCGTTAATTTTGACTCTCCGTTATCAACGGTTATTATGTCATTTCCACTAGTAATTTTTGAGCGCACTATCTCATAAAAATTTTCTACCTCATCGGTTATGTCAAAATAGAAGCTAATTGAAGAAAGTCTACGTTCATTTGCTTCATCCGGCAATAGTTCTCTCTCATCTTCTATTGTTAGCTGATTTTCCTCAGACAACAAGGATAATGCATCAAGCAGGTTTGATTTACCTGATTCATTTATACCAACCAGCACACGACATGAGGGATCAAAAACGATTTCACTTTCCTTTATTGAACGAAAATTACAAATTTCTACTTTTTTTAGTTTCATATAATTATTTTAATCAAAGTTGAAATTCGTGCGCACTTTACCACTCATTAATTTTGGGGTAAGCGTATTTTTAATAGTCTCAATTTCATAAATGTGAGAATAGTTCTGTAATAATTTTGAATATAAGTTATCAACATGATTTCTGAAGTCACTCAAAGCTCTTGGGGAAGGAATTCTCATCTTCATCATTTTCAAATGAGTCGGTCCAAAATTTTTCTGGACACTGCCACTTCCTAGACTTTCCAATTCATTCTTAAATTCCCATGATTGTAAGTACTGGTACATAAATGAATAATTTATACCGTCCTTGGGTCTGAATCTAATCACGCTTGTATTGAGCATTAAAGGCAGATGATAAGAACGAACTATTGCAACTTTTCCTAAAGTACCAGAAGTAGAAACAACCATATCTTTCTCCTTTAGTAAAAAATTTTTATATCTGCCATTTGCCTCTTCATCAGATACAAAATTTGATTTTTTAATGTCTATTTCACCATTTTTTATCAATCTGATATTTATAAAGCGCGTTCCTTTTTCAGTATATTGCCAATTACGGATACCCGGCCCTTCTAGAAAATCCAAAAAATCAGTCAAAGGTTTTTCTTCCCACGCTTCGTCAGCATCTTCAATAAGCCATTTTTGGAATAGGGTTTGTGCCATATTCTCTAGAGTTTTGTTTTGTCGGTGCAGAAGATCTATTTTGTCATCAAGGCTACTCAAAACTTCGGCAATGGCTTTTTGTTCGAGAAGTGAGGGAATACAAAACGATATAGATGTCAGGGAGGCTTTAGATAATTCACCAAAAGTTGTTCCACTTGAATGTGCTTTAAGATAATCAACATTGCGTTTAAGCAGATAATACAAAAATACATTATCAATATGTTTATTCACAATCAATCCTTTGAATCCTTGATTGACCGCAATTTCGTTTTTGGCAATTGCCAAGTAACCAACCGGTGCTCTAGTAGTTAACAGCACTGTCCCTGCAGGAAGTAATTTTGCATTTGAATTATGTAATCCTAATTTGGATATATTTCTCTCGCCTTTAGCTATGTATCTACCCTTAAAGTTAGACAAGTCCTTGGGTGTTAACCAGGGAATGTCACCACTCCAATATTTAGTTTTTTTGGTACTGGGTGTTCCTCCACCTATGATTTCCGCTACATCCTCCAATTTAACTTCGCGCCACCCTTTACGATATATCGTTTTGCCTTTGGTCTTGATTTGTCTTTTTAGTTCGGCAGAGATACTAGCGTCATAGGCGATGACATCAAAAAAGAACGGCAGGTAGGTTTCTTCTTCTAAGTAAAATTTTAGTTTTGAGGCAAGAGATTCATCGGCTTTTTCCCCTTTGATGGCAATATCTACATCCGAGGCTTCTTTATAAGCACCATCCGCTCTTGAACCGTAAATAACTGCTTCTTCTATCTGAGGATACGAACCGATGATATTGCAAATCTCTGCCAGTTGTTCGTCGGATAAACCGTATTTCATAGTTCTTTTTTCAATTGAAAATATAAATCCCGAACAATAGGATAAAAAGTCTCCGTAATGAATTGAATGACTTTTCGCAAGGTATCCTCATGATAGGCATGAACCGTATCATTTCTTTTGACAATTGACTCCATCCAGGGTTCTATTTTGAATATCAATTCGTTTTGGAATGCACTCCTGAACACATTTCTGGGGCTATTTTTCACATCTACGCCTTCGTTTTGTAAATAATCTTTAAGTATGTTCCAGCTGAGTTCATACATAATTATAAAAGATGATATCAATGCCATTTGATAGGCTTCGATATTAGGATATTGCTCGTATTCGTCTATCCGCCTTTGCAAAGCCTCAAAGGCTTTCTCAAAATTTTGGAAGCGTTGTTGCCATCTCAAATCATTGTCCATGAGTTCCCTCTTGATGGTTCTAGTTTATTTCTCGTATTCAATTTTGTTTAGGTTCTCTAAAATCCGTTTGTTCATGCCAGCTTCCTCTTTAACTTGTGTTTTAAACTCTGCTTTTAGTTCTGCAAAACGCTCGGCAAAATCATGGTCGTCTTCTGTCTCTACGGTTCCTACATAACGCCCTGGGCTAAGCACATAATCCAATTCTTTTACTCTCTCAATCGGCACTGATGCACAAAAACCCGGAACATCTTTGTATTGACCGTCTGTTTTCCTCCATTGGTGGTAAGTGTTAGAGACCTTGCCGATGTCTTTGTCAGAAAATTCTCGAGTGCGTCTGTTTATTAAATGCCCCAAGTTCTGTGCATCAATGAATAGCATTTCTCCGCTACGGCTTCTGTCGCCGTTAAAGCCGTGTCGTTTATTGGATATGAACCAAAGGCAAGCGGGAATCTGTGTGTTGAGGAACAACTTTGTCGGCAGATTGACAATGCAGTCCACAGAATTGCCGTCAATTAGGTTTTGTCTGATAACATCTTCGCCAGAAATTTTAGCGGTTAGCGAGCCTTTGGATAAAACAAAGCCTGCCACACCCTTGGGGCTTAAGTGATATAAGAAGTGTTGCACCCATGCAAAGTTGGCATTGCTTGCCGGCGGTGTGCCATATTTCCAGCGCGGGTCGTCTTGTAGCAGGCTACCGCTCCAGTCGCTATCGTTAAACGGTGGATTGGCAAGTATAAAATCGGCTTTCAAATCGGGATGCGCATCTTGCAAAAATGAGCCTTCGTTGTTCCACTTCACCTGAGAGCCATCAATGTTCCGAATTGCCAAGTTCATTCGGCATAATCTATGGGTTGTTTGATTGCTTTCTTGTCCGTAAATAGAGATGTCTTTGATGCGCCCTTGATGTTCTTCCACAAATTTTTCGCTCATCACAAACATGCCACCGCTACCACAGCAAGGATCAAAAACTCTGCCACGATAAGGTTCTATCATCTCAACTAGGAGCTTCACAATTGATTTAGGCGTATAGAATTGACCACCCTTTCTGCCTTCTGCCAAAGCAAACTCTCCCAAAAAATACTCATAGACTTTGCCCAGAATGTCCCTTGATTGTTGCGCCGCTTTACCCAGAGCAATATTACTGATTAAATCAATCAGACCGCCTAGGGCAGCTCTGTCAAGGTTCGGTTTTGCATAGACTTTAGGCAAAATACCTTTGAGGTTAGGATTCTCCTTTTCTATTTTCTCCATTGCCGAGTCTAAATCTTTGCCGATACTTGATAGCTTCGCACGTTCTCGCAAGTAAGACCAACGAGCTTCTTTGGGCACCCAAAAGATATTCTTATGTATGTATTCATCTGGATCCTCAGGGTCAGATAGAAATTCTATTTTATTTTCTTGTAATTTGTGATGCTCTGCCTCATAAGAGTCCGATATGTATCTGAGAAATATCAAGCCGAGTACTATGTGTTTGTACTCTGCTGCATCAATGTTTTTGCGTAGCTTATCAGCTATTTTGAATAGTTGCGCCTCTATGTTTTCAGTTTCTTTTGAATTGTTTTTTGCCATTGCCGTAGATCTATAAATGATTAAGGGGTTTATTATGCAACATATTCAGGTGGTGTCATATAGCCTTGATTTTGGCGAGGGTAAAAGTAGCCATACAGCCCAAGAGCAGATACGACACAACCACCCCGTCAGGCGAAGCCTGACGCAACACGTTAGGGTGGTTATCGTTAATTCAGTGGCGTAGAGCGGTTGGAGTCGTGAAGACATGAAACGTTAGGGTGGTTTGCGTACATTGGTGGCGCGGAGCGGGTATTGCATTTTGTAATGTCTGCATTACCTAACATTTTATGGTTCCGCACAATGTCACGCCGATTGACCCACTGGCTCAATCGGCGGTTCTCCTTGTGCAAGGACTCAACTTTAGGGCGGATATGCAAATCCGCCCCTACTGTTTCCATAAATTTAGTGGCGCGAGGCGGTTGGGATTGTGCAGACGCAACGCGTTAGGGTGGTTTGCGTAATTATATGTCGCGGGGCGGGGCGGTTTGTGCAAGGACGACGCGTTAGGGAGGGCATTTTGCCCTCCCATACGGTTGGTTTGGATAGACTAGGACGCTAGGTCGAAGCGGTCAGCGTTCATCACCTTTGTCCATGCTGCCACAAAGTCATGCACGAACTTTTCTTTGTTGTCGTCTTGGGCATAAACTTCAGCATAGGAACGAAGTATGGAGTTAGAACCAAAGACAAGGTCAACGCGGGTTGCTGTCCACTTGGCGGTATCGGTGCTACGCTCGCAAATTTCATACAGATTAGCATTGAGCGGCTTCCACATATAGTTCATGTCTGTGAGGTTAACAAAGAAGTCATTAGTCAAAGCACCTTCACGATCAGTTAGCACGCCGTGCTTGGTATCACCGTGGTTAGTACCTAGTACACGCATTCCACCTGTCAGCACAGTCATTTCACTGGCTGTAAGTCTCATCAACTGAGTGCGGTCAAGCATCATTTCTTCTTCACTGACGACATAACTGTCTTTGACCCAGTTGCGATAGCCATCGTGTAGCGGTTCCAGCACAGCAAAGGATTCCTCATCGGTCATCTCTGCTGTTGCATCACCGCGACCGGGTGAAAATGGAACCTCTATGTCAAAGCCTGCCTTCTTGGCAGCTGCCTCAATGCCGACATTGCCTGCCAGCACGATTACATCGGCAATACTGGCACCACTATCAGTAGCAATCGGCTCAAGCACAGCCAACACTTTGCTTAGGCGTTCGGGTTCATTACCTTCCCAGTCTTTCTGCGGTGCCAAGCGGATACGCGCACCGTTGGCACCACCGCGTCTGTCTGAACCACGGAAAGTTCTAGCACTATCCCAAGCGGTGCAGACCATCTCACTTATCGTTAATCCGCTAGCCGCAATTTTTTCTTTGACAGCCGAGACATCATAGTCGGTGTTTCCCGCTGGTATCGGGTCTTGCCAGATCAGATCTTTCTCTGGAACATCTGGGCCGATGTAACATGCTTTTGGTCCCATATCGCGGTGTGTCAGTTTGAACCATGCCTCCGCAAATACTTCGGAGAAGTATTCGGGGTCTTTGTGGAACTGCTCAGAAATTTTGCGGTATTCAGGGTCCACCTTCATCGCCATATCGGCATCAGTCATGATGGGATTGTGACGGAGCGACGGGTTTTCAGCGTCAATCGGCTTGTCTGCTTCGTCAATATCTACTGGCTCCCACTGCCAAGCACCTGCCGGGCTTTTAACTGATTGCCATTCATGGTTCAGTAGCATGTCAAAGTAGCCGTTATCCCATTGGATCGGCTCAGTCGTCCAGGCACCTTCCAGGCCACTGGTGACGGTATCGCTACCAATACCGCGCTTGGTTTTGTTAATCCATCCAAGTCCCTGTTCGTCAATATCAGCTCCTTCTGGCTCTGGTCCCAACAATTGATCGTTGCCGTTGCCGTGTGCCTTGCCAACGGTATGACCGCCGGCGGTAAGGGCGACGGTCTCTTCATCGTTCATCGCCATGCGTTGGAAAGTTACTCGCACATCATGTGCTGTCTTAAGTGGGTCTGGCTGACCGTCCACGCCCTGAGGATTTACATAGATCAGCCCCATCATTACTGCAGCAAGTGGGTTTGCCAGATCACGTTCACCGGAATAGCGAGTGCCTTCGCAGCCACTGGGAGCCAGCCATTCTTTTTCTGCTCCCCAATAGATATCTCTCTCTGGATGCCAGATATCTTCGCGACCAAAGCCAAAGCCATAAGTCTTGAGTCCCATAGATTCATAAGCCATAGTGCCGGCATAAGCAATCAAGTCAGCCCAGCTGATTTTATTGCCATATTTCTTTTTGATTGGCCAAAGCAGACGACGCGCCTTGTCTAGATTCGCATTGTCTGGCCAGGAATTAAGGGGAGCAAAGCGCAGGTTACCAGTGCCAGCACCACCACGACCGTCAGCGATGCGGTAGGTACCTGCGGCATGCCAGGACATGCGAATCATCAGACCGCCATAGTGTCCCCAGTCCGCTGGCCACCAGTCTTGTGAGTCATTCATAAAGTCCCGAAGGTCTTTTTTGAACGCTTCAAAGTCAAGTGTTTTAACTTCCTCTGCATAATTAAAGTTTTCGCCCATTGGGTTGGTCTTGCTATCCTGCTGATGCAGAATATCAAGGTTTAGTGTTTTGGGCCACCATTCTATATTTGACATGCTACTTTCTGTAGCAGCCCCGTGCATTGCCGGGCATTTAGTAATACTGTCCATAGTTTCTCCTCTAGTGCTTGGGTAAATGTTTACTGTAGTTAAACAGAAATATATTTTAGTAATATTTGTTTGATATGTCTAGCTGATTATTATAATCATACTAATAAATTTTTTTTGTAAATCTGGGATTTTCTGTGCAGATGTGAGGGGCTATTGAAAAAGTATTTGATGAACTGTAGGGGCGGATTTATATATCCGCCCTAACGCGTTGCGTCTATACAGGCAATCCATTCTATCCATTTCGTTTACGGTAACCATGATTTGGTGGCGCAAAGCGGGTAGATTTGTACAAGGACTCAACTTGAGGGCGGATATATAAATCCGCCCCTACCATTATCATAAATTTTATGGATGAATGAAGGGTTGTGCAGAACCGTCACCGTTGGAGTGGTTTGCGTAAATCTAGTGGCGCAGGGCCGGTTGGATTTGTGCAGGGAGGACGCATTAGGGCGGACATACGAGTCCGCCCCTACCAGTGCGTGAGCGTTGTATCAACACATAATATTGTGCGAGTACTCGGCAAATGGTTTGCGTGATTGGGTGGCGCGGGGCGGTTGGGTTCGTGCAGATGCGACGCGACCACCCCGTCGGGCGGAGCCATCCAAGGGAGGGGAATGTTAGTGTTGCTCGGATACTAGGTTGATGGTGTATTTAGGTATTTCCACGACTAGGTCTTGGTCTTTGACGATGGCTTGGCAGCTAAGCCGTGATTCGGGATCTAGTCCCCATGCTTTGTCAAGATAGTCTTCTTCGTTTTCGGTGGGTTCGTCGAGTGCATCAAAGCCTTCGCGTATATGTACATGGCAGGTTGTGCAGGCGCATGATTTTTCGCAGGCGTGTTCTAGTTCTATATCGTTTTTTAGGGCAGCATCGCAGATACTGATTCCGCTATCCACTTCTACTATTTTGCCTTCGGGGCATAGTTTTTCGTGGGGCAGAAAGGTGATTTTAGGCATTGTTTCCCAAGGTCAATTAAACTCTGTCGCCGATCTACCTTGCAGAGTTTTGCGTATGGTAGCGTTCATACGGCGGGCGATAAATTCTTCACTGCTAGCTTCCAAGTCTTTTAAGGCTTTGTCTATTTGCTCGGCATTGCCATGATCCAGTTCGTGCTGTAGTGTGTCGCGTGCTTTGAGTATGTTTTGTTCTTCTGCTTCGTCGGACAACAGGTAGCGATGTTCGTCAAGTGCCGACGCTAAGGCATCAAGCACGCGTTTGCCTTCCACTTGTTTTTCCTTGAGTGTGCGTGCGGCAACATCTGCTGTAGCATATTGTGCCGATGTCCTAATCATTTGTTCTATATCGGTATCGGATAAGCCATAAGATGGTTTCACTTCTACGCTCGCTTGTGCACCGCTATCGGCATCAACCGCCGAGACTGATAGCAGACCGTCTGCGTCCACAGTGAAAGTCACACGCACTTTGGATGCTCCTGCGACTCTGGGCGTAATTCCTTTTAATTCAAAGCGCGCCAGTGAGCGACAATCGGCAATCAGTTCCCGTTCACCTTGCACCACATGTATCACCATACCAGTTTGCCCGTCTTTGTAGGTGGTGAACTCCTGCACTCTAGAGGTAGGTATCACGCTGTTTCTAGGGATGATTCTCTCTGCAAGCCCACCCATAGTTTCAATGCCTAAAGATAACGGCACCACATCCAATAGCAATAATTTGTCGTCGATTCGCATATTGCCTGCCAGCACTTCGGCTTGTATCGCAGCACCCAGTGCCACGACTTGGTCGGGATCTATGCCAGCCAAAGGCTCAACACCTATCGCTTGTTGAATACGGCGGCGCACCAATGGAATACGAGTGGAACCACCCACCAAAACGATATTATGTATTTGCTTAGCACCAATGTCGGCATCGTCCAATACTTTTTTGCATATAGTCAAAGTTTTATCAACCGCCGGCGATATCAGCTCCTCTAATTCGGGTCGCGTTAAAGACACTTGCCATGGCTCTAAATCGGCAACCTCTAGGGTACTGTGATATTCGGACTGCTCGCTGAGTATGTGCTTGGCTTTGCGCGCCTCGTTGAGCAAGCTGCGCATCAGTTCGGAGTCCGGTTGCACAGAACCTGATGATTGTTGTATGAAGTGTTGCGCTATCAGCAGATCAAAGTCATCGCCTCCCAACAGTGTGTCGCCACCAGTAGCCAATACTCTTAATATGCCTCGTTCCATTTTGAGAACCGACAAATCAAAAGTTCCACCGCCTAAGTCATAAACCAAAATCGTCTCTGCCTCGGCAATACTATCTAAACCATAAGCTACTGCAGCAGCGGTTGGTTCGTTCAATAATCGGTAGACTCTTAAGCCTGCCAGCATCGCGGCATCTTTGGTTGCTTGTCTTTGCGCATCGTCAAAATATGCCGGCACCGTAATCACCACACCTTCTAAAGACTCGCCCAATGCCTGTTCGGCGCGCACACTCAGTGTCTTTAATATGTCGGCAGAGACTTCTACCGCAGTCTTGTCTCCGGCAGCGGTTCTAATCTTTGGCACTTTGGAATCCTCAGTGACAAAGCGATAACCGAAAGTTGCTTTTATGGCATCGATTTGTTCGGCACCTCGTCCCATCAATCGTTTAATAGAAACCAAAGTATCCAGCGGTGCTTGCTCGGATTTGGCAAGGGCATCAAAACCCACCAAAGGCGAGGCATCGGCGCGGTAATGGACTGCCGACGGAAGATGTGCTCGCTGTTGCTCATCGCTCAGGACGCGAGGTTTCTCTGTTTCCACGACGGCAATCAATGAGTTCGTAGTGCCTAAGTCTATGCCAGCGACACATATCGACGGTTTCTGTTGTGTGTCGGATTGGCTTGGTTCGGTAATCTGCAATAAAGACATCAGAGGCTTTCCTTAGAGGCGATGACTGCTTTAGCTTCGGCTTTTAGTTTTTTCATAAATCGCATTCGGGCGAGCAGAGATTGTGCGGTGTCAAACATTGCCGTGTCATAAGCCTGTTCAAAATCCTTGTTTATTTCGGTATTTTGGCGTTCAATCTCAGTGCATAAAGCAACCGCCGGCTCGCTTGATTGTTGCGTTGCCACTTCTTCCAAGCGTTCTCTATATTCCATCTGCTCCATCAAAAAGTCGTTATCCGACATTGAGGCATCCGGGTTGACTGCACAGCCTTGTAGTTTCAAGAGATAGTCGGCACGGGCGCAAGCATCCATCAGCACATCGCGGGCTTCGTTCAAGTAGGCGGATTGTTGTGCGGCGATACGTCGTTCTTGTGCGCTTGCCGTTGCGAAGCGGTCGGGGTGAAATAGTGCTTGCATTCGTAAATAGGTTTTTTCTATTGCTTGTTCGTCAATACGAAATGTGGGTTTTATGCCGAACAATTCAAAGTAATTTTGTTGGTCGTTGTCCATCAATGGTTAGGTTGCTACACAAAGTATTCCGTACACCGTAGGGGCGGATTTATATATCCGCCCTAACGCGTTGCATCTGTACAGGCAATCCATTCATTCATTTTATTTATGGTAACCATGATTTGATGGCGCAAAGCGGGTAGGTTTGTGCAAGGACTCAACTTTAGGGCAGAATAAAGCCGCCGATTGAACCAGTAGGTTAATCGGCGTGACATTGTGCAGAACCGCCACAACCACCCCGTCAAATAGAACCGCCGTTTGTTGCAATTGCACAAACGGCGTGACGTTGTGCAGAACCCTAACATGATTGCTAAACGCATACATTACAAAATGCATAGGCCGACATCCCTCCAAAGGAGGGGAATGGTCCGTCCCTACCGTTTGCATGATTTGATGGCGCAACGGCTCAGATAGAGAAACTCTCGCCGCATCCGCAACGATTTTTCTCATTGGGATTTGTGAACTTAAAACCTTCGTTCAATCCTTCTTTGACAAAATCAAGTTCAGTGCCGTCAAGATAGACCAGGCTTTTGGCATCAACGATTACTTTGATGCCTTTATCTTCAAACACCGTGTCGTCGACACTCAACTCGTCAACATATTCAATCACATAAGCCAAGCCCGAACAGCCGGTGGTTTTCACACCTAAGCGTACGCCCAATCCTCTACCGCGCTTTTGCAAAAAACGCTCTATGTGGCTACCCGCCGCATTAGTCAGCGTAATAGACATAAAGCCTTAGGTTTCGGCTTTTTTGCTATGGTAATCGTTCAGCGCAGCTTTGATTGCATCCTCGGCCAAAACCGAGCAATGTATCTTTACCGGAGGTAGCGATAGCTCCTCAACTAATTCGGTATTCTTGATTTGCTGTGCTTCACCAATTGTTTTGCCTATCACTTTCTCGGTTAACAAACTGGACGACGCGATTGCCGAACCACAACCATAAGTCTTGAACTTGGCATCTTCTATAACACCTTTGTCGTTGACTTTGATTTGTAGCTTCATCACATCGCCACAAGCCGGCGCACCGACCATTCCCGTGCCTACTTGCGGGTCGCTTTTATCCATGCTACCCACATTGCGAGGGTTCTCGTAATGATCTAAAACTTTTTTTCCATAAGACATTTTAATAATCCTCCACGTCTTTAATTAATGTACTGCCCATTCCACCTTGTCTAGGTCTATGCCGTCTTGGTGCATTTCCCATAAAGGTGAAAGCTCGCGTAGTTTCTCAACAGAGTTTCTAACGAGTTCTATCGTATAGTCAATCTCGTCGGCAGTCGTATAACGGCCCACCGTGAAACGAATTGAGCTATGGGCTAGCTCGTCGTTGCGCCCTAACGCGCGCAACACATAACTCGGCTCCAAAGATGCCGAAGTGCAAGCAGAACCGCTCGACACAGCGATGTTTTTCAGTGCCATAATCAAGGATTCCCCTTCCACAAAGTTAAAACTAACATTCAAATTACCAGCAACACGATGCTCAATATCGCCGTTGCAGTAGACTTCATCCATCGTCTTGAGACCGTCCCACAACCGCTGGCGCAAAGAAAGGATACGGTCGCGTTCGTCGTCCATCTCCTGACGGGCGATGTCAAACGACTCACCCATGCCAACTATTTGGTGGGTAGATAAAGTTCCCGACCGCATGCCTCGTTCGTGACCGCCGCCGTGAATTTGCGACTCTACCCGCACTCTGGGCTTGCGTCGCACATAAAGCGCACCTATGCCCTTAGGACCATATATCTTGTGTGCCGAAAAGCTCATCAAGTCCACCTGCAAGGATTGCAAGTCGGTAGGCACTTTGCCGGCACTTTGTGCGGAGTCAACATGAAAAATAATGCCTTTTTCACGCGACAGCTCGCCGATCTTTTGAATATCCTGTATAACACCGATTTCGTTGTTGACATGCATCACCGAAATCAATATGGTGTCGTCCCGTATGGCATGCGCAAGTTCGTCTAAATCCACCAAGCCGTCGGGTTTGGGGTCTAGATAGCTGACTTCATAGCCTTCTTTCTCCAGTTGTCTGCAGGTATCCAGCACCGCCTTATGTTCGGTCTTGACGGTGATAATATGTTTGCCTTTTTTGACATAGAAGTGTGCAGCACCTTTAATGGCAAGGTTGTTCGACTCGGTCGCACCGCTAGTCCAGACGATCTCACGGGGGTCTGCATTGATCAGCTCGGCTACTTGCTCTCGGGCGCGTTCAACCATCTTCTCCGCCCGCCAGCCGAAAGCATGGCTACGCGATGCCGGATTGCCGAAAGCCCCGCTCGGAGTCAGGCACTGCATCATTTTCTCCGCAACACGCTCGTCAACTGGTGTCGTAGAACTATAGTCTAAATAAATAGGTAATTTGACATCTTTCATAATACTCTCCTTGTAATTACGCTCTCGCTACTTTGAACGAGAAACTCTCTTGTTGCCTTGCTAAATAGGCATCCTGTCTAGCGGAAATCTCCATCACTTTATCGTTTGAAACGATATCGGAGATATAAATTCCCGCAAACAAATCTTTTATGCGGTTTTCCATATCTTCCCATAGGGTATGGGTTAGACATTGCTGATTCTTTTGGCAATTAGTCCGACCACCGCAACGCACCGTATTGATTTTTTCATCCACCGCATTGATTACATCGGCAATAGAAATCTCGGAACTATCTCTTGCCAAGCGATAACCGCCGTTAGGACCACGCTGGCTTTTCACCAAGCCACGCTCGCGCAGCGGCATGAATAATTGCCCCAAATAAGATATAGGGATATCCTGGCGTATTGAAATATCTGCCAACGATACCGGCATCCGGCTACTGTGTATAGCGAGATCGGCTATTGCCGTCACCGCATAACGTCCTTTGTTAGTTAATCGCATAAATCCTCCACAAATTTGGCTTTACGGAATACATCATATAATACTTTAGTATTTTACGCAAGTATTATTTTGGGGCTGTCAAAAAATAGAACCGCTGATTGAGCCAGTAGGTCAATCGGCGGAACATTATGCAGAACGGGTTGCGTCTGCACTAGTCAATTCCCCTCCTTTGGAGGGGTGGCAGGCCTATGCATTTTGTAATGTATGCGTTTAGCAATCATGTTAGGGTTCTGCACAACGTCACGCCGTTTGTGCAACTGCAACAAACGGCGGTTCTATTTGACGGGGTGGTTGTGGCGCGTCTGCACAATCAATACCATTTATTCATTTTTCGTAAATTTAATAACGCAAGCGGTTGGGGCTGTGCAGAACGGTTTTTGCATGGGATTCATGGGTGGGGAATGGCTTAAATAAAGGTGTGGATAACTCTGTGGAAATCTTATCAGGTAGTTGTATAGAATATGTTGTTTTGCTTGGATAATTACTTGGCTCTAATTATAGAATAACTTAAGTTGTTGTTTTTTCATGATAAATTCTATAACTCTAGCTATATCGTTATATTTCAACGAATGCCATAACCTACTTCACTAATTTAACAATCTGTGTATAAACAATGTGCTTCGTTATCGTTAAGGCAGACAATACTCTAAGATTTCATTCAAAAATCGTATGCCATACGGGCTTGGTCTTAGATACCGTTCGTCGGATATAATCCACCGTTTGTCTATAAAAGGGGCAAGTTTCTCTTCCAATATGGTATTGGGCTGCCCGGTTCGGCTAAACAGCTCCTTAGCGAAACCATCGGTTAGCCTTAATGCATTCAGCAAAAACTCAAAGCTGGTCTCGGATGCTTTTAGTTGGCGAGTCTCCACGCAGTTTCCCCCGTCCATAGCTGTTGCTACATATTGCTTGGGCAATCTGTGCTTGCGGGTGCGCACAATTTTATGCTCGGCTGCCAGTGTGAGCTTACCGTGGGCACCTGCACCAATACCTAAATAATCACCGAATTGCCAGTAATTTAGGTTGTGTTCACAGGGTCTTGAACGGCTATAAGCCGATACTTCATAACGCTTATAACCGTGTTTCTCAAGTAGCTGCATCCCTGCCGACTGCAGCTGCCAAATAGTATCGTCATCGGGCAGTTGGGGTCTATGAGTATAAAAGAATGTATTCGGTTCAATGGTCATCTGATACCACGAAATATGTTCGGGCTCAAGTTCCATAACTCTCGTCACATCGGATATGGCTTGGTCTTTGGTTTGCTCTGGCAAACCGAACATCAAGTCACAGTTGATATTGGAAAACCCTGCCAAGCGAGCATTTCCAAAAGCGTGCAAAGCTCGCTCGGCATTATGCGCACGCCCTATGCGTTCAAGCAAGCGGTCATTGAGGCTTTGCATGCCGATTGAGATTCTATTGACCCCCGCCTTGCGTAGCTTCTCTAATTTCAACAAGTCAGCACTTTCCGGATTGGCTTCTATGGTGATTTCACATTGTGACGCGAAATTAATATGCGCTTTTATACGCTTAAGCAACAATGCTATTGTGTCGGCATCAAACAGAGTAGGTGTGCCACCACCTATGAACACGCTATTTAAGGGACGGTTCTGCACATAAGGCAAATCATGTTTTAAGTCGGCAATCAGCGCATCGGCATATCCCTGTTGGTCAAGACGCTTTGGTGTTGTATGAGAATTGAAGTCGCAATAAGGACATTTGGATACGCACCAAGGTAGATGTATATATAACGATAATGGCGGCAGACGATATTGTGTTGTTTGCTTTACAACTGTTTCAGCTTGGCGCATAATTTCTTAAAAGCTCGTGCCCTGTGGCTGAATCTGTTTTTAGTCGCCTCTGACAACTCTGCAGCCGTGCTTTTCAATTCGGGAATGTAAAACACTGGATCATACCCAAAACCATTGTCTCCTTTAGGTTCAGTAATGATACATCCGTGCCAGTTTGCCTCAGCAACAACTGGAACAGGGTCTTGCAGGTTGCGCACATAGCTCGCCGCACAATGAAAACGCGCACTAAATTGCTCGCCTTCGTGTACGGATAACGCTTCCAACAGGTGTCTAACATTGTCCTCATCGCTTGCATACTGACCGGCATAGCGCGCCGAATAGATGCCCGGCGCACCGTCAAGAATGTCTACAACCAAGCCCGAGTCGTCTGCCAATGCCGGTAGACCAGTTTCCCTACTAGCATGGCGAGCTTTGATTAGTGAGTTCTCTAAAAAACTCATGCCGTTTTCTTCTACCGGCGTGACTCCTAATTTGGATTGGGATTGCAGCACTACATCAAGTTCTCCCAAAATAGCCGTTAATTCGCGGAGCTTGGAAGAATTAGCACTGGCAACAACAACAGTTTGCATCTTATGACGAAAGGCTGTGTTTTTGTAATTCAAGTATCTTTTGTAGACCTAACTGCCCCAGGTCTAATAGTCCATGCAGTTCATCAATGCGTAGCGCATGTCCTTCGGCAGTGCCTTGTATCTCTATAAAATGACCTGCTTCGTTGATCACTAAATTCATATCGGTTTCGGCGTTGGCATCCTCTTTGTAGTCGAGGTCTAGTACCTTCATACCTTTATAGATCCCGACGGAGACCGCAGCAACCATGCTGTGTATAGGGTTTTCGGCTATTTTTCGATGTTTCAACATATAGGTGACTGCATCGCATAGGGCGACATAAGCACCGCAGATCGCTGCTGTGCGCGTGCCACCGTCGGCTTGTATAACATCGCAATCTATCAATATTGTATGTTCGCCAAGCGCTCTCATATTCAGACATGCGCGCAGCGAACGGCCGATCATTCTCTGTATTTCCTGAGTGCGACCTTTTAACTTTCCATTGATGGATTCGCGGTTGTTGCGCTCACTGGTCGCTCGCGGTAGCATACTATACTCAGCTGTCAACCATCCTTGATTTTTGCCTTTCAGAAACCTAGGTACCTTGTCATCTACGCTAACATTACATATCACTTTGGTATTACCGAAAGCACTCAATACCGAACCTTCGCCATAGCGGGTATAATGCCTCTCAAAACTAATGTTGCGTAGCTCATCGCAAGCTCGTCCGCTCGGGCGTTTATTGTGGGAACTATATACTTCTTTCACCAAAGCTACTCAAAGCTATTTTTTGACGCTTCCTAGGTCGGGCAACCCCGCTACCGCCACGTCCCGTTGCGGTATTCCTTGCCGCCAAGATGTTTAACGCAGCATTTACATCTGCATTGTCCTCGTGTCCGCAATACTGACACTTGAAAATTGATTGGGTCTTGCGGTTCGCTTTATCCGCTATACCGCACTTATTACAGGTCTGACTGGTGTATTGAGGGGCAACTTTCTCTACCCGTGCCTTATAACTTAAGCATTGCTCTAGCTTACCCCAACTGCTATTTAGTATCTCCCTATTCAATCCCGACTTGGCTTTGACATGCGTGCCTAGACTGTCTAACGTCCCTTTGGCACTCGCAGTCATGCCTTGTGAATTTAAGTCTTCCATATACACAATGTCATACTGGTCTGCTATGAACTTGCTGGTGTGATGATACCAATTTACTCGTGCTGAATGCTCGGCGCGGTATGCCTTCTGCAGTCGGTGCTTTGCGCGCTTGTGCCTGTTGCTACCCTTAACTTTACGCGCCACTATGTGCTGACACCACCGCCGCCATGCCTCCTTACGCGTTAAGTCGGGTAGGTGATACATCGTCCCGTCCGATAGGGCAATCTGTCCTACATTCCTATCCAGTCCTACTGCCGTTGCTGTATGCGGTTTATCTGCAACCTTCACCTCATAACAGAGATACGCATACCACTTGCCACATTCATACTTCACTTGACCTGATACAAACTTCTCACCTTTGTATCTATCACCTCCGGCAAACTTCATTTAACCTACCTTTTGTATATACAAGTGAGAACCTGCTATTTTTGCGGATTGATAGTTAATCGGAAAAGTTAGGCTGTGTGTATGTTTTCCATGAAACTTCGGCAACGCATTATTGCCTTTGAAAAAGCCTCTGTAGGTCTGCTCTATGGGTTGCAATGATGATTTCACTATATAAGCAGAATACTCCTGCAGCCACTTGTCGTGATGCTTACGCAACATCGTAAATTGTTTGCCTAAGGTATAGTAGCTAAACTCGCATTTGCCGCATGTCTCGTATTCGTCCCGCAACTTTGCTACAAAGTGGTTCCATACATAACGACAGGCACCTGCTGTGCCGTGTAGCTTTTGATGCTTTGCTTGTGTCGCTGGATATAGCCTATACCTGATTGTTCTATGTGTTTTCATTCATTTGTTATTTTAGCACTTATAGAAAGAAGTATATAATTCCGTTTTTATTATCTGGCATTATGCATAGGTTATAGTAACATTTAGACAGAGACGTATTAGGCATTACTCACAACTGATACACCTGAAAACAAACACTGATGACGAAAACACCCGCGAAAATAACTGCTCCGATTGCGAATGAACTGGGCGATCTGGAGCAATTAATAGAAAAACGACTGGCCTCCAATTTGTCGTACATTATTGAGCTAAGCAATCATCTTATTGGTGCGGGAGGTAAACGAATACGCCCGATACTGGTGTTATTGTCGGCATTGGCGAGCGGTTATCGCGCTGGAAACAACGACCACATCGCATTGGCTACCGTCGTTGAATTCATCCATACCGCAACACTGTTACACGACGATGTGGTTGACGACGCACCACTCAGGCGCGGTAAAAAAACCGTAAAAGCACTGTGGGGTAATAGTGCCAGCGTGTTGGTCGGCGATTTTCTCTATTCTCGTGCCTTCCAGATTCTATACGGCATCAATCATGCTGCTATATCAAAAGACATCTCGGATGCAACCAACACGATTTCCGAAGGGGAAGTGCAGCAATTAATCAACCTAAATCGCAAGGATCTTAGTGAGGCAACCTATATGGACATCATTACGCGTAAAACGGCAACTTTGTTCAAAGTAGCGTGCCGAACTGGTGCTATGCTAGGCGAACCAGAACCCGAGATTATACAAGCAATGACTTCCTACGGGTTAAATTTAGGGCTTGCTTTTCAACTGGTTGATGATCGCATAGACTACAACAAAAATACCGATAAAAACTGGGGGCAGGATTTAGCCGAGGGGAAACTCACACTACCATTGATATATGCGTTTGAAAATGGCGATGCCTCTCAAATCAAGTTTTTGGAATCAGCTCTGTGCAAAGGTGAGG
Source organism: uncultured candidatus Poriferisulfidus sp. (assembly GCA_965200865.1). Lineage (GTDB taxonomy): Bacteria > Pseudomonadota > Gammaproteobacteria > Poriferisulfidales > Oxydemutatoraceae > SP5GCR1. Next base: position 2,308,618 of record CBDAVG010000002.1, on the reverse strand, counting down.
CTGTTGCGCAAGTGCGAGAATTACTAGAGACAGTCGGGGCACTTACTTATGTGCAAAATCAAGCGCAACATTATGCCGAACAAGCATACCAAAGCCTAGAATCAATACCTTCGTCTCCTTATAAAGACTCACTTGCTGTGCTTAGTCGGTTTGTTATAAAGCGCACCATTTGAATAGGCAAGGAGGGCTGTTGAAAAAATACTGTCATCACCCAAACGTAACCGCTTGCGCCATTGAATTTACGAAAACGGTAGGGGCGGATTTATATATCCGCCCTACGGTACCGTCCTGCAAAACCGTAACCGCTTTGCGCCACAAGATTATGGTTTGCATAAATTTGATGGATAAATGATTGTTTGTGCAGACGCAACACGTTACGGGAGGGCATGCTAGCCCTCCCCTACCGTTTGCATAAATTTTATGGATGAATGATTGTTTGTGCAGACGCAACACGTTACGGGAGGGCATGCTAGCCCTCCCCTACCGTTTGCATAAATTTTATGGATGAATGATTGTTTGTGCAGACGCAACGCGTTACGGGAGGGCATGCTAGCCCTCCCCTACCGTTTGCATAAATTTTATGGATGAATGATTGTTTGTGCAGACGCAACGCGTTACGGGAGGGCATGCTAGCCCTCCCCTACCGTTTGCATAAATTTTATGGATGAATGATTGTTTGTGCAGAACCTCAACGACCACCCCGTCAGATAGAACCGCCGATTGAGTTGTAGGGGCGGATTTATATATCCGCCCGTCAATCGGCATTTCAATTATCCGCCCCTACGTTTTCATAAATTATATAGCGCGGGAGCGGCGAGTTCTGTTCGTTGCAGTTATCAGCAGTGCTAGGGCACCCAGCAGAAGTAATATATAGCCGACACCAATGGTGCCACCACCACCGCTGCCACTGCCACCACCACTAACGCCGCCGCCATTGGTACTAACTCCATCCGCTCGAGGCAAAAGCTCGTTCACCGTAGCCACCATGTCGTCAACTACACGACCGTCTAATCCACTGCTATCATAAGGACCACCGTCGGTAATCACCAGCATGATGCAGTTTTGGACACTTGCAACAAAGCCTTGACCCTCTTCACCAGCCGCTTGATGTCCATTTTTGTAGACTTCTACATTAGTTGGACAGAATACGTCTACACCTGGTCTCTCAATCACATACCAAGTGTCAAGATAGCGAGTGCCGTCGTCAGATACAAAAGTGCCTCTTTCAAAACGCTCCCAACGCTCTTCTAACCTATTGTATTTGCCGATATAAAAAATCTCTCCAGGATTATCAGACGACATCGGGAAAACCACATGAGTAATACCTCCTATTACCTCGTTGTTATCATCAATTTGTCGAACGCCTTGGTAGTCTACATCTCGAATGCCAAACGCCGCTAGTCTTTCTATCCGAGTATTTTCTCCAAAAGTTCTCTCTGCGTCATCAAACCCCAGTACTCGTCTCACCGAAGGACTCAAGCCACCATACTCAATATCTGCTGCAGAATAACGACCCGGGCTGTTTGCCTCAGCCACCATATCAATATCGTTTGCTATCACAAGTGCCTCGTAGGTTAAGAACACCGGCTGATCTCTTTGCGTTGACAAATAATCAACATTGGCATTATCACCAGCTTGTAGTCTATTATTGAAAATGTTTAAGTCGGCATTGTCGGGGATATTATTATTGTTCGTATCGGGTTCACGATAATTTATCGGTTCGTCAGTGTTTACGAGATAAGTTTCTATCACTCTTTCAGCACTGCCGATGCGATCCCAGCCTACGCTGATTTGGGTAGGGGGTTGTATAGAATCATCGCTTACCGTGAACGCAATAATAGTGGCAAATGGCGCACCTCCGCTATTACGAATGGCTTCTACAGCATCGGTAGATGAGGTTTCCCTCATTGTATAGCCCTCCACCATGGGAAACCTCACAATTGTTACAGTATCAGTACTTGCTTCATAGTCTGCTACTAGATAATAGCTTCTCCTTACTACCACTGAGGATACTGTGGTTGCCTGCTGCGGATTTGCAATATCTCCAATAACTTCGTGCAACCGCACTTGACGGATGCGAGCAATTTCTTCATCGCTTGCTGCCAACCTCACATCAATGTTGTTGTAAGCACCTATTGCATACTGATATTGACGACGTTCTATCACACCTCCTTGCTGTGGTTCTACTCCATCATGAGCAGGATGCCATGCATTGTCGCTCTCTGCTGGACCTATTGATCTATCCAACCAATGGGTGATGGTCTCACCTGGTTGCGGATATTCGGCATTCGCAGTAATGTATTGACTATGTGCTATAAAGCCACTGGAATCCAATTCATCGGTAATCAGCTCAATATCCTCGCCGGTAATCAGCGTAATGGAAGGAGTGGTATTTGCATTATTTATACGACCACGTTGTACTCTAACCTGAGATAAATCTTCATCAATGTGATAACTTGAAATAACAACGTCTTGAGGGATAGTGGTGTATAAATACGAATCCTGCTGATCTGAAAAATTTATTTCCGGCAATACTTCAATTGCCCTAGCATCAAAACGAAATAATTCGCTAGTTAAGAATCCGTTGCTGTCAACTGTTGCCCAATTATATCGCTGAGCACCCACAGGTTCATCAGCAAGGCTAGTTACCTCCATGCAATGTGCGGCTACTCTTATCTTGTTCAAATGATATTCAGTACCAGGAGGGAGATCACTTCTGATGTTGACACATGCATCATCTTGTCGGAATATCTTGGCAGCAGGGTCTATGCCGAAATACTGCGCCGGGGTCATCCTGATAAATTTTCTAACAAACTCATCCTCACCCGGCTCATTGTCGTTGTCGTCTATATAAGTGAATCCCTCGTCTCTTAAAAGGCTGCGTATTATCGTGCTACGGCTATAAAAAGTAGAGGTGGTGGGTAGTGAAGCTATAGTTGAAGTGGAGGCAACGCTGATATTGATAGACCTAACATCTTCGTCAAAAGGATTGTTGTCTGCCGCATCGATGATACCGTCCTGATCAGTGTCTAAACTTAATCTACTACTTCTACTACAAACTCTAGTTACTTCAGCAGTGCTGGTTGTTTGCGGATTCGGGCGGTAGCTTACCGAAATGGTGTCGGCTACAATTTCTCTATCCAGTGTCACTTTAAGCGTTGGAACAACGGTGCTGCTGGTTTCTTTGATTAATTCACGAGATGCTATTTGATGGTTGTCTATAGTCAAACCATTTTCATTAACATCAACCCTGTTTATCCTAAAGAATAGTTCTGTTTGACCTATGTTCGGAAAGAATGGTGCACATGTAATCACAAGCGTCAGCGGCTGAGATCTGGGGGCGTTTATGTGCCGGCGACCGACCGGGTATTGATCGGGCGTACCGAAATCCCAATCATCTGTACTCCAGTTCTCGTAGATACCGCTCGCCATTGTTGGTGATTGCAGTTGCTGTGGAGTTTGACCGATACCAAAAATGCCTTCCGTTATTCCACTAGTAAATATGTCCCAATAGCTGTCCGTGATAGAACCTGTTTCAGAAAAACCGACTAAACCGCCTACATCCCTATCACTTGAAACAGAACCCCTCGCATAGCTGTTCATAATATTGCCTGAATTATTACCGACTAAACCACCTACATCATCGCCTCCTGAAACAGAACTCGACGCATAGCTGTTCTCAATGGTGACACGAAAACCATTAGAACCGACTAAACCACCTACTACTTCATTACCTGAAACAGAACCCGTCGCATAGCTATTCTCAATAGTGCCGTTATTCCGGCCAACTAAACCACCTACTGCTTCATTACCTGAAACAGAACCCATCACATAGCTGTTTGTGATGATGCTTCCCTGATTATGACCGACTAAACCGCCTACAACAAAATTTCCTGTAGTATTAACGTTTAACAAACCAACATTAGCAATTTCAGCACCTCTTCCGGTATAACCAAACAAGCCTATTTGGTTGATCTCTCTGTTAATCATAAGATTAGAAATCGTAAAATCATTGCCTTCAAAATCACCAGTAAAATCATCGTCAAGAGCAGGCCTCATCGGCTCAGACCCAACTGGTTCCCAGCCCTCTCCCGTAGTCCATCTAATCTGGTTAATCATCCTGCTAGCCGTTGTACTATAGTGGTGATCTTTGTTAAAGTCTAAATCTCGGACTAGCTCATAACCTGTGCAAACATTATTGGGACAACCTGTGGTACTCATGGTTGCCTCACTATTTGCTTGATAACCAGAACCATCAAGTACAAAACGCATTGCATCCAAGTCTTCTAAGTAACATATTTCTATCAGACCATTGCTATCATCGTCAACAATATCAGCAGTGTTACATGAAGCAGGAAGTATTATTAGCATCGGATATTGATCAGGCTCGTCAAACTCCCATACGTCAGGACTCCAGCTACTATATATCCCAGCCGCCATTGTTAGTGATTGCAGTTCCGATGTAGTCCTACCTGCACCGCCGTCGCTCCTCGCTATTCCACTAGTCTCTGTGTCCCAATAGCTGCTCGTGACCATACTCACCGGAATGCTTTCCCCTACCAAACCACCTACATTATTAACCCCTGAAACAAAACCCGTCGCATAGCTGTTGGTGATGGAACCACCATCATCATTCAAACCGACTAAACCGCCTAAATTAGTAGACTCTATAAAAACATCTGGTGAAACAACTGAACCTGTTGCATAGCTGTTTCTAATGGCACCCTCATTATGACCGACTAAACCACCTACATCATCGCCTCCTGAAACAGAACCCGTCGCATAGCTTTTCATAATAGTGCCAACATTCTCACCGACTAAACCACCTATAGCTTCATTACCTCCTGAAACAGAACCCGTCGCATAGCTGTCTATGATTTCGCCACCATCACCATTTTCACCGACCAAACCACCGACAGCACTGAACCCCAAAACAGAAGCTGTTGCATAGCTGTTTCTAATTTCGCCTTCATTATCACCAGCTAAACCGCCTACAAAATCTGCCCCTTCTATACCTGAAACAGAACCCGACACATAGCTGTTGATAATGGTTCCCCCACTATAACCGACTAAACCGCCTAAAGCAGTAGAAGGAGCTGTAATATCTACATCCAACAAACCCAGATTAGAAATTTCAGCACCACTTCCCAGACCCATAGAACTGAACAAGCCTACATGACTAGTATCAGTGCTAGTTATGCTAATCATAAGACCAGAGATAGTGTGGTAGCCGCCTTCAAACCGGCTGAGGAAAGGATCATCAGAAGCCCCAATTGGCTGCCACCCCTCTCCCGTAGTCCAGCTAGTCATGTTCTCTGATGCATTGCGATAACTTTCAGGGTCATTAAAGTCTAAATCTCTGATCAGTTCAAAACCATCGCAACCCTCATCGGGACAACCTGTGGTTCCTATTGCCCCAGTACTTGTAGTCGTGCCATCCAACTGAAAGCGGATCGCATTTAAGTCTTCCAAATAGCATATTTCTATCAACCCATCGCCATTATCGTCAGCCTCAGGCGTAGTGCATGACGCTGGAAGTTGTGCCTGTGCAACTGCGGTGTTAATAAATATGATGTGGGATAAACAAACTATTACTGTAATCAAAGCTAGTTTCAACGATTTTTTCATTAGAGGATCTCCTTTATCCAAGTTATATTTTATATGCTCAACATAGTGTCAGGCGATTGCTACCAACATCACAAAAGATAGTCTTACCATATTTCTAGTCTAGGTCTTATGTACCAATAATCCAAGATGCAGAGCAAGTTATCATGTGCTGCTAAAGTTTCCGCCTGATTATATCATAACTCCCTAATAATGAATGGATTGTTTGTGCAGACACGATGCATTACGGGTGGTTCGCATGATTTGATGGCACAGGGCGGTTGAGATGGCACGAGGATCCAACATGGGTAGGGGCGGATATATAAATCCGCCCCTACGGTAGGTATCATAAACGAAGTGGATGAATGATTGTTTGTGCAGACGCAACGCGTTACGGGAGGGCATGCGGGGCTGTTGAAAAAGTATTCCATAGAATTGTAGGGGCGGATTTATATATCCGCCCTAACGCGACGTACTTGCACGATTTATACATTCATCCACCAAATTTATGGGAACCAAAACCAAGTGGCGCAAAGCGGTTACGGTTTTGCAGGACGGTACCGTAGGGCGGATAATAAAATTGCCGATTGAACTACTGTCTCAATCGGCGGCTTTATTCTGCCCCTACGGTTTTCATAAATTATATGGCACATAGTGGTTCAATTTGTGCAATGGCAGTACTTTTTCAACAGCCCCATGCTAGCCCTCCCCTACCGTTTGCGTAAATTTTATGGATGAATGATTGTTTGTGCAGAACCTCAACGAAACCTACATGTGGTTATTTCCATAATGCCTTTGGGCGTTTGTTGCCTAAGGAGTCTATTATCAAGTCTGGTTTGTCCCCTTTTATGGCGACAGCCCTGAGTTCTATGCATTGGTGTATCCCGACACCGCAGGCATTTGCAATAACTTGATAATCACCCCTGTCGGAAACAAGGCTTGCCAAACCCAAGTCCGATGTGATGCCAACGGTATAGGTGGCATGTTCAGAGAAATATCTATTTTGCAGGTGCATTATTTCCAGTAGCTTATGCTGAGCATCAATAATTGAAAGTTTCTCACTATGACGATGATAGTTAGGCAGTGCAATCGTGAGCAACAACGCAACAATCGCAATTGCCACGATTAGCTCTAATAGGGTGAATCCTCTTTGCGCCATGTGTGCGACTCTAGTTGAAGGTTTTAGTTGCGATGACCCTAGTTTCGGGCAACGCGCCCAGTTTGATTACATTCGTATCCGTCGTCGGCACACTCAAAGTGGGTAGCGTAGTCTCAACCAGTGCTTGTAAAAATAGTGCAGGCACATCAGAGCTTTGTGCATAAGTACTAAGCAACAGCCTACAGCTTAAATAGAATTTACTTGACGCAGTTTGAACGAAAGAATCTTCAGAGAATAGTTCTATCCAATAACCGGTTTCCATGCCTGAAATTGGACTTGGTGCCGAACGAGCAAAGCGACGATAATCGCCCTCCAATCGCTCCGGCACAACGGTTTCGTACAGACCGCGTTGTGCAACATTAAAATCTTCCCTTCTTAATCGCTGGTTTATATGAATAAGCCCCTGTTGCAAGGTGTGCATCAGCACATCGTCGGCTTGCGCGCGGGTTGCCATTGCCTCGTTGAGCAGCGTGCGTTGTTTGCTACGCTCAAGATTGCTCGTTGCCAGTAAGCTGATTAGCCCTGCCAACACCAACATTAGCACTAAAATCGCACCGCAATTTCGTCTCCTAAAGCGGTAAGGTGTATAGGTGTTTCTCATAATACTGCTGGTTTGTATTCGCATCGCCTGCAACCGTGAGTTGTACAACCAGTCCGGCACCGTAGCCGGCATCAGTGCGGTCTGTTGTGGCTTGTAGTTGTATGATGCCTGAGACTAGCTCGCGTGCACGTATTGATAAACGACGATTATGACTTTGGCGAAAGATGGTTGGCTTTTCTTCATATAATGCCAATCCTGCACGACCGTGCGCAATATAAAAGAGCGATGGTGCATAGTGCGCCAACAACGCATTTTTATCAAAGCGATAATCGCCGCCGCATTGCTCGGAAACAAATGTGCCCGAACAATTGCCGGGGACAATACCGCTACCCGTATAGTGTATGTGGCGACCAGTTGTATAAGCTACTTGAAAAACGATTGCGACATTCTCATCACAAACAACTGCCAGTCCGCCGCGGGTCAAGCCAATGCTATCTTGGATGACGAATTTATCGTTTTCCACATCGTGGAGCACAATTGGAGTGGCGGGCAATAACGCCGGACTTAGTAACAATACATCGCTGGTAGCTTCGCGCTCGCCGATCTGGTTGCCGATCTTTTTTAGGCCTCCCATGGTGCTGTGCGCGGGATACACTTCCGCTACTGACTTTCTTGCTTGTAGCCAAACTTGCGAACTATTGACCAAGCTCAATCGGGTGGGGGCAGTGTTGCAACTTTCAATGGAACCTGCTAAGGCTTCCTTAAATATCCGCTGCGAGACAATCGACTTCTCGGTGACCAATAATCGTCTACCGCTATCTATGTAGGCAGCTTTGATGTATTGATATAACGCAACTGAGGTTGCAACGACAAAAGCACCCAGTGCTAATGTCAGCAATAGTTCTATTAATGTAAATCCGCACGTTGCGGTTTGTCGTTTAATCGCCTTCATAACGATCAAAGTTTAATTGTTCGGTTGCACACGGCAACCCATTCGGTACCAAACGACTTATATAACCGACGAACGGTTAAAAAACTTAGATACCGACCAGCTCTACTGTGATAATACTGAACCCTGGTTGGAAGTTCACATCCAGAGACCTCGCCTCTAAAAAAGTCTTGGATAAGGCATTACTGGTTTCATTGGCAAGATTGTTTGCAGTGATTCTGATATAGTGTTGCGGCTTAGCAGAAAGTGTGGTGGATTTATCTTCATAACGTTGCAAAACTTTAGCCAGCAATATCTGCTCTACCTTGGCACGCACTTTCTCGGATAACAGAAACTTTACCCTCACCGGATCTAAGCGATCCAGTAACTCGCTGGTTAGCGCATGTATCTCCTCTAGATTTTCACTCTTGAGCTTAATTTCTTGCGATGCTGACCATTCCTGAAGCCGCTTCTTTGAGTCGTAGTATTGCGCCCTTTGTGGCGTTGCTTGCAGCATAGCGACTTCGGGATAGCTACTTTGATAAGAAAAAGCCCAATCAGTTAGTGTCCCTACATCCAACATTGCGGCCTCAGGCGAATCACTGAGCACTTTCGCCACGAAAAGCACCTCCATAGTGTCGTTTTTAACCGTTGCCTGCTCCGAGACGATAACAGACTCTGCGCCCGCAATCCTAAGCAGAATGAGCAGAACACATAGCAACAAGCACCGTGGGTGTTTGATGATTAACCGCACGTCTTCGCTTTATCTTTGATAATGTAAGAATTATAGCTGTGCTAAAAGATAGGCAGCTATCATCAAAGCCAAGCCGACAACCGCTGCTACTACACGATATAAAGTCATAAAATTTCTCCTAATTTTTTGATAGTTTCGTTGAATAATTTTACTACAGGGTGTATTGTACCCTATTTTGCGATGAGTGAGTACTGTGGGCTGTTGAAAGAGTATCCTTGAACCGTAGGGGAGGGCTAACATGGGGCTGTTGAAAAAGTATTTCATGAACCGTAGGGGCGGATTTATATATCCGCCCTAACGCGACGTACTTGCACGATTTATACATTCATCCATCAAATTTATGCAAACCATAATTTTATGGCGCAAGCGGTTGGGTTTGGGTTATGACAGTACTTTTTTAACAGCTTCTTAATGGGACTGTTGAAAAAGTGCCTGCATTAGTACATTCCCCTCCAGTGGAGGGGTGGCAGGCGAAGCCTGACGGGGTGGTTCTGCACTAGACAATGGGGCTGTTGAAAAAGTATTTCTTGAACCGTAGGGGCGGATTTATATATCCGCCCTAACGCGACGTACTTGCACGATTTATACATTCATCCATCAAATTTATGCAAACCATAATCTTGTGGCGCAAAGCGGTTACGGTTTTGCAGGACGGTACCGTAGGGCGGATATGCAAATCCGCCCCTACCATTTTCTTAAATTCAATGGCGCAAGCGGTTAGGTTCATGCGATGACGATACTTTTTCAACAGCCCCACAATTACCCCCTACGATGCATGATGGTACTTTTTCAACAGCCCCGAACATGTTGTGCAAAACCACAGTGTTAAACGAAATGTAGGGACGGACATGCGAGTCCGCCCCTAAAGTTGATTAACTTAAATTTAGTGGCGCGTGGCGGTTGAGTTTTTACAGTGGAAGTATTTTTTCAACAGCTCCATGCTAGCCCTCCCCTACCATTTTCATAAATTTTATGGCGCAAGCGGTTACGTTTGTGCAGGACAGTACCGTAGGGCGGATATATAAATCCGCCCCTACCCATGTAGTTGACATTGTGGTTCTGCGCAAATTGAGTCTGGGTGACAAAAGAGCGCCGGAGGTGTTGCTCATTAAGATACTAATGTCTTAAAGCGTGACCATACATGCGAGCTCCTAGGCTCTGATGGCACTTCGAGCGCGGCACCTCCGACTTCCTAGGGACTAGTCTACCTAGGCGTTTATCATTATACAATAAGATAAAATTCGTTTAATATGTAATGATGACTTTTAATGCTCTAAACTTTGATTACCTCTATCGAGGACGATGCGAATATAACGCTATTTACCAAGAGATGCATCGGTATACGCATAATCGCACTGCACAAAGCCGCGATCAATTCTGGTTATTGGAACACGAGTCTGTCTACACCCAAGGTCGGCGACAAACAAAATCAGATACCATAAAAAGCAATCGTTCAATCCCGGTGGTACACAGCGATCGGGGTGGGTTGATGAGTTATCACGGACCCGGTCAAGCCATCTTGTATACTCTGCTTGATTTAAGACGCATGCGCGTCGCATTAAGAACCTATATCAACATACTGGAAGAATCGGTTATTATCTTGTTGGCGCGCTACGGCATTACCGCAGAGCGTATTCACGGTGCGCCAGGACTGTATGTGTCAAAGGCAAAAATTGCCTCACTAGGTTTATGCGTCTATAAAGGATGTTGCTATCACGGGGTTGCGCTCAATGTAGATATGGATTTAATGCCGTTTGACTCGATCGTCCCGTGTGGGCTCGAAGGAATCAAAATGACCCAAATGTCAGATTACAGCATCCAAGCAGATGTCTCGGATGTGTGTCATCAGTTAGCCGACATCTTGGCACAACAGCTAAATCGTCAACTATCTAAGCCATGATTCCTTCGCGCCTTGAACCTGCAACCCATCGTCGCGGTGTTGATAAAATACCTGCCCGCTATATTGCCTCCGTTCAGCCGCAAGCTGTCAAACAAAAGCCATCTTGGTTGCGCATCAAGTTGCATAATAACCCGCGCATCAATGCGATGCGTTCCTTGATAAGAAAACATAATCTGCACACCGTGTGCGAGGAAGCAAAGTGCCCTAATCTCGTTGAATGTTTTGCACAATCTACCGCGACATTCATGATCTTAGGGGATATTTGCACCCGGCGATGTGCGTTTTGCGATGTTGCACACGGTCGCCCTTCGCCGCCCGATCCCGAAGAGCCTCATCGTTTGGCACAACTTATTGCCGACTTGGATTTAGATTATGTCGTCATCACCTCAGTAGACAGAGACGATCTTGAAGATCGTGGCGCGAGCCATTTCTCCTCTTGCATTTCTACAATCAGGCAAAAAGTCAAGCATATCAAAATAGAAATTCTAGTGCCCGATTTTAGAGGACGCGTAGACTACGCGCTCTCGGCATTGAGTAAAGCACCTTGCGATGTCTTTAATCATAACTTAGAGACGGTGCCACACCTCTACAGAGATGTGCGGCGTGGAGCCGACTACAAAGGTTCTTTGAAGCTATTGCGCGCGCATAAAATACGCTTTCCCGATATCCCGACCAAGTCAGGATTGATGCTTGGACTCGGAGAGAACTTGTCCGAAATAAAAGCTGTGATGCATGATTTAATGGCGCATCGCGTAGACCATCTCACCTTGGGACAATATCTGCAACCTGGTGCAGGCTATTGGCCAGTGCAACGTTATGTAAGCCCGAGTGAGTTCAAGGATTTGGAAGAATTGGGTTATGCGATGGGCTTCAGGCGCGTGCAAAGCGGGCCTTTGGTGCGCTCTTCCTATCATGCAGGTCAGTAATATCGCAAACCATACTCCTCTAGGGGAATGTCAACCCAAAGTTCAAATGTGGGACTGTTGAAAAAATAGAACCGCCGTTTGTTGCAGTAGCACAAACGGCGTGACTTTGTGCAGAACCTTAACAACCACCCCGTCAGATAGAACCGCCGATTGATCCAGCAGGTCAATCGGCGCGACGCTGTGCAGAACCTTAACATGATTGCTGAACGCATGCATTACAAAATGCGTACGCCTGCCACCCCTCCAAAGGAGGGGAATGTACCAATGACGATACTTTTTCAACAGCATCATGTTAGCCCTCCCCTGCAGGTGGTTTTCATAAATTTGATGGCACACAGTGGATAGCGCGTTGTATGATACAATGCGTTTCTATTTATTGATGCGGGGTGGAGCAGTCTGGAAGCTCGTCGGGCTCATAACCCGAAGGTCGCAGGTTCAAATCCTGCCCCCGCTACCAGTTATAGACTCTGCTATCTGCTAGAATAACTGCACTTATGGGATATCCGAATATGCAATTAACCTTTCTGCAAAGTAAATTACACCAAGCCTGCGTTACACAAACGGAAGTTGAATACGACGGTTCTTGTGCTTTGGACTCCGAACTTATGTCAGCTGCGGACATTCGCGAGTACCAACAAATAGAAATCTATAATTTGCGCAACGGAGATCGCTTTACAACTTATGCGATTAAGGCCGAAGCCGGCAGTCGCACGGTTTCTCTAAACGGCGCAGCCGCTTATCGCGGCAGGGTAGGCGACCGAATCATTATATGCGCCTACGTACAGCTGTCCGAAGCCGAAGTGGAAACACACAAACCCATATTGGTTTATTTAGACAAAGACAATCGAATTATAAAGATTAACTCCGACATCGCATATCCGCATTTATCGGCAATGCCTGATTAAAATATTTCGTTAGCCGGTATTGCGCATACCCGATGCAATTGCGCTGATTGAGCGTAGCACCAATTCCAGATATTCGCTTTCGTCATTGTGTGCTTCGGCAAGCTGTTGTGCATGACGATATTTTTTAAGCAACATAATTTGTATGTAATTGATAGGTCGTATATAGGGTTCTCGTCTTTGTAGCGAGAGCATCAAAGAAGTCTGATGTTCCAACAATTTTTCACAGCCACTGACTTGCAACACATAATCAACTGCTTTGTGGTACTCGGCTTCAATAATCTTAAATATTCGCATGGCATTTTCTTGGTCGGAACACAAATGCGCATATTCTTCGGCAATATCCATATTAGCCTTAGCCAACGCCATCTGCACATTTTCCATTAAGCTATGGAAAAAAGGCCACTCTTTATAGAGGCTTCTCAGTTTTTCCATATTTTCAGCCTTGCCTGCAACAAAATCTCCAAGTGCGCTACCAATTCCGAACCAAGCTGGGAGTGTATGGCGGGATAAAGACCAACCAAACACCCACGGTATTGCCCGTATTGATTGACGCGATCGATCGGCACTGCGACGATGCGTGGGGCGAGATCCGATATTCATCTGACCGATTTCACCAACTGGTGTCGCTTCGTAAAAGTAATCCGATATGCCCTCAGTATCATCAGTTAGATCACGATAGTAACGCTCACCCGATGCAGATATTTGAGACATGATTTCAAGATGCTCCTCCTCATCTCTGGGCTTGGACGAGAGATCAAAGGTATGTGAGCTAGCCAGATGCCGGCTTGCATTTATTAGTCCAGCAATTGCAGTAGATAAGTGATAAACCGCTGCCTCCCGTTTGCTATATTTATAAGACAATACCTCACCCTGCTCAGTAATTTTAATTTGACCGTTCACCGTGCCAGGGGGTTGTGAGGTAATTGCCTCATAAGTCGGCCCACCACCACGCCCAATGGTGCCACCGCGTCCATGAAACAAGCGGCAGGTGATCCTATATTTAATCATCAAACCAATGATGCTCTTCTGCGCCTGGTATAGCTGCCATTTAGATGCAAGAATACCGCCGTCCTTACACGAGTCGGAATAACCCAACATAACCTCCTGCAAGCCACCAGAAACCTGCAAGAGTCTGTTGTAGACCGGATTGCCGAATAAGTCTTCCAGTATGTCTTTGGTGCGCGACAAATCGTCTATCGTTTCGAACAACGGTGAAACATTAATATTGCAATAAAAATTGCCATCCGGATTTTTCCCAACCAAACCGTTAATTTTAGCTAAAAGAATAACCTCCAGTACATCGCTGGCGTTGTGCGTCATAGACACAACATAGTTGCCGATCGCCTTAGGACTAATCTCATCAAGCACTTTCACTATGCACTCAAAGACTTCCAAAATACGTTTTGCGTGATCGCTCAAGCGGCTTTTATCAACGATTAGCTCGTCATCCTCATCTATTTTCTTGCTTAGATAATCGGCCTTTTGTGCTGCGGTCATCGACAAATAGTCGGAACATCCCCACTGTTTTGCTATCTCATCTATCGCCATTGCGTGTTGCTTGGATTCGTCTCTGACATCCAATCGGGCTAGATAAAAACCGAAAGTCTCAACCAAACGGATCAAGTCTTTCAACTCGGCTTCGGCAATAATACGATCACCGTGATGAAATAAGGACTCGGATATTGACCTTAAATCGTCAAGCATCTCGGATTCGTATCGGTACGCATACTTTTCGTCGTCGGCACTCTGATCCTTGTCTTTAATCAAACGCAATTTGCATCGCAAGCGGTAAAGGACGATGGATAATTTGTAGCGATAAGGTTCCTTAACAAAATTATATCCTGTATCCTTATATGCTTTTTCTAGCAAACCCTCTTGCTTATCCTTCTGTTGCTCAAGTATAAAATCCTCGGAAAGGTCTACTAGGTTGATTGAGTGTGTCAAAATGCCTATGAGTTTTTCAACGCAAGCTATGTAGTGTTCAATTATTACTGTAGATTGTAATTGCACGGTGTTTATAGTCACCGCCGGTGTTACATAGGGGTTACCATCTCTATCACCACCGATCCACGAACCGAAATTAATAAAACTAGGAATAGTGATTTCTTCTTCTGGATAAACTTCGGCAATCGCAGTTTCCAACATTCTATATACTTGAGGCACGGTCTCAAACAACGAGGTTTTGTAATAATAGAGGCCATTGTTAACTTCCAATTCAACGCTGGGCTTGCTCAAGCGAACCTCTTCGGTTTTCCACAAAATCCGTATGTCGTGAAATAACTTATGTGCCAGATATTCTCTCTCCTCCCTTCCTTCCCTGCTATATAGGTTTTTTTCCATTTGCTGGGCATTTTCAAAGATACGTTTTTGCAGTTGCAGGATCGTACGCCGCGTCGCTTCGGTCGGATGCGCAGTAAAAACAGGTATGTATTTTAGTTTATTGAAAAGTTTCTGCATGTCGGCAGCTTTAATACCTGCTTCTTTAAGCGATGCGAGCACCGCAACTGGTGTGCCAACCTCCAAACTCGATTCACCGACCGATGATAGACGCCGGTGGACACCTTTATATTGACTAATCTCCTCTGCGATATTCGCTAAATTGAAATATGTGGAAAAAGCCCGAATAATCGTAAAAATCATATCTGGCTTTAAGTTGTTGATTAAGGCAACAAGGTTTTGGGCTTTTTTATCGTCTTGCTTTTTGCTAAGGCCGATGAACTCCTTGCGCAATCTTTCTATGGTTCTGAATGTATGCGCATCGTTATTTTCTTTAATAACAATGCCCAGCATTCGGCCCAGTAGCTTGACACGAGCTCGTAGATGACGGTCGTCGGATAGTATAAATGACATAATAGAAATTCCTTAAAACGCATATTTTAACAGACAACGAAATATCTGCTCATGAGAGCTAAGAATGCCACTCGTACTCACCACGCTTTAACGCAGACAAATTAGGAATAGGAATATAATTCGGTATATTTTTATAAAATTTTCCTCTATCGTCTAAAGAAATGATCTTGATCTTAGGATTTAAGAATCTAAGTACATCTATGAAATACGAACCTGTGGTGTAAACCAGTGAGGCTTTTGATAACACCAAAAGATCTATTAAAGCATCTTGTTTTTGTTGATTGCATGCGTATTTAGGTGTTTTGTGTAAAGGGGTTTCATCATTAGAACGTTGAATATCTCTGCTAAAAACCCGATCAGGGAATGCGGTGTGTATTTGATCAATAAATTGTGATTGATCGGAACAAGCAAGAATACTACTGTGGTCGTCTAAAACCTCTTTCAGATAGGCAATATAATTCTCTACTTCTATTTTTCTATATTTATTCGTGTCGGTTCCACGATAATGAACAGCTAACCAGTCTCCTCGCAAATTATTATTAGTCCAAGCATCAGCTTGCCGTTGAAGTTCCTCTTGGACTTTTAACTTTGAGATGATTTTATGTCCATAATCGGAGGGAATTTTAGCTCTTGCATAACGTATGAGTACTGCAGTACCCCTGAAATTTGTAGGATTTTTTAGAATTTCATGATACTTTTTTTGCGGAAGTTCTAATCTAGAATTTTTAAAGAAGTTATCGTAATTGGTAAATGCAAAACCAACATTGATTTGTAGCTTTTCACAAAACCATTTCATCCCAATTACTAAATAAAGCACTGCGGATACGGGATTCTTTGCTACTTTCGCAAAAACAAAACGCTTCCTATTGATAAGATCCTTATTGTGTACAATAAATCCTAGCAAGTAACCCAAACATCTTTTAATTATTAAAAACCTACTTTGCAAACGCCTAGAGAGTCTCTTAACTCGTGGTCGCTTTTTTCTCCTAAACTCTAAGGATGTATTTCTCTTGAACTCAGAAATACTCAACTGATACTTAAGTGAATGGAATAAAATATAAGTAACCCAAATCCAACGCTTAATTTTTTGCTTCAGATTAGGATTTTTCTTAGACATTTGATACTACGATAGAATAGATTATGACTATAATAATTTATACTGCCTTTCATGTCAGCCACGAAAAACTTAAATATAGAAGGTTGCCGTAAATACTTTATACTTAGTTGATGATGAACAAACTTAATTATAGCAAATAAACCACAGTATATTAAAAGATCTCATGCGCGCACAGTTCCTCATTGCTATATTACTCTTTATTTTTTGGTTGATACTATCGGGACACTATAGCCCATTACTGATTACGATAGGTATTGCAAGTGTGGTATTCGTTGTCTATTTATCGACGCGTATGCGCGTCATAGGCACTGGTGAACATCGCCTGACACTCTATCTGAGGCTACCCGTCTATGCTGTTTGGCTAACTTGGCAAATAATTCTAAGCAATCTGCAAGTGGCATATAGCATCGTGCATCCACGCCTACCTATAAAGCCTCAATATGTAAAAGTAAAACTTGCTGGTAACCATCCCTTATTACACCTAATACACGCAAACTCAATCACGCTTACTCCCGGCACTATCAGTGTGGATATCGAAGACGGTTTTATACATGTACACGCGTTAAGCGATGCGAATGTCCGCGATTTGCTTGATGGAAAAATGACGAAGAAAATACTATGGCTACAAGGAAAGCATGATGATTGAAGTGATAGCCTGCTTGTTGTTATTTGCAATGCTGCTGGTTCTATTGCACGCTGCCGTTGCCCGACAGATATTCGACCAAGTGCTTGCAATCAATACTTTCGGCACGATTACCATATTATTGATTGTCGTTATCGGCGTGTTGTCGGGGCGCGATTATTTCATAGACATCGCATTGTTGTACGCACTGGTCAATTTTGTAAGCATCGTTACCTTGTTGAGGCTTTTTGATAAGAAAGGACGGAGCTGGTTATCATTCTCCCAAACCAAGCACGAGAAGGCACCCGATGGTTGAGATACTAAGTTGGGTTTTTGCCGTAGCTGGCAGCATGCTCATAGTCATTGGGGCTGTGGGTATGTTGCGCATGCCGGATTTTGAAACCCGCTCGCACGCCGCAAGCCTCGTAGATGTATTAGGTGCATCGCTGATTGTAATCTCAGTGATATTACATTATGGCTGGTCTATAGTCTCGCTGAAACTTGCTTTAATCATATTGTTCTTGGTGATCACCTCTCCGGTTGCAATACACGCACTGTTCAATATCCACCAATCTAAAACGCCAGAATGATGGAAGACTATATCCCGTTGTTGATCTTGTTGCTACTCGTAGCTACCGCTTTTATTATCGCACGCACACGTAATTTGTTTTCGGTTGCTTTCCTTGCCGGTATCTTGAGTTTACTGGCAGCATCGCTTTATATGATATTACACGCGCCCGATGTAGCTTTTACCGAAGCTGCCGTGGGTGCCGGTATTAGCACCGTGCTTTTCCTGGAAGCAATCGCTGCCGTAGGAGAAGAACGGGCTTACGCTACAGCAACGAAAATCCCCGCGCTCATCTTGTCTTTTGCCGTTGGTGCTTTGGTCTACTACTCTATGCTTGATTTGCCCGCATTGAGCGATGCAGACTTGGCTCTGCACGCTTATGTTGCGAGCTATTATTTGGAACATTCAATAGACGATATCGGCATCCCGAATGTGGTGATCTCCATATTGGCAAGTTATCGCGGCATGGATACGCTCGGAGAAGTCGCAGTTATTTTCACCGCCGGCATCGGTGTATTGATTATATTGGGTAGGCGTGTTTTTAAAAGGGAGCACGATGATCATTAGAAAGAATCCGATAATTCGGGAAACCGTACACACCTCGGTGCCGACGATACTGCTCTATGCACTTTATGTGCAGTTCCACGGTGAATACGGGCCGGGCGGTGGTTTTCAAGCTGGTGTGATATTCGTAATCGCGTTGGTGCTTTACGCACTAAGCTATGGAGTGAAAAGGGCGCGCTACGTCATCTCTATACGCACCGCACAGATATTAGCGAGCTTTGGGCTCAGCCTTTATATTTTGGTCGGCTTTGCGGGTTTGATAATGGGCGGACAGTTTCTAGACTATTCGGTACTACTAGAGCAACCGCTATCGGCACAGCATCTAGGTATCATACTGATTGAACTAGGGGTCGGCATCACCATAGTCGGGGTTGTAATGTTGATATTTTATCTACTGATGGAGGAGGTCGACAAATAGCTATGGATGCTTCCTTACAACCTTATATGCACTTGCTTATTGCAACCCTCATCGCAGTAGGGCTTTATATCACGATGGCTTACGATAACTTGATTAAAAAATTAATCGGCATCGGCATATTGCAAACCTCTGTTTTTATTTTTTTCATATCGGCAAGCACGGTCTTCGGTAGCACCGCACCTTTATTAGCTCCGGGCTACGATGTTTATGCGAACCCTCTACCCCATGTGCTGATATTAACCGCTATCGTCGTCAATGTTTCGATGACTGCGGTCGGGCTTGCCTTGATTATCAAAATAAAAAAATCTTCTTCGGCGGAAACACAAACGCCACCATCCGAGACCGAAAAGAATTATACCTCCAATTAGGAGATACTTACTAAATCCCGATGCTGATACACACTCCCGTGCTAGTCGTTGCATTGCCGTTGCTTTGCGCACCTATATGCTTATTGCTACGCAACCCTAAGCATCTCTATGTTTTGTCTTTACTCGTCGGCATCGTGTCATTCGCCGCGTGTGCTTGGATGCTGGTACACACCAGTGATGCGGTAAATATACCTTACCAATTAGGGGGATGGGCACCACCCTTCGGCATTGCTTATCAGGTTGATTTGCTCAACGCTTTGGTGGCTTTCTTATTGAGCATCGTTTTCCTACTCGTATTCCTATACATACCTGAGAATTTCTCCGTAGAGCTTGCCGAGCGGAATCGGTATCCGGTCTACAGTGCTTTGTTCATAGTACAAGCCGGCTTTATGGGTGTTGTCGTATCTGATGATTTATTCAATATCTATGTCTTCTTGGAAATGGCATCGCTCGCCAGTTATGGGTTGACTGCCGCCAAAGGCAAACCGAATGACCTGAATGCAGCTTATCAATATCTATTGTTAGGCACTTTGGGTGCAGTATTTTTATTGCTCGGCATCGGCTATTTGTATGTGTTGGGCGGCACACTGAACCTGAGCGATTTGTCCATACGCATCCCGGCATTGCTGGACTCAAGGGCAGGGCTGGCGGCATTGGTCTTTGTCAGTGTCGGCTTATTGTTCAAAAGTGCTATCTTCCCTCTGCATCTATGGCTACCCCGCGTTTATACCCATACACCGTCGCCAATCGGCGCACTATTTTCTGGTATTAGTAGCAAGGTGTCACTTTATCTGTTAATCCGCTTTTACTTTGATGTGTTCGGCGGCTCTACGTTTTCAGCAAACTTAGGCAACATCTTATTGCTTCTGGGTAGCCTTTCCATTTTATTCGGCTCGTTCGTCGCCTGCCGGCAGGAATATCTCAAAAGGATGATGGCTTACTCAAGCATCGCCCAGCTTGGTTATATCGTCGTTGCGATGGGATTGCTGAGCGCATCCGGACTCAGCGCGGCACTGATACATTTATTTAATCATGGAATTATAAAGTGCATGCTGTTTTTAGCTTTAGGCAATGTGTTATATCGTATGGGGAATTGCACAATCACCGAACTGCGCGGCTTATCCAAGCAAATGCCGTTGACTACTGCGGCATTGGTGGTCGGAGGCTTAGGACTAATCGGCATCCCGTTGACCTCAGGCTTCATCAGCAAATGGTATCTAATCGCTGCTGCCTTGGAGGCAAATGCTTGGCACATAGTGGTCGTAGTGCTGGCAGGTTCTCTGCTCGGCTTGGTGTATGTTTGGCGTTTGATAGAAGCCGCTTACTTTGAAAAGGGAGAATCAATTGCCGTCAAAGAGGCTCCGCTTAGTATGAACATCGCCGTCTATGTGTTGGCTGCGATTACCATCTATACCGGCATCCAGCCTGCTTGGCTGACCGAGATTTGCTTGCAAGTCGGTAATAATCTATGGGGGCAATGATGGCATCGGAAGCATTGTTGTGGTGTCTTGCAGTGCCGTTTGTGGCAGCTGCGTTGATCGTATTGAGTTATAAAAAGCCAATGCTGATCAATATCATCAATACTGTGGCACCTTTTATTTCCTTGCTTGCTTTGATAATGTTTGCAACCGAATACACGCCAATGGTCGACTCAAGAATTGCGTTGTTGGACATCGTCGGCAATATCGGCATCGCTTTTTCGGCAGAGCCTTTGGGGTTGATATTTGCCGGGTTGGTTTGCGTGCTGTGGCCAGTGAGTTCGCTGTACGCAATGAGTTATATGTATAGGAATAAGCTGAAACGCACGACACACTTTTTTGCCTGTTATAGCCTTGCGATAGGCAGTGCCTTGGGCATTGCCTTTGCCGATAACTTACTCACGCTGTTTATATTCTACGAGATATTAAGTTTCAGCACCTACCCGTTGGTTGTCCATAGCCGTAGTGCCGAAGCCTTAAAAGCCGGATGGCTTTATTTGCTGACACTGGTCGGCACATCGCTATTCCTGTTAATCGCTATTATTTGGATCGGCTTCAACACCGGCACTCTGGATTTTGAGAAAGGCGGTATTATGCAAGGTAATGAGAGTGATTGGGAGATTACCGTGTTGCTACTTTTGGTCGTCTTGGGCGCAGCCAAAGCTGCGATTATGCCGTTGCATCGCTGGCTGCCGAGTGCGATGGTGGCACCAGTGCCAGTGAGTGCCTTACTTCATGCGGTTGCGGTAGTCAAAGCAGGTGTGTTTACGATTATGAAACTGGTGGTGTATACATTCGGGATAGATACCCTAGCAGGGGTAGGAGCCGAATGGTTTGTTTATCTTGCCGGCTTCACCGTTTTGGCAGCATCAATTATTGCCATGCGACAAGTGCAACTAAAAAAATTATTGGCATACTCCACGATCAGCCAGCTCTCTTATATCGTTTTGGGTGTTGCGATATTGCATCCTGTCGCTTTGCTGGGTGCCGTGTTACACATGGTCGCACACGGCTTTGCCAAAATCACCCTGTTTTTCGGTGCCGGTGCGATTTACACCGCAAATGGTTTTAGTCAGGTGCGAGAACTTGACGGCATCGGGCGCACGATGCCTTGGACAATGGGATTGTTCACGGTGGCAGCACTCTCCATTATCGGGATGCCGCCGCTGATAGGACTAACTAGCAAATGGTTTTTATTGGAAGGTGCGATTGCCTCCGATACTTATGTTGCAATCGGCGTTTTCGTTGGTGGTAGTGTTTTAAGTGCTGCCTATTTATTGCCGATCATTCATCGGGCATTTTTCAGGTCTAGAGTTAATCTAAGCGGTGGCGAAGCACCGCTGGTGATGCGGTTTGCGATGCTTATTCCGGTGGTGATCTGCATACTACTATTTTTTTATAACGGGAACATTATCGCTTTAGTCGGGAACGCATTATGAAAGAACGTTGGTCGCGTAGCGTGCGTCGGTTGCTATCCACTTTGCTGCTGTTTGCCGGATTACTACTACTTTTGGAATTCCAGCTCGGCGACGATGCCACAAAGATGGTGGGGTTTTATGCCGGAGTTGGTTTTCTAGCTTGCATCGGATTGATTGTAACCGCCTTACTGCTTGGGAAAATAATAAAGCGAAAGGATAATCATTATGAGCGTTGATTGGTTAATGTCGCCGGCACTGATCTTGTTCGGCGGTGCCGCTCTCACCTACTATCTAAAAGGGCGCAGCAGGATTATTCTATTGTTGCTGCCATTGCTGTGTCTGGCAATGATTTGGCTGGGCGAGGACTCTGTTGTCGTCAGGTTGATGGGGTATGAATTAATCCTCGTCCAAAAAAATAGCTTGGGATTGCTCTTTGCAACCACCTTCGCAGTGATGGCTTTAGGCGGCTTATGGTTCGCATTCAAACAAGCGTCTCGCAGCGAATTGTCCGCCGCGCAGCTATACGCAGGTAGCTCAATCGGCTTGGTGCTTTGCGGAGACTTCATCACATTCTTTATATTCTGGGAGCTTATGGCAATAGGTTCAACTTGGATTCTGTTCTCAACCAGTACGGCGACATCTTCTAGTGCGGCTTTTAATGCGGCGATGCGTTATGCCCTGATACATTTACTTTCCGGCATGCTGTTACTTTGGGGTATCGTCGGCTTGATCGAACATAGCGGCGATGCTTCTTTGCGTTTGCTTGGCTTGTCGTCGATTTACGAGTGGTTGATACTCATCGGTTTTCTAATCAATGCCGGCGCACCGCCACTATCAGCTTGGGTTGCAGACGCATATCCCGAAGGGAGTATCAGTGGCAGTGTCTTTCTATCGGCATTTACCACGAAATCGGCAGTCTTCGCCTTACTGGTCGTATTTGCCGGAACGACGATTTTGATTCCCATCGGACTGTATATGATTTTCTACGGTATCGTCTACGCACTATTGGAAAACGATATGCGCAGGATCCTTGCATATAGTATTGTCAACCAGGTCGGCTTTATGGTGGCAGGCGCAGGTATCGGTAGCGAGTTGGCAATCAACGGTGCAGCTGCCCATGCCTCGGTGCATATCCTCTATAAGGCTTTATTGTTTATGTCGGCGGGTAGTGTGCTATACGCAACCGGGCAAAGAAAATGCTCCAACCTCGGCGGACTTCATCGGGTCATGCGTTTGACAATGATCTGCGGGCTAATTGGTGCCGTCTCTATTTCAGCAGTGCCTCTGACCTCAGGCTTCGTTATAAAATCACTGGTCGGCGACGCTGCGCTTGAAGCAGGAATAACTTGGGTTTGGGGGGCATTGCTGATTGCCTCAGCCGGCATTATGCACGCTGGCATTATGTTTCCATGGTTTGTTTTCTTCCAAAACAAGCCAGAACCCCATTCGGTTATCGCGGTGCCGACCAATATGAAGGCGGCAATGGTTTTTTTCTCCTTGCTGTGCATAGGTGTGGGTGTATTTCCTCAGCTGTTCTACCAACTACTCCCCTACCCCATTGACTACCAGCCGTATACCTTTGCCCGTATCATATCGCAATCTCAGCTATTGCTGTTTGCCGTAATCGGCTTCTTCATAATGTTGCCGCTACTCAAACGAACACAAACCATCACCCTAGACTTTGATTGGCTCTACCGTCGTCTGCCAGTCTGCTTATGGCATTACCTCAAACCTTTTTATCTACGCATAGAAAAAACATATGGCAGTGTCCACCAGCAAGGACTATACATGCTAGAGAGAGGCGGGAAATACCTGCATGCATACGGACGCGATGTATCCACCACCATACTGATAATCGTCATGGGCATCGTGCTTTCCGTTTTGCTGGTGGTTTATTATTGGCAACTTTAGGTCTATTGAAAAAGTATTCCCTAAACCGTAGGGGCGGATAAATCAAATTGCCGATTGACCTACTGGCTCAATCGGCGGCTTTATTCTGCCCTAACGCGTTGTGTCTGCAAAAACAATCCATTCATCCATCAAATTTATGCAAACCATGATTTGATGGATAAATGTATAAATCGTGCAAGTACGTTGCGTTAGGGCGGACATGTGAGTCCGCCCCTACCAGTTGCGATACTTTTTCAACAGTCCCTAATGTCATAATTCCGTGCCTTTGTTCAATATGCCTAAATAGACACTATAAACAAATACTTTGTGGCGCAATTTGCCGGTGATCTCTTTGATGATGCCGAGGCGTTCTAATGCAGACAGACTACGCATCACGGTGGGCTGTGACAATCCTGTATTTTTGCGTATTGACGCAGTGCTAGATATAGGATGCCGTTGCAAGTCAGCATATATTGTGTTGGTAGTTGAGACTGATGCTGCCGATTGTTTCGAACTCTTAATAAGCCGACGGTCATCGCTAAATAGCTTCATGATGCTGTGCGCCGCTTCCTCTGTTTGATTCGCTGTATCAATAATGCCTTCTAGAAAAAATCTAATCCACCCTTCCCAATCACCGGTTTCGTTCACGGCTTGCAGATGATTGTAATACGCCTGGCGGTAAGTCTTGAAATATAGGCTTAGGTAGAGTAGCGGCTCCTTGATCACGCCTTCCATACATAGCATGAACGTAATAAGTAACCGTCCTAACCGCCCATTGCCGTCTAAAAATGGATGAATACTCTCAAACTGGGCATGCACTAGAGCAACTTTGACTAAAATAGGCAGCTGTACGTTCTCGTCGTGCAAAAATTTCTCAAAGCTATCTAAACATTCCATCAACTGCTCAGGCGGTGGTGGAACATAAGTTGCTTTGCTCGGACTACTCCCTCCAATCCAGTTTTGCGATTTTCGAAACTCACCAGGTTGTCTATTCCTACCTCTAGAGTTATTCATAAGCTTTGCGTGTATCTCTCGGATTAAGCGTAGCGATAAGGGTAATTCTTTCAGTCTACTTAAACCATAATTCATCGCTTCTATATAACACTTCACTTCGTCTATATCATCATCAGAGGTTTCTCGTACTTTCAAACTTTCCGACGACAATAGGTCGGAAAGCGAAGATTGCGTTCCTTCAATCTGTGATGACAAAACTGCCTCTTTGCGCGCGCACATCCATAAAAAGAGTGATATATCGGGTAAAAGTGCACTCATACCGTCCAACCGGCCTAAAGTGTTGCTAGCCTGCTCAATCGTTTTGTAGAAATTGTCCAAATTTATTGGTGGATTAGGTGGCAACGGCTTAGGTAAATAAGTTTGGTAGGTTTCACCTGCTACAGCTGAACCTTTGATCATTTGCCCAATTCTGTCGGTTTTTTGCATAATAAAGAACATTTATACAATAATTCGTTCGTTAATAAATATATTTTAGAACATTATAGTGCCTATTTATTGTTTTGTAACAGAATAAAGAACGTAAATAGGTTTTTTTATTCGTTAGTAAAAAATAACGAACATAAATTGCGTTAGTAGAAAACAACAAACATAAATCTGTGTTTTCGTTCGTTATTCAAAAATAACGAACATAAATTGCGTTAATAGAAAACAACGAATATAAATCGGGATTTTTGTTCGTTAAATGGCGTTTAGGTGCGGTTTACAGCCATAAATCTATAGTACGCCTTGCTTCCTCTGCCCAACATAAAATGCAGTGCCGGAAGTCTCGGACGAGAAAACTACCTTTGTACCTGCGTCAAAATAAATGACATCGCCGGGTTTCAGGGAAACCGTTTCTCCACCTACTTCGGTAATAGTCATTTCACCCTCAAGCATAATTTTACATTCATCGTAGTTATAGGTGTACTCCAGTGGGTTGCCGACTTCCATCCTAAAAAATCCTGCGGTAATCGGCGATGCCTCATTGTTTGATGAGACAGCATCTTCCAAGAAAGCGTTTATGCCGTCTATTCCCAATGATTTAATGTCTTTACCTTGAGCACCTGCGAAATATTTCATTGCCATAATTTTTCTCCTTATTTATATAGATAATCGTAAGGCAAGAGTATAGCATGATAGAAACCAAAATCGGATGGTGTGGCTTTTGAAGACTACCCCTCCGAAGGAGGGGAATAAATCGGCAGGCGCAACCGCATATGGTATATACTACTGATTATGCAAGCGTATAACTACAAAGCCTACGACAAGTCGGGAAAAATCCGTAAGGATGTTCTAGAAGCTGATTCGGAACGACATCTGCGACAACTGTTGCGTGAACGGGGTTTGATGCCCATAGAAGTAGCACCGGTAAGTGTAGGTCGTTCTTTGTTTCAATTCAAAAGCAAGTTCAAAGGCAATAATCTGATGTTATTGACGCGGCAACTGGCGACCTTAGTCGGCTCAGGCATGCCGCTTGAACAAAGTCTGAGGCTGATGGCCGAACAAGCCGAGAATGTCACGATCAAGCGACTGGTTAGTGCAATCAGAAGCCAAGTCGCAGAAGGGCAGTCGCTAGCTCATGCCTTAGAGAAAGCACCGGCGATTTTCCCGTCTGACTATATTGCGACCATTTCAGCAGGAGAGGAAACCGGACATTTGGAACAGGTACTAGAGCGGTTGGCAGACGATGTAGAACACAGCGGCAAAGCAAAGCAGTCAATGATGACCGCTTTGATCTACCCATTGCTTATGATGACCGTTGCGATTACTGTCATTATCTTGTTGCTTATTTATGTGGTTCCGCAAGTCACGCGAGTCTTCGGTCAAATGGATCAAGAATTGCCTGGATTGACGATTGCGTTATTGGCAATTAGCGATTGGTTGAAAAATTACGGGTTTTATCTTTTTGTGTTGTTGACCAGTAGCTTGGTCATTTTTTTGCTAATGCTACGCGACGCAGAAAAAAAGAAAAAATGGCACGGCTTTTTGCTCAGGGTGCCGCGCTTAGGTTATTGGTTTGTAGTCGGTAATGTGTCGGGATGGGCACGCAGTTTAGGGATGCTATTGGGTAGCGGTGTTCCGGCATTGGACTCTCTGAAAATCGCCTCGGAACGGGTTGATAACCTAGCACTCAAAAGTGATTTGGACGAAGTCGCAAACCGCGTCCGAGAAGGCGACAGCCTACACCAAGCACTACTCAAAGCCGATCGTTTCCCGCCTTTTTTAATTCACATGGTAAGTAGTGGCGAATCGAGCGGTGCTTTAGACAAAATGCTTCTCAAAGTAGCTGATTATTACGACCAGCGGCTTAAGACGGTAATTGATACCGGACTAAAGCTATTTGAACCTTTGTTGGTTATAATGATGGGTGGCGTGGTGCTACTCATCGTGATGGCGGTATTAGTGCCCATAATACAAATGAATCAATTGATATGAGTAAAAATGAACAGATATAGATTACGCAGAAAAAAGCAAGCGGGCTTCACCTTAATAGAGATTATGGTAGTGGTGGTTATACTCGGCGTGTTGGCAGCGTTGGTGGTGCCGTCTATTATGGAACGGCCTGAACATGCACGGCAAGTACGTGCTAAACAAGATGTGCGCACTTTGGTCAATGCGATCAATCTTTACCGCTTGGATAATTTTGATTATCCGTCCGATTTATCCGAACTTGCGTCCGGAGGTTATTTAGATAAGGTGCCGAAAGATCCGTGGAACAATGACTACCAATATCGCAATCCTGGCGGCCGTAATCCCGGAAAATTTGATATCTACAGCTACGGTAAAGATGGCAGGGAAGGTGGCAATGAATTTGATTCAGATATTGGCAACTGGAATCTCGACAGATAAAATTTCTAACTGCCATTCTTTCAAACACAAAAGCGTATTAGGTTTTACGTTAATAGAACTACTCACCGTAGTACTCATCGTTTCTATTATTGTTGGTGCCGGTATTCTGTCGGTGTCGGTGGGTGATCGCGGACGGGTTCAAGAAGCCATGCGCAATACGGTAAGCATGATGAACGCGATGGCCGACGAGGCTATACTCAGTGGTCGACGTTATGCAGTGGCATGGGATGAGAAATCGCATTATTTACAACCTTTGTGTAGAAACGAGGAACAGCGAGATTGGGAATGTAGCAAAACTTGCTTTCCGAATGGTTGCAATAACCTAAAGGTTTCGTTACAAACAGGCTGGAAACTCTTATTTCAAGACACCGAAGGGAGCGAGTTTAGTTCGGTTAGCGAGTATGTCAACCTCAGAGCACAAGAACAACCGGATGAGGATGACTCAAATCTATACGGAGATGAAGACGAAGACGAAGAGAATGAACAAAACAAGCGACAATGGCAACCGCTTGTGCAATTTCATCCCACTGGTCTTTGGGAACCCAGCGGAACGATGCGCGTGGTCTTTGATGAAAAGAAACATCTCAGTTTAAGTTGGACGGCAACTGGACGCGTGCGTTTCGGCGAAGCAAAAGAGTATTGATAAGCGACATCTTATGCACTCTGCAAGCTACCTGCACAACAAAAAGATGCAACATCGCCAATTCGGTTTCACCCTGATTGAAGTATTGATTGCGGTAGTAGTGCTGGCAATTGCACTCGGCGCATCGCTCGATGCCCTTTCCAATTACTCTGCTGCCCAATCACATTTGCGCGAACGCTATATGGCACATTTGGTCGCCTGGAATACATTGATTAACATACACAATAATCAGAATATCGAAGATCAATGCGAAAATGTTGGTTCGTCCGAGGGCTATGAGGAACAGGCGGGAGCACGTTGGAACTGGCTACAAAGCGTTGAACTCATTAGCATTGTCGGTGATAGCGACAGTTCCATCATCGGCGACGACGAGCTTGAAATGCCGCCGCTATTCTCAGTAGATGTCTATGTGCCTAATGCCGACCCCAATAAGGTGCGCCCCACAGCTACTTTGAGCATCATCGCTTGCTAAAAAATGCATAGATCAATCGGCTTCACTCTGATAGAAGTACTGATTGCTATGTCAGTATTCGCGGTCATCTCAGCGATGACTTTTCAAGGCTTACAAACTTCAATGATAGTACAGCAAAAGGCAGAGGAACGCTCTGCCGAGCTAAACGATATTCAACTGGTTATGACATTGCTTTTAGACGACTTTTTGAATATTACTCGCCGCCCGATATTACCAGCATTGGGTGAAGAACGTCTTCCAGCATTTCAAGAAGACAGCAACGAGTACACGAGCGATAATAGTTACTTTTGTGAGGTTTCGTTTAGTCGCGCCGGATTGGAACCAGGGGGGTTGATACGCTCGGGACTTTACCGAGTCGCTTATTGTCAGCAACAGGATAAGCTCTATCGTTTGTCGTGGCCGGTCCTAGATAGAGCGCAAGATAGTCAACCGGTCGTTAGTATTTTGCTAGAAGACGTTGTCTCCTTTGATGTGCGCCCGTACTGGAGTTTGGTACGAGAACAAGATCAAAATAGCCGCGCCTATCTTGAGTCGTTGCCTACCAACGAGGGAGACGAAGGCACCGGCATAGAAGTAGAACTTGTGCTGATAGACGAGAACGATAACGAGCGCGCATTTACTCGGCGTTTCCCGGGTCTCGGAGAGTATCCATGGCGGTTGATAGATGAACAATAATCACTATCAAAATATGATGCCTGCTAACCGCAATAAAAAAAACTCGGGTATTGCGTTGATCACCGTAATGATTGTGGTCGCTTCGGTTTCTGCAACTGCCTCGTGGCTACTCTATGGTCAAAATTTAGATACCGCTCGTATGACTCGTGTTTTAGAGAAAGAACAAGCTGTTTTACTTGCCTTGTCGCTGGAGAAAGTAGCTGCGGATATTTTGAAGGAAGACCGCGCGGAACAGGGGGAACAAGGCTACGATTATTATGCTACTTTGGTAAATCCCGACTGGCAGCCGAGTGATGACGACGAATACTATGACGATTTAGAAGATGACATTGACGAATACTCTGATGATTTAGAGGATGACATTGATGAGACCGACGAAGAGGATGAAAACGACGACGAGACCGACGAAGACGAAGAGGAAGAAGAGGAGGGAAACAACGATGAAGACGACAACGATTACTTTGACGACGAAGAGGAAGAAGAGGAGAAAGAAAAACACAAAAACCAAAGTTGGTCGGATGCCAGACAGCTAGTCGAAAAAATAACTCCTATGATTGGGAAATTTGAGAATTTTGGACTACAAAAAACTAAACTTTGTATTTATGACTTGCAGGCCATGCTCAATGTTAATAACATGCTACTTAGCGGGCAGGTGGCTCGTATACAAGGTGTTGACAAGGTTGATAACAGTTATTTTGATGTTGAGGAAAACCCACCGGCTCGGGCAGATTGGTATGCGCAGCGTTTTGAAGAGTTGTATTCTAGAGAGAACTTAGACTTGGACGAACCTGATATAGTAGAGTTCCTGGACAACTTGCGCGACTGGTTGGA
The DNA here is from genome assembly GCA_965200865.1 of uncultured candidatus Poriferisulfidus sp. Lineage (GTDB taxonomy): Bacteria > Pseudomonadota > Gammaproteobacteria > Poriferisulfidales > Oxydemutatoraceae > SP5GCR1. The sequence continues at coordinate 2,278,144 of CBDAVG010000002.1, read as the reverse complement.
CTATAACGACGATTACAGACCTAAGGGAGCAGAGAGTTCTGACTATAGTTTTGAAACGCCCTCTTACCGTACAGCCAACGGGCCTATCGCTTCCATACAGGAGCTATACCTTATTAAAGTATTCAAGGAATTCCCGATGCAGAGTAGCGGACGCATTGACGACGGTGATTTTGAATTGGGAATGGATGACATACTGGCTTATCTCGTTGCGTTGCCCACTGATGCTCCCAACGGTAAACGGATTAATATCAATAACGCACCTATTGCCGTGCTTGCAACACTACCTTATATCGGCAGTGCCAATGCGGAGGATCTCTATAGAGATATACGTAAAGCACCGTTGAGAAATAGAAAAGCTATAAATAAACTCTTAAAGCCTTATATAGAGAACAATAAACAGCGCCAATGGTATAAAGAATACCTAGATGTGCAAAGCCGATTTTTTGCTGCTTATATAGAATTGAGCATAGGACGAGGCAAAAGTCGGACCACGACACGAATGCACAGTTTATTTTATCGTGAGGCATTGAGCGCACCGTATAAGGTTTATGTACTTGAACGGCATTATATAGGGTACAATCCATACGAGATTATGGCGAGAGCAATGTCCTTAAGTGATAGTTGTTATGAGAGTTAAATTGCATGGCTATTCATACATTTAAGGATATATTTTAGGAAGTGAGCAAAATAACATCAGCAAAGCAATGTGGAAAATAACATCGGATTCGGAACTTGTAGAAATAACTGGAAAAAGCGGCAAGAGTAAAGATACACTCTGGTTGCCGATAGACGAATTCGTCTTTTTTCAACCCGAAATGCCGGCAAAAAGCAAAAAGTCATGGCGTCAAACTATACCTTTTGCATTGGAAGACTCGCTTATCACCTCAGTAGAAAAAACACATTTTGCGTTTGACCAAAATGCAGACGAGAAAGTTTCGGTTATCGCTGTTGCAAAACAACAGTTAGATGACTACTTGGCATTGACCCAAGAACAACAAATGCAGCCTCGTAAGATGATCCCAGAACTATACGCTTTGCCGTACACTGATGAGCAGCTAACAGTTTGGCACGAAGGTGAGCGTTGCTTGATGAGAGATAGCTATCATTCGGGTGGTGCCGGTAGCATAGACTGGATTGCCTCCTTAGTCTCCGTGCATGTGCATGCCAACCACCTTAATATCTATAGCGATAACCCCCAAGCCTTACCCGATGGCTGGCAACAGGATGCGCAAGCTCTACCTGCACCGCTGGATGAAATGTTGGTTCAAGGCGCACCTCCCGATGCAATCAACCTATTACAAGGCGAATACGCAACGAGCAATGCCTCTGCAACCTATGTTAAACCTTGGCGGGTAGCGGTAGGATTGGCATTCGTCGCCCTCACTGCAAATCTATCGGTGATGTTTTTTGATACGCAACGTTACGCTTTGTACGCTGAAAATGCCCAACGTCAATCCGAGCAGTTGGTTAAACAGATGAAAATACCCGGCGATGATGTATCGGATGTGCGCTCTCAAGTGACGCGCTACATAGAATACCTGAGGTCTTATAGCGAGCAACAACAAGAAAATGCTTGGTCTATGCTGGTGCGAGTTGATAAACTATTGTCCAACTGTTTGCTTTGCCGTGTGGAAAAACTTGAACTAAGCAGCGACACCCTCAAACTGGATGTAAGTTTTACCGAAGAGAGTGCCGATTTCAAGAATAAGATTGAAAGTTTGGCAGGCTTTGATGTGGAATCTAAGCAACTTCCCAATACCGCCGAGGGACGCAGTCTTATGCAGTTTAAGCTAAACGAGGCGAAATCTTAGTCGCGCTGACACACAAGGATATTAAGCCATGTCGTTATTACCTTCCGAATTATGGAATGAAAGAGAACCTCGAGAAAAGGTTTTGCTGATTGCCCTATTTATTTTCGTGGTTTGCGCAGTGTTTTACACGATGGTCTATCAACCACTACAAAACCAATATGCTCAAGCCCAGATACAATACCAGCAAGCCGATAAAGACTATCGCTGGTTACGTAGCCAAATAGCAACCATTGCCGGACTTAAAAAAAACGCTCGTGGTGCCGATTTAGCGATGGGAGGAATCGGTAGACTACGGGCAGAGATAGATCAAAGCCTTAAGAAACATAAACTTAAAGCTGATGTCGCACTGATAGACGAAGAGGAGGGAGGCAAACTTATAGAAATCAAGCTAAACGATGCTGGAGGGCGCGAGGTGTTGAAATGGCTTGAAGAAAGCATTCAAAACGGGCAACTATTGCATACCTTTGACCTGGATCATAAAGGGGGTGGCAAAGTGTCTGCAGTTGCCTACTTTGAGTTAAAACAGTCTAATAACTAAGCTGATAAATAGATGTTATGCGGTTAATCGGTAAAATACTATCGTTCTTTGTGTTGCTAGTGCTTATAGTACTGTCTTTTGTAGCGACAGTACCGCTTCGTTTTATCGTTGACAATCTGCCTGCCGTGCCGCTACCAATACAAATCAATCATGTGCAAGGCACCTTGCCCGATGGCAACATCCTTTTGCTTTTACCGGATTTACCTTTCCCACCCAAAATAAACTCTAAATTGAAAACGCTTGCAGTTTCTTGGCAATGGTGCCCCAGCTTTGATATCGGAATATCCACTATGTGCATAGAAGCCGATACCGAACTCGCACAAGGTGCTTTTAAGACCGTAATTTCACCCGTTGCAACTGAACTGTACGATGTATCCCTAACCAGCAAAATCAGTCGTCTGCCAGTGCCGATTGCAAACAGTACTATGGAGGTTAGCGGGAATATACAGCTGTCGCTCGCAAACATCATCATACCGCTTGACGCACCTTTTCCTAGCCGTATACAAGGTGAAGTCTTATTACAAGACCTAATCTTCGGTATTTTTAATTTAGGTAATTTTCGTCTGGATCTGAGCTCTAATGAAAACGAAGAATTAAGCGCACAAATAACCGGGAGCGGGGAACTCTTCAATGCACAGGGTGTGGCAGGCTTAAATCAGGCAGGTGAATATAGATACAATATTGATGTTGAAAGCGGGCATACGCTGGTGCGCAACTTCTTATCCCAACAAGGACAAGCTAACAATCAGGGTGGTTTCCGTCTGGCCAAAACCGGCGTTCTACCCCAGATATAGAGAGAACCGCTGTTTGTTGTAGCGGCAACAAACAGCGTAACATTATGCAGAACCTTAACATGGGTATGTAGGTCGGACAAGCTAAGGCTTGTCCTCAATGGTGGGTACACAAAAAACTACTGCCATTGTATAAACTCAACCGCTTGCGCCATTGAATTTATGATAACGGTAGGGGAGGGCTAGCATGCCCTCCCAAACGCGTTGCGTCTGCGCGAATAAAATCGTACACCACCCAACTTATGGAAACCAAAACCAGGTAGTGCATAGCGGTTAGGCCTGTGCAGAACGGTGCCATAGGGCAGATAGATAAATCCCCTCTACACATGTAGTTTACGTTGTGGTTTTACACTATTTTTCAACAGCTCAACATTCCAACTTTGGGTTGACACCCCGCTAACAAATCACTTTGAGCAGAACCTGAAACACCTTCTGTACTAGAAATTGCATTACTCCTAGCTGTCTCTAGCCCCCAAGAGTACCAACCATCCCTTTTCATTCTAGCAAAAAGTTCTATCTTCCTTTGAACCGGAAACATCTTTTCTATGTTTTCTGCAACCTCAATAGGTTTTTCACTGTGCTGTTTCCTAGGACAATTGATTAACTGTTTAATGTTCCTGGCACCTCTAGGATGAGGAATACGCCCCCTCTTAAACAATAAGCAGAGTTCACAATACGACATAGTGTATTGACCGGGATTGTGCACCATCTTATTCCAAACAAAGGCAACTGTTTTGTATTCAAACCCCCATGCCGTTCCAAGTTCAATCGCCTGTTGCAAATGTGGGTTGGTTGTCCACATAAACAGTAAACTGTCGTTTTCTGCTATTGATTTTATATCCAGTTTCTTAAGATCTGATGTCTTGATGGTCGGATAGTTAAAGTTGGCTGCACTAATAAAAACATCTTTGTTCCAACCTTTGTTTTTTTCAATAGTGGCAGTTTTATCAAATTGTAATTTCCCGTTGTAATGCCATGGCGGATCGGCATATAGAATTGAGAATTTCGTATTGGGCAGTAGCGGGTAAAATTGCTTAAGCGTGTTCACTTTTGTTTTTCTTTTTGCTTTCGCATTGTATATCTCATAGCCTGATTTCGGCTCGTTGATTTGTAGGTCGTTCATCTTCATCTCCTATACAATAAGTCGTTTATGAATGTCTTGCAAAGCTTTATCATGTGCCAACCAGCATATATATTATATCCACAAATGATTTACGCGCATAGAAATACGTTGCGTCTAAACAAATAATATGATGCCCACAAAATAAAAAAAGCCCTGCAGAGCAGGGCTTTTTTGTTTTAACAGATGTTGTTGCAAACTACATCATGCCGTCCATGCCGCCGCCGGGGGGCATCATCGGTGCTTTTTCTTCTTTGGGTAATTCCGCAATCATCGCATCAGTTGTAATCATCAGCGAGGCAATGGAGCATGCGTGCTGTAGTGCGGTACGCGTCACTTTGGTTGGGTCTATGATACCCATCTCCATCATGTTGCCGAACTGACTGGTTGCTGCATCGTAGCCGTGAGCCTCTTCTTTACCTCTGACTTGGCTCAGCACCACCGAGTCTTCATCACCTGCGTTAGAAACGATTTGGCGGAAAGGATCCTCCATTGCTCTGCGCAACAGCGAGATGCCCATATTCTGATCGGGGTTTTCAGCCTTGAGTGAAGCGATGCCCTCAACGGCTCTAATCAGCGCAGTGCCGCCACCAGGCACTACACCTTCTTCAACGGCAGCGCGGGTTGCATGCAGTGCATCCTCAACACGCGCTTTCTTTTCTTTCATTTCAACTTCGCTACCTGCGCCGACCTTGATTACCGCAACACCGCCGGCGAGCTTCGCCATGCGCTCTTGTAGCTTCTCTTTGTCGTAGTCGGATGTGGACTCCTCTATCTGCGCACGGATTTGCTCTATGCGGCCTTGTATCTGGCCCTTGTCGCCAGCACCGTCTACGATGGTTGTATTCTCTTTAGAGACCGTAACCCGCTTTGAATGTCCGAGCTCGTTCAATGTGCATTTTTCTAATGACAAGCCGACTTCTTCGGAGATTACCGTGCCGCCGGTTAGCACCGCAATATCCTCAAGCATCGCTTTACGGCGATCACCAAAGCCTGGGGCTTTAACGGCAACGACCTTAACGATACCGCGAATCGTATTGACCACCAAAGTTGCTAAGGCTTCGCCTTCCACATCTTCGGCAATCACAACCAACGGTCTACCTGCTTTGGCAACACTTTCCAACAAGGGAAGTAAATCCCTAATGTTGGATACCTTTTTGTCGTGCAACAAGATATAAGGGTCTTCCAACTCGGAACTCATATTATCTTGATTGTTAATGAAGTAGGGAGACAAATAGCCTCTGTCAAACTGCATGCCTTCAACGACTTCAAGCTCGTTCTCAAGCACATTGCCTTCCTCAACCGTAATCACGCCTTCTTTACCGACTTTATCCATCGCATCGGCAATAATCTCTCCAATTGCGGTATCCGAATTGGCGGATATGCTCCCGACTTGGGAAATTGCCGTGCGGTCAGCACATGGCTTGGACAATGTTTTCAGCACTTCCACCGCGGCACTCATCGCTTTCTCTATGCCACGTTTCAAATCCATAGGGTTCATGCCTGCAGCAACCGCTTTCATGCCTTCTCGGATAATGCCCTGAGCCAGCACTGTTGCGGTCGTTGTGCCGTCGCCTGCCACATCTGATGTTTGCGAAGCAACTTCTTTGACCATTTGTGCGCCCATATTTTGGAATTTATCTTCCAGTTCAATTTCCTTGGCAACCGAAACACCGTCTTTGGTCACCGTCGGCGCACCGAACGATTTTTCCAAGACCACATTTTTACCTTTAGGTCCCAAGGTGACCTTCACTGCATCGGCTAGGATGTTAACGCCTTCCACCATTGCCTGACGGCATGGGTCTGCAAAACGAATCTCTTTAGCACTCATATTTTTATCCTCTCTTTTACTCTAATGTCGGTTTAAGACTCAAGAATAGCCAACACGTCATCTTCACGCATAACGACTATATCTTCTCCGTCCAGCTTGATTTCGGTACCTGAATACTTACCGAACAAAATCTTGTCGCCTTTTTTGAGGGTTAAAGCACGCACCGTGCCGTCATCAAGCAGTTTGCCTTCCCCAACTGCTACGACTTCTCCTCTCATAGGCTTTTCAGTAGCACTATCGGGAATTACAATGCCACCGGGGCTTAATTTCTCTTCTTCCGTGCGTTTTACTACGACACGGTCGTGTAAAGGTCGAATATTCATTCTTTGTAGACTCCTATCTGTAATGTTTATTTCAGCGATTTTATTGAAGGTATCGCATTTTATACCTAATTGTGAATAAATATAGGGGTAATCTCTAAAAATTCAATAAAAAAAGTTAAAAAAATGAAATTAGCGTGTTTATCTATGGTGTCAAACGATACGAAATAGTCCCACTCATACGGTATGACACCACTGACGCAGAGCGGATATTGCATTTGGTAATGTTACGCATTACCAGTGTTTGAGGTCCTGCACAAAACCATATCTCAATCTTTTTCTATATCAATAATACGTCCCGATACTTTTCGTCGAGGGCGGGAAGCACGCCTGACATTCAAATATGGCATCAAATATCTGATAATGAAAAAACGGCGCGTCAACGACAGCAAACACAAAATGCCCACGGCATCAGTAAAAAATCCGGGTGCCATCAACAACAATCCACCTATCAAACGCAAAAAACTCTCTGCCAACGCGATTTCCGGCGGCTCACCTCTGGCTACGGTTTCTCTAAATCTTCTCATCGTTGCAAACCCCTGGTTTCGCAACACCGAAATACCGATTAGTGCAGTGATGAATATCAGGGCAATCACCGATAATGCCCCGATTTCACTACCGATGACGATGAAGAGATAAATTTCAAGTAAAGGAATGCCAATAAAAATGATTCCGAGTGGTATACGCATAGTGTTATATTATAATGAATTTCCATAATTAGCTAGGAATACAAATGGACAACTTAATTTCTTTGGTGCAAAGCAGTATAGATAAATACGAGCAGGCAAAGCATATTGCCGAAACACTCATAGAGGAGAAACTCTGTGCGTGTATTCATATTGTCGGACCTATGACTTCTATTTATCGTTGGGACGGGCGCGTCGTCAACGACCAAGAATATCTGCTCAGTGCTAAAACGGCGCGGGCTAAGGTGCCGGCGTGTAAGACACGTTTGATGCAACTGCATACTTATGATTTACCGGAGATCATTGTTCTACACATAGACGATGCGAGCGAAGATTATGCAAAGTGGGTTTGCAATCAATGAAGCTCTGCAATAGAAATCTGTTGATGCTTTGCTTGCTTGTGCTAACAAGCAGCGTGATTGCGCAGAACAGTATTGTCGTCCAACAGGAAGATGAATTCCTGCCTCCCGACGAAGCGTTTGCGTTGAGTGTTGAGCGTATCTCTTCCGAGCGTTATGTGGCACAGTGGCGGATCGCACCTGAATACTATATGTACAGGGATAAAACAACCATTGTTGAGCAAGACAGCAATCGCCCAAGCCAATACCAAATGCCAACAGGCAAGATACTTGAAGATCCTTTCTTTGGTAAAACCGAAGTTTATCGCAATGTGCTTTCGGTGCCATTTATAGCTCAAGGCGATGCTGTGACACTCTCTTATCAGGGTTGTGCCGATGCCGGGTTGTGCTACCCCGTGCAAACCAAACAATTCTTACTTGCCGATGCAACACCAGTCGGCGGCGCAATATCAGTCGGTGATGCAACGATGCGTGATGATGACGGTGGCGTACAAAAATCTGAGCAACAATCGCTTGCCGATTTTCTGCGTGATAGCAAATTATGGCTTGCGGCGATTACTTTCTTCGGTTTGGGATTGTTATTAGCATTTACACCCTGCGTGTTACCTATGGTGCCGATCCTCTCCATGGTTATCACGATGGCAAAACAAAGCTCGTCACCGCGCAAAGCCTTTACTTTGTCTCTCGTCTATGTGCTGTCTATGGCGATTACGTTTAGTATTGCCGGTATTGCGGTTGCACTTTATGGGCAAAACATACAAGCGTTGTTCCAAAGACCTTTGGTGCTGGTGCCGTTCGCTGCAGTCTTCGTGCTACTTGCACTGGCAATGTTCGGTACTTATGAGATCAGGTTGCCGGCATCGCTGCAAACTCGTTTAAGCCAAGTCGGTAAAGACCGGCAAGGCAGCCTATACGGTGCTATGACGATGGGGTTTTTATCCTCTTTGGTTGTCAGCCCGTGTGTGACCCCACCACTAATCGGTGCACTGTTATTCGTTGCCCAAAGCGGCGATATCGCAACCGGCGGTGTCGCCTTGCTCTTTTTAGGTTTAGGAATGGGGGCACCACTTTTATTAGTAGGCACCTCGCTGTCAAAGTTAATGCCCAAACCCGGCCCGGCATTGGACATTTTCAAAAACATATTCGGCTTTATTATGTTGGGCTTTGCGATATGGCTTTTAGACCGCATCGCTTCCGGCTATGCGATGATGCTGTTGTCAGGCATACTACTACTTTCTTTTGCTGTCTATCTGATGCGCCTAAAACTTGCTACCTCACCAGCGCGCTTGTCTACAATAGCGATTGCGCTCGTAGCAACGGTTTACGGGTCACTATGGTCGGTGAACGCAATAGTTGGGAGAAGCAGTCTGTGGCTTCAGCCTTGGGTGACACAGGCGGACAATCTACACGCATCCGAAACCAGCCACCTATTTGTGCGCTACACCTCACTGGCAGAAGTTCGCGACGCAATTACTCAAGCAACGGCAGTAGAAAAACCTGCGATACTCATTTTTTATGCCGATTGGTGCATCAGTTGCAAAGAGCTTGAAACTTTCACCTTTCCAAACTCCTCAGTACAACAAGCAATGAACGATTTTGAGGTCTTTGAAGCCGATGTGACCGAACCCGATACGAATAGCGACGAGATGCTTAAGCAATTTGGCTTGTTCGGACCGCCTGCTATTTTGTTTTTCAACGCTGAGGGTGAAGAAATCCCGCAAATGCGCATCGTCGGTTTTATTGGTGCTAACCCCTTTGTAGAACATCTAGGAGAAGCACTCAAACTAAGTCAAAGTCAACGCATGATGGATAAAACAAGTACCTAACAGCGATGACCATTCGTAGCCGTCTAATACTGATCACCGCGCTACTGTCTGCTGCCATTGGTGCCTTTACCGCCTTTTATGTTAATTATTACCTCTTGCCTAGAGCGGCGATAACAGCAGCTGACCATCGGCTGATTGGCACCGTGCGTCCCAATTTCAGTCTTTACGATCTAGATGAAAATTACACCTCAATCTCAACTTGGGATGGAAAAATTGTGCTACTGAATTTTTGGGCATCGTGGTGCCCGCCGTGTCGCCGAGAAATTCCAGTATTCAACGAAGTCCGCGAACTTTTTCATGCCAACGGTTTTGAGGTTGTTGGCATTGCGGTTGACGAGAAAGAAAAAGTGCTGGACTTTTTGGAATCCGTTCCTCAGGTGCAGTATCCCCAACTGATAGGCTACGACGATGCGTTGACAATCGCATCAGTACTTGGCAACCGATCGGGTGGATTACCGTATAGCGTGCTAGTGGATCAACAAGGCACTATCCGTTACATCAAAGCTGGTGAACTCGATAAGCAAACATTAATCTCACAAATTGAACCACTGCTCAGCTTAGTGGAAAACGATTGAACCACCTTTGATTTGTGGGAACCACAATCGGGAATACGCTGCGGTGAGGCTGTTGAAAAATAGAACCGCCGATTGAGCCAGTAGGTCAATCGGCGTAACATTGTTCAGAACCTTAACAACCACCCCGTCAGATAAAACCGCCGATTGAGCCGGTAGGTCAATCGGCGTGACGTTGTGCAGAACCTCAACATGATTGCTAAACGCATGTATTACAAAATGCATAAGCCTGCCACCCCTCCAAAGGAGGGGAATGTACTAATGCAGACACTTTTTCAACAGTCCCATGCTAGCCCTCCCCTACGGTGCATAAAATAACTTTTCAATAGCCCCGACAGTTCTATTCAAGGAGGCCTTCTAAAAATACTTTTACCGATACCCCAATGGTTAAAGTCACGAGAATGTCAATCTTTTCAGGGTAACCCTGTCCATCGGTATAGCTTACTCTTACCCGAAATATCCCACTATCGTCTTCCAAGGAAAAGGTATCATCACCCTCTAGTCTAATATCAGATCCCAACCTTACTACATACTGCGCGGCAGTAGCCTCGGCAATATTCCTCCAATTATCCTCTTCTGGTTCCGGACAGATACCTTCAACCGCTGAACACACCTGCCACTGATACATCACAGGTTCACTAGGATCACCGTCAGGGTCACCGGACAATATCGTCGCGGTTAGTGTCGCCGTGTTGCTTCCTACTTCTATAGAGTCTGCTATAGTCGCAGAACCGTTATTTACATTCTTCACTACCAGCGTCACCTCAGCTGTCGTAGAAAAAGTCCCGTCGCTTACTTCTACTTTTAGATTAAGTGTTGTGCTCGTGGATGCAGCGGCTACAAAGTCGGGAGGTGCACTTAATATCACCGGGTTCCTGTCGGTATGGCTCAATACCGAGGTATCTCCGCTCCATTGATAAGTCAAGTTTTGGTTTTGGGTATTGCTTACCTGCACACTAATGCTTTGTGTAGAGGCTTCGTCTATTATCAGCTTCGGTACAGTAATGCTGGCAATAATTGGTGAGGTATTGTCTTCCACTTCGGCATCCAGCAAAACTGCCTCAGACTGTGCGTTATAATGACCGCTATCGTCTCTTGCCACCAATCTCAGTTGCGCCACCGATGTTGCAATCGCATCTGGGATTCTGATTCTTAGGTCAAGCATTTTTTGGATATCATCACTCGGAGGCACCTGTACGCTGGTAGTTATTAAATCCTCTCCGTTTATATCTAACGCGCTCCATTCCACAGTTAGTTTATTTTCTATATCATCATCGTCGTCGGACACTACCATGCTGATTCTGCTTTCCTCTCCTTTTACGAGTATGATTTCGGTGTCGGGAGTCGGAGATATAATTTGGGGTTGTGCATTTCTTGAATGACGCAATAAGGTTTCGCACTTAGGCTGTTGAGAAATATCACAGGCCGGGTTATTGCTATCACTACCCGGCGCATATTGAACCGCCGGATATTGCTCGTCGGTACCGAAATCCCAGTTGTCTTCGCTCCATAAATAATAAGGCTGGGTGGAGGATGTTGCGATATCCGTATTCGGACCCATCGGGCGTTGTAATTGCTCGGTAGTGAATCCCAAAAAATTAATAATGGTATCAAGACTCTGATTTGGGTCATGCGGTAATAGATTTGGTCCGCGATCTGCATCCCAATAACTATTTTCTATGGTTCCCCTCAATATGGTATGTCTTATTATTGGATGACTAACGTTTGTAGATATGATGTAAAGATTATTAGATATATTTGCTCTATTTAATATTTTTATTATCCCCTGATAAGAACGCATGTTTATAGTTGATTGAAAGGAACTATCGGACAGTTTTCCATTATTTTCTCTAATCATTGCAACATCGCCAATACCTCGAACCTGTAAGTTCGCGTTAATGTTAGATATTTGACCGCGGTTGTTATAAATCAAAAGAGCTCTTCGTATTCCACTAGGTCTCTCAGTCATTATTCCCTGGATATAGCAGTTTATTATCTTGCCATCATTAAAGTAGACAAAATAAGATTCGAAAGGATTAAGATTCTTTCCCATATTCATCCTAAGGAAATTCAAATTTCGGATTTGACCAGACGTATTTAGGCGATTTATAAATCCTAATTCGTCATCGGAATCCTCTGCTCTATTCTGAAATAAGTTTAATATGCTATGACCGTTGCCTTCTAAAATGCCTGCAAAGTCTCCCATATTAGACCAGCCTTCGCCGGTCGTCCATGTCACCTTATTACTTATATTAATGTAGCTATCGTCATCTTGAAAATCTAAATCGCGCACGAGTTCATAACCATTACAGACATTGTCAGGACAACCAGTACCCCCATTTTGATGACGCATGTTAAATACATCCTCCAAATGACACATCTCTATCAAGCCATCGTTGTCGTTATCTATGTCGTCATCAGCACAGACCGCTTTGGCGCCGCCCAGGAATTCACTCCACGAATCACCTGTGAATATTAGTTCTGTTTGTGCCGATGCCGATTGTGCAAAAACCAACCCTAAACATAGCAGAGTTAGCCATTTACTACGCCTATCATTCGTTATTTTTTGATGTGCTATTTGCATGAGAAATTCTGAAAGCATTTTTTCATTGGACTATTATATACATGGGCTGTTAAAAAGGTATTGCTATTGTGAAAGTAGAACCGCCGATTGGACCAGTAGGTCAATCGGCGTAACTTTGTGCAGAACCTCAATATGACTGCTAAACGCATGCATTACAAAATGCAATATCCGCTTGCGCCATCAAATTATGCAAACCACCCTAATGGTGGCGGTTCTGCACCAACAACCCATTCGGGGCTGTTGAAAAAGTATCCTTGAGCCGTAGGGGAGGGCTAACATGATGCCTTATTTAAAATCAAGTCATTTTACTCATTTTTTATCTCCTTTTCTGAATATCTATTTAGGCCGCAGCCGGACACTCATGACGCGGGTCAAACGGCTTATTGTGCTTGAGTACTCCATGAATAATACGGGCGAGCTTATGTGCACAAGCGACAATGATTTCCTTTTTGCTTAACTCCGGGCGTCGGCGTTGCAAGCGGTTGGCAAAGTCGCGGATAATGGGGTTATGAAGCCGTGCCGAGAGTGCCGCCATAAACAAAGCGGTGCGTAGGCAGCGTTTGCCAATTTTAGAGATATGAGCCCGTGCTTCGCAGTTGCCGGATTGTCTGCGCATTGGTGCGATGCCGATAAAAGCAGCGAGTTGCTTGGGATGCTCAAACGTATTATCATCTAATACTGCACACAGGGTGGCTGCGATTTGCATACCGATACCGGGTATCGAACACAATAATTTGCAGGTCTGTGCAAGTTGTTCGTTTTCGGCAATAAGCCTTTCGATTGAAGCATCAATCTGATCGATGCGTTGCTCAAGGTGTCTCAAGTCTGCAGCCGCACTGCGCTTTTGTCCAGCGGTGCGCAAAGTCTTTTCACTATTCCTTAACATCGTCTTCGCTAATGTCAGTTTGTGTCTGCGTTTGAGAGCATCCTTCAAGGTCTGGATAGCCTGTGACGAACTGGTCCACCGATAATTAGGGTTTGACACTGCGAAGCGTGCAATTAAGCGCGCATCATCGCCATCAGTTTTATTACGCATATTAAGACTTTTGCGAAAATAGGCAACTTGAGCCGGGGGTGCCACCTGTATCGGATGTTTAGCCCGGGAAGCTCGCTCGCAAAGGTTTGTCTCCAAGCCACCAGTGGCTTCAACGCAGATCGGGCAGCACTTTGCGCCCTGTTCGGCAAGCCAAGCTAACAGCTGTTTAATACCTTTGATATTATTTCTAAATTGTGATTCCGAGAAACTCTCGTCAACGAATAATAATGCCACCTCTAAAGTGTCTTTAGAGACATCAATGCCGATTGCGGCAGGTTGTTTGTGTTTCACCATAATTTCCTCCATAATAGTTATTGAATGAATGAATTACTAGGTATCAAGCAGAGTTTAGGAAAGTATGACTACGCCGCCCAAACAGGTAAATACGAGATCTAAAGTCCCAAGCTGCCTTACGAGCTCTATAGTCATAACGCCGGAGGAGTGCTTATCATGTTAACAGGCTTTAATGCCTAATCCTCTCTTGAGCGTGTCTCCTCCGACTTCCTAGGCACTGCATCTACCTAAGCGTTTATCTTATATCAAATAAGCCATAGTTAAATATACCTGCCCTCCCGAAACGCGTTGCGTCTGCACAATCAATACATTCATTTATTTTGTTTATGGAAACCAAAACCAAGTGGCGCATAGCGGTTGGGTTTGTGCAGGAGGGTACCGTAGGGCGGACATGCTAGTCCGCCCCTACCAGTTGCGATACTTTTTTATCAGTTCCATATTCCATAATCAGTGGAAGAAATGCTGATTATGTACTTTTTTCAGCAACAAACAGTGGAATTTCTTGAGCGGTTATGGGATGGTCAAATAATATGATCAAGGTTGTTAGAGTTCTTTGATAACGCGCAGTACTTCGGCAATGGGTTTGATTAAATCGGACGGAATATACTGGTTGATGTCGGCTTGATCCATCAATGCGTGGGCAAGCGGCACATTTTCCATCACTGGGATGCCTTTCTCACGGGCAATTTCAATCACGCGTTTTGCCATTGTTCCTTGTTCCTTTAGGGTCACTACCGGCAGAGGGGTTTCTTCCTCATCGTAATAGATGCCGATTGCCATGCGAGTGGGGTTGGTGATAATAACGCTTGAGCGGTTGACATTATTCTCAACTTGGCTGTTGACTATTTCTTGGAATAATTGGCGGCGATGGCTTTTTATTTCTGGGCTACCTTCCATTTCCTTGAATTCTCGTTTGACTTCGTCTTTGGTCATCTTTAGGTTTTTGATGTAATCAAATTTCTGAAAAAAGTAATCGGCAACCGCAACGATTATGAATGCGATAATTGCATAAGTGATGATCTTTCCCATCAGGCTCCCGAATATCGGCAACAAACATGATAATCCGCAGCTTGGGATTGCGAGCAAATTACCAATATCATGGCGTAATGCCAAGTAGATCAAATACCCTAAAAACACGATCTTGAGAACGGATTTAACTAATTCAATGAAATTCTTTCTAGAAAATATATTTTTTATTGCCTTGCCGGGATTAAGTTTTTTAGGTGCCTCTTTAATCACTTCCGGTGCAAACAACGCACCGATTTGGAAAAAATTAGCAGCGATACCGACCACCAGTGCGATACCGACTATTGGCAAAACCATAACGACTGCAAACTTGAAAGTCTCTACTATTATTTCGCCCAATGCTGCATCAAAATCAATACCGTAGGTAGTCACTGGCAAAGCCATCATCTGACGAAATTTTTCCATATAGTAGTCGCTTGAGAGCCACAAATAGCCGAGTAGAAAAATAATTAACGAAGCACTAACAACCTCTTTGCTCTTGGCAACTTGTCCCTTTTTGCGTGCGTCGCGCAGTCTTTTCTGCGTAGGAGGTTCGGTCTTATTACCGCTACTACCGCTCATTGTTCACTCCATACTCCGTTCAATTCTGCATAAACCTCGGCTATAGCCCCCAACTTGGTGCTGAAAAAAGCAACCATGATTCCTAAAAATATCACCAACATAAAATTTGACACTGCGCTTTTTATAGACATGGACATAAAAAAGATGTTGAGCTGAGGCGCAAAACGACCGATTAGCATCAAACCGAATTCGGCCACGAACATGGCAATAATGATCGGTGCACCCAACAGCACAGCTAGAAACACAATTTGCCCAAAATACTTGAGCAAAAAAATCACCAAATCAAAATTCAGATTAGGGAAAAAAGATGTGACCGGCCATATCTTGTAGCTTTCATAAACGCTTGCCATGAATAAAGAAAACAGTCCGGTGACAAAAAATATCGCAGTAATCGTATTGACAAAAAAGGTACCCATCGGGGACGATTGATTACCGCTCAAGGGATCCATAGCACTTGCCATAGTGGCACCGCGCTGGTTGTCTATAAAAGCACCGACCGCCTCCACTGCCCAAAAGATTAACGCAACCGAAAAGCCCATAACCACACCTATGAATACCTCTTTAATGATGATTAGTGATAAAGTCCCGTGCGGCAGCGTATCCACAATGTCCATTTCGACGGAGACCACAGGATGCAATATCAATGCCAAACTAAGCAGGATGCCGTTTCTTGTCAAGGTGCCACCTAGGGTTTGCTGGCTCAAAAAGGCAAGCATGGCAAAGATACTGATAAGTCTCGGTAGTGCCAAACTATAAATGGCAACATAGTCTTGGAAAATAATAGTTAATGCTTCCATTAAAAGACAACCTCAGAAATTTTGCTGAATGAAATCTTACCGTAGGCAAACAATTCTTCCCCTAACTGACCCATAGTTAAGAACATCGTCACGACTATCGCAATGAGCTTAAATGCAAAGGATATAGTTTGCTCTTGTATTTGTGTCAACGCCTGAATCAAACTGACTATCAAACCCACCAATGCTGCTACGATAATTGGCGGCATCGATAACATCAACACGAGTAGCATCGCATTGCTGGCGTGTTGGACTATTTCTCCTTCGGTCATGACTATTGATACGAAAGCACTAGACCGTGAATAAGATAAGTCCAGCCATCAAGAAAAACGAATAAAAGTAGCTTGAATGGCAAGGATATAGTCATTGGCGAGACCATCATCATACCCATTGCCAAGAGGATATTGGATACGATCAAGTCTATGACTATAAACGGCAGGTAAATTAAAAAACCTATTTCAAAGGCAGTGGTCAACTCGCTCACGGTGAAAGATGGCATTAGGATTAATAAATTGTCTTCTGTCATTTCCTTTACATGTGCGTCTCCCCACAAATTGTATGCAGTCTCCATAAAAAACTCTCTCTCCCTAGGGTCGCTGTGTTTGTGCAGAAAGTCGCGATACGGCTCTGATGCCTCCTTAAAAACCTGTATGACCGATTCGTGCTCGCCCAAGTTTAATTCTTCTTGCGCGATAATTTCGTAGCTTGCGATAACAACCGGCATCATAATGTAGATAGTCAATATCAGAGCCAAGCCGTTCAAAGCCGTATTCGGAGGTATTTGTTGAATACCCAAGGCGTTGCGTATCAATGAAAAGACGATAACCAATTTGGCAAAAGAGGTTGCCATCACAATCACAAACGGCATGATGCCTATGGCACCTATAATCAGGATTAATGTGAAAGGAGACGGCATGCCTTCCATCAGAAGCCTCCCCGACGAGTTCGCTCAACGAGAGGCTGTTGAAAAAGTGTCTGCATTAATACATTCCCCTCCTTTGGAGGGGTGGCAGGCGAAGCCTGACGGGGTGGTTGTGGTGGTTGTGCACTAGACAATTACCC
Source organism: uncultured candidatus Poriferisulfidus sp. (assembly GCA_965200865.1). Classification (GTDB taxonomy): domain Bacteria; phylum Pseudomonadota; class Gammaproteobacteria; order Poriferisulfidales; family Oxydemutatoraceae; genus SP5GCR1. The sequence continues at coordinate 2,260,933 of CBDAVG010000002.1, read as the reverse complement.
TCTACGGGTGCATGACGGTACTTTTTCAACAGCCCCGCTACCCAACGCGTTAGAGTTCGCTCAACGAGTATATACAAGAATTCCCCCCCTTTATCATGCGACTAGTGTCGTCTTTTAATTAAACAGCCCTCTGCTGCTGGCAGTGGTCGATTAGTCATTTTTTGGTATTCGTCTGTCCGTACAGCTTTATCACGCGTACGCCCGCACGGTCCTCAATTTGTACCAACTCTCCGATACCAATGAGGGTCCCGTTAGCACGAATCTCGGCTTGCCCTATTGCTTTATGCTTCAGTTCAAATACATAACCCGGCTTAATCCGTTCAACTTCTTTTACGGTTGTCTTAAACTGGTCTACAACGAATAATAATTCTACTGGTAACTCTCCTAAATCATTCAACTGGGAGACGGTTTGTTTGCCATTGGCATCCTCAGACAAAGCTGAGGATGTGTCGCTGGAATGTAATGTATCAGAGGGATCCTCGTCGGTACGTTCCATATCGGCAGAAAACTCATCCAACGGCTCCTCGTCAGAATGTTCTGCGTCCATAGAAAACTCTTCCAACGATTCCTCGTCGGGTTCGTCCTCATTAGAAAATGGCATTTGGTCTTCGCCTGAGACAATCTCTTCATCATCAATTGCCCGTTCTTCAGTATCTTGGTCTATAGGCGGCTGTGTATCACTTGCCATTATGACCCCTCCCAGTTTTTGAATTATTAACTTGTTTCCATCAATTACGGATGAAAAACATATATTATCACTAATTCTAGCATAGACTTCTTTTAGTTCCGAAAATGCTATATCAAGCAAAATGATATCGTCTTCTCTTAATTCGCTAAACTCGTTCATGCTCAGCCTCGTGCCGGCAGCAATAACATCAACCCAAACAGGTAATTCTTCGGTGTCCCCCAGCGGTGCAGGTTTTGCAGCAGCTTGCCATACTTTATGCAGTGTAGCCGTCGTTTGCTCGTCTATATCGGCAAATATCCGACCGATTACAGCCCCGTTCGCAGATGATAGATTGAAAAATAGGCTTGAGCTAGAGGGATGGGCAGATTGACATTCAATGTCTTCTACACTAAAACTTCCGGCAGAATGTTGAGAGAAAAAATCGGCAATCGGATTTAACACCGCTATCATCACTGATTTTTTCAAGTTGTCCGGCAACGCCGCAACATCCTCCAGCGGTAGCCAATCCGATAACAGGAAAGCGCATAGACCAGAATCGAAACCAAAGCGCACACTGTGCCCGTTGATGCTGCACTGCACAGTGGCAGGAAACTCGGCAGATGGTACGGTAGTATCAGGGCATAGCAGATAAGGTTGCCCACCTGAGGTAAATTGCAAATAGTTTGATGCTTTAAGAGTTAGCGTATTAGCAAACTCTACGGTGTGTGCCGACAACTGAGGGTATTGTGAAACCCGCCATTCCATCGGTTTGCCTAAACTGGCCCTAGCCCCCTCCATAAATAATGAACATAGCTTAACTATGTTGTGGACTTAAATACTCCATAGCTAGGGTAGTTTTTATATCGAGGTTTTAACCACCAACGATATCGGCTTTCATAGAATACAAAATGCACAGCACTTCGTCTCTTTCTTTCTGCCCGACCTGATTTTTATCTAAAGCGGAAAGCACATCGTCGCAAACTGCGACAAACTCATCGCCACTTATATTCATGCCGCGATGTGCAGCCTTCATATCTTGGCCGTGATAGGTTTCAGGTCCGCCGATGCCAGAACAGAAAAATTCCCAGACACTCTGGATAACTGCATCACGATTACTATCCACATAGCGACTCTTAATTTTAGGGTTGCTTAAATGGTTATCGAATATATCCGTACAAATATCACGAATTTTATCTGGTCCGCCTAGGCGTTCGTATAAACTTGCTTCACTCATTGAATATCCTCCTTTCGTTAAGTTGTGAAAAAGTATTGATGAATATACCAGTTAAACGGCGATGATTCAATACAAACAGGCAATTTTCGGCAATTAAAAGCGTTATACATGCAAAAACTCATTGACAAATACCCCAGCTATAGGATGTCCACTAACCAATGGCAGCATATTCATCGTGTTACAATAAAAATCACTTTATGCAACCCTCTATGGCTTAAAATATAAGTAAATACCTAAATCCGTGTGGCGTTAGGGAGATAATCATCAACAATGAAAAACCATTTTTTTATATAACAACGATGCGTCTAGCCGTTCTTATATCCCGCTTGCCGTTATCGTTTCTTTATGTGGTCGCTTGGTTATTAGCTGCTTTCAATTACTACATCCTGCGCTCTAGACGCAAGGTGATATTGGATAATCTGCACAAAGCATTCCCTGAGTATCGCGCAAACAAGATTCGTGCTTTATGCAAAAGATATTATTTCTTACAAACCGAGTTTTTGGTTGAAACGGCGAAACTGTTATCGTGCAGCAAACAATGGTTGCAAAAACGTGCTCGTTTGATGAATCCCGACATCTTAGACGATGTAGATACGAACCGCCCAGTGCTATTATTATCCAGCCATCAAAGCAACTGGGAATGGGCGGCTCAGGTACTATTTTTGCATTGCGGACATCCTTTCTATGGTGTCTATAAACCCCTAAGATCGCCCCGGCTGGAGCGTTTGGTGCTGACCATGAGAAGCTGCTTCGGCGGCACGCCGCTACCTCATAAACAATTTGTTAAAACTTTGATAAAACACCGCAAACAACGATGCTTTTTTTATGTGTTATCGGACCGCGAACCCGACCGTAACCAAAAATCCATAGAATTGGAATGGCTGGGAGGGCAACATACTGATTTTTATTCGGGCACCGCACAACTTGCCTGCACCGCACAATGTGCCGTGTTTTTCGTCAGAACCGAAAAAATTAAAAAAGGATACTACAGAATCTATCTTGAACCTATTGAAAACCAAGGCCAAGGGCACGAAAAAGACTTGCTTAAGGCTTATGCACAAAAGCTAGCACAAGGCTTGAAAAATGCCCCTGCAAACTGGTATTGGGGACAACCTAGATGGCGATGGAAAAATAGAACCGCCGATTGAGCCGAGTGAGACCGCCACTTGAGCCATAGAATCGCCACTTGCTCCAGCTGGGCAAGTGGCGTGACCTCGCACAAAATCTAAATACTATGGTTGTTAGAAATAACACGAATAGCAAAGGTCAAGTGGCGCAACTTTGTGCGAAATCTAAATATTGTGGTCGTTAAAAACATTACGCATATCAAAATCAATCGGCGTGACGCTGTGCAGAACCTCAGCATGATTGTTAAACGCATGCATTACAAAATGCATACGCTTGCCACCCCTCCACAGGAGGGGAATTGACTAGTGCAGAACCGCCACAACCACCCCGTCAGGCTCCGCTCTCCACAGGAGGGGAATGTTCCGCTTCCACAGCTGATGGTTCGCTAGCGTCGGGTTCTAGGATGATGGCGTTGCTCACCAGTTGGTGGATGCACACGACTTGATCCAGTGTCAGCCCGTAGTATGGGAAGACTTTGGTAAATTGGCTTTTGCAGATTGCACAGATTGCTGCCATGTGTGTAACGCCGTAGTTATCAATTACTTCTTGTAGTGCTTCCATGCGAGGCAATGCGCCTTTCACCCGTAGTTCTATCAGGTCGTCGGTCAGCAAGCCACCACCACCACCGCAACAATAGGTGCCTTCTTTGATTGCATCTGATGACATGTCATGGAAATTGTTGCAACAGGCTTTGATAATCTCGCGAGGTATGGTGAATTGTCCGCCCGGCATATCTCCCATCCGTGAGGCACGGGCGATATTGCACGAGTCATGGAAGGTCAGCACCATATCGTCGTTTTGCGAGGGGTCTAGGTTGAGTTTGTTTTTCTGGATGAGGTCGTGGGTAACCTCGCAGATGTGTTGCGGCACTGGATAATCGGGGTCTAGGAAATCAAAGGGACCTGCCAATGTATTGAGGAAGCTGTAAGCGACGCGCCAAGCGTGTCCACATTCGCCAAATATGATTCGCCTCACGCCGAGTTTTATTGCCGCTTCGCGTATTCTCAATGCGAGTTTTTGCATATTCTCGTAGTTGCCGATGAACATGCCAAAGTTGGCTGCTTCGCTGGCGTGTGAGCTCAAAGTCCACGATATGCCTGCTTGATGAAATACTTTTGCATAGCCGATCAACCCATCAACATGAGGTTCAGCAAAAAAGTCTGCCGAGGGGGTCACCAGCAACACATCGGCACCTGCTTCGTCAAGCGGAAAGCGCACTGTGGCACCAGTGTCCTCAAACACTTCTTCCTCCAAGCCCTCCAGTGTGTCTGCCAATGCCGGTTCGGGCAAGCCTAGGTTGTTGCCTATAACATGGACTTTGCCGATGATTTCATTGCAGTATTTCTGCCCCTTGCCGATGTGATCCATAATCTCGCGTGCTGCCATAGAAATCTCTGCGGTATCTATGCCGTAAGGGCAATAAACCGAACAACGTCGGCATTGCGAGCATTGGTGGAAGTAGCTATACCAATCGTCCAGCACTTCCTTGCTCATGTCTTCGGCACCAACCAGCCACGGGAAATATTTGCCTGAGAAAGTGTAATAGCGGCGATAGACTTTGCGGAACAAATCCTGCCGTGCAACCGGCATGTTCTTGGGATCGGTGGTGCCTAGATAATAATGGCACTTGTCGGTGCAAGCACCGCACTTAACGCATGCATCTAAGAAGACTTGCAACGAGCGGTATTTGCCGACCAGCTCGCCCATTTTATCAACTGCAACCTGCTCCCAGTTATCGACCAATTCACCGGGAAAGCCCAGCGGTTGTTGAAACTGAGGTTTGGCGACAAAGGGCTGGCTGTGCTTCATCGCATCCTCTTGCAATTTAGGGATTGCTCGGTCTTCTCTATATTTGGGGGTTTTGAATTCTGTTTCTGCCATGACTTCCTCAGTTGGGGTTGTTGAAAAATAGAACCGCCGTTTGTTGCAGTTGCACAAACGGCGTAACATTGTGCAGAACGCGTTGCGCTCGCACAAAATACCGTTTATCTATTTGATTTATGGAAACCATCATTTGTTGGCGCATAGCGGTTGTAGTTATACAGAACGGTACTTTAGGGAGGGCATGTTAGCCCTCCCCTACGGTGGTTCGCGTAATTATATGACGCAAGCGGTTAAGTTTGTGCGATGACATTACTCTTTCAACAGCCTCAGTTCTTTTGTTGTTCCAGTTTTAATGCCCATGCGGCGATGTGTCGTTGTTCGCGCGGATTGTCTACTTGATTGCGTGTCGGGCTGAAGTATAAACCTGGAGCGTGTAGCAGTTTGCTAAACGGAAATATAATCATCAAGAATGCGACAAGTGCGAGATGCACCACCATCAGTAAGTCCGACGGCAACGGTTGCGGGTCAAGGCGCATCAGTCCCAAAAAGAATATCTTCATGGTCACGATATCCACTGGGTAAAAGAATGTCATCAAAACGCCAGTCACGCCGATTGCCAGTAGCAATAGTAGTATCAGGTGGTCGGACGGCGATGAAATATAGCGTACACGGTCAACGACGATACGCCGCAACAATAGCCCTGCCAATCCTACAATCATCATAAAAGACGCATACTTGCCGAAAGGTTGCAACCAATTAACCCAAAACCAAACGGGTTCGGTGAAATACCGCAAATGGCGTAGCAAAACCAAAAGCAAACCAAAGTGGAATAACCAGCCGAACAACCAAATCCACTTATTGGACTTGAACAGACTTTCAAAGAAAACGGTTTCTTTGAACAGACGATAAACGACCCCACTTCGAGTGGTAGGTGCCGGTGTCGTCGGTATCTTTAGCGGCGCGGGAACCTTCTGATACAGCCAAATTTTATAAGCCAGTCCGCCTATCAATACTGCGGTTGCAATATAAAAGAGGGTAGCATAGGCGATGCTAAGTGCATTCATAGGCACCGCCGCTCAAACTTGGGCTGTTTCAATTCGGCTTAACTTGACTGTCGTCAGACACAACCTGTGGGCTTAGGCAAGCCAGCGTATTTGCACGCTTGCTTAGCGGGACCATAAGGGAACAGCTCATACAAATACTTGCTATTACCTTTGTCCTTGCCTAATTTCTTCCCGATTGCTTTAGTCAAGACTCGAACTGCTGGGGCAATCTGATATTCTTCGTAGTACTCACGAAGAAAGTTGATTACTTCCCAGTGATTATCCGACAACTCGGCACCGTCAGCGTGTGCCATTGCTTCGGCAAGCTCAGGCTTCCAGTCGTTCAAGTTGGCAAGATAACCTTCTTCGTCGGTCTCGTATGTTTTACCATCAATATCTAAAGGCATGTTTCTATCTCCTATTTAATACATCTACAACCATGATTGTACATTATCGTGATCTGCAACCAGATCAACAAAATCTTCATAGCCGATTAATTTTACACCCTCCAGCACCTGTTTGTCAGAGAAACCGCGTGCTTTAAGGTCGGGGTTCAGCGCATAAATCGCTAGGTTTCGCTGCATCGCTTGTGTGATCGTGTCGGCAAAACGACCGCTAGCCGTTGCGCAAACCACGCCGTCTTCTATCAGCAGCAGCGAGCTGCCGTCTTGTACGGTATCCAAACACGACGACAAGGCATTGCGCTCAAAGGGTGATTTGTTGACTATATGGAGCATAGACACGACGGCATTCCTCAAAAACTTAAGATGACATCTTGCTCCGCCATAAGCTCAGCTAATTGTTTGCGGTCCACAAAGTGCATTGCGCTTTTCTCTTCCCAATCGTCGTCCTCGTCCTCGTAGACCAAAGCCTGCAAGTCGTCGGCGGATAGCCCGCGCTCGGCTAACGACTCGGTATCTACATAAATGGTTTTGATGTCGTAGTCGCCTAAAGCACTATAGGTGAGTGAGAAGTTCTTCATTTCTATATCGTCGGTGTCTTGAGATTTCATCAGCTGGTAGACACCGTCGTCCATAAACACCAGGCTGACTTGCTGGTCAAACGCTGCTGCAATCAACACAACCTCCAAAGACTCCAGCGCATAAATCGTGCCGTAAGGGACTTTGCGGTTGACGTACATAAACTTTTTAACAGCACCTTCAGGGGCATCACTCATTGCTTATTCCTCAATCTCCAAAAGTGATTAGGCGATCTGACTGTATCCCTGCCTCTATCAACTGGCCCAAGCCTGAGATGCGAAAGCCTGGGGCGATATTATCGGTATCTTTGCCACCACGTTTTGCTTCGCCTTCGTCAAGCACGCCGCGCCGTTGCGCCGCTGCCACGCAAACTACTAAATCCAACTGGTGTTGTTCTGCCAATTCTGACCATCGTTGCGATATGTTGCGGTCGTCTTGCGGCGGTACTGATAAGCGAGTGCCGTTATAAACCCCGTCGTGATAAAAAAACACTCGGAAAATCTCGTGTCCTTTATCAAGCGCAGTTTTAGTGAACTGGTATGCGGTATCCGACGCTTGATGCGTATAGGGACCTTCGTTTATTAGTACGGAAAACTTCATGGCAGTGTACAAACACCGCAAGACTAAAAGCGGATATGCGTTGAGGCGTTCAGACTTCTGCGGGCACCCAGCCAGTTATCAATATGAAACTTAGTGAACGGCAGTTCGGTTAGCTCAAAAAAGCGAGGCCAACCAATGCGCTCCACCCAGTCGCTAATTCTTTCCCAATCTTTAGCGTCCTCTTTATAGGTTTTCAAAATCTTTTTCACTACCGCAGTCGCCTCAGGCCAGCGTGGCGGATTATTCGGTATTCCTGCCGCAACCAATTTCTGGAAAGACGGCTTGCCACGAGCATTAGAGTGATTGCCGCCCACCCATATTGCAAGTTTGGTATGCTCAGGGTCGTTGATTTGCATCGGTGGGCAAGGCGGATAACACGCACCGCAACAGATACACTTTTTCTCGTCAACTTCAAGCGAGGGTTTGCCGTTGACCATCGCCGGGCGTATTGCCGCAACCGGACAACGCGCCACCACCGACGGACGTTCACAGACATTAGAAACCAAGTCGTGGTTGATTTTAGGGGGTTTAGTGTGCTGAACATTGATTGCGATGTCGCCTTGACCGCCGCAATTAATTTGGCAACACGAAGTGGTGATGTGTACGCGGTTCGGCATGTTCCAATTCTTAAACTCTTCTATCAGTTCATCCATCATTGCCTTGACCACACCAGAGGCATCAGTGCCGGGAATGTCGCAGTGCAACCAGCCTTGGGTATGCGAAATCATTGCCACTGAGTTCTTGGTTCCACCGACGACAAAGCCAGCTTCTTCAAGAGCGTCAATTAGCGGCACGACTCTCTTCTCGTCGTCCAGCATGTACTCTATGTTGCTACGGATCGTGAAGCGCACATAGCCGTCAGCATATTTATCGCCGATGTCGCATAGCTTGCGTAGCGTGAACACATCCAAAATGCGCTGGGTGCCGGCTCGCACTGTCCAAATCGCTTCGCCTTCGTGCGATACATGTTTTAGGACACCAGGACGCGGATCGTCGTGATACGCCCAGTTGCCATAATTCTTGCGCATCACCGGATGCATATATTGAAAGCCGTCGGGACAACCCGACTCAATCGGAGAACGATGCTGTTGTGCCATTCTTATTCCTCTATATTATGTGTTGATCTTAGGCAGTTGCTGCCTGCTTTTCTTTGGTCTTGTCTTCGGACTCTTTTGCCGCTTTGTTCTCAAACCATTTCTTGGCTTCCTGCTCCCATTCATCCATGCGGATATAGGAACTCGTGCGCGGGTCGCTCACCATGTTGGGGTCAACCTCCACGCCGATGCCGTCTAGGAAATTGATTAAGCCGATACGCTCTATCATCTCGCCGCAGCGCTCGTGTTCAAGACCATTTTCAGCCCAAAAGTCTATGGTTTCTTCGGCAATCTCAACCAAGCGTTCGTAATCTTCTTCGCTTTCCAGCTTCATAAAAGGCACGATAACTGTGCCCATCAAGTCACCAATTTTCAGCGTGCGCTTGCCGCCGATTAAAATGGAGATGCCTTTGTCGTCGCCCGGAGATAGGGCTTTGGGCATTACGTTCAAGCAATGCATACAGCGGACACAGTTACGGTTGTCCACATCCAAAGTGTCGTCGTCTTTCAACGAAAGTGCTTTGGTCGGACAGCGTGAAATCACATTGTCAACGATATATTGACGACCTTTCTTGGCAACATATTCCTTGACTTCGTTTTGATCTACTTTCATGTCGTCGCGCCATGTGCCTATGATTGCAAAATCGGCACGCTCTATGGAATTCATGCAGTCGTTAGGACAGCCCGAAACCTTGAACTTGAACTTATAAGGTAGCGACGGACGATGCACATCGTCGGTGAAGTTGTTGAGCAAGGTGCGGTGTATACGCATCTCGTCTACGTTGGATTGCTCACAACGCGCAGCACCTACGCAAGATTGCCCAGTGCGCACGCAAGGACCTGCACCGCCTAAGTCCCAACCATATTCGTTGATGTCGTCAAAAAAGTGCTGTGTGTTTTCGGTACTGGCACCTATAAACATAATGTTGCCGGTCTGACCGTGAAAAGTGACCAAGCCAGAACCCCATTTCTCCCAGCTGCTTGCGAGCTTACGGAGCATGTCGGTGGTGTAATAATTGCCCGACGGTGGCTGCACTCTTAAGGTATGAAACTCCTTAGACGCAGGAAACGCTGCACCGACTTCTGAAAAGCGCGGGATAATACCGCTACCATAACCGAAGACACTCACCGTGCCGCCTTTCCAATAACCCTTGCGGGTCTCGTATGAATGTTCAAGCTGACCCAGCAAGTCGTTTGCTATACCACTTACGCGGTCATCTTCGTGTTGATCTCTAAGCCGTTTGATACCAGAAATAAAACTAGGCCAAGGCCCTTTTTCCAGTTCATCCAACATTGGTGTGTCATGCGGTTGTTTTGTTGGCATATCCTTTCACCTCCACTATTTTCTGAAAATTACTAACTCTAAATAAAAAAATAAAACGTTCTATGGTTCTATATGTCTTTTGCAACTGATTAAAACGTTTATTAGGATATGCTAATATAGCATAGCTTTGCCACATATCAAAATCACGGGAACTATATACTTAAGTATGCAAATCATCGTTTTATCAGTTTCCATTTTGTATTAAGTTCCTCTTTGGTTGGCTTTCGGTTTTCATAAAGCGTTTTTGGCGGTTTACTAGCTCCTAAAACATCTTTAATGACCTTCTTAAACTGCTTTTCAGTTATAGGCTTGTGGGCTTTTGGGTTCATTTCATTCGTTCTTTAATGCTGGTTCAATTTTTATCTGCATTCCTCTTTCTGCTTTTCTAAAAATATCATCTGATTTTTGGATAGGTTGGCTTGTTGTAATATATTCTCTATTGCAAAATCCGAACCAGCAATTTAGAGGGATAGCTTTGACAACATTAGCCTCTCAGCCACCCTTAGCCTCTTGTTTCGGCATCAGTTGATTAGCTGCTGATAGGTTAAACGCTTACCCCGAAAACCCTTCACCAATGATTTCATGCGCTCTATTGTGTCTATTTGGCAGTTGCCTTCGTTCAGCCTAAAACTAAACTCATCTACATACTTTGGTAAATGCTTGCTGCTTATACTGTGATAGGTTCCAGTTATGCCTCGTTTCAGCAACGCCCATGCACTTTCTATTCCATTGGTATGTGCCATGTAATTTACATATTCCTTTGCCGAATGATTGATGACTTTATGTCGTCTGTATACTCCTGTGTAGGACGAGTTATCGTCTGTATAAATGGTGCTCCCTACACGGGTGTTTTCCCAGATTATCGGGTGCAGTGTCTGTTTTTTTGTGTTTGGTATCGTCATCGCTTTTATTTTACCGCCCCTCTCTCGCATACCCAATACCGCAGTTTTGCCTACCCCTCCTCTACCTGCCTTCAGTTTCTTGTTTTCGTGTTTATTGGCCTCTCTACCGCCGATGTAGGTTTCGTCTATTTCTATCTCGCCTACGAGCTTAAAATCGCCTTGCTGGCACGCCTTGCGCACACGCTGTAGCATAAACCAAGCTGACTTCTGAGTGATACCTAATTCCTTAGATAGCTGCAACGATGAGACCCCCTTGCGTGCAGTGACTACTGAATAAATCGCTATCGCCCAACATTGCAAAGGCAGGGGTGATCCGTTCATTACACTATCAGTTTTTACTGTAAATGCTCTGCGACATCGGTTGCAGTAATGGTTATGCTTTCTAGGTTTGTATTCTCTAACCTTATCTGTCTTATTACATTTAGGGCAGACCGGATTGCTTCCCCAGATTACGCTCTCAATCCATTTAACCGACTTGGTTTCGGTAGAAAACATCTTTAGTAATTCAGCTATGCTGATTGTTTTAGCTTTATGTTTCATTGTGGTCTCCAATCTGCATACTAGAATACCAAAAATGAAAGCAGTGTCAAGTGCTTTCTAGCTTTTATTTTCAATGGTTTTGTTGAATCATTGCATACTTAAGTATATAGTTCCCAAAATCACTGGGAAGCCAATTCTGATAAGAACGTACCAAATACTCCTACAATGATACTGCTAGAAATTCAAAAAGACTAGCAACATTCTTATCTGTCGTTTTTTTCTGTGCGTCAACAGAAAAAAGCTGATTTTCTGCTTCTGAGGGTTCTTTCATCTCTCTCATCTATCATTATTCCTCTATATTGGGAATAGCGATAGCATCTCCTTATAATCTCCTGTCAGGTTGATTAGTCCTTCTCGGACATTGCTACGTTACCGCATGAAATTTTAGCATAGGTTTCAGCGACGTGGATTCCTCAAACAGTATGACAGCGAATACTCTTGAGGTGCAGAAACTCAATCGGCTAAAATAGTTTGAACTTAGTAAATCAAGCAAATGCAACAACGGTTAGAACTTAAATTACAACGAGGCGCGGCGAGTGCCGAGCAATTAATGGTTGAAATCCATAATCCGAGTGATCTGAGTAACTCGGAACGGCAAAGGATTTGGGATAACTGCAAATTGTATAACCTCAGTTTTTATCGTAGCGCACAGCCTGTGTCGAACAGCGCGACCTTCAAGGCGTTGGCGGCGCAACTCGGGCTGCAGAACCTATGCGATAATCCAATGGCGGATGCGCATAAGATCAGTCATATAACGGCTAATCCGAACAGCCGTTATATCCCGTATACTGAGCGTGCGCTTTCATGGCATACCGACGGTTATTACAACGCCGATGCCGATATCATCAGAGCATTTATGATGCATTGTGTTCAACCGGCACCTGAAGGTGGGGTGAACGAGTATTTGGATCACGAAATAGTTTATGTTCTGCTCTATCAGGAGAACGCAAATTATATAGAAGTGCTCAGACATCCACACGCATTCACAATACCTGCCAATGAGGGTGAACGCGATGCGCGAAGTTCACCGGTATTTAGGGAAGACCCAATCACCAACAGACTGCTTATGCACTACACCGAACGCTCGCAACACATCAAGTGGCATCCGTCGTGTGACGAAGCTCTAGACTGTTTGCGCAAACTGCTACGCACAAGCCACTACAAGATTTCTTATAAACTGGCTGCCGGTGAAGGCGTGATTTGCAACAATGTGCTACATAATCGCGGTGCCTTCGAAGACTCCGATGCACTTGCTAAACGATTACTCTATAGGGCGCGCGCTCGGGATCAGGTAGGGGGTTGAAACTTAGGTGCTGGTCATTTTATTTTACAGAAGGGGAATAAACTAGTACAGACACGACACAACCACCCCGTCAGATAGAACTGCCGATTATCGCCGAGTGAACCCGCCACTTGAGCCAGTAGGTCAAGTGGCGTAACTTTGTGCAAAATCTAAATGCTGTGTTCGTTAAAAACATCACATATATCAAAATCAATCGGCGTAACATTGTGCAGAACCCCAACATGATTGCTAAACGCGTGCATTACAAAATACATAGGCCCGCCATCCCTCCAAAGGAAGGGAATGATACTTTTTCCAAACCTCATAGATTCATAGTTTATAATTAACGGAAACCTATCAGCAATTTTTTAGAATGGCAAACTTAACACAATTTATAGACCTGCCTAGACAGAGTCCCGAAAAGGCTCCGGCAGAGGTTCGTTTGAAACACTGGGATGAGATATACGGGCAGTTTAGCCCGGAACAAGCATCTCAGCAGGCGGATCGCTGCATTGAATGTGGTAATCCGTATTGCGAGTGGAAGTGTCCGGTACATAACTACATCCCTGATTGGCTCAAACTGATAGAGGCAGGGAATCTTTGGGAAGCAGCCGAACTCTCGCATAAAACAAACTCTCTCCCTGAGATTTGTGGACGTATATGTCCGCAAGATCGTCTATGCGAAGGTGCCTGCACACTCAACGACGGCTTTGGTGCGGTAACAATCGGGGCAATAGAAAAATATATCACTGATGAAGCACTCAAATCCGGATGGAAACCTGATTTATCAAATGTCGTAAAGACCGACAAACGAGTTGCCATTGTCGGGGCAGGTCCGGCGGGATTAGCCTGTGCTGATATCTTGGTGCGGAACGGTGTCAAACCAATAGTCTACGATCGCTATCCTGAAATCGGCGGATTGCTCACCTTCGGAATTCCTCCTTTTAAGTTGGAAAAAGAAGTCGTGCTGACTCGGCGCAGAATAATGGAAGAAATGGGCATAGAATTCCGCCTAAGTACCGAAGTTGGGAACTCAGCTTTGCCTTTTAAGACCTTGCTGGATAGCTACGATGCGGTGTTTTTGGGTATGGGTACTTATACTGCGATGACTGGGGATTTCCCAGGCGAACAACTGCCGGGGGTATATAAGGCATTGCCTTACCTGATATCTAATATCAACCGCCTGATGAATTACCAGCAAAGCCCCGAAAAGTACATCAGCATGGAAAATCATCGCACGGTCGTATTAGGCGGAGGAGACACTGCTATGGACTGTGTGCGCACTGCAGTTCGACAAAAGGCGAAAACGGTCAGCTGTGTTTATCGTCGCGACGAGGAAAATATGCCCGGGTCAAGACGCGAGGTGCGTAATGCCAGAGCCGAGGAAATACAATTTCTTTTTAACCGTCAGCCTATAGAAATCATCGGCAAGGATCATGTAGAGGGTGTCAAAGTGGTCTCTACCCGGCTTGGTGAGCCTGACAAGCAAGGGCGACGCAGACCAGAAGCTGTGCCAAACAGTACAGAAATCATTCCTGCCGATGCGGTTATTGTTGCGTTTGGTTTTAGACCCAGTCCGGCAACATGGTTTTCGGAGTTTAATATCTTAAGCGACGACACTGGTAAAGTGCGGGTCAATATGTCTGCACCGAATAGATATAAGTTCCAAACAACTAACCCGGCAGTTTTTGCCGGCGGCGATATGGTGCGCGGTTCGGACTTGGTGGTCACTGCGGTATTTGAAGGGAGAGAAGCGGCTAAAGGCATATTAGGTTATTTAGGCATTGAGTGAATGACTAAAACGCATACCAACACCCGCCTCTTGGATGCCATTGCACACCGTGCCGTAGATAGAACGCCGGTGTGGATTATGCGCCAAGCGGGTCGATATCTACCCGAGTATCGTCGAGTGCGCGAAAAGGCAGGACATTTTTTGACTCTTTGCAAAACACCCGAACTTGCCTGCGAAGTCACGCTGCAGCCAGTTGAACGCTACCCTTTAGATGCAGCGATTATATTCTCGGATATCTTAACCATTCCAGACGCGATGGGGTTGGGACTGGATTTTGAAGAAAACCGCGGCCCCTTTTTCAAGCACCCCATACGCGACGAGAAGCAAGCCGACGAATTACGCATACCCGACGGCGAAGATCTTCATTATGTGATGGAAGCGATAGTTATGGTGTGTAGAGAACTGGATGGGCGCATACCGTTAATCGGCTTTACTGGTAGCCCATGGACACTGGCGACTTATATGATAGAAGGCAGAGGCTCACATAGTTTTGCTTTGGTAAAGAAAATGATGCTGGATCATGCCGGTTCGTTTAAGCGTATGCTGGATTTACTTGCAACCGCAGGTGCTTCGTATCTTGCGGCACAAGCAAAGGCAGGTTGCCAATGCGTGATGATTTTTGATTCTTGGGGTGGTGTGTTGGCGCACGAACATTATTTGGAATATTCTCTTGCGCCTATGCAAAAGCTGATAACTGAGTTTAAGAATCAAGGTTGCTTGGATGTGCCGGTTATCTTGTTCACTAAGGGCGGCGGTCTGTGGCTGGAAAAAATGGCAGAAACCGGATGCAAAGTGATAGGTTTGGATTGGATGGTTAATATCGGTGAAGCAAAGCGCAGAGTGGGAAAGCAAGTCGCATTACAAGGTAATCTAGACCCCTCAATCTTGCTTGCATCCAAACAAACTGTGCGCAACGAAGTGCTTAAGGTGCTTGATGCTTTTGGAGAAGGTTCGGGACATATCTTTAACTTGGGACATGGCATTTATCCGGCAACCAATCCCGACAATCTACAAGTGTTAATAGACACGGTTCACGAATATTTTGCTGTACGCACGGCGTAGCATTGTGCAGAACCACAACGGAACCTACATGGGTAGAGGGGGGATTTATATATCCGCCCTAACGCGTTGCGTCTGCACCACCAATCCATTCATTCATTTCGTTTACGATAACCATGACTCGGTGACGCAAAGCGGGAGGGGTTGTGCGAGTACGCGGCAAATGGTTTGCATGATTTGGGGGTGCAAGCGGTTACGTTTGGGCGGAACGGTACCGTAGGGCGGATAATAAAATTGCCGATTGACCTACTGGCTCAATCGGCGGCTTTATCTGACGGGGTGGTTTTTTGTGTACCAACCATTTAGGACAAGCTTTAGCTTGTCCGACCTACATACCCATGTTAAAGGTCTGCATAGCCTCACGCTGTTTGACCTACTGGTTCAAACAGCGGTTCTATTTTTCAACAGCCCCACATCAGGGCATATTGGAGTCGGCCGGCCACAGTGATTCATTTTCAATATACCACGCTGCCATTTTTTTGATCCCTGTCTTCAGATTAGTTTTGGGTTCATAGCCCAGCGATTGTATGCGTGCAATGTCTGGGCAGCGGCGATCAGTTTCCCCAGAAGGCGATTCGGACGGTATGATATTGCCTTTTCGGTCAAATACTTCCAGCACGATAGAAACTACCTCTTTGATTTTTACTTCATCCATCGTGCCTATATGAAAAAAAGAACATTTCTCGGCTTGAGTAAAAGCCATATAGCATCCTTCGGTGAAATCATCTACATATACAAAGGCTCGGGTTTGAGCACCTGATCCACGAATCGGGAAGTCAATGGTCTGTCCTTTAGGGGTCTCTCTATCCAGCCGGGCGGCACGCATAATCAACTGCGGTAAAACATGTTCAAAACCCATGTCAGCCCCATATACGTTGTGGGGGCGCACAACCGCTAATTGCCGGAACGCCTTGCGTCCATAATTCACTGCCAGCAATTCGGTTGCGATTTTACCGCCTCCGTAGCTGTAGCGAGGGTTAAGAACATCGGGAATAATCAGTGATGCGGTCTCGTCGGTAGGCACCTTCTCTGCTCGCTGATAAACTTCGGACGAACTCAAAATCCAATAGCGATCTATTTTATGTGCAAGACAAGCATCTATAGTATTCAGAGCACCTTTGATGCCTACTTCTAAAATCTGTTCCGGCATGCTATAAAAAAACTCGGTGCCGTTTATATAAGCCAAATGCGCGACTACATCCATCCCCTTGCATGCGCTTTCAACAACGGCATAATCACGAACATCACCAACAATAAAATCAATATCGTCAATTACATCGGCAAGACGCCTCGCATGCCCTCTAGAGTTATTATCTAAAACACGTACTTGCCAGCCTTCTTGCAACAGCTTTTTTACCAAAGCACTGCCTAAAAAGCCGCTCCCGCCGGTTACTAAAATTCGCTCGCTGGTCATAAATACAATCTTATGAATTTTATGCCAAATAATGCAATAGGCGTATGATTTGACATTAACTTGGGTTTGAGCCGGAACCGTTACCCAAATGCATAAACCTTAGTTTATCCTCCGAGTATAAGCCTCTGTAAGCAGGCAACACAGACCATATATCATAAATAGCAGCGGGGGTTGCCATAGACATAGTTAAGGCATCCAGATCTATCCATTCATATTTTTTATTGTTGTTTGCGACGATCACAACTGATGCACGATCAAACGCCTGCTCCAAATCTACTGGGGTTACCCCTAGATTGGAAATCGTCTGACTATCGACGGCAAAATCGTGTCCACAAATCATCGCTTCGGAATATCGCTGCTGCAAACACGCAACAATATCCAAGCTGGACGAAGAACGAGTATCATCGGTTTCGGGGCGTCCCTTAAATGCTATACCTAAAATACTTATTTTGGCGTCTTTCCCTTTATCGGGAATAATCCCAGTATCGTCAAGACGGTCACATACATAGCTGGGAAGAGATTCGTTCAGGGCTCTCCCTTGTTTAATCAACTGCGGCACATAACCATAAGCCTTCAGAGAGGCTTGTAGAATATGCGGGTCCTTATATAAACAAGGTCCACCCACAAACCCAGGATCCGAGATCTGTGTCCTCGCATAACCTGTGTTCGCAGCCTCAATAATTTCTCTGCTGTCTAGCCCTGCCGCCTCGCATAATAATGCGACTTCATTTCCTATCGCAAAATTCAAGTCTCTATAACTGTTATCCAGCAGTTTAATAATCTCAGCACTTTCAAGGGAGGAAACCATGATAACCGTAGGCGTTATTCTTCTAAAAACTGCCTCTGCCTGCAATGCTGCCACTTCGGTTAAGCCACCAATAATTTGAGGTAAAACAGCTAGCTCAGCCATTGCATTGCCCTCAATAGTACGCTCTGGGCAATACGCAAGCCCGAATCGTTTGCCACTTTGCTCCAGAGTTTTTTTAACAATCTTGCGGGTAGTGCCTAGTTGCACGGTTGAACGTAATATGACCAACGCATCGTCGCTCATATGATTTGCAATTTCCTTTGCAACCGCCTCTATCATGTCCATGCGAGGGCAACCTTCATCATTAAGCGGGGTACCCACCGTGATGATATAAACTATAGGTTCTTGTTGGTCGTTATTAAGTTCGGATAATTCTGATAAAAAATGCAATCTTCCCGCACTCATGCTACCTTTGATGCGCGGTTCAAAACCTTTTTCTAAAAAGTGCGGTTTGCCTTGCATAAGCATCTTTAGTATATCCGGATTTTTCTCTACCCCCCAAACATCAAAACCTCGATCGGACATAATCGCAGCTAAAGTCAGACCGACATAGCCCATACCTACAATACATATTTTTCTATGTTCCGTTGCCATAGCTTTATCCTAAAATACTAATAAAAAATTTCGGTTCTAAAAAAGATAATAAGCGCATATATTGCATAAATAATTCTGATTTTCAAGCACAACCATACCAATGATAGATATAAAACAGGAGACTTCCGATTTATAATAGAAGGTATTATATGCTTTCTGCATATCTACTTCAATTTATATTGTGCTACTTAGTTGTACGATAGATTAGATATGATACACTAGAAAGCTCAACCCCCTATAACTTTACAAGGAGATGTATTATGAACAACGACTTTAAATTGAAAAAATCAATCAGATTGGTAACTGCAACCCTAGCAGGAAGCATGACGATGGCAGGAGCCGTGTCAGCCGAAAGCAATATTTTCTCAGTGCAGGAACTACCTGGCGGCTATATGCTGGCAGCTGGTCACCTAGAAGGCGGATGTGGCGCAGATAGGAAAGTTCCCGAAGGCATGAAAGATGCCGAAGGCAAATGCGGCGAAGGCAAATGTGGTGAAGGCAAATGCGGCGAAGGCATGAAAGATGCCGAAGGTCATTGCGGTCATCACGACAAAAGTGCTGATGGCATGAAAAATGCCGAAGGCAAATGTGGTGAAGGCAAATGTGGCGAAGGCATGAAAGATGCCGAAGGTCATTGCGGTCATCATGGCACAAGTGCCGAAGGTACGAAAGATGCCGAAGGCAAGTGCGGTGAAGGCAAATGTGGCGAAAGCATGAAAGATGCCGAAGGTAAGTGCGGCGAGGGTAAGTGCGGCGAGTCTAATTAATAGAAGCTGTTGATCTACTAACAGGTATGGGGGTGGGTTGCTGACATGCCCACCCCTCATACCGTGTATCTTGAAAATAGAACCGCCGTTTGTTGCACAAACGGCGTAACATTCTGCAAAACCTTAACGTGGGTATGTAGGTCGGACAAGCTAAGGCTTGTCCTAAATGGTGGGTACGCAAAAAAACACGCCAAAGAAAGGTTTTACATTTTGTATATATCTAAGGCTCTGCAAAGAGTTATGACGATTGACCTACTGGCTCAATCGGCGATTCTATTGCGCCTGCCACCCCTCCAAAGGAGGGCAATTAAATTATACAGCTGATTACTCGTAGCGAAGTTCCACTCGTCTATTCATAGCGTTCGCGTAGGGGCTGTCACCCTCTACAGCTAACTCGTCTTCGCCTCGGCTCTCAGTCCTGATACTGGAAGGCAAAACTCCCATTTGAACTAATATCTCTGCAACAGCTTGTGCTCTTTTTAGTGCAAGCTCCTTGTTATAGCGACTGGACGCTACCGCATCAGAATGTCCTACCAAAGTCACACTAGCTCTGCTGTTAATCAGATATTGAGAATGTAATTGTAGCAAATTAAGGCTTGTTGCCGGGACTACGGTACTCTTATAATCAAAATAAACGATGGCTCGTGGTAAAGAAGCTCCTGATGACGGTCTGCTCACAGGTTCATCGCCATATTCCTCACCAAACTCTTCTTCTAATTCATCGCCGAACTCTTCGTCAAATTCCTGTTCAAACTCGTTTGCGAATTCTTCTTCAAACTCTTCATTAAACTCGTCTTCGAATTCTTCATCAAATGCTGCGTCAAACTCTTCGTCAAACTCCTCGTCGAATTCTTCCTCCATTTCGTCTTCCATAGAAATTTCAACGACTTCCTCGTCGTCTTCAAAAAACCAATCCCAAGTATTAGACATGGTAGAACATCCTGACAAAGCAAACATTGCCGATAAACCGATTAAAAGTAGCTTCAATTTCATTTTATTTCCTTCCCGATAAGTCTATTTCGTATTGGATTGAACAACCGATCAATCCGGATTATAGGCGATAGTATAACACCTATTTCAGGGAATTATATAAAAGGCAAATGATGCTTTCCTTATGCTATAATTCCCTCAAAAGCAAGCTCAATGAGACTGGAAATCCCTGATAATAACCGCCTTTTTGTAGTGTCTGCGCCATCAGGCAGTGGTAAAACCAGCCTAATCCAAAAGGCGTTGGCAGAGCTAAATAGCCTAAAACTATCTATATCGCATACAACTCGCCCCCCTAGACCGGGTGAAATAGAAGGACAAGATTATTACTTTGTCGATAAAAAGACTTTTAGAGAGATGATTGAGCAGAACGATTTTATTGAATATGCGCTGGTATACAACAAATACTACGGTACGTCAAAGTCCTATATAGAAAACACATTGGCTCAAGGACACAATATCGTAATGGAAATAGATTGGCAGGGTGCTAGACAAATAAGAGCGTGTTATGACCACACTTTTTCTATTTTTATTTTACCGCCTTCGTTAGCAACCTTGCGGGAACGTCTGGAGAGGCGCGCACAAGATACGATAGAGGTAATTGATGCACGCATGAAAAAAGCGATTTCCGAAGCGAGGCATTTCAACGAGTACAATTACACTATTGTCAACGATGACTTTGAGCGAGCCAGCACCGAGTTTATTGCTGTTTTAGCTGGGCGCATAACCCCAACCGAGATTACAGCATCAAGAAAGTTGCTTAGCAAAACGATCTCGGCATTCAACTTGAGCGATGAGGGAACAAACAATGAGTAGAGACGACAAAATCATAAAAATTACCGACGTTGCTGCGCAACAAATACAGAAATCTATCAAACCGGAGGAAGCGAAAACGGTAAATCTTAGATTGGCAGTGATGCGCAATACAGACGGCAGTTTTCATTATGCGATGGGTATAGACGATCAAAACTACGAAGACGACATCAAGTTGCAGAGTAATAATGTCAATATCGTCGTCAATAGTGCCATGCTTAGTATGATGATAAATATGACCATAGATTATGTGGAGCTGGAAAAAGGGCAATACAATTTCATCTTCCTAAACCCCAATGATCCGTCTTATATGCCACCAGCCGATTTGGATTGACGAGGTGCTATTTAGAAATAGTGCTTTCTATGTTTGCGCCTAGTTCCCGCTCGTTGCGTAACGACACCTTTGATGTTCGGCTTGTCAGTTATATCCAATGTAGGATAACCGGGGTTTAACGCTTTAATGAGATATTTCCCTTCCTCTATGCAAAGCTGCCTGAAAATAAATTCTCCTTCCACTTCAGCAATAACATAATTGCCATCTTCTGCTTCATTGGCGGGGTCTATGACAATAATAGAACCATCCGGAAACTCGGGAGACATGCTATCTCCCAAAACGCGTAAAGCAAAGGGTTCGCTTGCTTCGCATCCACTATCTTCTAATGAAATTTTAGGTACGTCACTCATCTTATGTGTTCTTTCCGGTAATCATCTAATCGTTATCTTGACTACGATTGAAATTCCGTGTTCGGCATTTTTAGGTAAACATGATTTTAGGCAAACACGATCCAAGTCGTAGCAATATATTTTACACCCTCCTGCAAAACCACACCCCTATGTTCATGAGTCCAAAAAGGAGGAAACAAAAGTAATTTGCCCTGCTCAGGTTTGATGCACACCTGCTGAACCAAAAACTCAGTCTCACCACCGGGTCCCGACACATCGTTTAAGTACCAAATAGCAACCAGTTGGCGATTGCTAAAATCATGACTACCCCCGTCTATATGCCAATGATAGTATTCGTCATGTCGGGTGCGCTGCATCCCGTACCCCATATCCTTGAAGCTACCAGAAAAATACGGGAATGTAGCCCTAAACTCCCTCATTGCGCAAGCCAGCGACTGAAACAACGCTTGATCTATATCTTTCCATTGTTGTTTACCACTAATCAACAAATCGGTTGAACGTTTGACAGCTAAATTTTGCATTGCCACTTGACCGATGCGCCCGCTGAATTGCTCGTCAGTGTTTTCTTCAAAACGATGGATCATTTGTTCGCATAACGATGCCGAAAGCGCGTTCCGTTTCTCAAAAATAAACGAGTTGGGCTTGACCTCCGATATTGTTTTGAGTGGCACTCTAGTTTTTTGACTGGGCATGGTCTAATACGCTAGAAAGCGTATCGGGCTATTAAATCCTTGGTGTTTTGGTTGTTTTTATTATTTCCTTCTACGGATAATTCCAATAGATCACACATCTTCTCCTGCCAATGTTTCTTAGCCGGAGACAATAAAGATTCCAATAATGAAAAATCATTGCTTTGTGTCCAGCTTTGATAGGCATTGATTAACATTGGGCATAACGCTTTGCGCATAGCACTCATGTTTGCTATATAAAAATGTATAGATGCCGACTTTTGTTGCGAGACTAATGCCGGCAACAGTGCAACGCTATCGGCCAAATTATCTTTCATTGCGCGGATCAGCAACTCTATCTTTGAGGCACTGCATTGGTGTAATATCCGATGCCAGCTAGCGGGAAGATAACGGTGTGCTTCCAGTTCACCTATTTCATGCAGAAGGACCGCTTCTGTTTCAACCTCGGTCATCCGCTCAAGGGCATCCTCTAAATTATTGTCAAAATCATAATACGAGAGTGCTGCCTCCATTGCGTTGTGAGGACGATTCCAATACCACTCGTTGAGCTTCTCCCAAATCATTCTTTTCAGCGACTCCTTTCTGATAAAGATCGTCTTTGCCAAAGACATACCGGGTGGTGCAGTTAGATCTCTTGCGTATTCCTTTGCAGATATTAAAACTTGATAATCTTGATAGGTGCTTTGAGATTCATACTCGGCAATAAAAAAGTGCGGTATTGATTTTGCACCAATGCCACCCGAATAGATATAACCTTGCGAGAGTAAATGCTCGTTAATCGCCTCAGTATCAAAAGGATTGAATGTTTGACCGTTGATAGATAAATGTTGAAAATCTTCATCTTTTATAGATTCCCATTCGGTCTCCCGACTACAAAGCCACGCCCCTAACTCCGATTGATCCAATGATGCCCCGAAACCATAGCCTTTATCCCAACGAAAGTATTCTCGCATTTTCATAAGATAGATACACATCGTATAAGTGCCGGCATAACATGCATCGGAGATGTTACAGTTGTGCTGCACTGTATCGCGTAGATTTCTAATAAAGTAATCCATCATTCCATAAAGAATTGATAAAAAGTTTATATAATGTTTCTGTGTTCATCAAACATGTTTCTAAATATTGGGGAAAACTTATAATACTTTATTTTTCAGAGAATGGTTGTTAGATTAAAAACTAATTGGAATTTGGACAGAGGTGCTAGAACACACAGCGAAACCGCAAGTGTTATCAGCACCAATATATGGCGCATTATCACCGAAGCTCTATTGAACATGGAGAACGAAGGTTTTGCCACCGAAAGCAACTCGCAGCGGCTGGATATACTATCCGAATTTGCGGCTTATGCCATTCATTTATTGGATAGATATCTGTATAGTTCACCCCGAGCATCGGAAAGACAAAATATGGTATCCCAAACCGCGCAACATTTAGGAGGAATTATCCAAGATAATCGACTAGACACAAAAGCTTCAACAAACGCAAATGTACCTTTCATAACATTGTTGAATGATAGGACTGATAAATACTCCGAGTGTAAATACGATGGAGAACCCGGCTTTGACATGCGGCGTGTATTAGGAGATTACGTGAGCGAAATAATGCATGGGGAGAATCGTAAGTGGACTGCTACTTACATATTGGATATAGTAGCTTATAATATACATTCTAATCTGCTAAAAGTTTTGGATAATTTTCTCTCGGACTCGACTTCATAAGTTCTAAAATGAATACAAAAATAAATAAATTGGTGTCTACGGCTAAATCTGCCCTCAAGTTTAGAAATCCTACGCAATCAATGAAGATTGCTACTTACTCGGATCAATATCAGCTAATATATTATTCGGTTCCTAAAGTAGCTTGCACAACAATTAAGACATGTATGGCAAAATTAGATAGTATAGAAACTACGAACCTAGGGGTACACAATAAAAATCCGGCAATAAAACGACTCACCCTGAAAGCATCAAACGCAGCTTGTTATGCCGATTATTACCGCTTTTCGTTTGTCAGAAATCCATGGGATCGGCTGTTCTCATGCTATAAAAATAAAATTTATGACCCTCCTAGATTTTTCCCGAAAAGCAATCCGTATTACAACGAGAAAGGAGAATTCAAAGATTTTATAAGAAGATATGGCAACTTAAGATTTAAGGATATGCAATTTGAGGATTTTATCGATTTTGTAGCAAAAATACCCGATTATCAGTGCGATCCACATTTTCTACCCCAACATTATTTTTTTGAGTTGGGAAAACTTGATTTTTTAGGACGATTTGAAAATTTTCAACCGGATATGCTGACTGTTCTGCAAAAAGTAGCACCGGATTTTGATGCCTCAGATATCATCTCTGAAAAAAAACAGAGTAGTAGCATCAGCTATTATAAAGATGCTTACGACGATAGAATGCGTGAACTTGTAGCCCAAAAATACAAGCAGGACATCAAACTATTCGGCTATACTTTCTAATTAATGTTTTAATCGTAACGATTTTTCAAAAGCCACATTTGGGCTGTTGAAAAATAGAACCGCCACTTGAGCCAGTAGGTCAAGTGGCGTGACGCTGTGCAGAACCATAACATGATTGTTAAACGCATGCATTAAAAAATGCATAGGCCTGACACCCCTCCAAAGGAGAGGAATATCACTTTCTCAACGGCTCCAGCGTGTCTTCACAATTTAATTCCTCTTTCCTACACCCAAGATGAAAAATTATCTAAAGACTTTTCCGAGCCGTCTTTATAGCCTGCCGTATAGGCATCGCTTGCGCGCTGTTCTTCGCGCTCAGGATGTCCCAAATAACCGATTTGCCAGCCGATGATATAGTCGGGTTGCACCCCCGCTTCTTCCATCTTGGTCGTAGCTTCTCTATAAAACTTGTCCATGTTTCTCCTTCTCTATATTAATCAAGTGCTGCCTTGAAACGAGCGTATGCCTCGCCGTTGTCGATTTTTTTAGCAATCGTTTTTGCAGCTTCGTTCAAAGATGTTTGCTTGCGCAAGTGAGACAATATAATAGCACCTCCATAGATTAGGCTGTCAAGTGCTATGCCCTTTTCACCTTTTAAGGCACGGATGCCGATTTCCGCAGTAATCGCTGCCATACTATCTACGTCTATGGGCGCACCAATATCGTCGCTTTGAACGGATGCCTTAGGCAAATCGTCCGGAACCGGAACTGCTCTGACCGTTTGTTTTCTCCCACAACTATCGGGATCTAGCTCTCGCGGCTGCATCTCTCCATCCCCGTGATACTCAAACAGACGCGACGGCTGCTTTAACGAAGGTATAATTCCTCCTTCATTGCCTTTCACCACCGCTGCAGAATCAAAAGATAAAAAACGCGCTAAATCTAGATAGACAGGTGGGTATGCTTTATGAACATACCCAGTAACATAATGTGTTTTTTCTCTCCCTCTGATCGGGTTTAGCAGAACTTCTATTGTCGTTAGCAGAGGACGTTTGACAATTCTGCTGCGTAGCGATTCGAGCCTATGCAACGATGGACAAAACTGACTCTGGTCAACATAAGCCCAACCCACATCGCCTAATAATTCGGCAGCTTCTTGCGTCGTCCGATCAGTTTTTATGCCCGTAGCTCTCAAAATTTTAGCGTATGTCACACCGTATTTAGGACCTACCAACTCTATGCCGTGGGTAAAGGTGGGGATTTTGCACGAAGCCAACACTGCAGGCAAGAAAGGCGACATCGGCAAATGTCTCAGAAAGCCATCGTACGGATCGGCAATATCCAAAACGGTTTTAACCGGAGCTGAAACAATATCCATTGTCTCTCTAATAGCCTGCAATGCACCCTTGTTCTCGTCTTGGGTTTCTCGCTTCATTCTCAATGCAATCAGAAAAACGCCAGCTTGCACTAGGTCTACCGAATCATCTAGTATTTGGCGCATCGCTGAGTACGATTCTTCAAAGTTCAAATCCTTGCTATATTCAGGACCCGTAGCAACCTTTTGTATGCAATGTCTCAACGTTATTTCGGAGGTCTGTGTTGTCATCTATAATCTATAAAACTTGTAAATTTCTCCATGAGCTAAACACTTTTGAGCATGCTTATTTTTGCCAAAATAGTCTTAAACAGCTTCGCATTAGCAGCTAATATGTTACCAGAGCTTAAATGTTTTACACCACCGTTAGTCTCACCTACCAAGCCGCCGGCTTCTTTGACGATGATTTCTCCAGCAGCGATATCCCATGGCGATAGCCCAAACTCCCAAAACCCGTCAAAACGTCCGCAAGCAACATAAGCGATATCCAACGAGGCAGCCCCGGCGCGACGCACATGCACACCCTCCTTCAGTAGCGTATTCAGCACATCTATATCGTGTTCCAGATTTTTATCCAGCCAAAAAGGGAGTCCAGTTCCCAACATTGACCCCGCTATCTGTGTATGGTCGGAGACACGTATCCTGCGTCTATTCAAGGTTGCCCCTTCACCTTTTGCCGCCGCAAATAATTCGTTCTTAAAAGGATCGTATATTACACCAAGAATCACCAAGCCCTTATGTTTTAAGGCGATAGACACCGCACAATGCGGGAATCCTCTGATAAAGTTAGTCGTGCCGTCTAGAGGATCTACCACCCACTGCCACTCAGGATCTTTATCCAATAAACCGCTTTCCTCAGTCATAATTGAATGTTCCGGATATGCTTTTTGAATAATCTCTATGATTTCCTGCTCACAAGCAAGGTCTACGCTACTGACCGGATTGTTGGCCGATTTATGTTTGATATCAATTTTGCTTATGAAATTAGCATTGCGGGCAATGATACTACCGGCAGCAAGTGCCGCCTTTTCGGCAATATGAAGTTGTGAAGACATCTAGCTATTATAAGGGGTACCATTCAAAAACAGAACCGCCGATTATCGCCGAGTGAACCCGCCACTTGAGCCAGTAGGTCAAGTGGCGTAACTTTGTGCAAAATCTAAATATTGTGTTCGTTAAAAACAGCGCGTATATCAAAATCAATCGGCGTAACATTGTGCAGAACTCTTTGTGCTATATAATGACGCAAACCACGTACCATGATGCTTGCACGATTTATACATTCATCCATCAAATTTATGCAAACCATAATCTTGTGTCGCATAGCGATTACAGTCGTGCAGAGCGGTACTTTAGGGCGGACATATAAGTCCGCCCCTACTACTCAATTGATAAAAATTCATTATGGCTAATAAAAACCCGATTATCGTACTAGCTTCCGGCTCTAAATCCCGCTATCAGCTGTTGAAGCGTCTGAAACTTGAGTTTATAACCAATGCGGCGAACATTGACGAGACAGCATATAACGGCGAACAAGCTGCCGAGTTGGCAAAGCGTCTTTCGTGCGCCAAAGCGCGCGCAGTAGCAGATGGTTATCAAAACGCTCTAATCATAGGCTCCGATCAATGCGGCGAGGTTGATGGTCATATCATCGGCAAACCTGACAACACCGAACAAGCATGTAAGCAGCTTGCGATGTGTTCCGACAAAGAGGTTATATTTCATACTGGCTTGTGCTTGCTCAATACCGAAAACCAACACTGCACATACGAGAGTGTGCTAACACACATACACTATCGCGCTTTCAGCACCAGCCAAATAGAGGCTTATGTGCGTATAGAACAACCCTTTGATTGTTGCGGCAGCCATCGTTCCGAGGGTTTGGGAATTACGCTATGCGAACGGATGGAAAGCACCGACCCAAGTGCGATGTTGGGGCTACCCTTGATTACGCTTTCTCAAATGTTAGAGCAGAACGGCGTGCCGTTATTAGCTGGATCCTAATATAAAGATGGGGTTTGAAATCGCCATAACAGCATATTGCCGATATGGGTACCCAATCTATTGACAACCCTATCTAGCAGATTCTGCTGCGGCTGATAGACCACTATTTTTTCTGCCCCTACGATTTCTCTGGCAACTTGCTGGACAGAGGCAAAATTATCTATCAAACCCAATTCTTTGGCTTCCTCGCCGGTCCATATCAAACCTGAAAATAACCGGCCGTCGGTTGCGAGCTTATCGCCACGCCCTTGCTTAACACGGCTGATAAATTGTTGATGCACTTGATCCAATAACTTTTGCATATGTGCTTGTACAGTCGGGTCAGTGTTTGCAAAAGGATCTAGCATATCTTTATATTCTCCCGCCTTCTGCACGCGACGTTCTATACCCAACTTTTGGATTGCGTCAACTAAACCAAACCCGTTAAAAATAACACCGATAGAACCGACTAGACTTGCCTTGTCGGCATAAATCCCGTCAGCAACCGCTGCGACATAATAAGCACCCGATGCTCCTATATCAGTAATGACCACATAGCAAGGCTTGTCGGTGTATTCGGAACGCAAGCGTAGAATCTCATCGCTGATTTGAGCACTTTGCACAGGGCTACCGCCCGGACTATTAATCTGCAAGATGACGGCTTTGGCACTTTCGCTTTCGTATGCTTCTTGCAAAGTCTCTATTACATCGCTCGCCGCAGCCGGTGTGCCTTCAATAATCGGGCCTTCCAATTTGACGAGCGCAGTATGCTCTTCCAGTATCGCCGGTTGTATACCCTTAGGCGGCTCCACCGACACTATCAATGCAACGATGATACCGACGATTAGTAGCTTATAAAAAATGCCCCACCGCCTCGCCCGCCGTTGCTCTTGTAAATAATCGTCAAGCAAAGAACGCAATGTGTTTTGCGCCCACCGCTCATTACCGGAAGACGGATTGGAACCTTCCGAGGGAGTGTTTGATTGATCTTTGATATCCATTTTGATCCTCTTTGATGTTTATTGATCTGCCACTACAACATGTTGTCTCGCATCAAGTAGCTTTATCATTTTATATCAAAACTAGGTTCTATCTAAACGCTCTAATAGCTTTTGCAGGGGGTCGGGAAGTGGGGCTTCAAACGACAACAGCTTTTCACGCCATTTGAATGATACCTTATGTGCATGTAAAAAAATCCGCTTGAGACCTAA
The DNA here is from genome assembly GCA_965200865.1 of uncultured candidatus Poriferisulfidus sp. Taxonomy (GTDB): domain Bacteria; phylum Pseudomonadota; class Gammaproteobacteria; order Poriferisulfidales; family Oxydemutatoraceae; genus SP5GCR1. The sequence goes on along the minus strand of CBDAVG010000002.1, from coordinate 2,231,726 downwards.
TTGGGCGAGTTTACGGTTGTTCGGAAAATCCCCATATTTGTTATCACCGGCAACGGGATGCCCACAATGTGCGGCATGCACACGGATCTGATGGGTGCGACCAGTAATCAGTGATACAGACATTAAGCTATAGTCTTTGAACAAGTGAGCCATAGTGAAATCAGTGATGGCATGCTTGCCGTTATCGGCTACCGTTTGCTTCTGCGTCACACGACGCAAAGGCATTGAAACACGGCGCGGTTGCTGCCATCGCCCAACTACTAAAACCTGATAAATCTTCTCGACCTGTGATTCTCGGAACAGCTTTTGTAAATGAAGCAAGACATCGCGAGATTTTGCAACGATAAGGCAGCCGCTGGTATCCTTATCAAGACGATGCACAAGACCTACATCATCCGAGTATTTATGTTTGAGCAGGTCTATCAAACCAAAGCTGTGCGCAGTACCGGTGTGAACCGCAAGATGCGCAGGCTTATCTATAACCAACATTTCGTCATCCTCAAAAATAACGCACTTTAAGAGCGCATCGGCATCGACATCCGACAAAGAGGGAGAGGCAGGAGAGGTGTATGCAATCGGCGGTATTCGTATTTGATCGCCGACGGATAACTTATAAGAAGGTGACACACGCCCACTATTGACACGCAACTCACCCGAACGAATAATCCGGTAAATATAACTCTTCGGTACACTCTTATATTCTCTAAACAAGAAATTATCGATGCGCTGTCCGCTGTATGCCTCTGCTACTTTGATATAACAAACATTTTGCTTTTTAGATGAAACTGCCATAGTTGTGAGTGCTATTGGTATTTTTCTCCGATTTTCCAAACCTCTTTTTCCCGAAACGCAGCTATAGTCTGGCGACGGGCAGCGTTGGTTACTGCCGATGGGGAAAGGTTGTTTCGTGCGATGTATTCGGACAAACGGATAATATTTTCTCCTCGTAAATAAGCGATGCGCTTATGTAATGCTTCGATGATTCCTAAAGCTACAATAACCTCCATGGTTCTTGTTCGCTTGTGAGGACGATATTCATCAAACGCCTGATAGTAGGTGCGCTTTGTTCTATTGCGAATAATGATTCTAGGAAACCCCAACTCTAATAAATGGAAGTCGATAATCACCCGTCCGATGCGACCGTTGCCGTCACAAAACGGATGTATAGTCTCAAACTCCAAATGAAATCGGGCAATTTTATCCAAGAAATAACTGTCTATGTCGTTCTCATAAGTAAACAAGGTATGCTCCATCATCCTTTCCACATGTTCGGGCGGGGGCGCAATATGCGTACCAACCCGAACATATTCACCTTGCCGTCGGAAACGTCCGGCGATGGCATCGTTAATACCACCCAAAAGCATGCGATGAAAAAGCAGAATTAGATCCTTTGTTAAGGATACCTTGCCTACCTGGTCTCGCTTATATGCAATAACACGATTCAAATTCTTTGCTTCAAACAACTCGCGCACCGACACGCGACGAGATAATTCAATCTCCAACAAAATCTTCTCGGTTTCTTTCAAGGTCAGCGTAGAGTTTTCTATAGCATTGGAGTTATAGACGCTCTCCGACACCTCTGCTTCATCAATTAAACCCAATAGAGATTCCTTGCCCTCTTTCAGAAAAGCATATTCTTCCCGCAATGTCTGGATCTTTTTTCTGTAAGATTGAGTAATAGCCATTCTCTTATTATATCAATTCACTAATATATTCAATAAAAAGGTGAATATATAGTGAAAACTGGGTTTATTCACTACTTTTTAATGTTGTATAATGAACCTTTTTCTACTCACAAGGACGACACAATTGGATATTAAGAATACAAAAGACTATTACGGGCTAGGTGCTATTGCTCTGCACTGGATTGTCGCACTGGGTTTTCTTGGTTCTTATGTTGCGGTGTATTATCGCCATTGGTTTACCGATAATTCATTCAGTCAAACCGGAGAGTTGACACCCAGTATGATTGCCTTGCATATGCACCTGTCATTCGGGATAACGATTGCTGTTTTTGTTGCTTTACGCATTGTATGGAAGTTGTTGAACAAAACACCCAACGAAGTTCCAGGAACCAAGTTTGAACATTTTGCTGCCCGTAACGTACACCGACTACTTTACGCAGTAATGATCATTATGCCGATAACTGGTTATATGGGAACAAAGCTAGACGCAAACTATTTTCTGCTGGTGGATATTCCGAAATTTTCTGATACCGCCCTCTATTCATTGCTGGTGGAACAATGGCTAGGTATGGATTGGGAAAGTTTTGAACCCATCATGGATTTCATTCACAAAGAAAGCGGGGCTTATATAGTTTGGGTTTTAATCACAGTGCATGCTGGTGCCGCACTGTATCACCACTTCGTAAGAAAAGACCAAACATTAAGACGCATGACGACTTTGGCCACATCCAAGAGCGCGTATTCTTCTAATTGACTACGGGTGACTATGGGGATTTTCTATGGCTAGAAAAAAAGAAAAGTTTTTAGTTGTTGGGTCGGGAGGTCGCGAAAGTGCCTTTGCATCAAAACTCAACGAGGAAGGCAACATCTCTCTGTATGCCGTTATGGATCATGAGAACCCGACAATCATTGATTGTATTGAGGAATCGGGGGGCAAATATCTGGTCGGAAACACGACCAATTCGCGTGCTGTTGCCGAGTTTGCCAGCAAACACAAAATAGATTATGCCTTTGTTAATGCCGACGCACCGTTAGCAAATGGTGTGGTTGACGAGCTGTTAAAGCATAAAATCAAGGCAGTGGGCGGGACTAAAGCAGCCACTCGGATTGAATGGGACAAGGTTTATGCCATGCAATTAATGGAGCAGAATTGCCCTGAGTTCACACCATCTCATAGAGTCATTTCTTCTGCAGAGGAACTTAAAGATGCAATTAAAGAATTTAAGAAAAAGAAACTTTTGGTTGTTGTGAAGCCTCAAGGATTAACCGGAGGGAAAGGTGTTAAGGTTATGCGTGAACATCTAAGAACTTATCAAGATAGTGCAGATTATGCCTCACTGCTACTCAAGCAAAACAAAGGAGAAAAAGTCCTTTTGGTAGAGAAGCTCAATGGCATAGAGTTTACCGTTATGGGGTTTACCGACGGACATAATTTGGTCATGTCGCCGGCAAGTTACGATTATCCGTATAGATGGGAAAATGACAAGGGCGCAGGCACCGGAGGCATGGGATGTTTTACCGACTCTAAAAAATTGCTGCCTTTTATGAACACCAAAGATTTCCGGAGTTGCCAAAAAATTATGCAAAAGATAATCGATGCGATGCGGCAGGATGGTTTAGATTTTAGAGGTGTCCTCAACGGAGGATTCTTTAAGACAAGCAAAGGAATACAATTTATGGAATTTAACGGGCGGTTCGGGGATCCTGAGGCACTTAACATTTTGACAGTCTTGAAAACACCTTTTTCTAAGGTCATCAAAGACCTTTGGCATCGGCGGCTTCGTGGCGACCAAATAAAATTCACCAATAAAGCGAGTGTCATAAAGTATCTGGTTGCTAAAGAATATCCCGATAAAAGTAGTCGCGCAACACGATTTCAAATAGACGAACAAGCCATTAGGAATATGGGAATAAAAATTTACTACGCATCTTGTGTCCGAGATGGAAATACATATAAGACGCTTAAAAAGTCGCGTGTCTTTGCGCTCGGCAAAGCTGCAAAAAACATTGCAGATGCCTCCGATTCAATCAACCAAGCGATTGATAATTATACAAAAGGTAGTCTGGAGTATCGCAAAGATATTGGTTCAGCTAATAATTTGCGCAAGCTGGCCAAATTAAACGACAACCTGAATGAATAATGCAAGATACATATTGGAATCTTTATAAACTATAATCCAAACAGTCTATGTTTTAATCTCTTTAGCTTATCGGGAAAGCTCATTTTAACTTCCTCAAATCCTCTCCACCGCCAAAAAATTAATGCTATATTCCACCAACGGTGGTAATCGCCTCCTAGATAAAGTTTAAGTATATCGTAGCACGAATTATCGCCTATTCCCAATTTCCATAAATCTTTTATATCGAAAAATCTTCTAATAAAAGTAGGATACTTGATTTTAGTAAAAGAGGCGTTATCGTAATCCACAAAATAAACTTTTGCATTTGATAATTTGTTGGTATCTTGAATGGGCATTAATATATTATGTGACATCAAGTCTCCGTGTCGTATACCTTGCCGATGCAAGGATTTAAGCGCATTGATTATTTTTTGTTTTATCAAGTCGCTTTTTTGATGTGAATCCACATCTCCTGCTTCTCTTAATTTCTTATATATGTCTAACCAGGGAGAACTTATATCTATATATTGGTATAAAAAATAATTCCTAGAATGTATTGAATTGTAGCTCTTTTCCCAATAGGCTAAAGGCTCGGGTGTCGCCAAATTATGTGAGTAGGCTTTCTCACAGCAACGAAAAGTCACTTTATCGGTGCCTCGCAAATTATACCCTAATATCGACTTAAACTGCCTTTTCCATTTATGGCGTTCATGTATATGTAAGACCTTCATAACAACCTGACGGTCAATATTAGGAAGCATGAAGTTATAAAGTTTATTCCTTAGCCGACCTACTGTATGGTTAAGCTCATAATCAGGCGATTCATATTTCTCAAACTCGCAGTTTTCTATCCAGCTTTTTAGTGCTTTTGATTGTTGTGGCAAAGTGATATTCGCTGCTATTAAGTGATTATACTTTGGCATATTAAGTAACTTTGTTAGGTGAAAATAAGATTTGCATATATTATTCATGCTGCCTGCAGTGTGCTCTTCTCAAATTGGTCTACCAATTCAGTTGATTATTTTATTCTACCACTTCAGGTGGTTTGCACAAACTAAAAAACATAGATTTATACATCAGCATAGTGTATAGATTGACCAAGCCAACGGTCAATTAATTTATCTACGGTTCCGGGAGATTGTTTGAGTAGGTGGTCGGCAACGGTGTAAGTTTTTTTCAGTAGTTCTCTATCGCGTGTGAGATCGGCAACCCTAAAGTAAGTCTGTCCAGTTTGCCGAGTGCCAAGTATCTCGCCTGAACCGCGTTGTCGCAAATCCTCTTTGGCAATCTCAAAGCCGTCGTTTGTCCTGCGCATTACTTTGATACGTGCTTCGGCATTTTCCGATAACGGAGGATGATATATCAACACGCAAGTGCTTTGTTTTTCACCTCTGCCGACACGCCCACGCAACTGGTGTAGTTGTGCCAAACCCAAACGTTCGGCATTTTCTATGACCATCAAGGTTGCGTTCGGAACATCCACACCGACTTCTATCACGGTGGTGGCGACGAGTAATTGGGTACGCTGTTCCCTAAATGCCTGCATCGCTTGTTCTTTCATCTGCGCTTTCATACCACCGTGCACCAATCCTATCTCTATATCCGGCATCGCTGCTTTGAGAAGCTCATAACTGTTTTCGGCAGCTTGATAACGCAAAGTTTTGGATTCTTCTATTAAGGTGCAAACCCAATATACTTGACTGCCTTGGCGGCATGCTAAATGCACACGCTCTACAACTTCGGTTCTACGCTCATCGGACACCGCCACGGTTTTGATTTCTTGGCGACCCGGCGGCAGCGTATCAATAACCGAGTAATCAAGGTCGGCATACATGGTCATTGCCAAACTACGCGGAATGGGTGTTGCGGTCATAATTAACTGATGTGGTTGATAGTCTCTGTGCTCGCCTTTCTGCTTCAGCAACAACCGCTGGTGTACGCCGAAGCGATGTTGTTCATCAACCACGATAATCGCCAATTTGTCAAAACTGACCGCCTCTTGAAATAATGCATGCGTGCCAATAACAATTTGCGAAACACCTTTTCTGATATGCCCCAATATCGCGCGCTTCTCACTTACCTTTTGATTGCCCAATAACAGGCTGATACGCACCTCTAAAGGTTCCAAAATAGTGCGAAGATTCGTATAGTGCTGTTCGGCTAGAATTTCGGTAGGCACCATCATCGCTGCCTGATAACCCGCCGACACCGCTTTTAGCATTGCGGCAACAGCAACTATGGTTTTGCCCGAACCCACATCGCCCTGCACCAGACGCATCATCGCTTCCGATTTAGATAAGTCTTCGGTTATTTCCGCAACCACCCGTTGTTGTGCGGCAGTCAAATCAAACGGCAATAACGACAACAAACGCTTAAACAAAAGGTCTTCGCCTTCTAGATTTGCAGCTCTTTCCACTCGATTCTGCAAGCGCATTTTCTTTAAGCTGACAACATTAGCCAGCAGTTCCTCAAACGCCAAGCGTCGCCGAGCAACATGGCCGCCTTCCAGCAAAGCGTTCAAATCAGTGTCCGGAGGCGGACGATGTATCAAAGCTATCGCATCCGCCAAACTAATATCGTAAGCCCATTCTGCCGGCAGCAACTCCTCTAAAAAATCCGGCGAATCAGACAACCACTGCAAGGATTTATCAATATAACGATACAAACTCGCTTGCTTTAAGTCGGCGGTTGTGGGGTACACCGGCGTATAGAAAGACTGAACCGGCACCGGCTCGTGATCTTTGATGAAGCGGTACTCCGGATGAATCATTTCATACCTTACTTTGCGCGCAAGTCTGACCTCTCCATAAGCATACAGACGCGCGCCGGGCTTAAAAAAAAACCTTTGTCGTTCAGAAAAATGGAAAAAACGAAATTGCATGGTCGCACCGCTAGCATCTCTGACCACAGCGATAAAAACCCTACGCCCCTCGTAAGCGACGCGTGCCGACTCTAGCACACCCTCTATCAAAGCCTCCTCGCCTATGCGCAGTTCGTCAATATGTCTGATGCGGGTTTTATCTTTATATCGTAGCGGAAAATGAAACAGCAAATCTTCGATGGAGTTTATGCCCAGCTTATTCAGCGACGCCTCGGCTACAGACCCAATGCCACGCAATGCGGTAAGTGCCGTCATAAAACTAATCGGAGCTGTTGAAAAATTACCTGCATTAGTACATTCCCCTCCTTTGGAGGGGTGGCAGGCGAAGCCTGACGGGGTGGTTGTCACATGTCGGCACAACGTAACCTACATGTGTAGGGGAGGGCTAACATGCCCTCCCAAAACGCGTTGCGTCTGCAAAAACAATCCATTCATTCATTTCGTTTACGGTAACCATGATTTAGTGGCGCGGAGCGGGTAGATTTGCGCGAGGACTCAACTTTAGGGCGGATATATAAATCCGCCCCTACAGGTGATTATCGTAAATCTGATGGCGCAAGCGGTTGCGTTTGAGCGATGACGGTACTTTTTCAACAGCCCCATCTGTTTTTAAGACAAATGCATGATTGCATCAATTTCTATGTCCACGCCTTTGGGCAATGCCGAAACCTGCACCGCCGCACGCGCCGGATAAGGCTCGGAGAAATATTCCGCCATCACTTCGTTTATTTTGGCAAAATGACTTAAATCACAAAGATAGACATTTAATTTAACGATGTCTACCAAAGAGCCTCCGGCAGCAGTTGCCACCGCACTCAGATTATCAAATACCGTGCGTGCATGTACCGTGATATCACCGGCAACGACTTCCATCGTTTCGGGAGATAGCGGAATCTGTCCCGACAAATAAACGGTTTGCCCGACTTTGACGGCCTGAGAATAAGTCCCTATGGCTGCGGGGGCATGGTCTGTTTTTATAATTTCTTTGGTCATCAATCACCTCTGTTAAAAATGGTTCTTAAAGATTATTCTAGCCGAGCAAATAGGATGCTTAGCGGGATTCAACTCTGGATACTTTAACACCTTCAAATGCTTGGTTAATGCGCCTCATTATTTTATCCAATTGATTGGTGTCGCGCACGCTAAGCACGAAAGTAATCGCCGCGCTGCCGACACCTTGCTCGTCCAAGAAGACATTTTTTATGTTGGAACCAGTTTGTGCTATCTTTGATGCTAGAGTTGCCAACACACCGCTGCGATGCGGCACAACGATACGAATAGCAGCAGAATACTCGGCCAAGGTATTTGGCTTGTCTGCCCAATTAAGTAAAATCCTCCGCACATTTTTGGCATTCATGTTGGAACAACTTTCGCGGTGTATCACTAAACCTTTGCCTGGGCTCATCACCCCAGTAATAGAATCACCAGGAATAGGATAACAGCACTTAGCGCAAGCCACAGTCATGCCTTCAATACCTTTGATAATAGCCTCCGGCTCTATCTCCAAGCTAAGCTGCTCATCGGCTTGAGCGACATCAGTCAAAAGTGCTACAACCAGCGAGGGAAGCTGCCGCCCCAATCCTATCTCTTTGAATAATTCGTTCACATTCTTTAATTTTAAGGACTCCAAAACTTCTTTCATGCGAGATTTAGGTATATCCGATAAACGATGCTGACAACTTGCCAGAGCCTGCTTTAATAAATAGCGTCCCAGCTCAACCGCCTCATACGATTCTATGTTTTTTAAGTACTGCACTATTGCGGTACGAGCTTTGGCAGTTACTACAAACTCCAGCCACCTAGAGTCGGGGGCAACATTATCCGCAGTAATGACCTCCACCGTTTGTCCGCTTTGTAGCTTATAGTTTAGAGCCTCTATGTGACCATTGACACGAACCCGCTCAGTTGCAAGCCCCAAGTCGGTATGGATAGCAAAAGCAAAATCAAGTGCCGTTGCCTTACGCGGCAAAACAATGATCTTTCCTTTCGGTGTGAAAACATACACCTCTGCAGGAAAGAGTTGGGTTTTCAGGCTTTCCATATACTCGGCTGAATTGTTGCCGGTCTTTTGTTGCAAGCCTATAAGATTTTGTATCCAACGGCGCGCCATTGTTGAGCGACTGGATGCACCAGTCTTATAAAGCGCATGCGCAGCGATACCGCTCTCTGCGATTTCCTCCATCTCTTGCGTTCTAATCTGCACTTCCAGCTTGAGGCCTTGCGAACCAACGACAACCGTATGTAGCGATTGATAACCATTGGGCTTGGGCAATGCAATGTAATCCTTGAAGCGACCAGGCACCGGCTTGAATAAATTGTGCAACAATCCAAGCATGCGGTAGCAATGATCTACATTGGAGACAATGATGCGAATTCCATAAATATCAAAGATTTGACCCAAAGAATGTTTGCGTTCTTTCATCTTTCGGTAAATGCTGTAAAGATGTTTGCTGCGTCCGTATACACGATACGAAAACTCGGCAGACTTCAAATGAACGCGAATGATCTCCAGCATTTTCTCTACCAGTGCCTTGCGCTTATCGTATCTGCGCACTGCCCTCTCTAGTGCCCTATGACGCAACGGATACAAGGCTTTGAACGATAGATCTTCCAATTCCAATCGTATCCTGTCTATGCCTAAGCACTGTGCTAGCGGTGCGTATATCTCAAGCGTCTCTTGGGCAATTCTTTTCTGCTTAGGAGAAGGTAAATAGTAGACGGTGCGCATATTATGTAGACGATCGGACAGCTTAACCAGTATGACACGCGGGTCTTTGGCCATCGCTAACAGCATCTTCCGAAAGTTTTTAGCTTGACCAATCTCCTTGCTTTCAAATTCCAGCTTAGGCAATTTACTCACCCCGTCAACCACTTCGGCAACCGCCTTGCCAAACTGCTCGGACAACTGATCTTTAGTGATAACGGTGTCTTCCAATACATCGTGCAACAATCCCGCAGAAATGGTAACCGCATCCAAACGGAGTTCTGCCATTATTTGTGCAACTTGTACAGGATGATAAATATAAGGATCCCCTGAGATGCGCGTTTGATTCAGATGCGCCTCGGCACCGAATAAATAAGCACTGTGAACACGACTGATTTCATCGGAAGTCATATACCGACCCACAGCATAGTGCAACTTATCCAACGCCGTGTTGTGGATCGGAAGTTTGCTACGCCTGCTGTGCAAATCCCCTGCAAAGGTTTTTGATGCTTCCATAGCAGACTAAAACCCAATTGAAAAGTCTGCTACAGCGGTATTAGGCTTCGCCTGTTTTAGGCCCCTCATCCCCCGAATCTGCCTCTTGCTGTGGTGCGGCATCTTCGCCTTCTACTTCATTCATGTCGCTGTAGTTTTCTATATCTGCAATGACCTCTCCTAAGTCGTCGGACTGTGCCAGCAGACCTTGCTCTTGTTCAAAAGGATCTTTTTCGGCTAACGGTTTGCTGAGCACTCCTGCATCTATCTTGCCTTCGGAAATCTCTCGCAATGCGATGACTACCGGCTTATCCCCCTCTTTATCAACCATAGGCTTTGCGCCTAACTCCAGTTGGTGCGCCCGGTGGGATGCTATCTGGACTACCCTGAAATGACTGCCGACTTTTTCAATGCAGTCTTCTATCGTAACTCTTGCCATAATGTCTCTTTAATGCCTCTCTTTGTGATTGGTGAAAATAATCCGCCTCATATCAAGGCGAAGTGCAATTATACCCTAGCTATGGGTAACTGCAAAACGGGAGGAGTTAGAAGTGCCAATTCTTGGGCGTAATCGCATGAAACTGACTTTGGATGTATCCCTAAAAATGAAGGAACGCCATTATCTTTCGCATTAGTATTATCGTTGCTTTTACATTCACTAATTTTTATGTCTACATAGTAATCTCCAATTTTAGCGTCGTACCAAGCTCTATTATCTCTCCGTTCAATATTAGGAGATATTACTCTCCATCTTTGATTGCCTTTGCTATTTTGTAGTATCTGAATTATCTTTGTTTCTGATGCGCTAGAGTCCTGTCTAGCATCCTGACCTGAAGAGACAAGATCAAAATCATTCTCACTCAAATAATCTGCAACTTCTTGTAATATTGTGGGTATCATAATTCAACAGAAGCCGTTGCTAAACTTCTTTGTGTGAATAAAAACCTACCATCACAAACAAATCCCAACTTTTCCCAATCTATACGATTTAATTTATTAACTGCTTGACCAAGATTTATATTTACTTTAGGAAATAATGCCAAGACAGAACCATCGTATGCTCTTGTGTCACCCATAAAAAATGGGTTTTTATTTCGCGTCTTCACGTTCACATAAATCCTATCGTCGTTCCTATCACAAAATCTTCTACCCCATTCCCACCAGTTAGTTTCATCAAACTTACGTATCTTTCTGCTCATTAAGCGCATCTTATGAGGGAAAAGACTTCTATCTTTTTTATCATAAATAACTTTTCTAACTGTACCAGTTTTAGCTGTTTGCGAACAAACCATTTCTACATTGCCCCTTTTTTCATTAACAAAAACCTCATCTGCCCCACTAACTGCACCCACTTTTATATCGAAATAATCACCTAAACATGCCTTGCTAGTTTCACCAAACCATAACTGCCCGTTTGAATAGCAAAAGTTCCCTCCAGTTTCCATACGCCTTGATTTTCTGTTTTTCACCCATCTCCATATAGCACAATTAGGGGTAACACCATTAAAAATAGATTTATCTCCTAGCTCATAGTAGTGCGTGATTGTTCCCTTCTTAAATAACTCATAATTTAGTTTTTTAGCAGATGTGGCCTTAATAAAGTCTCTTGGTGTAATAAATATTAGTTCACCTCCTTGATTCAAATGGGTCGTGCATTTTGCGATAAAGAATAGATATAAATTACTTCGTTTATCAAATAAGCTCATATCTAATAGTTTTTTTGTTCTAACTTGTATATCCTGATATCTTACATAAGGTGGATTCCCAATAATCGTATCAAACTTATGCGAGGTTGGATAAGAGAAGAAGTTACAGACAATAACTCGCTCATCATCGGATAATTTTTTATCCACTTCTATGCCTACCGCTTCTTGCTCTAGTAGAGAAAGAAAAACACCTCTGCCACTTGAAGGTTCTAATATGCTACCTTTATTTTCACGCAACGATAGCATATCCATCGCAATACGGGTAGGAGTAAATACTTGTCCCAAGTTTGTTATATCTAAACTCTTCACTTAATAAGAGTAGTTTTCTAGTTTAAGGTGGTGGTTTCATCCACTTTTCGTACAATCTTAAGCAATCCACAAATGAGCAGAAACACATCAGCATTGTACAGATATTCAAACTATATCCAAACCAAGGGGCTAATGCGCGTCATATTAGCCGTTTATGTCGCAACCTAAAAAATTACGCTCACATAGCTTACAAGATTCCATAACCGAAAAACTATCGCGAGAAGGATCTATAACGATATCCCCTAAATTAGACACAGATGCGATTAGTTCTTTCTGTAATCCCACCGGGTTTTTTATGTGTAAATCCATTCCTATTTACTTCCTCTAAAAAGCTGAGACTGACAGGATGAGTATGGAGGGTCTGCACAAAGTTACGCCGTTTGTTACAACGGCAACAAACGGTGGGTCTCCTTTCAATAGCCCAACATTGCTAATCAACTCAAAACTTCATCATCCGAAACCTTTGAGGTGAAGATTTAAGGATTTATGGGGTAAGCGTCCTGGCAACTCGGAAACCAAGGTAGCTGTGCAGGTAAGCTGCGCTGCCCCCGTCGCGAGCGGCAGAGCGCACACTTTTCGAGTCATTGTCCCAAGAACCGCCGCGCAACACGCGTAATACCTTTCCAACTATCAGCTCTTTACATATACTCAAAGCGTCCCCACTATAATACCTACAATCATTCTCGCTGCCTTTTCTACATCCGCTTAGCCACGCATTACTATTCATCGGCGCACCAGTATAATCATCATGCCAGCAGTCCTCTACCCATTCCCATACATTTCCATGCATGTCGTGCAACCCAAATGCATTTGCAGGGAAACTGCCTACTACTACAGTGCCTTCGTTTTTGTTGTTGTAATTAGCCTGATTACCCAAAATCACTCTGCCAAAGTGATACTCCGAAGTCGTTCCAGCCCGAGCTGCATATTCCCATTCCGTCTCAGTCAATAACCGGTATTCATGCCCAGTCTTCAATGATAGCCAATAAACATAGGTTATGGCATCATCCCAAGAAACACAGACTACCGGATGCTCATTGCTTTGCTTAAAACCTGGATCACGCCAAGATCCATCTCCCGGATAAGAACAATTTCCGGTTTTATGTTTTGTCTCTCTAACAAACTCCGCATATTGCCCTATGGTCACCTCATATTTACCCACTGCAAAAGGTTCAGGAATAGTAACTTGACGTTGCGGTCCTTCATCATCGTATCTTCCTCTCTCTCCCTCAGGCGAACCCATCGTGAACTTTCCTGCCGGCAACACGACCATCTCCGGACAAGTCGCACAATCACGAAAAGTATCTCCCACCTGATACGCATTGACAGATGTTAGTGCTGATAGCAGTAATAAAAACAACACGGCAGTGATGCCGTTCACTACTCTCTTACCATTTAATCGCATAGTTTGCTTTGCAATAAACACTTTCATTTTCCTCTGTTTATTTGAGTTGAAAACCCATTATAAACGAGAGCCCACATACGATGCCTAAGTTACGGGTAACTGCAAAACAGGGAGGCATGTCAAAAATGAAATTTTAGGATTTTTCATAATCCTGTTAATATATTTCTCGCTACAAAACATCACAATCTACCCGTGTCGGGTGACCTGTGAATAAAAAACCCGACAGGGAAATAAACAGGAATGTCTTTTGTGATGTTTGTAGCAATCGCCCGGCATCCATGTGATGCCTACGAGAGATATAACAGACAACACAAGAGGAGATTCTTCATGCGCATTATAATTTTGGTATTGCTACTTAATGACATCAAGTTTTGTGTTAGCAGAAAGAATGTTTGATGGTTTTTATGCATCTGCTGGGTATACTTATTTCAAGAATGAGTCAAGAATTTTGGAGGGCGAAGTGGAATTCAGTGAATGGGTGCCGAAGGTATCGTTGGGTTATGGTAAAAGTAGCAAGCTCATAAGAGATACTAATTACAGAATGTATTTGGGTATTGATACTTTTTACATTGGAGAACTAGAAGCACTTCAAGGTACACAATTAATATTAGATCAGGGAGAGACAGAGAACCTTGAAGATTCTAGAGTTAACGAACTTGAACAGCAAAGCACTATGGGCATTGGTGCGCGAGTTGGAATATTGGACGATAGCGGCGTGTTAGGAGGTAATGTTTATATAGATTTAGGGTATGTAGAAACAGAGATGCAAGGAATGGGGTCAGCTACTGATGTGAGTAGCGGGATAAGTGTAGTAATCCCACGAACTAGTGTCGATTTCAAAGGAAGTTATTGGGGAGCCGGATATGAATTGGCTTTCACGAAAAATTTAGCATTACGAATGGAATTCCATAACTATGACTATGATGACGAAGATTTATCTTTATTAGTGAGTGGGAATGGTACATCGCAAAGACTACGCGGGCTTAACGCGCTGAACCTTGACAATCGAAGCATATTTTTTGGTTTAACTGGTAGATTTTAGAATTGCTATAAGGCAAGGGCAACAGGATAAAAACTGACTTTGTAGAGGATCCTAAAGATGGAGTTTATAAGAACTTTATCATCAATCCGACTGCTGCAATTATTACCCCGGCCACCGTATACATTCTATTTGTTAACCTTGTCTCTAGGTTTGCTAAATCTACTTTGGTCGCCATATCTTTGATATCTGCTTTTGTTTCTGCTTTTAGCTCTACTATGTCTGTCTTCGTTGCCACTTCCTTTGAACTAGCAACATCAGCCACGGCTTCCTTTGCCTCATCATGGTTTAGACCTAGCTTCGTTAATGCGTTGTATAGTGCAATTTCAGACATAAATAATCTCCTTTCGTTGTGATTAAAATACTATTATAAGCCTAGTTCAAAACTTTAGTTATTATAATTTGCATAATCTCCTTCTTCGCACCAATCCGTAAATTCATTAACCTACTAGTTCAATCGGCAATTCAATATGCCTTTCCTGGCGCGTTGCGTCTACAAAAAAAATCCATTCATTCATTTCGTTTACGCGTAACCATGATTTAGTGGCGCAAACGGTTAAATTTGTTTGATGACGATACTTTTTCAACAGTCCCATGCGGGGCAGATTAGCCGTTTATATCACAACCTAAAAAATTACGCCCACATAACTTACAAGATTCCATAACCGAAAAACTGCCGCTGGCAGGATCTATAACAACATCCCCTAAATTAGACACAGATGCAATTAGTGCTTTCTGTAATTGCACCGGTTTTTTATGTGTGAATCCATTCCTATTTACTTCCTCTAACCATACATCAGGTATGTTGTGTAACTTCCAAACACCTTTGGCTTTGCGTGGCGACTTCTGCAATATGATTAAATGTTCGCTTCTTCGCCTCGTTCTATAACCCATTCCAATTTTGCCTTTGTCCCAAGTCAGCATATCTACAACTTCCAGAGTAGTGCCGCTTAACCAGTCTGAAAAACCAGTGCATAAATGAAACTTATCCATCCATAAAAATAAATGCCCGCTTGGAATCAAAGTCTTATCTATGCCTTGTATAAACTTTGCTATTACTTCCTCTTTCATTTGTGGCAAACTTGCCCTTGCTTTCCCTCGTTTTTCTCCTTCATTACCATAGCTTAATTTATCTAATACCCCACGATACTGTGGGTCAAAGAATGCCACAGGTATTGTCTCGTCTGGTATCTTTGATAGAAACTTTAGCCCATCCATTTGAAGTCGCTTATTGAGACCTAAACTTCTAGGTAAGACTAAGTTAGGCGATTTTATATTACGTTTATTTGAGAAAACATTCGTTATGGCAGTATCAGCCACTTTGTCTATTGATTGTATTTTTTCTGCAGGTTTTGCCATTATGACTTTGCTAATTCCTTATATCTTGATTGTATTTTAATCATCAACGCATTTTATCACGGCGACAGGATAGCAACCGCCATCGTGGCAACTAGTATGGGGTTGTTGAAAGGAGAACCGCCGATTGGCTAGTAGGTTAATGGTGGGTACGCAAAACACCACCCCGTCAGGCTCCCGCCTGCCACCCCTCCAGAGGAGGGGAATTGGCTGGTGCGGGCTTGGGGATATGTATAATAGCGTATCCTATGACTGACAAAAGAGAAATCCTTGTAACCAGTGCTTTGCCGTATGCAAACGGGCCGATACATATCGGTCATCTAGTGGAATATATACAAACTGATATTTGGGCGCGTTTTCAGCGGTTGGTTGGGAACAGTTGCTACTATATATGTGCCGACGATGCGCACGGCACGCCGATCATGCTCAAGGCGCAAGACGACGGTATGGAGCCTGAGCAGTTGATTGCTGAAATGCACAAAGCGCATATCAGGGATTTCAAGGCTTTTCATATTCGCTTTGATAACTACCATTCCACACACTCGAAAGAAAACCGAGCTATTAGCAACCATATCTATGAATGCGCCAAAGAAAAGGGGTATATAGAAAAGCGCACTATTCGCCAAGCCTATGACCAAAGCGCAAAGATGTTTCTGCCCGATCGTTATATTCGCGGCGAGTGTCCGCGTTGTGGTGCGAAGGATCAGTATGGCGATTGTTGCGAAGTTTGCGGTGCCACTTATAACGCCTCGGAGTTGATCAATCCGCGCTCAGTACTTTCTGGCGACAAACCTGTGCTACGCGAGTCGGAGCATTATTTCTTCAAACTTGGCATGCTTCAAGACCATCTAAAGTCATGGCTCTCGTCCGATCGTGTCCAACAAGAGATCAAAAACAAACTGGATGAGTGGTTTTCGGCAGGGCTACAAGATTGGGACATTTCGCGCGATGCACCGTACTTCGGGTTTGAAATACCCGACCATCCGGACAAGTATTTCTATGTGTGGCTAGACGCACCCATAGGTTATATTGCCAGCTTTAAGAATTACTGCGATCGCGAGGGTCTGGATTACAAACGTTTTTGGGATGCCGACAGCAATACTGAGCTGCATCATTTCATCGGCAAAGACATCGCTTATTTTCACACTTTGTTTTGGCCGGCACTGCTTGACAGCGCAAATCTTAGACTGCCGACGCGAATTTATAGCCACGGCTTTCTAACCGTAGACGGAGCAAAAATGTCTAAATCGCGCGGCACTTTTATTAAAGCCGAAACTTATGCAAAGCATTTGAACCCGGAATATCTGCGTTATTACTTTGCTGCCAAACTAGGTTCGGGCATAGACGATATAGACCTCAATATGAAGGATTTTGTTTTGCGCGTGAACAGCGACTTGGTTGGCAAAGTTATCAACATCGCTGGGCGGTGCGCAAGTTTTATATCCAAATACTTTGACAACCGCATAATCTGTTCCGAGCAACTGCTGGGGCATCCTTGCTATAAGCAATTTAGGGAGGCGGAAGCAGAGATTTGCCAAAACTATGAAAAAGTAGAATACGCTGCTGCGATGCGTTTGATTATGTCGCTTGCCGACGAAGCCAATCGCCTGATTGACCAGCATAAACCATGGGCAATAGCAAAAGAGCAAGGTGCTTGTGCCGAACTGCACGAGATATGCAGTCTAGGGTTATTGCTGTTTAGCCGTTTATGTCTGTATCTGAAACCAGTCTTGCCGGTGATGACTGAACAAGCCGAGAAATTCCTTAATATCTCAGTGGCACATTGGGACGACAACCCTTTTGACGGAAAAGACCATCACACTATAAGTCGGTTCAAGCCGCTGATGATTCGCATTGAGATGAAGACGGTAGACGCAATGGTCGCGGATGAGGCGGCAAGTCACCAGACAAAAGGAACATCCGCTGCCCAAACGACAACTGCATCGTCATCCGATGCCAAGACGATTACGCTTGCCGACTTCCAAAAACTAGACTTGCGCGTTGCGCGCATTGTTTCTGCCAAAGAGGTGGACGGTGCCGATAAGCTATTGGAACTCTCGGTGGATTTGGGAGAAAAAGAACCTCGCAAGATCCTGGCAGGGATCAAAAGTGCTTATAGCAGTGCCGATCTAGTCGGAAGACATGTAGTCGTTGTTGCCAATCTAGAACCTAAAAAGATGCGCTTTGGCACTTCACACGGTATGGTCTTGGCAGCAGGAGACGGCACTGATCTATTTTTATTGACGCCCGATCAGGGTGCGAAGGCTGGGTTGCAAATCAAATAAAATATCGCTTGCCATGCAAGACTATATATTAATTGTCATCAATGTTGCGCTCATCAACAACTTCATACTCGCCAAGTTTTTAGGGCTGTGCCCACTGCTAGGCACCTCGCGCCGTATTGACAGCGCAATCGGCATGTCGCTTGCCACGCTATTCGTGCTGACAATGGCGTCGGTGCTCAGTTATCTAGTGCAACATTATTTACTGATACCATATAAGCTGGAATATCTGAACGCTTTGGTGTTCATATTATTGATCGCGGTGGTGGTTCAATTAACTGAGATGACGATACATAAAATGAACCCGCTAATACATAACATGCTCGGCATTTATTTGCCTTTGATTACTACGAATTGTGCGGTGCTTGCGGTCACTCTGCTCAACAGCCGCAATGCCGAGAGTTTTATGGAAGCATTGTTTATGGGTTTTGGTGCTGCGATAGGTTTTGCGGTCGTGTTGATTATCTTTGCAAGCCTACGAGAAAAGTTGGAACACGCCGATGTACCGAGCCCCTTCAAAGGTGCTGGTATTGCAATGATTACCGCCGGCATTATGTCCATAGCGTTTATGGGCTTTAGCGGATTAGACAGCGTTTGATGACTATGGCTATGGCTATATTAATCTTCGGTGCTACTGCGTTGTTGATAGGATATGCGGTAGAACGCTTGGCTGCCTATCTTGCCCCGACCGACGACAGCCTAGTCTCTAAGGTCAATGCCTTGTTACCGCAAACACAATGTGCGCAGTGTGGCTACCCGGGCTGTAAGCCTTACGCTCAAGCCATCGTGAAAAGCAATGCGCCCATAGATCAATGTCCGCCCGGCGGACAAACCACCATCGTCGCATTGAGCCGACTGTTGGGGCGCGAAACCCTAAGCAAACAACCTGCCGCCGCAACAACAACACCTCTCATAGCCCGCATTAGAGAAGCCGATTGCATTGGTTGCACCTTATGTATCAAAGCATGTCCGGTAGATGCCATCATTGGCGCGCACGAATATATGCACAGTGTCATAGAACAATACTGCACTGGCTGCGAGTTGTGCGTAGCCCCATGTCCGATGGACTGCATAGAAATGACAGAAACCAAGCCCAACAAGATTGCCAATCAGCCTGTCAAAGCAGAAACAGCTTGCATCCATTGCGATAGGTGCAACGATATATGCCCGGTGGATTTGCCTGCCCACAGCCTTTATCAACTTATACAAGCCTGTGACATAGATGCTGCGATTGACGGGGGATTGCCCGACTGTATATTGTGCGGTTCGTGCGATGCCGTCTGCCCCAGCCATATCCCGCTCACTCAAATATACCGCAACGCCAAACATCAATACCGCAGCATATCCAAGCAACGTCGGCACGCCGCACAGGCACAATCCCGCTATGAAATACACAATACCCGATTACTACAACAAGAACTAAAAAACCGCCAAAGCCAACAAACCCAAAAGGAAATATTAAAAGCACAGATGGGACTAAAATGACACATCAAGCAAATTTAGCAAAAACTTTTAGTTAATATATTCTTAAATAAAAATAAAGAATCAACGGTATTACTATTCCCATAATTTTGTTATAATCTAATTTTTTATAATTCACAACTATTAGGAGGTATACATTATGAATGTAGCTGCTGAAAAGTTTGAACTGGATACATCAGTTCAACAATTTATACAAGAGCAAAGAAAAATGCTCATTGATGGTAAATGGGTATCTTCGGTATCCGGTAAGACGTTGGAGGTTGTTAATCCGGCAACCGAAGAGGTTATTGCACATGTTGCAGAAGGCGATAAAGAAGATGTTGATTTAGCCGTTAAAGCTGCGCGAAGGGCGTTTGAGAGCGGGCGTTGGCCAGCGATGTCGCCCTCCGAGCGTAGCAGAATGATAGCCAAAATTGGTGACTTGATTTTAGACAATGTAGATGAACTTGCTGAGCTAGAGTCGCTTGATAACGGTAAGCCGGTCACTGTGGCACGGGTAGCCGATGTGCCGTTGGCAGCCGACATATTCCATTATATGTCTGGATGGACAACGAAAATGCACGGAGACACAATCTCCCTATCGGTGCCTTACACTCCCGGCGCACAATATCATTCGTACACATTGAGAGAGCCTATCGGCGTAGTGGGACAAATAATCCCGTGGAATTTCCCGCTACTGATGGCAGCTTGGAAATTAGCCCCAGCACTGGCAACAGGTTGCACCGTTGTTCTTAAATTAGCGGAAGAAACACCGCTATCAGGACTCAGACTCGGAGAAATTATACAAGAGGCGGGGGTTCCAGACGGTGTGATTAATATCATAACTGGTTATGGAGAAACCGCAGGTGCATCACTTGCTTCTCATCCGGGCGTAGACAAAGTTGCTTTCACTGGTTCGACCGAAGTCGGCAAGTTGATCGTGCAAGCTGCGGCAAGCGACCTGAAAAAAGTTTCGCTTGAGCTCGGAGGAAAATCTCCGAACATCGTACTTGACGATGCCGATATGGATGTTGCTATTCAAGGAACGGCGAATGCTATTTTCTTTAACCATGGACAATGCTGCTGTGCCGGTTCGCGTATATACGCTGATACTAAAGTCTTTGACAAGATTGTTGAAGGCGTTTCCGATATGGCATCCAAAATCAAATTGGGTCCGGGATTGGATCCAAATACTGAGATGGGGCCGATGGTATCCAAAATCCAGCATGAGCGAGTCTCGGGTTATTTAGACTCGGGTCTAAGCGACGGTGCTGAAGCAGTGGTCGGCGGAAAGAAAAAAGACGGTTCGGGTTATTTCGTTGAGCCGACAGTTCTGGTTAACACCAAGCAAGATATGCAAGTCAATCAGGAAGAAATTTTCGGACCAGTGGTCACCATGATGCCGTTTGAGCAATTGGACGACGATATAGTCAAGAATGCCAACGACACAATCTACGGATTGGCAGCTGGTATATGGACTAGAGATATCGGCAGAGCACATCGCTTGGCATCTCGTCTGAGAGCAGGCACCGTGTGGATTAATTGCTACAACGTTTTTGATGCTGCATTGCCTTTTGGTGGTTACAAGCAATCCGGCTGGGGACGTGAAATGGGTGAAGCGGTATTGGAAAACTATACCGAACTCAAAGCGGTCACCGTCAATATCTCTTAAGCGTAGTAAGTGCCTTAATGCCTGCCGATATAGGTTCATGTATCGGCGGGCATTGTTTTTTTGATAAGTAAACGCAATTAAGATGTCCTCCTCTTTATATCCAGTACCCGAAACTATCGCGGAAAATACGCTTCTTGATGCAGAAGCCTATCAGCATCTTTATAATGAATCCATTAACAATCCTGAAAAATTCTGGAGTGAGCAAGCGCAACAATTGATTAGCTGGTCACGCCCCTGGTCCGAAGTTCTAGAATGGGATTACCATAAAGGACTGATACGCTGGTTTGAAGGTGCCCAGCTGAATGTTTGCTATAACTGTCTAGACCGTCATTTGGATAAACACGGCGACCGCACCGCAATCATTTGGGAAAGCGATGACCCGAATGTTTCCAAAACTTTCAGTTATCGTGAATTGCACCGCCTGGTATGTCGCTTTGCCAACGCATTAAAAGCCGACGGCGTGCGCAAAGGTGATCGGGTTTGCATTTATATGCCGATGATCGTAGAAGCCGTTGTTGCAATGTTGGCGTGTGCTCGTATTGGTGCCGTTCATTCGGTGGTATTCGGCGGCTTCTCGTCGGAATCATTGCGTAGTCGTATCCTAGACTCGGATTGTCGCGTTGTCATCACTGCCGATCAAGGCGTACGAGGTGGCAAACCAGTTCCCTTAAAAGCCAACGTAGACGAAGCCTTGACACAATGCCCAAATGTTCGCCGTGTGATCGTTGTTAAACATGTTGGAGAGAAAATACCTTTTATTAGCGATCGCGATGCTTGGTTTCACGAACTTTGCGACGAGGCAGATACTGATTGTCCTGCCGAGGCGATGAATGCCGAAGATCCTTTATTCATACTTTATACTTCGGGTTCTACTGGGAAACCCAAAGGCGTTTTGCATACTATGGGCGGCTATTTGCTATACGCCGCAATAACGCATAAATATAGCTTTGATTACCACGACGGAGAGATCTATTGGTGCACCGCAGATATTGGCTGGATTACTGGCCACTCATATATTGTTTATGGTCCACTTGCCAACGCTGCCACCACGCTGGTGTTTGAGGGTGTCCCGACTTATCCCGACGCTTCGCGCTTTTGGCAAGTTGTAGACAAACATCGCGTTAATATCTTCTACACCGCACCGACCGCTATCCGCGCGTTGATGCGTTTGGGAGATGCACCAGTACGTAAGACCGACCGCAGTAGTCTGCGTCTTCTCGCCACAGTGGGTGAACCGATTAATCCCGAAGCGTGGCAATGGTACTACAAAACAGTCGGAGATCAACGTTGCCCGATTGTAGATACTTGGTGGCAAACCGAAACCGGTGGCCACATGATCACACCACTACCCGGTGCAACCACACTAAAACCAGGTTCTG
This sequence comes from uncultured candidatus Poriferisulfidus sp., assembly GCA_965200865.1. GTDB lineage: Bacteria > Pseudomonadota > Gammaproteobacteria > Poriferisulfidales > Oxydemutatoraceae > SP5GCR1. Next base: position 2,209,232 of record CBDAVG010000002.1, on the reverse strand, counting down.
CAACACGACCCTTTTTTGGTATTTGCCCGGCGATAGTAGATGATAAAGGAAACGAACTTGAAGGTGCCTGTGAAGGCAATCTAGTGATTACCAAACCGTGGCCGGGACAGATGCGCACCGTATATGGCGACCACCAACGATTCATAGATACCTACTTCAGTACTTTTCCCGGTAAATACTTCAGCGGCGACGGATGTCGTAGAGACGAAGACGGTTATTACTGGATTACCGGACGCGTTGACGACATTATTAATGTATCGGGGCATCGCTTAGGTACCGCCGAAATTGAAAGCGCATTGGTTGAACACGACAAGGTTGCGGAAGCTGCCGTGGTTGCGTATCCACACGACATCAAAGGACAAGGCATATACGCTTATGTGACCTTAATGGAAGGCACTGCCGGTGCCGATGCTATAAAACAAGAGTTATTCGAATTAGTGCGCCATAAAATCAGTGCAATTGCAATTCCTGATGTCATCCAGTGGGCTCCGAATTTGCCCAAAACACGTTCCGGCAAAATCATGCGCCGTATTCTACGCAAAATTGCGAGTAACGATACCGACAACCTTGGCGACATCTCTACGCTGGCCGACCCGTCAAGCATCAAAGAGATTATTGCTGGGAAAGCGGCATCGGCGAAAAACTAACTGTTTTTCACATTCAATTTCCAAAAACGTTTGAGAGAATTCTGATGAGACAATATATAGTACTGACTTTGTTCGTACTGACAATCCTGATTAGCAGTGTAACCAATGCAGCCCAAACGGTGCGTGTCGGCACACTACAATTCGGCACGGTAAATTGGGAACTTGATACTGCACAACATTACGGTCTTGACACTGAGCAAGGCATTCGTATTGAAGTCATGCCTTATGCAAATAAGCAAGCCGTGCATATCATCTTCCAGAGTAGGGAAGTAGATATGATTGTAACCGACTGGGTTTGGGTGTCGCGCGAACGGGCTGATGGAGACGACTTTAGTTTTATTCCCTACTCTTCGTCATTGGGCGCAGTTATGGTACCACCCGATGCCAATATCAAGTCGTTATCTGATTTGCGCGACCTGAGATTAGGAGTGGCAGGCGGTGCATACGACAAAAGCTGGTTGTTATTGCAAGCCTGGGGAGTCAAAGAAAATAACTTTAAGTTGTCTGACAACGTTGATGTTAATTATGCGGCACCACCGCTACTAAACGGGCAAATAGAACGAAATAACCTAGACGCAGTTTTGAATTTTTGGCACTACTGCGCTCGTCTGGAAGCTATGAACTATCGTCCCCTAGTGCAAATGTCCGATGTGATGAAGGATCTAGGCATAGATCCGATACCAATGGTGGGTTACACTTTTCGCAACGATTGGGCAGAGCAGCATGACGGGCTAGTCGAAAGATTCAATACTGCAATACGCAATGCTAGAGAACTTTTGCGCAAAGATGACGAAGCATGGGAGAGATTGCGACCAATGATGCGCGCAGAGAATGAGGCAACATTTATTGCGTTGCGCAACCGCTATCGCGAGGGTATCCCGTTGCAGTGGGGAGAAGCCGAACGAAAGAGTGCAGTACAACTGATGGAGATATTGTCCGAAATTGGCGGCACTGAAGCGGTTGGTAACAGTACCCAACTAATGCCCGGAACTTTTTGGTCAAAAGGATATTTCTAAAAATTTTTGATGCCTTGGCAGGCATAACCACATTTATTTTATCTAATTTCCTTATTTATTTATTTTAATCAGGATTGTTAAAGCATTATATAGCTTATGTTCTATGGCTATTTGATATGTTTTGCTCCGAATTAATTCAATAATATTTCTCGTTCTAAAAAAGGACAATATAGTATCTTTCTGCTATAGTCACATACAGAACAGCTAGAAGTATGGATTCTTCTGAAACTGTTCTCAATGGACATGAAGTCCGAAGTGATTTTGGCGAAAGTCAAATTGCTTGAGTTGAATGGATGCTACATTCTTTTTGTACAAAAAAGGAGGAAGAAATGAGATTTATATCTACATTCTTTACGGCAGCATTAGTTGCCTTGGTCGGGACATCCAGTCTACATGCTGATTCCATGTTGATGAAGATGTCTGAAGACCCCAATCAGTGGGTTATGCCCACTGGTAACTATGCCAATCATAGATACTCCGCATTAGATCAAATTAATGCTGATAATGTCGGTGATCTAAACGTTGCATGGACCTTCTCTACAGGTGTTCTTAGAGGACACGAAGGTAACCCGCTAGTGATTGGTAGTATGATGTATGTTCATACACCGTTCCCGAACAAAGTGATTGCATTGGATCTTGATAACGATGCCAGCATCGCTTGGACATATGAGCCCAAGCAAGACCCGGCGACAATCCCAGTGATGTGTTGCGATACTGTGAATCGCGGCGTTGCTTACGGGCACGGTAAGATATTCCTACATCAAGCCGATACCACTCTAGTTGCACTAGATGCCATGAGCGGTAAAATGATGTGGAGTGCTAAAAACGGTGACATTTCCAAAGGTCAAACCGGTACTGCGGCACCCATGGTTGTTGATGACAAAGTCTATATCGGTATCAGTGGCGGCGAATTTGGTGTTCGTGGTCACCTAACTGCATACGACGTTAATAGCGGCGAAAGAGTTTGGCGAGGCTACTCGATGGGACCCGATTCCGACACTTTGATGGGACCGCAAACCACACACCTCGGACAATCAGTTGGTAAAGACTCAGGTATGACAACCTGGGAAGGAGACCAATGGAAAATTGGTGGTGGCACGACTTGGGGCTGGTTCTCGTATGATCCGGACACCAACTTGGTCTACTACGGCACTGGTAACCCCAGCACTTGGAACCCTGTTCAGCGTCCCGGCGACAACCGTTGGTCAATGACGATATTTGCACGCGATGCAGATAGCGGACAAGCCAAGTGGGTCTATCAAATGACACCATGGGATCAATGGGATTATGACGGTATCAACGAGATGATATTGGCTGACATTGATGTTAATGGGCAAATGCGCAAAGCATTGGTGCACTTCGATCGTAATGGCTTCGGCTACACACTCGATCGTGTAACTGGTGAATTGCTGGTTGCTGAAAAGTATGACCCTGTGGTTAACTGGGCAACCCACGTTGATATGAAGACTGGTCGCCCGCAAGTTGTGGCGAAATATGCTCCTGGTGAGCAAGGCGAAGATGTCAACACAACCGGCATCTGCCCCGCTGCGCTAGGCACTAAAGACCAACAACCGGCAGCTTTCTCTCCGATGACTGGCATGTTCTATGTACCGACTAACCATGTCTGCATGGATTATGAGCCATTCAGAGTTAGCTATACTGCAGGACAACCCTACGTTGGTGCTACACTTGCGATGTATCCGCCAGAAGGCGATGATCACATGGGCAATTTCATTGCCTGGGATGCAGGCACTGGTGAGATCAAGTGGAGCAATGAAGAGAAATTCTCCGTATGGAGCGGTGCTTTGGCAACAGCCGGCGGTATCGTTTTCTACGGCACGCTTGAAGGTTTTCTGAAGGCCGTTGATGCCAAGACTGGTGAAGAACTGTATAAGTTCAAAACCCCATCGGGCATTATTGGTAACGTAATGACCTACACACACAAAGGCAAGCAATATGTTGCTGTCCTTTCAGGTATTGGTGGTTGGGCAGGCATAGGAATGGCTGCTGGACTGACCGAAGACTCTGATGGTTTGGGTGCAGTAGGTGGCTATCGTCATCTGGAAAACTACACCAAACTAGGTGGTGTATTAACTGTATTCTCTCTCTAATCAGAGCTTAAAAGAGAAACAGTAACCAAGGATTCAAAACCTTGATATGTCCGCCCTCCGAATTTTTTACGGAGGGCGGGCTTTTTTATTTACGTGGAGAGATAAAATTATGATTTCTGAAAGGATAAAACAATCGCTTTTTATATTGCTAGGCACTGTGTTTCTTGCTTTGATTCTGATGCCAGGCCAAGCGTTTTCCGATGAAACAACCGTAGCGGAAGAAAAACCCTATAGTATTGATGATGAAGGTAGAGTGGATTGGTATACATTTAGTGGTTTCAGACGCTATCATGCCGAATGCCATGTGTGCCATGGACCTGCTGGGTTAGGAAGTACTTTTGCTCCTAATTTGCTAGACTCAACGAAAAATATTAGTTATGAAGAATTTTGGGAAGTAGTCGTAAATGGGAGAATAAATGTCACTGCAACTGCGAATAATGTTATGCCTGCCTTTGGAACAAACTTAAACGTAATGTGTTACTTGGATGATATCTATGCATACCTTTATGCAAGAGCCGATAAGGCAATAGGAACGGAACGTCCTGATAAACAGGCTAAACCTGCAGAAGCTACAGAGAGAGATAAAGCCTGCATGGGCTCATAAGCTAAACCTACAAAAGATAAAGATTATGAAACTTTATCTAGCTATTATTTTCGCTATATCGCTAATATATGCTTCTCAAGTATCTGCCGAAGGTGTGACCGAAATACAATCTCGGACATCGTTACGTGTGTGCGGCGATCCGAGTAATTTACCGTTTTCAAATAGATTACAGCAAGGATTTGAAAATAAAATAGCCAAACTTCTTGCCGATAGTTTGGCATTACCTGTAATTTACTCTTGGTTTCCGCAAAGTTTTGGATTCGTTCGTACTACTCTGCGAGCACGAAAATGCGATGTGATAATCGGCTTTTCGGCTGCCCACGAGTTAATCTTGAATACCAACCCATACTATAAATCGTCTTTTGTAATCGTTTATCCGTCGGAAGCCGATTATAAGGTAACTTCGTTGACCGACGAAGTTATACGAGAGCGAAAACTACGCATAGGTGTAGTCGCTGGAACACCGCCGAGCGGATTATTGCTGGATCAAGGTCTGATGGAACAGGTGTCTCCGTATCATTTGTACGTGGATACGCGAGCGGATTCACCGGGTGAACAAATTATAAAAGATATGATAGCTGGTAAATTAGATATTGCGGTTTTGTGGGGACCGATTGCCGGATACTTCAATAAGAAGTATGATTCGCCTTTTGAAATCGTTTCTTTAGCCGAATATGACTCCGAAGCATATCCAATGGTTTTTTCTATGACGATGGGTATTAGGCGCGGAGAGGCTGAATGGAAAAAAACCTTGAATACATTCATACGCCGGAATCAAGAAGAAATAGATGCCATTTTGACTGAATACGGTGTGCCGTTAGTAGCAAGATAGTGCGAATACACTCTATAACGCCTTTGCTAGTGGCTATAGCTATTGTAATGCCGGTGGATGCCAGCGGCATTATTCCTGAGCCGAAAGGCTATCGTATGAGCGAATATAGAACACCCACCCCTGACACTTTGGCAGGAGCAACAGTAGTGGACTCTATTCAACTACACGCTTTGATGCAAGAGAATAAGCAAACTGTATTGATAGATGTATTGCCACTTGAGCGTAAACCACCCAATTTCCCTCCCGACCGTTTATGGCGCACACCACCACGGTATAATCTACCCGGAAGCGTGTGGTTACCCAATGTCGGAGACGGACCTATTTCACCGTTGTTTAAGGAGTATTTGATAGAGAATCTAGAGAGAATAGTGGCAGAGAAAGATAATCCACCACTGGTCTTTTATTGCCTTACGGATTGCTGGATGTCGTGGAACGCAGCAAAGCGTGCGCTTGAATTGGGTTATAGTAACGTTTATTGGTTCCCCGGCGGTAGCGACGAATGGGAAACCTTGGGTTATGAACTGGAGCGTGGTAAAGCAGTACCGATGCCCAAATTTATTAATGAACAAGAGGATAATTAAGATGAGATATTTATTTAATATGCGCATATATGTATGTGCAGTTTTGTTGTTTTGTATAACATTTGCATTTGCCGAAACACAACCGAGCAAAGAGAAGATGGAACAAACCGCCAACGACTATTCCGATGCACAAAGGTTATTATTTTCTACTCCGCACTTGGATAACATAAAAACCGAAGCCGTCCTATATTACGATTTTCGTCAGCACGGAGCGAATACGATTAGCTTTAACGATGAGATTACCTTGACCGTTAAAGGTATTTCAGAGCAAGGTGGCAAAGATGTGGAAGTTTCATTCTTGAGCGGAGAAAATAACAGACCCTACTCCGATATTAGGGATTTTCGTTCTAACCCGTTGCTGATGTTTTTTCTGCAATGGGACGTAGAAAAAATGGACAGCGGTAGTAAAGTAACACACCATTACTTTCGCCACTTGTTGCGTCAGGCATTTCTAAATACTGCCGACAGTGAGGAAATTAAAATTGATTTTGAGGGTCGTAAAGAAACAGCACACAAAGTGTTTTTTCAACCTTTGGTTGAACAGCAAGACGCTGAGCTTTACAAGGACTATCCAAAAAAGTATTATGAATTTGTCCTTAGCGATGCGGTGCCGGGCGGAGTATATAGTATCAGCACTCTGATACCTTCTAGTGCCGATGCCGAAAAAGACGATGACCCCAAAGAGCCGATTGAATCTACAGTAATACAATTTAATCGCGTCGACACGAGCAAGTAATAACTGATTAACAAAGCAAAGAGGAAGCAGAAATGAAATTAGGACAAATTATTAAAGGATACAGAAAAACACCAATGGTGTTTTTTTTGATGTGTGGTTTTCTAGTGACTGAGCAAGCTGTTGCGAATGATTTTCCAACCAGTACTCGCGCAGAATATGTGTTCGCATGCATGAGTACGAATGGTCAGTCACGAGAAATGCTTGATAAATGCTCGTGTAGCGTAGATGCGATTGCCGAGTTAATGACTTATGAAGAGTATGTGGATGCCGAGACTGCGGTTAGAATGAGACTAATGTCGGGAGAACGCACCGCCATGTTCCGTGATGTGGAATGGGTCAATAAAAAGGTTGAACAGTTGCGTACAGCCCAAGCCGAGGCTGAAATTCGCTGTTTTTGAGAGCGAAATTTATTGTATTAAAGTTTTGATATAAGAAGCATTTTATATCAACTTTTATTATATTTATTATCGCTGTAATATAGATTATTAATTAGATTTCTATTGTGAGATTAGGCATATCATGCTAATATCTACTAACGATACACAGATACCATTCACTATTGAATGGATACTTGTGGAACGAGTTAATTAAAGTTGTTAATAACTGGAGGTGAAAAATGAAACACTGGAAACAACCTTCTATTAGAGAAACTTCCGTCGGCATGGAGATTAACTGCTATGCCTGCGCAGAGCTCTAAATAGATCATTTAGTTATCTACCAACTGCTGTCGAAAACTAATCACAATGCGAATTGTTGTATTAGGATCGGCAGCAGGAGGTGGATTTCCCCAATGGAACTGCAACACGCAGTTTTGTAGGCTAGCCAGAAACAGCAACCCCTCATCAATTCCTAGAAGCCAATCCTCAATAGCTATTTCATCGGACGATCGTAAATTCTTACTTTTGAACTGCTCTCCTGATTTACGTTATCAAGTTAATCAAAACAAAGCACTCCATCCATGCAACGGACTGAGAGGCAGCCCTATTAATTCGGTTATTTTAACCAACGGCGATGTAGATCATATCGCCGGCCTACTCACGATGCGAGAAAGCGAACCTTTTCGCATTTATGCATCCGACAGAGTGCAAAGCATACTTGCATCAAACAGCATATTCAATGTACTCAATCCCGATTATGTCAAACGCGACACCTTTGAATTATCAAATGCTTTTGAGGTTAAAGATGCGCAAGGTGAATCTTTAGGCATTGAAGTTGAAGCGTTTGCCGTTCCCGGCAAAGTGGCTTTATTTTTGGAGGATGCGAGCCAAGACGACAACTTTGGTACTCAGGAAGGCGATACGGTAGGTTTGCATATACGAGACTTGCGAAGTAGTGCTTCGTTCTACTACATACCGGGTTGTGCTCAAGTGCCCGACTCGCTGAAACAAAGGCTAAACGGTGCCGAACTTTTGTTTTTTGACGGCACTTTATTCAAAAACGACGAAATGGTCAAAATGGGAGTCGGACAGAAAACCGGTGAGCGGATGGGACATATCAATATGGATGGCGAAGACGGTTCGCTCAGAGCTTTTAGTGATGTTGACATAAATCGGAAAGTATATATTCACATCAACAACACCAATCCTGTATTACTAGAAAACTCACCCGAAAGAAAAATTGTCGAAGCATCAGGTTGGACAATATCACACGACGGAATGGAAATTTTATTATGAGAATCACTTTAGAAAAAAAATTGACACCAGAGCAGCTCAAACAAAATCTGCACGATATAGGCGAGCGTTACTACCACGACAAGCATCCTTTTCATCGTTTGTTGCACACTGGGAAACTGAGTCGTGGACAAGTCCAAGCATGGGCATTAAATCGCTATTGTTATCAAGCGATTATTCCTATTAAAGACACCTATTTGATGGCGAGAATGCCTTGTAATGTTATGCGCCGCGAGTGGCGGCAGAGAATAGAAGACCATGACGGCAGCGAAACAAGCGGAGGTGGAATAGAACGCTGGTTGAAACTGACCGACGGTTTAGACTTGACACGCGATTATGTAATATCGCAAGACGGTGCTTTGCCGGCATCAAAATTTTCTGCCGATGCCTATGTACGCTTTGTATCGGAGCGGCCGCTACTTGAAGCAATCGCCTCTTCGTTGACTGAAATTTTTTCACCGACGATTATTGCCGAAAGGGTTTCCGGCATGTTGAAAAATTACGATTTTATAACCGAAGAGACATTGGCCTATTTCAAACCTAGATTGACTCAAGCTCGGCGCGATGTGGATTTTGCGCTCCAGTATGTGCTTGATTACGCCATCACGATTGGTGAGCAGGAAGGCGTATTAAACGCATTGCGCTTCAAATGTGATATTTTGTGGAGCCAACTGGACGCGTTGTATTTTTCTTATGTGGAACCGCGTCTGGTGCCACCAGACTGTTTTGTACCGAATGACCAATAAGCAAAAACCTACTGATCGCGTGATAGTGGCGGCTGAATCTATACCGATATTACCCACACATATCAGACTACACCACGATAAGGTACGCGACGCTTGGGTATTATTGGCACCAGAACGCTTATTGACACCAGACGAGATTGCGCTGGCAATCTTACGGTTGTGCGACGGGAAAACCACAGTTGCATCTATTTCCGAGAAATTGGCAAAAGAGTATAATGCACCTTGTAATGAGATTCAAAAGGATGTAGAAGCGATGTTGCAAGATTTAGTAGATAAGGACTTTATGACGATATGAGTGCCAAAGATCAAAGCATTGGGATGCCGGTTTCTATTTTGTGCGAACTGACGCACCGTTGCCCCTTGCAATGCCCCTATTGCTCTAATCCCGAACAACTGGAGCGCGCTGCAGGTGAATTGACTACTGAGCAGTGGTGCGATGTGCTGGAGCAAGCGGTGAGCATGGGAATTTTGCAAGTGCATTTTTCCGGTGGAGAGCCTGCGGTTCGCAAAGACCTTGAAGATTTGGTGAAAGCAGCCGAGGAACTGGGGTTGTATAGTAATTTGATTACTTCCGCAGCTTCGCTCGATGAAAAACGCATGGAAACTCTCACTCGCTACGGGTTGAAGCATGTACAAATTAGCATACAAGACAGCAAAGAAGACACCGCTAACCACATCAGCGGTAATAAACATAGTTTTAAGCAGAAAGTTAGGATTGCCAAAGCAGTGAAGGACAATAATTTGTCATTAACCGTCAATGCACCTATACATAAAATGAACATAGAAAATCTTCCTTCGATTATTGATTTTGCAGTCAATTTGGGAGCTTCTCGGCTTGAGGTAGCACACGTGCAATACTACGGTTGGGCATACCATAACCGTGCAGCACTCATGCCGTTACGGAAACAGCTGGAAGTGGCAACCGAAGTTGTAGAGAGGGCAATTGAGCAACTAAAAGGTATTTTGACCATCGATTATGTGGTCCCAGATTACTATGCCAAGCGACCTAAGGCATGTATGGGAGGGTGGGCCAGACAATTTCTGAACATCACCCCGTCGGGCAAAGTGATGCCGTGTCATGCCGCCGAAAGTATTACCTCGCTGAGCTTTGATAATGTGAAAGACCGTAGCCTTATGGACATTTGGCAAGACTCCGAAGCATTTGAGAGATTTCGCGGTACCGATTGGATGCCTGAGAAATGCCGTGCTTGCCCGCGCCATACCATAGATTGGGCAGGTTGCCGCTGCCAAGCATTCGCAATTACCGGCGATGCTGCCAATATGGATCCAGCTTGTGAATTCTCCGAGCATCACGAGCAACTAGTAGAAATTGCCAATTTAGAATCGCATCGCACTGAAGTGCCGTTTGATTATAGACGCATAGGAGGAATACCGGTTAAAACCGCTTGATTTTGGGGCTGTTGAAAAAATATCGTCATTGCATGAACCCAATCGCTTGCGCCACTAAACTTATGGTAACCAACTGTAGGGGAGAGCTAATGTGGAGCTGTTGAAAAAGTATCTGCATCAGTACATTCCCCTCCTTTGGAGGGGTGGCAGGCGAAGCCTGACGGGGTGGTCACTGCGTTTCCGCACAAAGTCACGCCGTTTGTGCTACTGCAACAAACGGCGGTTCTATTTTTCAACAGTCCCACATGCCCTCCCTAAAGTACCTTTCTGCACGAGCAAAACCGCTTGATTTTGGGGCTGTTGAAAAAGTATCGTCATTGCATGAACCCAATCGCTTGCGCCATCAAATTTATGGTAACCAACTGTAGGGGAGGGCTAACATGGGACTGTTGAAGAAGTACCGACATTGCATGAACCCAACCGCTTGCGCCATTGAATTTATGCAAACGGTAGGGGCGGATTTGCATATCCGCCCTACGGTACCGTCTCGCACAAACCCAATCGCTTTGCGCCATTTGGTTTTGGTTTCCATAAACGAAATGAATGTATAAATCGTGCAAGTACGTTGGGTTAGGGCGGATATATAAATCCGCCCCTACGGTGCATGAAATACTTTTTCAACAGTCCCACATGCCCTCCCCTACGGTTGAAGGATACTTTTTTAGCCCCATTATATATTCTTAAATGCCCTACCCCCAACCTCGCTGTAGTTATAGCATAGAAACCGACAGCCTGCATAAACTTGCGGTAAAAGAATACGGCCCTGAGGACGGATATCCGGTTGTCTACCTACACGGCGGTCCTGGTAGCGGTTGTCGCGTTGGCCTGTGCGACTTGTTCGATCTAGAGAAATTTCGTGTCATTGCCCCCGACCAACGGGGTGCCGGTGGCAGCACACCCAAGGGCTGTCTAGAGCAAAACGAGACTCAGTATCTGGTGGAAGATATTGAACTAATACGCAATAGCCTAGCAATAGAAAAATGGATGGTTGTTGGCGGATCGTGGGGTGCTTTGCTGGCGATAGCATATGCCGAAAACTATCCTTCCGCCGTCACCGGAATTGTTTTGCGCTCTCTGTTTCTGGGGGATGACGATGAAATACAACGAGCCTTCATAGACTTGCCCAAGATTTTTTATCCTGAGCTGTACGAAATTTTTATCGGTTTATTGCCTGATAATGAAAGGCAAGAGCCTCTGCAAGCGTATTACAAACGTATCCTCAACGACGACCCATCAATATCTCATCCGGCAACCTTCGTTTGGCATGATTACGAACGTGCTTTGTCAGTATTGCAATTGCCGATGTCTACCGATCGCATTTTACCCTCAAAGCTATCGCTAGATGTTATTGGGAAACGGGATCAAATGCCTGCTACGCCGCGCATGGAAGCGCATTACTTTTCCAATCACTGTTTCTTATCGTCAGGGCTATTGCTCGAAAAGGCTGATTACCTGCATAATATCCCCGGCATCATTGTCCAAGCGCGTTACGATCTATTGTGCCCACCACAAACCGCACATTCCTTAGCACGCCGCTGGCCGCACAGCCGAGTTGTAACCGTAGAAAAAGCCGGACACAGCCAGTCGGAAGCAGGTATAACCGAAGCTACGCGTAGAGCCGTGACGGCATTGGTATCGTAGCTTATCAAGCTATCCCACCACGGCAATTACTACTCCAGCAACTGCCACACCAACACCAACCATCCACATGATTAGTACTCGCGTCATTTTCTCAATCTTAGCATCTATGTAATCTTTAGTTGCCACATCTTTTGCACTAGCTATACCAGTAGCCGCTTCCTTTGCTTCGGCATCGGATACATCAGGAATTTTTCTTAACGTGTTATAAAGGGCTATATCAGACATCTTGTTTACTCTCAAATAAAGACTATTTTAGCCTTATAATCGTGAAAATGAGGTAACCGCCACGCGCCATCTGCATGGTTCTCATAATTCAATGGCGCAGAGCGGTTGGGTGGTACAAGGATCCAATATGGGTAGGGGAGGGCATGTTAGCTCTCCCCTACGGTGCAAAGCCTTAACGTTATCTAATTGGCGAGCAGGCCGGCAAGTATTTCGTTGATACGCTTAAAGTCCTCTGCAAATAAACCCATGGTAGTGAAATGTCCCCATAGGCTATCCAGCACTTCTATCTTACTGTTGGGTATCATCTCTTGTTCGGCACGACAGTCCTGTTCGGGTATAAACATATCTTCGGAAAAAGCAATAACGGTTGTGCGGGCAGTAATACGCCGCAAGGCTTTATTCAAATCACCGTCGTACGGAATGCTCACATCGCCGTTTTTCCATTTGTCTGCCATACATAGCAATACATTGGGATCCATCAGTGCAAACCATTTTTCCCAAAAGCCGCTCAAAAACTCGTCCATAGACTTAATGTCAATCTTTTGCCACAGTTGTTGCTTGTAGAATTCGGGGCATACACCCATTAGCGCAAATACCCGAGCTAAGCGTTGCAAGCCGTCTTTGACGATATCATCGCCGTAGTCTCCGTTGTTCCAAACCGGATCGGACTTGAGTGCCTCGCAGAAAGTATCCACATAAAGTGCGTCGTGCGGAGTTACTTTGGCAGTGCCGGCAATCGGTGCAGCACGGCGCACCATATCCGGATAGCGCACTGCCCATTCATAAGTTTGCTGCGCCCCCATAGACCAGCCGACAACCAGTTGTAGTTCGGTGATGCCGAAGTGCTCGCTAAGCAAGCGGTGCTGGGCGCGTACGTCGTCGGCAATATCCAATGGTGGAAACGAGCTTGCATTAAACGGAGCATCACTATTGTTAGGAGAACTGGAAAGCCCGTTGCCAAGTTGGTTAGGGATAATAATGAAGTATTTTTTAGGGTCAAGTGCTAACCCTTCGCCTATATAATGCTGTAGGCTACCGCTGGTGCCAGAGAACATCACCGGAAAGAGTATTGCATTGTCTTTTGCAGTAGCGAGTTCACCTGCCGTTGCATAAGCGAGTTTGCAATTTGGCAACGAACCACCGCGTTGTAATTCCAAATCTCCGAGATTGAAAATCTCATAACTTCCATGATTTTTTTCGTTGTAAAAGTCGTTTGGCATAGGGGTTTCCTCCTTTGTGTTAAGTTGATCTAATCATTGCGTGGTGCTATTAAAAAGTATCGTCATTGCAAAAATTCAACCGCTCTGCGCCATTAAATTTATGATAACCACCTGTAGGGGAGGGCTAACATGCCCTCCCTAACGCGTTGTGTCTGCATAATCAATCCATTCATCCATCTAACTTACGGTCACCTACCGTAGGGGAGGGCTAACATGCCCTCCCTAACGCGTTGCGTCTGCATAATCAATCCATTCATCCATCTAACTTACGGTCACCTACCGTAGGGGAGGGCTAACATGGGGCTGTTGAAAAAGTGTCTGCATTGGTACATTCCCCTCCTTTGGAGGGGTGGCAGGCGAAGCCTGACGGGGTGGTTGTGGCGGTTCTGCACTAGACAAGGGACTGTTGAAAAAGTATTTCATATACCGTAGGGGCGGATTTATATATCCACCCTAACGCGACGTACTTGCACGATTTATACATTCATCCATCAAATTTATGCAAACCATAATCTTGTGGCGCAAAGCGGTTACGGTTTTGCAGGACGGTACCGTAGGGCGGATATGCAAATCCGCCCCTACGGTTTTCATAAATTATATGGCACATAGTGGTTCAATTTGTGCAATGACAGTACTTTTTCAACAGCCCCACATGCCCTCCCTAACGCGTTGCGTCTGTATAGGCAATCCATTCATTCATTTCGTTTACGGTAACCATGATTTGGTGGCGCAGGCGATTGGGTTTATGCAACAATGATGCATTTTTAATAGTTGCATTAGAGGTTATCCAAAATTTGGCGCACTTTGTATCGGTAGTTTTCCTCGGATATCAAATCCCGTTCGCGCAAGCCCTTCAAATATCTGAGACGTGCCTCCACCGAGTTGTCGGGTTTCATTTTAGGCTCGTTTTGGGCTTGCATCTCGGTTTGCTCTTCGGCATCGGAGATTGCACGCAAGGTTTCGCGCGGGTCTATCATAAGCCAGTCGCTGCGTACGCTACCGCTGCGGGTTTCCGCATAGCGAGTGCCAGGGAATAGTGCAGGCTTGTAATCGGAATCAACCATACGCTCACGGCTACCAAGCTGTGGTGGATTGATAAATCCGGTATCTTGTCCTAGGAGTTTGCGCTTGGCGACGCCCCGTCGTATAGACCCGAAGACTATTTGCAACTGTTTATTTCTCCAGAATATACGGCCAGTGGTATAAGCTGGTTTTTTGACAAGTTTGCCGAGCAACGACGATAATTCCATTACCTGAAAGGCGATGTCTTGGTCGGGACGTGCTTCTCTAAAGGCTTCATTCAGTTTGATGCCCAGGGATTCGGCTTTTGATTTTGAGAACAACGGCTCTGGTGAGTCGTCGTCCGATGGTTTTTTAGGCAGAATTTTTATTTCGGTAAGGATTTCGGTAAGCGTCTGCGGGTTAATTTTAAGCGGGTGGTTATTACTAATTTCAGGGTTGCCGTCGCGTGCCACGAGCTTGACAAACTCACCCTCCTGCCATTGTCCGACTTGAGCATATGTGCATATTGGTATCGCAAAGATCACCAATACATAAGCAATGATTTTATAGAATTTGCAATAAGAAAGCATTGCGCTATTTTAGCATTAAACTATGGGGTTTTTGGAAAAGGACTGTTCCTGTGCGAATTGAACCACTATGTGCCATTGAATTTATAATAACCACCTGTAGGGGAGGGCTAACATGCCCTCCCAAAACGCGCTGCGTCTACACAAACAATCCATTCATTCATCTCCAATTTATGGAAACTAAAACCAAGTGGCGCAGAGCGGTTGCAGTTGTGCAGAACGGTACTTTAAGGGAGGGCATGTGGGGCTGTTGAAAAAGTATCGTCATCGCATGAACCCAACCGCTTGCGCCATTGAATTTAAGAAAATGGTAGGGGCGGATTTGCATATCCGCCCTACGGTACCGTCCTGCAAAACCGTAACCGCTTTGCGCCACAAGATTATGGTTTGCATAAATTTGATGGATGAATGTATAAATCGTGCAAGTACGTCGCGTTAGGGCGGATATATAAATCCGCCCCTACGGTGTATGGAATACTTTTTCAACAGCCCCATGTTAGCCCTCCCCTACCAGTTGCATAAATTTTATGGATAAATGGATTATTTATACAAGGATGACGCGTTTGGGTGGTTATCATAAATTTGATGGCGCAAGCGGTTGCAGTTGTGCAAGTACAACGCGTTAGGGCGGATATATAAATCTGCCCCTACGGATGTAGGGTACTTTGTGGGTGGAAAAAAAAGCTGTTGCCGGCAATAGAACCGGCAACAGCATTACGAGTATTTATGAAGGATGTTGTTGTACTTAAAAGAACATGATGGCACCAATTGCCAATGTCGATTCCTCGTTGGTGATACCAGCATGCGATTCGGCTTCGGTATCGGTGTATTCAAGCACCAAGTTTAAGGCTTCGCCTATCGGATGATAAAGACCGAATATTATCGATTCGTTGGTATCAACTAATTGATAGTCAGCATTAAAATCATCATGGTCGGGTGTTCTCCGGTCGAGGTCATAGGCGGTTTCGTCCAGCGAACTTTCGCCGTAGCTGACTCCCAGCAAGGTACCAGTAGGCAAGCGGTAGCGACCTTGGATGTAAAACCCATCCGAGTCGCGCTCATCACCGTTGGGATCCAAGCCGTCCACTAGGAAGCCGGTGGTACCCATGCCTTCACCGTCGTAATAATGACCAACGACATCAAAGCTACCATAACCCCACTTGACACCAAATTCATAGCCGTCGGCTTCGGCATTGTTGCCGTCCGAAAAATCTAAATCTTGGCGGATATAGCCTGCCCAGAATTTTACCGAAGTGTCGCCCGCCGCATAGTCGTAGTTGAGTTTGGCTTCAAAACCGAAGGTATCATCTTCTTGCGTTGCAGGGCTTCTAGTATATGTTTGGTCGTTACCTAAGGCACCATTGGCAAGCGAACCCACTGACCAAGGATCAACGATTGCACCAGTGAAAGTAAAGCCGTTCATGTTCGGTGATATATATTGGACCTGGGATTTCCAGTCGGCATACATATAACCGACACCAATACGGCCTAGCGTGGTGTGACCGTCAAAATTCGCACCAGATCCGACACCAAGTAGTGTCATATCTTGCAGAATGGCATCGCTGCCATAGACACCTAGGTCGCGTCCCAGCTTGATTGTGCCCCATTGTTCGGTGCCGAACGTCAAGAAGACTTGACGAAAGTTGACATCATTTTGACCTAGCGCACCATCTCTATTACCTAGCGCACCATTTCCAGTGCTGGTACCAGGCTGAAAGCTGAGATGAACAGAGGTTTTGATGCCGCCATCGGTGACCGTCGAAGCAGTGAAGTTGAACCATGACGGCAGCAAACCATCTCTGACATCAGTGTAGTCTTCGTCGTTACTGTTTGCTAGACAAGCTAAGCCGCCTGCGACTAGAGTGCCTGGTGCTTGCGGGTCACATTCGCCTATTGTTGCAAAAGCATTCACATTACCGCTAAAGTCAACTTCCCATGCACCCATGCGCATCATTGATAAACCTTCAAATGCATCTGCAAATGCAGATGTGGGAATGGTAAACATCAAACAGCTAATCATGGTTACTGTTAGTTTTTTCAAATATTTCATTTTCTCCTCCCGAGAGTTATTACTTTGGTAAGAATCTAAGACTTAAAAAATAAGTCACTAATATATCTAAAAAAGTTTAGATAATCGCTGTAGTATAAGTTAAATAAATATGTAATGCTACAAAAATGGTACAAAAGTGTTGCTAAAAAACAACACCTCTAAACAATTATATTTATCAATACAATAAAAATGCTTTTATCATCCGAGTATGTTCGGGAATTGGTCTAGGATTTCTTTATGCAATGTCTCAACTTCGGTAGACCGACGCCCGCGCTTGCCGGGCAACGATAGGTCGGCAACTACGGTGGACGGTCGTTTAGACATGACCAGCAACCGGTCGCCCAAAAACAACGCTTCGCGCAGGTTATGCGTCAAGAAAATAACGATACGCGATGAGACTTCCAGTTGCGACAAAAGCAATTCTCGCAACCGCTGTGAGGTGAGTTCATCAATAGACGAAAATGCTTCGTCCATCAATAACAGCGGAGCTTTCACCGCAAACGCGCGCGCCAAAGCGGTGCGCCGTGCCATACCCAAAGACAACGCATTCGGATAGCTATCGGCAGCGTCGGCTATGCCCATTTTTTCTAGTAGCGATGTAACTTGTGCTTCGCTGTGTTGTGGCGAAGGCAAAGCCAGCATGATGTTTTCTTTTAGTGTACGCCATGGTAATAAGCAAGGTTTCTGGAATACATAGGACAGCGGTAACTCGCCTTTGGGATGCGGCGGTAGTTCAATGTGTCCGTGGTAGTCGGCATCGAGTCCGGCGATAAGATTTAGCAGTGTTGTTTTTCCGCAACCTGAGGGACCGGTAATGACGATTAGTTCATGATCTGGAATGGTAAACGCAACATCCCTAAGCACCTGAATTTGTTTTCCATCATGGCGCATAAAATCCTTTTTATCCACCTTGACTGAAAGCAGCGGGTCAGACATTATTTACGCCACCGGTTGACATATCGTTCAAAGGGCTGCACCAAAAACAACTCTACGAATTGCATGATAACGACGAAGGTTAAGCCCCACGCCATAATCCCAGCAATATTGAATAATTGAAATTGCAGATGCAGTTGAAAACCTACACCATCGCTGCGTCCTAGCAATTCAACCACCAGTACAATCTTCCATATCAACGAGATACCTGAGCGTGTCGCTGCAGCAACATAGGGTGCAAGCTGTGGTATGACGACATGGCGCAACCTTTTCCACCAGCTGAACTGAAACACATAGGCCATATTTTGCAAACCGCTATCCATAGCACGCGCGCCTTCGCGTAGGGTCACTACAACATTGGGTATTTTGTTGACGGCAACGGCGAGGACTGCGGCGACTTCGGTCAATCCCAACCAGATGTAGGCAAGGATGATAACGACTAGTGCTGGTAGATTAAGGAAGAACAACAACCACGGATCGAGTATTTCGTTCGCTCTCATGGAAGTCCCCATTAACAACCCAATCGTCATACCTATGAAGATGGCAAGCGTGAAGCTGGCAATCACACGCCATAGCGTGATACCGATATGAACGAGCAATTCACCACTCTCAGTGTACCGGGTTATTTCTGCCAATACGTCCGTTGGCAGCGGCAGTGATTCTCTGCCCAAGCCCAAAGAACCCAGCCACCATATAGTGATGAGTCCTGCCACTGAGGCAATCGGAATAAACGGGAATTTTTTAATGGTCGTTGCGGCTACGGAAGACATATGTAACACCTGTGAGGTTGTTGGAAAAGTATTTCATGTATGGAAACCATACAAGTAGCGCATGGCGGTTGGGTTTGTGCAGACACGCCACAACCACCATTCAGGACAAGCCTTAGCTTGTCCGACCTACATACCCATGTTAAGGTTCTGCACAATGTTACGCCGTTTGTGCAACCGCAACAAACGGCGGTTCTATTTTTTGACTTCATCAAATAGCACTTTGGGAGTCCGATAACCTTGTAGTAACGAACCGTTCTCAAGCAAAAAGGAAGGAGTGCCTTTGATGCCGAGCAGTTCTGCCACGCGCAGATTCTCGTCTAATGGAGTGTCGCATTGTTTATCCTCTACAGCCATACCCAGTTTGGCTTTGTCTAATGCCTCAGGGCGATCGTCGGCACACCAAACACCAATCGCTTTCTGGTATGCTGTGTCTCCAAGAAACGGAGTTATAAAATAGCGCACTCGTATGCCAAGCGCATTGACTTGGTCTATTTGGCTATGAAAATTACGGCACGAAGCACATTCCACATCACTGAACACATTGATTGTGTATTCATATTCCACCGGTGCGTAAGTAATCGCCTCTCGTTCAGAAAGCATTGCGACGATGTTGCCCCTTAATTCATTCTTAGCCTGCTTGGTAAGGTCTTTGCCATTTTCTAAGTCGTATAACGAACCGGCGAGTAAAAATTTTCCATCTTCGGTCAAATAATAAACGCCCCCTTCGATGACAACCTCGTAGACACCAGGCATTGCTGCCGGTTTTAGACTGTCAATCTCGGCGTTAGGAAAAGAACCTGCTAGATATTGCTTCGCTTTTTCAATACTCAAATCGCCGGCATTGGCAAGCGTGACGAAAGCCGTAGCAAACATCAAAAATGTATAGACTACGACACGATAAAGTGTTTTTTTCATAGTTAAACCTCTCAATTTTCAAAAGACATTAAAACCAAACTTATGGAACCACCGTATGCTTGGTCAGAATACGATTTTTCTTCATGTACGACTTTTACCAGCCCCACATTCGGTGCGTACCACTCGTTGGTTTCAAACAAAACTTGGTCAGTGGCAACACCCAAGGCTCGGGGTACTTCAACCAAGGCTTTACCTTGAACATGAAGACAATTTTCAAACTCACCTGCAGGTACCGATAGCTTTACATCGTTGCTCACAATTTCCCAATCCATTTGATATTTAACGATTTCTCTGAGCTCGTTGGCGGTAGGAGCATGTCGAGCAAGTAGATAAGGCTTGGCTTTATACGACCACTGCGTTCCTGCTTGCAATGGATATTTGATTACATAACGTTCAGCAATCCCAAAACGAGGGGAAGGCTCAACGATTGTCCGTTTTGATGACCGCACAATGCCGTCGTTGCGGTCTTGTATATAGTAGTAATTTCCGGTATTCGTTTTACGGATGTGATATTGCTGATTGCCCAATTCCCAAAGTCCAGCGTTAGTGATTTGTAGTTCGCTCTCGTTGCGTTTATAGGGGGTTTCACTCACAACCCAATACTTCCATTCCAAGCCTTCTTGTAGCGGGAAATAGCTGCTTGACATTTCTTCGCTACGACCACAAGCGACCATACACGCGGCAACAATCATAACTATGCAAATTCTAAGCAGCATCGTGGTATTCATTTGTCGGGTAATTCAGGGTCGGGAAAGTCGGAAATGTCAATACGCTGCATAGTCTCCACAAACAAAGCCTGACCTATGCCCGGCTTGGGCACTATAGCGTTTTCGAGTTTGCCGACTTGAGGAATACCGCGACGCAACCTCTTATTGGCTTTGGTGACTTGGTTGTGCAGAGACTTAGAATACGGTATTTTATATGAGCGAGGCATCCCTTTGATTTTCTCTTCATCCAGCGGCAATGCCCACAGATAGACTGCACCACCGTCTTTGGTCTTCTCGTTGGGTTCTTCTACTTTGCCTGCCAATAGGATAAATTCACTGGGCATATCAGATTGTGTTGGCCACCCCAGCAAGCCTTGCAAAGAGAAATAGGTTGCATAATAAAAAAAGCCAGTTAAGACGATTGCTCCCGCTTTAATCCATACCGACCATTTTGAATAAAGACATAACCCCAAAAGCAAAACCGCAAGGGCAACATAAGCGGTGATGAGTGCGATGAGTGCGGTATTCATATCGGCTCCACAGTAACCAAAGACTTTGGTAGTGTATTGATTTCGCCTACGCTACCGTCTTCGTTGACCCTGAACCGTACTGCGGTGCGTTCCGAGTTGGTTGCTTCTAGTTCCACTTGACCGTAATACACAACTTCAAGCCACGGATTCACTTTAGACACGCTCACCTCGGCGGTTACTGGTTTCTTGGTGTTGGATTTGTAGTAATGCACATTGACGGTGTATTCACCCGGAATCGGTTTTCTGAGCGTTACTATTTCTTGATTCAAGGGATTGAGGACTTCTTTGCCGTCAACCATTATCGTATCGTTGCTTGTGCCGCGATCGTCGCGATCTAAATGCATAAAACCAGCCTCGTTATGATTAAACCAAACAAGATTTCCTTGCGGATCCTCTACCCATGTATCAACATCATCTGGACTTTGATCAGGCCATTTGACCGTGATGATGTATTCAGCTTTCAATTCTACATTGCCGTCCTTAGATATCGGATTTAAAAAAATAATCGCAATCATAAACAAAAAGGTAAATACAAGCAATACGTTGAATAGCAGATCAGTGAAAGGATCCATCGCAAGTGAAGTTCGTGCCTGTCGCTTAAAAGCCATCGTGTCGGGGGAACTATTATTCGGTCGTCTTGGTGTAAGTCTCGGCGAAATGGGTTACACCTGATAGCAAGCGATCGGCACCACGATCTAACATCAGGTATTGAAGTCCGAGCAACATTGCACCAAGCAATCCGGTTAATGTAGTGTTGAGTGCTACTCTCATACCTTGTGCCATATCACTGAATAACACATAGACTTGTGAAACATCAGCCAACGACGCACTAGATAGCGATTTCAGCATGATGATAAAACCAATAACAGTTCCTAACAAACCCAGTTTAATTAACAACTGCGAAAAAAACCATCCGCTTTCGTGCGGGCCGTTGGCGTGTTCGCTTAATACTTCGTCGAGTTTGGATGCTTGCTGCGCGCCGGCTTGATCGGACAACGATTGTCGATAGCGAAAAATGCCGATCAAATAATCAGCTATCAGCGACGAAGGTAGCAACTGTTTATCAAAATATAACTGGTTGTCGGCAAAATATAGTTTGCTTGGTGCATCGATGATTTTTCCTAATTCGTTTAACTGCCGAGACAGGAATACACTGCGTATTGCACAATGGATGGTGCCGACGATAAAAATCAGCATGATTATCAGAGATAATTTAGTTGGGTCTGTTCTTAGAACATCCTGTATTACGCCTTGCTGCCATGCCAGCCATGCAAAGAACGTTAAAACGAAAATGAAAATAAGCCACTGCAACAATAGCAAATGCGGATAATTGAGTTTATTGTCTATCATTTATGGTATGCCTTTCAGATTAGAAAGTTAAATTGTAGCATGAACAGACACCATAGGGGCAGACTAACATGGGGTTGTTGAAAAAGTGGTATTCCCCTCCTGTGGAGGGGTGGCAGGCGCAGCCTGACGGGGTGGTTGTGGCACGTCTGTAAAAACACTCCATTCATTTCGTTTATGGGAACCTACCGTAGGGGAGGGCTAACATGGGACTGTTGAAAAAGTATTTCTTGAACCGGAGGGGCGGATTTATATATCCGCCCTAACGCGACGTACTTGCACGATTTATACATTCATCCATCAAATTTATGCAAACCATAATCTTGTGGCGCAAAGCGGTTACGGTTTTGCAGGACGGTACCGTAGGGCGGATATTAAAATTGCCGATTGAACTACTGTCTCAATCGGCGGCTTTATTCTGCCCCTACCATTTTCTTAAATTTAATGGCGCAAGCGGTTACGTTTGTGCAATGACGGTACTTTTTCAGCAGTCCCATTTATCCATTTTATTTACGGTAACCATGACTCGGTGACGCAAGGCGGGAGGGGTTGTGCGAGTATGCGGCAAATGGTTTGCATGATTTGGGAGCGCAAGCGGTTACGTTTGTGCGGAACGGTACCGTAGGGCGGATATATAAATCCGCCCCTACCCATGTAGTTTACGCTGTGGTTCTGGACAATGGAAATGCCGATTGACCTACTGGCTCAATCGGCGGTTTTATTTTATATATCGTTCTGTGCTGTTTTTTTTTCAACAGCCCTTGTTTCATAGTTAAATTGATTGTTATACTATACCGCTAAATATCCCATGATATGCAATGTAATTGCTATGCTTTGCATATCTTAATTTAAATATAAGGAGTTAAAATGTTTAAGTTCAAAAAAAATGTAGTTCACCTTTTATGCATCGGTTTGTCGCTAATCCTTTTTAGTTCGTTTGTTCATGCAGACGAACATGACGAGGACGAGAATGATGTTTCCGCTGAGTTTGAAGTCTACTTTAGTAATAAGTTCATAGAGGAAGGCGAAAGTGAGATACCAGGACGCGCGGTGATGACACCGGAGCTTGAGGTTGAATTTGAAGGATTACGCATTGGAGACTTTGAATTACCAAGTTTCTTTATTGAAGGCGAGATGGCAATTGCAGAATCTGAACATCTTCGCGAATCCGAATTATCCATAGGCAAAGAATGGGAGTTCAACAATTTCAGTATGACACTTGGTTACACTTGGGTCTACGAGGATGAGGAAGAAGAAGGAGACGACAACGGAGACGACAACGGAGAGGAAAACAGAGAAGACGACGATGATGATGACGACGAAGAGGAAGAAGACCCTAACGACCACGAGTTTTTTCTAGGCCTCTCATGCGAAGAATGTCTGCCTTTCGAGATTGTTCCAGACCTGTCTTATGTCTACTCCACCGAAGCCAACGGCGGTATGGTTGAAATTGAATTAGCAAGAGAGATAGAGATGGAGCACTTCAGCATAGAACCTTATGTAGGAGCCCTGATTGATTTCGGTTATGTCAGCGACGAATACGATGGGCTAAACAACATATTGGTTGGTGTAGCAGTGAGTATACCGTTGACCGACGCGATCAGCCTGGGAGCATATGCTACACATTCCTTTGCTGAGGAAAATCTTCGTCGCGAAGGCCATGACGACCAAACCTGGGGCGGCATAGGCTTGGAAATTGAACTGTAAGCCTATTGTATCCCCTCAACCAACAGATAAGGAGACCACACATGTACGAAAGTAAACACTTTTTATCACGGCCTAAGTACCTAAGACGGCTGACGCGTTATATCCTCGTCGCTATTTGCCTATTCGGTTTTGCTACTGTGGCGATTGCCGGACAAACCGTCCAAAATGTCAATATTGCTTATATCAAAAAGGAGACTGAGGTGTTGCCGAAAATGTCCAACATCGAACTGCCGCCTGAGGATGACGGCGCACTTGGTGGTGAGCAAGGCATAAAAGATAGCAATACAACTGGAAAATTTCTAGGTCATAACTATACGCTTGAAGCAGTTATTCTTGGAGAGAATGATGAGGTGGCAAAAGCCCTTGACGAGTTATTCAAAAAAGGTATACGGCATTTTGTCGTCAATCTGAGTGCTGAAGAATTGCTGGCTACAGCCGACTCCGAACAAGGCAAACAATCTTGGTTTTATAATATTGATGCAGAAGACGATTTTTTGCGCACCAAGGAATGCCGAGCCAATATCTTTCATATCATACCAAGCCATGGGATGCGCGCTGACGCACTTGCCCAATATCTCATTGCTAAGAAATGGGACAAATGGTTTTTGGTAGAAGGAAAGAGAGAATCAGATGCCGGTTTTGCGGTAGCATTGCGGAAAGCGGCGAAAAAGTTCGGTGGAAAAATCGTTGCTGAAAAAAAGTGGGATTTTGATACTGCCGATATGCGCCGCACTGCAGCTTCAACCGTACCGGTCTTCACTCAAGACGCACCAGATTACGATGTACTGATTGTTGCTGACATGGTCGGAGAGTTCGGCGAATATCTGATGTATAAGACTTGGAAGCCTATGGTGGTGGCAGGTTCTCAAGGACTCGTGCCGGTGACTTGGCACCAAGCACACGAACAGTGGGGGGCTGCACAAATACAAAAACGTTTTCGCAAAAACTTTGGACACCCTATGTCGGAAAAAGATTACGGCGTATGGTCGGCGGTGCGTAGCATCAGTGAAGCCGTCACTCGCTCGCAGTCGGTAGCCGACAAAGATATAGCCGCTTATATTAGAAGCGACAAATTCGAATTAGCGGGATACAAGGGACAACCGATGACGTTTCGCACCTGGAACCAACAACTCCGCCAACCGATATTATTGGTGTCGCCGAAATCACTAGTCTCAGTTTCCCCTCAAAACCAGTTTTTACATCAAAGATCTCAGTTAGATACGCTGGGCTTTGATGACTATGAAGTAGAGTGCAAACTCAATGAAGTTAAACAATGACAGGAGGTAATAAAATGTCTTATTTTTCAAATAACCTAAAGCGGTTAATATTTTTCACACTCATTTTGTGTAGTCCGCTTTTGTTCGCCGAAACGATTTATGTTTCCAACGAAAAGGATAATACGCTCAGTATTATTGACGGCAAAACACTAGAAGTGATTAAAACCGTCAAGGTTGGGCAGCGTCCGCGTGGGCTTATTATGGGTAGAGAGCAAAAATTTCTTTACATCTGCGCAAGCGACGATGACACAATCCAAATACTTGATCTGGCTACCAACGAAATAGTCGGCAATTTGCCTTCCGGCCCCGATCCTGAACTTATGGCAATCTCCCCCGACAACACAACAATCTATGTTGCCAACGAAGATGATGCCTTGGTTTCGATCGTTGATATCGCTGCGAAAAAAATCGTTGCGGAAATAGAGGTCGGTGAGGAACCCGAAGGTGTAGGTGTTAGTCCCGACGGCAAAACAGTCGTTGTGACATCAGAGACGAGCAATATGGCACATTTTCTGGATGTTGCCAGCCGTAAATTGACTCATAATGTGCTGGTCGGAACACGACCGCGTTTTGCCGAATTTACACACGACGGCATGCAAGTCTG
Source organism: uncultured candidatus Poriferisulfidus sp. (assembly GCA_965200865.1). Lineage (GTDB taxonomy): Bacteria > Pseudomonadota > Gammaproteobacteria > Poriferisulfidales > Oxydemutatoraceae > SP5GCR1. The sequence continues at coordinate 2,183,364 of CBDAVG010000002.1, read as the reverse complement.
GGTGTCTGCCGAGCTCGGCAACACAGTCAGCGTGATTGACGCGAAGGATCCCAAAATAATAAAGACCATTGAATTTCCGATCCCTGGCTTGAAGAAAGAGGAAATACAGCCGGTTGGTGTGCGCATCACTGATGATGACAAGTATGCATTTGTAGCATTAGGACCTGCGAGCCGTGTCGCTGTAGTGAATGTTCAAACCCTTGAGGTTGAGAAGTATCTGTTGGTCGGTAGACGGGTTTGGCAGTTGGATTTCAATGCCGACGAAACCCGAGTATATACGACGAACGGTGTCAGCAATGATATCTCGGTTATAGAGGTTGAAAGCCAAAAGGTGTTAAAATCTATAGCGGTTGGAAATTATCCTTGGGGTGTAGCCGTCAAGGACGACTAATTACTGATTAGTATGTAGGTAAATTAGGGGCAGACATGGTTGTTCGCCCCTAATTATCTTTGAATACCTATATAAATATAGTGCTAGTACATTCCCCTCCTCTGGAGGGGTGTCAGGCCTATGCATTTTGTAATGTATGCGTTTAGTAATCATGTTGGGGTTCTGCACAATGTCACACCGATTGACCTACTGGCTCAATCGGTGGTTCTATCTGACGGGGTGGTTGCTGAGTGTCTGCACAAATACAGTGCTGGTAACTTTTTCAACAGCCCCACATTGAGTCGTGAGTTATGTATAATAGCTTGTCTATGAAATGATATCTTAGGCATGCCTCACGGTGTGCTGTTATCTATAACTTGAAATTAGCCCGATAATACATTGCCTTCAAAAGAGACCTTAAAAGTCGACGCAGTTAGCTATGACTACGGAACGATCAAAGCACTTGATGCAGTGAGCTTCTCGGTTACCGCCGGTGAATTCACGATACTATTAGGCCCTAACGGTGCCGGGAAAACGACATTATTCTCTCTGATTACTGGTCTTTACCATAGCCGTCATGGACAAATTTCTATTTGCGATTGCGCAATGGACAAAAAGCCAGCTAAAGCCTTATTGCAACTTGGTGTGGTTTTTCAACAACGCTCTTTGGATATGGATTTAAGTGTCCGCCAAAATCTTAAGTACTCGGCGCATTTGTACGGTTTGTCGTCTAACGAGGGCATGAAACGTGCGACGCGGGAACTTGAACGTATCGGAATGGCTGATCGAATGGAGACCAAAATCAGGTTTCTCAGCGGCGGACAAGTGAGACGCATAGAAATCGCACGCGCCCTAATCAACAAACCCAGATTACTGATTTTGGATGAACCCACGGTAGGTCTGGATGTGCAGAGCCGTGAACTGATAATCAAGCATGTACGCAAAATGTGCGATGAAGGCTTGTCGGTACTATGGACTACGCACCTGCTTGATGAGGTTCAAGCCGACGACCGTATGCTGATACTCAAAAAAGGCCAGATAGCGATGCGTGGCAGTGCCGAACAACTGACCGGCACCAGCGAAGCTATTGCGATGAGAAAAAAATTAGCTGAACTTCTATAGGATAGCCATGAATCAAAGTACTACAAAACTAACTCCGCTTAGCTATTTTTATTTTTTCTTGGGTATCGTTGAGCGTGAAGTATTGCGCTTCCTGCAACAGCGCGAACGATTTATAGCTGCATTGGTGCGTCCGTTGGTATGGCTGTTTATATTTGCTGCCGGTTTTCGCTCAGTATTAGGCGTGTCTATTATTCCACCCTATCAAACCTATGTGCTTTACGAGGAATACATTACGCCCGGTTTAATCGGCATGATCCAGCTGTTCAGCGGAATGCAAACTTCTTTGTCTATGGTCTACGATCGCGAGATGGGTAGCATGAGAATTCTACTGACTAGCCCAGCACCGCGCTGGTTTTTGTTGGTCAATAAGTTGCTAGCAGGCACTGTCATCTCGATACTACAGGTTTATGTGTTTCTTGCCATCGCATGGTTTTGGGATATACGCCCGCCTGCTCTCGGTTATTTGACATTATTGCCAACGTTACTTCTAACCGGATTTATGTTGAGTGCTATCGGGTTATTCATATCATCGGTGATCAAACAGTTGGAAAACTTCGCTGGCATCATGAATTTCGTTATATTTCCGATGTTCTTTGCCTCTTCGGCACTTTATCCCTTGTGGCGCATTAAGGAATCCAGTGTGCTATTGCACGATATTTGTTTATTCAATCCATTCACCCATATCGTTGAGCTAATCCGCTTTGCGCTTTATTCTGAGTTCAATACCCAAGCATTCTTCATTGTTGTCGGTGTTGCCGTAGTATTCATGACGATGGCAGTTTACGGTTACGACCCTCGTCGCGGTGTGTTGGGTACACGCCGCAAACGCTAGACCAATTTCATGTAATGTTTTGCATCAACACACATTATGCATTAGCATAATCGTATGCCTATAAGACCTTATAAGAATACTTATCCTCGGATTGCCGAGTCCTCATATATCGCCGAAAGTGCCGATATCATCGGCGATGTCATTATCGGAGAAGATAGTTCGGTATGGCATGCAAGCGTGGTGCGCGGTGATATGGATATGACTATCACGATAGGCAATCGTACTAATATACAAGACGGTAGTGTTTTGCATATCACCAATCAAAGTCCTTTTGTTCCCGACGGCTATCATTTGACGATAGGCAACGAGGTCACAGTAGGACACCGCTGTATATTGCATGCTTGCACTATAGAAGATACTTCGTTGATTGGTATGGGTAGCACGGTTCTAGACGGTGCCGTAGTTTGCAGTGGGGCGATGGTAGGTGCCAACAGCTTGGTGCCAACAGGAAAGGTAGTTGAGGGAGGTTCTTTATGGCTGGGTTCGCCGATAAAGAAAATCCGCGAACTCAACGAAACGGAGAGAGAGTTTCTTCTTTATTCGGCAGAGATGTATGTGTCGCTTAAAGACGAATACATGGGGGCTATTGAAAAATAGAACCGCTTGCGCCAGTAGGTCAATCGGCATTTCCACTGTCCAGAACCACAGCGTAAACTACATGGGTAGGGGCGGATTTATATATCCGCCCTAACGCGATGTACTTGCACGATTTATACATTCATCCATCAAATTTATGCAAAACATAATCTTGTGGCGCAAAGCAGTTACGGTTTTGCAGGGCGGTACCATAGGGCGGATAATTGAAATGCCGATTGACCTACTGGCTCAATCGGCGGCTTTGTTCTGCCCCTACCGTTTTCGTAAATTCAATGGCACAAGCGGTTACGTTTGGGCGATGACAGTATTTTTTCAACAGTCCCACATGCCCTCCCAAACGCGTTGTCCTCGCACGAACAATTCATTCATCCATTTCGTTTACGGTAATCATACAGATGGTGCGAAGCGATTGAAATGGTACAAGGACAATGCGTTAGGAAGGGCAGTGTGGCCACCCTAACAGGGAGATATGATACAATTCGGCTGTTATCGTGATCACATACAAACTTATCATTTTATATGAAATTATCTCCTTACATCATTTCTGTATTGCTAATACCGTTTGCATGTCGGGTATTCGCTCAATCGCCATCCAAAGACACTGCTTGTCGTGCATCGTGCGACCGTATGGTTGATATCGATACCAACGACGACGGTTTAATGAATGGAGTTAACTGATGACGACAGCAATTACAGAGCAGGAACTGACCGAGGCGCGTAAAATCTGGGGCGATGCGCTGGTTGCCGTTTCCATGGCCTTTGAGGCGGGTGGTATTGATGCAGCGAGGGAAGTGGCTAGTGGCGTGATTGATGTTGCTTATGGCTATAACCTTGGCCCGGTTCTTTTCAAGCCAACACTGGCTAGCGGTAAGAAAACTTTTCGTCCCACTCGTGAGGGAGCCCTAGCCTATTTTGTGGGTCACAGTGATGACTACCCCCTTGACAGTGGTTTCGGGATCAAAGGCTGGCGCACGGTGGTTTCAGAAACCTCAGCGAGCTTTATCCAGGGCGATGTGGCGATGTGGATGGGCTGGGTCACTTTTATTGACAGGGACGGTAATGTCACCAAAGTTGAGAAGAGCTGGGGTTACAAAAAGGATGACGAGGGCACGCTGAGAATCGTGCTACACCATTCCTCGCTTCCCTACCAGCCAGATTAAGGCGCATCTTTTCCATGCCCAGAGCGGTCGGCCTGGAACAATTGATATTCCCCCCCAAAGTAGGGGAATTGACTAGTGCAGACGCAACGCGTTAGCATATCCTATGCTATTTTGATTTACCGTCTTTCATATAGTGTTTGGGATGCACCGGCTTCATAAACGCATTTGATATCAGGGCAATGAGTAGCAGAAAAGCCATCAAATACATCGTCGTGTTATATAGACTGGGTGTAGGGTCTACGGTTCCCGGTGGCGAGATTTCCAACAACTTACCAAGTGTCACGGTCTGTTTTTCAATCAACAAGTCTAGTTTATCGATTCCTGCTCCAAATGTTTCGGCAAATTTCGCTGAGTCAACTTTGGCAGCTAGTTCGTGAATTGAATTGCTGAGTGAGTTTTGACGCAAAGTCGTAATAGCAAGTGGCCCTAATACACCAGCGGTACTCATTGAGGTCAGTAGCCTACCGTAGATGCCAGCGACATGATGGGTGCCAAAAATATCCGCCAAATATGCAGGAATGGTTGCGAAACCACCGCCGTAGAATGTGAATATAATCATCGTTGCTGCGTAGAAAAATACCAGCCAGAATACCGTGGGATGAACACTCACTTGTTGCGCAGCAAACGGGATAGACAAATATAGTAATATACTGCCGATAAAAAATATCCAGTAGGTATTTTTGCGCCCGATGAAATCGGACGAACCTGCCCACAATAGTCTACCGATCATATTGAATACGCTAATCATCAAAACATAAGTTGCGGCGAAGGCACCGTCTACTATTCCTGGCAAAGCGGAGCCGAAGATATCAGTGATCATTGTCTTCGCAACACCGATAACACCAATACCGGCGGTAACATTGAAGCATAAGAGAATCCACAGTTGATAGAATTGCGGTGTCTTCAGTGCTTGATCCATGTCTACATTGTTTTGTGTTATCATTTTCTTAGCGGCAACGGATTCACTCGGCGGTGTCCAGCCTTTGGGAGTCCAACCCTTGGGAGGAATACGGTAGTTCAATGCTGCGATCAGCATCACAACAAAATAAATTAAGCCGATAAATAAAAATGTCTGCCAGGCACCGACCGAACCTGTGCCGAGTAGATAAACACCAGGATCTCCCGGAACAATCATGTCGGAAACCTCGTTTGCTCCAACCACCACCACTTCTTTCAATTCGCCGCCTATTTCCACAAAACGTCTACCGGCTTCGGTGATTAAATTCAAACTATCAATTGAACCTAGATAGTCAGGGGCACGGTAAAATTTTTGAAGGAAATACTCTTTTAAGGGCGTTCCCAGTATTGCACCGCCACCGAAACCCATAATTGCCATTCCGGTTGCCATCCCACGCCGGTCTGGGAACCAACGGATTAAAATGCTGACTGGTGAGACGTAAGCTAGACCTAAACCGAAACCACCAATCACACCATAGCCGAAATAAAGGAGCCATATTTGATTCAAATAGATGCCCAGGCTGCCTACTATATAACCACCTCCCCAGCAAAAGGCGGCGACGATACCGACTGTGCGTGGCCCGACTTCGTCAAGCCTTTTGCCGGCAAACGCCGCAGCAAGCCCTGCAATCACAATGACAACGGTGAAAATCCAAACAACCTCAGTTAAAGTATTATCGTGGGCGGAACTGGCGACGATACCAACGACTTTCGTCAATGCAGGGTTGTAAATACTCCATGCATAGACTGAACCAATGCAAAGGTGTATCGCAATCGATGCCGGTGGTACGCGCCAGCGATTAAAGCCCTCCTCAGCTATAATCCGCTCTTTGGAAAAAAAGCCACTCATCTTTATTCCTTTATCATGTTATAAAGTCGGCACTATGAAGCTATTGGAAAATTATTTCATGAACCGTAGGGGCAGAATAAAGCTGCCGATTGAGCCAGTAGGTCAATCGATGTAACTTCGTACAGAACCTGAACATGTTGTTCAAAACCACAATGTGAAACGAAATGTAGGGGCGGATTTATATATCCGCCCTAACGCGTTGCGTCTGCACAAACAATCCATTCATCCATTTCGTTTACGGTAACCATGATTTGGTGGCGCGTGGCGGATGAGATGGTACAAGTACAATACTCTAGGGAGGGCATGTTAGCCCTCCCCTACCATTTTGAGAGCTATTCTGTGGCGGTTTCGGTTGGGGATGCCTCAACGGCAGAGCCGGCATCGGAAGTTTCGGCATCGGAAGTCTCGGAACCAGTCTCGGCACCTGTGACCGTTTTTAGATAACCCAATAAATTATCTATTTCCTCATCACTCTTGATACCTAAAAAAATCATTTTTGTGCCGGGAATGTAAGTGCGCGGTGCTTTTAGCAATTCGCGTATGGTCTCATCTCCCCAGACAATATCCGTTGATTTGATTGCATCGGAATAGTTTGGGAAACTTTCCAAACTTCCTGCCTTGCGCCCGAAGACACCATACAGGCTAGGACCTATCTTGCTTACATCCTTTTCCACCGCATGACATATTCCACACTTGACAAAAGTTTTTTGGCCTTTTTCAAGGTCAACGGCAACCGCCGGCGAGCCAATTATGCTGGCTGCAAATATTGCGATGAATAATCCACGGCTCATTATTGAACAGCGGCAGATATTGCTAAGTAATTGTTTGCTATTGCTAAATATCATATCGTTTTTTCTCCTCATAAATTATCGTGTGTTGAAACAAAACTCGTTAGTATATCCTATTCTATGCTGATTTTTCACCTTTCATATAGTGCTTGGGATGCACCGGCTTCATAAACGCATTTGATATCAGGGCTATGAGTAGTAAAAACGCCATCAAATACATCGTTGTGTTATACAGACTGGGCGTAGGGTCTACGGTTCCCGGCGGTGAGATTTCCAACAACTTGGCAAGTGTCACGGTCTTTTTTTCAATCAATAAATCCAGTTTATCAATTCCTGCTCCGAATGTTTCGGCAAATCTTGCAGGATCAACTTTGGCAGCTAATTCGTGAATTGAATTGCTGAGCGAGTTTTGACGCAAAGTTGTAATAGCAAGTGGTCCTAATACACCAGCGGTACTCCATGAGGTCAGTAGCCTACCGTGGATACCACCGACATGGTGGGTGCCAAAAATATCTGCCAAATATGCAGGAATGGTTGCAAAACCACCGCCGTAAAATGTGAATATAATCATCGTTGCTGCATAGAAAAATACCAGCCAGAATACCGTAGGATGGACACTCACTTGTTGCGCCGCAAATGGGATAGATAAATAAAGTATGATACCGCCGACAAAAAATATCCAATAGGTGTTTTTGCGCCCGATAAAATCAGACGAACCTGCCCACAATACTCTACCGATCATATTAAATACGCTGATCATCAAAACATAAGTTGCGGCAAAGGCACCGTCTACTATGCCCGGCAAAGCGGAGCCAAAGATATCTGTCACCATTGTCTTGGCAACGCCGATAACACCAATACCGGCGGTGACATTGAAGCATAAAACAATCCATAGTTGATAGAATTGCGGTGTTTTCAATGCTTGGTCTATGTCTACATTGCCTTGGGTTATCATTTTCTTAGCGGCAACGGATTCACTCGGCGGTGTCCAACCTTCGGGGGTCCAACCCTCGCGAGGAATACGGTAGCTCAATGCTGCGATCAGCATCACAACAAAATAAATTAAACCGATAAATAAGAATGTCTGCCATGCACCGACCGAACCTGTGCCGAGTAGATAAACGCCGGGATCTCCTGGAACAATCATGCCGGAAACTTCGTTTGCACTGACCACCACCACTTCTTTTAATTCGCCGCCTATTTCCACAAAGCGTCTACCAGCTTCAGTGATTAAACTCAAACTATCAACTGAACCTAAATACTCAGGGGCATGGTAAAATTTTTGAAGGAAATACTCTTTCAGAGGTGTTCCCAGCATTGCGCCGCCACCGAAACCCATAATTGCCATTCCGGTTGCCATGCCACGCCGGTCGGGGAACCAACGGATCAAAGTACTGACTGGTGAGACATAACCCAAACCTAAACCGCAACCACCGATTACACCGTAGCCGAGATAAAGTAGCCATACTTGATTCAAGTAGATGCCCAGACTGCCTACTATATAACCACCTCCCCAGCAAAAGGCAGCAACGATGCCTACTGTGCGTGGCCCGACCTTCTCAAGCCATTTGCCGGCAAACGCCGCAGCAAGCCCTAAAACTAAAATGGCAACGGTGAAAATCCAGACAACTTCGGTTAAAGTCCAATCGTCGGCAGAACTGGCAACGACACCGACGACTTTGGTCAATGCCGGGTTGTAAATACTCCACGCATAGACTGAACCAATGCAAAGGTGTATCGCAATGGATGCCGGTGGTACGCGCCAACGATTAAACCCTTCTTTAGCTACAATCCGCTCCTTTGAAAAAAAACTACTCATCTTTTACTCCTTTATCATGTTATAAAGTTGGTACTATTTCTTCATCGTAGCTGTGTTCGGTAATCGCATATATCAATGAAAAGGGTACCGATTAGAGTCAGTCAGGACATTTGAAGCATCGCTCTAAGGTGTGCAACCGTGGCACTTGCCAGTCCCGATAAACTATACCCCCCTTCCAGTAATGATACCATACATCCGTCGCAGTACTCGTCTGCAAGATTACGCACGATATGTGTTAGTTGAGCAAAGCCATCGTCGGTAATGTCAAAGCATCCCAATAAATCGTCTTTGCGGCTATCAAATCCTGCCGATATCAATATCAAGTCGGGTTTGAAGCGGTGTGCGGCAGGAAGCAGTATGTCGTTGAATACACCTACGATGTCCTTATCGTTTGCACCACAATCTAAATGCACATTAATATTGTATCCTTTGCCTTTATCGACACCGATTCTAGCCGGATTGCCAGTGCCCGGATAAGCCCGGTGATCGTGTGTAGAGAAAAAAAGCACCGACGGATCGTCATAAAAGGCTGCCTCCGTGCCGTTGCCGTGATGATAATCCCAATCTATGATTAAGATTTTCTCACGTTTATATTTGTTTTGTGCATAGCGCGCAGCAATGGCAATATTGTTATAAAAACAAAAGCCTTCCTCTCGGCCGGTATTCAAGGCGTGATGACCCGGCGGACGTATGGCACAAAAAACACTATTGTGCGTACCGCTACAAACTGCATCGACAGCGGCTAATCCAGCACCAACCGACGCCAACGCAATATCATGTGCATAAATATAAAATTTTCTAATCGTATCAATATGTTTTTTATTATGCACCGTCAACAATGAAGCTTCAACTTCATCTAGCAATTCTATTTTTGAAGTTTGCCTCAATATGCCGTTCTGCTCAAGGCTGTTGATGATTGATTGGTAGCGCATGGGTGATTCCGGATGGTCGGGCATGCGCCAATCTTCTGCAAATAACGGATCGTAGACCATGCCAACTTTGGGTTGAGGCGAACCGAAACCATGCTTTAAGTCAAGCATAGAAAGCATAACTAGGCTTGCCCCGACACTCAGAAACGTTCTACGCTTCATGCCTTACCATTGCGCTTTGTATATCAACCATATTGGGGCTGTTGAAAAAGTGATATTCCTCTCCTTTGGAGGGGTGGCAGGCCTATGCATTTTGTAATGTATGCGTTTAGCAATCATGCTGGAGTTCTGCACAATGTTACGCCGATTGATCTACTGGCTCAATCGGCGGTTCTATCTGACGGGGTGGTTGTGGCACGTCTGCACAATCAATACATTCATTCATTTCGTTTACGGTAACCATGATTTGGTGGCGCAGAGCGGGTAGATTTGTGTGAGGACTCAACTTTAGGGCGGATATGCAAATCCGCCCCTACCATTTTCGTAAATTCAATGGCGCAAGCGGTTGGATTCATGCGATGACGGTACTTTTTCAACAGTTCCATACGTACTGTTTCTAACGAACACAATATTTAGATTTTGTACGAAGTCCCGCCACTTGCTCAACTGGGGCAAGTGGCGGTTTCACTCGGCGACAATCGGCGATTCTGTTGTCGTGCAAGGATTAGGGGTCGCGAACCATTTCGGCACAGCCTGCGGTCGCTTGCTTCCCGGCTTCCACATAACACGCACTGATTTTATTATCTCCAAGTATTCTCCCTATGTTGTAGCCTTTGCTATCTTCGGATGTCCATCCGAAAGATGTATTATCACCGAAAATCACACCTGAGAAGTTTATAGTACCCTCGTCATAATCAAAGGAACCTTTGAAGCGACGATCTTGCTGCTCGCTAATCGTCAGCGTTTTCTCCCATTCCGAATATCCTTTAGCGTTGGATACAGTTTGATTGATTCCTTTCCACTCTCCGGACAAATCCGGAATACTTTCGTTGTCGGAATGCATGCAGGCAACCGATAACAAAGAAACACAAACTAAGGCTATAACTACTCTATAATATTTCATGATCTTTCCTCCTAAAGTAAATATATGTTCGCAAAATCCCTATCAATTATTCAAGTCTATCGGATAAAAGACTCAAAAGAGGGGCTTGAGTGGTTATTGTAGCAAACTATTAGAATAAAACAGCCTTATCCGGTATGTCATGGCATCATACACGAATTTGACAATCGTATGTGGCATTGTGCTATAATCCGAAATTCAACCAAACATATAAATGAGGTAAGCAATATGATTAATCGACGCAAATTTTTAATGTGTAGTACTGCAACAGGCCTAGCCCTTAAGCTTGGAACTGTTTGGGCAGAACAAGAGGAAGCATGGGCAGATATTCGTGATTTTCTGTTTCAGGACCGTCCTGTAGAGGACGGAAGTCAATGGGTCTCAATTATAGCACCCGAGCGTCCTCCTAATGGTGGCGATGTACCGATAACGATTGCCTCGCGCTATCCGCAAAAAACGGACAAATTTATTAAAACCCACCATCTGATAGTTGACGAGAACCCGTCTCCGGTTGCGGCTAAATTTTCTTTGTCACCAAAAAACGGTGCAGCAGATATATCAACCCGCATCCGTGTTAACACTTATAGTAATGTTCGTGTTATCTCGGAAACCAACGATGGCAAACTCTATATGAATAAGACTTTTGTCAAAGCCTCCGGCGGTTGTTCTGCGCCGCCGATGGAAATTGACCCTATGTCTAAACTGACGATGGGCAAAATGCAACTGATACAAGACGATGCGCAAGATAATCCAAAAATGCGCGACCTTCATCTCGTAATCACCCATCCTAATTTTTCAGGTCTGCAAAAAGACCAGATAACACTTCTTTTTATTCCCCCGCACTATATTGAAAGCGTGGAGATTAAAAATCGTCTTGGCGAAGTTGTGTTTGCGGTTAAAGGCGATATCTCTTTTAGCGAGAATCCAAGTTTTGATTTTTCTTATCTAGCCACTGAAAACGATGATGTGTTATTTGCCAAAGCGATAGATTCGCGCAAGAAAATATACGAATCGCAGTGGCCTGTAACCACCGCATAAATAAAAGAGACTGGGATATTGGAAGTAGCCTCAATACCAGCGATCATCAGTTCATTGATGTTATACATCAGTACTGCCATGCATATCCCTGATGGGCAAATCCCCACACCAGAGGTTAAGTTCTTAACGGAAAAACAAATGGAAGTCAAATTCTGTGGCGGTAAGTCATGTGGAAGTTTACTAGGCATGGTTCCCAAAGAAGACGGGGCTGTATATCTTAAGGATACACTAGATGTTCAACGCAACATGGAGGCGCGTGGTATCTTGCTACATGAATTAGTTCATTATGTGCAGTACAAGCGCAACTCTCCGACTTTGGCAAACGACTGCCTGACTTGGAAGGCAAGAGAAGTGGAAGCCTACAAAATACAGCACAACTGGCTTTATGATAATCGCGTGCCGATAAGCATACCAACATATAATATCGCCTTAGTAAACTTTCAAAGCCTAAGGTGTCCTCGGGCTCCAAGCGATCACGATCATTCCGAATCAAAGCCACCCAATTAATGAACCAGGGCTGTTGAAAAAGTACCGTTGTGCACAACTTCAACCGCTTTGCGCCATTAAATCATGGTTACCTTAAACGAAATGGATGAATGGGGCTGTTGAAAAGTACTGTCATCACCCAAACGTAACCGCTTGCGCCACCAAATTAACGATAACGGTAGGGGCGGATTTATATATCCGCCCTACGGTACCATCCTGCAAAACCGTAACCGCTTTGCGCCACAAGATTATGGTTTGCATAAATTTGATGGATGAATGTATAAATCGTGCAAGTACGTCGCGTTAGGGCAGAATAAAGCCGCCACTTGAGCCAGTAGGTCAAGTGGCATTTCAATTGTCCGCTCCTACACATATAGTTTACGTTTTGGTTCTGCACAATGTTACGCCGTTTGTTGCAATGGCAACAAACGGCAGTTCTATTTTTCAACAGCCACAAATTACTCGCTGCTAAGCCAAGCAGCAATCTCGCGCCCTAACAAAAAGAATCTTTGCTCAAGTAAAACTGGTTGTTCACACAGATAATTTTTCTGGAACTCACGCTCTTCAAAAACACGAATATCCCATCTTTGACGAGCCTCTAAATCTTCAAGTGTTGAGACATTTTCCGAACTGTCGTCACCTTCAATAGCCCTCATCTTGTTGTCTTGGTTTTCTATACGTGTAATCATCATTTGCTGGCGTTTACTGAAACGTTCTATCGCTTTTAGTACTTGCGCACGCTTGCTGTTGATTGCATCAGTCAGTGCGGCTACTAGAAAGGCGACTTGCTCTTGCTTATGTTCGGGACTACTTCCTTCAAGTTGATCTAAGAAAGTTTTTACCTTATCAAGGCTCTGTTCATAAGAAATAGTCCTATCACTCACTTCCTCTACCAATCTCATCAATGCCTCATTTCCTACTAAGGCTTCACTAGCAGGCAATTCACCACCAGTCCAAAACGCCCCTGCCGAGACTTCGGCAACATAGGGTTGCACACACGGCCAGCCTTCGGGTGCTGAACCGAAACGAGCTTCTACGATGCCTGTGGCAAGCGTCATAACTAAAACGAGCATAACGAAAATCTTTTTGGGGTACATATTAAATTCCTCCTTCTGTAAAACTATGGTTTAGATATTGTAATGCAAAAATAAATCAATACTGGAAATCCACATAAACAAATTGGTGTTTCAAAAGTGGCTTGACATCGTTATTTTGTGCAATTTTATTTCCAATATCAAATTTACTTGAACAAATGGCTCATAACTTTGTGCTGATTCGCAAATATATTGTCGGTATCGCTGCAACAGTCTTGTGATATAATCGTCGGCTAACCCACTTAACAAGGAGGAATTGTTATGAACCCACTTGACTCTATTACTGGAACAATTATCGCTGGCTTTATTTTGGCGTTGATAATTAGTTTAATTCTTTAATATCTATTTGACATAAGGAGATATCATTATGGATATGAGTTTGAATATGAGTTCTATAATCATTTGGCTACACGTATTTGTCGGAATTATTTGGATAGGCTTGCTCTATTATTTCAATTTCGTACAAGTACCTGCAGTTGCCGAAGCGATGAACGACAAAGACGGCCCTGGTCCGGCTGCAATCAACAAATATGTTGCGCCGCGAGCACTTGCATGGTTTCGTTACGGTGCCTTGCTAACATGGCTCACTGGTGCTGCCGCAATAGAAATTGTCTATGGAGGCGGAAGTACTACAAAAGTATTTCTGCTGAATAGCCCCTACGAGGTTATCGGCGTAGGTGCATGGCTCGGTACTATTATGTTGCTCAATGTATGGGGCATCATTTGGCCAAACCAGAAAAAGGTACTGGGCATAGGCGGCATACAAGCCAGCGACGAAGAGAAAGCCTCTGCGAAGAGAAAGGCACTGATGGCATCTCGTACTAACACCCTGCTTTCTATACCAATGCTACTGTGCATGATCGGTGGCGGTATGGGACACGGTCTGCCCTTCTAGGGCAGGACGCGCTCAAAGTAAGAGCAAGAAGCATCGCCCGGGTAGAGGAGGCGCACCTATAGGTTCGCTCTGGGCGGTGCTTTTTCCCGTTGCTTTGCTTGGTGCCAAGCATCTTCCATTTGTTCTTTGGTAGCGTTGAGGATAGTTGAACCGCTCGCCTCTATAATCTCCACCATTTTCTCAAAGCGACACTCAAACTTACGGTTAGCCTCGTCCAAGGCAACCTCAGGGTCTATGGAATAGTGCCGCGCCAGACTTATCGCAGTGAATAAAAAGTCTCCCAGTTCTTCCTTAATACGCTGCTCCCGCTCAGGCATGTCGGTGTCTGCTTCGATTATCTCTTCCAGTTCCTCGTAGAGTTTGGCAATCACACCCTTTGCGCTGCTCCAATCAAAACGATACTGTTGTGCAATTTTTTGTATTTGCATGCTCACCTCAAGGACAGATTTATTGCGATTGACTTGGGTAAACGGATCAATCGGCTTTTGGGTTTCTTTCATATATCAATATTGGAGCTGTTACAAAATAGAACTGCCTATTGTTGCCGCTGCAACAAACGGCGTAACATTGTGCAGAACCTTAACATGGTTGCTTGTCGTACATTATCCTTCGTACACCATCCAATTCATGGAAACCAAAACCAAGTGACGCAAGCGGTTTTGTTGGTGCAGAACGGTACTTTAGGGAGGGCATGCTAGCCCTCCCCTACACATGTAGTCTAAGTTGTGGTTCCGCATTATTTTTAACAGGCTCATATTTATATGATGTATTTGTCGTCTATTAGGGCTTGAGCTTTTTCTCTATCGTCGGTCGTCAACGCAACCATAGAATAGCCTGCTTGGCGATCAAGTATATGGAAGCTGCGTATATCAAGATTAGATTGTTTGAATTGCTCGGCAATTTTGGCAAGTGCGCCCGGTTCGTCCTTCAATTTGAGGATTAATGCCTCGTCGCTCACCGCCTTAAATCCAGCGTATGTCAATGCGTGTAAAGCACCATCGGGATCATCGGTTGATAAGATAACGATTCCGTCGTCTCCTGTGCTTTCGGCATCCAGCGTTTCTATGTTGATATTATTGTCGGCGAGTACTTTGCCGATGTCGGCAATAACACCCACTCTGTTCTCCGCCATGATGATAATTCTTTTCACGATAAGGCTTTTCCCTATGCCGCTTGTGTCTGTCGGTCTTTTATATATTCATCCACCAGTCGGTCTACCAGCGGGCGGTCTACATGGGGCATGGTGATGATATGGGCGATTTCTCCTTGCGAGGCAATTTGCCAGTTGTGCAGAAAAGTAGCCGAAGGTTTAGGAATAACGACCGTGGCGGAGTTTTTGTTCCGCCATGCCTTGACACCGAATTTGTTGAAACGTAGCACCGCATATTCGGCAACCGCAAGCATTTCTGCCACTATTTCCTTAAAGCCATCATGACCGTACTTCTCAAACGCGTACCATAACATCAGAGGGGTTAATGCGTTGCGCGACCCCGGCAAAGTAGTATCTAAAACACCGACATATTCAATCGCACGAGCGATACGGTTGACATAGTCGCGTCGGGTTAGCACTACACCGCACGGCAACGGCGCACCAATTAATTTATGACCGCTGATTGCTATGCTGTCTATACCGGCATCAAAATCGTAAGGTTGCGGGTCATCGACAAAAGCTAAGATCATACCGCTTAACGCAGCATCTGCATGTATGTAAAAATTGTTGACCGTTAAATCATTCAGTATGTTGCGCACTTTGGTTAAATCGTCCACCGCACCCTTCATCGTCGTCCCAATATTCGCCATGAAAATGACCGGGACATCTCGGTGTATGCGTATGGTCTCGTAAAGGTCATCGTAATCTATTTCACCGTTATCTTGGCTTTTGATCATGATGTTGCGCACATTGAGTACATGCAAAATTTTGAGTACACTATAGTGCGTATCCTGAGAAAAATACACAACACCTTTCGGATATAACTCGCGCCCCAAATACAAACCGTACATGTTGCCTTCAGTGCCGCCAGACGTAACATAGCCCCAAGCCTGCGCTTGCGGCAGATGCATCAAGTCAGCGAATTCAGCGATAACTTCTTGTTCTATTCGGTGGGTGTTGCTGCGGAAATTACTTTCGTGAAAAGGGTCGCCGACATTGTTCAAACAATAGCGCATAAAAATCGATAGTTCCGAATAATCAAATTTCTGATTACAAGGATATCCGACCTGACTTTGCGCCAGTGTCTGAAATTCTTTCAACATCGCATTTAAGCGTGTTTGTGCCACCCCGGAAATGCCCATCTCACCTATAATTTTAACACTTTGAATTAAACAGTGGGCGATATTATTTATGTTGCGATTCGCATTACAAAACCACCCTTGCAGGGCTGTTGAAGAAGTATCCTTGAGCCGTAGGGGAGGGCATGTGGGACTGTTGAAAAAGTATTCCATACACCGTAGGGGCGGATTTATATATCCGCCCTAACGCGACGTACTTGCACGATTTATACATTCATCCATCAAATTTATGCAAACCATAATCTTGTGGCGCAAAGCGGTTACGGTTTTGCAGGACGGTACCGTAGGGCGGATATATAAATCCGCCCTTACGGTTTTCATAAATTATATAGCACATAGTGGTTCAATTTGTGCAATGATAGTACTTTTTCAACAGTCCCATGTGAGACTGTTGAAAAATAGAACCGCCGATTGAGCCAGTAGGTCAATCGGCGTGACATTGTTCAGAACCTTAACAACCACCCCGTCAGATAGAACCGCCGATTGAGCCAGTAGGTCAATCGGCGTGACATTGTGCAGAACCCTAGCATGATTGCTAGACGCATACATTACAAGATGCATAGGCCTGCCACCCCTCCAAAGGAGGGGAATGTACTGATGCAGATACTTTTTCAACAGCCCCAGATAAGGTATAATATTGTAGTCTTTCGCGACGGCTCCTTCGCGGCAGTTTGTTGTGAACCCCGCCAGGTTCGGAAGGAAGCAACGGTAGCAATGGGACTGGGTGCCGAAGATTAGCGGTCGCGGGAGGCTTTCTATCATAATCAAACAAATGAGTTATCAGGTTCTTGCGCGTAAATGGCGGCCGCGTACTTTTGAGGAGGTCGTGGGGCAACAGCATATCGTTCAAGCATTACAAAATGCTTTATCTCTTGGTCGGCTACATCACGCCTATTTGTTCAGCGGCACTCGTGGCGTAGGCAAAACCACTTTGGCTAGAATACTGGCTAAATGTTTTAACTGCGAAGAAGGTGTGAGCGCAGTCCCGTGTAATCAATGTGCCGCTTGCATGCAGACCGATGCCGGTCGCTATGTGGATCTAATTGAAGTTGATGCGGCATCGCGTACTGGAGTGGAAAACATGCGTGAGCTACTAGATCAAGTCCCTTATGCACCGAATGTCGGCACTTATAAAATCTATCTAATAGACGAAGTGCACATGTTGTCTATCAGTAGCTTCAACGCACTGCTTAAAACTTTGGAAGAGCCACCCGAACATATAAAATTTTTCTTTGCAACTACTCACCCACAAAAGATACCAGTGACGATCTTGTCGCGCTGTTTGCATTTCAATCTATTGCGCCTGCCTTATACCGCCATCAGAGATTACCTTGCAAAAATGCTCAGCAAAGAAGAGATTGCATTTGAAGAAGATGCACTAAACGAAATTGCCGTTGCTGCCGACGGTAGTGTCCGAGATGCATTAAGCCTATTGGATCAAGCGATCTCTTATGGAAACGGCGCACTCAAAGACAAAGAGGTAAAGACTATGTTGGGTACCGCATCCAGAACGCAGGTTGCAAACTTGCTTAAACGCGTTGCCGATCAGGATATATCTGGAGTGATTGATATGAGCACAGAGATTTATCAAGCGGGCGTGGACTTTAACGATGTGCTTCGGGAATTGATTGCCTTATTGCATCAAATCGCATTGCGTCAAGCATTGCCCAAGGCTGAATTGCCGCCTCAATTTGAAGAGGCAGATGTCGCTGAGTTGGCAACTGCGCTTAAGCCAGAGGATACTCAACTATATTATCAGTTTGCATTGGCTGCTAAACGTGATATGGCAGTGGTCTCGGATTATAAAGCTGCCTTTGAGATGACCATGCTGAAAATGGTGTGCTTCGTGCCGTTCCATGCAGAGTCAGCCTCTCAGCCTAAGCACAGACAAATCCAAGCAACCACAAGCACTGCTATACCTCAATCTAAACCTCTGACCGGCACCGCCGCCAAAGTATCCCACCCAAACAAAAATACACAAACTTCGGATGGAGACTTATCTGCCCATGACAGATCGAGACAACAAAAGAATCTTTTGGACTGCAAAAGCATAGAAGACTGGCGGCACTATGTAGAGGCATCCAAACTTAAGGGGCCAGCCCAAGCAATATGCCTTCACTCGTCACTAGTCATTGAGTCCGATAATCAAGCTACCATAGAGGTTCCCCCTGACATTAAAGATCTATGTAGCGAAGATATCAAAGTGGAGATATTGAATAAACTTAAACAACTCAACGGTAGCGATGTGGAATTAATGTTCAAATATACCCAACCCAATGCAACGCCAATTTCTGAAGATGAAAAAATAAACCAACAAAGGCAACATGACGCAGAAATGTCTATTAAAAAAGATCCTAATGTGCAAGCACTACAAGAAAAGCTGGGCGCACAAGTGATATCCAATACAACCAAGCCCATAGAACCTAGCGGAAATTAACAAATACGATTACAGAATTGCACTGATCTTGCCTGACCTCTCATTTTTTCTGCCTATAAATCGCATAAAATCAATAGAATAAAAAATACTCTAAAAAAACCTTGAAATAGTATTGCTATATAAGCATATTATGATATACTTATATACGAATGATGTAATAAACCTTAGATATAGGAGTCAAATTAATGGAATTTTTAATGTTAGCTTTAGTTTGGTCTACAGTATTTTTTTGCATGAGAAAAGGCTATTTAGATTAAACTATATCAATTGCTGAGATCCCCCCTGAACTCGGCGACAGGATGTCAAACCCTCCTTAGAAAGTGGTAATGATTACCACGACCCCTTTGCCGGGGACTATGTCCCCGGCTCTTTTTTATTTTCACACTATCATTTATTATCACAGTTTAATAATGTATTATTTTGTATTCTTATACGAACAGAATAATGCAAACTGAACTTTACGATTTTGATTTTCCCCAAGAGTTAATCGCATCCTGTCCTCCGCTTAAACGCTCAGATAGTCGATTGCTATATGTAGATGCAAAGGGCGGTGTCCACGACCAATGCTTCAACGATGTAATCAATCTATGCCGCCCTAACGATTTGTTGGTCGTCAACAACAGCAAGGTAATTCCGGCTAGATTACCGGCTGTTAAAAGTAGCGGTGGCAAAGTGGAAATCCTAATTGAACGATTTCTAGATACACATCGTGCACTGGTGATTTTGCGCAGTTCCAAACCCACTCGAGCCGGTGCAATACTACTAGTCGGATCACAAAACAAGGTTATCGTAGAGGAACATCGCAAAAATCTATTCGTCGTCAAATCGCAAGATAAGCGGTTTGAACATCTGCTGGCTTTGTATGGCACTGTGCCGCTGCCTCCCTACATCAAACGTAATGCGAATAAAACCGACAGAGAACGTTATCAAACGGTTTATGCGAAACAGCCCGGCTCAGTTGCAGCACCGACGGCAGGCTTGCATTTCAATAGTGCAATGATAGATGCCTTGAAAGCGCACGGTGTTGATTATGCAGAACTCACCCTGCATATAGGTTTGGGTACTTTCAATCCCATACATAGCGACGACATAGAGCACCATGCAATGCATAGCGAGAGACTTCATATAGGAGAAGACCTGTGTCTCGCATACGCTCGTTGCCGAGAAGAGAAAGGTCGTGTTATCGCCGTCGGTACAACCGTAGTTAGAGGGCTTGAAAGTGCGATGAAAGACGGACAACTCAAACCTTACGATGCCGATACCTCGCTTTTCATTAAACCCGGATTTCGGTTTCAAGCGGTTGATAGATTGATTACCAATTTTCATCAACCTAAAACGACGCTTTTTGTATTGGTTTGCTGTTTTTCCGGATACCAAAACATGAAGCGCGCCTACTTATATGCGATAAAACAACGCTATCGTCTGTTCAGTTACGGCGATGCAATGTGGCTGGAAAGAAACAATGAAGTTTGAGCTACAAGCAACCGATGGTGCGGCACGTTCCGGCGTATTGAAATTTCCGCAGATAGAGGTTGAAACACCAGTCTTCATGCCGGTCGGCACCGCCGCCACCGTCAAAGCAATGACACCCGAAATGCTACAATCGGTCGGCGCAAAAATCATTTTGGCAAATACCTTTCATTTAATGTTGCGCCCCGGCGCAGAACTCATTGATAAAGCAGGCGGCTTGCATCAATTTATGGCTTGGCCGAATGTCATCCTGACCGATTCAGGTGGTTTTCAAGTTTATAGCTTGGGTCAATTATCCAAAGTCTCGGAACAAGGTGTGTCATTTCGCTCACCAATAGACGGGCAGAGCGTTTTTTTAGATGCCGAGCGTGCAATAGGAATACAACACAAACTGGGTGCCGACATTATTATGTGCTTTGATGAATGTACACCCTATCCCGTAGATCATGAAACAGCCAGCAAATCAATGGAGCTGTCAATGCGCTGGGCGCAACGATGCAAAACCGAACACGACGCACATCCCGCCTCACTTTTTGGTATTGTGCAAGGCGGCGTATACGACGACCTCCGGCTACAATCAGCACAAAGGTTGATGGAAATTGGTTTTGACGGCTATGCAATCGGCGGCTTGGCGGTTGGTGAAAGTGCATCTGAAAGATTAAAGGTTTTAGATACGCTACATCCCATGCTACCTGATGATAAACCACGTTATCTGATGGGTGTCGGCAGACCCGAAGATATATTGGAAGGTGTGTTGCGTGGCATAGACATGTTTGATTGTGTAATCCCCACTCGCAATGCACGCACTGGTTTCATCTATACTCGCAACGGTTTATTGCGTATAAGGCAAGCGCGTTATCAAGACGATTTCAGGCCCATAGACCCCGACTGCGACTGCTACACCTGCAGACACTTTACACGCGCCTATCTAAGACATCTAGATCAAAACAACGAGATACTGTCTTCTATGCTTGCTACCATCCATAATCTGTATTATTTTCAGCAACTAATGGGCGAGATCCGCACTGCAATACAAAACAAAAGTCTAATCCAATTCGCCAAGCGGTTCTATGAATTGACCAGTACATAGCACATTTGGAACTAAGGTATGAACATAAAAAAATCCTATTATTCTTGTCTATAAAATTTATGCCTAAATTTCCATATTTTTTTAATATTTAAGCTATTAACTACTATATAATCAAAGGTAACTTATTTTGATATAACATTTTGTGGAGGAATGAAATGCAGAAGATAAGAAACCGCATCTTAAAAATTGTTGCCATTGCGTGTGCAGTTGCGTTATTGTTTCCGATAACGACAATTTCGGAAGAACACAGCGAGATGCACATGGTTGAAGAAGGCAAAGCACTTACCTTTGACAGAAAAAAAGGTAACTGCGTCTCGTGTCATTACATCGTCGGTGCCGAATCCCCGGGCAACATTGGTCCGGCTTTGGTTGGAATGAAAGTACGATACCCCAAAGCCGAGTTACGAAAGCGCATTTGGGATATCACTCTATCTGCGCCCGAAGCTGCGATGCCGCCGTTTGGCAAGCATCAAATTCTGAGCGAAGAAGAAATAGATAAAATTACCGAATATGTTTACACACTATGAACACCCGAACCATCACAACCTATTAAAGGAGGATTGAAAAATGGATAAAACAAGGAGAAAACTACTGATAGGAACAGGCACAGGTCTGTTGCTTGCAAGCTGGTGGCCGCAATCTCTGTTTGCAGCCCGAGTATCCGAAGAAGCATTTGGGTCAAAATCACTAGACGAGAGCATTAAAGAACTAGTCGGAGATGCCGAGGTGATTGAAGACAAAGAGCATATTCACATCAAGGCACCTACCATATCGGAGAATGGTGCTGTGGTACCAATCTCAGTGGAAGTTGATATGGACAACGTTGATGCGATTAGCCTCTTGGTTGAAAAAAACCCTTTGCCGCTGACTTCTAGTTATAAGTTTCACAAAGCTTCCGACCCGTACATCTCAACGCGAATCAAAATGATGGGCACTTCTGATGTGATCGCGTTGGTGACTGCGGACGGTAAACACTACAAAGCAACTGAACTTGTCAAAGTGACAATCGGCGGTTGCGGCGGTTAAGGCAGTTGAAAAGCGAGGAGTTAAGATGTCCGATTCTATGAAAATTCGCACCAAAATAGAAGGTGATCATATAGAGGTCAAAGCCTTGATAAAACATCCTATGGAGACTGGTATCAGAAAAGACAAAAAAGGTAATCCGATACCGGCACATTATATTGAGAATTTGACCGCAGAGGCCAACGGCAGAGTTGTGTTCTCTGCCGAGTGGGGATCAGGAATTGCCGCCAACCCCTACATTTCTTTCAGGTTCAAAGGAGCCGAAGCCGGTGATGAGTTGAAGCTCAGCTGGACAGACAACGCTGGAGCTTCGGACTCTTTGACCGTTCCCATTAAATAAACGGAGATACCCATGAAAAAAAGACATATTTTAATTACTTTAGTAACAGCTATCGCATTCGCTTTTGGTAGCTATGCGGTGGCCGACTATAAAGCAGATATCGAGCATTATCAAGATTATCTGAAAGCTAAATTCCCAAACATTGATCCTGCCGAATTCAAAAACGGCTACTACGCGTTGAGCGAGGAGATGCGTCAAAACTGGGAAGCCATAGAAGAGTTTCCACCCTATTTGAGATATGTGGATATCGGCGAGGAAATGTGGAGCGAACCCTTTGCAAACGGCAAAGGTTATAAAGACTGTTTCCCCGATGGACCAGTGATAGGCCACAAATACCCGCATTGGGATAAAGAACAAGGCATGGTGATGACTTTGCCTTTGGCAATCAATCAATGCCGCGAGAGTCATGGCGAAGCCCCGTTGGCTTACAAGGCAGCTCCGATTGCTTCATTGTGGGCTTATATCGCATATCAAAGCCGTGGAAAAGTGATAAACGTTGTTGTGCCAGAGGACGATCCCAAAGCAATGGAGGCGTATAACAAAGGCAAAGAATTTTACTTTGCACGACGCGGACAGTTGAATTTCTCGTGTGCACATTGCCACTTCAATAATGCCGGCATGAGCTTGCGAACCGAAATCCTCAGCCCAGTGATGGGACAAACAACCGGCTGGCCGGTATATAGGTCAAAGTGGAACGACATCGGCACCCTACATCGACGTTATACTGGATGCAACAAACAAGTACGTGCCAAGCCATTTGCAGCTCAAGGAGAGGAATATCGTAATTTGGAATATTTCCATATGTCTCTGAGCAACGGACTTGAATTCAACGGACCGTCGGCTAGAAAATAAACCAGGAGACGCAATGAGCTATATAAAACCAATAACCAAATGCTTGGTCGGACTACTCTTGCTAATGTTCGTCGCCGTCGGCAATGCAGAAACTGAGTTTGAAAAATTGCTCAACGAAGCCATAATGGCGCAGAAAAAAGCAAATGAAGTCGGCGGAGAATGGCGCGATGTTCAACTATTCATAGACAATGCGCAAAAAGCCGCCGCTGAAGGCAACGAAGAAGAGGCGATGAAATTGGCTCAGAAAGCTAAAATGCAAAGCGAGTTAGGTTATCAGCAAGCAGTCTCTCAGCGAGGCAAAATTCAACTTCCGTCGTACCTGCAACGGTAGGCGAAGCCTCTTAACTCGGCAGGTTTAATGAACTTAACCCGTCGTCAATTCATCGCCTTAATGTCAAGTGCGGCAGCAGCTGGTCTGCTACCGCACTCAACTTTTGCTAAAACCGAAGATTTTTATGACTTTCCTTTTTCTGGAGACCTCCGGTTGTTGCACT
Organism: uncultured candidatus Poriferisulfidus sp.; assembly: GCA_965200865.1. Taxonomy (GTDB): domain Bacteria; phylum Pseudomonadota; class Gammaproteobacteria; order Poriferisulfidales; family Oxydemutatoraceae; genus SP5GCR1. Next base: position 2,159,372 of record CBDAVG010000002.1, on the reverse strand, counting down.
TCACCGACTGCCACGCACAACTCTTGCCGGTTTATTTTCGGGAACCGAACACTAACATCGGAATAGGCGATGCCTCAGGACGCGTGCCTCATGTGGTCGGAAAAAATTTACTCAAACTTCATCCGGGACTAAGCGAGCATTATATACACGCGTTGACCTACTTGAATTTCATTGAAGACGCACAACGCTATGGGAAGGTAGGCGGATTTGCACACCTAGCAAGTCTAGTAAAACAACTGCGTGCCGAAGCCGGAGAAAATCGTACGCTACTGCTCGATGGCGGCGACACCTGGCAAGGCTCAGGCACCGCTTATTGGACGCGCGGAGAGGATATGGTCGGTGCGTGCAACCTGCTGGGTGTGGATGTGATGACCGGACACTGGGAGTTCACTTATGACGATAGCGAAGTCATGGAAAGACTCAAAAAGGTCAACGGTGACTTCGTCGCACAAAATGTTTTTTTGACCGAAGAAGGACTGTTCGACGGCAAGCCTGCCTACGACGAAGCAAGCGGACATGTATTCCCGCCGTATGTGATAAAAAACCTCAACGGCGTGCGCGTGGCAGTCATCGGACAGGCATATCCCTATACACCTATTGCCAACCCCAAGCGATTTATTCCTGATTGGACTTTCGGAATACGCGAGAGCGAGTTGCAAGAAACCGTTGCCGATATCCGCGACCAAGAAAAGCCCAATGTTGTAGTGTTACTATCGCATAACGGCGCAGATATTGATTTGAAATTGGCATCGCGCGTTGAAGGCATCGATGTCATATTCGGCGGACACACACACGACGGTGTGTTGAAGGCAATGGAAGTTTCTAATCGCAGCGGGCGAACCTTGGTTACCAACGGCGGTTCCAACGGCAAGTTCTTGGGAGTCATGGATTTAACCGTGAAAAACAACAAAGTTGCAGATTATCGCTATCGCCTACTGCCGGTATTCTCCAATATGCTAACACCCGATCAGGAAATGCAAAACTATATAGAGCAGGTTCGCAAGCCGTACCTAAATAAGCTTGAAGAGAAAATCGCTGTTGCCGATGACTTGCTGTATCGCCGTGGCAATTTCAACGGCACCTTTGACCAGCTGATCTGCGAAGCCTTAAACGAACGCTTGGATACACAAATCGCATTATCACCGGGTTTTCGCTGGGGAACGACGGTGTTGCCGGGACAGGATATTACTATGGAACACATATTGGATCAAACATGCATGACCTATCCGGAAACCTATGCAACTGAGATGACCGGACAACAGCTGAAACTAATTTTTGAGGATGTATGCGATAATCTCTTTAATGCCGACCCGTATCTGCAACAAGGAGGAGACATGGTTCGTGTTACCGGCATGAACTATGTTTGCGACCCGACCGCAACTATGGGCAAAAGGATTACCGACATGCAGCTTGACAACGGCGAGGCGATTGAATCCGACAAACGTTATAAGGTGTCGGGATGGGCAACTGTCGGTTCAAAGTCGCCGGGAGCACCAGTGTGGGATGTGGTTTCCGATTACTTGCGTGACAAGAAAGTCGCATCGGTTAAAAAGCTAAATACACCCAAACTGGTGAACATAGACCAAAACTTAGGATGGAGTAAATTAATATGAAAATAAACACACAAGCTATGAAAATGAAACACTATGCAAAGTGTATCGTCAAAACCGCTATGCTGCTTAGCTACATGACCTTGTTTTTGATGGTTCAGGTTGCTATTGCCGAAGACAAGCCAGTTTTCCTCGAAACTAGACAGCTTACCTCCGAGTCGGTGATGAAAATCGGCAGCACCGCACTGGAGGATTGCACTCGGCGCGGTTTCAAAGTCGGTGTGAGTATCACCTCACGCGAAGGTCAACTGCTTTTCTTTATCCGCCACCCGCTGGCAGGACCTCATACCCCGATGATTAGCCGCGTCAAAGCATATACTTCTTCAACGATGGGGGCTGCGACATCAACGCTCACTGATACCAACGCGCAAAAGCTCAACCACTATGAGAACATCACCACTTTAGGCGGCGGTGTGCCGATTATCGTTGCCGGACATCAATACGGTGGTATAGGTGTATCCGGCGCAACTCCCGAAGCAGATGAAGAATGTGCCAATGTCGGCATAAAAACCATTGAGGAGGATTTAGAATTCAGTGAATAAGATGGCGTTTGATTACATCCCCTGCCGCAACTGCATGTTGCAAGCAATACTGTGGTTCAATAAAAATGTATTGATGCTTGCTTGCCTGACACTCATCGCAGTGTGTTCAGCGGCAGTCGCCGAAGACGAAGCTGGTTCGCCGGCGATTCAGCCAGACGACGACGGCTCTATGAGCAATGTCTTTGAACAAGAAAAACCCGACTGGTTCGGCATGTCTTTCTTGGATATTGCCGAGGATGTAGAAGAATCGGCAGCCGAAAACAAACACTACGGACTCTATTTTTATCAGGACGGCTGTCCTTATTGTGAAAAGTTAATCGACGATAACTTCGGACAATACCGCATTAACGAATATGCCAAAGCAAACTTTAACATCGCACCAATTAACATCTTCGGTGCTGTCGAAGTAACCGACCTAGACGGTATTCCGAGACCGGAAAGTGCTTTTTCCGAACACCGAAAAATTCAATTCACACCGACGATGATTTTCTTCTCTCCACTGGGAGAAGTCTTTCGCATGAACGGCTATTATCCACCGCATAAGTTCCTTACAATGCTGGAATATATAACCGACAAACACTACCTTAAAGACATAACCTTCATAGATTTCCTGCAAACCAAAGAAGTATCGCCGGCAGCCGATAAGATTCACTATACCCCAGAGGTGCTGCGCCCGCCGCTTGATATGACTGAAAAAACTTTAGGAGCGGAAAAACCTGTTTTGGTTCTGTTTGAACAACCACGCTGCTTGGCGTGCGACGAATTACATCTTGATATTCTGAAACGAGAAGCCACCGATAAACTATATCAACAATTTGACACCGTAATGATTAACGTCAACGGCAAAGAGACCCTTGTGCCACTGGATGGCGGTGACGAAATAAACGAAAAAGAATGGGCGCGTAAGCTAGACATTGAATACACCCCTTCTTTGGTCTTTTATGCACGGCAAACCGAAAGCCAACCATTAGCCGAAGTGTTTCGCGTTGAAGGCTATGTGAAAACCTTTCATGTACAATCGGCAATGGAATATGTGCTAACACAGGCTTACGCAAAACCCCAAGACTTCCAAGAATTCATCAGATTACGCGCCGAGTCAATGAGACCCGAAGACGGTCACCTTGACATCATGCAATAGCCACCCCACAAATTCACAAAAACCACAAATCGAACCGCTCCGCGCCCTATAATTACGCGAACCACAACCCCAACCGCCCCGCGCCCCTCAATTTACGATAACCAACTCTAACGCGTTGCATCTGCACAAACAATTCCCCTCCTTTGGAGGGGTGGCGGGCGCAGCCCGACGGGGTGGTTGCATCGTATCTGCACTAGGCAATTCCCCTCCCTAACGCGTTGCGCCTGCACAACCCCAACCGCTCCGCGCCACCAAATTTACAATAACTACTTCTAACGCGTTGCGCCTGCACAAACAATTCCCCTTCTCTGGAGGGGTGGCGGGCCTATGCATTTTGTAATGTATGCGTTTAGCAATCATGTTGGAGTGCACAATGTTACGCCGATTGACCTACTGGCTCAATCGGCGGTTCTATCTGACGGGGTGGTTGCATCGTATCTGCACTAGTGCATTATCAACAAATAAAAAATATGAACCACATCAACACACCGTATCTGGGTCGCCTACAAATATTTATGATGCCACCGTCAACACGACACTTGCCAAAAACACGCCGATGATTGAGGTCATCACAACGATACTCCTGATGGATTATGCAACACCCCGACATTTCAACTTTGGGTTGACAGCATGTGTTATACTACAAAATTATTGAAATTAATTAAATATAGGTATATGGTATTACATGATTCTCTCTAACAAAGACATACTTAATACATGTAAAAACGGTTCGTCCATAGTGATAGAGCCTTTTTTTGAAGAGCTATTACAGCCGGCATCTTATGATTTACGAGTCGGTGATCAAGCAGCCAGTTCAGCTAAAAAAGAAGTATTAGATTTAACCAAAACGGCCTTTATAGAAATCATGCCAGGGGATTTTGTTATTATGCTGACACACGAAAAATTAGCACTAGACTTACAACATACAGCCCGTTTTGGATTGACTAGTTCTTACGCACGCAAAGGTTTGCTCGCTACGGTCGGACCTCAAGTTGACCCTGGTTTTGAAGGGCGGTTAATTATCGGATTGACTAACTTATCAAGCAAACCAATCGTCTTGCCGTATAAGGATAGATTTTTGACAATTGAGTTTCATCGCCTTGATCAGCCGTCATCCACACCCTATGAAGGTCCGTACCAAGGACGAGATAGTCTGATGCCTGAAGATATCAAAACTGCATTGGAGCGTGAATATATGTCACAAACTGAGATGATGAGGATTCTGCAAACCTTAGTGATAACAGTAGACAATCTAAAAGAGACTGTGAACTGGAAATTACCAGCAGTTATAGGCGGCATATTAGCTATTACTCTTGCTCTGTATGGCGTTATCACCCAATAATTCTTCAATAGAGAACTATAAAAGGCTATAACCTCTTATATTGCAATACTCTTATATAAATTACCAATTCACCCAATGGGTGAAAAATAATTATTTTTGATTTTTCACTGAATAATGCCAGATACATATTGGACTTTTAAAAGCTGTCAACCCAAAATTTAGGGAATTATATACATAAATCTACAAGGTTCAGTTAAAAGACTGATTATATAACACTTTCAGGTCTTGAAGGCTATTCCAATTAAAGAGACTAAACAATGAATAAAGTGGCTAAAACAATTAGCATAGTTAAACTGCTAAAGATATTTTCAACAGAGCATAAAGTAGTGACGTGGTTGGAATAAGAAGCCGGCAAAGAAAGAGTTAAATATTCGGTTTGCAGATTATGTATGGTACTTGACTAGTTTAGGGACAAAATCTCACTCAAATATCCCGTACCATCTTCATTAGCATATCATACTTTTGGGAAACTGAAAGGTGTCTATTATTGAACCGCCATTCACATTCTTTTAGGTGAAAATGAAAATGTTTTCTAGATACTCCACAGAACTTTGTTAATCTCCTTTTTGCCCAACCCAGAAATTTCCAATGCCATTGATATGTCTAGTACCACTGCCCATTGTCTTTGAATGATTGATTTGATAGTGTTTGTATTCGTTCAATACTAACCCGTCATAAGCTCTCCATTTATCAGTGTAGATGGTACTCTCATGTCCTACTAAACGTTTGATAAGAGCACGTATTTCACTCTTGGAAGCGTTCCGTATCACCTGTGTATAGACCTTCCCATCTCTTTTCAATATGCCAAATACCAGCACTTTGTTCTGTACGCCTCTACCCCTTTTATCTCCTTTTTTACTACCACCGAAGTAGGACTCATTCAACTCTACCTCGCCAAAGAATATACTCGTCTACTCGCAGTGCTGTGCAATTTTTTTCGGATTATATTTACATATCTGTTCACTGTATTCCTATTCACCTCAGCTGCTTGGGCGATTTAAGTCGCACTCAGATCAAGGACAAAGTATCTCACACAACCCTGATTTTCCTGTTTGAAATATGTGTCCTTCTAAAATGTCTGTTTTTCGTTGTCATTACTAGTTATTGTACCGAATCTTAGTTCCTAAACTAGTCAAGTAGCAAATATAAACCGTACCAACGCTCGCATCTGGGATTGCTTACAAACATTTATGATGCCACCGTCAACACAACGCTTGCCAAGAATACGCCGATGATTGAGGTCATTGCGACTATGCTCCCAATGAATAATGCAACACCCCATTTTGTGATGTCTGCTCTGAGTTCCGATTGAGCTGCTTTTATTTCCGCTATCTCAGACTTAAACTCCGTACGCATATCAACTATCATTTCGTATAGTTTTTCGTTGGTTATTTTCATCTCTTTTCTCCTATTGTTAGATTATAAATAAACACCTTGCTAAAGCAAGGTTTCGCTACGTATACCAATAGCACAGAGTGTGTTACCAAGATTCGGCAAACCGACGAACAGTAGCAGATATTAGACAAACGGTATCAAATTGCACAAAAGAATGGTGGGGCAGACCATTCCTCTCCTCTGGAGGAGTGACATTTGAACTTTGTGCTTACAGACATCGTACATAATCTGTCAACCCAAAGTTGAAATGTGGGGCTGTTGAAAAAGTACTGCCATTGTAAAAACTCAACCGCTTCGCGCCATTAAATTTAAGAAAACGGTAGGGGAGGGCTAACATCGGGCTGTTGAAAAAGTAGCTTTATCCTTGGAAACTATACCGCAATAATAAAAATCTTTGTATAAACTGAAATCTGATCCAATGAAAATAAAAATCTAAAGAAACCGCTAGCCTCTTTAGGTTCTGAGCGGTCCCAGTTAGGTAGGCTTGGATCTGCGTTTTCTCCAAACCTCTATATTTTGCCCGCCTCAACCCATGCCGCTCCTTTGCCTCAGCAAATAAGCCCTCTATCTTCCAGCTTCTTTCTATCATTTTTTGCTTAAAGACTGGACCGCTTTGTCGTTGTCTTACTCGTTCTATCGCCGCATTATGCTCATTTCGGTATAGACCCGTATGACGCCTGCCCAAGTAGCAACTATTCTGCCATTGACAACTATTACAATGTGCTTTCTTGATATGGTAATACTTCGTTGCGCCGACTGCAGGTTTGGGATGTAACGCATGACCCGCTTGACAGGTATAGATGTCTTTATTGGGGTCATACTGGAAATTGCCTTCATGGGCTACTTGCTTACCAGGCGTCAGACGAAACTTGGCAGTCGGGATATAGCTGCGTATCTGGTGTTCTTCAAAGAACTTATAATTCTTGCCACTGCTGTAGCCGACATCTGCTATCACCTCTTCAACCGGCAATCCAAAACGTTCTTGTTGATATTGAATCCTCTGTGTTATCACATTAGTCTCATGATAGGCACCCGTGGTCACATGGCAATCGGTTATCACCCGGCTAGCTGCATCGGCACAATAATGCACCTTATGATATAACTTTCTTGGATACCCCTGACGATTGACTAAAGTCGCATCGCTGTCTACTTTACTCACATGCGTGCGATTGCTGACTTTTTCTCTTTTTATTACCGCAGTTTGCGAGACCGCTGCTTTGCTTTGCTGCTTCTCATTCTTAACTTCTACTGCTGGTATTGGCTCCTCTCGCTTCTCTAATTTCTGTGCCGATGCATTCGCCTCAACTAAACTCGCATCACCATCTACTTTACCGGCATGGGTACGGGTGCTGACTTTTTCTCTTTTTACTACCGCAGTTTGTGACACTACTTCCTTGCTTTGTTGACTCTCATCCTTGACTTCTATTGCCTGTGCCGGCTGCTCTCGTCTCTCTAGTTTCCTCGCCGACGCATTCGCCTCTACTAAACTCGCATCCGTTATGATACGCTTGCCAGGCACTAAGCCGGCATCACGGCATTGTTCTACTATTTGCTCAAATACCGACGCAAAACATCCAACTCCCAATCTATCTCGAACACGAGTTAATGACGAATGATCCGGCACCTCATCACTCATCGTTAATCCGACGAACCAACGATAGGCGAGGTTCATTGCTACCTCGTCACACAATTGACGATCTGATTTAATCCCATAAATGTGTCCTAATATACAAATACGGAAAAACACTTCCGGGTCTATTGACGGTCTACCTTGCGTATCACTATAAAAACTTTTGGTTAATTGTTTAACAAAGCGCAAGTCTAAAACTTTATTGATACGCCTTAATAAATGATTGGTAGGAATGAGTGCCTGATAGTCTATTTGGACAAATAGTTCAGGCTGAAAGTTATGATTGCCTTGCATAAAAATCTCCGGTTGAATCAGTTGTCTATTTTCGCTTATATCAAATACTTTTTCAACAGTCCCACATGCCCTCCCTAAAGTATTGTACCTGTACCATCTTAACCGCTATGCGCCACATAATCATGCAAACCATCCGAGCGTGTCGTATCTGTACGATTCCAACCACCTGCGCCATCTGTATGGTTTCCATAAACGAAACGCATGAATGGATTGTTTTTGCAGGCGCAACGCGTTACGGGAGAACATGTGGGGCTGTTGAAAAATAGAACCGCCGATTGAGCCAGTAGGTCAATCGGCGTAACATTGTTCAGAACCTTAACAACCACCCCGTCAGGCTTCGCCTGCCACCCCTCCAAAGGAGGGGAATGTACTAATGCAGACACTTTTTCAACAGTCCCATGTCACCCCATTGTATTAGTCACATTGGGTGGTAGTATTACTGGTCGCTCGTCATTGCCAAATAAACCTGCGCTAATAACTTCGCATCTTTCAACGCACCGTGGAACTTGCGGTGGCTGTTATCAATTCCATAATGGTTGCACAATGCATTTAGTGAGTTTTCACCTCTAGGGTGACGTTTTTCAGCCATTCTCAACGTATCAACAACAGTACATTGGGCTTCTGCAGTAAAATTTCCGCATCCCAAACGTTGCAGTTCGCTGTCTAAAAATGGCAAATCAAACGGCACATTTTGTATCAAAATTTGTGCACCTTGTACAAAGGATATAAATTCATCGCAAATATCAGCGAACAACGGACTATCTTTAAGCATCTCCCATGTATAACCATGGGTTGCCGTGGCACCTTCGTGCACTTCGCATTGAGGATTTATCTTGGAATGAAAATTACGTCCGGTGATAGTGCGGTCTACGATTTCAACACAACCAATTTCTACAATCCGATGCTTGCTTGGTCCAAATCCGGTAGTTTCGGTGTCTAATGCAATCTGTCTCATTGTCAACTCCTATTCATTATTCTCAGTATGCCCTCATGGACGCTCATTATAGAAATTGCAATCACTCTGTCAATCTATGTATGATGCTATAACATATTACAAACTAGGGGAAAGGAACATAGCTACTATTTATAAGCAACACCGTCATCCGACATTTTAAGATATTTTGAGAACTCCTCAACCAACAATTCTCTTCTTTTTTCAATAAACTCCTTAAAGTTATCTAACGATAAGAGGATATCTCTCGGTATGAAGTGCATCTTCCTGTAAGACTCTTGTTCCTGTTCATTCATAGTAGCGTCCATCCATACTTTAGGAAGTTTCGCAGATTTTTCTTGATTCTCTGTTCCAGGAAGAAGTTGGAGATTGGCTAAGGTATTGTAATTTTCTAGACAAAATTGAACCTTGTCTTCTGATACGCCCTGCGCAAGCAGTTTTTCTCGGCTAAATAATTTTCTTGGGAAAATATGGTCTTTGTGAAACTTATTTCTGAAGTCTAGTGTTGGATAAACAACAGCCAATGAAGGGAATGCATATCTATTATTAGGCCGATTGGGAAGATCTTCTATTTCATTTGGTGCAAATATAATGGACTTTGTTGGCTCTACTCTTAGGGAGCGTGCAATCTGATGTAGCGGGAAGCCTGTTTTATAGTTGTCTCCTATGATTGACTGTATTCTGCTTAGAATGCTGTCAGACTGTCCGCCAAAGGTTTGCTTCAACAAAACTCTAATCAACCAATTAAAAATCTTGTTTCGTTCCTCCTTATGGCTTAACGATTCACAAAAACTATTAGGGTGTGCCTTCAGCAGATAATACGCAATGGGAATAACAGCGTTCATAGAAGGCAAAGTATCTCTATTGAACCCGAAGTTAGACACAAGACCCACGGCTTCTTCAATAGCCTTTGATATGCTATCCCAGTCAGATTCAATTTGGCGCATGTTTTTCTTATTGAAATTGTGTACCTTAAACTTAATACTGGGAAAGTCGCTCAGGACAAGGCAAGCCTTCAATACAAAATCCTTATTAAAAGAAAAACCGTTACCTATATTGTTTAGATCATCAACAAATTTTGTAATAACTTCCCGTGCATCCTTTTCTTCCCACTGTGCCGTTGCAATAGAAAGCAACAAATCAGAATAACTTAATTTCGTTCCACCGCTGTTTATACGGATGAAGATATCCAAAACTTTGTCTAGGAGTTCATTCTCTTCAAGAAAGTAGTTTATCAATGTGTCCTTATGAATAACTTCTCTAAGTTTAGTGAGAGTCTCGCTCGCAAAGTCTGCCTGCTCTGTTGAGATTTCAGTTAGTTGATTCTCTTGCAGGTATTTATAAGAATCGTTAGATTTATGAAAGTCCAACACTTTCCCAACGGGAAACCAAAAGACTTTGTCGTTTCTTTCTTCCGATTCTTTGTCTGTTAAAAATTTAAAGTCATATTCACATTCACTGTCTGGTGAGGGAGGAGCAAGTAAATTTAAATAAAGTTTTTTCGGAGGATAAGCATTATGGTCATCCCATCGTTTATGTTTTAACTTGGTAGCATGCCACCCGTGCAAACCTAAATAAAGTGCAGTAAGGCGTTGTTGACCGTCAAGGATAGCGGTAACACTAGGTTTACCTTTAACATCGGCTTTCTCATTATGTCTCTTATCTTTTTGATGATAATAACGGAAGAATTCATAGAACTGAAATTCGCCGATTTCTTCACCTTCTACGCGCCAAAACAGAAATGTACCAATTGGATAATCTCGCATAAGGGAGTCAAACAAACGCTCAATTTGATATGTGTTCCAAACAAACTCTCTTTGAATGGCAGGAAGAAGATACTCCCTCGCACTGATATTTTTTATTGCCTCTTGTATCGTTATATTTCGCATATTTTTTCTCCTTCAATATATTTACTAATCTTGCTTGTCTACTTTGCGCTGGGGATTTATTTTGGAATGGAAATTATGCCCGCTGGACTCGGCATCTAAAGCGATCTGTCTCATTGTTAACTCCTATTCGTTATTCTCAGTATGCCCTTTTGGACGCTTATTATAGAAACTGCAATCACCTTGTCAATCTAAAATTTGACAGCTGTAAGCGTAAAGCAGTAATGTGGAGCTGTTGAAAAAGGATTCCATAGAGTTGTAGGAGCAGAATAGAACTACCAATCGGCTAGCAGGTCAATTGGCAGTTCAATATGTCTTTTCCTTCTGCACAAACTTGAGTTTAGAGGTCTGTAGACAGCTAGTTCAAGCAGGAGCGGCACTGTTTTAGATGCGCTTCTTTAGGAAACCTCTTGCGAGAGTTTGCATAAAGTCTTCACCGCTACAGAAAATGAACGGTACGCCCTTGTCATCGCTTAGCCGAGTCATCTCTTTTTCCAGTTCAGGAGAAGGTTGTGCTTCGGTTACGAGAAGGATCACAGCAATGACAATGCCTCTCTCAGAGCGCGTCTCGTAGGCTTTTTCGAGTTGGTGGACAACACTATCTCCCTCAGTACCATAGTGGTCTTTGATCTGGATCGGCACTATCCAATCTCTGCTATCATCAAAAGGGTTGGAAATGATGACCTCTAGATCTGCGCCTTGTTCGCTTCTGCCGCCAGTATGTCGGACGGTTGCTGGAAACAAAGGCTCCAATGCAGACAGGATACCAGTCTCCCATTCAGCACCTTTAAGGAGTTTAGGGAGCTTAGCTGCAAGCTCGTTCGCCATGGAGTTGATAGGTTCTGCAATGATTTCAGTAACGAGGCTGTCTGTACGCTCCGCCGCCGTGACACCCTGCGCAAGGGATTCAGCAGGAAGGTTGCTCCGTATGATTGCTTCCAGACAGTCAGAGTAGGAAGGTATACGCCACATTCGGCGGTTGCATCGCATACTACTGCGAAGCCCAGCATCAACCAATTCATGGTTGTTTGCGACACCATTTGGTGTTAATACCTCAACAGGACGAATATGACCAAATTCACCGTGCTCTGAGACACTGTATTCGTAGAGACCGGTGATGCGGCAAAGTGTAAAGGTTCCGTTATGCGGCATGTTCGGGACCAGAACGATATCACCGACGTTCATATGGTCATTCGGTGGATCTCCATCAAGCATGAATCGATTCCCATTTGCTGCGTTCTGTGCGTCATTGAGCTTCCCAGTCTCACGCCATACTTCTCGCATTTTGCGAAGATCCTGGTCGGGGTCCCATCCCCAACCTTGACGTAACCGACCCTTTGAGAACAGCTCTTCGTTGAGAAAATCTCGAATATCTGACGATCTCCTGTCAGTACGCATTGCCCAGTACATCATTGGTTTTCTCCTTTGTTCATTGCTATAAAGTTAGACATATTATGCTCCTATTAGTTAGATATTATCGGAAACTATGGCAAGCTGTCGCCGCCATAATCTTAAAACTATAAGCTATCATGATTAAAAAAATTGTCAAAGTAAAATCAATTAAGCTGAAGTAAATCGGCAATTCAGCAATCCACCCTACGGGTGGTTTGCAAAAATTGGGTGGATGAATGTATAAATGGTACAGGTACGTCACAACCACCCCGTCAGGCGAAGCCGGCACCCCGCCGCAGAAGGGGAATGGTCTGTCTCGCAAATGGTATATAATATGCTTTTAGTGAAACAGACGACTAAAAACCTTTCTCCTTCAACCCGCCTACAACTTAATAAACAAGGCGAGTTAAGACATTTCCTTTGTATAGAGGAGCTTTCCCAAAGTTTATTAAAAAGATTATTCAACACTGCCACTTCATTCATTCAGGAAAAGAACTCGGTAGTTAAGAAAGTACCTTTGCTACGTGCCAAGACTGTTGCCAATCTTTTTTTTGAGAGTAGCACCCGCACCCGTTCCACTTTTGAGCTTGCGGCAAAGCGATTATCTGCCGATGTGCTCAATCTGAATACCAGCGTTGCAGCGGTTCAGAAGGGCGAGTCATTATTGGATACCTTAAAAAGTCTGGAGGCAATGAATGTAGATATCTTTGTGGTACGACATTGCGACAGTGGTGCTGCACAGTTTATTGCTCAACATATAAAAAAAGGTGTTGCCGTAATCAATGCCGGCGACGGTAGCCATGCGCATCCCACGCAAGCCCTACTAGACATGTATACCATCATGCAACATAAACCTGATTTAGCCTCGCTCAATGTTGCAATCATTGGGGACATAAGACATTCTCGGGTGGCACGCTCGCAAATCTCAATACTCAAAACAATGGGGGTTAAAAATATCCGCTTGATAGGTCCGACAACTTTGTTGCCTCCGTTTGCCGAAAAACTGGAAGGGCAGGTGTTTCATACCGTAGAAGAGGGTATCGCAGGTGCCGATGTGATTATCGTATTGCGTCTGCAAAAAGAGCGGATGCAAGGCGGTTTCCTGCCCAGCATGAACGAGTATTATCATTGTTATGGGATGACCCTAGACCGCCTAAAGTTTGCGGCACCTGATGCGATGGTGATGCATCCGGGACCTATCAACCGCGGAGTTGAAATCAGTTCTCTAGTTGCGGACGGACATCAATCAGTAATACTAGAGCAGGTAACCTACGGCATTGCGATTAGGATGGCGGTTATGTCTCATGTGGTCAGCGGACAAACGCAGGAGGTTCTTTGATGGATCTATTGATAAAGGATGCTTGCTTGCTTAATACAGGCGAGACATCCGTCTCCCGAACCGATATTGCCATCCGTCAAGGTGCGATAGAAGCGATAGGCGAAGTGCCTTCTGATTTTGTCGCCGAGCGTACAATCGATGCCAAAGGTTTATCGGCAATCCCCGGTTTGGTCGATTTAAGCGTTTATCTGCGAGACCCCGGCTTTGAATACAAAGCAACGATCGCATCGGAAACCAAAGCGGCGGCGGCAGGCGGTGTTACCACATTATGTTGTATGCCCGACACCGAACCTAGAATAGATTCGGCATCCACGGTTGAACTGATACAAAAGCGGGCGCATGATGCCGATTTCTGCAAGGTTTTGACTATAGGTGCGATGACTAGGAAGCTGGCAGGATTAGAGCTCAGCGAGATGGCTGCACTCAAAGAGGCGGGTTGCGTTGCGGTAAGTCATTGCCACTATCCGTTTGCCAATGCCTTAGTGTTGCGGCGCGCAATGGAGTATGCGTCTGGGCTGGGCTTAAAGATATTCATACAGCCTTTTGATCAAGCTCTAGCGATGAGCGGTTGCGCCCACGAAGGTGCTTTGGCATTGCGCTTGGGGTTGGCAGGCATTCCTGCGGCATCCGAAACCGCGATTTTAAGCCAATGCATAGAAATTGCCGAAGACTTGGATGTGGCAGTGCATTTCTGTCGTCTTTCGTGTGCGCGCTCAGTAGAACTAGTCGCTACTGCACAAGCGCGCGGTTTGGCAATCAGTGCCGATGTGAGCGCGCATCAGCTCTTCCTAAGCGAGGAGGTGCTGACATACTTTGACCCTAATTATCATATGTTGCCACCGTTGCGTAGCGAGCAAGATCGCAATGCATTGCGCACCGCAATTCAAGACGGCACTATTTCTGCGATATGCTCCGACCACCAGCCACACGACATCAGTGCCAAATTAGTGCCATTCCCGTCCAGCGAACCGGGCATCTCTGCAATAGAAACTTTGCTCCCTTTAACACTTCGCTTGGTTGACGAAAATGTCGTTGATTTGACAAAAGCGATTGACTTGCTAACCCGAGGTCCGGCGGCGGTGCTTAATTGGGGTTGCGGCACATTGCAAAAAGGTGGGGTTGCGGATCTTTGTCTGGTTGATTTAGATAAGAAGTGGACTTTGTCAGCAGGACATCTGTATAGTAGTGGCACGAATTCACCTTTTGTTGGTGAGACATTCAAGGGACGCATACATTACACAATATGCAACGGCAAAGTGAGTTATGAGTTTAAGTGAGATTGTTGGGAATAGAACCGCCGTTTGATTTATGGAAATGAGGTTGTTGAAAAAGTATTTCATGCACCGTAGGGGAGGGCTAACATGCCCTCCCGAACGCGTTGTCCTCGCACAAACAAAATCGTACACCACCCAATTCATGGGAACCAAAACCAAGTGGCGCACAGCGGTTGCAGTAGTGCGGAACGGTACTTTAGGGCGGACATATGAGTCCGCCCCTACCTTTTTCATAAATTCGATGGCGCGGGGCGAGTGGAGTCGTGCAGACACGACACGTTCGGGTGGTTTGCGTAAATTGATGGCGCAAGCGGTTGAGATGGTGAAGAATGGTACTTTAGGGCGGACATATGAGTCCGCCCCTACCTTTTTCATAAATTCGATGGCGCGGGGCGGTTGGGATAGTGCAAGTGGGTGGTTTGCGTAATTTGATGGCGCAAGGCGATTGAGATGATACAAGTACAGCATCCCGATAAGCGCGGAACAATCTTTGTTGAGCAGGCAAAGGTGCTTGATCATATTGCGTATCCTGCACAGCAATATCGCATGATTTTACATGCGCCGCGTTGCGCAGAAACCGCACGCCCTGCCAATTTCGTGCATTTGCGCTGTAGCGAGGCATTGGCAATGCGGCGACCGTATTCGATTATGTCGGCATCAAAGCAACAAGGTCGTATAGAACTGCTATACAAGGTGGTCGGCAAAGGCGGTGAAGCACTGTCGCAAAAGCAAGTCGGCGATGAGGTCAATCTTTTGGGACCGATAGGCAATTGCTTTACGCCGCATCCACAACGTCCCGAGTTATTATTGCTGGGTGGCGGGGTCGGCATCCCCCCGATATTTTTCTTGGCACAGCAAATCAAACAAGATAACACTTATAAACCTTTGGTTATGGTTGCCTCAGAGGTTCCGTTCCCCTTTGAGTTAAAACCCTCGCAGTTGCAGGTATCAGAAATAAGCTCCGATTGTCATCTTGCTTTGGCAGAACTTGAGGCATTGGGCATTGCGTCGCGGCTTGCAAGCAGGCGCAAAAAACAGGGCTGCTTTGACGGCTATATAGATGCCTTTGCGCGCACCTATTTAGAAAAAATATCTCCGCAGAGGTTAGCGCGCACAGAGATATTTGCTTGCGGTCCCGAAGCGATGCTAAAAAGTGTCACCAAACTTTCCGCCGAGTTCGGAGTGCCGTGCCAACTTGCGGTGGAAGAATATATGGCATGCGGTGTAGGCGGATGCGCCGGTTGCACGATTGCGGTTCGGCAAAACGGCAAAACCAAGATGAAGCGCGTGTGTGTGGACGGCCCGGTATTTAATGCGAACCAATTAGTGGGCTTTGTCTAAACATCAACACATCCGCACCAATCTGTTGCTCGTGCGGGCAGCGATAGCAAAAGCCGAAGCACATGCAGGTCGCCCTCAGGGTAGCGTTAGCCTACTCGCAGTGAGCAAAACCAAAAGCGTCTCCGAGATTCGCGCCGCACTGGATGCCGGACAGCACGACTTTGGCGAAAACTACTTGCAAGAGGCACTGACTAAAATTGAGCAGCTTAAAGATGAAAAAATTCGCTGGCATTTTATAGGTTCTATACAAAGCAACAAAGCCCGTGATATTGCCCATCATTTTGATTGGGTGCATAGCATAGAAAAAATTTCTACTGCGCAACGCATAGCTCGTCTGCGTCCTGAGACATTACCGCCACTCAATATATGTCTGCAAGTCAATATAGACCAAGAGCAGAGTAAGTCGGGTTGTAGTATTTCACAAGTGCATGCTTTGGCGGATCAAATCGCACAACTGCCACAGCTTGAACTGCGCGGTCTAATGGCTATTCCCAAACCCATCTCGGATACACAATGTCAATATGAAACATTTGTGGAATTGCATACCCTATTTGAACAGATGAAGCCTCGATATAAAAATTTTGACACACTCTCCGCCGGCATGAGCGGCGATTTTGAACAGGCGATTAAAGCGGGGGCTACACTTATCCGTATCGGCACTGCAATCTTCGGGCCTCGTGAATAAATGGTAGCCATGATTTGATGGCGCGGGGTGATTGGTGTAAAGATGGTGGGTACGCAAAAAACCACCCCGTCGGGCTACGCCCGCCACCCCTCCAAAGGAGGGAAATATCACTTTTTCAACAGCTCCATATGCCCTCCCGTAACGCGACGCACTTGCACAAACGAAATCGTACACCATCCAATTTATGGGAACCAAAACCCAGTGGCGCAAGCGGTTCTGTTCGTGCAGAACGGTACTTTAGGGTAAGGATATAAGCCTACCCCTACAATTCTATATAATAGGTTTTTTGATTTCCCCAAATTTTTATTTGATACACGCATAGTTGAATATTTTGATTTTTAGAATATTGACAAAAGTTCTAGTGATATTGCTTTTGATGGCAGGTGTGCAGTCTGTCGTCGCTCAGCAACAGGGAATGAGTGACCCGCTATATCCTCAGCAATGGCACCTGAAAAATACCGGGCAAAGTGGCGGCACTCCCGGCGAGGATATCAATGTGGAACCAGTATGGGATAAGACGCTTGACGACGGGATCACGAAAATAAGAGGACAAGGTGTATATATCTCCATAGTAGATGGAGATTTGCAGCTTGGTCATCCGGATCTAATAGACAATATATCAACCACCCACACCCACGATTATTTTGATAGAATTGTTGATAATAGTTCTCATGCTACCAGCGTAGCCGGTATCGCTGCTGCGCTCGGTTATAACGGAATAGGTGTTCGGGGTGTGGCACCTTTGACGAAAATTTATAGTTTGAATCCGTTGGGAATACCTGTTGGTCATCCAGGAATTGGAATAAATCAACCTGCTGCTATCTTAAACGCAATGACCCGTCACAGAACAATAACTGCGGTTTCCAATAATAGCTGGGGACCTGAGAACCCTTTTCAATCAGTATCAAGCATGTGGGCATTGGCAATAAACACCGGCATTGAAGAGGGATTTTATGGCAAAGGAACCGTTTATGTATGGGCTGCCGGAAACGAGCATTGTGACAATAGCGGGAGATACTGTGGTATAGATAACGCAAATTATGACAATCGTGCAAATTATCATGCCGTTGTTGCCGTTTGTGCAGTAGACCATCAAGGGAAACACAACGGTAGTTCAGAGTTTGGGGCTAATTTATGGGTTTGTGCGCCGTCAAGGAACCAAGCCGACAACGCTGGGATTGTAACAACCAATAGACCCAGTACATATACAACGATTGGCAGCGGATTTGGTGGCACCTCTGCAGCAACCCCAATGGTTAGTGGTGTGGCAGCGTTGATGCGGCAGGCTAATCCTAATCTTGGTTGGCGAGATGTAAAACTCATTCTAGCTAATTCGGCAAGGCAAAACGACTCCGCAGACAGCGACTGGGCAGAAGGTGCCGTAAAGTATGGCTTGTTCAGCGATGGTTCTGAACGGCGATACCATTTTAACCACAAGTATGGCTTCGGTGTCGTTAATGCAGAAAAAGCGATTGAAATGGCGCAAGAGTGGATTAACATTCCCGGCAGAATGACACAGACGGTAAAAAACACTACCCGCTCTCAAAACCGTGAAATTAATAGCAGTATGTCCATACAATCCGATATTAACTATATAGAGTATGTGGACGCTACAATTGATTTTTATATATTCAGACTTTCTAGTTTAAGTATTGAATTAATATCGCCGTCGGGTGCTATCTCTAAACTTGCGATACCAGACATCCGGGGTGTTAATAATCGCGATGTGGCTACAAGATGGCGTTTCGGTTCTGCCAAGCATTTAGGTGAGAATCCGTCGGGAACATGGAGATTGAAACTAGAAAATACTAGAGGGGCTCAACCTGCTAGATTAAACTCGTGGGAGCTTACTATACATGGTCATCAAATAAAAATGGATGCCGTCCCTGCTGTCGGGTTGTCAGACACAAATGTAGCCGGAACTACTCTGACCTTGTCTTTAACTGGGGCTAGATGGAAAGACACTCTGCAAATTAGCGATTTTAGTTTGAAAAATCTGAGACCCAGCAATCCTCAATTTAAGAATGTGCCGGCGGGATTGCGTGTTGCGAGTGTACGCCGTACTTCCGATACACAGGCCCAGCTGAATCTTGCCTTGGCGGGAAATCTCTTGGAGAACTATCTGTTCCAAGTTGAAGCGACGACGGGCACCGTTTCAAGCCTCAGCGGCTCTCTTGCGAGCAACGACATACCGATAGTGTCAAACACACGGATAACGGTACGCAAAGATATTACAATTCCCGACGGTAATATAACTAGGAATTATGACATTAACCTGGGGGATATCTTTGCAAGTCCACAAACATTGACCTACATGGTCAGCGGCCTACCGCCGGGTCTAGAAATAAGAAACGGCTCCATTATTAGCGGTGCGTCAAGTGTCCCCGGCTATTATCGTATTAAAGTGGTTGCGACTAGAACCGACGGAGTTAGTAGAACGGAGTTTTTTGATTTCCAAATCTTGCCTACTATCCAGGTACAAGTGAGAGTTTTACTGGAAGGTGTGCTCATAACTCCCGTTGACGTATGCGATCGCACGGAAGAAGTGCGCAATGAAATTATCTCTCAGACCCAAGGAAGTGATTGTGCAAATGTTCCTCGAAATCTGCTTCGCTCAATCACCGACATGGATCTTAGCACTAGAGGAATTAGTGCTTTATCAGCAGATGATTTCGATGATGTAACGGGTTTGCAAACATTGAACCTAAGCTCCAATGTGTTGACCGACTTGCCGACGGGCGTTTTTAGCAATCTAACAAACCTGAGAATATTGGACCTGAGCCTCAACAGCTTAACTACGCTAACAGCAGTTACTTTCAATAATTTGCGAAGGCTAGAGACATTGAATCTAAGCTCCAACCAGATGACCAATCTGCCAGCAGACGTTTTCAGTGACCTGACAAACTTGAGAACATTAAACTTGAGTTCTAACAGCTTAACCACGCTAACAGCAGCTACTTTCAAGAATCTACGAAGGCTGGAGACATTGAACCTGAGCAGCAACCAGATGAGCGGCCTGCCGGCAGACATTTTCAGCAACCTAACAAATTTAAGAACACTCAACCTGAGTTTCAACAGCCTGACTATATTACCAACAACTATTTTCAGG
The DNA here is from genome assembly GCA_965200865.1 of uncultured candidatus Poriferisulfidus sp. Taxonomy (GTDB): domain Bacteria; phylum Pseudomonadota; class Gammaproteobacteria; order Poriferisulfidales; family Oxydemutatoraceae; genus SP5GCR1. The sequence goes on along the minus strand of CBDAVG010000002.1, from coordinate 2,139,443 downwards.
AGCACAACAAATTTGCGCGACTTAAACTTATCAAATAATATGCTATCTCAAAGCCTATTAAACGATCAGCTATCTGCCAATAACAATGAACTATTCAATCAAACTTTCAATGTGCTAAGAAACATAGTAACTCTAAATTTAGCTGGAAACGGTATTAATAGTACAGCTTGCAATTCGCTTTTTACATCATTTCGTTCCCAATTTGGTTCCCTTTTTCTAATTAATTTCCGAAACAGTTTTAGTTGTTCTTAAACTTTAGGGGCTATTGAAAAAGTATCATTTTTGCACAAATTGAACCACTATGTGCCATCGAATTTACGATACTGGTAGGGGAGGGCTATCATGCCCTCCCGAAACGCGTTGCGTCTGCAAAAACAATCCATTCATTTATTTCGTTTGTGGAAACCAAAACCAAGTGGCGCATGGCGGTTAAGTTTGTTTGATGACGGTACTTTTTCAACAGTCTCATATAATAAGGTTTTTAATTCCCCCGCATTTATTTAATCCATGCACAGTTGAATATTTTGATTTTGAGAACATTGGCAAAAGTCCTGGTGATGTTGCTTTTATTCACAGGCATTCAGCCTGCTACTACTCAGCAATTATTTTGTATATCAGATCGTGGCGACCCTTGTTATGATCGGCAGTGGCACTTGTCCGGTCAGGAGATTATAGGCTCAACAATTTCTAATACTCAGAGTATCAATGTAGCACCAGTCTGGGAGAAAACGCTTAAGGACGGACGCACGAAAATAAGGGGGCAAGGCACATACATTGCCATAGTAGACGGAGATCTGCCGACTGGACTCCAGCCTGCCACAACCCAAACATTGGCTCACCCGGATCTGATAGCCAATATCTCAACCCAACACAGCGTTGATTATTATCCTTCGGTTATTGACACCGGCGGGCATGCTACTGCCGTAGCAGGCATTGCTGCGGCACGCGGTTATAACGACATAGGTGTTCGGGGTGTGGCACCTTGGGCAAAAATTTATGGCTTGAATATTTTAGGGGTGCCCGATGGGAATAGGAGTATGTTGGCAAGTACTAGAGAGATGGCAACCCTAAACGCAATGGTTCGTCATACCACAATAACCGCAGTTTCCAATAACAGCTGGGGAAGTGCGCATCCTTTTAATCCGTCTGGTTCTCGTCTTGCAGCATGGGAAATGGCAATAGAAACTGGCATTAAGGATGGATTCCACGGTAAAGGCACAGTCTACGTTTGGGCTGCTGGAAACGACCGTTGTATTAGCAGGCAGGTGTCGCCCAGTCGCTATGAACAAGTCTGTGATATAGATAATGCAAATTATGACGGCAGAGCCAAGCATTATGCAACCATTCCCGTATCTGCGGTGAGTTATCGTTTTGGGCGACATGTTGGGCATTCGGAACTTGGTGCCAATTTGTGGGTCAGTGCGCCATCCAGGGATGACACTTTTAATCCAAGAACTGGGACAAACTTTTTCAGCAGAGGGATTACTACAACCTATAGAGGAATTCTTAGAGGAACCTACAATCATTCCTTGATACGTTTTAGTTTTGGTGGAACCTCTGCAGCAGCTCCGATGGTCAGCGGTGTGGTGGCATTAATGCGACAAGTCAATCCAAGCCTTAGCTGGCGCGATGTGAAACTCATTCTGGCTAATTCGGCAAGGCAAAACAACCTCACAGACGACGGCTGGGCGCAAGGTGCCGTAAAGTATGGTCTGTCCAGCAGTGATAACAACGCGCAATATCATTTCAACCACAAACATGGATTCGGTCTCGTTGATGCAGAAAAAGCGATTGAAATGGCGGATGGATGGATCAATCTTCCTCTGGCAGCACCGTATACGGAAGTAAGAAATAGTAATCTAGACCTTAGGCTGAGTGCCGATAATCCGGTTATCAATAGCGAGATAGCCGTCCAATCGGATATCAATTTCATAGAATATGTGGAGATTCCTATCAGATTAACACACCCCTTAATCCAAGATTTAAGCGTTAAATTGACCTCGCCCTCGGGCAACACTTCAGACCTCTTCATACCATCTACTCATCCCATCAGTAGTACCAGTTCATATGCAATCAGTACTACTCGAGGGTTTTGGCGTTTCGGTTCAAGCGTTCATTTAGGCGAAGATCCGTCGGGAGTTTGGAGATTGAGATTTGAAGACACTAGGGCTACAACCGGCACCTTGATTGATTGGGGAGTGAGAATACGCGGCTATCAAATAAAAATGGATGCTGCCTCTGTTGTCGGGTTGTCGGACAGCAATGTGACTGGAACCCCATTGACTTTGCCTTTGGTTGGTGCGAGTTGGGAAAAAGATTTGCAGCCTAACGACTTTGGTTTGCAAAATGCACCGGCAGGGTTGCGCATTGCAAGTGTAAGCCGCACTTCCGATACACAAGTCCAGCTTAATCTTGCGTTGGATGGCATCGGCTTTGCGAGAGACTACCTCTTTCAAGTTGTCGCGACGACCAGCACAGTTCCGAACATCAGAAACCCACTTGTTAGCAACGACATACCAATAGTATCCAGCACACCAATAACGGTACGCAGAGATATCACCTTTCCCAACGGCACTAGCGGTTCAGATTACTCCTTTACGCTGGATGATATCTTCGCAAGTGCGCAGGCATTGACCTACATGGTAAGCGGTCTACCACTGGGTCTGGAAATAAACGGTTCTATCATCAGCGGCACGCCGATTAGCTCTGGAAATTATCGCCTTGAGATTGTTGCGACTAGAGTAGACGGGGTTAGCCGAACGGAGCTTTTTGATTTGCGCATCTTTCCTACTTTGCAAGTACAGGTGAGAGTCTTGTTGGAAGGCGCACTGATGCGCTAACAAAGTACCACTATCACATAAACTCAACCGCTCCGCGCCATCAAATTTACGATAACCACCCGTAGGGGAGGGTTAGCATGCCCTCCCTAAAGTACCGTTCTGCACTACTGCAACCGCTTGCGCCACTTGATTTTGGTTCCCATAAATTGAATGGTGTACGAAGGATAATGTACGACAAGCAACCATGCTGAGGTTCTGCACAATGTCACGCCGATTGACCTACTGGCTCAATCGGCGGTTCTACTTGTGCAGGCGCGTCGCGTTTCGGGAGGGCATGCTAGCCCTCCCCTACAGTGCATGAAATACCTCTTCAACAGCCCCAAATTTGGTGAGGTGCTTATCAGTGTGCCTAATGACGATCAAAAATCGTGCGGATTTGAGCTTGCATTTGAGCTGCCACCTCAACCGGTGATGCGGCTTCGCGTATTGGTCTGCCGACCACGATATAGTCTGCACCGTTTTCAAATGCTTGTGCTAAATCAACTGTGCGTTTTTGGTCGTCCACATTGGCAACTGGGCGGATGCCGGGGGTGATGATCAAGTTCTTGGAGCCAAGCGTCTGCCTTAACGCACCGGCTTCCAATCCGGATGCGATAACGCCGTCGCAACCGACGGCAATTGCGCGTCTTGCACGCGACAGCACCAATTCCCGCACACTGCACTTAAAGCCGAGCGCATCTATATCGTTCTGGTCTAAGCTGGTCAGTGCCGTCACTGCGAGTATCTTCAAATCACCTTTCTCGGCGTTTGCCGCTTTTAGCATGTCGTCGTTGCCATGAACGGTCACAAAAGTGTCACCGAAACGGCGCAAACCTTTAACCGTTGCAGCGACCGTGCGCGGCACATCAAATAGTTTTAGATCTAGAAATATCTTTTTACCTTGTTCCTGCAATTCCTCTGCCAATGCGAAATACTCTCCGCAAGCAAGTAGTTCCAAGCCCAGTTTGTAGAAACTCACCGTATCACCTAAAGTTGCAACGAGTGCTCTTGCGTGATCCGCAGTTGTCACATCAAGGGCAAAAATAAGGCGGTCAGCGGTAGGGATTTTGTTATTCAACTGCTTTAGGTTTTGCTATCAATAACTTCTATGTGCAGCGGGGCAGGACCTCTGAGTTTAATGTGTTGTCCTTCGCGCAAATCCACCGTGGTGCCGACGATGTCAGCGCAAATCGGCATTTCTCTTCCACCTCTGTCTATCATGATTACCAAGCTGATGGTTGCGGCGCGCCCATAATCGGCGATTTCGTTCAGCGCGGCACAGATCGTACGCCCGCTGTGTATAACATCATCAACCAAAATAATATGTCGGTCATCAAGATTCGTATTGATTGCCGAAGGCTTAACTTGTGGGAAAGAGCTTATCCGACTAAAGTCGTCTCTATAAAAATTAATATCCAGCAGTCCCATAGGTTCCTTGATTTTCAGTTGCTCATGGAGACGTTCAGCAACCCAAACCCCGCCGCTGCGTATTCCCAAAATAATCGGGTCATCTAATTGTCGGTGTTCTATCAAATGCCGTAATTGCTCCGACATTTCTGCTATGAGTTTTTCCGGTTCTTTCATTCTGTCATTTAACGGGTTGTCGTTTGCTGCGCCTCAAACCAGCTTTCCAATATCAAGGCAGCAGCAACTTTGTCAATATCCGAGCGTGCTATTCTACCAATTTCTCCTGCCGATCTTTGTTTTTTTAGTCTATGGTATGCCTCTATTGAACTCAGATATTCGTTGCCTTTGTCTACTGGCAGGTTAAAGTGCCGATGTAATCGGCTTATAAACTGGTCTAGTTGCTTCAGCAGTTTGGGCGGCGAATCGGGGTCAGGATAACCGACCACAAAACGACACGGTTGCCAAATCTGACAAATCTTTTCTATCGCTTGCCAATCGGCTTGACCAGCCTTGCACGCAATAGTCTGTAAGGGTTGTGCGGTTGCCGTTTTGATATTGCCCACCGCACTACCGATATATTTCAGCCCGTAGTCAAAGGCAATCACATGTTCCGACGACAACGCCACATCGCGTTTTGTATGTTTATCGTCCATTAAACTTGAGACATCAGACGTTTTTCAATCGCATTGATTACGTCGCTGCCGATGTCCAGCGCATACGCTTGATTGATTTCCCTGACACAGGTGGGGCTTGTGATGTTGATCTCAGTTAAATAACCGGCAACCAAATCAATACCCACAAACAGTAAGTCCAGCTCTTGTAGGCGCGGGGCGATGCGCTCACAAACCCTATAGTCGTGGTCATTCAATGCCACAGCCACACCTTTACCTCCGGCAGCCAAATTAGCTCTGAACTCACCTTGCTGCGGAACACGGTTGAGCCCATACGGCACCGGCGTGTCGTCTATCAATAGTACACGCTTATCACCGTCGCTATAATTGGGGATTAGTTCTTGGATTAGGAGAGTCTTTTGACCATCGCAAAGCATCGTTTTGAGTACTTGGGACACATCGTCGTCGCTGCGGTTGATCCTGCATACCGAAGCCCCGCCCATTTCGTTCAGTGGTTTGACTACCGCTTGAGGGTGTAACTCTAAAAAGTTTAGCAAATCATCCAATGAATTGCCAACTAGGGTCGGCGGCCCTAAGTCGGCGAATTCCTGAGCGAGTATTTTCTCGTTGACAGATAACAAGCTACGCGGCGGGTTATACACCAATGTGCCGGCACGTTCGGCAAACGTCAATATATGACAGGTATATAGAAACTCAGTATCTACCGGCGGGTCGGCACGCATCAATATCACATCTAGTTCGGATAAATCAATGTCTTTGGACGCGGATACTTCAAACCAGTGCTTCTGGTCTAAGAAGACCTTTAGATTTCGCGCATGTCCCCGCGCCTGCCCCCGATACAAGTGCAGGTCTTTGGGTTCAAAATAATAGAGTTGCCAACCTTTTCGTTGGGCAGCCTCCAGCAAGCATAGAGTGGTGTCTTTGAGCGGATTTATCTCGGCAATCGGATCCATTACAACCCCTAGAGAAACCGACTGATTATTTGCGTGATTCATAAGGAAAATGGAATTGCTGAAAAGTATGTCATAGACCGTAGGGGAGGGCTAACATGGGACTGTTGAAAAAGTAGTTCTATCCTTGGAAACTACACCGCAATAATAAAAATCTTTGTGTAAACCAAAATCTGATCCAACGAAAATAAAAATCTAAAGAAACCGCTAGTCTCTTTAGGTTCTGGGCGGTCCCAGTTAGGTAGGCTTGGATCTGCACTTTATCCGAACCTCTATATTTTGCTCGCCTCAATCCATGCCGCTCCTTTGCCTCAGCAAATAAACCCTCTATCTTCCAACTCCTTTCTATCATTCTTTGCTTAAATACTGGACTGCTTTGTCGTTGTCTCACTCGTTCTATCGCCTCTTTATGCTCATTTCGGTATAGACCCGTATGACGCCTGCCCAAGTAGCAACTGTTCTGCCATTGACAGCTATTACAATGTGCTTTCTTGATGTGATAATACTTCGTCGCACCGACTGCATGTTTGGGGTGTAACGCATGACCCGCCTGACAGGTATAGATGTCTTTATTGGGGTCATACTGGAAACTGCCTTCATGGGCTACTTGCTTACCAGGTGTCAGACGAAACTTGGCAGTCGGGATATAGCTGCGGATCTGGTGTTCTTCAAAGAACTTATAATTCTTGCCACTGCTATAGCCGACATCTGCTATCACTTCTTCAACCGGCAAGCCAAAGCGTTGTTGTTGATATTGAATCCTCTGTGTTATCACATTAGTCTCATGATAGGCACCCGTGGTCACATGGCAATCCGTTATCACTCGGCTGGTTGCATCGGCACAATAATGCACCTTATGATATAACTTTCTTGGATACCCCGCACGATTGACTAGAGTCGCATCGCTGTCTACTTTACTCACATGCGTGCGGTTGCTGACTTTTTCTCTTTTTACTACCGCAGTTGGCGAGACTGCGCTCTTGCTCTGCTGCTTGTCATCCTTAACTTCTACTGCTGGTGTTGGTTCTTCTCGCCTCTCCAGTTTCTGTGCCGATAGGTTTGTCTCGCCCGCACTCGCATCATCATCTACTTTATCGGCATGGTTGCTGACTTTTTCTTTTTTTACTACCGCAGTTGGCGAGACTGCGCTCTTGCTCTGCTGCTTGTCATCCTTAACTTCTACTGCTGGTGTTGGTTCTTCTCGCCTCTCCAATTTCTGTGCCGGTAGGTTCGTCTCGCCCGCACTCGCATCATCATCTACTTTATCGGCATGGTTGCTGACTTTTTCTTTTTTTACTGATGCAGTTTGTGATACTACCTCCTGGCTTTGTTGCCTCTCATCCTTGACTGCTATTGCCGCAGTCGGCTGCTCTCGTCTCTCTAGTTTCCTCGCCGACGCATTCGCCTCAACTAAACTCGCATCTGTTATGATCCGTTTCCCTTCAACTAATCCAGCCTCACGGCATTGTTCTACGACACGCTCAAATATCGCCTCAAAACATCCCACACCTAATCGGTCGCGGATACGAGTTAATGACGAGTGATCCGGCACCACATCACTCATAGTTAATCCGACAAACCAACGATAGCCAATGTTCATTCCAACCTCGTCGCACAGTTGACGATCCGACTTAATCCCATAGAGTTGTCCTAATATACACATACGAAAAAATACCTCCGGGTCTATTGACGGTCTACCTTGCGTATCACTATAGAAACTTTGGGTTAATTGTTTGACAAAGCTCAAGTCTAAAACTTTATCAATACGCCTTAATATGTGATAGCTGGGAATGAGTGCCTGATAGTCTATTTGGACAAATAGTTCAGGCTGAAAATTATGATTGCCTTGCATAAAAACCTCCGATTGAATCAGTTATCTATTTTCGCTTATATCAAATACTTTTTCAACAGTCCCACATGCCCTCCCTAAAGTATTGCACCTGCACAATCTCAACCGCTCTGCGCCTCCAATTAGGGTTTTCATGAATTAAATGATAAACAATATTGTATGCTAACGCGACATTTTACAGGCAGACATATATAATTGCTGATTGACCTACTGGCTCAATCGGCGGCCTTGTATTGCCGATTGATTTTGATATATGTAATGATACTTTTTCGACTAACACTGGGGAAAACTGCTACACTAAGTATGTAAAAATACAGAGGGCAAAATGTATCGAGTTGATAGAAACAATTTTTATCGGCAACCGAAAAAGGCAACAATCTACACACCTGCCGGTGTTAGCCAATTCATTTATGATATTGTCTCGGACAAAATAGATGCAACCAAACCGATATTAGACCCGTGTGTGGGTAGTGGTTCACTGCTCAAACCTTTCCAACAAAACAGGTTCAAGGTAATCGGCATTGATATTGAATATCAGGGTTTCCCTAAGACAAAAGTAAGAAACTATTTGGATATTAAAAAAGGTGAGATTGAAACACCCGGTTTAGTGATAGTGAATCCACCTTTTAACATTGACAAAAAGACCAAAGAATATATAACGGCGCACTATGGTGGGCGACCACTACTCCCCGAAGTGTGGCTACAAAAAGCCATAGAGTTGTTCGGGAAAAATGTGCCACTTGTGTTATTTACACCCTACGGGTTGCGGCTTAACCAAATGGTGACAAGTCGCCGTTGGCAAAAGTTTATAGACGGCGAATACCCAGAAATTAAATCTATTATCAGCCTGCCAAAAGATATTTTTGAGAGCATCCTATTTCATAGTGAAATCCTAATATTCAACATTGAAGGATTGAAAGGACACTATTTTTATCACGACGACAAATCCCTGAAACATTAAAAAGGGTGTGCTGCGATTTGAGATTATAAAGTAAGATAGTTTCTATTTTCGAGTGAACAAAATGTCTGATATAGCACCATACAGCGCATTAACAAAGCTAGGATTAGAGCATGATGCAGCAAAGGAAGCTGTAGCCGATGTTGTAAACTCAAAGAAAGTAGCAACTAAAGCAGATATGAAAAATATGGCGACCAAGACTGATATCGCAGAGCTAAGAAACGATATACGAGAGATACTAGTTGAGTTGAAGTATCTGCATTGGTTGATAGTGATAGTGGTAGGCATTGCCGTTGGAATAATCAAATATTTATAAAGAGATGGCAACGAAGTTAGAATTGTGCAGAACCTCCACAACCACCCCGTCAGGCTTCGCCTGCCACCCCTCCAAAGGAGGGGAATAGCCCTCCCCTACGGGTGGTTATCATAAATTTGATGGTGCAAGCGGTTGAAGTCGTGTAAGTGATGATACTATTTACCTACACAGAAGCGGGAAAAAATATCGCCCAATAGTTCTTCGGTGGTGTATGCACCAGTGATATTTGCCAGTGCTTGTTGTGCGATGCGCAGGTTCTCGGCGATGATTTCCAGTTTTTGATCTTGTGCCGTTCCATCTCGCATAACGATTTCGGATAACGCTTTTTCAGCTGTATCCAACGCATCCAGATGCCGTCGATTGGCAAACAACACACTACGCTCGGAATCCAAAACATCACCCTGCACAATATGTTCTTTGATTTTCTGTTGTAGCGTTTCTATACCCTCGCCGGTTTTAGCCGATATCTGCACATCAATTTCCGGATCGTCAACGGGTGCCGTGAGCAGGTCTATTTTGTTTGACACCACAAGCACAGATTGGTCTTGGAATTGTTTTAAGATAGACCGCTCAACATCGTCAAGCCCGCTACGCGCATCCACCAACAACAAAAGTAAATCGGATGACTCCATCGCCAGGTGAGCGCGGCGCATGCCTTCTTGTTCTATGGGATCTATGGTGTCCCTAATGCCTGCAGTATCCGATATCCGAATCGGTATTCCACCAATAACAATCTCTCGGCGTACTATATCTCGCGTCGTGCCGGGCTGTTCGCTGACAATCGCTTCCGCTTGCATTGCCAATTTATTCAGCAAGCTGGATTTTCCGACATTTGCTTGACCGACGATTGCAAGCTCCGCACCTTCATATAAATACAAGCTCAGCCGACCTGCCTCTTTAACCTGACAAATCGTCTGGATGAGATCCTGCAGTTGTTGCTGGAGCTGCCGTCGGTCAAAGGTCTCTATGTCCTCATCGGAGAAGTCCAACTCTGCCTCTATTTGTATGCGCAATGTTTTGATACGCTCGGCTATTTCTTCAAACTTGGCAGACATTTCTCCTTGCAAAGCGCGTTGCGCGCCACGCGCCGCTTGACGGCTGGAGCTATTGACCAAATCGGCAATCGCTTCCAACTGCACTAAATCGTATTTGTTGTTGAGAAAGGCTCGCTGGCTGAACTCTCCTGGCTGTGCGAGGCGCGCACCAAGCTGCAACACCCGCTCCAGTATCAAGTCCAATACGATTGGGCTGCCGTGCGATTGCAGTTCTAAGACATCCTCTCCGGTGAAACTCGCTGGGGCTTTATACAAAATAGCAATGCCCTCGTCGATGATTTGATCTTGTGCATCTATGAAACGGCTATAGCACGCGTTGCGTGGTTGCAATGTTTTATACGTAATCTGTGATGCAATCTCAACTGCGGCTTTGCCGCTAACCCGCACAACTCCTATGCCAGCCTTGCCTGAGGCGGTTGCAACTGCGGCTATGGTGTCGCCGTCTTTGAGGTTCATGATTGCTCTATGCGTTTATTGATTACATATTGTTGTGCGATTGAAAGAACATTGTTGACAAGCCAATAGAGTACCAAGCCCGACGGGAAAAAGGCAAAAAAGACGGTGAAGACAATCGGCAACAAGGTCATCACTTTGGCTTGTATTGGGTCGGGCGGTGTCGGATTGAGCTTAGTTTGGATGAGCATTGTGCCACCCATCAGCAACGGCAAAACATAGTACGGGTCGCGGGTGGAGAGGTCGTGTATCCAAAACATAAACGGTGCTTGTCTGAGTTCCACGCTCTCCAGCAATACCCAGTAAAGTGCTATAAAAACCGGTATCTGAACCAAAATCGGCAGGCAACCACCCAAGGGATTGATTTTTTCCTTTTTATAGAACTCCATCATCTCCTTTTGCATGCGTGATTTATCATCCTTGAAGCGTTCGCGCATCGTCATCAAACTAGGTTGCAATTTGCGCATTCTCGCCATGGATTTATAGCTCATCTCCGACAGCTTATAGAAAACCAGCTTTATCAGCAGAGTCAGCAAAATGATTGCAAAACCCCAATTTCCGACGCTACTGTGGATGATGTCAAGCAACCAAAACAATGGCTTTGATATGATCGAAAAAATACCGTAGTCGGTTGTTAATTCAAGGCCTTCTTGTATTTCCTCTAGTTGATTTTGTAGCTTAGGGCCGACAAACACCCGTGTGATAAATCGTCCTTCCTGCCCCGGCTCTACGACTATCGGTTGTGAGCGCATCCCTATGATGTATTCTGGGCGCACACCGCCTTGCGCAACCCGCGTGTAAAAATCGTTGCTTTGCCCTGCTTCCGGCAGTAATGCCGAGAGAAAATAATGTTGTAGCATCGCAACCCAACCCTCAACAACTTCGATTCCGAGTTGTTCTTGTGCGATCTCGTCAAACGACAATTTATTGTATTTACCGTCGTAATAGGCGGCACCAGTAAAGGTATATAACAAGCGAAAGTCTTCTTCGTCAATATGCCCGCGGCGTAATTGCCGATATTGCCTCCCTACCCATGTCGTATCGCTGTTGTTTTTCACCAAGTGTTCAATGCCGAGCAGATAACTGCCTCGCTTAAAAGTGTATATCTTATCTACCTCTATGCCGTCTCCGTTATCCCAACGCAACGCTGTTCGCAAGACCTCTTCGCCATCCTCCATGACTACCTCTTGCTGTGTTGCTTGATATTCCTCGTAATGCGAGGGAGCTTTTTGTCTGAGTGCTTCCCTACTGACTCCGGAGATCTGATCGTGCAATAACCCCGATTGCATCACATAAAAATTTGCACCCTCTTTATTGTTCAACAAACGGAAGGGCACATCCGGCGTATCTATGCTTTGCGGTTGTTGCAACAAGTCGGCACGGATAATGTCTCCGCCTCGGGTGCTGATTTGAAGTTCCAACACATCGGTTGCCACCTTGACGCGGCGGCTCAACGCATTTTGTGGCGCATCCTGTATGACGGCATTGGCTTTGGTAGGGTCGTGAGCAACCGCTTCGGGTAAATCATCTTGAGGTGGTCGTGGTGTGGTGCCTTCATAAGGAGCTGTTTCGGCCTGAGATACTGGAGGCTCGTTCAATGCTGCGTGCTGATCTGATTGCCAAGTCTGCCACCTTTCCCATAATAGAAAAAGCACCAATGCCAATGATAAATATAATATGAGGCGCGAATTCTCCATCTCGCTTTAGCTTGCTGTTATTCGGGACGATATGTCGCTTGCCATTCCCAAAAACGTACAAGTTTTTTATGGAGCATCGGTGTATCTATTTGGGTTTGCTCGCCCCTATAACTGACTAGATAATCCCGACTGGGTAGTTTCAATCGGTAGGTGCGAAATGTCTCTTTGATGATTCTTTTAATTCGGTTGCGCTTCACTGCGTGTTTAACTCTTTTCTTTGAAATAGCCACTCCTAAACGCGCATGGTCGCGATGATTGTTTAGATGGCGGATTAAAAAATCGCTATCCTTAAATATCTTCGCTCGCTCTGCCGGTAAAACAAAATCCTCAGGCTTGCGAAGGCTAAATGCTCCTTTTAGATTTTTAACCGCTTTTGCTTTGTCGCCATCCAAAATAACTCTATTGCCATTGTATCAAGGGCAAAGCACAGACCGACCACGACGGCGACGGGCATTAAGAATTGCACGACCGCTACGCGTTTTCATGCGCGCACGAAAACCATGCGTTCGTTTGCGTTTAAGATTACTGGGTTGAAATGTGCGCTTCATTGTTTAGTCTCTAAAATCCTTGGTTCAGGGTGCTTAATGTAACACTTTTGCGCTTTTTTTTCAACAAACCCGCATCATTATTTTGCTTTTCTTTGCGCTATCTATACAATGGATATCGTTCAATGAAAATCAATAAGCATCCCGAAATCATTATTATATCAGGCTTTGATCCGTGCGGTGGCGCGGGGTTGATTGCCGACATTGAAACCGCACACGCACTCGGCTGTAGGACTCGGGCGGTCATTACTTGTCAAACGGTACAAAGCGAAAAGAATGTGATTGCTTGTGTGGCAAGTGATGCAACTTGGTTCAAATCTCAGTTGCGCGCTGCGACAGATCAAAGTTCCTGCTCGGCAATCAAAATAAGCTTAACACCCTCAGCCGAGATAATTGAGATAATCGCCGAAGTGCTGCCCGAATTAAATTGCCCTATTGTGATTGACCCGATTATCGCAGCCGGCGGTGGTTATGTATTTTGTGACTCTGAAACCATAGACTTGCTTTGCCACAAGCTAATTCCTCTATGCGATCTTGCAACACCCAATGCACAGGAGATCAAGCAACTTGCCAAGACATCCGATGCCAATCAAGCGTCAGCATTACTGCTTGAGCAGGGATGCAAGGCGGTTTTGGTAACTAGCGAATACCAAAAAGAAGAACATTTATACCATCGACTCTACAGACCAAACCATCCACCTCAAACATATACTGCCAAACGATTACCCTGCCGTTATCGCGGTAGCGGTTGTATACTTGCCAGTGCAATAGCAGCCTATCTAGCACACGGCAACGAATTAGTGTCGGCTGTTAAACATGCACAAGAATTTACCTATAACTGTTTGTTGACTGCAATTTCCACAGGACAAGGAATTGCCATTCCTCAACGTTTTAAGCGATGAAACTAGAAGGTTTATACTTGATTGCCGATACTGCACAGTTGATAGAGAAAAATATAGACAAATACATCGCTTCGTTGATAGAGGCAGGTGTGTCGATGATTCAATTCCGAGATAAAACAAACTACACTGATGAACATGAGGCTGTACAAAAAACACATCGCCTCGCTCAAACGATCCAAGCACAGTGCCGCATCTACGACATTCCTTTTATCGTTAACGATGATGTCTCTTTGGCAATAACAATCAACGCAGATGGAGTGCATCTAGGGAAAGATGATATGGATGTGCGGGAGGCAAGACAACGATTGGGTCCCGATAGACATATTGGTGTATCATGCTATGCCTCTGCATCGCGTGCTTTACAAGCACAACAAAACGGTGCCGACTATGTCGCTTTCGGTGCGGTTTTTAACTCCACCACTAAACCACAAGCCGAGCCTTTGGGTTCATCCACCGAAGAGTCACTATGCGCATTAGAAAAACTGAGTGTGGGAATCAATATACCGATATGTGCGATCGGCGGCATCACACCTAACCAAGCAAAACAAGTGCTCGGATGTGGTGTGCAGATGATCGCAGTCGCTTCAGGCATTTTAACGGCGGACAATCCCTGCCTAGCGGTTAAAAACTATTGCCGTGCTTGGTTGCGATAAGCGATTACAATGCTGTCATCAAATCCATCACTTGTTTGTGTTGCCATACATCGTGCACCCTGAAAATTTTGACACCGGCTTGTAATCCCAGCACCGTTGTTGCACAACTTGCTGGCACACGCTGTTGTGGTTCAGCCACACGACACACTTGTCCCATAAAGCGTTTACGACTGGTGCCTAGCAAAACTGGGTAGCCTAGTGCGGTTACTTTATTCAAATGCTTTAGCAGTGTTAGGTTATGTTCGGTGTTTTTCCCAAAACCGATGCCCGGATCTAGAATAATTGCATCTTCGCTCAAGCCGTAATTTTTTGCCATCTCGGCACGAGCAACCAAGAAATCGCATACCTCGCCGACCACATCGTCATACTGCGGCTGTTCGTTCATCGTGCCTGGTTCGCCCTGCATGTGCATCAGACAAATCGGCACTTGTTGGTCTGCTGCTAATTCCAACATTGCTGGATCATCGCGCCCTGCCGAGACATCGTTGAGCATCGTAGCACCATAATCCAAAGCAACTTCGGCAACTGCGGACAAGGTGGTATCTATACTCATTATCGTATCGGGATAACATTCCGATATTGTGGCGATGATATCCAACACACGCGCCTTTTGCTCTGCAGCATCGACTCGCTTTGAACCGGGACGCGTAGACTCACCGCCCACATCGATGATATCGGCACCTTGTTCTATCATTGTTCCCACGCCTTTGATAATCTGTTCGAGGTTGTCCCATTTGCCACCGTCCGAAAAACTATCGGGGGTAAGATTCAGAATTGCCATCAATTGCGGCTTGCTTAAATCCAGTTTCATGTTTAGAAAGTGTTGCGCCTATAGATACGAATATTATCGCCGATATCAAATGCTGTTAGGTCTTCGCCAAATATCACCTCGCCTTCATATCCCGACTTTATCTCGGATAATACATCGGCACGATCTTTCCCGAAAATGAGCGCATGAACTAAAACCGTGTGGCGCGGGTTGCTCTTCCGTAATAAGCGGTTCAATTCTGAGGGTCTGGTGTGATAAGAGATGACTTTGCGTAAGCGTGGGTTGCGTTCCAATAACGCATCGCTCGCATCGGCAATCTCGTGGATCAACAAGTCCACACCTTCGGCATGTTTGGCTATTTTCTCCGAGTAGCGAGTATCGCCCGAAAACACCAAACTGCGCCCTTTATAATCAATCCGATAACCAAAAGCCGGCTTGACGACACCGTGATCAACCTCAATCGCCTTAACGGTCAAGCCGTCCTTGGAATAAACCATGCCTTCTTCAATTTCACCAACATCAACACGAATGCCCGCTGCGGGCAAATCGGTATGCTGCTTGCGCAACGAGATGTCAGCAATATAAGCCTCTTGTATTTGTTGCACATGTGCCTTACTACCGACAGGACCCCACAACCGTATCGGATTGGCGCGTTGAAAAACCCAACCAGAAAGCATTAAATCGGGCAAACCAATAATGTGGTCGTAGTGCAGATGGGTGATGAATATCTTATTAATGGTGTCGTAGTCCAATCTCAGCTGATAGATTCGCTGTGCAACACCGCGCCCGGCATCAAACAATAACTTTTGCGTGCCGGCTTCAACCAATATCGCTGAGCTGCCGCGTTCAATCTCAGGGCGCGGCGTGCCGGTGCCGAGCAAGGTGACCACCATCACATCGGCAGTAGCAACCGCACAGCTCATCAACAACAAAAGTATGTGGCACCATACTCTGATAACGGCACCAACCATTCTATTGAACGACAATTGCGGCATTTATTTGTCGACTTGCAGCACTGCTAAAAACGCTTCTTGCGGCACATTGACTTTGCCAATTTGTTTCATACGCTTCTTGCCTGCTTTTTGTTTTTCCAATAACTTCCGTTTGCGCGTAACATCGCCGCCATAACACTTTGCAGTAACATTCTTGCGCAATGCTTTGGTCGTCGCTCGTGCGATGACGCGAGAACCTATCGCAGCTTGTATCGCAATATCAAACATCTGTCGCGGAATTAAGGTTGCCATTTTTTCTACTAAGGTGCGTCCTAACGTTTGTGCATTTTTTCTATGCACTATCGCCGATAGTGCATCAACCCGCTCACCGTTGATTAGCATATCCAAGCGGATCAAGTCGGCAATCCTATAGCCGGCCAGATAATAGTCAAAAGATGCGTAGCCTCTGGTGATAGATTTTAGACGATCAAAGAAATCATAGACTATCTCGTTCAGCGGCAATTCGTACTCTATCGCAGCTTGTAGGCCTACATAATTTATCTTTTTCTGTACGCCGCGCTTTTCTATGCATATCTTTATCACATCGCCTATATGTTTTTGGGAAACCAATATGGTTGCTAAAATCATAGGTTCTTCAATCCTTTCCACTTCGTTTGTAGGAGGCAAGGTGCTGGGGTTGTGCACCTCCACCACCTCGCCGTTTTTGAGCGTGACCCTATAGGTGACGGTCGGTGCGGTTGTAACCAAAGCCTTGCCGTATTCACGTTCCAAACGTTCCTGTATAACCTCCATGTGTAACATGCCGAGAAAACCACAACGAAAACCGAAACCCAAGGCCTGAGAAGTTTCCGGCTCGTAGACCAACGCGGCATCGTTCAAACTCAATTGATCTAAAGCTGCCCGCAAATCCGGATAATCTTCCGAATTTACTGGGTAAATCCCGGCAAACACCCGCGGCGGTATCTGCTTAAACCCTGCGAGTGCTTGAGTCGCCGGACTTTGTGCATTAGTCCAAGTGTCTCCGACACGAACTTCTTCTATGCGCTTGATGCCGGCTATCACAAACCCAACATCGCCGGTATACAGACATGAGTGCATCACGCGCTCGGGCGTGTAAACCCCCACCGCCTCAACCTTGTGGGTGGTTTTATTCGCCATAGAGAGTATTTTGCTGCCGACTTTGAGTTCACCGTCGACGACCCGTACCAACGCAATCACACCCAAGTATTGGTCAAACCAAGAATCTATAATCAACGCTTTCAGAGGTGCATCGGCTACACCTTGTGGTGGTGGAATTTTAGCGACAATATATTCAAGCAGTGCTTGTACCCCTTGACCAGTTTTAGCACTAACCAAACAAAGCTCGCCTATGTCGAGCCCGATCAAATTGACGATTTCTTGCTTGACACGCTCCACCTCGGCAACCGGACGATCAATTTTGTTGAGCACCGGCAACACAACGAGGTTTTGTTCTATCGCAGTATAGCAAACTGCGATACTCTGCGCTTCGACGCCTTGTGTTGCATCGACGACCAGCAGCGCACCCTCGCAAGCGGACAACGAGCGCGATACCTCGTAGCTGAAGTCCACATGCCCAGGCGTGTCTATAAAATTGAGCTTGTACTGCTCACCATCAAGTGCCGTATAATTCAACGATACCGCCTGCGCCTTAATCGTGATGCCACGTTCCCGTTCTATTTCCATCGTGTCTAGCACTTGCGACACCATCTGGCGACCGCTATATCCACCGCATAATTCAATAAATCTATCGGCAAGGGTTGATTTGCCGTGATCTATATGCGCAATGATTGAGAAATTTCGGGTCTTATTCATGATGCTATCAATTATAGATGAGCCATGATTGTATACCATTAATTTCCACACAATTTTTACATCAGTTCTATACGGATATTTTGGAAACCAAAAACTCCATACACAGCGAATTAAAAAGTTATGTTTTAATAACAAAGCTATGATAGAATGAATATTCAAACAAATGCTTCTCTGCGAATTTTGATTCCATACCAGTATAGAAATCGGCATCGGCTTCGCCTAGTAGTTCTTTGATAACGACTTTTAACCCCCTGTCTATTTAATAACCCTAGGATAATTAATATGAATCTTACAGAATTGAAAAAAACGCCGGTTCCCGATTTGATATCGTTGGCACAATCTATGGGTGTGGAAAACACCAGAAGTTCGCGACGCCAAGATATTATTTTCTCTATATTGAAAACAAAATCTAAAAATCGGGAAGACATTACCAGCGAAGGTGTGCTTGAGATACTAGAAAACGGTTTCGGATTTTTACGCTCGGCAGATGAATCTTATCAACCCGGACCCGACGATATTTATGTATCGCCGAATCAAATTAAACGTTTTGATCTACGCACCGGCGATACAATCGCCGGAAAAATCCGACCGCCTAGAGACGGCGAACGTTATTTTGCACTGCTGAAAATAGATACGGTTAATTATCAATCCTTAGAACAGGCTCGCGATAAAGTTCCTTTTGAAAACTTAACACCTCTGCATGCGGAAGAACGTCTGCGCCTTGAATGTGCAAGCGGCAGTTCGGAAGATATTACTGCTCGGATGATAGATTTGATTGCTCCGATCGGCAAAGGACAACGCGGGTTGCTAGTTTCTCCACCCAAGGCAGGAAAGACCATCATGCTACAAAACATTGCCCAAAGCATCACCGCAAATTGTCCCGAATGTCATTTAATCGTGTTGCTGATAGACGAGCGTCCTGAGGAAGTCACTGAGATGCAGCGTATGGTGAAAGGTGAGGTTGTCTCCAGTACTTTTGACGAGCCGGCAACACGACATGTACAGGTTGCCGACATGGTTATAGAAAAAGCCAAACGTTTGGTTGAACATAAAAAGGACGTAGTAATATTGCTGGACTCAATCACCCGCCTCGCTCGAGCCTACAACACGGTGATGCCAGTCTCGGGACGGGTATTGACTGGTGGTGTTGATGCCAATGCGTTAACACGCCCCAAGAGATTTTTCGGAGCAGCGAGAAATACCGAAGAGGGTGGCAGTTTGACGATACTTGCAACTGCTTTGATAGATACGGGATCTAAAATGGACGAGGTTATTTATGAAGAGTTCAAAGGTACGGGCAACATGGAAATACATTTGGATCGCCGCATTGCCGAAAAACGCATTTATCCGGCAATCAATGTGAAACGTTCCAGCACTAGGCGTGAAGAGCTGTTGACCGAACCGGATGAGCTACAAAAGATGTGGGTGTTGAGAAAGTTCTTAGATCCTATGGATGATGCCGAAGCAATAGAATTCATGCTCGCTCGGATGAAAAACACAAAAATCAATTCCGAGTTCTTTGAGGCAATGCGCAGCTAGTTCCCCTCCTGTGGAGGGCCCTATGCATTTAGCAATCATGTTGGGGTTCTGTACAATGCCACGCCGATTGACCTACTGGTTTAATCGACGGTTCTATGGTTAATGCTTAAAATTGCGTGTCCCGCTGAAAACCATAGCAATGCCGTTTTGGTCTGCTGCGGCAATCACATCGGAATCTTTTAGGGAGCCACCGGGTTGCACCACAGCACCAATTCCTATCTCGGCAGCGTATTCAATGCTATCGGCAAAAGGGAAAAACGCATCGGATGCCAAAACCGCTTGATGCAGAGATAGTTTTGCCTGCTGTGCTTTGCTCGCTGCTATCTTCATCGAATCTATTCTGCTCATCTGTCCTGCACCTATTCCCAGTGTTTGCAGTTCCCTGGCATAGACGATAGCATTTGATTTGACATGCTTTGCAACACGTGCTGCGAAAACCAAATCATGTGTTTGCTTATCGTCGGTGGAATACTTGCCAGCTACGTTCAAATCTTTTCCCGTGATACGGAAATTATCTTTTTGTTGAACCAGTAAACCACCGGCTATGCTACGCAGACTGTAGTCAGACTTTTTCTGTTCGGGAGGCTTATAAGTCATCAAACGCACGCTTGGTTTCTTAGTTAAAACCTGCTTAGCAGCGTCGCTTACCTCAAGAGCTGCTACTACTTCTACGAATTGTTGTTCTATAATGCGGGTTGCCGTCTGTTCGTCTAGCGCACAATTAAAAGCGATAACACCACCGAATGCCGACAAAGGGTCAGTTGCATAAGCTCGCATATAAGCATCTATCGGTTCCGACCCACAAGCAACACCACAAGGGTTAGTGTGCTTGATAATCGCACAAACACATTTTTCCATATCGCTAAAATCAGAGACTAGTGCCGTTGCCGAATCCAAATCCAGATAATTGTTATACGATAATTCCTTACCCTGTATTTGTTGAGCGCAATGATGTCCTTCACCAACATACAGCGCAGCGCGTTGGTGTGGATTTTCACCGTAACGCAATTCGGTGGTGCGAACATATTCTCCTGAACTGTTCGGAAAGTGGTCGTTTATTTCAGCTAAATAACGGCTAATCGCACTATCGTAAGCGGCGGTGTAACTAAATGCCTTCCCCGCCCAAAGCAGCCGTTGTTGGTGCGGGATACCACAACCGTTTTGCTTTAACAAAGACATCAACATCGGATAGTCAGTAGGATCTACAATAACCGTAATATCACGGTGGTTTTTAGCCGCAGAACGAATCATCGCCGGGCCGCCGATATCAATGTTTTCAATCGCCTGATTTAATGTGCAGTCCTTTTGTTGAATAGTCTGCACAAAAGGATAAAGATTGACCACCACTAAATCTATCGCTTCTATGCTGTGGCTTTGCATCACCACATCATCTTCACCGCGCCGGCCGAGCAATGCCCATGCACCTTTGGGTGCAGTGTTTTGACGCGTCCATCCATAATTTCCGGAAACCCTGTGTAATCGGAGATTTCGGTAATTTCAATTCCTGCATCGTGTAGTTTGCGCGCAGTGCCAGAGGTAGATAGAATCTCTATGTCTAAAGCAGTCAGTGTCTCGGCAAGTTGAACGATGTCGGTTTTATCCGACACACTTAACAGCGCACGTTTTACTGGTTTTTTTTCGTGATTGGAATCGGGCATCGCGAATAGATCAAAAGACGCAATTATACACTAACGCATGAATTCGCGAATCCAAAAGTCAGAAAGTAGGACGGGTTTAGTCTGAATTGATGCCTGCTAGTGAGGCAAAGGTTTTGGCAAACTCACAAAACTCATCTTCTTGTTTTGATCCTTTGCGCCAAGCGATACCTATTTCGCGATAAGCATTCGCAGGCATATCGAGTGTTTGGATCGTGGTATGCTCAAGCATTTTTGCTTTTATTGCCATTTCTGGGATAAAAGTAATGCCTAAGTCGCCTTGCACCATTTGCATTAAAGTGTGCACGCTGCTCACCGCATAAGGGCTCACTTTGTCTGCATGTTTAACATCGCACGCCGACAATGCATGATTTCTAAGACAATGCCCGTCTGTGAGAAGTAAGATGCTACCGTCCGGCAAAAGTTCTTCTTTATATTTAGCAGGAAACAAAAATTTAGAGTTTTTATTGTACGCAACCTTGAAGTGGTCCTTAAATAAAACCATGGTTTCCGTGCCCTTTAAGTCAAAGGGCAATGCCAATAGCAATAAATCAAGATCACCGTCTATTAACGCGCGATGAAGATTTACGGTTAAATCTTCGTGGATTGAAACACTCATTCCGGGATATTTCTTTTTTATAGAGGGAATTACTGCCGGCAATATGAAGGGTGCTATAGTCGGGATTACACCTAAACGTAGATTACTCGTGAATATTGTTGCGTTGTCATTGGCAATTTCTTTTAGTATCTCTACTTCCTGCAAAATCAGATCGGCTTGGTCTACAACTTTTTTACCCAACAACGTAAACACGACTTGTTTGTTGGTTCTATCAATTAGATCTACCCCCAGTGTTTCTTCTAAATTATTGACCGCAATGCTAAAGGCGGCTTGACTAACTGAACAATGCTGAGCTGCCTTATTAAAATGAAGGTGCTGATGCAATGCACTAAGGTAGTTTAATTGACGCAATGTTGGCTGCCTAGCTTTAGTCATTTCTATAAATAAAATATATTGATAGTCTGTTATCAATATATTTTATTTAAGTTTTCTCGGCTGTCAACCCAAGGTTTAATATGCCAATAATACAGATAAAAACCCTTGCAGAATTATTTATTTAGGGCATAATAGCGAGTTTAGTAGCATTTCGCTGCAATAATTAAAACACTATTTATAAGGATTAAAATATGCCAGGACGTAACTTTTTATTTGTTCCAGGACCGACAAATATCCCGCAGTCTATACAGAACGCGATGAATATCGCGCAGCAGGATCATCGGCGACCTGATTTCGGACAACTGACAAAGCCTTTGTTCAAGGGTTTGAACGAGGTATTCAAAACTAATACCGGACGCTCTTTTATTTTCCCTGCTACCGGCACGGCAGGTTGGGAAATCGCGCTGAGTAATACACTGTCGCCAGGCGACAAAGTACTGACTTCGCGTTTCGGGCAATTTAGCCATCTATGGTGGGATCTTGCGGTGCGTATCGGACTAGACGTAGAAACCATAGACGTGCCGTGGGGCGAAGGCGTGCCGATTGAGAAATTCCAGCGGCGTTTGGAAAAAGACACCAAGCATGAAATTAAAGCAGTGCTTACCTGTCATAACGAAACTGCCACTGGAGTTACTTCGGATATCGCCGGCTTACGCAAAGCGATGAACAAAATTGATCACCCGGCAATGCTGTTCGTTGACGGTGTTAGCTCTATCGCAAGCATAGATTTTCGCATGGACGATTGGGGTGTTGATGTTGCCGTAAGCGGTTCGCAAAAAGGGTTTATGTTGCCCGCTGGCATGGCCTTGGTATGCTTCAGTAGGAAGGCATTGCGGGCAAGGAACACAGCAAAATGCGCCCGTTGCTTTTTAGATATACAAGATCACATCAATGCAAACGGCGACGGATTCTTTCCATACACACCGTCGGTGCCAATGCTATACGGACTAAAAGAATCCTTAAGATTGATATCCGAGGAAGGTTTGAACCAAATATTCAAGCGCCATCATCGGCTCGCCGAAGGGGTACGCGCTGCGGTCAAGGCGTGGGGTCTGAAACCTGTCGCCAAGTCACCAAAATGGTATTCGGACACTGTGACAGCAATCTACACACCGGCAAGCCATGATGCTCGCGATGTGATAGAAATCGCCTATTATCGCTACAACATCTCCTTAGGCGCAGGATTATCAGTGCTTGCTGGGAAGGCTTTCCGAATCGGGCATTTAGGTGATCACAACGAAACCTCTATTTTAGGCGTGATTGCCGGTGTAGAAATGGCATTGCGCGATGCCGGTGTGCCGATCACTGCAGGCAAAGGCGTGGGCGCAGCGATTGAATGCCTCCGCCGTACTGCACCTCCCCTCAAAATAAAACTAACAACTGAAAAACTCAAAAAAGCTCCTGCAAAAAGCAAAAAGAAGAAAGGCAGTTCGGGTATTGTGCGTCGTTAAGGTCGGTCATGAGTCATACACGCTTTGAGCCGGTTTGCCAGCGAGTTCAACGGAGTGAGCTTGCGGTACCGGGCTCCAATCCTAAAATGATAGAGAAAGCACTGCACTGCGATGCCGATTATGTATTTTTGGATTTAGAAGACGCAGTCGCTCCCGGCGACAAATTGCAAGCACGCAAGAATGTTATAGAAGCCCTCAATAGCCTTGATTGGAAAGGTGCCGGCAAAACCATCTCAGTGCGCATCAACGGACTTGACACACATTATATGTATCGCGATGTCGTTGATGTGGTAGAACAAGCCGGTTCTAAACTGGATACGATACTGGTGCCTAAGGTGGGCGTACCTGGCGATCTCTACACCGTAGATGTTTTGTTAACACAAATGGAAGAGGCAAAGGGTATTAAACACCGCATTGGGCTAGAGGCCTTGATTGAAACCGCGCTAGGGATGGCATGCGTGGAACAGATTGCATCGTCATCAAGCAAACGGCTTGAAGCCATGCATTTCGGAGTGGCCGATTATGCGGCAAGCAACAGAGCGCGCACCGTCAATATTGGTGGGCTGAATCCAGACTATCCGGGCGATCAATGGCACGCAGCAATTACCCGTATGACGGTTGCATGCCGAGCTTACGGATTGCGTCCTATAGACGGACCTTTCGGAGACTTTAAGGATCCCGATGGTTATATCTTGGCTGCAAAACGAGCTGCGGCATTGGGCGTAGAAGGCAAGTGGGCAATACACCCTTCGCAAATAGAATTGGCAAACCAAGTGTTCTCGCCACCCGATTCCGAAGTGGAAAAAGCGCGCCGCATACTTGAAGAATTAGATAAAGCCGCCGCCGAGGGACGTGGGGCAGCATCTCTAGACGGCAAAATGATTGATGCAGCTTCGGCACGTATGGCTGAAAACATCGTCGGCATTGCCGAAGCTATTGCCAATAAACAAAGCAAATCCTAAAAACTAAGGAGATCACAATGAACCTTCACGAATATCAAGCAAAAGGAATTTTACAAAGAAATGGTATTAAAATTGCTGCTGCAAAACTCGCCTATAGTCCCGCTCAGGCGGTTATCGGCTACCGAGAGATTGGAACCGCAACTTGTGCAGTAAAAGCTCAAATCCACTCAGGCGCACGAGGTAAAGCAGGAGGCATCAAAATTTGTTCAAGCGAAGAAGAAATACGCAAGTTCACAAACAGCATTTTGGGAACCTCTTTGGTTACCCATCAAACCGGACCTCAAGGGAAAATTGTTGAGAAAATATATATAGAGGCGGGAACCGCTATCGGTCGCGAACTTTATCTGGCTTTTGTGCTTGATCGTGCAACCGAGCGTATCGTTGCAATCGCCTCGGCAGTCGGCGGCATGGACATAGAGGAACTTGCCGAGAGCCAACCTGAGGCAATTATTCGCTCACCTATTGATCCGGCGATAGGCATGCAGCCTTTTCAGGCGCGTGAATTGGCATTCACACTTGATATTCCTAAGCCGCTGCTCAAAGACGCGATTCAATTGTTCATCAATTGCTATGAAACCTTCGTACAGAACGATGCAAATCTGCTGGAGATTAATCCTCTAGTTATCACCAAAGCCGAAGACGCACTAGTGCCGTTGGATGCCAAACTTGCGGTTGATGACAATGCTCTATACAAACACCCGTTAATTTCCCAAATGCGCGATAAGTCTCAGGAAGATCCTCGAGAAACCAATGCTTCGGAACACGATCTGAGCTATGTGGGATTGGAAGGAAACATTGGTTGCATGATCAACGGTGCCGGACTTGCGATGGCAACCATGGATATGATCAAGTATGCTGGTGGCGAGCCGGCAAACTTTTTAGACATCGGCGGCGGTGCCTCACCGGAACGAGTTGCTAAAGCATTTGAGTTGGTTTTAGAAGATAAAAATGTCAAGTCTATGCTGGTCAATATCTACGCTGGTATCAATCGTTGCGATTGGATAGCCGAGGGTTTGATTAAAGCAATCAAATCAGTGGAACCCAATGTGCCTTTGGTGGTGCGTTTGTCGGGAACCAATGTCGAACAAGGTCAGCAAATGTTGAAAGAGAGCGGTTTGCCGGTTATCTCTGCGCACACCTTAGGAGAAGCGGCAGAGGAAGCGGTTGCCGCTGCAAAATCATAAGGAGATATCATGGCAATACTATTATACGAAAAAACCAAAGTTATAGTGCAGGGGATTACCGGCAGGATCGGTAGTTTTCACACTAAAGAGATGGTCGCCTACGGCACTAATGTGGTCGGCGGAGTCACCCCTGGTAAGGGTGGCATGACACACCTTGACCTTCCAGTCTTTGATACCGTCAAGCAAGCGGTAGAGCAAACTGGTGCCGAAGCAAGTGTTTTATTTGTTCCCGCTGCTGCTGCTGCCGATTCACTAATGGAAGCAACCGACGGCGGCATCAAATATGCCGTTGCAATTACCGACGGGATTCCCGCACTAGATATGATGCGTGTCAAGCGTTTTATGCGCCGTTATAAGGAGACCAAAAAAATGATTCTTACTGGACCGAATTGTGCCGGCACGATTAGCCCAGGTAAAGCCATGATGGGAATTATGCCCGGACACATTTATATGCCCGGTGATGTCGGTGTGGTTGCCCGCTCCGGCACACTTGGTTATGAGGCTGCCTCGCAAATGAAAGCAGTGGGTATCGGCATAACAACCAGCGTAGGCATTGGTGGCGATCCGATTAACGGTAGCTCGCATCGCGATATACTGGAAATGTTTGAAGCCGATCCCGAAACCAAAGCGGTGATGATGATCGGTGAAATTGGCGGCCCTCAAGAAGCGGAAGCAGCAGAGTTTATCAAGGCGGAAATGAGCAAGCCGGTGGTCGCTTATATTGCCGGGATGACCGCACCTAAGGGACGACGCATGGGACACGCCGGTGCAATCGTTTCAGGCAAAGGAGAAAGTGCCTCTGAGAAGGTTGAAATCTTACAAGAAGCTGGCGTGGCCATTGCGCCAAATCCCTCTGAACTAGGTTCTACGATGGCTGAAGTCATGAAAAAGCTATAAACAAAGGAAAAATTGATGAGTAAAACCATAATCGTAACCCGGCGTTGGCCGGAAGTTGTAGAACAAGAACTTAAAACGATGTGCGACGATGTGCATCTAAATGAAGATGACCACCCCATGTCCAAAAATGATCTCAAGGCAGCACTGGCAAGCGCAGAGTGTGTTTTGCCAACAGTGACCGATACTATTGATGCCGAAGTGCTTGGCATTGATAATATGCAGTGCCGTTTTCTCGGCAATTTCGGTGTTGGCTTTAATCACATAGATTTAGAGGCCGCCAAACAAGCAGAAATAGCGGTTAGCAACACCCCCGAAGTATTGACTGATTGTACTGCCGATATCGCAATGGTTTTGATGTTAATGATTGCCCGCCGCACTGGAGAGGGCGAGCGACATGTGCGTGCCGGTGAATGGAGCGGATGGCGTCCGACCCACATGATGGGCACGAAAGTAACCGGCAAGACCCTAGGATTGGTCGGCTTTGGACGCATTGCCCAAGCCGTAGCCCAAAAGGCACACCACGGCTTCGGGATGAAAATAACATTCAGCGACCCCGCTGTGGATCTCATTCCGCAAGAAGCCATAGATGCCGTTTCGGCAACTCCATGCAACTCCCTTGAAGAATTGATGTCTAGCGCAGACTTTATCTCATTGCATTGCCCAGGTGGTAAAGCAACATACCATTTAATAAACAGCGAGCGACTTGCACTGATGCGACCATCGGCCTTCATCATCAATACTGCACGAGGCGATGTGATAGATAATCAGGCACTAATTGCTGCGTTGAAGGAAAAAACCATTGCCGGTGCCGGCTTAGATGTCTATGAGGGCGAACCAGAGCTAGACCCTGGATTTTTGGGCTTAGAGAATATCGTCTTGCTTCCTCATCTGGGAAGTGCTTCTTTGGAAACTCGCATCGCAATGGGTCGCCGTGTGCTACAAAACCTAAAAGCCTATCTCGCAGGAGAACCTTTACCTGACAAAGTCGTTTGACCTAGACATAAGTGAAATTATCTGCGTTTAGCAGGAGAAGCAGGCTGTGGGGGCGTGCTATCAAATTAAGCATGTTCGCCATACCTATGACTGGGGTTGCTACCCTAGAGCGTCGAAGACGTAATAAACCCCATGGCCGGTTCTTCGATAGACTCATTATGAAATACTATTGCAATCAATTTCTGTCTTACATTGATTTATTCTGCCGCCAATTCTTTAACGAAGATTTCCTTAATAGCAAATGCGTAGTCGTGGATTATCAAGATTGTCGCCCTATTGGTTCGTCGCTGGATGGGTTCGTTGCTTTTGCATGGGTCTGTGAAAAAATGAAAATTAATGTAGCAATCAAAAACCCTAGCAGCATGGTGTGGAGACATTTTGAAAACGATAAGCTGATCAACACTACAGGTGAGTCAATGCATAAATTGCAGTTTTTTACACAAAAGGAATTTTTCTACAATTATATTGGGTGGTTTGGAACTTTTTTCGTCTCTTCGGCATATGGGCATAAAATACTATCGCAGCTCTCAATAAAACCACAACTTGAAAAATGTGCCGATCAATGGATTGATAGTAATCTCAAAGGAGATTGGGTTGCCGTTCATTACC
Source organism: uncultured candidatus Poriferisulfidus sp. (assembly GCA_965200865.1). GTDB lineage: Bacteria > Pseudomonadota > Gammaproteobacteria > Poriferisulfidales > Oxydemutatoraceae > SP5GCR1. The sequence goes on along the minus strand of CBDAVG010000002.1, from coordinate 2,111,368 downwards.
GTGGCACAGATGTAGCTAAATGGAAAAATGGCAAATATAAACGACGATATAGGATGGATCTTGATGCTTATATTGATTACCTCAAGGCAGTAATAGGCGATCGATATAGTCTCTTCGCATGTTCGGATCAGGCTCAGTTTATTGACAAAATGCGCATCGCTTTCCCAAACAGAGTGTTTTCAAGAGATATTAAACGCTCTTACGATGCATCGCCCATACACAGGCACAATATTATCAGGCGGCGAGGAAAAATTAATGCCTTTAACCAAGAAAAAGATGCACTGATTGATCTTTTGATTTTAGCAAAAGCCAAACTTATCTATACAACAGGTTCGGGGTTTGCAGACGCAGCACGATACTTTAATCCACAAATTAAAATTATATCGCTAGACCAAAGGAGAATAGGGCAAGGTAAAAATAATCTGCCTATCCCCAGCAAGGATTTATACGACAAGCTTTGTAGACCTCTAAAATGAAATTATCTGCCTTGATTAAGAAAAGTCAGCTGTGGGGGCGTGTTATTAAATTAAGCGTGCTTGCCATACCTATGGTTTGGATTGCTGCTCTAGAGTGTTCAGTAAGGCAAAAATTCAGTAAGGTAAGAATAATAGGCATTTATCGTATACTCTTATGGTTTGTTCCTCTAATCCGCCGCCAATTCTTAAACAAAAATTTCCTTAAGAGCAAATGTATAATCATAGATTATAAAGATTGCCGCCCTGTAGCTATGTCGCTAGACGGGCTCGTTGCTTTTGCATGGGTCTGTGAAAAAATGAAAATTAATGTAAAGATTAAAAACCCTAGTAGCATGATATGGAGACACTTTGAAAACGATATGCTAATCAATAATACAGATGAAATAACGCATAAATTGCAGTCTGCCACGCAAAAAAGTTTTTCTATCATTATGTTCTATCATTATGTTGCATGGTTTGGAATTTTTTTCGTCTCCTCAGCATTTGGTTATAAAACACTATCGAGACTCGCAATAAATCAGCACCTTCAGAAATGCGCTAATCAATGGTTTGCCAATAATATTAAAGAGGATTGGATTGCTGTCCATTACCGCGGCACAGATGTAGCTGGAGGAAAAAATAGCAAATACCAACAAAGATATAGGATAGATCTTGATGCATATATTACTTACCTAAAAGATGTAATAGGTGATCAATTTAGTATTTTTGCATGTTCGGATCAGGCACAGTTTATTGATAAAATGCGCACAGCATTCCCGAACAGAGTGTTTTCAAGAGATATTGAACGCTCTTATGATGAGTCTCCCTTACATAGAATAGGTGGTCTAAATCCGGGAATTGACACCTTTAGCCAAGAAAAAGACGCACTGATAGATCTTTTGATTTTAGCAAAAGCCAAACTTATCTATACAACAGGTTCGGGGTTTGCAGACGCAGCACGATACTTTAATCCACAAATTAAAATTATATCGCTAGACCAAAGGAGAATAGGGCGAGGTAAAAATAATCTGCCTATCCCCAGGAAGGATTTATATGACAAGCTTTGTAGACCTCTAAAATGAAACGATCTATGCTTCATAGGAAAGGCATGCTATGGGCAGCCCGCTTTGTTAAATTAAGCATGCTTGCCATACCTATGGTTTTGGTTACTGCTCTAGAACATGGCACACGTGAAAAACCCAATTTTGGTAAAATGATAAAAAGCCTTCCGAAGAGACTCTTTTTTCTTATTCGTCTATTCTACCGTCAATTCTTAAACAAAGATTTCCTCAATAGCAAATGTATAGTTGTGAATTATGAAGATTGTCGTCCAATTGGTTCGTCGCTAGATGGATTTGTTGCTTTTGCATGGATCTGTGAAAAAATGAAAATTAATGTAAAGATCAAAAAACCTAACAATATGGTGTTGAGACATTTTGAAAACAATACGCTAATCAATAATACAAACAAATCAACGCATAAATCCCAGCTTTCTACACGAGAGAAATTTTTCAGAAACGGTGCTGCACGGTTTGGTATTTTTTTCATCTCTTCAACATTCGGGCATAAAATACTATCGAAACTCTCAATAAACCAAAATCTTGAAAGATGCGCTAATCAATGGAGTGCCGATAATCTTAAAGGAGATTGGGTTGCCGTCCATTACCGCGGCACAGATACAGCTAAAGGAAAAAATACAAAATATCGAAAAAGATATAGGATGGCTCTTGACTCGTATATTACTTACCTAAAAGAGATGATAAGTAGTCAATATAGTCTTTTCGTATGTTCGGATCAAGCGCAGTTTATTGAAAAAATGCGCATAGCTTTCCCGAACAGAGTGTTTTCGAGAGATATTGAACGCTCTTATGATGAGTCTCCCTTACATAGACACCATACTGTGATAACAGGAACGCAAGAAAGGATTGATCTTTTTAACCAAGAAAAAAACGCATTGATAGATCTTTTGATTTTAGCAAAAGCCAAACTTATCTATACTACAGGTTCTGGATTTGTAGATGCAACGCGATATTTCAATCCACAAACTAAAATTATATCTCTAGACCAAAGAAGAATAGGTCGAGGTAAAAATAATGTGCCTATCCCTAGAAAGGATGTATACGACAGGCTTTGTAGACCTATTTGAAATGTTGCAGCTAACTACAAAAGGATGATAGAGAAACTACATCCGTGTAATTTCTCTATCTGCTGTGAAAAGCAAAGGAGCTAAGCTACACTTCAATTAGTAGTTATAGCCTTTCTCATTGTATTGCTTGACATCCAAGCCCCCAATTTCTTCGTCTTCGTCAACGCGCAGACCAACTAGGCCTTGGACAACCTTAAGAATAATGAAGCTTGCTATTGCAGTCCAAATGATAACGGCAACTACCCCCATTATCTGAATCATGACCTGATCGCTAATGCTAACACCGTCGGCTAAACCAGCACCACCGTATTGGCTGGCAACGAATACACCCGTCAATATGGTACCCAAAGCACCTCCGACACCGTGTACCGGGAACACATCCAAGGAATCATCTATCTTCAATCCTCGTTTGATGGTTTGCGTTGCTGTATAGCAAATAGCACCGGCTAGGATACCTATAACTAAAGCAGCCATAGGACCGACGAAACCGGATGCCGGCGTAATTGTGCCCAAACCTGCAACCATGCCAGTTACAATGCCTAGAACACTGGGCTTGCCTTGTCTCATCCACTCAATCCCTGCCCAAGTCAAGGAAGCCGCTGCGGCACTGATATGTGTGACCAACATTGCCATACCTGCATCGTTGTTTGCAGCAACCGCGCTGCCGCCATTAAAGCCGAACCAACCGACCCATAGCATACTGGCACCCGCTACTGTCAAAACCAGGTTGTGTGGAGGCATCGGCGTGGTAGGAAAACCAGTGCGAGATTTCATAACTACTGCTGCGACCAGTGCGCCAACACCGGCAGTGATATGCACCACAGTACCACCTGCAAAATCAAGCAAGCCGGCCTCTCCCAGCCAGCCACCGCCCCAGACCCAGTGACATACCGGGAAATAGACAAATGTCACCCAAAGCAGACTAAACAATAGCACCGCCGAGAACTTCATACGCTCTGCAAAACCACCTACAATGAGTGCCACCGTGATAATCGCGAAGGTGAGCTGAAACAGGACGAATACCGTCTCTGGTAAAGTACCGGACATAGCACCGCGTTCAACTCCCATCAATCCCATAGCACTCAATCCACCAATCCAGCTATTCCAGCCACCACCGTCGCTGAAAGCGAGGCTGTAGCCATATATCAGCCATATAACCGAAACCAGACAAGTGATTGAAAAGCACTGCATTAAGACTGATAACACATTTTTAGACCTGACTAACCCAGCATAAAAAAGTGATAACCCGGGTATGGTCATTAACAAAACCAATGCGGTTGCCGTGAGTATCCAAGCGGTGTCCCCGCTATCCAACCCGTCTTGCGCATAAGCCGGTATCGACAGACATGCTGAAACCAGCAATGCCTTACATAGGTAAGTAAATATATTAAACTGTTTCATCGCCTGTTTCTCCTGTACGAATTCTGATGGATTGTTCTAGATTTAAGACAAATATCTTGCCGTCGCCGATTTTGCTGGTGCAAGCAGTCTCTCTAATGACATTGACTACTTGCTCTGCCTGCGCATCGGTTGTTGCAATCTCAAGTTTTAACTTGGGCAGGAAATCAATTACATATTCCGCACCCCGATAAAACTCGGTATGTCCCTTTTGACGCCCAAAGCCTTTGACTTCAGAGACGGTCATTCCCTTAACACCAATGTTAGAAAGTGCGTCTCTGACCTCATCCAGCTTGAACGGTTGTATAACACTAATTATGTATTTCATTTGAAACTCCAGTTAATTTATCAATGAAAGCAATTATAACATGAATTATAATAATTACAATTATAAATAATGTATTTTTGTGCCTGCCAAACTTCGAGGCTAATGGCATGCAAGCTACTCTATAGAATAAAGTTAGCTAAAAACAAATAAAAATGCCAAATTCGGTTTATATGCTATAATTCTTGCCTTTATCCCTAAAGAAAGTAATCAACAATGAGTAAATGTGCATTAATCACCGGTGTTACAGGGCAGGACGGTGCATACCTTTCCGAGTTTTTATTGGAAAAAGGTTATACAGTTCATGGCATTAAACGGCGAACCTCTTTATTTAATACTGAGCGGGTAGACCATCTATACAACAAATTCCACGAACACGGTAAAGGATTCAACATGCACCATGGCGATATGACCGATTCCAGCAGTTTGGTTCATATCATAGAAAAGACAAAACCTGATGAGATATACAATATCGCTGCGCAATCACATGTTGCAGTCTCGTTTGAAGAACCCGAATATACCGCCAACTCAGATGCTTTAGGTCCGCTTCGCATGTTAGAAGCAATCCGCACCCTAAACATGAATAAAACGGCGCGCTACTATCAAGCCTCTACATCGGAAATGTACGGTCAATCGCCGGAAAGCCCTCAAAACGAGGATACACCATTTCGCCCGTGCTCACCCTACGCCGCCGCCAAATTGTATGCCTACTGGATTTCGGTCATTTATAGAGAAGCCTACGGAATTTATGCGGTCAATGGCATTTTATTCAATCACGAGTCCAAAAAACGAGGGGAGACTTTCGTCACCCGTAAAATAACCCGCGCACTCGCCCGTATTAAAAACAACCTACAAGACTATCTTGCCTTGGGGAATTTAGACGCACTGCGCGATTGGGGACACGCTCGCGATTATGTGGAAGCACAGTGGTTAATGCTACAACAAGATAAACCCAAAGACTATGTGATTGCGTTGGGCGAGCAACGCTCGGTACGAGAATTCGTTGAAGTCGTTGCCGGACGCCTGGATATGAAAATAGAATGGCGAGGTTCCGGCGTCGACGAGGAGGGTATAGACACTAAAACAGGAAAGCTTGTTGTTAAGGTAGACCCTCGATACTTTCGCCCCTTTGAACTGGAAGCCTTAAAAGGCGATGCCTCTCGAGCGCGAGTCGAATTGGGCTGGCAACCCAAAATCACTTTTGACGAACTCGTAGACGAGATGGTAGAAGAAGACCTTAGGCTGGCAAAGTTTGAACAACTCTCTCAACAATAAGGTCGCAACCTAACCCGTGATTAACAAAAATAGTACCGTTTATGTTGCCGGACATACCGGCATGGTGGGTTCGGCAATCGTCAGAGCACTGGAGACACAAGGCTTTAAGCAACCAATTACCATCCCGCATAAACAACTAGATCTGTGCGACACCTCGGCAGTACGCCAATTCTTCCAATCTAATCAGCTTGATTGTGTCGTCGTTGCAGCAGCTCGCGTGGGTGGCATCTATGCAAACAACACCTATCCTGCCGAGTTTATACATCAGAATTTGATGATGGAGATAAATCTCGTCCACGAAGCGTGGCAAGCCGGCATCCAGAACCTGATCTTTTTGGGAAGTTCGTGCATCTACCCACGTCAGGCTGAACAACCAATGCCCGAAGCAGCGTTGCTATCAGGACATTTAGAAGCAACCAACGAACCTTATGCAGTTGCAAAAATCACTGGCATCAAATTATGCGAGTCGTACAACCGACAATACAGCACTGATTATCGCTCGCTGATGCCTCCCAATCTATATGGTCCGGGTGATAATTTTCACCTAAAAAACAGCCATGTTTTGGCAGCATTGGTGCGACGTTTTCACGAAGCGACGGCAAACAACTCAGATAAAATTGAAATTTGGGGAACCGGCAAAGTAAAACGAGAATTCTTGCATGTTGATGATTTAGCCTCTGCATGTGTGTATATTATGCAAATAAACAAAGCAACCTATGACCAGCATATCTCACCTCAACAATCACATATCAATATCGGTTCAGGTGAGGAAATTACGATTTCTGATTGCGCTTCGCTAATTGCACAGATAGTCGGCTTTAAGGGTGAGATCGCCTACGACACCTCAAAACCGGACGGCACACCGCGTAAGCTGATGGATGTTTCTTTGATACACCGTTTAGGCTGGCACCATAATATTAGCCTTGCCGAAGGGTTGCCGTCGTTTTACCAGTGGTTTTTGGATAATATCAAGCATTTTCGCGGCGAATAGACCGCTAGCCCGCTAAATCAATAAACCGATGTAGCGATCAACAAGCAAGGCTGTGAACAGCAGCATAATGTAGACGATGGAAAATCCGAAGGTTTCCATCGCTTTGTTCGGAGTGCGATTTACCCTTAAAACCAAGCCGTAATATATAAACACCACGTTCAGAAGTATCGCTGAGAATAAATACACTACCCCCGACAAACCGGTTGCGTAGGGCAACATCGTAACTAGGGTTAGCAGAATAATATAGAGCAAGATCTGCAGACGGGTAAAATCTTCGCCATGCGTGACTGGCAACATTGGAATACCGGCTTCGGCATACTCTTTTTTTCTACACATCGCAAGAGCCCAGAAATGCGGTGGTGTCCAGACAAAAACGATTAGAAATAACAAAAATGCACCAAAGTCCAGCTGCCCAGTGGCAGCCGTCCAACCTAACATGGGTGGTGTCGCACCAGCAGCACCACCAATAACGATGTTTTGAGGCGTTGCATATTTCAAGAAGCGCGTATAGATGACCGCATAGCCGACCAGCGATAACAGAGTTAATATTGCGGTGAGTAAATTGACCCAAAGCACCAATATCAATGTGCCTACGCTGCCGATTACCCCAGCAAAAGTCAATACTTCGCGTGCCGAGAGTGTGCCAGTAGGCAGTGGACGATTTCGGGTGCGTTGCATCAGCGCATCTATTCTATGATCGGCAACATGGTTTATCGCCGCCGCCGCAGCGGATACCAATGCAATGCCGGTCATCGCTGCAAGCATCGTATAAAACGACAAGCTCAGAGGTGCAGCAAGCAACATGCCGACCAACGCAGTAAACAGCATTACCGCAACCACCTTGGGTTTGCATACCTCAAAGTAATGTCCGACGCGCAGCCGCGCCGTGCCAGTTTGTAGTGTGGAAGTAGTCATCGTCTCTTAGTTTTGAGACTATGATTTTAGCACGCGCAGCAAAAGCAATAACGATAAAAGTAATAGTGCAGCAACCGCATTATGCAAAACCGCAACAGTCAGAGGCAAAGAAAATACAACATTTGAAATACCCAGCACTATTTGCACAACTAGCAGTGATGCGATGCCTAGTGCAACCTGCCTTATTAACACTGATCCTTGAATGAATAACTTTGCCAAAAACACCACAAAAAACACCGTAACAATTAACGCGCCCAAACGGTGAGAAAAGTGTATTGCGGTGCGTTGTGGGCTATCCAACACACCGTATTCATAGTTACGTTCATCAACCAAAAACCGAAACCCTCCTCGGTAGTCCGCCTCAGGTATCCATTGACCTTGGCACAACGGAAAATCTACGCAGGCAAGTGCTGCATAGTTGGAACTCGTCCAGCCACCAAGCGTGATTTGCATAACCAGCAGAACCAGTGCGACTAAGGTGATTCTATAAAAGGCTTTGTTGTGGGCGGTTGTCCGCTTCGGCTCAAACCATCGGTCTAGATACAGCCACCACAATAATGCAAGCACCGTAAAGCCTCCCAGTAAATGGGCAACAACGACGAGCGGCTGCAATAGCATAGTGACCGTCCACATGCCCAACAGTGCTTGAAAGGTAACTAAGCCAAGTAGAGACAGCATTAAGCCTCGCCGCTGTTTGGCTACGATAAATGCAAACGCCGTTAGCATTAGGATGATTAAACCCAGCCCGCCGGCAAAGTAACGATGCACCATTTCAATCCATGCCTTGTCAACCTCAACGCGCCAACCGGGATAAGCCTGTTCGGCTTTTGCTATCTCGACAGGTTGCTCAGGCACGCCTAGCAACTGCCCGTAGCACCCCGGCCAATCGGGGCAACCTAATCCGGCATCGCTAAGGCGCGTGTACGCCCCCAGCACGATAACCAACATCGTCAGCACTAATGCGACACCTATGCCCTTTAGGAAATAAGACGGATTCATTAACCGATTTTAGAGGCTTTTAACAGACGCTTAAAATCCTTGATGATGTCCCGCGAATAAGCATCAGGTAGGTAGAACATTACTAAATTGCCAAAAGGATCGGCAATATAAACCTGGTTTTGCCGAAATTCCGGTGCCTGTGCGCTCACACCTATGGTATCCTCTATCCGGTACAACGAAAGTGCCGGATATTGACGCAATAATTGGTTTAATTCAGGATCGGGTTGCTGCGCATCGGCAAGCAAATAGACGGTGCGCACGCGAGCAGCGTCGCGCCCTAAAACCAGTCTCGCCTGGCGCATCTTGAACAGGTTTGCCTGACAATGAAGATCACATACGCCAGTGCCGTGAAACAATAGTAGCCAACGACCATCAAGCAGTGGTGCGCGGTTTGCATCGCTTGCTTGATCGTCCTTGATTAAACGAAAGTTTTCGGAATCAAGTGTCTGCCCGGATGACAGCAAATGACCTCGCTCAGTAGTAGAACTAAACTCAAACCAGCTTTGCCCGAAATAAAGCACTGATGCAATCAATAACGGTCCGGCAAATGCAGCAAATATGCCGATTAATTTCAGACGGGATAATCGCCTATCGTTCATCGCTACGTTTGATGTTCAGAACCAAAAGCAAAATCATCGGCACCGCCGCCAATCCGAACCATTGCACTGCATAAGCCAAATGCTTATCGGCAGACATGGCAATGAGCGACCATTCTCTTTTATAACCACCGGCTTGTTGCGGCGATAAGCGCACAACCATAGGCAAAAGCGGGGTTCCCAGCAAATCACCCAGTGCCTTGAAATCCAAATACTGAACGATGCGCGGCCAACCAACCTCGCCTATCGTCGCACTGCCGAGCGCAAATGGTTCTCCGAACGGCACATAGATCGTGCCGATTATCGTGTCAGGATCAAAGGTTAGACGAACATCAGGCAAATCCTCACGCCGAGCACCCATAGCAACCCAGCCGCGATCAACCAACACCGTATTGCCATCATCCAATGCCATGGGTGTCAATACATTGAAGCCGACCCGTCCGCCGGAGATTTGGTTGTCCAACAAAAATTGCCTCTCGGCAAATAATCGCCCGTTGAGCTGTACCTGACGATAACGCCATTCCTCTAAATCAGCAGTTGGCGAAGGCAGTTTATCAATCGCAGGTTCGGCTTGTCTTTGCTGGTATTGTGCGATAATCTCTTCCTTTTGATGCATACGGTCAATCTGCCACCGCCCCAAGCCGGCAAAAAGCGCGGACAAAAATATAGCCGACAAAAATGCTAAAAGCGGTGGCGAAAATTGATAATGACCTAATTTCATAGCAGAGATAGTGTAATATGGTTATAGTAGATTACTATGTTTAATATGTTATGTTAGTAAAAATAATTGTTTTAATCCTGCTTGCGGGAATCCTCGTAAGCCTAGGTATGGCACTCTTTTCCATGATGAGAAACAGGGGGCAAGGCAAAAAAACCGTCAATGCCTTAACCGTGCGGGTGATATTGTCCATCATTGTGTTTTTCATACTGATACTGAGCTATGGAATGGGTTGGATACAACCCCACGGCATTGTGCCGATGTGAGTGCGCAGTAAATCTCTGCACAACGCCGCTCAAACATTCACCTATCACACCTTTTCCCTCAAAAAATATACTGCTCACGGGCTAATCTGTTTTTACAAATTTTTATATATTCCTTATCCGTTTCATACCCAATGAAAAACCTATCGCTTTTACCGGCAGCGACTGCCGTTGTGCCACTGCCGATAAACGGATCCAAAACAACATCATTTTTGTATGTGAACAACTGGATGAAGCGGTAAGGAAGCTCTACAGGAAAGGGAGCTGGATGCCGTACTTTTTTTGTGCTTTCAGCATTGAAGTGCCAAACGCTCTTGGTGTATTCAAGGAACTGTGCTTTGGTTATCGTCGGTATGTTGGTTGCTTGTGGCGGTTTTGATCTTTTGAACGAGTTTTTACAAAAGACGAGTATATACTCGTGCGTATCACGCAACACTGGGTTGGATGGTGACTGCCAACTGCCCCAAGCACAGGAAGTTCCTGCCGATGATTGCTTGTCCCAGATAATCTCTCCGCGCATCAGAAAACCAATATCGATCATCTCTGAAGCAATAAATGCACTCAGCGGGATGTAGGGTTTTCTGCCTACATTTGCGATATTGATACATGCTCTGCCTCCGTCAACCAAGACGCGATAAACCTCTTTCCAAACACCGCGCAACATTTGCATGTATTCGGCAGTCGTCAAATCGTCGTCGTATTCCTTGCCTACATTGTAGGGGGGCGAAGTGACCATCAAATGAACGCTATTGTCAGGCAGTTCGCTCATATTCTCGCTTGATTTGTGGTAAATCTTGTTTCTTTCCGTGCGGTTAATTATCTGCTCTTCGGCAAGCGGTTTGCCATTGCCCGATGGTGCATGCTCGCAATATTTTCTGCTGTTATAAAACGCCGATGCATCGTGTCCAAGGCGGCTGCCCACACCAAATTTTCTGGTCTTCGTTCTCATCGTATTGATATGCTAATTCTAATTTTCCGTAGTTAATCGCTAGTCATGGCCCTTTGCTTAGGCATTATCCCAACACCAAAAGTTCATGTGAGTTTTTTATATGGTTATTTGTACCATTCTCCATTCTGTTCTTTCCTATCCTGGTTTCACCTTGTCCTAATGTATATTGCCATTCTACTTCTATAATTTCAAAATCGGAATACCAATCCCTTATTGTTTCACAATCGTTATAAGAAAGAATAAAACCACCTTTATGTTTGTGCAGTAAATCTCGTAGCAGTGCATGGTCAAAGTGATTATGATGAACAGGAAAGTTTCGTTGCGGGTATATTCCCTTGAACATCTTGCTATTGCCACTTAAATAATACGGCGGGTCACAATACATAAACGAGTTTGCGTTTTTCGTTATCGTTGTGCTGAAGTTTCCCAAACATACCGATAGCTTGGGGCATATAAAGTTTCTGACCTTGTCAAGCAATCTACTATATCTGTCTTGATCCTCGTATATTTTGGACATCCAGCCCAAAAATCCTGGACCATAAGATAGATTATGATTGAACCAGTAATGTGCAGCTAAAGATATTTTGTCGTCTATTCTGTTTGACTTGTCCCAGTGCGCTTTAAGCCTTTCTTTTACTTGTTGATATTTATGTTTTGTTGGTTTCCATTTACAAAGATGATTATATAATTCTACGGGTTGTTTTATTTGTACTTGCCAATAATTCGTCAAAATATTGAATACATCATAGCCCTTAACTTTTATATTAAGTTCTCTAGCACAAGCAATCTCAACACTTCCTCCACCAAAGAATGGAGATACAATTGAGGTGATATTAGAGGGCAAATACTCCACTACATGCCCAACAGCGAGAGATTTTCCGCCCGCGTATCTCAAAGGCAAACCATTATATCTAGAATACTTATGCTTCCCTTTGCTACTCAGCCTCTCTAGCAAAATACTTTGTTTAGCGACCGGCTGAAGTGGTTCCATAAACCTAGTATATCAAACTCTCTCATGGTTATTCTTACACTCAGTGCTATTTCGTGTGATCCTTTAGCGTGTCGTTCTCATTGGCACCAACTTGGTGGCTAGACTAAATTTTAATTATGGCGAATTCGCCATAATTAAACACGAAATGATTGGCATTAAGTTTCAGCGCACCATGCCTTTGCGAGCCAGTACTTTTGACGTTTTGCTGTGTCCTTAAACCCAGTAAACAAAAACAAATAGCCCCAGCCAGACCACGTCAACAAAGTGCCAGTACCAGGCGGCAGCTTCAAAAGCAAAATGCTTTTGTGATGTGAAGTGTCCGGAAATACTACGAACCAATATAACCAATAAAATTATCGCGCCTAAGGTGACATGCAATCCATGAAAGCCGGTCAGCATAAAGAAAGTAGAACCATAAATTCCTGATTTTAGGGTTAAGTTCAAATCGTTATACGCATGTAAGTATTCGTATGCCTGAAAGCCTACAAAAATCATACCCAAAGCAACGGTTAAGAATAAACCCAAAATCAAAACTTTGCGGTTGTCCGATTTTAAGCCGTGATGCGCCCAAGTTACCGTCGCACCGCTGGTTAGCAAGATTAGCGTGTTCAGTGCCGGAATTCCCCATGCCCCTATAATCTTAAACTCACCGCCGATGCTCGCTGGTCCATTCGCTGCCAGCGGCCACAGTGCTTCAAATGCCGGCCAAAGATAAAAGTTGGTAGCAGCCCCAGTAGCCTCGCCGCCCAACCACGGTAGCGAAAACATCCGCGCATAGAATAAGGCACCAAAGAAGGCTGCGAAGAACATCACTTCGGAGAAAATAAACCACATCATCCCCCAGCGAAATGAGAGGTCTACCTGATCGTTATAGGTACCTGATTCGCTTTCTTTTATTACTGTGCCGAACCAACCAAACAACATGATTAAAAGCATCGCCGTCCCTAGCCCCATCAATGGTAACCCGATAGAACTCTCGTTGAGAAATGCTGATGTGCCGATAAAAAGGCTTGCCAAAGCAACCGATCCAACAATCGGCCAGTGGCTACCGTGTGGAACATAATACGCTGTTTGTGTGCTCATAATTATCTCCTTATATTCTACCTATGTTTTTTTCTTTGAGTCATCGGATTGTACCGCTTGCTCGCTTATATCAAAAAATGTATAAGAAAGTGAAATTGTCGCCAAGTGTTTAGGCAAATCAGGCGCGATTACAAAACGCACCTCCATATCACGTGTTTCGCCGGCGCGCAGTGTTTGCTTATCAAAGCAAAAACATTCTATTTTCTTGAAATACGTTGCTGCCGCAACCGGTGAAATGCTCGGGACAGCTTGCCCTATCATGTCGGTTGCGCTTAAGTTTTTAACCTTGTAGTGAGTAGTATAGGTTTTGCCCGGATGCGCCACAAGTTTGCTGACATTCGGTTCAAACTGCCAATTCATCGCTTGGTTTCTATTGGCAACAAACTCAACCGTGACCTCACGAGATGCATCAACTGCCATTGGTTTTATCTCTTCTAGTTCAGTGCGCCCAACCTTTCCGTTCAGCCCGGTCAACTCACAAAAAACATCATATAGTGGCACCATTAGATAGCCAAAACCAAACATTGCCACGGCAACCATTGCCAGTTTCCAGCCGATAACACTATTTTTCGTATCTTGCTTCATCTATCTAGATGCTACGATGAAATAAAAACCGATATAAATTGCTGCTGCTATCAACGCAATGGTAATCGCAGTCAGTTTGATATTCGCTCTCTTGGACACCAGTAGCACTATTTGACAACGGGAGGGGTCGTAAATGAATGGTACGGCGGCGGAGATGCCAGTGTCCATTCAAGCCCCTCGGCACCTTCCCAAACCTCGTTGGTCGCCTTTTTACCTTCGCGTATCGTTGCAAGCACAATGTATAGGAACAATAGTTGCGCCAAACCAAAGCCAAACGCGCCAATGCTTGCAAGCATATTGTAATCGGCAAATTGCAGGTTATAGTCGGGTATACGGCGAGGCATACCGGCAAGGCCGACAAAGTGCATTGGGAAAAAAGTTAAGTTGACAAAGATTGTGGACAACCAAAAGTGCCACTTACCAAGTGTCTCGTTATACATGTGTCCGGTCCATTTTGGCAGCCAATAATAAACCGCTGCCATAATCGCAAAGATTGATCCGGGAACCAACACATAGTGGAAATGTGCAACGACGAAATACGTGTCGTGATACTGATAATCGGCAGGCGTAATCGCTAGCATCAATCCTGAAAATCCTCCTATCGTGAACATCACGATGAAGCCTATCGCAAACAGCATTGGTGTCTCAAACGTCATCGCACCTCGCCACATTGTTGCTACCCAATTGAAAATTTTCACCCCAGTTGGTATCGCAATAAGCATCGTAGACAACATAAAGAATAGTTGGCCGGCAAGTGGCATCCCGACGGTGAACATGTGGTGCGCCCAAACGATAAACGACAAGAATGCAATCGATGCAGTGGCATAAACCATTGAACTATAACCGAACAAAGGCTTTCTGGCAAAAGTCGGTAGGATGCTGGAAATAACACCAAACGACGGTAAAATCAAAATATATACCTCAGGGTGTCCGAAAAACCAGAATATATGTTGAAACATCACCGGGTCGCCGCCACCGGCAGCATTAAAGAAGCTGGTACCGAAGAATTTATCAGTCAGCAGCATGGTGACCCCACCAGCTAACACCGGCATCACCGCAATCAATAAATAAGCAGTAATCATCCATGTCCACACAAACAACGGCATTTTCATCAACGTCATTCCCGGCGCGCGCATGTTTAGAATCGTTGCTACTACGTTGATTGCTCCCATAATTGAAGACATTCCCATAAGGTGTATTGCAAAGATGACGAGAGGCAATGCTGCTCCGGTCTGCAGAGTGAGCGGGGGATAGAGAGTCCATCCGCCAGCCGGCGCGCCACCAGGAACGAATAAGGTTGCGAGCAACATTGAAAACGCAAACGGCAAAATCCAAAAACTCCAGTTGTTCAGTCGGGGCAGTGCCATATCAGTGCCACCGACCATCATCGGGATCAACCAGTTAGCCAAGCCAGTGAATGCCGGCATCACGACACCAAAAATCATAACGAGTGCGTGCATCGTAGTCATCGAGTTAAAAAACTGTGGGTCTACAACTTGCAAGCCCGGTTCAAATAATTCGGCGCGTATGATCATCGCCATCGCACCGCCGATGAAAAACATAATCATCGCAAACCACAAATACAAAGTTCCTATGTCTTTATGATTCGTCGTAAAAAGCCAGCGTTTGATTCCTGAGTCAGGCCCGTCGTGGTGATGGGCATCAGCTGTTAATGTACTCATATTTATAAACTCCTGTTCTACTGTAATTAGCTTATCGCTGTGCAGTCTGTTGCGGCACAGCAGTCTGTTCTTGTATCCATTGCCGGTATTGATCTTCCTCTACCGCTCGCACGACAATCGGCATAAACGCATGATCGCGTCCGCACAGTTCTGCGCATTGGCCGCGATATACGCCGGGCTTTTCTATCTTAGCCCAAGATTCATTGATGAAACCAGGTATGGCATCTTTTTTAACCGCAAGGTCAGGCACCCACCAGGCATGCAAAACATCGTTTGATGTAATCAAGAAACGTACTTTTTTACCTACTGGTAATACCACTTCGTTATTCACTTCAAGCAAGTAGTTCTCACCTTTTGCTTGCATGTTATAAACCTGCTCGCGAGGGGTGTCAAGTTTGCTATAGAAAGCTACATTCTCATCCAAATAATCGTAGTGCCACATCCATTGATAACCTGTAATCTTGACTGTTAAATCGGCTGCAGAGGTGTCTTCCATTTCTATCAGGACTTTGGTTGCCGGAATTGCCATTCCGATGAGTATTGCCAATGGCACCAAAGTCCAAGCAATTTCTGCGGTGGTACTCTCGTGAAATTGTGCCGCTTTATGTCCCACTGACTTGCGGTGCTTGATCATTGAAAATATCATCACTCCGAATACGACGACCCCAATCACAACACAAATCCAAAAAATCAGCATATGCAAATCAAAAACTTTGGAACTGATGTCGGTTACGCCGACAGTCATATTATACGGCTGCAGTTGGGCTAAGACGCTTGCTGATAATAGTAGTCCGCAAGCGATTAGGGGTATTTTGATTATTTTCTGTATCATCTTTAGTCCTCTTTTATGTATCTATTCTGAATTGATTTGTTTATTGCACTTGCCAATTTGATTTTCTCATGGTCTCCTAAAAATGCGCCGATTTCAACTTTTGATCTGTTTCCTTCCAGCCATAACT
Source organism: uncultured candidatus Poriferisulfidus sp. (assembly GCA_965200865.1). Lineage (GTDB taxonomy): Bacteria > Pseudomonadota > Gammaproteobacteria > Poriferisulfidales > Oxydemutatoraceae > SP5GCR1. The sequence continues at coordinate 2,095,038 of CBDAVG010000002.1, read as the reverse complement.
GCCGTCTTTGTGTTACCGCCTGCGGCGAAAAAACAGTTGCGCGCGTCCACGCCTTAGGAAAACTAAAACTTGATTGTTTGCAGTGTTGTTGCTGAACATCAAGTGAAACCTCTTTATCAGATACGGTTATCGTCTCAACGCGGGAGAGCCTGTTTATGCACCAATATAATGCGAGTCCCAAAGCCAACATTTCAATGCCAGCAAAAGGAATAATTATCCATAATCCTTGCCAAGCAAAAGCCAATGCAATCGTAAAAGAAACGCAAAGCATCGTTAAGAAAAATATTTGGTTTCCACGCGTTGATAAAGATTGGTTTTGATAAATAGTAAATCTAGCCATTGGTTCTCTACTTCCTGTATTAAATGGCGATTATAACATGCGCCCTATGTTTTTTTAGTGTAGCTTTGATACAAGAAAATAAAGTTCTATTTGTTCTAGGCATGAAGTTTGCAAATCTAACTCTCGCCACACGAGATGGGTGGTCCGCTGCTAAGCAACTTTGACACAGGTTTGTGCTTTAAGCTGATAATGTGCGTTGGTGCTCTTAACATAATCTAAAAGCTAAAAGGCGTGTTCGTTCTTATAAATTTTTGTGGCTTGTTTCGTTTATTTGTCGTTATTTGTTCTTAATTGCTGTCAAATTCTCTAAATATCTTTTATTTTATTCTTGTATAAATTCCATTGTCTTCTCCCACATAGTTCTCTAATTCCAATGTGAGCAGTGCAACGGAAACAGTCTGCACTGAAAGCCGGCATCGCGTAGCAAGTGTATCCACATCAACAGGGTCATAACCCATCACTTCTAATATGTCTTTGTTGGTATCGGTTAATTTTGATTTGTCGTGATTATCGTTTGAGATTTTACTCTGCTCTTTTGTCTGTACATGCTGTTCAAGTTGTAGTTGTAATTCTAGTAGTATTTCGTCGGTCTTTTGTACTAGTTTGGCACCCTGTTGAATCAAGTGGTGGCAGCCTTGTGCCTTGGGGTTATGAATAGAACCCGGCACCGCAAAAACATCCTTGCCTTGCTCTGCCGCTAACCTTGCGGTAATTAGTGCACCGCTCTGCATACCGGCTTCGATTACAACAACACCCAAAGACAATCCACTGATCAAGCGATTGCGGCGAGGAAAATTAGCGCGCACTGGTGTTGTCCCAACGGGGAACTCCGATACCAACACACCTTGCTCGGCAATACGTTCAGCCAAGTGCTTATTCTTTGCTGGATAAATTTTATCAGGCCCTGTAGCAATAACCGCAACAGTTGTGCTTCCACTCACTAATGCGGTCTCGTGCGCAATAGTATCAACACCTAAGGCCATCCCACTGTTAATCAAAAGACCTGCCTTTGCAAGATCTTGCGCAAACTCTTTGGCGTTAGCCTGCCCACCTGATGTCGGTTGGCGAGAACCAACAACGGCAATTTGGGGTTCTTTCAATAAATCTTCGTTTCCTTTAATGTAAAGTAGCGGGGGAGCATCCTTTAATTCTTTGATCCCCTCAGGGTATTGCTGACAGTTGCATGTTCGTATAGTGTGGTTTGGCTTTTCCATCCATTGGAGGTTTGGTTTTATTTTATCCGGCGGCGGGTTCTTCAAAAAACGGATGGTTTTTTCATCAAGCCCTGCTTTTTGTAGCTCGTTTTCTTTTGCTTTAATGATGTATTCGGGTCTACCTATCTGATTAAGAAGATTATGAAACTTTATGACTCCTATTCCGGGTGCTTGACTAACGGTAAGCCAAGCTTCTATCTCTACATTCATTCGTTTGACGGAATTTTATTCCAAAAGATAATTTGTTTCACATGAAACACTTGAATGTTGTGGTGGTTTGTTAGGTGCGACTGATTGTTCCCCGTGAAACAATGAGATTTTTGGCTTCCTCTTTTCCTATCTGGTTTATAGGCGAAGCGGCATAACAATATACTCGTCCGATCCCGACCCTTCACCAATAATTCTTGTCCCACTACTGGCATCTCGCATCTGCAAACGAATTTTCTCCGTGTCCAGTGTTTTCATAACATCCTGCAAATATTTTGAGTTGAAGCTGATCTCAAAATCATCTCCAGTATAATCAACTCTTTGTTTTATGTTTGCCTCTTCTCCATCCATATTGCTACTTTTAACCAAGAGTTCTTCATTAGAAAAAGCAAGGCTTACATGTGCGCCTTCATCCAATAATGAAGACGCTGATATTGCTGAAGCACGTTGTAGCGTGGCCAAAAATTGTTGGCGATCCAAAACAATTTCTACCAAGAATTCTTTTGGTATTACTTTTTTATAATCAGGAAATTGTCCATTTAGCCCTTTCGCAGAAATTTGAATGTTTTGAAGAGATACAACAATCTTTTGCCCGCTGATGCTGACCTCGGCAATATCCTTGGTGTCCGATAAGAGTCTTTTAATCTCCGAAACAATCTCTCGCGGCAGAATTCCTTCTGTTTTAACTTTACTTGATACCTCAAGAGAACTCAAAGCAAGCCTGTGACTATCAGTTGCAACAGCGCATAACTCACTATCATCCAAAGAAAAAAACAATCCATTTAAGTAATGTCTTGGATCTTGAGAAGCCATACAAAAATCAGTTTTTTCTAGTAGATATTTCAAGTCTCGTTCTGCTATTTTAATAACATCCTTTTCATCCGGTGAATCCATTAATGGAAACTCTTCGGCTGATAGGCTTTTTAGTTGATACTTACCTCCATCACATGAAACTGTAACAGAATCACCATCAAAAAGTAGAGAAATGGCACTATCTTCTGGAAAGTTCCTAGATATTTCAAATATTTTTGAAACAGATATGAGTTTTTCTTCGGGTTTTTCTATAGAAAGTTCTTCAGAGAAGCATCGTATCTGTGCTTCAGGTCCTTGGGTAAAGAAAAAGCATCCTTTGTCGGAAGGGCAAATAAAGACCATGCTTTGCGTTGGAAAGGTTGGTCTAGAAGGAACAACTCCTTTAACAGAGGAAAGAATAGATAAAAGGTTTTTGTTTTGTAAAGTTATATTCATATTACTAATAATATTTAATTAATTTATATTGTAGTTGTAGGTTCTCTTTATTTCTGTGGATATCTCCAAAATTTATTATATTTATTTACTTTCACTAAGAGTTATCCTGTTAATTATCGCTTATTTCGTTTGTTGTTCAAAAGTTTGTATGTAGATATCCCCAACATACTCACCGTTTATTCTTTGTTTCATTCAGTAGTTCAAAATCCTCAACAACGCCTTATAGGCTTGGTTTATGTTCGGATCGCTTTCTTTTAGCCTTTTGATTGTTTTGCATGCGTGTATCACTGTCGTGTGGTCTCGCCGCCCAAAGGCTTTTCCAATTTCAGGAAGGCTCCGGTTTGTAAGTTCTTTGGAAAGAAGCATGGCCATTTGTCTAGGCCTAACGACGGAACGAGTGCGGCGATTCGATAACAAATCGTTTTGTTGTATATTGTAGTACTCCGATGTAGCCTTTTGAATGTTTTCTATCGTGAGCTGGCGATTGTTGGCAGCAATCAAGTCTTTCAATATCTCTTTTACATAGGGTACTGTTATTGGTTTTTTGGTGATTCCAACGGTTACTTGTATCCGTTTTAAGGCACCTTCGAGTTCTCGGATATTGGATGGTATTTGTTGCGCAATAAAGAACGAAACCTCTTCGGAAAGCCCAAGATGGTAAAGTTTGGATTTACTTAAAATGATAGCGGCTCGGGTTTCAAGTTCAGGCGGGTCTATTATCTGGGTTAAGCCTGAGCTAAAACGCGATTTAAGGCGATCCTCCAACCGGTCTATTTCTTTAGGATAACGATCACAAGTCATTACAATTTGGCTTTTGCTACCAAAAAGGTGATTAAAGGTGTGAAAAAACTCTTCTTGGCTTTGTTCTTTGCCAGCAAAGAATTGAACATCATCAATCAGTAGCACATCAAGACCTCTGTAATAACGACTAAATTTATTCATGTTTCCAGAGCGTAAGGCATCAACCATGTCTGAGACAAACTGTTCTGAGTGTAAATAGCGAACGCGTTTTTCCGGAAATTTTCGGCTAATCGTATTCCCAATTGCATGAAGTAAATGTGTTTTGCCCAGCCCCACGCTACTGTATATGAGAAACGGATTGTAAGAGACACCTGGCTGAGCTGCGACTTGTTCTGCCGCTGCGCGTGCCAGCCGGTTTGATTTTCCTTCTATGAAATTATCGAAAATCTGATCCTTGTTTATGAAGCTAACTAATTGATTTTTCAATCTTTCTTTGTGTTCTAAACTAACTTCGGGCGGCGGATTATTGCGGCTTTGTGCAAGGGTAAAAAGGACTTGGCGGATATGTTCTAAGTAGACTGTGCTAACTTTTTCGTGGAGCAGCCTATTGGGGGCAGAAAGCTTTATTTGGTTTTTTGTTATCTCTACAGCTAACGGCCGTATCCATCTGTTGATATCTTCTTCCGGAAGAAGGTGTTCCAGTTCTTTGATGCAAGCGTGCCAGAGTTTCATAAAACAGGTTCCTTTAGTGTTGGTTATAAATTTTTTTAAGCAAATTATATTAGCATAGCTTAGCCCTAAAGTTATAATAATTATAGTTGTTTTATAAACTACTAAATTTACAGAGGAAATTTATTTATAATGACTATTCAGATATATTGCACAGATTGACAAGTTAAAAAAAGCGTAATAACAGAGAAATTTATTTGGATGCTAAACGATGACAGAACAAAACTTAAAAGACGATAAATATCTTATCTTCTCGATGACACAAAGTAAGTTTGGGATAGACCAGATATTCAAAACCCTAAACGTAGTTTTTATGGAGGCCTATGAATTGGGTAGAACACCAGTGGTTGGTAAATTTGCGGTGCGCCCTGAATACAATTTTTATTGTCGAAGGGATAACTTTAAGTTTGAAGATTATCTGAACTTATCCGAAGGCACGATTCGCCCGATTGATAAAGTGGATAGCATTGTCGAAGACGGTCAGAAATGGATTAAAGAGGAAGACTTTGATTTAGATCGCTATGCGGCGGACAAAGTGCTTCAAGTCAGTGATGAAGTTATTTCAAGCGAGATGAACGAGAGCTATGATGTAATAGTTAGAAGAGACCCGACCTCTCAGTATGCTAGAGACTATGCTAAAAAGAAACCGTCCTTTTTGCTAGATTTCCCGTATTCGGAAAAGGTAAACGGGCTTACCGACAAAGTGCTTGAAACAATGGGTACATCTAGAGAAAACGCGCTCGCTGGACAATATTATTTTTGGGACAAAGTTGGCACGATGAGATCCTGCTTTGACGAACAAACTAGGGCGCGTGGAAGCAGTATCAGCTTAAAAGACGCATATTATGCTTGTATGCATGTGACCAGCAAGCGAGGTGTTCGCCCGAAAGAGAAACTCATGCTTCAGTTTGCATTCTCAAACCAACAAGTAAAAACGCTGCTTAGCTACGCGATTAGTAAAAATTCAAGGCTATATATTATGTCTGATATACGAAACCCTAACTACTTTGATTTTTTGAAAGAAGACTATAGTGTTTATCGCTACCATGACTTTCCGGAATTAGCACAGTTAGTTTCTAGCGAGCAGGAATCGGCTGTTGATAATGTAATGCTTCATTTGGTTGAAAAAAACATCATGAGACATGCGACAGTGAAGATTGTCCCGCCGCGCAAGGGTATGATGATGTACCACTTAAACGAAGTTTATGACCTCTCTTTGCTAAAGCACCCACCTAAGCCCAAAGAGGAAAAACAAGCCGCCAAGGATGGATAAAATATTTTTAACCGGGCTTAAGGTAGAGGCAACGATAGGCATATTTGAATGGGAACGGCAAATTCGCCAAAGTCTTTGCATTGATTTAGAAGTAGAAACCAACGCTGCCATAGCAGCCACCCATGACCGCATAGACGATGCTGTGGACTATAAGAGTATTGCCAAGTATATACAGGACTTTGTCTCTACATCCGAGTATCGACTGATAGAAACCTTAAGCCATAATCTTGCAAATGAATTGATGCAGACATTTGACATTAAATGGCTACATCTTCGTCTCAACAAGGCTGGTGCAATCCGCGGTGCTGAGAGTGTCGGTATTTCAATAGAGCGCAGCACGCAATAAACCTAATAATGTCTAGAGTATTTGTTAGTGTCGGCACAAACATAAACAAAGAACACAATCTCCGCTCGTGTCTTCGTGCGCTACAGCAGATATTCAGAAATGTCATAAAGTCGTCGGTGTATCAATCCGCTGCCGTCGGTTTTGAGGGAGCAGATTTTTATAATATGGTCGTCTCTTTGGAAACCACACTGACCCCGAGCAACACCAGCCAGGTTTTTTTTGAAATAGAGAAAAAGCACGGCAGAAAACGAGGTAAAAATCAATTTGTCTCAAGAGAATTAGATTTGGATCATTTACTTTACGATGATTTAATTGTTGATAATGGTGAAGTTTATTTGCCGCACAAGGATTTAAGCAAACATAGTTACATACTCAAACCAATGGCAGAAATTGCTGGCGATTTGGATCACCCTAAAATAGGTAAAAGCGTTTCGGAATTATTGCAAAATCTTGATCATCCAGAACCGATAACACGCGTCCCGTTTGTATGGTGATTTCGTACCCACCATTTAGGACAAGCCCTTGCTTGTCCGACCTACATTACTATGTAAAGGTTCTGCACAAGGTTACGCCACTTGTGCTACTGCAACAAGTGGCGGTTCAATTGTATAAAGTCCGGCCGCCGTCCACAGCAATGGTCTGACCGGTGATATAGTCCGCATCTCGTACTAAAAAAAGCACTGCCGAGGCAATATCCTCAGGAACTCCTTCTCGTTTGAGCATCGTGCGGTCTAAAACATCTTGCTTTCTCTCATCATCGTAATCACTCTCGGGCCAGAGAATTGCACCCGGCGAAACCATATTGCACCGCACTTGAGGTGCGAGTTCTTTAGCCAGAGATTGCGTAATCATTGCCAGCCCAGCTTTGCTTGCCGAGTAGACAGTATGATTTTTGAGCGGGCGAATTGAATGTATGTCGCCTATGTTGACTATGCATCCCCTTTGTTCGCCCAGCATGTTGGCAAGCGCACAGCTTAAAAATAACGGTGCTCTCATATTGATGTTGATTAACGCGTTCCAATGCGCTTTATCTAAGCTCTCAAGTTTTGTGGGGTAAAAAGCCGAAGCATTATTAACCAATGCATCCAAACGTCCCCACTGATTTTGTGCTGATTGTGCAAGTTCTTCTATCGCCTGTAGTTCGGATAGGTCGGCAGTGAAAGCACAGGCTGAGTCGGGGCGGTGTGCGTTTAGGCTGTTGACGATTTCTAGTGCGTCGGCAGCAGAGTGATGATAATGCAAGATCACCCGCATCCCAGCATGGTGTAGTGTTTTTGCAGTCTGTGCGCCAATGCGCTTGGCGGCACCAGTGATTAATGCAACGGGTTGTTTATTCTCCATTAAATTGTAACTCCTGCTATGATAGGTTGCTTTAAGTATATGGAAGAAACTGATGGACCTTTTTCAAGCAAGTATTCTCGCATTAGTACAGGGGGTTACTGAATTCCTGCCGATTTCAAGTTCGGCACACCTGATATTGGCATCGCATTTTTTCGGTTTGGGTGAAGGCTTTTTGGCATTTGATATTGCAGTACATAGTGGCACATTGGCAGCAGTGGTGTTCCATTTTCGCAGAGAACTTATCAATATGCAACCAAACCATCCGTCAAAGGTCGCACTTTCGGTAGATCAGAATATATGGTTAACATTAATCGTTGCGTCCTTGCCGGTTTTTATTGCCGGTGCATTGCTGCGGGATTTAGTGGCAACCGAGTTGCGTAGCACTGAGGTCATTGCGGTGGCAACAATTATCTTTGCGTTTGTGTTGTGGTTTGCAGATGCACGAAGAAACACAACAGAAGCGCAGACGATAAATCTTAAGCATGCGTTTATCATTGGTTTAGCCCAAACGCTTGCATTAATTCCCGGTACATCTAGAGCCGGTATCACGATTGCTGCAGCATTATTGCTCGGTTTATCTCGTCGGCAGTCATTGAATTTTTCGTTTTTATTGGCAATACCAGTAATTGCTGCTGCCAGCGCATTGAATATCTGGGAGATATTCAATGGTTCAAGGATAAATGCCGAGCTGTGGTACCCAATGGCAGTAGGATTTGTTATTTCCGCAGTATTCGCGTTGCTGACGATAAAACTGTTCATTCGCTTCGTTGAAAAAATAGGGTTGCTACCATTCGTAATCTATCGTATTGTGCTCGGTATCATATTGCTGCTATTCATAACGAATTGAGTGCCTCAAGGTATTTTTTGCGCACCTGAGCCTTTGCCTGTGCGCCCGGCAAATCCTGAAGACTTGAGTCAAATTTAACTGCGGCGACCGTATCCAAGGAATGTGTAATACGATTTATTGGGGCAGTAAGACAAATGTTCTCAAAGTTGGATAGTTCATACGCCGTTAATAAGTTTTGAAGCTGTTCACGATCCCTGAGTGCATCGGTCTGATTTAGAAAATCCAATAACTCTTCGTTCGATAAATCAGCCGCAGATTTCAACGATGTATCAGACTTTTCTGCCAAGCGAATTATTTTTTGGCAACGGCTTGGTAATTTCCATCGCTCGCTCAGAGTGTTGATAGAAAGACCAATACGGTGCGCGTAAAAAGACAATATTGCCAACAAAACATCAGGCACGTGTTTCGGTGCCTGATCTATTGCGTCAAACAGAGAGGTACTCATAGGCATGTTGCCTTTGCCGGCACTATCGGCAAGGTGATGAAAAAAGTTGTCTAATTCTGGCGCGATACGTGCCAGCGCGCCGACATCCAACAACGTTTTTAGGTAAATTGACGGCCGACCAGTTGCAAAAGCCTTAGCCGTTTCTTGCCAGACGCGTTCGGCAACCAAGTAATCCACCTCTCCGTTTGCGACCATCTCTTGCATAAGGTTTAGCGTCTCAGGTGCGATGGTAAATCCCAGCGACTCAAAACGCGCGGTGAAACGCGCAACACGCAATACTCTGACTGGGTCTTCGACGAAGGCGCGAGAGACATGCCTGAGCAAACGCGCTTTTATATCTTGCTGTCCGCCCCACGGATCTATTAATGTGCCGTCCGAATCTTGCGCAATTGCGTTAATGGTTATATCGCGCCGTTTAAGATCATCTTCTATGGAGATATTTGGTGAGGTGTTAAATTTAAAGCCATGATAACCATGACTGGTTTTGCGTTCGGTACGAGCCAAAGCATACTCTTCGCCTGTTCTAGGGTGTATGAAAACCGGAAAATATTTTCCGACTTGTTTGAAGCCTCGTTTCAGCATTTCTTTGGGTGTGGCACCGACAACGACCCAATCTTTTTCCAATACCTTTTGGTTTAGCAAGGTATCGCGTACCGCACCGCCGACTAAGTAAATTTTCATTGTGCATAGCATAGCATGTATACCTTGAGTGGAGTAGCCGTATGTTTGCGAGGGGGCGTGGGACATAATTAAGTGCCAGTGTGTCTTTTTAGATAACCCGACATCACCTGTAGCGCAAGCGATTTAGCTTGTTTCTCGTCTACGAAAACCTGCAATGGTTGAATAAGTTTTAGAGTGTTTCTCAATACCGAATCTTGCATTTCTTTTGGCATCTTAGATTTAAGTTTAGGATAATTTTCCTTATACCATGTCTGAAGCGATGTGGTTGTAATTCGTTTTGCAACAGATTGATTATGTGCCTTTATCAGCTTTGATAAAGAGCGGATTTCTCCGCTGCGTACCTGTGTTTTTACCTCAGAGGACAGCTGTATTCTCTTATCTTTGGCATTTTTGAGAAGCCGCTTGGCGGTAGTTGAAAGGCTTTTTGTAACCGGTGAAGTTTGTGCGGTGACAACTGTGGGTACAGCATCTGCTTGTAATTCTTTATTTGTCGACGCAACCGGAGTCACATCGGTGTCAGACGTCGAGCTAAGAGTCGGGGTTTCGGTCTGCATGATGGGTTCTTCGGTTTGTGCCGGTGGTGTGGCCGATGGTGTAGATGTCAGAGGTGCCTCCATTGTGACTTGTGTCGAGGAAGCAGAAGGTATCGGCTCCGGCACCACTTCGGTTTGATTAGGCGGCGTGCCGACACTAGGTTCTGGAGTGGAGGGCGGTCTCTGTGCAGATTGCTTGGCTTCCTTTTGTGCAGTAGCTGTGGCGGCTAGTTGCTGAGTGCTTTCGGCAAAGGCACTGTCTTCTTTGGTTGCCTTTACTTCGGCAGCAATGTCGGATTTACTCATTGGTTTCATCGCCGGCACTGCATTTTGTCCATTTAGCTCTTTTACAAGTGCATCAGTATGTTGGGTGATCATCTGGTCGGCAACAGACAAGGCTTTGGTTTCCGTCATCTCTTGTGGCGACGAAAAGTACGCACTGACAATGGCTTCTTGGATGTTTGAGTTAAGCCTTTCGATATCGGTAGGATTACAGTAATAGCGCATAATAAGATTAGGGTCTTTAGATAACTTTGCAACGATTTGCTCCTGACAATAGTCGGGGTGGGAATATTTTACTGCCAACGCTAGCGGCTGCAGCTGTGCGGCAACATGCTTTGCAATCACATCTTTGGCAATTGCCATTCCAGTTGTTTCCCAGTTTATTCCGCCGTGTTGATAAACTTCTTCCATGATTGCCTTTTGAATACTAGAGATTAGTTGTTCGCTTTCAATTTTTCCAGCCGTATAAGGTCCTGTCAACTCAGGATAGTTAGACATTTCTTCAACCAATAACTTGTTGCACTGCTGTGGCGACAAATAAAGTTGTGTATCGGCTAAAGTGCTTTTTATGATATCTAGATTTTTCAACGCTTTTCGTACATGGCGTGCTGCCAAGGGTTTATTTTGTTTGCCTAACTCGTAAAGCTGGCTAAGATCATCCGACTCGGTTCGGTAATTTATCATGTATTTTCCAACCGCTTCACCATAGGAGCGTTCAACCTCGTTGATGAAAGACTCGGTAGCCATTTTGTGTTCTTGATTGATTCTACTCGGCTTATATTTAGATTTTATCCATGTGACAAAGCGCGATATAAAGGAACTGCCACGAACATCAAGTTTGTTCGTGGTTTGATTGAAAAAAATGTTTCCGTCTCTAGCAGCAACTCTCTGAAAGTCATTGGTACTTAATTCTGGCATATCCCCCTCCCTGAATTTTTAGCAAATTTTATACCATGTGGCTATTGAAAAAGTACTGTCATCAACTAAACGCAACCGCTTGCGCCATTAAATTTACGCAAACGGTAGGGGCGGACTAACATGTCCGCCCTACGGTACCGTTCCGCACTACTACAATCGCCACGCGCCACCGAATTATGTTTACCATAATATAAAATGGATGAATGTATTGATGGTGCAGGCGCAACACGTTTGGGAGGGCATGTTAGCCCTCCCCTACGGTTCATAAAACACTTTTTCAATAGCCCATCATTGGATTTAGGTTTTAACAAATTTTGAGCCACCCTGATATACGTCCATCAAATCGGCTTCCATCCCTTTGGCGAGCCCCGGCACGCCTTTCAATTTATATCCTTTTAGACCGACCGTCATTTGCTGCACTTCATGGTTTCCGGTATTCAGTGCGAAATTGGTTCGCTCACGTCTGGACTCTTGAGTATATTCGGCATCGGGTTCAGGGATATTGCCGGTGGTGTGCCCCACTGCGGCGAGGTATTTCGCTTCGGCATCCAACTGTCCGGTGCGATCTTTACCACTTTTGCAATTATAAAGTGTGGTTTCTCCCATCAGATGACTCACCAAAGCTAAACGGGAAACCATCTTATAGGGTTCTTTGCCGCCGCTCCTAAAAGACCCGCTACGCCATATCGCTTTTGCCTGTGTTGCCGCTTGTTCTAGCAATGCCGCCCGCCTTTGCGTCGGTGCATCGTCGCTGGTGGTCATCTGTGCAACTTTTTCGGCCACCGCACCTCCCAAGTCTCGCTGGCGAGGATTACCGAGCATATCACGTAGCTCCGGATTATTCATGCTGGCAGCAAACCCCCAGCCCATTGCCCGACCCCAAAAAGGCGTATTCGGACCCAGCACACCTTTGCTTGTCGCAACTGCACCCTTGTTAACGCCGAAATTCAACGTGCGAACCTTGGGCAGAACCCTGATTGATCTAGGAACCCCGTCGTTATCTCGTACATTAACAACCACCGGTTCCCCTGATGCGGCTAACGCCTTCAGACTTTCAGCTTGATGTGCGAGCATCGCTTTTTCATCACTTCCACCACCAGCCTTAAGACGCGCCCGCAATGCATCGGGCGTTACCAGAGAAATTGAGTTTAACGACACACCGACAGTTTCTCCATCAAGGGCAGCTTGCATTTTTTTAGGGTCTGAGACGACCGCTGCGGCTAATAATTCCTTTGCCATCATTTTGCTCGACTCAGCGCGAAGTTTGGTGCCAACATCAGGCATCTCTGGGTTGCCTTCTTTGATTTGTCGGGCAATTATCGTTGCATAAGTGTCGGGAGCTTGCCCGTTAGGAATGTCAATAGCCCCCGTGTCCAACAACAATTCTTTGACCATTGTGCTAAGCTCAGTTTCAGGCAGATTTTTAAGATTCTTGTTGTTGATCATATACGGGTCTATGACACCGTGCCGTATTCCTGAGAATAAAACCTCGCCGCTCTCTGCAGTCATCTGGGAATGTGCCATATTAGGCACATGTTTGTATTGCATACGATCCATAGAGCTAATGCCGTTGCTCGGATAATCTGTAGCGAAATTTTTTGCTAAATGCCCACCCGGCGTAATCGTGCTGGTTGCGTTATGATTTGCGCCTGCCATCCTGAATGCAAGCTCTTTTTTGACCACCGGCCACTCCTGATTGTTGATCTCGCCGATGATGCCTTGCTTTAATAAAAAGCCAACCGGCGGCATATCGGATTTGCCGACACCACTGGCTTTGAGTTGATGCGTGACAAACAATTCAGCCAGCATCGCTTGAGAGATTTTGGGGTGCGATAGGGGGATAAGGTCTTTTTGGGCATGTTGTGTGAAATCTCGATTAGCTTCATCCCACCGTGCGGTGAGCGGAGACAGAACACTGGAACTATATTTTTTCTTGTCTTTGACTAGAGTGAAGTCTTCGGTCAATATTTCTTCTAATGACAGATCGCTGGTTGCCGGGTCGTATTCTCCTCGTTCAAGTGCTGCATGTTTTTCAAGTTTTTGACACTGTGCCTCTAATGTTTGTGTGATTTTATTGCGCGCCCCAGGGCTCATCGGCATCTGTTTTACCGCACGCAGACATCCTTTAACCTGCAAAAGGCTATAGCCAATACGCTCTCCTTTGCTAAGTGGCTCTTGTTCTGGCAGGATATCCGAGAACAATGCTGTCATGTCTGCCAAATCAAGATGTCGTTCGGCAAAACGCATTTCAAAAGCACTTGTCAGTGCCTTCCCTTCCGGTGCCAAGTTTTCCTTATCTAATTGTGACAAGTGTCCTTGCACAATCGATAAGTTCCGCTTATGCGTCTTAAGCAACGCATTGAGTTCGTGGGCTTCTTTGGGCGAGGCCTTCCCGGTGTTTAGCTTGTCGCCCAAATCGGCGATGCGCACCATTTGTTTATCCAATGCCTTGTTATAGTTGCTGAGCGTAGAAAACAACTCTTTATTCTCATCAGAGATATTGCCACTATCATGGCTATACTGAATATAGTCATCAAGCCTAGCGGCAGATTTGGTTTCTGCCAATTCCTTAGTTCTTTCTGCAATGGCTGCCTCGGAGTGTAACGAGGTGTTGGGATTCTCGGTCTCTAGTCTCGGGTCAATCAAGTCGTGATGTGTCGCCCTAGAAATAGCTGGCCGGCGGATATGAATGGTGCGTATAGGCCGCGGTTCCGGCATATTCGCTGTGTTCAGAGCGGTTTGCTGAGTATCAACAAAGCGATCGGATGCATTTGCAATTGATACACGTCGCTCGCCGAACGTCCCGGTAGCACGCTCTGTTGTTGGGGGTTGAGATTGGTTAACTCCGGCTGTAGAGACCGGATTCTCTGTAGTTATAGGCATGATTTCCCCTCCTTTGTTTGTATGGATACTATTCTAATACAACATCAATAAAATTACAAATTCCATAAGCTATTAGATATGGACTGCTGAAAAAGTGATATCACCTCACAATCTTAACCGCTTGCGCCCTCAAATTTACGATAACGGTAGGGGCGGATTTGCATATCCGCCCTAACGTACCGTTCTGCACCAGGAAAACCGCCGATTGAGCCAGTAGGTCAATCGGCGTTACCTTATTCAGAACCTCAGCATATTAGATAATACATACCTCACAAAATGCATAAACCGCTTGCGCCTTGAAATTTACGATAACCACCCTAACGTTATGGCTTTGCACAAATTAAACCACTGTGTGCCACCAAATTTACGATAACGGTAGGGGCGGACTCGCATGTCCGCCCTACGGTACCGTCATCGCACAACCTCAACCGCCCTGCGCCATATAATTATGCAAACCACCCTAACGTTATGGCTCTGCACAAATTAAACCACTGTGTACCATCAAATTTACGATAACGGTAGGGGCGGATTTGCATATCCGCCCTACGGCACCGTTCTGCACTATTCCAACTGCTTGCGCCACCTAGTTGTGGTTTCCATAAATTGTGTGGTGTACGACAAGCAATCAAGTTAAAATTATGCACGATGTCACGCCGATTGACCTGCTGGATCAATCGGCGGTTCTATCTGACGGGGTGGTTTTATGACGTACCCACCATTTATGATAAGCCTTAGCTTGTCCGACCTACATACCCATGTTGAGGTTCTGCACAATGTTACGCCGTTTATGCTACTGCAATAAACGGTGGTTCTATTTTTCAACAGCCTCACAGCTGGTTACTGCAACGGACCTTCAAGAAATACCTTAGCCCGAACACGAATTCCTGAAGATGGCCTGATTACTCTGATTATGTAGATATCTGATTGTTCACCGTCTCTCGGCACGAATGCCACTTCAATGATATTGCCTTGCTCGCCTAATTCGTTCAATGGAATGTCCGTATTGGCTTGATAAACGGTTCGGCTATCCTCGGTCACCAAAGTAATCGTCGCCGTACTGTTGTCGTTAATCGTAGGTATTACTCTTATCGTAGCAGTCGTGGCAGCAACATTGACCGTATACACAAATGTCGCAGTCGTATATCCGGGTTGCAACTGACCCGGCGATACTTCCAAGTTCTGCAAAGTCGAACCGGCAACATCAAACGAGCGGATTAGTATCACGGTATAGCTTTTAGAGGTTTCACCATCGTCGGCAGTCACTTTGATCGCAACCGCAGTCTCAAAACCTCGTGTCGTTTTATGTCCTGTTTGGATATCGATATTCTTAGTTGAAACTTCCTCAAACTCGCCGTCATCAATCGATATTTGAATACCCGCACGCATCTCGTCGCTTGCAACGGCAGTAACTCTAAGTTCTTGAGTATCGTTGCTCACTGATGCCGTATAGTCTGTAATCTCAACATTAAATGCAGGGGTCAAAGAAACCAGATCACCCGCTTTGCTTATCACTATGTCGCTCAAATCGGCATTTCTACTGAACGCTCGGATTACTTTGATGGTATAGATATTTGAGTGTTCACCGTCTCCTGACACGACTGCCACTTGGATGATATTACCCTGCTCGCCTAATTGATTCAATGGAATGTCCGTATTGGCTTGATAAACGGTTCGGCTATCCTCGGTCACCAAAGTAATCGTCGCCGTACTGTTGTCGTTAATCGTAGGTATCACTTTTATCGTAGCAGTCGTAGCGGCAACATTGACCGTATACGCAAATGTCGCAGTCGTATATTCGGGTTGTAGCTGACCTGGCGATACTTCCAGATTTTGCAAAGTCGAACCGGCAACATCAAACGAGCGGATTAGTATCACGGTATAGCTTTTAGAGGTTTCACCATCGTCGGCAGTCACTTTGATCGTAACCGCAGTCTCAAAACCTCGTGTCGTTTTATGTCCTGTTTGGATATCGATATTCTTAGTTGAAACTTCCTCAAACTCGCCGTCATCAACCGATATTTGAATACCCGCACGCATCTCGTCGCTTGCAACGGCAGTAACTCTAAGTTCTTGAGTATCGTTGCTCACTGATGCCGTATAGTCTGTGGTCTCAACATTAAATGCAGGGGTCAAAGAAACTGGATCATCCGCTTTGCTTATCACTATGTCGCTCAAATCGGCATTTCTACTGAACGGTCGGATTACTTTGATGGTATAGATATTTGAGTGTTCACCGTCTCCTGACACGACTGCTACTTCGATGATATTACCCTGCTCGCCTAATTGATTCAATGGAATGTCCGTATTGGCTTGATAAACGGTGCGGCTATCCTCGGTCACCAAAGTAATCGTCGCCGTACTGTTGTCGTTAATCGTAGGTATCACTTTTATCGTAGCAGTCGTAGCGGCAACATTGACCGTATACACAAATGTCGCAGTCGTATATTCGGGTTGTAGCTGACCTGGCGATACTTCCAGATTTTGCAAAGTCGAACCGGCAACATCAAACGAGCGGATTAGTGTCACGGTATAGCTTTTAGAGGTTTCACCATCGTCGGCAGTCACTTTGATCGTAACCGCAGTCTCAAAACCTCGTGTCGTTTTATGTCCTGTTTGGATATCGATATTCTTAGTTGAAACTTCCTCAAACTCGCCGTCATCAATCGATATTTGAATATCTGCACGCATCTCATCGCTTGCAATCGCTGTAACTTGGAGTTCTCTGGTATCGTTGCTCACTGATGCCGTATAGTCTGTAGTCTCACCATTAAATGTAGGGGTCAAAGAAACTGGATCACTCGCTTTACTTATCACTATGTCGCTCAAATCGGCATTTCCACTGAACGCTCGGATGACTTTGATGGTATAGATATTTGAGTGTTCACCGTCTCCTGACACGACTGCCACTTGGATGATATTACCCTGCTCGCCTAATTCGTTCAATGGAATGTCCGTATTCGCTTGATAAACGGTGCGGCTATCGCCGGTTAGCAAAGTAATCGTCGCCGTACTGTTGTCGTTAATCGTAGGTATCACTTTTATCGTAGCAGTCGTAGCGGCAACATTGACCGTATACACAAATGTCGCAGTCGTATATCCGGGTTGTAGCTGACCCGGCGATACTTCCAAGTTCTGCAAAGTCGCATCGGCAACATCAAACGAGCGGATTAGTGTCACGGTATAGCTTTTAGAGGTTTCATCATCATCGGCAGTCACTTTGATTGTAACCGCAGTCTCAAAACCTCGTGTCGTTTTATGTCCTGTTTGGATATCGATATTCTTAGTTGAAACTTCCTCAAACTCGCCGTCATCAACCGATATTTGAATACCTGCACGTATCTTGTCGCTTGCAACGGCAGTAACTCTAAGTTCTCTGGTATCGTTGCTCACTGATACCGTATAGTCTGTGGTCTCACCATTAAATGTAGGGGTCAGAGAAACCAGATCACCCGCTTTGCTTATCACTATATCGCTCAAATCGGCATTTCTACTGAATGCTCGGATGACTTTGGTGGTATATGTATTTGAATCAACTCCACTTTCGGATTCAACCATGATTTCAATGATATTGCCCTGCTCGCCTAATTGATTTAATGGAATGTCCGTATTGGCTTGATAAACGGTTCGGCTATCCTCGGTCACCAAAGTAATCGTCGCCGTACTGTTGTCGTTAATCGTAGGTATTACTCTTATCGTAGCGGTTGTAGCGGCAACATCGACCGTATACACAAATGTCGCAGTCGTATATTCGGGTTGTAACTGACCCGGCAATACTTTCAAGTTCTGCAAAGTCGCATCGGCAACATCAAACGAGCGGATTAGTGTCACGGTATAGCTTTTAGAGGTTTCATCATCATCGGCAGTCACTTTGATTGTAACCGCAGTCTCAAAACCTCGCGCCGTTTTATATCCTGCTTGGATATCAACATCCTTAGTTAAAACTTCCTCAAACTCGCCGTCATCAACCGATATTTGAATACCTGCACGTATCTTGTCGCTTGCAACGGCACTAACTCTAAGTTCTCTGGTATCGTTGCTCACTGATACCGTATAGTCTGTGGTCTCACCATTAAATGTAGGGGTCAGAGAAACCAGATCATCCGCTTTGCTTATCACTATATCGCTCAAATCGGCATTTCTACTGAATGCTCGGATGACTTTGATGGTATATGTATTTGAATCAACTCCACTTTCGGATTCAACCATGATTTCAATGATATTACCCTGCTCGCCTAATTGATTCAATGGAATGTCCGTATTGGCTTGATAAACGGTTCGGCTATCCTCGGTCACCAAAGTAATCGTCGCCGTACTGTTGTCGTTAATCGTAGGTATCACTTTTATCGTAGCAGTCGTAGCGGCAACATTGACCGTATACGAAAATGTCGCAGTCGTATATTCGGGTTGTAGCTGACCTGGCGATACTTCCAGATTTTGCAAAGTCGAACCGGCAACATCAAACGAGCGGATTAGTATCACGGTATAGCTTTTAGAGGTTTCACCATCGTCGGCAGTCACTTTGATCGCAACCGCAGTCTCAAAACCTCGTGTCGTTTTATGTCCTGTTTGGATATCGATATTCTTAGTTGAAACTTCCTCAAACTCGCCGTCATCAATCGATATTTGAATACCCGCACGCATCTCGTCGCTTGCAACGGCAGTAACTCTAAGTTCTTGAGTATCGTTGCTCACTGATGCCGTATAGTCTGTGGTCTCAACATTAAATGCAGGGGTCAAAGAAACTGGATCATCCGCTTTATTTATTACTATGTCGCTCAAATCGGCATTTCTACTGAACGGTCGGATTACTTTGATGGTATAGATATTTGAGTGTTCACCGTCTCCTGACACGACTGCCACTTGGATGATATTACCCTGCTCGCCTAATTGATTCAATGGAATGTCCGTATTGGCTTGATAAACGGTTCGGCTATCCTCGGTCACCAAAGTAATCGTCGCCGTACTGTTGTCGTTAATCGTAGGTATCACTTTTATCGTAGCAGTCGTAGCGGCAACATTGACCGTATACACAAATGTCGCAGTCGTATATTCGGGTTGTAGCTGACCCGGCGATACTTCCAAGTTCTGCAAAGTCGAACCGGCAACATCAAACGAGCGGATTAGTATCACGGTATAGCTTTTAGAGGTTTCACCATCGTCGGCAGTCACTTTGATCGCAACCGCAGTCTCAAAACCTCGTGTCGTTTTATGTCCTGTTTGGATATCGATATTCTTAGTTGAAACTTCCTCAAACTCGCCGTCATCAATCGATATTTGAATACCCGCACGCATCTCGTCGCTTGCAACGGCAGTAACTCTAAGTTCTTGAGTATCGTTGCTCACTGATGCCGTATAGTCTGTGGTCTCAACATTAAATGCAGGGGTCAAAGAAACTGGATCATCCGCTTTGCTTATCACTATGTCGCTCAAATCGGCATTTCTACTGAACGGTCGGATTACTTTGATGGTATAGATATTTGAGTGTTCACCGTCTCCTGACACGACTGCTACTTGGATGATATTACCCTGCTCGCCTAATTGATTCAATGGAATGTCCGTATTGGCTTGATAAACGGTGCGGCTATCCTCGGTCACCAAGGTAATCGTCGCCGTACTGTTGTCGTTAATCGTAGGTATTATTCTTATCGTAGCAGTCGTAGCGGCAACATTGACCGTATACACAAATGTCGCAGTCGTATATTCGGGTTGTAGCTGACCTGGCGATACTTCCAGATTTTGCAAAGTCGAACCGGCAACATCAAACGAGCGGATTAGTATCACGGTATAGCTTTTAGAGGTTTCACCATCGTCGGCAGTCACTTTGATCGCAACCGCAGTCTCAAAACCTCGTGTCGTTTTATGTCCTGCTTGGATATCAACATCCTTAGTTGAAACTATCTCAAACTCGCCGTCATCAATCGATATTTGAATACCCGCACGCATCTCGTCGCTTGCAACGGCAGTAACTCTAAGTTCTTGAGTATCGTTGCTCACTGATGCCGTATAGTCTGTGGTCTCAACATTAAATGCAGGGGTCAAAGAAACTGGATCATCCGCTTTGCTTATCACTATGTCGCTCAAATCGGCATTTCTACTGAACGGTCGGATTACTTTGATGGTATAGATATTTGAGTGTTCACCGTCTCCTGACACGACTGCTACTTCGATGATATTACCCTGCTCGCCTAATTGATTCAATGGAATGTCCGTATTGGCTTGATAAACGGTGCGGCTATCCTCGGTCACCAAAGTAATCGTCGCCGTACTGTTGTCGTTAATCGTAGGTATCACTTTTATCGTAGCAGTCGTAGCGGCAACATTGACCGTATACACAAATGTCGCAGTCGTATATTCGGGTTGTAGCTGACCTGGCGATACTTCCAGATTTTGCAAAGTCGAACCGGCAACATCAAACAAGCGGATTAGTATCACGGTATAGCTTTTAGAGGTTTCACCATCGTCGGCAGTCACTTTGATCGCAACCGCAGTCTCAAAACCTCGTGTCGTTTTATGTCCTGTTTGGATATCGATATTCTTAGTTGAAACTTCCTCAAACTCGCCGTCATCAACCGATATTTGAATACCCGCACGCATCTCGTCGCTTGCAACGGCAGTAACTCTAAGTTCTTGAGTATCGTTGCTCACTGATGCCGTATAGTCTGTGGTCTCAACATTAAATGCAGGGGTCAAAGAAACTGGATCATCCGCTTTGCTTATCACTATGTCGCTCAAATCGGCATTTCTACTGAACGGTCGGATTACTTTGATGGTATAGATATTTGAGTGTTCACCGTCTCCTGACACGACTGCTACTTCGATGATATTACCCTGCTCGCCTAATTGATTCAATGGAATGTCCGTATTGGCTTGATAAACGGTTCGGCTATCCTCGGTCACCAAAGTAATCGTCGCCGTACTGTTGTCGTTAATCGTAGGTATCACTTTTATCGTAGCAGTCGTAGCGGCAACATTGACCGTATACGAAAATGTCGCAGTCGTATATCCGGGTTGTAGCTGACCCGGCGATACTTCCAGATTTTGCAAAGTCGAACCGGCAACATCAAACGAGCGGATTAGTATCACGGTATAGCTTTTAGAGGTTTCACCATCGTCGGCAGTCACTTTGATCGCAACCGCAGTCTCAAAACCTCGCGCCGTTTTATATCCTGCTTGGATATCAACATCCTTAGTTAAAACTTCCTCAAACTCGCCGTCATCAACCGATATTTGAATACCTGCACGTATCTTGTCGCTTGCAACGGCACTAACTCTAAGTTCTCTGGTATCGTTGCTCACTGATACCGTATAGTCTGTGGTCTCACCATTAAATGTAGGGGTCAGAGAAACCAGATCACCCGCTTTGCTTATCACTATATCGCTCAAATCGGCATTTCTACTGAATGCTCGGATGACTTTGATGGTATATGTATTTGAATCAACTCCACTTTCGGATTCAACCATGATTTCAATGATATTGCCCTGCTCGCCTAATTGATTTAATGGAATGTCCGTATTGGCTTGATAAACGGTGCGGCTATCCTCGGTCACCAAAGTAATCGTCGCCGTACTGTTGTCGTTAATCGTAGGTATCACTTTTATCGTAGCAGTCGTAGCGGCAACATTGACCGTATACGCAAATGTCGCAGTCGTATATTCGGGTTGTAGCTGACCTGGCGATACTTCCAGATTTTGCAAAGTCGAACCGGCAACATCAAACGAGCGGATTAGTATCACGGTATAGCTTTTAGAGGTTTCACCATCGTCGGCAGTCACTTTGATCGCAACCGCAGTCTCAAAACCTCGTGTCGTTTTATGTCCTGTTTGGATATCGATATTCTTAGTTGAAACTGTCTCAAACTCGCCGTCATCAACCGATATTTGAATATCCGCACGCATCTCGTCGCTTGCAATCGCTGTAACATGGAGTTCTCTGGTATCGTTGCTCACTGATGCCGTATAGTCTGTGGTCTCAACATTAAATGCAGGGGTCAAAGAAACTGGATCATCCGCTTTATTTATTACTATGTCACTCAAATCGGCATTTCTACTGAACGGTCGGATTACTTTGATAGTATAGATATTTGAGTGTTCACCGTCTCCTGACACGACTGCCACTTGGATGATATTACCCTGCTCGCCTAATTGATTCAATGGAATGTCCGTATTGGCTTGATAAACGGTGCGGCTATCGCCGGTTAGCAAAGAAATCGTTACCGTACCGTTATTATTATTCGTAGGTATCACCCTTACCGTAGCAGTCGTGGCAGCAACATTGACCGTATACACAAATGTCGCAGTCGTATATCCGGGTTGTAGCTGACCCGGCGATACTTCCAAGTTCTGCAAAGTCGCATCGGCAACATCAAACGAGCGGATTAGTATCACGGTATAGCTTTTAGAGGTTTCACCATCGTCGGCAGTCACTTTGATCGTAACCGCAGTCTCAAAACCTCGTGTCGTTTTATGTCCTGTTTGGATATCGATATTCTTAGTTGAAACTTCCTCAAACTCGCCGTCATCAATCGATATTTGAATACCCGCACGCATCTCGTCGCTTGCAACGGCAGTAACTCTAAGTTCTTGAGTATCGTTGCTCACTGATGCCGTATAGTCTGTAGTCTCACCATTAAATGTAGGGGTCAAAGAAACTGGATTATCCGCTTTGCTTATCACTATGTCGCTCAAATCGGCATTTCTACTGAACGGTCGGATTACTTTGATGGTATAGATATTTGAGTGTTCACCGTCTCCTGACACGACTGCCACTTGGATGATATTACCCTGCTCGCCTAATTGATTCAATGGAATGTCCGTATTCGCTTGATAAACAGTTCGGCTATTTTCAGTCACCAAAGAAATCGTTGCCGTACCGTTATTATTAGTCGTAGGTATCACTTTTATCGTAGCGGTCGTAGCGGCAACATTGACCGTATACGAAAATGTCGCAGTCGTATATTCGGGTTGTAGCTGACCTGGCGATACTTCCAGATTTTGCAAAGTCGAACCGGCAACATCAAACGAGCGGATTAGTATCACGGTATAGCTTTTAGAGGTTTCACCATCGTCGGCAGTCACTTTGATCGCAACCGCAGTCTCAAAACCTCGTGTCGTTTTATGTCCTGTTTGGATATCGATATCCTTAGTTGAAATTGTCTCAAACTCGCCGTCATCAATCGATATTTGAATACCCGCACGCATCTCGTCGCTTGCAATCGCTGTAACTTGGAGTTCTCTGGCATCGTTGCTCACTGATGCCGTATAGGCTGTGGTCTCAACATTAAATGCAGGGGTCAGAGAAACTAAGGCATCCGCTTTGCTTATCACTATGTCGCTCAAATCGGCATTTCTACTGAACGGTCGGATGACTTTGATTGTATAAATATTTGAATTAATCCCATCTTCGGATTCAACCATGATTTCTATGATATTAGCCTGCTCACCCAATTGATTCAATGGAATGTCTGCATTGGCTTGATAAACAGTTCGGCTATTTTCAGTCACCAAAGAAATCGTTGCCGTACCGTTATTATTAGTCGTAGGTATTACTCTTATCGTAGCAGTCGTAGCGGCAACATTGACCGTATACGCAAATGTCGCAGTCATATATTCGGGTTGTAGGTTGCCCGGCGATACTTCCAAGTTCTGCAAGATTGCATTGACAACATCAAACGAGCGGATTAGTGTCACGGTATAGCTTTTAGAGGTTTCACCATCGTCGGCAGTCACTTTGATCGCAACCGCAGTCTCAAAACCTCGTGTCGTTTTATGTCCTGTTTGGATATCGATATTCTTAGTTGAAACTTCCTCAAACTCACTGCCATCGACTGATATTTGAATATCCGCATGCATCTCGTCGCTTGCAACCGTTGCAACTTGGAGTTCTCTAGTATCGTTGCTCACTGATGCCGTATAGGTTGTGGTCTCACTATTAAATGCAGGAGTCAGAGAAATAGGAATTCCTTCTTTGCTTATTAATATACTACGCAAATCGGCATTTCCACTGAATGCTCGGATGACTTGAATTGTATAAATATTTGAATTAATCCCATCTTCGGATTCAACCATGATTTCTATGATATTACCTTGCTCCCCCAATTCGTTCAATGGAATATCCGTATTGGCTTGATAAACGGTGCGGCTATCGCCGGTTAGCAAAGAAATCGTTGCCGTACCGTTATTATTAGTCGTAGGTATTACTCTTATCGTAGCGGTTGCAGCAGCAACATTGACCGTATACGAAAATGTTGCAGTCGTATATTCAGGTTGTAGGTTGCCCGGCAATACTTCCAAATCATGCAAGGTCGCATCGGCAACATCAAACGAACGGATTAGTATCATGGTATAGCTTTTAGAGGTTTCACCATCGTCGGCAGTCACTTTGATTGTAACTGGAGTCTCAAAACCTCGCATTGTTTTATGTCCTGCTTGGATATCGATATTCTTAGTTGAAACTGTCTCAAACTCGCCGTCATCAACCGATATTTGAATATCCGCACGCATCTCGTCGCTTGCAATCGCTGTAACTTGGAGTTCTTGAGTATCGTTGCTCACTGATGCCGTATAGTCTGTGGTCTCAACATTAAATGTAGGAGTCAAAGAAACCAAAGCACCTGCTTTGCTTATTTTTATATTGCTCAAATCGGCATTTCTACTGAACGCTCGAATGACTTTGATTGTATATGTATTTGAATCAACTCCGTTTTCCGACTCCACCACGACTTCAATTACATTACCTCGCTCACCCAATTGATTCAATGGAATATCCGCATTGGCTTGATAAACAGTTCGGCTATTTTCAGTCACCAAAGAAATCGTTGCCGTACTGCTGTCATTGACTGTAGGTATCACCTTTATCGTGGCAGTCGTGTCAGCAACATTAACCGTATACGCAAATGTCGCAGTCGTATATTCGGGTCGCAACTGACCCGGCGATACTTCCAAGTTCTGCAAGGTCGTATCGGCAACATCAAGCAGACGGATTAATATCACGGTATAACTTTTAGATGTCTCGCCGTCGTCGGCAATCACTTTGATTGTAACTGGAGTCTCAAAACCTCGCATCGTTTTATACCCTGGCCATATATCAATCTCCTTAGTTGCCAGTGCCTCAAACTCACCGTCATCAACTGATATTTGAATACCCGCACGTATCTCGTCGCTTGCAATCGCTGTAACTTGGAGTTCTCTGGTATCATTGCTCACTGATGCCGTATAGGTTGTAGTCTCACCATTAAACGCAGGGGTCAGAGAAACCGGAGTGCCCGCTTTGCTTATCACTATATTGCTCAAATCGGCATTTCTACTGAACGCTCGGATGACTTGAATTGTATATGTATTTGAATCAACTCCGCTTTCGGATTCCACCACAACTTCGATGATATTACCCTGCTCACCCAGTTGATTCAGCGGAATATTGGTATTGGCTTGATAAACAGTTCGGCCATCGCCAGTTAGCAAACTAATCGTTATCGTATCGTTGTCACCGCTCGTAGGTATTACCTTAATACTTGTTGTTTCATTAGAAACAGCTACTCTGTAAAATGTCGTAGCACTGCTGAAGTTCGGTACCAACTCACCCAATGAGACTTTCAGATCGATTAAATATATAGATGCACGTATCACTGCTACTGCACTTTCACTTCTTACTCCCGCGATATCCAAAGGCTCCGTATTATCAGATGAATCGGATAATCCTACTGGATTGTTTCCCGATAAATCATTGATTACCTGAGAATTAACACGACCTAATGTAAAGCCTCTACTTTCCCTAGCAACGGCTTTTTCCAATCTAATGTCGGTGTAGCTAAGCATAACTGCATTTGGGTGATTGAGTATTAGCGTTACTTGAGGAACGGCAACAATCGGTACCAGAATACCATTGCTAGGCACTCGTAACAGTTGATATGAATTCGGGTCGGTTAAACCTACAACCGGCTCGCTGGCATATATCATAAAATTAAAATCGTACGTAATATAGGTAGAACGTTCTTCAACAATCATAGCTCTTCCATGATTCCCTGCAACTACCGTGATCGTCGGTGGTATGCTATCTCTGATTGCCACTTGATTTCTTAACGGTTCTTGATAATCTTCAACTACTCTGAAATCCTCGCCAAGAACCGTATTGCGCCTAAATTCTAAGGAACGGCCACTTTCTGTAGCGATATCAACCTCGTTGACAACTACGGTCATGGTTGTAGCACTGCTAAGAGATGCCGAAACAATAGCGGAAGGTGTCGTCGGTTTAAGCATCGCGCAGACATTATCATCGTTTGTTATACATAAATTCTCCGCACGCACCGTAGCGGCGCGAATAGGTGCACTAAATCCGATATCCCAAGTGGATATACCGTCGACAAGCGATACCCTCGTAATCGTAGTCGCATGAGGTGCGCTTGCGTCATATTCCAAAGCAGCGACAAAACTCCCGTCCGCCAACGAACCACCTTCTATATCTTCTATAACGGTCGTACCAGTGCTCACCAATCTCATCACAGCACCTTCTACAGGTTCATCAATTAGGATATTTGCGTAAGGACTACCCGATGTATGTATCACTTGACTTACATCCGGTGCATTTGTGCTATCATCGGCAAAACGAACGACAAAGTGCTGCGTCGTCAACTGTGTGGAAATACCTTTAGAAAACTCAACTCGCACACCACGACCGTCGCCGTAGCGCGCATAATCCCGCACATAAGTTTTACCGTCAAGCCTGAACCCAAGAATATCGTTGTCCACCAACGGTAATAGAATTCTTTCCCCTATGATCCGCGGCCTTGTAAAATCTATAACCTGTAATGTACTATCGGTATGTATCGCGAAGCCTGCCTCTTTGTTCGTTTGTCCTTCTACTACCTTGCATTTAATAGTAAACAGTTTTTTCCAGTCTGAACCTATAGTGGTCAATAATTCCATTGCTACTGATTGAAGTTCATTGCTATCTAATACAAAATGCTTACTTATTTGTGCAATTGCCAAAACATCATTGCTTAGACTTCTATAGAAAACACCGTAACCGTTATCCCTAAAAATATCCGGCAACCCACTACGATAAGTACATTGATCGCCCAAAACAGGTGTATTAGAACCTGGAATTGTTAAAAACGGATTATTCAGATTCTCCCCAAAAGCATCAGCATTGTATTTTAAGATAGAACCAGCTAACAAAATATGGTAAAGCTTGTTAGGTTCGGAATGTTTTCCTTCCACAGAGAATTCTATAAAACTTTCACCATTTTCGTTTAATAACCGTACCGAGTCGGGTGCAAAACGCACGCGCGAAAAACCGTCTTCGGTAGGATCACAAAATAGACATGCCGCACCCTCGGCTTCTTCCCCGTTGAAACTTATGTTCGGCAAAGGTCCGGAGAATCGGCTTCGTATAAAATCGGTTTGCTTTAGATTTAGAGACAACACAACTTCGGCTCTTGCACCGGCGTTATCGGTTACCGATATCGTAACATTATTATTTTCGAATAAAATAGTAATAATTAGGCTATAACCGTCGTTTAAGTTTTCTTCAAGATATATAAAGTTGGATCTACCTTCACTATCGATGAGTGTTGGAGCATTGAGTTCCTCGTTTCTCGCTACACCCAGATTCATATCGCGAACTCTAAAGTTGAATACATAACTAGCCTCTAGATAGAGATCTATACTCCCGGTTTCTATACCTTCAATCACCGGAGGGACATTTTCTATGATTTCAACCGTGAATGTTTGCGTATCAGTAGTCGTTCCATCAGAAGCTAGAACCGTCAGCACAACCTTTCCCACTGCGATTGGTGTCAAGCCGAAAACAACGGTATTTGTCGTTTTTCCTCCACTTGCAATTTCTATGAAAGCCGGGGTTGTAGACATTAACTCAGTATTATCGGCTTCTATAGATACGCTTAGAACATCTCCGATATTATCAGTAATCGTAACCGCTAGCGGATATGCCTCGTTCAACGGTATCAATTTGAAATCATCAATTTCATCGATAAACGGAGTCGTGTTTGCGATTGCCGAAGGACTCAAGTCCAAACGCATCCCAGGAGCAATAACTTCACCGCTACTATATCTAATGGGTTCTATAGAATCGGTACCGCTCAGCCCAGTGCCGTTACGCGCTAATGTGAAGCCGCTTGTTTCTCTTAATTCGGCATCATTCAATCGAACCTCGTCGTAAGAGACTATAACCGTATTTGGGCGACCACTTACTGGCATGACCGATGCAATAGCGGTAATAACATCCGACGTTCCATCGTCGCGAATTCGCAATAAACTATAAGAACTTGGATCATTCAGACCTTGAGCAGCACCTCCCGCAAATACCTCATAGCGCATACTATATGTAACACCCGAGGCATCATGAGTATTTATCATTGCGCGCCCAGAGTTTTCAGCAACCACTCTAATGGTCGGACGAGGCGGGAAAACCCTATCAAAAGAAAACGGCATTGATGATATTCCATTCAAAGCAATGATTCTTCCGTCTCTAGAACTGTCGTCGTAAGGTCCTCCGTCACTAATAATCAGCATAATGCAATTTCGAGTGCTTGCGACAAATCCCATCTCGTGCATACCGTCCGAGCGATACTCGTTTCTATATTTCTGAACATCAATCGGACAATCGCTACCGTCGTTCGGATGTTCTATCGCGTACCAGGTATCGATATAGCCGGCTATAGCATCGCGGTCAAAACGCTCCCATCGTCTTGCATTTTTATTGTATGTGCCTAGATATAAAATCTCACTTGCCGTTGATGACTCCATAGGAAAGACGGTATATGCAACGCCACCTACCAGCTCACCTTCGTTGCCGATTGCATAATCCACATCGCTTACTCCGAACGTCGTCAGACTCTGTAGACTCTGCATTGCAGTATCTGTATCGTCAAATCCCAATAATGTCTTGGTACCGAGGCTCAAATTGTCGTAGACGATATTTGCTGGCGAATAATCAACACTATCGTCACCACCCTCACCAATTGCTCTAATCAATCCGATATCTGAGACGAATAGCGGTTTCTCAGTATTTGTCCTTAATCTATTGATACCACCGACTTCGGTTCCGATTGCAACTTGTAGTTCGGTAGCATCGGCAGGTCGTAAATCGAGACTGTCGGGAATAATATCGCCATCGCCGTCGGCTTCGGCATATCGTTCCGGTAAATTTGGAGTCACGACACAGATCGCTTGTATATCCGATAAATCACCCAGCCTATTCCAACCCACACTGATCGTGCGCGTTGTACTCGTATCATCAACTTCAAGTGCAATCACTGGAAAATACTCGGTGTTGTCAAAATGACCATCACTACCAATTCGATCTATCAGAATCTCTGAGGGTGTCGTAATCGTATAACCGTCTATCAAATCGGACGATAACGAAACTTGACTTGCAATATCCGAGATATTCGTCATCAAATCGGCGATTAGGTAATACATTCTGCCGGATACCATAGACGACACTCGAGGTAGCGTCGGGTCGGCAACATCGTATAGCATGATACGGTTTATTCTAGTAATCGTCTCACCTGCTTGTACCAGCTTGATATCTACCGCGTTATCGCTACCTATTGCATAATCAATATCGTTAAACTCAGGATAGCCACCGCGCTTCGGTATCAAAATATCACTGGTAGGTTGCCATACCTGTGATGACCCTGCTAACCAGTGCGTAACGGTCTCTCCGATACTTGGATGCCCTATAGTCTGATCCGCTAGAGCATAATTAGCTTGCGTTTCAAGCTCGCTACCGCCATTCGTTAATGTAAGCAAAAGTGTCTGTAGCTCATCAATGCCGGTATCCGATAGGTGATTGACTTGAATTTGTATATCGGTTACCTCATCGATATCGGTTGAAATAATCACTTTGCTGGTTGTAGCTCTATCGTATAAATACGAAGATTGACCCCAAAAGTTTATCTCCGCAGCCACATTAAGCTCATAGCTTCTATAGTTACTGGCAACTAAATATCCGTTTTCAACTACTGCCCAAATATAGCGGCGCATCCCAACAGGTTCGCTTCCAAAGTTATCGCCCACATCCAGACAGTATTCGTTTATCTTTACTTTCGTTAAATTCATATCCCTAGCTGCATCTAAAACCGTCTCACACTGTTCGTTAACTCGAAACACGCGTGCATTGGGATTGTTTATACCGAAGTAGACCGCTGCCGTCATCGCACTATTTGAGGTGAAGGTACGTTTAACTGGACGATTCGATTCAACTTCTACATAATCGAACTCAGTACCTCTGAATAGACTACGAATTAACACATCACGACTATAAAAAACATCGACTTCAGCAGGAGGCTCTGCTAAAGGTGCCGTCGATGCTACTTCGGTGTTCACCATCCTCACATTTGCATCAAAAGGTGCTTCATCTACTATATCGGCTAGGCCATCGCCGTCGCTATCTTTATACAGTTCGGCAATGCATGTTGTCGTATCTATATCATCTTGTGCCGTATATACAGCCTCAATATCGGCACCATTGCTAATCTCGTTAGGAAATGTGGCTTTGAATATAGAAACCTCCCTTACGGTATTTCCGATTTGTTCAATTTCTGCATCTAAGAGATTCCCGTTCTGCATCAACGTTAATCCTTGCGGATTGACCGAATCTCTAGTGATTTTGAAGAATAATTCGGTTTGCCCGATATTCGGATAAAAGCCTCCACACTCCAATTTGAACCGATCTTCGATCGTCACCGCATCTCTCAATACCTTTTGATAATCCTCAACTATTCTAAAATCTTCACCAAGAATTGCATTACGCCTGAATTCCAAAGAATGAGTCGCACCGCGTTTGCTACCAATTTCAGTAATGACCACACTCATCGTCGTGTTGCCAACCAAAGATGTCGCAATAATCGAAGGGGTCGTTGCCAATCCCGGATCCGCACAAATACCGTCTTCGTTGGTTATACATAAGTTCTCTGCATGCACCGTGTTGGTAGCAATTGGTTCGTTAAATCCGATATTCCAAGTAGAGACACCGTCGGCAAAGGATACTTTTGTAATCGTAGTCGCACGCGGCGCAGCTGTGTCGTACTCTAAAGCGGCAACGAAATTACCGTCTGCCAATGAATTACCTTCTATATCCTCTACGATACTCGTGCGAGTACTCACTAATCTTATTACCGCTCGTTGTACGGGTCTACTAATCAAGATATCTGCATAACGACTACCCGATGTATGTATCACCCGCTCAACATCAGGCACTTCTGTGTCGCTATTGACAAAGTGAACATCAAAGTGCTGATTTGTCAACTGCGTCGCTATACCTTTAGAAAATTCAACTCGCACACCACGACCGTCACCATAGCGAGCATAATCACGAGCGTAAGTTTTACCGTCCAATCTAAATCCACGAAGATCGTTGTCAGCCAATACAAACGCTCCCTTAGCAACTGAGGTGTCGGGTGATATGTATTCATTTATATTGGCGTTAGGACCTTCCGATGCGTGGATTGCGATTCCCGCTTCGCTCATTTGATCGCCGATGATCTCACATTTCATCACGACAAAATCCTCCCAATCCGAACCTAGAATGCTAACGAGGTCGGGATTGGGAATCCTCAATCCTCCAATATTGATCTGATTGTAACTAAATAAATCGTCTCCCTGTCGATTTGTGATCACTCTGTAATTTTTACCTGCAAACAAATCGACTGGCGTGTTTTCATCGGTACATCTAAGCACCGACCCGTCGTAATTGAATTGAGTAGAAGCTACCGTAAGATAACGCGGCGTATCGGATCCGTTTATTCTTCTTAATTGCACCGTAAATCTTATGAAATCTTTGACACCATCATGCGAGCGTATCGGCGCATCGGGAGCGAAACGTATATGCACGATGCCATCCGAAAGCGGATCGCATTGGCTACATCCGAACAACTGACCTCTTACCGTGAAACGACTCCTTATAAATGAAGGTCTTGGTAATAAATTGAAATCTACAATGCTCTTGGTCATCCCGCCACCGGCATCGCTGATTGATATCGTGAACTGACCAGTCCCCGTCGCATCCGTTGTAGAAAGTACAAGAAAATAGACACCGCTTGGGTTTTCGTAGAGTGCTGTTGATATTCTGCCACTGTTCTTCATGACCGTTAACTGAATGTTCTCGTTTTTCTCCGAGCCGACATTCGGGTCGTTCACTCTGAATCTTAGGACCAACGGCGCACCGAAAAAAATACTTACAGTTTGCTGAGCTTCGATACCGTCAATCGTCGGTGCGATATTGGCTACCACCGTAATTTCAAATGTTTCGGTACTCGTACTTGTCCCATCGAAAGCACTCAAGGTCACCGAAGTCTTTCCTAGTCCCAGTGGTGTCAGTTGAAAATATACGGTATTTTCGGTTGTCGTATTTTCCGAAATATCCAGCACGGTAGGAGTCGTTGACACCACACTCTCGTCGCCCAAAGCGATAGATATTTTTATATCGTCTCCGTTGTCGTCTCTAATCTTCACTGGTAAAGTATATGCTTCGTCAAGTTGCAATAACCTGAAGTCGTCAATTGCGGTAATATGTGGCGGAACATCCGCCGAAGGTGTTGATGTCTGTGCGATAGCAGATTGGAATAATACCAACCCCATGAGTAATAAATTACACGTACAAGCGATAATTAAGTTTGGCGTAAAATTAACCGCCATGTTTCCCCCCCTTTGGTTATCTTATGCCATTATAATACTTTTTTTTTATTGTTTTCTTGCTAATTTTTTCATGCACCGTAGGGGAGGGCTAACATGGGACTGTTGAAAAAGTATTTGATGCACAAATGGAACCACTGTGTGCCATCGAATTTACGATACTGGTAGGGGAGGGCTAACATGCCCTCCCGAAACGCGTTGCGTCTGCACATACAATCCATTCATTTATTTCGTTTGTGGAAGCCAAAACCAAGTGGCGCGTGGCGGTTCTATTAGTGCAAAACGGTACTTTAGAGAGGGCAGATATATTAAACTCTGACTTATTTAATATAAGACAAACGCCTGGGTAAATGCAATGCCCGGGAAGTCGGAGGAGACACGCTGTATCGAGGGCTAGGCTCTAAAGCCTGTTAGCATGAAAAGCACTCCTCCGGCGCTATGACTATAGAGCCCGAAAGGCAGCTTGAGACTTTAGATCTCGTATTTATCTGGTTGGGCGGCGTAGTCATACTTTTCCGAACTTTGCTTGATACCTGGCATTCTACCAACTTTACAACTTTTATGGAGAAAATTATTATGCAAAATATACAACCCGCCACGATTGGCGTTGATGTCTCTAAAAACACTTTAGATGCAGCTCTGTTATTCACTGATGAGAGTTATGCCGAGGCGCAATTCGACAATGATGCCAAAGGCATTAAACAGCTGTTAGCTTGGGCTAAGAAACACGCTGCACACCAGTGTCCGATCTGCGTTGAGGCAACCGGAGGTTACGAGTACGACCTGTGCGCCGAAGGTGATCATGCTGGGCATCCCATTTCCATTGCTCGGCCGGCACAGGTCGCCAGCTTCCGAGACTCGCTTAGTTTGCGCAACAAAACCGATGGTGTGGATGCGCGTTTAATCGCACTCTTCGCATGGAAAATCAGTGATGATAACTATTGGAAAAAGCCCTCTGAGGCAACCATCGCCTTAAAAGACAAACTCAAATGGCGTCGGCATTTAGTTAAGTTTCATACCATGTCTAGCAACTGTGCCAGAACTTTGCGCGATCCGCAGATGAAAAAAGAGGCAGCTGCAGAACTCAGTAAATTGCAGGAAAAAATCCGCAAGATTAATGCCTCACTTTACGAAATCATCTGCCAAGACGAACAACTCACAAACACTCATGAGTTGCTGTGTTCCATTCCTGGGGTCGGAACACAAACTGCAGCCACCTTGTGTGCAGTTTTCAATGATAATACATTTGAATACCCCAATCAACTTGCTGCCTATATCGGCATCACACCAAGGCTCAGACAATCCGGCAACTGTGAAGCCAGGACACATATCACTAAAGTTGGTGACGCATGCCTGCGCACTGCGCTATTCATGGCGGCACTCTCGGCACGGCGTTTTAACCCCATCATCCGAGCATTTGCTGATCGGTTAAGCCAGCGTCGACCGGATCTAAGTAAAAAGGAGATTATCGTGGCTTGTGCTCATAAGTTGACGCGTATTATTCACGGGGTAGTCAAGCATAACAAGCCGTTTAACCCGCATCACGAGTGCCCGGCTGCGTCCTAAATAGATATTCAGAAAAGGAGATAAAAAAGATAAAAATTGAATAAAATGACTTGATTTTGAATAAGGCATCATGCTAGCCCTCCCCTACCGTTTTCATAAATTTAGTGGCGCAAGCGGTTGGGTTTATGCATCGTGTATAGGCTTTCCGTTATAATGAACTTTTCAATTCAAGTAGAAGAAGAAAAAATGAAGGTATATATTTCAAAGAAAACTATGCAATTAAATAGCGAGAGGATAGTGAACGGCATCGCTGCCGTGTTTTTTTTATTTGCTATCTGCGTAACATCTATCAGTGCTTATCAGGTGGGAGATACTTTTCGTGATTGTGAAACCTGTCCGGAGATGGTCGTGTTGCCGGCAGGAAACTTCACGATGGGTTCGCCTGAAGGGGAGAGAGATAGAGATGATAGTGAAGGACCACAACGTCAAGTTACTATTCCCAAACCTTTTGCAGTGGGCAAATATGAAGTGACCTTAGGGCAATATGCGGAGTTTGTTAGAGAGACAAAACACAAAACCAGAAATTGTGGTTATCCGGAAGATAAATCTTGGGAGAACCCAGGCTTTAAGCAAACCAATAATCATCCAGTAGTATGCGTTTCTTGGGATGATGCTTCAACCTATGTTTACTGGTTATCAGTGAAGACTGGACACGAATACCGGTTATTGACTGAGGCGGAATGGGAATATGCGGCTCGCGGTGGAACGACTACGGCGTATCATTTTGGTCGTACGATTTTAGATAATCAAGCCAATAAAGACCGCAATAACAAAGGTACTGTAGCAGTAGGCAGTTTTCGTGAAAATGCGTTTGAGCTACACGACATGCACGGCAATGTATGGGAATGGGTGGAGGACTGCTGGCACGATGATTACACTGGTGCACCAACAAACGGTAGTGCGTGGCTAAGTGGATGTAGAAAAGGCAATGAGGATGATTGTGAAGGCCTTAGTGGGGATACTCTGAGAACATGTAAAGAGCATATTGTCGGAAAGGAATTACGCGTGTTGCGTGGCGGTTCTTGGTACGATGGTCCATGGGACCTGCGCTCGGCTGTTCGCGACTGGCACTACGCATCTTTTGTGAACTTCTACTTCTACGGGTTCCGAGTTGCCCGTGACCTTAACCCATAAATTCTTACCTTTTTACCTCAAAGTTTTCGCATGGTGAGGCTTTAGGCCGATTAGTAATGTCGCACTATATAGGTAGGGGCGGATTTACATATCCGCCCTACGGTACCGTCCCGCACAAACCCAACCGTCCTGCGCCACAAGATTATGGCTCGCGTAAATTTGATGGATGAATTCATAAATCGTGTAAGTACGTTGCGTTAGGGCGGATAATTGAAATGCCGATTGACCTACTGGCTCAATCGACAGCTCTATTCTGCCCCTACAATTCTATGAAATACTTTTTCAACAACGCCAATTCAATGGCTTCTTATAACTGCTTTGTGACACAGTAATTCACAAATTTGACTCCAAAATACCCATGAGTAAAATGGAGTCATGTCTGTTTTACTCACAAGATATCTAGAAGATACGGTGCGTTCGGATTTAGGAAAAAGGATGGTTCTCTTGGGCGGTCCCAGGCAATCAGGGAAAACCACATTAGCTCAATCCTTACTCAGTAATTATGAAGATGGACACCCTGCTTATCTGAACTGGGATTTGGAACACCATCGTCGAAAGATCAAGAACCATGAATGGCCGGCTTCTGAAAAGTTTATTATCTTTGATGAAATCCATAAACATAAGAACTGGAGAAATCTAGTTAAGGGCATCTACGACACTCTGAAAAATACGCATAGCTTTATCATCACTGGTTCAGCAAGGCTTGATCATTTTAGAAAAGGTGGAGACTCGCTGTTAGGCAGATATTACTATTACAGGCTTCACCCTTTCTCTCTTCCCGAAGTTGGTATAACCAAAGACAAGCTGAATGACATCTTTACATACGGAGGTTTTCCCGAAGTTTTTCTAAGGGCAGATAAAAGGCATTTAAGAAAATGGCATCGAGAAAGATTAGCTAAAATCGTCAGAGAAGATTTGCGCGATTTAGAAAGCGTCAAAGATATAGATAAAGTAGAACTTCTGGCAGAAGAACTTCCTAGACGCATTGGCTCTCCACTCTCGATAAATTCTCTTTCCAAAGGCCTTGAAGTTGACCCCAAAACAACCAAAAGATGGCTAGGCATCCTTGATGCACTTTACTATTGCTTTCAAATTGCGCCTTTAGGATCACCACAAATACGAGCGGTTAAAAAAGAGCAGAAACTTTATCTATGGGATTGGAGTCAAGTAGAGGATCCAGGAATAAGGTTTGAGAATATGATGGCATGTCAACTCTTAAAGTATTGTCATTTTCACGAGGATGTGAACGGCTACAAAATGGAATTGAGATATTTAAGGGATACCGATAAAAGAGAAATAGATTTTGTAGTCCTCGAAAATAAAAAACCACGCTTTGCCGTGGAATGTAAGCTAAAAGCCACCTCAACCTCCCCACATCTTTTTTACTTTCGGCAAAGAACCCCAATCAAAACTTTTTATCAAGTATCTTTAGAGGCCGACAACCGACAAGTAGAAGAAAATATAAGCCTGACCTCTTTTGCGGATTTCTGCACAAGAGAAAAAATGGTTTAATCCCTATTCAAGAAGCACCTATTCTGTGGTGTTTGTGAGAGCGCAGATGGTTGAATAATACTTTTTCAACAACCCCAAGTCACTACTGATATACATATTCCTAATACAGCACAACAATGCGTCCACTCTTTAACCTATGGAGATCATGCTGTATTACAAATGGTAGGTGGTAGAATGTGTCCTAAAAATTGAGGAACATCAAACATGAAAATTATTTTAGGTGATTGCTATAAAAAGCTAAGTAGCGTGGCCGATTCAAGCATAGATTTAATTTTGACAGACCCTCCCTATAATTTGGCAAATTATTCGACTGGGAACATTAAGGCTGAATGGCGAAAGACTCTCAATAACGATATTGTTCAATGGGATAAAGAGTCGTTAAATATTGACCTTTTGAAAAAAGAATTTTTGAGAGTCATAAAACCAACAGGAAATATCTTTATATTCACAGCATATAATTTGCTGGGAGATTGGCACAAGGCTTTTGATCCTATTTTTGATAGTTTTCAAATCATGATTTGGCATAAAACTAACCCACCTCCAAAATTAAGAAGGGCGGGCTTTTTGAATTCTTGTGAAATTATTTGCTGTGTGTGGAATAAAGGACATACGTGGAATTTCACAACTCAAAAAGAAATGCATAATTTTATTGAGACCCCAATTTGTATGGGAAAAGAAAGGGTAGAGCACCCTACCCAAAAACCCATAAAAGTATTAACACATATTTTAAGAATAGCTTCTAACGAAGGAGACTTAGTTCTTGATCCTTTTATGGGCGTTGGTTCTACTGGTGTTGCTTGCAAGGAAGTGGGGCGAGACTTTATAGGGATTGAAATAGAGAAAAAATATGTTGATCTAACAAAAAAAAGATTGAAAGGCACTAAACCTCAAGCAGAGTTTTCTTTTGAGGAAGTATCTGCACGTTTTTGAGAAGTTTCAGATCCTTCCGGGCCAATAAATAAAAAAGAAATAATGTTTTTATATCAGAGCTTGATCAAGAAATTGTTTATTATGCAGCACTAGTACGCTCATTTGATAGTTCTCTAGGTAATGTGCTGGAAACACTGGCTATAGAAATAGCCAAAATGTCCTTTAAGGTAAAAAGACATGTAGAGGGCTATTTATATGAAACATAGACCCAGCAAATAGCTTCTCTCTTAGAAAGCTACAACAATCAGCGTTTACGACCTCCTCAAGAAAAGCATTATCAGAATCTTAGGCATATAGATGAGGCGGAGTCTAGAAGTCAAGAGCATGAGAACTAACTTTTCAGTTGGTAATAATAATGGGGTAACGTTACGCCCCTACACATGTAGGTTACGTTGTGCAGACACACCACAACCACCCCGTCAGATAGAACCGCCACTTGCTCCAGCTGGGCAAGTGGCGTGATATCGTGCAGAACCTCAGCATGTTAGGTAACGTATGTATTACAAAATGCATAGACCTGACACCCCTCCAAAGGAGGGGAATATCACTTTTTCAATAGCCTCGTATGCTATCAAATTTATGGAAGCCAAAACCAGGTGGCGCAAAGCGGTTGAGTTTGTGCAGGACGGTACCGTAGGGCAGACACATGGGTCTGCCCCTACCGTTTTCATAAATTCAATGGCGCAAGCGGTTAGGTTCATGCAATGACGATACTTTTTCAACAGTCCCGCATGCCATCCAATTTGTTGAAACCAAAACCAAGTGGTGCATAGCGGTTAAGATGGTACAAGTACAATACTTTAGGGAGGGCATGATAGCCCTCCCCTACGGTGCATGAAATACTTTTTCAAATGCCCCAAATTTCCACAAGTGATTAGACATTTTATAAGCTGATACGGCTCAATGGTTGTACGGTGATTTCTTGCGTTAATTCTTGGTAAGATAACACGGCAAGTTCGTAGAGTTCTACTTCCAGCATTTTGCGCACATAACGGCGTATGTCCATTGCCGTCACCAGCACGGGTTTATTGGCGCGTTTGGCAATGTCCACACCGACGGTTTGTTTGACTTTTTCGACGAAACTGCGAGTGATGGTCGGGTCTAGTGCCAAATAGTTGCCTGCCGAAGTTTGTCTAATGCCTTTGCGTATGGTTTCTTCTAAATCTTGATCTAGTAAATAGGCGGGTAAGGTATTCTGTCCGCTACTAAACTTATAGCTCACGTAGCGTTTTAGACTGCTACGCACATATTCGGTTAACAGCACCGTGTCCTTCTCTTTTTGCCCCCATTCAACCAAAGCCTCCAGTATCAAGCGCATGTTGCGGATTGAAATATCTTCGCCGACCAAGCGTTGTAAGACTTCAGCAATGGTATGTATCGGCAGAATTCTTTGTACTTCCTTAGTCAATTCGGAAAAGTTGATCTCCATTTGTTGTAATAGATAGCGCGCCTCCTGTATGCCTATAAAATCCTCGGAATATCGTTTTAATACATACGAGAGATGGAAAGTTAGTATTTTCGGCAATTCCATATAGGCAAGATTGGCTTTATCAAGTTGGGTCTTATATTGCATATCTACCCACAACGTTTCTTGTCCCGGCAGAAAGGCTTGACCAGGCTCAAAGGGGATATTCAATATCTCCATTTGTTCTTTATTGTCGCTGTAAAGCACATAGCCGTATCTCAAATTGCCGTGGGCGACAGGCACTTCTTGCATTAGGATGGAGTAATCTCCGGAGTTGGCAATATTGGCATTAAAACGCAAATAAATGCCGGGAAATGGAACCCCCAGATCCAAATACAATGCACGCCGAACCTTAAACAATTCGTCGTTGAGTTTTTTGGTGTCCAAGTGTTCTTGCACACCGGCTTCTATATCAATTAATAACGGTACACTCAAAGTAAACTCCTCCTGTTCGCTTAGTTTGCCGGTAGGGGGACTGCCGTCTTCGCCGGACGGCGCATTGAAGGGCAGGGATGCCGATAAAGAATCCTCTTGTTTTTGAGCTTCTTTTTGTCTGATGCTGTATAACAAAAACAAACCGCCGCCGCCGGTTACGATGGAAAGCAAGATAAAGACGGGTGTCGGAAATCCGGGGATTAAGCCGAATACCAGCATCAAGCCTGATGCCACTAATAGGGCACGCGGCTGCGCACCTATTTGCCCGCTGATGTCGGAGGCTAAATCGGCACTCGCTGTGGAATCGGCAGGATTGTCGGTCGTCACTCGGGTGACGATGATGCCGGCGGTAAGCGCAATTAACAAAGCAGGTATTTGGGTAATCAAGCCATCGCCTATGGTTAGGATTGAATAGACATGCATCGCTTCGCCAACATCCATGCCGCGCTGCATAACGCCGATCGTCAATCCGCCTATTAAATTAACGACTATGATGATCAAGCCGGCGATGGCATCGCCTTTTACGAACTTCATTGCACCGTCCATAGAACCGTATAGTTGACTTTCTTTCTCAACCAGGGAGCGGCGATGGCGCGCTTGTTCTACATCAATGACACCAGCGCGCATATCACCGTCGATGCTCATTTGCTTACCAGGCATTGCATCGAGCGAGAACCTTGCGCTCACTTCGGCAACCCGCTCAGCACCTTTGGTAATAACCATAAACTGAACGATGGTGATAATCAGAAATATCACCATACCGACTATTAGGTTGCCGGCAACGACGAAATTACCGAAAGTAAAGATGATTTGTCCGGCATCGGCTTGTAGCAGGATCAGGCGTGTCGTCGATATCGAAAGTGCCAGTCTAAACAACGTGGTTAGCAGTAATACCGAAGGAAATGCCGAAAACTCCAGTGGCGATGCGATATAAATTGCCAGCATCAGCAGGATCACCGACATGCTCATGTTGGTGCCGATCAAAATATCTATGAGCGTGGTCGGTAGCGGCAGCACCATCATAAAGATGATAAACACCAGCATCAAAGCCAGCAAGACATCGTTGCGCGAGGTGATTTTTATCAGTATTTTTTGAAAGCCTTCCTTATCCATTTTTTAAGTCATCCGTATCGGACTTTAGGGTTGAAACCAGCTCGATATATTTCTGAAACTCGTCTTTGGATGCCTCGGTTTTGCCGAACCCCCATAGTGCCCGTGCTCGCAACAAGCTAAGATACGCAAGTTGTTCGCGATTCGTTTGATCTAATTGTGCAAGTAATGTGGCGGTTTCAAGCACACGCTGATAGCGGGCGGCCAGCAAATAAGCGTAGACCAGCATCCGTAACGCTTGCTGATTGTCGGGCTGTAGCGCGCAGAGTAACTCTAGCAGGGTGATTGCCTGAGGTGCCATACTCTGTCCTAGATACGAATGTGCCGAACCAAGCAGCCAATGCGTATAAGTCTCGCTGAGTGCTTGCTTTGCCATTGACCTTAGCTAAACTGTTTAACCTTGTACGAGTTGGTCGCGACCCATGCAAAAAGCATGATAGTCGTTGTGCATTTGTTCGAGTAGATTTTGTGCATCTTTTACCTTCTGTGGGTCTATATCTTGGAAATCGGTGTTTTCGGTTGAAACTTTTTCTCGCAGATGGTTAAGCACAGCACTATAGGTGGTCGGCATCATGACATCTTTTTCGGGAATTTGGGGATAAATCATTTTGTCTATCAGCTGTCTGGCGTAGCTGGTGTTAAAGATTTTTTCCAGATTTGACGGTTCGTGAATGCCGAGTGGTCGGGTTGCTTTTTGGTCAGGAAAAACCGGCGGCCCGGCACTATCTGGCACCCGCGGTTGGTGCAATACTCTCTCAATGCTGGTGTCAAGAAAAACTGCCATTTATGTCTCCTCCTCTATTTGTAGTTGTTGGCGTGCCTGTAGCGAATCGTCGTACACTGGGATAAAATCGGAAAATCCGGTTATGTTCAGAACCCGTTTTATATTGTCTGCCACCGCGCACAACGAAAAATGTCCATTTTTGTGCGCGGATATTTCCCTGAACGATTTCAAGAAAACACTTAACCCGGCACTACTGACATAGCGCAACGACTCGCACGATAAGATAATGTTTGAAACCCCATCATTGATCAAAGACGATAGCGCAACATCTAAATCGTTGGCATTCGTTGAATCCAAACGACCCCCCAATTTAATCAACGCCATTGCGTTGTTCTTTTCTGCTATCTGTAATTCTAGGCTGCCTGAACTTACAAAACTCATTTGCCGATGTCCGTATAGAGTTTATACATTAAATCAAATGCTCGATTTAGGTTCTCTGTCCAGGCTTGCTCTACGCGCACCATCAACACCAAAGTATCGCTACCTCGCAGACCTATTTGTACGACCAGTGGCAGGAATTTATCGTGGTGTGCAGCAGCTAATATTCGTTTTACCTCATCGTATAATTCGTGTGTCGCTACTTTTCTGAATAATGCCAACACGACACCTTTCCCTTCGCTCAGCTCCTCTATATCCAAAATATAGTTCTCTTCGCCGATAGTGATGTTATTGACGTAAGGTGTCTCGGAACTAGGCATCTTGAAATCCTTAAAGCCTAGATTGTGCATAAAACCCGCTAATGCAGTATCCCATTGAGTAGCCATGCCCCCTCCTATACTTCAAATTCTTGATCGATTGCTTTGTCTAAAGCCTGCTGTACGCTTCCGGTCAACTCGGCGCGCTTGTTTTCGTCATCAAACGCTTTATATGGAATTAGCCGGATGAGATCCTTTAAGCCCTTAAAGAAGTATATTTTGGCACTGACTTGATCGATATTAAGTTTTTCGGCGACATCTTCAACCAGTTGATCGCTGTACCACCCCTTTTCCTTCAATTCCAATACCTGCTGCAAGAGTGCCTGACCGCCGTGCGCTGATGCCAACTGATAATTGCCATGTACTTTATCCATCAACTCCTCGCATTGGTGATACATGCCGCCCAATAGTTTGAGTTGATACATGTCGTCCATAATTGCTTTCAGATGAGATTTGGGCAACGAGCGATTATCTGTCTCGACTTCTGCCGCAAGGCCGTCTAAGAGAAAGCCGACCGTTTCCATAAATTTCTGTTTGCCGTAGTCCTTGACGACCTTGCTGTAGGCTTGTGTGATGCTTTTATAGTCTAGTACTACGTCTCTATAAAGATCTCTTAGTTCTTGAACCTCGCCGACTCCTTGTTCGGCTGCCGCACTAGCACTTGCAGAGACATTGATCCCAGCGTGGATTTCCGGTCCGTGTTGTGCCTCCAGTTGTGTGACCGCATTACCTACATTGGCAATCAACCCAGGGGCTGCGCCTTCTTCGCGCAAGAAGTCGCGCGCATAAGAAAGTGCAAGAAATTGATGGCTGACATCGGGATAGGATTTCGCAGCAAGTTCTTGTAATTGCTTTGCAGTTGGGGATTTATGCATTTGTGCAATTTGTTTGGCAAACGCTGCCAATTTTTTGTTCTTCTCAAGGTCGTTGACTTGCTTTAGATAAAGTTCGGCTTGTTTCATCGCAAAAGATTTGAGTCCGGTTTTGCCCAATTTGCGCTTAGCGAGTTTTTTCTCTACTTTCTCACTATGTACAAAACTCAATTCCTCCGCCGAGTCTTCCAACATAGCCACCGGATCTGCAACCAGCGAAACACGTTGACCTTGATAGTTTCCGTCTACCGATGCTGCACGCCCGGAAGGCTGAGCTACAGTATTGGAAGTCAGCGGTGCGGTTGCCGGGTTGTGAACATCAGCCATGATGCGCTCCGTGAACAGACAGCGCGCTATACCCGAGTCGCTATGGCTTCGGTCGTCGTGTTACTACTCTGCATTAACTGTTGCATTTGATCGTAGACTTTTTCCGCATCGTTGCGCACCGACTCGGCATAAGCCTTTTTCTGTTCAGCCAAGCTACGTTTTTCAGACGATTCAGCTTCGATATCTTTTGACTCAGCTTGC
Organism: uncultured candidatus Poriferisulfidus sp.; assembly: GCA_965200865.1. Classification (GTDB taxonomy): domain Bacteria; phylum Pseudomonadota; class Gammaproteobacteria; order Poriferisulfidales; family Oxydemutatoraceae; genus SP5GCR1. The sequence goes on along the minus strand of CBDAVG010000002.1, from coordinate 2,051,328 downwards.
TTTTCATCCGAATAATACCTGAGTACTGTGGAGACAGTCTGCCCTACACCTTGCACGATCTGAGATACACCCTGTGTAAAGGTCGTGATGTTTTGTGCTCTTTGATAAGTTATCAAATTGCCGCCACCCTTAGCCTTTTTGCTTAGCTTTTTTTGCGTAGTCTTCTCTTCGTCTACTGTGCTGTCTTCATCAACTTTGTTGGACGACTCGGAGCTACCCACTTCGTTGCTATCAAGCGGCGCATCGTTAGCCTTCTCTACTGCCTTTTGAAGTTTTTTCTCTTGACCCTGTATCTCGTCATCTATGGTGTCATTCTCCTCAGTAGACTCGGTCTGCTGGGACTCGGTGGACTCCGATGTTGACTCGGTAGGACTTGAGGTTTCAGCTTCGTCTTCTTGCGGCTTATTCGGTTCCACTTCGTATTCGCTGGTGTCTAAAGACTCAGTGGTGTCTAAAGACTCAGTTCCTCCAGTCTCGGAACCAGACAACATTTTTGTGCTTGATACTGCGCCACCCAGTGAGATGGCACCGCCGGCAATCTGCATGCTACCCAAAGCAAGTCCTGCCCCAAGAGCAAACTTTGCTGCCTCCCGAAGTGCATGTGCGGCTTCTTTTAGCTTGGACGCAACACTCAAGGCTGCTTCCATTGCGTCCTCTTCGGCAACTTTCTGGTTTTCGACCATAGATTTTTCCATCACATCCATGACTGCAAAAACATCGTACTCAACCGAACCTAGAATCTTGCCACTCAAACCCAATGCCGAAGAGAGATCAAAATCGCTATCGGGTGTATGGTTTAAGGGCGGTGCGTTATTTTTTTGCACTTTCGGAGACGGTGCGCCCGAAGTGTCGTACGGAAGCGGTGCACCAGTTGCAGTGGTGCCGCTTGTGGTTACCGGTTGCCCAGTATCTAGGGTCGTTATAGGAGGGGGGGTTTTGTCTATCTCGTTCATTAAACTCCTCCTTAACCGTTTACGGTTAGCCTGTGTGAATTAGACTTGTATGCAATTATAGCATAAATGAAAAACTTATATTCAAGTTGTATAATAGCAATGAATTTGCCTATAGTACCGTTATTGCATGAACCCAACCGCTTGCGCCATTGAATTTATGATAACCACTCGTAGGGTAGGACCATTCCCCTCCTGTGGAGGGGTGGCAGGCGTAGCCTGACGGGGTGGTTGTCAAGGGTCTGCATAGACTCAATCGGCAGTTTTATTTTTCAACAACCGCATATGTTAATGTCCAATGCCAAGCAGATGCCTTTAGGCATTTTTGTTGCTGAGCCGAAATGGGCAATGCGCGAACTGCTCGTTGCATTGATACCCGGCATTGTTGCATTTTGTTATTTCTGGGGGTGGGGGGTTGTCGCCAACATCGTCGTTGCAGTGACGACCGCGGTCGTATCCGAGGCTGTGATTCTAAAGATCCGAGGTATCGCAGTCGCTCCGATATTAGAAGATTACAGTGCGATAGTAACCGCAGTCCTACTGGCACTGGCTCTTCCGCCTTATCTGCCGTGGTGGGTTGTGGTCATCGCCTCGGCTAGTGCGATCATAATAGCAAAACAGCTCTACGGAGGTCTCGGCAACAATTTATTCAATCCGGCAATGGTTGGTTATGCGATTGCAATGATTGCTTATCCGCTACACTTGACAGTGTGGCCTTCCGATGTATTGATGGTGGCGCGCTTTGATTGGGCTCAAGCTATTGATTACTCAGTTAACGCCGGTAGCGAGCCTTATATTGCCACACTCACTGGCGCAACACCTTTGGATCTTTGGCGCACTGATAATAGCTGGCAGCCGCGTGCAGATCCCTCAATGATACATTGGAACGTAATCAACATCTGTTTTCTAGTCGGTGGGTTATGGCTATTGCTACGCCGTCTTATCCATTGGCATACTCCGCTAGCGGTATTATTTACGCTATTAATTGCTGCGTTGTTATTTCCCGGGGGGTTGTCACCGCTCTCATCACTATGGCTACACTTAGGGTGTGGTGCAACGATGCTTGGTGCTTTTTATATTGCCACCGACCCAGTCACCTCGCCGCGCCATCCGTATATGAAAATACTGTTCGGTATCGGTATCGGTGCATTGACTTTCATCATCAGGTACAGCGGCAGTTATGCTGATGGTTTTGCATTTGCGATATTATTGATGAACCTTTTTGTTCCCTTAATGAACCGCTATGCTAAGTAAGCGTTTTTCAGGCACTTACTTGCTTGCCCTAATCGTTATGGTTGCGGTGGCAAGTCTAACAAGCAGTGAGTTTTGGACTCGTGAAGCACGTATGCAAGCACAACAAGAGAAAATTGAACAAAACCTTCTTGCGGTGGCACCCATTACTGATTACGACAACAACCCACAACAAGAAAAGCAGTATCGGCTAGAGGATGGAAAAACCTATATTGCGTATCCGTTCACAAAAGATGGTGAATTGGCAGGCTATGTAATACAAAATCAAACCTATTCCGCGTACAATGGTTTGCTGAAAGTGTTGGTTGGGTTGCGAGGCGACGGGACTTCTAGCGGTGTTCGCGTTGTGCAACACCGTGAAACCCCCGGGTTGGGGGATCGTATAGAACCTCAGAACAATCCGTGGATATTACAACTTAAAGGATCTGCGGTTGATAAACGCTCGTGGCAACTTCAAAAGGACGGTGGTTTAGTGGCTAACTTAACTGGTGCCACCGTGAGCGCACGGGCAACATTGAACAGTGCGCACGAGGCTTTGCTATACTTTACACGGGATTTAGAATATTCGGACACACAATAAATGAACACACAAGCAATCAAGCAGATTATAGTTGAAGGTCTTTGGGAACAAAACCCCGGCGTGATACAGTTGCTGGGCTTATGCCCGCTATTGGCAGTGACGACCACACTGCAAAACGGCTTCATCTTAGGGGTTGCTAGCCTAATCACCGTAACCTTGAGTTGTTTGTTGGTCTCGTTATTGCGGCGTTATATTTCTATGCCTTTGCGGCTGCCGATTTGCATCATAATTATTGCCATGATTGTCAGCAATATAGATCTGTGGATGGCGGCGATGCTTTATGAGCAGCACCAGGTCTTAGGTCTGTTCGTGCCGTTGATTATCACCAACTGCGCAATCTTGGCACGCGCCGAAGCGTATGCGCTACACCATCCTCCGCTATATGCAACGATAGACGGGTTGGCAACTGGTTTAGGATTTATCGCGGTGCTTTGTATCATCGGTGCTTTCAGAGAAGTTTTAGCCTACGGGAGTTTAGGGTCAAGTTTGGGGGTGCCGATATTCTTGCCGGCGATTACCCCGGCAGGTGCATTTTTTAGTCTTGCGTTATTGGTAGCACTAATCAAGTTTTGGCAAACGTATTCCGCAACCGAACACAAATCAGAATTGCTAAGTTAATGACCAAACAAAAAATCATTAAGATATTTGAGCGACTAAAGGCGCAAAACCCCGAACCTCGCAGCGAACTCAAATATCGTTCTCGCTTTGAACTGCTAATCGCAGTCATACTGTCGGCACAAGCCACTGATGTCAGCGTCAATAAAGCGACGCGCGTGCTATTCAAACACGCAAATACCGCTAAGAAAATGTTGGCATTATCGCCCGGGCAATTAAAAAGCCACATCAAGACCATAGGCTTGTTCAACACCAAAGCCAACAACATACTGAAAACTTGTAAAATCCTACTAACCGAACACGGTGGACATGTACCCAACGATAGAGATGCGCTAACCCGACTGCCGGGCGTGGGGCGCAAAACTGCAAACGTGATACTGAACACTGCGTTTGGTGAAAAAACTATTGCGGTTGATACGCACATCTTCAGAGTTTCTAATCGTATCGGCTTCGTGTCGGCTAAGACACCGCTTACCGTTGAGCAAGGGCTATTGAAAGTTGTTCCTGAACAATACAAACGTCATGCGCATCATTGGTTGATTTTGCACGGCCGTTATGTGTGCACCGCTCGCGCACCAGCCTGCGGTAGCTGTTTGATTGCCGATTTGTGCGAATACAAAAACAAAACTGATAAATAATGCGATTTCTAAAAATAATTTATAGATTTCTAATCACAAGGATTCGCAAAAGGCAGGAGCAGAACAAGCAACCGCAAGCTTCCGAAGCCAAACCGAATGTTCCTGCCAAGCTTCTTGTCAAACCCCCAGCTAGACGCGTCCTATTCACATACGGGATATTCTCGATGCTGTTCATCGTGTTGGCTGTCGCTGCATGGCTTTTCAAAGGTGCGGATTTGTTGCCTGAACATTTTTCACTCGCAACAAATAAATCAAACACTGATATAAAGCCCAAAGCCGATGATAATAAAAACACTGCGGTGTCTGAGGAACGTCTGAGTAATAGACCTGAGCCTAAGCCCACAGTCGATCCCAGTTTGATTGCCGAGCTACAAGACAAAGTTGAACGCCTAAAAGACGAAATACTACAGCTTGATAACGAGCTGAATGTAGCTAGGATTAAGCAATATATCGCCAGCGCACAATACTTAATGGAGACCCGTACAGCACCTGAGCAAGCATTATCCTTGCTGCAAGCAGCTCGCACCGACATAGAAGTTCATCGCCACACTTCGGGTGTCGAGATGAACGTATTGGCACAAGATATAGAAAGTCAGATAGATCGCTTGCAACAATATATCGCACGCGCGCCGCGCCGAGCCCTGACATTGTTAAACCCTTTGATAGAGCATCTGCATCAGATGTTGGAAACCGCACCCCAAACGCAAGCCGAAGCATACGCAAGCACTGACCGTATGAACGAGAGCTGGGTAAAAGGATGGCTGGACAAAATCCATGCTGCAGGAAGCACCTTAATCAGGATAGAACGTCCGGATTATCAATATGTGGAGGACAATCATGTATTGTTTAAGCTATTAATTACTGCACGCTCGGCGGTATTATTGAACGAACAGGAACAATTCAACATTGCCTTAAAAGATGCGCTTAGACTAATAAAGACGATGCCGAATCCACCAATCTCACAAGAGCAGATAAAGTCTATAATGTCGCTGGAGATTACTTGGCAACTACCAGCAATAAAACAATGAAAAACATACTGACATTCACATTTATATCGATTGTATTCGCAGTCGTATTGGTACTCGCATTGAACTATCCGGGAGAAATCATCGTTAAGTTAGCAAACTATCCGAATATAACGATTAATTTGTACTTTTTTATTGCAATGCTTATCGTGCTGAGTTTAGTGCTAGTAGGCTCATTAAAAATGATTTCCTCGCTACTAAGATTACCTACCCTGTTGGACAAAATACAGCATCGTCGTCGGGCTAATAAAGACATGCAACTATTTCACGAAGGTTTGAATCTATATTTATGCGGCGATTATGCCGAAGCCACACGGTTGTTGCTAAAAGCTGCCAAATCTAAGGCTAACCCACGAGTGCTTGCCTGCTTATTTGCAGCGGATGCGGCACTGTTGAATAACGATGGTCAAACAGCTCATCGGGCAATAACGCTCGCTGGCGCAGTGCCCGGTGAAGACATTGCTGCCGACATCGTTTCCACCGATATTGCTATTGGTGATGAATCGCCTGAACGCGCAGCGGTGCGCATCAACGAGATTATCGATGACAAGAAAAACAACCTGCGCGTAATTAGAATGTTGATCAAGTTATGCGACAAAAGCGGAGCATGGCACTTGGCGGAACAAGCATTGGGGCAACTCAACAGTGCATTACACGATGCGCCTCACAGACAACAGCAAATCCGCACTCAAATTACTTCGGCACTACTGAGGCGAGCAGCCGAACAGAAAGATAGACAACGATTTAATCGCTTATGGAAGCAGACCAATAAAACGACCCAAGAAGCACTGCTAGAACTCTATGTCACCTTGTCAGTACAATTGGGGGATGCAAAAGAAGCCGAACATTATCTTGAAAAGGTGATAACAGAGGATTATAACGAAGTCGCAATAACACAATACGGCTTGCTACCCAGTATTGGCGTGGATCAGCGGATTAAACGTGCCGAGCAGTGGCTGGCAAAGCATCCGCAACACCCTGCATTATTGCTTTGTTTGGGAAGATTGTATAAGCGCAATGCTAGATTAGCCGAAGCAAGGGAATACTTTGAAAAAAGCCTTGCGATTAAACCCAGCTATCAAGCATGGCAAGAACTCAGCACACTCTCGTAGATAAACCTTAGAAAGCGCAGACAGACAGAAAGCCGCATACCATAGCAATGCTCTTACGAAGGTAGCGAGAGTTTTTCAAGCAAATCCTTTCTCGGGATAGGCATATAATTTTTGCCTTGTGCATTCTTTCTCCCATCCAGCGATACAATTTTAATCTTCGGGTTAAAATACTGCACTATGTCTACGAAACCTGAGCCCGTAGTATAGATGAGTCCGGCTTTTGCCAAAATCAAAATGTCTATCAGTGCATCTTTTATTTGCTGTTCGCCTCTGTAGTTTTTATGTAATGCCTGAAAATCACAAGAGCGCTGAATGTTTCTTGCAAACATCTTGCTGGGGAATGCCTCATACATTTGGTCAATGAATTGTGCTTGATCGGAACACGCAAAGATACTGCATTGGTTATTTAAAATTTCTTTCAAATAAACAATATAGGATTCAAGGTTTACTGTATATCTATCCTCACACCCATCATGTTTATGTCGTTCTACGTCAGTGCCGCGATAATGAACGGCAACCCAATTTCCTTTGATATTTTTTTCAAACCATTGATCCGCAACCTCTTTAAGTTCTTGTTTTATTGATAATGTTGACAATATTTTATGCCCATATTCGGGAGAAATAAAATACATCCCATGTTCGGAGAGTTCACGTTTCAAAATGAATTTATTGGAGAAGTTGAAGTTTGTGTTTGGTTCATTTCTGAAGTTCAGAACATCATTTTCAAAGTGTTTAGATATTATATTAGTAGAATGCTCAAATTTAATGTTTATGCACATTTTTTCGCCAAACCATGCCAGGAAGACGATCCCGGTTAATAACGTACCTAAAGGATAATGATGGCTGCAATCTACAGCAAGGTCTTTACCAAAGATAACGCTTTTAGTGAAAAGTGAGCGATAAAGGGCTCGGAGAAAAAACATCGGCCTGACTATTAAAAACTTAAATAAGAAGATTAAAAAATATCCTTTCACCCAAAAATCGGAAGATGATAAACCTGTCCTGTATGTTTTATAAAACCGTGAATACCAAGTAGAAATCAAAACCGCATAGACAAACAATAAACACACCTTGATAATGTGTGTGCATAATAATATTTTTGTTTTCATCTGTTTTCCTCTCACACCACCAGTCTCATACATGCAAGCATAGGTACTTTTACTGAGAAGAGGTGTCATTTTTCTTCAGATATGGTAAATAAAATTTGTTATATGAGTGGTCCATAGAAGCAGGTACAATATTTTTGCCTCTGTACTTTCTTTTACCATCGCATTCTATAATTTTAATTTCTGGATTGAAAAATCGTGCCATGCATGCAAAACCTGAGCCCGTCGTATAAATAAGTCTGGTTTTTGCTAAAATTAAAATATCTATCAGTGCATTTTTCACCTGTTGCTCTCCCGTGTATTCGGGATCTCGATGTAATGATCGGTAATCGTAAGAACGTTGAATGTCTCTTGCGAACACTTTGCCAGGGAATGCCTCATGCATTTGATCGATGAATTGTGCTTGATCTGAAACCACAAAAATGCTGTTCGGATCACCTAACACTGCTTTAAGGTAATTAATATAATGCTCGGGTTTTATAGGATATCTATCAAAAACAATCTCTTGCCCTGAGGCGGCATCCGTGCCACGATAATGAACGGCAACCTGACAATCTTTGATGTATGTGTCAAACCATTGGTCGGCAATTTCGCGTAGTTCTTTTTTTATTGACAACTTGGACAACACTTCATGTCCATACTCGGGAAGAATAAAAAATCTTTCGAGGTCCGCTAAATAGTATGTGGCAATAAAAGGTTCATGTGAAAGATTAGATTTTTGTTGTGGCACATTCGGCGTGTTAATCAAAGTGTTGTTTTCGAATTGTTGCCAAATCGCAGATGAAGAACGCACGACTTCTATATTGATTTTCATTTTTTCACAGACCCATGCCAGAGAAAAAAGGCCACCGACTACTGGCGCGATATTATTAGGGAATCCTCTAAAATCTGCAATGATCCAATTATACTGAGTAAAATTCTTATTAAAAAAATGGCGATAAAAATGACGTAAAAAGTATGACGGTCTAATCACCACAAGCCTCAATAAGAAGAGTAAAAAATATCCTTTCAACCAGAAATCAGAAGCTGGCGTTTCTACTCTATAAATATACATTTTATGAAATCTTGAGTGCCAAGTAGCAACACAAGTTGTATATATGGCAAGCGTGCATAGCTTGATAAACCTTAGGTATAACATCTTGTTTCTAATCCATTTACGCATATTCGTACTTATTGATTTGCTCGCAACACGATGGTTATGTTTATATTCTTAAAATTTCAGGTGATTTAGATTACAGGCTCTGTTTCTCAGTAAGATCAATCCATTATAATATAGTTTAAACTAATTGATGTATTAACGACACTATTGCTAAACTTCGCTATGAAAACATACAGTGCAATTAGATTAATATATAATACATCTGATAAACAAATAACACGATTTTGATATGAAGCCACGCACCGCCCATATTTCTAGGGAAACAGCCGAAACCAATATAGAAATCACTTTAGCTCTAGACGGTTCAGGACAAGGCACGAGTGATGTTGGTATTCCATTCATGGAACACATGCTGGATCAAGTGAGAAAACATGGATGCTTTGATTTGGATATTAAGGCGCAAGGTGATCTTGAGGTGGATTTTCACCACACGGTTGAAGACACTGGCATCACATTGGGGCAGTGTTTCAACAAAGCCTTGGGAGATAAAAAAGGTATTTATCGCTACGGACATGCCTATGTGCCTTTGGACGAGGCCTTGTCGCGGGCAGTAATAGATTTTTCAGGACGCCCTGGACTTGTCTACAAGGTTGAATATCCACGGGCGCGTATTGGTGAGTTTGATGTAGATTTAATACACGAGTTCTTTCAAGGTTTTGTTAATCACGCACAAGCGACCGTACATTTGGATAATATCAGAGGCTCTAATGCACACCATATTGCCGAGACTTTGTTTAAGGCTTTTGCGCGAGCCTGCAGAACTGCGGTTGCAATAGACCCGCAGATGGCATCAGAACTTCCCTCAACCAAAGGAAAACTATAAGCGGCTATTGTTAATAAGGTTCTTTTATAACCTCCAGAGCGAGGTTCGGCTTGCAAAATTGTGAATAGGTAAATGTGAAACATGTTAATTGTTATCGTAGATTGCGGCATAGGCAATCTATATTCAGTCAAACAAGCACTCTCGCACGCGATTTCCGGTAATCCTAAAATTGTGATTACCGACGATGTCGCGGTTATTCGTGATGCCGATAAAGTGGTTTTTCCTGGTCAGGGTGCAGCGAAGGATTGCATGGCTGGAATCACGCGCAGAGGTTTGGTTGAACCATTAAAACAGGCAGCGTTAGAAAAACCCTTTTTGGGTATTTGCCTGGGTCTACAGGTGTTATTTGATCGTAGCGAAGAGAATGGCGGCACAAAGTGTCTGGGTCTGCTACCAGGACAAGTAAGGCATCTAAACACTGTAATTCCTGAGCAAAGCAAATACAAAATTCCGCACATGGGCTGGAATAATGTTAAACAACTAGCCGACCATCCGTTATGGAATCGCATTGCCGATAACGAGTACTTCTACTTTGTGCATAGCTATTACATCGTTCCTCACAACAAACAACAGTGTGCAGGATCTACTGAATACGGAGTTACTTTCGGTTGTGCTGCTGCATCGCAATACATTTTTGCGATGCAATTTCACCCTGAGAAAAGTTCCGCTTGCGGGTTGCGTTTGCTACAAAACTTCGGGAATTGGAACGGCACCGTTTAGCGGTTATAATGATAGAAAATCCCCATATACCTAGATCATCATGTTACTCATTCCCGCAATAGATCTGAAAGACGGCAAATGTGTGCGCCTGCGTCAGGGTGTTAAAGAAAAAGAAACCATTTTTTCGGATGATCCCCTTTCCGTCGCCGAGCGATGGGTAGCACAACAAGCAAAACGCCTACATATTATTGATCTGGACGGTGCTTTTGCCGGCAAGCCACGCAACATGAAAGTTGTGGCACAAATAACTGAGGCATTTCCTGATGTTCCCGTACAAGTCGGCGGTGGCATAAGAGACGACGACACCGTGCAAGCCTATTTGGATTGCGGCGCACAATATGTCATCATCGGCACCCGTGCGGCAAGTCAGCCACATATAATCAAAGATCTATGTCTAGAGTTTCCTGGACATATCATCGTGGGTTTGGATATCAAGAACGGCAAAGTTGCAACTGAGGGCTGGTCTAAGGTATCGCACCACGACCCCATAGATTTGGCACAACACTTCGAAGACGACGGTGTAGTTGCGATCATTCATACCGATGTCAGCCGCGACGGCATGATGCAGGGACCTAATATCGAAAGTTCGGTGGAATTGGCAGCTTCTACACATATACCGGTTATCGCCGCCGGTGGTTTTACGACACTGGATAATATTAAGCATGCATGCACCGCTGGCGAGGAAGGGATGCAGGGCATCGTGCTTGGGCGAGCCTTGTACGAAGGTACCATAGATCTAAAAAAGGCACATCAACTTGTAGAGAGCCTTGGTGTCATAGAGCAGTAGAGAGATGGCATTAACTAAACGGGTTATTCCATGCTTGGATGTGGCTGGCGGGCGAGTAGTCAAAGGTGTGCGGTTCGTAGATATCAAAGATGCCGGTGATCCAGCCGAAGTTGCCAGATGCTATAACAAGGAAGGAGCCGATGAGATTACCTTTTTAGATATAACCGCAAGTTCCGATAGGCGAGAGATTATGATTGATTTGGTCACTCGGGTTGCCGCCGAGGTATTTATTCCGATGACCGTAGGCGGCGGTGTGCGCAATGTTGACGATATCCGCAACCTCCATCATGCCGGTGCTGACAAAATCGCAATCAACACCGCAGCTATAGAAAATCCCGAGTTTGTTGAAGAAGCTGTGTCTAAAGTAGGGTCGCAATGCGTTGTTGTTGCAATAGATGCCAAACGTTGCGGCAGCGAATCACGCTGGGAGGTCTACACGCACGGTGGGCGCAAAGCGAGCGGTATAGATGCGGTTGAATGGGCGCAACGGATGGCAGAAGCGGGTGCCGGAGAAATTTTGCTGACCAGCATGGATCGAGACGGCACCAAACTTGGTTTTGATTTGGAACTGACCCGCCGCATCAGTGAGTGTGTTGGCATCCCGGTTATTGCTTCGGGCGGTGTCGGTGATCTCAATCATTTAGTAGAGGGCGTTCAATCGGGTAAAGCCGATGCCGTATTAGCTGCGAGTATTTTTCATTTCAGGGAATACTCAATCGCACAAGCAAAGCATTATATGCGCGAACACGGCGTGGAAGTTCGTATCACTTCCAGTCCATAGAGTTTTAATGATATGGAAAGCAACGATATTCTGAAACAACTGGATCAAGTGTTACAAGCGCGCAAAGCAGCCTCGTCTGTCGATTCTTATGTTGCAAGCCTGTACGATAAAGGCATTGAGGGCATTGCCGATAAAATTTTGGAAGAAGCGCAAGAATTAACAGAAGCTGGTATTGGCGAGGACGATGCGCATATCATACACGAGGCAGCCGACTTATGGTTTCATTGTTTGGTGCTTTTGGCATACAAAAATATAGATTCAACCGCAGTATTGGACGAGTTGGTGAAACGTTTCGGCATCTCTGGTCATCAGGAAAAGAGAAATCGCAGCAAATAAAATTGAATAAAGTAGGCTAGTCAATGTTAATATAGGCTTTTAAGTTGGAATGAGGATATTATTATGTCGTGGGGACCGTTACAGATATTATTGATATTAATTATCGTGATTTTGCTGTTTGGCACTAAAAAGTTACGCACCTTAGGTTCGGACTTGGGAAGTGCAATCAAGAGTTTTAAGAAATCCGTCAAGGAAGAAGAGGCACCGGCCTCGGATCAGCAACACCCGCCTAAAAAAGAAGACTAAGCTGTAAAAATGTCCGATTTCGGCTTTTGGGAATTGGCACTGATTCTGCTAATCGCTTTGCTAATTGTCGGGCCGGAACGTTTACCGAGATTGCTTTCTACCGTCGGTCATTGGATTGGACGTATGAAGAAACTAACCACACAGCTAAAGACTGAGTTTGCCGAAGAGTCAAGCGCAAAAGATGTGAAGAAAATTTTAAGCGATGCTCAAGACACGATACAAAAGGCAAGTAGTGATGTTAGGCGTGAGTTTGTCAACACTGACCCGTTGGTTGAGGCGATAGAAGATCAAATTGACAAGGGACGTTTTGAGGCAGACGCAGAGATTGATAACACTGATAGTAGCGAGCATAGCTCTGAAACCAGCGAAACCAAACCTGTAGATAAAAAACAACACGACCACAATGGATAAAGAGCGTCCTCTGTTATCGCATCTGGTGGAATTAAGGAGCAGGCTGCTAAAGATGATTGCGTGCATAGGCATTATCTTCATCGTGCTGTTCCCTTTTGCAAATCCACTTTATAATTTTCTGTCTGCACCGCTGGTAGCGCAGTTGCCGCAAGACGGCACGATGATTGCAATTGATGTGGCATCGCCCTTCTTAGCCCCCTTCAAGTTGGTTTTGTTACTTGCCGTCACCCTATCCATACCAGTGCTGGTTTATCAATTTTGGGCTTTTGTCTCGCCTGGGCTATACCGTCAAGAAAAACGTTTGGCACTGCCGATATTACTATCAAGCACCCTGCTTTTTTATGTCGGCATGGTTTTTGCCTACTATGTCGTGTTTCCTTTAATGTTCGGATTTTTTAGTAGCGTTGCCCCCGAAGGCATATCAGTAATGACTGATATTAACCGCTATTTGGATTTTGTGATAAAGATTTTTATCGCATTCGGGATTGCTTTTGAGGTGCCTATAGTCACCCTGATGTTGGTTAAGACTGGGGTTACCACAACTGAGAACCTAATCCGCAAACGCCCCTATGTTATCGTTGCTGCTTTCGTAGCCGGTATGGTGCTCACACCTCCCGATGTAATCTCTCAAGTATTGTTGGCAATACCGGTGTGGTTGTTGTTTGAGATTGGTGTCTTGGTGTCCAAGTTCGCCGTGAAAGAAAAAGAAAATGTGCATGATGCCGTGCCGGTGAAAGAGTAACTCATGAGAGGATGATGGAAGCCAACATAAGAAAAACCTTGCTGGTGATTGTGGACGGCTACGGCATTAGCGGCAACACCGACAATAACGCCGTGTGGGTTGCCAAGACCCCGCACTTGGATCAGTTATTTGCCAAGTATCCACATACTCTGTTGGAAGCGTCCGGCCCGGCGGTTGGGCTTCCTCACGGTCAGATAGGCAACTCCGAAGTAGGGCACACGACGATGGGCTGCGGTTGTGTGATACCTCAAGACTTAGTGCGCATAGATAACGCAATTAAAGATAATAGCTTTTTTAACAATACGGTGTTTTTGGATGCAATGCGCCACGCCCGAGCGAATAACCGCGCCATACATTTACTGGGATTGGTCTCGGACGGCGGAGTGCATTCGCACCTACGCCATTTGTTGGCACTCATAGAGCTTGCTCAAAAGGAAGGTTGCGTGCCGATTGTGCATGCAATTTTGGACGGGCGTGATACCGCACCCCGATGTGCCCCCAAGTTTATGCTTGAACTAAAAGCACCGCTTGAACAAGCAGGAGGCACTGTCGCAACCGTGATGGGTCGCTATTATGCAATGGATAGAGATAATCGTTGGAATAGAACTGCTATGGCATGGCAGGCTATTGCTAAGGCAGAAGGTACACATGCAAAAGATGTAGATGATGCTATTGCCAAAGCATATTCTGACGAACTTAGCGACGAGTTTGTAAAACCGACTTGCTTAGATCGGCATACACCTCTTGATGAAAACGATCAGCTGATACTGTTTAATTTTAGAAACGATCGCCCGCGGCAGTTAGTTAGATCTCTGGTTTGCAATCGCTTTGATGATTTTGATCGCGGCGAGTACAAGCCGGTAGCCGTTACGACGATGACGGAGATTGACCGTAAACTCCCGTGCGCCGTTGCGTTTGCTCCTATACGACCTAAAATGACCTTGGCTAAGGTGCTCAGCGATATGAATTTGAAACAATTTCACTGTGCCGAAACCGAGAAGTATCCACATGTTACTTTTTTCTTTAACGGTGGTGTGGAGGACCCGCTACCTGGAGAGACGCATCGTTTGATACCGTCGCCTAAAGTCAGAACCTACGATCTGATGCCGGAAATGAGTGCCAAAGGAGTCGCAAACGAGGTTATTTCGGCACTGAGCCTATCTAAATACGCATTTGTCGTTGTCAACTTTGCCAATATGGATATGGTGGGGCATACCGCAGTGCCCGACCCAATTATAAAGGCGGTTGAAACCGTAGACCGACAACTTGGTGCAGTCGTAGATGCCGCACTAAAGAATGGTTGGCAGATATTGATTACTGCGGATCATGGAAACTGCGATGAGATGTTGGACCCGAAGACTGGTCAGCCAAACACAATGCACACCACCAACCCAGTGCCGTGTTTGATTGCCGGTATGGACGAGATACCACAACTGGCGCAAGGTTATAGCATCAGTAGTGTCGCGCCAACGGTTTTAGATATGATGGGTATTCGTATCCCCTCTGAAATGGATGCCCCTTCGGTTATCGTGCGTGATTGAATACAGCTTATTCCTCGGCACTTCGGGCATATTTGCGTAATACTTCTTGCACTCGATTGATCGGGTAATCCTTCCGGATCGGAATAAAGGTGCCGCCTTCTCTAACACTTGCTTTGTATGAATCTAACAATTCTCTTCTAAGTCCGGCAGGATACTCTTTTAGGTCATTTAAGAGTTTGCGCTTGATAGTGCCTTCAACTTCAATTTCACGGGCACCGAATATCAGATATTTACGTTCGTATTCTTTGACGTTCAAACCTTCGAAATAAACCCTATAAAGGACTAGAGGACATACTTTAATTCTTGCTTCTACTTCGGGGTTGTTGCCTCCGGCAATGCAAAAGGGTTTCTTGAAATCCAACCAATCGCGAGTTATTTTGATATCTTCTCCAGCAATAGCGGTTTTCAACAGCAAAATATCGTCTTCTTCTTTTTGTAGCTGTCGTTCTATACGCAGCCGTGCTTCTAATTCTTTGTTGTATGCTTCGTAGTCGCCTTGATCTTGTTTGGTAGACTCACCGAATTGTTTAGGTTTAGCCTCCTCACAAATAGCAACCACCTGCTCTCGGCTAAACCCCTTTTTGAGAAAATACTCTACATCGTTGCGGCTACATTCGGCTTGTGCTAGAGGTGCATAGAATAACAAAACACCCAAATTAAGTGCTACAGCGATAAGAAAATAAAGTTTGTTAGTCATCGTTAAATCTTTTCAATAACAGAATTATACCTGATAGAAACAATATAGAGGGGGTGATTTCCACTCTGTGACAGGGAATGTACCAACACTGTACTTGCTAGAACGGAGAGGGTGGGATTCGAACCCACGTGCCGACTTATGTCGACCATCTGATTTCGAGTCAGCGCCGTTATGACCGCTTCGGTACCTCTCCTCTGTCGTGTCGTGTAAATCTCATGATAATTTTACCTTAAAACAAAGGTGCCTAATAGACAACAGGCTCCGGGTCTATACTGCGCCATAGATACCATGTTGCGACGGTACACCAAGGTTTCCATTGTGTTGCAAGCTTATGCAAGTTTTCAGGTGTCAGTTTTTCACCGTGATTATATTCCTTATAAATTGCATTGAGTAATCCTAAATCACCCAGTGGCAACACATCGGGATGTTTTAGATAAAAAATGGCAAACATTTCAAAGGTCCAATGACCGACACCCTTGATAGCGAGCAGGCTATTTTGTAGTTCTTCAAATGTATGGCGATGCCAATACGGGCGGGTAATTTTTTGTTGTATGAAAAAGTATGCGATGTTTTTCAGATATTGTGCTTTCTGTGCCGATAAGCTGCATCGCCGCAAGGTTTTGAAGTGGCAGCGATGAATTGCAATTGGTTTCGGGGTGCCGAAATGGGTTTCCAATCGTTGCCAAACACTATCTGCTGCTTGCACTGAGATTTGCTGACCGACGATGGCGCGGCACAGCACTATAAAAGCGTTTTTCCCGCCGATTAAATGGCTTTGCTTAAATCGCCTAATCAAATTTGCCATTATTGGATCGCAAGCGGATAACTCTTTGCAGGCTCGCTGCCAGTATTCGGGACGCTTATTAGACGGCATGTTCAAGGCGATTTTTTGTTTTGGAATGAATCGCAGTATCAATCGCTGCATCAGCTTTTGATTTTTGTTGCAAATGCCACAAAGAGGCATACAGACCGGCTTTATTGAGCAATTCCGCATGGTTACCTCGTTCAACTATGCGAGCCTTGCGCATAACCAAAATAGTGTCGGCATCAACCACCGTTGACAAACGATGTGCAATAACCAAAGTCGTTATGCCGGCTGCAATTTTATCTAATAATCGGAGTATTGTTTTTTCTGAATGTGAGTCTAAGCTGGATGTTGCCTCGTCAAAAACCAATATAGATGGCTCCTTCAATAACGCTCTTGCGATGGCAATCTTTTGCCGCTCGCCGCCGGACAATTTCAGTCCTCGCTCACCTACAACCGTATCGTATCCTTTAGGCAGTGCCGAAATAAAGTCGTGCAGACCGACTAGCTCGGAGATTCTAATGACATCTGTTTGTTCCACATCTTGGGAGCAACCATAGAGTATATTGTCATGTAGACTACGGTTGAACAGCACGGTGTCCTGCGGGACAATGCCGATGCGAGATCTCAGGCTGTGTTGTTTATAGGTGCGCAAGTCTTTGCCACCGATTAGAATACGACCGCTATTTATATCGTAAAAACGAAATAGCAGACGAACCAGCGTAGATTTTCCTGATCCCGAAGGTCCTACGACTGCGATTTTATTGCCGGCAGGCACGGTAAAAGATACATTTTTGACGACTATCCGTTCTGGTTGATACCCGAAACTTACATTTTCAAAAACAATTTCTTTGGCTTGCTCGGGCATTGCTATTGCTACAGCACCGTCTTTCACCTCTGGTTCGCGCGCCAGCAATTTGAGTATCAAGTCCATATCCACAAGTGCATAACGCACGGCACGGTAGACTATACCCAGTGTGTTCAACGGCATAAACAGTTGCAACATCATGGTATTTATCAATATCAGATCTCCTAAACTTAAGCTCCCGTTTATCACGCCATGAGCTGCAAACAGCATCACCAGACTCACACCAAGCGCAATAATAAAGCCTTGCCCGAAATTCAACACCGACATCGTTGTTTGGCTTTTCACAGCAACCTGTTCCCAATCTTGAAGTAGGTCGGCGTAACGCCTACATTCAAACGATTCTTTATTGAAGTATTTGACGGTTTCGTAGTTAATCACGCTATCAACCGCAAGGCCGTTTGCTTGTGAGTCAAGCGCATTCATCTGATAGCGAAACTGCATGCGCCAATTCGTGAATAGCACCGTAAACACGATATAAATGCCCACGGTTGCAAAAACTACGCCACCGAAAGATGGTGAATATGAACTAAATAGATAAATTGCAACCAGTAAAAATTCTACGATAACTGGCAAGATATGAAACACCATATAATTCAGCACCGCAGAAACACTTTGCGTGCCGCGCTCTAAATCTCTAAATATCGCACCGGTTTCGCGAGACAAATGGAAGGATAGCGACAGTTCGTGAAGGTGGCGCAGCACTTGTGTGGAGAGCTTTTGCATTGCACGGTAGCGGACCCGTGCAAAAATAACATCTCGCAACTCGTTAAACAAACTGCTCAAAGCCCGCAATCCGCCGTATCCTAGTAGAAGTGCAAGCGGCAAGACCAAGACTTGAGTGTCTGGGGCATTGAGCTGATCAACGATTTCTTTTAGGATTAGCGGTACACCTATAATTGCCAGTTTAGCGAAAATTAAGCTGGTCAAAGCAATTACAACACGGCCACGATATTCCCAAATATACGGGGTGATGCATTTGAGATTGGACCAGTCTCTTAAATTGTTTTGCGGCACTGAGATACGCCGAGTAATGAAACTAAACACGATGTTTACGCAAAGTTAAGCGCAGACTTCGATATGATTTATACGCCAAAGCGCGTAGCCAATTTATGCGCAATCCTTTCCGTAAATAAAGCATAAATAAATGTATAACTGCTTTATTGTATAAAGACCACGCCAAGGAACGGCGAAAGCAATCTTCGGCTATATCTATGCAGCGGCAATTCTCTGCCAATGCAATTTGCCCAGCACGCCGCCATCTATGCGCCAATACTCGCCGATATTCCTTGCGCGGTATATGTTTTTGAGCAGTGGATATTAAAGCACTATTCTCAAAACCCAAACACCATATTATGTGCTTGTCTTGATAACGATCAGAGAGCCGCGATGCGAGCCTGTTAAAAATCACCGGGCAGTCGGTAATGTGAAGCCATCTACCCAAGTCAGCAACACGCATAAACAATTCAACATCGTGTCCGGTTGGTATTGCTTCGTTATAGCCACCGAGTTTGTATATAAACTTGCTACGAAAAACGGTGCACGAGGCGATACCTGCTCCCATAGTGAAAAACCACAGCCACGGATTTTTAAATATTTTTCGTTGCTTATACCAAGTGATATTGTGGTCGGATGAGTCTTTAACGATGCGATCACTAGTCACTGCGACTGCATTAGGCTTATCGTTTAGGGCAGCAACCGCCTTTTCTAGAAAATTAGGTGGCGGGATATCGTCCGAATCCAAAAAATAAATATAAGGATACTTGCGCGGGGCTTGTCGCAACCCGGTATTTCTAGCTTCCGAAGCCCCTTTGTTTAAGGAATGGACAATCAACTGCTTAGTAAAGGCTAAAGTAGAGTTATCCAGCCATTTTCTGACCACGTTTGGTGTGTTGTCGGTTGAGCCATCGTCTACGACTACAACATGTTCGGGTTGCAATGTTTGTTTACGAACGGCTTCCAATGTTGACACAATCGCATCAGGGCGATTCATAACAGGAATGATAACTAAAACCCCGGAGCTATTTACCATCTATGTACCGGCCGTATCGGAAGGCTGTGCTTTTTTCCTTAAACGAGAAATTTTTATTAAATACTTAAACGCCGGATTAAATAATCGCCAACTGAGAGAACGCGTAAAGCAATCACGTGCCTCCTCAATCCGCTGATGAGACAACAATTCTTGACCGGCTTCAAACCATGCCTTTGCTAAAATGGGACGATAGACTTTTCTCGCTATTCGTTCGCGCGCCCTATAGGTATCTAACAAATTTTCATAAACCAAAGCCCATCGCCTATGGTAATCGGGAAATTGCAACTGCATATCTGCTCTTGTCTGAGAGAAAGGTAGGGTCACTACACAGTCCGGAATATAACACCAAGTACCTTGATTAGAAATGCGGGCAAAGAAGTCGGTATCGGCTCCTATCAAAAGCAAAGGGTTAAATTTTCCTGCCTTTTCAACGGCATGGCTACACAAAAGAATTGCGCCGGCTATTTCTAATTTTTTGCGCATCAACCATAACCATGGATTTTTAATGAAGTTATCCGAGTGTATTGCGGCATTTGAACCATTTATTAGCTTCACTTTCGCAGGTATTGCTGCCGCACAGTCTTGTTGGGTTGCTAATTCTTGTATAGCCTTTTCATAAAAATCTTTGGGTAGTTGAATATTAGAGTTTACAAAATGGATATATTGGCAATCGCCCACCTGATTTAAGCCAACATTTCTCGCTGCGATAAAAGTAGTATCCGAGTCATGCTCTATGCATACCAGTTGTGAATCAGGCATAACTTTTTCAATCTGGTTTTTTAAGGCGGCGATAGCATCTGTCTCGGATTTGTCGTGAACCAAGATTAATCGTTGGGGTTTTACCGTTTGTGCAAGAATAGAATCTATCGCATCATACGGAATACTTGCCTGATTGTCCGGTGTACATATAACCGCAACAGAAAGTTTATCGTTCATACAACACGCGTGTACCTAAACAGGCCTATTTTCTTTATATAGATCCTGATAGTAGTAAATTTTTTACCGTAATATATGGTTCGGTTAATGTTTTGTATAAGATGGTATAAACCCCCAAAAAATATGATAAGTATATTTGACACTAATCTCAAGGCTAAGGTTAGAAAGGTCTTTGTAGAGTCAGATTTTTTCATTTTACGCCATAATGTTTTTTGTTTGCTCCATCGTCGTCTCATTTTTTTTGATAGCATACCTATGTGACGTGCCTGATGTGTTTTCATATTCTGTATCAGCGCATGGGTTTTTTGTTTTAGTTTTGGTTCTAAATTTCTATCAACCGTTGAGGAATTGGAAGTTTTACTATCCACTCCATCTGTCACTAAAGATTTTTTAGCTTGACTATCCTGTGTAAGTCGCCACTTTGTTGGGCGATGGGTTGAGGCTTTTCTATTGCCGCTGAGGGTCTTGTTAACTCGACTACTTTGTGTAAGCCTCCATCCTATCGGCCTATAGGTTGAAGGCTTTTCATCGAGATCATACGCCGCTGCGGCACGTTGCTCTCTAGTGCCCAAAATACAATTCGCTAAACCAACGGTTAAATTGCGCATCAAAGAGAGTGAAGGAGTCTCTCTTTGCAGTTCTACGGGCACCTTGGTTGTGTTGCCGTTTCCAGTGGTTGATTTTTTTCTGTAATCTTTGTTTGGTTCAGGTACATCCCTTTGTAATTCTATAGGCACTTCGGTATCGGAGCCCTCCCTAACGGTTGATTCTTGTCTATAGTCTTTATTTGACACTATGCAAGGAGGAGTAATAATCCTTAAAACATCGCCTACAAGTTCCGTATTACCAGTCACCCAATCGGCAGGCATCCTTATCGGATATGCTAAATCTCTTAGTTTTTTTGCCGTTGAAAGTTTGATCAAATAGCCTATGGTTGTGAAAGGAAACTCTGCAACCCGTGCGATGTGGTGGCCGGGGCAAACTTTTTTTTTCCAATAAACAGCCTCTGCTCCTTTGTTATAAGACTTTCTGTACTTTGAATAATGGCCGAGCAATAAAGTGCCCCAAGACACTTTTTGCAGTGCCGTTGAATTCAAAACCTCCGGGAAGAGTGGCGACACTTCGGCATCGTCTTCCAAAACACAAGCAATTGGGATATTGTTGTCTATCATTAATTCGTAAAACTTTATATGGCTTAATAAGCATCCTAGAGAACCCAAGGTCATGCGCTGATGGTTATATGTATTTGTACAGAAAACTTGTTCGCCGTACTTTTCTACAACCTTGTACGGCGTGAATTGCGTTCCATCTACTGCTTCTATAAATTGATAATCTAAGTTCAGCGCGTCTAACTGCTTGCTAATGTTAGCTTTGCGGTGAGGAGAGCGTTTTAGGTTGATGACAAAAATAGGGAAAGGACTGGACATAGAACTGTATCAATGTATTGGAATGATTCGTTTTTAGGGTAACAAGTATAAACGATAATTGGCTAGACTTAAAAACGAAATTTATGCCCTGAGTGGACACGTTTGATGATACCCATAAAGTGCTGATATAGGTTTAGTTTATCTAATAGCTTAAATAGCAATGTAGCAGGCAAAGCGAGCAACCAATAAAAGAAGGGTTTGATTCCGGTTTTCGTATGCCAAGCGATTGCACGGCGAAAGCAATCTTGCGCTTCGTGCCATCGTCGCTGTGTCAGCACTTCTAAACCTGCATGCCGCCACTTTCTAGCTAGTAAGCAGCGATATGTTTCAGGACGCAAACGTTCTTGCGTAGCAAAATTTGCAACACAATCCTCAAATATATGACACCATTTTCTCAGCGGGTCGTCGTGCATATCACGCAGATGTGCGTCGTGTTCGTGCATAATCACAGGTGCCCCGGGCACATGCAGCCATTCACCTAGGTTCGCTAGTCTAAAAAAAAGTTCGGTATCGTGTCCGGTGATAAGTACCTCGTTATAGCCTTGTAACTTTTTAATCAAATGAGTGCGTAACAATGTAGACGATGAAACACCTGCCCCCATATCTATAAACCAATGATACGGATTGATGTTGAGTCTTTTTTGGTTAAGGTATTGTATTTCACCTTTTTCGTTTTTCAATATCCGGTCGCCACTGGCAGCCACCGCATTGGGGTGTTGTTCCAGTGTATCTCGCGTCTTTGATAGAAACATCTGCGACGGCATGTCGTCCGAATCTAAAAAATAGATATAGCGATGTTTATCCTCAGCGTGCGCAAGCCCGGTATTTCTGGCTGCAGATGCGCCTTTATTTTGATTATGAACAAGCAACTGTGTCGTAAAGGCAGGTTTTTGGGTTTCAAACCATGTCTGTACAATTTCTACGGTATTGTCGGTAGAACAATCGTCTACGACGATTACATGATCTGGCTGAAGTGTCTGTTCTGAAATAGCCTCTAGTGCTCTAGTGATGTATTGGGGTCTATTCATTACCGGAACAACAACTAGAATATCCGGTGATTTAGACATGCTTGTATCAGTGGCTACATGATTTTGCTCTTCTGGCATCATTGCCGAGCTCCCATAGCCAACGCTTTTTCAGCGGCTTGTTGACGGTTTTGTTCGTCTTCAACATCCTCTACACCCCAATTTTCTATATTTCTTAAAATAAGGTTCTTGATGCTTTCTATGTGTAATTGGCTGTTGTTGAGTGCTGGAATATAGCGTAGCTCTGAACCACCCGCTTCCACAAAAACCTCTCGTCCGCGAATGGCAATCTCCTCTAAGGTTTCTAGACAATCTGCCGCAAACCCTGGACAGAAGACATCTATGGTTTTTATGCCTTGCTTTGCAAGTTCACTCAAGGTTTGTTCGGTGTATGGTTGCAACCATTCCGCCCGCCCGAATTGTGATTGAAAGCAAAGCTTGTATTCTTGTTCGTTTAAGGATAGTGCCTGGGCAATTAATCGGGCTGTGCCATGACATTGACAGTGATAGGGGTCACCCTCAAGCAAATTACGTTTAGGCAGTCCGTGAAATGAAAACAACAATAAATCTCCGCAACCGTGTTGATTACGAAACGAACTTATCTGTTCGGCACAGGCGGAGATATAAAGAGGCTGTTTATGATAATGGCTGATATAGCGCAATTCGGGTTGCCAACGCCAAGTGCGTAGTATTCGTGCCACTTCGTCAAAAACTGATGCTGTGGTGGTAGCTGAATATTGCGGGAACAACGGCAAAATCAATAACCGTTGCATTGATTTTTCTCTCATTTCATCCAGTACCTCTTTGATGGCTGGTTTTCCATAACGCATGGCAAGTTTTACAACTAAGTTTTGGTGTTCGTCTTGTAGCTTTTGCCCTACATCCAAACTTAGGCGATTGGAATGAACAAATAACGGTGAACCTTTCGGCATCCATACTTTTGCATAAGCCGCAGCACTTTTGCGCGGGCGCAAAGGAAGTACGAAAAGATGCAAAATCAGCCACCACAGCGGGCGAGGAATTTCTACAACGCGCGGATCCGATAAAAACTCGCCAAGATAACGACGCACCGCTGCTGTAGTAGGAGCTTGAGGAGTGCCCAGGTTGACGAGTAAGATACCAGTAGATGCAACGCTACCGTGCCGGTAATCTTTATTTCCTAGATAGCGCAACGCGTCTTGATGATTAAGAATCTCTCAAGCGACTCTTTCTAGGAAAGTGTGCTTTTAAGAATTCCATTTGGTCTGCCAATATGGTGCGTGCTCTCAAATAAATATACTCAGCATGTGTCGGCACAAAGGGGATCGCTAACAGTTTCATGCCAGCTTGTTCCGGCGTGCGATCCGCTTTTTGATTATTACAATGTTTGCAAGCGGCAACAACATTATTCCAAGTATCTTTGCCGCCTTGCTTAAAGGGGATGACATGATCGCGGGATAAATGACGGCGACTAAAAGATCCTCCGCAGTAGAGACACAATGAACCATCTCGTTTGAATAGTGCTTCATTATTCAAAGGGGGTATGTAATCAAAGTCTAGATGTGGATTTTTTCCGTATGTTGCGATCACTGAATTGACTTTAATAACACTACGTTTTCCGGTCACGGCATTAATGCCGCCACGAATTATGAATAATGCAGTTCCTGCCTCATAGGCTACGATATCTGCGTGATAAAGCCTTACCGCATCTTGATAATTTATCCAGTCGAGAGGCATACCGGCTACGTCAACTCTTAGAATTTGTTGACTCAAATTTTCTTGCATAGCACCACCTTGTCCATTAGAGTCCTTGCGTAAGTTTTGTATAGTATAGAAATTGTTTATAATGTCAATAATTCACAAACTATTTTATGAGTAGATACGTGAAATCAGTAAATAACTAGGAGAATGTTATGAGAAAAATTATGGTACTCAATGCTAAGGGAGGTTCCGGTAAAACCACGGTTGCGACTAATTTAGCAAGCTATTACGCCAATAGAGGCTTATCTGTGGTGTTAGCCGATTATGATCCCCAGCGAGGTAGCTTGGGATGGTTAGCGGCACGCTCTCCAGGCAAGCCGCCCATTTTGGCATACGATGGCATTAGACAGCGCGGTGCCACCCAGAGAATGGCAGACTTTTATATCATGGACACACCAGCAGCCTTGCACGGGAAAGAGCTGAACAACATGATCCGACGCGCCGAGACAATTATCATTCCGGTTGTTCCTTCGGCTTTGGACATGCGAGCGGTGTCCGAGTTTGCGAAGGAAATAAATGCGGCACCGGCAATTTCTGGGCGGCGCGCTAAAGTTGCGGTAATAGGTAATCGGGTTCGCGTACAAACCAAAATAGCATGGCAGCTTGACGAGTTTCTACTCAAGTTGCGTTTTTCTTTTCCAACCCATTTGAGGGACAGCATGAATTATGTGCGCGCTGCAGAAAAGGGGCTTGGGCTATTTGATATGTCCCGCTATGCGACTATGCACGAGCGCAACGATTGGGTGCCTTTGTTGCGGTGGTTAGGCAGTCAACGCAGTATACCCTAGCTAGACCCGACGGTTCTGGGTTGGTGAACCGCATCAATACTTTTGTGAGGTAGGAAAATACCACAGCCGAGCTTCTGCTTGGTGCCTAAGCCAGTTCGTTGTAGTTCAATACTTTCGTCAAAAGCAAGGTCCACTATCATAAGGCTTCTAGCGTATAGGGTTTTATCGGGAGTTTTGATTACGTGCTGTCGCCCTCCCATCATACGCTGTGGATGTATGCCCTTTGCGTTGAGCATTTTGGTTGCTTGGTGCAGAAATTCATGCTCGTTTTGCGTGTTTCCCAATGCTAAAGATCTAGTGAACAAAGTCGTTTGCGTACTGAGCGTACGCAGTGCGGGCTTATTTATTTTTATTGAACAGTTGCCGATATCAATCGTTTGTCCTTCTAAAACCATCGCATCTTCAAAGCGAGGTTTGGCTAAGCGCAACCGTAATCTCGTTCGCTTGGATAAATAAAGCAATTCGTCTTCTTTATAGGGTCTTAACCATCCGTTGCCAGATTCGGCCCCGTGCAATGTATGTAGGGCAACATCGGGCTCTGTCTCAAACCATGGCAATGCTCGGCTAATCGCTTCGTACAAAGCATACGCATGATCTACCGTTAAGCCGCCGCGACATTCAATCCTAAAGCCGAGATCTGCAACATCTTCGGGTACACGCAACTGTTGTTCTTCCGAATCTTGCCAGTAGTTCTCCATAAATCTATTCCACGTTGCCGGCAGAAGTGAACGCAGCTTCCACTTGTTGCTCCCAATCCTCCGGCGTATCGGCAAACGGTGGGCGCACGTCCATTTGTATAAACATTTCACCTTGACGGGCTTGTGATTTCACATAGGCGATAAGTTCTTCAAAGCTATCCATCTCGTTATTACCTATCAATATATCGCTAATTGATAACATCGCATCTCCTTGGTATATCGGTTGCATACATCAAAAGACTATTTTCGTGTGTGATTATAAAACATCCTTTACTGCGTGTGTTTTTACTTGATTGGTTTCAAAAGCGTCTCCTATTGTGCGCAATAAAATATAGTGCTGCTGTCCGCCTTTGTTCTTTTTATCCAATGTCATTGCATCTAACAACGCCTGTGTATCTAAAGTGGTTGGTTTGGATGTCGCCAATCCAAAACGATTGAGTAATGAGACAATGCGATCAACGCTCTCTTTAGGCAGATAGCCCAAGTTTAGAGACAGTCGCGCAGCGAGCGCAAGACCGCACCCCACAGCTTCACCATGTAGCCAAAACCCGTAGCCCAAGGTCGCTTCTATAGCATGCCCGAAGGTATGCCCTAAATTAAGCAAGGCGCGCTTGCCAGACTGCTCTAATTCATCAGCAGCGACGATTTCCGCCTTGATAGCACACGAGCGTTCTATCGCATAACACAAAGCTTCGTCATCGTGTGCAAGTAGTGCTTCTACATGATCCTCCAGCCAAGTGAAAAAATTGGCATCTGCAATCAAGCCGTATTTGACAACCTCAGCAAGTCCCGCAACATAGTGCCGAGGTGGTAGCGTGTCAAGCGTATTCAAGTCGGTGATAACACAGCACGGTTGATAAAAAGCCCCGATCATGTTCTTTCCTAAAGCGTGGTTGACCGCGGTTTTGCCACCTACCGAAGAATCTACTTGAGCAAGTAGAGTTGTAGGAACCTGTGCAAAAGCAATGCCACGCAGATAACTTGCGGCAACGAAACCAGCAATGTCTCCGACCACGCCGCCGCCGAGTGCTACGAGCAGTGCATCTCGTTCGACTCTGTACTGCAGTAGTTGGGTACAGATCTGCTCAAAAGTCTGCAATGTTTTATACGATTCGCCTGCCGGTATCACAATTTGATCTATTTTCAATTCTGTGCCGATTGCATCACATACTGTTTGCAAATAAAGCGGTGCGACCTCTTCGTCTGAAAGTATCACCAGATGAGACCCTTGCCAGCTTTGTGCCAATAATTCACCGACTTGTGCCAGTAACCCTCGCCCTATACGGATGGGGTAACTACGCCGGCCAAGTTCTACCGTTAAAGTAGTCATGTCTGTTTTGGGTTGTGGATATATCCAACGATTTTTTTCACTGCCGACTCGGTGGTGCCGTTGTTATCAACGATAAAATCGGCAAGTGCTTCGTATATAGGGATGCGCACACGATCCAAGTTTTGCATCGTTTCATAGACATCTCCCTCCATCAGCAAAGGGCGCCCAGTTGGGTTTTGTATTCTTTCATAACGAGTATCCAAAGATGTGCTTAAATAAATTACTGTACCATTATCTTTCATGTTCTTGCAATTCTGTTTATCTAGAACCACACCGCCGCCAGTTGCCACGACCATATTGCGATTGCCTATGAGCTTCTGCACCACTTCGGCTTCGCGCTTTCTAAAACCTGCCTCACCTTCGTTTTGGAATATTGTCGGAATATCCATACCGGCATGTTGACAGATCAACTCGTCGGTATCGTAAAAACGACTTTTCATACATTCTGCTAAGGTCTTGGCAATATGGCTTTTGCCTGCTGCCATTGGTCCTATTAGGAATATGTTCATCGTATGCTCTATGCTAAAATTGAGATTATGCCCAACCTAGTTTATTGATATATGTCTATCGTGTTCAAACTCATAAAACGATTACTACTATTTATTACCGCACTACTCACCCTAGGTGTTGTTGTCGTTGTAGCAGTATACATCTATATTGCGCCGGAACTCCCGTCGTTGGAAGAAATTAAAACGATTCGGGTGCAAACACCGCTCAGGGTTTATACCTCCGAGGGTAATCTTATTGCGGTTTTCGGTGACAAACGTCGTGTGCCTATTGATATAGCAGAGGTGCCTCGTCAAATCATAGACGCTTTCATCGCTGCCGAGGATGATCGTTTTTACGAACACCTAGGCGTAGATTACGAAGGCTTGATACGTGCCACCATCAATTTAATAGAAACAGGCCAACGCACCCAGGGGGGTAGTACGATTACCATGCAACTCGCGCGCAACTTTTTCTTGACCAACCAGCGCACCTACGAACGAAAAATCAAGGAGATTTATCTCGCCCTGATTATTGAGCGTTTGCTTAGTAAAGAAGAGATACTCAATTTATATCTGAATAAAATTTTTATGGGTAAGCGAGCTTATGGTGTTGCCGCCGCCGCCGAAATCTACTATGGAAAAAATATCGGCGAATTAACTTTGGCTCAGAATGCGATGATCGCCGGTTTGCCTAAAGCTCCTTCGATATATAACCCGCTTGCCAACCCTCAAAAGGCACTGGAGCGTCGAGCTTATGTCTTAGGGCGTATGCTGAAACTTAACATGATTTCTTCAGCCGAGTACGAAACTGCGATGGCGGCACCAATTACCGCAGCCGAGCACGATATCAAAGTAGAATTAGATGCTCCCTATGTTGCCGAGATGGTACGCGCCTATATGGTTGAGCAATACGGAGATAAAGCCTACTCCGATGGTTTTGATGTATACACTACCGTTCGTCTTACGATGCAACAAGAGGCTCAAGCTAGTTTAAGACGTGGATTACTTGACTATGACCGTCGCCACGGTTGGCGTGGGGCCAAAGAGCGAATTGCGATAGAAGTTCTAAGCAATCCTGAGGCACTGGAAAAAGAATTAAAACAGCTACCTGAAGTAGGGGGGCTCGTGCCAGCAGTCGTATTGGAGGCAGCTGAAGAGACGATACGAGTGATATATAAAGGCAGGCTAGAGACCACACTCACGCGCTCAAGTTGGCAATGGCAACCCTACCTCAATCAAAATTATGTGGGGCCGCAGTTAGAAGATGCTACAAAACTAGCACAAAAAGGCGATGTCGTATGGCTTCTAGAGCAGGACGAAGGACAACGACAGCTGGGGCAGATTCCGCAAGTTGAAGGCGCGTTGGTTGCGTTGAATCCGAATACCGGAGCAGTACTTGCATTGACTGGTGGTTTTGATTTTTATCAGAGTAAGTTCAATCGTGCAACCCAAGCAAAGCGACAACCGGGTTCCAGTTTCAAACCTTTTATTTATGCGGCTGCATTGTCGGAAGGTTATACGCCGGCAACGATAGTCAACGATACGCCAGTGGTATTTAGCGAGACATTTGCCAGTCAGGATTGGCGACCTGAGAATTATAGCGGTAAATTTTTCGGTCCCACGCGGCTTCGAGAAGCACTCACTTACTCGCGCAATATGGTTTCGGTGAAATTGGTAGATGCGCTGGGGTTGAGAAAAACCTTGGACTACATCATGCGTTTTGGTTTTGGGCGCAAGGATCATCCTTATAACTTAACTGTGGCATTGGGTTCGGGCGTGGCAACACCTCTAGAAATTGCACGCGGTTATGCAACTTTCGCCAATAGTGGATTTTTGATCGCACCTTATTTTATTGAAAAAATATACGCTAACGAAAAGCTGTTTTTTGAAGCATCGCCACCGCAACCTTGTGCCGAAAATTGCTACCAAGAAAACACTAGCAACGAAGTAGCGACGGAAATCGTATCAGAGGATGCAACACAATTTATGCCTAGAGTTATTCCACCCGATATTGCTTACCAATTATCTAGTATGCTACAAAGTGTTACCCGATTAGGCACCGGACGTAGAGCTTACCGCACCTTAAAACGTAGCGATATTGCCGGCAAGACTGGCACAACCAACAACCAACATGATGCTTGGTTTTCAGGCTTTAACCGCGATATAGTCTGCACCGTTTGGGTTGGTTTTGACAATCAGCAACCGCTAGGGAATCGTGAGACGGGATCAGTTGCAGCATTACCTATTTGGATAGATTTTATGGAGAAAGTTCTGTCCGAGAAAGGTGAAACCTTATTTTATAGACCTCCCGAGATTATTAGCGCAAAAGTAGACGCACAAAGCGGCATGCTTGCGCACCCCAGCGACACCAATGCAATATCGGAGACTTTTAGAAGAGATTACTTACCTAAAGAGATTGCTCCTGTGCCGGGAAGCAAAGATAAAGAAGAGGATTTGGAAAAACTTTTTTGATTATTTGGATTAAACTATGTGAGCGAAAGCAGATAAGGTAGCCATCTCAAGAGAATAATCAGAGCAATGGCTAAGCCAACCCAGAAAAATTTGGCTTCTGGTATTGGATTGTCATTTCCTTTGTTCACTACTTTGGATACGACAAGATCGAATAAAATCACCATGAAAATAATTGGGGCAAGTGCTGGTACCACCACCGTGGTTAATATTGCAGGCCACTCAACATCAGTTTGCATTCCTGGTTCTGGTAAAAAAATAATAACGAGCAAACCCGCTACATAAAGCATCAATCTTAGAAGACCTATCCGACGAATCATGGCTGTGTTTTTACCCATAGTGCTACAATAATGTTTTGCTAATTATAGGCTATATAGACCCAATGGAGGAATGTATAAATCGTACAGGTACGATACACAACTACCTCGTCAGGCTCAATCCGGCGGTTCTATTGCGTATTAAATATAAATTAAGCTAGTAATCATTTCAGTGAAAAATTGCCAGATACTTATCATTTATTACAGCGTGCATGGTGCCACCGAACAAATGGCGCGTTTGATTGCACGCGGTGTTGAAAGCGTTGACGGAGCGCAAGCAAAACTGCGCACGGTACCTGCTATCACTAAACACGATGATCAAACTCTGCATAGTAATCAAACCACCATTCCTAAAGAAGGTCCGCCTTTTGCAACGCTTGAAGAGTTGGCAGATTGCGACGGATTGGTGCTAGGGAGCCCGACCCATTTTGGCAATATGGCTGCGCCGCTAAAGCATTTCCTAGACCAAACTACAAGTCTGTGGTTAAACGGTGCTTTGGTTGGTAAGCCTGCCGGTGTATTCACATCTACATCAAGTATGCACGGTGGCCAAGAAACCACGCTGATTTCAATGGTGTTGCCGTTATTCCATCACGGGATGATTCTATGCGGATTACCTTATACCGAAACTGCACTGAATCGTACGCAAAGTGGCGGCACACCCTACGGACCTAGTCATGTGGCGGGCAAGCAAGCGAATCGTACAGTGGACGATGACGAGAGCGAATTGTGTCGCGCATTTGGCGAGCGTATTGCAAAGTTGGCTTTATCGCAACAATGATATCAACTAAAAATATTGCCTGGCTCACCTCGTTGGCAGCCTACTTGATGTTATTGAGTGTGCTGGTCGCTTGGAATGCATGGATTAATCCTCCTGAGAGCATACCACGGATGATCCCCATACTGTTATTAGGTCTCCCTCTACTGGCAGTATTACGAGGGCTGTTGCACGGTCGTAGCAAAAGCTGTCAACTTGCCGCGTTATTGGCACTCGTTTATTTCTCACTCGGCTTAATAGATATTGCCGCTGGTGTCATTTTATATGGCTGGTTGCAGACTATTGCTGCGACTGTATGGTTTGTTGCGCTGCTGGTCTACTTAAAAGCCAATGCCTAGCTAGGCTTAACCGCGTCTAAGTGTAGTTTGTGCAGGACGGATAGTCGCCTTTTTATAGGCTATAATACATATCAAATTCAACTGGATGGGTTGCTTGCCGTAGGCGCGAAACTTCCTCCATTTTTAGCTCTATATAGCCGTCTATCGCATCGTTGGTAAGCACATCACCCATTGTTAAAAAGTCTCTATCTGCGTCCAGCGCATCCAATGCTTCGTCTAGCGAGGCTGCGACCTTTGGTATCGCTTT
Source organism: uncultured candidatus Poriferisulfidus sp. (assembly GCA_965200865.1). Taxonomy (GTDB): domain Bacteria; phylum Pseudomonadota; class Gammaproteobacteria; order Poriferisulfidales; family Oxydemutatoraceae; genus SP5GCR1. Next base: position 2,019,525 of record CBDAVG010000002.1, on the reverse strand, counting down.
TTCTTCTTCTGGGGACAATTCATATAGATCTTTGTTCATGGGTTCACCCGGGTGTATACGGTTTTGTATGCCATCTAGACCTGCCATCAACATAGCAACGAAGGTTAGATAAGGATTGCCTGCCGCATCAGGGAAACGCACCTCTATCCGTCTTGCTTTGGGATTGATCACATACGGTATCCGCACAGCTGCTGAGCGGTTGCGTGCCGAATAAGCAAGCATGACTGGTGCTTCAAACCCTGGCACTAATCGCTTGTAACTATTGGTGGCTGCATTGGCAAAGGCATTGATTGCCCGAGCGTGCTTTAGAATCCCACCGATATAGTACAGAGCGGTCTCCGATAGATTTGCATACTCATCGCCGGCAAATATATTTTGACCATCCTTAGACAAAGTCTGATGCACATGCATGCCGGTACCGTTGTCTCCAACTATCGGCTTGGGCATAAAAGTTGCCGTTTTACCGTAGTTATTAGCAACATTCTGCACCACATACTTTTGAATTTGACTGATATCGCCTCGTTTCACTAAGGAAGCATAACGAGTTCCGATTTCGCATTGACCGGCGGTGCCAACCTCGTGATGATGCACTTCAGTGACCACTCCCATCTCGGAGAGTGCCTCGCACATAGCCGAGCGTATATCTTGTAAGGAATCAACCGGAGGCACCGGAAAATAGCCACCCTTGATGCCAGGGCGGTGTCCGATATTTCCTCCTTCGTATTTTTCATTACTGCTCCAGACCGCTTCGGAAGAATAAATTTTATAACTGCATCCTCTATGGGCACTAAACCAGCGAACACTATCAAATACGAAAAACTCAAGCTCCGGCCCGAAATAAGCAACATCTGCGATACCGGTTTCTTTCAGGTATTGTTCAGCACGTTTTGCAATAGAGCGTGGATCTCTGTTATACGGCTTCTTGGTATCGGGTTCCAATATATCGCAACGCAAACAAAGTGTGAGATCGTTATAAAACGAGTCTATTTGTGCAGTCTCAAAATCCGGCATCAAAAGCATATCCGAATCGTTGATTTCTTTCCATCCGGCAATAGACGACCCGTCAAACATCTTGCCTCCTGCTAAATAGCCGTCCTCGCAAGCAATTTCGGCAGGCACAGTTACATGTTGTTCCTTGCCTTTAGTATCTGTGAAACGAAAATCTACATATTTGATATTTTCGTCTTTAATCATTTTTAGAACATTTTCTACCGACATTGTTAAAACTCCTGTAAATATATGAATACTATGCTTCTGCCCAAGATTTAGGTGAAAGCCCACGCTTACTAAAAATAGTTTTCTTGTGCTAAAGAATATATATCGTTATTATAGCATAGTTTTATCCAATCGCTTAAACAAGATCCGAACCACCTTCGTACTTAGCTTGTGTGCCTTCCTCCAACATCGCCTTAAGACCAGGTATATTTCTGAGCTTATAGCCTGGTAAGCCGGTGTTCATACGCTGTATTTCCAAATTGCCGGCATCCAGTGTAAAGGTGGTACGCATTTTGCGCGACTCAGTGGTGTGAGCACTATCGGGTTCGGGTATATGCCCGGTTGCATGTCCGACCGCTGCCAGATATTTTACTTCTGCGTCCAGCTGCCCAGTGCGGTCTTTACCGCTTTTGCAGTTGAATAAAGAGGTTTCACCCATCAAATGACTAGTCAACGCCAGCCGGGATACCATTTTATAGGGTTCGTTATTACCACTCCAGAAAGAACGATTTTTCCAAATTTGCTTCGCTTGAGTGGCAGTTTCTCTCAGTAATATCGCTCGTTTCTGGACTTTAGGGTCATCGCTCTTTTCAAGTTCTTGCAGTTTGTCTGCCACAGCCCCGCCTAATGCACCGTCATTTCGGGCACCCAGTAGTTCCGTTAACTGCGGATCGTTCAAGGATGCTGAAAACCCCCAACCCATCAGATTACGCCAAATAGGGAAATGAGATGGCAAAACCGTTTTAGCGAGTGCGTAATCGTTGACACCGAAATTAAAAGTACGTACCTTAAGATTTACTTTGATCTCTCTGGGTTGGCCATTATCATCTTTGATTGTCAACCGAACCGGATTGTTGGGAGACCGTCCGCTGGCTAGAGATTGTAAGCCTTGAGTTTGATGTTCCAGCATACGCCGTTCATCTTTGGCAATACCTCCGATATGACGTAGCCAGTCGGGTGTCACCAAAGAGACTGAGTTCATCGTAACATCAACGGTTTTACCGTCCAAAGCAGCCTGTAATTTAGCCGGGTCGGAAACTATGGTAGCACTCAGTACCTCTCGTGCCATCTTCCGAGATGCCAAATTACGCATCTCGTTGATATAATGCGTCCGCCTTTTAGGGTCGCTTTTAATTTCCCTGACTATTTCTTTTGCGTGTTCGTTTCTTAATGTTATTTGTTTTTCAAGGTAGCGTTTTCTATAAGATAATTCGCTCACAGACTCGGGATCTCCGCCAACACCTCCCCAATAATCTGTGTTGCTGTTTAAGGTCAAGGATCCTCCGTCGTCTTCGGTTTCTTCTACAGCCCGAAGTTGTTGTTCCAGCGTAGAGGTGTCGGTGCTGCGTAACCTATGTTGTTCATCGTCGTAAATAGCCTTAGCCATTCTGGTAAGTTGTGCATCGGAAAAATTACGAACTCTCTTATCGTCATAATCATAAGCATCAAGTATTCCGTGTCGCACGCCGGAGAATAGAGTTTCTCCGTCTTCGGCAACTAGTTGGGTGTGTGCCATATTCGGTGCATGGTCGGCTTGCATACGATCCGCATAGCTGATGCCGTTGTCTTTATAAGGTTTCTGAAGTCGCCCCACCAAATGCCTGCCGGGAGTAATTGTGCTACGGCAAGTGTGTCTTTTGCCGTTGATATTAAACTGCAAAGATTTATCAATAATCGGCCATTCACCTTCATTGATTTCGGTTATCAAAGCCTGTTCGTAAATAGTTTCAAACTTAGGAAGTTGTGTGACATCTATGCCTTCTCTTTTCAATTGGAATGTTATAAAAAGTCGCGTCATGTCTCGCTGGGATAAATGTGGATGACGCAAAGCCAAGATCGGCGGGATTTTGTTCCAATTGCTGCTTAACTGCTCGGCGGCATGGGGTGGCAATCTGATTTGCCCTTTGTCTTTAACCAAATCAAAGTCCTCGGTCCAGGTATCAGGGGATTCAAGTTTAAGCTGAGGGTTGCTTTCATCAATTTTGATTCGACCTCTGGCAAGTCTGGCTGCCTGCTCAAGTTCTACGCAATGCTTTTCCAAAGACCGACGGGTTCTCTTCATTTTTACAAACGTGTTCGGATCAATGTCCTTTTGTGAACGCATCATGGTATCGAATGTTCTAAGACCGGCACGTGCAGTCAAAAGGCTATATTCTATACGGTCTTGACGACTTAACGGTTCTCTAGCAGGTAATCTATCTTCGTAAAGAGAAATCGTGTCGGCTAGATTCATGTGCCGTGTGGCGAGACGGTTTGATAATGCGGTAAATAATGTTGCAGTCGGTTCATTCATTGTGCCGGCGTTTGCTTTGAGTGCCATAGTTGCGGATAGCCACCCTTGTGCAAAAGACAAGTTATACCTGTTGCAATTCATCAAGGCTTTCATCTCCAAACTTTCTCGTTTGGATAATCCTTGATTCTGTAACTTTTGGCCGAGCATCTCTAGACGTTGCATATCTTTGTCAAGTTTTGCGCCGTAATTTACCATCGCATACAGCGGCTGCCTTAGATCAGTTGCAATCCCGTGTGTTGCCTCGGTACCTTCATAGACATCAGTAAAATCTTTAATATATTGATTTAATCGTTCATGGTTAGCATTTTCCAAATCTTTTACGATCTCTTCATTGATTGCCGTAGCTTGGTGATAATCGGTGCTATTTGTTTGTAAAGATTCGCTCTCGGTTGCGTTGTTAGTTGCAACATTGTTTGTCGGGAAGCTATCCTCCAAAAATTCTACAGCTGAATGAAAACTGGTGGTGTCATCGTCCCCATCTGATGTTATGAATGATGCACTGTCATCCGAGGGCGAAATCGAGCGATTATGGATATCTTTAATTTCATCATGCTCCGAATATGATTTTGTTTCGGTGATGAACCCCTGTTGACCACCGAGACGAACTTGTTTACCTGCAAAACTGGATGGCGTGTCCTGAGATGGCACTACGTCTTTTCTCAACGGCACGGTTGATGATATTGGCTTTATTGGCATATTCCCCTCCTTATTTGATTTACGGCATTGTTAGAACCTTTGTTGATATAATTGTCCGCATGTTCATAACACCTGATTATAGATTTTCAGTATAAAGTAACACTTTTTTATAATCAATGTTTTATGTTGCTTCCCCAAAACTTTAGTATAAACAACCAATTTACTATGGCAAATCTCCAACCAAACGGCAAGAAATATCTTTTGTTTTCCATGTCTAGAAGTGAAACGGGTGTGGATAACGCATTTTCAATGTTGAACCGCATTCTTCTAGAGGCGCAATATTTAAATAGAACTCCCGTTATTGGGGAATTTGCTATGAGCCCGACACATAACTTAGGTGATAATCGATTCAACTGGTGCTTTGAAGATTACCTTGATTTGTCAAATGGTGTGACCCACCGATTGGGGAAAGAGGGTCATAGACCCATCACTGATGGTGTAGATTGGATTAAAGAACAAGAACTGGATTTAGCTAATTACGCATTTGATCAAGTATATAACCTCGCTGATGATGAAATCGTTAATGAGGAAATGAATCAACGCTACGATGTACTGATTCGCAGAGATCCGACATTTAAGTATGTTAGTACTTGTAAAGTATATAAATACGACGACTGCTTTATAGATTTTCCATATTCGGAGAAAATAAATAGACTCGTTGACGAGATACTGGATTCTTTAGGCATGTCTCGTAAAGTTGCAATAGCGGCGCAACATTATTTTCTAAATAAGGTAAACAGTAGCGGGTGGGATGTGCAGCATGACTGCATCCCTCTGAACAAAGTTTATTATGCGTGTATGCATGTGCGTGCTTCTATTAAAGACAGGGATTTCGGGCAGCCCATATTTCCATTTACGGCAGTGAAGGAGCAAATTAAATCGGTACTTGAACATTCAATTGCTAAAGGTTGTCGGCTCTATATTATGTCTGATATACATCAGCCTGACTTTTTTGATTTTCTAAAATCCAGTTATCGGATATATCGCTACCATGATTTTCCTAAATTAAGACAACTTGTTTCGGGTGAGAACGGTAGGAAAATAGATAATGTGATGCTTTATTTGGTTGAAAAAAACATTATGAAGCATGCCACGGTTAAGATTTTAGCACCGCATAAAGGCCCGATGATTTATAATCTCAATACGGTTTACAATCTTAACATCTTGAAAAAACCTCCAGTCTTACAGGTAGGAGCATTGAAGCGAACGGCTTATAGTTTTATTAGGCAGTTGTTGAGCCGCATCCTTGCTAAATGAAAGTTTGCTACGAAAAATGACAGAAAAATATCTCCTGTTTTCGATGACTCGACGGGCAACAGGGATGGATACCGTGTTTAGAATGTTGAATCTTATTTTCAAAGAAGCGCAACACCTAAATAGAATTCCTGCCATTGGAGAATTCACTATGAGCCCGACTCACAACTTAGGTGATAGCAGAACCGACTTGTGTTTTGAAGATTACCTTGACTTGTCTAATAGTAAGACTTGTCAATTTGAAAGAGGTTACCATAGACCCATTGCATCTCACCTGAGTTGGGTCAAGGAGGAAGATTTAGTATTGGATTCTTATTTTTTTGATAAGGTATATTTTCTTTCTGACGAAGAAATCGTTAGCGAAGAAATGAACCTACGCTACGATGTGTTGATTCGCAGAGATCCGACATTTAGCTATGTTGGCACTTGCAGAAAGTATAGACACGGCAAGTATTTGATAGATTTTAGATATTCAAAGCAGCTAAACAAATTGACTGATGAGGTATTAGATGTTCTGGGGACATCCCGAGCGCATGCTATGACTGCGCAACACTATTTCTCAAGTCGGGTTGATGGTGCGGATTGGTGTGATAGCACAATCACAAACATGCTCAAACCGAATACAAATTATTATGCGTGCATGCATGTGCGCGCTTCTATTAACGACCGAGATTATGAACAACCTATATTTACATTCGGCTCGTTGAAACTACAAATAAAAACCGTATTGCAAGGGGCTGTTGCTAGAGGTTCAAAGCTCTATATTATGTCCGATATACACCAGCCTGATTTTTTTGATTTTCTAAAATCCGACTATCGGGTATATCGCTACCATGACTTTCCCAATTTGAAACGACTGGTCTCGGGTGAGGATGGTGGCAAAATAGATAATGTGATGCTTTATCTGGTTGAAAAAAACATTATGAGGCATGCCATGGTTAAGGTTTTACCGCCGCATAAAGGGCCGATGATTTATCATCTTAATACGGTCTACGATCTCACACTCTTGAAAAAACTTCCGCATAGATTAACGATACAAGCCTTAAGGCGAATGATTCATGATCTAATTTTCTCACAAGAACCGTTAAGCAAGAAACTATGTCTTAGAAAATTCCCAAAACTTATGGCAAAGTGCATGAAAAAATTAAGTTCTAAACGATTACTGAACCATATTCTTACAGGATAAAAGTATACTTAAAAACATGATTAAAAAATATCTCTTGTTTTCGATGACTGAGCGCAAGACGGGTGTAGATAACGTGTTTAGCATGTTGAACCGCATTTTCAAAGAGGCTCAGCATCTAAATAGAATTCCTGTTATCGGAGGATTTAATATTAGCCAAAGGCATAACATGGGTGATAACAGAACCGACTTGCGCTTTGAAGATTACCTCGATTTGTCAAACGGCATCACTGTTCAACTTCAGCAGGGATGTCATAAACCCACTGCATCTCATCTAGATTGGATGAAAGAGCAAGAGCTGGATTTAGCTAATTATGCACCGGACGAAGTCTATAATCTTAACAACGATGAAATCGTCACTGAAGAAATGAATCAACGCTACGATGTGTTGATTCGTAGAGACCCGACATTTAAGTATGCTACCGTTGGTAAAAAATATAAATACGGTAGATACTTGATAGACTTTCCGTATTCGGAAAAAGTAAATACTCTTACCGACGAGGTACTGAGTTCTTTGGGTATATTTCGCCATGATGCGATGGTGGCGCAACAGTATTTTCTAAATAGGGTAAGCAGTAGCGGATGGAATCAGCAATACGACAGCATTCCTCTGAATAAAGTTTATTATGCTTGTATGCATGTGCGTGCATCTATTAAAGACAGAGACTCTGGGCAGCCTATATTTCCGTTTGCAGCAGTGAAGAAACAGATTAAATCAGTGCTTGAACATTCAATTGCTAAAGGTTCTCGGCTCTATATCATGTCCGATATACATCAACCTGAATTTTTTGATTTTTTAAAGTCCAACTATCGGACATATCGCTATCATGATTTTCCTGAATTAAAAAAACTTGTTTCAGGTGAGGACGGCAGGAAGATAGATAATGTGATGCTTTACCTGGTTGAAAAAAACATTATGAAGTATGCCACGGTTAAGATTTTAGCACCCCACAAAGGCCCGATGATTTATAACCTTAATACGGTTTACGATCTAACTTCCTTAAAGAATCCACCATCCAAGAGGCCAATCTATAAAAAACCGCTGAAGAAACAGCCATTCACGGAAATATTTCGCGGGCAAATTCAAAAATTAAATCCTAAGCCGGTAGTAATATCTTCATTGAGTAAAAATTTATTACCGAATAAATATCTCTTATTTTCCATGACTGGGCGTAAAACGGGTGCTGATAACGTGTTTAGAATGTTGAACCTTATCTTTAAGGAAGCCCGGCACTTAAGTAGAATTCCTGTCATCGGAGAATTTACTATGAGCCCAACCCATAATTTAGGTGATAGTAGAGCTGACTTATGTTTTGAGGATTACCTTGATTTGTCCAACATTATGAATGTTCAATTTGAACAAGGATGCTATAGATTTAGTACATTGGTTCAACCTTGGATTAAAGAAAAAGAACTCAACTTAGCTGGCTATGCACCTGGCAAAGTGTATAGTCTTGCCGCCGATGAAATCGTCAGTGAAGAGCTGAATCAACGCTACGATGTTTTGATCCGTAGAGACCCAACATTTGATTATGTTAAAATTTACGAAAAATATCAAAATGATGACTACTATATAGACTTCCCCTATTCGGAGAAATTAAATAGACTAATTGACGAGACTCTGAGTGCCTTAGGTGCGTCTCGTAAAGTTGCAATGGCATCGCAACATTATTTTCTAAGTAGGATAAACCATGAGATAAGTGATGTGCAACACGAAGACATTTCTCTAGATAGAGTTTATTATGCATGCATGCATGTGCGTGCATCGATCAAAGATAGAGATTATGAGCAACCCATATTTCCGTTTACGGCATCAAAGCAGCAAATTAAATCAGTGTTGAAACATTCAATCAGTAAAGGCGCTCGACTTTATGTGATGTCCGATATACATAGGACTGAGTTTTTTGATTTTCTAAGAACCGATTATAGGGTATACCGCTATCATGACTTCCCCAATTTAAGAAAACTTGTTTCGGGTGAGGACAGTAGCAAAATAGATAATGTGATGCTCTATCTAGTTGAAAAAAACATCATGAAGTATGCTACGGTGAAAATTTTACCACCTCATAAAGGGCCAATGAGTTACCATCTCAATACAGTCTATGACCTTTTGTGCCTTAAAAAGCCTCCTGCAGTTAGAGAAAGAAAAGATTTGGAGACAGTAAATAGACTTGTTGACGAGATGCTAGATATTTTAGGTATATCTCGTGAAGATGCAATGACGGCACAGCGTTATTTTTTTATGAGAATACACGGCGAAGCGAATGACGAGCAGCATGTCGACATTTCTTTGGATAAAGTCTATTATGCGTGTATGCATGTGTGCGCATCATTTGGAGGTAGAAATAACGATCGCCGCATATTTCCGTTTGCAGCATCAAAGAAGCAAATTAAATCAGTGTTGGAAAATTCAATTAGCAAAGGTTCTCGATTGTATATTATTTCCGATATACATAGCCCTAAGTTTTTTAATTTTCTAAAATCCGATTATCAAGTATACCGCTATTATGATTTTCCTAATTTAAGAAAACTTGTTTCGGGTAAGAATGGCAAAACAATAGATAATGAAATGCTCTATCTAGTTGAAAAAGACATCATGAAGTATGCCACGGTTAAGATTTCACCACCACATAGAGGACCGATGATTTATCATCTCAATACAGTCTATGATTTCTCTATCTTAAAAGAGCCGCCGTTAACGACAGAAGGACAAGATTCTTAATCGTGAGAAATAGTATTCCTTTTGGATATAGAATACTTGTTATGTTGAAAACAAACATGAATTTTTGGGTTATTAAATACGGCTTGATAGCGGCTATTGCTTCGTTATTTGCTCTCTCCAGCGTGGCTGCCGATATCGGCGAGGATCCTGTGTATCGTCAAGCAATAGAAAAATTTAACAATAGTGATTGGGAAGGTGCACACCGTTTATTCAAACGATTACAAGAAAACTATCCCGACGAACCAGTGCTATTGAATAATCTTGCAGTTATTGCGGTTTACCAAGATCAACCCGCACTCGCAATCAGGCTTTTAGAACATGCAATTTTAAGTCATCCCACGCTTTCCATCAGTTATAAAAACTTACAATCTTTATATAATTATCAGGCTGCACAAGAATATAAAAAAGCATTATCTTTAGACTCATTGAAATTAACCACGCCTCAGCTGACGCTTATTGACACCCCGCAGCCGATTGATGATGATGCCACTGAGAAAGCAAGTGCAGCCGAACTCGTGCTGGCGGAAGAAACTATAGAAAAACCGCTGGTTGAGGAAGCGCGTCCGGCACCTTCCAATACCGATAAAGATCAAATCACTGCGAGCCTAAAACAGTGGGTTGACGCATGGAGTCGCCAAGACCTAGATGCCTATTTTGACAGTTATATCAAAGATTATCGCCCGCGCTCGGGGACTGCGCATATGCGTTGGCGAAAACTGCGAGAGACACGTATCGTCAATCCTCAATTTATCAAGATCCGGATATCAAACCTTTCCGTCAAGAAACAAGACGAAAACAATGCTACACTGACATTCAGACAACATTATCAATCTAATTTGTTGAAAAGTGCGGTCATTAAACAACTGGAATTCTATAAAACCGAAGCCGGTTGGAAGATTAAATCCGAGCGCGTTGTTAGCCAGTCGTAATATCTAAAAATGAGCAAAACAATTTTTTTAGCATTGTGTTTTCTAACCTCAGTTGCGCTTGCCGATAACGAGACGATAGAAAAAGAAACTACCGAAGTTAATTTGGAAAAGGCATTTGCCGCAATCTCTATCGGGGAAGTACAAAAAGCGAAGTCTATTTTGGTGGATACTTTGGAAAATCACCCAAACTTTCATCTTGCTAGAATGGTCTATGCAGATCTCATCGCCGCTCAAGCACAACATTCGCCTTTGTTGGCGAACTCTGCCGCACAAAGCAAAGCGCGTATTGCTGGTTTGGCTGAGGAGGCTACCGCGCGCCTAATGCAGCCGCCGCCAAAATCAAACGAGCTACCTGTCAATATCGTGCAGGTGTCGCAAAATCACCGGCATGTATTATTGTTTGATGCTGAATACTCGCGTTTGTATGTATTCGAAAATCATGAAGGCAGACCGCATTTAATTGCCGACTATTACGCATCCGCCGGCAAAGAAGGTATGAATAAGGAGAGAGAAGGAGACAATCGCACGCCCATAGGGGTATATAAAATCACTAATACTTTGGATGATGATCAATTACCGGAGCTATATGGGATTGGAGCCTATGTGCTGAATTATCCCAACCGATGGGATCAAACACTACGCCGTAGTGGTTCCGGTATATGGCTACACGGAGTTCCTCGTATCACTTACAGCCGTCCTCCTGAGACCAGCCGTGGTTGCATCGTTAGTAGCAACTCGGTCATGCAATGGTTAAAGGAGCATATTGATCCGGCTCAAACGCCAGTGGTATTAGCAAACCAAGTCGACTGGTTAGATACCGTGTCGTGGGAAGCGCGCCGGAAACAATTATTATCGATGATAGAACAATGGCAAAACGATTGGCAAAGTTTAAATGTAGAAAGATACTTAGAACATTACTCTGCAGAATATCAAGATATGAAACTTAATTATCAGCAAATGCTGAACCAAACCCGTCGCAACGCTGAGAAGAAAACCTTCGTTAAGGTGGCAATTAAAGAAATAGATTTATTTCGCTATTCAACGAAGCCGGAACGTTATACCGTGCATTTTGACCAAGACTATAAAAGCAATAACTACAACATCGCTTATCGCAAAAAGCAAATTTGGCAACGCGAAGATGGCGAATGGAAAATTATTTTTGAAGGGCGGGTATAAACGACCAAACGTTTAGTCAGATTGTGGCACGTTATAGCGGAGCCAGCGCACTAGATCCACCCACATCTTCCGCAAATCATGGTCACTGGGCATATAACGCGCCGATTTCAATTCTATTGTTAGCACTGGTATCGCTAAGTCTTCACCGGCATAACGACCTAAAGAGCCGGGAAAGGTTTTTAGATCACTAAACTTCAGAGAACCTAGAAAGGTAGGAGGCTTTACTGACGCGGGCCCGTCGTAGTCAACCAAGCCGTAAGGCGCATGGAGTGAGACGATTACATCAGGTTGAAAGTTTTCAATTTCCTGCTCCAGCCAACGACTCTCGCTTTCACTGCGCGCAGATTGTCCGGGATAACGACGTGGGTTGCTACCGGTTTGCTGCATCCAATACGATAATGCTTCGCTTTCCCAATCGGCACTTGCCAGATTCCTATTTAGATCTACTCCATTGGCATTGGTGCGCGTGGCAGGGCTTTTTAGCAAACCGTCCAAGTTAATCGCCGGCGCAAAATGCCAATGGAATAACCCCGAATGATGGCGGTCTAGTATAGCCATCCACTTGAAAGAGACGCTAAACGAGGCATACTCGTCTCCGTGAGTACCACCAATAAACAAAACCCGTGCCAGCGGTTTTCTACTCGCCAGCGGTGGGTATTCCTTATATAGGATTGCGTGCCCTTGCTCAGTATAAGCACCCGTTGCGACGAGCTGCAAATCTAGACACTCTTGCACACTCACCGAAGACAGCTTATTACCGATCAAACTACACGCCTGATGCATCTCAGAGCGTTCTCCAGCATGACCGAAAAATCTCGGAAGCAAAATCAACATTAAGATTAATAATCGCATAACCATAGCAAACCGTTTATGAGAATTATATACCGCCGTTTGTTGCTGTTGCAACAAACGGCGTAACTTTGTGCAGAACCTTAACATGGGTATGTAGGTCGGACAAGCTAAGGCTTGTCCTAAATGGTGGGTACGCAAAAAACTACCCCATGGAAAGGTTTTTCGGCAGCCCGTTTAGCTGCGTATTCGCATCCCCGGCATTCTGCGTGCCTGCTTGGCATCGATTGACTTTGAATAGCGCGTGGCAATGGTATTCAATGACGAGATGTACTTGCCAAAGCCGGGTAAGTAATCGCGCAGTTTGGCGAAGTCGGAACGCTCTATAAACATAAGATAACTCTCTTCAAGTGCGGTAAGAGATCCGGTGGTTAATATCTTTTTCTCTATAGTGCGTTCACCGAAATGATCGCCTGGTAAAATCTCCCTCTTGAATACTTTCCCGTCTTCTTCATACACTTCTAATTGTAGACGACCTCTGACTACGGTATATAAACCGCGCAGTATTTGATTTTTTCCAATCACCACATCACCGGCCTTGAAGCGTATGAAGCAAGTGCTGGAAGGCAGGTGCTGTTGTATATGGACGATATTGCGGGGAACAAAGTAGTCAAGCAACCAGTTGAGTGCAATGCGAAGCCGCGAGACCGCACCAGGGAACATTGCCAAATAGATGACTCGCCATAATGCCCAGGCAATAAATCCCGAAATACGGAAGTTTCTGATCTCGGCAACCCCTTTGTAATCACCAATGGAAGCCAGCGAACCTTTAGGTTTGTAGGCAAAGGCGGTAAGCGGACGGTTTTCTATTTCTGCAGCGATATTGGTCGCTAAGCACTGTGCTTGGCGTACCGCAAACTGCGCAGTGGGTGGGCAGGGATTAAACTCGGAAATCGCATTAGGCACCCGCGCAACATCGCCTAATGCCCAGATATTGGAACAACCGACAATACGCAATTTATCGTCCACCGACAATCGGCCGCGTTCAGTCGGCAAATCTAAGTTCTGCACCATTTCCGGCAACGAATTTCCGACAGTAGAAACGACGGTTTTGCAGCTGATAATTTTGCCATTATCAAGTTCTACCGCCTCGGCAGTCATTCCGGTGAGCATGGTGTTGGTGATAATCTCAATGCCTCTGGCTTCAAGTTTATGCCTGACATATTCCGAGAGTTTTGTACCCATCTCAGGCAGAATTCTATCGCCGCTATGCACAAGTACCATGCGTATTTGATCTTTATTTATGTGCGGGTAGAAGCGCAAGGTGCGATGTATCATTTCTTGTAGCTCACCGATTGTTTCAATCCCGGAAAATCCGCCACCTCCGACTACGAAGCATAGATTCTTTGCAATGGTTTGCTCGTCTTTATCACTGTCGGATTCTTCCAGACGCTCAATGACATGATTCCTAAGCAGATACGCATCGGAGAGATTTTTCATTGTCAACGCATGTTCGGTGAAGCCCGGCAACATAGACAACTCAGGTTTTAATCCGGTGGCAATCACTAAATGATCAAACGGCACTTCAATCAGTTTGGAGTTTGAACCTTGAGAAACATAAACACATTGTTTGCCTTTGTCTATATCAATCACCCTTGCTAAGCGTACGTCTATATCCTTGAGCATCAATCTAACTGGCGTGACTGCATCTTGTATATTAATGACACCTGATGCAACTTCCGGCAGTAGCGGCTGGAAAACGAAATAATTTTCTCTGTTGATGATTTCTATTTGGTGTTGTCTGCCTGGGATTTTATGCAGGTATTTAGCCGTATATGCTCCACCAAAGCCTGCCCCGATAATAACGATACGCATGCTACTGTCCAATCATCGTTTTAGGATTAAATGGACGAACGGCGGTTCTTGAGACCACGCATACGCTCTTTTTGCTGTATAATACACTACGAATTCCCTCCCAATAAAATTAAGACTTGCTTAAAAGCTATCATTTCGTTTATGATAGCCCATTGCTTTGAAGGAAGGAAGTATATAAATTAAATTAATAGTTATTAACAATGAAAACATACAGCGCAAAAGCTAATGAAATTAAACGAGATTGGTTTGTAGTTGATGCAACCGATCAACCACTCGGCAGGCTGGCATCCGAAGTGGCACGGCGTTTGCGCGGCAAACATAAGCCGCAGTTCACCCCGCATATGGATGTCGGTGATCACATCATTGTTATCAATGCCGAAAAAGTGGCAGTGTCGGGGAATAAAATGCGCGACAAAATATATTACCGTCATAGCGGCTATATTGGTTCTCTAAAATCACAATCGTTGCAAAAGTTGTTGGAGGAGCATCCGGAGCGAGTGATAGAAAAAGCCGTCAAGGGCATGTTGCCAAGAAATTCACTGGGGCGTTCAATGTTCGCTAAACTGCGTGTGTACGCCGGAGGTTCCCACCGACATGACGCGCAACAACCACAAACACTGAGGATTTAACGATGGCAAAAGCGACAGAAACAGAGACAAAGACGAAAGTGGCAGAAAAAGAAACAAAAACGGAAACGGGAACAGAAGCCAAGACAGAAGTGTCCAAAAAAGCAACGAAAACAGAATCAGCTAAAACAAAGACAAAAGCTACCAAAAAAGAAACGGCACAAACAGAAGCCAAAACAAAAATGAAAGCAGCAGAAACAGAGTCAGCCAAAACGGAAAAGAAAGCAACGAAACCAACCGGCAAGCGTTATTACGGCACCGGACGGCGTAAAGCGTCGGTTGCCCGAGTTTATGTGACAACCGAAGGTTCTGGCAAAATGCGAGTGAACCAACGCAATATGAAAGATTACTTCAGTCGTGAGACGACACGTATGTTAATTCATCAGCCGTTAGAAGCCATTGCAAGCAAAAAGAAATTTGATTTTGAAATCACCGTCAAAGGCGGCGGGATTAGCGGACAAGCCGGGGCAATACAACTAGGAATTGCTCGTGCGTTGGTGCAACACGATGAAAATTTCAGAAAACTTTTGCGCGAGAAAGGTTTTCTGACTCGCGACGCACGCGTCGTTGAGCGTAAGAAAGTTGGCTTGCGCAAGGCACGTAAGGATGTACAATACTCTAAGCGATAAATAAAACTATGTATGCGATTATTCAAACTGGTGGCAAGCAGTATAAAGTCTCAAAAGGAGACAATATACAAGTGGAATTGTTGCCCGACGACATTGACAGCAAAGTGAACTTTGACAAAGTTTTGATGCTAAACGACGAGGGTCGTGTAGAAATAGGCACACCCTATCTAGAAAACGTGCAGGTCTTCGGTAAAGTCGTAAGTTTAGGGAAGAAAGATAAAATCAAAGTGGTCAAGTTCAAGCGGCGCAAACGCTATGCGCGCACTGCAGGACATCGCCAGTCGTTTAGCGAGATAGAGATTACTGATATTCAAAGCTCATCGGACAACGATAAAGAGCAAATGAAGAGCACTGAGTCTGAACAAACACCTGGACAAACATCGGGAGAAGAAAATGGCACATAAAAAAGCAGGCGGTAGCACCCGCAACGGACGTGATTCACAATCCAAACGCTTAGGTGTTAAGCGATTTGGTGGTGAAATTGTCAAAGCCGGCAATATATTGATACGCCAACGAGGCACCCGATTTCATCCCGGAACCAATGTAGGTTGCGGTAAAGATTACACGCTCTACGCACTCTCCGACGGGCGGGTGATATTTGAGCGCAAAGGGCCTCAGAAAAAAAGCTACATCAGCATCTCCGCTAACTAAGCAATCTCATCACGCAACATGATGCGACCGTTTGTCGCAACATGTACTATACTATCTTAAAATGAACTTTGTAGACGAAGCCTCTATCACAGTACAGGCAGGGAAAGGCGGCGACGGCTGTGTTAGCTTTCGCCGAGAACGATGCATCCCGCACGGTGGTCCGGATGGTGGTGACGGCGGCGACGGCGGTTCGGTGTATCTAGTCGGTGATGAAGGACTGAATACGCTCGCCGATTTCAGGCATCAACCGTTATTCAAAGCAACCGACGGCATCAGAGGGCAAGGTTCCAATCGCTGTGGCAAGCAAGGTGACGACTTAATGGTGCGGGTGCCGACCGGCACTGCTGTATATCATCGCGAAACCGGCGAACTCATCGGCGATGTTGTGGAACACCACAAAAAATTGCGCGTTGCCGACGGCGGCAGGCACGGTTTGGGGAACACGCGCTTCAAATCGTCCACCAACCGCGCGCCAAGACAATTTACGCACGGCGAGGCAGGCGAATGTCGCGAGCTTTATTTGGAATTAAAGCTACTTGCCGATGTCGGATTACTCGGTTTGCCGAATGCCGGCAAATCCACACTGCTCAGTGCAATTAGTTCGGCCCGCCCGCGTATTGCAGATTATCCTTTTACCACGCTATATCCTGCATTGGGTGTGGTTAGAGCGTCCGAATACCGAAGTTTTGTGGTTGCTGATATTCCCGGACTGATAGAAGGTGCTTCCGAAGGTGTGGGTTTGGGCATACAATTTCTAAGACATTTGCAAAGAACAAAGTTATTATTACATTTACTCGATATCAGTACGGTGGAATCGGCAGCGGCAGCAGCGCATAATATACATTGCGTAGAAAAGGAGTTGTCCTGTTTTGATGCAGAATTAGGCACTAAAGAACGATGGTTGGTGTGCACCAAAACCGATAGCATGGCGGACGATGAAGTAGCAGACTTTCGCGAACAATTAATGCGCAATGTTCACTCCGAGCAACCGTGCTTTACAATTTCTGCAGTAAGCGGTAAAGGGCTTCCCGAATTAATAAACGCCGTCTCCGATCGTTTGGAACAAATGAATTATGGACAAACAGAAAGTTAAAAATCAACGTTGGATTATCAAGATCGGTAGCTCTTTGGTTACTAAAAACGGTCGTGGATTAAACCTTACTGCGATACAAACCTGGGCATCACAGATCAAAGCCTTGCACGCCCGAGGTTATCACCTTACCGTAGTCTCTTCCGGTTCTATTGCCGAAGGTATCTACCGTCTAGGTTGGGATGAGCGGCCCGATAAGCTACATCATTTGCAGGCCGCTGCCGCAGTCGGGCAGATTGGATTGATGCAAGCCTATCATTCAATATTTGAAGAACAGGGCATAGGTAGCGCACAGATATTGTTGACGCATGAGGATTTAAGCCATCGGCTACGCTATAACAACG
This sequence comes from uncultured candidatus Poriferisulfidus sp., assembly GCA_965200865.1. Lineage (GTDB taxonomy): Bacteria > Pseudomonadota > Gammaproteobacteria > Poriferisulfidales > Oxydemutatoraceae > SP5GCR1. The sequence goes on along the minus strand of CBDAVG010000002.1, from coordinate 2,002,053 downwards.
CACGGGCAACCTTGCTATCGCTGTTTGAAATCGGCATCGTGCCGATTATCAACGAAAACGACACCGTTGCAACCGAAGAAATACAGCTGGGCGATAACGACACGCTCGCCGCTCAAGTTGCCAATTTGGTTGATGCCGACGTGCTGCTGATCCTAACCGACCAAGCAGGCTTGTACGATAAAGACCCTATTGCGAATGAAGATGCAGTCATTATTAAAAGCAAAAATGCTTATGACCCCGAACTTGATGCTATCGCCGGCCCTAGCGCAAGTGGTTTGGGGCGCGGTGGAATGATTACAAAGATCAAAGCGGCGCGCACCGCAGCGTGGTCGGGCACTTCAACAATTATCGTTCACGGCATGGAAGATAACGTTATCGTACGCATCGCCGACGGAGAAAAATCAGGCACTTACCTAGAGGGCACACATCAGCCTATTGCCCTTCGTAAACGATGGATTGTCAATCGCAAAGCAAGGGGAACCTTGATCATTGACAACGGAGCAGTCTGGGCACTTCGCCAACGGCAAAAAAGCCTGTTGCCTATTGGTGTGATAGATGTGGAAGGAGATTTTGGTCGCGGCGATATGGTGTTGTGCAAAGATACTGATGGTGCGATTGTTGCCTACGGGTTGTCAAACTACACCGCACAGGAGGCGCGCAACACCGCCGGCAAAAATAGTCAGCATATAGAGCGCATCATGGGGAGCGACCACAAACCCGAAATAATAAATCGCGACAACCTTACCCTAGAAGGCACCCTAGAGCAAAGCGAATAATGCAATAGGGTATGGGGTGTGGATTAAGAGCTACGCAATAGATTATTCAGACGGCTTTTATGGCGCGCCGCCTTGTTTTTATGAATTAAGTGCTTGTTGACACTGGAGTCGATAATCGGCACTGCCTTTTTATAGGCTTCTTTAGCAAGCTCTTTATCGTCTGCATTGACAGCCTTGATTACATTTTTGATTGCGGTCCTAAGACGCGACCGAAGCGCAACATTATGCTCTCTATGCCGCTCCGCTTGACGCACTCGTTTACGTGCCGATGAACTATTTGCCATATAACTATCTCCGTTGTTTGTGAAAAGCGATTATACGGCGAGCAGAAGGATTTGTCAAAAGTGATATTCGGAGCTGTTGAAAAAGTACCGTCATCGGATGAATCCAACCGCTTGCGCTCTCAAATTTACGATAACCACCGTAGGGGAGGGCTAACATGATGCCTTATTTAAAATCAAGTCATTTTACTCATTTTTAATCTCCTTTTCTGAATATCTATTTAGGCCGCAGCCGGACACTCATGACGCGGGTCAAACGGCTTATTGTGCTTGAGTACTCCATGAATAATACGGGCGAGCTTATGTGCACAAGCGACAATGATTTCCTTTTTGCTTAACTCCGGGCGTCGGCGTTGCAAGCGGTTGGCAAAGTCTCGGATAATGGGGTTATGAAGCCGTGCCGAGAGTGCCGCCATAAACAAAGCGGTGCGTAGGCAGCGTTTGCCAATTTTAGAGATATGAGCCCGTGCTTCGCAGTTGCCGGATTGTCTGCGCATTGGTGCGATGCCGATAAAAGCAGCGAGTTGCTTGGGATGCTCAAACGTATTATCATCTAATACTGCACACAGGGTGGCTGCGATTTGCATACCGATACCGGGTATCGAACACAATAATTTGCAGGTCTGTGCAAGTTGTTCGTTTTCGGCAATAAGCCTTTCGATTGAAGCATCAATCTGATCGATGCGTTGCTCAAGGTGTCTCAAGTCTGCAGCCGCACTGCGCTTTTGTCCAGCGGTGCGCAAAGTCTTTTCACTATTCCTTAACATCGTCTTCGCTAATGTCAGTTTGTGTCTGCGTTTGAGAGCATCCTTCAAGGTCTGGATAGCCTGTGAAGAACTGGTCCACCGATAATTAGGGTTTGACACTGCGAAGCGTGCAATTAAGCGCGCATCATCGCCATCAGTTTTATTACGCATATTAAGACTTTTGCGAAAATAGGCAACTTGAGCCGGGGGTGCCACCTGTATCGGATGTTTAGCCCGGGAAGCTCGCTCGCAAAGGTTTGTCTCCAAGCCACCAGTGGCTTCAACGCAGATCGGGCAGCACTTTGCGCCCTGTTCGGCAAGCCAAGCTAACAGCTGTTTAATACCTTTGATATTATTTCTAAATTGTGATTCCGAGAAACTCTCGTCAACGAATAATAATGCCACCTCTAAAGTGTCTTTAGAGACATCAATGCCGATTGCGGCAGGTTGTTTGTGTTTCACCATAATTTCCTCCATAATAGTTATTGAATGAATGAATTACTAGGTATCAAGCAGAGTTTAGGAAAGTATGACTACGCCGCCCAAACAGGTAAATACGAGATCTAAAGTCCCAAGCTGCCTTACGAGCTCTATAGTCATAACGCCGGAGGAGTGCTTATCATGTTAACAGGCTTTAATGCCTAATCCTCTCTTGAGCGTGTCTCCTCCGACTTCCTAGGCACTGCATCTACCTAAGCGTTTATCTTATATCAAATAAGCCATAGTTAAATATACCTGCCCTCCCTAACGCGTTGCGTCTGCAAAACTCCAACCGCTTGCGCCATATAATTACGCGAACTACCGTAGGGGAGGGTAACATCGGACTGTTGAAAAAGTGCCTGCACTGGTACATTCCCCTCCTTTGGAGGGGTGGCAGGCGAAGCCTGACGGGGTGGTTGTGGCGGTTCTGCACTAGACAATTACCCCCTACGGTGCATGACGGTACTTTTTCAACAGCCCCACATGCCCTCCCTAAAGTACCGTTTCGTACTATTCCAACCGCTATGCGCCACCCAGTTGTGGTTTCCATAAACGAGATGGATAAATGGATTATTTGTGCGAACGCAACCCGTTCTGCACAATGTTACGCCGTTTGTGCTACTGCAACAAACAGCGGTTCTATTTTTCAACAGCCCATATTTTGTTGATTAGAAATATTACTATATATCAAAATCAATCGGCACAACTAAAATATTTATCCATCCAATTCACGGTAACCCCATACCCACAAATTAGGTTAGAATTTCCGATGTCTATTGATTCAAACGCCACGATACAGAGAAATGCAAAACAATCCTTTCCAGCAAACACAATTCATGGCCTCTGCGGTACGCCCTCAACAGTATCCATCGGATAACGGTGCCGAAGTCGCAATCATCGGACGCTCCAACTCCGGAAAATCAAGCACACTAAATGCGCTATGTGCTCGCCGCAAACTTGCTAAAACAAGCAAAACACCGGGTCGTACTCAAACCATCAACTTCTTTGAAGTGATAAAGGACAAACGTCTCGTAGACCTACCCGGCTACGGATATGCTCGCGCCGCTGTATCCGAGCAAAAAAAATGGTCTGCCTTCATTACCCGGTACTTTGCCGAGCGACAAAGCCTGCGAGGTGTGGTCATCGTAATGGATGCCCGCCGTCCCCTAATGCAGAACGATTGGCAGGTCATCCATTGGCTGGATGATATAGCCTTCCACATTCTGCTGAACAAAACCGACAAACTAAAACGCAGCGAAGCGCAACGATGCCTACAAAAAACATCTGCAACATTAACCGATTATCGGGCATCACTACAGCTATTCTCCGCGCATAGCGGACAAGGTGTCGCAGAGGCTAGAGATCAACTCTCCACATGGTTAGGCATTGGGGGGTCTGTCTGAACACTTAAATAAGTAGTAACATTATTGTGTTATTATAGTTCCAATATGCCACTTAAATAATACTATTATGTTATTAACTATCACAAAAGCACAACAACAGCTCAAAGAGTATGTCAAGGCTCGGCGGCTTGCCGTCGGTTTGACACAGCAAGGTCTCGCTTTGCGCTCAGGTGTTAAGCTACCGACGCTTCGCAAGTTTGAGCAAACGGGGTTGATTTCGCTGGAGTCTTTTCTAAAGCTATTGATGGTTCTAGGAGGGGTGGATAACTTGGTTAGTTCAGTTAAGCCGGAGCAGAAAAAGTTTTCATCCATAGACGAGATTTTGAGGATTAACAAAAAAACGCCTAAAAGAGGTTGGCGTACATGAAGAATATGTCGGTCGAGCAAATCAAAGTAGGCATAGTCTCTGACGATGAAGTTGATGAAGTTGGGGAGGTCGGGAAGTTGCTTGTACATGATGCGCAGATTTACTTTGAATATGATTACTTTTTTGTAGATTGCGGTTTGGAGATTTCTCCACTGATGTGTCCTTTGAGTCTTGATATTCGAACCTATAGCAAGTCTGTTTTTGAGAGCTTGCCCGGGGTATTCAACGACAGTTTACCCGATGGTTGGGGGCGGTTATTGTTTGATCGGCAGGCACGTATGAATGGTATTCTGCCAAGCGAACTGACCCCTCTGGACAGGCTTGCCTATGTCGGTCATACTGGGATGGGTATTTTGGTATATGACCCCGAGCATAATAAAAACTCAATTAAGGGTGAGCTTGATTTAGACCAGTTGGCAACCCAGGCAGCACAAGTTTTAGAGGGTACTGCCGATGAGGCATTGCAAGATTTGTTAACTCTAAATAGATCGGCGGCAGGGGCTCGCCCCAAGGCGATGATTAGTGTTGATGATAGTAGGCGTATTATCTATGACGCATATCCTTTGCGCAACGGATTTGAACCATGGCTTGTGAAGTTCCCGGGTACTGGTGATGGACTGGATGCTGGAGCGATTGAGTATGTTTATGCTTTGATGGCTGTGGATGCTGGGCTTGAAATGACAAAGACACATCTTTTCCCTGCGCAAAGGGGCGCAGGCTATTTTGCGACCCAGCGTTTTGATAGAGAGATGCACCGACGGATTCATTGTCAGAGTGTTTGTGGTCTATTGCATTCTGATTTCAGGACATGCTCTCTTGATTACGAGGATTTGTTGGCTCTCACAATGACGCTTACACACGATATCAGGGAAGTGGAGAAAATGTTTAGGCTTGCCGTGTTTAATGTGTTGGCACATAACCAAGACGACCATTCAAAGAATTTTAGTTTTTTGATGGATACAAACGGCGAATGGCGATTGTCGCCGGCGTATGATTTGACATTCTCTTCCGGACCGAATGGAGAGCAAAGTACTACGGTGATAGGCGAAGGTAAAAACCCATCGTTAAACCATTTAGTTAAATTAGGGCTGGAGGAAAAATTACCGCAATCCACGATAGATGCAACGATTGAGCAAACCCGAACTGCGCTGGGTCATTGGCGTAGTCTTGCCACCGAATACGGTGTAAGCAAAGCGAACATTGCTTTAATCGAAAAGAGGATTAATAGTATTGCCGAATAACGGGACGTTAATATTGAAAGTGAGGAATGTACTAATGCAGACACTTTTTCAACAGCCCCACATGCCCTCCCAAAACGCGTTGCGTCTGCACGAATAGAATCGCCGATTGAACCAGTAGGTCAATCGGCGTGACATTGTGCAGAACCTCAACATGGTTGCTTGTCGTACATTATCCTTTGTACGCCATCCAATTAATGGGAACCAAAAACAAGTGGCGCAAGCGGTTCTGCTCGTGCAGAATGGTACTTTAGGGAGGGCAGGTATATTTAACTATGGCTTATTTGATATAAGATAAACGCTTAGGTAGATGCAGTGCCTAGGAAGTCGGAGGAGACACGCTCAAGAGAGGATTAGGCATTAAAGCCTGTTAACATGATAAGCACTCCTCCGGCGTTATGACTATAGAGCTCGTAAGGCAGCTTGGGACTTTAGATCTCGTATTTACCTGTTTGGGCGGCGTAGTCATACTTTCCTAAACACTGCTTGATACCTAGTAATTCATTCATTCAATAACTATTATGGAGGAAATTATGGTGAAACACAAACAACCTGCCGCAATCGGCATTGATGTCTCTAAAGACACTTTAGAGGTGGCATTATTATTCGTTGACGAGAGTTTCTCGGAAGCACAATTTAGAAATAATATCAAAGGTATTAAACAGCTGTTAGCTTGGCTTGCTAAACAGGGCGCAAAGTGCTGCCCGATCTGCGTTGAAGCCACTGGTGGCTTGGAGACAAACCTTTGCGAGCGAGCTTCCCGGGCTAAACATCCGATACAGGTGGCACCCCCGGCTCAAGTTGCCTATTTTCGCAAAAGTCTTAATATGCGTAATAAAACTGATGGCGATGATGCGCGCTTAATTGCACGCTTCGCAGTGTCAAACCCTAATTATCGGTGGACCAGTTCTTCACAGACTATCCAGACCTTGAAGGATGCTCTCAAACGCAGACACAAACTGACATTAGCGAAGACGATGTTAAGGAATAGTGAAAAGACTTTGCGCACCGCTGGACAAAAGCGCAGTGCGGCTGCAGACTTGAGACACCTTGAGCAACGCATCGATCAGATTGATGCTTCAATCGAAAGGCTTATTGCCGAAAACGAACAACTTGCACAGACCTGCAAATTATTGTGTTCGATATCCGGTATCGGTATGCAAATCGCAGCCACCCTGTGTGCAGTATTAGATGATAATACGTTTGAGCATCCCAAGCAACTCGCTGCTTTTATCGGCATCGCACCAATGCGCAGACAATCCGGCAACTGCGAAGCACGGGCTCATATCTCTAAAATTGGCAAACGCTGCCTACGCACCGCTTTGTTTATGGCGGCACTCTCGGCACGGCTTCATAACCCCATTATCCGCGACTTTGCCAACCGCTTGCAACGCCGACGCCCGGAGTTAAGCAAAAAGGAAATCATTGTCGCTTGTGCACATAAGCTCGCCCGTATTATTCATGGAGTACTCAAGCACAACAAGCCGTTTGACCCGCGTCATGAGTGTCCGGCTGCGGCCTAAATAGATATTCAGAAAAGGAGATTAAAAATGAGTAAAATGACTTGATTTTAAATAAGGCATCATGCTAGCCCTCCCCTACGGGTGGTTATCATTAATTTAATGGCGCGTGGCGGTTGGGTTCATGCAATGACGGTACTGTTTCAACAGTCCCATGTCACCCGCAAAACCACCCTAGGCTACGCCTCTCTCTGAGAGGGAGTTAGCCGTTGTCTATATATATTTTTGAGTCGGGTTGTGGGCGTCGGACTCTGATGGTTTCGCTGATGTCCAAGTCATCTGCAATCTTCGTATAAGGGTGCTTTTTTTGTAATTCAGAAACGAGGTCCGTGCTGCTTATCGCTTTAAGGTATGGGGGTATTGGTTCGTATTGCTCAGTGTAGCCGTAATAAACACGGCTAATCGCATATTCTATACAGGCGAGCGTTGCAAGCAATGTCCAGTCGGCTTCCTCTGCTTTAACGCTTTGTGTCTGTGCGGCAAGTAGCTCTGGAAAACCTTCCCCGTAGATATTCAGATCCCAGTGTGTCGGCGGATAGTGTCGCACATAAACGAGGATTAATGCGGAGAATATATCTGCGTCTAGGTAGTGCTGCACAGTTAGATAGATATTTTGGAGGGCGAGGCGATGCGCCCCGCGATAATTATTGCTATAGACGGCAACTTTTTTGTTATCGCTTAGGACGGCATCGCAGAAATTCCGTAGGGATTCGGCATAGCTTATGGATTGATGCGCTTCGCTCAATTTAGTGAGGCGATGGGTTGTGTTGCACTTTGGTCTACAATCTGTTGGGCGATTAAACGTTGCTCCATTAATACTGCGAAGGATGGCAAATTACTATCCCATTCAATCAAGCAGGGGATCGCATAATTGTGGGTGCAAAATTGTCTATAACATTCCCAGACATCGTCGGACACCATTGCGCTGTGCGTATCAACCAGTATATCCTCGTATTCGCTATACCCTGCCAGATGGATTTCCTTTACTTTTGCTATCGGTAGTTGGGCTATGAAGTCATCCAAGTTCTCGTTCAAGTTGCGTTGATTGACATAGGCATTGTTCAAATCAAGTAGCAAACCACATTTTGCATCACCGCACACTGCCGCCAAAAACTCGCCCTCACTCAATTCGCTTTCCTCGTAGCTATAATAGCGAGAGACATTTTCTATCAGGATTTCTCGTTCAAGTATATCCTGCACTTCCGTGATGCGTTTAGTCATGTTTGCGACCGCTTCCGATGTATAAGGTATGGGCATGAGGTCGTGGAAATAATGATCATGATGTGTCGTGAAGCAAGCGTGTTCGGAGATTAGTGCAGGCTCGTATATATCAACAGCTTGTTTGAGTTTGCGCAAATAATCGTAGTCCAGTGGGTCATTGCCACCAAGATTTAGGTTGACACCGTGAAAGCTGAGCGGATAGTCTTGGCGTATTCGGTAGAGTTGGGTGTGATTGAGTCCTTGGTTCAAGAAATTGCAGATATGCACCTCAAACCACGGCACAGCGGGATTTTCCCGCATTACTTCAGTCAAATGCAACGGTCGCAGACCTAAGCCCACGCCGTTGCACTGTTGCTTGACTAAAGTGTTGTTGGGTTGTTTACTTAGCTGGCTTGGTTGCAACAACTTGTCCACCAGTGAGCTTTTCACAGGTGCCAGCAGGCACATAAATCCATTCAATGTCAAGATTATCTGCCTTTGCTTGTCCGCCACAACTGTGCGAACCATCTAATGCACCGCAATCATTCATCGCCGCTTTGGAGACACCGGCGCATTTTTCCCATTCTTTGGGGGCATCCGGAACTCCATGGGCGGTGGCGGTTACTGCTAGTGCACTCGCGCCGACTAAGGTCGCAATAAATAAATGTTTTTTGTTCATATCATATACTCCATATTGTTGATGAATACTACAGCGAAATGCTGTCATATTGATTATACTACTAAAATTGATAGTCAAACGGTAATTTTATACACAAAGGAGAGATTATGGATACTGATATTGAAAATCGTCTACTAACCATGGAACGGCATTTGCGTAATATGCGTATGGCTGTTATCGTTGTCGTTGCTTTTTTTCTATACGAGGCGTTGATGCCTGCCGAACTACGCCCCGGCAACCGCGACATACAGGATATTGTCAAAACCCGAGAGCTTGTTTTGATTGACTCGCGCGGCGAAGCGATAGCTCGCCTATTCGTACCCGAAGACGAACAACTACAAAAAGAGACCGCGCAACTTGTGCTAAGCGATTCTTTAGGAAATCAGACGACTCTTGATTCCGATGCGATTAAATTGTTCGTGCGAGAGGATGTAGATACGATAGAACAGCTGAGTATTACGCCACATGAGCTTGTGATCTATAACAAAGATGGTAGCCGGGCAAACAGCTTGAATTGAGCAACCGCATGTATATTGCGTCTGAAAATATTTCATAGAATTGTAGGGGCGGATTTATATATCCGCCCTACGGTACCGTCCTGCACAAACCCAACCGCTTGCGGCATCAAATTATGGGAACTGTAAACGAAATGAATGGGGCTGTTGAAAAAGTACTGTCATCGCCCAAACGTAACCGCTTACGCCATTAAATTTATTATAACCAACAGTAGGGGCGGACTCACATGTCCGCCCTACGGTACCGTCCTGCACAAACCCAACCGCTACGCGCCACCTGGTTTTGGTTCCCATAAGTTGAGTGGTGTACGATTTTATTTGTGCAGACGCAACACGTTTGGGCGGACATATGAGTCCGCCCCTACCAGTATGAATGCGTTGTATCAACACACAATATCGTGCAAGTACCCGGCAAATGGTTTACGTGATTATGTGTTGCAGGGCGGTTGGAGTCGTGCCGCCACGATACGTTACGGATGCGTTGTATCAACACACAATATCGTGCAAGTACCCGGCAAATGGTTTACGTGATTATGTGTCGCGGAGCGGTTGGAGTCGTGCCGATACGGCGCGTTAGGGCGGATAATCCGAAATGCCGATTGACCTACTGGCTCAATCGGCGGCTTTATTCTGCCCCTACGGCATATGAAGTACTTTTTCAACAGCCTCACGCCACAACCACCCCGTAAAGCAATGTTTTAGCGTGTCGGGTCGTGTGGTCTGCAGATTGACGCATTATTCGGTATAATAAATAATTTTACAGAGCGGGGCAATGTCAAACAATACTTCAACAAAGCATACGCGTTTAATCATATTAGGTTCGGGTCCGGCAGGATATACCGCCGTAGTCTATGCTTCGCGTGCAAATCTAAATCCTATGTTGATAACTGGATTAGAGCAAGGTGGGCAATTGATGACCACAACCGAAGTGGATAATTGGCCAGGTGGCAAAACTGATTTACAAGGCCCCGAGTTGATGGAACAAATGCTGGCACATGCCCAGCGTTATAACAACCCTATTGTTCTAGATCAGATCAGCGAAGTAGATCTCAAAACTAGACCTTTTCGCTTAAAAGGTGAAATGGGAGATAGCTATAGCTGTGATGCCTTGATTATTGCGACAGGTGCGTCGGCACTCTATCTAGGCTTAGAGTCCGAACAACGTTATCAAGGCAAAGGAGTATCGGCGTGTGCCACTTGCGACGGCTTTTTCTACAAAGGTGAAAAGGTGGCAGTTATAGGCGGCGGCGACACTGCAGTAGAAGAAGCACTGTATCTATCCAACATTGCCACTGAGGTCACCCTGATACATCGTCGCGACAAATTGCGTGCTGACAAGATATTGCAACACAAGTTGTTTGACAAAGAAAACATTGCAATCCAATGGAATTCGGAACTTGTCGAGGTATTGGGTGACGATAAAGGTGTGTCAGGGATCAAAATCAAAACTCGTCCCGACAACGAGATAAACGAGCTTGAAGTCAAAGGTGTTTTTATTGCCATAGGGCATAAACCCAATACCGATATTTTTGAAGGGCAGCTTGATATGGAGGGCGGCTATATCAAGGTCAAAAGTGGTAGCGAAGGCGATGCGACAATGAGCAGCGTTCCCGGTGTTTTTGCGGCTGGGGATGTGATGGATCATGTTTATAGACAAGCGGTCACCTCGGCAGGCACTGGTTGTATGGCAGCTTTGGATGCCGAGCGTTATCTAGATAGTCTGGATAACAATGCTTGACTCCGCTTCTGCCGCTAACTATCAAACTACAGATAAAAATCTCTCTGCAAAGATCAGCACCAATATAGACGAGATTGGTGCCGACGAGTGGAATTCGTTGCGCAAGGACGATAGTCCTTTTACCCGCCACGAGTTTCTACGCGCCCTTGAGCAGAACGGCTGTTTGCATGACTACGGTTGGTACCCTTGCCATATCGCCTTGCGCGACAAGCAGGGCACTTTGCGTGCGGTGTTGCCCTTGTATATCAAAACGAATAACTACGGCGAGTTTGTTTTTGATTGGGCATGGGAGCAGGCGTATCACTCGCACGGCATCAACTATTATCCCAAAATGGTCTCTGCTATTCCTTATACACCGATTGTCGGTGAGCGACTGCTTTGCCGCGACGATAGCTATAAAGATGCATTGATCAATGTAGCGATAAAAGTGGTTGAACACCAGAATTATTCTGGGGTGCATTGGTTATTCTCAGACGAGTCAGACAATCTGCACCTCCACCGACATCGGCTCGCATTTCGTGTCGATTGTCAGTATCATTGGTGTAACAATGCGTATCACAGCTTTGACGATTTTTTATCGACGCTACGTTCAAAGAAGCGCAAGATGATACAGCGAGAACGGCGATTGGTGCGAGAACAAAAAATCGCCATGAAGTTATTGCACGGAGATGAAATATCTCCTGATTTATGGCAAGAAATTCATGGTCTCTATAGTAGTCTTTTCAATGTGAAAAGTGGCGTGCCGACTTTGTCGCGTGCTTTCTTTGAAGAGATAGGGCGGACGATGCCCGAAAACATCGTCGTAGTATTAGCGATGTGCGACAATCAAGTGATCGCTTGTGCGATTAATTTGCGCAGTGCAGACACCCTGTACGGTCGTCATTGGGGCGTAAAGGATTATCACGACTGTTTGCATTTTGAGACATGCTATTACGCCGGCATAGAATACTGCATCCGCAACGGCTTGAAGCGTTTTGAGCCAGGCGCGCAAGGTGCGCATAAGCTCGCTCGCGGGTTTCTACCCACCGCAACTCAGTCGGCACACTGGCTTGCACATTCCGGTTTTATGGAGGCAGCGATAAAATTTTGTGAGCATGAGCAAAATGCGGTTACTCAGTACATTGAGGATAGCTGGTCTTATCTGCCTTACCGCGATGATGCTCTGCCGATTACCAAACCCGAACCAGCCACGGCGGACACAGCACAAAAGCCGAGAGATGGTTGAACTTGATAAACGACACCCGCACTTCCCCGACATTTCTCTTGCCGATGCCGACGGGTTGCTTGCCATTGGTGGCAACCTTGAAGTGGAAACTTTATATGTCGCATACCGACGTGGCATTTTTCCTTGGTACGAAGCAGGACAGCCTCTGCTATGGTGGTCGCCGAATCCCAGAATGGTTTTATTGACAAACGGGCTACGTGTGAGCCGTAGCTTAAACAAGGACATTAAATCAAAATTTTCCGACATTAGATTAGACCATGACTTTAGAGCAGTGATTGAGCATTGTGCGGCGCCCAGAGGTCGGCGTGGGACGACTTGGATTACTGATGAGATGAGAAATGCTTATCTAAAACTGCACCGTGCGGGTTATGCACATTCGGTGGAAGTCTATGAACAAGGCGACTTAGTCGGTGGTTTGTACGGTGTCGGCATCGGGTGTATGTTTTTCGGGGAGTCCATGTTTTCCAAGATGAGCAACGCCTCAAAGGTTGCATTGTTTTATCTGTGCCAGTATCTCTATGCGCACCAATTCAGGTTGATAGATTGCCAAGTGCAATCACCGCATTTACAAACCCTCGGTGCGTTTAATATCAGCCGTGAGCAATTTACCGAATATGTCTCTAAGTTTTGCAGTCAGCAAACACCTCCTGAGCTATGGCGACCGCAACGCTTCGCTTCCTTTTGCCTTGAACAACGGAAGCAAGCAGAACAATGCGATCAAAGTGACCAAAGCGGTGTAAACGAATAATTGCTGGCTTGGTATTTGTTCCCATAATTGGCTTGCGAGATAGGTGCCGAGACCTCCACCCAAACCGAAGCTCAGCGAAGAATATAAAGCCAGTCCGCGACCCTCTAAACCGCTGGGCAGCAGCTTTGAGATTGCGTTAATCAAAACCGCATGGTGGACTCCGAATGTTATGGCATGCAGGCTTTGGGCAACTAACACGACGGCGAGCTGGTCTTGATAATAGGCGAGCAATAACCACCGCAATGCAGTTGCCATAATCACGATGAACAGCAAGCGAATGATGCTATATCTGCGAAGCAAAGTACTGCAATAAAGGAATACTAGAACTTCGGCAACTACGCCGATTGCCCAAAACCAACCTATGGTGTAGGTTGTGTAGCCTTGTTCCTGCATATAAATAGTGAAATAAGCATAGTAAGGTCCGTGGACGAATTGTATTAAAAAACATATTACGAATAACGCAATAATAGGCGCATTGAAGGCATGTATGATGCTTGGGATGCGGGTGGTCGGAAGCGACGATCTGGGTTCCGATAAAGTCTGAGTCGTGAGCCATAGAAAAAACAATAACGATAACATCAACCAGGGAATGGCATCGGCACCCTGCATCGAAATCAGCCATGCCCCGACGACATTCATTGCCACAAAGCCAACCGACCCCCAAAGCCGGATCAAACTATAACGGTGCGCCTTGTGTTTTAGGCTGCTTACAGTTAGCACTTCTACTTGGGGTAAGGAAGCATTCCAAAAGAAACTGAATACGAACAAAATGATGGCAATCGTCTGATAATCTTTTGCATAAAATATCGGGATGAAAACCAAGAAAGCAATAAAATCACTCCAGCGTATTAGTATCAATCGTCGCTGCAGGCGATCTGCAAGCCATCCCCATATATACGGTGCAAAGATTTTGGTAAGCAATGCGATGGCCATCAATTCCCCGATTTCTTGTAGCGCAAATCCTTGCGCCTCTAGGTAGATAGGCCAATACGGTAGATATGTGCCTAGTGTTGCAAAATAGAAAAAATAAAAGGCTGAGAACCAAACAAAGCGATTTGGCATCGCTTCAATCGTTCAGGTCAAAATTTTGTCCTCGGTGGCGCAAACAATGATCCATCAGCACGATTGCCAACATAGCTTCGGCTATGGGTACTGCGCGAATACCTACACATGGGTCGTGGCGTCCAGTCGTGATAATCTCGCTTGCATTGCCGTCTTTGTCGATCGTGTTGCCGGCGATGCGGATACTCGAAGTCGGCTTGAAGGCAACATCCACCTCTATATCTTGCCCACTTGATATCCCGCCCAAAACACCACCGGCGTTATTACCAACAAAGCCTTGCGGTGTTAGTTCGTCGCGATGCTCACTGCCGGTTTGTTGCACGCAATCAAAGCCGGCACCAATTGCAACACCTTTGACTGCGTTGATACTCATCATCGCATGGGCAATGTCGGCATCCAATCGATCAAAGACCGGCTCTCCCCAGCCAGCAACCATATTGTTTGCCGTGATATGAAGCTGTGCCCCCACCGAGTCGCCTTCACGGCGCAGACGCTCTATATACTCCTCTATATCTTTGATGCGCTCAGGGTCGGGGCTAAAAAAGCAGTTGTTGTTGATTTCATCCAAGTGTGCGGGTTCTATGTTTAAGGTGCCTATCTTTGCTAGCCAACCGCGTATCGTAATGCCATAGTGCTGGTGCAGATATTTTTTGGCAATTGCACCTGCCGCAACACGCATCGCAGTCTCGCGTGCCGAAGAACGACCGCCCCCGCGATAATCCCTGAAGCCGTATTTCTTCTGATAAGTATAATCTGCATGGCCGGGACGAAACTTGTTTTTGATCTGTTCGTAATCTCGCGAACGTTGGTCTACATTTTCTATCAGCAATCCGATTGGTGTGCCGGTTGTTTTACCTTCAAAAACACCGGACGAAATACGCACTTGATCGGTTTCTCGGCGCTGGCTGGTATAACGGCTTTGCCCCGGTCGTCTGCGGTCTAGGTCGGTCTGTATATCCTGTTCGGTCAATTCCAACTGAGGCGGACAACCGTCAACGATTGCACCAATTGCCGGGCCATGACTTTCCCCGAAGGTGGTGACCGTAAAAATCTTTCCTATCGTATTACCTGCCATTTCGCTATTGTAGCCGTTTGTATGATTTAATTGCCGAACTTCACAAAATAAATTCACCCTCCCATATGTGGTTGGTGAAATTGTAGGGTCGGACCATTCCTCTCCTTTGGAGGGGTGGCGGGCGTAGCCCGACGGGGTGGTTTTTTGCGTACCCACCATCTTTACCTCAACCAACCGCCCCGCGCCGCATAATTACGCAAACCACTCGAACGCGTTGCTTCTGCACAACCTCAATCGCCCTGCGCCACCAAATTACGCAAACCACCCTAACGCGTTGCTTCTGCACAACCTCAACCGCCCCGCGCCATCAAATTTACGAAAACGGTAGGGGAGGGCTAACATGCCCTCCCTAAAGTACCGTTTCGCACAACCTCAACCGCCACGCGCCATCAAATTTACGAAAACGGTAGGGGAGGGCTAACATGGGACTGTTGAAAAAGTATTTGATATAAGCGAAAATAGACAACTGATTCAACCGGAGATTTTTATGCAAGGCAATCATAACTTTCAGCCTGAACTATTTGTCCAAATAGACTATCAGGCACTCATTCCTACCAATCATTTATTAAGGCGTATCAATAAAGTTTTAGACTTGCGCTTTGTTAAACAATTAACCAAAAGTTTTTATAGTGATACGCAAGGTAGACCGTCAATAGACCCGGAAGTGTTTTTCCGTATTTGTATATTAGGACACATTTATGGGATTAAATCAGATCGTCAATTGTGTGACGAGGTAGCAATGAACCTCGCCTATCGTTGGTTCGTCGGATTAACGATGAGTGATGAGGTGCCGGATCATTCGTCATTAACTCGTGTTCGAGATAGATTGGGAGTTGGATGTTTTGCGTCGGTATTTGAGCAAATAGTAGAACAATGCCGTGATGCCGGCTTAGTGCCTGGCAAGCGTATCATAACGGATGCGAGTTTAGTAGAGGCGAATGCGTCGGCGAGGAAACTAGAGAGACGAGAGCAGCCGGCACAGGCAATAGAAGTCAAGGATGAGAGTCAACAAAGCAAGGAAGTAGTGTCACAAACTGCGGTAGTAAAAAGAGAAAAAGTCAGCACCCGTACCCATGCCGGTAAAGTAGATGGTGATGCGAGTTTAGTTGAGGCGAATGCATCGGCACAGAAATTAGAGAAGCGAGAGGAGCCAATACCAGCAGTAGAAGTTAAGAATGAGAAGCAGCAAAGCAAAGCAGCGGTCTCGCAAACTGCGGTAATAAAAAGAGAAAAAGTCAGCAATCGCACGCATGTGAGTAAAGTAGACAGCGATGCGACTTTAGTCAATCGTCAGGGGTATCCAAGAAAGTTATATCATAAGGTGCATTATTGTGCCGATGCAGCTAGCCGGGTGATAACCGATTGCCATGTGACCACGGGTGCCTATCATGAGACTAATGTGATAACACAGAGGATTCAATATCAACAAGAACGTTTTGGATTGCCGGTTGAAGAGGTGATAGCAGATGTCGGCTACAGCAGTGGCAAGAATTATAAGTTCTTTGAAGAACACCAGATACGCAGCTATATCCCGACTGCCAAGTTTCGTCTGACGCCTGGTAAGCAAGTAGCCCATGAAGGCAATTTCCAGTATGACCCCAATAAAGACATCTATACCTGTCAAGCGGGTCATGCGTTACATCCCAAACCTGCAGTCGGCGCAACGAAGTATTACCATATCAAGAAAGCACATTGTAATAGTTGTCAATGGCAGAATAGTTGCTACTTGGGCAGGCGTCATACGGGTCTATACCGAAATGAGCATAATGCGGCGATAGAACGAGTAAGACAACGACAAAGCGGTCCAGTCTTTAAGCAAAAAATGATAGAAAGAAGCTGGAAGATAGAGGGCTTATTTGCTGAGGCAAAGGAGCGGCATGGGTTGAGGCGGGCAAAATATAGAGGTTTGGAGAAAACGCAGATCCAAGCCTACCTAACTGGGACCGCTCAGAACCTAAAGAGGCTAGCGGTTTCTTTAGATTTTTATTTTCATTGGATCAGATTTCAGTTTATACAAAGATTTTTATTATTGCGGTATAGTTTCCAAGGATAAAGCTACTTTTTCAACAGCCCGATATTAGCCCTCCCCTACGGTGCATGAAACACTTTTTCAACAGTCCCAAATGGGATGGGTCTTGAATACGCTAAAATAAGCTATACCATGTCCCAACCCACCCAAGTTCCTAAAAAATCCCCACGCATCATTCTGCTGGGAGTAGGCACGATACTGAGTTCTATGGTGCTCAGTGGTTTTTTATTGGGATATTGGGTGGATGCTTGGCTTGATACTCAACCTGTTTTTATGTTATTATTCGCAGGGCTTGGTTTTGTTGGAGCAGCAATTCGAGTCTGTAAGTTATTAGCTAGTTAATTAAATATCAATCTAAATCCAAACAAATATAACGTGGGACGTATTAATAAAGTATTAATATGGCAGTTTGCTATAACGATTGCCATCGTCGGGATACTCTATGCAGGCTTCGGTTCGGAGTTTGCGCTTGCAGCATTATACGGCGGTGCTTCGGCATCGGTGATGTCTCTACTTCTAAAAGCGATGGTTGAATCAATGAGTGACCGGTTGGCGCGCGCCCAGCAATTAAATAAGGGTATATGGATGTTGCTTTTTATCCCGCGACTGATTTTGGTAGTCGCTTTTTTCTCGTACGGAATCGGTTTGTTGCGCCTAGAACCGCTACCAATGGTTGTCACCTTTTCAGTGGTGTATTTGGTTTATTGGATGGATTGGAAGTTCTCTAGCGAAGAGCAAACGAGGCAAGCGTAATGGCAAAAGAAGGCGAATTAGGCACGGTTGAATATATACAGCACCACTTGACCAATCTGTGTGTCGGGCATTGCGACCCAGTGACGCATAAAGGTATGGGGTTTTATGCCTTGCATTTGGACACATTATTTTTCAGTGTGGTATTGGGTATGATCATGGTGTTTTTTGCATGGCGTTTGGGGCGACAAGTCAGCGTTGAAACCCCCAGTGGTTTGCTCAATGTGGTAGAGACATTGGTTGAGTTTGTCAACCAGCAAATCAGCGATGTGTTTGCAAAAAAGGCACCGGCGTTGATAGGCCCGTTAGCACTCACGATTTTGATTTGGGTGTTCTTGATGAATGCGATGGATTTGGTGCCGGTGGATTTGTTGCCCGAGATAGGCAAGCTGCTCGGCGTTGATTATCTTAAGGTGGTGCCAACCACCGACCTCAATGCAACTTTTGCGTTGTCTTTGTGTGTATTTGCACTAATTATCTTTTATAATATCAAGGTCAAAGGCCTTATCGGTTACTTAAAAGTATTTTTGTTTCATCCGTTCGGGAAGTTTGCCATCCCGGTTAATATCGTAATGACACTGATAGAAGAGATCGCCAAGCCGTTGAGTTTGGCGTTGCGTTTGTTCGGCAACCTGTTCGCCGGCGAGCTGGTGTTTTTGTTGATCGCATTGATCGGCGGCACACTGGCAGTCGGGTTTGCGGCATTTTTCTGGTTCCCGTTGCAGATTGTGCTGGATCTCGCTTGGTTGATTTTTCATTTACTGGTGGTAACCTTGCAGGCTTTTATTTTTATGGTGTTGACCATCGTCTATCTCGGCATGGCGCACGAGGAAGAGGAACAACATTAGACATTTAGACATTGATAGAGTACTAGATATGCGAAGCAAAAAATTTTCTGAGAAACTTTATGTGCCGAATAGCGGCACTTTGTTTTCCCGAAAGCGCAACCGTTTTAACGGATGATTAGATTGATTAACTTGGAGAAATTGGGAGAAATAATATGACACCTGATATGATTGCAATGATATATGCATACACCGCCGTCGGCGTCGGCGTAATACTAGCAGCGGCTGGTTTAGGTTCGGCGATAGGCTGGGGGTTGATATGCGCAAAGACCTTAGAAGGCATTGCCAGACAACCGGAATTGCGTCCGCAACTGATGACCAATATGTTCATCTTTGCCGGATTGATGGAATCTTTTCCGTTTATCATTTTGGCATTTGCGATGTGGTTTTTGTTCGCCAATCCATTTGTCGGTGCGCTACAAGCGGCACTCTAAAGAGGTTGTGGTAGCTAGAGTATTGCAGGCGAGGATTTTGAAGTGAATATCAATATAACACTGCTGGCTCAAGTTTTGGCGTTTCTAATCCTGATATGGATGGTGAGCCGCCTGTTGTGGAAGCCGATGATAGACGCACTGGAGGCAAGGCGCAAGCGTATTGCCGAAGGGTTGGCGGCAGCCGAACAAGGCAAGGAAGACTTGCAAAAAGCAAAAGAGACCGCAGAAGAGGAACTCACACAAAGTCGTACACGTGCCGGAGAGATTATCGCACAAGCCGAGAAGCGTGCAACCGAGATTAAAGAGGAAGCCAAAGTGAAGGCGCGCGAGGAAGCCGATAACATACGGCGTTCTGCAGAAAGCGATGTCGCTCGGCGCACTCAAGAAGCCCGCGAACAGCTACGGCAGGAAGTCGCTCACCTAGCGTTGCTGGGTGCTGCACAAGTACTCGGCAAAGAGGTTGATGCGGCTGCACACAGCGAAGCACTCAAAGCGATTGAAACCAAACTGCAGAGCGAATAAGACTGACCGATGTCCGAACCGACGACCATTGCCCGACCCTATGCCAAAGCCGCGTTTGAGGTGGCGTGCGCACACAACACCGTTGCGGTTTGGTCTAAAGCACTCGCAGCGATAAAGGCATGTCTTGCCAACGAAGCCGTGCAGCGCATCGTCGGCAACCCGCTATTTCCTGCGCACAGCGTTGCCCAGTTTGTAATCGGCAAGGTAGGCAGTTTGGATGCCCAAGTTCAGAATTTTGTGTCTTTGCTTGCCGAGAACCATCGGCTGATGTTAATACCGCATATTACCGCTTTGTTTGAGGAATACCGTGCGCAAAGCGAACAGCGTGTTGAGGCGCAAGTTATTGCTGCAATGCCGTTGGACGAGGCACAGCAGAAATCGCTAACCGAGACATTGAGCCGCCGATTGAATGCAAAGGTGGTGCTGAATTGTAGTTTGGATAAGAGCTTGTTGGCAGGTGCGGTGATTCATGCCGGTCGCCTGTCAATAGACGGCTCGCTCAAATCGCGTCTGCAAAAACTATCCGAAACACTCAACGCTTAACCCCATGCATAAACCCAATGCATAGACACTTCGCATAACCGCTTTAGGACAAATACACCCCGAATATAGAACCACTTCGTTTAACCGATATTTAATAACAGAGGATTTTGAAATGCAACTAAACCCAACAGAGATTAGTAGTTTAATCAAACAGAAAATAGAAGAATTTAGTACATCGCCAGAGATTCGCAACGAAGGCGTAGTCGTTAGTGTGACCGACGGCATTGTGCGCATCCACGGATTGCAGGATGTGATGTATGGAGAGATGATCCAGTTTGAAGGCGGGATCTTCGGAATGGCACTGAATCTAGAGCGCGACTCGGTCGGCGCAGTGGTGCTGGGCGACTATTTGGGTGTTAGCGAGGGACAGACCTGCACCTGCACCAGTCGCATTTTGGAAGTGCCGGTGGGTCCTGCTATGGAAGGACGTGTCGTCGATGCACTCGGTCAACCCATAGACGGCAAGGGTGAGATTGCAACCGAACAGACTGCACCGATTGAACAGGTTGCCCCGGGTGTCATTACCCGTCAATCGGTTTCGCAACCAGTGCAAACCGGCTTAAAGGCAATTGACTCTATGGTGCCGGTTGGGCGCGGCCAGCGTGAGTTGATTATTGGCGACCGTCAAGTTGGCAAAACTGCGGTTGCGGTTGACACCATCATCAACCAAAAAGGCGGTGATCTGAAGTGTATTTATGTAGCTGTCGGACAGAAGCAATCGTCCATTGCTGCGGTGGTGCGCAAGCTGGAGGAACACGGTGCAATGGAGCATACGGTTGTCGTCGCTGCCAGTGCCTCAGACCCAGCAGCGATGCAATTTTTGGCACCTTTTTCGGGATGCGCAATGGGTGAGTATTATCGCGACCGCGGTGAAGACGCATTGATTATTTACGACGACCTCACCAAACAGGCGTGGGCATATCGTCAGATTTCCCTATTGCTACGCCGCCCGCCGGGACGAGAAGCCTATCCGGGTGATGTCTTTTATCTGCACTCGCGTCTTTTGGAGCGCGCCGCACGGGTGAACCCCGACTATGTGGAGCAGAAAACCAAAGGCGCAGTCAAGGGCAAGACTGGTTCTTTGACCGCATTGCCGATTATTGAAACGCAAGCCGGCGATGTCTCGGCATTTGTGCCGACCAACGTGATTTCAATCACCGACGGGCAAATCTTCCTTGAGACTGATTTGTTCAATGCCGGTTTCAGACCGGCGATGAACGCCGGGCTATCGGTATCTAGGGTCGGTGGTTCGGCACAAACCAAGATCATCAAAAAACTAGGCGGCGGTGTGCGTCTGTCGCTTGCACAATATCGCGAACTTGCGGCATTCTCGCAGTTTGCATCAGATTTAGACGAACAGACCAGAAAACAGCTTGAGCGCGGTGAACGGGTGATGGAATTGATGAAGCAAAACCAATACTCGCCGTTGTCGGTTGCCGAGATGGCAGTGTCGCTATTCGTTGCCGACCGCGGTTATCTGGACGATGTAGAAGTCAAGAAAACTCGGGCATTTGAAGCAGCGATACACTCGCATATGCGCGCCGAACATGCCGACTTGATGACGCAAATGAACCAAGGCGACTTCAACGAAGACATAGAAAGTGCATTGAAAAAAGCGGTTGAAGATTTCAAGACAAACGGTTCGTGGTAACAACCCAGCAGTTGTTTAGGCAAAGGACATGGCAGTCGGAAAAGAAATAAGAACCAAAATAACAAGCGTGAAAAACACGCAGAAAATTACTAAGGCGATGGAAATGGTCGCCGCCAGTAAAATGCGTCGCGCTCAAGATAAAATGGCTGCCAGCCGTCCTTATGCCGACCGTATGCGTGCATTGCTGGGGCATATCGCGCAAGCACATTTTGAATATCAGCATCCCTTTTTGACCAAGCGTGAAGAGGTCAAAAGTGTCGGCTATATCATCGTCTCTACCGACCGCGGCCTCTGCGGCGGTCTCAATGTCAATCTGTTCAAGGCTGCACTCGCATCGATGCGAGAATGGAAGGACAAAGGTGTTGATATCAAAGTGACGACGATCGGCAGCAAAGCCGCAGGCTTTTTCAAACGCTATACAAAGATTATTTCCAAAACCTCTCATCTAGGCGACTCCCCACAGCTTACCCAACTTCTAGGCACGATGAAAGTCATCTTTGACGCATACGAGGAGGAGGAAATAGACCGAGTGTTTTTAATAGAGAACCGCTTCATAAATACAATGACCCAAAAGCCGCAGGCGTTGCAGCTTTTGCCAGTGCCGCCGATAGAGGACGAGAGCATGAAGCATTATTGGGATTATATTTATGAGCCGGATTCGCACGATGTGCTTGATTTTGTACTCAAGCGTTATATCGAATCACAAGTTTATCAGGCGGTGGTGGAGAATGTCGCCTGCGAGATGGCGGCGCGCATGGTTGCAATGAAGAGCGCATCCGAGAACGCTGGCTCACTGATTGACGAGCTGCAACTGGCGTATAACAAGGCGCGTCAGGCAGCGATTACGCAAGAGCTTTCCGAGATTGTCGGAGGCGCTGCAGCAATTTAACCTATAGAAATACTGTCGGAGGAGAAAATGGATTCTGGACAAATCGTACAAATCGTAGGTGCGGTAGTTGACGTGGAGTTTCCGCGTGAGCAGATACCGCAAATATACGATGCATTGAATGTTGAAGGTGAGAGCGATTTAACATTGGAAGTGCAACAGCAATTGGGCGACGGCGTGGTTCGCACCATTGCATTGGGTTCATCGGAAGGTCTCAAACGAGGCTCCGATGTTGTCAACACTGGTGCGCCGGTGTCGGTGCCGGTCGGCGAACCGACGTTGGGTCGCATCATGGATGTGTTGGGTCGCCCGATAGACGAGGCGGGACCGGTTGATGCCGAGAAAAAGATGCCGATACACCGCAATGCCCCGACCTATGTAGAGCAATCGCCGGGTGTTGAGATTCTAGAGACTGGCATCAAGGTCATAGACCTCATTATGCCGATAGCCAAAGGCGGGAAGATCGGCTTGTTCGGCGGTGCCGGTGTCGGCAAGACCGTCACCCTGATGGAACTCATCCGCAATATCGCCATAGAACACAGCGGCTACTCAGTGTTTGCCGGTGTCGGTGAGCGCACCCGAGAAGGCAACGACTTTTACCACGAGATGAAAGAATCTAATGTGCTGGATAAGGTGGCACTGGTCTACGGGCAAATGAACGAGCCGCCGGGCAACCGCCTGCGGGTGGCACTGACTGGCTTGACTATTGCTGAGGACTTTCGTGATGAGGGTCGCGATGTGTTGATGTTCATAGACAATATCTACCGCTACACATTGGCAGGAACCGAAGTCTCGGCATTGCTCGGTCGCATGCCGTCTGCGGTGGGTTATCAGCCGACGCTGGCTGCCGAGATGGGCTTGTTGCAAGAGCGTATCACTTCGACTAAAACCGGTTCTATCACATCGTTCCAAGCGGTCTATGTGCCGGCGGACGACTTAACCGATCCCTCGCCGGCGACAACCTTCGCACATTTGGATGCGACTTTGGTGCTGTCCAGACAAGTAGCCGAACTGGGTATTTATCCAGCGGTGGATCCGCTAGACTCTACGAGCCGCCAGCTGGATCCACTGATTATCGGACAAGAACACTACGACACCGCCCGCGCCGTGCAGAACACCCTGCAACGCTATAAAGAACTCAAAGACATTATTGCGATATTGGGCATGGACGAATTGTCGGAAGAAGACAAGCTCACCGTCTCTAGGGCACGCAAGATACAACGTTTCTTGTCGCAACCGTTCTTTGTTGCCGAAGTGTTCACTGGTGCATCGGGCAAATATGTCTCACTCAAAGATACGATTCGCGGTTTCCAAAGCATTATGGAAGGGCAATACGACGACCTGCCTGAGCAGGCTTTCTACATGGTCGGCTCTATAGAAGAAGCGACGGAGAAAGCCAAAACACTTTAAGCTAATCAGGTGCAGTAGCAGATGAACACGATACGTACTTATATAGTTAGTGCCGAAGCGGAGATCTTCAACGGCGAGGTCAATGCGGTTTTTGCCGAAGCCGAGCTGGGCGAAGTCGGCATCTATCCGCAACATGCCCCGTTTCTATCAACCTTACGCCCCGGCGAAGTGCGGGTGCGCATAGAAGGTCAAGATGACCGCCACTTCTATGTTTCCGGCGGAGTGATAGAAGTGCAACCACACATGGTCACCGTCCTAACCGACACCGCCCTGCGTGGTGAGGATTTGGACGAAGCCAGAGCATTGGAAGCCAAACAGCGCGCCGAAGAACTACTACAAACCCAACTCACCGATATAGAAACCGCCAAAACAATGACCGAACTTGCCGAAGTCGCCGCCCAACTTCGCATGATACAACGCCTGCGCCAACGCGGCCGCTAACTCGCCATTTATTCCTCAAACCACCTGCTGGGGTGGTTGTGTCGTGTCTGCACAATTTATACATTCATCCATTGAATTTACGATAACCACCCGTAGGGGAGGGCTAACATGATGCCTTATTTAAAATCAAGTCATTTTACTCATTTTTTATCTCCTTTTCTGAATATCTATTTAGGCCGCAGCCGGACACTCATGACGCGGGTCAAACGGCTTATTGTGCTTGAGTACTCCATGAATAATACGGGCGAGCTTATGTGCACAAGCGACAATGATTTCCTTTTTGCTTAACTCCGGGCGTCGGCGTTGCAAGCGGTTGGCAAAGTCTCGGATAATGGGGTTATGAAGCCGTGCCGAGAGTGCCGCCATAAACAAAGCGGTGCGTAGGCAGCGTTTGCCAATTTTAGAGATATGAGCCCGTGCTTCGCAGTTGCCGGATTGTCTGCGCATTGGTGCGATGCCGATAAAAGCAGCGAGTTGCTTGGGATGCTCAAACGTATTATCATCTAATACTGCACACAGGGTGGCTGCGATTTGCATACCGATACCGGGTATCGAACACAATAATTTGCAGGTCTGTGCAAGTTGTTCGTTTTCGGCAATAAGCCTTTCGATTGAAGCATCAATCTGATCGATGCGTTGCTCAAGGTGTCTCAAGTCTGCAGCCGCACTGCGCTTTTGTCCCGCGGTGCGCAAGGTCTTTTCACTATTCCTTAACATCGTCTTCGCTAATGTCAGTTTGTGTCTGCGTTTGAGAGCATCCTTCAAGGTCTGGATAGCCTGTGAAGAACTGGTCCACCGATAATTAGGGTTTGACACTGCGAAGCGTGCAATTAAGCGCGCATCATCGCCATCAGTTTTATTACGCATATTAAGACTTTTGCGAAAATAGGCAACTTGAGCCGGGGGTGCCACCTGTATCGGATGTTTAGCCCGGGAAGCTCGCTCGCAAAGGTTTGTCTCCAAGCCACCAGTGGCTTCAACGCAGATCGGGCAGCACTTTGCGCCCTGTTCGGCAAGCCAAGCTAACAGCTGTTTAATACCTTTGATATTATTTCTAAATTGTGATTCCGAGAAACTCTCGTCAACGAATAATAATGCCACCTCTAAAGTGTCTTTAGAGACATCAATGCCGATTGCGGCAGGTTGTTTGTGTTTCACCATAATTTCCTCCATAATAGTTATTGAATGAATGAATTACTAGGTATCAAGCAGAGTTTAGGAAAGTATGACTACGCCGCCCAAACAGGTAAATACGAGATCTAAAGTCCCAAGCTGCCTTACGAGCTCTATAGTCATAACGCCGGAGGAGTGCTTATCATGTTAACAGGCTTTAATGCCTAATCCTCTCTTGAGCGTGTCTCCTCCGACTTCCTAGGCACTGCATCTACCTAAGCGTTTATCTTATATCAAATAAGCCATAGTTAAATATACCTGCCCTCCCTAACGCGTCGTGTATGCACAACTTTAACCGCATCGCGCCACTCAACTTATGCTAACCATAATTCCCCTCCTTTGGAGGGGTGTCAAGCTCCGCTTGACGGGGTGGTATTCTGCACACCCACCATCTTTATAAACCCCAACCGCTCTGCGCCACCCAATTTACGATACTGGTAGAGGCGGACTCGTATGTCCGCCCAAACGTGTTGCGTCTGAAAAACCTCAACTGCTTGCGCCACCCAGTTCATGGAAACCAAAACCAAATGGCGCAAAACGATTGCAGTTAAGATTTATTTTTTATCTTTAAGATACTCTCCAAAGTCTTTAAGCAATTTTTCTCGATTATTATAGGCATCAGCATTATCCGGGTTTATCTCTATCGACTTGTCAAAATCAGCAAGCGCACCGTCATAATCACCTGATTTTGCTTTAGCAACCCCTCGGTTATTGTAAGCAATAGCATTATCAGGTTTTATCTTTATCACCTTGTCATAATCAGCGATTGCACCGTCATAATCGTTTGATTCTGCTTTAGCAAGCCCTCGGTTATAGTAGGCATCAGTATAATCAGGTTTTATCTCTATCGCCCTGTCATAATCAGCGATTGCACCGTCATAATCACCTGAGTTTTCTTTAGCATTCCCTCGGTTATTGTAGGCAAAAGTATGATCCGGGTTTATCTCTATCGCCTTGTCATAATCAGCGACCCCACTGTCATAATCACCTGATTTTGCTTTATCAATCCCTCGGTTATAGTAAGCATCAGCATAATCAGGTTTTATCTCTATCGCCCTGTCATAATCAGCGATTGCACCGTCATAATCGCTTGATTCTGCTTTAGCAAGCCCTCGGTTATTGTAAGCAATAGCATTATCAGGTTTTATCTCTATCGCCTTGCCATAATCGGCGATTGCACCATCATAATCGCTTGATTCTGCTTTAGCAAGCCCTCGGTTATAGTAGGCATCAGCATAATCAGAGTTTATCTCTATCGCCCTGTCATAATCAGCGATTGAACCATAAGGATCACTTAAGGCTGCTTTAGCATTCCCTCGGTTATTGTAGGCAATAGCATTATCAGGGTTTATCTCTATCGCCTTGTCATAATCAGCAAGCGCACCGTCATAATCACCTGATTTTGCTTTATCAACCCCTCGGTTATAGTAAGCATCAGCATAATCAGGTTTTGTCTCTATCGCCTTGTCAAAATCAGCAAGCGCACCGTCATAATCACCCAAGTCTGCTTTAGCAAGTCCTCGGTTATTGTAAGCAATAGCATTATCAGAGTTTATCTCTATCGCCTTGTCATAATCGGCGATTGCACCGTCATGATCACCTGAGTTATCTTTAGCAAGCCCTCGGTTATAGTAGGCATCAGCATAATCAGGTTTTATCTCTATAGCCCTGTCATAATCAGCGATTGCACCGTCATGATCACCTGAGTTTTCTTTAGCATTCCCTCGGTTATTGTAGGCAAAAGTATGATCCGGGTTTATCTCTATCGCCTTGTCATAGTCAGCGATCGCACCTTCATAATCACCTAAGTTAATTTTAGCAATTCCTTGAGCATTATAATCATCAGCATTATTTGGTTTCGATTCAATTTGTCCATCAGTTTTAATGCGATCTTGCTTGTGACCATAGCGTGTGTCATGTCTTTTCTCTTCTATTGCTTTCTTAAAAGTAAAATGACCAGAAATTTTAAATACTTCCTTTTCAAATAAAGAAATGCTGATTTCTCCTTTATGCTTTGCAGAGGGCTGCGAATATTGCCTTGATATTTCTTTATTTTTCCATGGCGGAAGAAGTTCTTTTATTAACTTTATTATTGATATGAGAGGTTGCAAAAAATCCATAAACTAAAATTATAACAAGATATCATAATGTCGGCTTACCAGCTTCCTATCAAACTTTCTTTTATGGTGCAAAGCGAGTACTCAAAGCTATCCGGCAGCCATCGTTGGAGCGCAGGCGGGCCACTCAAGGTAGCAGAGTCGCTCGGCATGGATAGCCAAGCAAAACCAATTTATGGACATATCTTCAAAATCTGGTCGGCTTGACTCCAAATAAGAAGGCAGTAGTATGAAAACTAACTTTGTAAATGATAACAATAATGGGGTAACGTCAGCAGGAGTTTGGGCCGTATTCAACAAGAGAAAGAGCACAAAAGGAAGAAAATCAGTTGGCCATGAAATATCGTTGTCAGTCGCATCCGGGCGGTAGGGATAACCCTGAAGCTCTTTGGTGGGTTTATAAATTTGACTATTGATTTATAAAACCACCATAGGTAGCGATACGACTAAAAGATAAAGCAGACCTCTTGTTCTAACTTTTCAGGTAATCCTAAATTTGGGGGAAACATCAAAGTTTTTGTTTGGCATCAGTATTCCATAGCCTCCATTTTGTTGGAAAAAGTAGAAACTACCGACCTAAACTACCAGCAAGACCAGGAATAAAAAAATAAGATAGATACAAAATAAGACCGAATAGTGAGAGAAATGCTAAAAAAATCCAAATTAAATTCCACGGAAATCTATATTTTTTTCGCACCTTTTTGTTGTCCGTAAATAACAACACCGTACTTACTCCAAAAAACAGTAGTAGCAATATTAGTATTAGCAAATTAAAGTAAGGATAGCCTCTATACCACCACTTTAGCCAATAGGGTGAAAATGACGAATCAACTATGCCTACAACTACAAAAGCACATGCTAAAGTGATGCAACCCGTAGAAAGTGACTCCATTTTCTTCCGGTAAAACCAATAAACAATAAGACCAATCACCAAAAGGGTGGGAATAAGGATACTAATAAATTCCTCTGGCCATAATGCGGACTTACAAGTATTCCTAGGATACTTACATGAACCAATGTCCCATATGCCGAGCAGTGATAGTGACCATGCAAGTAAAATTAACTTCCATTCATGCTCTAAGCCGTGATTATTTTTCGATTGTTCCGCAACCATAAATGCATGTGCAGCTATACCGAAATTCATACCACCAAAAAATAGTAAAGCCGTTGTTTCCATACCCATAGATGCAGCTAAAAAAGCACTTGCTACTCCTAAATAAATTAACATAATGCTAATCATTTCTTTACAGAAAGACCTATAGGCAAGAATGAGAAAAGTGAGAATAAGAATACTGATAAATACTATGGTAATAGGTGTTGGTTTGCCAGCCCCATAGAGAAGTCTAAGATGGGAAGGAAGGTCATAAGAAAGTCCAACGAAAGATATAAACCACAGAAAAATAAGCAGAGGGAATGGTTGTTGAGTTGAGCGGCCTAAGGCAGCACTATAAAGTACATACAAAACACCCCCGTTAGCAGTAGCCGAAAGTAGCGTAGCTGTGAATTTCATATCCATGTATGCGGCTATCCAACCGCCCGCCACTCCTAAACAAATCAGCATAGGGGCTATCATTTTCTTACGAAAAGACCAATAAGCAAGAACTAGAAGGAGGAGAATAAGGATAGTTAAAAATACTTCCTCAAACACTTCCTTAAGCATCTTCCCTGTGTATATGATTACGCCCATCACTCCTAAATAAATCAACACAGGCCATAACATTTTCTTACGGAAAAGCCAATAAGCAAGGGCTAGAAAGAGGAGAATAATGATGATTAAAAAAACATCCATATCTAATTCATTTATAAGAATGACTAGTGGTAGGGTGGAGATTATAGGCAGAGCCTGTAATCTAAATTGTGCGAGTTTAAATTAAAGATTATCAAGTTTTTCTTTAACAGGCTCTCATTAATTTTCTATAAAAATCTGCATTTTTAGGGTCTAGTTCAATTGCTCTGTCAAAGTCCGCAATCGCTCCCTTGTAGTCTTCCTTTTTATATTTAGCAAAACCTGCTTTATCGTAAGTGTTAGCATCAAAAAACTTACAGGTTATAAACAATGCTATGGCTATGAGGGCTCCTACCCCAAAAAAGATAAAAGAATTAGTGAATGCTGATAAGACAAGAAGTATTATTAAAATAACAAAAAACTTTTTTGGACTGTAAAAGTTACTAATAGATTTAAAGATATTACTCAACTTAATAGATCCCAGTTATATTCCACGCTTTGGTTTAACTTTTCATATAGTTAGCACTTTTCTTTTAGTGTAACTTAACATGGTAATCATCACACAATTTTTTATGCAGCGATATTGTTGTTGTCATAATTTGGCAGTTTAACAAAACCACCTTTGATTTTCAATTTATGAGACTGTCAACTATTTTGTTTAACGTCATACCAATTATTCCAATTAATAACCCAATTCCCATAACATTACTTACCTTTAAAGATTGTTTTTTTACTCATATATTTTAGAGGAAACAGCTATTATTGGATGCTATTCTTCCCACTGGGAATAAAGCCAGTAGGTATTGCCTTATTCAACTTTAATGATTTACGTTTCAGTTAGAAGTTATTTTTTGATCTTAAGTTTTTCTTAATACTACTAATGACCCTAGTTTATCGTAAATATTCTCTTGAACTTTGGTAGTAAATTTGAAAAAAATGTTAAGAGAGACACCATAGCCATAATAATCCACCGGCCAATAGCATTATCCATCCCCAGAGGCAGAATAGTTCGGACACTTTAATTAGAAATGGTTCTGGGTAGGAATCTTTACAATTAGCCCAGTCGTAATCTCCATAAATAAGGTAATATCGCCGGTAGATTAGGAATGATGAGAAAAAGAATAGTGCGCCACCACCCATCATCCAATAAGCATTAGAACAATCCCAGAACTCAAATATGACCCCAAACACAAGTAATTTAGAAACGAAGTAAAGGCGTTTTTTAAGACTATAAACTATTTTGTGTAACTTTGTTCCCCTCAGTGAGGGCTGTAATCTAGATTGTGTAAGTTTGAGTTTATCGTCAAGTTTCTTTTTAGCAGCATTCATTGATGCTTTATAGCGATCTGCATTTTCCGGATTTAATTCAATCACTTTGTGAAAATCCGCAATTGCCCCTTCATAATCTTCCATTTTAAGTTTAGAAAGACCTCTTATATATGGCCGCTTTTTAATATTTTGTATTGCTGCCTCGTAAAAATCAGCATTTTTCGGATCTAGTTCAATCTGTTTATTTAACTCTGCAATCGCTATCCTTTGGTCTCCTATTTCACCTTTAGCAGTACCTCTGTCACAGTAAGCAATAACATGGTTCGGGTCTAGTTCAATCGCTTTGTCGAAGTCCACAATCGCCTCCTTATAATCTCCTATTCCATCTTTAGCCATACCTCTAAACCAGTAACCATCAGCATGATTTGGTTTTAGTTTAATCGCTTTGTCGTGATCTGCAATCGCTCCCTTGCAGTCTTCCATTATGCGTTTAGCAGAACCCCTGTTATGGTAAGCAACAGCATTCTTCGGGTCTAATGCAATTGTTTTGTCCAAGTCTGCAACTACTTTTTTGTAATTTTCCATTTCATATTTAGCAAAACTTCTGCTATCGTGAGTACTAGCACCAGCAACCTTACAGGTTATATACAATGCCGTGGCTATGAAGGCTCCCGCCCCAAAAAAGATAAAAGAACTAATGAATACTGATAAGACAAGAAGTATTATCAAAATAGTAAGAAACTCTTTAGGACCATAAAGATAACTAATAGATTTAAGAGTATTACTCAACTTAACAGATCCTATAGTCGTATTCTATGCTTTGGTTTAACTTTTCTTTCAGTGTAACTTGATATGGTAATCATGACACAGATTTTTATACGGAAATGTTGTCGTTGTCATAATTTGGCAGTTTAACAAAACCACCCTTGCTTTTCAATTTAGGAGGCTATCAACTATTCAAAGTAGTACAGCCAGCTAAAACTGACCGCGGACGATCGACGGTAAAACCTCAGGCATTGCAGCTTTTGCCAGCACCGCCGATAGAGGATGCAGCCTGATGAAGTGATTATTGCAGTTTGTAATACCTGATCACCCAACACTCTAAATTTCGCTCGCCTCAACCACACATATAATGTATGTGATTTTCCTTCCCGACTTCTGTTTGGTGGGTGCAGGCTACTGCTTCGACAGTGGCTTTTGCTTTTTAGGAGGAATTATATCTAAACTAGAACTTCAGGGAAACAGGCAAGGGTCTGCTAAGTGCGACTATATCTTTTACCGTACGTATGAGCAAGGTGGCAATCTAAAAAATGTAACGCCATTGCACAGGATAGTTTTGTCGCATGGCGAAGGCAAGGTTCGTTTGCAAATCCAATAAAAATTAACGCGCAACGAATTAAATTATTCTTAGGTAATTGTATATTTTCAAGCGAATCTTTAGTTGGTTTTTCTTCATTTGGGGCTATGCAATTGATAATGTCAATCAACGGTTGTGGGGTTTCTATCCCTCTTTCTATGGAGTCAAGGGTTCCTCTAGGATCATCGTCCCCAGTCTCAAAATCTGTATTGTGAACAGCAATAGCTATTTCAAAAGATTCTCTAATTTTTTCTGGAATAAAACCCCAGTTAATTCTTGGAATAAATTTTTCTGCAGAGGGAAAATAGCCAGCAATCTGATTATTGTGTAGCTTAACCACCAACAAGTGTCTATCACTGCTATAAACCTTATATTCCAATTCATTGTTCGTCTTATTGTCATAGGTATCTAACATCTTTACTCCTTCTATAACTTTTTCATTATAGTTACCCAAATTAATTCCCGATAGTTTGAATTGCTTTTGGCTGCCACAGTACGGACATTTAAGGTTTATTTGGTTTGTCATAAAAGTTTTCCTTCTATTAAGTTTTTTCTTTAGCGTCTAATTTCGTTAAGGACATTTTGAGCATTTGTGTCTCCTTGTGCAGCTGCTTTTTCAAGCCACTCAATCGCTTTTGTATAGTCTTTTGGTACACCTTCGCCATCTTTATACATTGACCCAAGAAGGTATTGAGCACCTGCAACTCCTTGTTCAGCTGCTTTTTGATACCATTCAAATGCCTTCTTATAGTTCTTTGGCACACCATTGCCAAGTCTATACATCGTCCCAAGATTGTATTGAGCAGACGTATGTCCCTGTACTGCCGCTTTTTCAAGCCATTCAGCTGCTTTCATGTAATCTTTTGGCACACCTTCACCATTGCTATACATTAACCCAAGGTTGTTTTGAGCATATACAAATCCTTGTAACGCCGCTTTCTGATACCACTCAGCTGCTTTCTTATAATCTTTTGGCACACCTTTGCCATTTTCATACATCACTCCAAGGTTATGTTGAGCAACTGCATCTCCCTGTGTCGCATTTTTCTGGTAGCTTCTTACCATATTTACATCTTCTTCATTGGTAATATTCATTAATTCTCTATAATAATCTGCATTTTTAGGATCTAGTTTAATTGCCTCCCTTTTAATATTTTGTATTGCTATTTTATAAGCATCAACATCCTCCGGAGGATCTAGTTCAATCTGTTTTTCATAGTCTGCAATCGCTCCCTTAAAGTCTCCTATGCTATATTTAGCAACGCCTCTGCTACGATAAGCTATAGCATACTTTGGGTCTAGTTCAATTGCTTTGTCCAAGTCTGCAATCGCTCCCTTATGGTCCCCTATTCTATGTTTAGCAGTGCCTCTATTATTATAAGCAGCAACATACTTTGGATCTAGTTTAATCACTCTGTCCAAGTCTGCAATCGCTCCCTTGTAGTCTCCTATTGCACCTTTAACAGCACCTCTACTACCGTAAGCATCAGCATTCTTAGGGTCAAGTGCAATCACTCTGTCAAAGTCTGCAATCGCCTCTTTGTAGTCTCCTCTTTTATATTTAGCAAAACCTCTACTACTCCAAGCAATAGCGTTTTTCGGTTCTAGTTCAATCGCTTTATCGTAATCTGCAAACGCACCTTTGTAGTCTCCTATTTCACTTTTAGCAGCACCTCTACTACCGTAAGCAAAAGCACGATTCGGTTCTAGTTCAATTGCTTTATTGTAGTCTGCAATCGCTCCCTTATGGTCTCCTAAATTATATTTAGCAACGCCTCTATTGTTATAAGCAGCAACATACTTTGGATCTAATTCAATCACTTTGTCATAGTCTGCAATTGCTCCCTCATAGTCTCCTAAATTATATTTAGCAAT
Source organism: uncultured candidatus Poriferisulfidus sp. (assembly GCA_965200865.1). Taxonomy (GTDB): domain Bacteria; phylum Pseudomonadota; class Gammaproteobacteria; order Poriferisulfidales; family Oxydemutatoraceae; genus SP5GCR1. The sequence continues at coordinate 1,967,972 of CBDAVG010000002.1, read as the reverse complement.
GCCTTTGCTATGGTAGGCATTAGCAGATGCTGAATTTGTTTCAGTCACCGCCTTCATAAAAATTTTTACTGTTTCTTTATACAAATCAGCAAAATTCGGGTCAAGTTCAATCGTTTTGTTCCAGTCTGCACTCGCCCCCTTGTAGTCTCCTATTTTACGTTTAGCAATACTCCTATCACGGTAAGCAGCAGCATACTCCGGATACAGTCCAATCGCTCTGTCGTAGTCTGCAATCGCCCCCTTGTAATCTCCTATTTCATTTTTAGCAGTACCTCTACCATAGTAAGCAGTATCATGACTCGGATCTAGTTCAATCGCTTTGTCTAAGTCTGTAATGGCTCCCTTGTAGTCTCCTATTTCACTTTTAGCAATACCTCTGCTACCGTAAGCAACACTATTCTTCGGGTCAAGTTCAATTGCTTTGTCCGAGTCTGCAATCGCACCTTTGTAATCTCTTATTACACCTTTAGCAAAACCTCTACTAGCGTAAGCAGTAGCACGATTTGGATCCAGTTCAATCGCTCTGTCGTAGTCTGCAATTGCCCCCTTATAATCTCCTATTTGGCCTTTAGCAAAACCTCGATCATAGTAATCATTAGCATGACTCGGTTCTAGTTCAATCGCTTTGTCCAAGTCTGCAATCGCCCCCTTGTAGTCTCCTATTTTATTTTTAGCAATGCCTCTACCACAGTAAGCGACAGCATGATTGAGGTCTAGTTCAATCGCTTTATCCAAGTCTGCAATCGCCCCCTTGTAGTCTCCTATTTCACTTTTAGCAAAGCCTCTACTAGCGTAAGCAGCAGCACAATTTGGGTCTAGTTTAATTGCTTTGTCAAAGTCTGCAATCGCTCCCTTGTAGTCTCCTATTTCAACTTTAGCAAAACCTTGCTCACCGTAAGCATCAGCATTCTTGCGGTCTAGTTCAGTCACTTCGCCTAAGTCTATAATCGCCTCCTTATCATCTTTCGTTTCAAATTTAGAAGAACCTCTTTTATGTACATCATTTTTAATATTTTGTATTTTTTCTTTATAAAAATGAGCATCCTTCGGATCTAGTTCAATTGCCTTGTTGAAGTCTGCAATCGCCCCTTCATAATCTCCTATTTCACTTTTAGCGGTGCCTCTGCTACCGTAAGCAACAGCACGATTCGGTTCTAGTTCAATCGCTCTGTCGTAGTCTGCAATCGCCCCCTTGTAGTCTCCCATTTCATTTTTAGAAATGCCTCTGAGACCGTAAGCATAAACATTCTTTGGGTCAAATTGAATCGCTTTATCGTAATCTATAATCGCCCCCCTATAGTCTCCTATTTTATGTTTATCAGAACCTCTCCAAAGGTGAGCAACAACATGATTCGGATCTAGTTCAATTGCGTTGTTCAAGTCTGCAATCGCTCCTTGATAGTCTCCTATTGCATCTTTAGCAGAACTTCTACTACGGTAAGCACCAGCATGATTCGGATCTAGTTCAATTGCTTTATCCAAGTTTGCAATCGCTCCTTCATAGTCTCCTATTGCATGTTTAGCAACACCCGTGCTAAGGTAAGTATTAGTATTAGTCAACTTACAAGTTATGTACAATGCTGTGGCTATGAAGGCTCCTGCCCCAAAAAAGATAAAAGAATTAATGAATACTGATAAGACAAGAAGTACGATTAAAACGGCAAAAAACTTTTTTGCACTATAAAAATCACAAATAGATTTAAGAATATTACTCAATTTAATAGATCCTATAGTCATGTTCCATGCTTTGAGCCTGTAATCTAAATTGTGTAAGTTTAAAGTTAAGGATTATAAAGTTTTTCTTTAGCATCCTTCATTAATTCTCCATAATGATCTGCATTTTTCGGGTCTAGTTCAATTGCCCTGTTCAAATCCGCAATCGCCCCCTTCTGGTCTCCCATTTTATGTCTAGCAAAACCTCTGCTATGGTAGGCGGCGGCAAACAGAGGGGTTAGTTCAATCATTTTGTCTAAGTCTGAGATCATTCCATCATAGTCTCCCATTCTATATTTAGCAAAACCTCTGCTATTGTAAGCGACGGCATGATTCGGATCTAGTTCAATCGCCTTGTCGTAGTCCGCAACCGCCCCCTCATAGTCTCCTATGTTATGTTTAGCAAAACCTCTGTTATGGTAAGCGACAGCATAATTCGGATCTAATTCAATCGCCTTGTCGTAGTCTGTAATCGCTTCCTCATAGTGCCCTATTTTATATCTAGCGGAACCTCTGCTATGGTAGTCATTAGCAGATGTTGGATTTGGTTCAGTCGCCTCCTTTTTAATAACTTGTATTGCTTCTTTATAAGCATTAGCATACGCTGGATTTAGTTCAGTCGCTTTGTTTAGATCTGCAACCGCTCCCTCATAATCTCCTATTTTATATTTAGCAAAACTTCTGCTATCGTAAGCAGCATGATTCGGGTCTAGTTCAATTGCTTTATCGAAGTCTGCAATCGCCTTTTTGTGGTTTCCTATTCTACCCTCAGCAACGCCTCTGCTATAGTAAGCGACGGCATGCTTCGGGTCTAGCTCAATCGCTTTGTCGTAGTCTACAATCGCCCCATTGTAATCTCCTACTTTATATTTAGAAGAACCTCTGTTATGGTAGGCATCAGCAGACGCTGGATTTAGTTTAGCCGCCTCCTTTTTAATACTTTGTATTGTTTCTTTATAAGCATTAGCAGATTCTGGATTTAGTTCAGTCGCTTTGTTTAGATCTGCAACTGCCCCCTCATAGTCTTCTATTATACTTTTGGCAATACCTCTATTACTGTAAGCAACAGCATCCCTCGGTTCTAGTTCAATCGCCATATCAAAGTCTGCAATTGCCTCCCTATAGTCCCCTATTTTGCTTTTAGCAATACCTCTACTACCGTAAGCAGCAGCATGTTTCGGGTCAAGTTTTATTGCTTTGTCAAAGTCTGCAATCGCCTCCTCATAGTCTTCTATTACACTTTTAGCCATGCCTCTACTGTTGTAAGCAACAGGATCCTTCGGTTCTAGTTCAATCGCCATGCTGTAGTCTGCAATCGCCCCCTTGTAGTCTCCGATTTCGCTTTTAGCCATGCCTCTACAACCGTAAGCAGTAACATGCTTCGGATCTAGTTGAATCGCTATGTCGTAGTCTGCAATCGCTCCCTTATAGTCTCCTATTTTGCTTTTAGCGGTGCCTCTACTACTGTAAGTAATAGCATGTTTCGGGTCTAGTTCAATCGCTTTGTCCAAGTCTGCAATCGCCCCCTTGTGGTCTCCGATTTCGCTTTTAGCCATGCCCCTACTACCGTAAGCAACAACATGCTTCGAGTCTAGTTCAATCGCTTTGTCCAAGTCTGCAATTGCTCCCTTATAGTCTTCTATTGCAAGTTTAGAAATGCCTCTTTTATATATCTTTTTCTCTTTAATACTTTGTATTGTTTCTTTATAAGTATTAGCAGATGCTGGGTTTAGTTCAGTCGCTTTGTCCAAGTCTGCAATCGCCCCCTCATAGTCCTCTATTGCACTTTTAGCAATGCCTTTACTATAGTAGGTGCCAGCATGATGTGGGTCTAGTTCAGTTGCCTTGTCATAGTCGGCAATTGCTTTCTCGTAGTCTCCTAAATTATATTTAGCAACGCCTCTACTATGGTAGGCATTAGCATACGCTGGATTTAGTTCAATCGCTATGTCCAGGTCTGCAACTGCCCTTTTGAGGTTTCCTATGCTACTCTCAGCAATGCCTCTGTTATGGTAAGCATCAGCATAATTCGGCTTTAGTTCAATAGCTTTGTCATAGTCGGCAATCGCTCCCTCGTAGTCTCCTATTGTATATTTAGAAATGCCTCTGCTGTGGTAGGCATTAGCAGATTTTGAATTTAGTTCAATGGCTATGTCCAAGTCTGCAATCGCCCCTTTGGGGTCTCCTGTTTTACTTTTAGCAAAACCTCTACCATGATAAGCAACAGCATGATTTATTTCTAGTTCAATGGCTATGTCCAAGTCTGCAATTGCTCCTGTATAATCTTCCACTTTAAGTTTATAAAGACCTCTTTTATATACATCCTTTACTTCCCTTTTAATATTTTGTATTGTCTCTTTATAAGAGTCAGCATCCTTTGGGTCTAGTTCAATTTTTTTATTTAAATCTGCAATCGCTCCCTTATAGTCTCCTATTGTATATTTAACAAAACTTCTACCATGATAAGCCATAGCATGATTCGGGTCTAGTCCAATTACTTTGTCAAAGTCTGCAATTGCCCCTTTGCAGTCTTTCATTTTATGTTTAGTAGAACCTCTAAACCAGTAAGCATCAGCATGATTCGAGTCCAGTTCAATCGCTTTGTTCAAGGCCGAAATTGCCCCTTTGTAGTCTGCCATTTTATATTTATCAACCCCTCTGTTAAAGTAAGTATTAGCAGCCTTCGGATCTAGTTTGATCTTTTTATTTAAATCTGCAATTGCCTCTTTATAACCTCCCATTTCGCCTTTGGCGCGATCTTTGTTATGGTAAGTTGATTTTTTAACAAACTTATAAAAATTACTAATAGATTTAAGGATATTACTCAATTTAATAGATCCTATAGTCGTATTTCATTTAGGTTATAGCCTCTACTTCTTTAAACTTTATCTTTAATCTTAAAAACAAAGAAATTATAAAACAATCTAATTATAATGAAGAGAAGAACCGCAGTGCCACCTACAAACGCGCCCACAACTCCTGCTGACAAACTTTTATCTAGCATATCAGAGAAAGAGACTGTTGACTGTTTAATTTTGTTAAGAGCATCCTGAGCATTTGCAAATCCTTGCTCGGCCGCTTTTTCCAACAAACTAACTGCTTTTGTATGGTCTTTTGGCACGCCTTGGCCGTTGTAATATATCACCCCTAAGTTGTGTTGAGCTTTTGCAAATCCTTGCTCGGCTGCTTTTTGGTACCATGCAATTGCCTTTGTATAGTCTTTTGGCATACCGTCGCCATTGGCATGCATCACCCCCAAGTTATATTGCGCATCTGCAAATCCTTGTGCCGCCGCTCTTTCAAACCATTCAAACGCTTTCGTGTAATCTTTTAGCATACCTTCGCCATTGACATACATCACCCCTAAGTTATATTGAGCATCTGCGAATCCTTGCTCGGCTGCTTTTTGGTACCAGGCAATTGCTTTTGCATAGTCTTTTGGCACACCCTCGCCATTGGCATACATTACCCCTAAGTTGTGTTGAGCTTTTGCAAATCCTTGCTCGGCTGCTTTTTGATACCAGGCAATTGCCCTTGTATAGTCCTTTGGCACACTCTCGCCATTGGCATACATTACCCCTAAGTTGTATTGAGCATTTGCGTGTCCTTGCTCAGCTGCTTTTTGGTACCATTCAGCTGCTTTCTTATAATCTTTCGGCACACCATTGCCACTCTCATACATCACCCCTAAGTTGTTTTGAGCATCTGCATGTCCTTGCTTGACTGCTTTTCAAACCATTCAAACGCTTTTGTGTAATCTTTTGGTACCCCCTCGCCATTGTAATACCTCAATCCAAGGATGTTTTGAGCATCTGCATCTCCTTGCTTGGCTGCTTTTTCAAACCATTCAAATGCTTTTGCATAGTTTTTTTGCACGCCCTTGCCTTCGTAATACATTGCTCCAAGTATGGATTGAGCATTCACATCTCCTTGTTCTGCCGCTTTCTGGTAGTCTCTCACTACATCCGCACTATCCTCATGGATAATCTCTTGATTGCCTGATACTGTTTGGACAACAAATCCCCCCCATATCATGGCAACTACCACTATTTTAAGTATCGTTATTTTCTTTATCATTGTTTAGCTTTCCACGTATTTAGGTTGAATAACCGCAATAGTATAGCAATAATAATCTAAAAAAATGGTATAGCTAGTTCAAACCAATCGCGAACGATCGGTGGCAAAGCCGCAAGCGTTGCAGCTTTTGCCAGTGCCACCAATAGAGGACGAGAGCATGAAGCATTATTGGGGTTATATTTATGAACCGGATTCGCACAATGTGCTTGATTTTGTACTCAAGCGTTATATCGAATCACAAGTGTATCAGGCGGTGGTGGAGAATGTCGCCTGCGAGATGGCGGCGCGAATGGTTGCAATGAAAAGCGCATCCGAGAACGCCGGTTCACTGATTGACGAGCTGCAACTGGCGTATAACAAGGCGCGTCAGGCAGCGATTACGCAAGAGCTTTCCGAGATTGTCGGAGGCGCTGCAGCAATTTAACCTATAGAAATACTGTCGGAGGAAAACATGAGTTCTGGGCAAATCGTACAAATCGTAGGTGCGGTGGTTGACGTGGAGTTTCCGTGTGAGCATATACCGCAAATATACGACGCATTGAATGTTGAAGGTGAGAGCGATTTAACATTGGAAGTACAACAGCAATTAGGCGACGGCGTGGTTCGCACGATTGCATTGGGTTCATCGGAAGGTCTCAAACGAGGCTCCGATGTTGGGGCTGTTGAAAAAAGAATCGCCGATTGAACCAGTAGGTCAATCGGCGTGACGTTCTGTAGAACCTCAACATGATTGCTAAACGCATGCATTGCAAAATGCAATACCCGCCGTTTGTTGCAGTAGCACAAACGGCGTAACATTTTGCAGAACGGGTTGCGCCTGCAAAAATAAAATCGTACGCTATCCAATTCATGGGAACCAAAACCAAATGGCGCAAGCGGTTGTAGTGATACAGAACGGTACTTTAGGGGGGGAATGCTAGCCCTCTCCTACGGTGTTTCGCGTAATTATATGACGCAAGCGATTGAATTTGTGCGATGACAGTATTTTTTCAGCAGTTCCACATTTGCACTCTGGGTTGACATTGCCTCGCTTCTTGATTTCTCTCTAACCGCACATATAATATAAGTAATTTCCCTGCCCGACTTCGGTTTGGCGGGTGCAGGCCACCGCTTCGGCGGTGGCTTTTGCTTTCTAAGGTAGGTCTAATTTGAAAAATTATATTATCTATGTAGATGGTTTCAATCTTTATTACCGTCTAAAAAAGACAAAATATAAGTGGCTAGATTTGAAGGCACTGATTGAGTCTTTCAGTTTTGAAGACTGCAAAATTTCAAAAATACGGTATTTTACAGCAAAGGTGATTCCCAACGATAGTAACCCTGGTGTAAGACAAAGACAGGATGTCTATCTAAGAGCCTTACGAACAATTCCAGAAATAGAAATCCATTTTGGATTGTTTAAGAAACAAAACGTCAAGGGAAAACTTTTAGCAGAAGGTAACCCTTTACACGAACAGATAGTGAAAATTTCTAAATTTGAAGAGAAAGGTTCGGATGTTAACATCGCAACTTTTATGTTGATAGATTGTTTTCAGAACGAATGCGATGTTCCTATTCTTCTGTCAAACGACTCGGATCTTGCCGAACCTTTGAAATATATAAAAACGACTTTGAAATTACCTGTTGGTCTTATTACACCTGCCGATTTTTTTGTAGCAGAGTTAAAGCGATACTCTTTTTTCAAGAGGAAAATATCCGATGAACAACTTAAAATTGCTCAATTTCCTCGCAAACTTAAAGATAATCAGGGCGAATTTTCTTATCCTAAAGAATGGCGTTAGTATCGGGATTTAAGATGGCAGCATTACTATTTTGACAGTATATGCTAAGGACTATTGATTTTTCTTTTGTCACACATATAATGTAAGTAATTTCCCTGCCCGACTTCGGTTTGGCGGGCGCAGAGCCACTGCTTCGGCGGTGGCTTTTGCTTTCTAGGGAAAGTACCAGAGAATGTTTGCGAACATAAAATATCTAGGCGAACCAATCACACTTCCACTTTATGTACAATATGGCTTTCAAGCAGCATAATGATATTAAGATATGACTGGTATAGCCCTATACAATGCATTAAAAAAAATCCCTGAATTATCCGATGCTGAGGCGAATGAAGCCGTAGCCATTATTGCAGCTTCAAAAGAGGTAGCAACTAAAGTAGATTTGGCAGAACTAGAAACAAGGCTTATGGGTGAGATGTATCGTTTGCATAACCGTACTATCCTGTGGATTATTGGTGCCGGGGTGGCGATTCTCCTCGCAGTACTTTTGAAGTAATTGGGAATCAAAGCTAAGATACAATCCCAACCGCACTGCGCCATCAGATTTACGGAGCCTGTAGTCTAAATTGTGTAAGTTTGAATTAAAGATGATTAAGTTTCTTTTCAGTATCCTCCATTAATTTTCTATAACGATCTGCATTTTGGGAGTCAAGTTCAATTATTTTGTCCAAGTCTGAAATTGCCTCCTTGTAGTCCCCTATCTCGCATTTAGCAATGCCTCTACTACCGTAAGCAGCAGCATAATTCGGGTCTAATTCAATCGCTATGTCGTAGTCTGCAATCGCTCCCTTATAGTCGCCTATTTCGCTTTTAGTAGCACCTCTACTACCGTAAGTAGCAGCATAATTCGGGTTTAATTCAATCGCTCTGTCGTAGTCTGCAATCGCTCCCTTGTAGTCTCTTATTTCACTTTTAGCAGCACCTCTACTACCGTAAGCAGCAACATCATCCGGGTCTAGTTTGATCGCTTTGTCATAGTCTGCAACCGCCCCCTTATAGTCTCTCATTTCGCTTTTAGTAGCACCTCTAGCACAGTAAGCATCGGTACAATTCGAGTCTAGTTCAATCGCTTTGTCGTAGTCTGCAATTGCTCCCTTTTGGTCTCCTATTTCACTTTTAGCAACACCTCTAATACAGTAATTAGCAGGATGATTTGGATCTAGTTCAATCGCCTTGTCATAATCTGCAATCGCCCCTTTATAATCTTTCATTTCAAATTTAGTAAAACCTCTACTATGGTAGGCTTCAGCAGACTCTGAATTTAATTCAACCGCCTTCCTGTGATCTTTCATTACAAATTGAGAAAGGCCTTTTTTATAGTAAGCATTAGCATCAGCAAACTTACAGACTATATACAATACCGTGGCTATGAAGGCTCCTATCGCAAAAAAGATAAAAGAATTAATGAATACCGATAAGACAAGAAGTACTATTAAAATAGCAAAAAACTTTCTTATACTATAAAAATTACAAACAAATTTAAGGATATTATTCAACTTGACAGATCCTACAGTCGTATTCCATGCTTTGGCTTAACTTTTCATGCAGTCAAAACTTTTTTTAGTATAACTTGACATGATAATCATGACACAATTTTTTATACGACGATGTTGCCGTTGTCATAATTTGGCAGTTTAATAAAACCATCTTTGATTTTCAATTTACGAGGCTGTCAATTACTCAAAGTAGTTATAGCTAGATCAAACCGACTGCGAACGATCGGCGGCAAAGCCGCAGGCGTTACAGCTTTTGCCAGTACTGCCGATAGAGGACGAGAGTATGAAGTATTATTGGGATTATATTTATGAGCCGGGTTCGCACACTGTGCTTGATTTTGTACTCAAGCGTTATATCGAATCACAAGTTTATCAGGCGGTGGTGGAGAATGTCGCCTGCGAGATGGCGGCGCGCATGGTGGCGATGAAGAGCGCATCCGAGAACGCCGGATCACTAATTGACGAGCTGCAACTGGCGTATAACAAAGCGCGTCAGGCAGCGATTACGCAGGAGTTGTCCGAGATTGTCGGCGGCGCTGCAGCAATTTAACCTATAGAAATACTGTCGGAGGAGAAAATGGATTCTGGACAAATCGTACAAATCGTAGGCGCGGTAGTTGACGTGGAGTTTCCGCGTGAGCAGATACCGCAAATATACGACGCATTGAATGTTGAAGGTGAGAGCGATTTAACATTGGAAGTGCAGCAGCAATTGGGCGACGGCGTGGTTCGCACGATTGCATTAGGCTCATCGGAAGGTCTCAAACGAGGCTCCGATGTTGGGGCTGTTGAAAAAAGAATCGCCGCTTGAACCAACAGGTCAATCGGCGTGACGTTCTGTAGAACCTCAACATGATTGCTAAACGCATGCATTGCAAAATGCAATACCCGCCGTTTGTTGCAGTAGCACGAACAGCGTAACATTTTGCAGAACGGGTTGCGCCTGCAAAAATAAAATCGTACGCCATCCAATTCATGGGAACCAAAACCAAATGGCGCAAGCGGTTGTAGTGATACAGAACGGTACTTTAGGGAGGGCAGGTATATTTAACTATGGCTTATTTGATATAAGATAAACGCTTAGGTAGATGCAGGTATATTTAACTATGGCTTATTTGATATAAGATAAACGCTTAGGTAGATGCAGTGCCTAGGAAGTCGGAGGAGACACGCTCAAGAGAGGATTAGGCATTAAAGCCTGTTAACATGATAAGCACTCCTCCGGCGTTATGACTATAGAGCTCGTAAGGCAGCTTGGGACTTTAGATCTCGTATTTACCTGTTTGGGCGGCGTAGTCATACTTTCCTAAACACTGCTTGATACCTAGTAATTCATTCATTCAATAACTATTATGGAGGAAATTATGGTGAAACACAAACAACCTGCCGCAATCGGCATTGATGTCTCTAAAGACACTTTAGAGGTGGCATTATTATTCGTTGACGAGAGTTTCTCGGAAGCACAATTTAGAAATAATATCAAAGGTATTAAACAGCTGTTAGCTTGGCTTGCTAAACAGGGCGCAAAGTGCTGCCCGATCTGCGTTGAAGCCACTGGTGGCTTGGAGACAAACCTTTGCGAGCGAGCTTCCCGGGCTAAACATCCGATACAGGTGGCACCCCCGGCTCAAGTTGCCTATTTTCGCAAAAGTCTTAATATGCGTAATAAAACTGATGGCGATGATGCGCGCTTAATTGCACGCTTCGCAGTGTCAAACCCTAATTATCGGTGGACCAGTTCGTCACAGGCTATCCAGACCTTGAAGGATGCTCTCAAACGCAGACACAAACTGACATTAGCGAAGACGATGTTAAGGAATAGTGAAAAGACTTTGCGCACCGCTGGACAAAAGCGCAGTGCGGCTGCAGACTTGAGACACCTTGAGCAACGCATCGATCAGATTGATGCTTCAATCGAAAGGCTTATTGCCGAAAACGAACAACTTGCACAGACCTGCAAATTATTGTGTTCGATACCCGGTATCGGTATGCAAATCGCAGCCACCCTGTGTGCAGTATTAGATGATAATACGTTTGAGCATCCCAAGCAACTCGCTGCTTTTATCGGCATCGCACCAATGCGCAGACAATCCGGCAACTGCGAAGCACGGGCTCATATCTCTAAAATTGGCAAACGCTGCCTACGCACCGCTTTGTTTATGGCGGCACTCTCGGCACGGCTTCATAACCCCATTATCCGCGACTTTGCCAACCGCTTGCAACGCCGACGCCCGGAGTTAAGCAAAAAGGAAATCATTGTCGCTTGTGCACATAAGCTCGCCCGTATTATTCATGGAGTACTCAAGCACAATAAGCCGTTTGACCCGCGTCATGAGTGTCCGGCTGCGGCCTAAATAGATATTCAGAAAAGGAGATTAAAAATGAGTAAAATGACTTGATTTTAAATAAGGCATCATGCTAGCCCTCCCCTACGGTGTTTCGCGTAATTATGTGGCGCAAGCGGTTGCAGTAGTGCCGAACGGTACTTTAGATAATATGGATGACCAACTCTGCCGAAAGTCAGTTAAACTTTCACTTTAATCCCCTCTTTGGAGGGGTCCGATAAATTACTAAACAAAGGAGGTCATCCATGACTAGTATACTTTATGTTGGCGTTGATGTTGACGATAATCGTTTCACCGCCACCTTCATTAACAAACACAATCATTATCATACCATTAAAACCGCCCCAAACTTTAAGGCATTGCATAAGGCAATCATCAAGACTGCATTGCCGAAAGAGTTTATCAAGGTCTGTTATGAGGCGAGCTATTTAGGTTTTTCGCTAAAGAGACAATTTGACAAGGTCGGCATTCACTGCGATCTGATCGCACCATCGCAGATCCCAGTGTGTGCCTCAGATCGCATCAAGACCGATCGCTTAGATAGCGAGAAGCTGGCCAGATACTATAAGCAAGGTCTGTTAAAAATCGTCCGTGCGATTGATGAGGAGAGCGAGGGGCATCGTCTACTCATTCGTGGACGCAACCAAGCGGTGGATGCGTGCAAGATCTGCAAGCAGCAGATTTTGTCGGCATGCCGTTGCCAAGGGATTGATTATCGTAGCAGCACGCAGTGCAAGAGTTATTGGACGAAAGGACACCTGGCGTTCTTAAGTGGCTTGCTTAAAGATGAAAGGTTCAATCTACATTTCCGCAAAGATTTAGAGTATAAGCTCTATCTACTGGCAACGCACCAAGGAGTTGTCAAACAATACGATAACGATATCCATCAGTTAGCGATGTCCAAGCGATATCGCCAGGCAGTCGGCTATTTATGTTGTATCCGAGGGATTGCTGAGTTGACGGCGATGACGTTCATCGTTGAGATAGGCGACATCCATCGCTTTGCTCATCCGCGCAAGCTCATGAGCTATGCCGGCTTGAGCGTTTGCGAGTATAGTTCGGGTGGCAAAAGTCGCAAAGGAGGTATTACTAATATGGGCAACAAATATATCCGCACTGCGGCAGTAGAAGCGTGCCAGTTGGCGGGTAGCCGTTGCACGGTTAACAAAGCGTTGCGGGGTCGACGCGCAGACCAAGACCTGGTTGCTATAGACATTGGCGACCGTTGCATGAGACGTCTGTATAAGAAGTATCATCAAATGTTTCATGCCAACAAACACTTCAACAAGATTAAGGTGGCGTGTGCCAGAGAGCTGTTGGGCTTTATCTGGGAAGCGTTGCATGCCGCAGCGGCAGCTGAGCTAGCTGACTAATCAGCAAGCCGCCACCCAGCGTTTCGCGAGGAAGAGGGAGTGAGAGTAAAGTCAATGATAAGTTTCGAACTTATATGCCGTCCTAGAGTTCCGCCCGTAGTAAACTGCCATGCGTGGTAGAGCAACTGGCTTTAGATTAAGGGGCAAAGTTCATCCGATTGAATTATCATGTGGTAATGTGAAAACAGAGTACACGAATATGAGGTTGATAATCACGAACGACTCATTAGTTAAGCACTTTACTCAAGTTCCACTCTTCCTCACCCTGACACCGGATGATGCCGTAAAACAGGAGATTAAGCACGTGCACGGAAGTCGCCACCAGGAGTGGCGCATTATAAATTATGCATGCTTTAAGAGCGGTAGCCTACTGCTATCACTCGCTCCTGGTTGGCATCACCTGTGTCGTAATTTAGCCCTTGAGTTTTGGTGACTTTTTGCGTGTAGCCTCCAGAGGCATAGGCTTCGGGAGCGTAGACTTTGGTAAAAATTTGCATCTTGACAAGTTGGTCATCCATATGAGGGCGGACATGCGAGTCCGCCCCTACGGGTGGTTATCATAAATTTAATAGCGCAAGCGGTTACGTTTGAACGATGACAGTAATTTTTCAACTGACCGGCTTGACTATTGCTGAGGACTTTCGTGATGAGGGTCGCGATGTGTTGATGTTCGTAGACAATATCTACCGCTATACATTGGCAGGAACCGAAGTCTCGGCATTGCTTGGTCGCATGCCGTCTGCGGTGGGTTATCAGCCGACGCTGGCTGCCGAGATGGGCTTGTTGCAAGAGCGTATCACCTCCACTAAAACCGGCTCTATCACATCGTTCCAAGCGGTCTATGTGCCGGCGGACGACTTAACCGACCCCTCGCCGGCGACAACCTTCGCACACTTGGATGCGACTTTGGTGCTGTCCAGACAAGTCGCCGAACTGGGTATTTATCCAGCGGTGGATCCGCTGGACTCTACGAGCCGCCAGTTGGATCCGCTGATTATCGGGCAAGAACACTACGACACCGCCCGTGCCGTGCAGAACACCCTGCAACGTTATAAAGAACTCAAAGACATTATTGCGATATTGGGCATGGACGAGTTGTCGGAAGAAGACAAGCTCACCGTCTCTAGGGCACGCAAGATACAACGTTTCTTGTCGCAACCATTCTTTGTTGCCGAAGTGTTCACTGGCGCATCGGGCAAATATGTCTCGCTCAAGGATACAATTCGCGGTTTCCAAAGCATCATGGAAGGGCAATACGACGACCTGCCCGAGCAGGCTTTCTACATGGTCGGCTCTATAGAAGAGGCGACAGAGAAAGCCAAGACGCTTTAAGCTAATCATGCGCGGTAGCAGATGAACACGATACGTACTTATATAGTTAGTGCCGAAGCGGAGATCTTCAACGGCGAGGTCAATGCGGTTTTTGCCGAAGCCGAGCTGGGCGAAGTCGGCATCTATCCGCAGCATGCCCCGTTTCTATCAACCCTACGCCCCGGCGAAGTGCGGGTGCGCATAGAAGGTCAAGATGACCGCCACTTCTATGTCTCTGGCGGAGTGATAGAAGTGCAACCGCACATGGTCACAGTCCTAACCGACACTGCTTTGCGTGGCGAGGATTTGGACGAAGCCAGGGCATTGGAAGCCAAGCAGCGTGCCGAAGAACTGCTACAAACCCAACTCACCGATATAGAAACTGCCAAAACAATGACCGAACTTGCCGAAGTCGCAGCGCAACTTCGCATGATACAACGCCTGCGCCAACGCGGCCGCTAACCCGCCATTCTCCTCCTCTAGAGGGGTGGCAAGCCTATGCATTTTGTAATGCATGCGTTTAACAATCATGTCAAGGTTCTGCACAATGCCACGCCGATTGACCTACTGGTTCAATCGGCGGTTCTATCTGACGGGGTGGTTTTTTCATTTTGTAGTACTTATCTGACGCGCCAACTTTCGTTTACCTCAATTCTTGATTTCTCTCCAACTACACATACAATATACGCAATCCCATCGTCCGACTTTGGTTTGGCGAGTGCAGGCCACTGCTTCGGCGGTGGCTTATGCTTTTTAAGGAAAGTGCTAGAGAATGTTTGCGAACATAAAATATCTAGGCGAACCAATTTCGTATCCACTTCATTTATATTACGGCTTTCAAGCAACATAATGATATTAAGATATGACTGATATAGCCCTATACAATGCATTAAGAAAAATCCCTGAATTATCCGATGCTGAGGCAAAGGAAGCCGTAGCCAATATGCAGCTTCGAAAGAGGTAGTAACTAAAGTAGATTTGGCAGAACTAGAAACAAGGCTTATGGGTGAGATGTATCGTTTGAATAACCGTACTATCCTGTGGATTATTGGTGTCGGGGTGGCGATTCTCCTTGCAGTACTTTTGAGATAATTGAAAATCAACGCTAAGATACAAACCTAACCGCCGCACGCCACTAAATTATGATAACCACCTGACGGGATGGTATGGGACTGTTGAAAAAGTATTCCGTAGAATTGTAGGGGCGGATTTATATATCCGCCCTAACGCGTTGTGTCTGTACGGACAATCCACTCTATCCATTTTATTTACGGTAACCATGATTTGGTGGCGCGAAGCGGGTAGATTTATGCGAGGACCCAACTTTAGGGCGGATATGCAAATCCGCCCCTACTGTTTTCATAAATTTGATGGCGCAAGCGGTTACGTTTAGGCGATAACGGTACTTTTTCAACAGCTCCGTATTTTCATTTTGTAATACTTGTCCAACGCACTAAATTTCATCTACCCAAATTCTTGATTTCTTACCAACCACACATATAATATATGTAATCCTCCCGTCCGACTTCGGTTTGGCGGGTGCAAGGCCACTGCTTCGGCGGTGGCTTTTGCTTTTTAGGGGAAATGATATCTAAACTAAAACTTTAGGGAAACAGGCGAGGTTGCCACGCTCAACCAAATTTCACAAAGCTATCATCTAAATTGTGTAAGTTTGAATTAAAAATTATCAAGTTTTTTCTTAGTAGCCTTTATTAATTTTTTATACTGATTTGCATTTTTAGGATCTAGTTTAATCACTTTTTTGAAGTCTGCAAGTGCCCCTCTATAGTCTCCTATTTGGCTTTTAGAAAAACCTCTACCACAGTAGGCTCCAGCATTTTTAGGGTTTAGTTTAATCGCTTTATCTAAGTCTGCAATTGCCCCCTTAAAGTCTTTTATTTCTTTTTTAGCAATGCCTCTAAACGAGTAATTATCGACATGATCCGGGTCTAATTCAATTGCTATATTGAAGTCTGCAATCGCCTCCTTAAAGTCTTTTATTTTGTTTTTAGCAATGCCTCTAAACGAGTAATCCTCAGCATGGTTCGGGTCTAGTTCAATTGCTATGTTGAAGTCTGCAATCGCCCCTTTGTAATCTTTTATTCCACCTTTAGCAAAGCCCCTACTACTGTAAGCAGCAGCATGATTCGGGTTTAGTTCAATCGCTTTGTCTAAGTCTGCAATCGCCTCTTTGTAGTCCTTCATTGCATTTTTAGCAAAGCCCCTACTACTGTAAGCATCAGCATTCTTCGGCTCTAGCTCAATTGCTTTGCTAAAGTCTGTAATTGCCCCCTTAAAGTCCCCTCTTTTAACTTTATCAATGCCTCTACTACCGTAAGCATCAGCATTCTTCGGTTCTAGCTCAATTGCTTTATTGGAGTCTGTAATCTCTTTCGTATCATCTTTCATTTCAAATTTAGAAGGCTCTCTTTTCTTTAGTAGAACTTGATATGATAGTCATCGCACCGTACGGCTGTTGAAAAAGTATTTTATAGAATTGTAGGAGAGGGCTATCATGTCCTCCCGAAACGCAATACGTCTGCACAAATAAAGTCGTACGCCATCCAATTTACGGGAACTAAAACCAAGTGGCGCAAGCGGTTTTCCTGATGAAGAACGGTACTTTAGGGAGAGCATGATAGCCCTCCCCTATAGTTGGTTAACATAATTATATAGCGCAAGCGGTTAAGTGAGACTATCATCTAAATTGTGTAAGTTTCAATTAAAGACTATAAAGTTTTTCCTTAACAGTCTTCATTAATTGTCTATATTGATCTGCATTTTCAGGGTTTAGCTCAATCACTTTGTCCAAGTCTGCAATCGCCCCTTTGTAATCTTTTATTGCGCTTTTAGCAATGCCTCTACTACTGTAAGCAACAGCATGATTCGGGTTTAGTTCAATCGTTCTGTCCAAGTCTGCAATCGCTCTCTTATTATCTTTCATTTCGCAGCTATAATCTAAATTGTGTGAGTTTGAATCAAAGATTATCAGGTTGTTCCTTAACAGCCTTTATTAATTGTTTATAGCGATCTGCATTTTTAGGGTCTAGTTCAATCGTTTTGTTGAAGTCTGCAAGTGCCCCTCTATAGTCTCCTATTTGGCTTTTAGCAAAACCTCTACCACAGTAGGATCCAGCATTTCCAGAGTCTAGTTCAATCGCTTTGTCCAAGTCTACAATCGCTTCCTCGTAGTCTTCTATTTCAACTTTAGCAATGCCTCTAGACAAGTAATCATCGGCATGATCCGGGTCTAGTTCAATTGCCATGTCGTAGTCTGCAATCGCCCCCACAAAGTCTTTTATTTCGTTTTTAGCCATGCCTCTATACGAGTAATCATCAGCATGATTCGGGTCTAGTTCAATTGCCATGTCGTAGTCTGCAATCGCTTGCGTATAATCTCCTATTCGGCTGTTAGCAAAGCCTCTAGTACTGTAAGCAACAGAACTTTTGGAGTTTAGTCCAATCGCTATGTCCAAGTCTGCAATCGCCTCTTTGTAGTCTCCTATTGCACTTTTAGCAAAGCCTCTACTAGCGTAAGCATAAGCATTCTTCGGGTCTAGCTCAATCGCTTTGCTAAAGTCTGTAATTGCTCCCTCATAGTCTCCTGTTTCAACTTTAGCAACGCCTCTACTACCGTAAGCAGCAACATTCTTCGGGTCTAGTTTGATCGCTTTGTCCAGGTCTGCAATCGCTTTCTTATTATCTTTCATTTCAAATTTAGAAGAACCTCTTTTCTTTTAGTGGAACTTGATATGGTAAGCATGACACAGCTTTTATACGACGATGTTTTTGTTGTCATAATTTGGCATTTTAACAAAACCACCTTTAATTTTCAATTTACAAGACTGTCAGTGTAAGCCCAAAGTAGTAATGCGGAACTGTTGAAAAATAGAACCGCCGATTGAGCCAGTAGGTCAATCGGCGTAACATTGTTCAGAACCTTAACAACCACCCCGTCAGGCTTCGCCTGCCACCCCTCCACAGGAGGGGAATGTACCAATGCAGACACTTTTTCAACAGGCTAACATGCCCTCCCGAAACGCGTTGCGTCTGCACAAGTAGAACCGCCGATTATCGCCGAGTGAACCCGCCACTTGAGCCAGTAGGTCAAGTGGCGTAACTTTGTACAAAATCTAAATGCTGTGTTCGTTAAAAACATCACATATATCAAAATCAATCGGCGTAAAATTGTTCAGAACCTTAACAACCACCCCGTCAGGCTTCGCCTGCCACCCCTCCACAGGAGAGGAATGTACTAATGCAGACACTTTTTCAACAGTCCCATGTTAGCCCTCCCCTGCAGGTGGTTATCGTTAATTTAGTGGCGCGTGGCGGTTGAGTTTGTGCAATGGCAGTACTTTTTCAACAGCCCCGTTATATGTATAGCAATAATAATCCTTTATAATTATCCTTTTTTGATATTGGATTTCTATACGGCATGTCGGTTTATACGGTTATTTCTGAAGAGGAGTTAGGGCGATTCATACAAGGGTTTGATATAGGTTCTCTGCTTTCATACCGAGGCATAGATGAGGGTATAGAAAACACCAACTACTTTGTGGACACTGATCGAGGCGATTATGTGCTGACATTGTTTGAGTGGTTGGAAGCGGATCAGTTGCCTTATTTTATTAACTTGATGTGTCATGTTGCAGATGCTGGTTTACCGTGTCCGCACCCTATTGCTGACCGGCAAGGTCGCACTTTGCACGAGTTAAAGGACAAACCTGCTGCACTGATTACGCGCTTGCCGGGGCGTACTATCAAAGCACCCAGTGTTGCACAATGCCAACAGGTTGGCGATATTTTGGCAAGGATGCATTTGGTAATGCATGCTTTTGACGGTCATAGCGAGAATATTAGGGATATTGGCTGGTTTAAGATGCAATCGGATAACATACAATCAAAGTTGAGTAAGGATGATAGTGCGTTGCTAAACGATGAGATCAAACATCAAAGCAAGCAGTTATCGGATGCCTTGCCGGCAGGCACCATCCATGCCGATCTATTCAAAGACAATGCATTGTTTGAAGGCGAGCGATTAAGCGGTGTGATAGATTTTTATTATGCCTGCCATGCCAAACTTTTGTATGATGTTGCGGTTGCGGTTAACGATTGGTGCCGTTCGGCAGATCAGCATCTGTCGCACCCGCACTACGAGGCATTGATTAACGCATACCATCTAAGACGTCCTTTTGAACCGACTGAGAGAGACGAATGGCGGAATATCTTGCGTCGGGCAGCACTGCGCTTTTGGTTGTCGCGGCTACGCGATAAACTTTTTCCCAAAGACGGTGCTATAACCCACATCAAAGATCCGGATGTTTTCAAGAACATACTGTTACTTTGCCGGGAAGAGGACTACGAGCTTTGCTAAGTTATCCATACACTGAGCGGGGGCAGATGAAGGTGTATTTCATGCACCGTAGGAGGTAATTGTCTAGTGCCGAACCACCACAACCACCCCGTCAGGCTTCGCCTGCCACCCCTCCAAAGGAGGGGAATGTACTAATGCGGGTACCTTTTCAACAGACTGAACAATCCACGCAATGCCTAAACTATTAACCCATCTCGATCAGGTTAATAAGCGGGTCGGGCAAGTTGCGATTTGGCTATTGCCACTGATGATATGCCTAGCCTTCGTAATCGTTGTATTGCGCTACGGCTTTAATTACGGTCGTGTGGATATGCAGGAGGGTGTCGTTTATCTGCATGTCTTTATATTATGTTTGTGTATGGGTTATACGATGCGTCTTGACGGGCATGTGCGTGTTGATGTCTTTTACAGTAGGATGCGAGCGAAGACCAAAGCAAAGGTCAACCTAATCGGTGATGTTTTATTTCTATTGCCGACTTGTGCGGCAATCATTTTCTATAGTAGCGATTATGTTGCAACCTCTTGGCATTTGCTAGAACGGTCGCAAGAAGCCGCCGGATTGCCGCTAATTTTTGTGCTGAAAACTTTAATCCCAGTAATGGCAGGGCTACTTTTCTGGCAGGGGATGATTTGGGTTGTTCGTCAGGCATATATGATGTTGCGGCACACCACTTAGTCATCAATCAAAAAATATGGCATTAGTACTATTTTTTCTTGTTATTCTGGTGATACTCGCCGGCTATCCGGTTGCGTTCACGCTTGCCGGCGTGTCATTGTTGTTTGCTGGAATCTGTACCGCTTTGGGTATTTTTGATGTCAACATCTTGCACGCATTGCCGAATAGGCTATTTAGTATTCTGACAAACAGCACTCTGATTGCCATTCCGATGTTTGTTTTTATGGGTGTGACCTTGCAAAAAACCAGACTTGCCGAAGAACTACTGCTCGCCAGTGCTGATATGATGCATCGCTTGCGTAGCGGATTAGGTATTTCCATTATCTTGGTCGGTGCGTTGTTGGCAGCGAGCACCGGAATTGTCGGCGCAACCGTGACGACAATGGGGTTGTTATCAGTGCCTGCCATGCTCAAACGCCGATATCATCCCGGCTTGGCGTGCGGCACGGTTTGTGCGTCGGGCACGCTTGGGCAGATTATTCCGCCTTCCATTATGTTGATATTGTTAGGAGATGTTATCTCCGCAAGTTATCAGCAAGCGCACTATAAACAAGGATTGTTTGCTTCCGATTCGGTTTCAGTGAGTGATCTATTTGCTGGTGCTTTGCTACCGGGACTGTTGCTGGTGGTTTTTTATGTGATATATATTTATGCAGCAGGCATCTTTAAGCCGCAATGGATGCCGACCCCTATTGCCGATACTGCCGAACAACGACCGCAACGCCGGTCTAAGTTGCAACTCTATACCTTGCTATTGCCATTGGTTCTCATTTTGGTCGTCTTGGGATCTATATTGAGCGGTGCAGCGTCGCCGACTGAGGCAGCATCAGTCGGTGCAATTGGTGCCATGCTGCTTGCCATGTTGCGGCGTGAGTTCTCTATACCGAAGCTAAGAGAAGTCACTAAAGAGACTGTCAAAATCAGCTGCATGGTTTTTATGATCTTAATAGGTGCGACGATATTTTCTTTGGTATTCAGGGGATTGGAGGGGGATAGCCTTATTCACGAGATGTTGGTTGCACTCCCAGGCGATTTATGGGTGACGATGATAGTCGTTATGTTGGCAATATTCATACTAGGTTTTGTGCTAGATTTCATAGAGATTATGTTTGTCGTCGTTCCAGTGGTGGCACCCACCTTGATTATTATGGGTGCAGATCCTATCTGGCTTGCGATTATGATTGCGGTCAATTTGCAGACTTCTTTTATGACCCCACCTTTCGGTTTTTCGCTGTTCTATTTGCGCGGTGTTGTCAGCCAAAAGATACATACCAAACAGATCTATAAGGGGGTTATTCCGTTTGTCGGGCTGCAACTATTTGCCTTGTTGATATTGGCACTGTGGCCGGAATTGGCAACATGGCTACCGAAGGTTTTATTTAACTAAAAGATGCACGCAAGGCACATGTTACAATGTGGTTTCACCATTATTGCTTAAATCAACTCTAAACATGAATACTAATTCTTATCCTATCTATGTAATAAGCCTCAAGCGTACTCCCGAGCGTAGACTACATATGCAAAGACAACTTGATGCGTTGAACTTGGATTACCAATTCGTAGATGCTATAGACATTTATGATTTGAAGTCTCCGGAATACCAAGCCGAAGTTTTCGATTTGTTAGGCATTGATGGATATATTACTGAGTTTAGTGAATACATTAATAAGGAAATAACTGTAGCTGCGTGCACATTTAGCCATATGAAGGCACATAAATTAATGATGAGAAATAATCATTCTGCTGCTTGTGTGTTGGAAGACGATGCTCAAATATCGCCTAATTTCGCACAGATACTACGCGCAGCACAAAAAAAATCTTGGGATATACTCATGTTGTCTAACCGATCTATAGCCGTGCTTACTATACTGCGAGAGCATCTTAGTATACAGAAAAGCAAAACACAATTTCCTGAAATAGACTGCTCTCTATACCCTGGGTTAAGAAAAATAAAGTTTTTTAGAAGATTATTGCTATCCACTCCCACAGTTTGTTCTGTAGGTTGGACCGTTATCCCTAAATTACAATGGTATTGGTTGAAGCTTTCAAGCCAGTCAATTTTCAATAAATTGTTTAGGTATTCTATCAATACAAAGGGATTGCCAACACCAGCTTATATTGCCTGCAAAGTAGGAGGTCTTCCTGTTGGATCCAGCCAACAAGCTTTATACAAGAACTACAATATAGCTATTCCTGCCGAAAAACCGACATCGGGTATGGCTTACCTATTGACTGCAGATACATCAAACAAGTATAAGGACAACTTTTCTAGAATGATTACTAACGGTGAAATAGTCGCTGCAGATAATTTTAGGAGATTGTACGATATTAAATTACGGATTCTCACCCCCCCTTGTGCCATAGCTTCGCTAGTTTATCTGAAATACTCATCTCGCAACTATATGCTAAAAGGCTAAACTTGAAGCTTCTAAAAAAACAAAACTACCGCATTATGCTTTACTTACCACATCTCCCAAAGAGAGATGTTGCAGTCTATAAATTTTTGGGTTGGATAATGTCATAGGCATGAGTACTAATTCTTATCCTATTTATGTAATAAGCCTCAAGCGTAATCCTGAGCGTAGACTATATATGCAAAGACAACTTGATGCGCTGAACTTGGATTACCAATTTGTAGATGCTATAGACATTTATGATTTGAATTCTCCGCAATACCAAGCCAAAGTTTTCGATTTGTTAGGCATTGATGGATATATAGCTAAGTTTAGTAAACGCATTAATGAGGACATAAGAAAGGCTGCGTGTACATTTAGCCATATGAAGGCACATAGATTAATGATGAAGCATAATCATTCTGCTGCCTGTGTGTTGGAAGACGATGTTGAAATATTACCTGGTTTCGCAGAGATATTACGCGCAGCACAAGAAAAATCTTGGGATATACTCATGCTAGCCAGCCGATCTCGAGCCGTGGCTTCTATACTGAGAAATAATCTTAGTATACAGGAAAGCAAAGCAGAATTTCCTGAAATAGAGTGCTCTCTATACCCCAAGTTGAGAAGGATAAAGTTTTCTAGAAGATTATTTCCATCCACCCCCACAGTTTGCTCTGTAGGTTGGGCCGCTATCCCTAAATTAGAGCGTTATTGGCTAAGGCTTTCAAAGCGGTTGAAAATTGTTAATAAGTTGTTTAAGAATTCTATTAATACGACAGGATGGCGAATAATACCTTATATCTCCTGCAAAGCAGGAGCTATTCCTGTTGGGTCCAGCCAACAGGCTTTATATAGGAACTACGACATAGCTATTCCTGCTGAGATACCGAACTTGGGCATGGCCTATCTATTAACTGCGGATACAGCAAACAAGTATAAGGAAAACTTCTCTAGAGTGATTACTAGAGGCAGCATACCTGCTGCAGATCATTTTTGGCAATTATCTAAAAAGTACAATCTTAAATTGCGGATTCTCACCCCACCTTGTGCTATAGCTTCACGAGTTTATTTGACATACTCATCTCGCAAATATCTTCCTAAGGGGTTAGTTTAAGGTTTCTCAAAAATAGAACCGCCGAGTATCGCCGAGTGACGCCACTGATTGACCTACTGGTTCAATCGGCGGCTCTATTCTGCCCTAACGTGTTGCGTCTGCAGCACCAATCCATTTATCCATTTTATTTACGGTAACCATGACTCGGTGACGCAAGGCGGGAGGAGTTGTGCGAGTACGCGGCAAATGGTTTGCATGATTTGGGGGCGCAAGCGGTTACGTTTGTGCGAAACGGTACCGTAGGGCGGATATATAAATCCGCCCCTACCATTTTCATAAATTCAATGGCGCAAGCGGTTCAGTTTGAGCAATGACGATACTTTTTCAATAAAAGAAGGAGGGTGAAGTCTATAAGATTTTTGAGGCAGATAACTTTCCGATAACTGCGCTTTTGCTCGCAAACATCATCACGAACGGCAGCAGTTGTTGCTGGTAAGGTGAATCTACTCCTTCCAGCTGTATGAAGGCAGCGTAAGCCACAAACAAATAAGCAAACCCCAAAGCACCTCGCACCCAGCGATGCATGTTGGTTTCTTCTTTGCATCCGAATATAGCAGATAGCAAAATAAAAAGTGCCGCTAAAAAGCTAAATGTAAAAAAGGTAAAAGTGCCTATGTCATAACCAAATACTTCCATTTTTTCTCCCGTGATTTGTTTGTTTCCGTTGTATTACTTAGCGTTGCGTATATCATATACCATTTTCTCGGAATATTGCGACCACATCTTCATTTTTCCCAGAAAATCATTATATGATTGGTATACCCGTTGGGCATAATCGCTCTCGGAGGCTACTTGTTGAAGTGCGTCGTTGGCAACTTCGCGTATGCGATTAAGTACCGCATCAGGGAATTTGCGCAACTCCACGCCGTGTTTATCTTGTAATATCTTTAGTGAGTCGGGGTTTAGTGCTAAATATTCGGTAAGCAAACGCATGCTTTCGGCATTGCAGGCATTACGCACGACTGCTTGTAAATCTTCCGGCAATTCCATAAACATTTCTTTGTTGAGTATGCACTCTATCATCACCCCTGGTTCTTGCCAGCCCGGATAATAATAGTATTTAGCGATTTTATAAAAACCCAAAGTCAAGTCGTTGTATGGTGAAACCCACTCAACCGCATCGATCATCCCAGTTTGTAGTGCGGTGAACAATTCGCCGCCCGGCAGATTAACCGGTATCATACCCAATTGCTCATAGATTTGACTGGCAAGTCCTGGTATTCTTATCTTTATTCCTTTTAGGTCTTCAATGCTATTAATCTCGCGATTAAACCAGCCGCCCATTTGTATGCCGGTGCCGCCGACCGCAATCGGTATCAAGCCAAACTCGCTATAGCCTTCGTCCCATAGTGCTTGGCCACCGCCATGATTGAACCACGCAATCATTTCAACGATGTTCATACCAAACGGTACCGCTCCGAAGAAATTAAATGCACGATTTTTACCTTGCCAGTAATAAGCGGCAGAATGTCCCATAGCAACCGCCCCACTGCGTACCGTATCAAAGACTTCAAACGCTGAAACCAATTCGCCTGCACCGTAAACTGTCACTTGCAACCGACCGTTTGACATTCTATTGATGTTTTCGGCAATACGCTCGGCACTGGCACCCAATCCCGGATAATTTTTGGGCCAGCAAGTCACCATCTTCCACTTATATGTTTTGTTATCGCTGGGCTGCTTGGCGGCTGTTTGCTCGCCTTGAGTGCACCCGACGAGTGGAGCCGCTAAAAGTGCCCCTGTTGCTTTATTGATAAAGTCTCTTCTTTTCATGTTTCAGTCTACTTCCCAGTATTTTGCGATTCAGAATATATGGAACTGTTGAAAAAGTGTCTGCATTAGTACATTCCCCTCCTGTGGAGGGGTGGCAGGCCTATGCATTTTGTAATGTATGTGTTTAGCAATCATGCTATGGTTCTGCACAATGTTACGCCGATTGACCTACTGGCTCAATCGGCGATTCCATCTGACGGGGTGGTTGTGGTGGTTCTGCGCTAGACAGTCACCCTCTGCGGGTGCATAGCGATACTTTCTCAACAGCCCCATATGCTCTCCCAAAACGCGTTGTGCCTGCGCAAATAAAATCGTACACCATCCAATTCATGGAAACCACAATCAAGTGGCGCAAGCGGTTGGGTTTGTGCAGAACGGTACTTTAGGGAGGGCATGTTAGCCCTCCCCTACGGGTGGTTATCATAAATTTGGTGGCGCAAGCGGTTAAGTTTGAGCGATAACAGTACTTTTTCAGCAGTTCCATGTTTGCATATTCTACACTATGGCTGTTGACCTCTAGATTTTCTGTAACCTAGCATATTCTGATACTATCCATTTAGTACCGGCTTTATCAAAGCGGACTTGGATGCGAGTGTTTTTGTCGGTGCCTTCAAAATCAAGCACCACCCCGTTGCCAAAAACAGGATGTGTTACGCGTTGTCCTGCAACCAGCCCTCCGATATTCCCAGCATGTCTTGCGGAATCATCCAAATTGGATGATTTATGGTACGATGCATCATCCCATTGCGGTCGTACTTCTTCAAGCAAGTCAGCCGGCAATTCGCCCAAAAAGCGAGAGGGTTGATTATATGTGGTTGAGCCGTACGATAGGTTGCGCAACCGTGCATGGCATAAAATTAATTGCTCGCGGGCGCGAGTGATGCCGACATAGCATAGTCTGCGTTCTTCTTCTAAAGCATCCGCACCACTTCCGTCACTTAAAGAACGGCTGTGTGGAAATAAACCTTCTTCCATGCCAGTGATAACCACTAATGGAAACTCCAATCCCTTAGATGAATGTAAAGTCATAAGTTGCACACTGTCTTCGTCGCTTTCGGCTTCGTTGTCGCCGGCCTCCAAAGCGGTATGCGATAAAAAGGCATCAAGTTCGTCTATATCGGCATCTCCGGTTCTCTGCCATTGTTTGACAAATTGTTCGGCAGCTTTGACTAATTCCTCAAGATTTTCTATATCCGATTGTGCATTTTCGCTACGTTGTTTTTCAAGATGTGAAATGATTAACTGCGTCACCTTTTCTACCTTCTTGGGAAGTGGTTGGACTTGGAAATCGGCACCAAGATTCTTAATCAACTCAAAGAAATCTCGCACTGCAGTGCTTGCCCGCGTGCTCAAGGTTTTGTTTTTCATCATTTGTAGTGCGGTTTCCCACAGGCTTGCATTTGTATTGCCAGCGTGTTCAGTGATTATCCCTACGGTACGAGAACCAATGCCGCGTGGTGGATAATTGACGATGCGTTCAAAAGAAGGGTCGTCGTTATGGTTGGCAATCAATCGCAAATACGCCAGTGCGTGCTTGATAACCGCTCGTTCAAAAAATCTAAGACCGCCGTAGACGCGATAGGGAATACCTGCGCCTGCTAAAACACTTTCTATGATGCGTGATTGTGCATTCGCACGGTAGCACACTGCGATTTCGGATAATGCACGCCGTTGTGTTTGCCATTGATTGATGGTTTCTACAACATAGTTCGCTTCGTCTTCTTCGTTAAATGCTGTGAATAGCTTTATTTTGTTGCCACCTTTTTCGGCTGTCCACAACCGCTTGCCCATGCGTCCGCCGTTGTTTTCTATCAGGGCATTGGCGGCATCCAATATTATTGAGGTAGAGCGATAATTGCGCTCCAAACGGTAGATATGCACATCCTTAAAATCTTTTCTAAAACTTTGCAGGTTCTCAACACACGCACCTCGCCATCCGTATATAGATTGATCGTCGTCGCCGACTGCAAACACCGGAATTTGCTCGCCTGCCAATACTCGTAGCCATGCGTATTGCAATCGGTTGGTATCTTGAAACTCATCAACCAAAATATGCTTGAAACGGTTTTGATATTGTTGCCTAATCGCATCATGATCGCGAAACATCTCGTGAGTTGCGAGCAGTAACTCACTGAAATCGACTAAATACCTTTCCGTACAAAGGTTTTCATAGCGGCGATAAATCCTCAAGAAGTGCTTAAACATCGGGTGTGCACTGTAGTCGGACGGAACGGCATCTGCCCTCAAACCCTCTTCTTTGCACTGGGTTATCAGGTAGCGGGTGTTCTTCGGTGCGCATTTTTCTTCGTTGATTTCAAGGTCTCGGGTAATCCGTTTAACCAGCCTCAGTTGATCTGCCGCATCAATTACCTGAAATGTTTTAGGCAGACCTATTTGTTCGCCATGAAGGCGTAAAAATCTGTGGCACAGACCGTGAAAGGTGCCGACCCACATGGTGCTTGGCGACCTGCCGTTGAGTGATGCGATGCGTGTGCGCATTTCACCTGCTGCCTTATTGGTGAATGTGACTGCCATTATTGCATGCTCCGGGATTCCTTCTACGGCGCATAACCAGGCAATACGATGAACTAATACTCGGGTCTTGCCGCTACCGGCACCTGCCAATACCAAGGCTGAACTCGGCTGTGCTGCGACTGCCGATTGTTGCTCGTCGTTCAACTCGGCTAATATCTGTGCCTTGATATCCATACTATCGGGCATTGCTCAAAGCCATCCTGTTCAAGTCCACCATGTTAGGCCGAATGCTATCGCTGCGGCTATCACGATGGCAATCAACGCGATACGCCATCGTTTCAGTTCGCTACTCAAGCGAGAAATTTCTTCGCGTAGCTGCGCACGCTCAGTCTCGGCGGTCGGTGGGTTGCCATTTGCCTCTATCATGTCGGCACCTTTCTCAATCAACGCTGGCAGTTGTTTAAGAAATCTCTTTAACAAAGTCGCTGGGTGTCTGCGCCGTCGCATCCAACGTTCCAAGAAAGGTTTTGCGGTATCCCACAAATCCAGTTCTGGGTATAACTGTCGCCCTAAACCTTCTATGTTGAGTAAGGTTTTCTGCAATAAAATCAGTTGCGGTTGAACCTCCATATTAAAACGCCGGGCGGTTTGGAATAGGCGCAACAGCAACGCGCCAAAAGATATTTGGTTCAAAGGTTGTTGAAAAATGGGTTCGCATACTGTCCGAATTGCTGATTCAAACTCGTCTAGGCGCACATCCGCAGGTATCCACCCCGACTCTATATGAAGTTCGGCAACGCGCCGGTAGTCGTTATTGAAGAATGCCAAAAAATTTTCCGCAAGATAACGTTGATCACTCAAGTCCAAACTACCGACAATGCCAAAGTCAACGCCCATATAATAAGGTTCTTGTGGGTTCTCTATCGACACGAATATATTGCCGGGGTGCATGTCGGCATGAAAAAAGTTGTGGTCAAATACTTGGGTGAAAAAAATTTCCACACCGCGATGTGCGAGCTTTTGCATATCGGTATCGTGGCGTTTTAACTCTGCTATATCGTTGACCGGCACACCGTATATACGCTCCATCACGATGACTTCGCGCCGGCAATACTGCCAGTGGATTTTAGGCACATAAAGCAAATCAGAACCCTCAAAGTTTCTCCGTAGTTGTCCGGCATTCGCTGCCTCGCGCAATAAATCGAGTTCGTCGGTTATGGTTTTTTCGTATTCGTGTACCACATCAACCGCACGCAGACGTTTGCCCTCAGACCAATAACGCTCGGCAAGACGCGCCATTGTATGAAGCAATTCAAGGTCGCGGTTGATTCGTTTCTGAACATTCGGGCGTAGGATTTTCACGACTACATCGCTACCATCGTCCAACTGCGCCGCATGCACTTGTGCAATAGATGCTGAAGCCAGTGGCGTGGTATCAAAATGTGCAAACACCTCGTTTATCGGTGCCCCCATAACCTGCTCCACTTTAGCTTGGGCGACATCACCTGCAAACGGCGGCACTTTATCTTGCAGTTTCTCCAATTCAGCAATCAGTTCAGGCGATAATAAATCCGGTCGAGTAGAAAGGGCTTGTCCGAATTTAACGAATATCGGACCTAAGTCTTCCAGTGCTAATCTTATTCTGACTGCAAGCGGTTTTTTCTTCTTACCCAACCAATTCCACGGCAGTAGATAAAAAACAAAGTGGATTGGTCTGAACAAATGAATAGCCAATACAATCTCGTCCAAGCCGTGCCGAACCAGCACTAGGTTGATGGCGAGCAGCCGCCACAATTTCAAGATAAACATTATGCGCGTATTATGCGATTTAGTCTTGCATCCAAGCGTTCGACGGTGTCGCGTAGCTTTTCTACATTGTCTATAAAGTCTCTGATCTCTTGCTGTGTCGGTGTTATTTTCAACTCTTCGCGCAGAAACTCACCACTGCTAAAGGCTAAAGAATCCATACAGCGAGCTACGAAGTCGTTGGCTACACGCACGCCTTCACTGAGCTGATGTGTTGGGATGTCACCAATTATTGGGGCAAGCAGTTCTTCCCAATCAAACTCTATCTCGGAGAACAGTTGCTGCAGTCTTTGCCCCAACTGCACATCACCTATAATTTCTAGATGTGTTGCCGATGTATCGCCGTCTGTATCCAATCCTAGTTTTACTAAATCAAAAAAATTTCCACGTATCCAGGTATCCGGTTGTTCGTTATAATCGGCACAAACGCGTATCGTATCTTCTCTGATTAACAAAAAAAACTCTAGCTTTGGAACCTCAAGCGATACTCCGACCGCTTTGCCAGCCATTTTTTTTAACGACGATGTAACCAGCAGCGGATCCGCTTGCAAATAACGTGCGACTGCATAATCTAGCAGTGGGGCTAGTTTTTCAGAACTAACATTCATTGTCATGGTTTATACGCACGGTGTATCGCAACGATGCCACCCGCCAGATTAAAGATTTCGCAGCGTGCAAACCCGCTCTGAGTAATCATTTCGCGTAGTGCTTGCTGGTTTGGGTGGACGCGAATAGACTCAACCAAATAACGATAACTGCCCTCGTCTCCGGTCACACAATCTCCCAGTTTAGGTATCACATTGAAAGAATACCAATGGTACAAGCGTCTTAACCATGCGTGTGGCTCGGAAAACTCAAGCACCACCAACCGACCGGCAGGCTTGAGCACACGCAATATAGAACCCAGTGCAGCTTGTTTAGAGCTCATATTCCTCAGCCCGAAGGCGACTACTACGCAATTAAAAGAATGGTCAGGGAAAGGTAGGTTTTCAGCATCACAACGAACAAAAGGCACATCGGCATAACCGAGATCAAACAGACGGTTCTGTCCTTCCAATAACATTGCATGGTTGATATCGGCAACCGTCAGCAACCCTTTGGCTTGCATAAAAGGTTTGATACGTATTGCCATATCGGCGGTACCGCCGGCAAGGTCTAAAACACGCATATTAGGTCTTATTCCACAAGCTGCCGTTGCAATCCATTTCCATAACCGGTGCAACCCCAAAGACATCAGGTCGTTCATCAAGTCGTAGCGATTTGCCACCGAACTAAACACTTCGTCGACTAGTTTGCGTTTATCGGCACGGTTGACTTCGCG
Organism: uncultured candidatus Poriferisulfidus sp.; assembly: GCA_965200865.1. GTDB lineage: Bacteria > Pseudomonadota > Gammaproteobacteria > Poriferisulfidales > Oxydemutatoraceae > SP5GCR1. The sequence continues at coordinate 1,936,941 of CBDAVG010000002.1, read as the reverse complement.
AAAACCGAAATGTGTCTTTGAGTCTCCCATAGCTTATATTTATCGGGTTGAGGATATGGTCAAATTATTCGCAGGTTTATATACTCAACCTAAGCGATTTTCTTTGCGCTCAAAGCCGGCATCTTCAAGCCTTTGTAAATAGCTACGCCACTTGGGGTCGTAGTTTGCACCCAAATCGTATAAATAATCCCAAGTGTAGATGCCAGTACTATGCCCGTCGTCAAAGATTATTTTAACTGCGTAGTTGCCGACCGGCTCCAATGCCGAGATATTGACATCTTCTTTGCCTACCTGCAATACTTCCTGTCCGGGACCGTGTCCGGCAACTTCTGCCGAAGGCGAATATACACGCAAATACTCGCAGCTCAAGTTAAACTTCTTGCCATTGTCAAACACCAGCTCTAGAACTCTAGAGGTTTGGTGCAGATGAATTTCACTGAGTTGGGTATCCGACATAGTTTAGAGAATGTACGAGCTGAGGTCTTGATCCTTAGCGATATCTTCTAATTGCTTGTTGACGACCTTTTCGCTGATGCTTATTTTCTTTTTGCTTAACTCGGGGGCAGTGAAAGAAATGTCCTCCAGCAGTCGCTCCATTACCGTCTGCAAACGTCGTGCGCCTATGTTCTCAGTGTTTTTATTGATCTCAAAGGCAATCGTTGCGATGCGCTTAATTGCACTTTCGCTGAACGTTATATTCAAGCCTTCTTGGGCAAGCAAGGCTTGATATTGTTTGATTAAAGAATTACCAGTGTCTCTTAGAATTTTAATGAACGCCTCTATATCCAGCGGTTCAAGCTCAACCCGTATCGGCAAGCGACCTTGCAATTCAGGTATTAGTTCCGAGGGTTTAGAGAAGTGGAAAGCACCGGCAGCGATGAATAATATATGGTTGGTTTTGATCATCCCGTAGCGGGTGCTGACGGTAGACCCTTCTATCAAAGGGAGCAGATCTCGTTGCACGCCTTCGCGCGAAACTTCGCCTTGTGTGGATCCTTGAGAGCGGCGTGCCAGCTTATCTATTTCGTCTATAAAAACGATGCCGTGCTGTTCGGTTTCTTCTACGACCAATGCGTGCAGGCTTTCTTGGTCTATCATTTTTTCCAATTCTTCTTGTTTCAACATTTTCAGCGCGTGTTTTACGGTCATCGTTCGGTGTTCCTTGCGCGCACCCAAGCCTAGATTGCCTAGATTTTTGAACATATCTTGCATTTGCTCACCAATGCTCTCCAGCCCCGGTACCGACATCACACCAAGATTAACCTGCGGTTTGGAGACGGCAATTTTAATCTTTTGATCGTCTAAGCCACCCTGTTCAACCGACCTACGCATATCTTCACGCAGCTGGTGTTCATCCAACCTCTCTTGCTGGTTGTATGTTTCTTTCAAGTTATCCACCAAGCTATCTATAACCTTGTCTACTGCTAATTTTTGTGCGAGGCTATCGTGCTTTGCAAATTCTCGTTCGCGCACCTTGTTGAAAGCGATTTGAGCTAGATCTCGCACAATTGATTCCACATCTCGCCCCACATATCCGACTTCGGTGAACTTGGTCGCTTCTACTTTCAGAAAAGGTGCTTCCTCTATATCCGAAAGACGTTTTGCGATTTCGGTTTTACCAACTCCGGTGGGGCCTATCATCAAGATATTCTTAGGCGTGATCTCGCTACGCAATGGTTCGTCAACTTGCATCCGCCGCCAGCGATTGCGCAAGGCGATGGCAACCGCACGTTTTGCGTTATCTTGCCCGATGATGAACTGATCTAATTGGGCAACTATTTCTTTGGGCGTCATATCGGACATAAAATCTACTCAGTTATATATAAAAAGCTGTGTTATAAAGTCTCTAGCACAAGTTCTCGGTTTGTGAATACGCAAATCTCACTTGCGATTGTCAATGCCTGTTCAACTAAAGTTTTTGCATCCAGCGATGAATGTTCAAGCAGAGCAAGTGCGGCAGCGCGAGCATAATCTCCTCCCGAACCGATGGAAATCAAATCATGCTCAGGTTCTATAACATCTCCGGTACCCGACACCAGCAGAGAGGTGTGCTTATCGGCAACTGCCAGCAACGCTTGCAGTTGTCTTAGATTACGATCCATACGCCAATCTTTAGCCAATTCGACGGCAGCACGCAATAATTGACCGCCGTGCTCCTGCAATTTGCCCTCAAAACGTTCAAACAAGGTAAACGCATCGGCGGTACTACCAGCAAACCCTGCCAAAACCTGATTGTTGTTCAAACGCCGTACCTTGCGCGCACTATGTTTGACGATGGTATTGCCCATTGTGACCTGACCATCGCCGCCCATTACCAGGCAACCGTCTTTGCGTATCGATAAAATTGTGGTTCCGTGAAACATTTCCATTGAAACTTTATTATATCAGCTTGCAAGATTGGTACGTTCTAATCTAAAGCCACACCATGCAACGTGGAACTATTGAAAAAGTACAATCATCGCACAAACTTAACCGCTACGCGCCACCAAATTAACGATAATCACCTGTAGGGGGGACTCACATGTCCACCCTAAAGTACCGTCTTGCACATGCATAACCGCTCTGCGCCACCAAATCATGGTTACCATAAACGAAATGGATAGAATGGATTGCCCTTACAGACACAACGCGTTAGGGCGGATATATAAATCCGCCCCTACAATTCTATGGAATACTTTTTCAACAGTTGGCCATAGGTTGCAACCTAAAAATTTATTTTACCTATGCTAAAGTGACTGTTTGAGTCACGCATCGTATATTTTAGGTAATTAAAAGTAGCTGTCGCACAAGGCGGGCTAATAATACGTAGTTTTACTTGCCTTTTGTTGTATAACTCCCAGGGAATTTGATCTACAGCTAGAGAATTCTCGGAGAGTAATTCTTGTTTCCATTTAACTGTAACCGATTGTCTTACTAAATAAGCCGTTGTCGATAGAACTTCACGTCTGGGCTCAGCAATACAGTGATGTTCGGTTATCAGATTTGGGTTGGATTCTTTAGGAAGCATACCTAGCTCAATTATAGTATTTAGTTCTAATAATAGTCTATTACCCCAGAGGTTGTTTATAAATAGTAAATCACTCTTAGGAAGCAAGGATTTCTTAATTGCGTTGGGAAGTGCGCGAATTATCGGAAGTAGCGGTGGTTTAATTATGTTTTTGTACCTATTACGATATAGTTGCATGGTTTTTTTTATATATTCCGCTGGCTTTGAATATCTAGGATTATCAAAACCATATTCTCTTATTATCTGTTTATCTACCTTGTCATTGGAAAAAAGTAACCGAAAATTAGGAAATTTGAGAAAGCCTACCTTACGAAAATAACGGATAAAAAATGGATAAAAGAAGGACCAATCAGGCTGGTGACAAAACTGTAATATATCCCACTCTAGATCAAGTGTAGTTTTAAGAACCTCAGGGAAAGTCGGCAATAATTTAACATCATCTTCTAATATACAAGCCATCTCGTGGTTGTTTTCTACCATCAAGTTGTAGACTTTTATATGGCTCAAACCGACAGCAAGTGATGCTAATTCCCTATATTTCATTTTAGGAAAATGCTTTTTGGCATGATTGACCACCGCCGTATATTTATTTTCCAAAGCCTGCTCGTCAATGCTCAACATTCGGGCAACACGGATACGGTAGGCTTTGGATTCCAATTCGTATTTATCAAAAATATCTACCTCTACAAAACGGCAATCCAAGCCGAAGGCATCTAGCTGTCTTTGCATATAAAGTTTCCTCTCCGGATTCCGTTTCAGGTGAATAATGTATATCGGGCAAGTCATAGCGGTGGTTAATCAGTTGCAAAAATTATCCACATTATGTAACAATCTGAGCCACGGTGCAAATTGTTGTACGATGCCATGACAGTACTGTAAGCACAAAGTAGTAATGTGGGCGGCTGTTGAAAAAGTACCGTCACCGCTCAAACGTAACCGCCCTGCGCCCTCTAATTTATGAAAACGGTAGGGGCGGATTTATATATCCGCCCTACGGTACCGTCTCGCACAAACCCAATCGCTTTGCGCCATTTGGTTTTGGTTTCCATAAACGAAATGAATGTATAAATCGTGCAAGTACGTTGCGTTAGGGCGGATATATAAATCCGCCCCTACGGTACATGAAATACTTTTTCAACAGTCCCATGTTAGCCCTCCCCTACAGTTGGTTATCATAAATTCAATGGCGCAAGCAGTTGAGTTTTTACAATGCGCTTAATTATATAAGCTGACCACCAACTTTTTTTTGTCCACTTTTTGGAGAAAGATCAAGACCGACATGTTCTAATCTAAAGCTATGCCAGGCAACAGACCAGCTGCAACACGTTTGAGGTGACAAGATATGAAAGACCTTTTTAATTGGTATTAAGCTGATCTTTTAGTTGTCTATATTTTGGGTTGGAATATAGCAGATAGATTAGTGAGGCTGTCACACAAGGAGGTGTAAGTATCCTAAGTTTAATGCCATATTTTTGATACAAATGCCATGGAATAATATCTATAACAACCCTCTCTTTTTTAGTAAAACTTTCTATAACTTTTTTGGTCATTTCCGCAGTTAATAGATAAGCCATTCCTGATGTCGGCCTTTCGGCAGGAATAGCTATGTCGTAGCCCCCATATAGATTTTTTTGACTCACCCTAAGAGGCAAAGCACCTATTTTACAAGCAATATAAGAGGTTAGTAATCCTGAAGGCATTGGACAATCAGGGATGGGAACGCTCCCAAGACTCCAATGAGGTTCAGTTATATTATTCCTAAACTCCCTAGACTTATTTGTATTCTTAGGCTTATTGGCTGAGCCGCTGCTCAAAAACATTAACTGTTGCCACTGTGATTTGGGGATAAGAGCCCAGTCTAATTCAGAACTAGATGTAGGAGTGGGAGGGAGTAATTCCTTCCCTCTTCTAGTTTTTCTCAATTTCGGGAACAAAGAACAATTTGTTTGCGGAGATTCTATTATGCTTTTTCGTAAATTTATATTTCTACTGATGATGGCTCTAATAACTACAGATTGGCTGGATAGCATCAGTATGTCCCAAGATTTTTTTTTGGCTACGCGTAATATCGCTGGAAAATCAGGTGATATTTGGGCATCGTCTTCCAATATGCAAGCGGCAGATTCATTATGTTCCGCCATTAATTTATATGCTTTTATATGGCTTAATGTAGTCGCAAGTTCTTTACTATTGCACATACCTCTGTATTTTTTCTTGATGTTGTTTTTATCTGCACCCAATAATTCGCAAATTTCAGCTTGACATTCAGAAGATTCCAAATCATGTTTATCTATGGCATCTACAAATTGATAGTCTAAGTGCAGTGCGTCAAGCTGTCTTTGTACATATAATCTGCGCTCAGGATTTCGCTTAAGACTTATTATATAGATAGGGTAAGGATTGGCACTCATACTTAAGGAGATTTTAGAAATGTTGGGTTTATGCTATGACATTATTTTTCTTTTCATGATACTTTTTCAACAGCTGTCCATAGGTTGCAACCTAAAAATTTATTTTACTTTTGCTAAAGTGACTGTTTGGACGACGCATCGTATATTTTAGGTAATTACAAGTAGCCGTCGCACAAGGCGGGCTAATGATGCGTAGTTTTACTTGTCCTTTCTGGTATAACTCCCAAGGAATTTGATCTACAGCTAAAAGATTCTCAGAGAGTAATTCTTGTTTCCATTTAGCTGTAGCCGATTGTCTTACTAAATAAGCCGTTGTCGATAAAACCCCACTTCTAGGCTCAGCAATGCAGTGATCTTTGGTTATCAGGCTTGGCTTGGATTCTCTAGGAGGCACACCTAGTTCTATTATAGTATTTTGTTCTAATAATAGTCTATTACCCCAGAGGTTGTTTATAAATGGTAAATCACTTTTAGGAATTAGGAATTTCCTAATTGCCCCAGGAAGTGTTCGAATTATCGGAAGTAGAGGTGGTTTAATTATGCTTTTGTACCTATTACGATATAGTTGCATGGTTTTTTTTATATATTCCGTTGGCTTTGAATATCTAGGATTATCAAAACCATATTCTCTTATTATCTGTTTATCTACCTTGTCATTGGAAAAAAGTAACCGAAAATTAGGAAATGTGAGGAAACCTACCTTACGAAAATAACGGATCAAAAATGGATAAAAGACAGACCAATCAGGCTGATGACAAAACTGTAATATATCCCACTCTAGATCAAGTGTGGTTTTAAGAACCTCAGGGAAGGTTGGCAATAATTTAACATCATCTTCTAATATACAAGCCATCTCATGATTATTTTCTATCATCAAGTTGTAGACTTTTATATGGCTCAAACCAATAGCAAGTGATGCTAATTCCCTATATTTCATTTTAGGATAATGCTTTTTGGCATCATTGACCACCGTCGCATATTTATTTTCCAAAGCCTGTTCGTCAATACCCAACATTCGGGCAACACGGATGCGGTAGGCTTTGGATTCCAATTCGTATTTATCAAAAACATCTACCTCTACAAAACGGTAATCCAAACCAAAGGCATCTAGCTGTCTTTGTATATAAAGCTTCCTCTCCGGATTCCGCTTCAGGTGGATAATGTATATCGGACAAGTCATAGCAATGGTTAGTTAATTGCAAAAATTATCCACATTATGTAACAATCTGAGCCACGGTGCAAATTGTTGTGCGATGCCATGACAGTACTGTAAGCACAAAGTAGTAACGTGGAGCTGTTGAAAAAGTATTTCATGCACCGTAGGGGCAGAATCAAGCCGCCGATTGAGCCAGTAGGTCAATCGGCAATTTGATATGTTTGCCCTAAAGTTTAGTACTTGCACGAATCTAACCGCCACGCGCCACCGAATTATGGTTACCATAAACGAAATGGATGAATCGATTGTTGGCGCGAGAACAGCGTGTTCGGGTGGTTATCATAAATTCAATCGCGCGAGCGTTTACGTTTGAGTGATGACGGTACTTTTCAACAGTTGACTATAGGTTGCAACCTAAAAATTTATGTTAGCCATACTAAAGTGACTGTTTGGACGACGTGTCGTATATTTTAGGTAATTACAAGTAGCCGTTGTACAAGGCGGGCTAATGATGCGTAGTTTCACCTGCCCTTTCTTGTATAACTCCCAAGGAATCTGATCTACGGCTAAAAGATTCTCAGAGAGTAATTCTTGTTTCCATTTAGCTGTAGCCGATCGTTTTACTAAATAAGCCGTTGTCGATAGAACTCCACTTCTAGGCTCAGCAATGCAGTGATCTTTGGTTATCAGGCTTGGCTTGGATTCTCTAGGAGGCACACCCAGTTCTATTATAGTATTTATTTCTAATAATAGTCTATTACCCCAGAGGTTGTTTATAAATGGTAAATCACTTTTAGGAATTAGGAATTTCCTAATTGCCCCAGGAAGTGTTCGAATTATCGGAAGTAGAGGTGGTTTAATTATGCTTTTGTACCTATTACGATATAGTTGCATGGTTTTTTTTATATATGCCGCCGGCTTTGAATATTTGGGGTCATCAAAACCATATTCTCTTATCATCTGTTTATCTATTGTATTATTAGGGGAAAGCAACCGAAAATTAGGAAATTTGAGGAAACGCCCCTCACGAAAATAACGGATCAAAAATGGATAAAAAAAAGACAAATCAGGCTGGTGACAAAACTGTAATATATCCCACTCTAAATCAAGTGTGGTTTTAAGAACCTCAGGGAAAGTCGGTAATAATTTAGCATCATCTTCTAATATACAAGCCATCTCATGATTATTTTCTATCATTAAGTTGTAGACTTTTATATGGCTCAAACCGACAGCAAGTGATGCTAATTCACTATAATCAACTCTAGAGTGTCTTGTTGCATAATTGAACACCGCCGCATATTTACTTTCCAAAGCCTGCGCGTCAATATCCAACATTCGGGCAACACGGATGCGGTAAGCTTTGGATTCCAATTCGTATTTATCAAAAATATCTACCTCTACAAAACGGTAATCCAAGCCGAAGGCATCTAGCTGCCTTTGCATATAAAGTTTCCTCTCCGGATTCCGCTTCAGGTGGATAATGTATATCGGACAAGTCATAGCAATGGTTAGTTAGTTGCAAAAATTATCCACATTATGGAACAATTTTTACGTTACCCCATTTTTAGGGCCATCTAAAAAGTTAGCGATGGTCTCTGCTTGAAGGTTACTCAAAAAATTTGAGAAGAACCATCAACAGTCCTAGGGCACCAATAGTAATCGCAGTGTGTGCCGTAAGTTGTTTTTGTATTCGAGTTTCTAGCTCGGCAATAGCGGTTTTAAAGTCTGCTTTAGTAACTACATCGTCAGCATTAGCAATTGTGTCTGCCGCAGCTTGCGCTTCTTGCTCCGATACTTCTAGGATCTTTCTTAATACTTGAAGTACATCTATTGTGCGCATAATGGCATTTTATCATAGGCTAGCCATCTTGCACTAAATTTTAGAAAATGCGTCAACCAAATTTTACGATTTCGGTTGTTTTATTCGCTGGTTTGTGTTAGTTTAATTATTCAGACTAACTATATAACTAAGGAGGTATAAAATGGGTATTAATATAGATAGTGCAATAGGGGGAATCACCTCTCAAGTAAATAAGGAAGAAAGCAAAATCGCTGACATGTCTAAGAACATGGATCCTTCAAATGTACAAGACGTAATGCAATTACAGATGGAATACAGCAAGTATTCTATGGAGGAGGAAACGGTGGCTGCGTTAGTATCTTCGGTAAAAAAGATGATTGATAACATAACCCAGCGCATGTAGCGCAGGGTTAATAAGATCATGAATTTTAAGTTTGATAGGGAGGCACTGGTTGATGCCACGCAATTAGGTTTTATTGCGTGTAGATGGCCAGCCCTGAAAGAACATACTTTAGCTATTTTTAATGCGGTTTGCGTTGCTCGTCCTGAGAGCCCGGTAGGCCTTATCGGCAAGACGATGGTCTACTTGAATTGTGACAACGACCCTGAGGGCGCAGTCGCTTTTCTTAAAAAACATAATGTATCGGGTAGTTCAGGTGCGCTGGTTTGCCGGTCTTTCTTGGGCTTGTGTTTATATCTTGCAAAACGGCGCTCGGAAAGCGAACAAGTACTCAAGGAAATGATGGAGGCGAGCGACGGTGGCGACCCTGATGCAATGGATTTAGCCAACACCCTGTTAGAAGAACTCAGAGGAAAGTAAGTGCTATAACATTTGGCAACACTTCTCTACAGCAGCATGTTATTAGATAGTACTGCCGCTATGGGAACTATGAAGGGTTATTAAAGCCATTTGACTTTTATACGAAAGCGAAGGAGGGGCGCAATGTATATTGAACATACAGCGAGCATAAACAAAGCATCGGGTTAAAAGCCCGATGGTCATAGAGGGACAATGTATACCGAAACACATAAGGAACATAAACCTAGGCATCGGTTGATATGGCAAAACGCCATAATCAGACTGACACTCGCCGCATTATTATTGTTGCTGCTCAGTGGTTGTAAAGTAGAACTTTATACTGGCTTGCAAGAACAAGAGGGCAACGAAATGTTGGCACTGTTGCTCAAGCACGGCATACAAAGCGAAAAACAGCCGGGTAAGGATAACATGGTTAGTCTATTCATAGAGGAAGATCAAACGGCGCGAGCTGTTGAAATACTTAGCAGAAACGGCTACCCCAAAACTAGATTTTCAACGATTAACGATGTTTTCAGCGATGATGGTTTGGTGTCTACACCTTTTGAGGAACGAACCCGTTATATCTATGGTTTATCACAAGAGGTTTCCGAGACTTTGTCTAAGATAGACGGCGTGTTGGTTGCTCGCGTTCATATTGTGTTACCTGCCGAACCGTCATCTGGCATCGGCAATAAAAAAGTTGAATTTCCGGCTTCGGCATCGGTTTTTATCAAATATAACTCAGATTACGACTTAGATTCGTATATACCGCAGATAAAATCTATCGTTGCAAATGCCATAGAGGGACTTTCTTATGCTCAAGTAAGTGTTTCTCTGTTCCCAGCGGAGAATGAAGCTCGTTCCGATTTTTATCCAGTTGAGTATCGTTCGGTTTTAGGCTTAAAGGTAAGCCCTGATTCAATCGGGCATTTGTATGTTTTACTGACCGTACTAATCACCTTAATTTTTGCGGTTTTTTCCGGCAACATCTATTTATATATGGGGCGAAGGAACAAAGTAGGTATGCCAGAGGAGGGCATCAAAGAGTCCGACCCAATCGCCGACAAGCAAGAGAGTACCACATGACCACAATGTCGGACGACACCTTGCGTCGGGTGATTGATTTCAATTTTTTCCCGTCATTGGAAATGGATGATAGTTGGTGGGAATCAAACTGGTTGGCTACCCCCTTGATTGCTCGTATCAAAAATGTTAAAGCTGCCCATCGCCAGTTATCCGATTTTATTTTGGAGAGCTATCAAATGGAGCGAGAAAATTATTTTGATTTTGGGAGCCATGAACAAAAAGCAGCTTTGTTGAGCAGTGTAGACTTAAAGGCTTTACTTTACAAAATCGGTTTGGTCATGGAATCAGACACAATAGCAAATGTAATTGAAAGAAAGGCACAGCAAGCGATAAAAAAATCTCTGGGAGAAGCGGACTATTTATACGCATTGAAGAATAGAATTTCTATCGATTATCCGCGTGCCTCAAACAAAGTTTTGCCTGCGGTTGAGCAGACCGGCGGTGGCACCGATTTCAATAATTATATACATCAAAGCGGCTTGCGTTGTCTACTTGGTCTACTTGACAATATGCCACAGGGATTCATTCAGCGTTTATTATTCAAACTCCCCAAATCATGGAGCGAGATTTCTCGTGGGAACGAAGACGATTATCAGGTAATTAGGACCTATTTGCCGCGTCTATTGAAGGAGATAAATACGCAATGAGTGGGTTCACCTTAGTTAAAAATAAAAACATCAAGATACAGTCTCACAGCCGTGTGTTGAAAGCCGAAGACTATGCAATGGTTTTGCAAGCCGCAGATTTGGTGAAACAGGCTGAGAAGGAGGCGCAGAAAATAGTTGCCGATGCCAAAGCTGCCTACGAGAGCGAAAAAGCACGGGGTTATGAAGACGGCTCCGAAGAAGGAAAGGCTAAGCAATCGGAAAAAATGATTGGTGCGATGATAGAGTCAGTACATTATTTTTCTGAAGTGGAAAACAAATTGGTTGATATCGTAATGTCGTCAACCAAGAAAATTTTGGATAGTTTTGATGATGTAGAACTGACCCAAGGCATAGTGAGGCAAGCCCTCGATAAAGTCCGCAACGAGAGCAAGATTACCTTGCGGGTTTATCCCGAACATGCTGATGCAGTGCGAACAAAACTCAGAGAAATTACCGCAAATTATGCCAACATCGGTTTTATAGATGTGGTTGCCGACAGCCACATTCCTGAGACTGCATGTAAGGTAGAAACCGAAATGGGGTCGGTTGACACCAGTGTAGATCTGCAACTGCGAGCCTTGCGCACCGCGTTGTCAAATAATTTTGCCTCTCAAGTAGCACTCTCTGAATGATTGCTGATTTTGGAATCGCTTGGTTAATACGATGATTAAACTTAATTTGTTGTTGAAAGAATTTGCCGATCAGCACCATTTGGACGAACCGACTCCGAATGAAAAAAGTATCTATCATTTAATCATTGACGATATGGAAATCGCGTGTTTTGAGAAATTAGGCAAGGGCTATTTTTACTCAAAGTTGATGACCCTATCGGCACAAAAGAATACGATGCCGACGGTACTGAAAAATTTGATGAACCATTCATTGGCAAGAATTAAGTCCCAGACATGTGGTTTGGGTTTGGACGCCGATAACAATTTAATTTTGTTTGAAAGATTTGATATGGATGTGATGAATCTATACGATTTCTCAGACCTACTTGAGAGGTTCGTCAATGCTTTAGAAGAGTATCGGCACTTTGTAGTTGCCGAGCCTACCGACCACCCCACTACAAATACGATGATTATTACGCCGTAACGGTTATCCGCATGGTTTTTAGAAGTAGCTGCAATTTTTAGTTTGATGAAGACGCTACACATAAAAATACTATGGGGTTTGGGCTTTCCAGTAATTTTATTCGTGATTGTATTATTGGTTGCGAACTTTTTTTATGTTGACTATCAAATTAGAGAGTTGACTGATTCTTATGTCAACAGCATGGCTCTTGAAGTCGATAACAAACTCAACGTGCAGGTAAAGGAAGTTGAAGAATTGGCAAAAGTTGTTGCCGCTTACCTCAAACAAGATATTGATATGAACAAAGCACGCGTCCGGCCATTACTCGACAATTTGTTGGATGCCGATGAAAAATATGATGTTTTTATAGTTGATAAACCTTTGGTGATAGAGGGTTATATACAAGGCAACAATCGATCAAAGATCCGCCAGCGAGACTTTAACAGTGCCGATGAATCGCGCTACCGACATTATTACGAAATTGCTCAACGGCGCGATGTATGGAGTCGGCTGGTATTGGAAGACGGCAACTGGAAAACCAGCTATGTCGTCCCTTTCAGGGAGGCATCCAACCATAGCGACGGTATTGTAGTCATTGATGTTTTGTTGTCCAGGCTAGTCAATAGACTTTTCAATATACAAATATCTGAGGATGCAACGATATTGTTTTTGGTGCATTTAGACAACGGTGAAAAGAAGATGCTGATATTGGATACTTCAGCAAACAATGAATTTGAACAACTGCATTTTAACTTGCCAGATATGACCGACAATGTCAATGATGTAGTGCCGATGCTTAGACTTTCGGAAGACACTACTCAAATAGACGACCCCATAGACGGCACCGGCAAAACATTCATTGCACAATTGCCAGCGAGCTTTAGTCCCAATGTACAACTTATAGTGCTGTTGCCTAAAGAGAAAGTGTTTTCGTATATCTATCGTGCAAAACTTATAGAGTCGGCAACCGTGTTGATAGCCTTTTTAGGTTTGGTGTTGTTGATATTACTGATTTCCAAGTCTATATCAAGACCAATTTCTGCTCTGACCCAAAGGGTGGAAGTTTTGGCGGCGGGCAATCTGAACATTAAATTTCCAGTAACCGATTCTTGTAAGGAGCTCAGTAGCCTATCGACTAACCTCAATCAAACGGTTACGCGTTTGCAAAGTTATTTTTCTGACCTCAAACGAGTTACTGCAAAAAACGAGAGAATCAATAGCGAGATCAATATTTCTCACGATGTGCAGATGTCGCTGTTGCCGCATCACAAGGCCGGTGATGGCATCAGCGATTTAGACATATACGGATGCACTTTGCCGGCCAAAGAAGTTGGGGGGGATTTTTACTATTTTTTCCAAATAGATAAATATCGCATGGCTTTGCTTATCGGAGATGTATCAGGCAAGGGCATGCCGGCGGCGATTATGATGGCAGTGTGTCTTAGCTTGTTCAAAGCACAAAGTGCTAACACGCCGCAACCCGATGCGTGCCTTCGCAAAATCAACCACTTTTTAATGCAGGAGGATTCCGAACAATCCGCTTTTGTGACTTTGTTTTATGCGATATTCAACACAGCCAGTGGAGAATTAAACTATGCAAATGCCGGGCATAACCCGCCATTGATAGTGAGAAAGTCCGGTTCTGTAGAGTTCTTGGATCAAAAACACGGTATTGCATTAGCGGTTTCTGAGAATCCTCACTATGAGGTTTGCACGCAATGGCTAGATTACGGTGATATGCTGTTGCTTTATACCGACGGTATTACCGAAGCACACGATATAAAAGAGCAAGAATTTGGGGAGCAGAGATTAATTGAATGTATCGCTGGGCACGACGAAATTACTGCCACCCAACCGGCAAGACGTTGTGTACAAAATATCATCAAGCATGTCGCTCGGTTCATACGAGGCTCTGTACAGTTTGACGATATGACTTTATTATGTATGGTGAGACAAAAAACCAGTGACAACTTACCGAGTGTCGGTGTCGGCTCGTCAGCCGACGACCTTAAAGGGCATATTTCCGAATTACGTGATCTGCAATTTAAGCATCAAGTAAGTGTTCGTTACGACATAAAAGAAATTGCTAAAATCATTGATTTGATTAACACTTTCTGCAACGATCATGATGTTGAAAAAGAGGTAGCTACTGATCTGTGCGTCGCTGCAGACGAGTTTATATCAAACATCATCCGCCATAATGAAGCGAGCGAGGACACCGAATTGATTAAGGCGCAACTCGCGAAAAAAGGAAGTACTTTGTTTTTGGTATTAGAGTATAAAGGAAAGTCTTTTGATCCGTTGCAACCCTCCTCGCTTGATATACACGAGGATTGGCGCGAACGACGTTTGGGGGGATTAGGCATCCACATTGGTCAACAACTGACCGATTATAGTTCGTATATCCACGCCGATGGTAGAAATATCTTAGTGGTAGAAAAGAGGGTATAGGATTGATACGAGGGCAATATGAGACTGTTGAAAAAGTATTTCATGAACCGTAGGGGAGGGCTAACATGCCCTCCCGCAACGCGACGCGCTTGCACAAACGAAATCGTACACCACCCAGTTCATGGGAACCAAAACCAAATGGCGCATAGCGGTTGGAATAGTGCAGAACGGTACTTTAGGGAGGGCATGTGCCCTCCCCTACAGGTGGTTATCATAAATTCAATGGCGCAAGCGGCTGGGTTCATACAATGACGGTACTTGTTCAACAGTCCCAATCGATACGAGGGCAATATGAACACTAGTTTTAACTATATTACCGAAGCTCTGGAAGACACGATTGAACATGCCGAGCTACTTGAAGTCTGTGGTTTTGTCTTAGAAGTTACGGGCACCTTGATACGTGCCGTTGTGCCGGGTGTAAAAATAGGCGAGCTTTGCACGCTACGCAACCCTGGTGAAAAAGGTTCGTTGATGGCGGAGGTTGTCGGTTTTGAAGACCGCCGTGTTTTGCTGACCCCAATGGGTGAGATGCTCGGTATTTCCAATAGTACGCAGGTTCTACCGACCGGACACTCCCATAGAGTACCGGTGGGTGCGGAGATTTTGGGGAGAGTATTAAACGGTTTAGGGCATCCTTTTGACGGTGGCCCGGCTTTGGAAACCACTACCTTTTATCCAGTCTATGCAGATCCGCCGGAACCGATGAAAAGAAAAATCATCGATAAACCATTGCCTATGGGGTTGAAGGTCTTGGATGGTTTGTTGACCTGTGGCGAAGGGCAAAGAATGGGTATTTTTGCTGCTGCCGGCGGCGGTAAAAGTACCCTGCTGTCAATGCTTGTTAGAAGTGCCGATGCTGATGTGACCATACTTGCGTTGATCGGAGAACGTGGGCGAGAGGTGCGGGAGTTTATAGAACGCGACATTGGTGCGAAAAATCTAAAACACTCCGTAGTGGTGGTGGCAACCTCAGATCGTCCTTCTATGGAGCGTGTCAAAGCAGCTTATGTTGCGACTGCGATTGCTGAGTATTTTAGAGATCAAGGCAAACGGGTTTTATTCTTGATGGATTCGGTGACACGGTTTGCCCGCGCCCAACGCGAGATTGGATTGGCTGCCGGTGAACCACCGACACGGCGCGGCTTCCCGCCGTCGGTTTTTGCGACCTTGCCGCAACTGATGGAGCGCGCCGGACAATCTGATAAAGGTTCTATTACCGCGCTATACACGGTGCTTGTAGAAGGCGACGATATGACAGAACCGGTTGCCGATGAAACTCGCTCTATATTAGATGGGCATATTATATTGTCGCGTCAGCTAGCCAGTGCAAATCATTACCCTGCAGTTGATGTATTAGCAAGCGTTAGTCGCGTGATGAGTGCCATCGTGGATGAGGAACATGTGCAGTTGGCAGGGCGGATGCGAGAGCTTCTTGCTAAATACAAAGAAGTGGAACTATTGATCAAGATAGGCGAATACAAAGAAGGGAGCGACCAAGTGGCAGATGAGGCGGTGGCTAAAGTAGAGGCTATCAATGAATTTTTAACGCAAGGAGTGAACGAAGTTTTTTCTATGCAAGAAATTTTGGATGCGATGCATGCGGTGATAGAGGGTTGAATAAATGACGGTATTATTGGATGAATTACTTCATGTTAAACGTTTGCGAGAAGACGAAGCGATAAAAGTGATGAAGGAGAAACAACTGCAACTTGAACAGTGTCAGAAAATTTTGGATACCAAAATCGCCGACCACGACGACTATGTGGTATGGCGCAAAAAAGAGGAAAAACGCTTATACCAAGAAGTTTTAGACAGAGAAGTCCACGCATACAACCTCAATATTATGAGAGATCAGATTAAATTTTTTAGAGAAAAGCAACAACAACTTAAAGAAGAGATAGAAAAAGCGCGCACTGCAGTGACCGACGCAACCGAGCATTTGGAGGAAGCTAGACACGCGCGTATGGAAGCCTATAAAACAGTCAAGAAATACGAGGAGTATAGAGATATTATGCAAACTATTGAAAATCGCGAAACTGAAAAGCGCGAAGAACTTGAAGCCGAAGAATTCAATATCCGCCCGGCACACTAACGATGATAAAAAAAATCTCTTCCGGTGAAAAAAATACCGCTCCGACCAACGAGTCCAATAAGCCCGATGCACGCAACGTGTCTAACGAAGCGGCCGAACAGTTTTCGTCCTTAATCAATAAAAAAAGTACCTTATTTAAGGGAGTTTCCAAACCCCAAAAACTCAATAAATTCCTGGATAAGATAGAGCATGAATTGGCGAAACAAGTCGGGCAGGTTAAAACGACCGACCGACAAACACCTGCGGGCAAAACTGAACAAGTCGGGCAGACTAAAACGACCGATCAACAAACATTTGCGGGCAAAACCGTATCACCTAACGATAAACAAAAGTCAAACGATCAAGAAGCACTGCCGCAAAGTCTAGATGCATTTGATATTGCTTCCATGATTGCCCAAAACCATGCTCCGCTTCAGAGTGCCGCGTCGGTTGAGGAAATTTCTCCTGCACCCCCTGCCGATCTGAGTAAAATTGTCGGTGAAATTGCCGACCGTATATTGGTGTCCTCCCCTGCCGATAACCCTTCCGGGATGCAGGAGATCCGTATTCACTTAAAGGAATCCATATTGCCTAACACCGAAGTTCGTATTTATCGTCACGCCGGTAGTCTGCAAGTTGAATTCCTAACCGGATCTAAAGACAGCCAAATGTTCATAGAACAAAGGCAGCCGGATATACAAAAGATATTAGGTGAACGACTGTCGAACGAAACTGTTAATGTGTCGGTACAGGACAGCCAACAAACACGCGGCGGTCAAGGAGAAGGTCGCTCCCGCCAACAATATATAAACCCCGATCTAGACGATGATGGCAATTGAATCGCCGATTGAGCCAGTGGGTCAATCGGCGTGACATTGTGCAGAATCCCAACATGATTGTTAAACGCATGCATTACAAAATGCAATATCCGCTTGCGCCATTGAATTTATGAAAACGGTAGGGGAGGGCTAACATGGGACTGTTGAAAAAGTGTTTGCATTAGTACATTCCCCTCCTCTGGAGGGGTGGCAGGCGAAGCCTGACGGGGTGGTTGTGGTGGTTCTGCACTAGACAATTACCTCCTACGGTGCGTGAAATACATTTTCGACAACCCTATGTATCATTCCTGCTCAAGTAGAGTATAATTACACTAACAAACGAATGGAATATGAATATTTTTCATTTTTTCTTGTCATTAAACCCACTATAGTTTGCTAACCAAAGGAAAAAGTAGTTACATGAAATACAAAATATGCTTAGTTGTCTTGAGCTTTTTATTAAGTGCCATGGTCGGCGCACAAAGTGATGTGGAACTCGGCAAATCAAAATCCATGTCTTGTGCTGCTTGCCACGGGCCTGACGGCAATAGCGTTAATCCGCAGTGGCCTAAAATTGCTGGTCAGTCGGCACAATATATCATCAAGCAGTTACAACATTTCAAAAATAATGAACGTGTCAACCCGCTGATGAACCCGCAAGCCGCCGCGCTATCCGATGATGATATGAAACACTTGGCTGCCTATTATGAATCGGTTGTGCGTAGCCCTGGTGCTGCCGATGAAAAATTGGTTGAAGCAGGCGAGAAACTGTACAGAGGTGGTAACGCCGAGAGTGGTATTCCCGCGTGCATCTCGTGCCACGGTCCTAACGGCAAAGGCAATCCGGCAGCAGGTTTCCCCAATGTTTCGTATCAACACGCCGTGTATTTGATTGAACGTCTTAAAAAATATCGCAGTGCCGCTGAGGCTTATGCCGGCGTGGAGATTATGAACGGCATTGCTGCTAAATTGACTGACGAAGAAATAGAGGCGGTCTCTTCATATATGCAAGGGTTGCACTAATGATGATCTCGCTGCATAATAATCTAATGACTTATATCTTTAGAACTCTTTTTGTATTGAGTGTTGCCCTTATTCTTGCATTGCTAAGCCCTCTAGCATCTGCTGCGGAGTTTGCCGAAGGTAGCGACTATACGGTTATTTCTCCGCGTATGGAAACCACCGTCGGTGAAGATAAAATCGAAGTTATAGAATTTTTCTGGTACGGTTGCCCGCATTGCTACACCGTAGAACCTTATATCAAAAACTGGAGGATGCCTGAGAATGTGGAGCTTGTACGCGTACCTGGCACATTCAGTGAACGATGGATCATCCATGCCAAGGTCTACTATGCCTTAGAAAGTCTAGATCGGCTTGACTTGCATGAAGTGTTTTTCAATGCAATACATGGCAGACAGCAAAGGCGCGATTTGGTTAGCGAAGACAGAATAGCCGAGTTCTTTGCCTCTTTTAGTTCAGGTATTTCTGAGGATAAATTTAGTAAAGCCTACAATTCCTTCATCGTTAATACCAAAACCCAAAAAGCCGATCGCTTGGTTCGCGAATACGCCATAAAGAGTGTGCCAACTTTTATAGTCAACGGTCGTTATCTTACCTCTCCGAGCATGGTAGGAAGTTCCCAACGGCTGATTAGTGCTTTGGATTATTTAATAAACCTCGAACAAGAGAAATCTTAGCATTTGTGCCGAGCATTGGGCATGTCCCAATGTGGGACTATTGAAAAAGTATTTCATATGCCGTAGGGGCGGATTTATATATCCGCCCTAATGCGACGTATTTGCACGATTTATACATTCATCCATCAAATTTATGCAAACCATAATCTTGTAGCGCGTAGTGGTTGGGTTTGTGCGATGACGGTACTTTTTCAACAGTCCTATTCATTGATTTACGGTAACCATAATTTGGTGGCGCAAAGCGGATATTGCATTTTGTAATGTACGAATTCAGCAATCAAGTTAAAGTTATGCAAAGTGTCACGCCGATTGACCTGCTGAATCAATTGGTGGTTCTATCTGACGGGGTGGTTGTGGCGTGTCCGCACAAATGCAGCCTCACTTGTCTCTTTTACTTGAAAAAACTTATGATTATGATAAGGTGAATTCTCTTCATAAGCAAAAATCATGGGACTTTCAAAGGATTTGACAATGTATTCATTGAGACACTCTAGTTTATTATTGGTTTTAGTGCCGATACTGTTATTTGCAAATGCGGCTATTGCACAGTCGGGTATAGTTTTATATCAGGCTGGTGATCGGGGTAGGTGTGCAAATTGCCACGATGATGGTGGAAAAGTTAATGCCCCTATAATCAATCAGCAAAACGAAGCTGAATGGAGGGAACGTTTGATACCCGGTGGGCTACGACAGCTGGAGGAGAATATCAGAAGAAGCACAAATGATGATGGCACACCACTCTCTAATCACTTCCCCTGTCCTGGTCTGAGATATACTGGAGTTGTAAGTGCTAATCACTGTAATCGAGTTATAGCTTACATGCTGAGGCAGGTTCGTATTCCTGTTTCTCGTAGAGCTGCATCGGCACTGTACAGTTTGAACCTGGAGGGTATTGAGTTGAGTTTTAACCCCGCAACAACTTCATATAACATAAATGTCGCCCATGATGTGGCGAATACAACGGTGACGGCTGTGCCGGATAATGCGTCGGCATTGATTACTGGTCTTACGGTAAATGGAACATCCACGAATATAGCTGACCGGGAGCTTCTTATAGAGACTGGCATATCCGGGGCGTTTCATATAAATGCCGGTATCACATTAGCTACAGGTTCAAATGCAGTTGAAGTTCGGGTGAGCTCAGGAGGAGGTCAAATACCAACAATTTATACTATAAACATTGTGCGTGCAGGTTCCCCTGATGCAACTCTATCTAGTTTGAAAATAAAGGATATTGATTTTACTTTTAACCCCACCACAACTAAATATAACTTAGAAGTTAACAATGATATTGGAATCCAAAAAAGGATAACGGCTATGGTGAATAACCCGGGAGCAAGAATTACAAAATTTAGAAATGTATCACAGTCCATAGTTAGAGGTGTACCACAGACCCTAGTTACAGAGCAAAATATTAGCGTGACAAGTCTGAATAGAGATGTCGTTTTAGGTCTAGCTGACAATCTGATTGAGCTTGAGGTGACAGCAGAAAATGGCAGCATGCAAAATTATAGTATAACTATTTATAAGTTGACGACAGCGGAGCAAACAGATAGGTTGTCAGGCGAGCAAATCTATAACCAAGTTAGCTGTAAAAATTGCCACAGTGAAAGCGGCCGCAATCGGCTCTATCGCCTTATTTCTCCTCTTACAAATGAGACATTTGCTCCTCAAGTAGACATGGCTAGTACTGCTACATGGATGCGGCGTTTGCGAGAAACAAAGGAAACGACATTGAATGAGCAGATAAAAGGATTATATGAAAATGTCAACGAGGGTCAAAGGTACGCAAATCTAGATGCCCTGATGAAGACTAATTTTTTATTTGGCATGTCAGACTGTGATTTCTATAACAACCCATTTGGTAGTAGTCGTTTTGACAAACTTACACACGACCAATGTATGAAAATTATAGATTATATGCTGGCACAGGTTGGTATTTTCCTTATTGCCGAATCTTCTTCCGATTCGACTCTGCTTAGTTTGGAGCTAGAAGATATTGAGTTAGCTTTTAGTTCTAGCACCACTGCATATAACTTAACAGTGGGTCAAGATGTAGAGAGTACAACGGTGACAGCCATGGTGAATCACCCGGAAGCAAGGATCACTAGGCTTACAGTAAACGGAACAGAAATTGATGTGGTTGACGATACGCTAAACATAGAGCACGGTGTCCTATTGGGCATTGGTGAAAACATAATTCAGGTTGAGGTGACCGCAGAAGACGATACCAAACAACTTCATAGGGTAAGCATTATTCGACCGGGCCCACCGACTTTCGTTGTCAGGGTGTTTTTAGAGGGCCTACTAAAAAACCAGTAATGCACCGCTTATGATAACCACCTGTAGGGGAGGGCTAACATGGGACTGTTGAAAAAGTATTTCTTGAACCGTAGGGGCGGATTTATATATCCGCCCTAACGCGACGTACTTGCACGATTTATACATTCATCCATCAAATTTATGCAAGCCATAATCTTGTGGCGCAAAGCGGTTACGGTTTTGCAGGACGGTACCGTAGGGCGGATATGCAAATCCGCTCCTACCATTTTCTTAAATTCAATGGCGCAAGCGGTTAGGTTCATGCGATGACGATACTTTTTCAACAGCCCCACATGCCCTCCCTAAAGTACCGTTCTGCACTACTCCAACCGCTATGCACCACTCGGGTTTTGGTTCCCATAAATTGGATAGCGTACGAAGGATAATGTACGACAAGCAACCATGCTGAGGTTCTGCACAATGTCACGCCGATTGATTTTGATATATGTGATGTTTTTAACGAACACAGTATTTAGATTTTGCACAAAGTTACGCCACTTGACCTACTGGCTCAAGTGGCGGGTTCACTCGGCGATAATCGGCGGTTCTACTTGTGCAGACGCAACGCGTTCGGGAGGGCATGTTAGCCCTCCCCTACGGTGGGTAACCATAAACGAAATGAATGAATGTATTGATTGTGCAGACGCAACGCGTTCGGGAGGGCATGTGGGACTGTTGAAAAAGTATTTGATATAAGCGAAAATAGATAACTGATTCAATCGGAGGTTTTTATGCAAGGCAATCATAATTTTCAGCCTGAACTATTTGTCCAAATAGACTATCAGGCACTCATTCCCAGCTATCACATATTAAGGCGTATTGATAAAGTTTTAGACTTGAGCTTTGTCAAACAATTAACCCAAAGTTTCTATAGTGATACGCAAGGTAGACCGTCAATAGACCCGGAGGTATTTTTTCGTATGTGTATATTAGGACAACTCTATGGGATTAAGTCGGATCGTCAACTGTGCGACGAGGTTGGAATGAACATTGGCTATCGTTGGTTTGTCGGATTAACTATGAGTGATGTGGTGCCGGATCACTCGTCATTAACTCGTATCCGCGACCGATTAGGTGTGGGATGTTTTGAGGCGATATTTGAGCGTGTCGTAGAACAATGCCGTGAGGCTGGATTAGTTGAAGGGAAACGGATCATAACAGATGCGAGTTTAGTTGAGGCGAATGCGTCGGCGAGGAAACTAGAGAGACGAGAGCAGCCGACTGCGGCAATAGCAGTCAAGGATGAGAGGCAACAAAGCCAGGAGGTAGTATCACAAACTGCATCAGTAAAAAAAGAAAAAGTCAGCAACCATGCCGATAAAGTAGATGATGATGCGAGTGCGGGCGAGACGAACCTACCGGCACAGAAATTGGAGAGGCGAGAAGAACCAACACCAGCAGTAGAAGTTAAGGATGACAAGCAGCAGAGCAAGAGCGCAGTCTCGCCAACTGCGGTAGTAAAAAAAGAAAAAGTCAGCAACCATGCCGATAAAGTAGATGATGATGCGAGTGCGGGCGAGACAAACCTATCGGCACAGAAACTGGAGAGGCGAGAAGAACCAACACCAGCAGTAGAAGTTAAGGATGACAAGCAGCAGAGCAAGAGCGCAGTCTCGCCAACTGCGGTAGTAAAAAGAGAAAAAGTCAGCAACCGCACGCATGTGAGTAAAGTAGACAGCGATGCGACTCTAGTCAATCGTGCGGGGTATCCAAGAAAGTTATATCATAAGGTGCATTATTGTGCCGATGCAACCAGCCGAGTGATAACGGATTGCCATGTGACCACGGGTGCCTATCATGAGACTAATGTGATAACACAGAGGATTCAATATCAACAACAACGCTTTGGCTTGCCGGTTGAAGAAGTGATAGCAGATGTCGGCTATAGCAGTGGCAAGAATTATAAGTTCTTTGAAGAACACCAGATCCGCAGCTATATCCCGACTGCCAAGTTTCGTCTGACACCTGGTAAGCAAGTAGCCCATGAAGGCAGTTTCCAGTATGACCCCAATAAAGACATCTATACCTGTCAGGCGGGTCATGCGTTACACCCCAAACATGCAGTCGGTGCGACGAAGTATTATCACATCAAGAAAGCACATTGTAATAGCTGTCAATGGCAGAACAGTTGCTACTTGGGCAGGCGTCATACGGGTCTATACCGAAATGAGCATAAAGAGGCGATAGAACGAGTGAGACAACGACAAAGCAGTCCAGTATTTAAGCAAAGAATGATAGAAAGGAGTTGGAAGATAGAGGGTTTATTTGCTGAGGCAAAGGAGCGGCATGGATTGAGGCGAGCAAAATATAGAGGTTCGGATAAAGTGCAGATCCAAGCCTACCTAACTGGGACCGCCCAGAACCTAAAGAGACTAGCGGTTTCTTTAGATTTTTATTTTCGTTGGATCAGATTTTGGTTTACACAAAGATTTTTATTATTGCGGTGTAGTTTCCAAGGATAGAACTACTTTTTCAACAGTCCCATGTTAGCCCTCCCCTACGGTGGGTAACCATAAACGAAATGGATAAATGTATTGATTGTGCAGACGCAACGCGTTTCGGGAGGGCATGTTAGTCCTCCCCTACGGTGCTTGAAATACTTTTCCAGCAGCCTCAGCGTGTCTGTACAAATACAACCGCTTTGCGGTATGTGATTAGGTTATTTTGTCTAAGATGTCATCCAGCCCGTCAAGCGAGGTGTAATAAATTACTAGCGAGCCGTTGCCGGTTTTTTTGCTATATTTCACCTTAACCGTCGTACCCAAATGTTCTGATAGGTGCCGCTCTAGTTGTGCGATATCAGTATCGTCGCGAGTTTTTTTCTTTTTGCTCGTCTTTTTTTTCTTTTTCTTATCTAGAAGTTTTCTCACATACTCTTCAACTTCTCGTACGCTCATGTTGCGCTCTATGATGAGGCGGGCGGTGTCGGTTTGTTCGGTTTTATTCAACGCCAGCAGGGTGCGTGCATGTGCCATCTCTAGGCGACCTTCGGCAAGCCAGTCGCGTACTTCGGGTGCGAGTTCCAAAAGCCGTAGCAGGTTAGAAACCGCAGGGCGCGAGCGTCCTATTGCGGTTGCCACCTGTTCGTGGGTCATATCAAACTTTATTAATAGCTGTTTGATTGCCATCGCCTCTTCTATTGCGCTTAGGTCATCGCGTTGTATGTTTTCTACGAGGGCAATGGCAGCGGCGGTGTTTTCATCCACTTTTTTTAGTATCGCAGGAATTTTCCTAAGACCCGCTAACTGCGCGGCACGCCAACGACGTTCTCCGGCGATGAGTTCGTAGTGGCTGTCTGTATCGTTTTGTATGCGTAGCACGATAGGTTGCAACAGCCCCTGATGTTTTATTGATTCTGCGAGTTCGCGCAAGGAATCTTTGTCAATATTTTTGCGTGGTTGATAGCGGCTCGGCTGTATTTGGTCGGCTTCTACATGCAAAATCTGTTCGCCTTGGTCGGTGTTCGTTTCGGCATCGGCACGTGTTGTCAGCAATGCATCAACGCCCAAAGAACCCAGCCCTCTTCGTTTTTTGGTTTGTGCC
Source organism: uncultured candidatus Poriferisulfidus sp. (assembly GCA_965200865.1). Lineage (GTDB taxonomy): Bacteria > Pseudomonadota > Gammaproteobacteria > Poriferisulfidales > Oxydemutatoraceae > SP5GCR1. The sequence goes on along the minus strand of CBDAVG010000002.1, from coordinate 1,912,058 downwards.
TTCTTTTTATTCACTGTTGTTCACTTCCATTAAATAAATCACGGGAACGGATATCTTAACCTACCTTTGCATCAGACTTTTGTCGCCTCAATATCTCGCCGACGAGCTCTATATAAGCGACGGCACCTTTGGAGGCTTTATCGTATTGTATGATGGATAGTCCATGGCTAGGTGCCTCGGCAAGGGTCACATTACGCGGGATAACGGTATGGTAGAGTTCTTTGCCAAAAAAGACATTAAGTTGTTCGGACACGTCACGGGCGAGGTTATTGCGTGGGTCATACATCGTTCGTAATACGCCTTCTATGCGCAACCGAGGATTGACGGTTTGGCGTATGCGCTCTATGGTTTCAACTAAAGCCGAGAGACCTTCCAAAGCGTAATACTCGCATTGTATCGGGATGATTACGCCTTCGGCAGCGACCAATGCGTTCATCGTCAGTGTATTGAGTGTCGGTGGACAGTCTAATAAAATATAGTCGTAGTGGTTGGTTTGTTTTAAGGCATCTCGTAAGTAAAAGCTACTGTTTTCCTCTCGTGTCATATTGACTTCGGTGACGGTCAATGCAGAGTTTGCGCCCACCAGATCGTAGTCTGCAGCATCGCATCGATTGATGCAGTCTTTAAGTGGTGTGCCTTCCAGCAAATTTGCGGTTGTTGTGGTTAGTTGATTTTTGTCAACGTTGCTACCCGATGTTGCGTTGCCTTGTGGGTCCATGTCTATTAATAGTATCCGTCGTTTGGCAGCTGCCAATCCGGCTGCCAAATTCACGCTGGTTGTGGTTTTACCAACACCACCCTTTTGATTGGTTATTGCATAGATAGTTGTCATTGCTCTATCAATCTAATATCTCATCAGAACTAAGTTTTGAGTTTCGTCTTCCCCGGTATTGAGCTTTTTCAGGCTATGCCGAAGCCCCGAATCGCTTGCCGTATCACGGAATTGTTGAAGCTCGTGTGGACTTATTTTACCCTTGAATGTTAGCCAGCAGGTTTGTTTATGTCCCAGATGCAGAGTTAAAGAGATAAATTGGTCTAAGTTGCCAAAAGCACGGCTGATTATCGTGTCAAATTTAACCGCGGCTCTAAAATTTTCTGCGCGCACTTGTTTCACTTCTACGTTGGGCAGTGCTAAAGACATCCGACAATGTTCCAAAAAACGGGTTTTTTTACCGTTGCTGTCTATTAGTGTATAGCGATATTGTGGTGCGAAGATTGCCAACGGAATACCCGGCACGCCACTGCCGCTACCCACATCCAACACGGTATTGCCATGCAGATAGGGTATCGCCGCAAGGCTATTGACCACCAAACGGTGGATGATTTGTTCGGTTTCGTTTATTGCCGTCAGGTTGTATGTTTGGTTCCATTTTTGTAGTAATTCAATCCACTGGAGTATCTTTTTCAATTCCTGGTCGGTTGCACTCATGCCGAGGTCGGAGCATTGTTTGTACAGTAGTTTCGTATATTCCAAATTATTGTCCGGCAGCTTGTGCCAAATCTTTCAACAAGGTTTCGGTGTCGAGGAATTGTTTGGTATGCTCGAGTAAATTGTGTCGTTTTTGCATAGCCTCCGCCGAGCTGTAGCTGATCCAAACAACACCATCGCGGTCTTCCCACACCAATAGTTTGAGCGGTAAGTCAAGACCGATGAGTGGGTTTGCTTGCATTAGTTCAGTGCCAACGGCAGGGTTGCCGAAGACGATTAGTTGAGTGGGCAGTAGCTCCATGCCCGCGTCGGTGGCGTTTTGTGCGTGGTCTATCACCCCGAATACTCTAAGTTCATTATGCTCTGCGATGCGCTTGGCACGTTCTATGGTCAGTTCAACGCTGTGTTTGCTTTTCATATGCCGTGTGTGTTCCGATTCTATACGGTCTTGTGCGTCTGCCGTCGGTATAAGACCGAGTAATAGCAAGCCTAATATTAGATTAGGCACTACGCCGATAATCGAAATCATGTTTTTTCAGATAAATACGTAATAAGGACAAAGATGCCGGCGTCATGCCCGGTATGCGTTCCGCTTGTCCTATCGATGCGGGTTTGGATTCGTTGAGTTTGTCGCGTAGTTCGTTTGATAGACCGATGACTTTAGAATAATCAAAACTGTCGGGGATTTGTTGCGAGCGCGCCTGTGCGAGCCGATCTATTTCATCTTGTTGGCGTGCTAAGTAGCCGCTGTATTTTGCCTGTATTTCTATTTGCGAGACAACCTGCTCGTCGTCGGCTGGTTGATTGACATTCGCAACGTTGACGATGTCTAGGTAACAGATTTCGGGTCTTTTAAGCAGTTCGGCGGCATTGCATGCTTGCTTAAGCTCTATGCCGAGTTTTCTACCTTGTTCGGGGTTGATAGACAGGGTCTCCAGTTTTGCTTGTTCAGCTGCTATCTGTTTGCGTTTATGTTCAAATAAATGCCAACGTTCATCGCCGACCAAGCCAAGTTTTCTACCTTGTTCGCAAAGGCGCAAGTCGGCATTGTCTTGACGCAAAGACAATCTATATTCGGCACGGCTTGTGAACATCCGGTAAGGTTCGTCGGTGCCATAGACGGTCAGGTCGTCTATCAACACACCGATGTAGGCCTGCTCGCGTGTTGGGTGCCATAATGCTTTGTCTTGTGCTTTAAGGGCTGCGTTGAGCCCGGCGATTAAACCTTGTGCTGCTGCTTCCTCGTAGCCGGTCGTGCCGTTGATCTGTCCGGCAAAAAACAAACCTTCTATGGCTTGGGTTTCAAGCGATGCGTCTAAGTCACGAGGATCCATATAATCGTATTCAATCGCATAAGCCGGGCGTGTGATATGCGCATTTCCAAAACCTTTGATAGAGCGCACCATCGCCAGCTGCACATCAAAGTCCAAGCAGGTGGAAATCCCATTGGGGTAAATCTCGCCGCTATCCAAACCTTCGGGTTCTATAAAAATCTGATGAGATGCTTTGTCGGCAAAGCGGACAACCTTATCTTCTATGGAGGGACAGTAGCGTGGTCCAGTGGAACGGATGGTGCCGTTGTAGAGTGGTGAGTGATGCAATGCCGAGCGTATAATTTCGTGGGTCTCTTCGTTTGTGCGGGTTATAAAACATTCGCGTTGCGGCGGATGATCTTCTCGGTTTGCCATATAAGAGAATACTGGCTGTGGTGTGTCGCTATGCTGTGCTGTGAGTCTGGAAAAGTCTATGGTGTTTTTGGCGATGCGCGGGGGTGTGCCGGTTTTCAATCGTCCTACTCGTAATGGCAATGCGCGCAGTCTCTTGGCCAGTGCATTCGCCGGTGCCTCACCGGCGCGTCCGCCTTGATAATTGTGCGTACCTATATGTATGTGTCCACCCAAAAAAGTGCCAGTGGTTAAAACGACAGCACTTGCGCGAAAGCGAAGCCCCATTTGTGTAATCACTCCTTGAATACGGTCTTTATCAACGATTAGATCCTCCACCGTTTGCTGAAATATATAGATGTTGGGATATTGTTCAAGCATCTTCCGCATTGCCGTTTTGTATAACTGGCGGTCTGCTTGTGCCCGTATCGCTTGTACTGCCGGTCCTTTGCTTGCGTTCAGCATACGAAAATGTATGCCCGACAGGTCGGCGCACCGTGCCATCAATCCGTCGAGTGCATCAATCTCTCGTACTAAATGGCTTTTACCAATGCCGCCGATGGCAGGATTACAACTCATCTGCCCGATGGTGTCTATGTTTTGTGTCAGCAGTAGCACTGCCGCTCCGCTGCGCGCCGCACCTGCCACCGCCTCACAGCCGGCGTGTCCGCCGCCGATAACAATGACATCAAATGTTCGTTGGTATTCCATCATCGGGTCCGCCTCTGCCGATTTATGCTTCTATCGCTTTTCTGAGTTTTTGCAGGGCTTGGTTTTCAATTTGGCGAATGCGCTCTGCGGAGATTTTGTATTGATCCGCCAGCGTGTGTAGTGTCGCCTTTTTATCGCTTAACCAGCGTGCTTTTAAGATGGCAAGACTGCGTTCATCTAAAGTTTTTAGTGCTTCGTCGAGCTTTTTGCGATTATAGGTGCTTGCTTGTACATTTTCAAAATGTTCTGCCGGATCTGTTTCCCGCTCGTCGGTCAAGTACGCCACAGGTGAAAAAGTTGTTTCCTCGTGTGCATCAGGCATCGGGTCTATGCTCACTTCGGATTGCCCCATGCGCTTTTCCATTTCGGTGACCTCTTTGGCTTTAACACCGAGTTGATTTGCAATCTCTTCAACTTCTTGTTGGTTCATCCAACCTAATCTTTTTTTGGAACTCCTAAGGTTGAAGAAAAGTTTGCGTTGTGCTTTGGTTGTGGCAACTTTGACGATGCGCCAATTTTTAATGATAAACTCATGAATTTCAGCGCGGATCCAATGCACCGCAAAAGAAACCAAGCGCACGCCGATGGCAGGATCAAAACGTTGTATCGCCTTCAACAATCCGATGTTGCCCTCTTGTATCAAATCGCCTAGTGCTAGTCCGTATCCGTTGTAGCCACGGGCAATCTGTATAACAAAACGTAGGTTATGCATCGCTAATTTGCGCGCCGCTTCTACATCGTTTTCTTGTTTATAAAGGCGTGCAAGCCGCTGCTCCTCTTCGGCATCCAACACCGGAATACCGTAAGCAGCGGAGATGTAAGCATTCAGACTGCTTACCGGCACCATTGCCATATCTTTGCTTTTGACTAAATTTTTTCCCATATCGTTAGTAGTAGCGGTATAACAAATCACTTAGAAACTGAAACAAAACTGAAATAAACAAACAAGCATTGTACCCGTTCCCAGTGGTGTCATATATTGTACATTTATTTGGTTTATTTGCAGATTATGCAGATGTTAGTTTCGCTTTGACGATACGACCAACTGCCGATAGGTCTGCGCTACCGCGGGCTTGAGCTTTGATCTCTGCCATCACTTTAGACATATCTCTGATTCCGGTCGCTCCAGTCTTGTCAATCGCTTCATTTATCAGAGCTTCAAGTTCAGTTTCATCTAGCTGTTTCGGCATATAACTGGTAATGACTTCTAGTTCAAAGTTTTCTTTTTCCTGTAAATCGGCACGTCCTGCATCGGCAAATTGTTTTATAGACTCACGCCGTTGCTTTGCCATTTTTGCTAGCGTATCCAAAATGCCAGCTTCATCCAAAGGTGCGCGAGAATCTATTTCTATACGTTTTATCTCGGATAGTATCAAACGCAATACTGACAAGCGAGGTTTATCCCCGCTTTTCATTGCTATTTTGGCATCGTCTTCAATACGATGTTTCATGGATTGGTGGGTCAGTATAAACGGGTACGCTTAGACCTAATTTTGAAAGTATGCCTGCTCTGCCGTCTTTTTGCCAAAATGGACTTGCGGCGACGCACCGTAGTTGGTTTTTCATAGAACTCGCGAAAGCGGATTTCGGTTAAAATACCGGCTTTTTCGCAAGTACGCCTGAAGCGTCTAATGGCGATATCTAGGGGTTCATTTTCTTTTATTCGTACTGTAGGCATTGCATCTATTTTCAGTTGAATGGTGAATTATACAGCCCTGACCAAGAATTTGCAATGACTGGTATGGGACTGTTGAAAAAGTATCCTTGAGCCGTAGGGGGGGCATGTGGGATTGTTGAAAAAGTGTCTGCATTAGTACATTCCCCTCCTGTGGAGAGGTGGCAGGCGAAGCCTGACGGGGTGGTTGTGGTGGTTCTGCACTAGACAATTACCCTCTACGATGCATTATGGTACTTTTTCAACAGTCCCATGTTAGCCCTCCCCTACACATGTAGTTTACGTTATGGTTTTGCATAATCGGCGGTTCTATTTTTCAACAGCTCTATTTATGCTAATGGCAATATAATAGATGTTTTAATTCCCTTCTATTTATTTCATACAGCATAGTTGAATATTTTAATTTTGAGAATCTTAGCAAATGCCCTCGTGATATTGCTTTTGGTCATAGGCTTGCAGCCTGCCGTCGCTCAGTCACAGGGAATGGACGATCCTCTATATGATACGCAATGGCACTTAAAGAATACTGGGCAATTTTTGGGTATCCCTGGTGAGGATATCAATGTAGAACCAGTATGGGAGAAAACGCTCAAAGATGGACTCACGAAAATAAGAGGGCAAGGCACATACATTGCCATAGTAGACGACGATCTGCCATTTGATTCCCATTCTGCTACGCCCCAAACACGGGCTCACCCGGATCTGATAGCCAATATCTCTACCCAACACAGCGTTGATTATTATCCTTCGGTGATTGACACCAGTCGGCATGCTACCGCCGTAGCGGGTATTGCTGCGGCGCGCGGTTATAACAACATGGGTGTTCGAGGTGTCGCACCTGAAGCAAGAATTTATGGCTTGAATATTTTAGGAATACCCAGTGGAAATACAAGTATTTCAAGAAATACTAGAAATCTGGCAGTCTTAGACGCAATGGTTCGTCATCGCACAATAACCGCAGTTTCCAACAACAGCTGGGGGAGTCCGTCTTCTTTTAGTCCATCCGGTACTACTCTTAGGGCATGGGAAATGGCAATAGAAACCGGCATTGAGGAGGGATTCCACGGCAAAGGTATGGTCTACATTTGGGCTGCCGGAAACGACCGTTGTGCTAGCGGGATATGTAACATAACGAATTCAAATTATGACGGCTTTACCAAGCATTATGCAACCGTTCCCGTATGTGCGGTGGGTAATCGGGGAGAACATGCTTCGTTTTCGCAACTTGGTGCCAATTTGTGGGTCTGTGCCCCATCAAGGGGTACTAGGCTTTTCATCTTCCCCGGGCCGCCAAGATTTTCTATCAGATCGCCAGGAATTGTTACAACCTCCAGAGGAACTAGCAGTGGGCTTTATGCACATGACATATACACAGAGTCATTTAGTGGAACCTCTGCAGCAACCCCGATGGTCAGCGGTGTGGTGGCATTAATGCGGCAAGTCAACCCGAGCCTTAGCTGGCGCGATGTGAAACTCATTCTGGCTAATTCGGCAAGGCACAACGACCCCACAGATGACGGCTGGATGCAAGGTGCCGTAAAGTATGGTTTGTCTAGCGATGATGACAGCGCGCAGTATCACTTTAACCACAAATATGGATTCGGTGTTGTTGATGCAGAAAAAGCGGTTGAACTGGCGGAAGGGTGGATCAATCTTCCTCCGGCAGCACCGTATACGGAAGTAAGAAACAGAAATCTAAACCTTAGGCTAACTGCCGATAATCCGGTTATCAATAGTGAGATATCTGTGCAATCTGATATCAATTTTATAGAATATGTGGAGATTCCTATTGGATTTGCACATCCCTTAATCCAAGATTTAAGCGTTAAATTAACCTCACCTTCGGGTACTACTTCCAACCTTTTCATACCATCCACTGATTCCCTCAGTGGTACCAGATTCGCACGCAATCTTAGAGGGATTTGGAGTTTCGGTTCAAGCGCGCATTTAGGCGAAGATCCGTCGGGGGTTTGGAGATTAAGGTTTGAAGATGTCAGAGGCACAATCGGTACTTTTAGTGAGTGGGGAGTTAGAATACGCGGCTATCAAATAAAAATGGATGCTGCCTCTGTTGTCAGGTTGTCGGACAGCAATGTAACCGTAAATCCATTGTCTTTGTCTTTGATTGGTGCCAGTTGGGAAAAAAATTTGCAGCCTAACGACTTTAGTTTGCAAAATGCGCCGGCAGGGTTGCACATTGCAAGTGTAAGCCGTACTTCCGATACACAAGTCCAGCTCAATCTTGCGTTAGATGACAGCTTTGCGGGGAATCGCCTCTTTCAGGTTATCGCAACGACCAGTACTGTCCCAAACATCAGAAATCCACTTGTTAGCAACGACATACCGATAGTATCGGGAAAAGCACCTATGCTTGAGGTTATTTCGCTGCCGAAGCAAACGATAGAACAGGAAAGCACGACGCATGTTGTGGTATCAGTGTCGGATGAGAACTTTGATGTCAAGGATAAAGTTGTTGTGACGGCGAGGTCATCAAGCCAAACGGTCGTTTCGGTGATGCCGATGCAGACCAATCCCATAACGACTAATACGCGTATCACTTTTGTCCTAACTGCCGGGCAGAGTGGAGTAGCGATGATCACATTCACCGCAACCGACAGCGATAGGTTAAGCGATAGTGAAACCGTGTCGGTACGAGTCAATGCACCGCCGATGATTACATCTTTTGACAACATGATCTCGGTTCAGGAAGGCAGAGCACAGGCTATTGCGGTGTCAGTGTCCGACACTGACATCAACGACAGCTTGACCTTATCACTGACTGCAATGGATGAGAGCCAAGATATAGTGGAATTGGTGACCACCAGTGTGGTAGTAATGAACAACGGTAGTGCTACAAGAGAGACACAAACTCTAACCATCAAAGGATTGAAAGCCGGCACAACAGAACTCAATATCACCGTTAGCGATGAACACACCAAGTCGGTTTCGGTTCCCGTCTTGGTGACAGTAGAGGAAAACATCATACCGACGATTGGCAGTGTTCCCACACAACCCGTCAGGCTGTTGGAAGGAGCAGGGATCATGCTGAATGTGACGGTATCTGATGCCGACGATGACGACACTCCTACTAATCTAAGGTTAGATGCTCAGTCAAATAACACCAATGTTGCGAGCGTGTCTGTAGCAGGAAACGATGCAACACGTACGATTAAAATTACTGGTGAAGAGGTAGGTAAGGCAATGATTACCGTGACGGTGAACGACGACAGAGGTGCGTCAAACTCGGCGGTATCGGCACAGTTTGAGGTGGAAGTCGAAGCGCATACTGCTCCGACGATTATGGCTATGCCATCAATCGTTCCAACGATGCAGTTGCATGGTACTACGAATGTTGTGGTCTCAGTATCGGATGAGAACTTTGATGTCAAGGATAGGGTTGTTGTGACGGCGAGGTCATCAAGCCAAACGATCGTCTCGGTGACGACATCTGAACAAACCAACAATATAACGACTAATACGCGTATCACTTTTGTCCTAACCGCTGAGCAAAGTGGGACTGCGACAATTAAATTTTTTGCAACCGATAGCAACAAGTTAAGCGATAGTGAGACCGTGTCGGTACGAGTCAATGTATCGCCGACGATTAGTGGTGTTCCCCCACAACCCGTCAGGCTGTTGGATGGAGCAGGGACTATGCTGAATGTGACGATAGACGATGCTGATGCCGACGACATTCCTATTAATCTAAGGTTAAATGCTCAGTCAAATAACACCAATGTTGCGAGCGTGTCTGTAGCAGGAAACGATGCAACACGTACGATTAAAATTACTGGTGAAGAGGCAGGTACGGCGGTGATTACTGTGACGGTGAACGACGACAGAGGTGCGTCAAACTCGGTGGTATCAGCACAGTTTGAGGTGGAGGTGGAAGCGCATACTGCTCCGACGATTATGGCTATGCCATCAATCGTTCCAACGATGCAGTTGCATGGTACTACGAATGTTGTGGTCTCAGTATCGGATGAGAACTTTGATGTCAAGGATAAGGTTGTTGTGACGGCGAGGTCATCAAGCCAAACGATCGTCTCGGTGACGACATCTGAACAAACCAACAATATAACGACTAATACGCGTATCACTTTTGTCCTAACCGCAGAGCAAAGCGGGACTGCGACAATTAAATTTTTTGCAACCGATAGCAACAAGTTAAGCGATAGTGAGACCGTGTCGGTACGAGTCAATGTATCGCCGACGATTAGTGGTGTTCCCCCACAACCCGTCAGGCTGTTGGATGGAGCAGGGACTATGCTGAATGTGACGATAGACGATGCTGATGCCGACGACATTCCTATTAATCTAAGGTTAAATGCTCAGTCAAATAACACCAATGTTGCGAGCGTGTCTGTAGCAGGAAACGATGCAATACGTACGATTAAAATTACTGGTGAAGGGGCAGGTAAGGCAATGATTACCGTGACGGTGAATGACGACAGAGGTGCGTCAAACTCGGTGGTATCAGCACAGTTTAAGGTGGAGGTGGAAGCTCATACTGCTCCGACGATTATGGCTATGCCATCAATCGTTCCAACGATGCAGTTGCATGGTACTACGAATGTTGTGGTCTCAGTATCGGATGAGAACTTTGATGTCAAGGATAGGGTTGTTGTGACGGCGAGGTCATCAAGCCAAACGATCGTCTCGGTGACGACATCTGAACAAACCAACAATATAACGACTAATACGCGTATCACTTTTGTCCTAACCGCAGAGCAAAGCGGGACTGCGACAATTAAATTTTTTGCAACCGATAGCAACAAGTTAAGCGATAGTGAGACCGTGTCGGTACGAGTCAATACACCGCCGCAAGTGTTATCTGTGCCGACAACGCGAGTAGCAACGGTAGGAGAACCATACACACTAAAAATCGCAGAATCCGGCACATTTAGGGATGCCGACGACGATACCCTAACATACAGTAGTGATAGTGATGCAAGAGCTCCGGATAACTTAATGCTTAACCCTAACGGCAGATTGACATTCACACCTGCAAATGCAAGTACAAACACAGCAGGTTTCACCATAACCGTGTCGGCAGACGACGGCAATGGTGGCATGGCGCAGGCGACCTTCACATTTTTGATAGATGCAAAGCCGAGTGGTAGCGTGAGCATAAGACGCGATGAAGAGGATAGATGGCTACTGAGTTCAACTTCAGCAATAGTGGATGCAAACGGAGTCGCTACGACCGATTATCAGTGGTATAGAAACGATATGCCGATAGAAGATAGAGCAACCAGCAGTACCTATACGATACCGGACAATAACATCGGACGAGCTGCAGACACAAGCTATAGATTAGCAGTAACCATTGTGGACAACATAGGACAATTGGTGACCACTCAGTCCAATACGATTACGATTGCAAACGAAGCACCAGTTATTGAAAGTATTCCTGCGCTGCAAATAAATGAGGGTACTACGCAGAACATTAGCATAAGTGTGAGTGATGCGAACCACGATGACTTAGGATATAGCTGGTCAACTGAAGATTCCAGTCTGCTGAGCAACGCCAATGACAACCCAGCGATATTAACCATCCCATCCGATTTTATAAAAGATGCTGTATCTAACAAAACGACGGTGAACTTGAAAGTGACGGTGAGCGACGAGGTTGCTTCTACGACAGGGATAGTGCCGGTGGAAGTAATCAAAAGAAATAATGGTGAGGCGACTTTAGGGATTTCCATAACAGTGGGAAGTAGTGCAACGACATTAACGGCGATGATATTATCCGATGATCCCGATGGTGGAACCAGTGGGACTGTGATGTATCAATGGCAAGTGTGTGAAGGTATTAGCAACCGTTGTCCTCTAGAGAATAACTGGAACAATATTAAAGAGGCTACTAGCACAACATACATAATACTGGATCGTAGAGTTGAGTTGGAAGACGATAGAAACTTTGACCTAGTAGAGGAAAGTAGTATATTTCGCATCAGAGCGGATTATGACGATGGTCAAGGATATCCTGAAGTTGTTTATTCGGCAGGGCGTGTTTATACGACTCGTCCGGCAGTTAGGATTCGTGCCAAAGTGTTTTTAGAGGGTCCTCTGCAATAGAACCGCCGAGACTGTTGAAAAAGTATCGTCATTGCTTAAACGTAACCGCTTGCGCCATTGAATTTATGATAACCAACTGTAGGGGAGGGCTAACATGGGACTGTTGAAAAAGTACCATAATGCATCGTAGAGGGTAATTGTCTAGTGCAGAACCACCACAACCACCCCGTCAGGCTTCGCCTGCCACCCCTCCACAGGAGGGGAATGTACCAATGCAAACACTTTTTCAACAGTCCCACATGCCTTCCCTAAAGTACCGTTCTGCACTAACAGAACCGCTTGCGCCACTTGGTTTTGGTTCCCATAAATTGGATGGTGTATGAAGGATAATGTACGACAAGCAACTATGCTGAGGTTCTGCACAGTGTCACGCCGATTGATTTTGATATATGTGATGTTTTTAACGAACACAGTATTTAGATTTTGCACAAAGTTACGCCACTTGACCTACTGGCTCAAGTGGCGGGTTCACTCGGCGATAATCGGCGGTTCTACTTGTGCAGACGCAACGCGTTTCGGGAGGGCATGTGGGACTGTTGAAAAAGTATTTGATATAAGCGAAAATAGACAACTGATTCAACCGGAGATTTTTATGCAAGGCAATCATAACTTTCAGCCTGAACTATTTGTCCAAATAGACTATCAGGCACTCATTCCTAGCTATCACATATTAAGGCGTATTGATAAAGTTTTAGACTTGAGCTTTGTCAAACAACTAACCCAAAGTTTCTATAGTGATACGCAAGGTAGGCCGTCAATAGACCCAGAGGTATTTTTTCGTATCTGTATATTAGGATACCTCTATGGGATTAAATCGGATCGTCAATTGTGCGACGAGATCGGAATGAACATCGGCTATCGTTGGTTTGTCGGATTAACTATGAGTGATGTGGTGCCGGATCACTCGTCCTTAACTCGTATCCGAGACCGATTGGGTGTCGGATGTTTTGAGGCGGTATTTGAGCGTGTAGTAGAACAATGCCGAGAAGCCGGATTAGTTGAAGGGAAACGGATTATAACGGATGCGAGTTTAGTTGAGGCGAATGCGTCGGCACGGAAATTGGAGAGACGAGAGCAGCCGGCACAGGCAATAGAAGTCAAGGATGAGAGTCAACAAAGCAAGGAAGTAGTGTCACAAACTGCGGTAGTAAAAAGAGAAAAAGTCAGCACCCGTACCGATGCCGGTAAAGTAGATGGTGATGCGAGTTTAGTTGAGGCGAATGCATCGGCACAGAAATTAGAGAAGCGAGAGGAGCCAATACCAGCAGTAGAAGTTAAGAATGAGAAGCAGCAAAGCAAAGCAGCGGTCTCGCAAACTGCGGTAATAAAAAGAGAAAAAGTCAGCAACCGCACGCATGTGAGTAAAGTAGACAGCGATGCGACTTTAGTCAATCGTCAGGGGTATCCAAGAAAGTTATATCATAAGGTGCATTATTGTGCCGATGCAGCTAGCCGGGTGATAACCGATTGCCATGTGACCACGGGTGCCTATCATGAGACTAATGTGATAACACAGAGGATACAATACCAACAAGAACGTTTTGGATTGCCGGTTGAAGAGGTGATAGCAGATGTCGGCTACAGCAGTGGCAAGAATTATAAGTTCTTTGAAGAACACCAGATACGCAGCTATATCCCGACTGCCAAGTTTCGTCTGACGCCTGGTAAGCAAGTAGCCCATGAAGGCAATTTCCAGTATGACCCCAATAAAGACATCTATACCTGTCAAGCGGGTCATGCGTTACATCCCAAACCTGCAGTCGGCGCAACGAAGTATTACCATATCAAGAAAGCACATTGTAATAGTTGTCAATGGCAGAATAGTTGCTACTTAGGCAGGCGTCCATACGGGTCTATACCGAAATGAGCATAACGTGGCGATAGAACGAGTAAGACAACGACAAAGCGGTCCAGTCTTTAAGCAAAAAATGGTAGAAAGAAGCTGGAAGATAGAGGGTTTATTTGCTGAGGCAAAGGAGCGGCATGGGTTGAGGCGGGCAAAATATAGAGGTTTGGAGAAAACGCAGATCCAAGCCTACTTAACAGGGGCCGCCCAGAACCTAAAGAGGCTAGCGGTTTCTTTAGATTTTTATTTTCATTGGATCAGATTTCAGTTTATACAAAGATTTTTATTATTGCGGTATAGTTTTCAGGGATAAAACTACTTTTTCAACAGCCCCATGTTAGCCCTCCCCTACGGTGCATGGAATACTTTTCCAACAGTCCCATTACACGAGCTGGTGATATATTAATCGTATCGGATGAAAGATGGAGCGGGAGACGGGGTTCGAACCCGCGACCTCAACCTTGGCAAGGTTGCGCTCTACCAGCTGAGCTACTCCCGCATTTGGCACTTTATTGTCTAATAACTAGACATTATAGTCAATTCAATCCCATTTTATATCAGCGTCGTTGCCGTTGAACTAACCGAGCATAACAATTCGTAGGGAATGGTGGAGGCATGTTCGGCGACTTCGTCAACCGATATATGTTCGCCCCACAATTCTGCGGTATCACCGACCAATATATCTGCGCCGGTGGCATCTACCGTAATCATATCCATCGATATATTTCCGGCGATATGGCATCGTTTGCCTGATAGCCACACAGGTGTCCCCGACACTGCATGCCATGGATAGCCGTCGCCATAACCTGCCCCAATAATCGCAGCATGGGTTTTTTTTGTGCATACATATTCGCCGTGGTAACCTAAGCGATCCCCTTTTTCAAAGTTGCGTACAGCGACAACTGGGGCTGTTAAGCGCATCACTGGTTTTAATTTTTTCTTGTGCTTAGGCGGGGTATTTTGGGCTGTCACCCCGTAGACACCAAGCCCTACCCTAACCCAGTTTTTATGAGACTCGGACAGGCTTAAGGTTGCAGCGGAGTTGGCTATAGATGCCTGCACTCCTTCTTTTTCGTGATAAGCACAAAGTTCTTCAAATCTTTGTAATTGCATGCGAGTGAGTGTTTCGTCGGTGTCGGCGCAACAAAAGTGCGACATGAGTACCAGGGGGCTGGCAAGACCTCGAAGGTTCAGTAAAGTCGGTATTATCGTTTTATGTTCAGTCCAATTAAAGCCTAGGCGATGCATGCCGGTGTCAAATTTCGCCCAAAGCTCAAGTCCTTGGCAGTTGCTTTGTTGCAAGCTGTCTATTTGTCGTTGGCAATGTATTACCAGTGTCAAGTTATAGTTGCGAGCCAGTTCTATGTCTTGCAGTTCATGTCCACCTTGTAGCACGATGATTTTTTGTGTAATGCCTGCTCGGCGCAGCGCAGTGCCTTCGCTGATACAAGCAACCGCAAAGCCATCGGAATTTTTCAGTGCTTTTGCAACCCGAAGCAAACCGTGCCCGTAAGCCTCCGATTTTATTACCGTAATGACTTTGGCAGGAGCGCAAAACTTCTGCAAATAATCATAATTGCTTTTGAGCGCGTGAATGTCTAGATGTTTGTTTAGTGAGCGAATCATGATAAAGAATTAAAGAGACCAGGTGGTTTAGTAACCACAAGTGAAAAGAATAAAGACTGCTTAAAAATCGTCCCCTACCTCGCTGTAGCTTTTTATGGGCATAGGGGTTGAATGTTCTATCGATTCCGCAACCTCGTCAGAAACATAATTTTCAAAGCGCGTATGTTTGCCTATAAATGTTAGCTTGGTATCAAAGGTAGGGCCGTTGCGTTGCTTGACTATATCTACATTGATTACACCGTCGGTTGTAGTAGAACCGTTTTCTTGTGAATTACCTTTATCGAGTTCGCGATAAATAACCATGATGAGATCGGCATCTTGTTCTATAGCTCCGGATTCTCGTAAATCGGACATTTGAGGTTTGGTTCTACGGCTTTCGATGTTGCGGTTGAGTTGCGATAAGGCGACCACTGGTACGTTAACCTCGCGAGCGAGCGACTTTAAGGCACGAGAAATACCAGAGATTTCAACGGCACGATTTTCAATCGTTCTATCCAAATGCATCAGTTGCAAGTAATCAACAATCACCAAAGCAAGGTCGGGTTGGTCGCGCTTTAGTCGTCTTACTCTAGCGCAAACATCTATGGGTGTTAAAGCACTACTATCGTCTATATACAAAGAGGCTTTCTTAAAAATGCTGAGCCATGTTACCAATCTAGTCCACTCTATATCAGTCAACTTGCCGCTACGCATATGCATTTGGTTGATTTTTGCAGCCGAAGAGAATAATCTAGAAATAATTTGCTCGGCAGGCATTTCCATACTAAAGATGGCAACGGTTCCTTGTTGTTTTTCAATTGCCACATGCTCGGCAATATTCAGTGCCAAGCTGGTTTTACCCATAGAGGGACGCCCGGCAATAATGATTAAATCGCCTTTTTGTAGTCCACTGGTTTGCTCGTCTATGGTGTTGAAGCCGGTAGGCACACCAGTTATAAGTTCATCGGACTCTGAACGTTTTTGGATTTGGTCGTATACGAGATTGCTGAGTTCTGCGATTGAGCGAAGGTCGGTAGTTTTTTGGGTTTCGTCCGACACATTGAGTATTAACTGCTCGGCTTTATTTAGTAGTTCTTGGCTACTTTGGTCACTTTTGCCGTATGCCAGTTCTATCAGTTTTGTTGCAACGGAGATAAGCCGGCGTTTAGCTGAATGTTCACGGACAATATCGGCGTAGGTCTTAATGCGCGCAGCACTTGGTGTTTCTTTGACCAGCGATGTTAAATAAGAAAGTGTGTTTTCGTTGGGGCTTTTCGAGCTTTTCAAGAAGTTGGATACGGTAATAAAATCGCACGGTTCTCCGCGATGATTTAATTCATAGATTGCATTAAACAGGTCCTGGTTGCGTTTTTCATAAAAGTCGTTTTTGTTTAGGACATCGGCAATTTTATCAAACGCCTCAGGGTCTAAAAGTAGCCCCCCTATCACCGCTTGTTCTGCTTCGGTTGAATGTGGCGGGGTATGTGCGCCCGAAGGGTTTTTATTCAAAGCAGAGTCTTCCATCGTATCATTGGGTGCTTGTTCTGTGTTATCGTCTAGCTATTATTGGTTTTAAGTGAATCGGGGTTTTCTTGTTGAGATTGGTCATCAGGAGTTTCTTGCTGGGGTTGGTCATCAGGGTTTTCTTGCTGGAGCTGGGCATCGGAGCTTTCTTGCTGGGGTTGGGCATCAAGGTTTTCTTGTTGAGGTTGGTCTTCGGGGCTTTCTTGCTGAGTTCTTTCGTCAGAGGATGACTGTTGCGCTGCTACGACCTGTAGCTGAATCTCCACCTGTACGTCGCTATGAAAATGGAATACTATGGAGTGCGAACCTAGTGAGCGTATTTGACCTTCGGGAAAATTAACCTCTTGTTTTTGTATTTCTATTCCACACTTTTGAAGGACGAGTTCGCAGACTTCGGTGATGCTGACCGGCCCGTAGAGGCGGCCGTCTTCCATCGCTTGCATCCCGATAGTTAATTCCAAGCCTTCTAATTTTCCGGCACGTTCTTTGGCTAAAGCTCGCTCTTCGGATACATGTCTCTCGTATTCGGCGCGTCGTTGTTCAATTTCTAAGCGGTTTTCTTCGGTTGCAAATTTAGCTTTGCCGTAGGGGATTAGATAATTGCGCGCATAACCCGACCGTACTTTTACGATATCGCCCACATCTCCTAAATTTTTAATTTTATCTATTAAAATTATTTCCATATCTGCTTATAACCTCCGGGTAATTATTTACTGCCTGTCGGTATACGGTAACAATGCTAAATATCGTGCAAGTTTGATTGCATTGGCAAGTTTGCTCTGATACATAGCCCGAGTGCCGGTCACCCGTCTAGGGATAATTTTGCCGCTGTCCGAGATGTAATCTTTCAAGAGTTCTAGATCTTTATAGTCTATCTCTTGATAGTTTTCTCGCGTGAAGCGGCAGTATTTTTTAGTTTTTTGTTGTATCAACATGTTCTTCCTCCGTGGGAGTGTCTTGGGTATTATCAGATATAGGCGTTGCATCACCGTCGGATTTTTCATTATTGCTTTCATCTGATTGTGTATCGCCTTCGGCTGCCTTTGAGGCATCCTCTTGGTAGGTTATTGTGTCTTCATCAACCTCTTCAATGTAATCATATTCGGCTTCCGAGAAAGATTCTTTTTCGGCGTTGTCATCAGTGGTTAAAGCCTGCTCCTTTTCAGCTTTCTCTATTGCCTGCATAATAGGCGAGTGTTCAATGACTGGTTTCTCTTTACCTAAAATCAAGTTTCTCAATATAGCATCGCTAAAATGGAAGGAATCGGTGATCTCTTTGCGCACTTCTTGTGTGCACTCTACGTTCATCAGAACATAATATGCCTCGCTTGATTTTTTTATCGGATATGCAAGCCGGCGAAGCCCCCAATCCTCCAAACGGTGCACTTTGCCGTTGCTTGATTCTATAATGGATTTGTATTGTTTTATCATTTCCGGCACCTGCGTACTTTGATTGGGGTGCACCAGAAATACAATTTCGTAATGTCGCATAATGTCTCCTTATGGTTTTTGCCCACACGGGCAAGGAATAAAAGAAAACCATTTTAGTCAAAAAAACAGCGATGTCAAACACCCGCCCAAGTCAAAATGCAAATGTCGTTTGGTTTAGCTGACCGAGATGATAATATAATTCTATGTTTATTTGGTATAAAGCACTCCATTTGATATTTATGGTTGCGTGGTTTGCTGGCTTGTTCTATTTGCCGCGTCTTTTCGTCTACCATGCGATGGCTACTGAGGATGCTACGATTAAATGTTTGACGGTCATGGAACGCAAATTATTCTGGGGCATTATGACTCCCAGTGGGATACTGACCGTGATTTTCGGATTCGCTATGGTGATAGAGGGATGGGCTGTGTATCAAACGCAGTGGTGGTTGCATTTGAAGCTGGTGTTTGTTTTGTTTCTGTTGGGCTACCATGTTTGGTGCGGGGTGTTGCTACAATCGTTCAAGCAGGGCACAAACAAGCACAGCCATTTATGGTACCGTTGGTTTAACGAGATCACCTTTGTTGCATTGGTTGCTATCATATGGCTCGCAGTATTCAAACCGACTTTATAAGAGGCTGCTGAAAAAGTATTTTTGAACCGTAGGGGCGGATTTGCATATCCGCCCTAAAGTTGAGTCCTCGCACAAATAGAACCGCCGATTGAGCCAGTAGGTCAATCGGCGGCTTTATTCTGCCCCTACCGTTTTCATTAATTTAGTGGCGCGTGGCGATTGAGTTTTTACAATGGCAGTACTTTTTCAGCACTCCTACATTTCTACTTTACGCTTACACTGACTTAAGCGGTAGATACCTCATTCGGGAGATGTGAAATGCTCCAATACTTGTTTATAGATTCCTTGCTTAAAAGCCACAATATCTTGCAGTGGGTACCACCAATCCACCCAGCACCATTGGTCAAATTCGTTTGTTACTGTTAAATTGATATGACCGTCATCTGTCAACAATTCCAACAAGAACCAAATTTGCCTCTGCCCTTTATAGTCCATTTTCAATGTTTCGGGAAACTCATAATACAACCATTGGTTAGCCGTCTGAACTAAGCGCACATGCTGGGGAAGCAAGCCGGTTTCCTCTTGCAATTCTCGCCACATTGCCACCTCAGGTGTTTCGTCTGGCTCTATACCGCCTTGAGGAAATTGCCAGGCATTGATGTCCTTGCGTTTGCACCACAGTATTTTCCCATTATGGTGGCGGATAATCATCCCCACGCCCAACCTATATCTATTTTCGTCCAACATGAATCTACCTCAATTTGCAAACCACATATAATAATACGCTTTTCTATAAATATTTTATCAACATCATGGACTTGGTATTATTTGATTTAGACCATACGCTTTTAGGCGGCGACAGTGATTTCAGCTGGGGACAATTCCTATGCGAAATCGGTGCAGTAGATGCGAATTATAAAAAATGCAATCGCGAATTCTTTGACGCATATCAACGTGGGGAACTTGATATGACGGAGTATATTAAATTCGTACTGCAGCCGCTTGCACAGAACACGATGCCGCAACTGCTGCAGTGGCGTAAACAATTTTTAGTAGAGAAAATAGAGCCGATGATTACAGCCGAAGCGATAGAACTTGTGCAACGACACCGGGGCAAGGGTGATTTCACGGCAATTATCACCTCTACCAATTCGTTTATCACCAAACCCATAGGCAAGATGTTCGGTATACAAACAGTGATTGCTACGGAGCCTGAGTTAAAAGATGGATGTTTCACTGGAGCCATATCGGGTGTGCCTTGCTTTCGGGAAGGTAAAATCGTCTGCTTGCAAAAATGGTTAAACGAAAACAAAGTGGGCTATCAGAAAAGCTGGTTTTATAGCGACTCTGTTAACGACCTGCCGCTTTTGTCATGGGTTGATCGTCCTGTGGTAGTCAACGGTGATGCCATGCTAATGAAGCACGCAAAGCAAAACAACTGGTCGGTGTTGTCTTTAGGACGGTCTAGCTGTAAATAAAATGAATGGGGCTGTTGCAAAGTAATTCATAGAATTGTAGAGGCAGAATAAAGCCGCCGATTGACCTACTGGATCAATCGGCGATTTTGTTTTCAACAATCTTTTCGGTTTTAATATGGTGGGGCAACTTATTATAATGAAGCCCTTCTCTCCAAGTATTATCTGCTTGTGCTTTGTGCACAAGATCCATCCGAGGAGTAGGAAGATAATTTGGAATGTTTTTCTTTTTATAGGATTGCCCTCGCCCATCTAGGGAAATGATTTTTATTGCGGGATTAAAGAACCTCATAATGTCTATGAAAGTAGAACCTGTGGTATAAATCATTTGGAGCTTTGCTAATATCAAAATGTCAATCAGAGCATCTTCCCTCTGTTGAAATCCTGCATAAGGTAACTGCACATGTAATGCCCGCCCATCATTAGACCGTGTTATATTTCTGCTAGCCACTCTATTGGGAAATGCTTCAAGTATCGGATCAATGAAAGATGCAGTATCCGAGCACGCATAGATCTGACAATGGTCATCTAGTACTTGTTTAAGATAATCAATATAGCTATCTACGCTAATTACTCTAGCTGTTGAGATAGCATCAGTCAGACGATAATGTACTCCTACGCATTCTCCTTTGATATTTGCATCGCACCATTGATCCGCTTTCTGTTGTATTTCTTGCTTGATAGATAGTTTTGAGATTATTTTATATCCATATTCACTGGAAATTTCATGCTTAGCATACTCTTCCCATGGGCTAGGGTATTTCCCTCTAATATACTCTAGATTTGTTAAGGTTTTTTTTAATTCTGCAAAATTCTCCGGATGGCATACCTTCGCATAATTCAACACAGGATTTTTAAAGAGATTGTGACTACCAATACCGCCATTAGAAAAAGTGAACTTGATATTAATGCCTAGTTTTTCACATAGCCAAGCTGCGCCAATTATTCTATGAAAATAACTTCCTAGCGAAGGCGTCCCTATCATCACATAAACATAATCAGCCAGAGGAGTTTTGCGATGTGCAACATAATATCTGAAAAAGTCTGTATAGCGAGTTGC
The DNA here is from genome assembly GCA_965200865.1 of uncultured candidatus Poriferisulfidus sp. Taxonomy (GTDB): domain Bacteria; phylum Pseudomonadota; class Gammaproteobacteria; order Poriferisulfidales; family Oxydemutatoraceae; genus SP5GCR1. The sequence continues at coordinate 1,890,985 of CBDAVG010000002.1, read as the reverse complement.
TATTATTTCTTTGGCTTGTTCATAATCACGCTTGAACCCTATTTCTTCGGGAAATCCTTGATTAAAAAAAATTGCCGGGTGCTTTATTAGAAAAAGGATGCCTTTTTTCAACATGTTCCGGATACTACCACGGCGGGAGCACGCTTTAAATTCATGAAATAAAACATAAGCAACTATGATTCTAGCTTTAAGTATATGAAAATAATTAGTAATTTTGGGAAGCACTATTGTTGAATAAACCAGTTTTCTATATGCAATATATTGTATCATACTTTGATTTTTGTACATCTTCCGCTAGCTTTATTCTGCCCCTACCATTTTCATAAATTTGATGGCGCAAGCAGTTAAGTTTTTTTGATGATGATACTTTTTCAACAGTCCCAAGTGTATTGATGGTAGATGTGCAAAACACTATCCCATCAGATGGAACTGCCGTTTATTGCCATTACAACAAACGAGGACCTTACTTCTTTTGATATCTAACATCAACCGGATTATTAAATGAAAGCAGCTTTTTCCAGCCAGTGTCCGCTCGGGCTTTTTGCACAAGATCCATTCTAGGAATAGGAAGATAATTTGGAATTTTTTTGTGCGCATCTTGTTTGTCCAGAGAAATGATTTTTATTGTGGGATTAAAGAACCTAACAGTATCTATAAAAAGAGATCCCACGGTGTAAATCACTTCGCACTTCGCCAATATCAGCATGTCAATCAAAGCATCTTGCCTTTGTTGATGTCCCACATAAGGTTCATGCCGATGTAATGATTGGTCACTCTGAGACCGCGTTATGTCTCTGCTAACCACTCTACCCGGAAACTCTTTATGTATTGCCTCAATGAACTTTACATTATCCGAACAGGCATAGATCTGATAATGGTTATCTAGTACTTGTTTGAGATAATCAATATAGCCATCTATGCTAATTACTCTAGGTTCGTGGATAGCATCAGTTTGACGGTAATGTACTCCGGCACATTCTTCCTCAATATTTTCATTTCTCCATTGATCTGCTTGCTGTTGTATTTCTTGCTTTATGGATAGTTTTGTAATTATTTTATGTCCATATTCCTTGGGAATTCTACTTTTAGAATATGAGAACCATGGGCTATCGTGCGATCGTATATTCAGTGGTTTCTTTAATTGCGTGAAATTCTCCAGATGGCATGTTTTTGCATAATCCAAAACAGAGCTCTCAAAAAAATTGCTACTACCGGTGCCATAAGTATCAGGGAAAGTGAACTTGACATTAATGCCTAGTTTTTCACATAACCAAGCTACTCCAACTACTGTCTCAAAGTAATATGATAATGAGAGCTCCTCTATTTCTACATAGACATAATCAGCTAAAGAAGTTTTACGATGTGCAACATATGTTTTGAAGAAACCCCGATAAAAAAAACTATATGTTTCTTTGACATTGGCATATACATGTTTAAATTTTATTTTTTGGGGAAATCCATTTTTAAGGCAAACAAAAGGGTGTCGTGTCAAAAATGAGGTGTTTTTCATTAAAGGTCTGCAGATACCACGGCCTATGCTAGATGCATAAAACAGAGCATAGGCTACTACGACTCTAGCTTTAAGTATATGAAAATAATTGGTGATTTCGGAAAGCATTACTGTTGCATAAACTAGTTTTTTCGTATGCGACATATTGTATCATTTTTTGCTTCCTGTTAATCTCCTAACAGCCTCATGTTGCGGCTGTATGAACATTGCATAATTAGGTGTACCTTGCTTTGGGAGGGTAAGATCGTCTGCTTGCAAAAATGATTAAACAAAAGCAAGTTGAACTACCAAAAAAGCTGTTTCTGTAGCAGCTCTGTTAACGATCTGCTGCTTTTATCATGGGTTGATTGCCTTATTGTAGTTAGCGGTTGTCTCAGTTAGTCTTAGTTCTGTTCAATAAAAGAGGCAAAAGAGATTACTTAGAGTTGGTGCATAGATTATAATGAAATGCGCTTGCATAGGGCATTGTGATACTGACTTTCCTTCAGTGTATTTGCGAAGGTAATAGCATGAAAACTAACTTTAAGGGTGACACTAAAAATGAGCTGATGCTAACGGGCAGCTGATTTTAACGAGAATATTTACAAAACCATTTATGAAAACAGATCAAGATAAATATCTAATTTTGCGTATGCCTAAAAACACTGCAGGCTTAGATCATATACTTTCGGTGGTGAAGGGTGCAATCAAGGAAGCAGTACATCTAAAGCGGGTACTGGTAATAGGCAAATATACTATGCTTGCTCGCCATAACCTAGGTCATGAGCTTAAAAATCTTGACATTGAGCAATATATCAATTTGAGCAAAACGCAAATTTATAAGATTAAAAATAACGGAAGTATTGAACAGGTTAACAGCACTTTCCGCTATGTCCGGGCGGAGAACTCTGATTACAATAAATATCCCCAAAAGTCAGTACTAAAATTATCAGATGTCACTCCTATTAGCGAAGCACAAAATAATAAATATAAAGTAATCGTTAGAACAACGTTTGATTTTTCTTATAATAGCCAAGTCTACTCTGATGTGTTAATTGCTGCTTTGTACCCTTCGGATAAAGTTGTGCACTTGACCGATATAGTTTTGCAAGCGATGGGAACTAGTCTTTCGGATACTGAAAAACTATGGGCTGTGTATGGTGGTATTGAGTATGCCTCTAATAAAGAGATGGAGCAGGATGCAGTACTAGACAATCCACTCCACTATGCATGTTTGCATATACGAGGAAATGATTTTTCTAAGTATGCATCTTACAAGCAAACCATGTCCAATGCTCATATTAGAGATGTAATGAAGAAAAAGATACCTAAGGGCATGAGAATCTATCTTATGACCGATATTACAAAACCCGGATACCTGAGCTTCTTGGAAAAAGACTACACTGTATATAGATACTCTGATTTTCCAGAATTAAAGAGTTTAATCTCAGGCGACAAAAACTCAGTTGATAATGCGATGCTTTATTCTGTAGAAAAATACATAATGCAACACGCGTATATTAAATTAACTGATGCGGATAAAGTTTTTAGGATTATTAATACCAGTTGCATATATAAGATTCGATGGCGATACCAAATTTTATCTATGATAGAGCGCGCGCTGTTATCTAAAACCGTACAACGCTGTAAAGCAAGGATAAACAGACTGATTGGACGATAAATTTTTTAATTATTCGAGTTTTGGAAGTGTTCTCGGATTGACGAGAGGCTGTTTGTCATAGTGGTATTCCCCTCCTGTGGAGGGGTGGCAGGCTTATGCATTTTGCAATATCCGCTCTGTGCCACCAAATCATGGTTACTGTAAACGAAATGGATGAATGGATTGTGTGTGCAGACGCAACGCGTTAGGGCGAACATACGAGTTCGCCCCTACACATGGTGAAACCTTGCATCATTCCACACCGCCACGCGCCACCAAATCATGGTTACCATAAACAAAATGGATGAATGGATTGTCTGTACAGACGCAACGCGTTAGGGCGGATATGCAAATCCGCCCCTACCGTTTTCATAAATTTGATGGCGCAAGCGGCTACGTTTGGGCAATGACGGTACTTTTTCAACAGCCTTATGTTAGCCCTCCTCTACACATGTAGTTTACATTGTGGTTCTACACTACTTTTCAACAATCTTTTCGGTTTCAATATGGTGGGGCAACTTATTATAATGAAGTCCCTCTTTCCAAGTAGTATCTGCTTGTGCTTTCTGCACAAGATCCATCCGAGGAATAGGAAGATAATTTGGAATGTTTTTGTTTTTATGGAAATGTTTCCCTCGTCCATCTAGAGCAATGATTTTTATTGCAGGATTAAAGAACCTAATAGCATCTATAAAAAAAGAACCCACAGTGTAAATCATTTTGCACTTTGCCAATGTCAACATGTCAATGAAAGCATCTTGCCTTTGTTGATGCCCTGCATAAGGTACATGAAATTGTAGCGATCTCCCCTCCTGGGACCGTGTTATATCTCTGCTAACCACTCTATTGGGAAATGCTTTGTGTATCGCATCAATGAAAGATACAGTGTCCGAGCACGCATAGATCTGATAATGGTCATCTAGTACTTGTTTAAGATAATCAATATAGCTATCTATGCTAATTATTCTATGCTCTTGGATAACATCGGTTTGACGATAATGTACTCCTACACATGCTCCTGTGATATTTGCATCAAACCATTGATTTGCTTGCTGTTGTATTTCCTGCTTGATAGATAGTTTTGAGATTATTTTATGCCCGTATTCACTGGAAATTTCACACTTGGCAAACACTTCATATATGCCAACGCGCTCTAGGTTTGCTAGAGGGTTCTCTAACTTTGTAAAACTCTCTAGATGACATGTCCTCGCATAATTAAAAACAGAGTTTTCAAAGAAATTTTGAGTATTAAAGCGAGTACCGGGAAAAGTGAACTTTACATTAATGCCGAGTTTTTCACATAACCAAGCCACTCCAATTATTTGAGGAAAATGATTTCCTAGCGAAGGGTTCCTTGGCATCACATAAACATAATCAGCCAAAGGAGTTTTGCGATGTGTAATGTACTGTTTGAAAAATTCTGTATAGTTAATTGCTATTGCTTTTTTGACTTTTGCATATTCATGCTTAAAACCTATTTCTACAGGAAATCCTTGATTGAAACAAATCATCGGGTGCTTTATTAGAAACGCGATGTTTCTTTTTAACTTTCTCCAGATGCCTCTGAGAGAAACACCGTACCCCGGTTCTAATGCATAAAATAGAACGTAAGCAACTACGATTTTAGCTTTAAGTATATGAAAATAATTAGCCATTTTGCGAAGCATTTTTTCTGAATAAACTAATTTTGTTATCAGTATATTGTATCATTTTTTGATTTATGTAAATTTTTCAACAGCTTTATGTTGCGACTGTATGAACATTGCATAATTAGGTGTGCCTTGCTTTCGGGGAGAAATGGGGCTGTTGAAAAAGTGTCTGCATTAGTACATTCCTCTCCTTTGGAGGGGTAGCAGGCCTATGCATTTTGTAATACATGTGTTTAGCAATCATGTTATGGTTCTGCACGATGTCACGCCGATTGACCTGCTGGGTCAATCGGCGGTTCTATCTGACGGGGTGGTTGTGGCGCGTCTGTACAGGCAATCCATTTATCCATTTGATTTACGGTAACCATGACTCGGTGACGCAAGGCGGGAGGGGTTATGCGAGTACGCGGCAAATGGTTTGCATGATTTGGGGGCGCAAAGCGGTTGGGTTCATGCTATGACGGTACTTTTTCAACAGTCCCTTCAGTATTGTATTTGAAAAGGGTTAGTTGTGAACGATGAGATGACGGTCGCTGATAATCTCGGTATGCAGATGTGTAATCCCGGCATCTTTTAGCTGGTCTTTGATTTCGTCGAGAGTGAAAGCTGCGCGAAGCGAATTGCGAAAATCTCTCTGCAATATCTGTGGTTCTGATGCGGCATACTGTTCTACAAGTTGGTCTACTTGTTGTTCGCTTTGAGGTCGGTATAAGTCGGCAATGAAAATACGAGCGTTATTTTTGGCGAGTGTTCTGACGCAATGCCACAGAACTTGTGGATTATGTAGATGATGTAGAAAACTGGTCGATAGAATCCCATCGTAACTATTCTTATCTAGCTGAATTTCGGGGAGGGTCGCGTTGATTAAGCGTATTTGTTGGTCGACATGCTCGCGTTCAAAACGTTTTTTCGCATAGCGCAACATAGCAGCGGAACCGTCTACCGCGTCTATGCAAGCCTTAGGACAAAGTTTTGCCAAGCGCACGGTAATTTCACCATCGCCACACCCTAAATCAATCCACGCACCGGCTTCGGGTAAATCGGACATGCAGCGCATAAAATGTTCCATCACTAAGCTGTGCGGCTGATTGAAATCTGCATTTGCATAAGCTCGTGCTTGCTCCTCGCTGTCCATCAATTCGGCTTCGAGTACTCTATTCATGTTGGTGATTGTTGAGGCGATGTAGATTCGGTTTCTATTAAATCCTGCAGGATCTCTCGGCACCGGATAACAACAAAAGCAAATCATACAATATTGCGCCTAGATGTCTGGCGAATCTAATGTTATTCTTCATAGGAATAGGCATAGGGGATATTCTTAAGGGAAGGCATGCTTACGGTGTAATTATTCGTATCTAGCAATATAAGGCTTTACGCATTGGTATCGTTTAGTAGCAAGCATTGCCTGAAAAAAATTTTTCCTAGTTAGTAAATTTTTCTTGCTTAATTTTTTTTGATGAAACCTAAGATCACTAGAAGAGTGATAACCATACCAAACTCTATTTTCTCCTTGTTTCGAGAGTTCGGCATAGTAGTCATAGTTATCCATTAAAGTTTGGAAACGTTTATCAGATGCATTCAGAAAATATTTAATGCGTGATATTTCTCTTTCTGGATATGTCAATAAATCTTCATAGTATATGATCATTTTGTTTCCACTAAAACGATCATAGGCGGTTATTAATTCTAAATACAGAAAAACATTATTCACCAGTCCTCTAAAGGGATGTTTATCTGGCTGGCTAATAACTTCATAGTAATCTCTAATAATCAGCAAAATAGCCGACCTAGAAGTTATTTTATAAGCCCAGTGGGATTTATAAAGAACAGGAGTAGCTTCTGGATTTACATGGCTTAGAGGGTGTTCTTCGCTAGGGAAAGTATTTAGATAAATAGGAACATCGCCTTGGCCTAATATAACTCCACTGGTAGGGCAACCAGTGAGATATTCAGATATAAAACGAACCGAATGATTGCCGCTTCTAGGACACGACCATAGTGCATTATGATCAAAAGTAAGATTTTCACTATAGTAGTTAAAGTATGTTTTATTATTCTCATTGTTTACAAATAAATATAATAATAAGTTTGCGATTATTCTTGAAAATAAAGAATCGCTATCAAATCTATTGAATAATAAATCGGCGCGCGTCAGCGTCAAATAATTAAGTAATTTACGAGGCATTTAGATTATAGCCTCTAATTTATTAAGGAATCGCATTGTCAACTAATCGCTATAAGTCCCTAATTATTCGTATCTAGCAATATAAGGCTTTGCGCATTGGAATTGTTTAGTAGCAAGCATTGCCTGAAAAAAATTTTTCCTAGTTAGTAAATTTTTCTTGCTTAATTTTTTTTGATGAAACTTAAGATCACTAGAAGAGTGATAGCCATACCAAGCTCTATTTTCTCCTTGTTTCGAGAGTTCGGCATAGTAGTCATAGTCATCCATTAAAGTTTGGAAACGTTTATCAGATGCATTCAGAAAATATTTAATGCGTGATATTTCTCTTTCTGGATATGTCAATAAATCTTCATAGTATATGATCATTTTGTTTCCACTAAAACGATCGTAGGAGACTATTAAATTTAAATACAAAAAAGCCTCACCCACAAGTTCTCTGATTCTATGCGGACGGCTAATAACTTCTTGATAATCTCTAATAATCAGCAAAATAGCCGACCTAGAAGTTATTTTATAGGCCCAATGGGATTTATAAAGAACAAAAGGAGCTTTTGGATTTACATGGCTTAGGGGGTGTTCTTCGCTAGGAAAAGTATTTAGATAAATAGGAACATCTTTTGTATTACCTATGCCCCCACTGGTAGGACAACCAGTAAGATATTCAGCTATAAAACGAATCCAATGATTGCCACTTTTATGCCACGACCATAGTGTATTATGATCAAAAGTACGGTTTCTGCTAAATGAGTTAGAGTATCCTTTCTTATCCGCAGTAGTTAAAAATAAATGTAACAATAAGTCTGCGATTCCTTTTGAAAATAAAGAGTTGTTGTCAAGTCTATTGAATAATAAACCGGCGCGCACCAATGCCAAATGATTAAGTAATTTACGACGTCTTAAGATTTTAGCCTTTAATTTATTAAGGAATTGCATTGTCAACTAATCGCTATAAGTCCCTAATTATTCGTATCTAGCAATATAAGGCTTTGCGCATTGGAATTGTTTAGTAGCAAGCATTGCCTGAAAAAAATTTTTCCTAGTTAGTAAATTTTTCTTGCTTAATTTTTTTTGATGAAACCTAAGATCATCAGCAGAATTATAGCCATACCAAGCTCTATTTTCTCCTTGTTTCGAGAGTTCGGCATAGTAGTCATAGTCATCCATTAAAGTTTGGAAACGTTTATCAGATGCATTCAGAAAATATTTAGTGCGAGATATTTCTCTTTCTGGATATGTCAATAAATCTTCATAGTATATGATCATTTTGTTTCCACTAAAACGATCGTAGGAGACTATTAAATTTAAATACAAAAAAGCCTCACCCACAAGTTCTCTGATTCTATGCGGACGGCTAATAACTTCTTGATAATCTCTAATAATCAGCAAAATAGCCGACCTAGAAGTTATTTTATAGGCCCAATGGGATTTATAAAGAACAAAAGGAGCTTTTGGATTTACATGGCTTAGGGGGTGTTCTTCGCTAGGAAAAGTATTTAGACAAATAGGAATATCTTTTGTATTACCTACGCCTCCACTGGTAGGGCAACCAGTAAGATATTCAGCTATAAAACGAATCCAATGATTGCCACTTTTATGCCACGACCATAGTGTATTATGATCAAAAGTACGGTTTCTGCTAAATGAGTTAGAGTATCCTTTCTTATCCGCAGTAGTTAAAAATAAATGTAACAATAAGTCTGCGATTCCTTTTGAAAATAAAGAGTTGTTGTCAAGTCTATTGAATAATAAACCGGCGCGCACCAATGCCAAATGATTAAGTAATTTACGACGTCTTAAGATTTTAGCCTTTAATTTGTTAAGGAATTGCATTGTTAACTATTTCACCTTATTGTTTGGGTGGCAGACACTCGGTTTCTATTAAATCCTGGAGGCTTTCGCGACATCGGATAATATCAAAAGTGTCACCATCTACCAACACCTCCATCGGCTTAGGCCTAGTATTGTAGTTGCCGGACATACTAAAGCCGTAGGCACCAGTTGACAGTACTGTAAGTAAATCGTTTTGGTGTAAGATGTGTCGGCGTTGATAGCCCAAGGCATCTGCGCTTTCGCATACCGGTCCCACGATGTCGTAGTCTTTATCTGTACCTTTGTGCGTTTTAACTGGCACGATGTCGTGCCACGCCTGATATAAGGAAGGACGCAACAGATCGTTCATTGCCGCATCAACCACTGCAAAATGTTTTTGGTGTGTCTGTTTGATATGTATGACTCGGGTGAGCAACACTCCGGCGTTGCCGACGACGAAGCGTCCCGGTTCTATCAATAAACGATAGGGACGATCGGCAATGATGTTTTTGATCATGGTCGCATAGTCCGAGGCGTCGGGTGGTGTTTCATCCTTATAACGAATACCGAAGCCTCCGCCTATATCAATGTGGGTAATTTGTAGTCTTTGCTCGCAAAGTTGATCTGCCGTTTCAACAAGTTGTTTCAGAGCATCAGCATAAGGTTCAGGGGACATAATTTGCGAGCCGATGTGACAGGCGATGCCACATTCCTGTAACAAAGGACTGCAGTGTATTTTTTGATAAAGCTCTATCGCTTGTTGCAGGTCTACGCCGAATTTATTATGGTGTAAGCCGGTTGCAATATAAGGGTGTGTTTTTGCATCTACATCAGGGTTGATTCGTATTGCGACTGGAGCTTTAACATCAAGCGCGCTGGCAACTTTCTCTATCAGCATAAGTTCCGATTCTGATTCTATGTTAATACAAAAAACACCTGCGCGTAGGGCAGCTTCTATTTCCCATTGTTGCTTACCCACACCCGAGAATACGGTTTTCCCAACATCGCCACCACCTCTGCGCACCCGCTCAAGTTCGCCGCCTGAGACGATATCAAAACCGCTGCCGAGCTGCGCTAATAGGTTGAGTATTGCGATATTGGAACACGCCTTGACCGCATAATGTATTTGGTATTGTTGTCCTTTGAATGCGGCGGACAAAGTATGAAAGTTTTTTTCAATCGTGGCTTTGGAATAAACATAAACGGGTGTGCCACATTCATAGGCTATTTTTTCAAGGGGAACATCCTCGCAATACAGTTGTTGATGCACAAAATGTAAGGACGGTGCCGTATATCTATAATCGTTCATTGTGTTTCTTTTTGTTGCGTTTCTTCGGGTGGCAAGTACAACGGTCCCGATTGCCCGCAAGCACTGAGCAGTAATATCATCAATAAGCAAAAAGCAGTGGTGGTTCGCAAATCAAGCCCTATCCTGTATGTTATAATCGCCTAGTTTATCAGATGAAAGGTACGAACATATGGACAATCGCCGTAGAGAATTTATTGAAAAAAGCATCGCCGCAGGTATTGCCTCTTTGGTTGCACCGTCGTTGGCATTCGCCAAGTGGCCGCAGGTTGCATTTGAGAAGACCGAATTAGCTCAAGCAATCGCTGCTATTTCGCAAGGCGATCCGCAAGACGGAGACATCACTTTGGTTGCACCAAGAATTGCCGAAAATGGATCTCAAGTTAGGGTTGAGGTGCAGGCTAAGATGGACAATGTAGAGTGGATTAGCATCCTGGTTGATAAAAACCCCGTGCCGTTGACCTCTCAATTCCTAATGATGGGAGAAAGCGAACCTTATGTTGCCGCGAACTTGAAAGTGCGTGAGACTTCTAATGTCATCGCACTCGTCAAAGCCGATGGCAGATATTATAGTGCGAGCCAAGAGGTCAAAGTCACTGCTGGTGGTTGTGGTTAGTCTCGGAAGCGAATAATGGAAAAAACGATCAAAATGCGAATTAGTAAACAGGATGATGAAGTAATCGTTAAGGCATTGATCAAGCATCCTATGGAAACCGGGCGTAGGGTTGACAAAGAAACCGGCGAGACGATCCCGGCGAACTTCATACAAACGGTGATCGGCGAATACGAAGGTAAAAAAGTTTTTACCGCCTATTGGGGAACTGGTGTATCTGCAAATCCGTTTATCTCTTTCAAGTTTAAGGGAGGGGAAGAATCCAAAGTGGTCAAACTGAGTTGGTTTGATAACCAAGGCCAATCAGATAGTTTAGAGGTTGCCATCTGACCACCTAAACTGCTTACGCCACCAAATTTATGATAACCACCTGTAGGGGAGGGCTAACATGGGGCTGTTGAAAAAGTACTGCCATTGCACAAATTGAACCACTATGTGCCATATAATTTATGAAAACCGTAGGGGCGGATTTATATATCCGCCCTACGGTACCGTCCTGCAAAACCGTAACCGCTTTGCGCCACTTGGTTTTGGTTCCCATAAATTTGGTGGATGAATGTATAAATCGTGCAAGTACGTCGCGTTAGGGCGGATATATAAATCCGCCCCTACAATTCTATGGAATACTTTTTCAACAGTCCCACATGCCCTCCCAAACGCGTTGCGTCTGCAACATCAATCCATTCATCCATTTGATTTATGGAAACCATACAGGTGGCGCATAGCGGTTAAGATGGTACAAGTACAATACTTTAGGGAGGGCATGTTAGCCTTCCCCTACAGTGCATGAAATACTTTTTCAACAGCCCCATTCATTTATGGGAACCAAAACCAAGTGGCGCGTGGCGGTTGCAGTAATGCAGGACGGTACGCGTAGGGCGGACATGCTAGTCCGCCCCTACCATTTTCATAAATTCAATGGCGCAAGGCGGTTAGATTTGTACAATCACAATTCTTTTTTAACAGCCCCAGTTTTCTTTTATATCGTGTATCATAAGCACTGGTGAGTATGCATTCGGTTGCTTAAAGTCGTAAGCAACGAAATACGAGCATAGACCCACTCTCCCGACATTGTAAAATAGTTTTTAGTACTTATATCGCCCATTGGTATGTTAGTTCAAGTTAAAAGAGGATTGGATATTCCTCTATCGGGTAAGCCGCAGCAGCGCATAGAAGACTGCTCCCCACCATCACATGTTGCAGTGGTGTTTAGGTCTTATCATAATCTAAAGCCGCATTTGAAGGTCTCAGTAGGTGATGAAGTGGCAAAAGGTCAGGTGTTGGTAGAAAATAAAGTTTTACCGGGCGTTTGCTATACCTCATCGGCGAGCGGTGTTGTGGAAGCTATCCATCGCGGCGAGCGACGCAAACTTTTATCCATAGTAATACGCGCCGAAGGTCAACGCGATAGGCAATTTGATAAATTCAATGAAGACCAACTAGCATCATTAGATAGGGAGCAAGTACAAAGCCAACTGTTGACCTCAGGTTTATGGACAACTTTGCGTACTCGCCCTTATAGTGAGACTCCGGAACCCGACAGCATCCCTAGTTCTATTTTTGTGACCGCAATGGACAGCCGTCCGTTGGCTGCCGACCCACAAGCAATAATTGCTGCCACCTCAGCACAATCGCAGTATTTTGATGCCGGATTAAAAGTACTCTCGCGGTTGAGAGATAGCACCCTATATGTCTGTGTTGCCGAAGGCTCCCAAATCGCCGTGTCGGAGGATCAACAGCTCAAGCGCGTAGAATTCTCCGGCCCGCATCCTGCCGGTTTGTTAGGAACGCACATACATTTTTTAGATCCTATCTACGGTGATAAAACTGTGTGGGGTATAAGCTATCAAGATGTTATTGCGATAGGTGAGCTATTTTTAACCGGCACCTATCCGCCACATCGGGTTATTTCTTTTGCAGGTCCCGCAGTTAAAAACCCGCGTCTGTTGCGGGTGCAGATAGGCACTCCGTTACACGATATATGTGATGGAGAGTTGAATACCGGCGCGGTGCGCATCATCGCAGGTTCGCCGTTGGACGGTTCCGATTTCATTGAAGAAACCGCGTATCTAGGTGCCTTTGAGTTACAGGTTTCGGTTTTGCCTAAACAGGCACAGACACCTTTGCTGGCGTGGCTACGCCCAGGTCTCAATTTATTTTCCATTACCCGAGCTTTCCCGTTGTCCTCATTCGGTAAAGACAAACCCAAATGGTCTTTTACATGTATGCAAAACGGTAGCAAGCGCGCAATAGTTCCCATAGCACTTTACGAACGCGTAATGCCGCTGGATTTATTGGCAACCCAGCTGATTAAATCGTTATTGGTTATGGACACCGACACATCGCAACAACTAGGGTGTCTGGAGCTTGACGAAGAGGATTTGGCTTTATGTTCTTATGTCTGCCCTGGCAAGCACGACTTAGGACCTATATTGCGTAGGAATTTAGAAAAAATCAAACAGGAAGGATAATGGCACGCTTTAGAAATTGGCTCGGATCGCGTCAGCCTTTGTTTGAAGAGGGCGGGCGATTTCATAAATACTATCCGATTTACGAAATGGTTGATACATTTCTTTATTGGACTAAGGAAACAACCCAATGTGCGCCACATATACGCGACGGCATTGATATCAAACGGGTGATGAGCTACGTTGTGTTGGCAACATTGCCCTGCGTGTTCATGTCTTGGTTTAATACCGGTTATCAGGCAAACCTCGCATTGCTTGAACTCAATCAGCAGGCGTTATCGGGATGGCGAGGTGCATTGACGACACAATTCGGCATTCCCTACGACCCGAGCAATGTTTTGGCTTGCTTGTGGCTGGGATTTTTGCATTTTATACCAGTGTATTTGGTGACGATAATCGCTGGTGGCTTATGGGAAGTGTTGTTTGCCACAGTACGCAGGCACGAGGTTAACGAAGGATTTCTGGTGACCTCAATGCTTTATACACTCACCTTGCCGCCGGATATTCCGTTATGGATGGTGGCATTGGGTATCTCTTTTGGTGTGGTGATAGGCAAAGAAGTTTTCGGTGGTACTGGCAAAAACTTTCTCAATCCGGCACTGACTGGGCGCGCCTTTCTTTATTTTGCCTATCCAGCTTTTATGTCGGGTGATGAAGTGTGGGTGGCAGTAGACGGTTATAGTCATGCAACGCCTCTGGGTATTGCTGCAACCGCCGGCTTAGAAGGGGCAATTTCACAAGGATATACATGGTGGCAAGCCTTTTTAGGTTTGTTGCCAGGATCACTCGGCGAGACCTCAACATTGGCTTGTTTGTTGGGCGGAATTTTTTTGGTCTATACAAGGATTGCGTCATGGCGTATCATATTAGGTGTATTTTTCGGCATGATGCTGACCTCGCTGATGTTTAACTGGATAGGCAGCACCACAAATCCAATGTTTTCGATGCCGTGGCATTGGCATTTGGTGCTGGGAGGGTTTGCGTTCGGCATGATATACATGGCAACCGACCCAGTGTCTGCAGCAGGCACTGAGACTGGCCGTTGGATTTTTGGTTTATTAATTGGTTTTATGGTAGTGCTCATACGTGTAATCAACCCCGCTTTTCCAGAAGGCATGATGCTGGCGATTTTGTTCGCCAACATTTTTGCACCGACGATAGATTATTGTGTGGTACGCATACACACCCACCGAAGGTTAAGACGTTATGCACAATGACACTTTAACAAAAACATTTTTGGTCACCATCGGCTTGTGTTTGTTATGCTCGCTTGTGGTTTCTACTGCGGCGGTTGTTTTATCGCCGTTGCAAGAGGAAAATAGAAAAAATGCACTCAATGTTAGTATCCTGCAAGTTGCTGGTATTTACCGTCCCAATGTCTCGGTTGAAGAGCAGTTTGAAAAAGTTCAGGCGAAGGTGGTAGATCTGAACGAAGGTGTCTATGTAGACTCTCCCAAAGCCGATGGTTTTGACATGGTTGCGGCGGCGCGCACCCCCGATTTTGGGATGCCGCTATCCAAAGCCGATGACATTGCCGGAATAAGCTATCTGCCCCGTTATGCCAAAATTTACTTGATATCTTCCGAGGATGGACTAGATAAAATAGTGCTACCTATTTATGGCTATGGCTTGTGGTCTGTGCTGTACGGTTTTATCACATTGGAAGCCGATGCCAACACGGTTTATGCCTTACAATTTTATCAACACGGTGAGACCCCCGGGTTAGGCGGGCGAGTTGACGACCCTAAATGGCAGGCGTTGTGGCAAGGTAAAAAAGTCTACGCAACAGGTTCTGACCCCCAGCTATCGGTAATAAAAGGTCAGGTGAGTATGCGCGACCCCCTCTCCTCGTATAAGGTGGACGGATTGTCTGGTGCCACCTTGACTGGATTGGGCGTTGATCACATGCTTGACTTTTGGTTCGGACAAATGGGTTATAGAAAATTTTTAGAGAAACAGTTTTATGCAGTGGCAACAAGGTAAAAAGGTTCTGTTAGATCCGCTGGTTGATAACAATCCAATCACTTTACAGATACTCGGTATTTGTTCTGCGTTGGCAGTGACCACGACACTCGCAGCATCGCTGATTATGTGTTTGGCATTGACCTCAGTATTGGCACTATCGAATAGTTCTATCAGCATGATCCGAAACCACATACCGACCAATGTACGCATCATCATACAAATGACGATTATTGCATCGCTGGTTATTTTGGTAGACCAAATACTCAAAGCCTATGCTTACGAGATTAGCAAATCATTATCAGTCTTCGTCGGATTGATCATCACCAACTGCATTGTGTTGGGGCGCGCCGAGGCTTTTGCAATGAAAAGCCCAGTCGGCGAGAGCTTTATGGACGGCTTGGGCAACGGTTTGGGATACAGTTTGGTCTTAATCGTGGTCGGCACAGTCCGAGAGTTATTCGGTTCCGGTACCTTGCTGGGTTATCCAGTGCTACTACCGTTGTCGGAAGGTGGCTGGTATCAACCCAATGGCTTGTTGCTGTTACCGCCGAGTGCTTTCTTCATTATTGGTCTGATGATTTGGGTTATACGGGCTTATCGCCCAGTTCAAGTAGAACAGGCTGAATTTAGGATACAAACCGCAAAAGTCGCTTAGTCATGGAAGCACAGTTATCATTATTAATTAGAGCCGTCTTTATAGAAAATCTGGCACTCGCTTTCTTCTTGGGCATGTGCACTTTTCTTGCCATCTCCAAGAAGATGGAGAACGCTATTGGTTTAGGGATTGCGGTGATTGTCGTGCAGAGTTTGACCGTGCCGATCAATAATCTGATTTACCAATTTGTACTGAAGAAAGGTGCTTTGGCATGGGCAGGTCTACCGGAGATAGACTTGTCGTTCTTAGGTTTTATTAGCTATATCGGCATCATTGCTGCAGTCGTGCAGATACTAGAGATGTTTTTGGATCGTTTCGTACCGGTGCTGTATAACGCATTGGGTATTTTTTTGCCGTTGATTACGGTGAATTGTGCGATCCTAGGTGGATCTCTGTTTATGGTTGAACGTAGCTACGATTTCAACGAGAGCGTGATATACGGTTTCGGCAGTGGTCTGGGATGGGCATTAGCAATTATTGCACTTGCCGGCATCCGTGAAAAGCTCAAGTACAGCGATGTGCCGGAAGGCTTACGCGGGTTGGGTATTACCTTTATCACGGTGGGCTTGATGTCGTTGGGCTTTATGGCGTTTTCTGGGATACAATTATAGTGGAGTTATTGTAATGTTAGAGATTAGTTTAGGCGTAGGTTTTTTTGTTGCCATCGTTTTGATACAAGTGCTGATTATCCGTGTTGCACGCGGCCTGTTGGTCTCAACCGGCAATGTCAAACTAATGGTGAACAACGAACGCGAATTAAATACACAAGTCGGCAGCAAGTTGCTTCCTGCACTTGCAAACAATGGGCTATTCGTATCTTCGGCTTGTGGCGGCGGCGGCACTTGCGGTCAATGCCGCGTCAAGGTATTATCCGGCGGCGGTGCGATATTGCCTACTGAGGAAACCTACATCAACAAGCGGGAACAACACGAAGGTTATAGACTATCCTGCCAGTTGACGGTTAAGCAAGATATAAAGTTGGAGTTGTCGCCCGAAGTCTTCGGATGCAAGCAGTGGTTGTGCAAAGTAAGGTCTAACGAGAATGTCGCAACCTTTATCAAGAATTTGGTTTTAGAGCTTCCCGAAGGCGAGGCTGTAGATTTCCGTGCCGGCGGTTATATACAGATAGAATGTCCGCCGCACCGAGTCTGTTTTTCGGATTTTGACATCAATACTGAGTTCAGAGATGCCTGGGATAATTTCAATCTATGGAAATACGAATCAGAGACTAAAGAGGCAGTCTCGCGTGCGTATTCAATGGCCAACTATCCTGACGAAAAAGGCATCATTATGTTGAATGTACGTATTGCCACACCCCCACCGAAGAGTGATTTTGCACCAGGTATTATGTCGTCTTATCTGTTTTCCTTAAAGCCCGGTGATACGGTCAAAATTTCCGGACCTTTCGGCGACTTCTTCGCGCAAGACACTTCCAACGAAATGATTTTTATTGGTGGCGGCGCAGGTATGGCACCTATGCGCTCTCATATATTTGACCAACTAAAACGATTACATAACGACCGGCGTAAAATTAGCTTTTGGTACGGCGCACGCAGTTACAGAGAAGCCTTTTATATAGAAGACTATGACACCTTGCAAAAACAATTTGACAACTTTGAATGGTACCTTGCGCTATCGGAGCCGCAACCGGAAGATCAGTGGCAAGGGCACACTGGTTTTATACACCAAGTGCTATACGATAATTATCTAGGGAAACACGAGGCTCCAGAGGATTGCGAGTACTATATTTGTGGTCCACCAATGATGAACACCGCAGTAATAGACATGCTACACCGATTAGGTGTTGAAGACGATAATATCTTCTTTGACGACTTCGGTGGATAAAATGTATGCAACTTGAAGATGATTGCTTATCATCACTTTAGTAAGCTCGTTTTTTCGTCGGTGCTATTGTTGATGCTCGTTGCATGTAGCAGTGAACTGCCACATAACGAGCGTCGGCTCGGCGGTGAAACGATGGGAACCTCATGGTCTATTAAGCTATACAGTCCCATCTCTGATGAGCAATTCAATTTAATCTCCGCAGAGAGCATTGATATGATTGCCGATTTGGATCGGAAACTATCTACCTATAAACAGGACTCGGAGATTACGCGCTTTAATTCGTCGTCCGAACTTGGCTGGCAGTCGGTCTCTAATGAGTTTGCCACTTTGGTTGAACAGGCACTGCGCATCAGCGAATTATCGCAAGGTGCGTTTGACATAACGGTATCGCCTCTGGTTGATTTATGGGGGTTCTCCCAAGATAAAAAAGAGACGATGACCTTCCCAGACGCAAGCGAAATTGAACGTGTTAGAGCGATTACCGGTCATCAGTATTTACAAGCACGTACGCAACCGCCAGCATTGAAAAAAGATCTACCCGAACTTCATATAGACTTATCTGCGATTGCCAAAGGCTATGCTGCAGATCGCCTGTCAACATTGCTGGAAGCACACGGTGTGGTTAATTATCTTGCCGAGGTAGGAGGTGAGTTGAAGGCATCTGGTATTAGTAAAGCGTTGCGTCCTTGGCTTGTGGGTGTTGAAAAGCCGGTTCCGGGCTGGCGCGAAATCATGCGCGCCGTAGAGGTGCGCGGCAACGGTGTTGCAACTTCGGGAGACTATCGTAATTTTATAGAGATAGACGGCACGCGCTATTCTCATACCATAGACCCACGCAGCGGAATGCCAACCGTCTACAAAGGGGCATCGGTAACCGTAATAGCGGAAAACTCGTTGGCAGCGGATGC
Source organism: uncultured candidatus Poriferisulfidus sp. (assembly GCA_965200865.1). Taxonomy (GTDB): domain Bacteria; phylum Pseudomonadota; class Gammaproteobacteria; order Poriferisulfidales; family Oxydemutatoraceae; genus SP5GCR1. The sequence goes on along the minus strand of CBDAVG010000002.1, from coordinate 1,872,433 downwards.
TTGGGCAACTGCCTTTTTTATACTACCTAAGGATGAAGCACTAGAGCTTTCGGAACAACATCAGTTGGGCATCTATTATGTAGAGCAGTCCGAAGATGGATTTGTGCAAACGATGAACAGCCGGTTCGCCGATTATTTGGTGCACGAATAACTTGCTGTAGACTAATCGTATGTGGTTGACTTTTATTATTGCGTTTATCGTATTCGTGCTTGTGGCTTTGGCACTGGCGATAGGCTTGCTGGTCTCAGGCAAAACGATAAAAGGTAGTTGCGGCGGTATCAACTGCGGATTGTGCAAAGGGGAACCTACTGCGTGTAAGCGAGTAGATATTTTGAAAGGTAGAACCACTGATTGAGCCTGCTGACTCAATCAGCGATTCAATGTGTTCGCCCCAAAATAACCGCTTGCGCCATTGAATTTGCGATAACGGTAGGGGAGGGCTACCATGCCCTCCCTAAAGTATTGATCTACACGAGCGGAACCACTTGCGCCATCAAATTTATGAAAACGATAGGGGCGGATTTGCATATCCGCCCTGAAGTTGAGGCCTCGTACCATGAGAACCGCCGATTGAACCAGTAGGTCAATCGGCATAACTTTGATAATATAAGTCGGACAAGCTAAGACTTGTCTTCATAAAACCAGAGATTAGATATGGAAAAGATAACACAACAGGAACTGAAAAACGTAATTGACACAAAGAGGAGAGGATGTGTTTTAGATGCTAGAACACTTAAAGAGTATCTTGATTTTAGAATAAAAAACAAAGCATTCGTACCTCTTGAGTTGTTAGATCATATTCAGCAGCCAGAGTTAAGATGGAATAAATCTAAGCCCATTTATGTAATATCTTATACTGAGGCGCGTTCAAAAGCATTCTGTCATAAATTAGAGGCTTTAGGTTATCGTACATTTTATTTAGAGGAGGGCGAAGTAGAGGCATGGTGTAGGAAACATCTTCCTGTAATAGACACATTAAAAAGTTGCCAAGATACCAATAACTTTAGGATAATCATAAGTCCAATTAAGGCCATAGGGCATTACTTTCGTTCAATAATATGTGTAGCATGGTTGTTTGAGAAAATGAATTGCAATATCAAGTTTGCTTTTGCTAGAGGCTTTAATTATTTTGAAAATTCTACTTTTGAAGTCTCTCAAGAGTTTTCATCTAACAGTTATACGGATTTGAGACTGAAAAATGTAAATTTCCATTATTATTATTTCTGGGTCCCTTTGGATTATGCATGTAGTGTAATTTCAAAGCTAACGATTAATAAAGAGATACAGGATGAAGCTGATGAGTGGGTTCGTGTTAATCTAAAAGGTGATTGGGTCGGAGTTCATTATCGAGGGACTGACATGACACTACCAAAGTATGGCTATACAAAGATGGATACTTATATTTCTCACTTAAAGAAAGTTATAGATAAGAACCATGATATTTTTGTATGTTCGGATCAGGCACAGTTTATTGACCGAATAAATAAGGCATTTCCAGGCAGAGTTTTCTCCAGAAGCATCCAACGTTCTCATGATAATAAAGGTTTGCATAACGATGTTAATTATAAGGGACTCCAACAACGAAAAAATGCGTTAATAGATATTTTAGTTCTATCTAAAGCCAATTTAATTTATAAAACAGTGGGTAATTTTTCAACCACGGCGTTTTTCTTTAATCCGTCAATAAACATGATTTCATTTGTCTCTGAAAATACTAGGTGTAAAAAATGTGTTCCTGAGAAGTTTGTTCGTATTTCCTAACCCCATTTATTATTACCGCAGAGTTCTTGAAACACTACCATGAAAAGTTATACGCCCAATTCAGATATATTGAATGTTATCATTGAGCCCGTGTGCTTGATTATTACTTCAATCAGAGACTCATAATACGCAGTCAGATTACGCATATCGTCATTTTTTGGTTTAATACCGTCATAATAAATAGAGGATATACAGTGATACTACATCTCAGTTATAATTTTACAGATGATGCGAGTAAATCTAGCAAAGCGATTTACTGGTTGGTTACGGAGTTGTGTCGGAAATAAGTGCTAAATCAAAAAGTAAATATGGAGAAAATAACATCTCAAGAACTGAAAAACGTAATTGATAAAAGGAAGAGAGAAAATATTTTAGATGTGAGAACACTTGAAGAGTATTCCGACTTTAGAATAGAAAAAATACCATTCGTACCTCTTGAGTTGTTAGACCATATTAAGCAACCGGAAGCGAAATGGAAAAAATCTAGCCCCATTTATGTAATATCCTATGCTGAGGGACGTTCAAAAGCATTTTGTCATAAACTGGAGGCTTTAGGTTATCGAACATTTTATATAGAGGAGGGCGGGGTAGAAGCATGGTGCAGGCAGCATCTTTCTATAATCGACACATTGAAAAGCCGCCGAGATACTGATAAATCGGCTTTGGCGATTACAAATGGTTTTAGATCTAATCCTATCTTTAACTTTGAGATAGTCATAGAGCGAATTCCAGCCCTAGGGCATTACCTTCGTTCGATAGTGGGCATAGCATGGTTTTTTGAGAAAATGAATTGTAATATCAAGTTTGTTTTTGCTGAAGACTTTAATTATTTTGAAAATTCTACTCTTAAAGTTTCACCGAAATCTTTGTCCGAACCTTATATAGACTTACGATTACATATGCGAGAATTTGATACTCATCATGTATGGATTACCTCGGACTATGCACGCAGCGTGATGTCAAGACTAATAATTAAGAAAGAGATACAAGATGAAGCCAATAAATGGATTGACACCAATCTAAAAGGTGATTGGATTGGGGTTCATTTTCGGGGGTCTGATATGCCAAAATCACGACCTGGGAGAAGCTATATAGATATGGATACTTATACTTTGTACTTAAAGAAAGCCTTAAATAAGCACCATAGTATTTTTGTTTGCTCAGATCAGGCGCAGTTTATTGAGCGAATGAGTGAGTCATTTCCTGGTAAAGTTTTCTTTAGAGATATTGAACGTTCTTATGACGATAAAAATTTGCACAGTCATGTTGATCATAGAGGATTTCAACAACGAAAAGATGCATTGATAGATATTTTAGTCTTATCTAAGGCTGATCTAATTTATAAAACAGCAGGAAGGTTTTCGAGTTTAACTAGGTTTTTCAATCCGGCAATCAAAATTATTTCACTTATTGATGGTGATAACAAGTATCGCAAATATTTCCCCGAAAATTTTGTTTCTGCCCCTAAAGCTCATTTATCAATAGAGTAGAATTTTTGAAATATCATCATAGAAAATTACTCACCCGATTGAGAGGTATTCAGTATGATTATGAAACCCATGTGTCCCATAATTCCTTTGATTGAAGACTCATAACGTGGGACTAGATAGTCCAAAGCGTCGCTTTTTGATTTAGCACTGTCGCAATGGACAGAGGGTATACTGTGAGACTATACCTTGGCCATAGTTCCACAGATGATTTGAGTAAATCTAGTAAATCAACTTACTGGTTGGCTACAAGGCTACATCGCGAGTAAGCTACTGAGTCAAAGAACAAATATGGAAAAGATAACACAACAAGAACTAAAAAACGTAATTGATAAAGAGGAGAAAGAATATGTTTTAGATGTCAGAACACTTAGGGAATATCTTGACTTTAGAATAGAAAAAATACCATTCATACCTCTTGAATTATTAGACCATATTCAGCGACCAGAAGCGAGATGGGAAAAATCCAGACCTATTTATGTAATATCTTATACTGAGGCACGTTCAAAAGCATTTTGTCATAGACTGGAAGCCTTAGGTTATCGCACATTTTATATAGAGGAGGGCGGGGTAGAAGCATGGTGCAGGAAGCATCTCTCTGTAGTGAACATACTAAAAAACTGCCAAGATACTGATAAGTCGGCATTAGCGATTACAAATGGCTGCGGGTCTAATCCTATCTTTAATTTTGAAATAGTCATAGCGCAAATTCCGGCTTTGGGGCATTATTTTCGTTCAATAGTAGGCATAGCATGGTTTTTTGAGAAAATGAATTGCAATATCAAGTTTGTTTTTGCTGAAGACTTTAATTATTTTGAAAATTCTACTCTTCAAGTTTCGCAGGAATCTTCGTCTGAAAATTATGTGGCTTTACAATTACCTATGCGGGAATTCGATCGTCATGATTTATGGATTACCTCGGACTATGCATGTAGCCTAATGTCAAGACTAACAATTAAGAGAGAGATACAAGATGAAGCTAATGAATGGATTGGCGCCAATCTAAAAGGTAATTGGATTGGGGTTCATTATCGAGGGACTGATATGCCACAAGCAACTCTCCAACGAAACTGTATAGATATGGATACTTATATTTCGTACTTAAAGAAACTCTTAAATAAGCACCATAGTATTTTTGTCTGCTCAGATCAAGCACAGTTTATTGACCGAATGAATAAGTCATTTCCAAGCAGAATTTTTTTTAGAGATATCCCGCGTTCCTACGATCAAAAGCCTTTGCATCGTAATGAATCTCATGAGGGATTTCAACAACGAAAAGATGCATTGATAGATATTTTAGTCTTATCTGAGGCTCATCTAATTTATAAAACAGCAGGAAGGTTCTCGATTTTAACTAGGTTTTTCAATCCTGCGACCAAAATTATTTCGCTTATTTATGGCGATAGAAAATATCGCAAATATCTTCCTGATAATTTTATCCCTGCCTCTGAAGCTCATTTATTGGCAAAGTAAAATGGGGCTGTTGAAATACCACATTGAAAAATTACCCACCTGATTGAGGAACATTTAGTGTTATCATTGCATCCATGTATTCTACGATTATTTCAGCACCAGAACTTGTAGCACAACTAGATAACCCCAAGTGGATTGTTTTTGATTGTTGCTTTAATGTAACCCAACCACAATGGGGTAGAGAACAATATAATGCCGGACACATACCGGGTGCCCATTATTGTGATTTAGACCATGATTTATCCTCAACGCCTACGACTAATAGCGGCCGTCATCCGTTGCCTGACCCTCAAACTTTAGCCTCAAAGTTAGCTTCTTGGGGAGTATCCGACGATAGTCAGGTTGTGGTGTATGACGAGGCAGTCGGAGCAGTCGCAGCAAGAATGTGGTGGACGTTACGATGGCTTGGACACGACTCGGTTGCGGTATTAGACGGCGGTTTAAGCAAATGGAAGAAAGCGGGTTATGCATTGACTACAGAATTGCCTCACGAAAGAGCAAAAGGTAATTTTCAATCGCACCCTGATGATGATTTATGGGTATCTACCACTGAGATTGAACGGATTAGAGCAGATGAGCAAACGGTTTTGATAGATGCCCGTTCCAAAGCTCGTTTTTGTGGTGAAGAAGAGCAGGTAGACCCAGTAGGCGGACATATTCCTGGTGCGGTGAGTCGTCCTTTGACCGATAATATAGGGAGCGACGGTTGCTTTCTCTCACCGCAAAGATTGCGTGAGGATTATGAACCGCTATGCCGTGAGCGTATTGTTCACTATTGCGGTTCGGGTGTAACTGCATGTCATAATTTATTGGCAATGGAAATGTCGGGCTTAGGTCTACAGCAATTGTATGTAGGTTCTTGGAGTGAGTGGATACGCGACAAGGCGCGTCCGATAGCAACGGGAGACTAAAAGTTGTGGACTAAAGTATGTGAAAAACATGGAGAATCAATATGGAAAAAATCACAGTACAAGAGTTGAAAAAAGAAATTGATGCAGGCACCTCTGCACAAATCGTTGATGTTAGAACGCCTAGCGAATACATTGGTGAGAGGATAGAGCAAGCGGTGTCGGTTCCGCTGATCCATTTTGATCAGTTGGCAATGAGTTTGGATAAATCGCGTGCTGTTTATGCGATGTGTCGCGGTGGACAACGTGCCTCGGAATTTTGTCGTAAATTGGATGCTTTAGGTTATCGTACATTTTGTGTGGAAGGCGGTTTGTCGGCATGGATCAAACAAGACTTTCCGGTGCTACGTGCTCCGAGCCAACCGTGGTCAATTGAACGGCAAACACGGTTTGCAGCTGGATTTATAGTATTCATAGGAGTATTGTTAGCGTTGACCGTAAATCCTCATTTTATTTACTTGTCCGGTTTTATCGGCCTCGGGTTAATGTATGCAGGGGCTGCCGATTTTTGTGGAATGTCCTTATTGTTAGCTAAAATGCCTTGGAATAGAGCAGTAGATGAGCCTATCAAACAGGCTTCGTTGTGAAATACTGCAGTGTATGTGGGTCTGATGATTTAGTTCCTAAAGTGCCGGAAGGCGACACCAAAGAACGCATCGTATGCAACACATGCGGTCATATTTTCTATCATAATCCTAAAATAGTAGCAGGTTGCATACTTGAGTGGCAACAACAGATTTTATTATGCAAGCGCGCAATAGAACCGCGAATAAATTTTTGGACGGTGCCTGCCGGCTTTCTGGAAAACGGCGAGTCGGTTATGGAAGGTGCAGCCCGCGAAGCTGAGGAGGAAGCGTGCGCGGGAAGCGAGGATTTGGTTATGCACAGTTTTTATAATATCAGGCATGTCAACCAAGTTTATGTACTCTATCGCGGCACTCTAAAGGACGGACGCTATGGTATTGGACAAGAAAGCAACGATGCAATGTTATGTAACGAAGCCGAGATACCTTGGGAGCAGATCGCTTTTCCGGTAATAAAAGAGGGACTTAGGCTCTATTTTGAGGATCGTAGCCGCCAGGCTTATGGTTACCACGAAGGTGATATCTATAGAGACAACAACGGGGAAATACAGATTACTCGTTATTGAGGCTTGTTTTCGGAACCACCTAAACAAGGAGGTGATTCGGGTACGTGTGACTCTTTAGCCTGCCATTCTTCAGGGCTTAGTGTGTGTAATGCCAACGCATGGATCCCGTCTTCCATCAGTTCGGAAAGTGCAGCGTACACCGCTTGATGCCGTTTGACCAATCCCAGCTGTGCAAATTCTGTTGCCACAATGGTTACCTTAAAATGAGACTCGGAACCGGGTGGCACGTTGTGTTGTCCGCTTTCGTCTATGACTTCAAGATAATCTAGTGCGAAACTCTGGGTTAATTTATCCGCTATCTGTTGTTGTTTCATTACATTAAAGTTATTTGCTTGATTGTGCTGTGTCTATTATACCGTGAGGCTATTGAAAAAGTACCGCTATTGCATAAACCCAACCGCCTGCGCCATTAGATTTATGATAACCACCTGTAGGGGAGGGCTAACATGGGGCTGTTGAAAAATAGAACCGCCGTTTGTTGCAGTAGCACAAACGGCGTGACTTTGTGCAGAACCTTTGCAACCACCCCGTCAGGCTTCGCCTGCCACCCCTCCAAAGGAGGGGAATGTACTAATGCAAATACTTTTTCAACAGCTCCACATGCCCTCCCTAAAGTACCGTTCTGTACCAGGAGAACCGCTTGCGCCACTTGGTTTTGGTTCCCATAAATTGGATGGCGTACCACTTTATTTGTGCAGACGCAACGCGTTTCGGGAGGGCATGTTAGCCCTCCCCTACGGTGCATGATGGTACTTTTTTAACAACTCCGCGTTTCCATAAAAGTTATAGCTATTATTAATGGTTTGGGTAATCAAATCATCGATTCCGATGTTGCGTCTTTGTGCAATATGTTGCGCGATGTGTGGGAGGAACGAAGGTTCGTTGGGCTTGCTATAAAAGTGTTTCCCCAGCGTGCGAGGTATTAGATAAGGTGCATCAGTTTCCAGTAACAAACGGTTTTCAGGTATAGCCGCAACTGCGGCACGCAGATCTTTTGCCCGTCGCTCGTCGCAAATCCATCCGGTTACCCCAATGTATAAATCCATAGCCATATAATCATCTAGCATAGATTGATTGCCGGTAAAACAATGCACGACTGCATTGTTAAGATGTTTGCGGTAGGGCTTCAGTATCTCTATAAAATCTGCATGGGCATCGCGTTGATGCATGAACAAAGGCAAGCCAGTATCAACTGCCAACTCAATCTGTTTTTCAAAAACGAATCGCTGTGTTGCAGGTGTAGATAAGTTTCTATAATAGTCCAAACCAGTTTCTCCAATTGCTATAACTTTAACATCGGCGGCTAGCCTTTTGAGGGTTGTGTAGCTTGCATCAGTCCAGCGGTCAGCATGATGAGGATGTACGCCTACATTTGCCCATAGAACATTTGCATATTGTTGTGCTAATTTCAATGCTACGGCACTGTCCTCCACATCGGAACCGGGCACAACCATAGCTTGCACATCGGCTTGACTTGCGCGTTTCAACACATCAAGTAATTGTGAGTTCAACGCAGTGTGGGTGAGGTTGCAACAAATATCAATCATAGAGAATATTTTATTATTAACATGTAAAATAGAATTTATTATGGAGGTTAATACTAAAAAATCAAAGCCAATACATATTGAAGTTTATCATCTCGGAGTTAAAGAAGAGAACCGAGTGCTTCTTGACCGGCAATGTGTGCCGGAAAAAGAATTAAAGGATTTTATTAAAAGTTTGTCTCCTAGAGCAGTAGGCCATGATTTGATTAGAATTGGTCATACCGATGATGGTGGCTATCTAGTGCCTGATGATATAGAGGGTATTGAGGCTTGTTTTTCTCCGGGTTATGGGGGGAATAGTGCCTTTGAGGAGATTTTAGCTACTCGCTACGGCGTAAAGATATTTATTGCGGACAGGGGAAAAAACATAAGTATAAAAAGATTTGTCAGATGGATGCAAGGACTTATCAAACGGGAATCCAATCCTTCTTGTTCCACATCAAGTTCCTTTGATTTTGAAAATAAGTTTTTAGGTACAAAAAATAACGTTAATACTATACGATTAACCGACTGGCTTCAAAAGAAGTGGAATTTGGATTCCACGGGAGATTTGATCCTCCAGATGGATATAGAAGGAGCCGAAATTGATGTTTTGATGGATACATCATCAGATGTGTTAAGAAAATTCCGAATTATGATCATTGAGTTTCATGGTATGAAGATTTTTGATCTATCTATTTTCTTAAAATACAAGTATCTTTTTGACAAAATCTTGAAAGATTTTTGTGTCGCACATATCCATCCCAATACTACTAGCAAAAGATTTTTTTATAAAAACATAGAGATATTTGCTGTAATGGAATTTACTTTTATCCGCAAAGATAGGATCCTTCCAGATAACCGTGAATTAGTCTTCCCGCATAAATTAGATCGTCCAAATTTCGCCAACTGTCCTGATGTTATTCTTCCAGAAATATGGCAAAACCGCAATAAAACCGAACATGTAAAATAGAATTTATTATGGAGGTAAATACTAAAAAATCAAAGCCGATACATATTGAAGTTTATCATCGGGGAGTTAAAAAAGAGAACCAAGTGCTTCTTGCCCAACAATGTACACCGGAAAAAGAATTAAAGGATTTTATTAAAAGTCTGTCTCCTAGAGCAGTAGGCTATGACCTAATCAGAATTGGTCATAGTGCTGATGGTGGCTACCTGGTGCCTGATGATTTAGAGGGTATTAAGGCTTGTTTTTCTATCGGTTATGGGGGTGTGAGTGTCTTTGAGGAGATGCTAGGTATTAATTACGAAATAAAGGCGTTTATTGCAGATCGAGTAGGAAACATAATGGAGAGACCATTGGATAGGTTTATCAGATGGTTGCGTAGACTTATCAGACGAAAAGCTAAGATTTTCCGTTTTGATTTAGAGCTTGATTTTGAGAATAAGTTTGTGGGCAAGGAGAACAATTTAACGACTATACGATTGGAGGATTGGATTCAAAAAAAGTGCAGTTTGGATACTACAGAAGATTTGATCCTTCAAATGGATATAGAAGGAGGCGAGATTGATGTTTTTATAGATACACCATCGGATATATTAAGGAGATTTCGGATAATGATCATTGAGTTTCATAGTATGGAAATTTTCAACTTATCTGTTTTCTTACGCTTCAAGCGCGTTTTTGACAAAATCTTAGAAGATTTCTGTGTCGCACATATTCACCCTAATAGTTCTACTAGAAGGTTTTTTTACAGAGGCATAGAGATACCCGGGACAATGGAGTTTACTTTTATCCGCAAAGATAGGGTCCTTCCAGATAACCGTGAATTAGTCTTCCCGCATAAATTAGATCGCTCGAATTTTGCCAACTGTCCTGATGTGATTCTTCCGGAAATATGGCAAAACCGCGATAAAACCTTGACGACCTGATTGAGCCGATTCAAGTTTTGTGGATACTAGTGGTACTTTTTCAGTATCTTCATATGTTGTCAAAGCATCAACTTATCTAACTCAAATTGCAACTGCTTTAGACGCTTGCACTGAATCAGTTTTATCTCTTTGGTTACTTCTGTATAACTATTCCCTGTCGGTGCGTACATGATAATATCTATTTGGGGTTCGCGTTGTCGAACTCTACGAAGTAGGTTGGGAGCATCGTCATTGGTTTCGCTACCGCAGCTTACGAAGATAAGCACCTTAGCTAAGGCTTGATTAACGAGGTCGGAGATATCTTCTACTGAGCTTCGGACATCTAAATAAATAGGATGCCATTTATACGCTGCCACTAGAGCTAATGTCTTTAAGCCACTTAATTCAAGATCGTCTTCCAACGAACAAACTACTGCCGTGAATCGTTCTTTTTCTCGGCGGGTTCCTAACATAATCAGATATGTTTTGATTAGACTATTGAAAATTTTGCGGTGTCCGTCCAGCAGATTACCTCGGCGACATTCGTCTCGTATATGAGTAAGCAAAGGCGTTAATAGATCTTCTACCATAAACACTGTGCCCAAAGATTTTTCGGCTTTGGTTAAAGTTTGGAATAAGGTGTGCGAGTCAAAACCCTTAATCGCAGTGATACAAGACTCTATATAATCCGATACCAAGAAAGTACTCTGTCTTTGATTTCGGGTGACGATAGGTTCGTGGGCACCTTCGTCTTGTTCAATCATGTCAACCAATTTAGCATCGGATAGTTGCACGATATCACTAATGCGCCGCCCACCTCTGCAAGCCTTTGCCAATAAAATTAGACGTTGAATATCTGCATCGTTATAGACGCGTTGTCCGCGTTCGGTGCGCTGAGGAGAGATTGCGCGATAACGGGTCTCCCAAGCACGTATTACTTCAGGACTTAAACCGCAATAGCGGGCAACGACACCAATCGTGTGTATAGATGTTTTTTTCTGCCGAATCATTTTGTACAAGTATTATTCATGCTAATTATGCCTTTATTTCATTAATAATAGAAATTTAATCGCTCTTGTATTGTACAAAACGCTAAAAAAAAACTTTTTTTCTTTGCAAAAAGCTATATTATTTTGTTTATGAGCAAGTTGCTCTACCTATAGAAATAGATTTCTTAACATTTAACGAGGAGATAAAATTATGAATAAATTTATGATAAATGCTCGCTACATGTTGGCACCTGCCACAATACTACTCGCTATGTGGGGCGTCTTTATTGGCGGCCCGTGGGTATGGCTAGGTGTCTATATGCTAGGCGCAGGTATTCTTATAGACGCAATAGTCTCTAGGAAAACCATGGGAGCAGGTTTTGACGAAAACGGCGATACCAACGGTATCCCGAATTTCCAAAACGGTGTCATGTATTTTATGCTAGCGATATTTGTATTGCTACAAATAAACTTGGCATGGCGGATTTACGAATATGCCGTAGGTGTTCCTTTCGGAACGACTGAGATGTTCGGTATCACCGTCTACCAAGGCATCACTGGACTACAATTAGTCGGTGCGGTCATCTCATCCGGAATTTTTGCCGGGATAGGCATTATATACGGACACGAATTGGCGCACACCAAAGGCTTCAGCTTCGTGATTGCACGGTGGATGATGGCATTGAGTGGTGCTTCCCATTTTTGCTATGCGCACGTCTACAATCACCACTTGGAGCTAGGTTGCTCGGATGACCCGGCAACGGCACCGCGTGGTCGTAGTCTATTCGGGCATCTTCCGTTGTCTTATTTGGGACAATCAAAGTTCCTTTACGGCATGGAAAAAGATCGTTTAGCACGCAAAGGTGTGCCGTTCTTATCATGGCAGAACCGTTGGCTTAGAGGTTATGCAATGAGCTTGCCGTCTCTATTCCTATTTTGGTTGGCAGGCGGATGGCTTGGCGTTGCATGTCTAGCACTAGTTTGGTTGATCTCCAACTTTGAATTGGAAGCACTGAACTATCTAGAGCACTATGGTTTGATTCGTGAGAAAGGTCAGCCTATAGACTACCGTCATTCATGGGATAACTCTACTGCTTTGACCAGTTGGTATTTCATAGAAATAGGTCGTCAGGCAGATCACCATGATCGCGGTGAAACGCACTTTTGGGAGCTTGACGAAGTCGGTGCCCCCAACACCAACTGTGGTTACTTCATGCTGTTTGCCGTTGCATTGTTCCCAATGCTTTTCCATAAATTGATGGAAACGGAACTCAAGAAATGGGATGACAACGAAGCCGTAGAAGGCGAGCGTCAAATTGCCGACGCAATGAATCAACATGCAGGTTATGCTTAATTTATAAGCATCTATTTGTGTGTTAAGGAGCCGCCGGTGCGAAAGTGTCGGCGGCTTTTTTTATTGAATTATCAACCCTTAGGGGCAGAACAACATGTGGAGCTGTTGAAAAAGTGATATTCCCTTCCTTGGGAGGGGTGGTAGGCGCATTTTGTAATGCATGCGTTTAGCAATCATGCTGAGGTTCTGCACAATGTCACACTGATTGACCTACTGGTTCAATCAGTGATTCTCCTTTGCGTACCCACTATTTAGGACAAGCCTTGGCTTGTCCGACCTACATACCGATGTTAGGGTTCTGCACACTGTCACGCCATTTGTTGCCGTTGCACCAAACGGCGGTTCTATTTTTCAACAGTCCTCTAATTTGTCCAATATGTCATGGCATCGTACAACAAGTAGCAATTCTCTTAAAAAAGCGTATAATTTTTTTATGAGCAATTTGCTCTAATTATGAGATAGATTTTTAATATTTAACAAGGAGGTGAAGTGATGAATAAATTTATAAACATTGTCATGCATTTGATGTTAGTAGTATTTGTTTTATTACTAGTGTCTTTGCCAGTATCCGCTGAGGATCGCTATGGTTCAATCGTCTTCAGTCAGGAATCCGGTGGCGGCTACGCTTGGGGAATATCCTGGAGCTACGATAGTCGATACAGTGCTCGGGACCGAGCCATTGCAGAGTGCCGCAGTCGAAGAGGCACCAGCTGTGCAGAGGTTGCTTGGTTCCGCAACGCCTGTGGAGCACTAGCCATTGGGGACCGCAATGGCTATGGAAGTGGTTGGGGAACCTCACTCGCCTTGGCCCAGTCGTATGCATTGCAGTCGTGCCGAAACTATAACCGTAACTGCCGCATTGCTGCGTCCGAGTGTGCCGATTGAACCTTCGGATGAGATGAGCGTCAAATTGCCGATGCAATGAATAAACATGCGGGTTATGCTTAATTTATAAGCATTTATTTGTATGTTAAGGAGCCGCCGGTGCGAAAGTGTCGGTGGCTTTTTTATTGGTTTATAATCGTCGTCATGAATAGCGACCTAATAGATCAAATCATATCGGGTAGCGATGAACGGCAAACTCGCGCCAGCTTGGAAAATCACTTGCGAGAAGTTGAACGAAATCTTGCTCAGTTGCCAGCATCCTCTGCGAATGAACGGCAGATGCTCGTGTTTGAGAAGGCTGCAGTTTTAGTAGAACTGGACGACAAACCACAAGCGTGGAAACTTGCTCGCGCCAGCTTTGATTATTTTTTGGAAACCGAGCAATGGCAATCCGCAGTAGAAGCGTGCGAACTTGTCTATCGTTGCGACTGTGAGGATTCAATCCCGGCATTGGGTATGGCGTGCTGGCTTGCGATTACTTACCCGATTGACCCAATTTTATCAATTCGTGTTATACATTATGTAATAGACGAAACCCCAGATGACTCGGACGGGGGTGCCGTAGCTGCGGTTGTCGCACATTATGTTGCAGATTTGCGAGTATCCGGCGAACAACGCGATAGTTTATTGTTTTTAACTAAACAAAAGATTGCCGATGTTGCGCGTCGTCATCGTAATATCACCGACGAGGAAAGCATCAATATCTGGATGGAGATCTTAGGGCTGAAAGACGCTAAGGAATTTTTACCGGCAATGGCAAAAGTGATAGATGTTATTACCGGCGACACATGGTGGTTTGATAGAGAACAGTTGCGCGCTCGTCTACCGTTTAATTAATATGAGGCTGTTGAAAAAGTACCGTTCGGTGCTAATAGAACCGCTTCGCGCCACCAAATTTACGAAAATGGTAGGGGAGGGCTAACATGCCCTCCCTAAAGTACCGTTCTGAACAAACAGAACCGCTCTGCGCCACTTGGTTTTGGTTCCCATAAATTTGGTGGATGAATGTATAAATCGTGCAAGTACGTCGCGTTAGGGCGGATATATAAATCTGCCCCTACAGCGTATGAAATACTTTTTCAGTAGCTCCATGTCTGAACATCGGCGTATTATTCATTTTGATATGGATGCTTTTTTCGCATCTGTAGAACAGCGCGACTTCCCTCAATATGCCGGCAAACCTATCGTAGTCGGCGGCAAGCCCGGCGAACGTGGCGTGGTTGCAACATGCAGTTATGAGGCGCGTCCTTTCGGCGTACATTCTGCAATGCCGTCGTCAACCGCCGCTCGTTTATGTCCGCAAGCAATTTTTGTAAAACCTCGTTTTCAAGTTTATAGGCAGGTTTCTGCGCAGATACGAGAAATTTTTCATTGCTACACCGACCTTGTAGAAATGCTATCGCTAGACGAGGCTTATTTGGATGTCAGCGACTCGGCAGCAGATATAAAAGCTGCTCGTAATCTTGCCTACCAAGTTAAAAAACAAGTACTCAACGAGACTAAACTTACCGTGTCGGCAGGTGTTTCTTATAATAAATTTTTGGCTAAAATCGCATCGGATATGGATAAGCCTGACGGCTGCTATCTCATCGCTCCTGCCGATGGTTTAGATTTTGTTGCCGGTTTGCCAATCGGTCGCTTTCATGGCATAGGCAAGGTTACACAACAGCGTATGCAAAAGATGGGAATAAAAAATGGCTTGGATCTCAGACATTGCACGCGTGAGTTACTAGTTGCAACTTTCGGCAAAGCAGGGGATTATTATTATGATGCCTCGCGCGGTATAGACCACAGAGAGGTAGTCTCGGAACGACCGCGTAAATCCATCGGGGCAGAGACTACCTTTAGAAATGACCTTATAAAAGAACAGGCTATTCAGGAAGAACTAAAACAGTATGCAACCAAAGTTGCCCGTATACTTGCGGCGCGCAACTTAAGCGGGCGAACGGTGACCTTGAAAGTCAAATATGCGAATTTTCAACAAATCACTCGTAGCCATACCCTAGACCATCCGCTAAGCGGTTTGAAAGAAATGTGGTCTGTACTACACGGACTAATGCAAAAAACAGAAATCGGCAAACGACCAGTGCGCTTGCTGGGAGTGGCAGTGTCTAATCTGTGCGCTTCCGGTTCCTTGCGCCAAGAACAACTAAAATTTTAACCTTAACATGTTGTGCAAAACCACAACGTAAATTACATGTGTAGGGGAGGGCTAACATGGGGCTGTTGAAAAAGTATCTGCATTAGTACATTCCCCTCCTTTGGAGGGGTGGCAGGCGAAGCCTGACGGGGTGGTTGTTAAGGTTCTGAACAATGTTACGCCGATTGAGCCAGTATCGTCATCGCATGAACCCAACCGCTTGCGCCATTGAATTTAAGAAAATGGTAGGGGCAGAATAAAGCCGCCGATTGAGACAGTAGTTCAATCGGCAATTTTAATATCCGCCCTACGGTACCGTCCTGCAAAACCGTAACCGCTTTGCGCCACAAGATTATGGTTTGCATAAATTTGATGGATGAATGTATAAATCGTGCAAGTACGTCGCGTTAGGGCAGAATAAAGCCGCCGATTGAACCAGTAGGTCAATCGGCATTTCAATTATCCGCCCCTACGGTTTTCATAAATCATATGGCACATAGTGGTTCAATTTGTGCAATGACAGCACTTTTTCAACAGTCCCATGTTAGCTCTCCCCTGGGGCGGTTCTGTATATGCTAAAATTTCTGTCGGTTGGTTTTTTTATGCCGGTGTAGCTCAGTTGGTAGAGCAACTGATTCGTAATCAGTAGGTCGGGGGTTCAACTCCTCTCACCGGCACCAGTTCAAGCGCGCCCGTAGCTCAGTGGATAGAGCGCTGCCCTCCGGAGGCAGAAGTCGCAGGTTCGAATCCTGCTGGGCGCGCCATTCAAACATCATTGTGTGTTCCAATGTAAGGTTTCACGCAACTTCACTTTCAATAGCAATAACACGATGAAATAAAAGCCGGCACCTAATATGATCGTGCCTGCCAGTGCCGCCACGCGATACGCCGCATCCCAAACATTCCAATCGGGCAACCAATGTATGAGATACATTAGCAGTAGCCCCATAAGCAAGGCGGCAATTAGTGTCTTTTTGATCAGCGTATTGGTTTCGGTATTGACACGAAATATACGATGGCGGACGAGTGCACGATACAGCAAAAAGCTATTCAATAGTGCCGATAGACTGGTTGCCAATGCTAACGCAGCGTGTGGTGCAAGCCAGCCTATGTATTGCCATAATAAGACCAGCACGATATTCAGTGCAATGTTGCTAAGCATTGCAACGACGGCAATCCGCATCGGGAGTTTGGTGTTTTGATGGGCAAAAAAAGCACAAGAAAATATCTTAATGAGCATAAACATAGGTAAGCCGAGTGCATAAGCAATCAGGCTGATGCTTACCATCAGCGTATCGTCGTAGGTGAATTGGCGATATTGTATCAACGAGATTAGTATAGGTTGCGCCAATACGATGAGTCCGACCACGCAAGGAAAAGCGAGCATCATTGCAGCGCGCACCCCCCAATCCATGGTTTGTTGAAAACTCCTTAGATTGGAGGCAACCCGATGCGCAGACAGCCGTGCCAGCAACACCGTGCTAATAGCAATCCCGAAAACCCCCATCGGTAATTCTACGAAGCGATCCGAGATATAAAGCCAGCTAATACTGCCGGCAACGAGGAAAGATGCTATCAATGTATCAAACAAAAGATTGACTTGTACGATTGCCGAGCTAAAAATTGCCGGAAGCATCAATCGTCCTACCCGTCGCACACCCTGATGTCGGAAATCCAATCGAAACCCGAAAGTCCAATCAATACGCCTAAGCCAAAGCACAATGAAAAAGAGTTGAACGATGCCAGCAACCAAAACCCCCCATGCTAGGGCGGTTATCGGTTCATCCATCTTGGGTGCCACCCATAATGTTGCGGTAATCAGCGATAGATTCATCAACACTGGTGTGAAAGCCGGTGCGCCGAAATGACCATAGCTGTTGAGGATGCCGGTGGCAAGTGCGGTTAAAGAGATAAATAACACATAAGGAAAAGTAATGCGTAGCATCTGTGCCGACAAATCAAATCTATCACCTTCGTCTATAAAGCCGGGAGCAAAGATGGCAATTAATACCGGTGCTATGAGTATCCCGATGACGGTGATAACCAGCAATATCATGCCGAGGGTGCCAGCAGCGCAATCTGCAAACCTATGCAGTTCGGTGGGACTGCGATGTTTTTTATATTCTTGGAACACCGGCACGAAGGCCTGAGAGAGTGAGCCCTCTCCGAAAAGCCGCCGCATCAAATTGGGCAATCTGAAGGCGACTAAAAAAGCATCCGTGGCACCACCGGCTCCAAAGACTATAAAAATGATCGCATCTCTGGCA
Organism: uncultured candidatus Poriferisulfidus sp.; assembly: GCA_965200865.1. Lineage (GTDB taxonomy): Bacteria > Pseudomonadota > Gammaproteobacteria > Poriferisulfidales > Oxydemutatoraceae > SP5GCR1. The sequence continues at coordinate 1,854,623 of CBDAVG010000002.1, read as the reverse complement.
TAGCCTAAAACCCGCGACAACATCGTCAACAGACTGAAAGAAGCCGTTGATTTAAGGAGTTTTTTCCCTAATCCGGGTGATTTCGTATGGATTGCGGATTGCGTCAATTTATCAAAACCTTTTCAGAGTATGCGATTAAGCATTTTGCCGATGGCACCACAGCTTGGGGTCCAGTTGTTCGTTAAATCTGCGTATTTCAAAATACAAACCAGTGTTGCCGGAGGTTCCGCCGTTGCCTACTTCCGCAATACGCTCTCCGGTTTGCACACTATCTCCTACCTCCTTATAGAGTACTTCGTTGTTTGCATAAAGCGACATATAACCGTCTCCATGGTCAATGATCAATAGCATGCCGTAGCTACGAAACCAATCACTGAATACTACATTACCGTCGTGGATGCTTTTAACTTCAGTGTCGGCAGTCGCCGGTAAAAAGATTCCCGGCAGTTTTTTATTATCGCTTCGTGTGTTGATAGGTCCGTCCAATGGCCATGGCAATCTACCTTTGAGCGTGTTGAATTGTAGTGCCGGAGCCGACGATGTGTTGAGCCGTGCTATAAGCTGTTGCAGTTTTTCGGCATCTTTTTGTAGCACCGAGATTGCGATCTGCTCTTGTGCAATCTTTTGCTCTAAAACATTGATTATTTCCTGTTTCTTTTGTCGTTCCTGCTCAATTTCTCGTAGTATCCGCTGTTGCTGTGCGTGTTCTAGTTCCATGGCACGGTTTTGTGTGTCAAGTGCCGTTCGTATCTCTGATAAATGCGATAATTGTTCTGAAAGTTTAGATAATTTATCTGCTCTTTGTCGATTAAAGTAATCGTAATAGACTGCCCGCCGTTCAAAACCACGCCAGTCGTCGGCACCAAGTAAATAGCTAAAGCGATGGGTTCGCGCGTCGTGTTGCATAGAGCGTAAGCCTGATGCAAGCAAGGATAAGTGGTCAGCGTGTAGGTCGGATAAGTCCTCAGCTTGTTTTGTGAGCGTGGATAATTTTGATTTCAATTCAGAAAGATTTGCACTCGATTTTTCCAAACTACGCTTGGCATCGTTGAGGCTGCGCGCACTTTGTCCCAGCTGTTGCTGTATTTGATCGATTTCCTTAGCCGCAGAACCTAGTTCGCGTTGCTTTTCCAGCACTTGCGATTTGATTGATTGTAGGCGTTCATCGTAGGTTTGGGAAAATGCTACCGTCCCTGCACATAATGCGAAAAACAATGCGATTAGCCTTAATTTATGTTGCGAAATCATCGTAACTATTATATGAGACCATTGCGTATTATAATGTAATAAGGAAAATGCAATCAGGTAGTTATATGGAAATACTAGGAACCACTAAAAATATCAGCAGTACTATGCCGATCGGCAATATGGATCAGATCATAGAAGATGCCGCCGAAACCTTAAAAGCAATGGCACATCCTTTGCGTCTTAAGATACTTTGTATCTTGGATAGTAGCGAGATGAGCGTGCAAGAATTGGTAGAAAAGGTAGGCACTTCTCAGAGTAATGTTTCGCAACATTTATCCATATTGAAAGAAAAAGGTGTGTTGGCGAGCAGAAAGGACATCAATCGTGTACTATATCGTATCGGAGATCAGCGCACGCTAATGTTAATAGATATGATGCACAAAGTGTTCTGTTCGCATGTGTCTGACGACAACGGTACTTTAAGATAAAAGTATGCAGACCGATTATATGGATTTTGTTACCGATAATTTATTTTTGGTGACACTGCTATTGATACTGCTGACGGCGATCGTTATTACCGAAGCCAAAAAGCTAACAAAGAAGTATAAGGATTTAACGCCCCCTGAGGCAGTGCAGATGCTAAACCACGAAAATGCGATTATGTTGGATGTGCGTGAAGCCACCGAACTCGGCGGCAGTGGCATACGCGACGCAAAGCATGTGTCGTTTAGTACCCTGAGTGACCGTTTTTCTGAGTTGGTGAAGTTAAAAGATAAGCCAGTGATTGCTTTTTGCATGAACGGATTTAAGTCGCCTAAAGCGTGTAGCTTGCTTTGCAAGCAAGGTTTTACTAAAGTGTATAGTTTGAAAGGAGGTATTGCGGCATGGAAAGACGCGAACATGCCGGTGATAAAAAAATGAGAAGAGCTAAAGTTTTAATTTATACTTCGGCAAGTTGCCCCTATTGCACCTGGTCTAAGCGGTTGCTTGATAAAAAGCAAGCACGCTACAATGAGATCAGAGTGGATCAAGATAAGGCAGCTAGAATGAAGTTGCAAGAACGTACCGAGCGCACATCAGTGCCGCAGATATTCATAGATGATTTTCATGTCGGCGGATATCAAGAGATGGTGGAGCTTGATCAGGAAGGCAAGCTCGATAAACTGTTGAATGGTGAGTCTGCACTATAAGTGTCAAGTTCACAATGTTTGAGAACATAACGAGACTAAAAATATGATAGAAATAAAACACATATATGTTAAAGATTCTTCTTTTGAATCTCCTCACACACCAGAGATATTAGACGCGCAATGGAACCCCAATGTAGATATCAAGCTGCATAGTCTTAACACGAAAGTGGAAGGCGATGACGATCTGTATGAGTCTGTTCTTCATGTTACGGTAACCGCAAAACATGACGAGACGACCATTTTTATAGTGGAAATCGAACAAGCCGGGATGTTTCAGATATCGGAACTTATGGGTGAGGAATTAGATAAAGCCTTACAAGTAGAGTGCCCTAATATCCTTTTTCCGTATGCGAGAGAAGCCATATCAAGTATGGTTTCTAAAGGTGGGTTCCCGCAGCTGTTAATGGCACCGATCAACTTTGAAAGCATATACGTACAAAAGAACTACGCAAAAAACGAGCGAGTGACGAGTAAGCCTCATTAAGCGGCTACACCGCATACGATGCACAGTTTAACGATTATTGGTGCAGGTATATGGGGAACGGCACTTGCCGTGCAATTTGCCGAGCGTGGTTGCAAGGTTAATCTATGGGGGCGCGATCAAGTGCTAATGGGGGAAATGGCATCCACCCGCTACAACCAAGCCTACCTGCCAGACACTAGATTACCCGATGAAATTACATGTCATCAAGACTTCGCCACGGCAGTTGCCGGCGGTGACATTTTATTGCTTGTCACCCCGACGGCGACGATACGCCGACTAATCCAGGACATCTCGCTGATACTCAATGAGCGACATCAAGGTATCGCATGGGCGTGTAAGGGTGTGGAAGCTGATAGCGGCTGCTGGATACACGAAGTCGTCTCGGAAACGCTTGGCACTGAACTGCCGTTGGCAGCCGTGTCGGGACCTTCTTTCGCTCACGAAGTGGCGGCAGGTCTGCCGACTGCATTGGTTATTGCTTGCGAACAAAAACCTTTTGCAGATACGCTTGCTGGATTATTGCACGGCGACAAGCTACGGGTTTATACGACCGACGATATGATCGGTGTAGAATGTGGCGGCGCGTTGAAAAACATTCTTGCGATTGCTGCTGGTGTAGCCGAAGGACTGGCATTAGGAGAAAACGCCAAAGCTGCGCTCATCACCCGAGGTATAAACGAGGCAATTCGCTTTACCGAAGCGGTGGGAGGACGCGCCGAAACAATAGTTGGATTAGCAGGAATAGGCGATATTGTGTTGTCGTGTGCAAGCAGCCAATCCCGTAATCAAAATTTCGGTAGGATGATTGTAGAATACGGAGGTGCTGGCAACGCGCGTGAGCAGAACACTCAGGTGATTGAGGGTGTGGATGCGACAAGGGCAGTGCTGAAGATAGCAAACCGGCATAAAATAGAAATGCCCATCTGTGAGCAGATTGCATTGATTTTAGACGATCGGATTCATGCCAAAGCGGCGGTTGAACAACTGCTACAAAGGCAAGCATCTTTCAAATCGCAATAACTTATGTTGTATATAAAAAATCTCGTTGGTATCTAGGTATGTCAAAAAATACTTCCCCTCAAAATCCCGAATTAGGAATAGAGTTTTGCAACTTACATTTCAATTCTCCTTTAGTACTGCTATCAGGATGTGTAGGTTTTGGCGACGAATATACCCGAGTAGACGGATTTTCGCTTACAGAAGTCGGAGCGGTATGTCTTAAAGGCACAACATTGGAGGCGCGTATCGGCAATCCCGCCCATAGACTTGCTGAGACCGACGACGGTATGCTGAACGCAATCGGCTTGCAAAATCCAGGTATAGAGGCATTGGTTAACGACATATTACCTACATTGGATTTTTCCCAAACACGCTACATTGCCAATATAGCAGGTGCTTGCATTGAAGAGTACAGTGAGTTGGCGCGCCGTCTGAACGATACCACAATTGATGCAATAGAGATTAATATATCGTGTCCTAATGTGAAAAAAGGTGGCACTGAGTTCGGCAATGACCCCACAGTCTCGGCACAAATTGTTGAGGTTTGTCGTAAAGCGACCACTAAACCGCTGATTACCAAACTTTCTCCTAACCAAACCGATATTGCCGAGAATGCGAGACGCTGTTTAGAAGCTGGTAGCGATGCCTTTGCGGTTATTAATACGATTTCCGGTATGACGATAGATATAGATAAGCGGATGCCGGTATTGGGTAATGATTGTGGCGGCTTGTCGGGTCCGGCGATTAAACCAATAGCACTGCTCAAAGTGTTTGAGGTTTATCAAGTGTGCCGTCCGCATCGCATCCCGATTATTGGGCAAGGTGGCATAGTCAACGGGCAAGATGCAATTGAGTTTATGTTGGCAGGTGCGACTGCAATCGGGATAGGCACTGCTTTGTTTTATGAACCGCTGATTTGTGCAAAGATAAATAGTGATATCGCCGCTTATCTAGTCAAGCATAACTTATCAGATGTTCAAGCACTAGTTGGCTCTCTAAAGACGCATCAGTCTGAGGCATAAATGATTATTTCGCACAAGCTCAAAGTAATACATATCAAGTTAAAAAAGGTTGCCGGTAGCTCTTTTGAGACGGCACTTTCAAAATATTGCGGTCCTGACGATGTATTGTCAGAGATACTGGGGCCAGGCGAGGAGCCGCGAGAGACTTTAGGGTTTCCTTCTGCACAAAACTATGAGCCCTTTATGATAAGAAAGCGCATAGATCATTTAAGTGCCAATGACATAAGAGGATTAATTACAGCAGATATTTTTGATAATTATCTGAAGATAGCAATCATACGAAACCCATACCAAAAAGCCATTTCATGGTATTTTTGGAAAAAAAGAGGCGAGAGACTAAGCGAGATAAAAAAAGACTTTGAAGAATTCATAGCTTTCGTCTTTCGTAAAAACATCAGGTCAAACCCCTTCCTGGATTATTATCAGATACATATCAATGGGAAGTCGGTTGCTGATTTTATAATTAGGTATGAGCACCTGAGTGAGGATATCAGAAAGCTAGAGGAGAAAATAGCTTGTCCTGGTTTGCAGGAAACATTTTTGAGCCTTAACGTGAAAGCGGATATTCGTCCTAGCAAAGGCACTTCTCTTTATGAAGTATATTCCAAATATCCGAAGGCGAAGGCGAAGATAGATGAGATGTATTATAAATATTTGGATAAGTACGAATTAATACAAGAATATTGGCCAGCATATAAAGCCGAGTTAGATGCCATTTTAGGAGGTACTCCCAAGTAATTGGGGCTGTTAAAAAAGTACTGTCATCACCCAAAAGTAACCGCTTGCGCCATTGAATTTACGATAACCACCTGTAGGGGAGGGCTAACATGGGGCTGTTGAAAAATAGAACCGCCGATTGAGCCAGTAGGTCAATCGGCGTAACATTGTTCAGAACCTTAACAACCACCCCGTCAGGCTTCGCCTGCCACCCCTCCAAAGGAGGGGAATGTACTAATGCAGACACTTTTTCAACAGTCCCACATGCCCTCCCGAACGCGTTGCGTCTGCACCACCAATCCATTCATCCATCAAATTTATGCAAACCATAATCTTGTGGCGCAAGCGGTTACGGTTTTGCAGGACGGTACCGTAGGGCGGATATATAAATCCGCCCCTACGGTTTTCATAAATTATATGGCACATAGTGGTTCAATTTGTGCAATGGCGGTACTTTTTCAACAGTCCCACATGCCCTCCCGAACGCGTTGCGTCTGCACCACCGATCCATTCATCCATCAAATTTATGCAAACCATAATCTTGTGGCGCAAGCGGTTGGGTTCATGCAAGTCCACCCCTACAATTTCAATAGTTACGTAATTCACCGCGCAAGCTAAAAATCAGTTGTTTCTTTGAGTACCTGCTTGACGAAGGGAACCGTGAGCCGTCGCTTACACTGAAATCCGACTCGGCTGATATGATCAACCACCTTAGTTAAATAATCCATGTCGCGAGGATAATGGTTCATTAGATAAGTTATCGTTGTCTTTGGTATCTCAGAGCCGTTAAACTTGGCGTGCAGAGAAAGCGCGTTTGGTTTCTCCATATCGGGAATTGCCGTCAATCGAAGCACACTACCCCATAGTAGTCGCGAGTGCAAGTCGGCTAATTGAAGGGTCAAATGCCTGGGATTGCTGCGCCCGGCCATAATCAAACAGCCGTTTTCGCTGCGTAGCCGATTTATCAAATGAAAAAGTGGGTGTTCAAGTTGAAGCTCGGCGCGAGTAATTAGGTCAATGTCGTCTATACATACGAGGTCAACCGACTCTAATCCTTTGAGAATTTGGTCGGCTTCTTGTCCTACCTGTTGCAGAGGTAGATAAATGCTACTTTTAGCGCGCTGTGATACTGTACTGCAGGCGGCTTGCAACAAATGGCTTTTACCGCTTGCAGCTTTGCCCCAAAGATAAGTTTGATTGTCCCTGAGCCTATCGTCTCGGCATAGACTAAGCAAATGGTCTACTGTGGTCTGGTTGTTTGTTGCTAGAAAATTATCAAAGACTTTGTTTTTTTCAGGGCTTAACCGTAGCAACAACTGCTTGGACAAACTCACGTTGAAAGTTCCGATGTTTTAGGAAACGAATTTTCACGCCATACTCTGAGCAGCGCGAGTGATATAGAAGCGACCGGCAACGCCAGTAGAATACCTAAAAAACCGAATAGCTGTCCGCCAACAATCACTGAGAAAATCACTGTGAGCGGATGCAACCCTAGACGGTTGCCGATTAACTTCGGGGTTAAGAAAAACGACTCAATGAACTGCACCACGATGAACAATATAAGCAAATAGAGTATCTGCATCCAATCCAACCCGAACTGTAAAAACAAAGCCGTCGTCGCTGTCACCAAGCCGATTAACCAGCCGGCGTAGGGGATAAAACTTAGCAACCCGGTGAGTATGCCGATGACCAGTGCTAGCTTTAAGCCGATGAGATAGAGACCTATACTATAGAGAGTCGCCAGCGACAACATCACGGTCAGCTGCCCGCGCATAAAAGCCGAAAAGATTTTGTCACTCTCTCTACACAAGCGACACACGAGTGTTTTGATAGAGGAGGGTAATAAACCTTTAAGATTATCAAGCATCTTGTCCCAATCACGCAACAGATAAAAACTGATCAGTGGCGTTAAAAACAGTGTCATCAGTAATGTGAAGAAAGCACTGCCGCCGATTGCCAACCATTCAATTAATTGGTTTGTAGCAACTGCGGCACCACGCCAATGTTCGCTTAGCAACTGCCTGATACTTTCTATATCCCATTGATGTTGGTAAGCAGGGAAGAGTCCGACGAGCTTATGTTGAAACCATTGTATGAGTTCCGGCAAATGCATCGTTATCCATCCAATCTGCACTTGAATGATCGGAACCAATAGTAAGAAGATAATACTCAAGCTAAACAAAATTAAGACGAGCATTAGCAAAGCCGACGGTGTGCGACCTAAACCTATATGCGTCAACCACGACACTCCGGGTGTGCCTAGATATGCCAATAGAAAGCCCAATGCAAAGGGCGTTAATATGGGCTTCAGGCTATAAATTGCTAGAACCGATAAAGCGAGCCCTATTAAAATAACCAGTAATTTTGATGACATTGTCAGGGTGCCAGAAAGTTTATTCAGGCTCGCGCTCTAATAGCATTACGCCCCCAGGTCCATACATAAGCTATACCGCTTAGTAAAGTTGTGGCTGCGACGATGTTTATCAGCCCCCCAATCCATTGTGCAGGAACAAAATTGATCTGACTGTATATTACGATAACGGTCAGCAATAGCTGAAAGAAGGTGTTTGCTTTACTTAGCATTGAGGGACTTGCGCGAAACTTCTCAATGTATAAATAATAGGTATAACCACCAGCCACGATTATCAAATCACGTGCAACGATGAGCGAAACCAACCAAACTGGTAGCAATCCTATATAAGCTAAGGTTAGCGTAGTGCTGACCAGCATAAACTTATCGCAGATCGGATCAAAGAACTCGCCGAAGCGAGAAACACAATTTAGTTTTTTAGCGAGAAACCCGTCAAACGCATCGGTCAAACCCATCACAATAATCAGATAGAGCGCACCTTCAAAATAGCCGCTCAACAAAAGATATATCAGCACTGGTATCAACAGCAACCGGATACCAGTTAATAAATTGGGTAGATGTCTCGTTACGGAGTTCATTATAGTTAATAAAACCTAGCCTTGAATCAGGTAAAATAATTATTTTACCCTAAACAAGCAAACATATTTAATGTCCGACAATAACTCTAAACATTCAAGCAAGCATTATCAACAAGCCGGTGTGGATATCGCTGCCGGTGAAGCGTTGGTCGAGAAAATCAAACCACTATGCGAGCAAACCGTTCGTAAAGGCGTAGTAAGCCATATCGGCGGGTATGCAGGGTTATTTGATATAGCAGCAGCAGGCTATAAAGCACCCGTAATGCTCGCCGCAACCGACGGTGTCGGAACCAAGCTAAAGCTCTCGCAGCTAATGAATAAACACGACACCATAGGTATAGATTTAGTGGCAATGTGTGTCAACGATATTCTTTCACAAGGCGGAGAACCGCTTATCTTTCTGGATTATCTTGCCTGTGGAAAACTTGATGTGGATGCTGCACAGACGATTATTCAGGGCATCGTACAAGGATGCAAGGAAGCGAATACTACATTGATCGGTGGCGAGACTGCTGAGATGCCCGGGTGTTATCCGCAAGGCGAATACGACCTCGCCGGCTTCGCCGTGGGCTTGGCTGAACGCGGAACCTTGCTACCAAAGCAAAACATCAAAGCAGGTGATATCATCATCGGGATTGCATCAAGTGGTTTTCATTCCAACGGCTATTCGGTCATCAACAAACTGATTGCCGATCATCGTATCAAACTTGATGAACCTCTGGGAGATAGTACGCTCGGAGAACTTTTGTTGCGCCCAACCACAATTTATGTACGCACATTACTGCCATTGATACGGCAAGGATTGATAGCCGCGCTTGCGCATATTACCGGCGGTGGTATCAGCTCTAACCTGCCACGTGTTTTACCCGATCACCACTGTGCGCATATTGATGCGACCTGTTGGCAACGGCCCGAGGTTTTTGGTTGGTTGCAAAAAAAATGCAATTTGCCTGCCGAAGAAATGCTAAGCGTCTATAACTGCGGTATCGGCATGGTTTTGATTATTACCCCGCAACAGCAAGCCGAAATTATGCAACACCTAGAACATGCACAAATGTCTGCATGGCAAATTGGTGAGATCCAATCGCATCAAGAAGCACAACCTTGCGTAATTTATCGTTAGCACACAGAGTTGGTCGGTGAAACGCATCGTTGTTTTAGTCTCCGGCCGCGGGAGTAATTTAGAAGCACTGATTGCAGCGATTAAAGCAGGTTCTATCAACGGTGAGATCGTATGTGTGATTAGCGATCGCGCCGATGCAACCGCACTGCACAAAGCACAACAAGAGTCAATTGCCACATCGGTAGTTGATGCCCAAACCAATTTCCCCAACAATGTGCATTTTGAAACCGCTTTAATTGACAACATACAAAAACATCAACCCGACTTGATATTGTTGGCAGGTTTTATGAAGATATTGAATCCTCGTTTTGTTGAAACTTTTGAAGCTCGTATTCTAAATATCCACCCGTCTTTGTTGCCGGCATATAAGGGGCTGGATACACATCGACGAGTTCTGGAAGCAGGTGAGCGGTTTCACGGCTGTAGCGTGCATTTTGTGACTTCCGAATTGGATGATGGACCAGTGATAATACAAGCGCGTGTTCCAGTAAAGGAAGATGATAACCCCCGAACACTTGCTGCGCGAGTGCTTGCGCAAGAACACCACATCTACCCGTACGCAACGGCACTGTTCTGTGACGATCGAATTACCATGCAAGCCGAAAAATGTTGGCTGGATAATAAAATTTTAGAACACCCACTGACTAAGATACCGTGGGGCTGTTGAAAAAGTACTGCCATCACCCAAACGTAACCGCTTGCACCATCTCAACCGCTCCGCGCTGCTGAATTTACGAAAACCACCGTAGGGGAAGGCTAACATGGGGATGTTGAAAAATAGAACCGCCGATTGAGCCAGTAGGTCAATCGGCGTAACATTGTTCAGAACCTTAACAACCACCCCGTCAGGCTGCGCCTGACACCCCTCCAAAGGAAGGGAATGTACTAATGCAGACACTTTTTCACCAGCTCCTTAATAACTGAGCTTGCGTGGTACCCGCCAAACAAAAATAATCAACCCAAGCACCAACATAAAAATTAGTGACAACAAACCCAACCTCGGATTATCGCTGAGATGCGTTGCAGTGCCGAATAGTAGCGGACCTAAGACGACTGCAAACTTGCCCAGCATATTGTAAATTCCAAAGAACTGAGCGGCATGCTTTTTAGGTACTAAGTCGGCATAGAAGGCGCGACTTTGAGCTTGTAACCCACCTTGCACTAAGGCGATTAGCACGACTAAAAAATAAAAACCTGAGATGGATTCTAATAAAGCCCCCCAAATACAAATAACAATATAAATAACGATACCGATTACTATCATAAGATGCGCGCCTAAACGTTCCGCTAGACGACCATAAATCAAGGTTGCTGGGAAGGCAATGAATTGCACCAGCAATAAAGCAGCCAAAAGATCATTCGTTGAAAACCCGATGACCTGCCCGTAATGCACTGCGATCCTGATAACCGTATCTACCGCATCTATATAAAGCCAGTATGCTAACAAAAACCACGCTATGGCAGGTTGGGTGCGTAATAGTTTAAGCGGTTTTAGAAAGCCGAAGGAAGGCGAATTGCGTTTATACTTCTCGCTCACAAATAGAAATAGCGGGATGCTGAATAATAGCCACCATATACCTATCCCAGCAAAAGTATCTTGCATTTTGTCAATGCCGCTTTGCCATATAACCAGCACGCTAACAATGAGGGCTATCCCACCGCCTAGGTAGCCTAAGGCGAAACCAGTTGACGAGATACGGTTGTAATAAGCAGGAGAAGCGACGCTGACCAGTAGCGCATCGTAAAAAACATTTCCGGCCATAAACATAAAGACCGATAGAACATAACAAACGATTGCTGCCTGCCACGCCCCCTCGTTGATAAAGGCAAAGGCGATAGTTGCGAGAGATCCGATAAATACGCAAATTGCTAGATAAGGTTTTTTTACCGCCTTTAGATCGGCTAAATACCCTATCACTGGTGCCGCCAAAACGAGTAGTAGACCAGAGAGCGAAGCAGCAATGCCTAGGAGCAGACTAATCTGAGTATCCTCTAACTGATTGCCCCAATAGTCCTTAAACAAGATAGGGAAAAAGCCTGCTAGTACCACGGTTGCGAAAGCAGAGTTCGCCCAATCGTACAAAGCCCACGACAAAGTCGCTTTATTCAATCCCTTGCGGATTAAAAATTCTAATGAATAGCGCATAAAACTTACTAATAATAAAGGTATGGTGTGGCTACAGAAAATTCGCCATAAAAAACTGCTTTAGAGAAAATCACACTTACTACCCTATAAAATATCTGATTATTTTAGTATTATAAGCATGTGACCCAATACAGACCTAATAAAAACATCCTGAATACGAATAATTTTGGGGGAATAGTTACAGATGACACCTCGCTGTTCGGTATGTGTGTTCTGTTTGAGAAATCCGCAAGTATCGCGATAGATACCGAATATGTTCGTGAGTCTACTTATTATCCACAACCATCCTTAGTACAAATCAGCGACGGTACTGTCCATGTGCTATTAGACATCATGGCACTGAGGGATTTACATCCGTTAAGAAAATTACTCGCGCAACCTATAATCACGAAGGTTATTCATAGCTATGAACAAGACCTCATGTTATTGGAGTGTATCGCTTGCCCTATTACAGAGTCTTTGTTTGATACCCAAATGGCAGCAGCATTTCTTGGTTTTGGTCGTATGATTAGTTATCAGGATCTAGTTCGGGAGAGTCTGGGCATAAAATTGAAAAAAGGATACGCAAGATCCGATTGGCTAACTAGACCTCTGTCCAAGGAACAAATCAAGTATGCGACTGAAGATGTTATTTACTTAAATGAGCTGTACGACTTGTTAAAACAACGACTGCAGGAATCGGAAAAATTAGAATGGTTTGAAGAAGACAGCGAGCGTGTTTTAGCGGATTATTATGAGCATAGTTTTGAACGTGCCAAACCTAAAGTCTCAGGCGAAGGCCAATCCCTTTCGGCAGACGAGAAAGGTCGTTTAACAAAACTAGCTGAATGGCGTGAGGAAAAAGCGATGGAAGTTAATATACCGCGACGTTGGTTGGTCAAAGACGAATACCTTATTGCGGTTGCCCAGAACCAAAAGTCGCTTAGCGCGTTGGCAAAAATTTGTAAAGAGCATTTAGATGTAGATATAGATGATCTTGAAACACGCCTGCAATCTACCCAACCAATATTTTATGATACCGAACCTATGTCAATGAAGGATAAACAACTGGTAAACAAAATAAAAAATGTAGTGTCTCAGACGGCTAAGAATCACGAAATAGACAAGTCTTTAATTGCAAGCAACAAACAGATACTGGCATTTATTAGAGATAAACGAAACAGAAAAAATATGCCCTTGTCGTCTGGCTGGCGTTATCGCATCATCCAACCGCCACTCCAAGAATTAATTGACGATGATTAGCCACGCAGCCCTGTAACGTGTTGTCCTTGCACAGTTGCAACCGCTTGGGCGATGAAGGTACTTTTTCAACAGCCTTATGCACGGCTTAAGGTTTTTATCCCTTGCCGAGTTGCCACCAATAATTCATCGGCGCGCCGCCTTGCAAACAGTCCTGATGCCACGACGCCGGCTAATTGATTAATATCCGATTCAAGTTTCAGAGGATTACTCATATCCAATGCGGCAACATCTAAAATCATATTTCCGTTATCGCTTAGAAAATTTTCTCGCCATCTAGGCACACCGCCCATTTTTGACAATTCACGTGCGACAAAGCTCCTTGCCATAGGGATCACCTCTATCGCTAAAGGAAAAGAGCCGAACGGTTCGGTGGTTTTTGTCTCGTCCACGATACATATAAAGCGGGAACTTGCTGTGGCAATGATTTTCTCGCGAGTGAGCGCACCGCCACCACCCTTAATCAGATATAAGTTTTGATCGGCTTGATCGGCACCGTCTACATAAAGCGGCAAAGTGTCGGTGGTATTCAAGTCAACCACCGGAATATTCAACGCCTGCAACTGCTCGGCAGTTCTCTTTGAACTTGCCACCGCACCCTCTATATGAGTGGATATACCCGCCAAGGCGGCGATGAAGTAATCTACTGTGGAACCTGTGCCCACACCGATCAAATCACCGGCTTGCACATATTCTATTGCTGCTTCGGCAACTGTTTTCTTAAGCGTATCAACGGACATTATTCTTTAGGAATGGAAGTACATATCATAAGCAGTTGGATTATACTATTATTCACCGCAACACACGATTTGATGACTAAAGAATTCCTAACCAAACATGACCGATATATTTGCAGGCTATATTGAGGCGATTGAAAATTGCAAGGTCTACGATGTGGCTTCGGTTACAGCACTGCAACCTGCCTCCTATTTATCAAATCGCTTTAGGCAGAATGTACTTCTGAAACGAGAAGACCAACAATCAGTTTTCTCGTTCAAACTGCGCGGTGCATACAACAAAATCGCACAATTATCGGATAAAGAAAAGCAAGCGGGTATCGTTGCTGCTTCGGCAGGCAACCATGCGCAAGGCGTGGCACTGGCATCTCATAGGTTAGGCATCAAAGCACTCATCGTGATGCCGCTGACCACACCGATGATTAAGGTTAAGGCCGTCGCATTGTTCAACCCGAATATTTTGCGGCACGGAGATTCTTACGACGAAGCGTATGCACACGCAGTCAAGCTAGCCGAAGAACACGGCTATACTTTCGTGCATCCATATGACGACCCGCAGGTAATCGCCGGGCAAGGTAGCATCGGTATGGAAATACATCGGCAATGCAAAGAGTCCATAGACGCGGTCTTTGTTCCAGTCGGTGGCGGTGGATTGATTGCCGGAGTCTCGCTGTATCTGAAAAAATTCCGCCCGCAAACGAAAATCATCGGGGTTGAACCCGAAGATGCGGCAACCTTATATACCGCTATGCAACACGGTAAAGCTGTCACGCTGGATAAAGTCGGATTGTTTTCAGACGGCACTGCGGTGCGGTGCATCGGCAAGGAGACCTTCAGAGTCTCAAATGCACTGGTAGACGAGGTTATATTGGTCAACACCGATCAGATATGCGCTGCAATCAAGGATAATTTTGATGAAAATCGCACCCTGCTAGAGCCTGCCGGTGCGTTATCCATAGCAGGCTTGAAACGCTATATCGCTAAATACCAATGCCTCAATGAAACTTTTGTTGTCATCGCCTCAGGAGCAAATATCAATTTCGATCGCCTCAAGCATGTTGTGGAACGCTACGAGATCGGCGAAGGTACCGAATCCTTGTTGTCGGTGACGATACCTGAGCGGCCAGGCAGTTTTGTGGACTTTTGCCGAACCATAGGAAAGCAAAAACTTACCGAGTTTAATTATCGTTATTCCGACAACGCCGAAGCCCGAGTATTTGTCGGTCTAGAGTTTGAGAACCTCAAGCGGGACAAGCCGCAGACGATTGATGCATTGCAAAGCAAAGGCTATGAAGTCGTTGATCTATCGGATAACGAAATGGCAAAACTACACATACGACACATGGTTGGAGGGCATCTCCACGATAAGCAAGAAAACGAGCAACTATGTCGTTTCAAGTTTCCGGAAAGGCCGGGCGCATTGTTGGAGTTTCTGGAGTATTTTGCGACCCAAGACCTGAATATCAGTCTGTTTCATTATTCAAGCCACGGAGCGGAATATGGGCGTATATTGGTCGGCGTGCAAGTGCCTCCCGATAAAATAGATCACTTCAAACAGGCGATGCAGGAATCGCGCTACCAATACCGAGACGAGTCGGATAACCCCGCTTATCAACTATTTTTACGCTAGCTTTTTGCAGTTGACAAACCGGACATCGCTTTTTTGAGCGAATAGATTAAGAAGGCTGCAATCATCGCAACCAGCACTCCGGTGAAAAAGCTCAGCGCGTATAAAGAGACAATGACTCCGACGGCGGCTAATAATACAACCGTGTTCACGGTGCCTAATAATCCTTGAACGAAGTTTCTGGGCATTTCATCTATTAAATTATTGAAAAATAGAAATATGAACCACATGATGACTATCAGTGCACTACAAACTAAAAAGTAAAACAATTGCATTAAAAAATCCATAATCAAGCTCCTTAAGGTAAACGATGTTTGATGTTGCATAATACCACAGTAGAACCGCCGATTGAACCAGTAGGTCAATCGGCTTAACTTTGTGCAGAGATTGATGGGGTGGTTGTAGCGGTTCTGCACAAATCCAACCGCCACGCGCCACCAAATTAACGAAAACAGTAGGGGCGGATTTGCATATCCGCCCTACGGTACCGTCCCGCACAAATCTACCCGCTCCGCGCCATCAAATCATGGTTACCGTAAACGAAATGGATGAATGGATTGTTCGTACAGACGCAACGCGTTAGGGTGGATATATAAATCCGCCCCTACGGTGCATGAAATACTTTTTCAACAGTCCCATGTGGGGCTGTTGAAAAAGTGTCTGCATTAGTACATTCCCCTCCTGTAGAGGGGTGGCAGACAAAGCCTAACGGGGTGGTTGTGGTGGTTCTGCACTAGACAATTACCCCCTACGATGCATGATGGTACTTTTTCAACAGTCCCATGTTAGCCCTCCCCTACGGCTCAAAGATACTTTTTCAACAGCCCCGCGCATCTGAACCAGTCAATTCCTCTCTTTGCGGTTCTATTTTGCCATTCGTCTATCTTTTTAGTGCTGTTCGTCGGAAGTACCGGAAAGCACCATATAGCCTGTGCCAAAATCGGATTATGGTTAGACGGCCTTGCTATAACGCAGGCTATTTTTTATAATTCAACAACAGAGATTAAAGATGGAAAACATAGAAAACATAGAGAATATAGATAACTTAACGATTGAAACTATCTACAAAATGGTGCTTGAAATGAAGTCAAAGCTGGACTTTCTAGAATCGGAAACGCATGTCCCACAATCGGACAAGGCAAGTTCATTTATGGAGAGTATAGAACCAAGACTGAGCAAGGTTGAAACCGACATCGTGGAAATGAAAGCCAATATAAAAAGTATAGAACTAAGACTAGGCAAGGTTGAAACTGAAATCGTAGAAATGAGAAAAGCCATTGCGAACAATACGGCAGAGCAATCTAAATTGAGAGGTGACATGAAAGCGGAACTGTCTAAACTGAGAGGTGACATGAAAGCGGAACTATCTAAATTGAGAAGTGACATGTATAAATGGGGTCTAGTATTGACTGCAAGCATTATTGTTTCAGTAAGCTCTATTATTAGCGTAGTTGTGATTTTTGCAACCTAAGGAGTGATTGCGGCGCATCTGCACAAACCTAACCGCTTGCGCCACTAAATTTACGAAAACGGTAGGGGCGGATTTATATATCCGCCCTAGCGCTTTATTCTTGCACTAACTCAACCGCTTGCGCCATCAAATTTATGCTAACCAAACGCTGCGGTTCCGTATAAGTCAAACCACCATGTGCCACTGAATTTACGATAACGGTAGGGGAGGGCTAGCATGGGACTGTTGAAAAAGTATCTGCATTAGTACATTCCCCTCCTGTGGAGGGGTGGCAGGCGAAGCCTGACGGGGTGGTTGTGGTGGTTCTGCACAAACCCAACCGCCATGCGCCACCAAATTTACGAAAACAGTAGGGGCGGATTTGCATATCCGCCCTACGGTACCGTCCCGCACAAACATAACCGCTCCGCGCCACTAAATTATGGTTATGCGTAAACGAAATGGATGAATGGATTGTTCGTACAGACGCAACGCGTTAGGGCGGATATATAAATCCGCCCCTACGGTGCATGAAATACTTTTTCAACAGCCCCGCGCATCTGAACCAGTCAATTCCTCTCTGCGGTTCTATTTTGCAGTTCGTCTATCTTTTTAGTGCTGTTCATCGGAAACACCGGAAAGCACCATATAGCCTGTGCCAAAATCGGATTATCATTAGACGGCCTTGCTATAACGCAGGCTATTTTTTATAATTCAACAGAAGAGGTCAAAGATGGAAAATACAGAAAACATAGAGAATATAGATAACTTAACGATTGAAACTATTTACAAAATGGTGCTGGAAATGAAGTCAAAGCTGAACTTTTTAGAATCGGAAGCACATGTCCCACAATTGGACAAGGCAAGTTCATTTATGGAGAGTATAGGACCGAAACTAGGTAAGGTTGAAACTGAGATGGCGGTTATGAAAACCGACATCGTGGAAATGAAAGCCGATATTGTAGAAATGAAAGCCGACATTGTAGAAATGAAAGCCGATATTGTAGAAATGAAAGCCGAAATAGAAAGCATAGAATCGAGACTAGGCAAGGTTGAAACTGACATCACAGAAATGAAAACTGAGATGGCGGTTATGAAAACCGACATCGTGGAAATGAAAGCTGATATGAAAAGTATGGAACTAAGATTAGGCAAGGTTGAAACTGAAATCGTAGAAATGAGAAAAGCCATTGTGGACAATACAGCAGAACAATCTAAGTTGAGAGGTGACATGTATAAATGGGGTCTAGCATTGACTGCCAGCATTATTGTTTCGGTAAGTTCTATTGTTAGCATGGTTGTAATTTTTGCAACCTAAGGGGTGGTTGTTGAGGTTCTGCGCCAGTCAATTCCTCTCCTTTGGAGGGGTGGTCGCATCAGTTCTGCACAAATCCAACCGCTCCGCGCCATCAAATTTATGCTAACCAAACGCTGCGGTTCCGTATAAGTCAAACCACTATGTGCCACTGAATTTGCGATAACGGTAGGGGAGGGCTGGCATGCCCTCCCTAAAGTATTGTTCTTTTACGAACTCAACCGCCTGCGCCACTAAATTTACGAAAACGGTAGGGGCGGATTTGCATATCCGCCCTACGGTACCGTCCCGCACAAACATAACCGCTCCGCGCCACTAAATTATGGTTATGCGTAAACGAAATGGATGAATGGATTGTTCGTACAGACGCAACGCGTTAGGGCGGATATATAAATCCGCCCCTACGGTGCATGAAATACTTTTTCAACAGCCCCGCGCATCTGAACCAGTCAATTCCTCTCTGCGGTTCTATTTTGCAGTTCGTCTATCTTTTTAGTGCTGTTCATCGGAAACACCGGAAAGCACCATATAGCCTGTGCCAAAATCCCATTATCATTAGACAGCCTTGCTATAACGCAGGCTATTTCTTATAATTCAACAACAGAGGTTAAAGATGGAAAACATAGAGAATATAGAAAATGTAGATAACTTAACGATTGAAACCATTTACAAAATGGTGCTTGAAATGAAATCAAAGCTGAACTTTCTAGAATCGGAAACGCGTGTCCCACAATCGGACAAGGCAAGTTCATTTATGGAGAGTATACAACCGACGCTAGGCAACCTTGAAGTCGGACAGGTGAAAATGCAGGCCGATATAGAAAGTATGGAACCGAGACTAGGCAAGGTTGAAACCGACATCGTAGAAATGAAAGCCAATATAAAAAGTATAGAACTAAGACTAGGCAAGGTTGAAACCGACATCGTGGAAATGAAAGCCAATATAAAAAGTATAGAACTAAGACTAGGCAAGGTTGAAACAGAAATCGTAGAAATGAGAAAAGCCATTGTGAACAATACGGCAGAGCAATCTAAACTGAGAGGTGACATGAAAGCGGAACTATCTAAATTGAGAGGCGACATGTATAAATGGGGTCTAGCATTGACTGCCAGCATTATTGTTTCAGTAAGTTCTATTATTAGCATGGTTGTAATTTTTGCAACCTAAGGAGTGATTGCAACAGTTCTCCACAAACCCAACCGCCTGCGCCACTAAATTTACGAAAACGGTAGGGGCGGATTTGCATATCCGCCCTCATATGGATGACCAACTTGTCAAGATGCAAATTTTTACCAAAGTCTACGCTCCCGAAGCCTATGCCTCTGGAGGCTACACGCAAAAAGTCACCAAAACTCAAGGGCTAAATTACGACACAGGTGATGCCAACCAGGAGCGAGTGATAGCAGTAGGCTACCGCTCTTAAAGCATGCATAATTTATAATGCGCCACTCCTGGTGGCGACTTCCGTGCACATGCTTAATCTCCTGTTTTACGGCATCATCCGGTGTCAGGGTGAGGAAGAGTGGAACTTGAGTAAAGTGCTTAACTAATGAGTCGTTCGTGATTATCAACCTCATATTCGTGTACTCTGTTTTCACATTACCACATGATAATTCAATCGGATGAACTTTGCCCCTTAATCTAAAGCCAGTTGCTCTACCACGCATGGCAGTTTACTACGGGCGGAACTCTAGGACGGCATATAAGTTCGAAACTTATCATTGACTTTACTCTCACTCCCTCTTCCTCGCGAAACGCTGGGTGGCGGCTTGCTGATTAGTCAGCTAGCTCAGCTGCCGCTGCGGCATGCAACGCTTCCCAGATAAAGCCCAACAGCTCTCTGGCACACGCCACCTTAATCTTGTTGAAGTGTTTGTTGGCATGAAACATTTGATGATACTTCTTATACAGACGTCTCATGCAACGGTCGCCAATGTCTATAGCAACCAGGTCTTGGTCTGCGCGTCGACCCCGCAACGCTTTGTTAACCGTGCAACGGCTACCCGCCAACTGGCACGCTTCTACTGCCGCAGTGCGGATATATTTGTTGCCCATATTAGTAATACCTCCTTTGCGACTTTTGCCACCCGAACTATACTCGCAAACGCTCAAGCCGGCATAGCTCATGAGCTTGCGCGGATGAGCAAAGCGATGGATGTCGCCTATCTCAACGATGAACGTCATCGCCGTCAACTCAGCAATCCCTCGGATACAACATAAATAGCCGACTGCCTGGCGATATCGCTTGGACATCGCTAACTGATGGATATCGTTATCGTATTGTTTGACAACTCCTTGGTGCGTTGCCAGTAGATAGAGCTTATACTCTAAATCTTTGCGGAAATGTAGATTGAACCTTTCATCTTTAAGCAAGCCACTTAAGAACGCCAGGTGTCCTTTCGTCCAATAACTCTTGCACTGCGTGCTGCTACGATAATCAATCCCTTGGCAACGGCATGCCGACAAAATCTGCTGCTTGCAGATCTTGCACGCATCCACCGCTTGGTTGCGTCCACGAATGAGTAGACGATGCCCCTCGCTCTCCTCATCAATCGCACGGACGATTTTTAACAGACCTTGCTTATAGTATCTGGCCAGCTTCTCGCTATCTAAGCGATCGGTCTTGATGCGATCTGAGGCACACACTGGGATCTGCGATGGTGCGATCAGATCGCAGTGAATGCCGACCTTGTCAAATTGTCTCTTTAGCGAAAAACCTAAATAGCTCGCCTCATAACAGACCTTGATAAACTCTTTCGGCAATGCAGTCTTGATGATTGCCTTATGCAATGCCTTAAAGTTTGGGGCGGTTTTAATGGTATGATAATGATTGTGTTTGTTAATGAAGGTGGCGGTGAAACGATTATCGTCAACATCAACGCCAACATAAAGTATACTAGTCATGGATGACCTCCTTTGTTTAGTAATTTATCGGACCCCTCCAAAGAGGGGATTAAAGTGAAAGTTTAACTGACTTTCGGCAGAGTTGGTCATCCATATTATCTAAAGTTGAGTCCTCGTACAAATCTACCCGCTTTGCGCCACCAAATCATGGTTACCTTAAATAAAATGAATAAATGTATTGATTGTGCAAACGCAAAAGGTTCTGTACCAGTCAATTCTCCTCCTTTGGAGAAGCATCAGGCGGGAGCCTGACGGGGTGGTTGTAGCGGTTCTGTAAAAACCCAACCGCTTGCGCCATTGAATTTATGAAAATGGTAGGGGCCGGATTTGCATATCCGCCCTAAAGTTGCGTTTTCGCACAAACTCAACCGCTTGCGCCACTAAATTTGTGAAAACGGTAGGGGCGGATTTATATATCCGCCCTACGGTACCGTCCCGTAAAAACCCAACCGCTTTGCGCTATAAGATTATGGTTTGCGTAAATTTTGATGGATGAATATATAAATCGTGCAAGTACGTTGCGTTAGGGCAGAATAAAGCCGCCGATTATCGCCGAGTGAGCCCGCCACTTGAGCCAGTAGGTCAAGTGGCGTAACCTTGTGCAAAATCTAAATATTGTGGTCACTAGGAACACTACGTATATCAAAATCAACCTGCGATTCTATTTTCCCCAAAACCATATATAATAGTGTGTTTCATAACCGTAATTCTTAACAGCAACGCAAGGAGCATAAAATGACAGCAGCAGAGAAACAAGAAAGTACAGAAACATTGGAAGAACAGAAACTAACGTTTAGACGTTATGAAGACGGCGACCATAAATGGGATAGCTTTTCCAGCCAGATATTCAGTGCCGACCATTCGCCTAAATGCCCGACTTACGTACACAGAACACCACCGTGCCAAGGTAGCTGCCCTTCGGGCGAAGACATCCGCGGCTGGCTTGCCATTGTCCGTGGCATAGAGAAACCACCCGAAGGCACCTCAATGCAACAATATGCATTTGAACGCTCAACAACCGCCAATCCCTTCCCGTCAATGATGGGACGGGTGTGTCCGGCACCGTGCCAAGACGGCTGCAACCGCAACCATGTAGAAGACTTTGTAGGCATCAATGCGGTTGAACAATATATCGGCGACACCGCAATAGAAGAAGACTTTAAGTTTGACTGCGACCTGCCGTTGGGCGATAAAAAAGTCGCAGTCATAGGCGGCGGTCCTGCCGGTCTCTCGGCAGCGTATCAACTACGCCGCAGATCCTACGGCAGCACCATCTTTGACGAACACGAAGAACTGGGCGGCATGATGCGCTACGGCATCCCCGGCTATAGAACCCCGCGCAAACTATTGGATGCCGAAATCCAACGTATCCTAGATATGGGCGGCATAGACACCCGCATGTCCACCCGAGTTGGCAAGGATGTTAGCGTTGAAGATTTGGAAAAAGAGTTTGATGCCATCATCTGGTGCTTGGGTTGCCAAGTCGGCCGCGCACTGCCAGTGCCGGGTGGCGATGCACCAAACTGCGTTAGTGGTGTTAAGTTTTTAGAGGCCTTTAACCAAGGACGGCTACATGTCACATCCGATAAAGTGATTTGCGTAGGCGGCGGCGATACCTCCATAGATGTAGTCTCGGTGGCACGTCGTTTGGGCAAAATAGAGAGGCTTTCCGGCAAGCAACGCCCCGAACATATCATCGGCGGCTATGTCGCACACGACTCTGCCTTCGCCGCAGCACGCGAAGGTGCCAAAGTAACCTTGACTTCGCTATTCGCACGCAAGGAAATGACTGCAAGCGAACACGAGGTGGAAGATGCCGTTAAAGAAGGTGTTACCATTCTAGACGGCGTGATGCCCGTAGAAGTAATCTTGGCAGATGACGGCAAAGCCTCTAAATTGAGAATGGCAAAATGCGAAATGCAAGACGGCAAGCCCACACCAATAGAAGGCACTGAGTTTGAAATAGAATGTGACCTCATCGTCTCGGCAATCGGACAAGGCGGCGACCTTGAAGGCTTGGAAGACTTTAACAACGGGCGCGGACTGATGGATGTAGATAAATTCTACGCACTGCCCGACAAACCCGGACACTTCGCTGCTGGCGACATTATCCGTCCGCACTTGCTGACCACGGCAATCGGACAAGCCTCTATTGCCGTTGAAGGCGTAGACTACTACCTGCGTCAAGACGAACTGAAAAAACGACCCAAGGTGGATGTGCATCACTTTGACCTGCTCGCCAAACTCAAAGAAAGCGGGCTTGACCCGACCTCGTTTGAAGGCGGCGAACCTCGTGGCACCGACGCTTCTGATTTCTCAGTGCATAACTACGAAGACCGCTCGGCACAAGAAATCGCCTCTTACGAGAAACTATTCCTCGCACACTTTCCCCACACCCCCCGACACCAACGCAAAAGCTGCGGACCCGACGAGGAACAAGTGCTCGGACACTTTGAGGAACGCGTCATCGGCTTGAACGAAGAAGAAGCAGTCAAAGAAGCCGAACGCTGTATGAGCTGCGGCATGTGCTTTGAATGCGACAACTGCGTTGTATTCTGCCCCCAAGACGCAGTCTACCGAGTGGACAAAACCAAACAAACCCTCGGCCGCTATGTAGACACCTACTACGACCGCTGCATCGGCTGCCACATCTGCGCCGATGTCTGCCCCACCGGCTACATTGACATGGCATTGGGGGATCATTAGACAAAAAGGGGTAAATTTAACTGTTGCCTTTGAGGCAACCGAATAGCATATAGAGATTTAGAAAAATGATACGGAAACTTTATGCGGGGGATTGTTTAGATATTCTGAATGATGAACTAGCAATCTCTCCCGCGTCTGTTGATTTAATATATCTTGATCCACCATTTAATTCAAACAGCAAATATAATCTTCCATTTAAGGGAAAGTATAAAAATGCCACACCAGTTATAGCATTTGAGGATACTTGGTCTTGGGGAGAGAAACAGGATGAGAGCTATAAAAAATTAAAGTGTAGTGGAACTCAGGGGCAATTGTTAGCTAATTTTATTGATAATGTTAGGACAATACAAAAACTAGAAAACAGAAAGGAAAAAGAGAACAATTTATCTGCATACTTGGTAAATATGGTAGAGCGTTTGATTAAAATGCGTACAGTACTTAAAAATACAGGGAGTATCTATTTGCATTGCGACCCAACAGCAAGCCATTACCTAAAAATCATGATGGATATAATTTTTGGCAGTAAAAATTTTAGAAATGAGCTTGTTTGGTATTACAGAGGAGCAGGAACACCAAGATCTGATTTTGCAAGAAGACATGACATAATTTTTAGATATGGCAAGAGTCGCAAAGAGACATTTTTTAATCCAAACCCAGCTAGACAACCTTATGCCGAAACAACAAGAGCGAGATTTAAGCATTATATTGGAAATGTAAGAGGTGATCGTGATTATGGTGTACAGGAACTTCATCCTGAAGGAAAACATCCTGACGATGTGATTACCGACATTCAACCTGTCGCACCTTCTGCGAAAGAACGTTTGGGTTATCCCACTCAAAAACCATTAGCTTTATTAGAACGTATAGTGGAAACGGGCAGTAAGGAAGGAGATGTGATATTAGACCCATTTTGTGGTTGTGGTACAGCTGTAGAGGCGGCAGAAAAGTTAAATCGTCAATGGATAGGAATAGATATATCTACTTTTTCTACAGGGTTGATACGGGAGCGAGTAGTGCGAAATATACAAGGTTTAGATCAATCCATGGTTGAGATGTATGGAGTTCCTACCTCTATAGAGGAAGCAAAAAGTTTAGCAAAAAGAGATAAGTTTGAATTTGAAAAATGGGTTTGTGGTGCAATAGGTGCTTATGGCTTATATCATCCGCCAGGCACGAGAGGGGCAGATGGAGGGGTTGATGGTATTCTTGATTTTTATCCCATGTATTTTGATAAAAAGGTCAAGAAAGAAAGAGCGATAATTCAGGTAAAGGGAGGACACGTTTCACCTGATAATGTTAAGGCATTATATCAGACAGTTTTGGATACTTCTTCTTGTGCTGGTGTTTTAGTGTGCTTTGAGAGTCAAATGAGAACAGTTGAGAACAATCGAAAAAAAGATATTTTTGAAGATCACTTTGGTAAATATCCCATAATACAAGGATTCACGGTTGAGCAATTGATCAATAATGAAAGGCTACAACTTCCTCAGTATCAGAAACGAGAGGAATCACAGAGCGTAAGATTAATATGAAAACAGTATCTAAAGACTTTGAAGCAATGAAGTCTAAACCTGTGTCTAACCTTGCGAGCCACTAGAACGAGAAGTCTGCTTATCTTTTAGTCGTAGTGCTACCTGCGATAGTTTTATAAATCAATAGTCAAATTTATAAACATGCCAAAGAGCATTAGGGTTATTTCTACCGCCCGGATGCGCTTAACAGCCATTATCTCTAGCTAACTTCTTTTCTACTTTTTGTGCCATCTCTTGTGTTGGGTACGGCCCGAATTCTCTCCAGTTCCTTAAGGTGGGATACTCATCTTCTCGTTCAGATTTTCTCCTTCTAAGATCAGTTGTCATACCTACTATGCATGCCATAATTTGTTACTCCTGAATTGTGATTAATCGGATTCGGCCAATATGATGCTAAATTTTATTTTTTCAAGAAATTTTTAAATTTTTAGGAAAATCAGCGTAAGATGGGACTGTTGAAAAATAGAACCGCCGTTTGTTGCAGTAGCACAAATGGCGTGACTTTGTGCAGAACCTTTGCAACCACCCCGTCAGGCTGCGCCTGCCACCCCTCCACAGGAGGGGAATGTACCAATGCAAACACTTTTTCAACAGCCCCAGATTTGGTCTCTAAATACTTTCTAATTCTACTTGCTTGTTTAGGATCAACATTTTTTATATGCTGTAGTTTTCCTATAAAAGATGGGGGAACTATATACATTCTGCACACTTGACAATACTGCACAAAATATATAAGGTTTTATACTTATCACACATGGAGAATTAACAATGAAAAAACGAATTGCTGAAGTATTAAGTCTATTTGACTTGTCAAAAATGTTTTCTACGGAAGATGAAGCTGTAGCATGGTTTGAGAAATATCGTTGGGGCGGTAAGCCGGTCTGCCCTCATTGTAGCAGTAGCCAGCGAGTAGAGCGTAATAGTCAAGGTAAGTATTATTATCGCTGTGCGAGTTACAGAAAAAGATTTACTGTGAAGGTTGGTACGGTTATGGAAAACAGCAACCTACCTATTAGGAAGTGGCTATATGCAATGTATTTAGTCGTCACCTCTAGAAAGGGAATATCCAGTTTGCAGTTATCCAAAGAACTTAAGATTACGCAAAAGTCGGCATGGTTTCTATTGCACAGGATTAGAGAATTATTCGACATAACGGGATATAAACTATCCGGTGAAGTAGAAATAGACGGAACCTATATAGGCGGTAAAGAGACGAATAAACACGAAAAAAAGAAACTCAAAGG
Organism: uncultured candidatus Poriferisulfidus sp.; assembly: GCA_965200865.1. Taxonomy (GTDB): domain Bacteria; phylum Pseudomonadota; class Gammaproteobacteria; order Poriferisulfidales; family Oxydemutatoraceae; genus SP5GCR1. Next base: position 1,828,050 of record CBDAVG010000002.1, on the reverse strand, counting down.
GGCTAGAGGTGGCGTAGGTAAAACAGCCGTCTTTGATCTGCATGAGCGTGGTGGTAAAACAAAAGCCATGACCATACCAGACACAAAAAACAGACATTGCACCCCATCATACGAGGCACTATCCGTGCCGGTAGCACGATATTTACAGACGGCATAAAGTCGTTAATCATTCTGCAAAGCAATATGTCAATGGTATGGCGCACACGAATAGCATTGAATCGGTATGGGCTTTGCTTAAAAGAGGCTACAACGGCACATACCATAACTGGAGCATGAAGCACTGCGAGAGATATGTAAATGAGTTTGCTTTTAGATTGAACGAAGGGAATTGTGAAAGAGATACGATAGATAGGTTAGCAGATATGGTGAGTGCGAGTGTGGGGAAGCGCATAACCTATAAGGAATTAACGAAGTGATTGAAAACACAGCCTATCAACAGCTATCCATCACTCAAGAAAAGTATAGTATTTATGAAATATCACGATCTCTTGGGCTACATTCTGACACTATCAAAATGAAAAAACTTAACAAAAAGCAGGCAGAAACTGCATTTAGAAGAATAATGACAACTAGACCACGCAATAAAATAGGGAGGGATGAAGTGTCCAAACCTGACGGGGGAAACACTATTTACACAAGATACAGAATTTTTCCTAAATAATGGCTTGTGCAGAATAGTATATAGTTCCCAAAGATGGTGTGTGGATAATTCCGAGCCTATAATCTTCAATTAATCTTGCACAATATTCTTCGGACTTTTGAAAAAGAAGTGGCGAGCTTCATGCATCGCAATGATGTGCAAAAAAAACTCAGGCATATATTCGTGCATTCTTTCTTATGATGAAAAACATCTAAACATTCGAGCGTTTACACTCGTAATGAAGCAAACAGCTTATGAGAGACAATCTGGCATCTGTGTCAGCTGCAAAAAGCATTTTGAATTCTCTGAGATGGAAGGTGACCATATCACCCCTAGAGCAAAAAAGGCAAAACCACTCCCGCAAATTGTCAGATGTTATGCCGAGAATGTAACCGTCGCAAATCCTCAAAATAACCCTCACGACAACACTTCAAAGGATTGCATAGCTTTTATGCAGGCAATATATCACTTGCTGAAAGTTAAAAACGGCTAACTAATCTGATCCTGTAGTTGCTACGCAAGAGCTGCCTACATTGACAAGCGATGTTGTGCTGTGTATACTAGCTCCATAGGATAAAGAATTTTCACATGTTATTTTGAGGATTAAAGGAAATGAAGATGATTATGAGTTTGCTGAAAATTCCAATATGAAAAGCCCGTTTGTATCGTGATCAAATTTTTGCTCAATATAATCCAAGGATGTTGATTTAAAGATTATAAATAGAAACATTTCTAAACATTTATTGACAAATTAATGTTATGCTTTACAATTAGATTCATGAAAGAAGATCATTATATAAAAATTCTAGAAAAACAAAGGACAGATCTAGAGAGACAGATAGAATCTGCCCGGATGAAATACTATGGTTTGGAGCAGCAATTAAAGGCGGTTATGAAAGCTATAAATGCTGTCAAGGGCGATCCTAAAAGAAAAATAGTTCTTAAACAAGAAATATTGACAGTATTAGAAGATAATCCAGAGGGGTTATATGTATCAGAGATAGTCCAAAAGATTGAGGAGAAAAATAACTTAATTGTGTCTAAACCCTCCGTATCATCTACTTTGACGCGCCTTAAACAAACGAAGATTGTGGATTACTGTGATGGAAAATTCATATCAAAAGCGAAGTCACACACAATAGTTGGCAAGTTTTTAAACGATGATTTTTAGAGAGGAGACAGCCGGTTGGCGGTATGATTACCAACTGAAACTGCATGTCGTAATTGTGGCTCAGGGTAATCATATAGGTTCGACTCCTACTGTCTCCACCTCAAATTATATCTTATTTCCTCGTAAAATCCCACTACGTATACGATGCCATGACATACTGAGGCAATGTCATCAGGAATCAGCTAAACGATTATCTACCCATTATTAAGCCTATGGGAGACTAAAATGAATACCAAAGAAACAAGAATAGAACTTACAAATCTGCAGTTCACGACAGACATTTTAAATTACATCAGGCAAAACGGAAGACTTGCTTCGCTAAGGGAAAATAAGCTTATTCTATCTATGAATTGGTATCGGCGTGCGCCTGACAAAAATGATTTTAATTGTGCCTATGTTCTTTCTTCTAAAGATGTAGGCGATAGAGACGTACTATATAAAGAGGGAAAATTCATAACCCGACCCTCTGACCAGTTATGCATAAGGACAATGGTGCAGGGTAAATCAACAATTAGATTTTCTCTTATATATACTGATATTTTTGATGATAACTCTCTTATTAAAAAAGCCTTTGATAAGATGGATGAGCTAATTATTGGAAAGTGCTCTCCTGAAGAAATTCCTGGTATTACACTAATAGATGGAACGAGGGATCTTGCAAATTATAATTTAGAGCGCATAGCTGAGTCTGTTTCAGATAAAGAGAATCCTGACCAAATATTGGGTCGAGCACACTTAGACTTTGATAGCGAAACAACCAAAACAGAAGAAGGAAAAATGATTTCTATAAAAACTGATAATGGTGTGGAATTATTAAAATTATATATTAATGTGATACGAGCATGATATTGGAAGATATAGCAAAGAATCTTAAGAATTTTCCGATTAGTACAATCAATCTACGATGAACCGAAAGTTTTAGTCTAAGTAGTGGTGCTAAGGATGGGAAGAAAACTATGGAAATATCTAGTGCAGAAATAATAGCGATGCTTGTTCAATTGTTAGCACTGTCTTTAGTATTAGAGAGAGCATTCCACTTTATATTCCACTTCAGGTTTGCTCCTGAAAATGAAGGAAGGTCAAAACCACTGTCTAAAGTGAAGGATAACGCATTAACTATTAATATCCTACTTAAAGAATTTTGAGATAGGTTTAAGGGAAACGTGGATACAAAATATTCAGGAATGCGCTGGCTAAAATGTGACCTGCATATGCAAACACCAGCAGATGCAACGCATTGGGAGGGAGATCGTATGGAGGCTGGGCAAGAAGCTGAATCTGCTAAAGAATTCGCAATGGCATGTCATGAACAAGGCTTGGATGTAATAGGCATCACCGACCATAATTTTCTTAGTGAGAATTTTATTCCTCTCTTGCAAAAGGAATTTGATAAGATTGAACAAGAGTTTAATCATAAGGTTACTTTGTTTCCAGGGTTTGAGATTACAGCCGCCGGTGTTGGCAGAGGCGCGCATGTTCTATGTCTTTTCAATCCTAGAGAAGATAGGAAGAAACTGTCCTCAATTCTATCAGAGCTGGGTATACAACGCTCGGAGGTTCCAGCTATTCAGCTTAAAGAAAAGTCAGACAAAAACCTGAAAGACATTTTGCGTATCGTCCAAGACGACAGAAATAATGGGATCGTCATCATGCCTCATGCAACAAGCAATGATGGTATTTTTGATAACCATAAAATTTCGAAATGGCAACAGCAGGATCAGTTTACTAATCCAGACCTCCTCGCGATAGAAATCCCTAAGCCAGTCAGCTTAATGACTGATATATTTCAGAAGATTTTAAACTCAGGAGAAAATTGTCAACCTGGATGGAAACGTGCCCGTCCCATTGCCACACTGATGTCATCAGACAACAAGAAGCTGGTCGCTTGCGATGAGCATCAAAATCCGGCACCAAACAGTATAGGCTACCGATACTCGTGGATCAAAATGTCGGAACCCTCCATTGAGTCGCTTCGCCAAGCATTTCTTGACCACGAGTCCAGAATTATTCTGCCAAAAGATGTAACAAAAGATATAAATCCAGATAAATGTAGTAAAAAAGCAATCATCAAGTCAGTTTCGATCAAAAACGTTGAGTTTCTAGCTAATCAAGAGGTGCATTTCTCCTCCGACATGAACTGCATCATTGGTGGGCGAGGCAGTGGGAAGTCCACTATACTGGAATATATGAGGATTGTTCTAGGTAAGGACAATTCTCGGGATATTGATAAAGGAACAGAAGAACGGATTGAACGAGTACGCAACACACTGAAAAAGGAAACTGCAGAAATTAAAATGTGCTGGATCAGCGAAGATGGTGTCGAAGATAGTATTGTTTGGAAAAACGGAGAACTAATCGTGCAAGATTGTGATATGCCTGATCTAGAGACCTTCTTCAGTAACCTGCCTATTCATTTTTATAGCCAGCAGCAGATTAGCCATCTGACCGAATCAAAAGCTGATGACGGAAACGTTCGTCAAGCACAACCTCTTTTGGAGTTGGTGGATAGATTCGCCAAAATTGAATTGGATGATTTAGCAAATCAGGAAAACACACTCAAGCGGCAAATCAAAGACTCTTTTTCTAATCTTAGCAAGGTCAGGCAACTCGAAAAAGATTACAGGCGATTTAAGCAAGAGTATCAAGAACTAAACCGGCAATGGAAAGCTCGCAGAGAGATTGAAGTAGATGCTCGGCAACATCAATTACTCAAAGCCGAGTCGCGCTATCTCGAAAAACTTGAAGAGACACTCGGCAAACAGTGCACTAATGTTATCACTATGGCTAGGACAATAGCTGACTCTCATATACCCTTTGAGAATGAAAAGGCACCGCATGCAGTCTGGTTTAGTCAGTTTGATACGAAGGTAGAGGTTGCTCAAAGTTTACTGGTCAGTAATATCTGTAATGCTGTTGACCAATTCAAGGCGACAGTTAACGAACTTAAAACCAATAATCCAGAGTGGGGTACGATCCAAAATGAACTGGATCAAGCCGATGCCAAATTCAAGGAGGCCTGTGAGTCTAAAGGGTTGACAATGGATGACGTTGGTCGTCTTCAGGAAATTAGCCGATTGCGCAGCGCAAAACAAAATGAGATAGATATAACAAATGCTACAATTCAACAACTTAAGGAAGCTGCGGGCAACACAGAACAGCTTATGCAGCAGTTATATGAAATCTGGAGAAAACAATTTCAAAAACGTGAAGAAGCTACTGAGAAAGCTAACAAACTTGCCGTCCTAAAAGGAGGTAAGCGTTTTATTGAAGTGTCGGTAAAATACCAGCAGGATTATAAACATTTTCAGAATCTCTGGCAGAAATTTGCTCCCGATGATGGGCGGAGACGGCTAGGTAAACAATGGGAAAGTTATGGGAAAAATCTCTACGATTTTTTTGTTAATCGGGAAGGTGCCAAGTCTCCATGGCAAATTTTAGAAGACTTTTTGTCGGAAGGAGAAAAATCAGTTAGGCTGGATCTTGAATTAAATAAGGAAGATATGCTTCAGCATATCCAAAATAATTCTGAGCAGTGGGAAGAACTGCGTTGCTCTCGAGTAAAAGACACCATTGATATGAAACTATTTCGGGCAGACGACTCTATTGCAGGAAGTATCGCTAAAGGTTCACTTTCTGACGGTCAGAGAAACACTGCTGCCCTCGCCCTGTTGTTAGCACAGGAAGGCGGACCGTTGATTATTGACCAGCCGGAGGATGAATTGGACTCCAATTTTGTATTTTGGGATTTGATTCCTATACTTCGTAAAGTGAAATTAAAACGTCAACTTATCATGGCTACGCACAACGCTAATCTGCCGGTGAATGGAGATGCCGAGTTGATTTATGCCCTTGAGACACGGAGTGGCAAAGGTGAAATGCTTGCCTGTGGCGGACTTGACCAGAGTCCTGTAACCAACGCTGTTCTTAACATTATGGAAGGATCCGAAGAAGCATTCCGTCGTAGACGAGAAAAATACCATTTTTAAGAAATTATCTATGCCAGCAGACTCTAGATGTCTTTTATACAAACTCAGTCGCAATATGATTGGCCTTGCCCCTCAAAACCGGACCGTGAAAAAATGAGATTTCCAGTTAAATTAGTATACAACAGCAGGAGTTTTCAACATTAAGAAACGATATACACAAGAGCAAATTATCAGAGCGATCAAATCACACGAAGCCAGTCGCAAGATTGAAGACATTTGCCGAGAACTGGGTATAGCCCAGGGCACCTTTTACAACTGGCGTAGCAAATATGCTGGCTTAGAAGTCAACGAAGCGAAGCAGTTAAAGAGCCTTGAATTGGGTCAGAAATATGGGATTTTGTCTAATTTGCTAGTTAAGCAGAATAACCGATCAATATAGAAATGCGACATCGGAAATTGAGTTTATTTAAGATTTTGTTAGCATCAGACACAGAGATGATTTATAATACAAATTTCATTTAAGTGGCGGCCATCACAGAGGGGAAGGATCATGATCAACGATAGTTATGTAGAAATCTGACTGACGTTTTAGACGGTCTTAAAAATGGAGTAACGTCAACATTAAACAGTAATCATGCTGGCATTTGTCAAAGTGTTTTTTTAATGTCTAATTTGTCGAGGAGTTTCTCTTAACTTTTGAAATTTGGACTGTCGATCCCGCCCTAAATTTAGCTCTTAGTCTTAAGAGATACTTGTACCATTCAGCAAGAGAGTCTTTATTTTCAACATCAAGTTGGGTGGGTGGAGAAGAGTCGATATTTTTATCAATCAGTCTAGTTCGCAGTATGAAAATATATTCGTACGCCTTTACTTTCACATAATCCATGTTTGTGTAAGATTTAGGATTGAATACTTCTGGCTTGTAAGCATTGCGAACAAGTTCGTGCGCATAATCTATCTCTTCAATCGTGATGGGACCTTTTTGTTTTATACTTAATTCCTTTGTTTCTAATGCATCAAGACGTGCTTCACATTTACTTAATCGTGCATTTAATCGTTTTAAGGATTTAATCCAATCTATTACTGGCACAAGCCACTCAGGTATTTGCAATTTTTGCATTTATCTCACTCCCACTATTTCCCGGCAGTTTCAATTTGAAAAGCACTGACCTTTCCCTATTTTCATGGCCGAAACTTAAATGATATCTGCATTATAAATTCCTTTTTAATGTTTTTAACTTCTATAGTTTTCGGAAAAACTCGCTTTAGCATTAGGCACTGAATTTAGGAAGAACATCACTGATGCTTACACTAATCAATATTATTAGGTGCAAATTTCATATTTGGCGAAGTAATCCTATTTTGTGGTTCCTTTCTCCAAGTACCTCCCACTCAAGATGCCATATTGAACATCTACTCATTTCATATAAATCAATTTTTTTCGCTCCTATTCGACTAGATGACATTTGAATTTCATCATTAATCTGACATAAAGTCTGCGCACTTACTCTGCGCCTCCACACTACTTTATTATCCTTCAGTTCAAATGTGCGATAGTTATAGATATCTGAAACCCGATTAAGCGTTGCCGACAGGCTTGTTTGAAACATTTGGCAGAGTTCACGGACTCGATTTAAATTGGGATGTTGGCCAGCATGTAACTTGAACACTTGTTGAGGCATCAAGAATTCGGCAGCGAACTTATCACAAATCATCTCTAACTCTTCGCTTGGGCATGGACGATGCCCTGTATTCTCAAAGAATGCGTGTCCAAGCTCATGGGCAATAGTAAACCGCCGTCTTGGTGTAGGTAGATTAGGTGCCAGAAAGATAACTAATTCTTGACGTAATTTTCGTAATTCTCCTGGTACGATCATTGTATTATCGCTACGTATGTCCGTAATGTTCATCCGTTGAGCTAGTGCCTCTAGGTTAGTAGGGGGACAAGCTAACCCGTCCATTAGATCTTCTACGATATTCTCTATGGCTCTATCAATGTCATGTAGTCCGGCAACCTGCCTCACTCGTTCCGCCGCTTTAGTTTTCCAGGCTTTTTGCATCGTCTAGTCTTTATTGGATTTCTTTTCTTGCTATCTTTATCAGGTTTTTCCACACAGTGGCATCATTTTCAGTCTGTTGTTTCCGTTGTTCTTTTTGTTTCTTTCGTTTCTTTCGTTTTGCGATAACTCCTTGGCTAGGACTTAACTCCCTTTTTTTATAAATTTCGACGGCTTTGCAACGCACTCTTGATTCCTCTGCTTCTAGAAGCGGTATTATCCTTGTGCTAAATATATTGTCCATCAGAAGCATTTCCCATTCGGCATCAGCTTTGAAATTGTACTCTTTGTAATGTCCCCAAATCTTTCTAGCTTTTTCGAATTCAGTTCTCGCATATTCTTCTTGACCCATTTTATTCAATGTTTTTGCCTTACTAAAATGAGCTCGTGCCACTATCTCGGAAATCTGATAACCTTGATCCACTTTACTGTTAACCATTTCAAATGCCACTATAGCTTCCTTATAATTTTTTTTAGCTGCCAAGATATCTCCTTCTAAAATACATAAATCTAAGTAGTCCTTAGAATTTCTGTTGATCCGCCGGCTCGCTTCTGCTGCGTAATTCCATGCCAAGTCGACTTTATCAGCACTTAAGTAAGTTTTTCCTAATAGGCTGTAACAGTCACCAACTTCAGAACTTTCAGGCCCATAGCGACTTAGCTTTCCAAATAAGTCAATAGCTTGTTTGAGATTGTCCCGACTCTTTTTGAGTAGAGTTCTTCTTAACACTGGATCCTTTTTTTCTTCTGCTTGTAAACGATTAAGTCGTCCCAAACACTTTTTACAAAACGCAAGGTTCTTGTCAGAGCCAATCCTTTTACTAATCTCTATGCTTTTTTGTGCTTCTTCTTCTGCCATAATCAAACGACCTGTTCTCTGGTACACCCATGATTTACCGCATATTCTGGCTCTTGCCTCGCATTCGGAACTTATGGGATCTGTCACGCCGCTACGACATGATTTAATGCATGCTTCAGCAACTTTAAAGACTAAGTCCTTGTCACCCAGGTACTTCATTGGTCGATCTAGGGTATCAAAAAGTTTTGGGGCCAATTGTTTTTTCAATTTCTCTGGGAGTTCCATGAAAAGGCTAAAGGCTTTTCTGCACATTGATGCGTTTTTACTGGTTTCACCATTTCCTATTTCATAGAGAATTATCTCAAGTGACTCAATAACTTTCTCTGTATCTTCTGATAGTTTTAACTTCCCAACAGTCAATCTACTTTGGATTGAGTCAACGCAGTTAATACGCACTAATTCTAGAGCAAAACTCGCAGCTGTTTTACAGGCGTATATCTTCCATTCGTCACTCCTTTCATGCCCTACTATGTCACTAATTCCTCGAATAATCAGTAATAGTATGTTTTTCTCTTCGCAAGCCTCTGCTACTCCTACAGATTCCATGTCAATGCCCAATATATCACGATTAATAAGTAACATTCGTTGCATGCTCTCATGAGATTTTATGAGAGAGCCGGAACACACAATTGGCCCAACAACAAATTTTGGTTGTTCCTGTTTCTCGTTTTCAGCTAATACTTCTTTTATCTTTTTGTCCCATTCTTTATTCCCTGTCCACGTGTTTCCAATTCTTTTCACTTTTGGACGATTGTTGATATTCGACTGTTGCCACGCCAAGAAGTCGTCAGTTGCTAGATTAGCAATATATTTCTTTACAGTGGGATTCAAAAATGTGCTTGCAACAGCCTCTTCTTTTCCTTTTGAAGTTTCGGCACTGACGGTCATATTGAGTATATCATTAGCAAGCAACACATCACCCCAAAATATGTCGCTCTGGGGAGGAGCTCCGGCAATACCGACAGCAAGAACAAGTCTTGGTTTCTGTTCAGTTATTAAACCAAGAATATTTTTCAGTGCCGATATGTTACCCTTTTTTTCTATTCTTGCAATAGCGACCTTTGCTTTTTGTTTTGTCTTTGTAGGGACTGATACCACACGAGTGGATCCAATGGTAGATGATGCTGATTCCTTATTAGATGCAGGAAAATGGGCGAGGACGGTTTCGTATTCATCCCTAATGAAAGTAACAATTAAATAATCAACCATCGTTTGAAATATTCACTGTTGCCAATAGTAATAACCATTATTGCTTCTCTAGAGAGTTAACTGATTTTTCTACATTTTCGGGGTCAAAACTTAAACTAAGTCTTTATTATAAATTACTTCCTCCGCAAACCGCTAATAAAACTTTAAGTAAGTTGACTTTATTCCCTAATTTGCCACAAGTTGCCAGGATAGTTTTCTTAATAAACCGGAGACTAGTAGCACATTTTTTTGAATATGTCCTTAAAAATGAGGTAATGTCGCCTCGCTATTTCCTCGCAGTTTCAATTTGAAAAGCACCAATAGCCACTTCCAGTTTCTCTTGTAATGCGGCAATGGTTTGCTTGGTGTTTGCATGATTTTCCTTAAGTAGCTTGGCATGCACCACGAGTGCTTTTTCTGATTTTTGATATAGCTGGTGACATTACTTCATTTTGAAACTTCCTATTGTTTAACAATTAACTGGAAATTTTATCATTGTCATGGCTCAGTTTTTAGGGGTAACCTAATAGAAGGTAGCAAGGGAAAGTCAGAGGAAATATGAATGTGCTTTGTCAACTAATCGCTATAATTGCCATATAATTCACACGACACTTCAAAATGGCTATAATTACTACTCAATCTGAGAGTGCGTGATGGGAAAACAATTTGATAAAGAGCTGGAACAACTAGAGGATACATATAAATGGGCTATAGGTGTTGATGTATCAGAAATATCTTGGGTAATTAGAAACTCTTGTGGTCTTCCTTTACTATCTGTTGGATCAGGAGGCTCTTTATCGGCTGCAGAGTTTCAAGCCCTTCTTCATAGAACCTTATTTTCGTCTATTGAGCAGGCCGTAACGCCTCTTGAATTAATCTCAATGCTTCCGAGAAATAGGGAAGTTGCAGTTTGGTTTATGTCGGCTAACGGTGGCAATATTGATATTTCTCGAGCTTTTAAGCATACAATCCTGCGTGAAATGAAGTTTGTTAGCGCATTGGTTTGCCGAGAAGAAAGTAAGCTACATAAATTGTCAACCGAGTATGAATATACAAAATGTTTTCAATTTCCTATCCCTTCTGGAAAGGATGGTTTTCTTGCAACTAACTCACTTCTTGCTTTCCTAGTTATCCTCTATAGAGCGTATAGTGATGCTATTAATGAAGTAAATAAGACAATAGGTTTATCTAAAACACTAAACGCATTAATCAGGAAGTGCCTAGCAAATTTTAGTGGTCTAAAGGACATCAAAAAAACTGCGGCACCACTATGGAATAAAAAATCTATACATGTTCTATACAGCCCTGACCTAAAACCTGTTGCATTGGATATTGAATCAAAATTTACGGAGGCAGGACTCATATCTTCACACTTGGCAGATATCAGAAATTTTGCTCACGGCAGACACAACTGGTTCTCAAAGCATGAGGCAGACAGTGGCATTATTGCCTTATCAACTAATAACGATTATGAGGTGATAGAAAAAACGCTTGGCTTATTACCAAATACAATTCCTAAAACGCATATTTCCTTTAATTACTTGGGTGGGATTGAAGTAATAGTGGGGATAGTATTATCAATGCACTTAACAAATTGGCTTGGGAAGGAAAGAGGTATTGATCCGGGACGACCTGGTGTTCCTCCTTTTGGCTCAAAAATATATGGACTAACAGCTAATCCGGGTTTTATTACCTCAGTAAAGAAAAAGGAAGCAGCCATAGAAAGAAAAAGAAAACTGGCTCCTCTAAATTATGGTAATAGAAACGAGCAATTATGGGCTGATGCGTATAACAGATTTACCCGAAAGCTTGCAGCAGCAAATATAGGTGGGGTTGTTTTAGATTATGACGGAACTGTTGTAGATAGCGATAAACGTTGGGACCCGCCAGACGAGAGTATGACAAATGAACTGATAAGATTAATAAAAGAGGATATGGTTATTGGGTTTGCAACAGGTAGAGGAAAATCAATAAAACATGATTTGCGAAAGGTTATTCCAAAGGAGCTTTGGAGTAAGATATTGATAGGTTACTACAATGGTGCCGAGTTAAAACGCCTATCAGAAAATACAGCCTTGAGTACTGCCTCTGACTCTATACCAGAACCAAAATCATTATTTACCAAATTGAAAGATAATATGTTGTGTGTATCTAAACTGCGTGTAGTAGACGCAATCAAACAAAATATACAGGAAAATTCTGAGATATTGAATATTGGAAATAGGGGGAGATGGCCCGGCAATGATGCCGAACTTCTTAAAGAGATTCTTTCTTTAAGTGTTGATGAGGTTTCGTATTCTCCAGAGACGTGCTGGAATCTGTGCCCAGCCGGCATACGGGGCGCGCAAGGCACCCTTTATTACCTTAGACGATTGAAAAGAAAAAACGGAGCTATGAGTTTTTTTCCGTAGAGGAAAGATGAATCATGAATAAATACCCACCAAGCGTCTATGGCACAGGCTTAATTTCGCTAGACATTATCGTAAGTATGCACCCTGAGGAACATTACCACTGGTCTGGTGGCACATGTGGCAATGTGTTGACCATATTAAGTTATCTGGGGTGGGAGTCTTTTCCAATCGCTCGGTTAAATTCTGATACAGCCTCAGTTCATGTGAAAGCAGACATGGAACGCTGGGGTGTTCGCTTGGATTATGCCGAGCAATCACCTACAACCAGTACCCCGATTATTGTCCAGGAGAATTCAATCAATAGGCAGGGGGTGCCTGTTCATAAATTTCATTGGCGATACTGTCCTACATGCGGGGCAAGGCTTCCAAATCACAGGGCAGTTACTCTTTCTGCTACTGAGCGGATAAAAGATGATGTTTCGCAGGCGACACTTTTCTTTTTTGACAGAACCTCTCCTGGTGCTATTGATCTTGCAAAACACTTCAAGCGTAACGGGGCAATTATATTTTTTGAACCATCTGCAAAGTCGGACTTGAAGCAATTAAAGCAGGCTTTAATGCTTGCCAACATTGTTAAATATTCGGATAAAAGGTATCTTGAGCCAATGTCGGATATCAAAGGTGCCACTTCTGCTTTCCTTGAGATCCATACGCTTGGGAGTGAAGGCTTGCGATATAGAACCCATGCTTCAGACAGGCTAAGCAAAAGGTGGAAGAAATTATCAACTTTTCAAGCACGTGAATTCAAGGATAGCTGTGGTTGTGGTGACTGGACAAGTGCCGGTTTAATATCAGAGCTTTGCAATAGAAAGGCAACACATTTGAGAAAAGTATCAGAAAATTTTGTTATCAATGCCCTGAAGTACGGGCAGGCTTTAGCAGTGTGGAATTGTGATTTTGAAGGTGCTAGAGGAGGAATGTATCGGGTAAGAAAACCTACATTTGAAAAGCATATTCAGCAAATACTCAAAACTGGTATTCTAAAAAGAGGAAATCGTACGAAAACACCAGAAAGCGAAATTTTTGATCGTGAGAGTTGTTGTTGCTCTTATTTCCCGGCAGTTTCAACTTGAAGAGCATCAATAACCTTTTTCAGTTTCTCTTGTAGTTCGGTAATGGCTTGCTTAGTGTTTGCATGATTTTCCTTAAGTACTTTGGCATGCGCCACGAGTGCTTTTTCTGTGTTATCTGTGTCTGTCTCTGTTGTTGATGGTTTGTGATATGGCGGTAAGAGATCGTTGTTGCGATGTAGCAAATCAATCATACACTTTGAAGTGACATAAGTGTTAATAATCATCTCGCGCAATTCGCTATCGTCCAGATAACCAATTGAAGAGGCGTTGCTGTCGTAGATAGTGAAGAAATTCTTGCCCATCGGATAATGGATAAGAAAAGGCTGGTCTTCGCCTAGCTTTTCTATTTTCTCCCCGACATTTTCATAGTAGCCGTCCCATATAATTGTTATCTCGCTCTGAATGGATCGTAATAGGTTTTCTATTAGTCCTTTTTCTTTTTGCTCGGCTGCCTGTTGTTGGCGGGATAAACTTACTAGCATCGCTACTATGGTAAGAGCACTGCCGATTACACCGGCAACAATAGCCATGATAGCAATACCGTAGATTATGAATTCCATAATTTTTACTCCTGGTTAAGATGAAGTGGATGGTTCAAATGAAAGTTATTGTACGGTACTTCCAACCTTCCTCAAAGGCAGATATTTTAGGAGGATTAGACATAGCCGAGCAGATGTTCTATTGTCGTTTCTCTCAGATATATTAGCAATATTGAATAAAGACCTTATCTAAGTTTTAACCCTGAGAATGAGGAGGGTCATGGAGGCGCATTGTATCAACATAGAATATTGTGTAAGTATCTAGTAAATGGTTTGCGTGATTATGTGGCGCGGGCGGTTGGAGTCGTGCGAAACGGTACCGTAGGGCGGACATGCGAGTCCGCCCCTACCGGTTTCGTAAATTTGATGACGCAAGCGGATATTACATTTTGTAATGTACGATATGCAATCAAATTAAAGTTTTGCACAGCGTCACGCCGATTGACCTACTGGCTCAATCGGCGGTTCTACTTGTGCAATGTCGGTACTTTTTCAACAGCCCCGAATGGTTTGGTGCAGAACCGCTACAACCACCCCGTCAGGCTGCGCCTGACACCCCTCCAAAGGAGGGGAATGGTCTGCCTGAATGTGTTGCATCCGCGAAAATAAAATCGTACGCCATCCAATTTATGGGAACCAAAACCAAGTGGCGCGTAGCGGTTAGGTTTGGGTAGGACGGTAGCGTAGGGCGGACATGCGAGTCCGCCCCTACCAGTTTCGTAAATTCAATGGTGCAAGCGGATATTGCATTTTGTAATGTACGATATGCAATCAAATTAAAGTTTTGCACAGCGTCACGCCGATTGACCTACTGGCTCAATCGGCGGTTCTACTTTTACAATAGCAGTACTTTTTCAACAACCCCGAATGGCTTGGTGCAGAAACGCCACGACCACCCCGTCAGGCTCTCGCCTGTCACCGCTCCAGAGGGGGGGATAATCCGCCTGAGCGTGTTGCGTCTGCACGAATAAAATCGTGCATCACCCAACTTATGGGAACCAAAACCAGGTGGCGCGTAGCGGTTAGGTTTGTGCAGGACGACACGTTCGGGTGGCTATCACAAGTTTGGTGGCGCAAGCGGTTCTGTTGGTGCAAAACGGTACCGTAGGGCGGACATGCGAGTCCGCCCCTACGGGTGGTTACCATAAGTTTAATGGCTATAGAAACTCAGTCTAAGCTCTCATCTTTTGATATTTTCTCTAGATGTTCCAATGCCATTTTTGTCTCTTGGTCTTGTGATAGATGTTGCACTTCCTCAGTTGTTAACTCCGCCGAATGTTTCATAATATAAAGCCATCTATCCTGCATATTTTCCAGTTCATAGCAGCCTTTGTTGAATTTACTCAGTTCCACTATGACTATCTTAAAACTTGACTTCACATCACGGTCTGGATATTTACTAAACCTAAGCGTTAGTTCGTTTATATAATCTTGCGTCTCTTCAAGCACTGTGAAGGGTGTAAATATCAACAAGTAGGTCGGAGTAATCTTGTCAGGGTCTTTCAATTTTTTCTGCTGCGGGTCATAATTATGCAGAGAAACCCAGTCGGTCACTATGCTGCGCAAAGGGTTCTCTTCCTTGTTTAGAGCAACTTGTAGCTGTATGCCAAGGTTTTTCCCGTCGCTTAATTTCACCAGCATATTTAATACAGCAGGGTTAATATCCGGCAAGTTTTTTGGATTAGATGCTTGCCCTACACTAACGAATGGCTCCTTCCCTCTGGTATCTACAAAAATGACAGATGCTTCTCTTCTCTCAGTGCCTACAACAAAGATATCCAAAACTTTGCCGGTAATAGAGAAGAACTTTCTAAGCAGAGAGGTGAGCACTTGCTTATTGCTTGTGAAAAACCGTTCGAGAACGGCATCTTGTGTAAATGATAAATATTTAGTTTGTTCCATGATAAATCTCCTTAAGTTTAATGAAAACTTCTAGTTTGGATCAGTATCTGATGTGCTGGAAAAACTTTTGGATGAACGGTAGTAAATATCCGATAAACGGTATGAAGTGCGCGGAAACATTGTGTTTTCGGGTATTTACTCTCTGCAATAAATCCGCCCCTACGGGTGGTTTGAGGGGCGCGTTGTATTAACACAATATCATGCAAGTATCCGGTAAATGGTTTGCATGATTATATGGTGCGGGGCGGTTGCAGTTATGCAGACACTACACGTTAGGGCGGACATGCGAGTCCGCCCCTACGGGTTGGTTAACATCAGTTTAATGGCGCAAGCGGTTGGGTTCGTGCAATGACGGTACTTTTTTAACAGCTCCGTATGCTGTCAACATATTGTTCTGTTTAGCTGGGTGGTCATGCTACACTTATGAAACACTATGTTACTTAAACCAAATCAAGGAGCAAATACGAATGTCTTATATAGCACTATACAACACATTAAGAAAGATACCTGATGTATCTGATGATGAAGCAAAGGAGGCTGTAGCCGATGTTGCAAGTTCCAGGGAAGTAGCGACTAGGGCAGACATAACAGAACTAAAAGAGGAGTTGAAAAGTGATATAGAAAGGATGGGACGCGTTATGATTATGTGGATGGTTGGTGTCGGTGTGGCGGTTGCTGGGATAGTAATTGCAGTGGTGGGGTGACTGATAAAGTTTGCCAATTATTGCACGATACCGGACACATATACTCTGCAAGTCATTAACACTTCCACAAAATCATTGCCGATATCAAGAGGGTTGCGATTGAACCAATGGTCACCGTAATTATGTGGTGCGGGGTGGTTGATGGTGTAAAAATGGTTACGCAAAAAACCACCCCGTCAGGCTCTCGCCTGCCACCTCTCCACAGGAGGGGAATGGTCCGCCCCTACCAGTTTCGTAAATTTAATGGCGCATGCGATTACGTTTCAGCGATGACGTTACTTTTTCAACAGTGCCGTGGTCTTATTCCGGCATGATTCTTTTCATGAAGTTGTCAAAAAGTGGTACTGTAAATTCTGTATCTCCGTGAGAGGGGCTATAGATCATTCCTTTTTTTATCAGTTTGTTTCTTAAAGGGGCTACACTTTGAGGGCTGGCTCCTAACTTTTCTGCTATATCTCCTGAGCGATGACTCCCGCCACCAAAAGAAGCTAAGGCTCTAAGATATTTCTTTTCTGTGGGTGTAAGTCTGTCAAAACGAACACGGAAAAATCCTTCGTCTAGGCGATTTAATGAATGTCTGTTCGCCTTTTTCACAATGTCTAAAGTGATTACTTTTGAATTGGATAAATTCCAGCATTGGTATCCCCACTCTTGTAAAAAATAGGGATAGCCTTTCGTTTTGTTAAAGATCTCTTCAAGGGCTTTTTTATCAAAGCTCACATTCAGAGCTTCGGTGGGTTTTTGAAGGGCTTGAAAGGCGAGTTCTTTTTCCAGAGGTCCAAGATGAGGGAAGTCAAACATTCTTTCTGCATAAGACTTTGAAGCTCCTACAAGGCTTAGTAGTTGAGGCAATCCTGCACCGACCATCATAAGAGGAAGTTGTTTTTGTACGATTCTATGAAACGCCATAATAAGCGCACTGAGTTCTTTTTTCGATAAGTATTGCAGTTCGTCCAGTATAAGGACTAAA
This sequence comes from uncultured candidatus Poriferisulfidus sp., assembly GCA_965200865.1. GTDB lineage: Bacteria > Pseudomonadota > Gammaproteobacteria > Poriferisulfidales > Oxydemutatoraceae > SP5GCR1. The sequence goes on along the minus strand of CBDAVG010000002.1, from coordinate 1,810,610 downwards.
ACCGTATTGTGTTCTTTGATAGCTTCACCGACATGTTCCAAGAGAATAGGAACATCAATCTCCAAATCACCGCTATCGGCAGAACCTTTTTGCGGTTCAATATCTAAATCTAAACTTATTTCAATATCGCCGTACTTTAGCTTTAGCGATTTCAGAAAGCTCTTAAGTATACGAAAGGCCTTTTTAATTTTTTGACTACTTCCTTTATTTTGGAGTTTGAACAGTAGTGTCTGCAAGTGAGCGGCTAGGTTTGTAGAAAAGTGTTTTTTCTCATGTGCTTCTATATAAATGGAGTGGCAGTTATATTTTTCTACAATGCCGTCGATTTTGTTCAAAAGAACCGTTTTTCCTACTCCTCTTAAACCTACCAATAGGAAACTTTTTTCTGATTTTCCACGTTGGAGTCGAGCTATGGCGAGGCGGGCTTTTTCTAATATCTCCGAGCGACCTACTAATGCTGGCGGAGGGGCTCCTGCGCCTGGCGAAAAGGGGTTTTCTATCTCATGTTCTTCATAGTCCATAGATGTAAATATAACAAGTTTATCTAAATATATCAAAATTTTAGTATATTTAGGTAAATTTGATATATTTCAGGATCGCAATGACAAGGATTGTGCGATGCCAGATACATATTGGACTCTCTAAGTCACTGACACCTCGGCAGAATCATTGCCGATATTAAGGGAAGTGGGGCTGTTGAAAATGTACCGTCATTGCAAAAATTCAACCGCTTGCGCCATTGAATTTATGCAAACGGTAGGGGCGGACTCGCATGTCCGCCCTACGGTACCGTCCTGCACAAACCCAACCGCTACGCGCCACTTGGTTTTGGTTCCCATAAATTGGATGGCGTACGAAGGATAATATACGAATTTAGCAATCAAGTTAAAGTTCTGCACAAGGTCACGCCGATTGACCTACTGGTTCAATCGGCGGTTCTATCTGACGGGGTGGTTGTTAAGGTTCTGAACAATGTTACGCCGATTGACCTACTGGCTCAATCGGCGGTTCTATTTTTCAACAGTCCCATGTTAGCCCTCCCCTACCAGTTTCGTAAATTTAATGGCGTAAGCGGTTACGTTTGGGCGATGATGTTACTTTTTTGATAGCCTTAGTTGCTCTACACAAAACTGATCAGCAAGCTAACAGTCGACACAATAAGAGCAGCGTTTATCACCAGTAATAAACCTAACATCCACTTCACATCTGCTTTCAGTGCCTCAATATCTGCTTTCAGTTCTGCCAAACCTTCTTTTAAGTCTGCCTTCGTTAACACATCCTTTGAATTCGCAATATCGGCAACGGCTTCCTTTGCTTCGGCATCGGATACGCCGTCTATCTTTCTTAATGTGTTATAAAGTGCTATTCCTGACATATCCGATCTCCATATGTTGCGGTCAAAATACCATTATAAAACCAGTGTATAACTTTGCTAATCGCAAATTGACATAAATTTGCACAATAAGCTGAGCAACTAAATACATAGGGTGACATCAGTCCACACTCCGATCTTTTGATATTTCCTCTAGATGTTCCAATACCATTTTTGTCTCTTCGTCTTGTGATAGATGCGCTACTTGTTCGGTTGTCAAGTCCGCCGAGTGTTTCAGAATATAATTCCATCTATCCTGCATATTAATCAGTTCAGAACAACCTTTGTTGAATTTATTCAGTTCCACTGCTACCATCCTTAAACCCGCATCTATACCATGGGCTGGATATTTACAGAGCCTCAACGTTATTGTGCTTATATAATCTTTTTCTGGATGTGTACTATGCTTCAACGCTAGTTCGCTTATATAATCTTGCGCTTCTTCAAACACTGTGAAGTGTGCAAATATCAACGAGTAGGTTGGATGGATCTTACTAGCCTCTGCCCATATGTTTTGGTCATAACAATGCAGAAAAGTCCAGTCAGTTATCATGTGATCCCGGAAGTTTTTTTCCTCGTTTATAGCAACTTGTAGCTGTATGCCAATTTTTTTCCCGCTACTTAATTTCACCAGCAGGTCTAATACGACACGATTAATATCTGGCAAATCTTCTGGATTGGATGTTTGCCTAAAACGAGCGAATGTTTTTTCTCTTCCAGTATCTACAACAATGACATCCAAAACTTTGTCAGTAATAGAGAAGTACTCTCTAAGCAGAGAGGTGAGTACTTGTTTATTGCTTGTAAAAAACCGTTCGAGAACGGCATCTTGTGTAAATGATAAATATTTAGTTTGTTCCATGATAAGTCTCCTTAAGTTTAATGAAAACTCCTAGTGTGGATCAGTGTTTGATACGCTGGAAAAACATTTAGACGAACGATAGTAAATATCCGATAAACGGTATGAGATGTGCGGAAATAGTGTGTTTGGGGGGGTATTGGTGCTGTTGAAAAAGTATTTCATATGCCGCAGGAGTGGACAATTGAAATGCCACTTGACCTACTGTCTCAAGTGGCGGCTTTATTCTGCCCTAACGCGTTGCGTCTGCACAATCAATCCATTTGGGACTGTTGAAAAAGTACCGTCATCGCACAAACGTAACCGCTTTGCGCCCTCAAATTTATGATAACCAACCGTAGGGGCGGACTCGCATGTCCGCCCTACGGTACCGTCCTGCACAAACCCAACCGCTACGCGCCACAAGATTATGGTTTGCATAAATTTGATGGATGAATGTATAAATCGTGCAAATACGTCGCGTTAGGGCGGACATATGAGTCCGCCCCTACATTTCGTTTAACATTGTGGTTTTGCACAACATGTTCAGGTTGTGCACAAAGTCACGCCGATTGACCTACTGGCCCAATCGGCGGCTTTATTCCGCCCCTACCAGTTTTGTAAGCTCAATGGCGCGGAGCGGTTGTAGTTGTGCCGATGCGTTACAGCCGCTCGGCTATTTTTTCTATTTCTTTTTGGTTAGATTGTGGGGTTTGTGCTTCAAGTGCTTTCCATACGCTCAGGTATCCAATTTGGTCAATGATTGCTTTCAATTTTTCCTTGCCAACTTCTCTGTTTTTTTCAAGGAACAGCAATAGTCCACCGAATATGTTTTTTGAGCTTATATAGCTTTTCCCGCTATGCATTTTTTCAGAAACCCTAGCATAATATTTTTCATCCAGAATTTCTAGTGTGAGGTCAGGCTCCATAATGTCGGACATTTTATGCGCCCACCGCCATCGCCAGTAAGTCTTTCCGAGATAAAAGTCATTGAATACGATCTTTTTCCCTCTTGGTGCCGGATTGCACATGGCGCGTAAGCTCCTTCTAACACAACCGTCTATTTCTTCTGTATCAGCGGATGTTAGGGCATTGTAAATCATATAACTACCTGTGCTATTCGCGTCACTAGATTCCGATGCCAAATAAGACGGTTGGATCTGCCCATCCTCAATCATTTTGATAATCACATATCCCCAGAAACCACACCTGCATGTTACTTCATCGGGTAGCTCCTTAAACGCTTGCCAGATTTTTTCCTGAGTATCGTAAGGCGGGTAGATGAACTCTCTCTCAGTAAATCGGTACATAAAGCTCACTGGCTCACCTTTGTTAGTACTATCCGACAAGTTATTATGCTTAAGATATGTCAGGAAATCATCTTTCCCTGATTTACAAGCACTGAGAAATTCTCTTTGCTCCTCCGAGCCTTTGTTCTTGTTTAGCTTCTTACCAAAATCTCCCCAAACTTTTTCATCAAGTTTTCTGTATTCACTCATCATCGGATCCTGCTTTGAATACACGCAAGACATAGGGATTCATTTTCGTAGCAGCTAGACTTGGGTTGAAGTCTTCATCTTTCCAGTCTTGTCTGGTGTTCTCTTCTAACATCTGCAGATGGTTCAATAGCACGCCGCCAACTTCGTCTTTATTGTCGGGTTCTAAATTGTGTATATATGCATAAGTGGCACACAATGCTTGAGTAGCGATAGCCGAACCCATTGACTGGTTGGAGTCTCTTGGTTCTGTTGGGGAGGCTTTTATTAGTTGATCATAAACATCGCTACCACATAGCAAGGACACGGGAATCTCACCCTCTCCGGCATATTCGTTGACTTCCACTCTCATCTCTCCGCTGTCGAGGTCTTCGTCATGCTCTAGTTTCATCAAATGATATACATCGCCTTTAGAGAAGGTTAATTTCGGCTCTATGGCAATGCGGGCATATCTAGGTATGAAAAAGGACTCGCCTGGTCTCCAGAAATCAGTCAACCCTGATGAAGCATCCACGGTGACTTTCACATCCTCCAAAACGATAATGCTGGGCATAACTTCTGGAGCATAAGAAAAGTCCATTGGTATGGTTTGCGTGATGGCTATGATTCCCTCTTGCATGGGCAGGATGCTTTCGTCACACAAGTGATGTTGTCGCTCGAAACTATCTTTGTAAAGCAATCTAACGGAAAATTTAGCTTTGCCTTGCTCCAGCAAACGAGAAATAAATGAACGACCTTTGAGGCTGTGTCTTAGGTGTAGTTTTCCGTTGCTTTGTTCGGCTTTGACCTCGTAAGCGATTGTTGCCGGGAAATCACTGCTGTCCTCTCTTAGAATCGGAAAATCAAGTATTAGATTATCTGACACTGCAGTAACTCTTTAGATTTTTCAGCGTCGTTTCAACCCTAGCAGTGGTTGCAATGCCACTTTCACATCTCCGATATCATTCGGTTTTTTGATTTTTGCGACCACATCGTATTGTGTATCTTTGCTTAACGAACCCAATTTAATCTGCTTTTTATTGTCATAAAAAATCTCAATTTTATCGCCGTTCAATTCGGCTGTTATGAAGTCAAGGTAGGTGCATTGCTCGCCATCGCTATCATCCCCTAAACCTATTGACAAGTAGGCATTGTCTTTATCATTTTCTTGTTGTGTGGGAGTAATTCTTAATTGCACTTCCCATATGCTGCCATTTTCTGTATATCTAGCGGCAGTCTTTGACTCCAGCACTCTGGAAATAACAGTGGGTGCGGAGTTGTTTCCGCTATCTTCTCTCGCTACTTGCTCCTTTTGAGGTTTGGGTGGTTTCTTTGATCCAGGTGCTGGCGAAGCCTCTTCTACTTGCCCATCTGATTTTTTGACACCGCCGGCATTTTCTTGGGCTTCGCTAGGGATGGTGAACAACGGCAAATTGAAAGAATCTCTCTCTATTTTTTTCAGGTAACCTTCCTTTATCTTCTCACTTAATTCTTTTAGTAGTTTTTTCAGTTCTTTTTCATCTTTTTTAATCAGCACACCTTTCTGCAACTTATTGTGATACGGGCCTTCGGCATTTTTCACCAGCCGAAACAACTCCGGGGCATCTTTTTTATCAATATCAATAATCGCAGTAAAAGGCTCAAAATCGGTGTCTTTTCTTAGCCTGTCTATGTCCACAGATAACATAGAGTCATGGCGAGCGACGACCATCCCGTTCCTAACCAGTATGATAGCGGAATTGGTGCTTTTGTCGTTTTTAATAAAAACACAAACTTTATCCGCATTGCTAAGCTCAATGGTTTTTTGTGAGCCTTGTTCTTGAAGCGTCTGCCATGCTTGAAAGACTGTTTTGCCGGATAGTATGTTGTCTCCCATTGCTCTTTTACCCTCTTTTTTTCTACTGATTAGTTGTTCAACTCGAGCATAAGAGATTTTCTCTGAACTACCGTTCTTATGGATGGTAATGCTTAAATGACCATAGGGAATAGCATGGAAGAAGTTGCTAACGATGGCGTATTCGGCATCCTCATTCCAATCTTCGGACAAACCTAGAATGGCTATGATGGTGCCAGTATTAAATTCACGCATCTTAGGTTTGATAAAAGGGGGAGGATCGTTGAGATAAGTGAACTTTGGATTCACTGGATCTTTAGGCTCCTTTGCTACAATCCTACCTCTTTTGACTCGCTGAGTTTCTCCATCTTGATGCCCGGCTAAAATTGGTGAACCAGTAAACAATGTTTTTGTAGCACCGTTGTCCTTATACTTGGTAGCATAAAGCACATAGCACAGCGATGAGAGTGAATAGCTGGATAAGTTGCCCACCCCGAAAGAACCACCTGATTTTTCATCGCCTTTAATACTAACGCCTCCGGTCAGTATGGCATCCAAACGATTTTGTTCCATTCCTATACCGTCATCGGCAAACAACAAGACTTTTAGCTTTTCTTTGTGTAGAGCCTCTTTAATGAGTGCCACCCTTTGCTTTGAGTTTTCATTATAACTGCCTTGTTTTTCTGCTGTTTCAATGGCTTTACGCAAGACCTCTTTATATTCTTTAATATGCGGTATTTGATGAGCCGAGATTGTTTCAATGTATATATTTACTTTACACTCATTATTATGTGCTTCGTGGGAAGCATCTAGAGCATTTTGCAGCAACTCTCTAATTGGATTTGTATAGCCTTCTTTTTTATCTGCTAAGTCACTTCCGGTAAATCCCTCCATTGGACCGACCCTGAAATAAAGTTTCGACATATCTGCGCCTAACTAGTCCGTGCAGTAGTATGATTTTGCATTTGGGTCTTTTTCTAAATGATAGTATAAATGTGCTAATCCTAGCACTTTGCAGCAATACAGTCAAAGATATGTACGATGCCATGACATATTAGACAAATAAGGGCAAAAAGAAGCAAGCTGTTGTGCCGGTGTTTTATAGCCTAGGCTTTGGTGCGGTCTTCTGAAGTTATACCGCCCAAGATATTCAAATAATACGTCGTTAAACAATGCTAAATCTTTCTCTAGAATATCCACATTATGTGCGACAAACTCCTCTTGAATAGTGCGGTTAAATCTCTCGTCTATGGCATTCATTTTCGGGCAACGAGGATAAGTATAACAGTGTTTAATGTTATGTTGTTGTAGATAAGCATCGAAGTCTCCCTGAAACTTGCTGCCGTTATCAGTCAATACCTGAGAGATGTTGTCAGGGAATACCATATGCACCAACTTTGCAAATGCCACAGCATTTTTACTGCTTGCACGTCGGCACGTGATAGCCATGGCAAAACGGCTGTAGTGATCAATCGCAGTAAACAGATAATAGCGGGTTTGCTCAACGAAATAATGGATGGTGTCTATAGCCACGCAGTTTCCAGGAAATAGGGCTTTGGCATCTTTGTCAATACGATCGCGTGGCTTAGAAGCCTTGCTTTTGCGTGTTTTGCCAGAGATAGTCGGCGGTGAGCAGCGCATTTTATCGGGTGCATCGGCAATCAATCGTACGATGGTGCGAGGCTTCGGACACTTCAATCCTCGTTCATCGCACCACGGCTTTAAGAAGTAATAAATCTTCGGAGCACCCATATTGGGATAGCTGTATCGCAGTCGTCTAATCTCGTCAGTGATGCGAGTAGACCAATTGCGACGGCGGTGCTGGTGAGGTGCTTTACTTGCATCCTGCAAAGCCGACACGCCGCCCTCGTCAAAGTGCTTTCTCCAGAGATATAGGGTCGCACGGCTCACCTTAGAAAAGTCCAGAGCCGCAATTAAACCATGTTTTTCCAGAACTCTAAAGCCTCAAGTTTTTGTTTAGCATCAGTTGCCATCATAGCCTCCCACTTATTAGCAAAAGAGGCTATTTTATAAAACCCTTTAATGCGATAGCCGAGGTGTTGATATTTCATGTTATCTACCTTGATTTTTTGAGGGTTTTCCCGCTAGAAAAAGTACTTTTTCTAGCGGGAAGATTAGGTTCTAAAGAGTCCAATATGTATCTGGCATTATTCAAGATACAACTCCCTTTCCCACGCATGTTGGGTGCTTACCTCAGCCGCCGCCCCATTGCCATTTCCCTCCTGTGAAGGGGGGGTAGCCCCCGCCTGACGGGGGGACAACCGTGGGAGTAGGGGGGATAATAGCCCCCCTGCATGTATAAAATGCATGATAATTAGTTTCCCTCAAATTTCGGGCGATGATAAAAAAAACAGCCTGTATACAAACATTTATAGGCCACATGCAGTGCATTTTCATTGAAAATTATTAGGCCATCCCGCATAATAATCCTTGACATAATGTGCGAATCATAATAACCTTACATCTTGAACAAATTAGTATATTGAGAGGCCTTATAATCCTATCAATATAGAGACCCTAAGATGACTACTTACGGAGAAACAAGATGAAAAATTTAATTAAAAGAGAACAAATCAAAATAATAATAATAATATCAACACATAAATCTATTAAAGCTGGCAACACTTCAAGTAGTAATTAAAACAGCCGGCAAATAAACTCAAATATAGAAAAACTAATAAATTGAACATTACCGGCAGTAGTCTCGGAAGGAGACATCTGTCATTTTTTTTAGAAGTACCGACTGGCAATGACTACGACAGTATTTAATGTTGCAAATCATATATTAAAACGCGACGAAGGATTTGATTTATTGCAGCTAATCAAGCTGTGCTACTTATCGTATGGGTGGTATTTAACCTACCATGACGAAATATTATTTAGAGAGAATATTGAAGCGTGGAGATACGGCCCGGTAATCCCAGAGCTATATTATGCGCTCAAGCATAAAGACAGCTCATTGTCTTCTAATTGCCTTGAAGGTCTTGCAAACGATAAAGATGCTAACTTTTCTGATGATATGAAAGAATTAGTGAATGCTGTAGTAAATCATTACAAAAAATACAAAGGAGTAGAACTATCTGCTCTAACTCATAAGAGAGGATCGCCATGGCATAAAACATATAAAGGTGAAAAGCTCCCTCGGAGAGCTATCCCCGAAAGTGTGATTAAAAATCACTTTTGTGAATTGAAGGATAAAGCAAAAGGATAGAAAATGAGTTACCAAATAAATGACCAATTTAATGTTGACCCTTCGGATGAAACTTACCGCGATGCTAATAAAGAGGGTAAGCTTATTGAAACAAAATCCTATGAGGGGATAATAGAGGAGGTGTCCAAGAAAAAAGAAAAGGGATGGTTTAATAAAATCATGCACATTGAAGGAACTTATGGCGAAATTCCTCGCCCAATCAGTGAGATCATTGAAGAGAATAGAGCGGCAATAGAAGAAGTTCAAAAATTAATACCTGATAGTCAGGGAGGTAAATAAATAATTATTTTCTCTATATTCCTTGATTCAACACCATGAATTAAGAAATAGTTTTAGTTTCTAAAAAATCCCTTACACTGCTACCACTTATAAAAAGCAGTATTTTCTGTAAAAACGCATAGATTTTGGACATAAGTCTGGTAGATACATGACACATAACTTTCAATGTTTGATATAGAGTTATTAATTTGGGTTGTTCCAGGCATAGTAGGTCTCTCGCTTTATAACAGATCTATAAATCGGAAGTACTACCAATTAGAAGGCTGGGAATATCTTTTTGCGGTGGTGTTTTTTGCGATACCATACTATGTTTTAATAGACGTTTTCCCTAAACAAAAATGGTTTTACGAACTTCTTCAATTGTTCTTTTCCGTTATTCTTTCTATAGTAGGTCTCTGGTTTTATAACAGATCTATAAATAGATATATAAACCGGAACTACTATCAATTAGAAGGCTGGGAATATCTTTTTGCGGTGGTGTTTTTTGCGATACCATACTATGTTTTAATAGACATTTTTCCTAAACAACAATGGTTTCACGAGCTTCTTCAATTATTCTTTTCTATTATTCTTTCTGCAGCATTAGGTTGGTTCTCTGCCTGGATCAGGAATAATTATTTTGATGATCCAACACCTAGTACATTTCACAATTGTTGTTATTCTTGGCATAGAAAACTTATATTTGTTACATTGAGTAACCGCAAAGTATATGTTGGGCTATTAGTTGATTACACAAAAAGTTCAAGAATTGAACCTGCAATTAAAATAGTGCCTATTATTAGTGGATATAGAGATGAGCGAAGAAAAGTTGATTGGACTGATAGATATCCGGTATTCAGTAAAGAAGAGCTTGGAGAAGAAGCGGGGCTTATTATGCCTTATAGCCAAATAATAAATTTTTCTCTCTGGAACCTTTCTACAGCATACAAGGATGCGCCTCGGATTAACAAGGAAAGTGATCAAACTACAACAGAAAGCTAACCCCTCTATCATAGCAAGGCTCACCACCAAACTAGCCTCACGAAAAGTATCGCCGATCAAGCCGTCAGCATAAGCGACCTGACACCCTGCAAAACCATGAAAATTTTCCGCTATTTGTCCCATGTTTGTCACAATAACCTCAGTGTTCCAGTTTATAATGGCGTTGGAAATGGTAGGCGTAGTTCGGTTGATGGAGCGCACGATTGTGGTTCCTGAGACTATGGGTTCAAGCCCTGTCGTCTATCCTATCTTGATATTGTTTGTTATCAACCACGATAAAAGGAGATATTTATGAAGCGTATACATATCCACGTTGGTGTGGAAGACATAGACAAAAGTGTGAAGTTTTACTCTACTTTGTTTGGTGCAGAGCCGAGTAAAGTCAAATCGGACTATGCAAAATGGATGTTGGATGACCCGCGTGTCAATTTTGCTATCTCTACTCGTTCAAACAAAAAGAGCATTAACCATTTGGGTATTCAAACCGAACATACCGAGGAGTTGGAGGCGATGCGTTCCCGTATGGAGGCTGCCGATATCAGCACATACGGAGATGGTGAAACGACTTGTTGCTACGCCAAGTCTGAAAAGTCATGGATAGAAGACCCTAACGGCATTGTGTGGGAAACCTATCACACGATGGCAGACGCACAGATATTTTCGGACGATGTGCAGGAAGCCGAAAGTGCCTGTTGCGTACCCGACACGATTGCGCCTAGATGACTGCAATAATCTATGCAGAAAATCCTCGTCTTATGCACGGGTAACTCATGTCGAGGTTGTTGAAAAAGTCTCGCAACTGGTAGGGGAGGGCTAACATGCCCTCCCGAAACGCGTTGCGTCTGCACAAGTAGAATCGCCGATTATCGCCGAGTGAACCCGCCACTTGAGCCAGTAGGTCAAGTGGCGTAACTTTGTGCAAAATCTAAATGCTGTGTTCGTTAAAAACATCACATATATCAAAATCAATCGGCGTGACATTGTGCAGAACCTCAACATGGTTGCTTGTCGTACATTATCCTTCGTACGCCATCCAATTTATGGGAACCAAAACCAAGTGGCGCAAGCGGTTCTCCTGGTGCAGAACGGTACTTTAGGGAGGGCATGTGAGGCTGTTGAAAAATAGAACCGCCGTTTGTTGCAGTAGCACAAACGGCGTGACTTTGTGCAGAACCACCACAACCACCCCGTCAGGCTTCGCCTGCCACCCCTCCACAGGAGGGGAATGTACTAATGCAGACACTTTTTCAACAGTCCCATGTTAGCCCTCCTCTACGGCTCAAGGATATTTTTTCAACAGCCCCATATCGCCTTGCTTTAATCTCTACTAATGGGTAAAATTCAATGCTTTGGATAATCATTTAAGTGGAGAGCAATCATTGCCCGATAAAGTAATTGCAGGCGATACCGCCGAAGACGGCAACTTACCTTGTTTTGAAGATCACGCTAAACAACAGATAAAGCATACAACTTGCTATATGTGTGCCTGTCGTTGCGGGATTAAGGTGACGTTGGAAGATAACAAAATTCGTTTTATACAAGGCACCCGTGAACATCCGGTGAACCGTGGTGTGTTATGTGCCAAAGGCAACGCTGGCATCATGAAGCAGTGCTCACCTGCCAAGCTCAAAAAGCCCATGCTACGCAAGGCAACCGCAGAAAGAGGTAGCGGAGAGTTTGAAGAAATTAGTTGGCAGAAGGCACTGGACATTCTGACTGAGCGGCTTGATAAAATTAGAAAAAGTGATCCTAAAAAGCTCGCTTATTTCACTGGTCGCGATCAAATGCAGGCACTAACTGGATTATGGGCGCAACAGTTTGGAACAATCAACTGGGCAGCCCACGGTGGTTTCTGCTCAGTAAATATGGCCGCCGGCGGTTTGTATACGATGGGATATTCGTTTTGGGAATTCGGCGAACCGGACTGGGATCGCACCAAGTATTTTATGCTTTGGGGGGTTGCCGAAGACCATGCCTCCAACCCGATTAAAATCGGTCTAGAGAAACTCAAGCGACGAGGAAGCAAGTTTGTTGCCATCAATCCGGTGCGCACCGGCTATCAAGCCATTGCCGACGAGTGGGTTCCTATCATTCCCGGTAGCGATGCAATGCTAGCCTTATCTATGGTGCATGTGCTATTGAAAAACGAATTGTTTGACTGGGAATTTTTAGTTCGTTATACCAATGCGCCTTATTTGCTAATCAATAATCCGGGTGCTTCCAACGATGGTTTGGTTTATCGCAACGCCGAGGGCAAACCGTATATATGGGATCTAAAGGCAGAAAGTGTTGCGGAGGCGGCGATGCGCGGCACACAGCCTGCATTGTTTGGTGAATATCAGAGCGAAGAAGGCATTAAATTGAAAACCGTATTCACAACACTCGCCGAACAGTATCTTGATGAAAAATATGCACCCGAACACGCCGCCGCCGTTTGTGGTGTCAGTGCCGACACGATAGAGCGTTTGGCACTTGAAATGGCGCATATCGCTTTCCAAGAGACTATAGAAGTGCCATGCCAATGGGTTGATAGTGCGGGAAGAAAACACGATAGCTTTATCGGGCGGCCGGTATCTATGCATGCGATGCGCGGTATTTCGGCACACTCCAATGGTTTTCAAACTTGCCGAGCGATTCATTTCTTGCAAATTTTACTCGGTGCTATAGATTGCCCCGGAGCGCATCGGGCTAAGCCACCTTATCCTAAGCATATTCCTCCGCCGATTAAACCCGCACAGCAAAGCAAAGCTGGCGAAGCTCTTCCCGCACCTCCGCTGGGGTTCCCTACTTGTCCTGAGGACTTGGTCATTGACGATAAAGGGCAGCCTTTGCGCATAGATAAAGCCTATTCATGGGAAGCACCTTTGGCTAACCACGGGCTGATGCACACCGTGATAACAAATGCAGCCAATGGCGATCCTTATACGATAGATACTCTGATGCTGTTTATGGCGAATATGAGTTGGAATTCAACGATGAATGTTGCCAAGATACAAGATATGCTCAAAGCCAAAGATGCCGACGGAGAATATAAAATCCCGTTTTTGGTAGTCATAGATGCGTTTAACTCGGAGATGGTGCAATTTGCCGATTTGGTTCTACCCGACACAACCTATTTGGAACGCTACGATACTATATCGCTGTTGGATAGACCGATCTCGGATCCTGATGCCATTTGCGACTCTATACGCGCCCCGGTACTAGAACCAGATCGCGACGCAAGACCCTGGCAAGAAGTCATGGTTGAACTGGCATCCCGATTAAAATTCCCGGCATTCTTGAACGAGGACGGCAGTGCCAAATATAAAGACTACAAAGACTTTATAATCAACTTTGAGAAGGCCCCGGGGATTGGTTTTCTAGCAGGCTGGCGTGGGGCAGACGGAAGCAAGCACTTGCGAGGCGAACCCAACCCCAAACAATGGGAAAACTACATTGAAAACAAATGTTTTCTGCATTACGAGTTGCCCGAACATATGCGCTTTTACCGCTTTGCCAACAAAGACTATCTGGAGTTTGCAAAAGAGGCTGGCTTTAACGGAAGCTCCGAACCCGTTGTGATAGAGCTTTATTCGGAGACTTTGCAAAAATTCCGTTTGGCAGCGATGGGTTTATACGACGGACCACAACCGCCACAGCAAAAGGATCGGGAGCGCATCAAAACCTTCTGCGCCCCTTTGCCTTCACACTACATTCCACTGGAGCAAACACCACAGGTGCACGACAGTCGCGATTATCCTTTTTATGCGATTACCCAACGACCGATGATGATGTATCATTCGTGGGATTCACAAAACCCATGGCTCAGGCAAATCATTGCAAGAAACTTTCTTTATATGAACCGCAAGCGTGCCGAACAGATGGGTATTGAGGATCTGTCGTGGGTGTGGGTGGAATCGCGCAACGCTAAAATTCGTGTGCAGATAAAATTGATGGAAGGCATCCAAGAAAATACCGTATGGACGTGGAACGCCATAGGCAAGGCGCGTGGCGCATGGGGGTTATCCGAAGATGCCAACGAGGCTACCGAAGGATTTTTGTTGAACCATTTGATAGATGAATTGTTGCCCAAAGATTTGTATGACCGTCCGGCCTCTAATTCCGACCCTGTCACTGGGCAAGCGGCATGGTACGATTTATGTGTCAAAATCAGTCCTGCAAACGGAAGCGGTGACGGTGTGCAGCCGCTCTACGAACCGCAGATAAAATCGACACAGCAAGGTGCGGACACCTCGTTGCGTTACCAATCGCATAAGGCGGTGCACTTAAAACGTTCTTTCAAAGACATCATAACCAGAGGATTCAAATGAAGTTAGGATTAGTAATAGATTTAGATACCTGTGTAGGTTGCAATGCGTGCGCAGTGGCTTGCAAACAATGGAACACTTCGGGTATGACCGGACCACTCACCGACTATAACCCTTACGGTAAAGACCCCTCCGGCGTATGGTTCAATCGCATCCGAAATTACGAGGTAGGCGATTATCCAGATAGTAAAACGGTACATTTTCCGATGTCGTGTATGCACTGCGAGGATGCCGATTGTGTCACAGTCTGTCCTACGGGAGCATCTTATAAACGTCCCGAAGATGGCATCGTACTGGTAGACCAAGAGAAATGTATGGGCTGTAATTACTGTGCTTGGGCATGTCCTTACGGCGCACGGGAGTTGGACCGGGAAGATGGTGTTATGAAAAAATGCACCCTTTGCATAGACCGTATATACGATGAGGCATTACCCGAAGAGGAAAGACAACCCGCCTGTGTCCTAACATGTCCTACCCATGCCCGCTTTTTCGGAGATTTTGACGACCCCGACTCAGAGGTATCCAAAATGACGCGCCAACGCGGCGGATCACAACTGATGCCGGAGCTCGGCTATAACCCAGTTAACAAATACTTACCGCCACGCGAAGTTAAACCCACACCACAGTACCCAAAAGCAACTTCACGCAATGGTGATAGCAGAGGATTAGTCGGCAAAGTCAAAGACTGGGTCAACCGAGCGATAGACTACTAACCTCCAATCCACGATGCAACCTGCTCTATCGATTATATTTTTTACCACCGCCTCTGGCGCAGGATTCGGTTTATTCATGGTTCTATCCGCTTATACCTTATTCAATAAGCCCGACACTACACTATTTATGACCCTATGCGTGATTGGTTTTATACTGATCATCTTGGGTTTGTTTTCGTCTACCTTACATTTGGCAAACCCTAAAAATGCGTGGCGAGCATTTAGCCGTTTTAAAACATCGTGGTTGGCGCGAGAAGCCGTGATAGCCGTCGTATTCTTCCCTGTTGCCTTACTTTGGATAGCCGCATGGTGGCTGGGTATTGCCGAGCAATCGTATGCCTTATGGGTGGTTGCTTCTCTATTAACTTTGGGCGTGGCATTGGCTACGGTTTTTTCAACGGCGATGATATACGCCTGCCTGAAAACCATACCACAATGGCACACTGCAATGACACCGATGAATTATATTTTTTTGGCACTGACCACAGGTAGTCTTTTGATACTTGCGATATTGGAAGCAACCGGCACATATTCTTTGACCGTTTTAATCCTTGCGCTAACTTTTATCGTGATGTCTGCTGTCTCAAAACTTATCTATTACGCATGGATCGGTATTCCCAAGGGATCCACGATTGCAACTGCAACTGGATTCACACGCGAGCCGGTGCGATTGCTTGATGTAGGACATACTTCTGGTACCTTTTTAACCGACGAGTTTGGCTATATGATAACGAAAAACAAGAGTTTGTTGTTACGCATTTCGGTTTTCGTGCTGACATTCATACTACCGGCATTTTTATTGATTAGCACAATGACAAAGGTATCTATCGCACTTCCCCTGATGCTTATAGGGTTCTTGTCTTCCTTTTTAGGCGTATTGATAGAACGCTGGTTATTTTTCTCAGAAGCTCGGCATGTCGTAAATCTATATCACGGTACCACCAAAGTTTAAGACTATTTGATTGGTATGCCGTATTTCATATATAAGATAGATAAACAAGCAAATAGTATAGAGCAGTTAGATAGCTTTGTCTCTTTTAAGGAGGCGAAGACCAAAGTTCGCGAAATACGGGCGAGCTTAGAAGACGATGCGATTATTGCAAAAATTATTTTTGCTGAAACTCAGGAAGAAGCCGAAGCTAGACTCAAAGAAAAGCGTACACCACCAATACTAAAGGAGTGGGAAAAATAGAATCGCCGTTTGCTGCAGTAGCACAAACGGCGTGACGTTGTGCAGAACCGCAACTTCAACTACATGGGTAGGGGCGGATTTATATATCCGCCCTAACGCGTTGCGTCTGTACAGACAATCCATTCATCCATTTGATTTATGGAAACCATTTGCCGAGTACTTGCACGATATTGTGTGTTAATACAACGCACATGTACTGGTAGGGGCAGACTTATGTGTCTGTCCGAACGTGTTGTCCTTGCACAAACAACCCCATTCATTTATTTGATTTATGGAAACCATAATTGGGTTGATCTTTAGCAGTTTAACTACGCTAATTGTTTTAGCCACTTTATTCATTGTTTAGTCTCCTTGATTGGAATAGCTGTCAAGATCTGAAAGTGTTGTATAGTAAGTCTTTTAAGTGAATCTTGTAGATTTATGTACATAATTCTCCTAAAAAAAGGCTTAAAAGAAGTACAATCCTTAGACTCTCTGCCTCTGGGTAAAGTGAGAAGTTCTGGCGGAGGCAGCCAATACACCTGCCAAGACTATCGTGATTTGGTATCGTAACAGCACTTCACTATGAGCATGTCTCGCGCCGGAAACTGCTACGGTAATGCCTATGTTGAAAGCCTGTTTCGCAGTCTCAAATTGGAGTTAGTCAACCGCTGCACTTTTAGTTCAATAGCAGAGGCACGGTCATCTATATTTAAGTACATAGTCTAGCATAATAGGCAGTGCAGACACTCTGCACTAGGCTATATGTGTTCTGTAGATTATGAGAGATCTATCACCAAGCGAGCATAAAAACATGTTCACTATTTGTAGAAAGATCAATTTAAAGATTCTCGTTTTAAGGAACCATAATGGCAAACTTTCCTCCTATCTATGTTATCAATCTAAAACGTACCCCTGAGCGTAGGCTCTATATGCAAAGACAGCTGGATTCGCTTGGCTTAAGCTATCAATTCATAGACGCAATTGATAAAGTTGACTTGAAATCGTCCCAATACTGTAGTCGGATTGGCCGCATGTTGGGTATTGAAAAAGCGGTTTTAGAAAAGAAATATGCCAAGATAATAGATCGTGCAAAAATTGAGGCATGCGAAAACTGGAAAAATACAAGCCTGGCTCAGCTTGCTATCACATTCAGCCATACAAAGGTTTATGACTTGATGGTTAAAAATGGCATTGACGTGGCTTGCATACTGGAAGACGATGCTACGCTATTGCCGACTTTCCTTGAGGTTCTCAAAATTGCTCCTAAGCTTGAATGGGATATACTGCTATTTTCTAATAACTCTGATCGAACGTATTCTAAAACACTAAAAGATCCTATTAAAAGTCTTCGTATTTTTGGCAAAGATTTAGTGTTCTTAAGTCGTCAATTCAAGAAAACTCCAACAACTCAAAACGAAAAAGATTATCGCATAAGACGCTTATTGGGTGAATACGGCTTTGATTCTAGTACATATCTAAAGCAATCGGAAAGTTTCGTAAACATCCTAAAAGAATATGACAGTGAATACGCAGAGATTGCAAAGACGATTATACCGGCTAATCGCCGTTTGTCTTTGATTAAACACAAGCAATATAGGGATTACAGAACTTTGTGCAGACATCTAAACCCATATACTTATATGCGGTTTGGTGCGCCACCCGAAAAAACTAGTCTGAATTTAATAACAGAGCATCACTGTATCGCCAAGCCAAGAGGCATTACTTTCTCGGCTACAGCCTATTTAGTAAAACAGCATGCTGCAATAAAATGGAGACACGAAGCTTTTGTAGAAAACACCCTGGCAATAGACGATATTCCTTGGCAATTATACAAAAATGCACAAGCGAAGCTACGAATGATTACTCCGCCTTGTGCGACACCTAGACATAGTTCATGGAAGTATAGTGCTCGACTTAGATAATAACTTTGGGCTGTTGAGAAATAGGACCGTTGATTGAGCTTGTAGGGATAGAATAGAGCCGCCGATTGAGTTGTCGGGCTTGTATGTCCGCCTGAACGCGTTGCGTCTGTACAGGCAATCCATTCTATCCATTTCGTTTACGGTAACCATGATTTGGTGGCGCAGAGCGGATATTGCATTTTGTAATGTACGACAAGCAATCAAATTAAAGTTATGCACAATGTCACGCCGATTGACCTACTTTTTTAGCGGCTGCCCATGGATTGCAACCTAAAAATTTATTTTACCTATGCTAAAGTGACTGTTTGAAGCACGCACCGTATATTTTAAGTAATTAAAAGTAGCCGTCGCACAAGGCGGGCTAATGATACGTAGTTTTACTTGCCCGTTCTTGTATAACTTCCAAGGAATCTGATCTATAGCTAGAGAATTCTCGGAGAGTAATTCTTGTTTCCATTTAGCTGTAGCCGATTGTCTTACTAAATAAGCCGTTGTCGATAGAACTTCACGTCTGGGCTCAGCAATACAGTGATCTTCAGTTATCAGGTTTGGGTTGGATTCTTTAGGAAGCATACCTAGCTCAATTATAGTATTTAGTTCTAATAATAGTCTATTGCCCCAGAGGTTGTTTATAAATAGTAAATCACTCTTAGGAAACAAGAATTTCTTAATTGTGTTGGGAAGTAAGTGAATTATCGGAAGTAGAGGTGGTTTAATTATGTTTTTGTACCTATTACGATATAGTTGCATGGTTTTTTTATATATGCCGCCGGCTTTGAATATTTGGGATTATCAAAACCATATTCTCTGATCATTTGTTTATCTATTTCATCATTGAAAAAAAGAAACCGAAAATTAGGAAATTTGAGAAAGCCTACTTTACGAAAATAACGGATAAAAAATGGATAAAAGGGAGACCAATCAGGCTGATGACAAAATTGTAATATATCCCACTCTAGATCAAGTGTAGTTTTAAGAACCTCAGGGAAAGTCGGCAATAATTTAACATCATCTTCTAATATACAAGCCATCTCGTGGTTGTTTTCTATCATCAAGTTGTAGACTTTTATATGGCTCAAACCAATAGCAAGTAATGCTAATTCACTATAATCAACTCTAGAGTACCTTGTCGCATAATTGAACACCGCCTCATATTTACTCTCCAAAGCCTGCTCGTCAATGCCCAACATTTGGGCAACACGGATGCGGTAGGCCTTGGATTCCAATTCGTATTTATCAAAAACATCTACCTCTACAAAACGGTAATCCAAACCAAAGGCATCTAGCTGTCTTTGCATATAAAGCCGCCTTTCTAAACTACGCTTCAGGTGGATAATGTATATCGGACAAGTCATAGCAATGGTTAATTAGTTGCAAAATTTATATGCATTATGGAACAATCTGAACCACGGTGCAAATTGTTGTACGATGCCATGACATATTGGACATATTGGAAAAATTGGAGCAAAAGGACATGAGGCCTCCCATTTTTAGGACTACATAAAAAGTCATTTTTCATATTGTTGCCTTCGCAAATACACCGGGCATGCTTGGTAGTGATAACTACTACGGCTTATCTCGACCAGCTCATAACTGCATCTCTCACTTAACATAATGCCTATTTAAGTCTGCCGCAACGCTTCTTTTGCTTGCCGGGGGGCACCGCTTTTTTGATAGCATGTCCCTGAGAGCTTTTTTCAAGTAGTTTCTTGAGTTGGTTATTCTCCAGTTCAAGGCTGTTTAATCGCTTCGCTTCGTTAACTTCTAATCAGGCATATTTGCTACGGCAGTTGTAAAAGGTGCCATGGGCTATACTTAGTTTTTGGCAAATGTCTTCTATCGTGCGACTGGTCTTGCGTGATTTGATCGCTCTGATGTTGCTCTTGTGTAAATCGTTTCTTCATTTTGAAACTCCTGTTGTTTTCTAATTTAACTTAAAATCTCATTTTTGTCATGGCCTTGTTTTGAGAACTAACGTCACCTACGCTGCGAGTGCAAGTGTTTGGACTGGCTGCAAATATTGTGCGACATGGACGACTATAGATACTCAAACCACACAAGACGTGGCTGTTGAATAAGTAGCTTTATTCTTGGAAGCTATACCGTAATAATAAAAATCTTTGTATAAACTGAAATCTGATCCAGCACAAATAAAAATCTAAAGAAACCGCTAGTCTCTTTAGGTTCTGGGTCATCCCAATTCCGAGGACTTGTATCTGCGTTTTCTCCAGACCTCAATATTTTGCCTGCCCCAATCCATGTCGGATCCTTGTACCAATCTACCCGCTCTGCGCCACCAAATCATGGTTACCGTAAACGAAATGAATGAATGGATTGCTTGTACAGACACAACGCGTTAGGGCGGATAATCGAAAATGCCACTTGACCTACTGGCTCAAATGGCGGGTCCACTCGGCAACAATCGGCTGTTCTATTTATCAAGCAACTGAGGGAATTCCTTCTTTTTTCTTTTCCTTCGTCTGCTTTTCACCTAGAGCAAATAATCTAAATAATTCACTAGTCTCGCATAGTGTTTCATAATCACCTTCGGCAGCTATTTTTTTATCTTCCAAAACATAAATTTTATCGCACTGTTTGAGTGATTGCACCCGATGTGTCACGATGATAAGCGTTTTCTGGCCTCGCATAACAGAAATTTTCTCCATTATCTCAGCCTCAGTCGCTGCATCAATAGCGCGAGTAGCTTCATCTAGAAATAATACTGGACGATCTTGATAAATTGCTCTAGCGAGCACTATACGCTGTGCTTGTCCCCCAGAAACTTTTGTTCCTTTAATGCCGACCGGGGTGTCTAAACCTTCAGGTAATTGCTCAATCACTTGATCTAGCATAGACAGTCTAAGTGCGCTATTCAAACGTTTCTTATCTATCTTCTCTTCTTCCAAGCCCACGGTTACATTGTATAAAATAGTTTCTGATATGATATGAGGTCTTTGGATTACATAGTTAATTTGCCGACGCCAGTTCCTACGGTCAGACACTTCCAATTCCTTTCCATCTATTAATATACTACCTTGAGTAGGTATAATAAGGCCGGCAAACAGATCAAGAATAGTACTTTTCCCCGAACCATTCCTTCCCACTAATCCCACTAATTGACCTTGTTTCACCTTGAAATTTATGTCTTCTAGTATAAATGGAAGTTCCTTCTTTTCCTCTTTCTCCTCTTGTTGTACTAATGCTAAAGCTTCATAATCTTCCTCTTTATCATCTTGTGTATTATCGTGGCGGAAATATATGTTCTTAAATTCTATGTCTTTTTCGCATACTATCGCATCGTCTGTAAAATTTGACTGTGCTTTATGGTACTTTAACAAAGTTTTGTAGTGTATCTGAAGCACTAGGAGTTTCTGATAAACCATCGAACTTTCACCGATTATTTGTTGAGCGTGTGAAGTTACTCTTGATGCTAGTAGCATAAAAATCATCACAAAACCTGCTAAATCCTCTTTAGGCAACGAGTATACAGCCAATCCAATACCTACAGCGAGTCCTAAATATCGCATAACTAACTGTACAATATTCAACATGCCCTGAAATCTCTCTTTTAGTTCTTGTTGATCCTGTTTTTGTATTTGGCTTTGCAGATAACGATTGAAAAAGAAGCGTTCTCTGCCCATCAATTTGATTTCCTTAATGGCACCCATACTATCCTGTAATGCTCGTGAGCCTCTGCTTATATCTAAATTGGCTTGATTGATTAAAAGATTCATTTTAGGTTGAATGACAAAGGCAAGTATAGAAATAGAAACAACGATAACTGTTACACTGGCAAGTCCGGATAAGGGATATATATAAATCAAAATAAAAGCCAATAAAAAAAACATACTGACATTAAAAAAGGTTAAAATTGAACAATTCAATACACCTGCCAAAGCATCACATCCGGAGTCTATTTGAGATATAGGATTAGTGTAACTAAATATATCCGCTTCAAGGTAATTATTAAACAGTTTATTTGCCAATATAGTAGTTTGTTTGTTCACAAAGTTAGTTGTATATTTTCTTATATATCTAGTTATCAAACCTTGAATAGTGAATAACGATAATGCAGCTACCGCAACAGAAACTATCAATGTAGTTGTGTCCGTAGTCGCTATCAGATTATCTAGATAATTTGCAAAGTCTTCTGGAAGCAGTCTTTTCATCCTCCTGGGCAAACCTTCGCCTTGCTTATTAGGTCGGGCTACTACTCGTATAAGGGGCATAATAAGCATTAGGGGTATTATCTGAAATAATCCGGAGAATACAAGTGCCCCCGAAAGAGTACCTATCTTTAGCATGATACGCCGTCCTAATAACTGTATAGTTTGAATAATTACCTGTATCAAAATGACTCCTCGTTCTATAACAATTTTGTTGACCGCTTATTTTACTACAACCAATGGTTTTAGATATTTACACTAAGGCGGTTTTACCGTAAATCAAATAGTAAACGCGTTTGCTAGCTCTAAATCTGTGTCCACATTCTAAACAGATTTGTATATAGCCATTCTAGTTCTTTACTTTCTTGAGAGTCGGGGGCTTTAGCTTTTATATGGTTTTGCACTTTGCCAAGGCTATATATCAGCTCACGATGTAGGGGGTTGGGTATTAGGCTTTGTACCCAAGTCACGGCAACTAGACGACGACCGCTTTTGATGGGTTCAACTCGATGGGTAGTTGTTGCGGTGTATAGCGCGGCATCGCCGGCAGGATATTTGGCGGTATGCGTGTGGTTGTCTTCCAGTGTGCCGATAAGCAGCTCGCCGCCTTCGTATTCGTTCGGGTGACTTAGAAAAATGGTTATTGCGATATCGGAACGATAGAGATGCGGTGCTTGTCCCATCACTGGGTTATCGGTATGGTCGCCATAATAATCTCCTTCGCAATACGAAGCGTAGTAGGGTTCGGCAATTTTATGCGGCAGTGCGATCGCTTGATACTCGGGATGGTTAATTAGTTTGGGCATGACGATTGCATTGAGTTTTTCTAGAGTAACATCGGCACTTGAAATCTCTTGGTTATGTTTATTCAATCGGGCATGTTTGCCTGCAGATAAGCGACCGTCTACAAAGCGGGCTTGCCTGAGCAGTTTGTTAATCTCAGTTAAATCTTCGGCAGAGAGTAGTGCGTTTATTCGGTACATTATTCTTTGCGGTCAAAACTCCGCAAGTTATGGCGCAACACAACTTCTATTTGAGCAGCCTTCAATGCGTTGCCTATGGTTTTAGCTTGTTCCAGCTCACTGTAGGGACCTAGCCATACTCTATGGTATTGCTCGTCGTTATAGGCAGCTTGAAAAATATGCACATCTTTATAGCCCAAATCAATAATTTTGCGACGTTGTATTTGTGCTTGTAGCATAGTTGTAAAAGTGCCAGCTTGCAAGATATAGCGCGTCGGTGATTTGTCTTCATCACCTTTATCGTCTTCGCTTGTATTCCCATCAACTTTATCGTTCACATCATCTTCAGAAAAATTCTCATCTGTGGTGTCAGGAATAAGTGGCTGGTCTTGAGGAGGGCTATCGGCGGTGGGAGCAGGCGGCAATTCAAACTCTTCTAGTTCTTTGTAAAATTGATAATCTATGGATTGACTCTTGGGTTGGTCTTTAGATGCCTTGGTCGGAGGAGAGGTCGCCGAATGTGCTTTATTATTGGTTGGTTCAGGAGTAGCCGTCTCGCTGTGTTTGCTATCACCGTCAATAGTTGAATGATAGTAGTTTAGGTATGTTATGAACACCACACTCGCAACGAGTAATCCTGAAAAAAAGCCTACTCCGAAAGCAGTCGTTGTTTTTTTAGATGGACTTTCACTACTTGTGCTTTTTTTTGTGGGCGGCTGCGTAGCAGGTGATTTTTTCTTGTAATCTTTTATTGCCATCTGTAAGTGCCTACATGCTTTCGGGTGCGGATGCTCCCAGCATAGTCAGTCCGTTGAACAGTATGTGCTTCACCGCAGTAATCAATATCAATCGGGCGTTGCGCAGTTGTTCGTCTTCCACTAGAAAGCGGTAGTGGTTGTAGTAGCTATGGAAATCAGTTGCGAGTTCGCGCAAGTATTCTAATAATACTTGTGGTTCTTTGGTTTCGGCAGCTGTCGACAATACTGAGGTATAACGCAACAGCGATTTCATCAGAGTACGTTCTTCGGCTTCTTTCAAGCGGTCAAGTTCGGCGGCAACAACTGTGTGGTGATAGCCTTGCTGTTCCATTTGTCTGAATACGCTGCAAATTCTAGCATGTGCATATTGCAAGTAATAAAGCGGATTATCGTTGCTTTGAGATTTAGCAAGTTCTACATCAAAGTCTATGTGTTGGGTATATTTGCGCATCATGTAAAACAGATGCATCGCATCGCTGCCGATTTGCTTTCTAATCGAAGCTAGTGGAATGAATTGCCCGCTGCGGGTAGACATCGCAGTCTTTAGACCGCTCTGGTAAAGGTTGACGAATTGTACTAATATGACATGCAGCTTGTCGGCATCCAACCCTAAGGCTGCAATCGCAGCGCGCAACCTTGCCACATAACCGTGGTGGTCGGCACCCCAAATATTAATAACAAGGTCGTAGTCCCTTTGATATTTATCTAAATGGTACGCGATATCGGCAGCGAAATAAGTGCTTTGTTTGTTGGAGCGCACCAAAACCCGGTCTTTTTCATCGCCGAAATCAGTCGAACGAAACCAGCGCGCACCTTCTTTCCCATATAACGTGCCGTGTGCCTCCAGTTGGGCAATCGCTTTATTTATATGATCTTCAGAACGCAACGAGGACTCAAAAAACCATCTGTCATAGACGATGCCGAATAGTTTTAGCTCTGCTTTGATAACCTCCATCATCATGTTTAACGCCTCGGCATAAACAGTTGAATAGTGCTTAGTTCCAAGTTCTTGTTTCATGCAGCTTAGCAAATAATCCAAGTGTTTCTCTTGCGTTTCATCATCGCTGTCATTCGGCATTTCGGGTTGCCAGCTTGCAACATAAAATTGTTCGCCTTGTTGGCGATGGAGCTGGGCAGCGATATCCCAAATGTAGTCACCGTGATAGGCTTTAGCCGGAAATTCAACATTGACACCGCACAGTTCTAGATAGCGTAACCATACCGACAAACTTAGCATTTCCATCTGCCGTCCGCAATCGTTCACATAATACTCACACTCAACACTATAACCATTTGCTTTGAGTATGTTGGCAAGGGCAGCACCAAAAGCAGCACCGCGTCCGTGCCCAATATGAAGCGGTCCGGTAGGATTTGCTGATACAAACTCCAGTAATGCACGACCTCGGCTACCAGCCGGCGCACATCCGTATTGAGAACCTTGACGAACGACTTCCAAAACCACCTCTGCATAGGCTGTTTCTTTCAAGTGAAAATTGATAAAACCGGGACCTGCAACTGCAACTTGTTCTATAAAATCTGATTTGGGTAATTCGGCTATAATGCGATCGGCTAAATCACACGCCGCCATCTTTGCCGACGATGCAAGTGCTAGTGCGACATTGCTGGAATAATCACCGTGCGCACTCTCTCGTGTTAGCTGCACCTCGGGTTCAATTACCTCAGGCAAAACACCTGTCTTGTGCAGGGTTACTAGACTATCACTGATTGATTGTTTGATTTGAACGTGCATTGAACGGACATTTTACCAGTTTCTGCACAATGTTACGCCGATTGATTTTGATATATAGGGCTGTTGAAAAAGTACTGTCATTGTAAAAACTCAACCGCTTGCGCCATGAAATTTATGTAAACCAACTGTAGGGGAGGGCTAACATGGGACTGTTGAAAAAGTGTCTGCATTAGTACATTCCCCTCCTTTGGAGGGGTGGCAGGCTTATGGATTTTGTAATGTATGCGTTTAGCAATCATGTTATGGTTCTGAACGATGTCACGCCGATTGACCTACTGGTTCAATCGGCGGTTCTATCTGACGGGGTGGTTGTTAAGGTTCTGAACAATGTTACGCCGATTGACCTACTGGCTCAATCGGCGGTTCTATTTTTCAACAGTCCCACGTTAATCTATTTCCAGTGGATCGACATCAAAATGCCAGCGCATATCTTTCTGTAGAGGCAGAGCCTTTACTTTTTTTGTAAGCCCAGCTACATAGCGATTTAGCACGGTGGCATTGGGTGCTTCAAATAGCATACATGCGTGGTGATAGCCGGCTCTTTTCTCCATCATTGCCGGTATCGGCGGATAAACATGTACTTGCACGTCCTGTGCTAACTGTTTTGCGTATCGTTCAACACGATGCAGAAACTCAATGCTCAAGTTCGGCTGGCGCGCTTTCACACGGAGCAATGTTAAATGACAATACGGTGGTAATCCCACTTGTTGCCGTTCTTGCAACAGGTCTGCCGATAATGCCGAATAGCCTTTGCGTAATAGAGTACGTAATAAAGGGTGGTCGGGATGATGGGTTTGCAAAACCACATCGCCGACCACATCGCCTCTGCCTGAGCGACCGCCGACCTGTGTAATCAGTTGTGCCAATCGTTCGGTACTGCGGAAATCGGGCGAAAATAATCCCTGATCCACATCGACGACACAGGTCAATGTAATCCCCGGCAGATGATGTCCTTTGGTTAATATCTGAGTACCAACGATGATATCCACCTGTTTTGCATGAATTCGTTCAAGCCGTTGTGCAAGTGCGTCTTTACGACGGACGACATCGGTATCTATCCTGATGGTGCGCGCATTTGGGAAAAGCGTTTGTATTTTTTCCTCTATTTGCTGAGTGCCGACTCCGACAGGTTCCAACCTATCCGATTGACATTTTGGGCATCGTTGCGGTATCGAAAACCGTGCGTCGCAATGATGACAAACGAGTTTGTTGATGTGCTTATGATAGACAAGGTAGGCATCACAATGTGTGCATGTCAACGCCTCACCGCATTGCCGGCACATTATAAGCGGTGCAAAGCCTCTGCGATTGATAAACAGCAAAACCTGCTCTTGCTTTTTAATGCGGTCCTCAATCATCCAAATAAGCGGCTCGGACAAGCCACCGTCCAGCCATTTCCCGCGCACATCAATGATGTGGAAGTTCGGCATTACTGCATTGCCAGCACGCCGCATAAGCCGTTGGTGTTTATAACGATTATCAAGTGCGTTGTGTAAAGTCTCAAGCGCAGGGGTTGCACTGCCCAATAATATCGGCACCCCTTCAAGTTGTGCGCGTTTCACTGACATATCACGCGCATGGTAGCGCAACGATTCCATTTGTTTATAAGAGCTATCGTGTTCCTCGTCAACAACGATTAAACCCAGTTGTTTGAACGGTAAAAACGATGCCGAGCGCGTGCCGATGACGATTTGCACCGTGCCATCCAATGCAAAGCTCCAGACACGCAGACGCTCGTTATCGCTTAGTCCAGAGTGAAAAACCTGCACCGATTGACCAAAACGTTCTCTAAATCGTGCCACCGTTTGTATCGTCAATGCAATTTCAGGCACCAAAACAAGCACTTGCTTTTTTTGTTTGAGGACAAACTCGCATAGTTCCAGATAGACTTCTGTTTTCCCACTGCCAGTGACCCCTTCTAGCAAGGTACATGAAAAATTGCCAAATTCAGCAAGCATTGCTTCCACCACATTTTGTTGATCGGCATTGAGTTTGTGACGCGGTGCTGAGCATGGTGCAGTCATTTGTTCTTTTACTTTTACTTGTTGCCGCTCAACCCAACCTTTCTGCTCTAGACTTTTAAGTGAGGTGCGCCAGTTCTTAAACTCTATATCAAGTAATGTTTTATCGGCACCCTCTAGTTTTCCTAGCCATTCAAGTAATGCACGCTGCTTGAATGCGCGCTTAGAAAGCTCAGTGTTATGCCCTTGACCACGACAAACCCGCCACACCTCTATCGTGTCGGGAGGCAAAGATTTATCCAAACGAAGCAAACGTGGCAAAGCGACTTTCAGCACACCGCCAAGCGGATAATGGTAATACCACGACACCCATCTCAGCAACGACAACAAGCTGTCGGGAATCACGGCTTTTTTGTCTACCACTCTAGTGATCGACTTTAGCTTTTTGACCGGTACTTCGGTATCCTGCTCTTCGGATATCACGATGCCGATACAATCCTTGCCTCGTAAAGAGATTTTTACTCGCATCCCCGGTTGCACCTTTTGCCCATTGGGCAGATAGTCCAAGCAATCGGGCATCAAGGAAGGTATTGCAATTCGCAGTACAGAAGTCATAACATCGGATTATATAAAAGGGTATTGTATCGCTATATGAAAATCAATAATGATGTATCATAGATGCCAATAGTATTCTTAGCTAAGTCTTAAATTATCGTGGATTCCGTCAAGATATTGAACATAACCATAGGGGAAGACAATTATCCCATCCAAGTTCCCCATTATATGTTGGAGGAAGGTGAAAGTTTTTTTGCCAAAGTTGACTCCGATATGGATCGCGGTTGGCAAATGAGCCGCCAGTGGGTGGAAAATCCCGATACCGTTCAGCGATGCCAAATTCTTGCCGATCGAATGCTTACTGCCATACAAACAAAAAATAATCCAATGGTCGGATTAGCTGCAGCGTATATACTAAGTCGTCTGCCCGGAGTAGAACATATAGACATGGACACCACCGGTGACATCACTTTAACTCGCTTTGAGGTCAACGGTAAATCAATCCCCGACAATTAACCGTATTGTGGACCATTCCTCTCTCAAAAGGGGAGATAGTGGGGCTGTTGAAAAATTGCAGTCATCGCTCAAACATAACTGCTTGCGCCATTAAATTTACGAAAACAGTAGGGGCGGGTTTATATATCCGCCCTAACGCAACGTACTCGCACAACCGATACATTCATTCATTTCTTTTATGGAAACCAAAACTAAGTGGCACGTGGCGGTCAAGATGATACAAGTACAATACTTTAAGGAGGGCATGATAGCCCTCCCCTACAGGTGATATAATCCGACTATGCAAACAGAGAATTTCCACACTGACCCTAAACAATTTACAGCAAAAAAAAGACCGCAGATAATATTGCCCGACCAAGTGGTTTTAGGAGACTGCATGGAATTATTAAAACATGTAGAAGACAATTCTATAGATCTAATAGCAACAGACCCCCCTTATGAAATCGGCTATTCCAATTACGCATGGGATGCAAAAAACAAATTGAATTGGGATTACTTGGCAAAAGAATTTAAGCGAATTATCAAACCCAACGGTAGTTTAGCTATATTCCAGGGTTGGTCTAATGTTTCAAAGACTATTGACCACCTCTCTAGGTATTTTTATCTAAAAAATTGGATTATTTATGACCGAGTCAAAGGTCGCGGAACAAAAACAGACCTCGTTTCTACTAGAGAAGATATATTATGGTTTATCAATGACCAAGATAACTATACCTATAACAAAATATCGTCAAACATAAAAAAGAAGACCGGTGGAACCATCGGAAGAAAGAACGGCAACGAATACAGAGCGATGTCTAATGTATGGACAGACATTTCCCCTATTGTGCCGTGGAGTAGAGAAAGAGTTAATCATCCAACACAGAAGTCTCTGAAACTGATGGACAGGATATTAGGTATATTTAGTAACGAAGGCAATGTGGTGTTGGATTGTTTTGCCGGAAGCGGTAGCACGATAATATCCGTAATAAACAGCAATAGAAAATATATAGGTTTCGAGAACAATGCAGAGTATTTTCAAACCATGATAAATAGAATAAAGGAAGTTAAAAAAACATAAATTATTTTAGATATCTAAAAGCATTCTAATCGTGAGTCAAGCATATCAATCGGCTAAATGTTCTCGTATAGTTCCTCAAAAATTACTTTTATCGGCGCGCGTCTTTTGATTTTGACCTGCGTTGCGGTCGTTAGCGGTCGCAATTCCCCTTCGTCGTTGCGCTTGGCAACCAGATAACGAAACGGATACATACCGCCTGCCACAAAACGTAAATCAATCCATTTGACACCTTCGGTGTCTTCTTCATAACGATAAAAACCTTTGGAAAAACGAATCAGTTTAGCCAAATCAGAACCCGGTGTAGCAAATGCATTAAGTTTTTCTCGTTCCAAGTAGGCGACGGTTTGGTTGAATACTATAGGCTTGTTCGGACTCAGTATGGAATACCAAGCACTCAGGTTTGCATCCTCAGTGATCACCACAGCCCTCCAAAGCAGAACATTAAAGGGCGAATTCAAGGTTTCTATTTGTTGATAATCAATCTCCTGTCGATCTAGCGCGGCTTCAAAGCGGTGGTTCGCGTAAGTCTTAAACACCATAGCCATCACTATATATAAAGAGGTCAGTGTGGCTATTGAGATTAAAACATGGCGACGATGCATCACAGGAGTTCTAGATATAGCAAAGTATGCAAGCCCGCCAATCAACGGGAAGGTATAAAAAGGATCTATGATGAATAAGCTCGCTAACGCATAAGGATAACGGCTTAACGGATAAAAGATTTGTGTGCCGTAAACCGTCAGTAAGTCCAGGATGATATGCGTCGTAAAACACCAAAAGAATAACCAAAACCATTGTTGGGCAGATAATGCGGTTCGCGGTGCGAGCCGAACGAAAAGTCTAGAAAACAAATAAGCGGCAAAAGGAACGAGGATGAACGAGTGCGTGACACCTCTGTGGGAAACCAGCCTGCCTACATCGTTGGTAAAAAAGCTGTGGATTATATCTAAGTCAGGAAGCGTGCCAGCCAATGCCCCCCAAAGCAATACTTTTTTAGAAGTACGCTTTCCAGCACTAACGCCGGCAACTGTGGCACCTAGTGCCGCTTGTGTGATTGAGTCCATTAAAAAGAGAAGTTGCGGTCTATATTAAGCGATAGAAATAATATGGGCTGTTGAAAAAGTGTCTGCATTAGTACATTCCCCTCCTGTGGAGGGGTGGCAGGCGAAGCCTGACGGGGTGGTTGTGGTAGTTCTGCACTAGACAATTACCTTCTACGATGCATAATGGTACTTTTTCAACAGCCCCATGTTAGCCCTCTCCTACGGTGCGTGAAATACTTTTGCAATGGCCTCATATTTACCTGATAGATCGTTCTCAAATAATGCTCTATAGAAACTTAAATACGAATGATAGAAATTTTTTCAGCCTAAAGCTACCAGTGCCAAATGGTGAACAAATCTAGAATCCTCAATATTTTTCATAAAATAACTTTATACTTTGTTATAGTTTATACTATAATCCCTCTCGCAAGATATTCCGAACAACCACAATCTTATATGAATAGCTATGGCTGAGAATCTTTTAATCGTAGAATCCCCCGCCAAGTCCAAGACTATCAAAAAGTATCTTGGATCTAACTTTGAGGTGATGGCATCTTACGGTCATGTTAGGGATCTGGTATCGCAGGAAGGTGCGGTAGACCCGAATAATAATTTTGCTATGAACTATCAAGTTATTAAAGATAGTGCCAAACATGTACGTAAAATAGAACAAACCTTAAAGAAATCTAAAAATCTTTACTTGGCAACCGACCCGGATCGTGAAGGTGAGGCAATCTCATGGCATCTTTACGAGATATTGAAAGAGAAAGGAATAATCAAAGATAAGGGTGTGTATCGAGTGGTATTCCATGAGATCACGAAGCGTGCGGTTTCTGATGCAATTGCAAATCCTCGCCAGCTGTCGGATGATTTAGTTAATGCACAACAGGCACGGCGGGCTTTGGACCATCTGGTTGGTTTCAATTTGTCGCCGCTTTTATGGCGTAAAGTGCAACAGGGGCTTTCCGCCGGGCGTGTGCAAAGCCCTGCACTTCGCCTATTGGTAGAGCGGGAAGAGGAAATAGAAAAATTTAAGGCGCAGGAGTATTGGACTCTAGAGGCACTCTCCGAAAAAGAAAACACGCCTTTTAATGCTAAGTTGTTTGAACTGGAAGGTCAGAAGCTCAAGCAGTTTGATATCAACAACGAAAAACAGGCAAACGAAATACGCGAAACCATTCTTGAAAAAGCACAAGACCGCTTGAAAGTTACCCGTTGCGAAAAAAAGCAACGTAAAAGATACCCGTCGCCACCTTTTATTACTTCCACACTACAGCAAGAAAGCGTACGCAAATTATATTTTTCGTCGTCGCGCACGATGCGTATAGCGCAACAATTATACGAAGGTATCGATTTAGGTTCCGGACCTATAGGGTTAATCAGTTATATGCGCACCGACTCGGTGACGCTTGCCGAAGAGGCGGTTACCGAACTGCGTGCATACATCAAATCGGAATTCGGTGCCGACCGGTTGCCGTCTAAACCTGTGAAATACAAAACCAAATCAAAAAATGCACAGGAAGCTCACGAAGCCATACGTCCGACTTCGGTAAAACACACCCCTGAACAAGTCAAAGCCTATCTGAGCACCGACCAATATAAGTTGTACGACTTAATTTGGAAACGAACGGTTGCTTGTCAAATGATCCATGCGACTTTAGATACTGTGACCGCTGACTTGTCGTGTCAGGAATACTGCATCTTTAGGGCAACTGGTTCTACTATCAAAGACCCGGGATTTATGGCTGTCTACACCGAGGGTAGTGATAAAAGCAGCGATACAAAAAACAGCAAAACAGTCTCTGCAACAGAGAAAAAACTTCCGCCGTTGAACGAAGGAGAAGAAGTGCCGTTGAAAGAATTAACCGCGTCGCAGCATTTTACCGAACCACCACCCCGCTACAGCGAGGCATCTTTGATAAAAACACTGGAAGAATACGGGATTGGGCGTCCTTCTACTTATGCAAGCATTATTTCTACACTACAATATCGGAAATATGCAACTCTAGAAAAACGTCGTTTCTATCCTACACCTACAGGACGTATCGTCAGCAAGTTTCTAACCAATCATTTCTCACATTATGTAGATTATGATTTTACGGCAAACTTGGAGAATGTTTTGGACGAGATATCACGAGGTGAAAAAACATGGATTCCGGCACTCAAAGAGTTTTGGCAACCTTTCAAGCAACTAGTGGACGAAAAAATGGATACGGTGTCAAAAGCCGAAGCGGCAAATGAACGTGTTTTGGGGACAGATCCTAAAACCAACAAGCCGGTGAGCGTACGCTATGGGCGATATGGTCCTTATGTTCAAATAGGCACCAAAGACGACGAGGAAAAGCCGCGTTTTGCATCTCTTAGACAAGGACAAAAAGTGGAGACGATTAATTTTGAAGAGGCGATGGAATTGTTCAAACTTCCTCGTGATTTGGGTGAAACCCCAGACGGAGAGCAGGTATCGGCAGGTATCGGGAGATACGGGCCGTTCATTAAGTACGGTAAAAAATATGTCTCACTCAAAGAAGACGATCCGCATGAAATTGATCTTGAACGCGCATTGGTTGTAATTGCCGAGAAAAAACAAGCGGACGCAGAAAAAATCATTGCCGACTTTCCCGAACACAACATACAAGTATTGAAAGGACGCTATGGTCCTTATGTGACCGACGGCTCTAAGAATGCAAAAATACCTAAAGAACAAGAACCGTCCACTTTAACCGCCGAACAATGTCTGGAACTAATAGCTAAAGCACCTGAGAAACGCAAGCGCGCACCAGCAAAGAAAAAAGCAAAAGTCAAAACATAGGTGGCCATCTCAGACCGGTTATTGAAATGGTATGCACACGCCGGACGAACTGATTTGCCCTGGCAGCGCAATGTGTCGGCTTATCGGGTATGGGCCTCCGAAATCATGCTCCAACAAACACAGGTACAAACGGTCATACCGTATTATCGTCGCTTCATCAATCGTTTCCCAAGTCTTAAATCGCTAGCCGATGCACCTTTGTCGGAAGTAATCGAACACTGGGCGGGGTTGGGCTACTATGCGCGTGCTAGAAATTTACACCGCACGGCGCGCCTGATAAGAAAACAGCACGGTGGTCGTTTTCCTAAAGATAAAAAAACTTTGATGACATTGCCCGGTATCGGACGTTCTACCGCAGGTGCAATTCTCGCGCTTAGTTATAATCAAAGGCATCCTATTCTGGACGGCAATGTTAAACGCGTGCTTGCCCGCCATGCCGATATCGCCGGCTGGCCGGGAGAGGCATCGGTGAACCGTGCTCTGTGGGAGCAGGCGGAAAAATACTTGCCGAAACAAAATGTAGCACAATATACTCAAGCACTAATGGATTTAGGTGCAATGATATGCACAAAAGCACAACCCCAATGCATACTTTGCCCAATCTCTGCAGATTGTCTTGCCAGAAAAGCCGGGCGTATAGCCGAACGCCCTCAACCACCACCAACAAAGATAAAACCACACCGCCATGTATTCATGCTAATGGCAATATACAAAGACCGTGTTTTGCTGGAGCGCAGACCAATGTCAGGGATATGGGGTGGATTATTGAGTTTCCCGGAAATGCGTGGTGAGAAGGAAGCCAAAGCGTGGTGCCAAAGACGACTCGGGCATATTCGGAGTACACGATGCCTGCCGTCTTTCAAACATCAATTTACCCATTTCTCATTGATCATAACACCTTTAGAAGCAAGGCTTTCTAAAATTCATTCGCAAATAAGCGAGGAAAATCATCTTGTTTGGTGTAAACTTTTATCCTCAATCAACGGTGTGCCTGCACCCGTTAAGAAACTGATAACACAACTGCAAAAAATTAACAGATAGACGATGACTCGCAAAGTTCAATGTTTGAAACTTGGGAAAGAAGCCGAAGGCTTGGATTATGTACCTTATCCGGGTGAACTGGGGCAACGCATTTATGACAATATAAGCGCGCAAGTATGGCAGCAATGGGTCAACCATCAAACGATGTTGATCAACGAGTATCGCCTTACCCCAGTGGAACCTAAAGCGCGCAAATTCCTAGAGGACGAGATGGAAAAATTTCTGTTCGGCGAAGGTTCGGAAAAACCTAAGGAGTTTGTTGACCCGAACGAATAGTCGTCTTGGACGATGATGTTAAATACTCGGCAACTATAAAGATACGGCCAGATAGCTCAGTCGGTAGAGCAGAGGACTGAAAATCCTCGTGTCGGTGGTTCGATTCCACCTCTGGCCACCATAATTGGATGAATAAATATTTTACTTGTGCAGAACGGTACTCTATTGGGGAGGGCATATGGGACTGTTGAAGAAGTACCGACATTGCATGAACCCAACCGCTTGCGCCATTGAATTTATGCAAACGGTAGGGGCGGATTTGCATATCCGCCCTACGGTACCGTCTCGCACAAACCCAATCGCTTTGCGCCATTTGGTTTTGGTTTCCATAAACGAAATGAATGTATAAATCGTGCAAGTACGTTGGGTTAGGGCGGATATATAAATCCGCCCCTACGGTGCATGAAATACTTTTTCAACAGTCCCATGTTAGCCCTCCCCTACAGGTGGTTATCGTTAATTTGGTGATGCAAGCGGTTGAGTTTTTACAATGACAATACTTTTTTAATAGCTCTAAATAATGACATGGCAACAAAACTAGTACTGGTGGACGGCACCGCGTATCTATATCGCGCGTACCACGCGCTGCCACCTTTAACCGGACCTGCAGGACAACCGACCGGGGCAGTCTTCGGCGTAGGGAAAATGTTAAAGGCACTGATTAGGCAAGAGACACCCGATTATTTTGCGGTTGTGCTTGATGCGCACGGCAAAACCTTCAGACACGAGCTATATCCTCCGTATAAAGCACAAAGACCACCGACACCGGAGGATTTGATTGCCCAATCGGATACTCTGAAACACCTTATCAAAGAGCAGGGTTACCCGTTATTGGAAGTGCCTGGTGTAGAGGCGGACGATGTCATCGGCACGCTAGCTCGCCGCGCCGAGGCGGCAGGTTGGGATGTGTTGATTTCTACTGGTGATAAAGATATGGCGCAATTGATCTCCGAGCGTATCACCTTAGTTGATACGATGAAAAATCAGCATATAGACTCCGCTGCGATACAAAAAAAATTCGGTGTGCTACCAGAGCAGATGATCGATTATCTAGCTTTGGCAGGAGACAGTTCCGACAATATCCCCGGAGTTGTCGGTGTGGGACCCAAAACCGCAGCGAAGTGGCTTTGCGAATATCAAAACCTAGACGAAATTATCGCACATGCAGACTCCATCACTGGCAAAGGCGGTAAAGCATTGCAAGATGCGCTACCTAAACTACCTCTCTA
The DNA here is from genome assembly GCA_965200865.1 of uncultured candidatus Poriferisulfidus sp. Classification (GTDB taxonomy): domain Bacteria; phylum Pseudomonadota; class Gammaproteobacteria; order Poriferisulfidales; family Oxydemutatoraceae; genus SP5GCR1. The sequence continues at coordinate 1,774,357 of CBDAVG010000002.1, read as the reverse complement.
TAAAGATTTGGTGACCATACGCTGCGATATAACTCTAGACCACACGATTGATCAGCTAAAGATTACTGCCCCCTCACACGAACGGCTAATCGCTTTCTACCGTGAATACGGGTTTACCCAATGGCTCAAAGAAGAATCCGAAGCAGCTGCCGACACGGTTGCCGAGCCAAGCACAGCGACCGAACATCCCAAATATCAACCTAGATATCAACTAATCCTGACGCAAAAAACATTGGATCGTTGGCTGGAAAAACTAAAGTCGGTAGACTGCTTTGCGCTGGACATAGAAACGACGAGTCTGGACTATATGCAGGCGCAAATTGTCGGATTATCTTTTGCAGTTGCTGCTGGCGAGGCCGCATATCTACCTGTGGCACATGATTATTTTGGTGCGCCTAAGCAGTTGTCTTTGGATGCGGTCTTAAAGAAACTGGGTCCGTTATTAGAGGATCAAAAAATCGGCAAGTTAGGACATAACCTTAAATACGATATGGAAGTACTGCTCAACTACGACATTCGCCTGCAAGGTATCAGACACGACTCTATGCTGGAGTCGTATGCCTATAATTCGGTTGCAAGTAGGCATAACCTAAAAGAGCTTACATACAAATACCTGAATGTTCGGATGCAAACATACGAGGATATTACCGGCAAAGGTGTAAAGCAAAGACCTTTTGCACAGATTGCGGTGAGAACCGCTGCCGAATACGCTGCAGCCGATGCCGATTTCAGCTTACAACTGCATGAATATTTTCATCCGCGATTGAAAAAAACTCCACCGTTGCTCAAAGTCTATGAAGAAATAGAGATGCCGTTGTTGCCGGTTATTGCTGAGATGGAACGCACCGGCGTGTTGATTGATGCTGACCGCTTATCCGAACACAGCCATGAATTACAAGAAGCAATTTCTCAAACCGAACAACAAATTTACCAGCTGGCAGGACACGACTTTAATATCGCCTCACCCAAACAAATACAAACCGTGCTGTTTGACGAAGCCGAACTGCCGGTAATTAGCAAAACTCCCAAAGGTCAAGCCTCTACTTCCGAAGACGTGCTACAAGAACTTGCTCACAACCATGAACTCCCAAGATTGATCTTGCATCACCGCTCGCTCAGTAAACTAAAATCAACCTATACCGACAAACTGCCGCAGTTGATCAATGCCGAAACCGGACGGGTACATACTTCTTATCACCAAGCGGTTACCTCAACTGGACGCTTATCTTCGTCCGACCCAAACTTGCAAAACATTCCTATCAGAACTGCCGAAGGACGGCGCATACGCCAAGCCTTTATTGCCAGCGAAGGTTATTGCTTGATCGCCGCAGACTATTCGCAGATAGAAATGCGTATTATGGCGCATGTGTCTCAAGACCCGGGTCTATTGAATGTATTCCAAAAAGGTATGGATATGCACCGTGCAACCGCAGCCGAGGTCTTCAGTTGCAAACCAGAGGCAGTTGATGACGATCAACGACGCATTGCCAAAGCTATCAACTTCGGACTGATTTACGGAATGTCGGCATTCGGTCTTGCCAAACAACTCAACATAGAGAATAGAGAGGCGGCGGATTATGTGAAAACTTATTTTGAACGGTTTGCCGATGTGCGAGCGTATATGGACGACACGCGAGAGCAAGCACGCAAACAAGGATATGTGGAAACCATCATCGGTCGGCGGTTGTATTTGCCGGAAATCAAAGCCAAAGATTCTCGCCGTAGACGCTACGCCGAGCGCACCGCAATCAACGCGCCGATGCAAGGTTCGGCTGCCGATATCATCAAACTAGCGATGATACGAATCGCCGAGCAATTCAAGGATAACCCAAATGATGCGATGATGATTATGCAAGTGCACGACGAGCTCATCATAGAAGTGGCAGTGCCGCATGCCGAAGATGTGATGAACAAATGTTGTGAATTGATGGAGTCGGCGATGGGACTATCAGTGCCGCTAAAAGTCAACGCAAGTATCGGCAAGAATTGGGACGAAGCACACTAACATTCGGGGCTGTTGACAAAGTATTCCATACACCGTAGGGGCGGATTTATATATCCACCCTAACGCGACGTACTTGCACGATTTATACATTCATCCATCAAATTTATGCAAACCATAATCTTGTGGCGCAAAGCGGTTACGGTTTTGCAGGACGGTACCGTAGGGCGGATATTAAAATTGCCGATTGAACTACTGTCTCAATCGGCGGCTTTATTCTGCCCCTACCATTTTCTTAAATTCAATGGCGCAAGCGGTTGGGTTCATGCGATGACGATACTTTTTCAACAGTCCCATTCATCCATTTGATTTATGGCAACCATACAGATGGCACAGAGTAATTGAGATGGTACGAGTATAATACTCTTTCAACATTCTCATAAGGTATAGTAACCACTTATTAAAAGTACTTCAGGAAAATTAATTTCTATGATAATTTCGCATAAATTGCAAGTCATATTCATACAACCATACAAGACTAGCGGTAGATCATTTAAAATTGCACTAAAAAGCTATTGTGATAAAGATGATGTGGTTGCTAAAAGGCGGGGTCAGAAATCTGAGTTTGTGGTTCACTATAACGGTTATGATTTTGTAGACGACCACATAAGTGCTTCTGAAATAAAGCAAAGGATACCAAAAAATATTTGGGATGATTACCTTAAAGTATCCTTTGTCCGAGATATTTACGATACCATTATTTCTTTATACTTTTATCATCATAATCACCCTACGTGTAAACGTAGATTTTACGAGAAGAATTTTAATAAATACTTTTTGGAAGTAGGGATTAGACACATAGAGGAAAATTTTTCAAACCTCTGCATTGATCGACGATGCGTGATTGATTTTATTATTAAATATGAAAATAGAGATGAGGATATTAAAACTTTGGAGAAGAAAATAGGCTGTCGCGGCTTGCTAAACACCTATAAATATCAGAAGAGTCACCGCGGATGTCGACCTCTTGGCCAAGATGTCTTCAAAGTTTATTCCCAATACCCAGTAACAAGAGCACTAATTGACATGTATTGTTCCCGAATTATCAACGATAATGAACTTATCCAAAAATACTACCCGCTGTATAAGGAAAGGTTAAGCCAGAAAATTTCAGAACCAGGATATCTTTCCAAAGCAAAAGCACGACTACTATTTGCTTTACATGATTATTGGCCTACCCAAAAATCGGAGTGGGAAAGAAGACCCGATTCTAATCACACTCTTCTTCCACAGCGCAAAATCAAGTTAGTTTGAGACATTCTTGAATACCATAATGTCAACCCAAAATTGAAATGTGGGGCTGTTGACAAAGTATTCCATACACCGTAGGGGCGGATAATTGAAATGCCGATTGACCTACTGGTTCAATCGGCGGCTTTATTCTGCCCCTACCATTTTCTTAAATTTAATGGCGCAAGCGGTTGGGTTCATGCGATGACGATACTTTTTCAACAGCCCCACATTTCATCATTGGTGATAAAATACGGCATCATATAACATTAATCAGCGAAGTTAAACAATGCATTCCGTAGCGATCATAGGCGGTACCGGCTACACGGGGTACGAATTAATGCGTCTTTTGGTGCGTCATCCGCGTATTAAACTCGCTCAAGCCGTGTCTCGCAGCAAGGCCGGGCACGCCATAGCCGAAGTGTTTCCTAAAATGAGAGGGCATACTGATTTATGTTATACACAAAGTTTTGATCCTGCCCTTGGTGCGGATTTAGTGTTTTTTGCAACACCCAATGGGACAGCAATGAAACAAGCCGAAGCGTTGCTTGACTCGGGAATACGTATCATAGATTTGGCAGCGGATTTCAGATTGAGCGATGCAAACGAATGGAAGCATTGGTACGCAGAGGATCATGCCTGCCCACATTTACTTGAGAAAGCAGTCTACGGTCTAAGCGAAATGAATCGCGACCCTATTGCCGATGCGACTTTGGTGGCTAACCCGGGCTGCTATCCGACTTCGGTGATACTCGGCTTAAAACCATTGATAGAATCGGGCTATGCTGATATTTCATGTTTGATAGCTGACTCAAAATCTGGTGTAAGCGGTGCAGGTCGTCAAGCGAATGTGGAATTGCTATTCGGAGAGTGTAGCGAAAACTTTAGAGCCTACAAAGCCTCTGCCCACAGGCATTGGCCAGAAATCAAGCAACAATTATGTCGCATCGCCGGTGCCGAAGTAGGATTTAGTTTTACACCCCACTTGTTACCGATTTTTCGCGGTCTGCAATCTAGCCTGTATATCAAAACGACTGCCGAGCAATCGGAACTTCAGCACTGTTTAGAGCAGGCTTATGCAGATGAACCTTTCGTGCAGGTCATGCCGCCTAATAGCCATCCGCAAACTCGCGATGTGAGCAACACCAATCTCTGTCTGCTTGCGGTGCATAAACCGCAATATGGTGATGTCGCAGTCGTATTTTCGGTGATTGACAATCTAATCAAAGGTGCTGCCGGTCAGGCGGTGCAGAATATGAATTTGATGCTCGGCATAGATGAAACGGCGGGGTTTATTGATTTATACTAAAAGTCTATATCGTTCAAAGAGGAATATGTGAAATACCGAGCATCTACCAAGAAATCAAGATCCACCGCAAAAATTTCGGGATACGACTCCATGTATGTGCGCAAAGGAAGCGGTTGGTTGCTTATCTTCATAGGCTTGTATTTTTTGCTTTCTATGTTGAGTTATCAAGCAGACGACCCATCGTGGGCAAACAATATCAGTATGGACGAGACGCAAAACTTGGGAGGGTTCGTTGGCGCATGGGTTGCCTATACTTTTTATTTTCTTTTTGGAACACCGTCGCTGGTGCTATTGCCACTGGCTATTTTCACGAGTGCCCGCCGCTTGTTCAACCCTAACTATATTCAGCGTTCTATATGGAATAGGCATTTAATTATTTGGCTGGCGACATCGTTGGCAATAATCGCTTGTTGCGGATTGGCAACCTTACATTTTGTTACACCCGATCTTCCTACTAGTAGCGGCGGTCGCTTGGGTGAATTAGTTATACAAAGTTTTTATCCACTATTTGGCATGATAGGTTCCACCCTATTATTGCTGGGTTTGATTGTAGCTAGCATCACGGTGATGGTAGACATTGCATGGCTGAGGATAGCGGATGCAGTCGGTTTGGCGTTGTTCTCGGCTGCACAATGGCTGATAGATACCAAGCAGTGGATACAAAGCCGTCTATTGGTTCACGAGCGTTCCGTAGAACGCACCCGAGTAGTCTCAAAGCGTAAGAAAAAACTCGTCAACAGAACTCCTCCCAAAATAGGGAATATGCTCAACAGCTTGTCGCCCGGCACCAAGACTACCAAAAAACAACAAATCGCATTGCCGATTGAAGGAAAAGAGGAATTACCCCCGTTGAGTCTATTGGATCAAGAAACAGAATCGGTTTCAAGTTACTCTAAAGACGAACTGGAAAGACTTGCTAGACAACTAGAAATTAAATTAGAAGACTTTGGCATCGGAGCTCAGGTAACCGAAGCACAACCCGGCCCGGTGGTCACCCGTTTTGAAGTCACGCCATCTCCCGGCACTAAAGCGAGTAGTATCAGCAACCTCCAAAAAGACCTTGCACGATCGTTATTGCTCCCCAGTGTGCGAGTGGTGGAGGTGATCCCAGGGAAATCGTCGATTGGCATAGAGATGCCGAATAGAACGCGGTCAGTTGTAAAATTCGGTGAACTCTTGCAATCCGAAGAATACGAGAAACAGCACTCGCCGTTAACGCTCGCATTAGGTAAGGATGTTGCGGGTCAGGCGATATTTATAGATTTAGAAAAACTACCTCACCTGTTGGTTGCAGGCACTACTGGCTCAGGCAAATCAGTTGCGGTACATTCTATGTTGGCGAGCCTATTATTTCGTAATCTGCCCTCGCAAGTCCGTTTGATTTTGGTAGACCCTAAAATGCTTGAACTTAAATCGTATGAAGATATTCCCCATTTACTGTTACCTCTGATTACTGATATGCAGGAAGCTGCCGGTGCTTTACGATGGGCAGTTGCCGAAATGGAACGGCGCTACCGTCTGATGGCAGCACTCAACGTACGCAACATCACATCGTATAATAATAAAATTGTTAAGGCTAAAAAAAGAAAGGAACCGATTGCCGATCCTCTCTTTGAGAGCGAAGACGAATCTGCGACAGCTCCACCACTCGATGAGATACCGTATATCGTAATCATCATTGATGAATTCGCAGACATGATTATGATGGTGGGCAAAAAAGTAGAGGAACTGATTATCCGACTCGCTCAAAAAGCACGCGCCGCAGGAATACACTTGGTACTGGCTACACAAAGACCTTCGGTGGATATCATTACTGGTTTGGTCAAAGCGAATGTGCCGGCGAGAATTGCATTTCAAGTCTCTTCAAAGGTTGATTCGCGCACCATATTGGATCAAAACGGTGCTGAGCAACTGCTCGGACAAGGCGATATGCTATGTCTGATGCCGAGCTACGCAACGCCGATGCGCGTACACGGTGCTTTTATATCGGATGGTGAAGTGCAAGCGGTTGCCGACTTTCTACGCCAGCAAGGAGAACCATCTTATATAGAAAGCCCAGACACATCGGACAACGGGATGGCCAATTTCAATGCTACCGAAACCGAAGACCCGCTCTATAAGCAAGCGGTGGAAATCGTAACCGAATCGGGCAAAGCGTCTATCTCTCATCTACAACGCCGTCTCAAAATAGGTTATAACCGAGCGGCGCGTATGATAGAAGAAATGGAAAGTGCCAAGATAGTTTCCAGCATACAATCGAGCGGCTCACGCCAAGTATTGGTCTCGTCGTCTCGGAAATGATGAAGCGATATATTAAGGCGGTTTGCCTGGTTTGTTTGTTTTCTATCTTTGCGCCTGCACGCGCCGACACTTTAGCTGCTTTGGATGTTTTTTTCCAATCCGAGACTTTCCGCGCTAATTTTGACCAAGAAGTTTATAGTTCGGAAGGACAAAAAATTGACGAGTCCAAAGGATTTACTTTGTTTCATAGGCCTGGCCGTTTTCGTTGGGAATATGTCTCCCCAGAACCGTATTTGATTTTAACCGACGGCTTAAGTCTGCTTATCTATGATGTGCCATTAAAACAAGCGTATTTACGCCCCACGCTTGGTACTTTAGGGAAAGCACCGCTAATGCTCCTTTTGGATAAGCGTACTGCGGTTGACGATTTTTATATAGACACCATAGCCGACAATGCATACGCAGACATCAAGGAGGTGAATTGGTTGAGGTTGGTACCCAAAGTAGACGACACCGACTTTGTTTATTTTGATATAGGGTTCAAGGGAGAACGGCTATCGCATTTAATACTCTACGATCACTTTGACCAACACACTAAAATACATTTTTACGATATACAAACAAATCCGGAGTTTAAGAGAGACTATTTCCGTATTGAGCTACCGGAAGATGTAGATGTGATTCAGAATTGAAGCTTGCGGAGGAGGGTACGATGGTTGGGAAAGTGTTTCATGCACCGTAGGGGAGGGCTAACATGATGCCTTATTTAAAATCAAGTCATTTTACTCATTTTTTATCTCCTTTTCTGAATATCTATTTAGGCCGCAGCCGGACACTCATGACGCGGGTCAAACGGCTTATTGTGCTTGAGTACTCCATGAATAATACGGGCGAGCTTATGTGCACAAGCGACAATGATTTCCTTTTTGCTTAACTCCGGGCGTCGGCGTTGCAAGCGGTTGGCAAAGTCGCGGATAATGGGGTTATGAAGCCGTGCCGAGAGTGCCGCCATAAACAAAGCGGTGCGTAGGCAGCGTTTGCCAATTTTAGAGATATGAGCCCGTGCTTCGCAGTTGCCGGATTGTCTGCGCATTGGTGCGATGCCGATAAAAGCAGCGAGTTGCTTGGGATGCTCAAACGTATTATCATCTAATACTGCACACAGGGTGGCTGCGATTTGCATACCGATACCGGGTATCGAACACAATAATTTGCAGGTCTGTGCAAGTTGTTCGTTTTCGGCAATAAGCCTTTCGATTGAAGCATCAATCTGATCGATGCGTTGCTCAAGGTGTCTCAAGTCTGCAGCCGCACTGCGCTTTTGTCCAGCGGTGCGCAAAGTCTTTTCACTATTCCTTAACATCGTCTTCGCTAATGTCAGTTTGTGTCTGCGTTTGAGAGCATCCTTCAAGGTCTGGATAGCCTGTGACGAACTGGTCCACCGATAATTAGGGTTTGACACTGCGAAGCGTGCAATTAAGCGCGCATCATCGCCATCAGTTTTATTACGCATATTAAGACTTTTGCGAAAATAGGCAACTTGAGCCGGGGGTGCCACCTGTATCGGATGTTTAGCCCGGGAAGCTCGCTCGCAAAGGTTTGTCTCCAAGCCACCAGTGGCTTCAACGCAGATCGGGCAGCACTTTGCGCCCTGTTCGGCAAGCCAAGCTAACAGCTGTTTAATACCTTTGATATTATTTCTAAATTGTGATTCCGAGAAACTCTCGTCAACGAATAATAATGCCACCTCTAAAGTGTCTTTAGAGACATCAATGCCGATTGCGGCAGGTTGTTTGTGTTTCACCATAATTTCCTCCATAATAGTTATTGAATGAATGAATTACTAGGTATCAAGCAGAGTTTAGGAAAGTATGACTACGCCGCCCAAACAGGTAAATACGAGATCTAAAGTCCCAAGCTGCCTTACGAGCTCTATAGTCATAACGCCGGAGGAGTGCTTATCATGTTAACAGGCTTTAATGCCTAATCCTCTCTTGAGCGTGTCTCCTCCGACTTCCTAGGCACTGCATCTACCTAAGCGTTTATCTTATATCAAATAAGCCATAGTTAAATATACCTGCCCTCCCTAAAGTACCGTTCTGCACAACTGTAACCGCCACGCGCCACTTGGTTTTGGTTTCCATGATTTGGGGGCGCAGGGCGGTTGAGATAGTACAAGGATTCAACATGGGTAGGGGAGGGTATGTGGGACTGTTGAAAAAGTATTCCATACACCGTAGGGGCGGATTTATATATCCGCCCTAACGCGACGTACTTGCACGATTTATACATTCATCCATCAAATTTATGCAAACCATAATCTTGTGGCGCAAAGCGGTTACGGTTTTGCAGGACGGTACCGTAGGGCGGATATATAAATCCGCCCCTACGATTTTCATAAATTATATGGCACATAGTGGTTCAATTTGTGCAATGACAGTACTTTTTCAACAGTCCCATGTTAGTGCTCCCCTACGGTAGGTGACCATAAATTGGTTGAATGAATGGATTGATTGTGCAGACGCACCGCGTTCGGGAGGGCATGTTAGCCCTCCCCTACCGTTTTCGTAAATTTAATGGCGCAAGCGGTTCTGTTCGTGCAGAACGGTACTTTAGGGAGGGCATATTGAATCGCTGATTGAACCAGTAGGTCAATCGGCGATTTTATTTGTATAATAGTATAATAATTTTATATCCCCTTTGTATTTTAATAGTTAGTGGTAAAAATTAAATGCAAATAAATCTTATGAAATACAGCTTTCTAATATGTTTAGGGTTGCTCATTGTGCAACCAGTATTCGCACAACAAGACAATCTTAGTGATGCTGAATGTACCGACAATAACATAGACAATGATGGCGATGGGTTGAGAGAAATATGTTATCTAGAAGATTTGAATGCGATCCGCAATAACTTAACTGGTCGTCAGGAAACTGGAGAACAAGGTTGTCCCAGTGCTGGGTGTATCGGCTATGAATTGGTAAGAAATTTAGACTTCATGACGACACAAAGTTATCAAATGGGGGTAGTGGACAGTGCCTGGGTACTTAGCGATTCTGATTTTATGGATACTGCGGAACTAGGCTGGGTGCCTATAGGAGGAGCTTTCACAGCCACTTTTGAAGGTAACGGATTTAGCATTTCTAATTTGCATATCAATAGAGATGGCAACAATACTGATAATGTAGGCTTATTTGCTGAAAATGCTAGTTCCGGCATCATTCGCAATCTTGGGTTAAGAGGAATAAAAATAGAAGGTAGAGACAGGGTCGGTGGGCTAGTCGGTCGAAATAACGTCGGAAAGCTAATAAATGTTTATGTAGAGGGTGGCACGGTTAGCGGAGCAGGTGGCACTGTAGGTCTTTTAGTCGGTGCAAATGAGCCAGGTGCGTTAATTATTAACAGTTATGCGCGTGGCACTGCCACCGCAGCAGGACGTTTTGCTGGTGGTGTTTGTGGTTTCAACTCTGGCACAATCAGAAATAGTTATGCGGATGTTATGGCTACCGCATTAGGGGATGCCGGGGGGGTAGCGGGTGAAAATCGTGGGTCTGTTATCAATAGCTATTCAATGGGTTCTGCTCATATAACCGAGTCCGTACGAAATGACCGAGTTGTGGGAGGTCTCGTTGCTGGATTATTCCCCTCAGGTAGGATTCTCAACAGCTACTCAACTGCTATGGCGACAAGTGTTAGAGGTAATAGTAATGACCGAACTGGTGGTTTAGTTGGAACTAGAGGATCAATCAGCCTGGTTGTGGAAAATAGTTATTGGAATACTGAGGCTAATGACGAGGTCACGACCCCTCCGAACCTTGATGGCATACCTCAGACTACCGATGAATTGCGGATGCCGACTGCACCAGGGACAGTGCAGACTAATGTTTATTACCAATGGAGTACGGACGATTGGGATTTCGGCGACACAATGAATTACCCTGCATTGCGCTATATCAAAGGCGATGATAGTGCCAACCCTGCTTGCGATATGGATTTGGGAACACCCTTGCCTGGTTGTGGCGCATTGCTGCCCGGACAGTCCGGTCGAAATAACGGTTTGAGCATTTTATATTTCTTATTGGGCGGTGAGCAGCAGAATAATGCTAGAGTATTTCGCGATCAGCCTTTTTCATCTTTGTTGCGTGAATACAACATAAAAATTCCGTATGCCACTACCGGGATTCAACTAAGACCATACTCTATCAACAGTGCTGAGACAATTTCAGTCTTTAAGGGATCAGACAGTACCGACTATTTTGTCGGCAAGGCGAATGGCGATTTAAGCAATCCTATTCCTGTGCAACCAGGTGAGAACGCAGTTTTGACTATTAGAGTAGGAAGTGTTTCTTATACTCTGAATATAGAGATAGGTCCTGTGGTTGGGGTTAGGATTATGAACTTTGATAGTACCCCTGTGGCAGGTAGTACCGTTGATGAGGGGCAACAAGTCACCTTTGATATTGATTTTGCCGATGGTAGCGGGAATTATGATTATTCGTTGCAACAGAACGGTGAGATAGTTCGTGAAGGGCAAGGTGCAAATGTGACCGAAAATGTTACTATACCCACCGACTACCCGCTCATCCCTACAACGCCGAGCATCGTCTATACGCTGACGGTTGACGATGGTTTTGATATAGTAGTTTCCGACGAAATTATGTTCACTGTAAATAGAGTGGATAATGGCGGCCCACAACTGGAACTCGTTAGGACTCCTTTGTTAAAGGTAATCTCTACCGCAGATGATCCGGACGGTGTCGGCACATTCACATATCAATGGCAAAGGCAAATCAGTGGTAGTTGGACGGACATTTCAGAAGATGCTAATCTATCTGCTGACCCATCTACATTTGCGCTCGATGAGACTGATAGCACAATCCAGTATCGCGTGATAGTGAGACATACCGACGGACAAGGAAATAACTCAGAAGATACGCTAGATCCGGTTGTTCTAGATGTGGACGATGACGGCGACGGTTTAATAGAGGTGTATTATTTAGAAAGTCTGAATGCAATTCGTCATCAGTTGGATGGCACTGGTTATAGGGAAAGCGGCGCAGCGACTAGCATCACCACAGGTTGCCCTGATGATGGTTGCAAAGGCTATGAATTAGTAAGCGATTTAGACTTTATGACAGCCCCAAGTTATGTGTCGCGTGTCGTGAATAGCGACTGGGTGCTTAGTGATTTGGATTTCATGAGTAGTCCGAAACAAGGCTGGAATCCTTTAGGAAACTTTTCTGCCACTGCTATTTTTGAAGGTAACGGATTCAGTATTTCTAATTTGCATATCAACAGAGGGAGTGCCAATAATATAGGCTTGTTTGCCGGCAATACTGGCATCATTCGAAATCTCGGGCTGTCGACAATAAAAATAAGAGGCAATGACACTGTTGGTGGTTTAGTCGGCCGTAACCAAGGTAATCTAATGAATGTTTATGTGAACGAAGGTGATGTTAGAGGAAACAGCGACGAAGTAGAAAGCGGCGACGGGATAGGTCTTTTAATCGGCAGAAATATTGCTGGTGGATTAATTATCAACAGTTATGCACGTGGCACTGTTTCGTCATCAGGTCGTTTTGTAGGAGGTATCAGTGGCACAAACTTGAACAGAGTTATCAATAGCTATGCAATTGCTGATGTTGAGGGAGCGGGGAACGTAGGAGGGTTAATAGGCGACAATTTAGGGTCTATTAGAAATAGTTATGCGATGGGTTCTGTGCGTTTAACCGCACAGCAGAACCAAAGCGCAGGTGGTCTTGTCAATGCATTATGGGTCGGCGGTACCAACCCAAGTATTACACACAGCTATTCAACCGTTGCGATGACAGCTGATAATCCAACCGGGAATAATATTAGTCTAGGTGGTCTAATCGCCAGAAGGCATAGCACAAACCCTCCGGTAAACGACAGTTATTGGGATTTTCGTGAGAGCAATCAAATAGCCTCTTCGGCAGGTGGCACCTCCCAAACTACTATTGATTTGCAAGCACCGACTAATGCAAATGCCGCAACCGGCATCTATGCGAATTGGAGTACTGCCAATTGGGATTTCGGTGATGCAATGAGCTATCCGGCACTGCGCTATGCCGAGGGTGATGCCACCAACCCTGCCTGTGATATGAAACCGCAGACTCCGCTACCTAATTGCAGTGCATTGCTACCCAATCAGTCTGGTCGTGATACAGGTTTGAGCATTGTATTTTTCAAATTGCAAGGCGAGCGAGAGCAACGCAATAATGCTATGGTATTTCGCGGTCAGCCTTTTTCATCTTTGCCGTTTGACTATGATATAAAAATCCCCTATGCTGCTACCGAAATTCAGTTAAGACCATACGCTCTCAACGATAATGCAATGATTTCAATCTTTAGGGGATCAGACCGAGTCACTGACTATTTTGTGGAAAATAGCATGAGAATGAGCAGTGGCGAGCTAAGCATCCCTATCCCATTGCAAGCGGGTGAAGAAGTACCATTGACGGTTATGGTAGATGATGGGTCCATGTATACTTTCGATCTAAGCAGAGGACCACAAGCGACTCCCGTTGAGGTTGTCTCCTTTGATACCCCTAATGCTACCGTTAGCGAGGGTGCCGATATTATGCTTGAAGCTGTTTTTGCCAATGGTGACGGGGACTACTATTATTCGCTTCAACAAGGAGACGAAGTACTAGAGCGAGGACAAACCACAGCTGTATCTGTAACTTTTACTGTTTCCCTTCCCAATACCTTTGTAGAAGCCAGCCAGACGATGAAAAGTGTCGTCTACACGATAACAGTTGAAGATGGCTTTGATATAGCCTCTGAAAGACTTATGCTAACCGTTAACAAAACCGACAACGGTGAACCAGAGCTGGAATTGACTGTCACTCCTACTTTATTAAGAATAAGCTCTACGGCAGACGATCCGGATGGTGTGGGAACATTTACATACCGATGGCAGAGCCGGGATGTAGGCGAGAATAGCTGGACAACGCTTGCCACTACAGATAGGTTGTCAGGCACTCTTACTGGTGGAACCATCCGCTATCGCGCCATCGTCGATCATACCGACGGGCAAGACCATTTGAAAACTTATACGATAGGTCCGTTTCCCGTAGACGTGGACGGAAACAATAACGGCTTGATAGATATTTATTATTTGGAAGACTTAAATGTGCTACGCTATCAAGCGGACGGTAGCGGCTATACAATAAATCCCGGGTCGGACAATATCACCGTAGCTAAAATCACCTTAGGTTGTCCCAGCGATGGTTGCATGGGGTATGAGTTGATAAGAGACCTGGATTTTGATGTAGACGGTAGCTATGTAGATGCGACATCCAATAGAAGCGAGTGGACGGTGAGTGATCCTCCTACAGGCCCTATGGATACCGGCTGGTTGCCCATAGCAACCTCCGATGCCCCGTTTGCAGCCCTATTCAATGGCAACAATAACAAGATTTCTAATTTACAGATAAACAGAGATACGGTTGGTGATGCGTATATCGGGTTATTTGCGGCACTGTCATCGGCGGCGAGGATAGAGAATGTCGGCATATTGGATGTTGATATTGAAGGCAGAGGCCATGTAGGTAGCTTGGTTGCGCAAAACAAAGGCACTATCGTCAATAGCTATGCGCACAAGGGTGAGGTTATGGGATCACAGCATAACTTAGGCGGATTAGTTGCGATTAACGATAGCGATAATTCTGCAACCGGCGTGATCGTCAATAGCTATGCGGATGTGACGATGATGTCTACCAGCACGCTATCAGTAGGTGGTTTGGTTGGCAACAACAAAGGCAGAATTAGAAATAGCTATGCGGCAGGTAGTTTGACTGGTGCTTGCGATGTCGGTGGTTTGGTTGCCGAGAACAGCAGTGGGAGTGACATCATCAATGGTTATGCGTCGGGTGCGGTAAGCCGATCCGGAAGCTGTACGGGAGACAGTACACGGGATCGTGCAGGTGGTTTAGTAGCCAATAACGCAGGATTAATAAGAAATAGTTATGTGCGCGGACTTATCACTGGTGGCGGTGGAACTGTAGGTGGTTTGGTTGCTGTCGGGTCAACTGGCATGGTTGAGTCAAGCCATTGGGACATCACGATTAATCCTGATATTACTACCAATACCGAAGCCAAGATTAGTAATGAATTGCGAACGCCGACTGCACCAGGGACAATGCCGACCGATGTTTATTACCAATGGAGTACTGCCGATTGGGATTTTGGCAACTCAATGCACTATCCGATACTAAGATATAACTCGCCGAGCGACATTCCCACAGTATCGGCATGTGATGATGACCTTGATACTGCACTACCGCCATGTGGTGGTATATTGTTAGCTCAAGGAGATAAAGGATTGAGCAACCTGCTATTCTTTGCCAATGGTAATCCTGCGATACTGAATAACCCTTTTTCTTTCTCCATATTATCCGGCTATAGGATAGATTTAATCAATAAAACCATGCTTGAGTTATTGCCATACGGGATCAATCCGCGAGGCGAGTCTATCTCAATCATTCGAGTAGGAGATACACCGAGCACCGACTATTTTATGGAAAATAGCATGAGAAAGAGCAGTGGCGAGCGGAGCCTGCCGATTATGATCGAAGAGGGAGAGGCGATGCTGACAATCAGCGTCGGAACTAACCCTGACGATACTACCCCCCCAGTTGCCTATAGCGTCACCGTGAACAACATTATAAGTCCTATAGAAATAACAAGTATCAACATTCCTGACAGAGTGAATGAAGGGCCTATTAGTTTAAGTGCAACGGTCACAGGTGGCGACCCCAGTTTATATAGTTATCAATGGACTTCGGTTCCGGAGGATTTCCTAGACGGGCAACCTGTCACTGATGCTACTTTAAGTTTCAGTATACCTAATGACTTTGTGCCTAGTGGAGATGCCGATCGCGATGTGATAATCGGACTGACTGTCGGAGATGTTTTTGTTCAAGATAGCGCAATGACGACTGTGACCATCGTCAGGACCGATAACGGTGGACCAAGGTTTACTGAAATGGAGACCTTATCAAACATAAGAATTGGGGCAGTAGCGGGAAGCGATCCCGACGGCGACGGTACTATCACTGGTTATGCCTGGGAGAAGCGTGGTATAGGTATTGATTGGATGCCGATTGACGGTGAGACCTCAGCGAACTATAGCATACCAACACTAGATAAAGGTGATACTCTTTATCGCGTACGGGTGACATCTGTTGATGGGCAAGGAAACCTTTTTACTAGTGTGTTAGGACCCTATAGGAATAGAACCGATATAGACGACGACGGCAATCAGTTGATAGATATCTACTATTTGGAAGATCTAAATGCGGTACGCTATCAGATGGATGGCAGCGGTTATCAAGCGAGCAGTGGGGTACCTGAAATCACTGTGGGCTGCATGCCAGCCTGTAGGGGTTATGAACTGCGTAGACCCTTGGATTTCACGATTGCCGAAAACTATGCAGATGCGATGACGAATAAAGAGGCATGGACGGTAGATGACTTTGACACCACTGGTGATACCGGTTGGCGGCCTATAGGGTCTGCTGCAGGCAATAGTTGCAGCGGTACGACTTGTTTTAGTAGTACTTTTGAAGGCAACGGATATAGCATTTCCAATTTGCAGATCAACAGAGATGGCACCGACCAAATAGGTATGTTTGGCGGCAATACTGGCACCATTCGCAATTTCGGTCTGCGAAAAATAACAGTACAAGGCAATAACAGAGTCGGTGGCTTAGTCGGTCGCAATCAGGGTAATCTAATCAATGTCTATGTTGACAGAGGTATTGTTGAAGGAGAAAGTAATACTATCGGTGGCTTAGTCGGCGTAAGCCTGTCGGGTGCATTAATTATCAACAGTTATGTGCGTGGCACTGTCACCTCAAAAATGCGTTTTGTTGGTGGTATCTGTGGTTTCAACTTTGGCAGAATTATCAACAGCTATGCGGATGCTATGGTTACCGGATTAAGGGGAGGCGGTGGTTTGGTGGGTGAGAATCAAGGACCTATTATCAATAGTTATTCAATGGGATCTGCTCATATAACCACTACACAAGCAAACCGAGCTGTGGGAGGTCTTGTTGCTGGATTATTCGGTTCAGGTAGCATTCGCAACAGCTACTCAACTGCTAAAGCGACAAGTGCTGCTACGGATAGTGAGCAAACTGGGGGTTTAATCGGAAATAGAGCAGGCGGATTAGTTGTGGAGAGTAGTTATTGGAATAGTACGGTTAATGACGAGGTCTCCGCCTCTACGCGCCTCTACGGCACACCTCAAACTGCCAGAGCATTGCGAAGGCCAACCACGCCAAGCGCAGTAGTAGGTGAGATTTACTATACTTGGAGTAAGGACGATTGGGATTTCGGCGATAGAAGGAGTTATCCAAAGCTGCTGTATAACGAGGTTACCAATGTGGATGCCTGTGATGATACTGGTGAGGCAACACCGTTGCCTCCTTGTCGTAGCTTGTTACCGGGTCAGAAAAACGCCCAACCTGAAATTATATCCCCAAGAGATGGCAGTGTAATTGTACTCGTAGCAGAAGAAGAAGAGGAAGAGGCAATACTTAGTGTAAGTGTAACGGTGTCCGATAATAATATAAACGACGATATAATCGTAAAACTAGATGCGTTCGACGAAGATCAAAATATCGTAGAGTTAGATACCACTAGCGCGCTGAGTATTCCGACCGGTACTGTTCAAAGGACGATTGACCTAAGGATCAGAGTTCCCGAGTCAGTGACCCAACTGAGATTGGTAGCAAAAGATAATAGCGGTTTTGGTAATGCAAGATCCGATGAAGTTTTGCTGACTGTTAGTTTTGGAGAAAACACCACACCGACGATTATGACCACTTTCCCTCAAACCTTAAGATTACTTGAGGATACCAGCACCACATTGAGTGTCGTAGTGAACGATGTTGATGGCGACGATCTTGATATAAGGATTACATCCGAAGACAGTATGATTGCGACCGCAACGATTATCAGTAGCAATGGTGCCACCCGAGTGATCGAGATTAGCGGTTTAGAACCAGGCAGGGCAGTGATTACTGTGACGGTGGACGACCGTCTAGGAGAAACAAACTCTATGGCCTCTTTACCATTTGCAGTGACGGTAGAAGAAAACACTGAGCCGATCATTACGATTACACCATCGGAAGATCAAACGCTATCACCACCCATGGATATGATCAATATCATAGTCTCAGTAGCGGACAATAATTTTGATGTGGGCGATAGCGTCACATTGATGGCGGTGTCATCGACTCCGACTGTCGTATCAGTCTCACCGTCGGCATTTACCGGTATAACCGATAACATGCCTAGAACCTTCACACTAAACGCTTTGAGAAGAGGCATGGCAACGATTACCTTTACTGCAACTGATAGCATGGGATCAAGTGTTAGTAATGACTTGTCGGTGCGTGTCAATACACCACCAGAAGCGACTATGCCAACAGAACCGTTGGTGGCAACAGTAGGAGAACTATTTAGACTAGAAACCAGCAGACTCTTTAGCGATGCCGACAACGATACCCTAACATATAGTATTGACAGTACTGCGAGAGTTCCGGATAGCTTAATGCCTAACCTCAGCAACGGCATATTGATATTCACACCTGCAGATGCAAGCACAAACACAATGGGTTTCACGATAACCATATTGGCAGATGACAGCCATGGTGGCACAGCCCGGGCGACCTTCACATTTTTAGTAGATGCGCCATCAAGTGGCCCGGTGGTGATAACGCGGAATAACACTAATATATGGCAACTGGAGGGAGATACAACAGGGGTTTCGGATGACAACGGTCGTATCGTAAGCAGTACATATCAATGGTATAGAGGCAACACCCTAGATTTGGAAACCGAAAATAATACCTATACGATACCTAACAACGGACGAACTGCAGGCACAACATATACATTAGTAGTGACATTTCTAGATAACATAGGACAATCGGAGACTATTCGATCTAATGATGTGATTACGATAGACAACATCGCGCCAGTTATTAGTAGAATTATGATTACCGACGACCCACCATCACCACCAATAGAAGAGGGTGATGATGTGACCATAACCGTTACTGCAACCGATGAAAACAACGATAGATTGACTCATAGTTGGAGCGTGATCAGTGGGCATAGCGGAATACCTCCCCTACCTAATGATCAGCAAGTAAGTTTTCCCCTACCCGACTATTTGATAGAGAGTGACACCATAATGCAACAGACATTGGAGTTGAGTGTGCGTGTGAGCGACGGCAATGGTGAAGCTGTATCTACAATGGTATCAGTAGTGGTGCGTAAGAATGATAATGATGATGCTACTTTTGGGGTTTCTATAGATGTGGGAAGTGGCGAAACGACACTAACGGCGAGCATATTAGTCCCAGATCCCGACGGTGGCATTGATACATCATCAGAGATGACTTATCAATGGCAAGTATGTAGGGGAAGTGATGATGCTGTGGATTGTTCTCTGGATGATGCGTATAGTGATATCTCTTCGGCTACCGTAACACCATATGTAATACGCGATAGTAGCATTTTGGTAGAAGGTAACAGATTTCGCGCAAGAGTGACCTACACTGATCGTCAAGGATATGAAAAGACTGTTAATTCGGTAGGGCGTATTTATACGACCCGTCCAGTACTTAGAATACGCTCCAGAGTGTTTCTAGAAGGCCCCCTCCAGTAGCTCCGCTGAAACAGTAGAACGTCGGTCTATTTATGTAGCGTCTTTTGTAATCTGCGCTTTTCCATGTTCCAACTGCGGTTGCGTTCAGCCATGCGTTTATCGTATTTGTGCTTTCCTTTACCGACTCCCAGTTGAAGTTTGGCGCAGTTATTTTTCCAATGCAAATCTAGTGGTATTAGGGTGTAGCCTTTGCGCGTGAGCTTTCCTTGCAAGCTACGCAGTTCACGGCGATTGAGTAATAACTTGCGGGTGCGAGTAGGGTTTGCTTGCGGATTGCTTACGCTTGGCAGCGGACTGATATGCGCATTGATCAACCACGCCTCGTTATCTTTTAATATCACATAGCTTTCTTTTAGTTGTATGCGATTAGCTCTTAGGCTTTTAACTTCCCAGCCATCGAGTACAATCCCCGCTTCTATACGCTCGTCTATGAAATAGTCGCGCATCGCTTTAGGGTTATGTGCCGTTTTGTTTCTCTTTATTTTGTTAGATTTCATGGTTCTACTATAATATAGCCTCATTTTCAATTTACTAATTCATATTTTATCCAATGCAAGCAAACGATAACCACTATATACATAGCCAATGGGGTTCTCGCTTCGTTTTTATTATGGCAGTAACCGGCTCGGCGGTCGGTTTGGGCAATATATGGCGTTTCCCTTATGTCACCGGAGAATACGGTGGCGGTGCTTTCGTGTTGCTTTATATATTCTTTGTATTGGCGATGGGCTTGCCGGTAATGCTGAGCGAGGTCATGCTAGGTCGTTTAGGGAAAAACAACACCATAGATGTTTTTACAAGTTTTCGCTCAAAATATGGAACCAGCTCATTCTGGAAAATAATCGGTTTGATGGGGATTATAACGGGTGTTTTGATTCTATCCTTCTATAGCGTGATCGCCGGGTGGCTGGTGTTTTATATACTCAATTCAGCGCAAGGTGCTTTTGAAAATCAATCGGTCGAAGGCATTGCGGGTATCTTCGGCGAACTCATCGCAAATCCTGGTCGCATGATTTTATGGCACAGCTTATTTATGCTCATCACTGCAATCGTATTTATGCGCAACATCAATGCCGGCATAGGGAAAGTAGTCTCTTATTTTATGCCGTTGTTGCTACTGCTGATAATCGCAATCATTATCTACAATTCTTATAACGCCGAGATGGGGAAGGCCTTACGCTTTCTATTTGAATTCAGATGGGATGATATCAGTGCCGAGATGGTTATAGTTGCTTTAGGGCAGGCATTTTTTTCATTGAGTATCGGCATGGGAGCAGTAATGATTTATGGCTCTTATCTACCGAACCGAGTACCGCTATTAAGCACAACTGCTACCATCGTTGTAGCCGATACTCTGGTTGCTATTCTTGCCGGCTTGATGATTTTTCCTATTTTGTTTTCCTTTAGCCTAGAGCCGGCAGCAGGACCAGGCTTGATTTTCAAGACTCTCCCTATCGCTTTCTCACAAATGCCCGGAGGTAATTTAGTAGGCTTCATATTTTTCGTACTGCTTTTTATCGCTGCCTGGACTTCGGCATTATCATTGCTGGAACCTGCCGTTGCGTGGTTGATAAAACATACCCGTTGGACACGCGGCCAAGCTGCCGCAATCGTTGCCGGTTCGATTTGGTTGTTGGGCTTTGCCACCGTCTTTTCTTTCAATATATGGCAAGAGGTCAAACTAGGAGGAATGACACCGTTTGATTTACTGGATAAATTCACCACCAATATCACGCTACCCTTGGGCGGGCTACTGATTATCCTGTTTGCCGGTTGGTTTTTGCCTGCGACAGCAAGCAGAGAACAATTTGGTCTAAGTTCCGAGTTGTATTATCAGGTCTGGCGATGGAGTGTCCGCTATTTTTGTCCGATCTTGATATTGGCTATTATGATTGCTAATTGGATGAGTTAGGTGGTCAATGAGTCGTATTGCACGCGAGGCAATAGTACCGTACACTTGCCGCCAGATGTACGATTTAGTTACTGATGTGAAAAGCTATCCCGAATTCATTTCATGGTGTAACCGCGTTGACTCTGAAACCTTAGACCAAAACTCAGTTAAAGTGCGGTTGGGAATACTTTATAAGAAAACCGTAGATTTGTCTTTTACGACTATCAATACCAATACACCCGATCAATCCGTAGAAATGAAATTGGCGGATGGTCCCTTTAGCCGTTTGCGCGGCTGTTGGTATTTCAATTCTTTGGGAGAAGACGGTTGTAAAGTCATCTTTCAATTGGATTACGAGTTTAGAAAATCCTTGAAGAACTTACTGGTCAAACGAGTCTTTAACGAAGTGTCGACATCTTTGTTGGATGCTTTTCGTGTGCGTGCAAAGCAAAAATATGGAACGCCCGACTGAAGGGCAAATAGAGATTGTTTATGCCTCGGCGCACAGCCAAAAGGTGGTACATATTGGCTTCAAGCCGGCGATGCGAGTCATAGATGCAATTCATCAATCGGGTTTATTAGAGGAGTTTCCAGAAATCAACATAACACAACCTGCGGTCGGCATCTTCGGTCGAAAAGTGTCCTTAGATACAACGCTTAACGAAGGTGATCGCGTAGAGATTTATCGTCCCTTGGAGTGTTCTCCACAAGATGCCCGTCGCCGGCGCGCATTCAAGTATGTCTAGTTTTTGTTGGTTTCTGTGGATCTATTTTCAACAAGATTTTTTGTTTTTCGCAAACGTTCTATGCGGCTGCCGTCGAAAAACAATGTCAGACGATAAAGCTCTATTTCTTCGTTTGAAGGATTGCTGTAATAAACATAATCCCAGCGGTCATCGTGAAAGACGGTCGGCAACACTGGTTCCCCCAGCAGATAGATCACCTGATTTTTATTCATACCTGTTTTTATTTGTGCAACCTTTGATTGCTCCAGTATATTGCCTTGCGTAATCTCGATTCTATAGAGTTTATAAGTGTCGGGGTTGAATAGGCGGGTAAAAAATCCGGTTGACTCCTCAGTCAATTCACTGCCACAAGAACATAGCAATATACTTAAAATTGCGATAATTAGCTTAAAATTTGGTTTGCCCATTGCACAATGATAATATAAACAGCTTAAATTAGTAAGGAATTATGAACCAGCAAGATATAAAACGGGCAGGACTTAAGGTCACGGTGCCGCGAATCAAAATACTGGAAATCATGGAGGGAGCAGACTCTCGCCATGTAACCGCCGAGCATATACACCGCAAGTTGACCCTAAAGGGAGAGAATGTCGGTTTGGCAACTATCTATAATGTGCTTGCCCAATTTGAAGCATCCGGACTGATACTACGTCGCTATCTACAAAAGGGACAAGCCTGTTATGAGATTAACCGAGGTGAACATCACGACCACATGGTTTGTACCCAGTGCGGTAGAATAGTGGAATTCGTTGATCAAACCATAGAAAAACGCCAAGAATCTATTGCCAAGAAACACGGTTTTACACTCACCGACCATTCCTTGGTGATGTATGTTGACTGCACTGCTAAAAATTGTAAATATCTGAATCAAAACACCGATTGAGTCAGTAGGTCAATCGGCGTAACATTGTGGAGAACTGACACAACCACCCCATCAGGCTGCGCCTGCCACCCCTCCACAGGAGGGGAATTGCCTTGTGCAGACGCAACGCGTTCGGTAACTACACAAATTTAATTATCAATCCTACCGCAGCAATAATCAAAAAAGCAATCACAAATTGCATCTTAAATATCTCTGCCTTTAACTCAGCTAAATCTGCCTTAGTCGCTAAATCATCTTGCCTATTGATTTTTGAAGCAACCTCATGTGCTTCATTGTCGGTCATTCCTGTTTTTTTAAGTGCTTCATAAACTATATCCATAATTTTCTCCTTTTTATGATGATTCACATTTTCTCTTACTCTTTATCTATATTATAGCAGGTTGAGACGGTCTTGCTGTACGCTCAAATGTGTTGTGCCAACCGCATAACCAGTATCTTTCACCATTTTATTTACGGCAACCATAATTCGGTGGTGCAAGCGGTTCTGTTTGTTTGATGACGGTACTTTTTTAACAGCCCCGAATGGTTTGTTCCTACTGGGTATGCGCTTCAAGCATCTGTTTGGCGTGTGCTAACGATTGCTCGCTGATTTTCGTACCCGCTATCATTCGTGCAAGTTCTTGCAACCTGAGCTGTTTGTCCAATTTGCTCAGTGATACTGATGTGGTTTTGTTTTTGGCGTTTTTCTGCACATAGAAATGACGATCTGCTTGACTTGCGATTTGAGCTAGATGTGTAATGCAAAACACTTGCGCTTGGGTAGATAACTTTCTCAGTAGGCGACCGACAATTTCTGCAGTAGCACCGCCGACCCCGCTATCAACTTCATCAAATATAAGCACTGGCACCATGCGCTGATTAGAAAGTGCGACCTGTAGTGCCAAACTGATACGAGATCGCTCTCCACCCGATGCCGCTTTTGCTAAGCTCTGCAGTTTCTGTCCGGGATTGGCGCACAGCATATATTCAATGCGTTCAGTGCCGTTTGGGGTAGGGTCAGAGGAATCCAAGGCACTAAAGTTTATTTGGAATTGTGCTTGTGGCATATTCAGTTGTTTTAGCAATTCTAATACTTCTTTTTCCAGTATTTGTGCAGACTGTTTTCGGGTGTGGCTCACTTTGCCAGCAATTTTTTTATAATCGTCTTCCAGTGCTGATTTTTTGTTCTGAAGTTGCTCTATACTTTGTTCGGGATCGTCCAATGCCTTTAACTCGGCACGGGTTTGTTCCAGTTTCTCAGGTAATAGTTCCGCATTTGTTTTATATTTGCGGGCAAGTTCGGTCAAGGTGGCAAGACGTTTTTCCAATGCTTCAAAATCGCCTTGTGCCGTATCTATACGGTCTAGATATTGTTCGATCTCATGTGTTGCGTTATTGCTGTGTTCAAGGGCGTTGTCAATCAGTCCAACGATTTCTCGTAAATTAGGATCTATTTCACCTAAAGATTGAAGTTCCCTATGTGCAACACCTAGTAGGCGTATCGCGTTTTGGTGAGATTCGTCATCTAAGGCATGGTGAGCTGTAGAGAGTGCCTGTTTGAGTTTTTCCTTTTGTGAAAGTACGCGATGCTCCTGTTCTATGTGTTCAAACTCACCCGGTTTAACCTCTGCCCGTTCTAATTCTTCACATTGTTGTAGTAGCCATTGATGTCTAATTTCCATTTCTTGCGATTGTTGCTGTTTATGGTTTAATTGATCGGCAATCGTTTTCCATTTTTTATAGATAGTTTGCATTTCCGCCAACTGCGGTTCATGGTTGCTGTATAGGTCTAATAAAGCCAAATGACGCGAACGATCCAATAGCTGTTGCTGATTGTTTTGACCGACTACATCTATCAATAGTGCTGTGAATTCTCTTAGCTGTTCCAGGGTTGAAAGTGCCCCATTGATGAATGCTTGAGAACGACCCTCAACATTTATAACTCTTCTGATAATACAGTCGATTCCCTCGCTGTCCATGCTTCGTTCTTCAAGCCATTGGGCTGCATCCGGCTGTTTGGTGAGGTCTAGACCAATACTTACTGAGAGTTTGTTGGCGCCGGGGCGTACCAGATGGCTTTGCGCACGTCTACCCAAAGCAAGTTCTAACGCGTCTATGAGTATAGACTTCCCGGTACCGGTTTCGCCGGTCAGAACCGTCATGCCGCGTTCAAAATAGACTTCTATTCGTTCTACGATTAAGAAATTCTCTATCGTTAATGCACTAAGCATTAGTCTAAGGTTTGGCACTCCACATGAGTTTATTTCTCAGAGTGGTGAAATAATCATGCTCCAGTGTTTGTATCAATTTTAGTTTATGAGAAAAGCGTCTGATAGCAATTTTATTGCCGGTTTCAAGATTGCGAGTTATTTGACCATCTATAGCCACGACCGCATCGCTGTGGTACCTTTCGGTTACCGAAACTTCTATAACTTTTTTTGCATCTATGACCAATGGTCTTTGGCTCAGCGTGTGCGGACAGATAGGCACCAAAAGTATTGCTTCCATGGTCGGCTCTAGTAGCGGCCCGCCGCTTGCCAGAGCATAGGCGGTTGAACCTGTGGGTGTAGAAATAATAAGCCCGTCGCCATGTATGGTATTCAGATAAACCTCGTCTACTTGTGTATCTAACTCAAGCATACGCACAGTGTTTTTGTTGCGCATTGTAACATCGTTGCAAGCGATAAAGTTTTCGGTGCCGCCCTCACTACCGTGTAACATTACTTCAAGCATAATTCTCTCTTCTATGCGATAGTCGCCTGCAAAGATAGCATCCAGTCGGTTGTGAAAATCATCCGGCGATATCTCTACGAGAAATCCTAATCGTCCCAAGTTGATACCGACGATAGGAATATCATGCTCGCTACATAGATGGCTCGCTTGTAATAAAGTACCGTCGCCACCTATAGAAAAGGCAAGCTCGCACTGTTGTCTGAATTGCTCGGTGGATACAAACCTTATGCCTTCTTGATCAAGCGTGATAGCTCTGTCCTCCTCTCGCACAACGATAGAGTCAAAGCGTTGCAACAGATAATCACTCAAACGTTTTGCCACTGCCTGCGTTTTGCTACGCTCGCTATATTTAAGAATCAAGCCGACGCATTTAATATCTCTGATGTCTTTCATTTGTACACGGGAATTAAGATGAAATAATGTTGCTTATTATAAAGGTATATCAACCTATGAAAAAGTATTTCATGCACCGTAGGGGAGGGCTAACATCGGACTGTTGAAAAAGTGCCTGCACTGGTACATTCCCCTCCTTTGGAGGGGTGGCAGGCGAAGCCTGACGGGGTGGTTGTGGCGGTTCTGCACTAGACAATTACCCCCTACGGTGCATGACGGTACTTTTTCAACAGCCCCACATGCCCTCCCGAAACGCGTTGCATCTGCACAAACAATCCATTCATCCATCAAATTTACGTAAACCATAATCTTATGGCGCATAGCGGTTATGCCTGTGCAATACGGTACTTTAGGGAGGGCATGTTAGCCCTCCCCTACAGGAGGTTATCATAAATTCAATGGCGCAAGTGATTAGGTTCATGCAGTAGCGGTACTTTTTCAACAGTTTCACTTAGTGCCACAAAGTAGTATAAAATTGCTTTATTGATTTATAAGCACCACAGCGAGAAGCCGACACCCGTATTATTTACATAGCATACATGAACATCAAATTTACAAAAATGCACGGTTGCGGAAATGATTTTATGCTAATTAATGGCTGCGACTATTCTACTCCGTTTGCCATAGATGAAAAATCTATTCGCCGATGGGCGGATCGTCGCACTGGCATTGGTTTTGATCAACTATTAATAATAGATAATCCTTCGCAACCAGGTGTTGATTTTGACTATCGCATCTATAATGCCGACGACGGTAGCGAGTCGGCTCAATGTGGCAACGGCGCGCGGTGTGTGGCTCGCTTTGTTAGCGAAAAAGGACTGACCGATAAGAAAACAATACGAGTTCGCACGGTAGAGCGCATCATAGAGATCACCATCCAAGACGATAATAGCATTGCGGTTGATATGGGGGCGGCGGTGTTTGCTCCTGAACTTATTCCGTTTAACCCTATAGGATTGCTTGCGGTCGGTGAACGGATAGAAAAGAAAATGTACACGGTTAAATCTGCCGCACTAGAAATTTGCTTTGGAACTGTATCGTTCGGTAATCCTCATGCGGTCATTAAAGTTGAAGATATAAACTCAGTGCCGATTGCCGAGATAGGTGCGGTTTTACAAACACATAGCTGTTTCCCGGCCAGCGTCAATGTGTCTTTTGTGGAAGTACGAGACGATGTTTTGCATGCACGAGTCTACGAACGCGGTGCAGGTGAAACTCCATCATGCGGAAGTGGTGCTTGTGCGATTGCGGTGATCGCCCATGTCCAAGGATGGATCCCTCAAACCCTTGATTGGGTGCCGGTACAATTAGCCGGAGGGTTGTTGAACATACGATTTGAGAAGGATAGAATTAAACTAGTCGGACCAGCAGAATCGGTTTTTGAGGGTCTTGTTAAGATATAACTTATGGTAGCAAAGAATAAAACTACGAATATAGACGAACAACAGGTCATAGACTTTCTAACTCGGCATACTGATTTTTTCAACGAACATCCCGAGTTATTGCTCAAATTATCATTGCCATATAAAGACGGCAAGGTGTTATCTCTGTCTCAAAAGCAAGCAGAGGTTTTACGAATGGAAACCACCTCAATACGAAAAAAGTATGCCCAGCTAGAGCAAGAAATCACGACACAAATAGACATCGTCAAGGAAAACGAGAGGCTTAGCATTTGTTTGCATCGTTTGTCGCTAAAATTACTTCATAAACAAGACATTGAATCCATCGTCTCTGAGACGATAAAAACATTGAGAGCACAATTTCCTTCCAATCAGATTATTATTAGCCTATTGCCGCCATACTCCGAATCATCTAAAACAGCACGCACACTGGATACAAACGACCCGATATTGAAGGCACTGCTTACCTCAGTATTTAAGATCAACAAACCGGATTGTGGCCCGTTCGGCAGTGCGGCTCAAAAGGCATTGTTCGGGAACTTCGCACAGCGTATACGCTCGTCTGTCGTTATGCCGCTAAGATTTTATAATCAAAAGCTGGGCCTTTTATTGTTCGGCAGTCCTCGCCTAAACGCTTATGTCCCTGGTCAAAGCACAATGCTATTGGTGCAGTACGGTGAATTGATTGCAGCGGCTATCGCATCCTGTGCAAAAAACCTAAAGGATTGATGGATCCCATTCAAACCTGCGAACAGTTTCTTAACGCATTAAAAGCCGAACGAAACTATTCAAATCATACTATTGGTAATTACCGTCGTGACATTCTGCGCTTCCTGAAGTACATCTCGGAAATCGGAGCAGACTGGGACAAACTAGGGCAGATACAGGTATTAAACTATCTTTCGTCGCGCCATACTTCTGGTATCAAAGGTAAGACACTCGCTCGCGAGTTATCGTCGTTGCGGCACTTTTTTAGATATTGCATTGCACAAGGCTACAACTGCAGTTATCCGTTTGACGGGATTAAAGCACCTTTAGATCAAAAGAAACTGCCCAGCACATTGAGTGTAGACCAAGTCGCGCAATTACTTGACCGAGATCAAAGCAATTGCTCACCATTGCTGGCTAGGGATATAGCGATTATGGAATTGATTTATTCATCGGGCTTGCGCTTGTCCGAGCTGGTCTCAGTAGATTTGGATAGCATCGATATGAGCAACCGAATGATACGTGTGATGGGAAAAGGCAGCAAGGAACGGGAGATACCAGTCGGCGGCCGCGCAATTAAAGCGATTGAAAGATGGCTGAAAATACGTCAAACGATAAGTTGTAGCGGCGAGAAGGCTTTATTTTTGAGTCGCAACGGAAAACGTTTGAGTGCGCGCAATGTGCAGTTGCGCCTCAAACAATACGCTCAGTCTAAAGGGATACAACAGCATCTGCATCCTCACAAACTTCGCCATTCTTTTGCAACGCATATCCTCGAATCATCTGGTGATTTGCGCGCAGTGCAAGAACTATTAGGACACGCCGACATCGGCACGACGCAAATATATACGCATTTGGATTTTCAACACCTTGCGAAAGTATACGACCAAGCACATCCCCGTGCCCATAAACCGCGCGCTAAAGATAAAAAAAGCAAAGAATACTGAGATCAGCTATGTCTATTTAGGTTTATAACCGGTATGAACTTCATCGGCGGATGCTCATCAATATTGAAAAACGACATACTTTTCCTTGATGACTTTCTTAAAATCATCCGATATGTTTTGCCAATCTAAAACATCTACCTTAAAAGGGAGATCCGATTCTTCAAAGTCAAATTTGAGCAAATTCATAACCTGCAAAGGTATTTTGCTTTGTGAAACGATAGCCAAGTCAAGATCAGAACTATTATTTGCAGTCTGCTTCACGCGTGAACCGAAAACCCAAACTGTTGCATCAGGAACATGCTTTTCAAGAATACGCCGGACAATTTCTTCGTGGCGAGGACGCAGGTTAATCATTTAATTTTTTGTTCCATTTGTTCAAGGACATATTGAGCTTCTTGCAGAAAATCATCGGTTGCGTAAAAAACTTGATCGGCAATGCTCAAGTCGTAAGTATGGGAACTGTTATCTCTATTATTTTTATAGGTGAACCATTTCTCGGCATCGGATAAAATCCCTACTCTTTGACCGTAACGAAAAATATCCCGAATAGGCATTTGATCAAAGTTTTCATCGTAATATTCTTTCAAGTAGCGAACAAGCATTTTGCGTGCCATCTCATAGCTAATGACAAATGCCTGAATAGCCCCTCTTTTTAGTGAGCGTTCGTGTTTTTCATCAGTCCCCTTATACTTTTTATAGATAGTCAGAGTCTCTTCCAATGCTACGATAGTTTTCTTAAAACTACTCAAATCAAGTGCCATAAGTTGCCATTCAATAGTTAGAGATTTCGGAAAACATTGTTGTCTAGAGAACCATTCTACTTCTTTTTGTTTTCAATATTGGCAACCATCGTCTCAAATGGCAGCAGTTCTTTCCACGCAGTGTCCGCTTGGGCTTTTTGCACAAGATCTATTCTAGGAATAGGAAGATAATTTGGAAAGTCTTTATACTCAGTTTCCCCTCGTCCGTTTAGATCGATGATTTTTATTGCTGGATTAAAGAATCTAATAGCGTCTATCAAAAAGGATCCCACAGTATAAATCATTTTGACCTTTGCCAATGTCAGCATGTCAATCAAAGCATCTTGCCTTTGTTGATGTCCTGCATAAGGTTCATGTCGATGTAATGATCGCCCATCCTCAGACCGTGTTATGTCTCTGCTAACTACTCTAGTGGGAAATGCTCTGTGCATTGCCTCAATGAAAATTGCATTATCCGAACACGCATAGATTTGATAATGGTTATCTAGTACTTGTTTTAGATAATCAATATAGCTATCTATGCTAATTATTCTATGTTCTTGGATAACATCGGTTTGGCGATAATGTACTCCCACACATTCTCCCTTAATATTCTCATTGCTCCATTGATCTGCTTGCTGTTGTATTTCATGCTTGATAGATAGCTTTGAAATTATTTTATATCCATATTCGCTAGAAATTTTACACTTGGCAAACTCTTCCCATATACTGGGGTACAACCCTTCTCTATAATCTAGGTTCACAAGAGGGTTTTTTAATTGCGTAAAATTCTCTGGATGGCATGTCTTTGCATAATCCAAAACAGAGTTCTCAAAGAAATCGCTACCACTGGTAATATAAGTATCAGGGAAAGTGAACTTGACATTAATGCTCAGTTTTTCACATAACCAAGCTACTCCGATTATTCTAGGGAAATAACTTCCTAGCGCAGGGCACTCTATTTTTACATAAACATAATTGGCTAAAGTAGTTTTGCGATGTGCAATATATTGTCTGAAGAAATTCTTATACAAAAAACTATATGCCTCCTTGAAGTTCACATATACACCCTTAAACGTTACTTTTTCAGGAAAACCATTCCTTAAACAAGCAAAAGGATGCTGTATCAAAAACAAGGTATTTTTAATTAATTGCCTGTGGATGCTTTTATATTGAAAACTGGAACACGCCTTAACAACATGGAACAAAGCATAAGCAACTACGACTTTGGCTTTAAGTATGTGAAAGTAATTAGCAATTTTAGAAAACATTTTTCATATAACAAACTGACTTTTTTATAAAGCATTATTTTATCAGAGTCAATATGGAGCCATTTTTCAATGGTTCCATATTGTGTCTATTAATTGAGCAACCATTCAATGCTGACATCTCGGACAATAAAAAGTTGAACGTTGTCCGATGCGCATTAGCCGTATAGGTGTTTTACACGATAGACATGGTTCACTGGTCCGTTGATAGACATTGAGTGCTTGCTTGAAATAGCCGGGTCGCCCGTCTTCTGCGACAAAATTGCGTAGGGTGGTGCCACCCTCTTTTATCGCGTTTTTCAATGTGACACGGACTGCCTCAACGATAGATTCATAACGAGTGAGTGAGATTCTCCCGGCAGCACGCCGAGGATGTACACCTGCCTTAAACAGAGCTTCGTTCGCATAGATATTACCAACACCGACAACGATGTGACTATCCATCAGAAAACTTTTAATGGAAAGTTTACGCCGTCGTGATACCTGATATAAATACTCACCGTTGAAGTCTGTGCTTAACGGTTCCGGGCCTAAGTCTCGCAACAACTTGTGTTGCATTGGGTCTTTTGCTGTCCACAAAATCAAACCAAACTTTCTAGGATCACAGAAGCGTAGCAGACGGCTATCATCCATGTAAATATCCACGTGGTCATGCGGACCTGCAGTAGATGTTTTATCCAGAATACGCAGACTACCCGACATACCTAAATGGCAAATCAGGCAACCGGACTCAAACCTAATTAATAGATACTTTGCGCGCCGCTCTATTGCCTTAATACAAAGTCCTTTAATTTTTTGCTCTAGTCCTCTAGGTATCGGGCAACGCAAACGTCTTTGCCGTACGACGACTTTGCGTATACATCTGTCTATCAAATGCAACGACAAACCACGTCGAACTGTTTCTACTTCAGGAAGCTCAGGCATCACTCACCTACAGGTTTGGATATAGCCATAGCCTCTATTTCTACAAGTAATTCAGGACGGCACATCTGCCCTTCAAACACTTGTAATTCAATATCGGAACCTAAATGTCTATCAACCAATGTGGTGATATCTTCCGACATGTTCTTGTCCACATAAAGTTTGATATGTTGCAGTTGGGCAAGTGGCATTTTGCTATAGCTGTGTTCGGTTTTCGCTGCTTCATCCAATAGCGAGTTTAGGTTATTTACTATCTCGTTTAATTGCGCGTCTGCATCACCATCGTGCAGGCTCGTATGACCTACGATCGCAGCAGTGCCGGAGATATAAAGATGGCTTTTATCACCCCATTGTTTTAGCGTTGAACGTGCGAACATAGGGGCTGGTTCTCCATAATGCTTGGGATACAAGTGCGGTAAGGTCTGACGAGGGTTGTTAACAGCGACACCTGCTTTGCGAGCCGCAATAAAATAGACTACCCCATAGTACGATCCCGTTCCGATTACGGTGGCTGCGCAGTAAGAATCCTCTTTATGCGAGGCAAAAGCCTGCGCTCTTGCATCGCAGAACACCTGATAATCGGATGGTTCGGCAAGTTGCGGTAAATAGTGCCAAACCCTCAACAACGAATAATGCTCCGAGTTTAATAATTGCACCATGTCTTTGTATGTCTCTTGTAAATCTTTGGCAATACGCTTTTGCTCAAGTTCGGCATGTCCGAATAAGACAACATCGTTGAAAGCATAAGATAATTTTCCGCGTTTTCCGAGGCTGACTGGTTGTTCGGCATACCAATTCTCAAAAGGTTGTATTTTCTGCAAAGGTGTTAAGTTTGTTTTTATGGCATCTTCGGATACGTCTGCTTGCAAAGCGATGCTGGCTAGACGGTGTGGATGACCAAACGATAACGGTTTTTTTTCAAGCCGTATCTCAAAAGGCATTTCTTTTTTTAGGTAGCAAAAAAATTTATGCGAATCAAGGACAAGGATTCGGAATT
Organism: uncultured candidatus Poriferisulfidus sp.; assembly: GCA_965200865.1. GTDB lineage: Bacteria > Pseudomonadota > Gammaproteobacteria > Poriferisulfidales > Oxydemutatoraceae > SP5GCR1. The sequence continues at coordinate 1,741,263 of CBDAVG010000002.1, read as the reverse complement.
TGGTTATGCGTTTTCTCTATTTCTTTCAGCACATCTTCCGATAACTCAATATCTATACTGTTGATATTAGTTTCGAGTTGCTCCATCGTCGTTGCACCAATAATATTGCTGGTCAAAAAAGGGCGTGTGTTGACATACGCGAGTGCCATTTGTGCTGGATCCAATCCTGCTTGTTCGGCAATCTTGCAATAACGCTCAGTTGCGACCACACCCAAGTCATTGCTATAACGACTGAAAAAGTCAAACAAGGTTAAGCGCGCCTTATTGGGTTTTTCACCGCCTAGATATTTGCCACTTAACACACCGAAACCTAAAGGTGAATAAGCCAACAAACCGACCTGCTCTCGATGTGCGATTTCTGCCAGTCCGATTTCAAAGGTACGATTCAATAGACTATAAGGATTTTGCACGCTGACTACCCTTGGCCAATCATGTTGCGATGCGAGATTTAAGTACCTCATTGTCCCCCACGGTGTTTCGTTGGAGATTCCTACATAGCGCACCTTGCCTGCTTTCACCAAATCGTTTAGTGCTTCTAAGGTCTCGGAGATAGGTGTGGAGTCATCAGTTTCTTCGTGTGTATAACCCAAATCGCCAAAGAAGTTGGTTTTGCGCGATGGCCAGTGAACTTGGTATAGATCGATATAATCAGTTCCAATACGCTGCAGGCTTTGTTCCAGTGCCTTGGTGATATGATCCCGTGTCAATTCCGGTCCGCCTCGTATATAACTTTGCATTCCTGGTCCCGAGACTTTGGTGGCAATAATCAGGCCATCTCTAGCGGAGTAATCGGCAAGCCAACTGCCGAAATAATGCTCAGTTAATCCTTGCGTCTCCGCTCTGGGCGGCACTGGATACATCTCGGCTAGATCTATGAAGTTGACACCTTGCTCAACGGCAAAATCGAGTTGCTGGTGTGCTTCTTGTTCGGTATTTTGTTCCCCCCATGTCATCGTGCCTAGACAAATCACACTGACCTTGACAGAGGTGTTGGAGAGTTGACGATATTCCATTTTTTTAGTTTCGATAAGAAAGTTAGTTTATTTGCTATGGTAGTATAACCTTTTACGATGACAATATAAACCTATATGCTTGATAATTTACCAATCCTAAGAAGAATCAATAAAGTACTACTCGGACTTTATAAAAATATTACGCCTTTTCTAGGCTGGGTCGGCGAATTAAAAAACACGGAAACAATCAAAGCCGATGTGTTTGCTGGTACAACGGTAGCACTCGTATTAGTACCCCAATCTATGGCATATGCACAGCTCGCAGGATTGCCGCCGTATTACGGTTTGTATGCTTCTTGTCTTCCCGTTGCTATTGCTGCCTTGTTCGGCTCTTCGCGTCAGCTTGCCACTGGACCGGTTGCCGTAGTGTCGTTATTAACCGCGTCTGCGATAGAACCGCTTGCGGTGAGCGGTGGTGAGGGCTACTTTATTTATGCAGTGATGTTGGCGTTTATGGTCGGCATGGTACAACTTATATTGGGCGTAGTACGCTTGGGAATGATGGTAGACTTTCTCTCTCATCCAGTAGTCACCGGATTCACCAGTGCCGCTGCGATCATTATTGCAACTTCTCAACTTGACAAGATTTTCGGTGTAGAAGTAGATAGAGCCGAATACCATTATCAAGCCGTCTGGGATACGCTAAAAGCTGCGTGGGATAACCCTCATCTGGCGACTGTATTATTCGCAATAGGCTCTTTGGCATTGATGATAGCGTTAAAGAGATACCTGCCCAAAATACCTTCTGTTTTGATTGCAGTCATTATAGCCACCCTAGTCTCTTGGCTTTCTAATTTTGAGGCGAACGGCGGTCGCGTTGTAGGCAATATCCCGCGAGGATTACCGTCTTTTGAACTTCCGGTCATCAGTTGGGCAATAATACAACAAATGGCAGGGGCTGCGTTGGCGATTGCACTTATAGGTTTTATGGAGGCGATATCAATCGCCAAAGCAATGGCGGTCAAAACAAGGCAACGGCTGGATGCGGATCAGGAACTGATAGGACAAGGCCTATCCAATCTAACCTCCAGCGTATTTCAGGGCTATGCAGTCTCGGGATCCTTTTCTCGGTCGGCAGTCAATATAAATACTGGTGCAGTCACTGGTTTTTCTTCTATCGTGACCACAGTACTAATCGGTTTCACACTACTGTTTTTAACACCCTTGCTATACCACCTGCCGCAAGCAACCTTAGCGGCGGTCATCATTCTAGCCGTTGCGTCATTAGTACGAATCCAGGCGTTCAAAAATATATGGCGCATACAATATCAGGATGGCTTTGTTGCCGTAGTAACCTTTGTGCTTACATTACTCTTTGCCCCTCATCTGGAAAACGGTATTTTAATTGGTGTGGTGCTGTCTTTGGGACTTTATGTATACCGCACGATGCGTCCCGATATTTCTCTGCTCGGCAGACACAACGACGGTGGCTTAAGAGATGCCGCTAAATATATCCTCAAAGTATGTCCCCAAATCGCGATTGTGCGCTTTGGTGGACCTTTGTTTTTTGCTAATACAGGTTATTTTCACGACAAAGTATTAGAGCGAGTTAGCAACCAACCGGAACTGAGATTCATTATCATAGATGCGGTTTCTATGAATGAAATAGATGCAACAGGACAAGAAATGTTATACGAACTGGCACGTACCTTAGTGGAACAAGACATAGAATTTTTATTTGCCCGCCCGCCTATAGAAGTGATGAACACCTTTGAACGCAGCGGTTTCGCCAGCGAAGAATGGGCTGATCATTTCTTCAATTCTCGCGACCAAGCCTTGCAATATGCATGGACACAACTCGCTAAACAGAAACGCACTTGCACGGTGGAAGGCTGTACGGCTAAGGATATGTCGGGTTGCATTTTGAGGAGAGAGCGTCGTACGCCTAGTCAGTTACTAAGAATTATGGGCGGCGGCTTACCCAAACATAGCACCCATTCGTAGGGGTGGCAGGGGACTGTTGAAAAGAGAACCGCCGATTGAGCCAGTAGGTCAATCGGCGTGACACTGTGCAGAACCTCAGCATGATTGCTAAACGCGTGTATTACAAAATGTATAGGCCTGCCACCCCTCCACAGGAGGGGAATATCACTTATTCAACTACACAATGTTAATCCACCCCGGCAGCGAGCACTCTACATTGCATATCATGAATGTGGTGATTCAATGCTTTACCCCGTCGCTCAAATCCGGAAATCGGGCGAAGCGGTGGTGTATCCATTTTTTGATAGCGATTGCTTTCGGCAACCGCAGCATGCATCTCTGCAGCATAATCATCCCAATCCGTAGCTAGATGTAACACGCCATCCGGACATAGTTTATTGGCTAGCATATCAACAAAACTCGTTTGTATCAATCTACGTTTGTGATGACGCTTTTTAGGCCAAGGGTCCGGAAACAAAATGAAAATTTTGTTCAAGCAATGGTCGGCAAAACATTGCGACACCACCACTGCTGCATCGGCGCGTATTATCCTTATATTGCTCAGTGCTTTGATTTTAATTTTGTTTAGTAATGCACCAATCCCAGGCGGATACACTTCTATTCCTATAAAGTCAGTATCGGGATTGGCTTCCGCCAAAGCTACCAATACTTCTCCGTTGCCGAATCCGATTTCTAGAACCCTCGGGGCTTTGCGCTTGAAGATAGCCTCTAGATCTAGCATGCGATTGCGGACATCTATGCCGTAATCTTTCCAGTACGCCTGCAACGCGTATCGTTGCGCTTTTGTGGCACGTCCGCCGCGTAGCACATAGCTGCGTATCGGATATTGCAGCGGCGCAGATTTCAACATTCGGAATATCGTCTTATGGATTAGAAAAATAATTGCTCGGAAGGCGACGATGCCGATGCAAAACGACGCTTGGGCATACGCCCGGCGAGCCATGCCATACGTCCTGACTCTACGGCTTTTTTCATTGCCTCCGCCATCAATACGGGGTCATCGGCCTCGGCTATCGCAGTATTCATTAATACACCGTCGCAGCCTAGTTCCATTGCGATTGCAGCATCGGAGGCGGTGCCTACACCCGCATCTACGATAATCGGCACTTGCGCATTTTCCACAATGCTTAAAATATTGTAAGGATTGCGTATGCCCAATCCCGACCCTATGGGTGCCGCCAAAGGCATAACGGCAATACAACCGGCTTGCTCAAACTGCTTCGCCGCAATCGGATCGTCATTGGTATACACCATCACATCAAAACCCTCTTTGACTAAAACCTCAGTTGCGCGCAAGGTTTCAACAATATGCGGAAACAAGGTTTTGGGATCGCCCAAAACTTCCAACTTCACTAATTGACTACCTCCTAATAGTTCGCGTGCCAGCCGGCAAGTGCGTATTGCATCCTCGGCAGTGTAACAGCCTGCAGTGTTCGGTAATATCGTGTATTGGTCGGGAGGCAATACATCCAGCAGATTGGGCTGACTTTTTTCTTGACCAACATTGGTGCGCCTGATAGCAACCGTTACAATTTCGGCACCCGAGGCTTCTATCGCATCCCGGGTTTCGGAGAAATCACGGTACTTGCCAGTACCGAGTAGCAGGCGAGAACCGTAGTTTTTGCCGGCAATGTTCAGGGTTTTGTCTGCTCTTTTAGGCATCGGCTATCGCGCAGTATCAGCCGCCGCCGATTGCTTCTATGATTTCAACCCGATCCCCATCGCATAATTGGGTTTGTTGGTGCCGAGATTGCGGCACAATTTCTTGGTTAATTTCAATCGCAATTTTACGTTCGGTTAATGCCAGCATCTGTATTAGGGTGGATACGGTCGTACCTTTTTGTAAGCTATGATCAGTACCGTTGACCTGAATTAGGACTTGTGTGTGCATGGTGGCACCGCAATTAGATATTTAAGGCAGCTTCCAATACTTCGTTTACGTGATTAATCACTTTGACTTTGCGCCACTCTTGTCTTAATACACCTTTCTCATCTATCAGAAAAGTGCTACGCTGGATGCCGCGTACCTTTTTGCCGAACATACTTTTCTGCTTGATGACATCAAATAGCGCGCATAGCTTCTCTTCGTTGTCGGATATAAGGTCAAACGGAAATTTATACTTGTCCTTGAACTTCTCGTGGGAACTTATGCTGTCGCGAGATACACCGACGATTTTGATATTATGCTTCTCAAAACTACTCGCCTTGCTTTTGAAATCTTTGCTCTCCATCGTACAGCCCGGTGTGTTATCTTTAGGATAGAAATAAATCACAAGTTTAGAACCCTTAAAGTCAGATAAACTAATCTCCTTGCCGCCAGTGGCAGACAACTTAAAATCAGGCACCTTTTTGCCAACTACTACTTCAGTCATATCTCCGTGAAATGTTTATTTAATATCAAAAGAAGTATTCTACCCTATTTCACAGCAATATCTGGCAAACGATAACTAGTGCTTCGTCCGCCGCCCGGATTTTGTATGAAAATGCCGCGCCCTTTTAGCTCTTGAATATCCCGTAAAGCCGTGTCCGTTGAACATTTAGCCAACTTCGCATATTTAGATGTATTGATATAACCTTGAAAATCATACTCAAGCATACGATTTATAACCAAGCGTTGACGCATATTAACCGGCTGTTGATTGATTTTTTCCCAAAGGCGTGCTTTGAATAACACCGCGTTTAGTTCGTTTTCGGCATTGGTAATCGCACGTTTTAGGCAATCTAAAAACCATCGCATCCAGTCGGTAATGTCTAGAGAACCGCGCTGTTGATTTTCAAGTTGCTGGTAATATTCTTTGCGCTCTACTTCTATTTGACTAGAAAGACTATAAAAACGGTCAGGGCTTTTGTCTGCACGAGCCAAAACCATATCGGCGATAGCCCTGGCAATACGACCATTGCCGTCTTCAAAAGGGTGAATAGTCACAAACCAGAAATGAGCCAAGCCTGCTTTTAAGACTGCATCGGTAGTATCATCGTGCTTTAGCCAGTTCATAAAATCTTGCATGTCTTGGTTGATTCTGTGCGCCGGTGGTGCTTCAAAATGTATTTTTTCATGTCCGATAGCACCGGAGACAACTTGCATCGGCTCCGATTTCTCCGTGCGCCAAGCACCCACTGTGATTTTATGCATACCACTTCGTCCAGTTGGGAACAAAGCAGCGTGCCAATCAAACAATCGGCGTTTGGTTAAAGGTTTAGTGAATTGCCGGGTGGCATCAAGCATTATTTCTACGATGCCTTCAACATCACGACTGACAGGAACAAGCCCAGCAATATTGACTCCTAAGTGGCGGGCAATAGAGGAACGTACCTCTTCGGGATTCAAGTTTTCCCCCTCAATAGCCGAAGACTTAACAACATCATGAGTGAGCGTATTAAGATTTGCCTCCAATCTTAAATCAAAGCCTAGATTTTTCATTCTGCCGAGCAACATGCCTTGGCTATGGCGTAGATCCGCAAGTTGATAAGCCAAAGCATCGTTATCCCAAGTGAAATTGGGCCAGTTATCGTGTTCGTATATCCACATAATAATCACCGCATATTCTGCGGTGATTATAGGTTGTAATCACTGCAAAGGCAAGGAGAACTATTCCCCTCCTGTGGAGAGGTGGCAGGCGAAGCCTGACGGGGTGGTGTTTTGCGTACCCACCATCTTTGCATAAACCACCAGTAGGGGGCTGTTGAAAAAGTATTTCATGCACCGTAGGGGAGGGCTAACATGGGACTGTTGAAAAAGTACCATAATGCATCGTAGAGGGTAATTGTCTAGTGCAGAACCACCACAACCACCCCGTCAGGCTTCGCCTGCCACCTCTCCACAGGAGGGGAATGTACTAATGCAGACACTTTTTCAACAATCCCACATGGGGCTGTTGAAAAAGTATTTCTTGAACCGTAGGGGCGGATTTATATATCCGCCCTAACGCGACGTACTTGCACGATTTATACATTCATCCATCAAATTTATGCAAACCATAATCTTGTGGCGCACAGCGGTTACGGTTTTGCAGGACGGTACCGTAGGGCGGATATGCAAATCCGCCCCTACCATTTTCTTAAATTCAATGGCGCAAGCGGTTGGGTTCATGCGATGACGACACTTTTTCAACAGTCCCACATGCCCTCCCGTAACGCGACGCGCTTGCACAAGTAGAACCGCCGATTGATCCAGCAGGTCAATCGGAATTTCAATAGTCCGCCCTTACCAGTGGTTAGAGATATTTAATCACTCCGATAATCACCACACCAATACCTACTAGCTTCCAAGTCATACGCGTCTCTAGCTTCGCTATCTCCGCTTTTACCTCCGCTATATCGACCTTGGTCGCCATATCTTTGATATCTGTCTTCGTTGCTACGTCCTTTGAACTAGCAACACCAGCCGCAGCTTCTTTTGCTTCGGCATCGGATACCTCCGGTATCTTTCTTAATGTGTTGTATAAAGCGATTTCAGACATTTTTATTTACTCCTATGTTTGTATGTGTAGATTTTAGCATATACCAAGATTTTCCTTATTGAAAAAGTATTTCATAGATTTGTAGAGGTGGCTTAATAATACTTTTTCATCCGTCGGGTGTCCAGCTTTTTAATGTCAAGGTGGTTCTAACTTTATTGCCGTCCATCCTTGCTATCTTTATCGGCAGATAATCGTGCTTCGGACTGAGCCAGTATATTTGATCTGGTTTTGCATTTTTGTATCGTTCTATGCGAATCGTATTAAATCTTTTGTCGGCAATAGTGATTGTCTCTTCGCCTTTTTTCACGAAGCGTCTTTCTTTCAATCGTCCATCGGAGATGAGGGTGTAGTTTTGGTCAAAATCCGAGTCCAGCGTGCTGATAACATCTGCTCTTAGTTTGAGCTGAAAGGTGTTTTCATCAACCGTTCCCTTCTTAATGTCTAGAGTAGACTGCTCGCCTTTATAAAGCACTTGAGCCTTATAGTTTTTCCAATCAAAACGATACTCTTGCCTTTTGTCTTTGTCCGAAACCTCTTTTTCATAGACCAGCGGTAGCCAGTGTTCACCTTTTTTGATAATCTTGCTTTGACTTTGCGCGCGAATGTTGAGAATATTTCCTAATCCTCTAGGCTCTACTGCACTTTTATATAAGAACTTATGGTCTTCGCGTTTGAGGGAGACGGCCATCTCGGCAGCAGTTATGTTAGGGATGCCGATTTTATAGATCGCCTTGAACGATGATAATTCTTGGGCTGCACTTTGCACAGTTAGCGCGCCGTACAAAATTAATGCAAAAACATATCTCATGTCGTCGTCCAATCGTGATATTCGTCCCATGCAGAGCGTCGGCAAAGACCGGCATAATCGCAATATTTGCATACATTCTGTTTGTTGCCCCATGCACTCAAAGGCTGCTCGGAGTCGTAGTCGGCTTTAATGCTTAACAATCTGCTTAGATTTTTATCGCGATATTCGGCAAGTTCCTCGCTTTGCAAGGTACGCTGCTCGCCTCTGTTTTTAGCACCCAATGCCAAGTAGATTGCGGTATTGATGCTTTTATCAAGTAGTGCATAGCTGGTTAGCTGTATATGTTCGCCGTTTTCTATGTCTTTCTTGCGTGCCAAGTTGCCGGTTTTATAGTCCACCAATATAGAACCTTCTCTGGTTTGTAAAATCAAGTCTGCTTTACCTAGCATAGATAGATTTTCCGCCAATTCCTCTTCTAGCTCTTGCTCGCTGCTCGTTGCTGATATGGCTTGTTCTTGTTGCCGTTCTATCATCCAATCTACATAGTAAGTTATCGCTTCGTTCGCATCGGTGAACAAGAAGTGATTTACATAATTACTAAATTCTACCCCCTTAAATTTTTCCTGTAATATCTCCAATGCCAAGGCGATTATCTCGGAGCGTTTTTCTGTAACCCAAATCGGTGGCTTGTAAAACTCGTTTAGTCTTGCGTGTAATTCTTGCAAACAATCATGCAGATAACTGCCGTAATCCATTGCATCCCAATGGTCGGATACTTCGCGACGACTATAGATTTTCAATATATAGCGAGCGTAAAATTGGTATGGGCAATCTATCATTCGTTGATACCCGCTCACACTTAGCCGCTGCGGCCATAACTGCTTCGGCGCAGTCGGTTTTGCGATGTTTTGTATCTGCGCATCAAGCCCCTGCTCAGTTCCCAAACTTAGCGATGAACATCGTTGCGCCATGCTTTGCAAATCATGGTCGCTTAGATCGTCGTATGCGATTTGATGAAAATCACGAATCGCAGTCAGCCAAGCCGACGGCATGACCTGCCTATCTTTGTTATATTGCTGGCAACTCAGCAATAGATGTTCGGCACTTTCCAACAAGGTTCTAAACAGCATGAATTGGGTTCCAACGGATTGTTCGTAAGTCTCAAGCCCTAATTCACGCCGAATATTCTCGTTGATTAAGCCGCCAATTTGCGGCGAATGAGGGAAGTGACTACTATCCAATGCGATGATAGCCAATGCATCAAATTGCATAAGTTCGGCTTGTCCGGGGTTCATTAAAAAGACACCGTGTTCAGGGCAATCGGGCATGAAATTACTCCGCTCCAAACGATACAAAATCAAGGTCTGCCATACATTGAAGCTCGCCCGCTCGCCCTCTATTTTGACCGCCTTATATAGCTGTTGTAATTCGGAGATTATCCTCTCCCCAGCGTGGTCTGCGGATAGCTTTTTATACATACCCAGGTTTTTCATCGCAGCAAACAAACACTCAAAATACTCGGCGTACGGATGTTCTCTCCCATCTCTTAATCGCTCTATAGGAATCAACGCGGTGATGATTTTGTTGGCAAGTGTGATTGATAGCGGGTTGCCGCTTTCGGCAGTCTTGCGTTTCTCTAAGGCTTTATCAATTGAGCTGTGTCGTATCTTACGGTTGCCGAGCAAGTCCTCTATACAGTCTGCCGCCACAATCGCATCGCTATGCTCCACTTCTAAATCGCAATACGGAGATCTCATCAGCTCCAGCACTGTTTTGATGTCCGGCGCACCCTCTGTGCTACCTAAAACATGCCTGAAAGCCGCCGCACTGCTGGTGGTGGAAAGCTCCCAGCCGGAATAATCTATCAACGGGATATTGTATCTTGCAAAAATCGCTCCGATGCGCCTGCTCAACTTGCGATCCAAACTTACCAGCCCTATTCTGTGATGCTTCTGCTCTAACCAGCGACGCACCGCAATATAAATACCCCATGCATGTTCTTCGGTGGTCATCGGGGAAAACAAGCGCATCCTTCCGCTGAAGGGACTTGTGGCATGTGTTTCGGCAAACCGCCGCGCACGCTCCGCAAAAGGTATGTCTATCGGGTCGGATGAAACTTGGGAAGAGAATATGCTGTCCAGCAAACGGCTATAATCGGTATCGCTATCGGTGAAAGCAGGGGGTTCGCTGGCTTCTGCGGTGAGTTGCTCGGCGGTTTGTAAAACAGGATTATAAGCAACCGGAATAGCGGCGGTGTTCGCTTTGCTAATCCATGTTAGGCGATCCTGCTTATATAAATTGCACGCCCACTTCTCAAAGCACGGCGATAGATGACTCATACCGCATAGATAAACATGCTCGTTTGGTTCGGTGTATGTATCCGTATTGAGCATCTTATACCAAGCAAAAGTTGGATAGTTCTTTTCATCGTATAAACTTTTCCATGTTTGCCATAAGATCAAAAGTATACGCGTATCGTCCTGCCATGTTGCCGCAAGCGTCTCAGTGTTTTTTTCCAAGCTGTCATCGGCTCGCTCGGCGGCGTAATCGTATTCGCTGATTTTGTCAAAGACCGAAATTATCTCGTCGGCTAGTTGCCATCTACTCGCATTGGGGAATAGGTTCTTATATTGATATAGCGCAGTCGCCAAACTTAATTTGGCACATAAACCTTTCGTTGTTTTACCGGTCGTTATATAACGCTCTGAGAATAGCCGCTTTGGTGTTGAAATCGTCGGCGGGATAATTGCCTCGTATCCTCGCTGCTGTGCTTGATCCGATAAGTGTTTGCGTAGTGTTAAAAACTGTATTCTGATACGCGCAGTCGCTTCGGGGACGAGTAGAACCGCGTTTGATAAATCGGGTAGTTGTTCCGAAAAGTCCGCGACTACGGTCTTGGCACAAAATGCCGAGAGGTCGCTACGAAAAGGCAAAATATGTGAAGGCACATTTAGTATTCCAGCAAACTCAGCTTATCTGGTTTATCTTTCCACTCATCGGCATCGGGTGGGGCATCCTTCTTAACCGTTATTACCGGCCATTGTTGCGAAAGCTCGTCGTTCAATTTAAGAAACTGCTTCTGCCCCTCCTCCAAATCGTCTTCGGACAAGATAGCATCTATAGGACACTCCGGCTCACAAAGAGAACAATCTATACACTCTTCGGGATCTATCACCAAAAAGTTGGGTCCCTCGTGAAAACAATCCACCGGACACACCTCTACGCAATCAGTGTATTTGCATTTAATACAATTTTCTGTAACCACAAAAGTCATACCAAAACCTCATCAGATGAAAAGCCTATTTTACATGAGGCGAGCAGATATAGTTAGCGAATTGTGATAACCATTTGCAACGCGTTGTCCTTGCACAATCAATCCATTCATCCATCAAATTTACGGTACCGTCCTGCACAATTCCAACCGCTGTGCGCCACTAAATTAACGATAACCATTCGCCGCGTACTCGCACAATCAATCCATTCATCCATAAAATTCATACAAACGGTAGGGGCGGATTTATATATCCGCCCTAACGCGTTGTTTCTGTACGGACAATCCATTCTATCCATTTCGTTTACGGTGACCATGATTTGGTGGCGCGTGGCGGTTTCAGTAGTGCAGAAAGGTACTTTAGGGCGGATATGAAAATCCGCCCCTACGGTGCATGGAATACATTTCAATAACCCCTAACCTCTTTAATTGAGAAGTCCCTCAAGAAGTACTCTAACTTGCACTTGTATAGTAACTCCATTAGATGCACTAGCTAATTGAGGTCTGACATAGTCTCCACTAGGTTCAAGGTATAGCTTCTCGTTTATCACAGACAAGGGATTGTCTATGAAACCCATGTGATTACCATCGTCATCGTATCTGTTCAGACACTCAAGAGATAGCATTCCTAAACCATGTTCAGGATCAGGACCGGGGTCCCCCATATCCACTGTACAGCTCTTGACTATAGCAACTGATGTCACCGCAGCTTGAAGATCTGTTAATGGTTCTTGCCACCTATATTCAGGATAGTGTCTTATAAAATAGGCAACTGCCCATATAACACCACCAATATACGCAGTGGCTAGTGAAGTCCCTTCACTTGCTCCTTGTGGAACTTGATATGGACCCATTATACAGAGATTTTTCGCTTGATCTCCACAGAAGTTGGAGCCATTGCCAGGGACTCTTAAGCCAATACGCGGACAAGTAGCACTAGTTCTATATATCCCACAATCACCAAATTTATTACAATCTGATACCCATTGACGATACTCAAATCCACCAGCCCCTATAGGAAAGGGGCGATTTGTGTAGTCATAGTTTTTTCCTACAAGACCTCCTAGTGTATTAATATTATCTTCAACATTTCTATTTCCTGTGGCAGTAACAACAATAGCTTTAACTTCATCAAAGTCAAAGGGGGTCACTGAATCACGGTTCAAAAAATTTCCACTATCAGCCACAGTAGCAATAGCCCCAGGGTATAGGTTGTCATATACATCTCTTCTGGCTGTTCCTAGATATTGAAAAACATCACCATCGACAAGAGAGACTAATATAGCTTTTTGAGATGCTGGATGTCCAAATATACTACTACTACTTTCAAGAGAGAATATGGTTGTAGTAGTTTCACCATAGATAGGGAAATTGACTTCAATCCATTCAAGAATTGCATAAATCCCTGTAAGGCGATTTAGACATCTAGAACTTTTTTCTGTAGTGCTAACATCTGAGCAGTGACTATCAAATCAGTAAGGTTTGTCACCACAGGTACAACCATAGAGTGGATACTCTTCATGATCAGGATCGCAATAAGGTTGACCCAAAACTTCTCCGCAGGTACAAACCAGCAGAGAAAACAATAAAAATATTTTCTTTAACATGTGTCTTTTTATTATTTTAGGAACTATGCACATTAGTCTGATAGGAGTTGAGGTTTAATTGCCGATTATAAACCAAGTGTGTTCAAACCACCCAAACGCCCGTTTTGCACAATATCATACCGTTCAGCACTTATTTGCTACCATTCATCGGAGTGTTCTCCGACACCCTGAGTCTTGGTTCAGACTAGGGGTTCTTAAGCAAAACCTAAAGGAAAATTACTATGGCTAGACAACGACCTAAATACTTATCATTGATAAATGACCTAGTCTTCAGACGATACTTGACGACTAATAAGCAATCATCGCTTTTGTTGATGAACAGTTATCTACCATTCCTCAAGCACGCTTCGGATGTTGCAGTCCTCAACCCGGATAGAGTGGGGATGCCGGACGACCTCGCAGAAATCGCTAAACAACAGCAGCAATCAAGTGATACACTTATCCTAAAAGATACTTCTATTCCACCAGGCAAACCGCGTGGCAGGTCGGTGATACTAGACCTCAACTTCAAATTAAGTAGCGGAGAAAATGTCAACATAGAAATGCAGACAGCTTACGAAAAGAGCTTTACATTTAGAACACTATATTATTGGGCGATGCTGTATGGTCAAGACATAGACCGCGGCGATGAGTTTAGCAATCTCAACCCGACCTACTCGTTGATATTCACCGATTTCACATTATTCAAAAGGAAGCGCAACTGTATCAGTGTATTTGAGTTTGTAGATCGTAAAGAGCTTGAGTATCGTGCGAATATACCGATGACGCTGGTGACAGTGGAATTAAACAAGTTCAAGAAAAGCTACCATGAGCTAATTGATATAGCGGAGAAGTGGTGCTATATTATCAAACACTCGGCACACTTAACAACCGAGGCAGTAGCCTATTTATCACAAGACGGAGGAATGAAGATGGCATTAGAACATTTAGAGGAGATATCGAAAGACGACCAGTTATACTGGGACGCTATGGCGCGCAAGAAGGATCGGGTAGCAATTCAACTGGCAAAGAGCGATGCGTTAGAGGAGGGTATACGAAAAGGTCGCGTTCAAGGCATGCAAGAAGGCCGCGTTCAAGGCATGCAAGAACAGCAACGAGGGATTGCTTTGAGTATGTTGCAAAAAGGTCTAGAGGTTTCATTGATTTCCGAAGTGACAGGTTTATCAGTCGCTGAGATTGGACAGCTAACAAAGATTCGCTGATTGAACTACTGGCTCAATCGGCGGCTCTATTCTGCTCCTACAATTTTATTTAATAGTCTGTTCCTACGGGTGGTTGGCAAACTCGGCGATGATTGGGGCGTGGTCGGACGGACGTTCTAGGGTGCGGGGATGTTTGTCTATGCTACTTGACACGCAGTGTTCGCAAAGTTCGGTGTTGGCGAGCAACAGATCTATGCGCAGTCCGGCATTTTTATCAAAGCTATTGTTGCGGTAATCCCACCAGCTAAAAGTATCTTCGGTTTTATGCTCAAACAGACGGAAGGTGTCGGCAAGACCTAAGTTAAAGAAGGTCGCAAGCATTCGGCGTTCGGGTTCGGTGCAGAGTATATGGCCTGCCCATTTTTTAGGGTCGTGTACATCGGCATCGGCAGGGGCAATATTGAAATCTCCCAAAACGATGATGTGGCGGTGTGTTTGCATCTCAGCGGCGATGAAAGTTCTGATGTGTTCCAGCCATTCAAGTTTATAGCGATAGCGGTCGGAATCGACTTCAGAGCCGTTGACCACATATAGGTTGACGATGCGAACACCGTCTATGGTCGCGGCTAAAACTCGCTTGTCTTCATCTTCTATATTTGCCACCTCAGTGTTTTCATCGCTTGCTTTGCCGCGATATAACAATGCGACCCCGTTATAACTTTTTTGCCCGCTGAACATGGCTTGATAACCTGCTGCTTTTATTTCGTCTAGCGGAAATTGCTCGTCGGTGACTTTGGTTTCCTGTATGGCGAGTACATCCA
Organism: uncultured candidatus Poriferisulfidus sp.; assembly: GCA_965200865.1. Classification (GTDB taxonomy): domain Bacteria; phylum Pseudomonadota; class Gammaproteobacteria; order Poriferisulfidales; family Oxydemutatoraceae; genus SP5GCR1. Next base: position 1,726,257 of record CBDAVG010000002.1, on the reverse strand, counting down.
CTTGCGTATGTTCAAGCCAATCCAATATGTGTGTGAGCCGCGTGCGTATGGAGTTGACATTCCACGATGCCACCGTAAATCTCTGGTTAGGCACGGGCATATACTTTAAGGTATTAGATATCTAAATTGATGACTGAGAGTGCGTGATCTTCTATGAATTCTCGTCTGGGTTTTACCTCATCGCCCATCAGTTGAGAAAACACTTCATCGGCCATAGAGAAGTCGTCTATCTTGACGCGCATCATGCGTCTAGATTTTGGATCCATCGTCGTTTCTCTCAGTTGGTCGGGGTTCATTTCACCCAAGCCTTTATAGCGTTGCACCGTCAAGCCTGAGCGTGCTTGTCCGAAAAGCCAATCAACCACTTCACCGAAGTTCGATACTTTCTGTTGCTTTTCGCCGGACTCCACATAAGTATCAGTGCCGATGAGGGTAGCCACCCTTTCTGCCATATTGCGTATCATGTTGAAATCGCTGGAATGGAAAAAGGCTTCGTGGAAGTCATCCTGTTGTTTATAGCCGTGAACCTCGCGCACAACAGTCAATGGTATGTCAGATGCCGAGCTTTTTACTGCATAGCGTACACCCGGCGGACTGCACTGATCAAGCGATTTTTGCAAGTGTTCTGCCCAAGTCTGCATCGTCTCCTTTTGTTTCTCTGTGTCGGCGGATAACGAGGGAATAAAAAGCATTTGTTCTAGAACAAGGCGGTCGTGCCGGCGTGCCAAGCGTTCTATGATTTTGGTAACCGCTAAATACTCGGTAATTAAAGACTTCAACGATTCTCCTTCCAATGCGGTTCCTTTTTTACCGCTTGAGAGTACCAGCCGTGCATCTTTGACCGCGAGTTTCAGCAAAAATGCGTCTAGTTCGTCGTCGTCTCTTAGATATTGTATTTGTTTGCCTTTTTTGAGTTTGTATAGCGGGGGCAACGCAATGTATAGATAACCGTGTTCCACCAATTCACGCAGATAGCGAAAGAAAAAAGTCAACAGCAAGGTGCGAATATGAGAACCGTCAACATCGGCATCAGTCATAATAATGATGCGATGATAGCGTAGCTTTTCTAGGTTATATTCGTCTTTGATGCCGCACCCCAGTGCGGTGATCAAGGTGCCGACTTCGGCAGACGCAATCATCTTGTCAAACCGCGCCCTTTCTACATTCAAGATCTTTCCTTTGAGCGGTAACACTGCTTGTGTTTTACGATCGCGACCTTGTTTTGCGGAACCACCGGCGGAGTCTCCCTCAACTAAAAACAACTCGCTCAAAGCCGGGTCTTTCTCTTGACAGTCTGCCAACTTGCCGGGCAACCCAGCAACATCCAATACGCTTTTGCGGCGCGTCATCTCGCGTGCTTTACGTGCCGCTTCGCGTGCCCTAGAGGCCTCAACAATTTTGCCGATGATTGCTTTTGCTTCGGAAGGGCTCTCAAGTAAAAAGTCGTAAAACTTTTGCGACAGTGCCGAGGCAACCGCCGCACTCACCTCAGAGGAGACGAGTTTTTCCTTGGTTTGTGATGAGAATTTGGGATCTTGCACTTTGACCGACACCACTGCCGTCAAGCCTTCTCGGGTATCTTCGCCCGAAATAGAAAGTTTGTCTTTGGCAAAAGTGCTATCTTTGGCAATATAGCGGTTGAGCGTGCGGGTCAATGCGGTGCGAAACCCTGACAAATGGGTGCCGCCATCTCGCTGCGGGATATTGTTCGTATAGCAGTGTATATTTTCAATGTAGCTATCGTTCCATTGCATTGCGAGTTCAACTTCTATTTCTGTCTCAGTGCTTTGGCTGTGGAATATGTTTGGATGCAAAGCGGTACGGCTTTTGTTGAGGTGTTGCACATAGGCAGAGATGCCGCCTTCGTACTTAAACTCGGCACTTTGCCCGCTACTTTGATCTTCTAATTTGATTTTGATGCCTGAGTTCAGAAAAGCCAGTTCGCGCAAACGAAAAACCAATTGCTTGTATTCAAACTGCATATTGTTGAAAACTTTTTTGCTCGGAATAAATCTGATACGGGTGCCGCTTTTGTTTTCGCTACCGTTGGACTCGGTCAATTCGCTTAACGGCTTGCCCATTGCATACTCTTGGGTATAGGTTTTGCCGTCGCGCCAAACTGTCAATTTCAGATGTTCGGACAATGCGTTGACAACCGATACGCCGACACCATGCAGACCACCTGAGACTTTATATGAGTTTTCATCGAATTTCCCGCCGGCGTGTAAGGTTGTCATAATCACTTCGGCGGCAGAACAGCCTTCTCCTTTGTGCATATCCACTGGAATACCTCGCCCGTTGTCGGTGACTATCACACCGCCAGCCTCGTCTATGACGATGTTGATTTCATCGCAAAAACCAGCAAGTGCTTCGTCTATAGAGTTGTCTACAACCTCATAAATCATGCGGTGCAACCCAGTGCCGTCATCGGTGTCGCCGATGTACATACCGGGACGTTTTCTTACCGCTTCAAGGCCTTTTAAGACTTTGATGCTAGACGAATCATATGCCATGATTTATGGGATTAGGGGTTAAAAACATGCTTAATAATGAGATTTAATTTGGTCTTTTTTCAAGTAGTATATTTTAGCACATCCGCACCGTAATTTGGGTTTTTTCAGTGCCTCAAAATTGTGACTAAAGTATCCTTGAGCCGTAGGGGAGGGCTAACATGCCCTCCCGAAACGCGACGCATCCACACAAGTAGAACCGCCGATTATCGCCGAGTGAACCCGCCACTTGAGCCAGTAGGTCAAGTGGCGTAACTTTGTGCAAAATCTAAATGCTGTGTTCGTTAAAAACATCACATATATCAAAATCAATCGGTGTGACATTGTGCAGAACCTCAGCATGGTTGCTTGTCGTACATTATCCTTCGTACACCGCCCAATTTATGGAAACCAAAACCAAATAGCGCAAGCGGTTAGAATTTTACAAGTACAACGCGTTGCGGGTGGTCCACATGATTTGATGGCGCGTGGCGGTTAGATTCGTGCAAGTACTAAACTTTAGGGAGGGCATGTGGGACTGTTGAAAAAGTGTTTGCATTGGTACATTCCCCTCCTGTGGAGGGGTGGCAGGCGAAGCCTGACGGGGTGGTTGTGGTGGTTCTGCACTAGACAATTACCCTCTACGATGCATTATGGTACTTTTTCAACAGTCCCATGTTAGCCCTCCCCTACGGTTCTTCGGGAATATGTGGTTAATCCCTATAGGTTGTAATGTGGCAACTTGGTTTCTAGATAATGTATGTCTAACTTTCCGTTGACAAAAGCTGAGTCGTCTAATATCTGTTTATGCAACATGATGTTGGTGTTAATGCCGTTGATGTATATTTCGTTGAGTGCGATTTGCATGCGTTTGATGGCAATATCTCGGTTGTCGCCGTATGCGATGAGCTTGCCGATCATTGAATCGTAGAATGGCGGCACGGTATAGCCGCCGTAGATATGCGAGTCTACGCGTATTCCAGGCCCACCAGGTAAATGCAGATGCTCTATTGCACCAGGCGACGGCATAAAGTTTTTAGGGTTTTCGGCATTAACTCTACATTCTATTGCATGTCCTTCAATGCGGACATCTTCTTGTTTTATATCTAGCTTAAGACCGGCGGCGATCTCCAGTTGTTTTCTAACGATGTCTATGCCGGTAATCATTTCGGTGACCGGGTGTTCAACCTGCACCCTAGTGTTCATCTCTATAAAATAAAACTTGTTGTCTTCGTAGAGAAACTCAAAAGTGCCGGCACCGCGATACTCAGTGCGTCGGCAAGCCTCCGTTACTATTTTGCCTATCTCGGCGCGTTGTTCCTCGCTGATACCGGGGGCAGGTGCCTCCTCTATTACCTTTTGGTGTTTGCGTTGCATAGAGCAGTCTCGTTCTCCCAAGTGGATTACGTTGCCATGGGAATCGGCTAATACCTGAAATTCAATATGGCGAGGTTTTTGCAGATATTTCTCCATATAGATTTCGTCGCTATCAAACGCTGCTTTGGCTTCCGCTCGGGTTAATGCGAGTGCATTCGCCAAAGCACCCTCGGAATGTACCACACGCATACCGCGACCGCCACCGCCATCGGTTGCTTTGATTATTACCGGATAACCAATGCCCTTAGCGATATCAAAGCTCTCTTCGGTTCCGCCTTGCAACGGGCTGTTGACCCCTGGCACACAAGGCACGCCGGCTTCCAGCATGGTTTCTTTAGCGGTTATTTTGTTTGCCATCGCTTTGATAGTTGCCGGCTTAGGACCTATAAAAATAAAGCCACTTGATTCTATTTGTTCGGCGAAAGATGCATTCTCGGAGAGAAAGCCGTAGCCCGGATGGATTGCCATTGCATCGGTGACTTCGGCTGCGCTGATGATTGCCGGAATATTGAGATAGCTTTGCTGTGCCGGCGGCGGACCTATACATACCGACTCATCCGCCAGCTTGACATGCATTAGGTCTTGATCGGCTTTTGAATACACTGCCACCGTCTTGATACCAAGTTCTTGGCAGGCGCGTAAAATGCGCAAAGCAATCTCTCCGCGATTGGCAATCAATACTTTATCGAGCATCAATCTGGGATTGTTGAAAAGGTGGCTTTATCGGCACGATGTCTACCTCGTAATCTATTGATCCATTTTGATTTATGGGAACCGTACATGTGGCGCACGGCGGTTGAGATGGTACAAGTACAATACTGTAGGGAGGGCATGTGGGACTGTTGAAAAAATAGAACCGCCGTTTGTTGCAGTAGCACAAACGGCGTGACTTTGTGCAGAACCTTTGCAACCACCCCGTCAGGCTTCGCCTGCCACCCCTCCAAAGGAGAGGAATGTACTAATGCAGACACTTTTTCAACAGCCTCATGTTAGCCCTCCCCTACAGGTGGTTTGCGAATATTCTCGGCGCAAGCGGTTACGTTTGTGCGATGACGGTACTTTTGCAACAACATCAATTTAAGTGCTTTATGAGGGTTCTATGCGAATGATGGTTTGCCCAAACTCAACGGGTTCCGCGTTTTCCACTAAAATCGCTTCAACGGTGCCGGCAATCGGTGCTTCAATATGGTTCATCATTTTCATCGCTTCTATAATGCAGAGAGGTTCTCCTTTCTTAACCGTGGTTCCAACTTCTACGAAGGGGGCAGCATCGGGCGATGATGATCTATAGAAAGTCCCTACCATCGGAGCTTCCACATCGTGCGCGCTTGACGAAGATGCTTCGCGCTCTGCGTTGATAGGCTGCTCGCCACTCACTTGCTGCACATTTTGGGTAGCTACTGGTGGTGATACTGTTTGTGGTGCAGCTATCGGTGGAGCGATACTGCTTGCACGGCTGATTCTTACCGTGTCGTCGCCCTCTGTCACCTCTATTTCCGAGATGCTAGACTCTTCCAAAAGTTCTATTAGTTTTTTAACCTTGCGTATATCCATTTGCTTAACCTCCTAGATGCCTGACTGCAGCTTGCAACGCGAGTTCGTAGCCCTGCGCCCCTGCGCCCGATATGACTGCGACAGCAATATCCGATAAGAAAGACTGTCGGCGAAATGTTTCTCGGGCAAACACATTGGATAGGTGTATCTCTATGAATGGTTTAGAAACCGAAAGGAATGCATCGCGCAGCGCAACGCTGGTGTGCGTAAGTGCGCCAGGATTGATAATAATAAAATCAGTTTTGTCGTCCATTGTTTGATGAATACGCCCGATAATCTCCGCTTCGGAGTTGGACTGTAAATGGTCTATCTCAACGTTTAGCTCTTTCGCTTTTACACGGACTTGCTCAATAATTTGCACTAAGGTTTGTGTGCCGTAGATCTCAGGCTCGCGTTTTCCCAGCAAATTTAGATTAGGACCATTGATAATAAGTATATTATTTGTTGCCATTGTTCATTAAATTAGGCGAAATTCGTCAAACATGTGGCTAGTAGCATAACATATTATTCCAAAATGCTAGAAATATGTTGTGCAGCGGTTTAAGGGGCTTGATATCTAAAGGTTGGGGGATGCCTAATTATTGCAGTGAATCTATCAGTTGGTCTTTCAGCCCGCAAAAATCGCCGTTGGACATAATCAGCAAATGATCGCCTTCTCTCAGCTCTTCAATAATCGCGTGCTTTAGCTTTGCCACATCGCCATAATACGAGTACTGAGTTTTTGCTTTTCCCAACACCGGTCCCACTGACCAATCTAAATCTGGTGGACTATAAAAGAAAAGGCGGTCTGCCTCATCAAAAGCGGTACCGAGTATTTGGTTGTGCTTGCCTGCCTTCATCGTATTTGAACGCGGCTCAAAAGCAACCAACACGCGAGAAACTTTTTGGGAACGCAATGCTTCTATGCTTGCCTTGATTTCGGTCGGGTGATGGGCAAAATCATCGTATACGGTAACTCCCTGATAGGTTCCACAAACTTCAAGCCGACGGCGTACGCCCTCAAAATTCTCTAGTGCCTGCAATGCGGTTTGAGGTGGCACACCGACATGTGCGGCGGCTGCGATTGCGCCTACGGCATCGGCAATATTATGATCGCCCGATAGCTTCCAGCGACAACACCCTTGTTGTTTGCCTTTATGCAATATTTCAAAGCCGTCGTCGCGCTTGCGCGCCTGCCAATCGGCGTTTTTATCCCCCAAATCAAAATATTCGCATTGCGACCAAAGTCCTTGTTCCAAAACATCCTGCAATGCAGTCTCTCTGGCGCGCACCAATACAACGGCATCCGCTGCCAGTGTTCTGAGTAGGTGATGAAACTGAGTCTTTATGGCGTCTAAATCCTTAAAAATATCGGCATGGTCAAATTCTAGGTTGTTGAGCACCAATACCTGCGGGCGATAGTGGATGAACTTTGATCTCTTATCAAAAAAGGCGGTGTCGTACTCGTCGCCTTCTATCACGAACAAATCGGATTGTCCCAAGCGTGCAGAAACACCGAAGTTGATCGGCACGCCGCCGATTAGAAACCCCGGCTGCATGCCAGCAAACTCCAATATCCATGTGAGCATAGAAGCCGTTGTCGTTTTACCGTGCGTGCCGGCAACACATAAAACTCGGCGGTATTGTAGAACCTGCTCAAAAAGCCATTGCGGTCCTGAGTAGATAGGCATACGCCTGGTTAGCAAGGCTTCCACCGCGTCGTCGCCTCTACACATCGCGTTGCCGACGATATAAACATCATAACCGTCTAGCGACGACCTACTACAAGGTTGATCCAAAACAATATGATGGGATGCCAACTGCTCGCTCATCGGCGGCCAAGCCGCCTTATCACAGCCGTGAACAGAATAGCCGAGTTCGCGGGCGATGCCAGCGAGACCAGCCATAAAAGTACCGCATATTCCCAGTAAATAAACTTTGCCGGCAGGCATAGCTCAGGTCACAAAACCATCAACGATACGAACAAGCTACTCATTAAATAGAGCATCGCAATACCAATCGCAAAAGGCAGACGCACTTCCAATGCGTGAAGAAAAATATGCCCTAAGACTCTTAACATCCATATAAACAATGCCAAATAGACCAATGCAATCACTGCGCCGGCAGGGGAACTTTGCACTTCCGATTGAGCCTCTACACCGAAACCAATAAGGTCGGCAGCGACAAAATTCAGCGGTATAAACAAAACGCTAAACAAAGCGACACTGCCGGTAATCGCTATGGCAGTTTGTGTGAAGCGCCCAGGAAAGCGGAACAACCATAGTATTACTTTCAAGAAGGCTAGCAAGAAAAACAAATCTACAAATGTTTCCAACAGGTTGACTTCGGCCAAGCCAGTTGCAAGACCCGAGAGAATACCCATCGTGATCATAAAAGCACAAGATAAAATAAGCAATTTTCTATACGCAGGCAATTGTTGTGGGGTTGCTCGCAGTAATATGAGATGCCACAAGATAACGATGAAATCCATCAATATCTCCCATAGTATCAATAAAGATCTCATGATTTATTCAATCCGCGCTTGTATCAATAGTGGGGCTGATGCACTCAATCGCGAGTGAATACCCACTGTGTTTCGTTGGATAGCTTGGTTTGGTAACGATAATCCCCTTCGCGAAACTGCTTCAGTAATTCGGGTGTCTTAATGCGGTTTTTGATGATATGGCGCGCCATCATGCCTCGAGAACGTTTGGCGGTAAAACTAATTATCTTATAAGTTCCGTTCTTTTTCTCCTTGAATATCGGTGTGATGACTTTGGCATTGAGATGGTCTGGCACTATAGAGTGAAAATACTCGTTTGATGCTAGGTTGATCAATACCGCATTGCGCATTGCTTTAAGTTCAGCATTAATCGCTTCGGTGATACGACTACCCCAAAAATCGTAGAGGTCTTTGCCTTGTTTGTTTTTGAGACGGGTGCCCATCTCAAGTCGATAGGGCTGTATCATATCCAGTGGTTTTAAGACACCATACAAACCCGATAGTATGCGCAGATGCTTTTGCGCAAAATCAAAATCTTTGGTCTCAAAGCTGTTAGCATCCAAACCCGAATAAACATCGCCGTTAAAGGCTAAAAGTGCTTGCTTGGCTTTTGGAGTCGCAGTGGAGTCATCCCATGTCTTAAAACGGTCGGTATTCAAATCGGCAATTTTGGTGCTGACCGACATTAACTCTTGCAGTTGTTCGTTAGATAACTTCCGCAATCGTGTAACTAAATGGCTTGCATCGTCTAAAAATAGCGGTACGCTTTGTTTGCGTATCGTAATGCTATCAAAATCAAGACGCTTCGCTGGTGAAATAATAACAATCATAATAGTTCGTAATTTTTTATGCTCTTATTGTCTGCAACTCTATAAGTCAAGTCAATAGGATAGCACCACTTGCTGTAAATGTTGTGTCTGCAAAAATAATCCATTCGGGGCTACTGAAAAAGTACCCTTGAACCGTAGGGGCGGATTTATATATCCGCCCTAACGCGACGTACTTGCACGATTTATACATTCATCCATCAAATTTATGTAAACCATAATCTTGTGGCGCAAGCGGTTGGGTTCATGTAGGTTCGGTGGCACCTTCTCCTGCGGATTGCTTGTCGTAATACTCGCGCGTCAGGCGTATTACGATAGGTGCCAACAGCACCAAGGCAATCAAGTTAGGTAGTGCCATTGCCGCGTTCAATGTGTCGGCAATCAACCAAATCAGATCTATACCAGCGCGGGCGGTTTCTTTCCAAGTCAGTGCCCACGGGCCGATGAAAACCGCTGCAATCCATGCAACTCTGTATATCGCCACACGTTTAACGCCAAATAGATACTGCCAACACTTCTCACCGTAATAGCTCCATCCCAATATCGTCGTAAAGGCAAATATCACAAGTGAAAATATGACAATGTAATGTCCGCCCATTAGTGCGCTGTCAAACGCCATCGCAGTTAAGTCAACTCCAGTCTCACCGCTAGACCACACACCAGTGGTGATAATCACAAGTGCGGTCATAGAACAGATAATGATGGTATCTATAAAGGTACCCAACATCGCTATATGTCCTTGAGTGATTGGGTCTTTGGTTCTCGCCGCAGCGTGTGCGATTGGCGCGCTACCCAAACCTGCTTCGTTGGAAAATACACCTCTGGCGATCCCGAACTGAATCGCCGCAGCGACTGCCGCACCTGCAAAACCACCCGTTGCAGCAGTGCCGGTGAATGCGGTTGTCACTATCAACTGAAACGCAGCCGGTATCTCAGCATAATTGATAACCAAAATAATCAAGCAACTTGCCACATAGAGAATGGTCATAAACGGCACCAATTTCCCTGCCCAAACTGCGATACGGGTGATGCCACCAATCAACACCATCGATATCAATATAAATAGTATGACCGAAGTCACAAGAGGATAGATATTGTGGTCGTCCAATGCATCAGCGATTGAGTTTGACTGCACCATGTTTCCTATTCCGAATGCAGCAATCGCTCCCATCGCTGCGAAAACTCCAGCCAGCCATTTCCATTTGGAACTAAGGCCGTTCTTAATATAGTACATAGGACCACCTATATGCTTGCCGGTGCTGTCGGTTTCCCTGAAATGCACTGCGCAAACAGCTTCGCTATACTTGGTTGCCATACCGACCAACGCGGTAATCCACATCCAAAAAACTGCACCGGGGCCACCCAATACGATTGCGGTTGCAACACCAGCGATATTTCCAGTGCCTATGGTCGCCGACAGCGATGTCATCAAAGCATGAAAAGCACTAATGTCTCCGGTGCCTTTTGAGGTTCGTCCTTGCCACATCAGCACGAAGCCGCGGCCGATTTTCCTCAATGGCAATAAAGATAATCCTACGGTTAGGAATAACCCAACCCCTACGATGATGATCAGCATCGGTGCACCCCACACGATGCTGTTAATCGAACCAATGAAACTGGACATTGCATCCATAATTAAATCTCCTTTATTTGGGTTGCGGTGTAGCGTCTACACCAAACTGTTTATCGGACAAATCGTCGGGCAGAAAATCTAGAACTGCAAGCGCAAAGACCAAAATTGCCAATGCTAATGCAATGCCACCTACCCCCAGTACGATTTCGGGTAAACTCGGAATATATTCCGCAACGACACCGTCGTAAAAACTGCTTTGCTCCACCATCCCCGGGAACATCACCAGCGGATACGCCTGACCGCCTATGATGATTACATACAACTGAGCTATCGCGCCCAGAAGTACCAAAACACAACCGATCAATGTGGCAGCTCTGCACCAACGAGTTGACGAATTATAAAATAGCACCAACGGCACCAAACTGCCGAGCACTATTTGCCCCCCCCAAAATAAAAAGGTGTAAATACCGCCACTAACTAATATAAAAGATTGTATGCCTTCGTGCTCGGCAACATAAAGATTAGACAAATGATAGGCGATTACAAAATACAGCACAACCGCAACGAAGACTCCGAGCAAATCTTTGAGCTTAAACAAGATATAGTCGCCGAGCGGACGCTTCGTTAAATAGCACGCTGCCGTTAGAACTAAAATAAAAACCGCAAGTCCGTAAGAGAAAGACATGATGATAAACATCGGTGCCATTACTGCGGCATCGTAGGCTTGGCGCGCAACCAAAAACCCGAAAATAGCCCCAGTGCCGGTCGTCAATGTCAAACGCCATAATAGCGCGAGTACGCCTGCCGATTTGATATACGGTGCCATCTTGCGCTCAAACATCGTCCACAGATAAATCGCAACGACTACAAAAAAGCCGGTATAAAGAAATATGTTCCACGCGAATATGGATTTGAAATTGTAATAGGTCATCGCAACGATGAGGCGATCAGGGCGACCTAAGTCCAATACCAACACTGCAAGCCCACCGCTCAACAACGCGACCGCAAGCAGGCCGGAAAAACGCGCTAACGGTTTGTAATCTGCCTTGCCGAAAACCGAGGCGATTGATGCTACATTCAATGCACCCGATGCTGCGACGATTAGAAATATCGCAAACACATGCGGCATGCCCCAAATGACTTGGTTGCTCATGCCAGTTACATAATGCCCATGATGCTCCATATAATAGGCAGCTCCTATGCCTGCCAATACCAGCAATCCGAAAGTCCCCAGTAATATGAAAAAGCCCGGACTATTCGCGGGCATAGAGCTATAGCGGATTAATTTGGGTGCGGTGCCTTCCATCGCTTAGATGCCTTGATAACGCACCCCAGTGTTTAGCCCCAAATCGGCTCGGATTTGTGTTCCCCCATATTTTTTCAAACGTTGCGAAATCTCACTTTTGGGATCGTTTAGGTCGCCAAAAATCAATGCATTGTGTCCCTCTCTTTCGCAGGCTTCTACACAAGCAGTGGTGCCGTCGCCGCGGTCTACCTTATGGACACATAAGGTGCAGCTCTCAACGGTGCCTTTGCCACGCGGGGCATGAGGCAATTGATCGGTGAGTGTCTCGTGTATGAACGAGCGCGCCTTATAAGGACACGCCATCATGCAATAACGACAGCCGATGCATGTATGCTTATTCACCAATACGATGCCGTCGGCACGCCGAAACGATGCGCCGGTGGGGCAAACATCCACGCACGGCGGCTTCTCGCAATGCTGGCACATCACCGGGAATGATTTTTGATTGCCGGTTGTTTTATCTCGCACGGTGAGCTTGCGTATCCATTGCGCATCGGTTGCCGGTCGCCCTAGGCTGTGTAGACCGTGCTCCTCGTTGCATGCCTCCACGCAGGCATTGCAACCGTCCGCACAAGCATTCACATCAACCAACATCCCCCATCGCACCGCATCAGTCACTGGCTGATCCGCTGGTTTCGCATGAGGCATGCTGTATAAAAAGACACCTGGTGCTATCGTCAAGCCACCCATCAACGCTCCCCCCTTGCGCATAAACTCACGCCGCCCTTTGGAGAGAGGCAAGTCGGAGGCTGCCGAATCGTTTAGATTTTTATCGCTCATTGCTACTTGTTTCTTCGTTGCTACTTACTTGTCTCTTGCCATTTGTTTGTTTATCAATGCTTAAATGCTTTTGTATAAACTGCAATGATAACCCACTATGGTGTTGTTTCATATCCGATAATGCCTTCAAGTCTGATTCGGGCTTTGATTTTATGGTAGTGTAGGCTTGCGCGGGGCGATCTGCATGGCATTGAAAACAATCTATACTTACACTGCTATAAAGATGACATGCGGTGCAAAAATGATTATCATCACTATGGCGCGGATACTCACCCGCCGCAGTTGGCTGCACATGACAATCTATGCAACGGGTAAATTGGTATTGCTTGGTGCGTATTCCTTCAATAACGGTATCGTCGCGCTGATGCAGTATAAACTCATGATGCCGCCGCCGCATCACCTCCGTTGGCTCCACACACTGCTCGCCCTTAGCTTTGGGAATTACCGGACCCAAACCCGAATATTCTTCGGCATATAACGCAGATGCCGGTATCAAAAGCAAGCAGAGGAATAGGAATATTGAAGCGACGACCGCATACGCTGCGAGTCCTTGATGCACTCTGCCATAACTCTTTTGTTGGGGAAAGCGGCTTGCTTTGCCGCATTTTTGATGTTCACGCATATACTTTGAAATCACCTCTTAAGACTGCCGTGATGCTAATTTATAGACCCGTTGTATTGCTCAATGCTCAACTATCCTATCAACCGACAATCTATTCATTTTGCCCTAACTATTACTCGTCTTATGTTCGCTACCCACCTTCTAGGGCTAATTTTATCATAGAACAACCACAAATATATTGGCCACGCATAGGAGGAATAATGGGACTGTTGAAAAATGATATTTCTCCAAAAAGTGGACGAAAAAAGCTACCAAGCTGCCTGGTCAGAAAAAGTTGTTGGGCCTGTTTACAGAAGACATCAAGCAGCATGAATATCGTGTGATTGCGACTAATATAAAAGAACTAGACGACTTCGGAGATTGTGCATGCATATAATCAACGCGATGAGCATTTGGAGAACCGCATTAAAGAACTGAAATCGGACTTTGTCGTCGGTCGCCCACCGTGTAGTGATTTTGCTGCTAATGCCTTTTATGTTTGTGTTAGCTTATAATATGTGCGCACTAAGGCATAGCGGTTTACCGACAGGGTCTTGTAGTAAGTGAGCCTTGACACTGTGGATGAAATTGTTTGGTTTGACTACGAAGATTGTGGGTCATGATTGTCAATAGAAACTCAAACTACAAGAAGCGCACCGTAGCTTATTAGCCGAAGTTTTCGCAAGCCTGCGCAACACCATCGGAAAGATATTACATACGATGCGATACTCGCTACTAAATTAAAACTAGCAACCCTGCTTTTAACTCTCACAAGCCTCAACCGTATCAGAGGAGATGGCTGAGCCTACTCCAGTGCGAGAGACTAGAGCATTTTCAGGTGTATTTGGATCTCAACGATAATTTTCTCACTTATCCGAGCAATGACTTAGACATTAAGTTTCAGTTTCAGGAGGTTGACCTGATGATGCGGCAGGAAATTATCTATCAAATACGATTTTCATACCCCATTGCTGAATTAGGAACAGCCGGCATCAAAATAAGTTATCAAATCTTGTGGGATAATAACCGCATTTATATTATAATTGTAACCGCCACCAGTTAGTCTTGAATAAAAGAAATCATGCGCGACCTGCATTTGAGCCGGGACTCGTAAATAGGGATTTGTTGTGTGTATGTATCTCAATTCATTAACGAAGGCTATATCGCACTGGGGGTTATTTACGCCCAATTTACTATAGCAAAGATCATGTCGCATGCATGCAGCATCCCATACATCAACAGGGTTAGGGTTTTCTCCTTTGGGTGGTTCACCTTTCCCACACCAACAACCATATACCGCTGAATCAAAACCAAAGGCTGCGCATCCCGATAAAAAGCTGATCATAATCAAGGCAGCTATAACTCTAATCTGTTTCATATCTTGTCTTCCTTTGTGGATGTAAAGAGGTTATCGTATCATATTTTGGTTTTGTTGGGTTTGGGAGGGTGTGGAAGAGGTGATTATATGGGATTATGCGGTTCTGAGGTATGTCCCTAATTCCGCAATAGAGAACTGCAAAAGGCTGTAATCTGTTATATTGCAACATTCTCATACAAATTATCGCCTCAACCATTGGGTGAAAAATATGCAAACTAAAGTTACCCCATTTTTAGTCCTACTTATAAAGTTATTTTTCATACTATTGCCCTCGCAAATACACTATAGGTTTAATAGTACCGATATACCCTATAATAGAACCTTTTATATACGAAGCAAAATGCCGTTACTCAATATAACTTTTTGGTTTTTAGCCGGTCTCATAGTCGGGTGGTTTCTAGCTACGGCACAGGATAACGGTTTTGACAATATGATGTCGGTACTTCCGGATAACACCGAACAAAACAGGGAAGCCCCTAGAATTGCAGCTTTCGGCGATAATACAACCGAAAACTTCTATACCGAAGATGATACCGATAATAACAGTATCGTAATAGAGGAATTTGAAAACGCGATAAAGGAGAATAACCAAGAGGCAGTCCTTATTTACAATCAAGAACTGCGTGTCGGTGGTGACTTTACAAAGCAAATGCGTAGCCGTTTGATTGCTCGCATGGTCAGGTTGATACGGCTGCGCCGGCATCAAGAGGCGCAACAATTAATCACTGCATACCTTGATTCCAACGCTTATGATTCCGAAGTCTTAGTGATACAAGCCCAGCTCAATAATATCTTGGAACGCCATTTTGACGCGCTTGGCAATGTTTATGATGCAAAAATATACGGCGACCGTAGTATAGAAGAGAAAACCATAGACCAGTTTATCGACAAAACACTTACCGAATACGAAAAGCTATTGATAGAAAAAAAAGAATGGGATTCATTGGTTTCTCTCTACAGTCTGGTGGTGGAAAAAGATTATAGCGAACGGCAATCGTTGTATTACTACAAGTTGTCGCAAGCACAATTCAAACTCAGCGATTATTACAATGCACTTGCTAGTCTAAGCCAAATTGTCGGCAACCCTTTGTGGAGTAGAAAAGCGCAATACTTCCAGCTAACGATAGAGAAATTCATTGAAGGTGACGGCATTGTTGCCATTCCTGTCAAATATATAGAACCGCATAAATTCTTAGTGATAGTAACCATCAACGATACGATTGAAGCCGAGCTTTTAATAGATACTGGTGCTTCTCTCTCAGTGTTGAGACAAAAATTTATAGAAGAGGTTGAATTGCCAATCAAAGACGAAGAACCTCTTACATTGACTACCGTCAGCGATGTTGTGGAAGCACGCACTATCACATTGGATAGTTTTGGCATTGACGATATTCAATTTGCCGATATGTCTGTAGGGGTGACCGAAATGCCCGATGATTTTGTTCCCGACGGCTTACTTGGTATGGATTTTCTGAGTAAATTTGAGTTTAATCTAGATCAAGAAGATTTAACCCTGTATCTATATAGCTTATAGTTTGGCTCTTGGATTTATGCAAGTGCAATATTGTATTCGGGACTTTTGAAAAAGTACCGCTACTGCATAAACCTAACCGCTTTGCGCCACAAGATTATGGTTTGCATAAATTTGATGGATGAATGTATAAATCGTGCAAGTACGTCGCGTTAGGGCGGATATATAAATCCGCCCCTACGGCATGGAGTATTTTTGTTTAGATACAAGGAAACCACCCCGTCAGATAGAACCACCGATTGAGCCAGTAGGTCAATCGGCGTAACACTGTGCAGAACCTCAGCATGATTGTTAAACGCATGCATTACAAAATGCATAGGCCTGCCACCCCTCCACAGGAGGGGAATACCACTTTTTTCAATCGCAGAACATCAGGTCATAGAAACCCTTTTGACCTGATAGCCGTATCCTTCCAGTAGGCTTAGCACGCCTTCTTTGCCATGTAAATGCAAGGCACCGACGGCGATAAAAGTATTTTTTCTACGCAAAGGTGCCAACATATAGTGTGCCATTACGATATTGCGAATATACAACACATGCTTGAGATAGGTTTTTTTGTAACCTTTGTCGGTAGACTCTTGGGATATAAATCGTGTGGCAAGCGATAGCATCTCAGCCAAATCTTCTTTCAGATAAAATTCAATCATCGCCTCCGCAGTGGACGATAGTTCACCTAGATGCTCTACGCGATCTTTTAGCAAAGCAACCTGTGCCTCAATCGGGAAAGCGTAGTACGCTGCCATCAACTCTTCCAGCGTCTCTAATTGGTACGTCGTTGCCGAATTATCCAGTGCCATTTGGTAAAGCATATAATCCAACATCACCCGATTATTAGTTCTGCTTTTATCTGAGGCATCTTTGGCTGCATAAATTCCGGATAGTGCATGCATGGCAGCCCAAGGCTTTAATCTCTCTATGCGCTCATCCTTAAAGCCGTTCATTCGTAGTTGCTCGCGTATGGATTGGTATGTTTTAGCATCCACCAAATCTTCCAGCCGTTGTCCCTCGTCAAGCATCATATCTTTGACTATGCTCCTAAAGCCGGAATTCGGACTGAAATAACGTACTCCCGGAAAGGTTTCTATACAAAAATTATCCGCTGCCAACAAAGCCGATTTAACAGGTTTTTTCAATTCGGAGATGCGCATATCGTTTGAATGTAGCGTTCCGAATAGATAGCCTATGTGTTCGCCTGCCTTTGATATAGACCAAAATAATCCCTCGTCAAAACGCCCTGCAGGTTGTGTCTTTTCGGTGGATTCTAATTCTGCCTGCAACGCGGCAGATGATACCAGTAGTGATAAAGCTGATAGTGCCAATAAAAGTCTTTTCATGTTTTACTCCCTATGTGTTTGAGGCAATTAGTTGTCAATGGGTTTATATTCTAGCAGTAAATTAAATGATGTTGACATCACATGCTGATATGACAGGACTTATATATTCAATGCCACTAGCCGGCGATCCTATCTTTTTTCAAATAAAGTCTGCAAATGTCGTCTGAAGGGATCCTAAATTTTGTGCCATGATTTCGTAATGCTGTGCTACCCGGCCGAGCTTCCCTAACATCAAAATCTATGGCGATAGTGCCGCGCATAACTTCCCAAATAAAATCGACCAAGTGAAACGTCTCATAAGCATCTGCCCGTAAGAACCTAATGCGCCTTCCATTGCGTTCACCAAGCACCATGATAAGCCGCCGCAACTTGGCACCAGCAGCGGCAACCAGTTCATCATGCGACCAGTAAGGTACAAATCCGTTTCCTTTCACTGACTTAACAATTAGGCGGTTGCCGTCGTTATGAATCTTAAATCTGTCAGATTTTCCCTTGATTGTATGCCGGAAACTCATGCGCCCCCTTGAGTCTTTTCTGCCGTACTTCCGCACCATATTAAGCATCACCTCATCAGGCCCTGTTGCTTCTTTGTGGAACAATGTTACAAGATGTGTTCTTTTAGTGTACCACTTCAGCTCGTAACCCAAGGTATCTGCTATATCCATATTGCCTGCATCGGCTCCAAGTTGGTCTTCTAGATAGTTTCCAGGTCCACCTGTGCCTTTATATCGAGAAATATCAGGCAGATCGTGCCATTCCTGCTTCACAATCAAGGAGGAGATTGTTGCGAAAAGCTCTTTTCGGTTTTTGGGTGTTTTTCTCATTAAAAAAGCCTAGTATTTGCCGCTATTCGCTCCTGCGCCAACTTACAATATTGCTGTGAAATCTCAATGCCAATCCACTGCCGTTTCAGCGCATTTGCAGCAATAGCCGTTGTTCCTGAACCCATAAACGGATCCAAAACCACGCGACCATTGGTAGACCCTATGCAGCGTTGTGCCAGTTCAACTGGAAAGGGTGCCGGATGCGGATTCCTGACTTCCTGAGGTATTTGCCACACGCACCCGGATGCATTTGCTTTATCGGCGAGCTTGAATGCCCGTTTACATATCAGATAAATTACCTCGTAATTGGGCAGAAAATACCCTGGGTTAAAATTAATTCCACCTGATCTATGCCATATTATAATTTGGCGAACGGGGAATCCATCAACTATATCTGAACGATCCTGAAGCAATCCGTCTTGGACGCGCCATTTATGATTATAAAATATTGCGCCATCATTTTTGAGAACTCGCATCATGGCTTCTAAGCATTTTCGTTGCCATGCGACATATTGCTTATGCGGCATGTTGTCGTCATGCGCTTCGTAGCCTTCAATCAGTGCGGCTTTTGGCCATTTCCCACCAGATCCATTTTTTAGTCCGTTGCCTGTAGAATTTTTTATATTATATGGCGGGGAAGTTACCACAACATCAATGCTTTCAGCCGGCATTTTGTTCATCGTTTCAGCCGCATCTCCCTGATGAACCTTGCCAAGCCACTGCTTCATTATAGAAGGGCTGGGGCGAGTAACAGCCTCTTTTGCAAGTTGGCTGGAAACATTCATCGCACTCTCAACTTTTCATAAGTCAGTCTCAACCCGCTTGCATTTTCCAACATGGCACTCACACGGCTTTCGCCATCAACCTGTCTCATGTTTTAACGCGCCTGAAACTCGTCAAAGTAGCAGTGCAAAAGTCTTTTCATGTTTTACTCCCTATGTGTTTGAGGCAATTAGTTGTCAATGGGTTTATATTCTAGCAGTAAATTAAATGATGGTGATATTACATGCTAATACGATGGGTTCCAAGGGAAAATTATCATTTGCAGTAATGGTCTATAATTGCCGGCAACATATCCTCGTCAATTGGGCTATGGGCAACGATGGGCGGACGCTTGAAACCCAGCCTGTCATGCAATGCTTTGATACTGGGACTTCCTAGAACCAGCTGTCTATCAAGCAACATAGCAAGAGAATCCGCCTCAGTCATTGCATGGAGGTTTGCCAAAGTTTCGCCACTTGCCACAGTAATATAATCGGGTACCGTGTGTTGTTCGTTGAACCGCAACTGTTCTGACGGTCTTTGCCTGCGATAGACTTCAACATAATCTACTCCCAGTCCTCGGCGGCTAAGTTCCTCACCCAAATACGGGTTTCCTCCCCGACCGCGAAAAATCAACACTGCCCCTTGTTTTATATTTTTTATAGACTGCATTGCAGCCAAGGCATCGCTACTCGCTGCTCCGTGTGGGTGTATTGCATCAGCTATACCCGCCTCTGCCAATGCTTCTGCGGTTTTAATGCCGACTGCGGCAACCGGTATATTGATCTGGTAAATGCCTGCCTTGTGCAATAGCCGAGTGCCGTAATAAACCGCATTGCGACTGATGAAGACCAGCAAACTACATTTATTAAGCTGTTTAATCTTGTTCAAATTGGCTTCGCTCTGCGCAGTATCTATGATTTCCATGCACGGAAAACGAATCACCGTAGCCCCTTGCTCGGCACAAAGCTCTGACAATCTATCCGCTAGTTGCACAGGTCGGGTGACCATCACGCAACAACCTTGCAACGGAAGGTCTTTACGGGGTTTATCCATTGTCTAGCAAGGGTGCAATCAGTGCAGCTGCGCCTTGGTCAAGCAGAGCATTCGCAGCCGCTACGCCCAGCTGTTCGCTTTGCTTGATGGTGCCGTGCCGTTCATCTCTGAGTATTTTCTTTCCGTCTATATCGCCGACCAAAGAGCGTAGACGAAGGTTGCCGTTATCGCATTCGGCGTATGCCGCTATCGGCATCCTACAATCACCTCCCAACGCCAAACTCAACGCTCTTTCCGCTTGCAAACAGGCAAAACTCGTAGGGTCGTTTAGTGCAGTGATATAAGAGAGCATCGGGTGATCGTGCAAACATTCTATGCCGATGATTCCTTGTCCTATCGCCGGTAGGCTGATACGGTGCGGTAGCAAATAACGAATATGCTGAGACAAGCCCAACCGTTCGAGTCCGGCAGCAGCCAATATCAGAGCGTCACATTCGCCTTTATCAAGTTTGCTAAGACGCGTGCCAACATTTCCTCTTAAAGGCAATACCTTTATATCCGGATAACGATGTTTCAACTGGCACTGCCTGCGTAGACTTGATGTCCCTATAGTCGCGTGCTTCGGTAGCTGTTCAAGATCATCATAATCTTTAGAAACAAATGCATCCGACGGGTCTGCGCGTGTTAGTGCGGCAGCGACGATAAAACCTTCGGGTAATTCGCACGGCACATCTTTCATTGAATGAACCGCAATGTCGGCTCGGTCTTCTAGCAATGCCTTTTCTAATGACTTAACGAATAAGCCTTTGCCTCCTATCTCGCTCAAAGAACTTTCAAGCTGTTCGTCTCCTTCGCTTACTATAGGGACGATTTCTATTTTGATTTTAGGATGTAGTGCCGCTAAATGTTCGGCAACTATGTTCGTTTGTTTTAATGCAAGTGGGCTTTTGCGTGTGACTATACGGATCGTGTTCACTATGTACTACAAAGTATTAGGCTTTTGAAAAAGTATTTCATGAACCGTAGGGGAGGGCTAACATGCCCTCCCTAAAGTACCGTTCTGCACGAACAAAACCGCTTGCGCCACTTGGGTTTTGATTCCCATAAATTTGATGGCGTACGACTTTATTTGTGCAGACGCAACGCGTTTCGGGAGGGCATGTGGGGCTGTTGAAAAAGTACTGCCATTGTAAAAACTCAACCGCTTCGCGCCATTAAATTTAAGAAAACGGTAGGGGAGGGCTAACATCGGGCTGTTGAAAAAGTAGCTTTATCCTTGGAAACTATACCGCAATAATAAAAATCTTTGTATAAACTGAAATCTGATCCAATGAAAATAAAAATCTAAAGAAACCGCTAGCCTCTTTAGGTTCTGAGCGGTCCCAGTTAGGTAGGCTTGGATCTGCGTTTTCTCCAAACCTCTATATTTTGCCCGCCTCAACCCATGCCGCTCCTTTGCCTCAGCAAATAAGCCCTCTATCTTCCAGCTTCTTTCTATCATTTTTTGCTTAAAGACTGGACCGCTTTGTCGTTGTCTTACTCGTTCTATCGCCGCATTATGCTCATTTCGGTATAGACCCGTATGACGCCTGCCCAAGTAGCAACTATTCTGCCATTGACAACTATTACAATGTGCTTTCTTGATATGGTAATACTTCGTTGCGCCGACTGCAGGTTTGGGATGTAACGCATGACCCGCTTGACAGGTATAGATGTCTTTATTGGGGTCATACTGGAAATTGCCTTCATGGGCTACTTGCTTACCAGGCGTCAGACGAAACTTGGCAGTCGGGATATAGCTGCGTATCTGGTGTTCTTCAAAGAACTTATAATTCTTGCCACTGCTGTAGCCGACATCTGCTATCACCTCTTCAACCGGCAATCCAAAACGTTCTTGTTGATATTGAATCCTCTGTGTTATCACATTAGTCTCATGATAGGCACCCGTGGTCACATGGCAATCGGTTATCACCCGGCTAGCTGCATCGGCACAATAATGCACCTTATGATATAACTTTCTTGGATACCCCTGACGATTGACTAAAGTCGCATCGCTGTCTACTTTACTCACATGCGTGCGATTGCTGACTTTTTCTCTTTTTATTACCGCAGTTTGCGAGACCGCTGCTTTGCTTTGCTGCTTCTCATTCTTAACTTCTACTGCTGGTATTGGCTCCTCTCGCTTCTCTAATTTCTGTGCCGATGCATTCGCCTCAACTAAACTCGCATCACCATCTACTTTACCGGCATGGGTACGGGTGCTGACTTTTTCTCTTTTTACTACCGCAGTTTGTGACACTACTTCCTTGCTTTGTTGACTCTCATCCTTGACTTCTATTGCCTGTGCCGGCTGCTCTCGTCTCTCTAGTTTCCTCGCCGACGCATTCGCCTCTACTAAACTCGCATCCGTTATGATACGCTTGCCAGGCACTAAGCCGGCATCACGGCATTGTTCTACTATTTGCTCAAATACCGACGCAAAACATCCAACTCCCAATCTATCTCGAACACGAGTTAATGACGAATGATCCGGCACCTCATCACTCATCGTTAATCCGACGAACCAACGATAGGCGAGGTTCATTGCTACCTCGTCACACAATTGACGATCTGATTTAATCCCATAAATGTGTCCTAATATACAAATACGGAAAAACACTTCCGGGTCTATTGACGGTCTACCTTGCGTATCACTATAAAAACTTTTGGTTAATTGTTTAACAAAGCGCAAGTCTAAAACTTTATTGATACGCCTTAATAAATGATTGGTAGGAATGAGTGCCTGATAGTCTATTTGGACAAATAGTTCAGGCTGAAAGTTATGATTGCCTTGCATAAAAATCTCCGGTTGAATCAGTTGTCTATTTTCGCTTATATCAAATACTTTTTCAACAGTCCCACATGCCCTCCCTAAAGTATTGTACCTGTACCATCTTAACCGCTATGCGCCACATAATCATGCAAACCATCCGAGCGTGTCGTATCTGTACGATTCCAACCACCTGCGCCATCTGTATGGTTTCCATAAACGAAACGCATGAATGGATTGTTTTTGCAGGCGCAACGCGTTACGGGAGAACATGTGGGGCTGTTGAAAAATAGAACCGCCGATTGAGCCAGTAGGTCAATCGGCGTAACATTGTTCAGAACCTTAACAACCACCCCGTCAGGCTTCGCCTGCCACCCCTCCAAAGGAGGGGAATGTACTAATGCAGACACTTTTTCAACAGTCCCATGTTAGCCCTCCCCTGCGGGTGGTTATTATAAATTCAATGGCGCAAGCGGTTGGGTTCATGCAATGTCTGTGCTTTTTTAACAGCCCCATTTATCCATTTCGTTTATGGAAACCATGATTTGATGGCGCAGGCGGTTTTATTAGTGCAGAGCGGTACTTTAGGGCGGATATGCAAATCCGCCCCTACCGTTTTCGTAAATTTGATGGCGCAAGCGGTTAGATTCATGCAGTGGCGGTGGATTTTTATGTATCGCTTGAAACAAAAGACTGCCAATCAGGTGAAGCGGGTGAATGTACTACGAACGCTGGATTGATTAAAGAGTCTTGCGTGTTATATCGTAGCGGTTGTCCTGCATAATCGCTTAGTTGCCCACCAGCTTCTTCTACGATGCACTGACCCGCTGCGGTGTCCCATTCGCAGGTAGGTCCTACGCGCAAATAGAGGTCGGCACTGCCGTCTGCGATCAAACAGCACTTTAGAGAACTGTCGGCTCGTATCAACTCGTGGTCACCGATTTTAGCCAGTAGATTTTTGGTCGGTACATTGATATGGGCACGGCTAACAGCAACAATAGGCCTTGCTCGCGAATCTTTGCGCACCGATATTTTTATCGGTTTTTTGTCTTGGTCTTGGCGGAAGGCACCGTGTTTTTCGGCGGCATAAAAAAGTTGATCCATAGCAGGTGCATAGATCACTCCTAGAATGGAGGTATTATTATCTATCAATGCGATGTTCACGGTGAAGAAATCGTTTTTATGGATAAATCCTTTGGTGCCATCAAGTGGGTCTACCAACCAATACCGTTGCCATTGTTTGCGTTCTTCATAAGGATGTTCGGACGAGGTTTCTTCCGATAACACCGGAATATCAGGACTCATAATGTTTAGCTGTTCGGTAATCAAGGTATCCGATTTCAAGTCGGCAATGGTAACCGGGGATTTATCTTCCTTGTATTCCACATTGATTTCGTGGTTTTTGTAGATATCCATAATTTCCAGTCCAGCTTGTTTGGCAATCGCGCAAACTTGCTCTAAATATTCATAGGGTGTTTTCATCCTCGGCTCCATCGTTTGTACCTTTTTTTGCAATATGCTAATAGGGAATTGTAATCGGGAAAATAAAGTTCAAAACCATCCTCTGCAGGCGCATCAAACTCGCAATAATCGTTTGAATGATCCCTACATATTTGTGGTCTATTTTCATAAATGGCACAGCCTCCGTTAGGAAGCAAGTGACTGCATTTTGTGTCGAATAATAGACACCACCCGTCTTCGTCTTTATAAACGCTTACGTTGTGATGCGAGACTTGCCACAGCAGATGTTCAAAATCCACCTTGCTACGCGGTGTGTCTATAGCTTGCGTTACATAAGTACAACATTTGCTGTTCTTACAAAAACTGCATTTGTTTTCAGGGGTTATTTTGTTTTTAGAATTGGTTTTGACTTTGACAGGTATGGAAAGTGTCTGTGGCATTTTATAAAAGTTCTTTAGGTGTCGGTTTGGGATTTGGCTTTTTTGATTTTCGCCAAAGGTATCACTTGACTGGTATGCGGTTCGTCGGCAAATCGGGGGCGCATTTTAGCTTTTTGTTTTCCCGATAGTTGTTGCAAGGTTTGTTCGCGCGCGGAAATCAATGCAAAACAATCACGAATATCTTTTATTGTGCTATCCTTTAGCGGATGACGCATACCTGCCGGCGGTGCTGTATCTTTGACAACGTTTGCCAGCGTTTTGCGCATCATGATTAATATGCGCTGTTCTATGGATAAGTCCTCGTTCATGGTTTTGTTCGGTGAATGGTTGCATTATAACTCGTTTGCGTACAAACTTATAAGGTCAGGCAAATATCTAAGTTAAGAGAGGTGATGATGAAACAAGCGGAATTTTCAATAGGTGAAGTCGTAAAGCATAAGCTATTCAATTACTACGGTGTAATCTACGATGTAGACCCTGTTTTTATGGGAAGCAATGGATGGTATGAACAGGTTGCAAAAACTTGTCCTCCTAAAGATCAACCGTGGTATCGCGTGCTGGTCGACGGCCACGAACACGAGACCTATGTTGCACAACGTAACCTTGAACATTGTGGGTATAGGGAGATTGATCATCCTATGCTTGACATTTACTTTGACGGCCACGACAAAAAGCGATATACATCCAATACGCTCAAAACTTAAACACCATGCTCGGACACCTAAAAAAGCTCTTTGAAAACAAGTCCGAGCAGAAGGCGGATGAGTTTGGTGCTGAGTTGAGAGCAGCCGCAATTCTATTGGTAGAAGTTTGTTATGCCGACTTTGATATACAACAGAATGAACTCAAAGTGGCAGCCTCAGCATTGGTCTCCCTGTATGGGTTGTCGGAACATAAGGCGCAAACTTTGCTTGAGCAAACTTTAATCGAACATCAAAAAGTTATTTCGCTTTTTGATTATACGAAACTATTAAACGAGCACTTGTCGGTGAAGCAAAAAGAAACTCTGCTGCTCGCGTTGTGGAAAGTCGCACACGCCGATAATCGTGTCGTAGCCGACGAAGAACACCGCATTAGAAAATTGGCAGAGCAACTTCATCTATCGCATAAATCATTCATAAAAACCAAATTGACTGCTGAGACTTAACGGGGGTTATGTCAAGCTGTTGACAAAGTGTTATTATCACCCCAACTTAACCGCTTGTGCTACTAAATTTAAGAAAACGGTAGGGGCGGATTTATATATCCGCCCTCATATGGATGACCAACTTGTCAAGATGCAAATTTTTACCAAAGTCTACGCTCCCGAAGCCTATGCCTCTGGAGGCTACACGCAAAAAGTCACCAAAACTCAAGGGCTAAATTACGACACAGGTGATGCCAACCAGGAGCGAGTGATAGCAGTAGGCTACCGCTCTTAAAGCATGCATAATTTATAATGCGCCACTCCTGGTGGCGACTTCCGTGCACGTGCTTAATCTCCTGTTTTACGGCATCATCCGGTGTCAGGGTGAGGAAGAGTGGAACTTGAGTAAAGTGCTTAACTAATGAGTCGTTCGTGATTATCAACCTCATATTCGTGTACTCTGTTTTCACATTACCACATGATAATTCAATCGGATGAACTTTGCCCCTTAATCTAAAGCCAGTTGCTCTACCACGCATGGCAGTTTACTACGGGCGGAACTCTAGGACGGCATATAAGTTCGAAACTTATCATTGACTTTACTATCACTCCCTCTTCCTCGCGAAACGCTGGGTGGCGGCTTGCTGATTAGTCAGCTAGCTCAGCTGCCGCTGCGGCATGCAACGCTTCCCAGATAAAGCCCAACAGCTCTCTGGCACACGCCACCTTAATCTTGTTGAAGTGTTTGTTGGCATGAAACATTTGATGATACTTCTTATACAGACGTCTCATGCAACGGTCGCCAATGTCTATAGCAACCAGGTCTTGGTCTATGCGTCGACCCCGCAACGCTTTGTTAACCGTGCAACGGCTACCCGCCAACTGGCACGCTTCTACTGCCGCAGTGCGGATATATTTGTTGCCCATATTAGTAATACCTCCTTTGCGACTTTTGCCACCCGAACTATACTCGCAAACGCTCAAGCCGGCATAGCTCATGAGCTTGCGCGGATGAGCAAAGCGATGGATGTCGCCTATCTCAACGATGAACGTCATCGCCGTCAACTCAGCAATCCCTCGGATACAACATAAATAGCCGACTGCCTGGCGATATCGCTTGGACATCGCTAACTGATGGATATCGTTATCGTATTGTTTGACAACTCCTTGGTGCGTTGCCAGTAGATAGAGCTTATACTCTAAATCTTTGCGGAAATGTAGATTGAACCTTTCATCTTTAAGCAAGCCACTTAAGAACGCCAGGTGTCCTTTCGTCCAATAACTCTTGCACTGCGTGCTGCTACGATAATCAATCCCTTGGCAACGGCATGCCGACAAAATCTGCTGCTTGCAGATCTTGCACGCATCCACCGCTTGGTTGCGTCCACGAATGAGTAGACGATGCCCCTCGCTCTCCTCATCAATCGCACGGACGATTTTTAACAGACCTTGCTTATAGTATCTGGCCAGCTTCTCGCTATCTAAGCGATCGGTCTTGATGCGATCTGAGGCACACACTGGGATCTGCGATGGTGCGATCAGATCGCAGTGAATGCCGACCTTGTCAAATTGTCTCTTTAGCGAAAAACCTAAATAGCTCGCCTCATAACAGACCTTGATAAACTCTTTCGGCAATGCAGTCTTGATGATTGCCTTATGCAATGCCTTAAAGTTTGGGGCGGTTTTAATGGTATGATAATGATTGTGTTTGTTAATGAAGGTGGCGGTGAAACGATTATCGTCAACATCAACGCCAACATAAAGTATACTAGTCATGGATGACCTCCTTTGTTTAGTAATTTATCGGACCCCTCCAAAGAGGGGATTAAAGTGAAAGTTTAACTGACTTTCGGCAGAGTTGGTCATCCATATTATCTAAAGTTGAGTCCTCGCGCAAATCTACCCGCTCCGCGCCACCAAATCATGGTTACCGTAAGCGAAATGGATAAAATGGATTACTTGTGCAGACGCAACGCGTTAGGGCGGATATATAAATCCGCCCCTACAATTCTATGGAGTACTTTTTCAATAGCCCACTATCTATTGTGCGTCAGCAAATAGAGAGCAACCTCGCTCATTAGATTGGGCAACAAACGAGTGCTCAAAGAAACTTCGTACGAGTGATTGACTCCGGCGCGTTCTTTGCAATGGATTTTTTTCTTGTCGCACAATGCTTCAAAGTCTGAGATCGTACAGAGATGAATATTCTCGGTTTGGTACCACTGCGCGGGTAGCACAGTTGTGACCGGCATCTGTCCACGAAATAGCTGCATACGATTTTTCCAATACCCCATATTATAAAAAGTGATAATCGTCTCTTTAGCAATGCGTAGCATTTCATCCAATACCCGATCAGGGTTGCGTACTGCTTGTAAGGTCTGGGTCATCAGCACATAATCAAAACTTTGTGCCGAGAAATAATCGTGCCAACGCCCTTCAAGGTCGGCTTGTATCACGTCAACGCCGTTCCCTATGCAATGTGCGATATTGTCGTCATCTATTTCCAATCCTAATCCCGATACATTCCTTACTTCGCGCAGGTACTTCAGCAATTCACCTTCCCCACAACCCAAATCCAATACTCGCGTATCGGGTTTAATCCAGTTAGCAATTAATTCCCAGTCGGCACGCATCATAGTCCTGTTGCTATTTGCTCCATATAGGCGCGTAAAACTCTATGGTAATGGGGCACCGGCATCAGAAAGGAGTCGTGTCCATGATGGGCTTGAATTCCACAGTAACTGACACGGCGATTTGAATGTACCAAAGCCTTAACTATTTCGTGAGACCGCGTACTGGAAAAACGCCAATCGGCAGAAAAAGAAACTACCAAGAAACCACAGCTAGCCTGTCTAAACGCTTCGCTTAAATCGCCATCGTATCCCGCTGCCGGGTCGAAATAGTCCAGTGCTTTGGTCATCAACAAATAGGTATTTGCATCAAAGCGGTTGACAAAAGATTCACCTTGATAGCGTAGATAACTTTCCACTTGAAATTCAACGTCAAATCCGTAATTAAGTTTGGTTGTCTTTAGTTCTCGGCCGAACTTTTGGCGCATTGCATCGTCCGATAAATAGGTGATGTGTCCCAACATCCGTGCCAACATCAACCCCTTTTGAGGGATGCTGTCCTCGTAATAATTGCCGCCACGAAACGAAGGGTCCGATACAATTGCTTGCCTTGCAACTTCGTTGAACGCGATGTTTTGGGCCGACAATTTTGGTGCAGTTGCTATAAGAAAAGCATGGGCCACCTTATCTGGATAATCTATTGCCCACTGCATAGCCTGCATCCCACCTAAGCTGCCGCCTATCACCGCTGCCCAGCGAGGTATCTCAAAAGAGGCTCTTAACATATTTTGACTATGCACCCAATCTTTAACGGTAACTATCGGAAAATCCAGCGCATAGTTTTTGCCGGTTTTAGGGTTGATCGTATTAGGCCCGCTACTGCCGCTGCAACCGCCTAGATTATTCGGACACACGAAGAAGAAACGATTTGTATCAAAAGGCTTGCCGGGACCTATGCAGTTATCCCACCACCCGGGCTTTTTATCCGACTTGTTGTGATAGCCTGCGGCATGCTGATCACCCGACAATGCATGACAAATCAAAACGGCATTAGACCGCTTTGTATTCAACTTGCCGTAGGTCTCATACGCCAAAGTGAACTTGGAAAGCGTGTGCCCGCAATCCAAAGTTAGGTTTTCGTTAAAATCTATTTGTTGAGATTTTACTAAGCCTACGGAGTTAGAGTGTTTTTTTTCGGATATCATGTTAACTAAGACGACTCGAGAATAACTTCATCATTATATTGTAATAATTCATAACTTGTCGTAAAGGTTTCATCATTTTGAGATATTGTATATAATATCGGCTTCATAGGAATAAATGTAGCAAAAGCTACCGCAAGTTAAAATTTTGAGATAGGAGAACAAAATGTCTGAAGCAGATCCGTCAAAAACCATAGTGCATAAGCAAAGAGAAATACACAGAGATAAAAACGGCTACCTTCTTAACCCTCTAGATTGGAGTCAAGAAGTAGCAGAACTCATTGCTCAAGAAGAGGGTTTGACCATTACCGAAAAACACATGGATATCATCGTGCATTTGCGCGATAGGTTTTTCAACTTTAACGAAGACCAACCTAATACGCGCAATATTCTTAAAGCGATGCAAGAGCAGTGGGGAGACAAAAAACTTTCATCCAAAGATCTCTACGATCTTTTCCCTCAAGATCCGAGCAAGCAGGGCGGGCGTTTTGCAGGATTGCCCGAAAGTCGCCGCAAAGGCGGTTATTGATTGCCGGACGATAGGCGCGGATTGGATTGGAACTAACCACTAACTGACTTTCGCTATGTGAAAGTGGTACTCTAACCACTGAACTACGCGCTTAGGGTATGGTAGGCGCGATTGGATTTGAACCAACGACCCCCACTATGTGAAAGTGGTGCTCTAACCAACTGAGCTACGCGCCTGTGGTGCGATAGGATGATTAGGGAAACCCGCCGAGTTCCTAGATGTTTTGATCTATAAAAGCAACCAGCTGCGAGTTTGTCAACATACCAACTTTGGTATCTTTCACCTCACCGTCCTTAAATAAAATCAAAGTCGGTATGCCTCTGATACCGTATTTAGGCGGTGTTTCTTGATTTTCATCCACATTGAGCTTCATAACTTTAATCCGCCCTTGATATGTATGTGCAATTTCTTCTATCAAAGGCGCGATTGCTTTGCAAGGGCCGCACCATTCTGCCCAGAAATCGACCAAAACGGGTAAATCCGAATCTAGCACTTCTTCCTGAAAATTACTGTCTTTAGCTTGACCTATATCATTACTCATAACTACCTATTATAGCTTAATATTTATACTTATACCTTATAACTCTATGTTTCGGTTATAGGCTTCATCTCATAGATTACTCCCTTTTGTGCAGAGAAAATCATAAACATAATGGCACATGATACTTGCATGAAGGCGTTATGTCTAGGATTTTTTAATATTGTTTGAGACACAAATAATCCGAACCTCAAAAACCGTATTGTGTCTGATATTCCTTTAGGCTCATCAGAAACTCTGCGTAGCGGTCGTTTTGCTTAACGACTGCGACTAAATCTTTGAGCGTAGCAACCGATAACACCTCAATTCCAAATTGTGCTTTCAACTCGGCGATTGATGATGTATTACCGCTACCTTTTTCTTGTCTATCAAATGACACGATGAGGGCGACTGCCCTAGCATCGTAGGCATCAATCAGTTTCAACGAGTGGCGTGCGGCGGTGCCGGCACTAACAACGTCATCTACGATCAGAACGCGCCCGCTAAGCGGCGCGCCTATCAAGTGTCCTCCTTCACCGTGTGCTTTTTCCTCCTTGCGATTAAAGGCAAACGGTTTATTCACACCTTGTTGTTGTAGGCAAATAGCTGTTGCGCAGACTAGGGGAATTCCCTTGTACGCCGGCCCGAACAGCATATCAAAATTGATACCTGATTGAACAATCGTGTGAGCATAGAAGTTTCCTAACTCCCACAGGGTTTGTCCGTCGTTGAACACGCCAGCATTAAAAAAATAAGGACTTGTTCTGCCCGATTTCAGCTTGAATTGTCCTAGCTTGATTGCCTCGTTTTTGAGGGCATACTCTATAAAGCTGTTAGAGTTATATTTCATTATTCTGTATGCGGCTTAACTTTCATACTCATGTCTATGGCGTGTAGATGTTTGCTTAGTGCGCCTATGGAAATATAGTCTACCTCGTAACTTGCAATGGTCTTGATGTCTTCAAGTTTTATGTTCCCCGACACCTCTACTTTTGATTTGCCCGAGATTATCGCTACGGCTTTGGGGATATCGCTAAGTGCGAAATTATCCAACATGATGACATCGACCTCTGCTGTAAGTGCTTGTTCTATTTGTGGCAATGTCCGAACTTCTACCTCTATAATTTTATTGGGTGTGCGCTTGCGTATCGTATTAACGGCATCAGCAATAGACCCGTGCATTGCGATATGGTTGTCTTTCAATAGCACACCGTCGGACAAATCAAAGCGATGGTTGATGCCACCGCCGCAGACTACGGCATATTTTTGTGCCAATCTGAGGCCGGGAATGGTTTTGCGGGTATCCGATATCAGTGTGTGGCTATCTTCGCCTAATTGTGCCACATAGCGCGCCACTGTGGTTGCGGTTCCTGAGAGTGTTTGCAAGAAGTTTAATGCGCATCGCTCGGCATGCAATATCGCCGGCAACTGCCCACTGATTGTGCAGAGTTTTTGTCCAGAATCCACCGCTTGTCCATCTTTTGCGTCCCATTCCATCGAAAGGTTAGCTTGCATTTGATTGAAAACTTCGTTCACCCAAAATTGACCTGCGATTATTGCAGCTTCGTTGGATACGATTATCGCTTCTCCAGCTGTTGGATGCTGTGCTGTACACGTGCTGAGGTCTTCTTTTGGCATATCTTCGGCAAGTGCAATGCGGGCATTATCCTGCACTACTTTGTATAGCCATTCGGGGCAGTTTCCGGTGCTGAGATGTCGTTCGGATTCTGAGATAATGTGTTTCACTGTAGTTGCTTATGTAGTTGTAGCAGTGTCGGTAAGTAGCGAATTTAATCGTTCCATTGTACCGATATCCGCCCATTTTCCTCGATAATGTTCGCCGCTAATCAGACTGCGCGCTATCGCCGGTTGCAAAACCTTAAGTAACGGCAAGCGTTGCGGCTTCAACCCTTCAAATAAAGCGGCAGTGTAATAGCCCATGCCACTGAAGGTTAATTGGGTCCTTGCGTCATCAACTAATAGGCTTTCAGTTATGCCGAAATCTCCGTTGGGGTTATGCGAAGGATTGTCCACCATAACCAAATGCGCCTTTATGGGTGCTTGGAGTGTAGTTGGATGAATCTCGTAATCGGTATAGACATCGGCATTTATCACGAAGAAAAGGTCGTCACCTAACAACGGCAAAGCATTGATGATGCCGCCGGCAGTTTCTAAAATATTTGTGTCTTCGTCGGAATAAACTATGCGTACCCCATAGTTGCCACCGTCTTTTAGCTTATCTTTTATCATTGCGCCCAAGTGTCCCAAATTGATGACAATATCGGTGATGCCAGCATCTCGTATACGCCTCAGATGATGTTCTATCAAGCATGTGCCGTTCACCTCAATCAATGCCTTGGGAATACGCTCAGTCAACGGACGCATACGCATGCCTTGACCTGCTGCCAAAACCATCGCCTTCATTGGGCAAGTCCTTCAATGAATTGATGCAATCCTTCAAGTTCGGGATAGTTCGTAATCGCTTGTTTTATGTAGCGTAGGTTTCTTGGGATAGAGGCAAGATAAGCGGATTTGTGGTCGCGGTGATTGAGGCGGGCAAAAATGCCGGTTGTTTTTAGATGCCGTTGTATGCACATCAAGTCAAACCAGCATATAAAACATTCTTCGTCTAATCGCTGAGGCGTATGCTCCAGAAAATAGCGTAGCCATTTCATCTGTTGTGCGGGTTGCCATTCTATATAGCAGTCTTTTAACAGAGAGACTAGATCATAGCTAATAGGTCCTAAGACGGCATCTTGATAATCCAGCACACCTACCGAATGGTCGGCACAATGCATCAGGTTGCGGGAATGATAGTCGCGATGTACGAAAACCTGTGGTTGTTCAAGTGCATTATCTACCAAATAGTTGAAACTTTGTGCGATGAGTTTTTCTTCGTCTGCGTTGAGTTTCTTGCCCAAATGAATCTTGCAATACCAATCGGTGAACAGTTGCATCTCTTCCAGCAACAAAGTCCTATCGTAAGGAGGTAATGCCTCCGTTTCAATCTTTTGTATTTTCAATAACTCGTCTATTGCGAGCTGATATAACTGGTCGGCAGTGTCTGCCGATAACGCCTTGAGATAGGTTGTATCGCCGAAATCGTCTAGCAAGAATAGTCCAGCGGCAACATCGCAGGCGTGTATCAACGGCACCCGCACATGATTATTTGCGAGTATCGTTGTGATGTCCTTAAATACAACGGGGTTCTCCTTATCGGGTGGCATATCGCTGGCGATGAATGTATCGCCGTTTGTGAAAACCCTATAATACTGCCTGAAGCTGGCGTCGTTGTTGAGTGCTTGTATGGTGAAAGCATCCTGCCCAAACTTCTGCTCAAGCCAACCATGCAACTGTTCGTATCTATTATTCATTTACCCTACATTCCGTAGTTTATACTATTAGCCTATTATCACAAGCGAACTTAATATGAAACCCCAAAATCTCTACGGATTATTTTTAGAACGGCTTCGCGTGTCGGGCAACCGATGCGCTTATTTGCAATGGCACAAAGAACACGACGCTTGGCACGAATACACATGGCAAGATATTGCCAAACGCATAGGTCGGATGCAACACAGCTTTAGGTCGGAGAACTTACAAGCGGGAGATCGTGTTGCGATTATGCTCGCAAACGGCATAGACTGGATTGTGTTTGATCAAGCGGCACTAGGTTGTGGGTTGATTACTGTGCCGCTTTATAATCACGACAATGCTGGCAATGTTGCGCATATCTTGAAAGACTCCGGTGCTAAGTTGTTATTCAGCGATGCGACACGAATTGAGAATTTGGTTTTAGACGATTTGCCGGAATTACAACGTGTGGTTTCTATAGACAAAAAAGTGGACAAGGAATCCCGATGTGTGTGTGTGTCGGACTGGGATGCTGAGGAGGACACGCTACTTCCTGATGAGATAGACGGTGAGGCACTTGCATCTATTATTTATACTTCGGGGACGACTGGGCCGGCCAAAGGGGTGATGTTGACGCACGCCAATATCTTAAAGAATGCGCAAGCGGCAGCAACTGTTGCAGATATCGGTGCCGACGACTTATTCTTGTCCTTTTTGCCTTTGTCTCACTCTTTTGAGCGTACTGCCGGTTACTATATGACGATGTGGGTAGGTGCTAAAGTCGCTTTTTCTCGGTCTTTGCAACAGATCAAATCGGACTTGCAGGACATTAAGCCGACGGTACTTATTTCAGTGCCGCGCCTCTATGAGCAGATGTATGATCGTTTGACGACATCGTTATCGCAACGCCCTTTAATAATACAAAAATTATTTCAATTTACGGTGGAACTTGGCTGGTATCGCAGATCTTCGTCACTCACAAAACTGATTACATCACCAATATGGCCGATTATGGATTTGTTGTTTGCGAGCAAGCTCAGGCAAGTTTTTGGTGGTCGTATGCGATTTACGATTAGTGGTGGCGCACCGTTGGATCCGGCATTATCCAAGTTGTTTGCATCATTGGGTGCAACGATCTATCAAGGCTACGGTTTGACCGAATCTTCTCCAGTCGTTTCAGTTAATTTCCCCGACCTTGCTATTGGTAGTGTCGGCAAGGCATTGCCCGGCGTAGAAGTTAAAATCGCCGAAAATGATGAGTTATTAGTGCGCGGTTCTAATGTCATGCAGGGTTATTGGCGGCTTCCCGATAAAACTGCTGAGGCTATAGACAGCGAAGGTTGGTTGCACACCGGCGATCAGGCTCGTCTGGATCAAGCAGGACGTTTGTATATTACTGGTAGAATTAAGGAAATCATCGTATTGAGCAACGGCGAGAAGATTGCGCCCGCTGATATAGAACATGTGTTGATACACGACCCGCTATTTCAGCAAGCAATGGTCTATGGCGAAGGGCAGGCATTCTTGATTGCCCTGTTGGTGCTTGATGAAGAGGCAATCACCCGTTATCTACAGACACACCCGATTTTGGATGCCAAGACCGAACTGTCGTCTACTCGTCTGCACACGGCATTGAACAAACATGTCAATCAGTTGATGGATGCCTTTCCCGCTTATGCCAAAATACGCCGCATTGTTTGTTTGACCGAACCGTGGACGATTGAAAACGGCTTGCTCACACCGACGCTTAAACTAAAACGCGCCCGCGTTGTGGAACGCTATCAGGATCAAATAAAGCAAGCGTATGAGTAGATTGCTCGTTAGTGCTACGCATAAATCATCGGGCAAAACGATATTTACTACCGCCTTAATCGCTCTGCTCAAAGCCCAAGACGCGAATCCTACACCTTATAAAAAGGGACCCGACTATATAGACCCGCAATGGTTGTCGGCAGCAGCAGGTAGCGCGTGCTATAACCTGGATTTCAACGTCCAAACAAACGACGAGATTATTGCGATGGTGGCGGACAAGTCGCCGTTAGGGACAACTGCAGTGATAGAAGCGAATAAGGGTCTCTACGACGGTGTTTCTTTAGACGGCAGCAACAGTAATGCGGCACTTGCTGAGCTACTCAAATGTCCGATCTTGTTGGTTGTGGATTGTGAAGGCATGACCAGAGGTATTGCGCCACTATTATTGGGCTATGACAAGTTTGCCCCAGAATTGTTCATAGGTGGTGTGATATTGAACCAAGTGGGTGGCACTCGCCACCAATCAAAACTCATCGCTGCGGTGGAACGATATACCGATATACCAGTGATGGGTGCAGTTATGAAAGACAAAGCATTATCGTTGCCTGAGCGGCATCTGGGTCTTATTCCTGCCAACGAAGCAACCGACACATCACAGTTTATTGAAACCCTGTCGGCGTGTATCGCACCTCAAATAGATTTGGAAAAGATTATGCAGCTTGCGGCGCAAGCGACACCGCTTGCGCGTACTCGGCATAAACATGAGAAGCCCAACTACGAAAAACTTGACGCGGAGATTCGTATCGGCGTATTCAAAGATTCAGTATTTAACTTTTATTATCCTGATGATTTAGAGACACTTGAGCGTTGCGGTGTGGAATTGGTCTTTATCAATAGTCTGACCGATAGCCGATTGCCGCCAATTGACGGACTGTTCATCGGCGGTGGTTTTCCCGAAACCCAAGCGAGTGCGCTTGAGGTGAATCGGGCATTGCGTCATGCAGTCGCAGAGGCGATAGAAAACCGTATGCCCGTCTATGCCGAGTGCGGTGGTCTGATGTATTTAACTAACAGTATTCATTGGCAGGGTCGGCGTTTTGAAATGTGCGGTGTGATAGATGCCGATACACAAATGCACGAAACACCGCAGGGCAGAGGGTATGTTGAGTTGAACGAAACCGACGGAATGATATGGGATGGGCAAGGTGAGGGCAACACGAGTAGCGTGATTCACGCGCACGAGTTTCATTATTCCCGTCTTGTTGATATCAAGCAAAGTTACCCTACTGCATATAAGATCTCCAGAGGTGCAGGTTTGGGAAACGGGCGCGACGGCATCGTCTATAAGAATCTATTGGCGGCATATACCCATCAGCGCAATGCTTGCGGGCGTTGGGCAGAGCGGTTTAGCGATTTTGTGCGCAGGAACCGCCGATTAAACCAGTAGGCCAATCGGCACATTCCTCTCCTTTGGAAGGGTATCCTATGCGTTGAACAATCATGTTAGGGTTCTGCACGATGTCAAGCCGAATAATCTAAATTAAAAGGGTTTAATATATAATATTGTTCAGTCGTTTCTGCTTCATACCACGATATTTCTGCTGAGAGTATTTTTACCTAATAATATGCAAATTCATTACTTTTGGTTCCTACGAAACACAGAGTTTAAGTCAGCTTTCATTAAATACTGCTTTTTATTTGCAGTTTTACTATGCCCGCCTGCGGTTGCTCAGAACTTAAATGCAAATTGTTTTTCGGAAGGAATAATAGAAGCAAACAACGATATAGATATAGATAACGATGGTCTAATAGAAATTTGTAATATAGAGGGCTTGAGTAATATCCGCTATCGGCCTGATGGCACAGGATACTATATCTCTGAGACGAACGGCATTGCTTCCGGCTGCGCTACCGATGGTTGTAAGGGTTATGAGTTAACCAATGATTTAGATTTACAAGGCGAAGATTGGCAGCCGATTTCGAGTTTTGCAGGCATATTTGACGGCAACGGCTATGTTATCAAGAATTTAACTATAAATATCTCGACAAACGAAGATACTCCCTCTGGTTTGTTCGGTTCAACGATAGGTGATGCTGTCATCAGGAATGTCGGTTTAATCAACATCAATATCGCAGGTGGGGGAGACCATAGAGAAGATCAGTACATCGGTGGCTTAGTCGGTATAAACTCAGCTAAAGTTATCAATAGTTATGCGACTGGCACAATCAATATTCAAGGATTGGGCTCAATAATTTTAGGTACAGGAACAAAAGTTCTTGGTGGCTTAGTCGGCAGTAACGATGACCTTATTAGCAATAGCTATTCAACAGTAAATATTGACGGTCAAGGTTGGGTGGGTGGCTTGATTGGTGCTAATTGTCCTAATATTTTTACGACGACTCCCGTATTTAATAATAGGAGATATCTTGCTACTCGCTGTAGAGCAGCTAGCTCATCGTATATTCAAGATAGTTATGCCACAGGTGATGTGACGGGCGATACCGCTGGTGGCTTGACAGGTGGAATTGGACAAGATGTGACGCGTGTCTATGCAATCGGTAGAGTAGTTATTGCAGACCCAAGAAGGGATAGTGCCGGAGGTGGATTGATTGCTAAAAAATGGAGGACGGTCTCGGCAAGTGCAACGCATAGTCACTGGAATTCAGAGACGAGTGGACTCACCATAAGTGCCGGAGGTGGAACAAGTCTGACTACGGTACAAATGAAATCTCCGCTAAGCCCGAATGCAATAAATCCGAATCGTTATATGGGTTGGAGTACAACCGATTGGGATTTCGGCACCTCGGATGATTATCCAGCACTCAAATATGCAAAATTCAACGATAATAATGAAAGCGAACCTACATGTAGCAATGGCACAATAAGACAACGTTTAGATCCACCTCTGTGCGGTATGCTGTTGCGTCATCAACGCGCCGGCTTGATTGATTTGCAGGTGTTGACAAGAAATACAAAATTACTTCCGACCTTCCACTTCGGTGAAACTTCGTATGTCTTGAAAGTCCCTACCAATACAACCGAACTTCGATTACAACTTACAAGATACAACGATGATGCAGTTATTACGGTAGGAAAACGCGGACAGGAAAGCATCGCTGTGAATGTTGGCGAAAGCCGCGCTTCGATTCCGATAGACTCCGATGTATTCGTAGATATCTCGGTTAACGATACACTTATTAATACGACCACCGTCTATACACTGGCTGTGGAATACCCCGACATTGTAATATCGCAAGGAATCACACCCGATATAATGTCGGCAGACGAAGGTGACACTTTTACTTTAAGTCTCCCCAGCGATAGAATCGTAAGCAATAGCGGAGTTTCTTCAAATTATCCTTATCAATGGGAATACATACCACAAAATCTATCGCAGTTGCTGAATCCGAATTTAGGATTATCGGATACGACTACAACCTCTCTGACTGTTCGCATCCCCACTGATTTCATAGGACGCGATCATGAGCAAAGCGATATCGTATTCAAGGTGACAGTCGGCGGAGTCGATTCGGTGGTTAGTACCGAGCACAAAGTGACAATCATCAAGCGCAACAATTCCGATGTAACTGTTGATCCAGATTTGAAATTAAACTCAAATATATCGGGTACCACTGCTTCTATCACCGTAGTCACAAGTATCGTAGGAGACGATGGCGACGGTGAATTCAACTACCGTTGGCAATCTCTAGCATTGGGCGATACACAATGGCGCGATATCGCAACCGAGACCACCACAAAAACAGTCGCTACTTATACGGTGTCGGAAGGTACGACACCCACCATCCGCTATCGCGTAGAATTGAGTTATACCGACGCGCAAGGATATACGCTCACAAAATATCTAGGAACATATAGAACTGATGTAGATATAGACGACGACGGGCTTATAGAAGTTTATTACCTCGAGGATTTGGATGCAATTCGCCACCAACCGGACGGTATCGGTTATCAACCTGATCCTCTAGGGAACATAGATCTCAATAGTTTGGGTTGTGACGAAGATGGCACCAGTGTCTGCAGCGGTTATGAATTGGCAAGGCATTTGGACTTTGGCAATGACATGCACTATCAGGATTTAATGAACAAAGATGTTTGGAGACAAGGAGACGGCTGGCTCCCAATCCAAAATCTGCTTGCGGTGCTCGAGGGCAACGGCAATGTAACTTCAGGTTTATATATACAACGCGATAGAGATAACCTAGGTTTGTTTGAGCAGATATCAGAAAGAGCCATTATCCGCAACATCGGCTTGCTTAGTGTGCAGATTGATAGTGCAAGGAATAGCCGGAACATAGGTGGCTTGGTTGGTCTTATTAACAATGGCGACATAATAAATAGTTATGCCCAGGGTGTTATTTTAGGGTCAATGAGGGCAGGCGGCTTAGCGGGTCGTATTGATAAAGGCAAAATAGAGAATAGTTATGTGAATGGGTCTATTTCAGGACGTGATTTTGTCGGTGGTTTTGTCGGCTTTAACGATGCCTCAATTGCCAACATCTATGTGAGAGGTGAGATTTCTCGCACTGGTCTGGGAAGCGAGCGGGATGCTATAGCAGGAGAAAATCATACGACTATCACAAATAGCTATGCAGCGACTAATTTGGCAGATGCACTAAACGGAAATACTGTAAATAGTTACACCAGACAAGCAGCTGCACACGACGAACTGAAAAAACCGATTGCTGCGAATGCAAGCAATCCTGAGCTATATACAAGTTGGAGTAGCAATAACTGGGATTTCGGAACACCCAAGCAATTTCCAATTCTAAGATATACCAAGCAGTGCTCGGTTGATCGTCGTGGGAAAAGTACCGATCAACCTCAATGCGGTACATTCTTGGCGGATCAAAACGATGGTTTAAGAGATTTGGAAATAATAAGCGATGGTATCTCGTTAGAATCAGTTTTTGTCTCCGAGACTGAGGAGTATACCGCATATTTCAATAATGACAGACCAACCCTACAGCTTAGGCTTAGGGCTTACGATAGCGATTCGCAAATCAGCGTCCGCAAACAAGGAGAGAGTAGAGATTATTTTGCCGGCACCCGTGCCGACCATCAAAGCGACAATATCTCGCTCGAAAATACCGCACAATCACTTGTTACTATTAAGGTAAAAGAGATTTTTCCTGTCACCGAAACCGAATATACGCTTACTTTATTAAACGAGATGGTCGTCGGATTGGGAGATATTGATGTTCAAGGACAGACATCTCATATAGAGGGCTTGGTGTCGACTACTGAGAGCAACAGTTTTACTTTAACCGCACCTAGAATTGGCGGCGGTAGAGGAATATATCACTACGAGTGGACGGCAATACCGCAAAATCCATCGGAACTGATGAATCCGACTTTAGAGTTATCAGGTACTACCTCAACCGTCTTGACTGTGCGCATACCTCCGGATTTTATCGGACGCAACGCCATGAGTAGCAATGTGCTATTCACGGTAACTGCAGGCGATGGCTTTTCTGCTACCAGCTCAAGCATCGTGGTGAGGATCAATAAGATAGATAACTCTACTGTAGTGTTGAATCCGATGTTGGTAGAGAACGGTTATAAATTGAGCTTTGTGCAAGATGATATTAGCGACCTGGACGGTGAGGTCAATTTCAGCTATCAATGGCAACAAAAACCTATAGATGCCAGAACTTGGGACGATATCCTTGGAGCTACGACCGAAAGTTATACGATACCAGCGGAGTATCCTATTCCTTTTAATTATCGCGTGCGAGTGCAATACACCGATGCCCAGAACTATCCGAGTGATTTCGCTTTCAGCGACCCCACACCTTCGGATTATAGACCAGATATAGATGTGGACAACGACGGACTGATTGAGATTTATTACCTTGAAGAATTAGATGCAATTCGTTATCGTTTGGATGGCATCGGCTATAGAGCGAGTACTCAAGCTAGCGTGATAAAGGCGGGTTGTGGCTACAATAACAATAAGAGCAATATCTGTAGGGGGTACGAATTAATAAGAGATTTAGACTTCCGAGATAATACACACTACCAAGACTCAAGCAATAAAAATATATGGACTGCAGGAAACGGCTGGGTGCCAATCGGTGATAGCAACGGCACTACCAGTATTTCGATAATACTCGAGGGTAACGGCTATACAATTTCTAATCTTTACCAACAAACAGATGCTTATGGTGGTTTATTCGGCAATGTAAATAATCATAGCGATGAGGCTCCATTGCGCATTTACAATATCGGTCTGCTCGATGTAGATATCCGGACTCGCAGCGGTGATAGCGGCGGGTTAGTCGGTGCTTGTAAAGGTTGCTTGATAGCGAATAGTTATGTCACTGGCACCCTGTCGTCGCAAGGAGAAGTCAATGCGATGGGTGGGTTGGTAGGTCGTTCAACCACTTCTACTGTCGGTCTTAATAATGCGCAATATCAAAACATCTATGCCAGAGTTAATGTGGCAGGTGATGCAACTGATGTAGGGCGTTTGATTGGTAACGGAGACATCGACATCAACAACGCTTACGCAAGAGCTTATAACACCGAAAGCTATGTAGGGAAAATGATAGGGAATTTCGGCGGCACAATCAAGAACAGCTATGCAACGGGAACCGAGATTACTGCCGATAACGAGTCTAATATGATCATTGATAGTTATAGCACACCTACCGTTAGTAGACTCAAATTGCCTACTGTGCCGAATGCAAGCAATCCCGAACTATATAAAAACTGGAGTACCGCTGATTGGGATTTTGGTAATAGCCAACAGTATCCGATTTTGAGATATACCAAAAGCGGAGACGAAGAATATCCGGCCTGTTCCGATCGGATACCTATAAGAAATACCGACCAGCCTCAATGTCGCACATTCCTGCCTGATCAAGGGATAAACCTGCGAGACTTGAACATCGTATCACTCGAACCGGCAAAAGTGAGAATGAATAGAACTTTTGACTCCGAGCTCACCAGATATACTGTATGGATTAGGGAGAGCGAGAGCAATCTCAAATTAGAACTGAGTACCTACGATCCCAAAGCAACTATTACGATTGATGGTATAGGTACGGTAGTTGGTAGCACGGTTACTACGATTGTATTACCCGCAAATGATTCGCTACTAAATATTATTGCAACCGATACAGTTCCCATAACCTATATACTCACTATCAACAGAGTCGCTGCTATTGCTGGGGTGAACGAGATTATGATAGAACCTACAAACAGCGACGGAACCGTAGACGAAGGTAGTACGGTTAGATTGACATCTGGTATCACCGGAGGAACTCATACTTGGACGCTACCGGGGTCGCTGGAGATATTGGAGCGGAACGGCCCAGTGGCTACGATTCGAATCCCCACAGATTTTGTGATGGCTGGCACCGAGGTTCGCAATACCGTATCAGTGATAGTTATAGATCCAATTACCCGAGGCTTCGAGAACATCAATGCAATACTGGCGATAAAGAAGATAGATAACGGATTTGCTGAAATTGATTTTGCAGCAAACGACAGGGCATTGACTGCTTTTGTAGGAGACGATCCCGACGGTAATCCGTCCGAATATGTATACCAGTGGCAGAGGCAAAACCGCGGGTCAAACTCATGGAGTACTATACCTCCTGTCAATAGAACTTCGAACAAGAGCAATACTTATACAATCCCGTCAAATATTACTGCCGGTACTCGATATCGTGTAATAGTGAGTTATACCGATGCACAAGGATACGATGCCTCTAAAGAAGTAGGGAATTACTTGTATAGAGCTGGTGACAACGACGATGACGACGACGGCTTCATAGATATCTATACTCTGGAAGATTTGGATGCGATCCGCAGTCAATCACATGAACAATATGAATTGAGAAGAAACTTAAACTTCGCCGACCCACTGAGCTATGCAGATACCAGAAACATGTCTCAGTGGCTCTCTAACTGGGTACCGATTCCCAGTCTTTTCGGTCGCTTTAGCGCAACACTCGAGGGGAACGGTTATACTATTTCTAATATCAATATTAATAACACATTTAATACTGGCTTTTTTTCTAATATATGGACAGGGGGTAGTATCAAAAATATAGGTTTATTGAACTTGAATGTTCAAGGAGGATTCACCACCGGAGGATTAGCCGCTCGAAACGTGGGTTCAATCACCGCCAGCTATGTGGCCGGTACGACTAATATCCAAGGAACAGATTCGGTCGGCGGTTTGGTTGGTTGGAATCTAGGGGTAATTAATGCAAGTTATGTGGACGCGGTCGGTTTTGTCTCGGCTAACGGCAATAATGTAGGAGGACTAGTCGGCAACAATGAAGGTGATATCAAGAATAGCTGGACAAACATACGAGTGAGCGGAAATCAGCGAGTCGGTGGTTTGGTGGGGCAAAACCAAAACCTAATAAGTAATAGTTTCGCACTTGCCGACACTCAAGGTGAATGGCGTGTAGGCGGTCTGGTTGGTTATAATTTGAATAATCGGCAGAGAGGAACAGTAGGTGAGGTTATCAATAGCTATGCGGCTGGTGATGTAGGAATTAGACCGAATGTAATAACCGTAGGAGGCTTAATCGGACAACTCAATACGGGGAATGTCGAAAACAGCTACACGATTTCCAAGACAATAAGCAGTTTTAATTTTAATAATGGTGGTTTATTTGGTTCTGTTGGGAGGAATGCTAGTGTTAGCGCAAGTTACTGGGATAGCCAGATTTATACCGAGAGTGACACACGTCCGGTCAGCGACGGTCGTGAGCGCACCACTGCCGTATTGCAATCACCCACCGATGCAATCGACATTTACGATGGATGGAGTATCACCGATTGGGATTTTGGTGATGCAGTGAGTTATCCGCTACTTAGGTACGACGAAGATCTATGCGATTTAGATGCTTCAGAACCAAGGTGTGGATTGTTGCCAGGTCAACACCATAATACTGGCTTAGGTGCATTATTTCTGCGATCAAACGGCGAGGTGCTGAATGACGACTGGCGATTTGACGCTCAGCCTTTCTCTGCGCTAATAACAAATTACGATACCAAAGTTCACAACGCAAGTGAAATTCAACTAAGACCTTTTGCTGTCGATAGCGAACACGCCAAGATTGAAATTACTAAGGACGATAGTGATATGACCGATTATTTTTCGGGTAAATCCAGTGGCGAGATCAGTAATCCGATTCGCTTAAACGCCCCGGGTTTGGTGACCTCGGTGACGAT
Source organism: uncultured candidatus Poriferisulfidus sp. (assembly GCA_965200865.1). Taxonomy (GTDB): domain Bacteria; phylum Pseudomonadota; class Gammaproteobacteria; order Poriferisulfidales; family Oxydemutatoraceae; genus SP5GCR1. The sequence continues at coordinate 1,681,466 of CBDAVG010000002.1, read as the reverse complement.
CGTCGTGAAAGATACCGACACGAATACCACCTATACACTTGCAGTCGCCAGATCTGCTTTTGAAATAGACGATATTGATGTTGAATTCGAGTCGACGAGTATCGGCGAAGGAGACGAAGTTACCTTAAAAATAAATGCTAGAACGATAAATACCGAAGATAATGCGATAGATTATTCATGGCGGTATACGCCGGCAAATTCAGTGCAAATTATCGAGCAGAGCACCGCTACTCTGAGGTTTAGGATACCCGATGATTTTGTGAGAGGAAATGCGATGGTTACGAACGCCGGTGTCGTATTTTCGGTTGATGTAAGAAACGGAGAGACGATGCTTACGGCGATAACTGAAGTGATAATCAATAAGGTAAATAATGGCATCCCTCCCGATATAAGTTTGGATGCGAATCCGACCGTGCTAAGAATCAATACTGGAGCAGGCATTGATTCGGACGGTGAAGGCGAGTTCAGATACGACTGGCAGAGCCGTCGCAGCAACACAGACTGGAGTACTATCTCTAGTTTATCCGAGTATATCATTCCATTGAATGTACCCGGCGATACCCTTTATCGCGTTAATGTAATGCACGAAGATGGTCAAGGTTATATAACCCGATACGAGACTCGGGAGTCGTTCATTTTAGAACCGTTTAGAGTCGATCTAGACGAAAATGACGACGGTTTTATAGAAATTTATTATCTAGATGATTTGGATGAAATGCGTGGACATTTGGCTGAGATGCCGACAACTTGTGGTCAAAACAATAGCGAAGTTTGCTTGGGTTATGAATTACGCAGGAGCTTAAACTTTAACAACCTATCTAGTTATCGCAAGGAAATAAACAACAAATGGATTAGCGGAGAAGGCTGGCAGCCGATAGGAGATGTTGAGAACCCTTTCAACACCGTGTTTAGAGCGACTACCGATACACTGGTCATCTCTGATTTATATATCAATAAACCGAATAGAGATAATATTGCTTTATTCGGAGTAATCGGGGCAACCGCTAGAATTTCAGATATCCATTTAATGAATGCAACGGTCATCGGGCGATTTGCGGTCGGTGGTTTGGTAGGTTGGAGCGACAACCGAGGCTCGGTTACTGCGAGTTCTTTTATCGGCAATAGCTCCGTAGACGGAAACATCAGAGCGACTGCATCGTGGGCCGGTGGGTTGGTCGGTTCTAATGATGGATCTATAGTCAATAGCCATGCAAATGGTAGCGTAGACGGACGTGTGGCGACCGGTGGTCTGGTGGGTTATAATTCCGGCTTGATCAGTAGCAGCTATGCGCACAGTAATATAACAGGTAGAGAGTCAGTCGGTGGTTTGGTAGGTTATAACGGTATGCTTACCGGAAGTGGTGTGATAAGTAATAGCTATGCCGCTGGTAGCGTGGAAGGCATCTTTAATGTAGGCGGCTTGGTGGGTTATCATAACGCAGACACAATTACTGATGTGCATGCAGTTGGTAATGTAATAGGTGCGATAGATGTCGGTGGTCTGGTGGGTGGCTTTAGCAACGATCTGCAGATTCTCAGAGGCTATGCAGTTGGTAATGTGACAGCTGTGTCGGCTAACAATATCGGTATCACCAACGCTGCCATACCAACATTGGTTTATACAGGCCAATTCGATAAAAACGGATACGCAAGTTGTGTTTTGGGTGGGCAAGCCGATTATCGAGTTAGACTACCGGCTTGCGGTACGCCACTTCCCGAACAAGATATTGCCGGTGGCATAGGCAATTTGGCATTGAGCAACCTGACTCTATCGTCCGGCACACTAGAACCTTTATTTGATCCTACCAAAACCAGCTATGAGATTTTGGATACTTCCGAGAGTCTAATGCAGGTGACGGCAACGGCGAATAATCCGAATGCAACAGTCACTATCAGCTCTGGTGACCAGAGTATATCTATGAACAGTCAAGCATCGCTGATGGTTCAATTAATGATCGATAGTAATATTTCGGTCACATTAACGGCACTAAACCAAACTACCAAAGAGTATACGATAACATTGCCTACTCAACCTGATTTGACGAATCCTCCTCAAACACCGTGTAGCACGACAGACATAGATAAAGACAACGACGGCTTGATAGATATTTGTGACATCGAGGGATTGTATGCGATTCGTTATCGCCTAGATGGTACCGGTTATAAAGCAACCGCAAGTGCAAATGAGATTACCGCAGGTTGTCCTTTGGTAAACGGTGTGGAGAAATGCCGAGGTTATGAATTGCTAAGAGACTTAGACTTCACAATCACACAAAGCTATCGCAATCCAGAGAACAGAACGATATGGAACGAAGGTAAAGGTTGGCGTCCGCTAGGGACTTTTGCAAATCCCTTTAAGGCAACATTTAACGCGAATGGTCATAGCATTGCTAATTTAAGGGTCAATAGACCGGATAGCGATCATATAGGGTTGTTCGGCTCCGCAGATATTAATGCTTTGATTTCAAATGCTGAACTATCGGACGTAAATGTACACGGCAGATTTTTAGTCGGAGCTCTGGTCGGTCAAAATACCAGTAGAATCACCAATAGTTATACTAGCAACAAAGCAAGTACGAGTACAGTTGTGGCAACAGACTTATGGGCCGGCGGGTTGGTCGGTTATAACGCGTTGATCATTAATAACAGTTATGCAAGCGGTACTGCATCTGCGTACGGAATAGTCGGTGGCTTGGTCGGTACCAATCTAGGCCAAGTTATCAACAGTCATAGCGAGAGTGATGTGATAGGAAATAGTTTTATCGGTGGCTTGGTTGGTATTAATAACCGTATTATCATTGGTAGTTATGCACTTGGTGCGGTGAGTGAGAGTTTCTATTATACCGGTGGTTTGGTCGGCTTAAATACAGGAACGATTGAAAATAGCTATGCGACCGGCAACATAATCGGAAATGAACGAGTCGGTGGTTTGGTGGGTGATAATAGAAACTTCATAAACGCAAGTTATGCAATCGGCGAAGTAGGTGGAACCAGACTAGTCGGGGCATTAGCCGGTATCAATGGCGGCGTCATAACCAATAGCTATGCCGGCGACAGTGCTTATAGCATAGTCGGTGGTGATAATGCTGGTATGGGAAGAATGCAGAACAGTCAAATTCTAAGTAATACAATCCTGCGTTCGCAATCCTCTATAACAGGGTGGGATACTAGTCGCTGGGATTTCGGTGACAATACACAATACCCGATACTTAAATATACAAGAAGCGAATTTGATCGCTCCGAATGCGAACAATGCAATTCGCTATTAACAGGACAATTTATTGAATTTTTATTGACGACCGAAGAACCTGCGACACTAACTCAGTCAGGAGACGATTATGTACTTAAAATTGCTTTGGACGATACTCAAGTTAAATTGATTCCGAATTCAAACCATGGCGATATCGTTATTCGTTATGCAATAGACGACGAGATTGAGCAAATAGTAACGGGCGTGAAACCTTTTATCGTTATACTGCCTATCGATGCTCAAACAATTATAATTACGGCATCTGCGCAGGACGACAATTCGATTATAAGGTCATCTACCCATGTAATCGATATCGATAGAGTTTTACGTGTTCAAATTAAATTATTTCTAGAGGGTTTGTTATTGGAGTAGAACTGCCGATTGATTTTGATATACATACTGTGGGGCTGTTGAAAAGCAATGTCATCCTGTGAAGTATCAAAAAGCAGCAAGTAAAGCACGGAACTTATCCGTGAATAATTGTATATAATTCCCCAATATGGTTTATACTACGCAGTTATGTTTGATATATTGACAGGCTACGGATTGTGGCAGTTGGATTGGTGGGCATATATAGTCGTTGCATTAGTCCTGACCCATTTGACGATTATTTGTGTCACGCTTTACTTACATCGTTCGCAAGCGCACCGAGCGGTTGATTTTCACCCCGCAGTGTGCCACGCAATGCGATTTTGGTTGTGGCTTACTACCGGAATGCAAACCAAAGAATGGGTGGCAGTGCACCGAAAGCATCATGCCAAGTGCGAATCCGACGACGACCCGCACAGCCCCATCGTAAAAGGGATATACTCGGTACTGTGGCAGGGTGCCGAACTTTATGCCGAAGAAGCGACCCATGCCGATACGTTGGAAAAATACGGGCGCGGCACACCAGACGATGCTGTAGAAAAGAATTTGTATACTGGTCGTAGCAACATTGGTATTTTGGTGTTGTTAGCAATGCACTTTGTGTTATTCGGTTTTTACGGGATCGCGATATGGGCGATTCAAATGCTGTGGATACCTTTCTTCGCCGCAGGTGTCGTCAACGGCATAGGACATTTCAGAGGTTACAGGAATTATCCTACCGAAGATTACTCAACCAACTTTTCCAATCTTGGTATTTTGATAGGTGGAGAGGAATTGCACAATAATCATCATGCTTATCCTAGTTCGGCGAAGTTGTCGGCAAAGTGGTGGGAGTTTGATATAGGTTGGTTTTACATTTGCATACTACATCGCTTAAAACTTGCTACCGTATTGCGTTTGGCACCGATTCCTTCGCGCAAGTATAAGACAGATAACAACTTGGATTTAGACACTGCCAAAGCACTTTTTGAAAGCCGCTTGCATGTGACTTACGAATTTGTCAACAAGGTTCTGAAGCCGGTATTGCAAACTGAACTTACAAAGGCAGACGACGCTTGTCATCAGATGCTAATGCGTGTCAAACATATTCTGCCTAAACATCGCAATCATGTCAGTGACAACGAACACGCAATACTCAACGAAGCTCTGCTGAAAAACGAAACCTTAAAATTGGTTTATGACTTCAGACACCGACTATACGAACTGTTGTATGTGATAAAACATAAGGATTATCACAACCTCAAAGAAGCACTATGTGAATGGTGCCGGCAGGCGGAACAAAGTGGCGTTGAGACTCTTATAGAGTTTGCGCAGATGATGCAAGGCTATACCCTGAAGCCGTCGTTGGCACAAATAAAATACTGAACCGTAGGAATAACTATCCCCCTTCTTTGGAGGGGTGGCAGGCTTCGTCTGATGGGGTGGTTCTTTGAGTACCCACCATTTAGGACAAGCCTTAGCTTGTCCGACCTACATACCTACGCTAAGGTTCTGCACAATGTTATGCCGATTGTTGCCATCGCAACACACGGCGGTTCTATTACTTTATTTTTGCTTCTTTATAGATTACGTGTTTGCGAATGGTCGGGTCGAACTTTTTCAGCTCCAGCTTTTTAGTACCCGCCGTCTTTTTGTTTTTGGTCGCAGTGTAAAAATGCCCGCTACCGGCACTAGATACAAGTTTTATTTTTTCTCGCATTATAATCTCCGGCTTATCGCTTTTTGATATCGGCGAGAACTGCGTCTATTCCTTTTTTATCAATCAGGCGCAATCCTTTAGACGACACACGCAGACTAACCCATCGCTTTTCACTCTCCACCCAAAAGCGATGAGTTTGCAAGTTGGGCAGAAAACGCCGCCGTGTTTTATTATGCGCATGAGACACATTATTACCGCTCAAGGGCTTTTTCCCTGTTATTTGACAAATTCTAGACATTAAGATTTCTCCATAAAGGGCGTATCATAGCATAAATAAAGGGATTGCGGAGATTTTTTGGTTTGAATTTAATTGCTAAATATTTTCTTAAAGTGTATAATTTAATAATTTTAACAACAAGGAGAATTACTATGGCTAATAACTGGAAACTAGAAGGTCAATACTTTGAATCATGCACCTGTGATTTAGTGTGTCCGTGTATATTCTTAAAACCCCCTACCCAAGGATTTTGTAAAGCGATGGTGGGCTGGCAAATTGAAAAAGGTCATATGGACGATGTAGATTTATCAGATCTCAATGTAGGTCTTTGGTTACATGCTCCGGGTCTTTTGACCGACGGTGGTTGGCAGGTTGCGCTGTATATAGACGAGCGAGCCGATGCTCAACAAGCAGAAGCATTACAGAAGATTTGGGGTGGCGAAGTCGGAGGTCATCCTGCGGTGATTGCTGGATTGGTCGGAGAAATGAAAGGCGTACACTTGACCAAAGTAGATATCACCTATACAGATAAGGAAAAAACCATGAAGATTGGTGATCACGGTGAGGTTAAGGTAAATGCGTTGGAAGGAGCCGAAGGCAAATCCGTGTTGGTAGAGAACCATCCGCTGGCTGTTGCCCCTGGTTTTCCAGTAACCGTTCATGAATCCGAATATATTAACTATAACCATGATGAGGAGTTTCAAGTTTCCGAGACTGTTGGTTTGGCATCTCCTTTCTCATATCAACCTGACTAAGTAGTGCACGACAGCCTAGATGCTGCAGAGATTGTATAAAAAAGAAACAGGAATCATTAGCTGTCCTCTCCCCTGCTATGGAAACGGTATTTTCTAATTTAACGGTCAAAAGTAAAAGCAGATTTTTGCCAACCCTCTTTCTGTTAGTTTTAACCTTAGCCGTTGCTATAGGTTCACAATCTTTGCTGGCGCAAACAGCATCATGCACTTTGACCGACATAGACCAAGACGACGACGGCTTGATAGAGATATGCGACTTGGAGGGATTGAACGCAATCCGCTTCCAGTTGGACGGCACTGGTTATAAAGCAAGTGGGTCGGCGACAAAAATCACCGCAGGTTGTCCTGCTACTGGATGCAAAGGCTATGAGCTAAGCAGAGACTTAGACTTCAACGACGATGGAAGTTATCGTGATGTGTCAGTAAATAAAAGGAGCTGGATTGAAGGTAGCGGTTGGGACCCAATTGGAACTTTAGGTAATGCTTTTAGTGGTGTCTTTGAAGGCAATAACTACAGCATCTCTAACCTAATGATTAACAGACCCTATGCCGGAAGAGTAGGAATGTTTGGTTATGCGACAGGTCGAATTAGCAATCTTGTTCTTCTGAATATAAATGTTGTAGGAGGGAATTACATAGGTGGTTTAGTTGGTTATAGCGAAGGTAGCGTCAGCGATAGTTATGTGAAAGGTTCTGTTTCGGGAAGTTCTTATTTTGCAGATATAGGTGGTTTAATCGGTTATAACGCAGGTAGCGTTGCAAACAGTTATGTAGTGGCTTCTGTCAAAGGAGCATCTTCTTTTTTTCTCGATATAGGTGGTTTAGCTGGTTATAACACAGGTAGCATCGCAAACAGCTATGTAGCAGGTTCTGTTGCAGAGACCGATTCTTCTTTTGCCGATGTAGGTGGTTTAGTTGGCGATAATGATGGCGGCAGCATTACGAACAGCTATGCGACAGCTTCTGTTGGAGTGGCTTCTTCTTTTCTGGATGTGGGTGGTTTAATCGGTAGTAATATTGCCGGTAGCATCACGACTAGTTACTGGGATCAGTGGACTAGTGGGCGCACGAGCAGTGATGGCGGCACAGGCAAGACCACATTGCAACTACAATCACCTACGACAACAACTGGCATATATAGTAGCTGGAGTGCCAAGGTATGGGATTTTGGTAACGCCGAGCAATATCCCGCACTTAAATATAGTGATGGGACGGTGATGCCTAACCAACCTATAGAGCGACCGGATTTATCGAAAATGTTAGACATAGAGATAGTCGGTATGCCATCGGATATTGTTTATGAAGGCGACCGTATCACGCTTACAGCATTTTCTCGGGGCAATATAATAGGTTCGTTGGGTTATCGTTGGATACAAACTTCGGATCAAACCTTATTGAGAGGGTCTACAACCCTGAACAGCATAACTCTTGAGATGCCAGAAGATTATGTGTCGGCAAGTGTGAGTGCCGACGATTTAGTAATCACATTAGAAACGATTAGTGATATAGGAAATTTTAGAAAGCAAGTATCAATCGTCATTACCAAGCGCAACAATGGTCAAATTGAGACATTAGGTATGCCGAACCTAAACGGGAGAGAACTCACAGCTCCGGCTATAGACTTAAGAAGTGACCCTGACGGCGGTGGTTTCAATATCGGCTACCAATGGCAAAGCAGAGAGAGCACTCAAACCGCATGGGTCAATGTGCCTACTGGCACGGGTCAAGCGCATACCATTGCAGAGAATTTTAGAGGTGTCGCTCAGTATCGCGTGATAGTAAGTTACACTGACAGACAAAGTTACAGGGAGCAAGTCCTATCGGAGGCCATAGTCTATCAGAGACTAGAGCCTCTTATAGATATAGCAAGCCTGACATCTTGTGGTACTGCAGACATAGATCAAGACAATGATGGTCTGATAGAGATATGCGATTTAGAAGGCCTGAATGCAATTCGCTATCAGTTAAACGGCACAAGCTACAGGGGAAGCGAGTCTGCTATGCGAATTACCGCAGGTTGTCCTGATGATAGGTGCAACGGCTATGAGCTAGTCAAAGATTTAGATTTTAATGACTATAACAGCTATAGTTCAACGTCCAATAAAATTATATGGACAATGGGTACCGGCTGGGAACCTATTGGGCATCGAGACACCTATGAAGCAACTTTTGATGGCAATGGTCATACCATTTCTAATCTGATGATTAACAGGCCCGATGCCGAATACATAGGTTTATTTGGCTATGCCGAGAGAGAGGCTAAAATTGTTAATCTTGGTTTGCTCAATATAAATATCGTAGGAGGTGTTGATGTAGGTGGTTTGGTCGGTCTTAATAAAGGTTCTATAACGACCAGCTATGTTACAGGTTCTGTCACAGGAGGACTTCCCTCTTATTTTGGTGTAGGAGTAGGTGGTTTGGTTGGAAGCGATTATGGTTCTATCACGACCAGTTATGCAGCGAGTTCGGTCACAGGAGTTTCTGATTATGTTAGCGTGGGTGGTTTAGTTGGCAGTAAGTATAGGGGTGGCATCACAAACAGCTATGCGACGAGTTTTGTTGCAGGTGCTTTGTCTAATGCTAATGTGGGGGGGTTAGTCGGTTATAAGTATGGCGGGAGAATTATCAACAGCTACTGGGATAAGTGGACTAGCGAGAGCGCAATAAGTGCCGGTGGCGAAGGTAAAACCACCCAACAACTGCAATCACCCACGGCAGCAGCCGGAATATACAGTAGATGGAGTGCTGAGACATGGGATTTTGGTACGTCCGAGCAATATCCTGCACTTAGATATAGCGATGGCACGGTGATGCCCAATCAACCTATAGAGCGGCCAGATTTATCACACAAGCTAAGTGTAGAGATAACCGGTGTGCCGACGGATGCCGTTGCCGAAGGTGACACTGTCACACTTGAGGTATATGCTCAGTACAGTGCGATTAGTGTCCCATTAAATTATCGTTGGACACAAACATCGGGTGAAGCCTTATCGATAGACTCTACAATCCAAACTTTAACGCTGCGAGTACCGGAAGATTATGTGTCTGCGGATGCGACTATTGGTAATGCAGTGTTGGCATTGGAAGTAAGTAGCTATCTTGGTAGCACTACACGGCAGATAGCAATCACCATTGCCAAGCGCGACAATGGTCAGATTTCGGCATCAGATGCACCGAGTCTGAATGGGAGAGAGCTTGAAGCCCCGGCGGCTGTAGACTTAAACGTCGATCCTGATGGCGCCGTTAGTCGTATCAGTTATCAATGGCAGAGCAGAGAAAGCACCCGAACCGCATGGGTGAATGTGTCTGCTGGCACGGCTAAGACGCATATCATTCCAGATGATTTTAGGGGTATCGTTCAGTACCGTGTGATAGTAAGTTATATTGACGGACAGGGCTATAATGGGAAGATCATAACGAAGGCGGTAATCTACGAGAGAGAATACTCTCTCACAGAAATAGCAAACCTAACATCCTGCGGTACAACAGACATAGACCAAGACGACGACGGCCTGATAGAGATATGCGATTTAGATGGCCTTAACGCAATCCGCCATCAGCTAGACGGTACAGGCTACAAGGCAGATCAGTCCGCGTTGGTAATCACTAGGGGTTGCCGCCCCAATGGTGGCTGCAGAGGGTATGAGCTGACTAAAGATTTGGATTTTAACGATGCCAATAGCTATAGTTCAATGGCCAACCAGGTTGTCTGGACTACAGGTGCAGGTTGGCAACCTATTGGACTTTATGCAGGTTCAGATAACGATAGCAACAATCCTTTTACAGCAACTTTTGACGGCAACGACTATACCATTTCTAATCTTATGATTAACGGATCTCAAATCAACTCTGCAGGTTTGTTCGGTTATGTGAGAGAGCAATCTAAAATTTTCAATGTTGGTTTACTTGATATAAGTGTGGTTGGGAATAGATTTGTGGGTGGTTTAGTTGCTTATAACGCTGGTAATGTCACAAACAGCTATACAACAGGTTCTGTTACAGGGACTATGAATGTAGGTGGTTTAGTTGGTCATAATTCTGGTTCTATCACGATCAGCTATGCGGTAGGTTCTGCTACAGGGACTGGGCACTCTGCTGCTATAGGCGGTTTAGTTGGTTATAATTTTAGTGAAAGCATCACGAATAGTTATGCGACGGGTATTGTTATGGGGACTGGTTTTCAAGCTAAAGTGGGTGGTTTAATTGGTTCTAATTATAGTGGCAGCGTCACGAACAGCTATGCGACAGGTTCTGTTACAGGTACTGATGCTCAAGCTGAGGTGGGTGGTTTAATTGGTTCTAATTATAGTGGCAGCGTCACAAACAGCTATTGGGATGTGTGGACTAGCGGGGAAATGGCGAGTGCTGGCGGCGAAGCTAAGACGACTATACAGCTACAATCACCGACAGCTACGATTGGCATATATAGAAACTGGAGTACCGAAATATGGGACTTTGGCACGCCTGAGCAATATCCTGCACTTAGATATAGCGACGGCACGGTAATGCCCAATCAACCTACAGAGCGACCGGATTTATCACAAAAGTTAAGCGTCAGGGTTATCAATGTTCCGGCAGATTCTGTAAATGAAGGCGAACATATCACGCTTACAGTATCGTCCAGCGACAGTGTAATCAGTGTCCCATTAAATTATCGTTGGACACAAATATCGGGTAAAGCCTTATTGATAGACTCTACAACCCAGACCTTGACGCTTCGAGCGCCGGAAAACTTCGTACCTATGAATGCAGACACCGTTGATTTGGCAATCATGGTATCGGCAATGAGCGACGTAGGGAGTACCGCCCAACAAGTAGTCATTACCATTGCCAAAAGAGATAATGGTCAGATTACAACATTGGATTTACCGACGCTAAACAAAAGAGAACTTACTGCCCCAACTCTAGATTTAAGTGGTGACCCCGACGGTGGTGTCAGAGATATCGGCTATCAATGGCAAACTAGAGTAGACACCCAAACCGCATGGGTTGATGTGCCTGCCGGCACGAGTGGCGCGTATACCATTCCAAAGAGTGTGGCAGGTGTTATTCAATATCGTGTAGTGGTAAGTTATATCGATGGGCAAGGTCACAACAAAGAGTTGATCTCGCAATCTGTGGTCTATGAGAGAAGGGTTCTGCCCATAAGAATAGTGATTTCAGCATTCTGTGACTCTATGGATATAGACCAAGATGGTGATGGTTTGATAGAAATATGCGACCTGGAAGGCTTGAATGCAATGCGTTATCAGCCGGACGGCACTGGTTATAGGGCGAGCAGGTCGTCAGCAAGGGTCACCGCAGGTTGCCCCAATACCGGATGCAAAGGTTATGAGTTGCTGAGAAATTTAGACTTTAATGTCAACTCAAGTTATCGCAATGTAGCCAATAAAACAACATGGACTACAGGCATGGGTTGGGAACCCATAGGGACAGAGGATAGTCCTTTCACTGCGATATTCAATGCAAACAAATACAGCATTTCTAATTTGATGATAAATAGACCCTCTGCTAGTAATGTTGGTTTGTTCGGGAAGTTAGGAGGTTCGGCTAGAATTAAAGGTGTAGCTTTAATCAATGTGAATGTTAAAGGAAAGTGGGGTATAGGTAGCTTGGCTGGTATGAATAGAGGTGGTAGTGTAATAAGCAATAGTTATGCAACAGGCACAATACAGGGAGGGAGTAGTGCCGGTGGCTTGGTTGGTGATAACTACAGCAGGATTATTAATAGTTATACCAACATTAGCGTGTCGGGCAGAAACTATCTTGGTGGCATCGTAGGTTGTAATTTTGGCGGAGGAACAGTTATTACTAGCTACACAGTTTCTAGAATTAATAGAGGTAGTAGTAGTAGGGGGAGGGTACTGGGATTTAACAGTGCTGGCGAGGGTAGTGTTCTAGGTAGCTACTGGGACAGGGATATCAGTGGTATTTCTAATGATGAATACGGAATGGGCAGAACGACTGCGCAACTACAATCCCCTACGACAGCAACTGGGATATACAGTAGCTGGAGTAGCGAAGTGTGGGATTTCGGTACAGCCGAACAATATCCCACTCATCAAAATAGACGCCGAACGCCTAATCAAGGTGGAGTGTCGCCAGGGGATGCATCACAACAGCTGGTAATCATAACCGGCGTACCGGCAGGTGCGGTGGATGAAGGCGAACATATTACGCTCACCGCATCTTCTCGGAATAATGAGGACGACATTCCATTAAACTATAGTTGGTCAGAAATGTCGGGCAGAGCCTTGCTAATAGAGTCTACAACTCGAAACAGTGTGACGATTGAGGTGCCGGAAGACTATGTAGAGGCGGGTGCAAACAGTAGTAATTTAGTACTGACATTAGAGGCAGATGATTTTGTGGCGAGCACCGCACAACAAATAGTAATTGCTGTCACAAAACTTAATAATGGCCAGCTCGAAATATTGGCTGCACCGAGTCTAAACGAGAGAGAACTTACCGCCCCAGCTATAGATTTGAGTGACGACCCTGACGGAGGTGTTAACAGCATCCGCTATCAATGGCAAAGCAGAGAAGATGCCCAATCTGCATGGGCGAATGTGGCTGCCGGCACAAGCGAAGCGTATACCATTCCAGAGGATGTTTTCAATACTCTCCAATATCGTGTGGTCGTGAGTTACACCGACGGGCAAGGCTATAACGAAGAGATTATCTCGGAAGCTGTGGTCTACGAGAGAAGACTCTCCCTTACAGAAATAGCGAATCTAACACCCTGTGGAACAACTGACATAGACCAAGACGACGACGGTTTAATAGAGATATGCAACTTGGAAGGGTTGAACGCAATCCGCTATCAGATGGACGGCACCGGCTATAAAGCAGATGAGTCTGCTCCGTTGATTACTATGGGTTGCCGTTCCGATGGTGGCTGTACGGGCTATGAGCTAAGCAGAGATTTAGACTTCAACGACGATAGCAGCTATAGCTCAACGGCAAACAAGATTGTCTGGACTACGAGGGCAGGCTGGCAACCAATCGGTCGCTCCTCCTCTAATGCTTTCACCGCAACGTTTGACGGCAACGGCTATACGATATCTAATTTAATGATTAATAGATCTGACACCAACTTTGTAGGTCTGTTTGGCTATACGAGCAGCGGGGTTGAGATTGCTGATGTGGGTTTGCTAAATGTAGATATTATCGGGAACTCTAGAGTGGGTGGTTTAGTTGGTAGAAATTATGGTCCCATCACGAACAGTTATGCAACAGGTTTCGTTAAAGGAAGCCGTTGGGTAGGAGGTTTAGCTGGTGTAAATCTTTCTGGTAGCAGCATCACGAACAGCTATGCGACGGTTTCTGTTAAAGGAGAAGATACTGTAGGTGGTTTAGTTGGTAGTAATTGGGCGGCTAACATCACCAACAGCTATGCGACGGGAGATGTTGAAGGAGAGAGTAATGTAGGCGGTTTAGTCGGTTGGCATAATGGCGATATCACAAACAGCTATTGGGACAAGTGGGCTAGTGGGCAAACGGCGAGTGCTGGTGGCAGAGGCAAGACCACGATAGCACTGCAATCGCCTACGGCGTCAACTGGTATATATAGTAGCTGGGCTAGTGAAGTGTGGGATTTCGGCACCACTGAGCAATATCCTGCGCTAAAGCACAGCGATGGCACGGTGATATCCAACCAGCCTAGAGAGCGACCTGATTTATCACACCGGCTAAGTGTGGAGATCGCTGGTGTACCAGCAGGTGCCATTAACGAAGGTGATAGCGTCACACTAACGGTATCATCCTCAAACAGTGAGCTTATTATTCCATTAAGTTATAGTTGGTCGCAAACATCAGACGGAGATTTACTGATAGAACCTACAACCCAAAGCAGTGCGACGATTGATGTGCCGGAAGATTATGTGTCTGCTGGCATAAACACCGTCAATTTGGCAATCATGCTGGAAGCAATTAGCGATGTGGGGAGTACTGCACAACAAGTGGTTATAACCATAGCCAAGCGCAACAATGGGCAGATTGCTGCATTGGGTGCACCAAGCCTAAACGAGCGAGAGCTTACCGCTCCATCTATAGATGTGAGTGGCGACCCTGACGGCAGTGGTAGCAATATCAGCTATCAATGGCAGAGCAGAGAAAATACCCAATCTGCATGGGTGAATGTGCCTGTCGGCACGAACAGTGCGTATACCATTCCAGAGAATGTTTTCGGCACTTTCCAGTATCGCGTGGTTGTAAGTTACACTGATGGGCAAGGCTATAACGAGGAAGTGACATCGGAAGCTGTAGTCTATGAAAGCAGATACTCCCTTATAGAAATAGCAAGTCTAACATCTTGTGGAGCAACGGACATAGACCGAGACGACGACGGCCTGATAGAGATATGCAACTTGGAGGGATTGGATGCAATGCGCTTCCAGCTGGATGGAACAGGCTATAAAGCGAGCGAGTCAGCGACAAAAATCACTGCAGGTTGTCCTAATACCGGATGCAAGGGTTACGAGCTAACCCAAGATTTAGACTTCAACGACGACAACAGCTATAGCTCAACGGCAAACAAAATCACATGGACAACTGGAACAGGCTGGGATCCAATTGGCAATTCCTCCTCTAATGCCTTCAAATCAACTTTTAACGGCAACAGCTATACGATATCTAATCTGATGATTAACAGATCAGATATTCGTAATGTAGGTTTGTTTGGTAGAGTGGCGTTGCAATCTAAAATTATCAACACTGGTTTACTTAATATCAATGTGACTGGAACTAAATCTTATGCTGATGTAGGCGGTTTAATTGGTAGTAATTATGGCACCATCACGAACAGCTATGTGACGGGTTCCGTTACAGGGACTGGGGACTATACTAGGGTAGGCGGTTTAGTTGGTAGTGCTTGGTCTGCCACCATCACGAACAGCCATGCAATGTGTGCTGTTACAGGAGATTATAATTTAGGCGGTTTAATTGGTGATAATAACTATGGCACCGTCACGAACAGCTATGCGACGGGTTCTGTAACAAGGAGTGATATTGGCGGTACGCATGGTGGTTTAATTGGTTATAACTATGCGGGGACCATCACGAACAGTTATGCCACGGGTGCTGTTACAGGGTTTGGTGCTTATATAGGCGGTTTAATTGGTTATAATAACTGGGGTAGCATCAAGAATAGCTATGCGATGGGTGCTGTTGAGGGACTAGGTTCTTTTGAGGTACTGATTCCTATGGGTGGTTTAGTTGGGCGGAATAATGGTTCTATCACGAACAGCTATGCTACAGGTTCTGTTATAGGAAGGGGAGATTTGGGTGGTTTAGTTGGTATTACTACTAATGTAGGTAGGGTCACAAAGAGCTATTGGGATAAGGAGACTAGCGGACGAACGGCAAGTTCCGGTGGCGAAGGCAAGACCACGTTAGCACTGCAAGAACCTACGAGAGCAACTGGCATATATAGAAGCTGGAGTACCGATGTATGGGATTTCGGCACAGCCGAACAGTATCCTGCGCTCAAATACAGCGATGGCACGGTGATGCCCAACCAGCCTAGAGAGCGACCTGATTTATCACACCGGCTAAGCGTAGAGATAGCCGGTGTGCCGGCGAGTGCTGTCAATGAAGGTGATAGCATCACACTGACGGCATTTTTTGAAGACGGTATGATCAGTGATATTCCATTGAGTTATCGCTGGGAGCAAACATCCGGCGAAGCTCTATTGAGAGGCACTACGACCTTGAGCAGTATAACGTTTGAAGTGCCGGAAGATTATGTACCTGTTGATGTGAACAGTGTCAACGTGGCAATCACATTGGATGTGATTAGCGATATAGGCAGTACTGCACAACAAGTAGTCATCACTATAGCCAAACGCAACAACGGCAAGATTACGGCATTAGGCGCACCGAGTCTGGACGAGAGAGAGCTTACTGCCCCAGCTATAGATTTAATTGGCGACCCCGACGGTGGTGTCAGCAATGTCAGCTATCAGTGGCAAAGCAGAGAGAGCAACCAAACCACCCGAACCGCATGGACAGACTTGCCTGCTGGCACCAGCGTAGCATATACCATTCCAGAGAATGTTTTCGGTACTGTCCAGTATCGTGTGGTTGTGAGTTACACCGATGGACAAGGCTATAACGAAGAAGTGATATCGGAAGCTATGGCCTATGAAAAGATAAATCTTCCTGTAAGTGTGGTGAATCCAACATCATGCGACCCGAATGACATAGATCAAGACAACGATGGTCTGATAGAGATATGCAACTTGGAGGGACTGAACGCAATGCGCTATCAGCTGGACGGCACCGGCTACAAGGCAAGCGAATCAGCAACGAAGATCACTACCGGCTGCCCCGCTACCGGCTGCAAAGGCTATGAATTGGTAAGGAACTTGGACTTTGACGACACTACAAGTTATCGCAATGCATCAGCAAACAAACGCAGATGGACTACGGGAGCAGGTTGGAAGCCGATAGGGTATCATTCATCTTACACTAACTCCAGCAACAACCGTCCTTTTGCAGCAACCTTTGATGGTAACGACCATACCGTTTCTAACCTTATGATTAACAGATCTCGCCGCACTCGTTATGAAGCCTGGTTCAGTGATTTGGCACGAATGTTTATTGGTTTATTCAGTTATGTAGGGGAGCAATCTAAAATTATAAACATTGGTTTATTTGATGTAGATGTGGTTGGGGCTGTCAACGTAGGTGGTTTAGTCGGTTTGAATAGAGGAACTATCACGAACACCTATGTGGCAGGTTCTGTCAGAGAAGGTCATAGTGTAGGCAGTTTGGTTGGTGCGAATGGAGGTTCCATCTCGGATAGTCATACAGCGGGTTCTGTTGAGGGACTTGACAATGTAGGCGGTTTAGTTGGTTATAATTTTGGCGCCATCACGAATAGCTATGCGACAGGTTCAGTTAAGGGAGGTAGCGACTTAGGTGGCTTGGTCGGCAGGAATGGAGGTTCTATTGCGGATAGTTATACGGTGGGTTCAGTTGAGGGGGTTAGCAGTGTAGGTGGTTTAGTCGGTGTGAGTAATCCCGGTGAACTCACGAACAACTATGCAGCAAGTTCTGTTGAGGGAGTTAGCAGGGTAGGTGGTTTGGTCGGTGCGATTTATTACGGTAAAGTCACGAACAGCTATGCGACGGGTTCTGTTTTAGGAAGTGGTTCTAATGTTAATGTAGGTGGTTTAGTTGGTTATAATTCTCGGAGTAGAATCACGAGCAGCTATTGGGATAAATGGACTAGCGGGCAAACGGCAAGTGTTGGTGGCGAGGGTAAGACCACGATAGAACTACAAGAACCTACGACGGCAACTGGTATATATAGTAGCTGGAGTACCGCCGTGTGGGATTTCGGCACAACTGAGCAATACCCTGCACTCAAATACAGCGACGGCACGGTAATGCCCAACCAGCCTAGAAAGCGACCTGATTTATCACACCGGTTAAGCGTAGAGATCGCTGGTGTGCCGACAGGCGCCATTAACGAAGGCGATAGCATTACACTCACGGCATCGTCCTCAACCATTGCAAGCATCATTCCATTAAGTTATCATTGGTCGCAAGTATCAGATGGAGACTTGCTGATAGAACCTATAACTCAAAGCAGCTTGACGATTGAGGTGCCGGAAGATTATGTGTCTGCTAATGCAGACACCGTCAACTTAGCAATCATGCTGGATGTAATGAGCGATGTGGGGAGTACTGCACAACAAGTGGTCATAACCATAGCCAAACGCAACAACGGCAAGATTACGGCATTAGGTGCGCCAAGCCTAAACGGGAGAGATCTGACCGCCCCGGCTATAGATTTAAGCAGCGACCCCGACGGCGGTGGTAGCAATATCAGCTATCAATGGCAGAGCAGAGAAAATACCCAATCTGCATGGGTGAATGTGCCTGCCGGCACGAACAGTGCGTATACCATTCCAGAGAATGTTTTCGGTACTGTCCAGTATCGCGTAGTCGTGAGTTACACCGACGGACAAGGCTATAACGAAGAGATTATCTCGCGAGCTGTGGTCTATGAGAGCAGATATTCTTTTGCAGAAATAATAAGCCTAACATCTTGTGGAACAACAGATATAGACCAAGACGACGACGGTCTGATAGAGATATGCAACTTGGAGGGACTGAACGCAATCCGCTATCAGCTGGACGGTACGGCCTATAAAGCAGATGAGTCTGCACCAGTAATTACTATAGGTTGTCCTGACAATGTCTGTACAGGTTATGAGCTAAGCCGAGATTTAGACTTCAACGACAACAACAGCTATAGTTCAACAGCAAACAAAATCACATGGACAACCGGAACAGGCTGGCAACCAGTTGGCAATTCTTCTTCCAATGCTTTCAACGCAAAGTTTAATGGAAACGATCATACTATTTCTAATCTGATGATTAACAGATCAGATGTTCGTAATGTAGGTTTGTTTGGTTACACAAAGAATCAATCTAAAATTGTTAATATTGGTTTACTCAATATCAATGTGACTGCGACCAGCTATGGTGCTGAAGTAGGCAGTTTAATTGGTTGGAATTCTGCTGGCACCATCACGAACAGCTATGCGACAGGTTCTGTTTCAGGGACTGGGGACTATGCTAGTGTTGGTGGTTTAGTTGGTAATAATCATGGTTCTATTACGAACAGCTATGCGACGGGAGATGTTGTCGGGAGTTTTTCTGTAGGTGGTTTAGTTGGTGATAATTATAGTGCTATCACGGATAGCTATGCGACAGGTTCTGTTTTAGGGACTGCCTCTACTGCTGTAGTAGGTGGTTTAGTTGGTTATACTTATTTAAGTAGGATCAAAAGCAGCTACGCAGCAGGTTCTGTTTCAGGGGTTTATCGTTCAGGCGGATTAGTCGGCATGAATTATCGGAGTAGCATCACGAACAGTTATGCGACGGGTTCTGTTTCAGGAAGTAGTTCTAATGCTGAAGTAGGCGGTTTAGTTGGCTACAATGTAGATGACTCTTCCATCACAAATAGCTATGCGACAGGTTCTGTTATAGGGGCTAGTCGTTATGTAGGCGGATTAGTCGGTTTGAGTAGTGATAACAGCACGGTTGACTATAGCTATTGGGATAAGTGGACTAGCGGGCAAACGACGAGTGATGGTGGCGAAGGCAAGACTACGATAGAACTACAAGGACCTATGGCGGCAACCGGAATATATAGAAGATGGAGTACGAGAGTGTGGGATTTTGGCACAACTGAGCAATACCCTGCACTCAAATACAGGGACGGCACGGTACTGCCCAATCAGCCTAGGGAGCGACCTGATTTATCAAACCGACTAAGCGTAGAGATTGCTGGTGTGCCGGTGGGTGCCATTAACGAAGGTGATAACATCACACTAACGGCATCGTCCTCAACCATTGCAAGCATCATTCCATTGAGTTACAGTTGGTCGCAAGTATCAGATGGAGACTTGCTGATAGAACCTATAACTCAAAGCAGCTTGACGATTGAGGTGCCGGAAGATTATGTGTCTGCTAATGCAGACACCGTCAACTTAGCAATCATGCTGGATGTAATGAGCGATGTGGGGAGTACTGCACAACAAGTGGTCATAACCATAGCCAAACGCAACAACGGCAAGATTACGGCATTAGGCGCACCGAGTCTGGACGAGAGAGAGCTTACTGCCCCAGCTATAGATTTAAGTGGCGACCCCGACGGCGGCGGTAGCAACATCAGCTATCAATGGCAGAGCAGAGAAAATACCCAATCTGCATGGGTGAATGTGCCTGCCGGCACGAACAGTGCGTATACCATTGCAGAGAATGTTTTCGGCACTTTCCAGTATCGCGTGGTTGTGAGTTACACCGACGGGCAGGGCTATAACGAGGAAGTCATATCGCGAGCCGTGGTCTACGAGAGCAGATACTCTCTTATAGAAATAGCAAGTCTAACATCTTGCAGAACAACAGACATAGACCAAGATGACGACGGTTTGATAGAGATATGTGACTTGGAGGGATTGAACGCAATCCGCTATCAGAGGGCCGGCACTGGCTATAGACCAAGCTTATCTATGATAAAGATTACCGCAGGTTGTCCTGCTACTGGCTGCAAGGGCTACGAACTAACCAGAGATTTAGACTTCAACGACGGCGACAGCTATAGTTCAACGGCAAACAAGGTTGTCTGGACTACAGGAGAGGGTTGGGAACCAATTGGCGATAGACGAAAATCGTTCAAGGCTACCTTTAAGGGCAATGGGCATACGATTTCTAACTTGATGATAAATAGACCCACTAAGGATTTTGTAGGCTTATTCGCTATGACAAATAATGCTGCAGTAATCGACGGGATTGATTTATATAGCGTAGATATCAAAGGTGAAAACTATGTCGGTGCACTGGTCGGTAAAAACTCCGGCGGTGTCATCATCAATAGCGGTGTTAGCGGTGATAGCAGTAGTGCTGTCAATAAAATAGTCGGAACAGGACAAAAAGTGGGTGGTTTAGTCGGTGTCAATGCCGATGATGATGATACTGAGGGTAAAGTTTTCAACAGTTTTGCGATTGCCCATATAGTAGGGGAAACCAATAATAATCAGGGGTACTCTGTAGGAGGTCTAATTGGTCTCAATAACGGCATTGTGTCTAATAGTTATGCGGTAGGTGATGTAAACGGGAGAGAGGATATAGGCGGTTTAGTCGGGACACATCAGGCAGGTCAAATTCATAATAGCTATTCCCAAGCTAAGGTGGCGGGAAAGGGTTTCATAGGCGGTTTAGTCGGTCGGAGTTTTTCTAGAAGTGCTACCGTTACGAATAGCTATTGGGATAAGTGGAATAGCGAGCAAACGGCGAGTGATGGTGGCGAGGGTAAGACCACGATACAACTGCAAAAACCTACGACCGCAACTGGAATATATAGTAGCTGGAGTACCGATGTATGGGATTTTGGCACGACTGAGCAATATCCCGTACTCAAATACAGCGACGGCACAGTGATGCCCAACCAGCCTAGGGAGCGACCTGATTTATCACACCGTCTAAGCGTAGAGATCGCTGGTGTGCCGACGAGTGCTATTAATGAAGGTGATAGCATCACACTAACGGCATCGTCCGCAAGTGGCGAGCTTATCATCCCATTGAGTTACAGTTGGTCTCAAGTATCGGATGGAGACTTGCTGATAGAACCTATAACCCAAAACAGTATCACGATTGATGTGCCGGAGGATTATGTGTCTGCAGGCGCAAATACTGTCAATTTGGCAATCATGCTGGAAGCAATTAGCGATGTGGGGAGTACTGCACAACAAGTGGTCATAACCATAGCCAAACGCAACAATGGACAGATTGCGGCATTGGGTGCACCAAGCCTAAACGGGAGAGATCTGACCGCCCCGGCTATAGATTTAAGCAGCGACCCCGACGGCGGTGGTAGCAATATCAGCTATCAATGGCAGAGCAGAGAAAATACCCAATCTGCATGGGTGAATGTGCCTGCCGGCACGAACAGTGCGTATACCATTCCAGAGAATGTTTTCGGTACTGTCCAGTATCGCGTAGTCGTGAGTTACACCGACGGACAAGGCTATAACGAAGAGATTATCTCGCGAGCTGTGGTCTATGAGAGCAGATATTCTTTTGCAGAAATAATAAGCCTAACATCTTGTGGAACAACAGACATAGACCAAGACGACGACGGTCTGATAGAGATATGCAACTTGGAGGGGCTGAACGCAATCCGCTATCAGCTGGACGGCACAGGTTATAAAGCGAGAAGTTCGGAGACAAAAATTACCGTGGGTTGCCCTGCTACCGGCTGCAAAGGCTATGAGCTAACCAAAGATTTAGACTTCAACGATGCTACAAGTTATCGCAATGCATCAGCAAACAAACGCAGATGGACGACGAGGTCAGGATTGCAGCCGATCGGCAGTGACTCTTCTAATGCTTTCAATGCAACGTTTAACGGCAATGGCTATACGATCTCTAATTTGATGATTAATAGAGGTCGCACTATTTATGTAGGCTTGTTTGGTTATACAAAGAATCAATCTAAAATTGTTAATATTGGTTTACTCAATATCAATGTGACTGCGACCAGCTATGGTGCTCAAGTAGGCAGTTTAACTGGCTGGAGTAATGGTGCCATCACGGACAGCTATGCGACAGGTTCTGTTTCAGCGACTGGGGACTTTGCTAGTGTAGGTGGTTTAGTTGGTAATAATTATGGCCCCATTACGAACAGCTATGCGACATGTTCTGTTTCAGGAACTCTTGATGCAGGCGGTTTGACTGGTAATCATAATTATAGTTCTATCAAGAACAGCTATGCGACGGGTTCTGTTTCAGGAATCAGTTCTACTGCTAGGATAGGTGGTTTAATTGGTTATAATTATTTTAGTAGGATCACGAGCAGCTATGCGACGGGTTCTGTTTCAGGAGTTTATCGTTCAGGCGGTTTAATTGGTTGGAATTCTGCTGGCACCATCACGAACAGCTATGCAACGGGTTCTGTTTCAGCGACTGGCCCTTATGCTGAAGTAGGTGGATTAGTCGGTTACAATTTAAATGGTTCTTCCATCACGAACAGCTATGCGACGGGTTCTGTTTCAGGGACTGGGTACTCTGCTGATGTAGGCGGATTAGTCGGTTTGAGTAGTGATAACAGTATGGTTGGCTATAGCTATTGGGATAAGTGGACTAGTGGGCAAATGGCAAGTGCCGGTGGCGAGGGCAAGACGACGATAGAACTGCAAGAACCTAGGACGTCAACTGGTATATATAGTAGCTGGAGTAGTGAAGTGTGGGATTTTGGTACAACTGAGCAATACCCCGTACTTAAGTACAGCGACGGCACGGTGATTCCTAATCAGTCTAGAGAGCGACCTGATTTATCACACAAGCTAAGCGTAGAGGTTGCTGGTGTGCCAGCGGGTGCTGTGAACGAAGGTGATAGCATTACACTAACGGCATCCTCCTCAACCATTACGAGTATCATTCCGTTGAATTACAGTTGGTCGCAAGTATCAAGTGAAGGCTTGCTGATAGAACCTATAACCGAAAGCAGTGTGACGATTGAAGTGCCGGAGGATTATGTGTCTGCAGGCGCAAATACTGTCAATTTGGCAATCATGCTGGAAGCAATTAGCGATGTGGGGAGTACTGCACAACAAGTGGTCATAACCATAGCCAAGCGCAACAATGGACAGATTGCGGCATTAGGTGCGCCAAGCCTAAACGGGAGAGATCTGACCGCCCCGGCTATAGATTTAAGCAGCGACCCCGACGGCGGTGGTAGCAATATCAGCTATCAATGGCAGAGCAGAGAAAATACCCAATCTGCATGGGTGGATGTGCCTGCCGGCACGAGCGTGGAGTATACCATTGCAGAGAATGTTTTCGGCACTTTCCAGTATCGTGTGATAGTAAGTTACACCGATGGACAAGGCTATAGTGAGGAGATTGTCTCGGAAGCCGTAGTCTATGAGAGCAGATATTCTCTTGCAGAAATAGCAAGTCTAACATCCTGTGGAACAACAGACATAGACCAAGACGACGACGGTCTGATAGAGATATGCAACTTGGAGGGACTGAACGCAATCCGCTATCAGCTGGACGGTACGGGCTATAAAGCAGATGAGTCTGCATCAGTAATTACTATAGGTTGTCCTGACAATGTCTGTACAGGCTATGAGCTAAGCCGAGATTTAGACTTCAACGACAACAACAGCTATAACTCAACGGCAAACAAAATTACATGGACAACGGGCGCAGGTTGGTCACCAATTGGGTACTATAGAAGTCCTAATAATAAAAATCTTTTTGAATCAACTTTTGAGGGTAACGGTCATACGATCTCTAATCTTATGACTAATAAACCTGGGATCAATCAAGTAGGTTTGTTCGGTTATACAAGTAACCAATCTGAAATCCGCAATATTGGTTTACTTAATGTAAATATAGCTGGGGATTGTTGTGTAGGGGGACTAGTCGGTTATAACAAAGGTAATATCAAGAGTAGCCATGTGACAGGTCATGTTACAGGGGGTGCTGCTGTAAGTGGTTTAGTTGGTTTTAATTATGGTTCTATCATGAGTAGCTATGCGACAAGTTCGGTTGCCGGGAAATATTATGTAGGCGGTTTAGCTGGTTGGAGTGAGGGTGCCATCACGAACAGTCATGCTACAGGAGATATTGGAGGATATGATGATATAGGCGGTTTAGTTGGTGAAAATTCTGACGGAGGCACCATCACGAATAGCTATGCCACAGGTTCTGTTACAGGAACTTTGTGGTACGCTTCCATAGGCGGTTTAGTCGGTTTGAATCTTAGAGGTATCATCACGAGTAGCTATGCGACAGGTCATGTTACAGGGGATGGTTCTAATGCTCATGTAGGCGGTTTAGTCGGTTTCAGTTATGAAAGTACTATTACGAGTAGCTATGCGATAAGTTCGGTTGCCGGGACTGGAAGGCACGCCGATATAGGCGGTTTAGTTGGTTTGAACTCTAGAGGTGTCATCACAAGTGGTTATACGGCAAGTTCTGTGACAGGAGTTTCTGCGAATGTAAATGTTGGTGGTTTAGTTGGTAATACTTATTTAGGCAGAGTCACAAAGAGCTACTGGGATAAGTGGACTAGCGGGCAAACGGCAAGTGCTGGTGGCGAGGGCAAGACCACGATAGAACTGCAAGAACCTACGACGGCAACTGGGATATATAGTAGCTGGAGTTCTAAGGCATGGGATTTTGGCACGCCTAGGCAGTATCCAGCACTTAAACATAGAGATGGCACGGTAATGCCTAACCAGCCTAGAGAGCGACCTGATATATTACAAATGCCGGAAGTAGAGATCGCTGGTGTGCCGGCGAGTGTTGTAAATGAAGGTGATAGCATCACACTAACGGCATCGCCCGCAAGCAGCGCGAATATCATTCCACTGAGTTATCGTTGGGAGCAAACATCAGGTGAAGGTTTGCTGATAGAACCTACAACCAGAAGTAGTGTGGCGATTGAGGTGCCGGAAGATTATGTGTCTGTTGATTCAGACACTGTCAATTTAGCAATCATGTTGAATGCGATTAGCGATGTGGGGAGTACTGCACAACAAGTGGTCATAGCCATAGCCAAGCGCAACAATGGACAGATTGCGGCATTAGGTGCGCCCAATCTAAACGAGAGAAAGCTTACCGCTCCACCCATAGACTTAAGTGGCGACCCCGACGGCGGCGGTAGCAATATCAGCTATCAATGGCAAAGCAGAGAAGATGCACAATCTGCGTGGGCGAATGTGCCTGCTGGCACGAGCGTGGAGTATACCATTCCAGAGAATGTTTTCGGCACTTTCCAGTATCGTGTGATTGTGAGTTATACCGATGGACAAGGCTATAGCGAAGAAGTGATATCGGAAGCTGTAGTCTATGAGAGCAGATACTCCCTTATAGAAATAGTAAGTCTAACATCTTGTGGAGCAACAGACATAGACCAAGACGATGATGGTCTGATAGAGATATGCAATTTAGAAGGGTTGAACGCAATGCGCTATCAGCTGGACGGCACCGGTTATAAAGCGAATGGCTCAGCGAGAAAGATTACTGCAGGTTGCCCCGCTACCGGCTGCAAAGGCTATGAGCTAAGCCGAGATTTAGACTTCAACGACAACAACAGCTATAGTTCAACAGCTAACAAGGTTGTTTGGACTACAGGTACAGGCTGGCAACCAATAGGAAATTCCTCTTCTAATGCTTTCAACGCAACGTTTAACGGCAATGGCTATACGATATCTAATTTGATGATTAATAGACCAGATGCTCATAATGTAGGTTTGTTTGGCTATACAAAGAATCAATCTAAAGTTGTTAATGTTGGTTTACTTAATACAGATGTAAGCGGGAATAGTTATGTAGGCAGTTTAGTTGGTCATAACTATAGTAATGTCAAGAACAGCTATGCAACGGGTTCTGTTTCAGCAACTGGGCATGGTGTCGGCGGTTTAACTGGTCATAATCATGGCACTATCAGGATTAGTCATGCGGCAGTTTCTGTTACATGGATTGGGCAGGATGCCTCTTACATAGGCGGTTTAGTTGGTGAGAATTCTTATGGAGGCATCATTACGGGTAGCTATGCGACAGGTTCTGTTTCAGGGAGTGGTAGAAATGCTAGTGTAGGTGGTTTAGCTGGTTATAATAGCGGTAGCATCACGAACAGTTATGCGACAGGTTCTGTTTCAGGGACCAATTCTAGTGCTAGTGTAGGTGGTTTAATTGGTTATAATAGCGGCGGCATTACGAACAGCTATGCGACGGGTTCTGTTTTAGGGAATGATTCTTATGATGAAGTAAGCGGTTTAGTTGGTAATAATTATGGTGGAAGCATCACGAATAGCTATTGGGATAAATGGACTAGCGGACAACCGGTCAGTGCCGGCGGCGAAGGCAAGACTACGATAGAACTACAAGAACCTACGACGGCAATCGGGATATATAGAAGATGGAGTACCAGTGTGTGGGATTTTGGCACAACCAAGCAATATCCTGCGCTTAAATACAGCAATGGCACGGTGATACCCAATCAGCCTAGAGAGCGACCTGATATACCGCAAATACCGCAAGCAGAAATAGCAAGCCTAACATCTTGCGGAACAACAGATATAGACCAAGACGATGACGGTCTAATAGAGATATGTAACCTGGAGGGGTTGAACGCAATACGCTATCAGATGGACGGCAGTGGTTACAGGGCATATCAATCTGCGCCGGTGATTACCATCGGTTGCCGCTCTGATGGTGGTTGCATAGGTTACGAGCTAACCATAGATTTAGATTTCAGCGACGACGATAGCTATAGTTCAACGTCAAACAAGATTACATGGACTACAGGTAGAGGTTGGCAACCAATACCGCGTTTCGCAGCAACTTTTGATGGTAACGGTTATACCGTTTCTAACCTTATGATTAACAGACCTAACAGTAGATATGTAGGTTTATTTAGTCGTGTAGAAAGGCAATCTAAAATCATTGAAATTGGTTTACTTAATATCAATGTGACTGGGACTGGTTCAAATATTGCTGTAGGCGGTTTAGCCGGTGGGAATTATGCCTCTATAACGAGCAGCTATGCGACGGGTTCTGTTAAAGGAACTGGTTCTCATGTTGCTGTAGGCGGTTTAATTGGTGGTAGTTATGATGGCAGTGTCATGAACAGCTATGCGACGAGTTCTGTTACAGGGAGTGTTTCTAATGGTGTTAATGTAGGTGGCTTGGTCGGTGCAAATGAAGGCGGCATCATCATGAATAGTTATGCGACAGGTTCTGTTAAGGGAACTGGTCGTTATGCTGATATAGGTGGTTTGGTCGGTCGTACTCATGATGGAAGTATCACGAATAGCTATGCGACGGGTTCTGTTTCAGGGACTGGGCGGTGGTCTGCTGAAGTAGGCGGTTTAGTTGGTGATAATTATGATGGAAGCATCACGAACAGCTATGCGACGGGTTCTGTCACAGGAAACGGGCGGTCTGCTTATGTAGGTGGTTTAATTGGTGAAAATAATAGCAGCATCACGAACAGCTATGCGACGGGTTCTGTCACAGGAACTGGGCGATTTGCTGAAGTAGGCGGTTTAATTGGTGGTAGTTATGATGGCAGCATCATGAACAGCTACTGGGATAAATGGACTAGCGGGCAAACGGCAAGTATTGGAGGATCGCAAGAACCTTCAATACTAGGAAGCACTTCAACTGAGGTTTATTATGGTTGGGGTGCTGATACTGGTGGCGAAGGCAAGACTACGATAGAGCTGCAAGAGCCTACGGCGGCAACTGGGATATATAGAAGATGGAGTACCAGCGTATGGGATTTCGGTACAACCAAGCAGTATCCGGCACTTAAATATCGTGATGGTACGGTGATGCCTAATCAAGGTAGAGAACCTCCTGAGGATATACCACAAATGCCGCAAATAGAGATTGCTGGTGTGCCGGTGGGTGCCATTAACGAAGGTGATAGCATCACACTAACGGCATCGTCCTCAACCATTGCAAGCATCATCCCATTGAGTTACAGTTGGTCTCAAGTATCGGATGGAGACTTGCTGATAGAACCTATAACCCAAAACAGTATCACGATTGATGTGCCGGAGGATTATGTGTCTGCAGGCGCAAATACTGTCAATTTGGCAATCATGCTGGAAGCAATTAGCGATGTGGGGAGTACTGCACAACAAGTGGTCATAACCATAGCCAAGCGCAACAATGGACAGATTGCGGCATTAGGTGCGCCAAGCCTAAACGAGCGAGAGCTTACCGCTCCATCTATAGATTTGAGTGGCGACCCTGACGGCAGTGGTAGCAACATCAGCTATCAATGGCAGAGCAGGGAAAGCAACCAAACTACCCGAACTGCATGGATAAACGTGCCTGCCGGCACGAACAGTGCGTATACCATTGCAGAGAATGTTTTCGGCACTTTCCAGTATCGCGTGGTTGTGAGTTACACCGACGGGCAGGGCTATAACGAGGAAGTCATATCGCGAGCTGTGGTCTACGAGAGCAGATACTCTCTTATAGAAATAGCAAGTCTAACATCCTGTGGAACAACAGACATAGACCAAGACGACAATGGTTTAATAGAGATATGCGACTTGGAGGGATTGAACGCAATGCGTTATCAGCTCGATGGCACCGGCTATAGGCCGAGTTCATCCACGATGAAGATTACCTTAGGTTGCCCTGACACTGGTTGTAAAGGCTACGAACTAACCAAAGATTTAGACTTTAATGATACTACAAGTTATCGCAATGCATCAGCAAACAAACGCAGATGGACAACTGGAACAGGTTGGCTACCAATTGGGGACTACTATCCCACGAACAGATATAGAAATCGCAATCCTCAAAGTCCTTTTGAAGCAAACTTTGACGGCAATGGTCATACTATTTCTAATCTGATGATTAATAGACCAGATGCTCGTGAGGTAGGTTTGTTTGGTCATACTGGAAGAGAGGTTGAAATTGCTAATATTGGTTTGTTAAATGTGGATATTGTGGGACGCACTGGTGCAGGTAGTTTGGTCAGCATGAATAGAGGTTCTATCACCACCAGCTATGCGACAGGTTCTGTTACTGGAGGGCACCCTTCTTATGCTGCTTTAGCCGTAGGGGGTTTAGTTGCAACGAATTATGGTTCTATCATGACCAGCTATGCATCGGTTTCTGTTACTGGAACGATTTCTGACAATGTTAATGTAGGTGGTTTGGTCGGCGTTAATTTTTCTGCGAGTATCACGAATAGTTATGCAACAGGTTCTGTTGCTGGAACCTCTGCCAATGATCATATAGGTGGTTTAGTCGGTTGGAATTATAGTTCCATTACGAATAGCTATGCGACGGGTTCTGTCATAAGTGTTGTAGCCGACGCTAGGGTAGGTGGTTTGGTCGGCTATTCTTCCGATAGTGCCACGACACCGACCAGCTATTGGGATAAGTGGACTAGTGGGCAAATGGCAAGTGCCGGTGGCGAGGGCAAGACGACGATAGAACTGCAAGAACCTAGGACGTCAACTGGTATATATAGTAGCTGGAGTAGTGAAGTGTGGGATTTTGGTACAACTGAGCAATACCCCGTACTTAAGTACAGCGACGGCACGGTGATTCCTAATCAGTCTAGAGAGCGACCTGATTTATCACACCGGCTAAGCGTAGAGATTGCTGGTGTGCCGGCGAGTGCCATTAACGAAGGCGATAGCATTATACTAACGGCATCGTCGGCAAGCAGTGAGCTTATCATTCCGTTGGATTACAGTTGGTCGCAAGTATCGGGCAGAGGCTTGCTGGTAGAACCTACAACCCAAAGCAGTGTCACGATTGAAGTACCGGAAGATTATGTGTCTGCAGGCGCAAACATCGTCAATGTGGCAATCATGTTAGATATGATTAGCGATGTGGGCAGTACTGCACGGCAAGTAGTCATAGCCATAGCCAAGCACAACAACGGACAGATTACAGCATTAGGCGCGCCAAGCCTAAACGAAAGAGAGCTCACCGCTCCGTCTATAGATTTGAGTGGCGATCCTGACGGTGGTGGTAGCAATATCAACTATCAATGGCAGAGCAGAGAAAATACCCAATCTGCATGGGCAAATGTGCCTGCCGGCACTAGAGCAGTGTATGTCGCTCCGGAGTATACTAGAGATACCATCCAATACCGCGTGGTCGTGAGTTACACCGACGGGCAAGGCTATAGCGAAGAAGTCGCATCCGATTTCTTAGCTTATCAAGGTAAAACGAATACTAGTCCGAGTATAGAGTTGCCGCACAACAATAGTTCTATCAGTCTAATATCCGGACAGACGACGATGGTCTCAGTGGTCATATCGGAAGTTGATGAGGACGATATCGTTTCACTGACGGTAGCGCAGGTTCCGACGATGACGGAGGTAGTACTGATAGAACCGCGACATATATTGCTAGGTGCCGGTGTTGGTGAGATGAGAACAGCCGAGTTCCAAATAACCGCATTACAAGCAGGTTCGTTAAGTTTGCTATTGACTGCTAGCGACGACAGCGGGACGCTTACGGCAAGTGCAGAGAAGGTTGAACTAAGAGTAGAAGTTGAAGCACCTCCTCTAGTATCCTGTGGAACAACAGATGTAGACCAAGACGATGACGGTCTGATAGAGATTTGCGATTTGGAGGGATTGAACGCAATGCGTTATCAGTGGGATGGCAGTGGCTATAGAGAAGACGAAACAGCGATAAAGATCACCACAGGTTGTGGTGAAGGTGGATGTAGAGGATATGAGTTGAGTAGAGATTTGGATTTCAACAACGACAATCATTATCGGGACATTGCCAACAAGACAGCGTGGACTACAGGAGCTGGCTGGGATCCGATGAGACTTGAGGCAACATTTGAAGGCAACAACCATAAGATTTCCAACCTAATGGTTGATAGAGAACAAGAAGGGCATGTTGGTTTATTTGGTGTTGCTTCTGGTCGCAACGCTAGCATTAACGGTGTCGGATTGATAGATGCAGATATTAAAGCACGGATATCTGCAGGAGGCTTAGTCGGTGCTATGTTCAATGGTGTAAGTATCAGCAACAGCTATGTGACGGGTGATGTGATCGCACAGGCTAAGGCAGGTGGTTTAGTGGGTGACTGTTCATATTCCAGTATTACCGGCAGTCATGCAAAAGGCACTGTGAGTATAGGATATAACTCGGCAGGTGGCTTAGTAGGTTATCTGCTAGTCTGTGATTTATCTGATAGCCATGCGCTGAGTGTCGTAAGAGGTTTTGACCGTGTCGGCGGTTTAGTGGGCGACAACACTGGTGCTAACGGTCGTGTTAGCACTAGTTATGCGATTGCCGATGTAAAAGGGAGAGGCTATTACGTCGGTGGACTAATCGGTATTAATAGTGGTGGTGGTATCGTCATCCGTAGTTATGCAATGGGCGAAGTGGTAGGAGCAAACACAGTGGGTGGTTTAGTGGGCTACAATGCGGTTCGCTATACAGTTGAGGATAGCTACTCGTTTGCCTCTGTTAGAGGAACCAATCATGTCGGTGGCTTAGTCGGGCACCATGTCGGTAGGATTATCAACAGCTATTCGGTGGGTTCTGTTATAGGTACTGGTGTCGGTTCTAGGAGCGGTGGTTTGGTTGGTCTATCTCAAAATAGTATCACGACCAGCTATTGGGATAAGACGACGAGTGGCAAAGCCCAAAGTGCGGGTAGTGGCGAAGGCAAGGCGACGGCACAGCTACAGTCTCCTACGACGGCGACTGGGATATATAGTAGCTGGGATCCTGAGGTATGGGATTTCGGCACACCGCAACAATACCCTGCCCTCAAACAGAGTGACGGCACGCTGATGCCCGGTCAACGAGTTGGGTTGTTGAATCTGTCTGTATTAACTAGCGAGGAAATACCCTATATGTTTAACAGCGAAGTGTTTGATTATCGTTTGCTGATAGCCAACGAGGTGGATACGATCAAACTGCGCCCGACTGCCACGCCCACTGGTGTTGTCGACATAAGTATCAGCAGCGACAACGGCTTCAGCAAAAGTGTAGCAAGCGGTAGCTTAAGTCCTGAGATTTCGTTGGCTACTTCGGAGACAACGCTAATCACGGTGAAGGTTGAGTTTGCGTCGCAAGTGAGTAGAACCTATCGCCTCAAGATTTCACGAGCCGAGCAAAGTGCGCCGTCGCAAATCGTTGGAGCGAATGCGCCATTTGATTATGTGTTTTCAAGAAGTGATCTGAACGACATGCAAAGCTATGAGGTGTTGAATATGCCGGATTGGATGGAATATTCGGAGTCGGAGTTGGGACTGATGTTCAGCGGCATCCCTGACACGGATTATATGAGTGACATGTCGGAACAGATGTTGGAAATACAGGTCAACAATGACGATGGCACGACTCAGACTATGAGCATCGTATTGCAAATAGACAGCCCGACCACTGGCACGACAACCCTTGTAGAATTGCCCGATGGTGTATTGCAATTCAACGACGAGTTAAGAGACGATAATGGCATTGAAGAGAAGACGCATGTATGGGAGCATTGCCCCATAGGGTCAGATGAGTTCCGTGAGTTGGAGGGCGTGGATGGAATGAGTTATACGTTGCCGGATGGTGAGTATTCGGCACCAGGAACCGCCTACCGTGTAAGGACTACGATAATAGACAGCTTAGGTCTGCGAAGTGAGCATACGACACAGATAGAGCTACAAGGAACGGACGATGATTCTCAAATCATCGAGGAGCAGGGAGTTATTAAACTTCGAGTCAAAGTATTCTTGGAAGGATTCCTACAATAAAAACTGTAGGGTCTGACCCATTCCCCTCCTGTGGAGGGGTGTCAGGCCTATGTATTCTGTAATGAATGCATTTAGCAATCATGTTGTGGTTATGCACAACGTCATGCCGTTTGTGCCACTGCAACAAACGGCGGTTCTGCTTTTTCAACAGAACCACATCTCTTATAATGAACACTTTGATTGATAAACAACGAGGATAACCATTCAATGACTAAGCACAAAATCCGCATAAGGAACGACTGGCAACAGCAGGAAATAACGGCTTTAATGGCAATGCCGTTCAACGACCTTTTATTCAAGGCACAAAGTATTCATAGGCAATTTCACGACCCTCAAAAAATACAAATCAGTACTTTGTTATCGATTAAAACCGGAGGATGCCCGGAGGATTGTGCATACTGCCCGCAAAGTATTCACCACAATACCAACCTGAGTCCGGAACGTTTGTTGGCTACCGAAGAAGTGCTTAAGGCAGCAAAGCGCGCTAAACAAAGCGGCGCAGATAGATTTTGTATGGGGGCTGCGTGGCGATCCCCAACCGATAGAAATCTAGAACGTGTTGCCGAAATGGTGGAAGCGGTTAAAGCTATGGGTTTAGAAACTTGTGCAACATTGGGCATGTTGAGCGAAGCACAAACTCGCAGATTGGCACGTGCGGGGCTTGATTATTACAACCATAACTTGGATACCTCACCGGAATTTTACGGCAACATTATTACCACACGCACTTATGAAGAACGGCTTACGACACTAGACCGTGTCAAGGCAGCAGGTATAAAAGTATGTTGCGGAGGCATACTTGGTATGGGTGAATCTCGTGCCGAGCGTGTCGGCTTGCTTTGTCAATTAGCCAACCTTGAAACACATCCTGAATCGGTTCCGATTAATCTATTGGTGCAGGTGGAAGGCACGCCTCTCTACGGCACAGAAGCTCTTGATAGTTTAGAGTTTGTTCGCACGATTGCAACTGCGCGTATGATAATGCCTAAGTCGTGGTTGCGGCTTTCTGCGGGTCGTGAACTCATGTCCGAAGAAATGCAGGCTTTGTGTTTCTTCGCCGGAGCAAACTCTGTGTTTTACGGAGAGAAATTGCTGACCACCGCTAACCCCAAGGCGGAACGTGATATGGATTTATTCAAACGGCTTGATTTGCAAACAATTTCCGCACACTAATAAGTCATTATATGACTGCGACATCTCTTGAAAAATCTACATTCTATTATTGCCTATCAACATAGCCACAATCTTTACCGCAAAAGACATGTCAGCTTGGGATGTAAGGGTGTTTTGCGTGTATGGAACGGACAAGAGGTTTTATCTTTCTCAAGCAACGACTATCTAGGACTTGCGAGCGATCCCTATGTGGTGAATGCTTGCGTAGAAGGTGCGCGTCTATACGGAACTAGTTCCGGTGCTTCTTGTTTGGTCGACGGCTATACAACCGCACATCAAATGCTTGAGGAGTCTTTGGCAAAATTTGTATCTAGGGATCGGGCTTTAGTATTTTCCTGTGGTTATATGGCTAATTTGGGCATATTGACGACATTGGCAGATAGGCATACTTCCATTTACGAAGATAAATTAAACCATGCATCGCTGGTTGATGCTGCTTTGTTGTCGCGTGCAAACTTGCACCGTTATGCGCACAGCAATACCGAATCTCTGCGCCAAGGTCTAAAACTTGCAAAAAAATACGCTGTTGTTGTCAGCGATGCAGTATTTAGTATGGCGGGAGATATTGCTCCACTGACTGAGTTATCCACTATTTGTAGCGAATACTCTGCGATTTTAGTCGTTGATGATGCGCACGGCTTCGGTGTGTTGGGAGCTTCGGGAAGCGGTAGCCTCGAACACTTCGGGTTGAACCAAAAGCAAGTACCGGTAATGATGGCAACTTTGGGCAAAGCCTTAGGTGCTGGCGGAGCCTTTGTTGCTGGCAGCGATGATTTAATAGAGGCTTTAATACAAAAAGCACGTACCTATATCTACACAACCGCATTACCTCCCCCAGTTGTTTGCGCCGCGCAAGCGAGCTTAGAAATTATCCAAACCGACGATACTCGTCGCAACACACTGCATAGGAATATCAATTTATTTAGAAGTATGATGACCGAATATGAAATTCCCTGTTTGGACTCAACAACTGCGATTCAGGGCATCGTCGTCGGAGACGCTAAATCGGCAATGGATTTAAGCGATGCTTTGCTGAAAGAGGGTTTGTTGGTTGTTGCGATACGCCCCCCCACCGTGCCGCCGGGGACAGCTCGTCTTAGGATCATGCTATCCGCAGCGCATCAAGAAGCCGACATTGACCGTCTTGTTAAGAGCATAGCCAAGCTATTTCATAAACCAACATCGCATAATCGTAGCGATTCCTCTTGTCTATAGCTTCGGATTCGGCTATCATACGCATTTAACTCTAAATCCATGATGAGAATAGATATACACCCTGAATATAAATATGTTGACGTGACTTGTAGTTGCGGTGCTAAATATAAAGTTCGTTCGACTTATCCAGAACAACAAATGGCAGTTGAAGTTTGTGCAGCCTGCCATCCTTTTTACACAGGCAAGCAGAAAATTTTAGAAAGTGCCGGTCAAGTTGACAAATTCCGCAAGCGTTATAATCGTTAATGTATTGCGTCGCTCAAGCTACGCCTTATTTTTCCCTCTCTTTATTTTAAGTTTTTCCGTCGCATCAAGTGCCGAGGAGGATTCGTGTGCATTGCAAGCACCGCATCATCGGGTATCAGTGCGCTTCGTTAACGACGGTGATACCTTGACTTTGACCAATGATAAACGCGTACGAATTATCGGTATTAACACACCAGAGATAGGCTACAAAGACAGGCCTAATCAACCATTAGCCGTTCGCGCGCAACAACGGCTACGTGCATACCTACATAACGATCATGCATTAATTGTTAACGATGAAGATCGCTATGATAAATACGGCAGGGTGTTAGCCCATGTCTTTGACGCACAAGGCAACAATGTGGGTGCAAAGCTCATCCGGGAGGGTCTGGGTTTTGCAATCAGTATTCCTCCCAATTTACGCTACCGCAAATGCTATCGTGATGCCGAACAGCACGCTCGGCGCACAAAACAGGGTGTTTGGGCAGAACCTTATTTTGCCCCAGTCGCTGCCGACAAGTTAAAATATAGTGGTTTCAACCGAGTATCGGGTTGTATACAGAGAGTTAGAAAATATCGCGATAAAAAATATCTTTATTTGTCCGACCGTTTTCGTTTTTTGATACCAGAGCAAAGTGAAATTTATTTTGAGGCTGATGCACTCCCTATGATTTTTGAGAAAGGGCTTTGTTTAATAGGAACAGGCTGGGTTTATAATCAATATTCTTATAGAACCATGAAGCTGTTGCACCCTGATGCCGCACAGATTATACGCACAACATTTGAAGCCAATGAGTGACGATACACGCCTCTATCTGATTGACGCAAGTATCTATGTGTTTCGGTCTTGGTTTGCATTATCCGACACCGTCTGCGATGCCAAAGGGCAACCTGCTAATGCAGTATACGGTTTTTGCGATTTTGTACTAAGACTACTGAATCAAGTAAAGCCTGCACATATAGTCTTTGCTTTTGACGAGAGCTTGGATACCTCGTACAGAAACGATATTTATCCACCCTATAAGGCGAACCGAGACCCTGCCCCTGAAGAACTAAAAAGTCAGTTTGCACAGTGTAGAGAATTTCTAGCTGCTACTGGGCTTAGCGAAATCGCATCAAACTACTACGAAGCCGACGATTTAATCGGCACTTTGGCTCATCAAGCGCACCAACGCGGGCAGTCGGTGGTCATTGTCAGCAGAGATAAAGATTTAACGCAGCTGTTGGAGGGTGATGATATATGGTGGGATTACGGTCAGAATCTTAAATTAAGTTGCCAAGGGGTATTTGATAAGTTCGGGGTGTTGCCTAGACAAATTCCCGACATGCTGGCGATTGCCGGGGATCCCGTAGACAATATACCGGGTGTGCCGGGCATAGGACCTAAAACCGCAACAGAATTAATCCACCATTTTAATTCTATTGATCAGTTATTGGCAGAAGTGAATCGTATCTCTGATATTGGTATTCGCGGGGCGCAGCGTATTGAAGGTTTGATAAGGGAGTATAGAGAGACCATAAAATTATCACACCGTTTGGCGACAATTTGTAGAGATGTTTCATTGCCTGAGACCTTTAATGCGCAGCTAAGCGAAGCTGATACTGAGCGACTAGAGGCACTATTCACATTATTGGGTTTCGGGGCATATCGCAAGCGGCAATGGGCTGATTGTCTGGCAACATTATTGGCTGTCTAATCGTAATAACAGCAAGAGGCTGCTGAAAATGTACCGCTATTGTATAAACTCAACCGCTTGCGCCATTGAATTTATGATAACCACCCGTAGGGGAGGGCTAACATGCCTTCCCTAAAGTACCGTTCTGCACAAACAGAACCGCTTGCGCCACCAAGTCACGCAAACCACCCGAACGCGTCATCCTTGTATAAACAATCCATTTATCCATAAAATTTATGCAACTGGTAGGGGAGGGCTAACATGATGCCTTATTTAAAATCAAGTCATTTTACTCATTTTTTATCTCCTTTTCTGAATATCTATTTAGGCCGCAGCCGGACACTCATGACGCGGGTCAAACGGCTTATTGTGCTTGAGTACTCCATGAATAATACGGGCGAGCTTATGTGCACAAGCGACAATGATTTCCTTTTTGCTTAACTCCGGGCGTCGGCGTTGCAAGCGGTTGGCAAAGTCGCGGATAATGGGGTTATGAAGCCGTGCCGAGAGTGCCGCCATAAACAAAGCGGTGCGTAGGCAGCGTTTGCCAATTTTAGAGATATGAGCCCGTGCTTCGCAGTTGCCGGATTGTCTGCGCATTAGTGCGATGCCGATAAAAGCAGCGAGTTGCTTGGGATGCTCAAACGTATTATCATCTAATACTGCACACAGGGTGGCTGCGATTTGCATACCGATACCGGGTATCGAACACAATAATTTGCAGGTCTGTGCAAGTTGTTCGTTTTCGGCAATAAGCCTTTCGATTGAAGCATCAATCTGATCGATGCGTTGCTCAAGGTGTCTCAAGTCTGCAGCCGCACTGCGCTTTTGTCCAGCGGTGCGCAAAGTCTTTTCACTATTCCTTAACATCGTCTTCGCTAATGTCAGTTTGTGTCTGCGTTTGAGAGCATCCTTCAAGGTCTGGATAGCCTGTGACGAACTGGTCCACCGATAATTAGGGTTTGACACTGCGAAGCGTGCAATTAAGCGCGCATCATCGCCATCAGTTTTATTACGCATATTAAGACTTTTGCGAAAATAGGCAACTTGAGCCGGGGGTGCCACCTGTATCGGATTTTTAGCCCGGGAAGCTCGCTCGCAAAGGTTTGTCTCCAAGCCACCAGTGGCTTCAACGCAGATCGGGCAGCACTTTGCGCCCTGTTCGGCAAGCCAAGCTAACAGCTGTTTAATACCTTTGATATTATTTCTAAATTGTGCTTCCGAGAAACTCTCGTCAACGAATAATAATGCCACCTCTAAAGTGTCTTTAGAGACATCAATGCCGATTGCGGCAGGTTGTTTGTGTTTCACCATAATTTCCTCCATAATAGTTATTGAATGAATGAATTACTAGGTATCAAGCAGAGTTTAGGAAAGTATGACTACGCCGCCCAAACAGGTAAATACGAGATCTAAAGTCCCAAGCTGCCTTACGAGCTCTATAGTCATAACGCCGGAGGAGTGCTTATCATGTTAACAGGCTTTAATGCCTAATCCTCTCTTGAGCGTGTCTCCTCCGACTTCCTAGGCACTGCATCTACCTAAGCGTTTATCTTATATCAAATAAGCCATAGTTAAATATACCTGCCCTCCCTAAAGTATCATTCTGCACGAACAAAACCGCTTGCGCCACAGATTATGTTTACCGTCAATAAAATGAATGAATGGATTGTTTTTGTAGACGCAACGCGTTTCGGGAGAGCATGTGGGACTGTTGAAAAATAGAACTGCCGATTGAGCCAGTAGGTCAATCGGCGTGACATTGTTCAGAACCTTAACAACCACCCCGTCAGGCTGCGCCTGCCACCCCTCCACAGGAGGGGAATGTACTAATGCAGACACTTTTTCAACAGCTTCATGTTAGCCCTCCCCTACCGTTTTCGTAAATTCAATGGCACATGGTGGTTCAATATCTGCAGGAGCAGTGCTTTTTCAACAGTCTCATGTTAGCCTCTCTACGGTGTATGAAACATTTTTTCAATACCCTCACACATC
This sequence comes from uncultured candidatus Poriferisulfidus sp., assembly GCA_965200865.1. Taxonomy (GTDB): domain Bacteria; phylum Pseudomonadota; class Gammaproteobacteria; order Poriferisulfidales; family Oxydemutatoraceae; genus SP5GCR1. The sequence goes on along the minus strand of CBDAVG010000002.1, from coordinate 1,642,082 downwards.
TGCCTCTACAATTCAATAACAACGAATGGGCCCGGCAGGATTCGAACCTGCGACCTAAGGATTATGAGTCCCCCGCTCTGACCAACTGAGCTACAGGCCCTCGGATATAGGCTAAAGGATAAAACTATTTTTGTGCTATCGCAATAGCAGATTGTCTAATGTGCGCTCTCAATCAGTATCTAGAAAACTACGAAGCACTGCTGCTTTAGACGGTTGCCGCAATTTTTTCAGTGCTTTTGCTTCTATTTGTCGTATCCGCTCGCGTGTGACATCAAACTGCTTTCCAACTTCCTCTAAGGTGTGGTCAGTGTTCATATTAATACCAAATCGCATTCTCAAAACTTGTGCTTCTCTAGGGGTGAGCCCAGTCAGCAAACCTTCCATAGCACTTTTCAAGGCCTCGCTGTATGCGTTTTCGTCCGGCAATTTTATGTTTTCATCGTTGATAAATTGCTCAAGCTGAGAGTCATTATCATCACCCACCGGTGTTTCTAAAGAAATCGGTTCTTTGGTTACCTTAATTACCTTTCGCACTTTGTCCTCAGGCATACTCAATGCTTCTGCCAGTTCATGAGGTTTGGGTTCTCGTCCGAGTTCTTGAATAAGTTTGCGGGTTGTGCGGTTAAATTTGTTAATCGTCTCTATCATATGTACCGGGATACGTATAGTACGCGCCTGATCCGCTATGGAGCGTGTAATTGCCTGACGTATCCACCAAGTTGCGTATGTCGAGAACTTATAGCCACGGCGATACTCAAATTTATCCACCGCTTTCATTAAGCCGATATTGCCCTCTTGTATCAGATCTAAAAAATGTAATCCGCGATTGGTGTATTTTTTGGCGATAGAAATAACCAATCGTAGATTGGCTTCGATCATTTCTTTTTTAGCACGCCGTGCTTTTGTTTCTGCTGAACCAACAGCGAGATTGATTCTCTTGATTTCGGCGATAGCAAGACCAGTATCCTCTTCAATTTGGATCATTTTGTTCTGCTCTCTCAATATTTCATCTTTATAAGAGCGTAAAGATTTACCGTATTTTGACCGTAATAGACTCGTACCTAGGGCATAGCCGATTTTATTTTCTTTGGTACGATCCACAAAGTATTTTTTGGGTATCTTTGCCTTTTTGACGCAAATATCAAACAGAACACGCTCTGCCGTATTGATACGCTTGCTATAAGATTTCAACTCTTGGTTCAGAGCTTCGTTGACAAAGGGGGTGAGGTTAAGTTCCAACAACAACCCTGACATTCTCTGACATAATCTAGCATACGATTGTGGCGAATTGCGTACTGATTTCAGTCTAGATCTTTTATAAAGTCTTTTTAAGAATGCTAAATGTTGCTCTAAATCTTCAGTATCAATGCGCTCTTCCTGGAAGTCAGGATCCATCATTTCCATACTATCCATTTTTTTGGTCTCTTCTACCGAAATCTCACATTCTTCCCAAAAACCGGTTGCTATTTGCTCTCTAATATCGCCATTTTTATGTTGCTCATAGATATCCAACAATACGGCAATTGCTGGTGGAAAGGTTCCTATCACTGAGCGTACTTTATCCATGCCCTCCTCAATGCGTTTGGCGATTTCCACTTCTCCTTCACGGTTCAGCAAATTGACTGCCCCCATTTCACGCATATACATACGAGTAGGATCAGTTGTTCCTCTTAGTTCGTGATTGGTATGCGTTAATGCCCTAGTAACTTCTTCTGCAGGCATTTCAACTATTTCGTCGTTGTTGAGTAACAATTCGTCTTCAGAAGGTAGTTTTTCAACTATCTTGACACCCACTTCGTTGAGTGCCGAAATAATATCTTCAATTTGCTCTGCTTCAACGATATCGTTGGGTAGATAATCGCTGAGTTCGGCACAACTTAGAAAACCGCGTTCTTTGCCTTTGGTAATAATCTCTTTGCTTAACTTAAATTGTTTAGACTTGGATGATTTGGTCATAGCTCCCTCACATTAAATTGAATGGCGAATTATACCACGTTCTTGGCTATTGTGCGCACGTTATACGCGCCTGATTATGTATCAGCTCAGTAATAAATAACCACCCCAACAGACCAATAAAACACCAGTGATATTTCGCAGAAATGTGCTTTGTGGGGCGATTTTCTCACATAATACAAAGATAGATAGTATAGCCATCCATAAGATATTCATGGCACCCACCGAAAACATAATTGCCATCAACGCCCAGCAACAACCAACGCAAAACAAACCATAACGCCACCCCATATAAATGGCTCCCCAGTGTCCTTCACGCCATCTTTCTATGAAAAAGCCGAGCGGTGACCTACACTGCTTAAGGCAGGCTTCTTTAAGCGGAGTCCATTGATAGATACCAGCGAGAACCAAAATACCACCGCTCAATAGCGAGTTGTTCGTTTTCATCGCACCATCCAGTGATCCCATCATTGATAAACTTGATTGAGTAAGCGCAAACAATACACTACATGCAACCCATGCGCTTAGATAAGCTATGACAAAGATATAAGTTCTCACATAAGGTTGTGCATGTGCTTTTTTGCGTTGGTTAAATGCGGTGAATATCATGGTTGCCGGTAATATGCTGGGCAGCATCATCGCAGTCATCATCACTGACCACATTAGGAATAAAATCAAGAAATCGTCTAGAGTCAATCCAGATCCGCTTTGTGGCATACTCATCATGCTCATATCCATTCGGCTGTGTTGCTCTGCCATGTTTAACAGATAAAGCCACGATACGAGAATCACTGCGATGACACCTACATAAACTATGCTTTTATCCTTGTGGCTGAGCGGTGGCAAAGTGCTATGTGTTTCAAGGCTCACTGTCGTTTAATCTGTTTAAGTCATGGGGCAGGGTCGGTATCTTAAATTATAGATTACAATAATCTATCAGTAAATAACGATTATCCCCAAATTAATGACTCAATGAAACATTCCGAAGAATTATATCAACGCGCCTGCTTGTCTATTCCCGGGGGAGTCAATTCTCCGGTTAGAGCGTTCAAAGCGGTCGGCGGCACACCACCCTTTATCAAAAAAGCTGAAGGTGCGAGGCTCTACGACGAGGACGGTAATTGTTATATAGATTATGTGGGTTCATGGGGGGCTATGATTATGGGACACGCTCATCCCGAAGTGCTTGCGGCAGTGACACAGACAGCATCAAACGGATTAGGCTTTGGTGCTTCAACCGAAATTGAAACCCGATTGGCGGAAAAAATCAAAACGCATATTCCCTCTATAGACTTGCTGCGCTTGGTTAATTCAGGTAGCGAAGCGGTTATGAGTGCTATACGCTTAGCGCGTGGTTATACTGGGCGTGATCAAATCGTCAAGTTTGATGGCTGTTATCACGGGCATAGCGATGCGATGTTGGTCGGTGCCGGTTCAGGCTCTTTGACTTTGGGTGTTCCGAACTCGTCGGGGGTGCCTGTAGGATTCGCATCGCTAACCACGACGATAAACTATAACGATGTTGAGCAGGTTCAATCGGTGTTTGAACAAATAGGAGAACAGATTGCTGCGGTTATCGTTGAACCTGTTGCCGGCAATATGAATTTCATTCCGGGCAATCCCGAGTTTCTAAAAACCTTGCGTCAATGTTGTGATCAATACGGTGCATTACTCATTTTTGATGAAGTCATGAGTGGATTCAGGGTTTCAATCGGGAGCGCGCAAGCTGTTTATCAAATTAAGCCTGATTTGACCGTGCTAGGAAAAATCATCGGTGGTGGAATGCCGGTAGGGGCTTTTGGAGGCACTGGAGAAATTATGGAACATATTGCCCCGCTGGGTTCGGTTTATCAAGCTGGCACCTTATCAGGTAATCCGGTGGCTGTTGCTGCCGGCTTAAAGACTCTAGAGTTGCTTTGTAGCAATGGTCTTTTTGACCGTGTAGAACAAACCACACAAGCGTTGAGCCGAGGTTTGTCGGATTGTGCTACCGAAGTAGGGTTGGATTTTTATAGCGACTCTATGGGGGCTATGTTCGGTTTTTTCTTGGGGGCAGAGCGGAGAGTAGAAAATTTAAGCCAAGTGCGTCATTGTGCAACGGGCGATAACGGAGAGTCATTTAAGCGTTTTTTCCATGCCATGCTTGATGCCGGGGTTTATTTGCCACCGTCGCCATACGAGGCATGCTTCGTTTCAGTAGCACACGACGAAGAGGTCTTAGAACAGACCTTAGAAGCTGCCACGCAAGCATTCCACAGATAGAACCGCCGTTTGTTGCAGCGGCAACAAACGGCATAACCTTTTGCAAAATTTAAATAATGGGACTGTTGAAAAAGGGCCGTCATCACACAAATTGAACCACTATGTGCCACTGAATTTATGATAACCACCTGTAGGGGAGGGCTAACATGCCTCCCTAAAGTACCGTTCTGTACTACTGTAACCGCTTTGCGCCATAAGATTATGGTTTGTATAAATTTGATGGATGAATGTATAAATCGTGCAAGTACGTTGCGTTAGGGCAGACATGTTAGTCTGCCCCTACGGTGCATGAAATACTTTTTCAACAGCCCCCTGTGTAGTCCTACAATGGGTTCACCCATTAATTTCCGGATATAGTTCGCTGAGTGAGATGGACAAACTGTTCGGCATTACGACGCGAGCGTGAAAACGCTTTAATTCTCGCGGGTTTGATACGCCACAGGAATGGGCAATAACTCCGATTTCATAAGTAAGCCGTTGGAAATAATTGCATACTCGTATCGCTTTGTCTTCTGGCACCAAACCCTTTTGCAACTTAGGGTCGTGTGTCGTGACACCAGTGGGGCAGGTATTTTTGTTGCATTGCAGTGCTTGTATACACCCCAATGCAAACATGAAACCGCGTGCCGAGACAACAAAGTCGGTGCCTATGCATAATGCCCAAGCAACATCGGCAGGGGTAATTAATTTTCCTGATGCAATTACTTTGACTCGGTCACGTAGATTATATTTTTCGAGTGTATCCACGAGCATTGCGAGACTTTCGCGAAGTGGCAAGCCCATATCATCAATTAACGGCATAGGGGCGGCACCAGTTCCACCGTCCGCACTGTCAATGGTAATAAAGTCAGGTGCCGATTCTACGCCGCGTTCAATAATTTCCTCACATAAGGTTGAAAGCCAGCCGTAAGCACCTAGCACTGCCTTAAACCCAACGGGTTTGGCAGTGACGGTACGTATATGGTTGAGCATATCCAGTAGTTCGGAATTATTGTTTATCTCAGGGTGACGATTAGGACTAACCGCATCTTTACCCTGCTCTATACCGCGTATTTGGGCAATCTCAGCAGTTACCTTAGTCGCTGGGAGAATACCGCCTTTGCCGGGTTTGGCACCTTGGCTGAGTTTGAGTTCAAACATTTTGACTTGGGGGTATGCTGCGACTTCGGCAAGCTTTTTGTCGTCTAGGTGACCGTCAAGTGTTCTGACACCATTTTTAGCGGTACCGATTTGGAAAACAATATCGGCACCACCTTCTAGATGATAAGGACTGAGCCCGCCTTCTCCAGTGTTCATCCAGCATCCTGCTATTTTCGCTCCTTTGGATAAGGCGAGAACTGCCGGTTTGGAAATCGCACCATAACTCATTCCCGATATATTTATTAGTGATGAATTACTATAGGGATTTGGACAATGCGGTCCGATTGTTACAGTACTCGTTTTGGCAGCATCCTTATCCAATGTTGGATAAGGACAGTTGACAAAAAGAATACTGCCAGCTGGTCGCAAGTCTTTGGTAGAGCCAAATCCAACTGTTGTATCTTGGTTCTTGGCAGCACGATAAACCCAAGTTCGTTGTGCCCTATTGAAGGGCAGTTCTTCGCGATCTAGGGCAAAGAAATATTGTCTAAAAAACTCTCCTAACCTTTCAAACAAATATCTAAACCGTCCTATCACTGGATAGTTTCTTCTGATGGTATGTTGCGATTGGGTAATATCCACAACATACATAACGACTACCATTATTGCGAGTGCAATAAATGCTAGAAATAGTATTGCAGCTAGGTAATATGTAAAAGAGATAACCGCTTGATGAAATTCGGTGTTTATAATCGACATGATTTGTAATCCCTCCGTTGAGTAAATTTTAGGCGTTCAACTTCTTATCATACTATACTGTTCTTTTTTTAGAGTAGGCAGGGTTTGCGTTGATCTCTTTGGATGATATCGCTTTATATAGCGATGTTAATGCCATAGACTTCCGCATAACGCTGTCTAAACTCTGCTTTAGAAAAAGAGTGTTGTTGCCCGCCCGAACATTCAACCTTATAAGTTCCCAGTAGCGATGCGATACGCCCGGTTGTTTCCCAATCAAGATTTTTGGATAAGCCGTAGAGTAATCCTGCCCGGTAAGCGTCGCCACAGCCTGTCGGATCTTTCGGTTTTTCGGCGCGTATAACAGGAATTGTATGAACCTTTTCCTTTGTATAAATCATAGAACCTTTATCGCCTTGGGTGACAATGAATGCTCGCACTCGTTCAGTAATCTGTTCCATTGAGTTATTAGTGCGTTCACAAATCATCTGTGCCTCGTAATCGTTGCATGCCAGCCAATCAGCCTGGTCTATAAAATGATCCAGTTCTTCTGTTGTGAACATTGGTGTTCCTTGACCGGGATCAAAAATGAACGGGATACTGGCATCCTTAAATTGTTGTGCGTGTTGGAGCATCCCCTCGCGTCCGTCAGGTGAAATAATCCCTAAAATAATGCCTTCACCGGCAGGCACTTGGTTTATATGGCACTGTTCCATCGCCCCTGGATGAAATGCAGTAATCTGATTGTCGTCCATATCAGTAATGATAAAGGCTCGCGAGGTATAGCTGTCTGTAATAACTTTTATGTAGTCTCGGTTTATACCGCAACGATCCATCCATCTACCGTAATCACCGAAATCCTTTCCCACGGTTGCCATTACGTAAGATTCGCAGTTGAGCAAAGATAAGTTATACGCAATATTTCCTGCACAACCGCCGTACTGTTGTTGCATGTCGGGGACCAAAAAGGAAACATTTAAGATATGTAACTGATCGGCTAAAATGTGATTTCTAAAGCGGTCGTTAAAGACCATGATGTTATCAAAAGCAACGGAACCGCAAACCAAGATAGACATCGGCTAACCCAATTCAACCATTTCAAAGTCGGATTTACGCGCGCCGCATTCCGGACAAGTCCAATTCAACGGGATGTCATCCCAACGTGTTCCGGGTTCTATGCCGTCTTCCGGCACGCCGTATTCCTCATCGTAGACCCAGCCACAAACCACACACATATATTTTTTATATTCCATCAAGACAACCTGAAAGTACAAACGACGAACTCATTATAACGCAACACCGACATATAATTCCCTCCTACCCATTGTTTTGATGAATTATATTGTGTTGCTAACCATGTTGTGCTAAGTTGCAGCCTTGGTCCTTACAGTATGTTATACTATGCCATAGTAGTAACGATAAAGATAAAGGAGGGTATTGTTATGCTAGTAAATTCAACTAATCGTCCCCCACAACCGACCAACATTGAGCAAGCTGCCCAAAACGATGGCCGCGTTAGTAAAACTGTCGCCAATGATGATAGAGTGAGTGCTAACCTTAGTCCCAATATTTCGAGGAAAAGCATACGCAGTAGAGCGGCGCGTTCGCCTACACATAGTGAACGTAAGGGTTTATTTAGCGCGTTAGGATCGTGTTTTGGAAGGCGTTCACAGAGTCGTCGTCAACAAATATCATCGCCTGCCACTGCTACTACTAGTCCGGCGAATAATGCTGTAGATGCACTCTTGCAAGGGCGAGTGCATGGTTTAATCATAGCATCCACATCCGGGATATTGGTTGCTAAAGAGAATGCTGCAAAAGGATTAGCCGCCGCAAAAAGTAGTAGCGAGGTCGCTTCGTTTTTCAATTCAGGTGATAAAGCCCTACGCAGAGGCACGACTGCACTTAGAAATGTAGCTGATATGGTGTCTTTTAGGTATTTAAGTGAGGCAGAAAAACAGAAAATGCCTGCCGGGTCTCTAGAAACTTTGGAAAAGCAGTCAACACAGATTGTGCAAATGGTAGATACTGTCCGAAATTCAACATTCCGCGATAGCACGCAAGAGCTCACCCAATACGGAACGAGTAGCAAAGGTTATACTGAGGCACTGGAAAAATATCCAGAACAAGACCATGCAATCAGAGCATGGGTTCAAAACGGGTTAAATCTTGGCACTGAACTAATCAATATACAAGAGCAAATACTATGTCAGGGAAGAGTGCAATCCGAAAGCTATATCAGTGATTTACAAAGCCGAGTAGACGCATTTGCAACATCCACAGAGAGAGATGCGCTTGATCCTGTAGATATTAATGTAGCAGGAAGTTTTGCAGACGAGGTGCTGGAGCAAACATCTCAAGTATCTAAAGAATAGACAGTGTGTTAAACTTTGCAACGGTTTTTCGCCGAGGTGGCGGAATCGGTAGACGCGCTGGCTTCAGGTGCCAGTGGGGGAAACCCTGTGGAGGTTCAAGTCCTCTCCTCGGCACCATTGTTGCAATAAATGTTCATAAACATATAGAATCTGCGCCATAGTTTAACCCTTGACCTCTGTCACTATGATTGCGTTATTTATGCTATCCAATGCTATGTCATGTTATTATAAGGACTTAATTTTTATTTTCGAAATATAGAACAGCATGGCTACTAGAAAAAAGAAAAAGGGAACCGTTGTTGCTAAGACTTCACCAAAGCGACCACCCCCTAAATCTATTGATAACAAAGCAGGTTTGTCGGCAAGCGGCGTGCCTGAGAATTCAATATCAGGACGTTATCAATTAGAAGTAATATCGGAGATACCTCAATCTTATGTGTGGGCACTTTCTATCTTTATTGCTTTAGTTGCTATCGTCGCACCTTTGGGTCAGACTGCATACGGTTATAACCCTGATCTTTATATGGCATCAATGTTGCAAGTGGGTGCTTTAGTATTTTTGTCCGTTTATTTGTTTTTGGTGTATAAGAATAAAAGTGCCGGTATCTTGATCCCGCATGTTCCGCTACTGTTATATCCCGTCATAGCTTTTTATTTATGGATGGTTTTATCTTTATTTTGGGCGCATAACTTTTATGAAGCAATAGTCAAGATATTGGATTGGGGAGCAGGATTTATTATTTTCTTTTTGGTGTTGATGTGTTTACGCGACAGGCGCTCCATATTCCCAATGATATTTTGCATGTTTTGTAGTTTAGTGCTTATCGCTTTATTGAGTGTTGGGCAATATCTGCTTTCTATAGACTGGGTCGCCCAACATGCCTCGCCGGCGGCCACATTCGGCAATAAAAATATGAATGGAGAATTCCTGATTTTAACTTGGATATTAGGTGTGGGGCTTTTCATAAACAGCCGTAAGCCTGTGGCATCATGGTTTTATGCTCTAGGTTCTGCTTTCGCACTGGCTGCTTTATTTTATGGTCGTACGCGCGGTTCATGGCTCTCATGGATAGTTGAAATGGTTATATTAGCTACATTGTTAGTTTATTTTAAGTACGGCTTGGTTCACAAATATAACTGGGGACTTCCTAAAATATTGGCTTTAGTAGCATTTATTGTGGCAACAGTCATGTTGGTTAATACGACACCACAGTTTTTCGTCGCTAGTGTTCCAGTTTTAGAAGAAAACACTGGAGGAATTGATAGTTCAACGAATCCGCGTGGAGGTGCAGTACAAGCCGATTCGGCTTCTGAATTAATTGAATCTGCTAAGGGAAGTTATGAAGGAACTAAGAATCAGCGTCTTATTATGTGGAGAAATTCCTATAATATGTTCAAGGATTATTGGTTTCTAGGCGTAGGTATTGGTAATTGGATGGTTTATTATCCGAAATATCAAGAGTCCTACGCGGTTGACCCTGCACTGAGAGGTGAGACACTCTTCCATATTAATGCGCATAATGATTATGTAGAGTTTATATGCGAACTAGGTCTAGTCGGACTACTATTAATGTTGTGGGTAGCCTTTGCAGTACTTATTGGCATAGTGCGCGTGTTTTCACTTAAAAGCGAACTTCGCCAGGAAGATCAACTGATGGTGATGGCCGTCGTTTTGGCTATATTAGGCATCGCCGGGAATGCATTTGTCAGTTTCCCATTACAGCAACCTATTACTATAGCAATCACTATGCTTTATGTCGGTATACTTGCCGGTGCTGTTTGGCAGGCATCTGATTCAAGCGAGCGTACATTTTATCGTTGGGCTTTGCCATCACCTGTTTTGAAAATAGCCACTGCCACTGCGATGACTGTGGCAACTGTTGCTATGTTAGCCATCCAAGTTATTTGGTACAAGTCCGATAACTTGTACTTTAAGGCTGTATCAAATTATAGTGCCGGCAACTATAAAACCTCGTTTGAGGCTGCCCAAGAATCGTATAAAGAATTCCCAATAAGAAAAAGGACTATGTATTATATTGGCAATTATTATTACAGAAATCAAGAGTACGAAAAAGCACTTCCTTTATTTGAAGAAATACGTAAAGACTATCCGTACCGACGGCAGGTATTGAACGCATTGTCTGGTGTTTATCTAGAACTGGGTAAAACCGATGAATTTGATTCGCTAGTCGGAGCATGGTCCACATCACGTGCACGCTCGGCTTCAGTAATGCTCACTAAAGCGATCTCGGAGATTCGTAGGGATAATCCGAGAGAGGCGATTGCCGTATTGGAAGAAGCCAGAAACCTTCCCGGCAGTGAGCAAACCAAAGAGAGGATAGAAAGCATTTTGCAAAAGCTGTATCAGGCTATGGATGCGGTAGAGCAAGCACAATTACAAGCCCGCATAAAAGCAGAAAAAAGAGCTAGATTTTTAGCCGAAAGAAGGGCTCAACGAAAGGCAGCCAAGAAAGCCGATAAATAACTTTATTTTCCAACAGCCTCAGTCTGTCCCTACAAATGCAGTTTAGGTTGCGGTTGTATAAACATTTCATACATTTTTAATACCAGCACTGTTGTGTACTGTGAAAAATGGTAGTTCCATAATGGGTGAGCGTATCAAAAATTATTTGGTGCTGATGCGTTTTTCCCGCCCCATTGGTATCTACTTATTGTTATGGCCGACGTTATGGGCTTTGTGGTTTGCTGGCGGCGGTTTTCCTGAACAACAGATATTATTGATTTTCATCATCGGCGTAGTGCTGATGCGGTCGGCAGGTTGTGTGGTTAACGATTACGTCGATCGTAAAATAGATCCTTTAGTTGCCAGAACTAAAAATCGCCCTATCGCCTCAGGTCATGTTTCCCCAGCAGAAGCAATTGCTTTATTTATCGTGTTATTGGTTTTAGCTTTTTTGTTGGTATTACAGACTAACAGACTAACCGTATATATGGCTGTGGTTGCACTATTTTTGGCGATATCTTATCCATTTATGAAGCGCATACATTCTTTGCCTCAAGTGCATCTAGGTTTAGCCTTTGGTTGGGCGATACCGATGGCGTATACTGCCCAGACTAATGCATTGCCGCCTCTAGAGGGTTGGTTATTATATGCAGCCAGTATTTGTTGGTCGGTTGCTTACGATACGATGTATGCTATGGCTGATCGCCACGACGACAAAGCAATAGGTGTGAAATCTTCAGCTTTGTTGTTTGGGAAGCACGATCGTTCACTGATTGCCGTATTCCAGATGTCAACGCTTGTTTTCTTGTTCATCATAGGTTATCTGAAGGCACTAGGAAGTTTTTATTACGGCGGCTTGGCTGTGGCAATGATTTTTTTGGTCTACCAACAGTATCTTCTTAGGAACAGATCTCCAGAACTGTGTTTGTGGGCTTTTAATAATAATAACTATTTTGGTATGGCTGTCTTTATTGGACTTTTTATAGATTTATTTAGTTAAGACGAAGGGGAAGTTCTTGCTAGAACCCAAACCTCAACGCGATGCATACCCTCTTTTTTCAATAACGATGCGATTTCCGATACGGTTGCCCCAGTGGTCATCACATCGTCAAGTAATGCAATTGATTTCGCATATACCGGCTTCCGTAGACGAAAAGCACCTTTTAGATTATTCCTGCGCCGATGCGAATTAAGTGTGGTTTGCAAGGGGGTTATTTTAGATTTTTCAATGCACCGATAATCTGTTTTCAAGTTTAGCTCGGCAGATACTGTGCGTGCAATTTCTACGGCTTGATTAAACCCTCGCTGTTTTATGCGTTGTTTGTGCAGAGGTACGGCGATTAACAATTCGGGCAATGTTCGTCGGTGTTTTTTTATATGATTTGCAAGTAGTGTGCCTAGAACTTTAGCTAAATAGATATGATTGTGGTATTTCAACCTACAAATCAAATCGCTGAGCGGGGAAGTATAATGAGCTAGTGCAACAACTTGATCAAAAGGCACGCCTGCCGAACAAGAAATACAAATATTGCCTGTTTGACGTTCAAGCGGTACAAGACAAATCCGACAACTATGTCTTGGTTGAATTAGATTCGATAAACAATTTTCACACAAGCCAGTGTGTTCGGTGGTAGATAAACAAACTGGACAATGTTTGGAAAATATAGATTTGCTAAAGATTTTCATAAGCGTTCATGGTTTTTGTGATGTGTAAAAAAGCAGCCTCAGAGGCAATTTGTCATATTTTTACGCTATAGAGGCCGTATGTCTCGGGCTAAGTGCCGAGTGGTATAAAAAAAAGGATAAAGTATCAGCAGAGACTAAAAGAAGCAGAATTGCTATGGGAAGAGTAATCTCACAGCCGATTGGTTTTGGCTGAGTCTAGCCGTAGTTTAATGATAGAACTTTGTATGTTTTTTCACCGCTGGGTGTCTCGACGACAATACTATCGCCTTCCGCCTTCCCAATCATCGCTCGTGCTAAAGGTGAGGTGACGGATATTTTGTTTTGCTTAATATCCGCTTCTATTTCTCCTACAATTTGATATGTGCACTCTGTCTCGGCATCCTTGTCATATAGTTCAACCGTTGCTCCGAATACTATTTTGTTATTATGTTTTAATTGTGTGATATCAATAATTTCGCTCTCGGAAAGGTGGAATTCTATGTCTTTAATGCGCCCCTCAATGAAGCTTTGGCGTTCGCGTGCTGCGTGATATTCGGCGTTTTCTTTAAGGTCTCCGTGCTCACGCGCAGTTGCAATCGCTGCGATTATCTTCCGGCGTTCTACGGTTTTGAGGTGCTTTAATTCTTCTCTAAGCCTTTCTGCCCCTAATTTGGTTATCGGTGTTTTTCGCATAGTTTTGATTTTTGTAGTATCAAAGAAGATATGACGCTTATTATAATATAGAGAATCTCATTTTGTGTAATCTGCTTAAAATAGATACAGACACATGGGTAGCGTGTTCTCAAAGTAAATTAGATTCGGTGAACGATGTTATTTTTTCACCGACCACAAAGTGATCAAGTATCCGTACATCAATCAACGACAACGCATTTTTTAGTTCTTCGGTGATATGGCGGTCGGCATGAGAAGGTTCGCTGGATCCTGAGGGATGGTTATGAACTAAGATAATCGCTGCAGCGTTATGATGCAAGGTTCGCTTAACGACTTCTCTAGGATGCACACTCGCACCGTCTATAGTGCCGCGGAATAGTTCCTCAAAAGCGATGACGCGATGTTGGTTGTCAAGAAATAAGCAGGCAAAAACTTCGTAAGGATAATTGCGCATCTTTAAGGTTAAATATTTACGTGCTCGCTCGGGACTGGCAACCATATCTTTTTTCTTCATAGATTCCATCAGCGTCCTTCTAGTAATTTCTAGTGCGGCTTGCAGTCGCGTATAACAAACATCGCCTACGCCTTTGTTGAGGCATAAATCTTTTTTGTCCGCTTCCGTTATCGCTCTCAGGCTTCCGAAGGTTTTCAATAATTGACGGGCAAGGTCAAGTGCTGACATTCCGGATGTTCCTGAATTAAGTAAGATTGCGAGCAATTCTGCATCGGATAAATTTTCTGATCCGTAGGTTAGTAATTTCTCGCGTGGTCTTTCCTTGTTTGGCCAGTGTTTAATAGTCATTGATATCTCCATAAAATATACTACTTTGCCGTATTTAGGCGGCTGAGTTTCGGGATACCGACGAATGGTTATTAATAACCGACTAAGTGTATTTTTGCATGATAGAACCACCACTTGTTCCAGTGGTTTGGCTGCGTGTGGGACTGTTGAAAAATAGTATTCCCCTCCTTTGGAGGGGTGGCAGGCCTATGCACTTTGCAATTTATGCGTCTAGCATTCATGTTGAGGCTCTGCACAACGTCACGCCGATTGACCTATCGGTTCAATCGGCGGTTCTATCTGACGGGGTAGCCTATGCATTTTGTAATGTATGCGTTTAACAATACTGTTGAGGTTCTGCACAATGTCACACTGATTGATTTTGATATACGTACTGTTTTTAACGAACACAATATTTAGATTTCGTACAAAGTTACGCCACTTGACCTACTGGCTCAAGTGGCGGGTACACTCGGCGATAATCGGTGGTTTTATGGCGTACCCACCATTTAGGACAAGCCTTAGCTTGTCCGACCCACACATACCCATGTTAGGGGTCTGCACGACGTTACGCCGATTGACCAACTGGGTCAATCGGCGGTTCTACTTTCCAATGGTCGGAGTGAGAGGATTTGAACCTCCGACCCCTGCCTCCCGAAGGCAGTGCTCTACCAAGCTGAGCTACACTCCGATTGGGTCAATAACTATAGCACATAATGAGGTGTTCCATGATGCGAATCCACGTGTCATTTCCTTAGCGATTATAGGTTTCACGGTAGCATTGGCGATGTTTTTATAACTCCGTCTAATACTGTGGCGTGTGCTTGCTTGGCAAGGCTACTGCGGTCTTTTCCTTGTGGCGTAATGGGCGGTCCGAAGCAAATGATGACATCGGTAGATTTTTGTTTTAGTAATTGAATGGCGTGGCTCAACAAAGAGCGGTCACTCGTGAACGGTGCAATATCGCTAATTCGGTTATCGTTAAAGTAGCGCAAGGAAACAGGCTGTATTGATGTATCGGTATCTATTGCAGTGGCCATCAGTCGAGGAAAGAAGGGGCGCACTGATGTGCCGTCTGAGGTTGTACCCTCTGGAAATAAAACCACGTTGATATCATCGGCGAGTCTTCTTGTGATTTCTTCTCGAACCAAGTGGCTGTCTTGTCCTCGGGTAATGAAAATAGTGCCGTAGCGTATTGTGAGCTTTCCGATAATCGGCCATTTCCGTACTTCGGCTTTGGATAAAAAACACGATGATACCGTGCTACCGATAACCAGTATATCGATCCAAGAGATGTGATTGGATACTATCAATTGTACTTTTTTCGTAGCTTGTCCTATCTGATGTATTTTGACACCCAACAGTTTCAAGCAAAATCTCATCTCCCATTGTATTAACCTCTTTTGGAAAGTTTTTAGCTTGCCATGCTTGCCTGACATAAAGCATAAAGGTGCGATAATGGCCGCCAGCAAAACATGCGATCCGACTAGAATGAATCGTACGAATAACCTTAGGTAGCTCATTCTAGGGGAAGTTCAGCTACCGATGATTGCAAATGTTTCGTTAACTCTTCAACGCGCTTAAAAGGTGAATAGCAGGTTTGTCCGCGGCATAAATAAGCAACACCTTTCTCAGAGGAGCTATCGGCTTTTTTATCTTCTAAGGCATCAGGGAGGTTGGTTGCAGTTGTCGGTATAGCGAAACACAAGCGAACTGGGCTATAGTAATCTGCGGTGATACGCAGCCATTGTGCGCATATCTCTGAACTACCGCGAATAACGATGTATTCGAATTCTTGTTCGTATTCCATAAAGGCTTTAAGCAGACCCGCATACTGCTGGGGAGAGTCTACCATTGCCCCTTTAGCCTGTGTCATTGCACGCTCAGCCGCTCTTATAAACCGTTCTTCACCTAGTAGGGTACCCATTTTGAGTAATGCGCTAACTGCAATACTAT
This sequence comes from uncultured candidatus Poriferisulfidus sp., assembly GCA_965200865.1. Taxonomy (GTDB): domain Bacteria; phylum Pseudomonadota; class Gammaproteobacteria; order Poriferisulfidales; family Oxydemutatoraceae; genus SP5GCR1. The sequence continues at coordinate 1,626,139 of CBDAVG010000002.1, read as the reverse complement.
AGCCAGAGGATGTCGCTTCGTCAGTTAATGTGCGTGGACGCTGCACTAATTGTTCATGGTCGTGAGAAGTGAAATAAAAACCACCGTGTTCGGTATCTTCAAAATAATCAATCAAAGTGTTGCTCAAATCATAAGCTAACTCAAAGTCCGCGCTATGCCAATGTGCTTGGTTAAGATAAAGAATTGCATCAATCAAAAAGGCGTAATCGTCCAAATAGGCATTGGTATGTGCTTTGTCGTTTTTACACACTGCATACAGGCGCGCACCGTTCAAAGAATATGCGCGTATAAAGTCCAAGGCACGCTTAGCAGACTGTCGGTATTCGGTTTTGTCCAACAAATAAGCAGACAATGCCATGCCTTTGATCATCAGCGCATTCCAACTTGTTAATATCTTCTCGTCGCGCTCAGGCATGATTCGCAACGTACGATGTTCCAATAACTTTAGCTTTGCGCCTTCAATTTTCTTCTCTGCCGACGCGGTGGTGATTTTTAGGGTTCGTGCGGTTTCCTCAATATCATGTTTTTCTTGCAGATGCCAATAGCCTTCAAAATTGGGTGTCCCTTCAATACCAAAATAATATGCGGCAATGTCGTAGTCCTTGGTGAGTAGCGATCTCAGTTCGTCTTGTTCCCAATAGTAATATTTTCCTTCCACACCTTCGGAGTCGGCATCTAAAGAAGAATAATAAGCACCTTGAGGTGATTGCATATCTCGGATTACCCAGTCATTTGTTTCAATTGCTTTACGCTTAAATATCTCACCGTGCGTAATAGACCATGCTTGCGCCAACAATCCCGATAATTGTCCGTTATCGTAGAGCATCTTTTCAAAATGCGGAATCAACCACTGCTCGTCTACCGAATATCGACAAAAGCCACCCCCTAGCTGATCGTAAATCCCACCTCGGCACATCTTGCTCAGCGTAATCAAAGCAATTGCTGCACTTTGTGCTTTGGCTGGATTCCTTGCCCATAGCATAATCAAAAAATCCAGTAAATCAACTTGTGGAAACTTAGGGGCATTGCCAAACCCCCCGTAATGCCTATCGTACGTAGCATGTAATGTGCGTTCGGCTTCCTCTATCAACGCGGAACTTGCTATATCGGATGTTTGCGGCAACGTATATATATTTTGTAATGCTTCCTGCATTGCAATATTCTGTTGGTATATATTCTCTTTGCGTTGCTGGTAGTAGTAGTGTATATGCTGTAAAACATCTTTGAATGCAGGCATCCCATAGCGCGACTCTTTGGGAAAATAAGTACCGCCGAAGAAGGCAAGGTGGCTAGTCGGGGTTAAGAACATGCTCAACGGCCAACCACCGCTACGTTGATTAATCAAAGCCTGTGATGTTTGATAAATTTTGTCTAGGTCAGGTCGCTCCTCGCGGTCTACCTTGATGTTGATAAAGTATGCGTTCATCATTTCGGCAGTTTGTTCGTCTTCAAAGGACTCGTGAGCCATCACATGGCACCAGTGACATGCCGAATAACCTATAGATAAAAATATAGGCTTATCTTCTTTTTCTGCTTTACTCAAGGCTTCCTCACCCCAAGGGAACCAATCTACCGGGTTATCGGCGTGCTGCTGTAAATAAGGACTGGTTTCTTCTAATAGACGGTTGTGCTTTTTCATTGTTGTAGATAACTTTGACAATACCATTATAATGCTTTTATCATGATTCATCTGCCGAATATAAACCCTGTTGCATTTTCCTTAGGTCCGGTCCAGGTACATTGGTACGGTTTGATGTATCTACTCGCTTTTATCATATTTTATATATTGGGTCGTATGCGCGCCCGCAACCCTTTATACGGTGTTCCGATCTCTAAGCTGGACGATTTATTGTTTTACGGAATTATCGGCGTAATTGTCGGAGGGCGCGTGGGCTATATGCTATTTTATAACTTCTCTACGCTACTGACTGAGCCGCTGAGTTTATTTATGATATGGCAAGGTGGCATGAGTTTTCACGGCGGTATGCTCGGTGTGCTAATAACTGTTTGGATATTTGCACGCACCCGTGGGCTTAACTTTTTGCGGATAATGGACTTTATCGCACCTCTTGTGCCTATAGGTTTGGGCTTGGGAAGAATCGGTAACTTCATTAACGGAGAATTATGGGGGCGGATTAGCGATTTACCGTGGGCAGTTGTGTTTCCTATTGCTGGCTCTGAGCCGCGTCATCCCTCTCAGCTGTATGAATTTTTGCTGGAGGGTGTGGTGTTATTCATTGTGTTGTGGTTCTATTCTAAAAAACCGCGCCCCTTAGGTCGAGTCGCTGCGTACTTTGCCATTGGTTATGGTGTGCTACGATTCTTGGTTGAGTTCACCCGAGAGCCCGACGCACATATAGGCTTTGTTGCTTTAGGATGGATGACGATGGGGCAACTATTGTCGTTGGCAATGGTTGCGGTTGGTGTCGGGTTGATCTTTTATGCTAACAAGCGGCGCAGCTAGGGCTGTTGAAAAAGTATCTGCATTAGTATATTCCCCTCCTTTGGAGGGGTGGCAGGCCTATGCATTTTGTAATGCATGCGTTTAACAATCATGTTGAGGTTCTATACAATGTTACGCCGTTTGTCTTTGCTATTCGTGTTATTTCTAACAGCCATAAATAGCTAAATCTTGTATAACCTAACATTCCTTGTGCTACTGTAACAAGGAACGGTTATTTGCAACAAACGGCGGTTCTATTTTTCAACAATCCCACATTATTACTTTGTGCTTACAATCTTTTATGCTAACAAGCAGCAAAGCTGATTATCGGATAAAATGTTTTGCTTGGAAATTACTGATACAAGTTTATGCAACCTTACCTTAATTTATTGAAAACGATACTAGAGCAAGGTGCGGTCAAAGAAGATCGCACCGGCGTGGGTACTTATTCTTTATTTGGATGGCAGTCGCGTTATCAACTGCAAGATGGTTTTCCTTTGCTAACCACGAAAAAGATTCATTTCAAGTCGGTGGTGTACGAATTATTATGGTTCATTGCTGGAGACACCAATATTGATTACCTGCATAAACACAATGTTTCTATATGGGATGAATGGGCAGATGAAGACGGCAATTTAGGACCTATATACGGACAGCAATGGCGTGCGTGGCGCGGTGCGGACGGCACGGTTGATCAATTGAGCCGCTTGCTGGTTGACTTGAAAGTACAGCCCAACTCTCGTCGGTTGCTGATCAGCGCATGGAATGTTGGTGAATTGCCCTATATGCGTTTGGCACCGTGCCATATATTAATGCAATTTTATGTGGTAGATAAACGATTGTCGTGTCAACTCTACCAGCGTAGTGCCGATGTCTTTCTAGGCGTGCCTTTCAATATTGCGTCGTACGCGCTATTGACGATGATGATAGCCCAAGTTAGCGACCTTGAATGTGGCGAATTGATTCATACCTTGGGTGATGTACATTTGTATAAAAATCATGTAGCCCAAGCTCGTGAGCAATTAAAAAGAGAACCCAGAAATTTACCAAGAGTAAAACTCAACGAAGCGGTCAAAGATTTATATCAATTTAGCTTTGAAGACATTGAACTTTTGGATTATCATCCGCATGCCCCGATTTCGGCATCAGTTGCGGTATGAAAATATCTCTAATTACATGCCATACGCCCGACTATTTAATCGGGGCGAATAATAAGCTGCCTTGGCATCTGCCTGCTGATCTTGCTCGTTTCAGAAAAATCACCAGCGGACATATCATCGTGATGGGAAGAAAGACTTATCAGTCTATAGGCCGTCCGCTGCCTAACCGTAGCAATGTGGTATTCAGCCGTAATCGCTTTGACGCGCAAGGATGCTATCTAATTTCCTCTATAGAAGAATTGGAAACCGTGGTCGGTGACAGAGAATGTTTTGTAATCGGCGGCGCACAAATATATCATCTATTCATCCCCCACGCAAACCGGATCTACTCTACCCTAGTTAAAACCGAAACGCTGTCGGGCGACACCTATTTTCCAGCATCTTTATTGAATAGCGAAGATTGGCGTATCGTTGCAAGCAGTGATTATTGCGCCGACGATAAAAACAAATACGATTTATGTTTTCGTTGCCTTGAACGCATAAAACCTGTATAACGCCAACGCATATATGATTGAAATGTATGGTATATAATGGCTGTTTTGATAATGGAGTAATACGATGTCAGAAGTTAACAAAGAAACAATAGAGCATATCCTAGCTAACATTACCGACCCCAATACTGCCAAAGACTTGGTTGCTTCCAAAGAGGTTGAAAACATAGATATAGCCGATGGAAAGGTTGCCGTGCATGTACGGCTGGGTTACCCGGCAAAATCTATGGTGACATGGTTTCAGAGTCAAATAGAGGAGAAAATCATGGCTTTAGAAGGCATCCTAGAGGTTGAGGTAAAGGTTGATTGGGAGATTGTTTCTCACTCTGTGCAGAAAAATCTGAAACCCATGCGTGAGATCAAAAACGTGATTGCGGTAGCATCCGGCAAAGGCGGGGTTGGTAAATCAACTACTGCGGTTAATTTGGCTTTGGCACTTTCTGCCGAAGGTGCGAAGGTCGGTATTCTAGATGCAGATATTTATGGACCTAGCCAACCAAGTATGTTAGGCCTTAAAGGACAGCCCAACTCTAAAGATGGCAAGACTTTAGAACCGATGCAAAAACACGAACTACAAGCCATGTCCATCGGTTTTCTGATAGAAGAAGATACACCTATGATTTGGCGAGGTCCTATGGTCACACAAGCCTTAGAACAGTTATTAAATAATACCAACTGGGTTGATTTAGACTATTTAATCGTGGATTTGCCACCTGGTACTGGTGATGTGCAACTCACTTTAGCCCAGAAAATACCCGTGAGTGGAGCAATCATTGTGACTACTCCACAAAATATTGCTCTGCTTGATGCTCGCAAAGGCGTCAAAATGTTTCAGAAAGTTGATGTACCTATACTCGGCATTGTTGAAAATATGAGTATTCATATCTGTAGCCAATGCGGACACGAAGAACCTATTTTCGGTAGCGGAGGCGGTAAGTCAATGTCCGAAGATTACGATGTAGAATTACTGGGTGCATTGCCGTTGGACATTCATATTCGCGAACAAACTGATAGCGGCACCCCTACTGTATTGATTGACGAGGATAGCCGTCCCACGCAAATTTATAAAGAAGTAGCTCGCAAAGCAGCCGCACGGCTTGCGATTCAAGGCAAAGATTATTCTGCCAAATTCCCTAAAATCGTTATTCGCAACGACTGAAATGTCCATCAAACCTGATAATTGGATACGCGAGATGGCGGCAAAAGGCATGATTACACCTTTTGAACCTAATCAAATTAGTCGTGTTGACGATCAAAAAGTAATTTCGTACGGCACTTCAAGCTACGGTTATGATATTCGTTGCAGTAATCATTTCAAGGTGTTTACCAATATCAATTCAACCATCGTAGACCCTAAAGCATTTAACGAAAAAAGTTTCCTTGATGTACATTCAGATGTTTGTATCATCCCACCGAATTCCTTTGCCTTAGCGAGTACTGTTGAGTACCTGCAGATTCCACGTTCGGTATTGACTATATGTGTAGGTAAATCAACTTATGCGCGCTGTGGCATCATTGTTAATGTTACACCGCTAGAACCCGAGTGGGAGGGTCATATAACGTTGGAATTTTCTAATACTTCGCCGCTACCGGCTAAGATTTATGCCGGTGAAGGTGTTGCACAACTGTTGTTCTTTGAAGCCGATTCCCAATGTTCGGTATCGTACAAAGACCGTGCCGGTAAATATCAAAAACAAACCGGTGTTACCTTACCTAAAGCCTAAAAGTGTTACAGCATCCAGAAAAATATCTCTATATTCCTTATGTCAAAGGTGGTGGACTAGATTCAAAGCTTTGGGATTTGGAAATAATTATCAATACTGCTTTATCTATGAAGAGAGTCCCCATCATAAAAGAAATGCAGATTTATAAGTTTAATAGATCGGATAATATGGAACAGGATGCATTTATTAATTGGGATAAATATATTGATTTGTCAAAAGCAAAGATACTGAGAGCAGAACCCGATGGGGTCTTAAAGGAAATTCCCGACACTTTACAATATGTCTACGAAAAGGATTTTGATTTCAATTTGTACTCTAAGAGTCAATTACGTTTTATCAATAGTGCACAAGTTCATGACAAGGAGAATGATCGTTATCCGATAATCTGTCTACTAAAAGATGAAGATTTGTCATCGCTCAAAGAACCAATTGATTCTCTCAACAAGTTGAAATTTGATGATAGAAGCGACATTCATTATGATCCTTCATTTTTCATAATATTTCCCCCCTCTAAGGAAGTAAATAATTTAACAGAGATAGTGCTCAGTCACTTCGGAACAACCCTAGCAGGAATGAATACTCTATGTCATATGCTAAATAATTTTTTACCTAGATACCGGAAACAAAAGGACAAATTTTTAAGGAACTCGGGTGGTTATGCGTGCGTACATGTGCGTTATGGAGTCAATCCTTTATCTGCTTCAAGATTGCTTAAGAAGCAGTCCTCGGCATTAAAAAAAAGTTTAAGCGAAACCATTGGAATAGCGTATGGACAAAGTGTTCAAGGCTTGCCGCTATATATTATGTCAAACATAGCAGAACCTGATTATTTTAACTTTTTGAAAAGCAAATACGATATATATAGATATACTGATTTTAAGGAGCTTAGAGAGCGGTTTGTAGAGCAGGAGATCATAGATCGCGACTTACTCTATTCGGTGGAGAAGAATATTATGCGGCATGCGTTGGTTAAAATTTTTCCCGCTCGGAAAAATTACATGTTTGTTTTCAAAGGAGAATGGAATCTAAGCGGCCTTGTTGAAAAAAAACGATAACGCGTCGGCGAGAACACTTATGAAACTATTTCGACAACGATAGTAATATGATGTCACAGACTAACAAAAAACCGACGAGCCATATTCTAACTACATTGTTGGCTTTCAATACTACTAAGAACTTGATTACTTCCAAAGGCGTTGTCCAGCTATCGTTTTTTGAAGCCGACTCCCAATGCTTGGTATGGCACGAAGACCGTTCCAGTAAATATAAAAAATAAACTGGTATCACTTCACCCAAAGCTTAGAAATGTTACAGCACCCAGAAAAATATCTCTATATTCCATATGTCAGAGGAGGAGGACTGGACTCAAGCCTTTGGGATTTGGAAATAATAATCAATGTCGCTTTATCTATGAGAAGAGTTCCTATTATAAAAGAAATGGTAACTTCCAAAAATCATAGGTTGGATAGGGTAGAAAAAAATGCATGTATTAATTGGGATAAGTATATCGATTTATCAGCAACAAAGATACTGAAAGCAGAACCCAACGAGGTTGTGAAGGAAATCCTCGGCACTTTACAATATGTGTACGAAAGGGATTTTGATTTTAGTCTGTATTCTAAGAGACAGGTACGTTTTATTAGTAGTGGACAAGTTCACGATAAGGAGAATGATCAGTATCCTATAATCTGCCTACTAAAAGATGAAGATTTGTCATCGCTCAAAAAACCGATTGATTCTCTCAACAAGTTGAAATTTAAGAGTAGAGGCGACATTCATTATGATCCTTCATTTTTCATAATATTCCCCCCCTCTAAGGAAGTAAATGATTTAACAGAAATAGTACTCAGGCACTTTGGAACAACTTTGGCAGGAATTAATACCCTATCTAATATGTTATATAACTTTTCACCTAGATACAAACTGCAAAGGAATGAATTTATAAGGAACGCAGGTAGTTACGCATGCATGCATGTGCGGCATGAACGTAATGCTAAGAGGGCTTCAAGACATCTTAAGCAACGGTCCTCGGTATTAAAAAAGAGTTTAAGCAAAACTACTGAGATGGTGTATGAAGAGGGTATTGTAGGCTTGCCTCTATACATTATGTCGAATATAGTAGAACCTGATTATTTTGACTTTTTGAAAAGCAAATACGATGTATATAGATATACTGACTTTAAGGAGCTTAGAGAACGGTTTGCAGAGCAGGAAGTCATAGATCACGACTTACTCTATTCAGTGGAAAAGAATATTATGCAGCATGCGTTAGTTAAAATTTTTCCCAAGAGAAGAGATTATGCTTTTATTTTCAGAGGGGAGTGGAGTCATAGAAAACCAAAATCTAATCTTAAAGAGAAAGTATTTCAGGCTTGCCGCTATATATTACGTCAAACATAGTAGAACCGGATTATTTTGACTTTTTGAAACCCAAATACGATGTATATAGATGCTGATTTTGAGGAGCTTAGAAAACGGTTTGTAGAGCAGAAGGTTATAGATCACGACTTACTCTATTCGATGGAGAAGAGTATTATGCAGCATGCGCTAGTTAAAATTGTGCCCAACCAGAAGGATTCTTTTTTTGTGTTTAGAGGGAGTTGGAGCCGTATAAAAACAGGTTTTTAGACAGCGATAACGATGTTGAGCAGCATAGAACACTTATGAAACTATTCCGATAAATAGACTATCACACCAATGTTACAGCGAAGCGATAAATATCTGTATTTTTCTTATGAATACGACGGCGGTTTGGATTCTAAAACCTACGATTTGGTATCACTTATAAGAGTGGCTTTATCGTTAGGAAGAATTCCGATTATCAAAGAGGCTAGAACTTCTTTCGCACATAGATTAGATGATATAGAACAAGATGTATCTATTGATTGGGACGAACATATCAATTTATCGGCTGTAAAAATACTGGAAACGACATCCGACGGAACGATTAAAGAATTATCTGAAACTTTACGGTATGTGCATGAAAAAGATTTTGATTGGTCGTGTCCCGAATCACAAGTACGGCATGTTCATGGTCTTCGGCTCTATAATGAAGAAAATGAAACTATCCGTATAATCATTTTGGCTAGGGATAAAGGAAATTTAAGGCTAAAAGGGAAGGATAAAAAGTTACCCAAGATTTACAAAGGCTTATATTTCAGCCCCAGGTTAAATGCATACTTCAAGTCTCCTTTTTATGTCGTCATTCCTCCCTCCAAACGAGTGGAGAGCTTGAGCGATATAGTAATCAATCATTTCGGTACAAAACAGGAGAGCATGAAGTTATTTACCGATGTTTTATATGATTTGCCCAGGTTTAGGAAATTCAGTATAGAGCAGGACTTCAATAATTTTCGTTATTACGCATGTATGCATGTGAGGTTTGCTGAAAATTCAAAAATAGCATCAAAAGAAATAAAACATGCCGACTATCTGCGCAAGGGTATAGAAGCAGCTGTGAAAAATATCTACGAAATGCATAGCAAAAATATGCCGCTTTATATCATGTCAAATATAATGGATTCTGATTACTTTGATTTCTTAAAACCCAAATACAATATTTATAGATACACTGATTTTGAGAAACTTGTAGAGCAGGTTTCCCAAGACGCGACTATAAATCACAATTTGTTATACTCGGTAGAGAAAAACATCATGAGATATGCTGCGGTTAAGATCCACTCCTACCGAAGAAATAGATTTGTTTTTGAAGGCGCATGGTATAGAAAGGGTTCGTATTACCAATCTTCTGTGCTGCCATAGTCTGTTTTAGTTTGGGGATTTTTCATAAGTTATCCCAAATCTTTATAGACTCTAGGCGAATAGAATTATATGTAGTATGCCCCCACGGTCATGATTTTAGCGGTTGCTCGCATCATCGTGCTAAGTTCTTGTGGAATTTTATAGCTACTTTGCGAATACGCCGATTGGGCATGTTCGGCTTCATCCGAAATAACCTGTCTGATAATCGTTCTTGTGATTTTATCTTTAGGAGACAGGCGATTTAGGTGAGATTGTAAGTGCTCTACGACCTGTTCTTCGGTTTCCCTTATAAATGCGAAGCTCCAGCGATCGCCGGCGAGCGATGCCAAAGTGCCTATTGCAAAAGAACCCGCATACCAAACTGGTGCTAGTAAGCTGGTGCGACCGCCTAGTTGTTTTATACGCTGTTCACACCAATACAAGTGTTCGGTTTCTTGATGTGCACTGTCAAGTAGGTGTCGGCGAGTGGTTTGGTGGCGCGCAAATAATGTTTGTCCGTGATAAAGACCTTGCGCAGCGATTTCTCCAGCATGATTGACGCGCATCAAACGAGCTGCCATTTCTTTTTCATTTTCGCTTAAGTCACTTTCGGGAATACCTGTTGCCGGATGTTTGCGTCGCTTTTCTGTCGATATACCGTTGAACGCGCGCAACACAAGGTCGGCATTTATAATCAGTTGATCAATAAGTGAGTACCGTTTCATCAGTCTTTTATAGTTCGTAGTTGTTTATAAAGTAATAGCACAGGGTGCATCACTTCATACTTAAGTTTACGGTGCCAAATTCTACGTCTTAGGTGCATAGCACAGCCTACATTTGATGTGAGTAGGATATCGGCATTTGTTTTTTTCATAGCATCAATTGTATCATCGGCTAATGCATTACCCTGTGCTGGGTGTTGCAGTATCTGTATGCCTGCTGCTCCGCAGCAAGTTGTTTGAGGTTTTAAGGAAACAACAGATAAGTTCGGGATTAGACTCAAAAGCTGTTTCGGCATTTCTTGCTGTTTTAAGATGTTTTGCATTGAGCACGGTGTGTGTAATGCAACAGTTTCGGATAATTCTCTAAAAACCAAATGTTTGGCGTGTTCGGTTAAAAAGGCGTGGATGTCATAATGACGCGTTGATATCTCGTTATCGTATTGTTGCAACTGTCCCCCACAGCCACTCGCGCAAGACACGATGGGAATGTTGGGTTTGAACGCTGCAGAGTTTTTTAACATCAAACGTCGTGCATACTCTGAATCACCAATATGTTGATGGATAGCTCCGCAACAATATTGCCGGTCATTTGACTGTACCTTAAAACCTGCTGCTGTGAGCAATTCTCTAGTTGCCTTTAGGGTGTTTTGGTCACTTATAGTTGCGACACAACCAGTGAACAAGGCTACGTTTTTATATTCCGAGTGTATTGTCGGGTGTGGTTTTACAGCAGACATATGATATCGCTTGGCTAGCATTGCATCCCAAGAGGCGGCGGTTGACCGTTTGAATAAATTCCACCGTCTCAACATTGCTTGGATGCCGGAGTATTGGTATAGCTTAATGAATAAAGAGAACAAAAATCGTAGTTGGCGAGAGATGATTACCAATTTCAGCCATAACGGTAGCGGGGTTGTTTGTTGTTCCTGATGTAAATAATGTTTGATGTTATCTATTAATTCTCCGTAGGGTACTTTTGCTGGGCAAACTCGCTCGCAATGCAAGCAATGCAGACATGTCTCAAGATGCGTGCACGCATCTTCATCGGCTTTTAACTGTTGTTTAGCAATCGCTTTAGCTAATAAGATACGCCCTCTAGGCGAATCGGCTTCGTTGTGTTCAATATTGAAAGTCGGGCAATGTGGCAAACATAAGCCGCACATAACACAGCGGTCGCTGTCAGCGATAATTTTGGTGCGTAATTTTTGAGTAGTATCGTACATCTTCTATAATAATATCAGAAAGCAACCATTATTTACCGATGAACAAACGATGACTGAGATTATATCTAGATGAAAATTATATTTCTTGCCACAGGCGGCACCTTCGACAAGGTATATTACGATGCGTTGAGTGATTATCATATCGGCGACCCTCAAGTGTCTTCCATATTGGAGCAAGCGAGAGTGGCACTTGATTATCAAGTTGAAGCGATCATAAGCAAAGATAGTCTAGACCTTAACGATGCCGATCGTGTCGTTTTGCGTGAGCGTATAGCAAAAGACTCAAACATACATTTCATCGTTATACACGGTACTGATACGATGGTAGAAACTGCGCGCGCCTTGCAAGGCATTGATGGGAAAACGATTGTCTTAACTGGTGCTATGCAACCTGCCCGCTTCAAAAATAGTGATGCAGAATTCAATACTGGTTTTGCATTGGCTGCGGTTCAATTATTGAAGTCGGGTGTTTATATTGCGATGAACGGAGAAATCTTTACTGCCGATAAGGTGCGCAAAAATAGAGACAAAGGTCGTTTTGAAGCTGTTTAATTGTTACTTGAAAATCAATATTGCGTCTCTATATTATAAATATCCGATTAACACAACTATGGAGTATAGAAAATGAATAATTCACTAGTATTGTCAAACTTTGATCGACTGTTCGGTCCGTTTGAAAAATTGTTAGCCTGGCCTCCTGAAAAAGGCAGCGGCGAAGATTTTAGCAAATGGTTAATACCAGCAGTAGATGTTAAAGAAAGCGACACGGGTTGGACTTTTTATGCCGATTTGCCCGGAATAAAAGCCGACGATATCGATGTGCATGTAGAAGACAACAGCCTTGTGATATCGGCAAAACATTCATCCGAAGTGAGTGATAGTAAAGAGCAATATATACATACCGAACGTCATTCGGGTAGTTATCAAAGACGCTTTACATTGCCTTCGACTGCCGATACCCAGACTGTTGCAGCTAAGCACGAGAACGGTGTGCTAAAGATTTCGGTAGCAAAAAAGGAATCGGTGCAACCTAAAAAAATATCGGTGGCCGTAAACTAAACTGTTCTACACCGTAACCCCGCAAGCGTGTTTAGCACGCTCGCGGATTATTATTATCTATTGGGAACCTCCGATGAAAAAAACTTTTATTACTCTATTTGCCGCATTTGCATTATTCTCTGCCACCATGTCGCTCTATGCTGCAACATCGGCAGGAGCACTGCCGACTTTAGCACCTATGCTGGAGAGAACTATGCCGGCAGTGGTTAATATTGCAACCGAGGAAGTCATAGAAATTTATCGTCGCCCGCACCCTTTTTCCAGCGACCCGTTTTTCAGACGTTTTTTTGACTTTCCTGGATTTGAAGAAGGACAAAAACAGGAACGTCGGCGTAGCGGAGCAGGTTCGGGCGTTATTATCAATGCCGAAGAAGGCTATATCATTACCAACGCGCATGTAGTCAAAGCAGCCGACAATATCTACGTAACCTTAGACAACGACAGACGTTATACGGCCCAAATAGTCGGTATTGACGAAGAAGCTGATATCGCAGTGATAGAAATAGATGCCGAAGATCTAGTAGAGATATCGATAGGTGATTCGGAAGCGATTAAAGTAGGCGATTTTGCCGTCGCTATTGGTAATCCTTTTCAACTCGCGCATACTGTGACCTTAGGCATCGTCAGTGCACTAGGGCGTAGCGGCTTGGGGATAGAGTCGTACGAAGACTTTATACAAACCGACGCGTCGATCAACCCCGGCAATTCGGGCGGTGCTTTGGTTGATCTGGAAGGTCGCTTGATAGGAATTAACACGGCTATTTTAGGAGCCAGTCGAAATGTCGGCATAGGTTTTGCGATACCGGTTAATATGGCAATGAATATCACCGAACAATTGATTGAACACGGTGAAGTTAAGCGGGGTCGTTTGGGTGTCGTCGTCCAAACAATCACTCAAGATTTAGCCGATGCCTTTGGTCTAGATCAAGAAAAAGGCGTAGTTATTACTGAAGTTGAGCCTGGTTCTTCGGCTGAAAAATCGGGCATTGAACCAGGTGATATCATCTTATCGGTCAATGGTAAAGAAATTGAGGATAGTGCCGACATAAGAAACTATATAGGGTTGCTTCGCATGGGATCCAAAGTCGTATTAGAAGTCCTCAGAGATGATGATGAACTTGAAATAACCGCTTATATCACTGCTAGAAAAATAGCGAGTGCGGATGGAGATCGTTATGATAAACGTCTCTCGGGTGCTGTTTTGTCGGAGAGCGATAATTCGGAAAAACCCGGCATAGAGATCAAGGAAGTCAAAGGTGGTAGTGCTGCGCAACGCAGTGGTTTGCGACAAGGTGATATTATCGTCGCAACAAACCGTCGAATTGTGAGAGATTTCGATGATTTTGAGTCTTTAATAGACGAAGATAAACCTTTGTTGTTGAAAATACTACGCGGCAGCTATTCAATGTTTTTGGTGTTGCGATAATTCCTCTTACCCGCCTGTAACTGGTGGGAAAAAAGCAACTTCGTCGCCGTCCTTAATCGGCGTATCATCGTTGGCATACTCGTAGTTGACCGCGCATAAAGTCTGCGCTGGCAACATGCTTGATAAACTTTTCCTTAGTTCTCTCACCGACGATATTCCGTCTATATCTTCTATAATATCTAGGTCTCGCCCTATTTGTTCGCGCAACGACGCAAAATATCTAACTTTTATCATGCTATACTCTTATTTTGATACCTCAACCGAATTATTTTACCGCGTGAAACTAAAAAAGAGATGTCTGAATTAACGCACTTTGATAAACAAGGCAATGCAAGAATGGTTGATGTCGGCGATAAAGCTGTCACCCATAGGGTGGCAATTGCCGAAGGACGCATTTTGCTGAAAGAGCAAACTTTGCAAACGATATTAGCTGGAGAATCCGCCAAAGGCGATGTGTTGGGCGTTGCTCGGCTTGCCGGTATCATGGCGGCTAAACGCACTGCCGAACTGATACCGTTGTGTCACCCGATTGGTCTTTCTTCTATAGATCTTAGTTTTGAACCTAAGCAAGATGCGCCTGCCATCATTTGTCGGAGTCGTGTCGAGGTTTATGCAAAAACCGGTGTAGAGATGGAGGCGATTACTGCGGTTCAAATTGCACTACTGACTATTTACGATATGTGTAAAGCAATGGATAGAGGGATGGTCATCAGTGATGTTTGCCTACTAGAAAAATCCGGGGGACGTTCGGGAATCTGGCGTCGTCAAGAGAATGCTTAAACTAATAAAGGGAATATTCCTATTTCTGTTGTTTGGAATAATACTGGTTGTCGCACTCGGTACTATTTTTGCGTATTACTTTGATGCAAACGACTACAAGGATCAATTTATTTCCTATGTTGAAAAACATAGTAAACGTTCGGTTGAACTCGAGACTCTAAACTTGAGCCTATTCCCATCCTTGGGTATTGCGGCAACTGGGCTACAAATCGGAGAAAGCCCCGCTTTTGGTAACGCACCTTTTTTAGAAGCACAAGAAATACAATTAGGGTTGAAATTATTACCTTTGTTGAGGCAGGAAGCACAGGTAGACGGCATCGTCCTCACAGGGATCAAAGCGAATGTTGTGAGGAATGCCGAAGGTCAACTCAATTTTGACGACCTAAAACTGCTTGTCGGGGAGAATCAAAAAACAAACGGTGATACGGCAACTGGTGCTTCCCAAGCGATAGCATTGACCAGCTTCGGTGGTGTTGTGTTACAAGACGGCTACATACTTTGGGATGACCGCCTAAACGATACACGCATAGTGGTTGATAATCTGAATTTTAACAGTGGTGCTTTATCGTTGGACAAACCTACTCCGATTTCCTTAAACGCAAATGTTGATTCGTTGTCAGGAGGTCTAGAGGGTCTAAATGCTCAAGTGGTACTGGATACTGAGGTACTACCGGATTTATCTACTGGCGATGTAAAAATTGGCGATGTGGATGTTCAAATGGAATTAACGCAATCCGATACACCTTTGGTTGCTCGTGTCAATGGCAAAGTAGACGGTTTTGAATTGAGAGGCGGTGCCCTATTAGCCGATAAAGCGATTCCTATTGCATTAGATGCGCGTGCCGACGGATTGTCGCAAGATATCAAAGCATTGGCTGCAAGCCTTAAAGTTACAGCCGAATTGTTGCCCGACCAGACAGCAGCAGTTATACAACTCAACAATCTAAACACACTGGCACAGGTGGAAGGTTTGGACGAAGGTTTGAGTCTACAACTCACTGCCGAGAGCAATAAAGCATTATTGAAAGGTGACTTTGTTGTTGACAGATTCAAGATTTCGTACGGTGATATGCAGGTGGAGGGAGGTAGCAATTTTAGCAATTTATACGAAAATCCCAAGGTTGATATTGCGGTTCCAACACTCAATTATGATGCTTTACAACTAAAACAAATTTTGTTGACAAGTTCTATGGTCGGAGATCGGATATTATTGAATTTGCAACGAGCCGATTTCCATCAAGGCCGAATTTCTGGAAATGCTGAGTTGAATCCGGCATCCAATAGCTATCAAATGAGATTATCTGCCAACCAAGTTCCTATAGATAAAATACAATCAGCATTGAGTGCCGACCGCTCAGCAACCGTACGTGGACAAGCACAGATCAAGCTGGCTTTAACAGGAACTCTAGGCGATTATGATCAAATGCTGGCAACATCTAGCGGCAAGGCAGATGTGCGTATTACCGAAGGGGCATTGCAAGACCAGTCGCTTGCGGCAATCGTTGAAAGGATAGTGGCTTTGTTTGAAGGTCGCAGCCGTCGCGCTGTTGGTGAAGAATTAATCTTTGACGAGATGAAAGCAAGCATATTATTGAACAAAGGTATTGCGAAAAACGATGACCTCGCAATGCAAATGCCTTTACTCAATGTAAAAGGATCGGGGCAAGTGAACCTAGTCAATTCAACGATTGACTATATGCTATATACCCAGTTGAAGTCTGCTAAGCGTCTACAAATACCTATACATATTTCGGGTGATTTGGAGTCTCCGCAATATAAGCCCGACTTGAGCAGTCTAATCAAGGACGGATTATTGAATAAAAGCGGAGTTAAGGAAAAGGTGGAAGAAAAAATAGATGAGGTTGAACAAAAGATAAAAGATAAAATCAAAGGTAATCTATTGGAAGGGTTGAAGGATAAGCTAAAATTACCTTTTTAATTTACGGTTAAAATCAAAAACATAAGAAAAGATTATGCAATCGGATAAGCGAGACTTAGACGGGAAACGAGTATTACTAGGCGTTTGCGGTAGCATCGCGGCGTATAAAAGTGCCTATTTGGTACGTGAGTTGCGCGGGCAAGGTGCAGAGGTTCGCGTAATCACTACATCCTCGGCGCAGGCTTTTATAACAAATTTGACATTGCAGGCATTGTCCGGACATCCAGTTGAATCGCAGCAATTCATTGGGGCTGAAGGAGCCGGAATGAAGCATATAGACTTGGCTCGTTGGGCGGACTTGATTATGATTGCCCCGGCTACGGCTAATTTCATTGCCAAACTGGCGCACGGAATCGCCGACGATTTATTATCCACGGTGTGTATTGCCTCTGATAACAAGTTAATACTTGCCCCGGCAATGAACAAACAGATGTGGTTACATTCGGCAGTGCAAGCCAATGTTGAAAAGATACGCGGTTTCGGTATTACGATTTGGGGACCAGACAGTGGCGAGCAGGCGTGCGGCGATGAAGGTGAAGGACGTATGTTGGAGCCATTGGAGTTGGTTGATCGCGTCATTAAATTGTTGGGTTCCAATAAAACCTTAAGCCGATATAAAGTGGTTATTACTGCAGGACCTACGCACGAGATGATAGATCCGGTGCGCTATATCACCAACCGAAGTTCGGGTCGTATGGGTTTTGCATTAGCCGCTGCTGCCGTCGAATCGGGAGCCGATGTGCATTTAATTGCCGGCCCAGTCTCGTTGACGACACCGAATCGGGTTACAAGATACGATGTATCATCCGCCGAAGATATGTTGCAAACAATACTTCGGGTTGTGCAAGATGCCCATATTTTTATTGCTTGTGCCGCAGTTGCCGATTATCAAGTGCAACAAATCTCCAACCATAAAATCAAGCGAGATGAGCAAGCGATGCGTTTGCAGTTGGTTCAAACACCGGACATTTTGGCAACGGTCGGAGCGATGCAGCCGCACCCCTTTTTGGTCGGCTTTGCTGCCGAAACCTCAGACCTTGAACGCAATGCCAAGAAAAAATTGCTTGCCAAAGGTTTGGATATGATTGTTGCCAACAAAGTCGGCACGAATTATCCCTACGGTTTTGACACGCCCAATAACAAAGTAATCGTATATAAGCGCAACGCTAAGGTAGAACTTGGCCCAGATTCAAAGATCAATCTAGGGAAATCCCTCATCAAGCATATTATTGATTATTACGAACATACGCGAGCTTATGAAAAAACGCATACAGCTTAAAGTCATAGATTCGCGTATAGGTAGTCAATACCCGATTCCGGAGTATGCGACTTCAGGCTCGGCAGGTGTGGATCTACGCGCCTGCTTAGACGATGTACTTGAACTTAAGCCTGGGCAGGTGGAATTGATATCGAGCGGTATCGCCATTCATATAGCAGACCAGTCGCTCGCTGCAGTCGTATTGCCTCGCTCCGGTTTAGGACACAAACACGGCATCGTGTTGGGTAACCTTGTTGGTTTAATAGACTCCGACTACCAAGGAGAAATTTATATTTCTTGTTGGAATCGCGGTGCCGATTGCTTTAGCATCAATCCCGGAGATCGCATCGCACAGCTTGTTTTTGTGCCTACGGTTCAGGTTGATTTCGAGAGGGTAGAGTCTTTTGAGCAAAGCCTGCGTAGCGACAAAGGGTTTGGACACTCAGGCAAGAATTAACGATGCCGGTAGATCAACGTGTTTTTCGCGCATACGATGTGCGCGGTATAGTGGATGAGGGTTTAGATGAGAATCTGGTCTATGATATAGGTCGTGCGATAGCGACGCGTTATTCCGATGTATCGCGCTTTATAGTGGGACGTGACGGAAGATTATCAAGCCCTTGTTTTGCTACTGCATTATCGGACGGTTTACAATCGGCAGGTGTACAGGTAACAGATGTGGGAGAAGTACCTACACCAGTACTTTATTTTGCTGCCCATGAATACGGAGAAGGTTGCGGTTTGATGATAACCGGCAGCCATAACCCTGCGAATTATAACGGGATAAAAATGATGGTTGCTGGTCATACACTGGCAGGTGACGAGGTTCAGGCTCTATATCGTGATGTAGTCAAAGGGCGTTTCAGAAAAGGGCAAGGCAGTTATAAGCAGCTCAACGTGCTAGAACCGTATATAAACAAAGTAGTATCGGATATTCGTATCACGCGTCCTGTTCGGCTCGTTGCAGATTGTGGGAACGGGGTTGCAGGTCCTTATGTCATTGCGTTATTTGAGGCCCTGGGATGTAAATTGCATTGTTTATATTGCGATATAGACGGAAATTTTCCTAATCATCATGCTAACCCTAGCGACGAGAAAAATCTCGTTGATTTGATAGCCGAAGTAAAAACCAGTCACTCGGAACTAGGTATTGCTTTTGACGGTGACGGAGATCGTTTAGGTGTGGTAGACGAATTGGGCAATATTATATGGCCTGATCTTCAGATGATGTTGTACGCACAAGATCTATTGCGACAGCAACCGGGTGCTTGCATAGTCTACGATGTTAAATCTTCAAGCCACTTACCCGAAGTCATAGCAAAAAACGGTGGCAAACCTCAAATATGCAGAACTGGACATTCGTATGTCAAGTCCACACTCAAACAAACCGGCGCACTTTTGGCAGGCGAGATGAGTGGGCATATCTTTTTCAATGACCGTTGGTACGGTTTTGATGATGCTTTATATACGGCGGCACGTCTCTTAGAGATCTATGCTGCTGGTGACCAAACTTGTAGCGATATGTTCGCAGTGTTTCCTAAAGGTATCGCCACCCCGGAATTAAACGTGCATCTGAAAGAAGAAGGAGACCAGCATACCTTTATGGACCGCTTTCTAAAACTGGCTTGTTTTGATGGCGCACAGCTTGATTATACCGACGGCGTACGCGTTGATTACGAGGACGGTTGGGGGTTAGTGCGTGCATCTAATACCACACCGTGTTTGGTTGTACGCTTTGAAGCCAATAGTGATACGCGGCTTAACGAAATAAAAGATATTTTTAGAAAACAATTATTATCAGTAGAACCCGCCTTGCAGATACCCTTTTGACGAGCTCAAGCGATGACAGACAACTTAAGTAACAAAGACACAGTTAAGATATTAAGCAAGGCATTGCCTTATATACAAAAATTTCGCAACAAGGCAATCGTTATCAAATACGGCGGTAGTGCAATGATTGAGGAGAAATTGAAACATAGTTTTGCGAGGGACATTGTATTATTGAAAGCGGTCGGCATGCATCCGGTAATCGTTCACGGTGGTGGTTCTTCTATTTCCGCAGACCTAAAAGAAGCCGGCATAGAAAGTAAATTTATTCACGGCTTGCGCATCACCAGTAAAGAGGCGATACGAATAATCGTTATGACCTTGCGAACCATCAACATTGGTATCACTCAATATATAAAAGAGCACGGAGGTGAAGCGCAAAGTATCATGGCAGACGGACTGATAAAGGCAACTAAACTTGAGACCACAGGAGGCACACCGGAAAAAGTAGACTTAGGCATGGTGGGAGAAGTGAGTGATATTTCTGCCAAGTTTGACAAACTCGTACGCCACTCTACAAATATCCCGGTGGTTTCTCCTCTAGGAATCAGTAGCGAAGGCGAATGTTATAACATCAACGCAGATTGGGTGGCAAGCAGTATTGCTCAACATCTGAAAGCCGAAAAACTGATTTTGATGACGAATACCGAGGGTGTGCTTGACAACCAAGGCGAATTGATAATTGAAGCCTCTGGTTCGGAGATCTCCCGACTGATAGAGCAAGAGACCATACACAGCGGGATGCTACCTAAGGTTTCCTGCGCGCTGCGGGCAATCAGTCTAGGGGCTGAATCGGCACATATCATAGACGGACGCACTTCCCATGCGGTATTGCTTGAGTTGTTGACCGACGGTGGCGTAGGCACATTGATTAAGCATTGATAATTTTTCATTCTGCTTACTTTGATTAAATCTTGCAATGAAACCTGATCTCCGAGCCGTTAAAACAGATATTACTCGGCTTGAGGTTGATGCAATCGTCAATGCTGCCAACAGCACATTGTTAGGCGGAGGAGGTGTTGATGGAGCCATACATCGTGCTGCAGGTCCCGAATTACTGGAGCAATGTAGAGCTTTGGGAGGATGCCCTACTGGCGAGGCACGGTTGACCAAAGCCTATCAATTACCGGCACGATATGTGATACATACGGTAGGACCGGTATGGAAAGGTGGAAGAGCAAACGAAGCGCAATTATTGGAGGCCTGCTATCGGAATGTTTTGAACATAGCCCAAGAGCTATCTCTGAATAGCATCGCATTTCCTGCAATCAGTTGTGGTGTCTACGGCTATCCTATAGATTCTGCAGTGCAAATCGCGGTGCGTAGTTGCAAACAATACAGGGATGAAATGGACATTGTTTTTGCGTGCTTTGATGATGAGATTCTGAGATATTATTTAGCAGTTTTGGAAAACCAATGAAAGTTGATTTAGCGCGACACTTGCTGGAAGGTGTGCGATATGTACCTTCTCCGAATAACGATGCTCGTCCGCCGAAAACGGAAATTGAACTTATAGTAATTCACTGCATCAGTTTACCGCCCGGTTGCTACGGAGGTTCTGAGATAGAACAATTATTTACCAACCAGATGACGGCGGAACAATCTAGGGCTTTAGAATTAGCGGAAGATCTGCATGTATCCGCGCATTTATTAATACGCCGCGATGGCCAAATAATACAGTTTGTTCCATTCCACCGCCGTGCTTGGCACGCTGGTCGTTCAAGCTTTGAAAGACGACCGAATTGCAATGATTTTTCTATTGGCATAGAAGTCGAAGGTTGCGATACTGAGGCATACGAACCGCAGCAATATGAATGTCTTCGTTCAATCGTGTCTGCTTTGACGGTTGCTTATCCTAAGCTAGATCTATCGCGTATCACTTATCATAGCGACATATCGCCCGGCCGAAAAACAGATCCAGGCCCTTTGTTTGATAGAAATTTCATGCAAAGTTCTGAATTGTGATTTCGCTCCCCAAAATAGAAAAAACTATAAGTGTGCTTGCTAACGAGAAAAGCAAGCCTTTGCAACATCACTTGGTCGGCGTAGAAAAAGAATCCTTGCGGGTTGCACCCGACGGCACTTTGGCAAGGATTGCGCATCCTGAGGCTTTGGGTTCAGCGTTAACACATCCTTATATTACGACCGATTTTTCCGAGGCTTTGCTGGAATTTGTGACTCCACCGCAGGTCAACTCGGCACAAGCGATAGAATTTCTTGAGGATATACACCGTTATGTGTATGCCAATATAGGCGACGAGTTATTATGGTGTGCAAGCATGCCGTGTGTTGTCAGGGGAGATACCAATATTCCACTTGCTTATTATGGTTCATCTAATATCGGCAGAATGAAAACCATTTATAGAAAAGGCTTGGGATATCGCTATGGTCGGTTTATGCAAGTAATCTCAGGCGTACATTTCAATTATTCTTTGAGTGAGCCATTTTGGGAATGGTATGGCCGGTATTTAGGCAACACCGAGTCTATGCAGGATTTCCGCTCTGAGCATTATATGGGTTTAATCCGCAATTTTCTGCGTCTGGCATGGACCATTCCCTATCTGTTCGGTACTTCGCCGGCAATTTGCAGAACCTTTGCAGCGAGTAATACGCACAATCTGGAATACTTTGACGATAGCACCTTGTTCGCTCCTTATGCGACTTCGTTGCGCATGGGAGACATCGGTTATCAAAACAACCAAGAAGCTAAAATTGGTGTCAAAGCGTGTTACGACAATGTCGCCCAATATGTGTTAAGTCTATGGCGAGCGGTGACTACCGAATATGCCCCTTATAGGCGTATTGGGGTGAAAAAAGACGGTGAGCATTTGCAGTTGAATGCCAATATCCTACAAATAGAAAATGAATATTACACTACGATGCGCCCCAAACCTCAAAGTACTGGCGACGACATGCCACTTGCCGCATTGAAGCAGAAGGGAGTTCACTATGTGGAACTGAGGTCGCTTGATGTTGATATATTTGAAAATGTCGGTGTCTCGACAAAACAGTTTTGTTTTATAGAAGCGTTGATGCTTTTTTGTTTATTTAACGACAGCCCGCCGATTGAGACTAATCAGTGGCAAATGATTGACGGCAACGAGATCAGCGTTGCCCATCAAGGTCGCCGTCCCAATTTAGAGTTGAACGATTTAGGAAAAAATAGAAAGCTAAAAGAATGGGGAATAGAACTATGCGAACAAATGCAGTCGGTGTGCGGCTTATTGGATGAGCAGTGCGCGACCACCATATATAGTTCAGCGTTGCAAGAGCAGATAAAGAAATTTCAGAACCCTGAAATGTGTCCCTCGGCATTGCTACTTGAGGAAATGCAAGAAAACCAAGAAAGTTTTGTTGACTTAGTGCAACGCTATGCGATAAAAAAGAAAAATTATTTTATGCAAGACACTATGGATGAGAAACGCTTGAAGCAGTTTGAAAAAATAGCACAGGAAAGCATAATAGAGCAAGAACGGCTGGAAACAACCGATGATTTATCGTTAGACGATTATATAGCAAGCTACTATGCTCAGTTGGATGATTTGATATGAGTTATAGATTACTTCAATTACCAGACATGCTGATTACTGATTTGGACTTCCAAAAAGATCAATATATACTGATGTTTTCCGATGCTGCCATTATCAAGGTGATGGATGCAGCACGACAACGAACTAGCTGGAGACAGAGTGGTCGTATCGTCGTCAAAGACGATTTTGACGATAGTGTAGATACCTCAAAAATTGAATTTCCCAAAAAAGTGCAAGGTGGTGAGTTTCAAGATAATGTGTTTGTCTACCATGATACGATTCGTTTGCCTTGTCGTGTTTCCGGGGATGTTGGGCTTAGTTTGATTTTTGAACAACTTGAGCAACCGTTTATAATCAACGGCAAGGAGTTAGAAGTCATTTTAACGGACACGCCTAAATATGTTGCTCATGTAGATTGAAACCTACTTTGTAAGGAGAAAAGAATGAAGAAAGTAGCCATACTTTGGGATATATGTAAGCTAGAGATGAGCAATGAAGTTGGTTAACTATAGTCATAAAGAAAAGTCGCATATCGGCATACTGACGGCTAAGGAAGTTTTGTTGCCGGTTCTTGACCCTGATTGGTCGGCACCCTATACCGACATGTTGTCGCTAATTAACGCAGGTTCTCAAGGCTTAGTCCAATTATCTCAGTGGGTTGATGTTGCCCCCCAATGTGCAAAAGTGGAAGTAGAACTGCAAAAGTTGCAAGCACCTATTCCTAGTCCACCGTGCAACATTATGTGCCTGGGTTGGAACTATTCCGAACATGTCAAGGAAACCCAAGGCAATACGCTTATACAGAAAGATTTGCCCAAGTATCCTATCGTGTTCACTAAAGATGTTTCTACGGTGATCGGTCCTTACGATAACATTCCTTACGATGCTGAAGTTTCCGAAAAAATAGACTGGGAAGCCGAATTGGCAGTCGTGATCGGAAAAACTGCTCATAAAGTAAGTAGAGAACAGGCCATGGATTATGTATTTGGCTATACCGTGGTTAACGATATATCAGCTAGGGACCTGCAAAAACGGCATCGGCAGTTTTTTCTAGGCAAAAGCCTGCCAGGCAGCTGTCCGATGGGTCCTTGCATCGTGACCGCCTCCGACATCAGTGATGTGCAATCACTTTTTGTGCGCAGTCGCGTAAACGGAGTCATTAAGCAAGACGATACAACGGCAAGCCAGATTTTTGATGTTGCTACGGTGATATCTGCCATATCTAAAGTAATTGCCTTGCAGCCAGGCACCGTGATTGCAACCGGCACGCCTAGTGGTGTCGGTTATGTCAGAAAGCCGCCCGAATATCTTCGTCCCGGTGATGTGGTAGAGTGCGAAGTAGAAAAAATCGGCACCATTAAAAACTGCATTAGATCAGTATAGTGATATAGATACTGCTTGAATACTACCAATAATTCTCAGTTGTGATATTGCCTGGAGTTCGGCGTCTGTTTTTGGTAAAACCGTTGGTTTTCAATATGTCGGTGGTGTCGCTTACCATATCGGGGTTGCCACAAATCATCACTTGAGAACTTTCGGTAGCCAGCGGAGTATTGGCTTGTTCTTCTAAAGTACCGTTTTCAATTGCAGCAGGTATACGCCCCGGCAATGCATAAGATGTTTGTTCTCGGCTAACAAAAGGTATCATTGTAAATTGGTCAGGGGAGCGTTGCTTAAAAGCCGCTATGGTTTCTTTATAAGTTAGTTCCTCTTCGCTACGAACTGCATGTACTAATACGATTTTATCGAAACGTTGCCATGGTTCATCGGTTTTTAATATTGAAAGAAAAGGTCCTAAAGCAGTGCCGGTGGAGAGCATCCAAAGCTCGCGTCCTTCGGGAACCTCGTCCAAAGTGAAAAATCCTGAGGGTGAAGAAGCGACCCAAACCTTAGCTCCCGGTTGCAATTGATGCAAACAAGACGATAAAAGTCCTTCGGGTACTATGATTGAATAAAACTCCAAATAAGGTTCGGTCGGTGCGTTGACAAAAGAATATGGGCGGGCAATTTCTTCGCCCTCAATCTCTAATCCTAGACGACCAAATTGACCCGGCAAGAAGGTTTGAATTCCTGCGTCTACCTTCAAGGAGTACAATCGTTTTGTCCAGTGCTTATTTTCTATAACCGTGCCTTGTACGAATTTTTTGCTAAACATAGTAAGTAGATATTGAGACGATATAATCGTAGTGAACACGATTCATCAATAGCCCATTATACAATGTATCGCCGAGTACGCGAGGAGGATATTGACACAATATGAGATTAAGGCCTCCGATTCTGATTTATGATTTTGTGATAGAGACCATTTCGCCCTAAGGTATAATACCGAACCATGCAATTTCTATTTGGAAATTTTAAGTTTGGGTAATTCAATGAGCCTTTCTATAATTCTTCTTGCAGCCGGTCAAGCTCGGCGAATGGGTGGCACAAAACCTAAAGCACTTTGCGAGTTAGGTGGTGAGCCACTTATTTCCCATGTCCTTAGGGAACTGCGGAAACTTCCATCGGCACAGTTGCATATCGTTGTAGGTTTTGGCAGAGAACAGGTTCGGGAGGCGGTTTCCAGTCGCTTTGTGGGATTGGATAATATTCATTGGCACCAACAAGACGAACAGCTCGGCACGGCGCACGCGGTTTCTCAAGCATTACCCGCTATAGCACCCGAGGACCAAGTTTTAGTTTCGTATACCGATATGCCGTTTGTTGATGCATCAAGCTATCAAATGTTACTAGCTTTACAAGGGCAGCACGAACTAACTTTTATGACCACGCAATTAAAAGATCCTAAAGGTTACGGGCGAGTGCTGCGTACCGATGACGGGAAGGTTATGCGTATTGTGGAGGAAGCGGATGCTTCGCCTGATGAATGCAAGGTGGAAGAAGTCAACATAGGTATCATGACTGCACAAGCGAAGACCCTAAGCAAATTAATACAAAAAGTGGCAAACGACAATAAGCAACAAGAATATTATTTGACCGATTGTATACAGATCGCGGTTGATGAAGATTTAAGCATAGGGGTTGGTGGGTTGAAAGAAACATGGCAAGCCCTCGGCATCAATACACCTCAGCAATATACGGCAGCGGAGCGGTTGTTACAGCGTATTCGGGTTTCGGAACTGATAGAAAACGGTGCTATAGTTCAAGATGCCGACCGTTTAGATGTGCGTAGCGCAGCAATACAACTCGGCAAAGGTGTTATCTTTGATGTAGGTGTAATACTTGAGGGTGAAATAAAGCTCGGCGACGATGTCAAGATAGAAGCTTATAGTGTGTTGAAAAATGTTTCTATTGCAGCAGGTACGGTCGTTAGGTCTTTCTCCCATATAGAAGGCGCACACATTGGCAAGTGTTGCATCGTGGGACCTTATGCACGGGTGCGCCCTGATACGCGGATAGGAGATAATAATCGTATTGGTAATTTCGTAGAAATAAAACAGACCACAACTGGCAATGACGCTAAAATCAACCATCTGAGCTATATGGGAGATAGCGAAATAGGTTCAAAGGTTAATATAGGTGCAGGCACAATTACTTGTAACTACGATGGTGCTGATAAACATCGCACGGTTATCGGAGACAATGTATTTATAGGCTCGGATACGCAAATCATTGCACCCATTGAGATAGGCTCCAATGCTACTATTGGTGCTGGTTCAACGATCACCCACGATGTGCCTGCTGATGAATTGACATTATCTCGTTGCAAACAGACTACGGTGAAAGGCTGGCGACGCCCGACAAAGAAATAAAAACGATGTGTGGAATAGTAGCTGCTATCGCAACATCCGATGTGAGTAGTGTTTTAATGGAGGGGTTATTCAGACTAGAATACCGCGGTTATGACTCCGCCGGTATTGCGGTTCTGAACGATGACGGTGATGTTCCTATACAACGGGTACGGTGTTTGGGTAAGGTAGCAAAACTACAAGAGTTACTAAGATCAACACCATGCCGTAGTAATATTGGCATAGCGCATACACGTTGGGCTACCCACGGTGCGCCTGATAAAGCAAATGCACACCCGCATATTTCCGATAACCGTATTGCTATCGTCCACAACGGCATCATAGAAAATTATGAAGTTTTGAAGGAGATGCAAAAATCCGAAGGGTTTGAGTTCAGCTCGGAAACTGATACCGAAGTCATAGCACATCAAATCATATTTTATTTACGACAAAATGAGGATTTATTGGGTGCGATATCAAAAACTATAAACGACCTTGAAGGGGCATATAGCTTGGCTGTGCTTGACGCACAAAATCCTGAAAGCGTCGTGTTGGTACGAGAAGGAAGCCCTTTGGTAATCGGTATCGGAGGGCACGCCAACTATGCGGCATCCGATATACAGGCGTTGTCGCCTATTACTCAAACTTTTATCCATTTGGAAAACGGTGACATAGCGGAGATTAGCCAAGATCAAGTGAATATTTTTGATAGTCATTTGAAACCTGTAGTGCGCGAACGCCATGAGATATCGTTGGCATCATACAACAGCGACTTGGGCGAATATCAACACTATATGCAGAAGGAAATATACGATCAACCTCGTGTTATCGCAGATACACTTGAAGGGCGTCTACTTGCCAATGATATTCCGGATGATATTATTTCTCCAGATGCAACCGAATTTCTTGATCATATTGAACAGGTGCATATTGTTGCTTGCGGAACCAGTTATCACGCCGCACTCGTTGCTCGCTACTGGTTAGAAGAGTTTGCAAATATGTCTTGTAGTGCCGAGATTGCCAGCGAATTTCGGTACCGCCGTCACTTTGTACCACCGAATACTTTGTTGGTTGTAATTTCTCAATCGGGTGAGACTGCGGACACTTTGGCAGCGTTACGGATTGCCAAGCAACACGATTATTTCAAGACATTGGCTATTTGTAATGTGCCTGAGAGTTCTCTAACTCGAGAAGTCGATGTAGTATTGATGACCCATGCAGGTCCCGAGATAGGTGTGGCTTCAACTAAAGCCTTCACAACACAGCTTACCGTTTTGTTATTATTGACTATACTTTTGGGTAAACGGCGATGCTTGACGAAGTCGTCAGTATCCGATCTTGTAGATCAACTACGCAACCTGCCTGCACGTCTAGAGCAAATTTTAGGTTGCGAGGAGGAAATACGTCTGTTGGCAAGAGAGTACTCCGACAAACAACATGCCTTATTTTTAGGGCGAGGTTTGCATTATCCCATCGCCATGGAAGGGGCACTCAAAATGAAAGAAATCTCTTATATCCACGCTGAGGCTTATGCTGCAGGCGAACTTAAGCACGGCCCGCTAGCCTTAGTAGATTTCAATATGCCGGTCGTTGCAGTGGCACCTAACGATCGACTACTATCTAAACTTAAATCTAATCTAAAGGAAGTGCGGGCAAGAGGAGGGCGTTTGCATGTTTTTGCAGATTCCGGCACCGGGTTTCAATCAGACGAGAAATCATCCTTGAAGGTAATACGGTTGGATGCTTTTGAGAATGCGGTTTCTCCGATTTTATTTACGATACCTTTGCAATTACTTGCGTATCACACGGCATTATTGAAAGGCACTGATATAGACCAACCTCGCAACCTCGCAAAATCAGTTACCGTTGAATAGAACCGCCGATTGAGCCAGTAGGTCAATCGGCGTGACGTTGTGCAGAACCTCAACAGTATTGTTAAACGCATGCATTACAAAACGTATAGGCCACCCCGTCAGGCTCGCCTGCCACCCCTCCAGAGGAGGGGAATACTACCTCTATATTTTTAGACGGATTGCCATCACATCCCCGAATTGAACCTTGACTTCATTGGGAAGTTCTAGAATCATCAAACCACCCGTATCAGTTGTTTCTTCTAATTCGGTACGATGCCACACTTGATCTCCGATTTTTGTTATGCCATCATTCTCTGGTGTATTAAACAAAGCATCAACTTGCGAGGCATCATAAGAGAAACGATTACCAAGCCGATACAACGCTTCTATTTGCATCGGCATCAACGGTTGCCGCCATATGGCAATGTCGTCTATTGATGTTTCGGCGTGATTGGCTGTCGGATCTTCAGCAAAGCCGCCCAGCAATAGGTTGTCGGTGTCATCTGCTGATAAAGGTTTTCCTAAACATGCTCGGGCAACACGCGCCCCGTTGATATAAAGTATGGTTTCGCCGCACTGATCGCGTCCGTCCCATATTGCTACCATGTGCATCCATTGTCTCCAAAATGCTTGGTCTAAAGTTTTGCTTTCTAGCTTATGGGTTTGATCGTTGGTGGTTAGTTCAAAATTAACGGTTGCATTTTTGGTGATAGAAAAACTTATTAAACTACCTTTTTT
This sequence comes from uncultured candidatus Poriferisulfidus sp., assembly GCA_965200865.1. GTDB lineage: Bacteria > Pseudomonadota > Gammaproteobacteria > Poriferisulfidales > Oxydemutatoraceae > SP5GCR1. Next base: position 1,596,497 of record CBDAVG010000002.1, on the reverse strand, counting down.
GTCAATGTACGGCTGCTTTAGAATATAAATATCTTCCTTGAGTTGTGGGGTTTTTACCCATACCGACACGGTCATGCTGGAGAGAAATTTTTCTCGGTCTCCCTTTCTGGAAAGGTATGTATCAGGGCTAATCTGGTTAAAGATAGCGTTCGCGTATTCCCTTAAAGGTTTATTGAAACTTCTAATGATATTACCCACTCCTATATAGAAAGTTCTGCTTCCGGGAAATTGTCTATTAATAGATAACTGCTTTAATTTCTCGTATAAACGGTCGTTTCCATCTATAACAAAACTATAAAATAAATCCTTAGAGTAGGGCACATATAAGCGGGTTGCACTAATCGCCTTACCCAATTTTCCTTGCTTTCTAAGAATAGTCTCAGTATTGTGTTCTATGTCATGACCGCCTTCAGTATCGGTCAATTTTGATCGGTTCATAGACCAATGAGATAGCATGCCGTAATTCCAATCTACTGGATCAAAATACTCGTCTATTCTTGTGGGTTGGGGGACACTAGCCAATATGTTGTTTAGTTGTTGATTAGCTGTAAGAATAGTCTGATCTGTGTTGTTGTATAGATTAGTTTGTTCGTGAGGGTCGTTGTATAAATTATAGAATTCATGTCCTTGATATTTATTACCCTTTCTTTTTGCCCAAAGCTTGAACTCTTTATTGCGCACTACGATTTGACCGCGCGAGGCAAACATTATCCATTTTCGTGGTGTGTCATCGGTTTGCCCAGTTAGAAAAGGTGCCATGGAATAGCCATCTCCTTTGTATAGTCCAGCAATGGAAACATATTGATCGGCTATTCCTCTGTAATCATTATTATCTTCGCGATTTTTTCTAACAACGGAGACACCGGCAAGATCGGCAAGTGTAGGTAAGATATCGGTGAAATCCACCAAGGCTTCGGTTTCTCCTCTTTTCACAACCGGACCGCCGCTGATTATCAAAGGCACATTAACACCACCTTCGTGTAGAGAACCTTTGCCGTAAAAAGGTTGCTGTTTGCTTTTTTCGGAACCTTGAATAAGTTCGTACAAAGAACGATAAGCATCGGCATCTCCGTTGTCGCCTGAGAAGAAGATAATGGTTCGATCCTTTATGTTTAACGTCTCCAATGTTTCTATCAAACGGCCTATAATTAAATCTACATATTCAATCATTGAAATCATTTTTTCTTCTGTGGTTTCTGCATTCAAGGCTAAGGGTGTCGCTAAATAAGGAGAATGAACCAAGTGCATAGGATAGTAGACAAAGAAAGGTCTGTCTTTATTCTTAGTGATGAAATTGACGACAAAGTCGGCCAACTCTTGGGGAAGGAAACCGGATGTTACTATAAACCCTTTATCAGTATGCCCTCCCAGTGCTGTATGTGATGCAGATATCATCCATTGGTCAAATCCGAACGTTCTGAAGATGCGAGGTTGTTTAACATAGTCGTTTAAGTGCCATTTTCCGACAACTGCGGTTTTATAACCTGCTTGCTTGAGTGGTAACGCAAAGCTAGGTATATATTGAGTGTCTATAAAAGGATGTATACTCGAATCACCACCATAAAAATATTTGTAAAATCCTGTAGTACGTCGCTGGTTTACGACTCTATTCAAATACTTATCCCCTCTACTACCATCGGGAAATTGATTTGCATAAGCTCCTGTATTCAATGAAGCCCGACCACTTATTAGCTTTACTCGTGTGGAGAAACAAAATGGTGTTGCATAAGCATTCTTGAATGTCACCCCTTCTGCGGCAAGCCTTTGAAGATTAGGCATCTTAATGACATTTTTTATCCTAGGCAAAGAGAGTATGTTTTTACCTAGATCATCGGCCATGATAAATATCATATTGGGCTTTGCGGGTTGTGATGTTTGTGCGCTTACCGTTCCTCCGAATAACTGGAGCAAAATAAGGAGAGCGATGGAAATCAGTTGTCGGGTATTTTTCATTAAGCTCACATATTAGCTAAAAAATTTTTCCTACATTTTGTAATGCATTACTGTTCAACTCTGAGTTCAGATTTGGGAGATATAGTTTTGATTGCCATCACATCCCCGAATTGAACTTTGACTTCATCGGAAAGGTCCAAAATCACTAAACGGTCTGTATCAGTCGTTTCTTCTAATGCCGCACGATGCCACACTTGGTCTCCGATTTTTGTTATGCCATCATTCTCTGGTGTATTAAACAAAGCGTCAACTTGCGAGGCATCATAAGAGAAACGATTGCCAAGCCGATACAATGCTTCTATTTGCATCGGCATCAACGGTTGCCGCCATATGGCAATATCGTCTATTGATGTTTGGGGATGATTGGTCGTCGGATCTTCAGCAAAGCCACTCAGCAACAGGTTGTCGGTGTCGTCTGCTGATAAAGGTTTTCCCAAACATGCTCGGGCAACACGCGTACCGTTGACATAAAGTATGGTTTCGCCGCACTGGTCGCGTCCGTCCCATGTTGCTACGATATGCATCCATTGTCCCCAAAGTGTTTGGTCTAAAGTTTTGCTCTCTAACTTTTGAGTTTTATCATTTGTGGTCAATTCAAAATTAACGGTTGCATTTTCGGTAATAGAAAAACTTATTAAACTACCTTTTTTGTTAGCATACGGCTGCTTCAGAATATAAACATCTTGTTTGAGTTTCGGAGCTTTCACCCATGCTGACAAGGTCATGCTGGAGAGAAATTTCTCTCGGTCTCCTTTTCTGGAAGGATATTCACTAGGAGGAGACCACTTAGTATAGAGAGAGTCTGAAAATTCCATCAATGTTTTATTCGTTTCTATCAGTTTTGTGATTGCTTTATAGAACATACCTTTATTGTGTCGGTTAAAAAGCCTCTCGTTGTCACCAATGGTAAAGTTATAAAACAGCCCCTCAGAATAAGGAACTTGTAGACGGTTTGCTTTGATTGCTTGTCCGAATTTTCCCTGTTTGTCAAAAACGATTTTAGTGTCGTACACATCGTAACCACTTTCGATATCGGCTAATTTATTTATATTTGTTAGAAATTTTGGTTGATTAAAAGACCAATGAGACAGCATGCCGTAATTCCAATCTACCGGATCAAAATACTCGTCTATTTGTGTGGGGCGGGGGACACCATCCAATATTTTGCTTAGTTGTTGCTTAGCTGTAAGAATGGTTTGGTCTGTGCTGTCGTATAGATTGGTTTGTTCGTAGGGGTCGTTGTATAAATCATAGAGTTTATATCCTTGATATTTGTCACCCACTATTTTCGCCCATAGCTTAAACTTTTTATTACGTACTACGATGTTGTCATAGCCCGAAAACATCACCCATTTCCGTGGCGTGTCATCACTTTGTCCGGTTAGAAAAGGTGCTATGGAATAGCCGTCTCCTTTGTATAGTCCAGCAACGGAAACATATTGATCGGCTATTCCTCTGTAATCACTATTATTTTCCTGATTTTTTCTAATAATGGAGACACCGGCAAGATCGGCAAGTGTGGGTAAGATATCGGTGAAATCTACCAGAGCTTCGGTTTTTCCTCTTTTTACAACCGGACCACCGCTGACTATCAAAGGCACATTAACACCGCCTTCGTATAGAGAACCTTTACCGTAGAAAGGCTGTTGTTTGCTTTTTTCGGGACCTTGAATAAGTTCGTACAAAGCACGATATTCATTAGCATCGCCGTTATCACCTGAGAAGAAGATAATAGTTTGATCCTTTATGTTTAATGTCTCTAATGTTTCTACTAAACGGCCTATAATCAAATCTACATATTCAATCATGGCAATATTTCGCTCTAGCACGGTATGTGTTAGATGTCCTATAGGATTGAATGGTATTACATAAGGTGAATGTACTAAATGCATGGGATAGTAGACAAAGAAGGGTTTGTCTTTATTTTCGGTGATGAAATTGACAACAAAGTCGGCTAATTTTTCGGCATGAGATCTAGTAGGGGTAACCACATACCCTTTATCAGTTGAAGCACCCGGGGCTACGTGGCTATTAGACATCATCCATTGGTCAAAACCGAATGTTCTGAAAATTCGAGGTTGCTTAACATAGTCGTTTAGATGCTATTTCCCGACAATCGCGTTTGTATAACCTGCGTGCTTGAGCGGTAGCGCAAAACTAGATGTATATTGAGTGTCTATAAAAGGGTGTATATTAGAATCACCGCCATAAAAATATTTGTAAAATCCTGTAGTACGCCCTTGATTTACAACTCTGTGAAAATATGGCTTACTTCTACTACCATCGGGAAATTGATTTGCATAAGCTCCCGTATTCAATGAAGCTCTTCCACTTACTAGCTTTACGCGTGTAGAAAAACAGAGGTATGTTGCATAAGCATTCTTGAATGTTACCCCTTCTGCAGCAAGCCGCTGAAGGTTAGGCATCTTAAGTACATTTTTCATGCTAGGCAAAGAGAGTATGTTTTTGCCTAGATCATCCACCATGATAAATATCATATTAGGCTTTGAGGATTGTGATGTTTCCGCGCTTACCGCTCCTCCGAATAACTGGAACAAAATAAGGAAAGCGACAGTGATTAGTCTTTGAGTGTTTTCCATTATATTTATAAGTAGGTGCGCTTTTCACCTTTGCCATTGACATTCAACATGCAACGTGCGCATATTATACCATTGTCGGCTCCCTCAAGATCGTCACAGTGCTGCCAACAACGGGGACATTTTGGATGTCGGCTGGCCGATATAAAGACACGCATATGATCTGAGATTTGTACGGCATCGTCAGGAGCTTGTGCCGATGGATAAACTTCGGCAGCCGAGGTAATAAACAAGAATTTAAGTTCTTTACCCAGCTGTTTAAGTAGTTGGTAATCATCGCCGTCGCAATAGAGTCTTATTTCGGCATCCAGCGAGGAGCCTATGACACCAGTTTGTCTTATGTTTTCTATTTGCTTATTGATAGCATCACGTAAATCTAGTACCCGATTCCATTGCGACATGCTTAAAGCTTCATTTTCCGATAGATCGAACAAGCCGTCATACCATTCGGATAAGAAAACGCTTTTCAATTTGGTCCCTGGTAGCGATTTATATATTTCTTCTGCGGTAAAACTTAAAATCGGCGCAATCCACCTTACTAGTGCTTGAATGATATGGTACATTGCGGTTTGTGCAGAACGTCTAGCCAAAGCCTGAGGGTGTACCGTATAGAGACGATCCTTGATAATATCTAAATAAAAACCACCCATTTGTATGCTACAAAAATTATGTAGCCGATGGTACAAACGATGAAAAGCATAGTTTCGGTAGTCGTTTTGTATCTCGCGTTGTAATTCGGCACTAATGGCAACCGCCCAGCGATCCAATGCAAGCATAGAATTTGGATCTATTTGATCCTGCTCGGGATTAAAATCGTTCAAGTTGGCCAACAAAAAGCGGGCAGTGTTTCTGATACGGCGATATGCATCTACAATTCGTTTTAGAATTTCATCAGATATGGTCATTTCGCCACTGGAGTCAGTTGCTGCGACCCACAGCCGTAGAATATCAGCACCGTATTGTTTGATGACGTTTTGAGGTGAGACTACGTTGCCTCTAGATTTAGACATTTTCTGACCGCTTTCGTCTACCACAAAGCCATGTGTTAGCACGCCGAGATAGGGTGTATTACCGTTGTATGCAACTGAGGTGAGCAATGACGATTGGAACCATCCGCGATGTTGATCTGAGCCTTCCAAATAGAGGTCGGCGGGTCGCCTCAACTCGTCGCGTTTATCAAGGATGCAAGCGTGTGTGGCACCCGAATCAAACCAGACATCCAATACATCCTCAACCTTTCTATAGTCGTTCGCATCACTACCCAAGAGTTCTTTGTAGCCAGATTCAAACCATGCTTCTATACCAGTTTGTTCTATTTTTTGTGCCACATGTTCTATGATTTCCGCAGTACGAGGATGCAAGTTGCCGGATTGTTTATGTACGAATACTGCAATCGGTACACCCCAATAGCGTTGCCTAGACACACACCAGTCTGGTCTAGAACCCAACATCCCTTTAATGCGTGCTTGTCCCCACTCTGGTGTCCAGTGCACTCTATCGCATTCGGCAGATGCTTTATCCAACAGTCCATCATTTTTTAGACTTATGAACCATTGTGGTGTTGCCCTAAAGATGATGGGAGTTTTATGCCGCCAACAGTGAGGATAACTGTGTTTGTAATCACAACTGTGTAGTAAGTTTCGCTTTTCATTGAGTTTTTCAATGATCAACGCGTCGCTTTTGCGCACATGATGGCTGGCTAAAAATCCTGCCGTAGGCGCGAATACAGCATTGGCTAATAGCGGTGTTTGACAAGGAAGCTCGTAGCGTTGCCCCAATATGTAATCATCTACCCCGTGTGCCGGTGCGATGTGTACGCAACCAGTGCCGGCCTCTAAGGTGACATGTGTGCCCATGACGATAGGGACGGTATAATCGTAAAAAGGATGCTTGAGATGCAAGCCTTCTAAACGTTTGCCTTTGAAAGTGCATAACAACTTGGGGTTCCATTGGTAACGCTCGCAGCATTGTTCGGTAAGCCCTTCGGCAACAATATAGATTTGATTGTCGTGAAGTAGAGCTACATAATCCAACTCCGGATGCAGTGCAACAGCTTGGTTGGCAGGCAATGTCCAAGGTGTGGTCGTCCAAATCACTATGTGAGAGGCGGTGTTGGTTTCTAATTGTAACCTTTCGTTTAAGTCTTCTGTGTCCCGAACTGCAAATGTGACATCAACCGCTTTGGATATTTTGTCGTGATATTCAACCTCCGCTTCGGCAAGTGCCGAGGCACACTCCAAGCACCAATGCACGGGTTTATGTCCTTGATTCAGATAGCCTTTGGTGAGCAATGCACCTAATGTTCTCAATATATCTGCTTCAGTATCAAACGCCATGCTGAGATAAGGATTTTGCCAATCACCCAATACGCCCAAGCGTATAAAATCTTGCCGTTGCTTTTCAACTTGGCTGGCTGCATATTCCCTACATCGTTTTCTAAACAACTGGGTGTCTTGTGCGGTTTTGGCTTTACCGTATTTTTTTTCCACTTGCTGTTCTATAGGTAGTCCGTGACAATCCCACCCTGGTACATAAGGCACGTCAAGTCCCTGCATCAACCGACTTTTGACTATGATATCTTTTAGCGTTTTATTGACTGCATGTCCGATATGGATGTCCCCATTTGCATAGGGGGGGCCGTCGTGAAGGATGAACTGTTTGCGTCCGTGCCGATCCGAGCGTATCAACTCGTACAGTTTTATCGATTCCCAATAAGCCAAAATTTCCGGTTCTCGTTGTGCCAAGTTGGCGCGCATTGGGAAGTCGGTTTTCGGCAGATTCAATGTGTCTTTATAGTCTCCCATCGCTGATGTTTAGTTATTCATATATTGTGTCTATGTGTCGTTATTTGCTTCGCTTTCTAAAAATACCTTTGCTACTTTTATGTCTTTGCATATAGCGTTTTTAAGTTGCTCTATATCGTTGTATCGCTGCTCGGCTCTGAGATAGTGTTGCGGGTAAATGGTCATACGCTCTCCGTACACATCTTTATCAAAATCAAAAATATGAGTCTCTATTCGGTATTGTTCGCCACCTATGGTAGGACGCGTACCGGCATTGCAGACACCTTCAAGTTTCATGCCTAGGATTTCTACCGAAACCGCAAAAACACCATGCAACGGCGGTTGGCGTTTCCTAAAACTCAAATTAGCAGTGGGATAACCTAATTGTGTACCCAATCTATCGCCGAGGCGAACGCGACCTGTTACACTATAAGGATTTCCGAGCATACGATTGGCCTGTGCCAACTCACCGGCGAGTAGCAATTCGCGTATCCGAGTGCTACTAACCCTCACATTTCCGACCGTCACCGCATTTATACGGCTAGGCTCAAAGCCGAAATGATTCCCATAATCGCAGAGCATATTATAATCTCCCTCTCTGTTTTTACCGAAACGAAAATCGTCTCCTACGACTAAATGACGTGCCTGCAATCCATCAACTATGACAACCTGAACGAATTCAGCTGCCGTCCAATTCGCTAAAGTTTTGTTGAAGTTTAGACACACTAGATAATCAACACCCATTTCCCGTACTAGCTCAATGCGCTTGCGTAGTGTGTAGATACGTTTTGGTGGCGTATCTTTGTTTGCAAAGAACTCGCCAGGCAATGGCTCAAACATCACCACAACCACTGGCAAGCAATGATTTTTTGCTATGGTTTGTGTCTTGCGTATAATCGCTTGATGTCCTCTGTGTAAGGCATCAAAAGCACCTATGGTGGCAACGCAAGGCTGTTTGAATGTGACCAAGCTATCTAGGCTATGAAGCAACTGCATTATTTATGCTTTTCGTAAAATGATTGGTAACCTCCGCAAGGCAATATCCTTTTGATGGGTACCCATTCCTCAGAGGTTTTAACATAGTCTGGTGAGTTTTTGTTGATTACACCATAGAGATTGAGTAGCATTAATTTCATAGAACTATTCCTCCAATTGAAGTTTGGAGAAATCTACAATCTGCATGAACAAGCGATCTATTTGGTAGAGCAATCCGAGGCGGTTATTTTTTTCGGCTTCGTTTTTAGACATAACGAGCACTTTATCAAAGAAGTTGTCTATAGGTTCGCGCAGCTGTGCCAAAATCTTTAGTGCTTCTAAATAATCCTTCTGATCTATCAAGGTCTGGACTTGCGAGCTTCGTTTATTAAATGCTTCAAAAAGTCTACGCTCTGCATCGTCATATAAAGCTACCGGATCAAATTCTCCGATATTTTTAGAAAGATTGTTTTTTAGGATATTACGTATTCGTTTAGTTGCCGAGGCAAGTTCAACGCTTTCAGGCATTTGCATAAAACTTTGTAGTTTGAGCAAACGTTGTTGCATATCATGGCAATGCAAAGGCCGGTCTGTAGCGACCGCATCTACTCTATCGCTGCTAAAACCACAATCTATGAAATAATGTTTGAGCCGCTCTTGCAAATAATCCAACAATCGTGCAACACCTTCCTCTTTGACTTTTCCGTTATACTGCTGTCGGCTCTGTTCAACCCACATTGCCAAATCCAAATCCAGTTGGTATTCGGTGAGGATGCGTATTAATGCCAGACTCGCGCGCCGTAGCGCATAAGGGTCGCGGCTACCACTTGGATATTCGCCGGCACCAAAAATACCGACTAGGGTGTCGAGTCTATCAGCAATCGCCAGCACGATAGCGATTTTTTCTTTGGGTAGAGAATCACCGGCACGCACTGGTTTTATATGCTGCTCTATTGCACGACATATCGTTGAGGTTTCGCCGTCACATTCCGCATAATAGCTACCTATATAACCGGCGAGTTCAGTATATTCGCAAACAATGCTGGTTCTGAGATCCGCCTTGCAAAAGTAAGTAGCTCTTTCAATTGCGTCTTTGTCGTGTTGATCAAAATCGTAGTCACTACCTGATTTGGATAGGTATTGTGCGATGGCAAGGGAAATATTTGTGATGCGCGCAACCTTATCTGCTAGATTGCCTAATCGTTGATGAAAAACCAATTTATCAAGACTATCTGCATAATGTGCCAGTGGATGTTTTCTATCTTGGCTGATAAAGAAATTCGCATCCTTAAGTCTAGGTTCTATTACTCGCTCATAACCGTGGCGCAATGCATCGGGGTCGGTGCTTTCTATGTTTGCTATCACTATAAATTCCGGTACCAAATTACCGTCTTCGGCTAAAACCGTAAAGCATTTTTGGTCTTTTTCCAGTATCTTGTTGATCACTATCGCCGGCAGACTCAAAAAGTACTTGTCAAAGCGACCAGAAACTGCAATCGGCCATTCAACGATTGATGTGACCTGTTTGAGTAGATATTCGTTTGTTTGTACTTTGCCGAGTTGTGCGGCATCTTCTATTTGCGAACTTATTTTTTGTAAGCGTTTTTCGAATGAAGGAATAACTTTAGCTTGCTGTTCCAGCAGGCTTTCGTAGTCATCCGCATGCGGCACGCTCAAAGCGTTGGGAAAATGATAACGGTGTCCATAAGTATGCTTGCCAGATGTGATGCCCGCTACCTCCAATTCAAGTATCTGTTCACCGTATAGAGCTAACACCCAATGTATCGGGCGTATGAATTCATAATCGGTATCTCCCCATCGCATACGCTTACTCATCGGCAATTGTTGGAGTGTTTGCTCTAACAACAACGCAATACAATCTTTTATGTTTTGACCTTTGACAGTCTTCTCAACATAAAGACGCTGTTCGCCTTTAGTTTCAATAATCTGCAGTTCCGATATTTCTACTTCGCATGATTTAGCAAAACCAATCGCTGCCGGCAGTGGATTTCCGTCTTTATCGTATGCTTTTTCTATGAGCGGTCCTTTGCGCTTTATTATCCGGTCTGCTTGTGTTTCGAGCAAAGTATCTAATCGAGCGGCGATGCGGCGAGGCGTTGCAAAAGAATGTGTTTGCTCGCTGTCAAAGCCAGCTTCGCCGCATAGCTTGCTGAGGGTTTGCACAAAAGCTTCACCCAATTCCAATAATCCGTCAGGAGGCAGTTCTTCGGTGCCTATTTCTATAAGCAAATTTTGTCTTTGCATTTTCTTGTATGATTTTGGTCCTCTATATAAGGTGAGCAGTTACTGTTTATTCTTGGTTTCGCTTTCGCTCACATATTGGGCAATCCGATATGCGAGCTTACCGATTCTCAATACATAACGTTGTCTTTCGGTTACCGATATTGCCCCTCGAGCATCAAGTAAGTTGAAAAAATGAGAGGCTATAACGACCTGCTCATAAGCAGGCAACACCAACTCCTTTTCCATCAACTGCAAAAACTCTTGCTCTTTTTCGTCAAATTGTCGCTTCAATTGAGGTACATTTGCCTCGTCAAAATTATAAGCCGATTGTTGTTTTTCATTTTGATGAAATAAATCACGATAATGGAGCTGTGAGTGCTTGGAGTCTGCCCACAGCAAATCAAAAGTATTATCTATTTGTTGCAGGCTCATTGCTAGACGTTCTATGCCGTACGTAATCTCGCCCGTGACTGGCGCACATTCTACCCCACCCATTTGTTGGAAGTAAGTAAATTGCCCAATCTCCATGCCGTTGAGCCACACCTCCCAACCTAGACCCCAAGCCCCTAGCGTGGGTGACTCCCAATTATCCTCTACGAAACGAATATCGTCCCGATCAGTTTCAATGCCTAATGCGCTTAGAGAATCTAGATACAGCTGCTGTATATCGTGTGGTGAAGGTTTTAGGATAACTTGAAACTGATAATAATGTTGCAAGCGATTAGGATTGTCGCCGTAACGACCATCTGCGGGACGTCGGCATGGCTGCACATAGGCACACCGCCAAGGTTCGCTGCCCAACACTCGCAGAAAAGTTGCTGGATGGAATGTGCCTGCTCCCATAGGCAGATCGCAGGCTTGTAATAATGCGCAACCCTGTTCTGCCCAATAATGCTGTAAGCATAACAACATGCCCTGAATCGTATTTGCTTTAGGTGTCATAAAATTAAATGTGAATAATAAGATGTCTATTCTATCAAATGAAATAGGGCTGTTGAAAAAGTGTCTGCATTAGTACATTCCCCTCCTTTGGAGGGGTGGCAGGCGCAGCCTGACGGGGTGGTTGTGGTGGTTCTGCACTAGACAATTACCCCTTACGGGTGCATGAAATACTTTTTCAACAACCCCAGTTCTAGGTTATCAATACACCTAGATACAATTGGCAGAATTTATTTCAAATTGATGTGTGCCTCTGACACAGGGTGGAACAGTAATATAAAGATTTAAGCACTTTCTTTTGAACAATGCAGCAGGTATACGATCTATAGGCATGCTTGACGACAAAATAGCCTCCTGTTTCCATTTAATTGCTGCTGATGTTGTCAGCATATACGCCATGCATGAGGCCAAACATAATCCTCCTAGGGGGGCGAAATAGTAATTAGGAGCCACTTTACGCCACGAATTAGTATCTTTATCAGGGATCGCACCTATCTCATGTCCCATATCTAGTAGCAAGGATGCTGCATAATGTAGTTTGCTAATATATTTACCTTTTGCAGCCATTTTCTTAATTATTTTGTTAGGCAGTATAACAAATTTAATAATTGTTGAAATTATTAGGCGAACGGTATAGGAAGTTAATTTTGGGTAATATTTTTTATAGCATAGTAGTTTGTACAAACTACGAAACTTGTAATGGTACAAATCATATATTATTCGTTGAATAAACCATGATTGGCTAGAAAGCATTAAAACCTCCCAAGATATTTCCTGGGAGGCTACGAGTATCTTCGTAAAAACAGGCAATAGACAGGCATCATCTTCTAACACACAAGTATAGGGAATATCGTTGTTTATGATTAAATTATAAACCTTAACATGACTTAATAAACAAGCTAGGGGTCCAAGTTGGTTACAATGATAATCGTATAACGCCTCCATATTGGTTTGACTAATGTCCAGTTGATCGGCAATAACTGCACGCTCGGCCTTACAACTTAGATCATATTTGTCAATTGCCTCTACAAATTCATAGTTTAGATTTAGGGCATCAAGTTGCCTTTGTATATATAATTTCCTCTCTGGAGTACGTTTCAGGTTAATGATATAAATAGGAGGATAAGTCATTATTTAGATTTCTTTCGGTTCAAGATAGTTATTTATATATAGTTTATCATTTTTAGAGGTTCTATTTTTCAACAGTACTACATTTTAACTTTCGGTTGACATAGTTCATTTATGTATAGTACTCGCCTTAGATAGTAATTTATAATAAAAATTAATTTTCATTCAATTAAATATAATGGCAACCCTTCCTCCTATCTATGTTATCAATCTAAAGCGTAATCCAGAGCGTAGGTTGCACATACAAAGGCAATTGGATGCGTTCGGCTTAGAGTATGAGTTTGTTGATGTAGATGATATTGATAAACATGAACTGGAATCCCAAGGATATCGCATGCAGATTGCACAATCATTAAGTATTGACGAATCCCTTATAGAAAACAAATATGCTGCGATAGTTGATCATGCGAAGACTGAACAGGACAAAAACTGGAAAAATGCAAACCTGGGTAGTCTTGCTGCCACATTAAGCCATATAAAAATTTATGACTTTATGATCAAAAATGGTATTGAGTGGGCATGCATACTCGAAGACGATGCTACGTTATTGCCGACTTTCCCTGAGGTTCTTAAAATTGCCCCTGAACTGGAGTGGGATATAATGCTACTTGCTAGTCAACCTACCAACTATTTTCCCGTACCATACCTGGGGATAAAGAGGTCTACTAAAAATTTATTATCTAAATATTTATTGCTCTTAGATCGTTTAGTTAATAGCTTTAGCACCAAGCAAAGAGCATATCAACTAAAACGCCTATCAGAAGATTACGGAATTGATTTCCATCTATATCCTAGGCAGTTAGAGCATGTCTTAAAAGTTTGTGAAGAATACAACATAAGGTATAAAGAGATTGTAAAAAAAGTCGTACTGGAAAAACTTCGTTCGCCTTGGATCAAATTTAGTTATTGTGAGAGAATGCATAGAGAATTGCACGAAGTTCTAGAACTTTATACTGTTATTCAATTTGGCGTATGGCCCGAAAAAAGTAGTCTGCAACCATTAACCAAGCATCACCGTATCGCCAAGCCGAAATATGAGCCTTACTCGACTATAGGTTATTTAGTAAATCAATTAACAGCAGTGAAGTGGAAACGCAAGGCTCTTGTTTCCAACGTCTTGGCAATAGACCAGATTCCTTGGGAATTGTACAAAAATGAGCAAGTGAAGCTACGAATAGTCACTCCCCCTTGTGCAACTGCCACTTATGAGTATCTTAGATTTAGTACTCGCCGTCGGTGATGCAGGAGTAAATTTCTCATCTCAAACAACCATAATGGCAACCTTTCCTCCTATCTATGTTATGAACCTAAAGCATACTCCATAGCGGCGGCTAAATATACAACGGTGGTTCTACTCTTCAACAGCCTTTAGCACCGTACAATGCCTAGTAGCAATGTGCAGTATTTACTAAATACTGGTACGAGGCTTTTACACAAGGTGGAAGGACAATATAAAGCTTCAGGTCTTTCTTTTTGTATAAATAATATTCTTTCTAAAGCCCGTTTTAGGTTAATGATATAAATAGGAAGATAAGGCATTACTTAGATATTTTAATTTTAGGAATTAACAACATATTGCTATATATTCTGAAACATTTTGGCATGTTCTCACTCTACGTTTAATCGGATGTTAGCATTGATTCCGAATCATAAGTGCGATTAACCGGCATTGACGGAATTTACTAGGAAATGATACGCGGGATTAACGCAGGGTGGAGTGACAAGATAAAGGCTCAGATCTCCTTTAGAGTACAAATCCATAGGTACACAATCTATCGGTCTAAATCCTGAAATAGCTGTCTGTTTCCATTTAATTGCTGCCGAGCGAGTCAGCATATAAGCCATCCCTGAAGCGATTTTTGATACTTCCAGTGTAGTGATGTGATGCTTCAGAGTGACTTTATGCCATAAACGTTTATCTTGATTAGGTAACGCGCCTATTTCACATGCCATATATTCCATAAATTTTTCATTTCTAATATATCTAGCTTTTGCGCTTATTGTGTTAGTTATTTTGTATCGCAATATGAATAGCTTTATAATTTTTAAGGCTATTAAACAGACGGTAAAAAAAGCTAATTTAGGGTAATATTTTTTATAGCATATAAGTTTATACAGACTACGGAACTTAGAAGTATGTAATTCAACTATTATGTTTCGAACATAAGCTGATTTGCTAGAAAGCATTAAAACCTCCCAGGATATTTCTTGAGCAGCTATTAATACTCTAGGAAAGGCAGGCAATAGGTAGACATCATCTTCTAACACACAAGCATATGGAATATTATTTTTTATGATTAAATTATGGACTTTGACATGGCTTAATAAACAAGCTAAGGTTCCGAGACGGTTACTATTACTATAATAACCGTATAAGGTTTCCATATTGGTTGTGTCAATGCCCAGTTGATCGGCAATAATTACAAGCTCTGCCTTAGAACCTAAATCGTATTTGTCAATCGCCTCCACAAATTGGTAGTTTAGATTTAAGGCATTAAGCTGTCTTTGTATAAATAATCTTCTCTCCGGAGTACGTTTCAAGTTAATGATATAAATAGGAGGATAAGGCATCACTTAGATATACTTGGGTTTCTGAAATTGCAGCTATGTTCAATAGTTTGGAACATTTTACTATACCCGCAACCTATATTTGCTGAATATCAGCAACGGCCTTGGTAAGACTCTCTTCATCTATTTTATGGAGCTGTATTGTGGTATTGGTGTTTTGATAATGCTTGAAATGTTTATTCATAGAGCGTGTATAAAAAGGGTCATAATGCGAAACCAACAAATCCGCTACTAATTCTGACATTTCTTGTGCTTTGTGTAAGGACAACCAATGCTCTATTTTTTTCTTTCCGACATAAGCCGTCAATCGTGCTATTGCTGATTTGAATAATTCCGAGTCTTGCAAAAAGTGCCGGTATTCCTCACATAAAAAAGCCACCCGCGCAGATAGTGTAGCCTCTATATGCAGACATTGACCGCAGTGCATCGCATCGAGTAGAACTGTGGGAATTTGGATACGCCCAATCTTAGGACTTTCTGATTCCACATAAACGGTTTGTTTGAGGTCTAATGCTCTCATCGTATGGCATAGCTTACTTTCAAAACATTTTTGCGAGGGTTGTTCTCCTTGCGTTGACTCACCGAGTACCGAACCCTTGTGGTTTGCAATTTTTTCTAAGTCAATTACTTGTTTTCTATGCTTATGCAAAGCCTCCAGCAATCGTGTTTTCCCGACACCTGTTTTCCCGCATAGCACTACAAAGCGTAACTGGGGGGCAAGTTCGGCAATTGTTTCTATCACTCTATGCCTATATGCCTTGTAGCCGCCAGGCAGCTGTTGTGCGCGCCAGCCTATATCGTTTAGGACATGAACCATCGCTGCACTACGGGTGCCACCACGCCAACAATAGACTAAAGGTTGCCAGTCCTCAGTTTTGTTGGCAAGTTGCGATTCTATGTGCGATGCGATATGCGATGCGACTAAAGCGGCACCCTGTTTTTTAGCCTCAAAGCCGGAGACTTTTTTATATAATATGCCTACGCGTGAACGTTCTTCATCGTCTAGCACTGGAAAATTAAGTGCTTGAGGCAGATGATCCAGTGCGTACTCTGCGGGCGAACGCACATCTAAGATGTCGTCAAAATGCGCAATATGATCTAAGGTCCAATTTTTTGCTAGCTTAAACATTAAATATGACTCAAAACTTCAAATTAACGGCATTATCTCACGGTGGCGGATGTGGGTGTAAAATTTCTCCGAATATACTCGGGAAATTACTGGAAAATATTCCTGCCTTATCCGACTCGCAACTACTTCTAGGTAGCGATACTTTTGACGATGCAGCTCTTTATAAACTTAATTCAGAGCAGGTATTGATTGCGACAACCGACTTCTTTGTGCCTCTGGTAGATAATCCTTTTGATTTCGGTTGCATTGCCGCTGCCAATGCATTATCCGATATTTATGCGATGGGCGGTAGACCAATTTTAGCCTTAAACATACTCGGCATGCCGACGGATAAAGTGGCAACAGAGGTAATAGCACAAATATTAGAAGGGGGTAGTGCAAGCTGTAATCGTGCCGGTGTTGCAGTGGTAGGCGGACACTCAATAGACTGCACGGAACCCTTTTATGGTCTCTCGGTTTGTGGTTTGGTGCATCCCGATCATATTAAGCAGAACGACACGGCGCAATCCGGCGATGTCTTGCTATTGAGCAAGCCGTTGGGCATCGGCATATTGGCAGCTGCTTATAAACAAAACAAACTTGATCAAGCAGGCTATGAAACTTTGATAAAGCATGCGAGCCGCTTGAACGATATAGGTGCTGAACTTGCACAGTTGCAGTCGGTGCATGCGATGACCGATGTCACAGGTTTCGGATTGTTGTGCCATTTACTGGAGATATGCCGAGCGTCAAAGCTGCAAGCTGTAATCAATGCGAACGATATCCCACTGATTGAACAAGCGATAGATTTAGCGGCGAACGGTGTTAGCACCGGAGCGGGCACTCGCAACTGGGAACATTGTTGCCGCAATGTGGATTTATCGGCTAGAGCAGAGGAAATCAAAACCTTATTAAATGACCCTCAGACTAACGGGGGTCTACTCATCGCTTGCTCACCGACAGCAGCATCAGAAGTGCAAAACTTACTTTTAGAAAAAGGTTTTGAACAAGCAACCATCATCGGCAACTTAAATGATCTAGAAGTGGGAAAAATTCAAGTTATCTAACTACCATACTGCCGTTGTGTGTGGTTGCTGAGTCGGGCGATTGAAAAATAGAACCGCCGTTTGCACAAACCCAACCGCTTGCGCCATCAAATTTATGATAACCATCCGTAGGGGAGATGTGGGACTGTTGAAAAAGTGTCTGCATTAGTACATTCCCCTCCTTTGGAGGGGTGGCAGGCGAAGCCTGACGGGGTGGTTGTTAAGGTTCTGAACAATGTTACGCCGATTGACCTACTGGCTCAATCGGCGGTTCTATTTTTCAACAGCCCCATATTAGCCCTCCCCTACGGTGCATGAAATACTTCTACCCCAACCCATACATGACCCCACAACAGCTTCCTCTTGACCTTGTTTATCGCTTATTTGAGCCTGTTTATCAGATAAATTTTTTGTGGTCACCCATGTTGTCTAATATGGCAACATGGATAGGAAAAATACAATCTCAGGTTTCACACTGATTGAATTGTTACTTACGCTAGGGATCAGTAGTTTGTTGTTGGTTTCGGTTTTGGCATTGCCTGCTTATTGGGTTAAACAAAATAGGTTCATGCATTATACCCATCAGTTTTGGGAAGCCTTAGAGTTTGCGCGCAGTCACGCGATGATCAGCGGTAGCGCAACTACGATTTGTAGCAGTGAGGATGGCACGCGTTGTGCAGGAACAGCTTATGAAAAAGGTTGGCTCGTTTTCATGGAGCATCCTGATTCTATCAATGGAATATTGGATTACGACGAGCGTCTTTTGATGGTGCAACAAAGCGATGCCCAAGACATCGCCATACGTTCCCAGACTTTCTCACAGTTCATTATTTATAATCGTTTCGGCAAAGCGAATTACAACGGGCGTTTTATCCTTTGTTCGGGGTCACCAACGCAGGCGATTTCGGAGCTTATCATCAGTCAAAGTGGTAGAGTGCGTTTAATGCAATACTCAAACGATGAGCAGCCATCCAATGTTGGCAACTGTTCGTCTTAAACGATGCGATATAGTCATTCCTCTCATCGACATGGATGTTCGGGATTTAGCTTGATAGAACTTTTGCTTGCTTTAGCAATCTCAGTTATCGCATTATTGGGATTTGCACAACTACAACAAAAAAATCTATCCACTGAGAGGGAACTCATACGTTCATTACAAGCACATCTTTTGTTAAACGAAATTTCTGCAGTGCTATACACCAGTCCAAATCCTGAATACTATCTAAGTAGCGGTAATCTCAGTGCCGGTGCTTCTAATTGTTTTCTGAAAGTATGCAACCCTCGTGAGTTTGCCAGCTTCCAGTTGACTTTATGGGGATGCAGAACGATGTTAGAGTCAGCGCAGTGTCGGCAGCTTGGCATCACAAAGCCATTGTTTCCTCAGGGAAAATTGACTATCAACCGTTCGGGACAGCATTTTCTGATAAAACTCAAATGGCAGGCATTATCGGGCATAGAGCAGACCATAACTCAAAGGGCTATTCCTTTGCGTACAACCAGTCGTAGCAGTTAATCCTGTGTATCTTGATACTATGATATGTTATTATGTGTAACAATTCCCCGATGATTAATTGCCATGGAAATATGAGATTATGATTTCTGTTGAATCACAAACAATACGATATATGCCCGAAGCGGTTGCGGTTAAAGCTCCGATAACGGCTGATATATGCACGCTTGTACCCGAGTACCACGGTCGCGAGCGGGAGTTGAGGCTTACACGTATTGCTGAGAAACTTCGCAGGCTGAATGCGACTTTGATTGCCCATTATTATGTGCATGAAGACATACAGGAATTGGCAGAGAAAACCAGTGGTTTTGTCGGGGACTCTCTAGAGATGGCAAAATTCGGTCAAAACACCGAAACCGAAACTTTAGTTGTCTCAGGTGTTCGGTTCATGGGTGAGACTGCGAAGATTCTCAACCCTGAGAAGCGTGTGTTGATGCCCACACTGGAGGCGACTTGTTCGTTGGATCTGAGTTGCCCTGCCGATCAATTTGAGTCGTTTTGTAAGCAACACCCGGAACGGGTGGTCGTTGTCTATGCAAACACGAGTGCCGAGGTAAAGGCACTTGCCGATTGGGTGGTTACCTCCAGCAACGCAGTGCAGATTATTTCCCATCTGATGGATCAAGGTGAGAAAATTATCTGGGCACCCGATAAATATTTGGGTCGTTATATACAAAAAGTTAGTGGTGCCGATATGTTGCTGTGGCAAGGTAGCTGCGTCGTGCATGAGGAGTTTAAGTATAGCGGTGTATTAGACTTAAAGGAGCGTTATCCTGATGCTGCGGTGCTTGTGCATCCGGAATCTCCCGAAGCGGTGATTGAAATAGCCGATGCAGTGGGTTCTACCAGTGCTTTGATCAAGGCAGCCGTAGAATTGCCGAATAAACGTTTTATTGTTGCAACTGATAACCGCATTTTCTATAAAATGAGGCAACTGGCAAAAAACAAAGAATTCATCGAAGCCCCAACCGCAGGAGAAGGCGCAACCTGTAAAAGTTGCGCGCACTGCCCGTGGATGGCAATGAACGGTTTGGACAACCTAGAGCAAACCCTAGACAGGCTTGATAACGAGGTCAAAGTTCCCGAGGCGACGCGCCGTAAAGCATTGCGCTCAACTCAGAGAATGATAGATTTCTCGAGCACTCGGCATTGATTAGATCCGACACTACGCGCAAAACAGACATCTACGATAATCCATGAAAAAGGAAGAGATCAATCAAATGGTGCAAGAGATTATAAAAGGTTTGCCGCCTTTCGTCGGCGACGCACGCAAAGAAGTGGAGCAGGGCATACGGCTAGGATTGGAAGCACTGATTAAAAAGATGAATTTAGTCAGTCGTGAAGAATACGACGCACAAGTCGCGTTGTTGCATCGCTTGCTCAAACAGGTTGAAGATCTAGAAAAACGGATCGCCGAAGCCGAACGGTAGTCCCGCCGCTACCTGTAATCGCACAAGTAGAACCGCCTTGTGCCACTAAATGCGGACTCGTATGTTTGCCCTAAAGTACTGTTCTATTTGTGCAGACCCTTGACAACCACCCCGTCAGGCTACGCCTGCCACCCCTCCAGAGGAGGGGAATTGAATTGTGCAAGCGCAACGCGTTCGGGCGAACATATAAGTTTGCCCCTACACATGTAGTTTACGCTGTGGTTCTGCACTATTTTTCAATGGCCTCAGTGTATCTGCACTCATATTTAGTCATTCGTCGGTTAATCGGGCGATTTTATCGGAAATAACAGCCATTGCCTTAAGTTCAAATTATTCTAGTGCATTTACGGAGAATGATTTGATGCGTCTTGCAATAGTACATAGCAGAACCTGTAGTGGGATCGAAGCGATCCCTGTGAAGGTAGAAGTATTTATCGCCTCAGGACTTCCGCGCATGCACATTGTAGGCTTACCTGAAACGGTGGTTAAGGAAAGCCAGCATCGGGTTCGCGCGGCACTATCGCATAATCAATTCAAATTTCCTCAGCAACGAGTTACGGTTAATTTATCTCCCGCTGATTTACCCAAGGAGGGTGGACGTTTTGATTTGCCTATCGCATTGGGTATATTGGCTGCAAGTGGTCAGTTAGAGCATGACAAACTAGCCGGCTACGAGTTTTTATCCGAACTCAGTTTAAGCGGTGAACTGCTATCAGTAAAAGGTGTTATTCCGATCATTCTCGCTGCCATCAAAGCAAAGCGACGGCTGATTATTCCTCATGCCAACGAGAGAGAAGCGGGCTTAATTTTATCCGCGCAACCGCAAGCTAAAATCTACTGTGCAGAGCATTTGGTTGAAGTGTATCGCTGGTTATGCGAACCGGATAAACTGAAACCAATATCACCTTTGGAAGAAGCCCCCACCATAGTCAATACGGGTGATATGTCCGAAGTACGCGCACAAAGTCACGCTGTGCGGGCGTTGGAAATTGCAGCAAGCGGTCGTCATCACTGCCTAATGATGGGTTCTCCCGGCAGCGGCAAGACGATGTTGGCACAACGGTTCCCGACCATTCTGCCTTTGATGGATAAAAATGAAGCGATAGAAACTGCATCTATTATGTCGCTGGGGACGGAAACATTAACGTTCAATAATTTTTACCTCCGCCCGTTTCGTTCGCCGCATCATAGTGCCTCAGCAGCTGCTCTGTTAGGTGGTGGCACACACCCCAAACCGGGCGAGATATCCAAAGCGCATAACGGTGTTCTTTTCTTGGATGAGTTAACCGAGTTTAGCCGTCAAGCCATAGATGGTTTACGTGAACCTATAGAGACTGGTGCAATTAATTTAGCTCGTGCATCGTTAAGCGTAACATACCCTGCCCGTTTTCAGTTAATCGCTGCGATGAATCCTTGCCCCGACGGTTCCGACATTGATGAATACGGCCGCTGCAACTGTAGCGAGCAGAGGCTAATACATTATTATCGTAGACTTTCGTCTCCTATGCTGGATCGTATAGATTTACATATACGCGTGCCGCGTATTCAATGGAGCAAGCTGAATCAAGAAACATCACGAGGTGAAGCCAGTGTGATAATACAGGCGCGGGTATTATCGGCGTGGCAAAGACAATTACGAAGACAAGGCAAGAACAATGCACTGTTGGAGACCAAAGAGATTGATCATTTCTGCAAGCTCAAGCAAGCCGAGCAGAAACTATTGACGCGTTTTGTAGATAAAATGGAATTATCTGCCCGTGCGTATTATCGGATTCTTAGGGTCGCTAGAACGATTGCCGATCTAGCAGATAGCGAGGAAATAGAAGAACCGCACCTGCTGGAAGCGATTGCGTATAGAACTTTGGATAAATTATTGCGCGTATAAGAGTATATTTTTTCAATGCTTAAGGAGAGACACCGGCTTGCGTTAACATGTAATCTACAATTTTTTTGAAGTTTTGATCCGACAGATCAGTGCGCCCACCCTTAGCTGGCATATTGCCGACCCCTTGTATGGCTTTTTGGTAGACGGTGTCTATGCCTGCTGCTAAGCGTTTTGTCCACTCCGCAGCGTCGTCAATACGCGGTGATTCCAGCACACCTGTGCCGTGGCAAGTATGACACACCGATTGATAAACGCCTTCGGCACTAAAAGCGACTGCTGTCGCTTCACCTCCGTCACCCGTTGCAGATGCCTTGGGTGCCGGAACGTTGCCTATATTAACTTGCCCTATGGGTGCGATGCGCTCGTTAGTACTCTTAATCATTGCGACATCCGTTGTTTGTTGATGAGAGGCTAGGCTGTTAGCCAGTACTAATAGAATTGCGGTAATTGCAATCAATACACCTAACACAGCCATAAAATAATTTATAAATTCACTGTCTTTCATAATTAGATATAGAATGTTTAATGTTGAAGTATTTGTATGATTTAAGCTATGATGCAAATTATAACATAGTAGGGTTATTGTTTGTCTCTAAAATTGTGGCAGACACACGAGGCTGTTGAAAAAGTACCGTCATCGCCCGAACGTAACCGCTTGCGCCATTGAATTTATGATAACCACCTGTAGAGGAAGGCTAACATGCCTTGCCTAAAGTATTGTACTTGTAACATCTTAACCGCCATGCGCCACTTGGTTTTAGTTCCCATAAATTGGGTGGTGTACGATTTCGTTTGTGCAAGCGTGTCGCATTACGGGAGGGCATGTGGGACTGTTGAAAAATAGAACTGCCGATTGAGCCAGTAGGTCAATCGGCGTGACATTGTTCAGAACCTTAACAACCACCCCGTCAGGCTTCGCCTGCCACCCCTCCACAGTAGGGGAATGTACTAATGCAGACACTTTTTCAACAGCTTCATGTGGGGTTGTTGAAAAAGTATTTCTTGAACCGTAGGGGCGGATTTGCATATCCGCCCTAACGCGTTGCGTCTGTACAGGTAATCCATTCTATCCATTTCGTTTACGGTAACCATGATTTGGTGGCGCAAAGCGGGTAGATTTCTACAAGGACTCAACTTTAAGGCGGATATATAAATCCGCCTCTACCGTTTTCATAAATTATATGGCACATAGTGGTTCAATTTGTGCGATGGCGGTACTTTTCAGTAGCCTCACTATCTTAGCGATAGGCCGATATGTGCGTTTATGCCGGTGCCTTGGTAGCCGTCTATAGGTTCGTGCGATTTATCGAATAGGTTGTTGATGCCGCCGTAGAGTTTCAGGTGATCGTTGATCGTATAGTTTAGATTCAAGTTAGCAAGGGTATAACCGCCTTTGCTGATACGTGCGAAGCTCACTCTCTCACCATCACTTTGTGGTCCCCTATAATTCAAAGTCATATCAAAAGACCAGCCTGCCAGTGCTCCCCTGTCAGGATCATAGTCTATAGATAAAACAGCTTGACGCAACGGTCTTCTGAGTGGTCTTTGGTTGTCTTGGTTGTGGACACTGATTTGTGTGTAATCCAACCGTGTAGAGAGTGTTTTATCAGCACGAAATGTGATAAAGCTCTCTAATCCGTCTATGTGCGCTTGCTCTTCGTTGACAGGCATCACTGTGAAATCGCTAGGATCAAAGGGGAATGTGATTAAATCTTCGATCTCACTATTGAAATATGTGAGACCATAACGCCATCGCAGCCAGTTTTGTTCGATGCCCACCTCCCAACTGCGACTGCTCTCTGGTTTTAAGTTTGGGTTTGGCGAAAAACCGGAATAACCTCCAAAGCGATCTGTCAACGAGGGTGCCCTAAAAGCAGTTGCGTAATTGAGATGCAGCCGTGTATTCAGATTTGCATGTAGCACTGTCCCTAACTGGTAGCTACGCTCGCTTGCAAAGTCGTCGGAGTCGTCATTGCGCCAGCCCACATTCAAATACCAGTCTGGTGTCGGTGTGTAGCGCAGTTCGGCATAAAATGCATTGGTGCGTGCACTTGCATCTAAGTTAATAAAGTTGCTGATATTGCGAGTTTGTTCTAATTCAGTTTCTATACCAAATGCCGTATCTAGGCTCGAATACGGTTGCCATATATTGTGCCAGTTGAGTTTGAAACGCTCACCCTTATTTTGGGAACCATTTGTGATTCGGCTTTTGCGCTCATAATAATCCATACGCAATGTCGGACTCCATATTCCATCAAAATAATTTCCCGAAAGTGCGAATGTTGTACGTTTTGTGTAAGACGATTGTTCCAAATCCGGATCTTCTACGATTCCATTATTGAACGTACAGCTACCGGCATCGTACTCTAAGTCGGTTTGACCATACTCAGATTTCACCGTCAGTTTGGTATCGGTTTCGGGAACCAGCAATAAGCCGGCGTTGATTCTGACATTGCTGTTTCTATAACCATCGCGCTCCTCATTTTGAATTGCACAGTCAGGTTGTTGTCGTATGCGGTCAGGTGTAAAACTCTCCCCATCAGTTTCATAATATCTGCCACTCAATGAAAAATCTAGTGATTTATAAACTGCATCTATATCAACTGTGCCGGAATGTCTATCAAAAGAACCTGTCTCAACTTGGGCAGAGATGTCGTTCTCAGTTGGTGTTCGGGTGATGATATTGATGATGCCACCAAGTGCTTCAGAGCCGTACTCGGCACTATAGTTACCGCGCAGTACCTCTATACGTTCAACACCGTTTAGCGAAAGCTGTGCAAACTCATAGCGGTTGCCTGCCGCAGGATCGGTGACCTCTACACCGTCTATTAGAATTAGAACATGGTCGGATTCGGTGCCTCGTATGAAGACTGAAGTCTGTGCGCCGATGCCTCCCGATGCAGGTGCTGATAAACCGGGAATGTCACGCAAGGCATCGCTGAGCACTTGATATTGTCGACGTTCTATTTGTTCAGCAGTAATCACACTCACGCTTCCGCTCAAGCGGTCGGTGTCGGTGGGTAACCTTTTTGCAGTGACAACCATTACCTCTGTCGGTATTTCGTCGGCTGCCGCCGGCATCACGAACACCAGCATGGCAAGCATTAGGGTTTTATATATCAGTTTCATATCATTTTCCAGAAGTATGGTGTTGTTGAGTTTGAGCAGACACGCTGCAACCACCCCGTCAGGCGTAGCCTAATAGAGTAGTTTTTTAGGTACCCACCATCTAGGACAAGCCTTAGCTTGTCCGACCTACATAACAGCGTTAAGGTTCTGCATAATGTTACGCCGTTTGTTGCCATTACAACAAACGGCGGCTTTACAGTTTGCGGTAGACTTCCGCGTTGCTATCTCGGAACTCGCTTGCTTTTTCTTGTAATCCGGTTTGCACTGCCACTTTTATGTCCGACTTGCCGATCTTCGCCGCATAGGCGCGCACATCTTGGGTAATTTTCATTGAACAAAAGCGCGGTCCGCACATAGAACAAAAGTGGGCGCGTTTGGCAGCTTCTTGTGGCAGGCTTTGGTCGTGGTATTCTCTCGCTCGCTCAGGGTCTAGACTGAGATTAAACTGATCTTGCCAACGGAATTCAAAACGCGCTTTGGACAACGCATTGTCTCGCAGTTGTACGCCCGGGTGTCCTTTTGCTAGATCCGCCGCATGTGCGGCAATCTTATAAGCAACCAAGCCGTCGCGTACATCTTCTCGGTCGGGCAAGCCCAGGTGTTCTTTGGGTGTCACATAACATAACATCGCAGTGCCGTACCATCCGATCATTCCGGCACCGATTGCCGAGGTGATATGGTCATACGCCGGTGCAATATCGGTTACCAACGGTCCTAAAGTGTAGAACGGTGCCTCCATGCAGTCGCGTAATTCCTTGTCTACATTTTCTTTTATCAGATGCATCGGTATGTGTCCGGGCCCTTCTATCATGGTCTGCACATCGTGTTGCCAAGCGATGCGAGTTAACTCTCCGAGTGTTTGCAATTCGGAAAACTGTGCTTCGTCGTTGGCATCGGCAATACTACCGGGTCGCAAACCATCGCCGAGCGAAAAAGACACATCGTATTGTTTCATAATCTCGCATATGTCTTCGAAGTGCGTATACAGGAAATTTTCGCGGTGGTGTGATAAGCACCATTTTGCCATAATCGATCCACCTCTAGAGACGATGCCAGTGACGCGCTCGGCAGTTAGTGGAATATAGCGTAGCAATACGCCGGCGTGTATCGTGAAATAATCAACGCCTTGCTGAGCTTGTTCTATCAGCGTATCTCGGTAAACTTCCCAGCTTAAATCCTCGGCTTTGCCATCCACCTTTTCTAGGGCTTGATAAATCGGCACGGTTCCGACCGGCACCGGCGAGTTGCGTATAATCCATTCCCGTGTCTCGTGTATATCTTTGCCGGTAGAGAGGTCCATAATGGTATCTGCTCCCCAACGCACCGCCCAGACCATTTTTTCAACTTCGTCAGCGGTAGAAGAGCGTACCGCAGAATTACCTATGTTGGCGTTAACCTTAACTAGAAAATTGCGACCAATAATCATCGGTTCAAGTTCGGGGTGGTTTATATTGGATGGCATAATCGCCCGTCCTTCGGCAATTTCGTTGCGCACAAACTCGGGTGTTATCGTGTCGGGGATTTCAGCCCCAAAGCGTATACCTTTGTGTTGGCATAATAAGTCGGCATAAGTAGGGTCTTTTTTGATTTCACTCAAGCGGTTATCTTCTCGTAGCGCAACATATTCCATCTCAGGGGTGATGATGCCTTTCCGTGCGTAATGCATTTGGGTTACGCAACCTCCTTTAAGGATACGGCGCAAACGAACAAAGTGACCATTACCGGTTGCCGATGTTTTATTGCAATCTTCTGGTGGGATTATTTCGCAATCGGCGCGCTCGTCTATCCACAAACGACGTTTTTCTGACAACCCTTGCCGTAGATCAATCTCTACCGAGTCATCAGTATAGGGGCCTGCGGTATCGTATAACGGGATCGGAGGGTTGGCAATAGGTCCGTTCTCACTGGGTGTGTCGCTTTGTATAACCTCTCTCATCCCAACTCGCAAATCCGATCGCGAACCAGTCACATAGATTTTATGCGAGGCTTCGTGCTTTAGTGCTTGGGGTAGACTTATTTTTTCAAATTGCTTGGTTGTATCGCTCATTATGTTTTTCATTATCACCTAATGCTGGTTTATGTGCAAGACCGTAGGGGCAGAATAGAGCCGCCGATTGATTTTGATATATGGGGCTGTTGAAAAAGTATTCCATAGAATTGTAGGGGCGCATAATTAAAATGCCGATTGATTTTGATATACGTATTGTTTTTAACGAACATAATATTTAGATTTCGTGCAAAGTTACGCCACTTGTGCTACTGCAACAAGTGGCGGGTTCACTCGGCGATAATCGGCGGCTTTATTCTGCCCTAACGCGTTGTGTCTGTACGGACAATCCATTCTATCCATTTCGTTTACGGTAACCATGATTTGGTGGCGCGGAGCGGGTAGATTTGTACAAGGACTCAACTTTAGGGCGGATATATAAATCCGCCCCTACCGTTTTCATAAACTTGATGGCGCAAGCGGTTTTGTTCGTGCAGAACGGTACTTTAGGGAGGGCATGTTAGCCCTCCCCTACAGGTGGTTATCATAAATTGAATGGCGCGAGCGGTTACGTCTGGCGATGACGGTACTTTTTTAATAGTTCCGTAGTACAATACAAGGCTTCATTCTCCACTACATATAAAATATAATTTTTAATTTATGAACGAACTAAATCCTAAGGAACTAAAAACCTATATGGGCGAAACAAACGATCCGCCCATATGGATAGATGTACGCGAGCAGTGGGAATACGATATCGTGCATTTTCCCGATTCCGAGTTGATACCCATGTCGGAGTTGCCGGAACAACTTAGCAAATTAAACCAAGATGCCGAAATAGTGGTCGTTTGTCATCATGGCATTCGTAGTCGTGCGGCAGGAATATATCTGGAGAAACATGGCTTCCAGAAAGTAATCAATCTAAAAGGCGGTATAGATGCGTGGGCTAAAGATGTAGACCCCAGCATGCCAACTTACGATTAAGGATTTAGCAAATGTTGAGGTTCTATTTAACCAGTCTGCTCTTTGCGATTTTTTGTTTAGCCGCCGTTGTCAACGCGCAGAGCTTTGATCAACCCGAAACCGTGCGTGCTTCCGAGAGGCGTAGTCTTTTGGAACTATACCAAATGGCAACAAAAAACGATATGCGTTATCAAGCGAGTTTGGCTAATTATGAGGCAAATGTTTTAGAGCCGTCGATTAGTCGCGCCCAGTTATTACCGCAAATTTCATTTAGGGCAAATCGTACAAAAATCAACGACCAAAAGATTCGTGGCTTTAACCCAGATGAACAAAGAGGTCCCTCAAGTGATCAAACTACTAATCATTTTCAAGCACGAAACATGACATTATCACTTGAGCAGTCCATCTTCAATAGAAGGCACTATGTGGAACTAGCTCAGTCCCGTTCCATGGCACAGCGCGCGCTGTTTGAATTGCAATCGGCAGAACACGATTTGCTGGAGCGTGTTGTTGGCGCGTACTTTATGGTGTTAGATTCGAAAACACGGCTGGACTTCACACAGGCGAAAAAAGAAGCAGTAGAGCGACAACTGGAACAAGCGCGCGATCGCTTTGAAGTTGGGCTTGCAACGATAACCGATGTTAAAGAAGCCGAAGCCTCTTTCGATCTCACCATTGCTGATGAGATATCCAACGAGACCGAACTGTCGGTCAACCTGTCTAAATTGCAAATCATCGTCAACGAAAATATCCCTATGCTGAGAGTG
The DNA here is from genome assembly GCA_965200865.1 of uncultured candidatus Poriferisulfidus sp. GTDB lineage: Bacteria > Pseudomonadota > Gammaproteobacteria > Poriferisulfidales > Oxydemutatoraceae > SP5GCR1. The sequence continues at coordinate 1,567,485 of CBDAVG010000002.1, read as the reverse complement.
TTATCGGAAGACTCACCGATTGTAAACCCCGAACCTCAAAACATAGACACTTGGGTTAAGACCTCCAGCGAGCAAAATCCGCAGCTACTTGCTGAAAAGCTGACTGTCAATATCGCTCAGGACGAAATTAAACGTCAGCGTGCTGACCATTTTCCGACATTGGGTGCATTTGTGCGTCGCAACGAAAATGAAAGGCTAGGAGATAGACCACCAGGTGGTACAGAAAGCACGATGCGAGGTACCGAGCTAGGACTAGAATTACAAATCCCGCTATTTGCAGGCGGTGAGACCTACTATAGAGTGAAACGAGCCGCACAGTTTGCACTAGAAAGTCAGAAGCAGTTGGAAGAGACACATCGCACTGTCAAACAACAAACACAAGAAGCGTATTTGAACGTGCTAGCGAGCATCAGCAGAACGCAAGCGTTGAGGAGAGCTGTTGATTCGGCACAAAGTGCTTATGAATCCAACGAAATTGGGTTTAGAGTCGGCACCCGTTCTTCGGTAGATGTGCTGCTTGCGGTAGAGGATTTATTTGCGGCAAAACGCGATTATCTCATGGCGCGCCATCGCTACATCGTTGACATAATCAGCCTAAAAAGGATGGCAGGTATACTTTCTGAGAGAGATATACAACAAATCGATCAATGGCTACGCTAAAGCTGGCAGGCAACAAATCATAACCGAATGATTGCCGTAGCCTATCTGCTTTTATTGTGGGCGGTGTTTCCGCTATTATTTTTTTACACGGTTATCGTAGGGATTAGATACAGGAGCTTCCGTTATGTATTGCAACGTTTCGGTATGCGTCTACCCGCTGTGCGTGAGCGACCATTATGGATACATTGCGCCTCAGTCGGAGAGCTTAACACTGCACTGCTTTTTCTTGAACAATGGATTGCTAAATATCCCGAGGATCGTATACTCGTCACAACAAACACGATTAGTTCCGCTCGAGTATTTAAGTCCAAAGTCCGACACCGTATGCAACATTGCTACTTGCCATTGGATTACATGTTCCTAGTAAAACATTTCTTGAAGACGCTTCGGCCGCGTGCGGCACTCATTATGGAAACCGAAGTTTGGTTGAATCTGTTCCATGGTTGTGCCAAGTTTCATATCTCAACCGCAATTATCAATGCACGCCTGTCAAAGCACACTGCAAATACAAATGTGTGGGTACGTCGTTATTATGAGCAGAGCTTGATGTTCTTAAAAGCAATTTACGCAAAATCCGAACGCGATAGAGAAACTTATATAAAAGTGGGCGCACCGCCGTGGAAAATAAAAACACTGGGCAACCTTAAATACGCGGCGAGCTTTGACGAACAATTATCGGATTTGATTAACCGGCCTTATATCCTCGCTGCTTCTACTCACGATGATGAAGAATTACAAATCGCCAGAATATGGCAACGAATAGAAGAGAAAAAATGTGTGTTGGTGATTGCTCCACGTCATCCTGAGAGAGTGGAGAAAATACTAAATGCCTTGCGGCATAACCATATTCGCGCAGACTATTATCGCCCCAATACGACGGTCAACGATGGCGATGTCATCTTATACAACCGAATAGGACAACTGCCTCAACTGATAAAACACGCCCGATTGGTTTTCTTAGGAGGTTCCTTGGTTAATAAAGGTGGACATAACATACTAGAGGCTGCCATGCTCGGTACACCTCAAGTTACTGGTTTTTATTTGGACAACATAATCGAAGAAGCGCAAGCACTAAACGAAATGGGTGGACTTATCATCATAGACGATGCCCAAGCCTTAGCAGATATTTTTAGAAACATTGTCAAACAACCCGATTATTACCAGAAAAATGCCGAAGCGGCGAAAAATTATTTAAGCAGATATGCGGATATTGCTCAACGTTATATTGCCGAGTTAGAATCGCTGGATTTTCAACCACCGCCGTTGATGCGAGGGAATGTAGGCGAATAAGCGTTTTCGTGATATCCATCTACCAAAGCTACAAAATTATCCTTGCTATAGTGGAAACTATCGCCGTGCTTTTTATGTAGCTTTTTGAATGAACGTTTTAGGCGGTTAAGGTTGATTTGCTGCCAAGCGTTCCTTTTTTCACATATAAAGCTACGGTCAAAATCCACCAAAAAAACTTGGTCTTTCTCGGGTAATAGCAGAATGTTATGTGCATTCAAGTCGGCATGAAAAACATTTTTATTGTGAAAGCGACGAATCGTTTTCCCAATTAGCTGCCAGTGCTTTTCTTCAATATCTTGTTCGCGCAACAAAGACGATAGAGGCTTAGCTGGTCTGCAACTACCGAAAATCATATCTGCGGTATAGAGCATTAACTTAGGAATGTAAGAAGCTGCACATGGTGTAGGAACTGGTAAATGCCATCGTTGCATTTGGTGTAGCAACCGCCATTCTCTAAATACATAGACTTTACGATGTCCTCTATATAGATAACGATCTTTGAGCCAGCGCGTTGCCATTCCACCGCGATGATAATGCTTGAGCATATATTCTTGTCCGTTTATCTTAAAGAAAACTGATTTGACGCGACCGCCTTCGCTCTGACCGCAAAGTTCGGCTATCCGTGATAATTTTTTGGGGTCAAACCACTCGGCGGTTATCGGGAATTGATAATCGTACAGAATATGGCGGTTCTTAACTCGTAGATATGCTTCGGCTAGCAACATTTTCTTTAATACTTGGGGGTTATTACTACTATTTTATACTATTTATCTCATATAAACGCGATACGCTTAAAATGTGGGATAATATCATGCAACGATTTTCACAACCCTAAGGGAGCAAATTATGAATGCTATAGATAATTTATATTTAAGACTTTCCGTTATTGGTGATTTCCTTTCAATGTTGCTACTACGCTTATTTATTGCGTGGGAGTTTGGGGGAGCAGGCCTAAATAAATTGAACGGAAGCAATTGGTTTGACAACATCGTCAATGACTTTCCGTTTCCGTTTAATGTTATACCTACTAGCATCAGTTGGTTTTTGGCAACATGGGCAGAGGTTCTAGGGGCGATAGCTATAGCCGTCGGTTTGGCTACGCGCTTTTGGGCTTTTGTACTAATCATACTGGATATAGTCGCTTGGTACAGTGTGCACGCCGGCCTCGGTTATAACGTCTGCGATAATGGCTTTAAGTTGCCGCTGATTTATTTAATTATATTATTGGTGTTATTTTTCAGTGGTGCAGGAAAGCTGAGCCTAGATTATATTATTGCGCGCATGCGTAAATAAAAAATGGAAGTTGCTTCGTATTCGGTTTCTGGTGCCGGGCTGGGATTGCGTAGGAGTCTCATTAAGAAAATCAAGGACAGCGATACTGGAGCGATTGATTTTCTTGAGACTGCGCCTGAAAACTGGATTGGCATAGGAGGGCGAATTAGAGAAGAATTTGAGTATCTAGTTGAGCGGTATCCTCTGGTTTGCCATGGGTTGTCGTTATCTCTAGGTAGTCCCGACCCGCTTGATAGAAAGTTTCTTGGGCAAGTTAAAGACTTCATAAAGCAATATTCGGTGCGCTGTTATAGCGAGCATTTGAGTTATTGTTCTGAGGGAGGTCATCTCTATGATCTGATGCCTATCCCGTTCACTTCCGAGGCAGCCGATTATGTTGCCGATCGTATCTGCAAGGTGCAGGATTTTCTAGGGCGGCGCATTGCAATAGAAAATGTCTCTGCTTATATAACGCCCGCTAAGATGATGAGCGAGACCGATTTTATAAATCGGGTAGTGGAGAAATCCGATTGTCAATTATTGCTGGATGTCAATAACGTTTATGTTAACTCAGTCAATTTTGGATTTGACCCGAAGCAATATATCAAAGAGCTACCTGCCGAGCGTATTGCTTATTGCCATATTGCCGGACATTATAACGAAGCTCCTGATCTGATCGTTGATACGCACGGTGCCGATGTTATAGAAAACGTTTGGAGTCTGTTGGGTGAGACATATAATTTGTTTGGTGTTATCCCTACCTTGCTGGAGCGTGATTTCAATTTTTCCGGATTTGACGGCCTGCTTTCGGAAGTCGCACGTATTCGCACAATACAACAGAATGGTTGACTTTAAGCAAGTGCAACGCCAACTGGCGAATCATTTGCGAGACCCGAAACATCACCCTCCTCCCGAAGGCTTGGAAGATCGTCGCCTAGACATCTATAGACAGTTATTTTTCAAAAATATATCAGGCTTTATCTCTCGCGGTTTCCCAGTATTGAAGAGTCTTTACAAGGAGGATGATTGGAACACATTAGCGCGCGCTTTTTATGCACATCATCAGTGCCATTCGCCTTATTTCATGGAGATTGCTAAGGAGTTTCTTCTTTATTTGGAAAAGGAGCATACGCCGCGTCAATGCGATCCTCCGTACCTATATGAATTAGCGCATTATGAGCATGTGGAAATCATAGTGACATTTGCCGAAGATGTCGGCGACTTATCTATGGTAGATGCAAAAGGCAATTTAATGGAAGGGCAACCGGTATTGTCGCCGTTGGCTCAATGGCACGATTATCAATGGCCGGTACATCGTATCAGCCCTGACTACAGACCTGTTGACCGTGGTTCTGAGATATACCGGCTGGCAGTTTGCCGAGATACCGATCACAAAGTTCACTATATGCTGTTAAATGCCATAACAATGCTTTTATTGGATTATTTATCCGAGCACCCTGACACTAGCGGGCGAGATGCCGTTATCGCTGTTGCGAAGCAACATTGTCCTAATGATATAGAGGCAGCTTTAGAAAATGCTCCACAAGTTTTTAACGACTTCCGCCAAAAAGGTATCGTTTTGGGAGTGAGAACCTAAAAACCAATAATTTTTTCTTGCTTTAGCAATAATATATGGTATCATTTATAACGATTCTAATTTAAGTAATGGATAATTATAGGATAGCCACGATAAAAAGGGACCCCTCTTGATTAAGCAAAGAACCTTAAAAAATTCTATCGAAGCGGTAGGCATAGGTTTGCACACCGGTAAGAAAATAAAATTATCGCTACGCTCAGCAGCTGCTAATACAGGTATCGTATTTCGTCGTGTGGACTTGAAAAAGCCGGTAGAAATACCTGCTCAAGCTAAATATGTAACCGATACGCAACTTTCAACTACTTTGGGCGTTGATGGCGTGCATATTTCTACGGTTGAACATTTACTCGCTGCGATTGCCGGTTTGGGTATTGATAATTTATATATAGATGTAGATGCACCCGAAGTACCAATCATGGATGGTAGCGCAGGTTCTTTCGTATTTTTGTTACAATCGGGCGGCATAGCAGAGCAAAATGCGCCTAAAAAATCTATACGCATCAAAAAAGAAATCAGAATAGAGGATGGCGATAAGTGGATTTGCCTGAAGCCCTATGACGGATTCAAGGTTGCTTTTACGATTGATTTTGACCATCCGGTGTTTGAGGATCGTCAGCAGCGGGTTGAAATAGACTTTAATACAACCTCTTTCGTAGCCAGTGTGAGCCGTTCTAGAACCTTTGGTTTTCTTAAAGATTATGAGAAATTGCGCGAGCGTGGATTGGTTCTAGGGGGAAGTTTAGAAAATGCTATCGTGATTGATGATCACCGAATTATGAACGAAGATGGCTTGCGCTCAGAAGACGAGTGCGTCAAACATAAGGTGCTTGATGTGGTCGGAGATTTGTATTTACTCGGACACGGTTTGGTCGGTTGTTGCGAATGTCATAAATCCGGTCATGAATTGAATAATCGCCTACTCATCAAGTTGCTTGAAGATGTTGAAGCATGGGAGGAGAACCTGTTAGAGGACTCCGACACTGCTGTTTTGCCTATTATCTATCCTTTGGCAGAAGACTATACCTGACGGTGTGAGTCGTTTGATGCCGCCTCATCCAGGAAGCATCAGTTATTAGGATAATACTCTTGAAACCCTGATACGGACTTTTCTAACGTTTGCAGGTACATGATTCCGAAATTCCTCTTTGAGTTGTTTTAATATCTCGCGCTGGTGACAACGTAGGTAAGTAACATAATGAGGATAATCTGTAACCAAAACGATATGGTCTTTTTCGAATCCACCTACCCAGCAATGCGATGCTATTTCTTTAGGCAATCGGGTGCGTGCGCTCTCGCTCATAATCTCAAGCAGCTGCGCTTTGCGTTCCAAGCTAGGATTGATTAAATCTCCGAGTTTTTTCATCGTTCAACTATAAGCCAACCATTAAATTTATTGTAGAATGGTTTATTATGCGTAATATCGCCTCAGGTATCAAAAATAAATGAAATAGGTCTCTTATGCTTAAACTTATTAACAAGCTCGTCCGCTCTAAGAACGAGCGGTTACTGAAAAAATACCGAAAGGTCGTTCAAGATATTAATGCTTTGGAAGATCCATACAAAGATCTAAGTGATGCTGAACTACTTGCCAAAAAGGATCAATTCAAAGAACGTCTAGCACAAGGGCAGAGCTTAGACCGCTTATTGCCCGAGGCTTTTGCTACCGTTAAAGAGGCAGCGTCGCGCGAACTCAACATGAGGCACTTTGATGTACAGTTAATCGGCGGTATGGTTTTGCACGACGGTAAAATCTCCGAGATGCGTACCGGCGAAGGCAAAACCTTCATCGCACCTTTGGCAGCCTATTTGAATGCACTAACCGGGCAAAGCGTGCATATCGTGACGGTCAACGATTATTTGGCGCGCAGAGACTCCGAATGGATGGGTGCCGTTTATAGAAAATTGGGGCTGAGCGTTGGAGTCGTCGTTGCCGGACAGAAACCCGAAGAGCGGGTTGCTGCTTATAAAGCCGATATTACTTATGGCACGAATAACGAGTTTGGTTTTGATTATCTACGAGACAACATGGTCTACGAGGCTTCGCAAAGGGTGCAGCGGGGACATTACTTTGCAATCGTAGACGAGGTGGATTCTATTTTAATCGACGAGGCACGCACCCCGTTGATCATCTCTGGCCCCACTGAGGGAAGCTCTGATATTTATTACCAAATAGACAAGCTGGTGAAGCGTCTTAAACCGTGCACAGACGATAGCGAGACCGACGATTATACGATAGATGAGAAATCTCGTGCTGCGTTGTTGACCGAAGCGGGACATCAGCGTATTGAAGAGGCATTGCTTAGGGAAGGGTTGCTAAAAGAAAACGAAAGCCTTTACGACCTCAACAATGTTAATTTATTGCACCATGTAAGTGCCTCACTCAGAGCGCACGGCTTGTTCAAGAAGAATGTGGACTATTTAGTGCGCAACGGCAAAGTCTTAATCGTTGACGAGTTCACTGGGCGCGTCATGGCGGGGCGGCGTTGGTCTGATGGTTTGCACCAAGCGGTGGAGGCAAAAGAGGGTGTGCGTGTAGAACATGAAAATCAAACGCTAGCATCCATTACTTTCCAGAACTATTTTCGCTTGTACGAAAAGTTAAGCGGTATGACCGGCACCGCCGACACTGAAGCCTCTGAATTTCAGGATATCTACGGCTTGGAGGTCGTCGTTATTCCAACCCATGTGCCTATGGTGCGTGAAGATGAACCTGATGCAGTTTATATGTCTGAGCAGGAGAAATACGAGGCTATACTCAAAGATATACGAACAAGTTTTGAAGTCGGGCAACCAACATTGATCGGAACCGCTTCTATTGCTGTCTCCGAGTATCTTTCCAAGATGCTGGGCAAAGCGAAAATCAAACACCAAGTCCTCAATGCCAAGCATCACGAAGCCGAATCTAAAATCATTGCCCAAGCGGGTCGTCCTAGTGCCGTGACTATTGCAACGAATATGGCAGGTCGTGGTACCGACATCGTATTAGGCGGCTCACTTGACACTGAACTGGAGGAGGCCGACGAGAGTGATCACGATGCGATGCGCGAGGATTGGCAGCAACGCCACCGACAGGTAATAGAAGCGGGCGGCTTGCGGGTTATCGGCACCGAAAGGCATGAGTCTAGACGGGTGGACAACCAGCTGCGAGGTCGCTCAGGACGTCAAGGCGATCCTGGCTCAAGCCGTTTTTATCTATCGTTGGACGATAGCCTAATGCGTATTTTTGCCGGCGACAAAGTGCAGTCCTTGGTAGAAAAGCTGGGGATGCAGGAAGGCGAAGCGATAGAACATCCGTGGATGAACAGAGCGATAGAAAATGCGCAGCGCAAGGTGGAGTCGCATAACTTTGATATTAGAAAAAACTTGCTTGAATACGACAATGTGGCAAACGAGCAACGGCAGGTCATCTATAAGCAAAGAAACGAGCTGATGGAAACTGAGCAGGTGCACGAACAGATTTTGGATATATTGGGTGAGGTCGGCGAAGCTGTGGTTGACCAATATGTTCCCGAAGGACAGTTGGAGGAACAATGGGATATCAAAGCCCTCGAAAAAAACTTATCCCAAGAGTTCGGCTTAGAGTTGAAGTTTGATGCCTCAACATCCTCCGAGATCGATATCTCAACGACTGTGATACGCGAAAAAGTATGCGACACCATGCTCAAAACCTATGAAGAAAAAGAGGTTATTTTTGGTCAAGAGACTTTATACAAAATAGAAGTGATTTTGATGATGCGAGTTTTGGATAATTACTGGAAAGAGCATTTGGCGAATATGGATCATCTGCGCCAAGGCATCGGCTTGCGCAGTTTTGCACAGAAAAACCCCAAACAAGAATATAAACGAGAGGCATTTGCAATGTTCCAACTGATGTTGAATACCGTTCGCCACAACCTTGCTTCAAGTCTGATGAGATTGAACAAACAACCGGAACTAAAACCGGCGCAATCTCCGAACGAGGATGCGATAAATTATCAACACCAACAACCAAGGAGCAATTTGGCACCGACCGTGCCGCAACCTGATGCAGCAAATGCTACTGCGCCGATGCTTAGTGCTGCCGGTGGCATTGCCCGCATACCACCGGATAATGCACGGCCGCCCCCCCGCAACATGCAATCGCTAAAACCTGAGACGATTCGGCGCACCCGTAAAAAGTTGGGGCGTAACGATCCATGCTATTGTGGCTCGGGCAAAAAATATAAACATTGTTGCTATGAGAAAGATAGAAGAGCCGGTTTCCATTAAAGGCATGCAGGACTGTTTCAAAAGTGATATTCCCCTCCTTTGGAGGGGTGTCAGGCGCAGCCTGACGGGGTGGTTGCATCGTGCCTGCATCAACAATCCATTCATCAATTTCGTTTTTTGGTAACTATGATTTGATGGCGCAAGCGGTTGGGATGGTGCAGAACGGTACTTTTTCAACAGCCCATATGTCTTGCTACGGTTAACGATTTGTGCTATCGTGGCTTGCGCAAAAAATGTAAACATTGTTGTTATGAGAAAGATAGAAAAACCAGTTCCTATTAAAGGCATCCGTCTTGCTGCGATTGCTGCTGAAATACGATACTTGGGACGCGATGACTTAGTTCTGATAGAGCTGTCGAAGACAACCAACACCGCAGTGTGTTTTACCCGTAATGCATTCAAGGCTGCCCCAGTGATATTGAGCGAGGCATACCTTGATGTAGCACAACCTCGCTACCTGCTTATCAATGCCGGCAATGCCAATGCTGGTGTAGGCCAGATGGGCATTGACGATGCCAAAGCATGCTGCCAAGGTGTTGCTGATGCAAGCGGTGTTGTCGTTGAACAAGTTCTGCCTTTTTCTACCGGAGTCATGGTAGAACGGTTGCCGACATCCAAAATCATCTCTGCAATTCCTGATTTGCTCGCTAAACTCTCGCCCGATAATTGGGAAGCGGCTGCGCAAGCAATGATGACTACCGATACCGTTGCTAAATGGTTCAGTGTGGAAGTGCCGCTTGGCGTAGAGACGATTTCCATAACTGGTATTGCCAAAGGTTCGGGTATGATTTGTCCCAATATGGCAACTATGTTGGCTTATGTCGCAACTGATCTGAAGGCAGATCCGCAAACACTGCAACAGTTATTACAGGAAACCTTAGCAACTTCGTTTAATTGCATCACGGTTGACGGAGATACTTCAACCAATGACTCTTGTGCATTGCTCGCGACTGGTGCCAGTGGCGTAGATTGGGAATCGCTTTCTGCATCTGACAAAGATGCTTTCTCTGAAGCATTGAAAGCAGTCATGCAAGAATTAGCAAAAAAGATTGTTCGCGACGCAGAAGGTGCAAGTCATTTCATAGAAATACATGTGGAGCAAGCAGAATCTCACAAAGAAGCGCGCCAAGTTGCTTATACGATTGCACACTCACCACTGGTTAAGACAGCTTTTGCTGCCGCTGATCCGAACTGGGGAAGAGTTATTTCTGCGGTAGGGCGCAGTGGTTTGGAAGCATTGGATATAAACAAGGTAAGCTGCTTTATAGATGATTATTGCTTGTACCACCGTGGTGCATTGGATGCAAATTACGATGAAGCAACTGCAAAGGCTATCATGGAGAAACCAGAAGTCCACCTGAGAGTATCACTTGATAGAGGCACCGAAAGCGCATTAATATGGACTTCGGATTTGACCGAAGACTATGTAAGAATTAATGCCGCATACCGAACTTAAAACAACCCCGACAATTTCAGTCGCCTTAGGCGTTGTTTTACGAGATAACCGCGTACTCGTCGGTTGGCGCGATAGCGCATTGCTTCTAGGAGGTTGCTGGGAATTTCCCGGCGGCAAGGTCAAATCAAACGAGGCACCCAGACAAGCTGTGGTGCGAGAATTGAAAGAAGAGCTTGGGCTAGTCATCAAAGAAAGCGATGCCGAACCGCTCATTGAATTTAAATGGTTCTATGACGCACAAAGATATTCGTTTAGTGTGTACACGATAAAAAATTGTCGGGGTGAGCCGAGCTCTCATTTTTATAAGTCATTGGAATGGCGAACCGTATCGGAACTCAAAGCCAGCGACTTCCCGCCAGCGAACCGCGTGATTATCAAAGCATTATCGTTGCCCGATCGCTATTTAATAACCCCCTCACTGCTTGATCTAAATGTGCTAAAGCAAGGTCTGGATATAGCATTTCAATCAGGAATATCGCTTGCCGTCTTTCGTTCCGCCGAACTTGATAGCCGCACCTATATAGAATATGCGCGCAAGCTATTATCGCAGTCCTCGACATGGAGCAATAGATTGTTGATACATAATCATCCGGCTCAAGTAGATACCTTGAACGCGGCCGGTGTGCAACTCAGTGCTAAATACGCAGCGAAATATCACACTCGCCCGTTGGCAGAAGATAAACTACTCGCTGTCTCGTGCCACAATCGCATAGAACTCGAACATGCCTGCCGATTAGAAGCCGACTTTGCTTTACTCGGACCACTTAAAACAACACCCAGCCATCCCGGAGAACCGCCTCTGGGTTGGGAGACTTTTAGAACACTTGTAAAAGACGCAACAATACCAGTCTATGCAATCGGCGGACTCCAAACTGCCGATTTAGCCGACTGCCGAACCCACGGCGCACAAGGCATCGCTGCAATCCGAAACCTCTGGCCCCTATCGTAGTCATGGGGCTGTTGAAAAAGTACCGTTATCGCCCAAACGTAACCGCTTTGCGCCCTTAAATTTAAGCAAACGGTAGGGGAGGGCTAACATGGGGCTGTTGAAAAAGTGTCTGCATTAGTACATTCCTCTCCTTTGGAGGGGTGGCAGGCGAAGCCTGACGGGGTGGTTGTGGTGGTTGTGCACTAGACAATTACCCTCTACGGGTGCATGACGGTACTTTTTCAACAGCCCCACATGCCCTCCCTAAAGTACCGTACTTGCACGACATCTAACCGCTTGCGCCACTTGGTTTTGGTTTACATAAACGAAATGAATGGATGGATTGTTTTTGCAGACACAACGCGTTTGGGCGGACAATTAAAATGCCGATTGACCTACTGGTTCAATCGGCGGTTCTATCTGACGGGGTGGTTGTGACGTATCTGCACAAACCCAAATCATGCAAAAATTATGAGCTTCGGATTGGGAATTAGTTCACAAACATCACGATCAAGCTGACAAAAGAACTCACCGAAACAACTACGCCGATCATTAACGCAACACCCCATTTGTAGACATCATCTTTAAATTTAGATTGTTCCGATAAGATTTTTTCAATTTTAGCTGCTATACTCGCAATACCCTCTTTTATATTTCCAATGTCGGTTTGCATAGCCGCCATCTTGGTTTCAAGTTTGTTTAGTCTCGTTTCTATGTTTTTTATATCGGCTTGCATTTCTACGATGTCGGTTTCAACCTTGCCTAGTCTCAGTTCTATACTTTTTATATCGGCTTTCATTTCTACGATGTCGGTTTCAACCTTGCTTAGTCTCGGTTCTATACTTTTTATATCGGCTTTCATTTCTACGATGTCGGTTTCAACCTTGCTTAGTCTCGGTTCTATACTTTTTATATCGGCTTGCATTTCCATCTGTCCGGTTTCAAGGTTGCCTAGCTTCGGTTCTATACTCTCCATAAATGAACTTGCTTTGTTCGATTGTAGAACATGCGTTTCTGACTCTAGAAAGTCCAGCTTTGACTTCATTTCAAGCACCATTTTGTAAATGGTTTCAATCGTTAAGTTATTTACATTTTCTATATTTTCCATTTCTAACCTCTTTTGTTGAATTATAAGAAATAGCCTGCGTTATAGCAAGCCGTCTAAACATAATAAGATTTTGGACCAGGTTATATGGTGCTTTCCGACATTTCTGACGAACAGCACTAAAAAGATAGACGAACTGCACGGTAAAACTGCCGTTTGTTGCAATGGCAACAAGCGGCGGTTCTACCTGACGGGGTGGTTGTGTCGTGTCTGTATAAACCCAAATCATGCAAACATGATGCGTCTTGGGGAACATGTTCAATCGGGCAACAAAGGCAATCCTAATTCCTTCAGAAATTGGTTATGGGTTTTGGTCGCTTTCGCAGTTCTTTTTTCCAGTTCAACCAAATTATTGTGGGTTTCCTCTAAATCTATTTCCGGCTCTGGTTTGGCAACGCTCACATAGCGCGAGATATTCAAATTGAAATCATTCTGCTCAATTTCTTCTGCAGAAACTCGGCGGGAATAACCTAGTTCTTCTTTGCGAAGTCGGTAGGTTTCTACAATTTTGTTTATATGCTCATCCAATAATCTGTTCTGCCGTTTGCCTTTTTCATAATGTTCACTTGCATTGATGAATAATACATCGTCTTCTTTTTTGCATTTTTTCAGCACTAGGATACAAACCGGGATGCCGGTGGAGAAAAACAGGTTGGCCGGCAAGCCAATTACCGTATCAATGTGATTGTCTTTCAAGAGTTTGGTGCGAATACGTACCTCAACATTGCCACGAAACAGTACGCCGTGAGGCAGAATAATTGCCATCACGCCTTCGCTGTGCAGAAAGTGCAAGCCGTGCAGTAAAAAAGCAAAATCCGCTGCCGATTTGGGCGCAATTCCGTGGTTTTTGAAGCGAAAGTCTTCACGCAGTGCATCATCGGGCTGCCAGCGATAGCTGAAGGGTGGATTGGCAACAACAGCACTGAATTTCCGTTCTTTAGCCGGGTTCATTTCGCGCAATATATCCCAGTCATTGAGCAGTGAGTCACCGTGATGAATCTCAAACTCAGTATCTTTCACCCCATGTAGCAACATGTTCATGCGGGCAAGGTTATAGGTGGTAATGTTTTTTTCTTGACCGTATACCTTACCGACACCATCTGCGCCCAAACGTTTGCGCACATTGAGTAGCAGAGAACCCGAACCACATGCAAAATCCAGCACATTTCCCAGCTTTTCTTTGGTTCCGTTCTTTGGTTCCTGTGGGTCAAGCGCAACGATACTAGACAGTATGGTTGAAATTTCTTGTGGCGTATAAAACTCCCCGGCTTTTCTACCTGACCCGGCGGCGAATTGACCGATCAGATATTCGTAGGCATCGCCCAGAATATCGGTATCCATCGAAAACTTTGCCATACCCTCGGCAATTTTCTGAATGATGGTGCAGAGCTTTTCATTGCGTTTGGTTGCAGTCTTACCTAGCTTTTCCGAATATAGATTGATTTCTGAAAACAGGCCTTGCAGGTTGCTTTCAAAGCTATGGTTTTCGATATATTTGAAACCGTTTTCAAGGGTTATTAACAGTTGATCATCCTGCAGGCGTGCCATTTCGGCAATCCTGCTCCACAGATATTCGGGTTCAATCACATAATGCATTTTGCGGCGCATCTGTTCTTCAAATTTATCGGTATCGTCAGGGTTGTTGGCATAAAAGATCTCTAACGGCGATCGTTTGTCTCCATCTTCTGGTTTGGGATAATCCTGCCCAAGCTCCTTTTGTGCGGCAGCCTCGTAGTTATCGGATAAGTAACGCAAAAAAAGAAACGACAGCATATAGTCGCGAAAGTCGTCGGCATCCATGGCACCGCGTAAGTCGTCGGCAATATCCCACAGAACTTTGCCGAGTTTATTAAGTTGTGCTTGGGTCATACTGGTTTCTCCTTAGTTGATTCCTCAAATAATTCCGGATTAAATCGATAGTTCTCCATTAAGTCTTCAAGAATTCTGCGAAAAATATCTTTATTTTCCGGCACCATTTCCTGTGGTTCAAATAGTGAATACTTCGCGTGGTTTAGGATGTTTATAATTCGTGCGTATAACACACCATCCGCATCGTCTTTTTCTTTTTCAATACAATCTGAAAAATGTGTGAAACCATAAAAAAAACGGCTGTTTTTTCCAATATGCTACGCAGGATATTGAAGTGATAGGTGTACAGTTTGCCTGACTCTGCGGTTTTATATAGTTCTTGTAACAAAGCTATATGATGAAAGAAAGGTGTATTACTGGTGTCTTTTAGAAGATAAGTATTTAAAGCCGTATCCTTGCTCAAAAAATATTTATCCGCATTGCCAAGTGCGTTAGCCGTTACATTGAAAAACAGCGTATGGTGAGAAGATATAACTGTTTTTAGAGGATACTCTTTTTCTTTTAGCAACTGTGCTAGATAGTGGCCGACCATTATTGCGTTGTTTTCATCAAGAGATGAAACAGGATCATCAATGTAAATATATTTTACCCAATTATAGGCTTCAATACTCCTATCCATCGCCAGCTCAACAATAGCCAGAAAAAAGCACCAGGTAAAGATGTTTTCTTCGCCGCGTGACACTTTGATGTTGTCAGACTTGTCACGAGAGAAACGCACAACCCATTCGCCGGTATCAATCTTGAAACCAAAATCGGTATAACGATTGAGAAGTGGACGAATGCGGCTTTCCATTTCCAACTCTTCAAAACCGTCAAAGAACTTTGATTGTGTATTAAGTTTTAGCTTGTATTCTTTGTCGTTGTCAAGATCGTTGTCCCAAGTGAACAGGTCTTCGGTGTAGGCATTGAAATACAAGGTGTCCCGTTGATCTCTATCCTTTCCCTGTTCTTTAAATTCCATTGACAGACGAGTTTTACCTATGCCATTATGGGCAAACAGAAGAATGCAATTTTTACCTTTCTTTTTGTTTTCCTTTTTATCCGCGAGTTGTTTGCGCAGATAGCTTGCCACTTTATCCAGACCGCCAAAGGGAGGTATGCGATTTTTGCTCATGCGCCCATCTCGTCTGCAGTGGGAAACAACTGCTGCATCAAACCTTTCTTGTGAGCCTGAAGTATGTCTATTTTTTCGGCTTGTGCGGTTATCAGTTCGTCAATGGATGACAAACAGTCGGCAATTTTTTGCTGTTCTAAATAAACAGGAATTAGAGTCAAGGTTTTACCCAACTCACTTTGATTAATACTTGCCTGATTTATAGCTGGATTAGCCCTGTCTCTAATAGATGATCTAACTTTCTGTGTATTCAATAGATAATAAAAAAATAGGTAAGAGTTTTTTTCTTTATCAACCACAAGTCTGAGAAGATTCATTCCATGATATAAATTATAATCCTTATCAACAATGGCAGTCTTTCCAATATGGCGAAGGCTATTTATATTGCTCAATAAAATGTCTCCAATTTCTAGCTTATATGAAGAGATGTCTTGTTCTGTTGTAATAT
Source organism: uncultured candidatus Poriferisulfidus sp. (assembly GCA_965200865.1). GTDB lineage: Bacteria > Pseudomonadota > Gammaproteobacteria > Poriferisulfidales > Oxydemutatoraceae > SP5GCR1. Next base: position 1,551,498 of record CBDAVG010000002.1, on the reverse strand, counting down.
TGCCGGTTTTGTTTAAGTTGATAGTTCCCTCGGCTATTGTTTCAATTCGAGTAACTTTGTATCCATTGTTTTTATCTTGATTTAGACCTAAGCCATTAGAAATAGATAAAAGAGAATTCTTTAATGGCTTCACTTTCCACTCTTCCCCATTCCGAAACTCAGGAAAGCGTAGTTTGGGGGTGGTTTCGCCTTCGGTAGGGAATAGTTGTTGCATCAGGGCTTTTTTATGGTTTTTCAGAGCATTGAGTTTTTCGGTTTGTGTGGAGATGCTCTCGTCAATGGATGCAAAACAGTCGGCAATTTTTTGTTGCTCTTGTATTTTAGGTATCGGAATATGGAAATTAGAAAATATAGAAATCCAATGTCTCTCGTGAACACCAACTTCGTATCTAATTCGTTGCATTGCTTCATAGATAAATTTAATATTAATATTGTTGTTTTTAGTAAGCAATATCTTCATCGCTGAAGACTTTGCCTTAAATGGGAAATCAACAAATTTAGAAGCCGTTGTAAAATCATCAAAAATGATTACTGGAAGAAACTTTTCATCAAATACTCCTTCGGTTTCGTTTGTATATCCCAAAATAAAAGTTTTGCCAGCCGTTAGAACAGGAGTTTCAAATTTGTCGTCATACGCAGTACTTTGCACTAAATACTCCGTAGGTTGTAAGTACTTGAGGCAGACACCTAGCCTTTTAAGTTTCCATTCTTGTTTACCTCTAAACTTGGGAAAGCGTAGTTTGGGGATTAGTTGTTTTTGCTTACTCATAAGTCGACAATCCCAGAATATCTTGTCGCTCAGTTGTTTGTTATCGCAATCATGCAGCTAGTTCTTCTGTTACATTTTCACGATCAGACCACAGGACAGGTTTTAGGTCATAGTTCTGCAAGGCGGATGTCACAGATTCAGAAACAGAACCTTCAGCATCATTTAAGAAGGCATAGAACTGTGGGTTTGAGCCTCTGATTTCGCGTGTATCAAGACATTTGAAAATCAGTGCTTCTATGCTAGCTTTTTTAGGGTTATTAACTACCTGAATAATCCTTTCAGGATGTTGGTGAGAGCTGGGGATAATGCAATCAAATTGATAGTCGTATCCGCTTTTACCAGGAAGTTTAACCTTTGGAGTAAAACGAATATTCTCTAAGTCAAGCCATTTTGTAAGCTCTTCAGGAAATAGACTACTTATATAAGGTGAAGCTAAGTAGAACAAATCATTAACCGCCAGCATAGCTTGAACAAGATTATGCTTTTGCCGAGAGAAATTTTTAGATGTGGCTTCCAATAATAACTGCTCACCATCTAGTTGCACACCAAATCCATTCAAAGTGGTTTCTAACAATGTCTTGCGTTTTTTGCTTTTTAGAGAGCATCCGGAATTAATTAAATCATTAATGATATAACCGTCATCTGTGAGTAAATAGCCGCCATTTTTTTGACACACATAAAACTGCAAACAGTCATTGTGGCGATCCAGATGTGGTGTGGTTACCTGAACCCAACGCTTGTCTATTTGTTTCAGAACCGTTTTATCTTTGAGCCAACGAATATAGTCGTCCAGTAGTGATTGAATGTCGTCTATCATCGTGTAAATAGTCTTTTATTAATAATGGGTTTTTTAATAATAACGCAATAATCCATAAAAGCACCTAGAAATTCTGAAGTATCGCTAATCCCCATAAATTCTCTTGGCAATGGAAACGCATACTTATCGTCGTAGCCTTCTCTATATAGATGGAGGTGGGGGCATTCAAGCTCTTGGCCGTCAGGGTTTCGATGAGGATGTCCTCCTAAATCTAAACGCGCCAAAACGACAACTTTTCGTGCTCTAGTTTGAAAGGTATTTTTCTCAAATGAAATCCTACTGCATGCGATATCAAGAGTAAATTCCTCTTTCTTATCGTGTGAATGTAATGGAATACGCAGCGAATTACTCAGGCCCGGAAAAACAAATCTTTTTTTGAGACCCTGATAGTACTTTTCCATCTTTAATAGGTTATCGGCCTCGCGTTGGGTCAGAGGTGTCATCTAATTTTCCCTACATGATGAGGCCTGTAATGCTCATTCATAAGCTGATAGTCCCGAGATATCTTGTCCGCGAGCGAGTTTTCTTAAGTAGGGTCCTAAGTCTTTCATCAGGTCGGTCTCTTTTTCCATTCTGGCTTTCCAGCCTAGTTCCATTGGTTTTATTAAGTCGCTCAGGTGTTCACCGTCAAAAATCCTGCGATCCATGATGTTGTCAACAAAGGTTTGCAAGGCATCTGTTTGCAGGCCATGTTTTTGTGCCATCTTTGTTAGCATTTGTTGTGATTTCTGCTCCTTAAATTTTTCATAGCCGTCGCGAACGGCTTGTTCATCCATTACTACACCGGCTTCTAGTTGATTGACATAGTCAATAATGTCTTCTCTGTCTTCCTCTAGGTTGGCAACGCTCTGGATGAGTTGAATTAGCTTTTCACGGTTCATTTTCTGTGGGGTGCTAGATTGTGTGATTTCGGAGATCAACTTGATGATATAGTCATAGTCAATCAGAACCGAAGAGAACAGCACCAGTTCAAAGTCCAGTTGGTCGTCTTTGTCAGAGTCGCCGCCCTTTCGACTTTCCCTTAATTCTCGTGCGATTTCTAGATAGGCACTTCTAAAGCCTTGCAGGTGGTCTTCCGATAACAGTTGTTCTATTTGTTGTTTGCTTTCGGCATCCACATCAGTGTACTGATCCAGCTGTGTTTTTAGTTTTTGCACTTCTCTGAATTGGTTTATGAAGTTGGCTTTAGCGACATCGCCATTTAGATTGGCTATTTCCGAAGGATTGAATTCTAAATCCTCTTTTTCCATAAAAGTTTGCAGTTGTTGCACTGTGGTTTCGTATTCTTCAATCACTTTGGAGGCAGGATCAACCAGCCAGATTTGTTTATTGGCATACGCTTCTTTTCCTGAAAACAGGATAATAGCGTCATCTACTGCTTTACTTTGTCTGCGAAAATCAAGAATGTTGCCATGCGGTTTGGTGCCGTTCAGTATTCGGTTGGTGCGCGAAAACGCCTGTATCAATCCATGATATTTAAGGTTTTTGTCCACATACAAGGTGTTAAGGTATTTGGAGTCAAAGCCGGTGAGTAGCATGTCCACCACAATCGTAATGTCAATTTTCTCTTTATGCGGGTAATCGGAATTTTTGTATTGCTGATCTTTAATACGCCCTTGTATGTCTTGGTAATAGCGGTCAAATTCGTTAATGCTAAAACCGGCATTGTATTGCTCGTTGTAGTCGGCAATGATGGTTTTGAGTGCAGCCTTTTTCTTTTCTGGTTCTACTTTGTTGTCCTCTTTTTCCTGTTCCAGTTCGTCTTGTAGTTGTTTGATGTCGTGGAGGTTGTTATCGTCTTTGTCTAAGGTTTGTATTGGTGGTGTGAACACACAGGCGATGTTGAGTGGTATAAAGTTATCGTTTTCGGCTTGCTTTTGTTTTTGTATGCGTTTGAACTGTTGGTAATAGTTGATAGCGTCATTGATTGACCCAGTAGCCAGCAAGGCATTAAAGCGGCGGTTGTTGGTGGCACTGTCGTGCTTTTGCAGTATTTCTTTGACGACCGCCTCTGGCGTGGGCTTAACCTTTGCAGGCTGTTTGCTTTTATTGTCGGTGCCGTTGTCATTGTTTTGACCGAAGTAGTCAACATGGAACCTGAGTACATTTTTGTCTTCAATGGCATTGGTGATGGTGTAAGCATGTAGCTCTTTTTGGAAGACACGCTCAGTTGTAACGCGGTAAGATACCGTCCCATCAATTTTTTGGTCTTTAGCATTTTCTTCAAAAATTGGTGTGCCAGTAAAGCCGAATAGTTGAGCTTGAGGAAAGAAGGTTTTAATGGCATCGTGGTTTTTGCCAAACTGCGAGCGATGACATTCGTCAAAGATAAATACGACGCGCTTGTCGCTCAGTGGTTTCAAACGTTCTTTGTAGGTTTGTCTGCCTTTTTGTTTATGCAGGCGAGCCTTTTTACTGCTATCGTCCAGTGCTAGTGCCAGTTTTTGGATGGTGGTAACGATGATTTTGTCGGCGATATCTTCGGACAGCATACGGCGCACCAAGGTCTCAGTGTTGGTGTTTTCCTCAACGCACTTTTCTTGGAATTTGTTGAATTCTGCCCTGGTCTGGTGGTCAAGGTCTTTGCGGTCTACGACAAAAAAGCATTTTTCAATATCATGATTGTCTTTTAGTAGCGTTGATGCCTTGAACGAGGTAAGGGTTTTGCCACTGCCGGTTGTATGCCAAATATAGCCGTTGCCGCGGTTTTCGTTGATGCAGCTAACGATGGCTTCTACCGCATAAATTTGATAAGGACGCATGATCATCAGTTTTTGTTCCATTTCTACCAGCACGATATAGCGACTAATCATCTCACTGAGTTTGCATTTTCTTAAAAAACTATCGGCAAAGTCATCTAACCCAATGATTTTTTCGTTGTCTTGTTTAGCCATTCGGTAAATCGGCAGAAAACGTTCGTCGGCATTAAATTCAAAATACTTGTCGTTATTGTTTGTGAAGTAGTAGGTGTTATATCCGTTACTGACGATAAACAACTGCATAAAACATAGCAGGCTGTTGGTGTAACCGTTGCCGGGATCATTTTTGTATTTGACAATCTGTTGCATAGCTTTCTGAGGGACAACATCGTGTCTTTTTAACTCAAGTTGAACAACGGGGATGCCGTTGATAAGTATCACGACATCATAACGGTGATGGCTATACTCAGTATTGATGCGTATCTGGTTGATGACTTCAAATTCGTTTTTACACCAGTCTTTGGTATTCACTAAGGTATATTGGAGTGGTGTTCCGTCCTCTCGTTCAAAGTGATGATATTCGCGCAGGGTTTTAGCTGCTTGGAATACATCGTTGCTTACGATGTTGCCAAGCAGACGGGCGAATTCGGTATCGGTCAGAGTAACGCGATTGAGGGCTTCAAACTTTTTGCGAAAGTTTTGTTCAAGTTCAGCCTTATTGCGAATGTCATTACGATAAGTGTATTTAAGTTCCTGCAACTTCTTTATGAAGTCGTTTTCAATTTGTCCTTCGCTGATAGCCAATTCTTTTCTCTTTAAGGTGATTTTTAGGGAAGTATAACAAAAAAACCTGCCTCTAGTGAAATGAGGTCGTTGAAAATGTATTTCATGCACCGTAGAGGCGGACAATTGAAATGCCACTTGACCTACTGGCTCAATCGGCAGTTCTATTTTTCAACGGCCCCTTATGCTCATACCAAACTAACTGCTTATGGATGAATAGGTGCTTGAGCCATAAAAAACGGTCCGTTTAATGGGTGATTCATTATTGACACCCAGGTGTTTGATTTTAGCGATGCATCTATGTCGTCGTAAGCATTATTTAGTTGGCAATACCCTTTACACTCTTTGACCTGTAAAGGTGCTGATTCCCAATCATGCATAATCAGTGATTGTTGACTAATTTTTGTCGGTTTCTCATGATGCAAAAACGTCAAGGTATTATTACCGATCATAGGGTATTTGTTCTCGTTTAACAGGTTTGCACGAGGGTCAGCTTCGGCCATCACTCTAAAACGCACCGAAATGGCTGATTTTTTAACTGTTCTAGTTTCGGCAAATTTAGATTGTTGCACACTGAAATTTTCCGAAAGACTTTCTAAGATAGATTCATCCGAAACAGAATCTAATGCAACCTGATTAAATGCATTGGTTAAAACTTCGTTAACCGACATAGTTTCAAAGAAAGCCCCACCGACTAATATTGTTTTAGACAGTGGGTAAGATGCCGATTGTTTGACCCCTCGGATTAAGTAATAGACATCTCTCTCTGGCATTGTTTCCTTCACCTCGCCGGACTCAATCAATATTTTCTGAATGTTTTTTGGTAAATTATCAATTTGTTTTTTTGCACTGGGGATTGTTGAGTTGAATGAGGCAATACTGTGTGATTTCGTATCTTTCAATTCAATAAACTCACCTCCGGAGTACCGGCTATCACCACTTATTTTGAGTACAAAATCAGGAAATCCTGATTTTGATCTGGCAGCAATCATCTCTTCGAGATAGGCAAAATCTTCTAGGTTATTTTCTTGCACGAAATACCCTCTGCGCCCCATTAGGGATACAAAAAAATGGAATATGGAAGAGTGAATTTGATTACTCAACTAATTGCTAATTGTGGTTGTGTATGAATTGCCATTTTAGTCGGCCATATCTCATTAAGATCTGGAGTGCAGGCATATACTGCCCGATGTTTTGCTAGCGAGTCAGATGGTCTTATGTGGCTTAAACGCTGTTTAATGTGATTTATGTTCACCGAGTCTTTCTCCACTCCAATAGAATGGCGTCTCAGTTGCGAAGCAACCACTAGGGTCGTTCCGGTCCCACAAAATGGATCAAAAACACAATCTCCGGGGGCAGTTGAAGCTAACATCATTCTAAGTAGTAATGCAATAGGCGATTGTTGTTTATGCGCGCGTTCCCCATCTTTAGAACGCAATGCTTCATCACCAGCAAAATAACCGGAAGTCAGTTCACGAATGTCATCCCATACATCCGGTACGAAAATCCCATTGTCGCGTGGTGCATAGCCGTTGATTAACGGTGGGTCGATTCTCAATCTATTGAAGACTCGGGGGCGATTCCCTTTTGTAGCATAAATAATGATTTGGAACGACTTGCTATAGCGTATGGTGCTTGGTATGGCAGAAGTTTTTTTTCGCCAAACAATGAAATTCTGAAAAACCCATCCGGATTCCCTTAAAACCCTCATTACATACTCCGCATTTTTTTCGCGTTGCATAAAATAAATAGCAGCACCAGACGAAGAGAGATTGTAAACACAGCTACAAATGTCTTTCATCCAATTCCAGTATTCGTCGCTTAACATGCAATCGTTGTGGTTTCTATAATTTTTTCCCTGATTGAATGGTGGGTCAAGAAAAGTGAAATCAAATTTTGTGGAGTTGCTATCAGCATTCAGTAGGTACTGTTTGCAATCGTCATTGATAATTTGGACATCCATAAACATTACCTCGTTTTAGGATCTGTGCCACTATTAGCAATCGGATTGTTATAAGTCAATTGTTTTCTTTTTGAACCTTCTGACATCTGTATACCTCTCTAACATTTGTTATCTGATAATTTTACAGGAAAGTGTCGGGAGTATTCGCTATTTTTTAAGTAACCTTTCTACAAGAAGGGAATAACTTGCATAATAAATAAATTGTGGCTAATATTTACCTAACATGAGAGAAGCGCATCAATTTTTATCCGAGTCAGCGATATTGCTCAGCACGAGTTTTGGAAAAGAGCGCAAAGATACTAGGCATTTAGAAGAATTTTGTGAACTCGTTGCCTCTGCTGGAATTCATGCAGAGCTTGTGTTGAATGTTCGTCGGAATCGCCCGGACTCTAAATATCTAATTGGTTCAGGCAAGGCTTCCGAACTTCGCGAGCTAGCGCAAGCACATAATATAAGTTTGACCATAATAGATCGGGATTTAAGCCCTGGTCAGATACGTAATCTAGAGCAGCATACCTGCACCCGAGTTATTACTTATACCGGTTTGATACTTGATATATTTGCACAAAGGGCGCGATCGTACGAGGGCAAATTACAGGTTGAGCTAGCACAACTGGAGTACTTTGCCACACATTTGGTGCGCGGTTGGACACACTTGGAGCGTCAAAAGGGCGGCATAGGGTTGCGCGGTCCTGGCGAGAAACAGCTGGAGACCGACCGCCGCCTATTAAAACGGCGCGTTGCAACCATTAAAAAAGAACTCAAAAGTATCAAACATCAGCACGAGCAACGCCGGCGAAATCGCCAAAAAAATGCTTTGCCGCTCATAGCTTTAGTTGGTTATACCAATACCGGAAAATCTACTTTGTTCAATGCCTTGACCTCGGCTAATGTGGATGCCGCCGACATGCTTTTTGCGACCTTAGATCTTGTTACTCGGCGTTTAGAATTGGAGGACTGCACGGTGTTGGTGTCGGATACCGTAGGCTTCATACGAAATTTGCCTCATGAATTGATAGACGCGTTTAATGCAACTTTGGTTGAAGTTCGCGATGCCGATTTAATTTTATGTGTGGAAGATGCTTCAGACCCGCAACGACTGGAGAAACGTGGCTGCGTGGAGCAGGTTCTAGATAAAATCGGAGCAGGTGATATTAAGCGCATCAGGATAATGAACAAAATAGATCGTTTAGATGATGCGAAGGCAGCGACAGGTTCCAACGGTGATGCTTTTGATAGGGCTGTTTACATCAGTGCACTAGAAGGTACGGGGATAGATCTTTTACGGCATGCATTGCAACGCGAAATCGCCGCGAAGAAAACCCTATATAGATTATGTTTGCCGCCTGATGCCGGTGCCATACGCGCGTCTTTGTACGACAACAAGAGAGTTATTAATGATCGTTACATACCCGGACAGGGATGGTTGTTGGAATTGAGTCTAGAACAAACCGATGTATATCGCTTGCAATCAAAAGTAGGATGAACCTTGCATGAATGTGGTGATTGTGTGGGTCGGTACGCGCAGACCACCCTATCCGGCTTACGCCTGCCACCCCTCCAGAGGAGGGAAATATGGTTCTTTCATTATTATTATGGGGATGATATAATCACCTTTTATTAATTGATGGCTTTGTAAGCAATCCCGAACAAACAATTTTAATTTAACTGTAAAACATGCCTTGGAGCGAAGATAAAGATAGGACGAATAGATCCGATAAAAAAGATGGTTCGTCGGGAAGCCCTCCCGACTTAATGGATTTATTAGGCGTTATTTTTGGTTCTAAGAAAAATAAATCCCAAAGACCTGGTTCATCGTCAAATGAACCTCCGCAAAGAAAAAGGCCGAGTTTCGGTTCTGGGTTCGGCAAATCCAACTCGTTTAATTTCTCATTAATACTAGGTGTAGTTTTCGTTGCTTGGGTACTTTCCGGTATTTATATTGTTAGCGAAGGTCAGCGAGGTGTTATTTTGCGCTTTGGTGAATATAGCGATATGACTTTGCCGGGTCCGCATTGGCACATCCCATTTCCGGTTGAAACGGTTGAAAAAGTGGATGTGGGCAAGGTGCGATCGGCACAAAATAAAGTCTCTATGTTAACCCAAGACGAAAACATCGTTGAAGTAGAATTGGCTGTGCAATACCGTGTTAAAGATGCTGCCAATTATCTTTTTAACGTACGCCTGCCCGACATAGACAACGATAGAGCGGATCAATCTCGGGGAACGCTTTTTCAGGTAATGGAAAGTGCGTTGCGTGAAGTAATCGGCAAGAATAGTATGGATTTTATTCTTGGTGAGGGACGCGCCGATATCGCCGCCAAGACCAAGGTTTTGATGCAGTCTATATTGGATGACTATGTCGCCGGTTTAATCGTTCTCAATGTTAATTTGCAGCAATCGCAACCACCCGCTGCGGTGCAAGGTTCTTTTGCAGATGCTATCAAAGCACGCGAGGACGAGATCCGATTTATCAATGAAGCCGAGGCATATTCCAATGGCATAATCCCGCAAGCACGCGGTGAAGCAGCACGCATGATGGCAGAGGCGAATGCCTATAGAGAAAGAGTAGTTGAGAATTCCAAGGGTGAAGCCGAACGTTTTACCAAACTATACGATGAGTATCGCAAAGCACCCAAAGTGACGCGCGAACGTCTTTATTTGCAATCGATACAGTCGGTGTTGTCAAGATCCAATAAAGTCATGATTAACGTTGACGAAGGCAACAATGTATTTTATCTGCCATTAGATAGAATGATGCAAGATGCCACGAAGCGAGATTCCAGAAGTCAGAGTTCAGCATCCCAGCCGGCCAATTCAGGCAATGATAACACTAGAAATATGAGCGATAGAATTCGTTCAGGTGTGGAGCGGATAAGAGGGAGCAATAGATAATGAAAAGATTTTTACCATTTATTATAGTGTTTGTACTGTTTATTGGTTATACCGCAACCTATGTAGTAGATCAACGCGAGAAAGCCTTGCTATTTAGATTAGGTGAGATCATTAAAGAAGATATCCCGCCGGGCCTGCACTTCAAATTCCCGTTGATCAACAACGCTAGATTTTTTGATGCTCGTATCTTAACGCTTGATGCACAACCCGAGAGTTTCTTGACAGTGGAAAAGAAAAATGTGACCGTAGATTTCTTCGTAAAGTGGCGCATTTTGAATGTTGGACAATACTATCGTGCTACGCGAGGCGACGAGCGTAATGCCCTAAGTCGTTTATCGCAGATTATGAAAGACCAACTACGCAACGAATTCGGCAAGCGAACGATTCAGGAAGCAGTGTCCGGAGAACGTAGCCAGATTATGGATATATTAAGGGTTAAATCAAACGAGACGGCTAAGGAACTTGGTATAGAGATTGTTGATGTGCGTATCAGCCGTATAGATTTACCCGACGATGTCAGCGATGCCGTTTATGCCAGAATGCGTGCCGAGCGTAATCGTGTTGCAAGAGACTTCAGAGCCCGCGGCATGGAACAGGCAGAGCGCATCCGAGCCGAAGCCGATCGTCAGCGTATTGCGATCATCGCCGAGGCGTATCGCGAGTCGGAAAAAATTCGTGGTGAAGGAGATGCAGAGTCGGCAAACATATATGCCGATGCTTACAACAAGGATCCTGAGTTTTACTCGTTCACTCGCAGTATAAGGGCATACGAAGATTCATTCGGAGGATCTGACACTCTAATCTTGGAACCCGAATCTGATTTCTTCAATTACTTTAACCAAAAAAGCACAGAATAGAAAACGATGCACAATGATGCACGTTGTATATTCCTGCACCAGGATATACATTTGCGAATACGGCATACATAAAAATTAAAGATGGACTGGACCGATTTTGTTACTGCACTCGGACTGATGCTTGTTTTTGAGGGTATTGTCCCGTTTCTCAGACCCGCATATTGGAAACAAATATTGATCGGAATAAGTGAATTTAGCGATTTTCGCCTTAGGGTGGGAAGCCTAATCCTTATGATGATTGGACTGATAATTGTATATGTTGCTAGAAGTTGGGCATAGCAATGAACCAAAAATGGATTTTGCCTGAGAATATAGACGACATATTACCTGCAGAGTCAAGGCGATTGGAGGCGATGCGTCGGCAGATTATAGACTTATTTGACGGTTGGGGCTATGAATTAGTCACCCCTCCGCTTGTTGAGTTTTTAGAGTCTTTGGTTGCACCTGAAGAAGATGAGCTTTTGTTGCAGACATTTAAGTTAACCGATCAGTTGAGCGGCAAAACCTTAGGTGTGCGTGCCGATATGACACCTCAGATTGCCCGCATAGATGTGCATGCCCTGAGTGGGAATAAAATTAACCGTCTGTGCTATTGCGACACGGTGCTAAAAACTAAACCCGAAAGCGTCGGGGCTTCGCGATCTCCGATACAGTTTGGTGCCGAGGTCTACGGACACGACGGTATTGAAAGTACGCTTGAGATAATACGGCTAATGTTGAAAACACTAGAGTTAGCAGGTGCGACACAGAGCCTCCTGTCTTTAGGGCATGTAGGTATTTATTTGGAATTAGTCAAGGCAGCAAAATTAGAGCCGATACAAAATGCCGATTTAATTCCCCTGCTGCACCTCAAGGCCAAGCACGAAATTAGTACTTATCTAAAGACAGCAGGAATTCCTAAACAACAGATAGCGTGGTTCACTGACCTTAGTGATTTTCACGGCGATATAAGCGTACTAAAAGACGCTCGCCGTTGTTATAGCACCATATCAGATAACATGACGGCATTGTTGGACGAACTACAAGTCGTTGCCGACAGGTCGTCGGAGTACGCCGATAAAATACTTTTTGATTTATCCGAATTACCTTCGTATCACTATGAAGCAGGCATTGTTTTCTCAGCTTTTGTTTTGGATATTAGGAAAGAGGTTGCAAGAGGAGGGTGTTATGACGGTGTCGGTGAACCTTTTGGGCATGCGCGCCCGGCGGTCGGTTTTAGCGGCGATATGAAATTGTTTTTGGATATCAATCAAGATTGTGCGTCAGGCACGCTACAAGATAAAAAACTTATATTTGCGCCGCGAGATGAAGATGAAGTATTGCAAAAGATGATAGAGGCTGCACGCGCGAACGGCGATAGAGTCGTCGCCCAACTAGGAGATGAGCAGCCTGAAGACTACGGATGCGATGCTCGTTTTGTCAAAGTTGATAGACAATGGACGATAGAGATTATTAAATGACTTGTGTCGTAGTTGTCGGCTTGCAATGGGGAGATGAAGGCAAAGGCAAAATAGTAGATCGCCTAACCAGACATTCAGATGCCGTTGTTCGCTTTCAAGGCGGTCATAATGCCGGGCATACGATTTACGTTGACGGCAAACAGCATATATTGCACTTGTTACCATCGGGTGTATTGCATGAAAATATAGAATGTCTTATTTGCAGCGGTGTGGTTGTATCTCTACGAGCCTTGCTTGAGGAAATGCAAGAGTTAAGTGCTATCGGCATAGAGGCTGGCCCGCGTCTTCGTATTTCCGATGCCTGCCCACTGGTGTTGGAATGTCATCGTTTGCTTGATGAAGCACGTGAGCAGCGACGCGGGAAATCTGCCATAGGCACTACCGCTAAGGGTATAGGTCCGGCTTACGAGGATCGGGTGGCAAGACGGGCAGTGCGATTGGGAGACCTCCAAAATTGGGATACTTTTGTTGAGCAAACCGAGGAATTGTTTGAATACCATAATTTTGTATTAAAGCACTATTATCAATCGCCGACCGCGGATTGTGCAGAGGAACTTGAATTCATATACGAATACAAAGACAAATTTGTATCGTGGACAGTCTCAGTTTCTGATCATCTACACCGTCTCGTTGGACAAGAGGCAAATATAATATTTGAGGGTGCGCAGGGAACATTGCTCGATATAGATCATGGCACTTATCCTTATGTGACCTCTTCTAATACGATTGCTGCCAACGCAAGTTGTAGTGCAGGTATAGCGGCACAAGATATAGACCATGTTCTAGGTATCAGTAAGGCTTATACGACTCGTGTCGGCAATGGTCCCTTTCCTACCGAATTGGATGATGAGGTAGGCGAATATCTGTCTACGCATGGCAAAGAAAAAGGAGCGACTACTGGCAGAGATCGGCGTTGTGGCTGGTTGGATGCTGTTGCCCTAAAACGGGCAATTGAAATAAATGGCGTAGATTATTTATGCTTGACCAAAATAGATGTGCTAACAGGCCTACAAAAGTTGCGAATTTGTGATAGCTACGACCCAAAAAGCAACGATTTGTCTCAGTGCAAACCTCATTATATAGAACTGGAGGGTTGGACGGGAACGATACGCGGCATTACTCGCTACCAAGACCTCCCGAGTCAAGCTCGGCACTATATAGAATGTATAGAAAAGCTGACAGGTGTTCCCGTTGATATGGTTTCAACTGGCCCAGGACGAGAAGAAAACATCGTACGCAAAAATATTTTTTAACCCATTTGAGGCTGTTGAAAAAAGTACCGCCATTGCACAAACCCAACCGCCACGCGCCACTAAATTAACGATACCCACCGTAGGGGAGGGCTAACATGAGGCTGTTGAAAAATAGAACCGCCGATTGAGCCAGTAGGTCAATCGGCGTGACATTGTTCAGAACCTTAACAACCACCCCGTCAGGCTTCGCCTGCCACCCCTCCACAGGAGGGGAATGTACTAATGCAGATACTTTTTCAACAGCCCCACATGCCCTCCCCTACAGGTGGTTATCATAAATTCTCTTGCACACCACCTTTGGTTAATAGAAGGTAGCATACCTGAGAGGTTTTCCCAGAACGTACTATGTTCCAGCCCCTCCATGTTTCGGATGTCTTCGGTTTTTCAGATAACGGAATTTCAACATAAAGCATTGCTTCGTTATTTAGCATCGGATGTTCCAAAAGCATGTCGGCGAGTGTGGAGGCCAGCTGGGAGTTAAAGGGTGGATCTATGAAAACGATATCAAAACCATCTCGGTTATCGGTGATGAATCCGGTCGCTTCTTGATGCACGATGCGAATGTTGCTTGTATTCAAGACTTGGGCTTGCTTCTTGAGTTGTTTGCAGACACGTGCGTTGTTATCTACCAAAACTGCATGAGCTGCCCCTCTAGATAAGGCTTCAAAGCCAAGTGCACCGCTACCGGCAAACAAATCCAGACATTTCGTGCCAACAATAGAGGGAGACAGCCAGTTGAATAGTGTTTCTCTGACGCGATTAGGGGTCGGGCGTAGCGATTTCAAGTCTGGAAACTCTATGTTTCTACCGCGCCATTGTCCGGCAATGATGCGCACTTTGGACGGCACTTTATCCCCCGACGATTACCGCTACCATTTTGTCTGTGTGTATATGCTTCTTAAAGGCTGTGACGATTTGTTCTTGGGTTATTTGTTCGGTTTTATCGGTAAAGGTTTGGGTATAGTCAAGCGCAAGTTTTTCTACGATGATACGCCTGACCCAATTAGAAATTTGTGCATTGCTGGCGACGCGTAGCGGAAAACTACCTTTGATGTGTTGTTTGCTGAGCTCTAATTCATCGGTATTCGGCCCGTTTTCAGTATATTCTGCAATCAGTCGTTGCGCCAGTGTTAGCGCATCATCTGCTTGATCAACGCGGGTTTGAAAACCGACGATAAAGGCTCCTCGCATTCGCTGCGGGACAAAATAGCTCCATGCACTGTAGGCGTATCCGCGCTTAACGCGCACTTCCTCTAAAAGTCTGGAACCGAAACCACTACCTCCCAAGATATGGTTGCCGACATAAAGTGGGAAATAATCCGCATCCCTAAAACCTATCGCCAGCTGTGCAACATAAACATGGGCTTGTTTTGAATCAAAAGGGATGCGTATTTCATCACCTAAGGATGCCTGCACGGCAAGCGGAATTGGTGGTGGTTTAGAACCTGTTGCAAACACTCGGCTCAGTTCGTCGGCGAGTTGTTTTGCTTGCCTTGGATTGATATCGCCGACGATAGAAAGCTGCATATTGCTTGCCACAAAGTATTTTTGGTAGAAGGCTTGCACATCGGCACGAGTAATTGCCGAGACCGTTTCTTCCAAGCCGATGCGAGGGTGTCCGTATGGATGATCGCCGTAGAGTGCTCGGTAAAGTGCAATCGATGCGATTGCGTCAGGTTCTTGGGCTTGTTTGCGTATTGCCGTAAGCGTACGCGTTTTAGTTTGTTTCAGCATTTGCTCGGCAAAGTCGGGTTTCGACACCACGGTTGCCAATAGCTCAGTGGATTTTTGTAATTGCTCGGTTAGGGTTCTAAGCCTAACACTTGCTGTATCCCTGCCGGTTTCGGTATAGTATTCGGCTCCGATACTATCAAACGCAGTGCTGATTTGATCGGCATCCATGCCGCCGGCTCCGTCAGCCAATAGTCCGGTGACCAAGCTCGCCAAGCCATAGAGTTTGCCGTCTCGCGCGCTACCAGCATCAAAAATAAGTTCTATATCCACCATAGGCAATTCACTCTGATACACATGATAGACCTGCACGCCGTTGTCGGTAGTCCAATTCTCAATCTCAAAATTGGCACGCGCCAAACCACCCCATGCGATAACGCAGAGCATAGAGAGTGATAGCAAAAATCGGGAGCTGTATATAACTTTAATCATTCTTGGATAGTGTTTTCGCTTTGCATCAACAAGGGTTTAAGTTCTGCTACGGTGCGTTTAGGTTCCACAAGGTATTCAACGGCAACTTGTCTAACTTGTTCGGCAGTCACAGCTTGTATATGTTGCGGGAAGCGGAAGTGTTCTTGCCATCCTACGCCTATGGTTTCCAAACGTCCCAGCGAGGACGCTTGTTGCTGTATGGAATCTTGCTGATATACTTTGTAGGCGAGTAGTTGGGTTTTAATTTTTTGTAATTCGTCGTCGCTTATGGTTTCCGTTTTGAGTTGTTGTATTTCGTCTTCAATCGCTTGCTTGAGTTGCGCTACATCGCTATTGGTGTTGGGTGCAGCAAATATCACGAATAGATTTTGATAGCGATTATATACACCGTAATAGGCTTGCGCGTAGAATGCGATACCTTTGCCTCTGACCAAATTTTTAGAAAATCTAGAGCTGTCGTTGCCTGCCAGTATTGCTGCTAATACCGATAACGCATAAGGGTGCCATGCTTCTTTTGCATTTCCGAGCTGGGGGGCTTTATAGGCGATTGCGAGTGCCGGCTGGGTTGCGGGTATTGATAGCGTAATGCGTTTTTCACCGTGTTGTGGCATCTCTTCGCGTGCTTTTCTGTCAGGCAATGGACGCGGTTCAATGTCTCCGAAATATTGTTGTGCCAGTGCATATACTTCGTTCGCTTCTACATCGCCGACGACGACGAAAGTTGCATTGTTGGGTGCATACCAATGCTGGTACCAATCCGATAAATCTTGTAGCTGGAGGTTGACTAAATCGTTGTCCCAACCAATGATCGGTTGGCGATAAGGTGCGGCATTAAATGCCGACATATAAAGCTGTTCGTAGAGCCGAGACTCAGGATCGTCATCAACCCGCCATCGTCTCTCCTCTCTGACGACTTCGCGTTCTTTTTCAAAATCCTCTTGTTTTAATTGTAAATTGATCATGCGGTCGGATTCCAAGTCAAAACTTTTTTCCAAATAACTCTTTTCAAATAGTTGATAATAGGCGGTGTAGTCACGGCTCGTGAAAGCATTATCTCGCCCGCCGTGTTTTTTGATGGTTTCGGTAAACGCTTGGCGTGGATATTTTTCGGTACCCTTGAACATCATGTGTTCCAAGAAATGGGAGATGCCGGTTATTCCGCCGTATTCGTCGGCAGAACCGACGCGATACCAGATCTGAGAAATGACCACTGGTGCCCGGTGATCTTCTTTCACAAGTAGCTTCATGTCGTTATCTAACTTAAACTCGTGTACGCCGTAGGCAGTTAATGCAGAAGACGCGTGGTCTTGCCCGACGGAGCTTTGTTGCTGTGCTGCTCCCATGCAAGCCGACAATAGGAATGCCGATAACAATATAGCGGCATATAGCAGAATTTTTGGACTAAAAAACATCATGATTGATACAATACGAATTTACCTCTAGGTATAGTATAAAACAAAACGGACTAATTTCGGAAAAATGAAATGGCATAACAAACTTAAAGAGAAATTGCACGGCACCAGAAGCCGTTTGGGTTCGGGCTTGAGTGCTTTGTTTGGTTCAAAGCCTGACGGCAGGTTTCTAGAGGAACTCGAGCGTCGTTTGCTAGCTGCCGATGTCGGTATGGTTGCATGTAAAGATATCATTGAAAACATCAAAGAACACGCAAAGCGCGAGCGTATCGGGTCAATGACTCAGCTAGTGGCTGCGGTTGAAGCGGAAATCACGACGATACTTAAACCGTGCGAATGTAAATCGGATATGCAAGCTCGCAACAGACCCTATGTGGTTTTAATGGTAGGGGTAAACGGCAGTGGTAAAACGACAACGGCGGCTAAGCTCGCGTATCATTATAAACAGCAAGGGCAAGCGGTGATGTTGGCGGCGGCCGATACGTTCCGTGCAGCGGCGATAGAACAACTGCAGATATGGGCACAGCGTTGCGATATACCTGTGGTTGCACAGGCTCCTGGATCCGATAGTGCCGCCATCGTCTACGACGCAATGGCATCTGCCGAAGCCAAGGGTATCAATATGGTTATTGCCGATACCGCCGGACGGCTACACACTGATAAAAATCTAATTGAAGAGTTGCAAAAGATCAAGCGAGTGGCGACCAAGCAAAACGAGAATGCACCTGACGAGATAATTTTGGTGATAGACGGCACGACCGGACAGAACGCGAAAAAACAAGTTGCCGAGTTTCATAAATCCTTGGGAATAGATAGTCTGATCGTCACCAAGTTGGACGGTAGTGCTAAAGGAGGTATTATCGTTGCCGTTGCACGAGAGACCGGAATACCTATACGATTTATAGGAGTCGGTGAGGCATTGGATGAACTGCATACATTTAATGCTACAGAATATGCTACTGCAATAATGCAGACATAAACAAGCTGAATATTATGATAAGTTTTGAGAAAGTCGGTAAAAAATATCAAGACCAAACTGCGCTCTCCGATGTTAGTTTTAGCATGGAGGCGGGAGAGATGGCTTTTCTCACCGGTCATTCGGGAGCCGGCAAAAGCACTTTGCTTAGTTTAATTCCTAGCATAGAAAAACCTGATCAAGGTAGGGTAATAATAGACGGTAAAGACTTAGGCAAACTCAAAGCGAGCCGCCTGCCGCATTTGCGGCGGCGTATCGGATTTGTTTTTCAGCAACACCGTTTATTGTTTGATCGTTCGGTGTTTGACAATGTTTCGTTACCGCTACAAATCTGCGGAATTATGCCCGCACAATCGGAGTCTCGGGTGTGTGCAGCACTTAGAAAAGTAGGTTTAGAAGATAAGGGAACTCTGAATCCGAAGGTTTTATCTGCCGGTGAGCAACAACGTGTTGGCATTGCACGGGCTATAGTCAACCGCCCATTAATATTGTTGGCTGACGAACCCACAGGTAATCTAGATCCGGAGCTGTCGGAGGAGATTGTACGACTGTTTATGGAGTTTAACAGCGTTGGTGTAACAGTCTTAATTGCAAGTCACGACCTGTCTTTGATAGGGAAATTTGATTGCCGTATTATCCATTTGAGTCACGGACAAATCATCTGACATGCGTACGGGCGGACTATTCCCTTCCTTTGGAGGGGTGGCAGATTCTGCATTTTGTAACACATGGAGCTGTTGAAAAAGTACTGCCATTGCACAAATTGAACCACTATGTGCCATATAATTTATGAAAACCGTAGGGGCGGATTTATATATCCGCCCTACGGTACCGTCCTGCAAAACCGTAACCGCTTTGCGCCACTTGGTTTTGGTTCCCATAAATTTGGTGGATGAATGTATAAATCGTGCAAGTACGTCGCGTTAGGGCGGATATATAAATCCGCCCCTACAATTCTATGGAATACTTTTCCAACAGCCCCGAATGGATTGTTTATACAGACACAACGCGTTAGGGCGGATATGCAAATCCGCCCCTACCCATGTAGTTTACGCTGTGGTTCTGGACAATGGAAATGCCGATTGACCTACTGGTTCAATCAATGACTCTATTTCTGCAATGGTGCTACTTATTCAACAGCCCCACATGGGACTGTTGAAAAAGTATCTGCATTAGTACATTCCCCTCCTTTGGAGGGGTGGCAGGCGAAGCCTGACGGGGTGGTTATGGTGGTTCTGCACTAGACAATTACCTCCTACGATGCATGACAATACTTTTTCAACAGCCCCACATTTGAACTTTGGGTTGACAATATCAAAAAATAATACTGTTCACTAAATACGATTTGCTATAATAGTTGATTTTGAACTAATATGTATAATCTATTTAGCTATTTCTTAAGCAATGCGCCCTCAATCAGTCATAATTCCTAAATCTGCCACGCATAGTCTTTTCCTGACATTTACTGTTAAAGACAAAAGTAGAAAGTTGGCATCAACTATTGTTGATATAGATAAATATGTAACTAAGCTGAAAAAAATTGCCCGAGTGAATAATGCGCTGAGTTTTGGCGAGGCATATTGGAAGGCTATTGCCCCTACGCCCGAAGCAATACCTAAAGGCATTCGGACTTTCGGTGGTATAGATGGAGACTATCCTGCCCCGGCAACTGGTGGTGATTTATTTTTGCACCTGAATAGCAGATTTGCCGATTTGAACTACGAAGTAGCACATAATTGGTTTGAACCCTTAAAAAATGAACTACAAATTATCCACGAACAAGCATGTACAAGCTATTTGGGTGAGAGAGACTTGATTGGTTTCATAGACGGCACCGAAAACCCGGAGGATGCAAAAACACGGAGAGAAGTAGCCTTGTTAGATGTTTCCAATGGCAACCGATTATTAGCCGGAAGTAGCTTTACTTTCGTACAGGGTTACAAGCATAAACTTAATAAGTGGAAAACACTCACGGTACTACAGCAAGAATATTTGATAGGGCGCACCAAAGAGGCAAGCCTAGAGCTAGGTGCAGATAGAAAGCCGCCGACTGCGCATATCAGCCGCGTCGTTATAAAAGAAGATGGTGAAGAACTTGAGATTTTGCGCCACAGCATGCCGTATTTTAGTGTCAAAGGTTCAAAAGGATTGATATTCATTGCATACACGAAAGATTTAGACATCATAGAAAAAATGTTGGCGCGTATGTATGGCAAAGCAGATAGACTACATGACCATCTAATGGATTACACCACGCCTACGACGGGTGCGATGTTTTTTACACCTTCCCAAGAATTACTTGACTCGCTTAAAATTTGAAGAAAATAAACGATGTCTGATAAAAAACAGGGATTTGCAACACGAGCGATACACGCCGGGGCTAAACCCGACTCTGCAACTGGTGCGCGTATCACGCCGATACATCAATCTACTGCTTTTGTATTTGAAGACGTAGATCACGCAGCGAAACTGTTCAACTTGGAGACCGAAGGATTTATTTATTCTCGGCTCACAAACCCTACGGTTGATGTATTGCAGAAGAGACTTGCCGATTTGGAAGGTGGTGTGGCTTCGGTATGCACCGCCTCCGGACATTCGGCTCAGTTACTCGCATTGTTTGCATTGATGGAGTCTGGTGATAATTTTGTTGCCTCTAAAAAACTCTACGGTGGTTCAATCAATCAATTCGGCTATTCGTTCAAGCGTTTCGGGTGGCAAGTCAAATTTGTAGATCCCGATAACCCTGAAAATTTTCGTAAAGAGATAGACGAGCGCACCAAGGCTGTGTTTACCGAAACGATTGCCAACCCTGGGGGCGTAGTATGCGATATAGAGGCAATTAGCAAGATTGCCCATGAAGCAGGTATCCCATGTATTACTGACAACACGCTTGCAACGCCAGCTTTGATGCGCCCTATAGAGTACGGTGCGGATATCGTCGTACATTCAACGACGAAGTTTCTATCGGGTCATGGCAATGCGATGGGTGGTGTAGTAATTGACGGTGGTAATTTTGATTGGAAGCAAAACGATAAATTTCCTGCTCTTGGTGAACCTTGTTCGGCATATCACGGTATATGTTTTACGGAAAACTTCGGTGCTGCTGCCTATGCGATATATACCTTAGCGGTGAGTCTGCGGGACTTGGGTCCGACGATGGCACCGTTGAATGCATATCTGACGATTACTGGTATTGAAACCTTGCCATTGCGCATGGCAAAACATAGTGCTAATGCCTTGGAAGTCGCCCAATGGCTAGAGAAAAATTCCGCTGTTGAAGCAGTTTCTTATGCCGGTTTACCGTCCAGTCCTTATCATCAATCAGCGCAAAAATATTGTCCTGCAGGTAGTGGTTCGGTTTTTACTTTTAGCCTCAAAGGAGGCTATCAAGCGGGAGTTAAATTGGTGGAACAGAGTACGCTATTTTCTCATCTTGCGAATATAGGTGACACACGCTCTTTGATCACACATCCTGCGTCTACCACCCACCGTCAACTTTCCGAAGAACATAAAATATCAGCAGGTGCTGGACCCGAAGTCGTAAGACTATCTATAGGTTTGGAAGACCCTGCAGATATCATCTCCGATTTAGAGCAGGCTCTTAGATAGCCACCGGTAGGGACGGATTATTCCTCTCCTTTGAAGGGGTGGCAGGCCTGTGTATCGTGTCTGCACAACTTTACTGAAACCACCGTAGGGGAGGGCTAACATGCCCTCCCGAAAGTACCGTTCTCCACGAACAGAACCGCTTGTGCCATTAAATTTACGAAAACGGTAGGGGAGGGCTAACATGCCCTCCCGAAAGTACCGTTCTCCACGAACAGAACCGCTTGCGCCATTAAATTTACGAAAACGGTAGGGGAGGGCTAACATGGGACTGTTGAAAAATAGAACCGCCGATTGAGCCAGTAGGTCAATCGGCGTAACATTGTTCAGAACCTTAACAACCACCCCGTCAGGCTTCGCCTGCCACCCCTCCAAAGGAGGGGAATGTACTAATGCAGACACTTTTTCAACAGTCCCACATGCCCTCCCTAAAGCCGCGTGCCAATACAATCAATCCATTCATCCACATAATTTACGGTTACCTACCTACAAGCGGTTTCCCAAAATTAGGGGCGACACCAAAAACATTTTTCAAGTTTTCTTCGTTTAGTACATCGGCACTGCGTCCGCTTGCATACACTTGCCCCTCATGAAGCATACAAACTTCGTCGGCGTATTGTAATACCAAGTTGAGATCGTGTATTATGGCTAATATCCCTAAGCCTTCGGCGGCTAGGCGGTGTAGATAATTGAGCAATTTATGGCAGTGTCCCCAATCCAAAGAAGTCAATGGCTCGTCAAGAAGCAACCAACCGGTTCCTTGTTCACTTAATTTGGCTTGTAGTATCACGCGCGCAAGCCGTACGCGCTGTTTCTCACCACCAGACAAAGTATGGTATAGCCGATTTTGTAGGTCTCTGATTTCCAGTTCTTCTACGATTTCTCTCTTTAGTTCTTGGAAATGAGTTATGGTGTATTGATTTGTCGATTGATCGGTAAAAGGCAGTTCGGCAAAACCTACAATCTCGTCTACGGTAAAAACCGTATTGAGTGAGTCATGTTGCGGTAATACCGCACGGCGGCGCGCCAATTCTATAAGACTCAGTTCGGACAGACTATCTCCGTCTATAGAAATTGATCCTGAGTCGGGCTGCAAAAAGCCTGCCAGTAGACGCAATAAAGTCGTTTTACCTGCACCATTATTTCCAATCAACATATTGACCTGCCTTTTGTTGAAGCGGTTATTGATTCGGTTAAGCAAGCAGGCCGGTCCGGCACGATAGCTTAAATCATGCGATGTCAAGTAGTGCGTCATAATTTTTCACCATATCGTTTCAACACCAATAAAATGAAAAAAGGCACGCCAACCATTGCTGTGAGTATTCCGATCGGTAGTTCAGAAGGTTGTAATATCACACGCGCAATCGTGTCGGCAAGCAATAAAAATAATGCACCAGTTATGGCGGTCGCTGGTAATAGAAAACGGTGATCGGCACCAATAACCAGACGAACTAGATGCGGTACGATCAGCCCTACGAAACCAATGATGCCGGCGACAGCAACCGATGCGCAGACACATAGAGCAACACATAGTAAAGCCATCTTTTTGACGTACTCGGTATTAAATCCTAAATAGACTGCATCTTCGTCGCCTAGTGATAATGCGTTCAAGGGGCGCGCCGTACATAAAAGGAAAATAAGTGCCGGCAACATCAATACTGCAGCTGGGAAAAGATATATCCAACCGATATCGGCAAAGCTACCGAACATCCAGAAAATAAAACCGCGCAACTCCGCATCGCTACTAATGAAAGTAATAAAACCTATCGCTGCGGCAGCTAGTGCATTGACTGCAATGCCAATTAGCAAGATGACGGTGTTATCCAAGAAATCGTGCCGTCGAGCTATTCGGTAAATGAATACGGCAACACTGATGCCACCTAAGAAGGCGATACCGGGCAAAAACAAAGTACTCTCAGTAGTCCACGATAACGGTGCAATGCCAGTGACGAGTATTAGAACAACGGCTAGTGCGCCGCCTGATGAAATACCCAGTAAAGCAGGATCTGCCAACGCGTTTCTGAATATGCCTTGCATCACGGCACCCGATAAAGCAAGCGATGCGCCTGTAGCTGCTACGATTAAAAGGCGGGGCAGTCTGAGCTCCAACAGGATAATACGGACAGTTTCATTTATCGGTTGTTGGGTTAAACCAAATATCGAAAAAAGTTCCTGCCACCCGATAGCGACAGTACCTTGTTTGAGAGATAGCAAAAAAGCAACCGGCAATAAAAATACCAGCAGTAAAACAAATCTGCGCCTAGCGGTTGTTTTAATGGGAAACGGCAAATGCACTTTATGGGCAATAGCCGAAGCCAGATTGTTTAGCGCAATGCTCCTTGGTCAAAATCAACTTCAACGGTGATATCGCTGGTCAGCCTGCTCTGACAAGCTAAAATCATACCTTTGTCCGTATGCTCTTTGTCAAGCACATAACTAAAATCGTTGAGTGGCTTTATTTTTCCTTCTTTTAAGATACATCTGCAAGTACCACAACTGCCGACTCGACAATCGTGTGGCCACTTAATACCTGCATTCAGTGCGGCTTGCAAAAGATTTATTTTGCCTTCCACTTCAAAAGTCTGTCCAGTGTTGGCAATGGTTACATTAAATTTACTGGGTTTTTTCTTCAAAAAATCAAACATGGAATTACCTCTATTGATGTCATGGTTCTAAGATTCAGATTATAACAGCTTATACCTCGGAGACAGCATTAAATTATTATGCTGAATATAAATATGGCTGATATTGGGAGAAGGTGTCAAGGAATGTCAATCACAAGTAAAATGTAGAGCTGTTGGAAAAGTGCCGCCATTGCACAAACGTAACCGCTATGCGCCCTCAAATTTGCGCAAATGGTAGGGGCGGACTTGTATGTCCGCCCTACGGTACCGTCCTACACTACTGTAACCGCCACGCACCACCGAATTATGGTTACCATAAACGAAATGGATGAATGAATTGGTTGTGTAGACACAACGTGTTCGGGCGGATATATAAATCCGCCCCTACGGTTCATGAAATACTTTTTCAACAGCTCCACGTTACGCCGTTTGTGCTACTGCAACAAACGGCATTTCTATTGACAATCATAAAAATGCTTTTATACTCATTTGCTGGAAAAGCATGGTTGCCCGCCGAGTAGGCGGTTTCCCGCTTTATTTCGGCACTGATGTTTTCGGTGGGTCGTTAGCTCAGCTGGTAGAGCACCGGGCTTTTAACCCGATGGTCATAGGTTCGAACCCTATACGACCCATTCATTTTGGCGTGATTTCACTTTTTATAAAAATGACGCAGGTTTATTTTCCCGGATGAACGGTGTTATTTATGGTGGGGCAGGCGAGCCGAGAATAACAAAACCTCATAGCTGGCAGGCACTAAATTTTGTACGCCGTAGTGCTTTTTATAATAGTCTTTCATTCGCTGTAGCTTGGATGACGGCGTTAATCCTTGTCGTTGGTCGCTACGTTTATTTTGCGCCCCCAAACCTTTAAGATTGCCGAGTAAGGCATCAACGCCTTCGTAGTAAATAATCTCCATGCTACGTTTGCAGTCGTAGACTATAAAATCGCTCATCGCAAGCATCTTTCTTAATTTTGAAGCCGATGGAAATTCCAAGGTATGTGGGAAGTTATCTACCTCTGCCCAGCTTGTTTTCAATTCATGCAGGGTTTTAGGGCCGTAGGTAGAAAAAATGAACCAGCCGCCAGGAACTAGCAACTGTGCCAAGTGTACAAACAGCTGTTTAGGTGTATCGCACCATTGCACGAAAGAACTCGAATAGATCAGATCGGCACATGTATGCTTAAACGGCAGATGGTTTGCATCGGCACAAACTTTATGTGCAACGGCAGAGCGTTGTATCATCGCTGGTGCTATATCTACGGCAACCACCATAGCATTGGGGAGCTTGTTATTGAGTAGCCGTACACCGTAGCCTGTTCCCGAACCTACATCAATAGCAATACGCACATCCGACGCGTGTTCTTCTACTAAGGTGATTAAATTGCAAGCAGTCTTTTGTTGCAAGCCGGCGTGGCTGTCGTAATTTTCGGCTGCCTGGTTAAAAGAGCGCCCCACCCCTGCTTTATTTATATACATCAGTTTTATACAAATATTCAGTTAATCGCTCGCTAAACTCTTCAAAGTGGGAGATCATTGAGGCATGACCTGCTTTTGCAATGATATTAACTTCGCCTTTTGGGGCAAGCGTAGAAGATGCCTTAAGGTTGCTTGCGCTTACCAATCTATCGGCATCACCGCCAATGAATAATACCGGGCCTTTATACTTTGCAATCGCTTTGCGCATATCTTGGCTCCGCAGTAGTTCAAGGGCAGCGATCAATTCTTTGGGCTCGTAGTTATTAACCAGTAGTAGTTTTAATATCTTGAAAGTCTCATTCGCGTTTTCGGAATCGACAACTTGCAAAGTTATAAATTGTTCTAGTGCAATGGAGTTATCCGCTACAAAGATTTTCAAGAATTGGTTATAATCTGCTTCCGAGATTCCTTCCGACCAGTCGTTTTTTTGCAAGAAACAGGGGGTACTTCCGACACAAATCAAACGTTTAACTTTATGCGGATATGTTTGTGCGACATGTTGTGCGAGAAGCCCGCCCAGCGACCATCCAATCCATGTTGCCTCCTCTTCGCATAGATTAGACAACTCAGTAATTAGTTCATCCATTCTGGAAAAAGAAAAGCAACTACCGCAGCCGTCGCCGTGTCCAGGCAGATCCACTCGTACCGTTTTATAGTGCTTTTCCAGAACTGGTATCAATTGATGCCAGCAATGGCGGGTCATTGCCCAACCGGACAATAAAACTAAATTCGGTCCTTGACCACTACGCTCTATAAACATGGTTTTATATTGTTTTAATTGAGATAAGATTTATATACGATACCTGTGTTTGTTAAGTTGCTTAAGCTATCAGACGATACAAACATATTTTACATGAATTACTGCTGGTGTTTGCCAACCTTCAAAGTGGCGTTATAATCGCTTGAAAATCGGAGTGGAATGTGTGGATTGAAATAGCATATATAGTCGGAGCATATCTGATAGGTTCTATTACCTTTGCCATCGTTGTGTGTAAATTGTCGGGTTCGGAGGATCCTCGGAGTGCAGGCTCAGGTAATCCAGGTGCTACTAATGTAGTGCGTGTAGGAGGGTGGTCGGCAGCGGTGGTGACATTCATATGTGATGCAGCAAAGTCGGCAATACCTCTAGGTATTACCTTCCATTCAGGTGTGGATGATTGGGTTATAGCCGGGATTGCTTTGGCTGTATTTTTGGGTCATCTTTTTCCTGTTTATCATGGCTTCAAAGGAGGTAAGGGTGTCGCAACTTACTTGGGAGTTTTAATCGGCACTCAACCTTTGGTAGCACTGATGTGGGCGGGAGGATGGCTTACTTTAGTTGGTATCTTTAGATATTCGTCGGTAGGTGGTATGACGATGTGCGCGGTAGCCCCATTGCTACTATGGTGGCAATCCGCCACCTATCAATTGATTGCCATATCGGTTTTGATGTCGGTCTTGGTTGTTATACGCCACCGGCAAAATATAAAGAACTTAATCGCCGGCACGGAGGGACAAGATAGAATCGCCGATTGAGTTGTAGGGGCGGATTTATATATCCGCCCTAACGCGTTGTGTCTGTACAAGCAATCCATTCTATCCATTTCGTTTACGGTAACCATGATTTGGTGGCGTAGAGCAGATATTGCATTTTGTAATGTACGACAAGCAATCAAGTTAAAGTTCTACAAAACGTAACGCCGTTTGACCCACTGGCTCAATCGGCAGTTCTCCTTGCGCAAGGACTCAACTTTAGGGCGGATATGCAAATCCGCCCCTACCGTTATCATAAATTTAATGGCGCAAGCGGTTGGATTCATGCAATGACGGTACTTTTTCAATAGTCCCACATGTAGTTTACGTTGTGGTTCTACTTTATGGCTAGTTGGTTGTTCTCGACTTCAACTCTAATGACATCATCGGCGGTATAGTCGCCTTTGAGTAGTTTTTCCGATAGCAGATTCTCTAATTCGTGCTGTATCGTGCGTTTGAGAGGACGCGCACCATACACTGGATCAAAACCGCGTTGAGCCAGCCAGTCTATTGCTGCATCGTTAATTTCCAATCTAAGTTCGTGGTTGCTCAGCCGTTGTTTCAGGTGTTCAATCTGTATGGCACAGATTTTCCGTATGTCTTGCATGTTCAGCGAATGGAAGACCAAAATCTCGTCGATACGATTGAGAAATTCTGGTCTGAAACTCCTCTGCACAATCTGCATTACATCTAGACGAATTTCGTCGTAGTCGGCACCAGTTTTTTCTTGTATCAAATCGCTACCTAGATTGGAGGTCATCACGATCACGGTATTTCTGAAGTCCACGGTTCGTCCTTGTCCGTCGGTTAGACGTCCATCGTCTAGAACTTGCAACAATATATTAAAGACTTCAGGATGCGCTTTTTCAATTTCGTCCAATAGGATAACCGAGTAAGGTCGTCTGCGCACCGCTTCGGTCAAGTAACCACCTTGCTCATAGCCCACATAACCGGGCGGCGCACCAATCATACGGGCAACCGAATGTTTCTCCATAAACTCGGACATATCAAGTCTGACCACCGCTTGTTCGTTATCAAATAAAAAAGCTGCCAGTGCTTTACATAACTCGGTTTTCCCCACACCAGTGGGACCTAAGAACATGAAAGAACTGCTAGGATGATTAGGGTCAGCCAATCCTGCACGGGCACGGCGGGTAGCTTGTGATATCGCTGTTATCGCTTCTTGTTGCGAGATCACTCTGCGGCTCAATTCTTGTTCCATGTTAAGTAGTTTTTCTTTCTCGCTTTGTAGCATGCGGCTTACTGGTATACCTGTCCATTTGGATACTACATCGGCTACTTCGTTTTCGGTCACCCGGCTGCGCAATAAACGTGTTGTTTGTGAATCAGATGATTGTGGTTCGCCGCGTGCAGCTTCCAGGCGTTTCTCCAGTTCTGGGATTGTGCCGTATTGCAGTTCGGACATTTTAGCCAAATCACCTTCTCGGTGGGCAGCATCTAAGGCGATGCGTGCTTGTTCCAGCTCCTCTTTGATTGTCGTTGTGCCTTGCATTGCAGCTTTTTCGGATTTCCATATCTCCTCCAGATCGGCGTATTCTTTTTCCAGTTCGGTAATCTGTTCGTTTAAGTCCTTGAGGCGTTTTTTGGAGGCTTCGTCGCTCTCTTTGTTCAAGGCTTCTCGCTCTATCTTAAGCTGTATCAATCGCCGATCCAACTTATCCATGCTTTCGGGTTTGGAATCAATCTCCATACGGATGCGAGAAGCTGCTTCGTCTATCAAATCTATGGCTTTGTCCGGCAGCTGGCGATCGCTTATATAACGATGCGAGAGGCGCGTCGCTGCAATGATGGCAGGGTCAGTAATCTCGACTCCATGATGTACCTCGTAGCGTTCTTTTAATCCGCGCAAAATCGCAACAGTATCTTCTATGCTTGGCTCATCGATCAAAACTTTTTGGAAGCGGCGTTCCAGAGCAGCATCTTTTTCTACGTAAAGACGATATTCGTTTAGTGTGGTTGCTCCCAAGCAGCGTAGTTCTCCGCGTGCCAGTGCAGGTTTTAGCATATTGCCAGCATCCATAGACCCTTCGCTTTTACCTGCACCTACCATCGTATGTAACTCGTCTATGAATAGAATGACATTGCCGGCTTCTTGTTGCAGTTCTTTTAACACTGCTTTAAGCCGTTCTTCAAATTCACCACGATATTTGGCTCCAGCAATCAATGCTCCCATATCCAAGCTCAGTAGCTTTTTACCTATTAGACCTTCGGGCACTTCTCGGTTGACGATGCGCAATGCTAATCCTTCAACGATAGCGGTTTTTCCAACTCCGGGTTCACCGATTAAAACCGGGTTATTTTTGGTTCTACGCTGCAGCACCTGAGCGACGCGGCGTATTTCATCGTCGCGACCGATCACTGGGTCTAGCTTGCCTTGTCTCGCACTTTCGGTAAGGTCTTGCGTATAACGTTGTAATGCTTCGCGTTGGTCTTCGGTGTTTGCATCACTAACCGATTCACCACCTCTGATTTGTCGCAAGGCTTGTTCGTAATTGGTGATTTCCAATCCCGCGTGAGAGAGCAAACGGCTTTCTTTAGTCTTGGCTTTTAATAATGCCAGCGGGAACAACTCGGAAGCTATATAGCTGTCTTTGTATAACCCTGCTAGCTGTTCACAGATATTGAATACTTTGGCTAAATCCTGAGAAATATGGACTTCGCCGGATGTGCCTTCAACGATAGGCAATCTATCAATTTCGTCTTTGACTTTCTGTTTAAGTGTTTCTATATCAATGCCGCATTGCACCAGTAGTCGCGTCACCGTGCCGTCGTTTTCATTCAACATTTGATGCAACAGATGCAAAGGCTCAATGAACTGATGGTTATGATTCAGCGCGTACGATTGGGCATCTTGCAATGCTGTTTGGAATCGATTTGTTAATTTATCAAAACGCATATTACTCTCCGATAATTAATATGGCGTTCGGATGGTTGTTTTCAAGTAGGGTGGGTACGCAAAAAACAACCCCGTCAGATAGAACCGCCGTTTGTTACAGTTGCACAAACGGCGTGACATTTTGCAGAACCTCAGCATGCTGCTAAACGCATGCATTACAAAATGCATAGGCCTGCTACCCCTCCAGAGGAGAGGAATAGCGTGTGCCTACGGGTGGGTTGACAGATAGATTAATGCGGCGATACGTCCAGTATCAGTTTCGCGCCGGTAGGAAAAAAAATGCTTGTGGTCGTGATAGGTACAGTGCAAACCGCCGCTGATGTTACGTATACCTATGCTTTGTAGCTTTAGTTGTGCCAGCCGGTATAAATTTGCTCTCCATGCACCGCAGTTATCCGGCAGAAAGCATAGTGCGTATTGGTCATTTTGTGCCAGGAATGTGTTGCGTACTGCATCGCCGACCTGATAGGCATCCGGTCCTATGGCTGGACCTAGAAAAGCATAAAGTTGTGCAGGATCGCAATCTAATGCCATAACCGTATTTTCTAAAATGCCTGTGGCTAGACCGCGCCAGCCGGCGTGTGTGGCACCGACGCGAGTTCCCGATTGATCACAAAATAATACTGGCAGACAATCTGCGACCATGACAGCGCATATATGACCTGCTTCAAAGCTGATGGTGGCATCGGCTTGGCAAGGGAAATGACTTTGCTCAGCTACGACAACCTTATTGCCATGCACTTGTTCCAACCAAGCAGGCTCGGAGGGTAGATTGAGTCGTTTTTTTAGCTCAAGACGATTCCTGGCTACATTGAGTTCGTTGTCTCCTACATGTAAAGCCATGTTCATGCTGTCGTAAGGAGGCATACTATAGCCGCCTAATCGTGTACTGATACATGCTTTCACGCGTTCTGAAATCGACCAATTCGGCCATAGAAAACCGTTGGAGAAATAATCGTCAGTTGGTTGTGTTTTCTTCATTTTCGTCAAACAACTTGAATAGGTTTTTCATATCAATGGGCAGATCAGATTGGTAGTGGCATAATTCATCGCTATGCGGATGTTTTAAGCTCAATCGACTGGCGTGTAATGCCTGTCTGTTGAAATTTATTAGTTTGTCTAAGTGCTGCTGTTGCCATCCTTTAATCGGACGATAGGCTCCTCCGTATAGTGTGTCGCCAAATAATGGATGATGTATATGAGATAGGTGTACACGAATCTGATGGGTGCGCCCAGTTTCAAGCATGATATCAAGTCGGGTATGCGAGGTATACCTGTGTGCGATACGATAGTGAGTGATTGCAGTTTTGCCGCCGGTCTGTACTACTGCCATACGCTTGCGGTCTACCGGATGACGACCAATTGAAGCTTTTATGCTTCCACCACTGATAAATTGCCCTCGCGCTAAGGCGACATAATGTCGCCCCATCTCTTTGTTTTGTAATTGCTTAACTAATCCCCAATGTGCTGCTCGGGTTTTTGCTACTGCCAATAAACCACTGGTATCTTTATCCAGCCGGTGAACTATGCCGCAACGAGGCAACGCTTCTAGTTCTGGGTAGTGGTGCAACAATGCATTCAGTAGTGTGCCAGAGTGATGTCCGGCAGCAGGGTGCACTACGACACTCGCTTGTTTGTTGACAATTATCAGGTGTTCATCTTCAAAGACTATGTCTAAGGGAAGTGCTTCGCCTACTGGTTTTTCGGAGGCAGATGCTGGTAACTCAAAAGAGATTTGTTCGCCGCCTAACACTTTATCGCTAGCTTGGGCGGTATGTCCATTCACTAGAATCAAGCCATTTATAAGACAATGTTGCAAAAAACTTCGCGAATAATCTGCGAACAATTCGGATAATGCTTTGTCTAGCCTTAATCCTGTACAGTGTGTCGGCAATGTGGCAGTTAATTTTTTATCGGACATAGCGAGAAGCGATATAATAAAACTATAAATAACATTCTACCGTGAGAGATGCGATTATCATATCTACTTTTTATAGCTTCATTGAACCTTGTTCTGATTGTTTCAGGTTGTGCTTGGTTTGACGACGAGAGTGAGGACGAAGAGGCCGAGGTCATCTATACTTCGGCTAGAACGAGTTTAGAGAAAGGTAACTACCCCGCTGCGTTGGAGAAATACGAAAAACTGGAAAAGGATTATCCTTTTAGTCCTTTTGCAAATTCCGCCCTGCTTGAGACGGCTTATGCAAGTTATAAATCCGACGATGCCGAAACCGCGGCGGTGATGGCCGATCAGTTTATAAAAAATAATCCCAATCACCCTTATTTGGATTATGCTTATTATCTGAGAGGTTTGGCGTATTTTAATTATGGCAAGCATTTTTTGGATTCTTTTATTCCTCGCGACCGTACCACAAGAGACCCCAAACCTTTGGAAGAGTCTTTTGAGACTTTCAAGACTCTATATCAACGTTTTCCCGATAGCGAGTATCGCGAAGAAGCTAGAAAACGCCTGGTCGTATTACGTAACATGTTGGCAATCCACGAGATTCGTGTTGCGCTTTTTTATTATAGGCAAGGTAGTTATGTGGCAGCGATTAATCGTATGAAGTATATGCTTGAGAGATACGACGGTGCCCAGCATACACCTGACGGACTACTGCTAATGGCACAGGCGTATAAGCAGATAGGGTCCAACGATCTTGCCAGTGATACGCTTAGAGTTTTGGAATATAACTACCCGAATTACGCCGCTTCTAACTTAAGGGGATTGGCACAAGTTAGTAAGCAGGAGCAAAGAAATTGGATGTCGGGATTTAGTGACCTGACCGACGTGATTCTAGAAAAATTACGGATCAAGAGGAGATATTAACGATACCATTTGTGTTGGCTATTGAACGCTAATCTCCGAATCTAGATATTCTTGTTTCATTTTTTCTACTAAATCCTTCTCAGGAACGGGAAGGTAATTAGGAATACGTTTCGCTCTAGGTTGCAAGCAAATAATTTTGATAGCGGGATTTAAGAATCTAACGGCATCAATGAAAGTTGAACCTACCGTATATATTAGTTCAGCTTTAGATAATATAAAAAGATCTATAAAAGCGTCTCGTATTTGTTGAGAGTCACAACCACCGTGTATGGGTTCATCAGTATGTGATCGCTTTATATTTCTAGCAATTACTCTCCCGGGAAACGTTGTTTTCATTCGTGTAATAAATTGTTCTTTCTCCGAACATGCAAAAATATGACTATCTTTGTCTAATACCTTTTCTAAATATGTAATATAGGCATCAATTGTCATTTTTCTTTGCAACAAGGCGTCGGTACCACGATAGTGAATCGCAATGAAGTTCCTTTTCATATTCGTTTGATACCACTGATCGGCTTGCTGTTGTAGCTCTTGTTTTATGGATAATGTCGATATTATTTTATGTCCGTATTCACTAGAAATCCCATCTCTTGAAAATTCCCCTAATACATCCCTTAAGTTTATCCTGAGGTGTCTCATGTGTTCTATCTGTGTTATGGGTTCCCTTATTTTTGCAAACTCTTCACATTGACAAGATTCCGAGTAATTCAAGGTGGCGTTGAAGATATCGTAATAGGCAGACCCTTTGCGAACAGGTCTGAGATTAATATTTAATTTTTCACAAATCCATGCTACTGCCACCAAAGTAAATAAGGTGCTTCCCACATTACCGTACTGTAATATTATTGCGGTAATACACCTGCATCTTATGCCATCCTTGAGATATCCAACGAGATATATATATGCTAAAAAGTATTTTTTTAATGAATTATATGTGGATGCTTTCTTTGTGAGTTTGGCTTTTTTCTTTTTAATTTTCTTGGATTGCTGGTTTTTTTTCTTGTCTTTAGTAGGTTCTTCCTTTCGAGTGTGAATTTCACGATGGTTTGACCGGAGGGAAGGGGCATAAATAGAGCGTATTATTATCAGGCTTTTTTCAAGCAACATTCTGTACGCCCGGTATACATTTAAAACATGAACCAGCACTAAAGCAGCCTTCAAGGTGTACCAATAAACGGAGATTCTTTTAAGCATGAGACTATTATTATTTGTCAGAGTAATTATAACAAGTAATGGGATATCGTCGTTCTCTACCGAAGGCACGAGGTGTGATTTTCGGTCCTATTGGTGCTTGGCGGCGTTTGTATTCGCTGGCGAGGACAGCCTGCCATATCTTTGAAACCAAATCGTATTGGTAGCCTTCTGCGGCTAATGACTCTACGGTAGCATCGTGATCTATTATTTTCTCTAATATAGGATCCAGTATTTCGTAAGGTGGTAGGCTATCGGTGTCTAGTTGTCCTTCGGCTAATTCGGCAGTCGGTGGTCTGTCTATGATGCGTTGAGGGATGATAATCTCATCCTTGTTGTAATCTTGTGCGAGTGCATAAACCAAAGTTTTAGATAAGTCCTTCAGCGGTGCATAAGCACCTACGGAATCACCGTAAAGCGTGGTATAACCCATTGCGATTTCACTTTTGTTAGAAGTACCTGCGACCATCAATCCGTGCTTATTAGCAATTGCCATTAACAGGTTGCCTCGCAAGCGTGCTTGTATATTTTCTTCGGTTTTGTCAGGGGGTAAATCCTCAAAGACTGGTTTGAGCATTTGCTTCATCGCTTCAAATAGGTCTGTGATCGGAATTTCTTGCAAGACGACCTCTAATTCGTTTGTCAAGATACGAGTATCCTCTATGCTACTTGGAGCAGTATAGGGAGACGGCATCATCAAGGCACGCACCTTAGCTGCCCCTAAGGCTTCAACTGAGACTGCTAGTGTGACAGCCGAGTCAATACCTCCCGATAACCCGATAACAACACCTGCGGCACCGTGATCTTCTACATAATCTCTAAGTCCCATAGTCAGCGCGTGTCGTATATTGACAATTTGTCCTGATGCTCTGGCTTGAGTTTGTGCCGATAACTGACCGTTGTCTATTTCCAAGAAATAAACATCTGCTTCAAAGGCTGGTGCATGCAGGATATTTTGACCTTGTGCGGAAATCACTCTGCTATCTCCATCAAAGACGAGTTCATCTTGTCCGCCAACACGGTTTAGATACAAGATGGGTATTTTAGTTTGAGCGACTCGCTCTTGTAGTATATGGTTGCGTTGGGCTTGTTTGTTGATATCAAAAGGCGATGCGTTGATATTGATTATGAGGTTTGCATTCAATTGCGCGGTTTCGAAAGCAGGTGCGGAATGCCAAATATCTTCACAAACCGTCACACCTATGGATAAATCGTCTATTTGGAAAACATAGCTTTTATCGCCGGGCTTAAAGTGTCGGTGCTCGTCGAATACACCGTAGTTGGGTAGATAACGTTTATAGTAGCAATGGGTTATACGATTGTTTGAGATATGTATCGCCGCATTGTATAAATTATTGTCTTCTTGCCACGGTGCACCTACGATAATATCGGTATCGGGAGACGATTGTCTTGCTAAATACTCAAGAGCCTGCCTCGTCTTACTCAGAAAGTCGGTGCGTAACAAAAGATCGTCGGCAGGGTATCCGGTAATTGCCATCTCTGGAAACACAACTAAGCGCGCATTTTGGACATGTGCCTCTCTTACGACTCTTAATATCCGTAGCATGTTGCCCTCTATATCGGCCATTTTATAAGAGTGTTGTGCTAGAGCGATACGCATTTTCAGAGGTTTTTTGAAGAATCAACTACCGTTCGTCGGAAATATATGACCGTTTATTTTCACTAGCCTTCAAATAGTCCTCAAAATCGGATAATAAGGTTGTTGATTTTATAAGGAGATTGAACATGAAAATTAAAGGTTTTACATTAATAGAATTGATGATTGCTATAGCGATTGTAGGCATATTGCTGTCTTTAGCTATACCAGCATATCAAGATTATACCGTGCGAGCTAAAATTTCTGAAGCTATGAATGTTGGGAGTTCCCTAAAAGTAATGGTTTCCGAGTACTATATCACGATGGCAGAATTGCCGGAGAGTGCCGATGTAGCGGGGATAGACACTACTTTTAGTACTGAATATATTTCTGCAATCGGCTATAGCAAGGAAGGAGACGATGATAGCAAGGCAATGATTAGATTGACTTTATCCGAGAATGTCTCTGCGGATGTTGCCGGTAAAGCACTAGTGTTAACGGCGATACCTCAAACGGGATCCTTGCGTTGGGTTTGCGGCCACGATCAAAGCGAATCTGATCCCATAGATTCCAAGTATTTGCCGTCAAACTGTCGTTGAGATAATGCAAACATCGGCTCAATTATTTAAGTGGCGTGGTATTAGCTCTGACGGGGTTATTGTTGCCGGCATGTATGTAGCGGAAGACGAGAGTGTACTTTTGCATCACCTAGAGAATCAAGGGATCATTTTGACTAAGGCGCAGGATGTTCGCTCAGTGCAACGTTTGGATACAAAATCATTAGGCTTTTTGATGAAGCGATTAGCAACATTATTAAATGCCGGGTTGCCGATGGACTCCGCACTACAGTTACTTTATGAGCAAGCACCGTCTAAACTCAAATCAGTGCTCGCTTGGTTATTGTATTGCCTCAAGTCGGGCTTAAGTTTATCTGAGGGCTTAAAACCTCATCTAGATAGTCGGCAGCAGTACCTTGTCAACATGATTCGTATCGGAGAAGATAGCGGTAAATTGGTTGCATTGCTTAACGAACTTGCAGCACAAAAGGAAAAGCAGATCCTTGCATTGCGTAGCTTAAAACGAGCCTTGGCGTATCCTTCATTGATATTGGGTGTGGCAATAGCGGTGATGGTTTTATTGTTGAAAACGGTGGTACCTCAGTTTGAAAAAAGCTACGCATCACTTGGTGCTGCAATACCAAGCTACACGCAATTAACTTTAGATATTTCGTCTTGGCTAGAACAACACGGTGGCGTATTGCTGATTGTATTGTTGTCAGCTTATATAACTGGTTTATTCCTATACCGCGCGGTTATGGCGTTTAGGTATATCACATCGTATGTTTTATTAAAACTTCCTCTTTGTGGTGCTCTTAGGCGTAGTTATTTTCAAAGTTTTTTTGCAACTACTTTGGGTTTGGCTTATCAAGCAGGTGTTCCTATAGATAAAGTGATGGAGTGGTTGCCGTCGGCGACGCGAGATGCGGTATTCAAAAGAGCTTTGGAGACACTCAAACACGATATAAATAAAGGGGCGAACTTATATAATGCTATTTGCAAAGTAGATTTTTTTGAACAATTTATGAAGCAAATGATACGTGTTGGCATAGATAGTGGTCAACTGACGGAATCCTTGGCTCAAATAGCAACTTATTACAACGATCGCTTTGATACAGAAATGCGTAGCATTATGCACTGGGTAGAACCTGCGTTAATTTGTTTGGTGGCAGCCATAGTCGGCTGGATTATCGCAGCAATGTATGTCCCTATCTTTACGCTTGGTTTTGCATTATAGAATCGCCGTTTGTGCTACTGAAACAATCGGCAGTTCTATGTATAATGGCTGGATGAAGTTTCGGTTTTCCGCCAATGTATAAAATAGCCTTTGTTCCTGACCTTGCATGGTGGATTTCGGCCGCTGTTTTGGGCTTGATTGCAGGCAGCTTTTTGAATGTGGTTATTTATAGATTGCCTTTAATTTTAAGACAGCGATGGCAGAATGATGCGCGGGCACTGCTTACCGAAGCGGAGCATGAGCAGGTGCCATTGAATTTTTCTTTGTTCTATCCGGGTTCTCACTGTATTCACTGTAAAACACCGATATTATGGCGGCATAAAATTCCGATAATCAGTTTTATATTGTTGAGAGGATCTTGCGCTTACTGCCATAAACCTATTAGCATGCGCTATCCGGTTATAGAGTTATTTATGATGATTGTTTGGTTACTGGTTTTTTCTATCTATGGTGTTTCATATATGAGCATCGTCGGTGTATTATTCGCTTCAAGTTTGATTGCCTTGGCTTGCATTGATCAAAAAGAAGGTTATCTATTAGATGAGATTACCATCCCTTTAATATGGGCAGGACTATTATTAAATTGCTTTGATACTATCGTAGAAGCAGAGCAAGCAATTTTAGGTGCAGCATTGGGATATGCCTCTTTTTTCTTGTTAAATCAATTATTTAGGCTGATTAGAGGGAGGCACGGACTGGGGCAGGGCGATATGAAATTATTGGCCGCCATTGGTGCTTGGTTGGGTTGGGAAATACTCCCTGCCTTGGTCTTAATTGCATCGTTAAGCGGTTTGATTTTCTATGGCGTGGTACGTATCAGACAAAACTATGCGCTCTCAGATGCGATTCCGTTTGGTCCTTATTTAGCTTTCTCAGGCATATTATCTTTTTTGTTTTATCCGCAACTCAAAATGCCTTTTGAGATTATTCCTCCGATGTAATGGCTTACAAATGTTGAAAGTAGCTTTGTATGGCGGAGCAGGCAGCGGTAAAAGTACCGTAGCTGAACTCTTTGTAGATCTTGGCACACCGATCATAGATGCCGATGTTATCGCTAGAGAACTTGTGCTCCCCGGGAGTCCTCAGTTACAACAAATCGTAGCTGTATTTGGTACCGAGATCGTCAAGAATAATCAACTTGATAGGGCGAAGTTACGGCGAATTATATTTTCGGATAAAGAGGCTAGAATAAAGCTCAATAACATTATGCATCCAAACATTCGTATACAATTAAAGCGATGCATTGATGATATAGAAGCACCTTATTGCGTGATTGTTATACCATTGTTGCTGGAGGCCCAGATGATGGATTTAGTGGATTTTGTTGTTGTAGTTGATTGCCTTCAGCAAACTCAAATTGAAAGAATCGTTCTTCGTGATAGTTTAAGTGTGGCAGAAGCAACCCAAATCGTTAGTGTTCAAGCTACTCGCGAGCAAAGGCTGGAAGTTTCAGACCAAGTGATTGATAATAGTTTAGATATAAATCACCTAAAACAACAAGTGCATAGGTTACATAAGGAATGGACAAAATAGAGGACTCGAAACAAAAGCATAAAGCAACTACGATTTATGAGATTCCACTCAACAGTAGGATGAGGCATTTTCTACGCTATGAGTATCTGATCAACGAAATAGAAGCGAGACTCTCGGCTAAGCAGGATTATTCGGTGATAGATATCTTGCGTTTATTGCATAGTTTGATTGAAATTAATACAAATAACGATATGCGTAGCGAGATAATGCAGCACCTAATCTGGCAGTATCAGCAGCTGCAAGAACTAGAGGATCAACCTCAAGTTGATCAAATTTTCTTGAGGGAAAAAATACAGGAAAAAAAACAGGTATTGGAAAAAATAGAGGAGTTGTCTATTCCTATCGCAATGTACCACAACCATTATCTATTGAGTACTACCAAATCGCATGTCAATATTATCGGTGGGTTGGCAAGTTTTCACTTACCCATGTTTGCGACTTGGGCTACACTGCCTCGCGACCATCAGCAGGCGGCATTGAACGAATGGTACGCACCTTTTAAGGATCTCTACAAAGGTATACAAAATATCTTGTCGATGACCCGCGATAGCGAAGAATTCAAAGCGTATCAATCTGAGACCGGCTATTATATGGAAGATTTTTCGCCACCTAAAACCTACCAAATGATAAGGATTTCGGTAAATAGGGATATTTTTCCTAGATTATCAGCCAGTCCTTCGCGTTTGATAGTCTATTTCTTCACCGCCTCTGATTTTAAGGAGCAACCCCAGCAAGTTAAAACTCATATAGAATTTGAAATGGCATTTGCCAATTTGTAGTTCGTGTCATGGTTTTATGGGTTTTGATAGATAACTGATGCTGTTGAAAAAGTACCGTCATCGCATGAACCCAACCGCTTGCGCCATTGAATTTACGAAAATGGTAGGGGCGGATTTGCATATCCGCCCTACGGTACCGTCCTGCAAAACCGTAACCGCTTTGCGCCACAAGATTATGGTTTGCATAAATTTGATGGATGAATGTATAAATCGTGCAAGTACGTCGCGTTAGGGCAGAATAAAGCCGCCGATTGAACCAGTAGGTCAATCGGCATTTCAATTATCCGCCCCTACGGTGTATGGAATACTTTTTCAACAGTCCCACATGTCCTCCCTAAAGTACCGTTCTGCACGAACAAAACTGCTTGCGCCACATAATGATCATTTCCATGTATCAAATGGTAAACAATATTGTATGCTAATACAGTACATTGCGGGCGGATAATCAAAATGCCGATTAACCTTGATATGCGTAATGTTTCTAACGACCACAATATTAGATTTCGCACAAGGTTACGCCACTTGCCCAGCTGGAGCAAGTGGCGGTTACACTCGGCGGTTCTTCTTAGACTTTTTCTTGTATGACTTCTTTATGCCAAAATATTTCAATAGCAAAGTAGCCACAAATACTGAGAAATATCCCGATTCAGAGACTTTCTGATCTAGTCTTTCCTTGTATCTAGGATAATACTTTGCTACTAACTCATTGTCCATCATACTTCCATATACTTTATCTATTATTGCTCTTGCTATGGGATTTTGAGCATAGACTGTATAAATATCCTTTCCCGGTGGTCGGTAATTAGATTTTTCTTTTATATTTTGAAAGGTCTCTAATAAACCGAGGCAACCTATTTTTGTTTCCAGTTTTTTAATATCCTCGTCTAGATGCTCGTATCTAATTAAGAAATCAGTGACCAAACGGTTGTTAATACATATCACTTTATAACCCCAAAGACGTTTTGCAGGTGCTAATGTATCTGCTACAAATAGACTAAAGGTCTTTTGAGATTTGTTCCAGTAGTATGAGGAGATCATAGTATCGTAAGGACAACGGATGATAGATACTTTTAAGTAATTATTCCATATATTTTGGGGTATAGTTTTTTTTATTTCAGATGCGGAAGTATGATGTTTATACTTTATCTTTTTTGTATTTTGAGACTGAGGGATATTCCAAGATTTTCTGATGTTTGTGTCTGTTCCTATTGCAGTGTAAATATCATCCGGGCCACAGTATTTTGAGAGTGCGAGCTCAAAAGATGAACCGGCAGTTTTACTAGTTTTTATAAATATAACTTTTAATTTATGAGAGATAATCAACAGCTTGCCTTGTTGAACCTCAAATTGATTCTAATTGACGCCACTTATTAGGGATTAGTTTGAGATCCGCCAGTGCTGCCAGCAAGGCTTTAGGAAAGCTGGCATCGTCTCCGTATAGGAGTTTGTAATAACTGACCTTCATTGTTGTCGCTGACCCCAAGACAATAAAGGTGAAGGTAAGCAAAGCACCCAGTGCAAGAGTAGATGCACCGCTAATTGCCTGTCCGAAAGTACAGCCCAAGGATAGTACCCCGCCGATGCCCATCAGCAAACCACCTACCAAATGGTTTGTAAAGTCTTTGAGGTTAGCAAACCATTCAATACGAAAACTCTTGGTAAATATTGCATACACAAAGGAACCTACGATAATCCCTGATGCTGCTATCAGTGCAAAGGAGAGGTACTGTGATGAAAACCCTTCTCGTATCCAATAGTAAAAGTGTCCGCTTGGTTTTACGAAAGTAAGTGATTGAGCACCCACATCATAAGGTATTTGATCTAGAAATTCTACCTCTTCCAGTAATTCCTGACCATGCGGTCCTGCCGTGACATACCATGCAAGTGCAACCGCGCCGCCAATGATTGTGCCACCGATAATGTTATCGGTGTTTTTAGAGAAATCAGTGGACTTAAAGCACCATATAAAGAGTGCGATAGCGATAATCAATGCGATTATAAGGTTGCCGTTTGCAGTATTCTCGATGCTCAAAGGCAGTCCGTGTAATAGTATTGCACTAATACCTTGACTCGGTATACCGTAATCATTGAAATCTATTACCGGCATCCATTGCAGAAATACATAAAAACCGAAATCAGTATAGATCATTAAATAGGCACCTACGCCCATAATCAAAAAGACAAATATAGATTTAAGGTTGCCGCCACCTATGCGCACTAAAGTTTTGTTGCCACACCCCGAACCTAGGGTCATGCCGACACCAAATAGCAATCCACCGAGTACATAGCGTAACCATACAAATTGCGGAGTTGTATAAGGTGGTTTACCAGTTTTACCATCTTCTACCAGCGACAAATCTACTTGTGCCCATATCTCTAGTAATGCGACGATAGCGATTGCTGCGCCGATAGCAAACACCCATGCCCTCATTCGTCCGGTGTCGCCGGTGTTGATGCAGTCGGAAACTGCTCCCATCGTACAGAAATTGGTTTTGTTCGCAATCGCACCTACGAGTAATGCGATTAGGAATGCCCATAATAGAGTTTGTTGTACTATGTCCATCTAATTGATATATTTATGTAAGAGGCTAATTATACCAGCATATTGTAGTCTGATTAATATCACTGTGAAATGTGCAAGTACAAAGTATTAGTTTCGAGCAGTTCTGTCGTTTATAGTCTTTTCCAATGTGGATTTGTAAGCTGAAAAGTATTTTTGTAACTCGCCATCGCCAAAGTTATTACGAAGTGCTTCATCAAGTTCTCTTTTAACCCTAGGGTGTTCAAGATATATTTTATGAGCAGATGTGCTTTCTGTTTTAGGACGAAAATCACTTTTTGCACGGATGTTTGCAAAGGATTCTAGTACACCGCTACAACCTATTTTTATTTCAAGTTTTTTAATATCCTCGTTTAGATTTTCGTATCTGATCATAAAATTAGTTACTAATTTTCCATCAATTTGGAGTTTTTGGTAATTCCTAATAAGCTTCTTAATCCCGCGTTCTAATGCATAATTTTCAAAGCCCACGGCTTTCATCAAAGGAAGGCGTTTACGCCAATAGTAATAAGAAATCAATATGTCGTATGGGCAACGGATAATAGCTACTTTTAAGTAGCTGTTCCATACTTCATCAGGAATTAGTTGTTGTATGCTTTCAGCGGAACCATGTTCAACAAACCTAGAAGGCTCCATCAATATGATACTGCGATGTTTAAGTTTGTACTCATGAGGTGCTGTGTAATTTTGTCCTTTGTTGTATCCAACCCTTTTTCTTTTATGCATTTTTTTATTGGCTGCAATTGGTGTGATAATGTCGTGCGGACCGCAATACTTTGTAAATGCCATTTCAAACGATGAGCCGGCATTTTTCATTATTTTTATAAAGATCATTTTATGTTTGTGGGAAATAATCATGTTCTACGTATAACGATTATTTTAGTAATAGCGGGTGGAGTCGGCGATACCGGCTTCCTTAAAACCTTGTTGTCTGAATCGGCAAGCGTCGCATATTCCACAGGCTTTACCTTCGTCATTTGCTTGATAGCACGAAATGGTTAGCGAATAGTCTAATCCCAGTTGCGTGCCGCATTTTATAATCTCGGATTTACGCATTGATATCAAAGGTGCGTTAATGTGAAATCCATTTTGTTGTACGCCGCTTCGGGTAGCTAATTTTGCAATGTTTTCAAAGCTATTGATAAAATCTGGGCGGCAATCAGGATAACCCGAATAGTCTATTGCGTTTGCGCCTATAAAGATGGTATGGATATCTAGAGTTTCCGCCCATGCTAATGCAATTGATAAAAAGATTAGATTTCTCGCCGGTACATAAGTTGCAGGAATAACATCCTCCTTACAGGCAGTAGACTGTGGTGTCGCTGGTACTTCAATCTTTGAGTCAGTTAGAGCGGAACCTCCTATAGAATCGAGCGAGAGCGGAAATATCAGATGCTTTTCTACTTCGAGATGCTGCGCAATCCTGCGAGCAGCATCAATTTCAACTGCATGCCGCTGTCCGTAGTTAAAACTAAGTGCATGACAAAGATAACCTTGGGACTGAGCAAGTGCTAATACCGTTGCTGAGTCAAGTCCACCCGACAGGAGTACCACGGCATTTAACGGAGTATTATTCACCGTCCGCGTGTTTCTCCCCACAGTATTTTGTGTAATTGCACTTGCATCCGTACTGAGAGTCTATCTGCGAGTATCCATTCGGCTAGTTCGCTTGCGTCTTGACGT
This sequence comes from uncultured candidatus Poriferisulfidus sp., assembly GCA_965200865.1. Classification (GTDB taxonomy): domain Bacteria; phylum Pseudomonadota; class Gammaproteobacteria; order Poriferisulfidales; family Oxydemutatoraceae; genus SP5GCR1. Next base: position 1,507,348 of record CBDAVG010000002.1, on the reverse strand, counting down.
TGCCACGCCGGCGAAAACAATATACTGCAACGTCGGTTTAATTGGTGCTTTTGTAAGCACACTTTAGCCCATTCGTAATCTTCTCGACTGCAAATCACGAACTTAACTTGATCGTCGGTGCGTAATCGGGTAATGTTAGCGTAGCGATTGCGGTCAACCTCTCCAGAACCTGGTGTTTTAATATCCATGACAACCGTTACTCTAGGATCCACTCTCGCAATGTCGTGTGCGCCGCCGGTTTCTAGAGAGACGCAATATCCTGCATCACATAGCTTGTGTAATAAATCCAAACAACGATTTTGTGCCAAGGGCTCGCCGCCGGTTACCGTGACATAGTCGGCTTTACTTTTTTTGGTATGCTTGAGAATACTGTCCATGGTCATCCATTCTCCACCGGTAAATGCATATTCGGTGTCGCAATAGCTACAACGAAGGGGACAGCCAGTGAGCCTAATAAAAAGGGTCGGGATGCCAGTTGTTAGCGACTCACCTTGCAGAGAATAAAAGATCTCACTCACCTTTAGCACTTGAGCCGGTGCCATGGCTTAGCGCCCTCTATTTCCTAATTGTTCAAGTTGTTCTATGGCTAGTTCTCGTACCTGTTCATCTTCGGCTTCATTTTTCAAACGCTCTAAGATTTTACGCGCATCCTCCCATTGCTCTTTGTTGAGCCTTATATAAGCAATCTTGAGCAGTGCAGGTTCGCGTTTTTCGCTATCACCATAATTTTCAATGAGCTGTGTGAAATATAATGTCGCTTGTTCTAAATCACCTTCTGCATAATACGACTCGGCAACCCAGTAGTTTGCATCGTCGGCATAATCCCCTTGCGGATAATCTTGTAGAAAACGAGTCAGGTTGTCGCGCAGACGAGTATAATCGGCACGATCCAAAGCCGCCATCGCCTTGCTATAAGCTGCATATTCATCTTCGTCGGGTAATCCAGCAGGTTCTATGAGAGAAGGTTTTTCTTCGGGTTCTATAGCCTCTATGGCGGGTGCTTCAGGTTCTATAGCGGGCACTTCCGGTTCTATGGCGGGCACTTCCGGTTCTATAGCCTCTATGGCGGGTGCTTCGGGTTCTATAGCAGGTGCTTCCGGTTTTTGTAGTTGCATCTCTTCTACAATACGAGCGAGTTCATCTAGGCGACTATTTGTTTGAGTGATCTGCTGTTCTAACTTTTGGGAATTATTTTTTAGTTGTTCTAGTTGAGTCTTGGTGGGAGCAACTTCTGTAGATGCCGGTGCTATTGTTGGTGTTGTATGCGCTTCATGGATTTGGGTTTCTAGTTCACTCCATCGCTGGTCTAGATTTTTTTGTAGAGTTTTCAGTTCAAATTGCGTCAATTCATTTTGGTTGCGCAATTCGGTTACTTCGTTTTGCAGTTGCTGCACTTTATCAAGCAATCTATTGAGCAGGGCACTATTTTGCTCTTGTGCCGACACATTTATACCAGCAAACAATATAAAAATCAAAAGCAGGTGTTTAATCATTGTTTGATATTGCTGCAAGGCTATTATCGTACCAGCGGCGACCATGAAATCCCTCTAATATTATTGGCTTCTATTGGGATCAGTTTTCCTAGAGCACCGTCTATGGTTAGTAATCCGAGTGCAGACTTACCGTACTGGGTTGTGATATAGCTTAATAGATGTCCGTTGGGAGCAAAGCGAGGTCTTTCATCTAGGCTGCCGAAACTCAAAGCAAGCTCACTATCGTCGCTTAAATCACGTATAACTACGGAAAACCCAGCACCGCGTTCGCTGATATAAGCGAGCTTAGTGTTATCGTACGAGACATCGGCGTCGGCGTTGTAGTTTCCTTCAAAACTTAGGCGTATGATATTACCTTCGGCCAGCGATGCTTGATATAATTGCGGTGTACCACTACGGTCCGAGGTAAAGATCAAGGCATCGTTACCCATCCATGCAGGTTCTGTATCTATTGCTAGGCTTTGGGTTACCCGTATAACTCTTTGGGTGTCAAAGCGGTAAACATAAATATCGGAGTTGTCGTTGCGCGAAGCGACAAAACTTAATTGATTGTTATCGTCGGACCAAGCAGGTGCGTTGGCAGTACCTATTGTTTCGGATAGATTAGTACGCGCCCCACTACTCAATACTTGTATAAATATCTGCGGTTTGTTGTTCTCGTAAGAGACATAAGCAAGATTTTTGTAATCGGGAGACCACGCCGGCGACATCAGTGTCGCATCCGAAGAATAAATGGTAGTAACGTTTTGTCCGTCAGCATCTGCTATGTTTAAGTTAAACCTTCGTTCTTTGGGGCCTAGTCTCTCCGAACTGACAAATGCTAGCCGGGTGCTGAAAATCCCTGCCACGCCAGCAATTTCTTCATAGATTAAATCACTCGCATAATGTGCAATGGTTTTGATTAGATTATCTTCAAGGTTGAATTTCCATTCCTTTGATCTAGTTGCTTTGACCGAATCGTCTAAACGCACAATCAAAGCACCTTCGTCCACGGTGCCCGACACTATTTTTTCGGCACCGTTTGTCAGCCAAGCCTCGTAGTCAGTTGTATCGCCTGGTTGCGCCAGCTGGGAGAAGTTTTGTGCGTCTAAGATGAGGAATAAGCCGCTATAAGCTAGATCGGATGCGATAATTTGACTATAGTTGCGAGGCGCGTCTTGGGGTTCTCCAGCAAATGGCAATACCGTTATCGGAACCCCACCGACTACGCCTTCGGTGATTTCTATTTTTAATTCGGCTTGCGCAGTTGCAAAGACGAATAACAACACAAGCAAGTTCATTATCTTGAGTAGTATACGCATAATCAATAATCTCTCTTAAAGGTAAATTCAATTTCTGAGTCAAATACTTCTGGTGAAGGTGCTTCCGGAAGCGGGTCAGCTTTCCATACCGCTGCTTCAACTGAGCGTGTGAATAATTTATCGCCTTCGCAGCGTAAAAAGTTGACATTCAGTATTTTACCCGTTTCATCTTGCCGTATCTTAAGTACACATTCACCACCTTCAACACTGGTGGGGGGTTTTTTCCAATTCTGTTCTACGCTACTGCGAATCATCTGTTCATATTGCCGTTGCCAAATTGCAATTTGTTGTTTGCGCATTCTTAGTCGTTCGGCTTCTTCTTTTTTTCTATGCTCAGCCAAGCGACGTTGTTCTTCTTCCAGTTGCCTCTTTTTTTCTTCCTCTAGGCGTTTTTTCTCCTCTGCTATGCGTCTTTGTTCTTCCTCCTGTCTTTTTTTCTCTTCGGCTATGCGTCTTTGTTCTTCCTCCTGTCTCTTTTTCTCTTCGGCTATGCGTTTTTGCTCTTCCTCTAGTTGTTTTCTCCGTTCTTCGGCTATACGTTCTCGTTCAATGCGTTCTCGTTCGGCTTCCTCCTTACGCCTTAATTCAGCTTGTCGCTGTTGTTCTTGTTCAATGCGTTCTCGTTCGGCTTCCTCCTTACGCCTTAACTCAGCTTGTCGCTGCTGTTCTTGTTCTTCTATACGCAGTTGTTCTAGTCGTGCCTCTTCCTGTCTTTCCTTTTCTTCTTGTAATTTCTTCTGCCTTAACAATTCTGCTTTTTTTCTTTCTTCGGTCAGACGTTGTGCACGTTCTTGTCGCTCTTTTTCAAGTTGCAGCGCGCGTTCTTCTGCCAATGCTTTTTGTTGTTTTTGTTCGTAATACGTATTTACCTCCTGCTGTGTAATCACTTCCGCTTCTATGGATTCCATCGGCGGTGGCGATGATTGTGTCACCAGCGAGACAGGTCCGGCACAGGTTTTTAAGGAAACTGCAACCGTGAAAAAAAATATAAGATGTAGTAGTACGGAAAAAACCGTAGAGCTTAAATAAAAACCGCGCTGCTTGCGCATCGTAGTTACTCGGCAGGAGGTTGGGTGACCAAACCTATTTTTTCGGTTCCCGCTTTCTGCAATGCAACCATTGCCTGCATCACATATCTATACGGTGCATTACGATCGCCGCGCACATAAATTGTGTTGTACTGATTTTGTTCAAGCAACATAACGGTTTCCTTAATCAGAATTTCTTCCTGTAGGGCTTGATTTGCACGATTACCCTGATTGATAAAGAAATTGCCGACTTTGTCAACGGTAATAATCAGTGGTTCTTGCTCGGTATCTTGCGAAAGCGTTTCGCTATTGCTTTCGGGTAGTTCTATTTCCACGCCTTGTTGTATCAACGGTACCGTAACCATAAAGATGATTAGCAACACCAGCATAACATCTATATACGGAACAACGTTAATCTCTGCGATCGCTTTATTGCGAGCTAATATCCTCATAGTGTTATTCCGAAATGTTTGTATGCAAAACCTGACGATGTAATATCGCAGTAAACTCCTCTATAAAATTATCATAGCGCGAGACCAATAAATTGGTATGTTCGCTGAAGCGATTATATGCAACCACTGCGGGAATTGCTGCAAATAAGCCTAATGCGGTTGCTACTAAGGCTTCGGCAATCCCTGGTGCAACCAAAGAAAGCGTTGCTTGTTGCACGTCTTGCAATGCGAGAAAGGCATGCATGATACCCCAAACAGTACCGAACAAACCTATATACGGCGAGGTAGAAGCCACCACGGATAGGAAGTTTAGATGTTTATTCCACCCATCAACTTCCCTAGATAAAGCAACCTTCATAGAACGCACCGCAGTATCTGCGATTGCAAGCGGTGATAGTGAACCTTGCTTATGCAGGCGAATATATTCGTCAAACCCAGTGTGGAATATTTTTGCCATGCCGCTTTGCTCCTGAACGTCAATCTCTTTGTAAAGTTCGCTTAACTCCATTCCCGACCAAAAACGTTCCTCAAATTGATTGGCCTGTTTTCTTACATGCCTAAACTCACGCCACTTTGCAATAATTGCACTCCAACTTAAAACGGAGGCTATGATTAACACGAGCAACACCAGTTGCACGATAAAGGTTGCATCGCTAATCAATGAAAGGAAGCCAATTTCAGATTGCATTTCTTAATTCTCCATATAGTTTGACAGATATTAATACCAAATATCACGGTTAGGCGTCTAAATCGCTATTGTTTCTAAATAATTTTAAGTTACAAATGCTTATAATACCCTATTCTGGGTGATTGACAATGTAGCATTGTCGGAACTGGAAGTTTAGTACAATCGTTCTAAGCCATCTTAAATGCACAAGCGTAGAGTTGTTGTAAAAGTACCGCACCGTATAAATTGAACCACTATGCGCCATTCAATTCAATTTATGATAACCACCTGCAGGGGTGGACTTATATGTCCACCTGCAAGACTTTGTATTAGCATACAATATTTTTCCATTTTAGGATTTATTAACAAGATCAAAACAGGCTTTGGTTGGAGGTTTCGGCTTGCGGTGTGGAGGGAGGTACTTGATAGCCTAGATGTCGGTACGCGGATTGGGTTGCCAATCGCCCACGTGCGGTGCGGATTAAAAATCCACTTTGTATTAAAAAGGGTTCTATCACATCTTCGACGGTGCCACGTTCTTCGCTAATCGCTGCGGCTAAACTGTCAATGCCGACCGGGCCTCCTGAGAATTTTTCTATAATCGTTTCTAGTAGTTTGCGGTCCATAGCATCAAAACCATGTGTGTCTACATTGAGCATATCAAGAGCCTTATCGGCAATCATTTGATTGATGACTCCATCGGCTTTGACTTGCGCGTAATCGCGTACCCTACGAAGCAGACGATTGGCGATGCGCGGCGTGCCGCGTGAACGGCGAGCAATTTCAAACGTGCCTGCTTTATCTATGGTCACATTAAGTATATTCGCACTGCGTTTTACGATTTGTGCGAGTTCTTCGGTTTGGTAGAAGTCTAAACGTTGGGTTATACCGAAACGGTCTCGTAAAGGCGAGGTGAGCAAACCAGCGCGTGTTGTTGCTCCAACTAAGGTAAACGGCGGCAACTCAAGTTTGATTGAGCGTGCTGCTGGACCTTCACCAATGACGATATCCAACTGAAAGTCCTCCATTGCCGGGTAAAGTATTTCTTCTATGGCAGGATTGAGACGGTGGATCTCGTCTATAAATAATACTTCCTTAGGCTCCAAGTTGGTCAATATCGCAGCGAGGTCGCCGGCTCTTTCTAAAATCGGCCCGGCAGTTTGCCGAATTTTGACATTCATTTCGTTGGCAATAATATTTGCAAGCGTTGTTTTGCCCAAACCAGGGGGACCGAAGATTAATACATGATCCAACGCGTCGCCTCGTTCTTTAGCCGCGGAAATAAATATATCCATTTGTTCTTTGACCGAAGATTGTCCTATGTAATCTCTCAATCTGCGAGGACGCACATCGTCGTCAACTTGCCTTTCTTCGGCTATTGGGTTGCCGCTCAATAACGGGTTGTTCGTTTCTGCATCCATCGTTTGCGTGTATTATATTACTTAGGCTTTTAATCGTAGTGCTTCGCGGATAATCTCTTCTACCGTTTTACCTGCGGTGTTCACTTTCTTGATCAGACTTTTTGCTTCGCTGGATTTGTAGCCGAGTGCGATTAAAGCACCCGACGCAGCTTGCGATTGATCGCCACGAGAATCCGCTGCGGTTATAGCAGAACTTTGCCAAAATTCATCCTTAAAACGGTCTTTCATCTCAACAATGAGTCGCTGCGCCGTTTTTACACCTATGCCCGGCAAATCGGATAATGCACTTACATCTTCGTTTTCTATAGATTGTCTGAATATATCTTCTTCCATGCTGGACAGAATTGCCAGTGCCATTTTAGCACCGACACCGCGCACCTTGAGCAATTCTTTGAACAAGGCTTTATCGTATTCGTTGATAAAGGCATATAAGGTATGTGCATCTTCGCGCACAATCAGATGCGTTAGTACCACAACTGGCGTTCCGACCTCAGGAAGTTTATAGAAAGTTGACATTGGGGCTTGCAGTTCGTAAGTGAGACCACCGACTTCAATCAGTAGATGGGGTGGTGATTTTAGAATGAGTTCGCCGCTTAGCCGAGCAATCATTGGTGTAGTTCAGGTATTCTATTGGATGGTGTTGCAAAAGCATGACATAAAGCAATCGCAAGCGCGTCGCTTTCGTCATTTTGGTCTCGCTCGGCTATGCTGAGCAACCGGCATGCCATGTATTTGACTTGTCTTTTGTCGGCAGCACCGTTGCCAGTAATGGTCTTTTTAACAAAACGCGCACTGTATTCATGCACTGCAAGTCCAGCCTTAACACCGGCACAAATCGCAACGCCGCGCGCTTGTCCTAATTTGAGTGCCGAGTCGGGATTTTTAGACATGAACACTTTTTCTACTATCATCATCAAAGGTTGATAAGTTTCTATGACTTCGGTGACACCGTCGTAGATAGTAGCTAGACGCTCCACAGCACTTAACGAGGAGGTATTAATTTGACCACTAGTAATATAACGGTTTGTGCGACCGTCACTTTCTATGACCGAATAACCAGTAGACAGCGAACCGGGATCTATGCCTAGAATACGCTGCATCATTGTTTCGCCTCTTGGTTCACGACCGAGTCTGTAAAACTAGCATTGCAATAGATATTTTGTACATCGTCGCAGTCCTCCAGTACCTCCAAAAGACGCAGTAATTTACTACTATCGTTTTCGTCTAACGGCACTAAGTTTGTGGGGCGCATTTCTATCTCGGCAGAGTTTGGTTCCATACCTGAGTTTGTCATTGCTTGCTTAATTTTTAGTAGGTTTTCAGGATTTGTCAAAACTTCTATGTTATCCTCGCTCTCGATATCTTCTGCGCCGGCTTGTGTTGCAGCATCTAGAATCGCTTCTTCGTTCGCACTGGGAGGATAACTTAAAACTCCGTATTGCTTAAACAAATAAGACACCGATCCTGAGGTTCCCAGATTGCCACCGAATCGGGTAAAAGCGTGTCGCACTTCGGATACACTTCGGTTCTTATTATCAGTCGTACATTCCACCAATACGGCAACACCACCGGGTCCATAGCCTTCATAGATGATATTTTCGTAGATTGCCCCCTCTATTTCGCCGCTACCGCGTTTGATAGCACGCGTGATGCTGTCTTTGGGCATGTTTGCGGCGAGTGCTTTATCTATCGCTAGACGCAATCTAGGGTTGCTTTCTGGGTTTGCGTCTCCAATGCGCGCAGCTACGGTGATTTCACGGATCAGGCGAGTGAATAATTTACCTCGCTTTGCATCTTGTGCTTTTTTCCGGTGTTGTATGTTTGCCCATTTGCTATGTCCTGCCATTGATCATTCCTCTATTATTGCGGTCTATTCTAAACTAATTGTAGGCTAGTCGGCTAATAAGCGCGCAATTGCGCCGCGATTGGTGTGCGAACTAATCTGCATCATGGCTTGCGATAAAGAGAGCCATTGATACTCGCTATGTTCGCGAGGATCCAGCACAACACTGCATGGTGCCTCTAGTTTTAGGCTGAACAGATGCTCTTTATTGGAAATGATGCCCGGTGCATATCGGTGTCGCCACATAGGGTAAATCAAAAGTTCATTATGACTGTGCCAATTGATCATTAAACTTGTGCCAGACAAGCCTGCCTCTTCGTAAAGTTCTCGTTTCGCAGCCTGTTCCGGTGTTTCGTCCCACTCCAAACTGCCGGCGACTGATTGCCAAAAGTAATTCGGTTTTTTGCGTCTCAACGCCAATATCTCGTTGCTACGAGTATAGACTACGACGAGTACCGATTCGGGACGTTTATAGTGTCGGTCTTTTTCGGATATACGCATGTTTAATTGCAGTTTTATTTTTAATTTCCTTATTTGGATAATGTATTATAAGCACATGCTTCCGAGTTAGATATATAAGGTGAAAATAAGGGTATCTTACATGAAATTTTCCATTGTTATTCCAGTACGAAATAACCGTTGCGAATTGATCAGCTTGCTACAGACGATTGAACAGCAAACTTATGCAAAGCCTTTTGAAACGCTCATCGTCGATCAGTCGGATATTAAAGAAGCACCTATAGAGGTATTGCGCGGTCCTTGTCAATGGTTTCGCATGGAAGGCACTGGTGCCGCCCGCTCACGTAACTTGGCAATTAAACATGCAACCGGAGACTACTTGGTTTTGGTTGATGCTAATGCTCGTTTCAAGAAGCATACGTTAAATCAACTTGATCAGATTACCAAGGATAGTCCAGATTACGATGTAATCTGTGGTATCTGCCTTAATATAGAAGATGGCAAGCCTTATTCGCGTTATTCCGGCCCCAAACCTAAGGGTATAAATTTCAGAAATTACGATTGCTGCTTGGCATCTGCGATGGCAATCAAGAGGTCTGTTTTATCTAAGGTTGGTTTATTGGACGAGCAGTTAGGTACTGGTACACGTTATGGTAGCAGCGAAGAGACTGATTTGGTTTTGCGTATACTTCAACATGGCGGCAAGTTACTGTATCAGCCACGCTACGAGGTTTTGCATCCGAGTCTAAAGCCGGAAGGAATGTCATTGCATGCTTGGACACGCAAACACTATTTTTACGGCATGGGACGCGGTGCAATGCTACGAAAGCATCTACGCATTAAGCCGGCGTGGACACTTAAAAATTTGCTGCTCACATTATCAAAACCAGCAGCAGGAATTTTAATAGAGATTCTACGACTGCAAGGACGACAAGCTCTGCGCTATACCGTATCCATTATCGGCAGGCTTCACGGTTTTGTATCTTATAAACCATAAGTGGAACTACTTTCCGAGCTTGAGATGCAGTTCCTTTAATTGTGCCTCGCTAACCGAAGTGGGCGCATCAGTCAACGGACACGATGCGCTTTGGGTTTTAGGGAATGCAATCACATCACGGATTGAGGTGCTATCGCTCATCAGCATCGCAATACGATCCAAGCCGAAGGCGATGCCGCCATGTGGTGGGCAACCGTAGTTTAGTGCTTGCAGAAAAAAACCAAACTTCTCTTCGGCTTCGGCTTCGTCAATGCCCAAAACTTTTAACACTTTGCGCTGTGTAGATTGTTCATGTATGCGTATGGAACCTCCGCCTAATTCTATGCCGTTTACCACCACATCGTAAGCACGCGACAAGCAATCGCCTGGGTTCTCAAGCAAGCTGTCCGAATTCGTCGCCGGAGCGGTGAAAGGATGATGCATAGAGTCCCATCGTTTAGTCTGGTAGTTGTATTCAAACATCGGAAAATCAATAATCCATAGTGGTTTCCATTTAGGTTCTTTTGTTACGAGGTTAAGGTCATGACCAATCTTCACGCGTAGTGCGGCTAACGAGTCATTGACTATGTTTTTATGCCCGGCACCGAAGAATATCAAATCTCCGTCGTGGGCTTGTGTTCGTTCAATGATTTGTGCAATCACCTCGTCAGGGAGGAATTTCAATATAGGGGATTGCAAACCCTCTCTGCCCGATGCGATAGACTCACATTTAATATAAGCAAGTCCTTTAGCACCGAAACGAGCAACATACTCGGTGTAATCGTCTATCTCTTTGCGGCTTAGGCGGCTTCCTTGTGGGATTTTTAACGCCGCAATCCGTCCTGCTTGATCATTGGCGGGTCCGGAGAACACTTTGAATTCCACGCTGCGCATCAAATCCGTTAATTCACTGAGCTCTAATGAAATACGCAGATCGGGACGGTCGCAACCGTAGCGCACCATTGCCTCGGCATAAGACATGCGTGGGAAATCCGCTAGTTCTACATCCAGCACACAACGATATAGATCTTTTAGCATCTGTTCAATCAATTCAATAATAGCGGTTTCGTCCATGAAGGAAGTTTCTATGTCAAGCTGGCTAAATTCAGGTTGGCGGTCGGCACGCAAGTCCTCGTCGCGAAAACAACGAGGCATCTGATAATAGCGGTCTAAACCACCCATCATCAATAACTGCTTGAATAGTTGAGGAGATTGCGGCAGTGCATAAAAACTCTTAGGATGGACGCGGCTAGGAACCAAGTAATCGCGTGCACCTTCGGGTGTGGCACGCGTCAGCATTGGTGTCTCAATTTCTATGAAGCCGTGTTGGTCTAAAAACGCCCGCAGTGTTTTCAAAATCTCAGCACGCATTTTCAAATTTGCAAGCATTTGTGGTCGTCGCAGGTCCACATAACGATAGCGCAAGCGTACTTCGTCGTTGACATCTCGGTCTTCAAGCTGAAACGGTGGCGTATCGGCTTCGTTGAGAATAGTCAAAGATTTGCATAACAACTCAACCTTTCCGCTTTTGAGGTCAGGGTTTTCGGTTTCCTCGGGGCGCGCCCGCAGCACTCCTTTTGCCTGTAGCACAAATTCGTTGCGCACCTTTTCTGCGATCGCAAATACTTCGGAATTAGAAGGGTCGGCAACTAATTGCAATATGCCTTCGCGGTCGCGTAAATCTATAAATATAACGCCGCCGTGATCGCGGCGGCGGTTGACCCAGCCGCAAACACTTATCTCTTCACCTATAGAATCTTGGTCGATTTCTCCACAATAATAACTTCGCATCGTTAATTGAATTTTTTAGGCTGGGGTTTAGGCTGGCTTAGTGGTTTGTGGTTTAGACGCGCCGCTTTTGGCATTTACAGTTTTACTCGGAGTACTGTCGGTCTTTTTAGAGACATCTTTAGCTTTGCTCGTATCGGCTTTAGGTTCTTGGGTGCCTGCTAAATTACGCTGATTTTTGGTCTTGAAATCGGTCTCGTACCAACCTTTGCCTGCCAACCTAAAACCTGCTGCTGAGACAAGTTTTTTCAATGTCTCTTTGTGGCACGCGGGACATTTGCGCAAAGGTTGGTCGGATATTTTTTGCAATACCTCCAAACGCTCTCCGCAAGACTTGCAAACATATTCGTAAATCGGCATCAAAGATAGTCTCTTAGCTTTGGTGAGTTCATAATCTTATATAAAAAACGCCATTATAGCCGAGTTTTGGCTACAACGTGCAAACCACCCGTCAATAATCGGCAATTCAATATACCCCTCTAAGCGTGTTGTACCTGCACAACTTTAACCGTCTGTCTAATATCTACTACCGTTCGTCAGATTGCAGAATCGTGCCAAATAAGCACTGGAATATACTGCTTTTTATAAGCAGTACTTAAATGAAACGGGTACCTCTAAAATGGATAGAACAGAAAAAAGAAAGTTTTACGAAAAGGTTTATTTTTATGAACTAGAGAAGCGCGAGCAAATCTACTCAAGGCTAAAACTACCAATAGCGATTTTAACATTTATGGCACCAATAAATTTTTTCTTAATCGGCAAAGCTGCTGCCCTTGCATGGCAACAATCTATAATAATTAGTATCCTGAATGCGCTCATAATTGTTAGTTTGTCTATTCTTATATATTTATCATACTGTATTTATAAGGTGCTAACCAAATGGACATATCATGAAGTTTCATTAAGGGGTTTTGATGAATATTATGATAGACTAATTGAGTGTTGCAAAAGGGATTTCGATCAAGGTCGGAATAAACAAGATTTGGAGTTAACGGTGAAAAAAATTCTGGAGAAGAATCTTACAAAACAGTTTATGAAATATACAGATTATAACCACAACATCAATGTAGTAAGAAACGCTTATATTGTTAGGTTTATTCAAGTATTGCCATCTTATTCAATAGTTATTGCCTTATTTTATTTGTTTTTAATTATTTCTGAAAAATCATAGATTTTCAACTAGCTAAAAAACCATCATGCCGCGCAAGAAATTAAAAAATAAACTTCCCAAACCTCCTCCACCTAAAAAAGTCTGCGAGGGTGTTATGCCGGATTTCATGAAGAAGGCAACCCTTAAGCAAAAATTGACAGGAAAGATTAAGATACCAAGTTATTAGGCTTTAATGCCTAAGTCTCCTCTTGGCATGTCACCTGCAACTTCCTCACTGCATATACCTAAGCATTTATCTGATATCAAATAAGCAGGCCTTAATATACCTGCCCTCCTTAAAAAATTATTTTTGCATATATCCAACTGCTTGAGCTAGTGGGTCAATCAGCAGTTCTCTTGACTTTATATCTATTATGTCGGATAATTTAGATATATGTTCCCAAGATTACTTAAGTGTTCCAAAAATAAAAGTTTTTTTCTCTTCGGGGCAAGGGCTACTGGGAAGTCAAGCTATCTAGAGAGTTTCTGGAGCAAAAGCTTCAGAGCTAAACATAGCCTCCTGTGGATTGATCTGCTTGAACCGGAAAGAGAACGTACACTATCTCTTAACCCCTCTGCTTTAGAACAAGAGATTGATGCCCTAGAGGCAAAGCCTCGTTTCGTGGTTATTGACGAAATCCAAAAGATCCCCAAGCTATTGGATGTAGTCCATCGTCTGATAGCGAAAAGGAAATTAAATTTCGCTTTGACAGGGTCGAGTGCTAGAAAACTAAAATTGGGTGGTGCTAATTTGCTTGCCGGACGCGCTTTCCTATACAAGCTCTATCCCTTAACCTTTTTAGAATTAGGTAAAAAGTTTGACCTCCATGAAGTGTTACAAAGAGGTAGTCTGCCTGAGATTTTCAATCTTAAAAATAAAAAGGAAAAAAATCGCTACTTGAATTCTTATGTGCAGGTTTATCTGAAAGAGGAGATCATTTATGAACAGATTATCAGAAATATTCAGCCGTTTAGATTTTTTCTAGATGTAGCAGGCCAATGCAACGGGATGATTCTCAATTACTCCAGAATTGCTACAGAAGCTGGCATTGATTATAAAAGTTGCCAACGATACTTTGAAATATTGGAAGATACCTTTTTAGGTTTTCATCTATACCCTTACGCAAAATCGATTAGAAAAAGGCAAATCAAAAGCCCCAAGTTTTACCTCTTTGATTTGGGTGTAGCCAGAGCTTTGTCAGGGTTGCTCACCGAAACCATAACACCTTCAAACTATGCTTTCGGCAATGCCTTTGAACATTTGATTATTTCTGAAGCCTATAGGATTAACGAATACTTTGAGAGCGGATATAAATTTTCTTATTTCCGCTCTAAAGACGGTGTGGAAATAGATCTAATCCTTGAAAGAGGAAAAGAAGTTATACTCGTTGAAATCAAATCAAAAGAAAAAATTTTAAGCCATGACCTTAAAAGTCTTAAATCAGTGAGAGAAGCTATGAACTCTAAAAAAGAGTATGTACTCTGCTTAGAAAAACGAGCTAGAAAAGTAGATGGTATAGAAATTATCCATTGGCAAGACGGCATCAAAAGAATCTTCAACCACCCGTAGAGGCAAATTTATTCCCTCCCTGCAAGGGTTAAATAATGCTAATATAAAAGGCTACAAAATATATGTTCTCCGATGTTATTAGCCATTCGTCATTATTTGGAAAGCCACCGCTTGGCATTGCATCAGACGGTGCAAAACCTAAAAGCAAGCCCTCTGCTGACCGTGTTATCAGTCGCGTTGATTACTATTGCGTTGTCGTTGCCCGGTATCTTGCTGGTGATATTACAAAATACCCAAGGGCTTGTCTCAGACTTGGAGAGGCCTGCTTCGGTATCGGCGTATATTGCACCGCATACTTCCGATGAAGCGATAGCCGAACTGACCAGCCAAGTATCGGCAATGGAAAGCGTTGCCGACGTGCAGCTTATCAATGCCGAGGAGTCAATGGATTATTTCCAAAACCAATACGGCATGGAACAGAGTTTGACGTTATTTGATGAAAATCCTTTTCCTGCGGTTATTGAAATATCAGCAAAATTAGAACATAGCCGTGGCATCGCTTTGGACACACTACTTTTTAATATTCAACAGCAAAGGTACATAGAAAGAGTAGAGACGAACGTTATATGGCTTGAGCGTATGGATGCGCTGGTTGCCTTTATTAGCACTGCTGTTTGGCTATTAGCAATTTTGTTTGCGAGTGCCGCGATATTGATGATTTCTACGCTTATGCTGACCGAGATAACCAGACGTTTAGATGAAATAAAGATTCTCAGATTATTGGGGGCAACCGCAATGTTTATCAGGCGACCTTTTCTTTATACAGCTTGGGCTTACGGCTTGATGGGTGGTTTCGGGGCTACGTTGGTAATCGCTATCGTATCTACTTTGGTGCATGCAAAACTACAAGAGTTAATCACACTGTATTACGGAGAGAATCTAGCCAGCTTAAATTATCTTATAATAGGTATGGCAACTTTAGGTGTTGCTGTCAAGATATGTCTGTTGGGTACAGGGATCGCACTGGTCAGACAGAGGAAGAAGTTATTAGACGGCTAGCAATAATGAAAAGAGTACTATTAATCATCACTTTCGCCATATTATTGACGATAGGAGGATCAGTGTCTGCGCAAAACGAAGTAAATGCTATTTGGGTAGAGAAAGCAGAGCGTAAACTGCATTTGTTGACAAACTGGAAAATCACGCATACATTTGCAATTTCACTCGGACAAAACCCGATAGGACATAAACAAAAATCAGGGGACTCTCGTACCCCCGAAGGGCTTTATTATATTGATCGACGCAATCCCGACAGTCGCTTCTTCCGTTCGCTTGGTATTTCCTTTCCAAATGACACCGACAGTTTTCTTGCCAAACTTAGGGGCGAGGATCCGGGCGGTGATATTATGATACACGGAGAGCCAAACGACCCTACCAAAAGGAGAAATCTCGCAGAGGATTGGACTGAAGGCTGCATCGCTATGAAAGATGAAGATATGCGAGTTGTGTGGCAGCTTGTCAAGCAAGGCACTCCGATATTGATAATGCGTTGAGAGTTATTTATATTTTTGAGAAACTATTGCCGTTATAATACCAGTATGAACGGTATCTTAAACAGGGAAGTAAATGGCAACGATTAAAAGAACACTGCTTGAGTTTTATGCCTTTGCGGTTTGTTTTATCAATGTGCTGATAGGTAGTATCGCCTTTGGTATTATTATTTATGCTATGACCAGCATTGTCTCACCTGAGTTGACTTTGCCTAGCTGGGAACATTCCAAATACCAAAGCAACGATGAATTTGTTGCCACTCGTCCGGACATCGAAAGTCTCTCCGGTAAATTAAAGAATATGTCGGAACAGGAAATTACTGAGGCACGTGAAGCAGCCTATCGCATTGCGCTCAAGGGAGAGCAGAGAGAAGGCTTGCAGGACATCGTGCAGTATTCCATTGTTTTATTGATTCAGATCATCTTGTTTATGGTGCATTGGAAACTGGCAAAAAGAAAAAGTCCGCCTGATTAGAATCTTCTATCACTCAAAATGGATGTGTCCACCAATACCTCCCAGCTAGCATTATTAAAAAGCTACCACTATAAATGGCTTGCGGTTGTTTTGCTCATCGTATTGTTGGATCAAATTAGCAAAGGGTTTGCAGAGTCGTGGTTACTTCAGGGTCAGCCCTATCCGGTGATGCCGTCGTTTAATTTGACCTTGTGGTACAACACTGGTGCAGCTTTTAGTTTACTCAGCGAGGCAGGCGGATGGCAACGCTGGTTTTTCATTATAGTGACTGTGGTCGTATGCGGTATTCTTTGGTCCTTACTCAAAAAGTTAAAACCCGGAGAACCGGGTGCAGTCATGTCGGCTATCGGCATAGTGATGATAATGGGAGGGGCTTTGGGTAATTTAGTCGACCGTTTGTTTAGGGGTGCGGTTGTCGATTTTTTAGATGTTTATTATCGTTCCTATCATTGGCCGACGTTCAACATAGCTGATATAGGCATTACTGTCGGTGCGCTGATGATTATAGTTGTCGCACTTCGTGACAAAGCCCCAAATATGCAATGAAGATTCTTTTAGCCAACCCTAGAGGGTTTTGTGCCGGTGTAGATAGAGCCGTCGAGATAGTAGAGCGTGCGTTGGATATGCTCGGCAAGCCTATCTATGTGCGGCACGAAGTGGTACATAACCGCTATGTGGTGACTGAGCTTAGAGATAAGGGGGCTGTTTTTGTCGAAAAATTAAACGAAATACCCGAAGAATCAGTTGTTGTTTTTAGTGCGCACGGTGTCTCTCAAGATGTGAGGGCCGAAGCTCGTCGCCGCCGGCTGCGCGTGATAGATGCCACATGTCCACTGGTTACCAAAGTACATTTAGAAGTATTGAAAAATAGGCAAGATGGTTATGAAACGATTTTGATAGGGCATCGTGGGCATCCGGAAGTTGACGGAACGATGGGGCAATACGACACTACTTCAAGCGATTCTATTTTTTTAGTCGAATCCACCGAAGATGCCGAGCAAATACAAGTTCGCAATGCAAACAAGGTTGCAATGGTAACACAAACAACATTGTCGTTGGATGATACTGCCGAGATTATAAAAATATTGGTAGACCGTTTTCCCAGCATACGTAAACCTCGCAAAGACGATATTTGTTATGCGACTCAAAACCGCCAAAACACGGTTAAGAAACTGGTTGAAGTGTGCGATTTAATGTTAATCGTAGGTTCCAAGAATAGTTCAAATTCCAATCGCCTACACGAAATTGCGGTTAAGCGAGGTGTTGAATCGTATTTGATTGATATGCCCGACGAGATCCTGCCAAAATGGTTGGTCGGTAAAAAAAATATAGGGCTTTCGGCAGGTGCATCTGCACCCGAGACCTTAGTCAAGCAGGTTGTACAAAAACTCAGAGATTACGGAGCAACCGAAGTCATAGAACAGGCAGGCATTGAGGAAACAGTGACATTTAGGTTGCCCAAGGAACTTTGGGATATTTCGGGTACAGCTATGCGAAGCTAGACCTATATAACCAATCGTCATACAATACATGAATAATTAATGGGGCCGTAGCTCAGTTGGGAGAGCGCGACATTCGCATTGTCGAGGTCGGGGGTTCGAATCCCCTCGGCTCCACCAATACATTGCCGTTCGGCACAATTTAATTCCCCTCCTTTGGAGGGGTGGTAGGCTTATGCATTTTGTAATGCATGCGTTTAGCAATGTTGAGGTTCTACACAATGTCACGCCGATTGACCTACTGGTTCAATCGGCGGTTCTATCTGACGGGGTAGTTTTTTGTGTACCCACCATTTAGGACAAGCCTTAGCTTGTCCGACCTACATACCCACGTTAAGGTTCCGTACAAAGTTACGCCACTTGTCTTTGCTATTCGTGTTATTTCTAATAGCCATAAATAGCTAAATCTTGTATGACGTAACGTTCCTTGTGCCACTGCAACAAGGAACGGTTATTTGCAACAAGTGGCGGTTCAATGACGCATAGATTTCCACGCTATTTTTAGATAGTCAAACATAGAGATCAGTGTGAGTACCGCAGCAAAATATAGAAGTATCAACCCTATACGATGTATATCTACGCCGAGTATCGGATAGTGCCACAGTAGTGCGCCGATTGCGACAGCTTGTGCAGCGGTCTTTATCTTGGCAATGACGGAGACTGCGAGCAAAGATCTTTTCCCTAACTCTGCCATCCATTCGCGCAATGCGCTGACGGCGATTTCTCTACCCACGATAACTAATGCCGGCAAGGTGATAATCCAGTCCTGTTGCCGGCTGACGATTAGGATGAGCGCAGTACTGATTACCAATTTGTCTGCAACAGGATCCAAAAATGCACCGAAAGAACTTTGTTGATTAAAACGTCTTGCTAGATAACCGTCTAGCCAATCGGTTAGCATTGCGAGTATAAATATCAGCGTGCATAAATATAAACTCCACCGGTAGGGTAGATAAAAAAACAATATCAGCAACGGTATCAACAAAATACGCGAGAATGTCAAAATGTTGGGTAATTGAGCTTTCATTTATTCTTCGTGCAATGTTTGATAGACTGATTCGGCTAATTTCAGGCTGATCCCCGGCACCTTTCCAAGTTCTTCTATGCTCGCTCTATTGACACCTTGCCATCCACCGAAATAGCGTAATAAAGATTGGCGTCGCTTCGTTCCTAGTCCCGGTATATCCTCTAGCGGTGAGTGTCGTCTGGCTTTGTCGCGTTGTCGACGATGCCCGCTGATGGCGAAGCGATGCGCTTCGTCTCGTATCTGCTGTATAAGATGTAATGCTGGTGAGTCTGCGTCCAGTTTTATATCTATGCCTAAATCGCCGTGTATTAATGTCTCTAATCCGGGCTTTCGTTCAACCCCCTTAGCGATGCCAATAATAGTGACATCGGATAGACTAAGTTCTTTTAGAACTTTTTGCGCTTCTTTGGTTTGTCCTTTGCCTCCGTCTATAAAGAGTAAATTAGGTATTTTACCGTTGTCTGATTTTACGCGTCTATAGCGTCTTTGCAATGCTTGTTTCATCGCTGCATAGTCGTCACCACCGATAATACCGGTGATGTTAAAACGTCTATATTCCTGTTTGAGTGCACCGTTTTGATCAAATACCACACAGGAACCTACGGTTTTTTCACCCATAGTATGACTGATGTCAAAACATTCCATGCGAACAGGAAGTTCCGATAGGTTGAGTGTCTCTTGCAGACTTTGTAGACGTTTGTACATGCCAGCACGAGATAATAACTTGGCTTTTAATGCAATATTGGCATTCTTAACCGCTAGTTCTAGATATTTTTTCTTCTTACCACGCACTGTCTGGGTAATAAGTTTCACCTTACGACCGGATTTTTCACTTAGCATATTCGTTAGAGTGGTTTGGTCATCAGGTTTATGGCTAAAAATAATTTCATCTGGAATAGGGTGTTTGAGATAGTATTGCCCGGCAAATGTGGTTAATAGCCGCGCCATGTCAATATCGTTGTTCGGCAAGTTCGGATAAAAAGCCTTATTGCCTATATTCATTCCACCGCGAATGTTGAACACCTGTACGCAAGCATGCATTTCTTTGATGCTTCCAGCGATGATGTCGGTGTCTCCACCTTCGCTGGTGATGAGCTGCTGGTCGGAGACTTGTCTTAGCAGAGCAACTTGGTCTCTGAAGTCAGCCGCTTCCTCGTAATTTAAGTCTTGTGCGGCTTTGTCCATGCGTTTGATTAAGGTTTCAATTAGGCTTCTACTATTACCCTCTAAGAACTGTATGGCATGTGATAATTCTTGTTGATAGTCTTGCGGTGCTATGTAGTTCACACAAGGTGCGCTACATCTTTTGATTTGATACTGCAGGCACGGGCGGGTGCGGTTCTTGAAATACGAAGGCTGGCATGTGCGTAGTTTGAATAGCTTTTGGAGTAGGTTGATTGTAAGTCTTACTGCAGCAACGCTGGGATACGGTCCATAATAATGCTCGTCTGTATTACGAGCCCCGCGATAAAAGGCGATACGAGGGAACTTCTCGTTATTTGATATATAGATATAAGGATAACTTTTGTCGTCGCGTAATAGAACGTTATAGCGCGGCATGTATTTTTTGATCAAATTATTTTCTAGCAATAAGGCTTCGGATTCGGTTTGCGTTACCGTAATCCTAATATCAGCAATTTGATCGACCATGCTTTTGGTTTTTGGCGACAAACCGTGTTTTCTAAAGTACGAAGCGACACGCTTTTTGAGGTCTTTGGCTTTGCCTACATAAAGCCGTTCTCCTGCAGAATCAAGCATTTGGTAAGTGCCCGAGACATGGGGAAGAGTAGTTATAAATTCTTTGGCATCAAACTCGCTCATCAGTATATATCTCGTTGTCGCATCTAAAGCACATTTAATCATCCTTAGAGATTAGTTTAACAACCTTTGCAAAAATAGCCTCAAATTGCCTGTTGGTCAAACGTTTGGTTTGAATGTTATAACGACTGCAATGGTATGAATCTATTAACTTTTTGTTGTCAGGAAGCGAATACACGCAACCGTGCTTAAAGCGATATTCGGATTGCCTTGAGCCGTAGGCGCGCACGATTGCCGAATGTGCAATATGCCCCAACGCAAGCAGGATCGCATCAGAACACAACATCCGTATTTCTGCTTTAAGAAAACGGTTGCAAGTTTTAATTTCTTCAATATCGGGTTTATTATCCGGTGGCAAACATTTCACGGCATTGGTGATCCTGCAGTTGTTTAGTGTGAGAGAGTCATCGCAAGAAATTGATTCAGGTTGATTGCTAAATCCATATTTATAGAGTGTCTTATAAAGCAACACGCCTGCGTAGTCGCCAGTGAAAACTCTACCACTACGGTTTGCTCCGTGTTTGCCGGGTGCAAGACCAACGATAACCAGCCGAGCATCTATAGGTCCTAAAGGTGGAACTGGGGCGCAATGATAGTCGGGATATATTTTCTTAGTCTGCATCAAATACTCGCTTAGACGGCTACAGCGTTTACAGCTAGGGCTAAAAAAGCGAGGCATAGTATATATCAGCTTAAAACTTCAGTAGTGCAGACCCCCAAGTAAAACCGCTGCCGAAGGCTTCCAACATCACGGTGTCTCCCGTTCGTATGCGTTGATCTCTAATTGCCTCATCAAGTGCCAGTGGTATTGAAGCAGCCGATGTATTTGCGTGCTTGTCAACGGTAACGACAACGCGTTCCATTGGTAATGCGAGTTTTTTAGCTATTGCAGAAAGAATTCTTAAATTGGCTTGGTGAGGCACTAGCCAATCTATAGCACTACGGTCTAAATTATTCGCTTCTAATGTTTCATCTACAATCTGTCCCAAGGTTTGAACTGCAGTCTTGAATACTTCGCTCCCTTTCATCTTGATGTAACAACTTCCCGATGTCGGCATCCCATCTACATACAATAATTCCTCGTATTGACCGTCGGCGTGTATGTGGGTTGAATAGATACCGGGCTCAGTATCAGCCTGTAACACCACTGCACCGGCACCGTCGCCAAAAAGCACGCAGGTTGAACGATCACTCCAGTCTATGATGCGAGACAATATCTCTGATCCGACTACCAAAGCACACTTGGCACTGCCCATTTTAATGAAGCGGTTGGCGATATCCAGAGCATAAATAAAACCAGTACAAACTGCTTGTATATCAAAAGCTGGGCACTGATGCACACCCAATCTACGCTGTATTACACAGGCATTACTAGGAAATACTTTATCGGGAGTAGTCGTCGCACAAATTAACAGATCGATGTCCTTGTTGGTTACTGATGCCATTTCCATTGCCTTGAGTGAGGCGTAGTAGGCAAGTTGACTGCTACTTTCTCCATCTGCTGCAATATGTCTTTGTTGTACCCCGGTACGCTCGCGTATCCACTGGTCGGAGGTGTTGACGACTTTCTCCAAGTCTTTGTTGCTTAGGATTTTCTCAGGCAGGTATGACCCGCTACCAGTTATTCTTGTATAAATAGCCATTGCCTTAGTTGACGAGCATTTCCTCAAGCTGTTTATCTATCATTTGCGGCACTTGCTTCATCGCTTCTACCCGTGCCACCTCTATCGCCTTTTCAAAAGCTAATTGGTCGGCACTGCCGTGACTTTTGATTACAACACCTTGCAGACCCAGCAAACTGGCACCGTTATAACTACGCGCATCTATGGTTTGGGCAATTAGTTTGAGCGTAGGTTGAGCGAGCATGGCACTGAATTTGGTCATCAAGTTACGCTTAAAGGCCTGTTTGAGAGAATGTGAAATAAAAGCAGCCGTGCCTTCAGCGGTCTTTAAGGCAACGTTGCCGACGAAACCGTCGGTTATGACTACATCTGCGATACCTTCGTAGATACGGTTGGCTTCGACATAACCTATATAGTTAAGTTTGCTAGAGCGTAGCTGGCGATCGGCTTCTTTGATCTGATCATTGCCTTTGATGGTCTCTTCTCCTATGTTAAGTAGACCAACGCGAGGAGTCTCTAGCCCGTCAACTGCTGAAGCTAGTACTGCACCCATGACCGAAAATTGAAATAAATGTTCCGCTTTGCAATCTACGTTGGCTCCCAAATCCAACATATAAGTATGTCCTTTGGTTGTCGGCAGAGCAGTGATTATGGCTGGTCGGTCTATACCGGCTAGAGTACGCAATATATAGCGTGATATTGCGGTTAATGCACCAGTATTTCCGGCACTCACACAGGCCTGAGCACGATTTTCTCTAATCAAGTTGATTGCTACTCGCATTGAGGAATCTTTTTTTGTGCGTAGCGCAACAGTAGGTGGTTCATGCATTTCTACGATTTGCGTACTATGCACGCAATCTACACGTTGTCTAGCGTCTATATCAAGCATAGATAATTTTGCCTCTATTAAGTTGCTATCGCCCACCAGTAATAAATGCAGATCGCTATATTTGGCAATCGCAGAAATAGCCGCTGACATGGTCACATCTAGACCGTGGTCACCACTCATTGCATCTATGGCTACACTGACACGATCGTTCATAATCTTAAGGTATGAACAGAGAAGGCAATATCGGCTTGCCTATTCTTTTTCTTCTTCCTCTTCGCTATATATTTTTTGAACGATCACTTCTTCGCCGCGATAAAAACCATCGTCACTAATATGGTGACGGCGATGTTTGGTTCCGGTCGTAGAATCGATCGATAAAGTGACAGGTTTAGCTTTATCGTGCGAACGACGCATATCTCGTTTGGCACGAGTTTTCCTGTTTTGTTGTACAGCCATGTTTATCTCCTAAAAATAATTACTCTATTTTTTAACATTCTTTGTTTTGCTTTGACGACAGTAGCAGTTCAAATAACCTATAAATTCCTAGTTATAAAAGAAGTTTCTCAACCATCAGACTGCTTATTTTATATGTTAGAAGTATATTATCCAAACATCGTCATCTTAGTTAGTTTCAAGAGGTCAATTAAATCGTATAGGATAAGTTTATGTTTCGTGGGCAGTTGCAATGACATCACCCATCGTATAGATTCTTCCCGGCTTTGGTCGGGTGTTGACAATCCACCATGCAGCGTGTACCGCACCGTTGGCAAACGGAGAACGATCCATGGCTTCGTGCCTTAGTTCTATACACTCGTTGTTTGTGGAAAAAAGAACTTTATGTTCTCCCATGATTTCGCCTTCCCGATAAGATTTCATCGGGATATCGCTTAAATCAACGTCTTTTTTTTCAGCAATAACCTCACCCATTCTGAGTGCGGTCCCAGACGGCTTATCTTTTTTGTTCTGGTGATGTGTTTCTGCAATTTCAACCTGTGCGTTTTTACCCCAATCTGTTTGAGCTACGCGTGCCAATAGATCAAAACACAGATTGACACCGATGCTCATATTCGGCGATATTAATATAGGAATTTTTCTAGCAGATGTTTGCAATTCTTCTTTTTGGGTATCGTTAAAACCAGTTACACCAATGACCATAGGTCGTTCGGATTTTAAGCAATGTTGCATTGCATTGATTACTGGAGTAGGTGTAGAAAAATCAATCAATACATCAAAACAACCTTTGCCTATCATATTTGAAGGTTCTACAACTACTAGAGATTGACTGCTGGAGATCTCACATAATTGTTTGGTTATATCGGTAGAGTCGGGACGATCGTAGGCATGGGTAATAATCATATCTTCGCGTCCGTCCATTACTTCGGAAATTGCACGCCCCATACGACCTGCTGCACCGTTGATTGCAACTTTGATTTGTTTTTTTTCCATGTCTATAAAGAACTCATATTGTGATTGCTTATTATAACTTTTGGCGTGTGACCTTATATGTTGAGGTCAAATTTGTTCAGGAATTTCTTGATGCCATCAAGCCAGTTTTCCGAGCGCGGCGAGTGTTTAGCCCCTAATAACGAACCATCAAGCTCTTCTAATAATTCTATTTGACGAGACGTTAGGTTGATCGGTGTTTCTACATTGACACGACAAATCAAGTCCCCGCTACCACCGCCGCGTAAGTGTTTGATTCCTTTTCCTCTCATTCTGAAGTTCTTTCCACTTTGCGTACCTTTAGGTATCTTGAGTTTAAGCCTTCCTCCTAGAGACGGTATTTCTATTTCTCCACCTAGGGCAGCGGTAGGGAAGGAGACCGGAACTTCAATAAGTAAATTACCATCGCGACGTTTGAATACTTCGTGTGGACGTATTCGTATACGTATAAATAAATCGCCGGGAGGTCCGCCGCCTATGCCCGCTTCTCCCTCTCCTGACAATCGTATACTATCGCCATCATCTATTCCTGCAGGTACTTTAACCGACAGTGTTCTGGGTACTTCTACTCGTCCTTGTCCATGACATTTTTTACATGGCTCGGCTATAACTTGACCGCTTCCTCCACAACTCGGACAAGTTTGCTGGAACGATATAAAACCTTGTTGCATAGCGATTTGACCGCTACCATGACAGGTTTCACAGGTCTTTGAGCCGCTACCAGGTTCTGCCCTTGTTCCGTCGCAACGGTCACAGATCTGCATGCTTTTTATTCTGATTTTTTTCTCTGTGCCGTAAGCACTCTCTTCAAGGGTTAAATCAAGTGCGTATTCAAGATCGTTGCCACGATATGCGGCACTGCGGCCACCACGTTGTCTGAACGAAGTGCCACCACCGAAGAAATTCTCAAATATATCGCCGAATATATCTTGGTAATTACCACTTCCGCTTGCCGCACCGGCATTACCTAAACCTGCATGCCCGAATTGATCATAAGCAGCCCGTTTTTGGTCATCCGAGAGGACATCGTAAGCTGCTTTAATTTCTTTGAATTTTTGTTCGGCTTTTTTGTCGTCTTTATTACGGTCGGGGTGGTATTTCATCGCCAAACGGCGATACGCCTTTCGTATTTCATCGGCACCAGCTTGTCTAGAGACACCCAGTGTTTCGTAATATTCTTTTGCCATTAACTTGTTCCCGCTTAACCTGTCTGCTTAATCAAAAACCGAGCAGGTTCAAACAGGTTCAAAGGGGTGGAAATGTTTGATATCTGCAAACGGTCTTATTTTTTAGTATTGTCAACTTCCTCAAACTCGGCATCTACCGTATTATCGGATTTTTTGTCCGAGTCATCCGATGAGTTTTCCGATTCGGTTTGAGGCACAGATTCTTCAGTTTGCTTCTCTTGTTGTGCCGCATAGACGCGCTCGGCGAGTTTACCTGATACCTCGGCAAGTTTTTGTACACCACTATCAATGGTAGCCTTGTCGTCGTTTTTGATAAGCTCTTTCAATTCATTTACTGCGCTTTCTATACGTTCCTTTTCGTCTGTCTCAACTTTGTCTCCTAATTCTTTGATGGATTTCTCAGTTGCATGTATTAAGGCTTCGGCTTGGTTGCGCGTAGCGACGAGTTCCTGGAATTTTTTATCCTCCTCGGCATGTTGTTCGGCATCATCAACCATTTTTTGAATTTCTTCGTCGGACAATCCACTTGACGCTTTAACGACTATAGATTGCTCTTTGCCGGTCGCTTTATCTTTGGCTGAGACATTGAGTATTCCGTTGGCATCTATGTCAAAACTCACTTCTATTTGTGGAATGCCTCTAGGTGCCGGTGGTATATCGGTCAAATCAAAACGACCGAGAGATTTATTTGCTGCTGCACGTTCGCGCTCACCTTGTAATACATGTACAGTCACTGCCGATTGTTGATCTTCGGCAGTTGAAAAAACCTGCGAAGCATTTGTTGGTATCGTCGTGTTTTTCTCAATCAGTTTGGTCATCACGCCACCCAGTGTTTCTATGCCTAAGGATAGAGGTGTTACATCGAGCAACAACACATCTTTAACGTCGCCACCTAGAACGCCACCTTGTATTGCAGCACCTATGGCAACTGCTTCATCGGGGTTGACATCTTTGCGTGGTTCGGTAGCAAAGAAATCAGCAACATATTTCTGCACCAGCGGCATACGGGTTTGTCCACCGACTAAAATCACATCGCTGATGTCCGATGCTTTGATTTTGGCATCGCTCAGAGCTTGTTTGCACGGTTCTATGGTTCGCTTGACTAAGTCTTCTACTAAGGATTCGAGTTTGGCACGAGTCAATTTTATATTCAGGTGCTTAGGTCCGGATTGATCGGCGGTTATATAAGGCAGATTGATTTCGGTCTGCTGGCTAGATGACAGTTCTACTTTTGCTTTTTCAGCAGCTTCTTTAAGACGCTGCAAAGCAAGTGGATCGTTATGCAAATCTATACCTTGATCCTTTTTGAATTCATCGGCTAAATACTCCATCAGCCGAGTGTCAAAATCTTCTCCGCCTAAGAAAGTGTCACCGTTGGTAGAGAGTACTTCAAACTGTTGTTCGCCTTCAACGCTGGCTACTTCGATGACGGAGATGTCAAAAGTACCTCCACCTAAGTCAAACACGACTATTTTATGGTCACCTGCTTTTGCCTTATCAAGGCCGTAAGCAAGGGCTGCTGCAGTTGGTTCGTTAATGATGCGTTTCACCTCTAAGCCGGCGATCTTGCCGGCATCTTTGGTTGCTTGTCGTTGCGAGTCGTTAAAATATGCAGGCACCGTGATTACCGCTTCCTTTACTTCTTCTCCCAAATAATCTTCGGCAGTCTTTTTCATTTTCATCAAAATACGCGCTGCCACCTCCGGTGGAGCTATTTGTTTGCCATCAGCTTCAACCCAGGCATCGTTATTTTTTGATTTCACGATTTTATAGGGGACCATTTTCAGGTCTTTTTTAACCGCTTCTTCGTCGTAGCGACGCCCGATTAGCCGTTTGATTGCAAATAGCGTATTTGAGGGGTTTGTGACCGCTTGCCGTTTTGCAGATTGTCCTACTAAAACTTCGCCTTCTTTAGAAAAAGCAACGATTGAAGGAGTGGTACGACCACCTTCGCTATTTTCTATGATTTTTGCACTTTCACCTTCCATGACTGCAACGCAGGAATTGGTTGTGCCTAAGTCAATACCTATAATTTTACTCATTTTTGCTCTTCTCCATATTGAATACTGCACTTAAATATGGGCTTAAATTAAACTTTCAAGGTTACGGGTCTGTTTTAACCTCATTTTTTGTCGTGCTTTCTGTCTTTTTCTCGGATTGTTTCTCCGCAATCGGATTTTTTTGAATTTTAGATGCCTCGGATTGGCTCGAAACGCAGACCATCGCCGGTCTCAACAGACGGTCGTTCATTAAGTAACCTTTTTGTAAAACATTTAATATTGTATTGGGTGGTTTAGTTGTATCGATTTGTGTCATCATGGCCTGATGGTGTTCCGGATTGAAAATTTCACCCTCAGGATTAATTTCTTTGATTCCGAATTTTTCAAAAGTTTGTTGCAACAGTTTTAATGTCAACTCTATACCTTCGTGTAGTTTTTTAGCATCTTCATTGGTGTCGACCTGCAAACCCATTTCCAGACTATCTTTGATTGCCAGTAGTTCTACTGCAAATTGTTCGTTAGCGTAATTACGTATTTGTGTAACTTCTCGTTGTGTGCGTTTCTTGAAATTTTCTAATTCGGCACGGCTACGCATTAATTGGTCGTAGTATTCTGCTATTTGGCCTTCCAGTTTCTTTATTTCGGCAGCGGAGTCGAATTCGGGTTGGGCAGATGTCTCCTGGTTTTGTTGTTTTTGGGTATTTGTCTCTTTCTCGGAATGATTATGCGAATCAGCTTTTTCAGCATTACTCGTCTTAGCTTGATTGCCTACTTGTTCAACAGAGGATGATTTTGTGTCTTCCATTTATGTGGTTCCTTTTTGATATTAACGATATTTGCCTACTACTATATAGGTGGTTTTGTTGCTTTCAAGTTGAATCTTAAAGATTGTGCTATTAAAATGAATGTAGTGTGTCGAATCGTGTAATTATAGTGGAGAGTTTCGGGCATGGTTTTGCATAGCCTTCTCCAAATCGGATTTATACATAGGCCAGTATTTTTGGAAGAATTCATACTCTTCTGCTAGTTTGGAACATCTTTGGTCTATTATTAATTTCGCATTCGGATATTTAGAATATACCTCGCAACTGGAGGTATTCTCTTGCGGTCGTATATTCTTCTTGGCGGTAATACTTTGAAATGTCTCAAGAAGACCGGGGCAATCTATTTTGGTCTCTAGCTTTCTTATATCTTCGTCTAGATTTTCATATCTAATCAAAAAATTTACTGATATCGCTCCTTTTTCATGCAAATTGCATAAATTTTTTAATACTTGTTTATTTTTAGTGACAAATTCTTCAAAGTTCCTTTTAATTAGTCTCTTCTGCACACTCCAAAGTTTATATTTTATGAAATAATAAGCCGAAATATACTTATCATAAGGACAGCGAATGGTCGCAATTTTTAGGTAATCATCCCAGATATATCTCGGTACCAATTCTTTTATTTCTTCTGGAGAAATATGATTCGTAAACCTCGGTTTCTGCTTTTTGGGATCCATGTAATTTTGTGCTTCAAGAAATCCTAGAGACTCCCGATATTCGTTCCCCCCTTTTCCTATCGGTGTGAGAATATCGTCGGCACCGCAGTATTTTGATAAGGCTAGTTCAAATGACGTGCCCGCAACCTTGTGTAGTTTTATATAGATAACTCTTAGTTTGTGAGAAATAATCATTTGAAATCAGGGTTTAGTCTGAAACTCTTATCAAAACCTAGACCGTAATTATACTATCTTATATGTTTGATTCTTAGTTTTGTGATTAAAATATACCTATGTGATGGCTTGAATATAGCAAGCATTTAGCCATTCGTAAAAAACCACTTTAACTTATTTAGAAATACAGCATGATATCTGGGAGAATAATAATATATTTTTGGAGGAAGTGGAAATTCAAAATATTTATCTTTTACCTAATCTGTATTACTAATATTTATAAGTGGCGTTTTGCTAATCGACCCTTATCCATCAGTCGGGTATTGCAGAATTACAAACGCAGAAAATTCTCTAAATTTCAGGATATTTTTATTTATAGAAAATGTCTGGTCGTAAAACTTTCAGATAATTGGGGTAGTATTTCGCATTTGTTTTGTTATTGGGTTGCTAATGCATGGTTTTGTGAAAAATTCAAAGTAAATTTGGAATTTATTCGTGATAGTGATGCTAAAGGAACAGAAACTTTTTTTGAGAATTATATTGATGTAGAAGAATATCGCAAAAACCACCCTAAATCTGATATAACGACAGCAGATGTTTCTAAGGTAGTCTTTCCAAGATATACAGGTGTACGTATCGGAGAATATCTAGTTCCTCCTGAAATTGGTCATAAAACACTATCAAAACTATCGGTTAGACCCGACCTTGAGAAACATATAGATGAGTATATTGCTCTGAATACTAACGAGGACTGGGTTGCAGTTCATTTTCGTGGCACTGATGTAATAGCGTTAAAAAAAGTTTCGTTCAGATATACGATAACTCTTGAGTCTTATGTTGTTTACTTAAAGGAAGTATTAGATAAGCACTGCCGTATATTCGCGTGTTCCGATCAGGCACAGTTTATCAATGAGATGGATGTTTCATTCCCAGGTAGGGTATTCACCAGAGATATTCAACGATCAACTAACCGCGATCCGCTACACCAAGTTGATAGTGAAAGTGCCCCTCAACAGAAGAAAGATGCTTTTATGGATTTGCTGGTTTTAGTTAGGGCTAAGTTGATATATACAACAGGTTCTGGTTTTGTAGATGTAGTAAGGTTCTTTAATCCTAAAACCAAAATCATATCACTAGATGGAAGAAAAAGGTCAGGAAATAATGGGACTGTTGAAAAAGTACTATCATTGCACAAATTGAACCACTATGTGCTATATAATTTATGAAAACCGTAAGGGCGGATTTATATATCCGCCCTACGGTACCGTCCTGCAAAACCGTAACCGCTTTGCGCCACAAGATTATGGTTTGCATAAATTTGATGGATGAATGTATAAATCGTGCAAGTACGTCGCGTTAGGGCGGATATATAAATCCGCCCCTACGGTGTATGGAATACTTTTTCAACAGTCCCATAATTACCTACCTATTCCTAAAAAGGATTCATACGACCGCCTTTCCCTTAAAAAGAAATAATTCCCCTGTTTAATCCGCAACGATCGGAAGTATCTACAACGAGAATTATGTAAATTAGTATCAGTGATTAGGTTTGGGTTGCCTGATATTCTTCAATGTCCTTCTCTAATTTAGATTTATACATAGGCCAGTATTTTTGGAAGAATTCATACTTTTCTGCATGTTCCGAACATCTCCGGTCTATTATTAATTTCGCATTCGGATATTTAGCATACATCTCGTAACTGGAAGCATTATCTTTAGGACGTATATTTTTTTTGGCGGTAATACTTTGAAATGTTTTGAGAAGTCCTGGGCAATCTATTTTGACTTCTAGCTTTTTGATGTCTTCGTCTAGATTTTCGTATCTAATCAAAAAATCTATTAGTATCTTTCCCTCTTCATGCAAACCGCATAAATGTCTTACTATTCGTTTATCTTCAATAACAAATTTTTCAAAATTTTTTTCAGGAGGTCTTTTTTTATTTTGCTGGAAGTCATATTTTGCGAAATGATAAAGTGAAATATACACATCGTAAGGACACCGAATAGTCGCTATCTTTAAGTAATTATCCCAAGCATCTCTGGGTATAAATTTTTTCACATTCAACGCTTCAATATGGGGGATGTATTTGGTTTTGGTTTTTTCCATTAGATGCTGATAATTTTGCTCACCACAGTAGTATCCCATTGCTTTCCATATCTTCCCTTCGGGTAATATAGGAGTAAGAATGTCGTCTGGTCCGCAGTATTTTGAAAGTGCAATTTCAAAAGACGAACCGGCAACTTTGTCTAGTTTGATATAGATAACTTTTAGTTTGTGAGAAATAATCATCTGGAACTAGGGTTTAGCCGGAACCATAATTATACTATCTTATATCTTTTATTCTTAGTTTTGTGATTAAAATATACCTATGTGATGGCTTAAGTATAGCAAGTATTTGGTCATTCGTAAAAAACCACTTTAACTCATTTAGAAATACAGCATGGTATTTGGGAAAAGAATCATATATTTTGGGAGGAAGTTGAAATTCAAAATACTTATCTTTTACGCAATTTGCATTGCTTATATTCATAGGCAGGGTTTTGTTGAGCGACCCTTATCCATCAGTTGGGTGCTAAAGAATTATAAACGCAGCAAACGCTCTAGATTGCAGGATGTTTTTATTTATAAAAAGTGTCTGGTCGTAAAACTTTTAGATGATTGGCCTAGTATTTCGACTTTGCTATATTATTGGATTGCTAATGCATGGTTTTGTGAAAAATTCAAAGTAAATTTGGAATTTACTTGTGATAGTGATGCTAAAGGAATGGAAACTTTTTTTGAGAATTATATTGATGTAGAACAATATTGCAAAAACCATCCCAAATCTCACATAAGAATAACAAATGTCTCTGATGCAATCCTTCAGAGGCGTGCTAGCGTACATATCGGAGAATATCTAGTTCCTCCTGAAGTTGGTCATAAAACACTATCAAAACTATCAGTTAGATCCGACCTTGAGCAACATGTAGATGAGTATATTGCTCTGAATACTAACGAGGACTGGGTTGCAGTTCATTTTCGTGGTACTGATGTAATGGCGTTGAGAAAAAAACTTCCGTTCAGATATACGATAACTCTTGAATCCTATATTGTCTACTTAAAAGAGGTATTAGATAACCACTGCCGCATATTTGCGTGTTCCGATCAAGCACAATTTATTGATGAGATGCGAGTTGCATTCCCAAGTAGGGTATTCGCAAGAGATATTTTCCGATCAACTAACCACAAGCGCCTACATAAACCCGTCGGTACAGGGCACCCTCATCAGAGGAAAGATGCCTTCATGGATTTGCTAGTTTTAGCAAGAGCTAAGTTGATATATACAACAGGTTCTGGTTTTGTAGATATAATAAGGTTCTTTAATCCTAAAACCAAAATCGTATCACTAGACGGAAGGAAAAGGTCGGGGAATAATTACATGCCTATTCCTAAAAAGGATTTATATGATAGTCTTGCTATTAAAAAGAAATAATACGGGGCTGTTGAAAAAGTACCGTTCTGCACAACTGCAACCGCCACGCGCCACATAATTTATGATACTGGTAGGGGCGGACTCATATGTCCGCCCTACGGTACCGTTCTGCACAACTGCAACCGCTTGCGCCCCTGCGTCATCCTTGCCTCTTTCATAAATGCAATGGCGCAAGCGGTTACGTTTGGGTGATGGCGGTACTTTTTCAACAGCCTCATATTATGAAAGTGGTGTTGGTGATTAGGTTTGGGTTGCCTGATATTCTTCCATCTCTCTCTCTAATTTAGATTTATACATGAGCCAGTATTTTTGGAAGAATTCATACTTTTCTGTCAGTTCGGAACATCTTTGGTCTATTATTAATTTTGCATTCGGATATTTAGAATATATCTCGCAACTGGAGGTATTCTCTTTGGGGCGTATATTTTTTTTAGCGGTAATACTTTGAAATGTTTTGAGAAGTCCTGGGCAATCTATTTTTGATTCTAGTTTTTTTATATCTTCATCTAGGTGTTCGTATCTGATTAAGAAATCAGCTAATATCTTTCCATTTTCGTGTAAACCATATAGTGCCTTGAATCGTGAGTCATTTTTAGCTATATATTTTTCAAAGGATCTGTTTTTTACTATTTCTTTTCTATTTGCAAAGAAATAGTATCCTGATATCAACATATCGTAAGGACAGCGAATCGTTGCAACTTTTAGATAATCATTCCAAATATGTTTGGGCACCAATTCTTTTATTTTTTTTGCACGAGTATGGTTTACAAACCTGCGTTTCTGCATTTCAGGATCTATATAATTTTGTGCTTCAGGAAATCTCCCAAATGCACGATACTCGTGACCGATTTTTCCTATTGGTGTGAGAATGTCGTCGGGACCGCAGTACTTTGATAAGGCTAGTTCAAACGACGTACCTGCAACTTTGCTTAGTTTTATATAGATGACTTTTAGTTTGTGTGAAATAATCATTCATACAATTCCGCTATAAGACATCAACTTTTGCACAGCAATATGCGACGGAAATTACGCTTGCCAACTTGATATATATGTTCGGTTCCTACCTTGATATGTACATCTCTAGATATTACTTTGACTCCGTCTATACGCACAGCCCCTTGTGCAATCATGCGATTGGCTTCCGAAGTAGAACTCATCATAGACGATTCTTTTAATAACTTGGGAAGGGTTAGGCTATCACTGTCAATATGAACTTTACAATGTTCAATATCGTCGGGTATTTGTCCTCGGCTAAAGCGAGCTAGAAAATCAGCTTTGGCATCAACAGCAGCAGCTTTGTCGTGAAAACGAGTGACGATTTCTTCGGCCAGCGTCATCTTAATATCTCTGGGATTCACCCCATCGGCTACTGATTTTTTCAAATCGTCAATTCCCGCCTTAGACTTAAAGCTCAATAGCTCAAAATAACGCCACATTAATTGATCCGAGACCGACATCAGTTTTCCATACATTTCTTTGTATGATTCAGAAATACCAATATAGTTATTAAGCGATTTGGACATTTTCTGCTTGCCGTCCAACCCTTCTAGAATAGGCATCGTGATGACAATCTGTGGTGCGAGTCGCCAATCTTTTTGCAGTTCCCTACCCACCAGTAGGTTAAATTTTTGGTCGGTGCCACCAAGTTCTATATCGGCTTTCAACTCAACTGAGTCATAACCTTGAAATAGTGGGTACAAAAACTCGTGGATGCCTATGGCGTGTTCTTTGCTATAACGTTTTTTGAAGTCGTCGCGCTCCATCATCCGCGCCACTGTGTGTTTGGCGGATAGTTTGACTATTTCGGTCGCTGACAATTTTCCGAGCCACTGAGAATTGAAAAGAATTTCTGTTTTGTCGGGATCCAGTATCTTATAGATCTGCTTTTCATAACTGTCCGCATTTTTCTTAATCTGCTCTGCAGACATCGGTTTGCGAGTTACATTTCTGCCCGACGGATCCCCAATTAACGCAGTAAAATCTCCAATAAGGAATTTCACGATATGCCCATGTTGTTGGAAATAACGCAGCTTATTAATCAGCACGGTATGTCCCAAGTGTAAATCAGGAG
Source organism: uncultured candidatus Poriferisulfidus sp. (assembly GCA_965200865.1). GTDB lineage: Bacteria > Pseudomonadota > Gammaproteobacteria > Poriferisulfidales > Oxydemutatoraceae > SP5GCR1. The sequence goes on along the minus strand of CBDAVG010000002.1, from coordinate 1,472,612 downwards.
CAGTCGGGTCAAAACCCGCTTTTACGACTAAAGGTTTGTTAAATTCAAGACGTTGTTTTAGCTCCTCAAGTGAGATGATTTCCTCAGTACCGCGTAATAACTCTTCAATATCCATCGTTCTCTGTTATAATTGGAAAAACATTATTCAAATCTAATGATTAATAAGCAAATTCTACAGCATCAGCATCAAAAGGACAAAGGCGCAACAAAATTTTTTATCACGCTTACGCTATTGTTGTCTCTGACCGTATTCATACTTGCTATGAACTCATCGGAATCCAATTTTGAAAGGCATACATTGGTCGCTTTACTTGATCATCAATCAGTAGAAGAATTTCCGAACATAATGGGTCCCCCACCAGCAATGGGAGGAGGTTTATCGGACATAATAGAACCATCAGAAACTGAAGGAACCTCATCAGATATAATGAAGTCGCCGTTAGATAGACAAGCTGGAACAGCAGCACAAACCGGCGACACTGGCACTTTGGCATTGGTACAACCTGTCTTGACGGAATCATCAAAAGTATCTGCCGAACCCCAGCCCGATATCGTATATTCGCATACCATTAAAACTGGTGAGACCTTCTCGCACATACTGGAAGAATACGGAAACTATAGTGTAATCAGAAAACTTATGGAAAGTAACACAAAATTAGGCCCCTTTAATTCTTTGGTAGCGGGTCGAAAAATTGTATTCACGAAAAAAGACGAAGTTTTATCGAAGATCAACTATCAAGTATCACCTCTGCAGAATTATAAAATTAGCTTACAAGAAGATGGTAGCTACAAAATTGGCGAGGAGATATTGGAAATTGAGAAATTAGAAACACATGCCACCGTTGAAATTGCCGATTCTTTATACCTATCTGCAAAGCGCATAGGTTTATCGGACAAACTGATTATTTCTATTGCCAATATTATGGAATGGGATATAGACTTTGCCTACGACATACGCAAAGGCGACAATTTTTCGGTTATTTATTACGAGAACTATGTCGGTAGCAAGAAAATAGACGACGGCCCTATACTTGCTTTGCGTTTCACGAATAATGGTAAGGATTACCGTATCGTTCGTTATACCGACTCCGAAGGGTATACCGATTACTATTTTCTTGACGGGCGGAAGGTACGCAAGGCTTTTTTGCGCAACCCGCTTGAGTTTGCCTATATCAGCTCGCGTTTTAATCCTAGGCGTATGCATCCCATACTTCATAGAGTACGTGCCCATAAGGGTGTAGATTATGCGGCAAGACGAGGCACCCCGGTACGGGCTGCGGGAGACGGAAGAATTTCTACACGACAATTTCATAACGGCTACGGTAATACCGTTGTCCTACAACACGGCGGTGGTTACAGCACGCTTTATGCACACCTTTCAAAGTTTGCCGATAGGCAACGCATAGGTTCTTGGGTTAAGCAAGGACAGGTCGTCGGTTATGTGGGGTCAACTGGTCTTTCAACCGGACCACATCTTCATTATGAGTTTAGAGTCAACGGTGTACATAAAAATCCGTTGACCGTGAAATTACCGGATGCCGTGCCGCTGGCAAAATCCGAAATGCCTCGCTTTAACGAATATATCAAACCTACCATAGAAAAACTACATCTTTTGGATGACGCTTATATAGCCGACAAAAATCCTTAGTAGTTGCAGACACTTTGACGGTTATGAACAAGGTGTTTATAGGCGCATTGTCCGGAACCAGCATGGATGCGATTGATATCGCTTCAGTTGATTTTTCTGCCGAGCATCCCTCGTTGTCGGCGTATGCCAACTATCCGATTGCCGAAGATTTAATTGCGCAAGCAAAACGTATGCAGTCCGATGAATGTCGGTTGACCGAATATGTGCAGTTAGATTACACATTCGGAAAACTATTTGCCGATTGCATCAACGACTTTATAGTCTGTCAAGAACTTTCTAGTGAAATGGTTGCGGCGATAGGACTGCACGGGCAGACCATTTTGCACGACACTAGGCATGAATCTCCTTTGACCCTACAGATTGCCGACCCGAATATTGTTGCTTATCAAACTGGGTTGACCGTTGTCGCAGATTTTCGGCGAGCCGATATCGCTGCAGGGGGGCAAGGAGCTCCTTTGGTTCCCGCACTGCACGCACAGCTATTTGCACAAGCCGATAAAAAGCAGGCAGTCGTCAACATAGGCGGGATTGCCAATATCACTGTACTAGACGGGGAGCAGATAATCGCTGGTTTTGATGCTGGTCCCGGGAATTGTTTGTTGGATGCTTGGTGTCGCAGGCATAATGGGCAGAGTTATGACCGAGATGGTCTATGGGCTGCTGCCCATACTCCCGATACGGAACTATTGCAGGCTATGTTGACCGATCCTTTTTTTGTTAAGACTCCGCCTAAGAGTACCTGCACAGGTTATTTCTCTCTAGACTGGTTGGACGGCTATATCAAAAAAAGCGTATCGCTGAGCCCTGGTAATATCGCCGCAACCTTAACGGAGTTTACTGCGATTACGATTGCCGATGCGCTAAAAGCATATATCAACGAAAACGACGAAGTGTTGGTTTGCGGAGGTGGGGTACATAATAAACATTTAATGGATTGTCTGCGCAGACATACGCAAATGAATGTCGTTAGCACCAGGGATAGAGGTGTGGATCCGGATTGGATTGAAGCGATATTGTTTGCGTGGCTTGCCAAACAGCGCATAGAAAATCGTAGTGGCATCATTGCACCGTTTACGGGCGCGCGTGAAGCGACATTATTGGGGACTATTTACCGCATCCGATAGAATTACCGATTGAGCCAGTAGTTCAATCAGTGTAACTTCGTACAGAACCTGAACATGTTGTGCAAAACCACAATGTTAAACGAAATGTAGGGGCGGATTTATATATCCGCCCTACGGTACCGTTCCGCATAAACGTAACCGCTTGCGCCCCCAAATCATGCAAACCATTTGCCGAATACTCGCACAACCCCTCCCGCCTTGCGTCACCGAGTCATGGTTACCGTAAATAAAATGGATAAATGGATTGGTGGTGCAGACACAACGCGTTAGGGCAGAATAAAGCCGCCGATTGAACCAGTAGGTCAATCGGCATTTTAATTATCCGCCCCTACGGTGCATAAAATACTTTTTAAGCAGGCGAGAAAGACGAACCGCAACCGCAAGTCGTTGCCGCATTTGGATTGCGGATAACGAATTGTGCCCCTTCTAGACCTTCGCTGTAGTCAATTTCGGCACCCCTTAGATATTGATAGCTCATCGGGTCTACCAATAAGACAACACCACATTTTTCGAACGAAGCGTCACCTTCTTGAAGGTTCTCATCAAAAGTAAAGCCGTATTGAAAACCGGAGCAACCGCCGCCGGTTATAAAGACGCGCAACTTCAATTTGTCATTTTTTTCTTCGTCTATTAACTGCTTAACCTTAGTCGCAGCTGCTTCGGTAAATACTAAATTTTGTTCTGTCATCTTTGATACTCCGTGTTTAAGCAACATATAATAACATCAAAAATCACATACGCGAAGGCTTATGGTGCCCCTGAGATGATTCGAACATCCGACCCACGCTTTAGGAGAGCGTTGCTCTATCCAACTGAGCTACAGGGGCATCAGGTTATTCTATAAGAGAACGGCTTGTAGAGGGGACATAACCATCTTGACAATGTTCTACTGTCACCGAAGTTTGTATACCACCGCGCACATTAAAATCCGCAATAAGCCTCATAAACCGAGGTTCAATCGCAGTGCGGAGATGATCCAAAATCTCGTTACTAACCGCCTCGTGAAATGCCGCCCGATCCCTGAAAGTCCACATATAGTTTTTCAGGCTTTTTAGTTCTATGCACAATTTGTCGGGTGTATAACTCAGATATAAATGGGCAAAATCGGGCTGTCCGCTTAGCGGGCATAAGCAGGTAAACTCAGGAATATCTATATCAATGGTATAATCACGGTCAACTCTAGGGTTGTCAAAAGTTTCTATGTTTTTGGTGGGTTTGCGATTGGACATAATTCTTAACCTTAAGTTATCTATTTTAATACAACGAAGATGAAACTTGAAAAGATAAAGTTAGTGGGGTTTAAGTCTTTTCCCGATCAAGTCACAATTGATATTCTATCAAATGTGACCGCCATTGTAGGTCCTAACGGCTGTGGTAAATCCAATATCGTTGATGCGGTGAGTTGGGCATTAGGACACGATGCACGCCAAGTGCGGGCGGCTTATGCAGATGATGTTATTTTTAGCGGCACCAGTGCTCGCAAGGCGATGGGCTTGGCTGCGGTGGAATTATTGTTTGACAATACCAATAATACTGCCGGCGGACAATACGCTTCGTATAATCAGATTTCAATACGCCGCAACGTCGATAGGAACAGAGAATCCAAATACTTTATAAACAACACACGATGTCGCCGGCGCGACATACACGATATGTTTGCCAACACTGGTTTGGGCACACACGGCTATGCGATTATAGAACAAGGGATGATTTCCCGCATCATAGAAGCTAAACCCGATGAAATGCGACTTTATATAGAAGAAGTTGCCGGCATATCTAAATATCGCGATCGTAAGCGGGATGCCGAAACTCGGATGCGTCATACCCGTGAAAATCTTGCACGAGTTCGGGATATTCGCGAAGAGATTGATAAACAACTAAGGAAACTTAAACGCCAAGCCGGAGATGCCGAAAGATTTAAGAAGCTCAAAGACCAACAGCACGAATTAAGTATTCGGGTGCTTATTTTGGAATATCGTCAATACGACGAACAACGTCTGCATCACGAAAAGCAGCTGTCCGCATTACGGTTGAAATTAGAAAGCAATCAAACTGAGATTACTGCCTCGGAAACTCAAACGCAGGAACTCCGCTTAGCACAAGACGAATGGAACGAAAAGCTCAATCAAACCCGTGAACGTTTCTATGCACTCAACGCAGAGATCGCTGGCATAGAGCAAGATATCGCAAACCGCCGTAAAAATGCAGAGCAACTATCTCAAGAGCAGGAAGCGATAGAACAGGCAATGCAAAAATGCGATGCTCGTGATCAAGCGCAGGAGCAAAGGGGTGCACAATTACGGCAGAAACTACAAACGGTGGAGCAGGATATCGTACAAGCAAACGACAAAATGGCAGCGTATCAACAGCAACTTGACAACGCCGAACAAAAACAGAGCCAACTGCGATCTGAATGGGATAGCCACCATAGTAGTGGCAAGGAAGTGTTGGATAATGTAGAAGTATATCGTGTCAAGATAGACTATTGTGCGAAAGAACTTGATAATGTACAAAGCCGAATATTGGAAATAACTGAGCGTCGGGCAGCGATACAACCCGATACTGAGAAAGCGAAACTTGCACAAGAACAAAATGAATTGCAAACTTTGCAACAAACTCTATCGTCACATGAGCAAGGCATTCGGGAGCATACCGATGAGGCTACCCAACTGCAATCTCAAATTGATGGTGCTCTGACAGATACCCACAAAGCGAGTATACATGTTCAGAATCTACGCGGCAGACTCGCATCGTTGAAAGCACTGCAAGAAGAAGCAGCCGAAAAAATGCCGGAAGACTTTACTGATTGGCTGCAAAAAAATAATCTATCCGATGTCAAAAAAGTGGTAGATTATTTAGAAGTGGAAGTAGGTTGGGAGAAAGCCGTAGAGCAGGTACTCGGCTATATGCTAAGCGGTATGGAAGTAGATGCGCTCGATACCTATATAGAGACCTCTTCGGAAATAAAGTCTGGGCGATTGACGATGATTGAATCCGCTACATTACCTGCTGACATACCGCAAGATTCTCTTGCCACTAAAATCAAAAACAGCACAGCAATACAGGCTTTATTAGCTCATATCTATATAGTGAATGATCCACAATTTGCAATGCAACGACGCAATCGGCTTGCTCCTCATGAATCATTGATAACTGCCGGAGGTTTATGGCTTGGCAAGCATTGGATGCAACTGCACAGAAACTATGAGCAGAACGGAATGTTGTCTAGACGTCGCGAAATAGAGCAACTGCAAAACGAAATCACAACTGCGGATAAAAAAGTAAATGATTTACAGATGCAAACATCGTCGTTGCGCGATCGCTTGCAGGCTTGCGAGGAAGCTCGCGAGCAAATACGCCTCAAACTTCAAACTTGTATGAACGATGTTTCCGATATCAAATTACAAATACAACAAACCGAGACCAAGATCAAACAAGAAAACGATTTAATGCAAAATCTAGACAATGAATTGACTCGGCTGAGCGAGCGAGAAGCCGATATGCGTAGACAAAGCGATGCATTACAAAGGGATTACGAACAGGCTACCGCTTTGGCATCCGGACACGACAGTAGCGGTAGTGCGCTTGAACAAAAGCGTGTAGCAAGCGAAGCAGCGGTTGCAGAAACCAGAAATCAGATTTCTGAACAACAACGGCAACTACACGAAATAGAGATAGAGCAACAGTCGCTGATTACTGAACTCAAGGGCTTGGACGAAGCGTCGGAGCAGAACCGACAACAACGCACTGATTTAATACACCGCCGTGAAGCAATGCACGAGGCTACGCAAAACTCGCGTGAACCTATTGCCCAACGGCAAGCAGAGATTCAAGGATTGATTAACCAAAGAGAGGAACTTGACGCTACAATTTCCGAATGTAATACGATACTAAAAGACGGTCAATCACAGATACACGAACTGGAAACACAACATAAATCGTTGCAAGAAGCTAGAGAAAATATGCAAGCACAGCATGAACAACTGCATGGTTCACACCAAGCAGCGGTGGTGCGTTGCAACGATTTACGACAGAAACTGTCGGAGGTTGATTCGGCACCGGAACAATTTGTTGATAGCGAAGAAGGCGAAGATGTAACACAGGCTCGCGATGCCCTTGAAAAAGTGGAACAGAAAATCAGCCGCATGGGTTCTATCAATCTGATCGCAATAGAAGAATTTGAAGAATTAAGCGAACGCAAATCGTATTTAGACGAGCAAAATCAAGACTTGGTTTCGGCACTTGAATCAATACAGCAAGCCATTAGCAAGATTGATCGAGAGACCAAAGAAAAATTCAAAAACACCTTTGAGCAGATCAACGATAAGCTCGGTGCTATCTTCAAGCGTCTATTCAACGGTGGCTATGCACGCTTAGAATTGGTTGAACAAAACTGGCTTGAGAGTGGTGTTTCAATCATGGTATACCCACCGGGCAAAAAATTATCTTCAATACGCCTGTTATCGGGAGGAGAGAAAGCATTGTCGGCACTTGCGGTGGTGTTTGCTATTTTTGAGTTAAGACCTGCTCCTTTTTGTATACTCGACGAAGTGGATGCGCCATTGGACGAAAATAATATATTAAATTTTTGTAAGCTGATAAACGACATGAGTGAGAAAGTGCAGTTTATGGTTATTACCCATAGCCGCTTAACGATGGAGAGTGTCAATGCTTTGGTTGGTGTTACGATGGCGGAACCAGGCATTTCCAGGTTGGTTTCGGTCAACGTTGAAGAAGCAGTGCAAATGGCAAGCGGATAATGATGGAATTGCGTTGGTTATTGATAATCATCGGAATCGTGATTATTGTTGCGGTCTATTTTTACAGCAGACGCCAGCATAAAGCAAAGGACGAGCAAACATTCTTTAAAACTCCTCCGCCTGATGATTCCTTGATGAGTGAGAAAAAAACCGAAGTAAGCGACATTCCTTCTTTGCACATCAAAGTTTCCGAGACCAAAGACAACGATGGATTATTACCAAAGATGTCAGCCGCAATATCAAATAAAAGCGAAAGAGCCCAGCTTGACACATCTCCTGAGGAATCATCCGAAGACGAACCGGCACTGGTCATATTGCATGTTTGGGCACATTCAGGGCAATATTGGGAAGGAGCAAAATTGATGGAAGTTGCCGATAGGGCTGGTTTAACACCAAGCGATAAAAATATCTTTCAGTACTTCCATCAAAACAGTAGCATAACCCCACTATTTCATGTTGCCGACAAAAATAAGCCGGGAACTTTTGAGTGGGATCGGATGGAAAAAATCAAGATAGAAGGCGTGAGTCTATTTATGGAATTACCCACCTTTTTCTCGGCACACGAAGCCTTTTTATTGATGCACGCTTGTGCTCAAAGGCTGAGCAATCTATTGGAAGGCGAAATCCTAGATCAATCTTATCAGCCTTTAACACAAGAAACCCTAGATGAAATAGACCGATTGTGCAAGGATATAGATGACAAAATTTATGATAACCACCCGTAGGGGCAGAATAGAGCCGCCGATTGAGCCAGTAGGTCAATCGGCATTTCAATTGTCCGCCAAACGCATTGCGTCTGCACAAATAAAATCGTATGGCATCCAATTTATGGGAACCAAAACCAAATGGCGCAAGCGGTTGCAGTAGTGCAGAACGGTACTGTAGGGAGGGCATGTTAGCCCTCCCCTACGGGTGGTTATCGTTAATTTAGTGGCGCGTGGCGGTTGAGTTTTTACAATGGCAGCACTTTTTCAACAGTCCCATGTTAGCCCTTCCCTACAGGTGGTTATCATAAATTCAATGGCGCAAGCGGTTGGGTTTGTGCAATGTCGGTACTTTTTCAATAGTCCCAATAAACCTTAACGATGAAGCAACAGTTTCATGAGCGTGTAGCATGGTTACGATGGCAGATTAAAAAACACAACCATCTCTATTACAATTTGGACGACCCTATCATTGCTGACCAAGAATACGATGCTTTATTAAGAGAATTACAAGAACTAGAAGCAGCCCATCCCGAACTACAAACCACCGACTCTCCCACTCTGCAGGTGGGTGCGATTACAAGCGGTCTTTTTGAATCGATATCTCATCGAGTGCCTATGTTATCGCTTGAAAATGCACAGGACGATGTCGAGTTTAAGCAATTTGACCGTCGTATGCGAGAAGCACTGGAGTCCGACGAGGTTGTCTACAGTGCCGAACCCAAGCTCGACGGTTTAGCTATATCATTGATCTATACGAATGGCTTGTTGACTACTGCTGCGACGCGTGGAGATGGTTATACCGGCGAAGATGTCACCCTCAATGTCTACGAGATTAAATCCATCCCACAATCCTTAAAATTGGCAAAACCGCCCGCTTTGCTAGAAATACGCGGGGAAGTTTATATGCGCTGCGACGATTTTGAAAAACTGAACGCCCGATTGCAGAAGAAATCGGCTAAGGTTTTTGCCAACCCGCGCAATGCGGCTGCAGGCAGTTTGCGAAACAAAGACCCGCAAGTAGTTGCCGATAGACATTTATCTTTTTTTTGTTATGGTTTAGAACAAAGTGGAGAATCGGGATCGTTGGCATCGCATACCGACAACCTAAGGCGTTTGAAATCGTGGGGTGTTCCAGTATGTCCCGATGCCGAGCGTATAAAAGGGTTGGACGCGTGTCTAGATTTTTATAACCGAGTTATGGCGCAAAGATCGCAACTGGCTTACGAGATAGACGGTGTTGTTTATAAATTGGACAACATCGTTGAGCGAGATAGATTGGGTATGCGTGCCAGAGCACCGCGCTGGGCAATCGCCTACAAGTTTCCTGCCCAAGAGCGCACGACAGTCGTAGAGGCGATAGAATTTCAAGTTGGCAGAACTGGTGCTTTAACCCCAGTAGCTCGCCTTAAACCAGTTTCGGTAGGTGGGGTTATGGTCAGCAATGCAACATTGCACAACATGGATGAGGTCAAACGAAAGGATGTGCGTGTCGGCGACACGGTGTTCGTTAGACGGGCAGGTGATGTAATTCCTCAAGTCGTCAAAGTGGTTACAGAGCAGAGACCATCAAACACCAAACTGGTTGAGCCACCATCACAATGCCCGGTATGCGGCGGCAAAGTAGTCGTACAAACCGAAGAAGCGGTTGTTCGGTGTGTAGAGAGTCTTAGCTGCCCTGCGCAACGCAAGCAGCAAATACAGCATTTTGTTTCTCGTGCGGCAATGGACATAGAAGGATTGGGTGAAAAACTCATAGATCAACTGGTGAACAAGGGTTGGGTAGAAAATATAGCTGATTTATATAAGCTCAAGCAAGCGGATGTTGCGTCGCTGGATAAAATGGGGGAACTGAGTGCCGACAATTTATTAAAGGCGATAGCAGCAAGCTACAAACCGACGCTTGCAAAATTTATTTACGCATTAGGTGTTCGTGAAGTCGGCGAAGTCGGTGCACAACTGTTGGCTCGCCGTTTCGGCAGCCTTGAGAAACTGATGGCTGCCGATGAAGCCGAATTATGCGAAGTCGATGGGATAGGACCGATTACCGCTCAGTGGGTACACATTTTTTTCAACGACAAGAAGAACAAAGCAGTTATTGAAGCCTTGAAGCAAGCAGGCATGGTTATAGAAACAGTTCAACCGCCTAAGACCGTGCAGAAACTGCAAAACGAAGTCTATGTCATAAGTGGCATACTGAGCACGCCTCGAACGGAGATTAAGCAGTTGCTTGAACAGCACGGTGCCAAAGTTAGCAACAGCATCACTAAAAAGACCACCGCACTAATCGTCGGCGACAAACCCGGCTCTAAACTTAAGAAAGCCGAAGATTTAGGGGTTGAAATCATAGACGAAGCACAACTACAACAAAAACTTCAAAAGTAGGTTTTATGATAACCACCTGTAGGAGAAGGCTAACATGGGACTGTTGAAAAAGTATTCCATACACCGTAGGGGCGGATTTATATATCCGCCCTAACGCGACGTATTTGCACGATTTATACATTCATCCATCAAATTTATGCAAACCATAATTTTGTGGCGCAAACGGTTACGTTTGGGTGATGACAGTACTTTTTCAACAGCCCTGAATGGACTGTTTGTGCAGACACAAACGGCTCTGCACAATGTTACGCCGTTTGTGCAACTGCAACGAACGGCAGTTCTATTTTTCAACAGCCCTTCTCTTCATTCGTTATTGCGAAATGAGAGGCTTACACAATCTTGCATTATTAGTATTTTTTGGATACCATAAAAGACGCTAAAAAACATAACAAACTAGTCCGTGTCGGGTGACCTGTGAATACAAGACCTGACCTAGGAAATAAACAGGAATATCTATTGTGATGTTTTTAGTAATCGCCTGAAATCGTTTCGGGCATATTAACTACGAATCTTATAAGGAGACTCTCTAATGGCAAAATCGTTGAAACTAGTATTGATTACAGCATTAATATGTTTATCTTATGCCGAAGCAGATACGCTACCGATAATGCCCGGTGGCGTTTTCACACCACCAATAATAGATAATGCCCAAGACATGATGCCACTGTATCCTTCTGTTGATACACTTGTTTTACCTGAGCTGAGTAGAGATGAAGAACAGAAAATCGTTGATCTAATCCAAGATGAAAATCGCACCTATGTCGCAATCAAAAGAGATGTTTCGGTTTCTATAGATAATTGGGAACTGGTTGGCATAAAAGACTCTTTTGATATTTGGCAATTACATGTTAAATCGCCCGGTGCGATTGCTATGCAGCCTTTTTTCTATGAGGCAACCTTGTTTTCTGGACTGGATATTAAGATCTATTCTGGTGAGGTAGGTGTCACCAGTCATATCGGCGAGCATAAAGGAAATGACTCTGAGAATGCAGAAAGTTTTTGGTCAACAACGGTTCCCGGCAACACGGTTGTAGTTGAGGTATGGGTGCCCCAAAGTAGCAACCTTACACCCGACGGTTTCCCTTTTGAGATCAAATATATAAACCATCATTTCAGAGAAGACTCAGACGATATACCGACTCTTAAGTATTTTAGTTTGGGTTCTCCTCAACAAAACACATGCCCTGTTTTCAATAACCTTTGTGATTTTCAAGATAACGGGAGAGCATGGGGTGCTATTGCTTCTTTGTTGTATAACGAATCCGGTGGACGCGTAACGCAATGTACTAGTAGTTTCTTAAATAATGCACAATCTGACGGAGAGTTGTATCTTGTGACCGCTTTTCACTGTATTCATCCCGGCTCCTCTCAAAATATGGCAAAAGGCACTCGAATCAATGCAGAGGTGCGTACAAGTATATCCCCATGTGCTAACGCTGCTGACCAGCTTGTGGGGAACGACATAAGGTTTATTGCCGGCAACGAAAAAGCTGATTGGGCATTGCTCTGGGTCAATAGAAACGCGCTATCACGAGCGGATGGGCGAAATCTTACAGCAAATAGCCCGGCATTATTAGGTTGGAATGCTGGTAGACTTGCTACTGGTTCCGTTATAGAAACCTTACATCATGCACAAGGGTCTGCACAAAACTACGCCCGGTTTCAAGTAACCAGATACAGTTACGCACGAGGTCAATCAGGAACACAATCAGGGCTAACCACATTTGTATCTTGTCAAAATATTTCGGGTTGCACTCATTATGAGGCAAGATCTATAACTGGCGGTGTTTTAAGCGGTGCCTCAGGTGCTTCTTGGTGGCAGCCTAGGTATATGGTAAGGGGTATATTTACTCACAGTTCTGGTACATGTAATGCATCAATATCTCGATTTGACAAAATGTATGAAGATGGTCGGGTTAGGTGTGCACTCGGAGAAGGCACGTCTTATTATCCCGGTAACACTTCTACATGTAACGATTCATCGCGCTCGTCTTATAGTAACAGCAGTGGTTCTGGTTCTTCAAGTGGCGGTTCCACAGGTATATGGCTTATTTTTGCTCTAATCTTCTCCTTACTGTATATGCTAAAAATCAGGCATAAGAAAATAAGTTAACTTGAGCACAACATGTTCGGCAATCATTCTGCACATGTCGGTTACATTGTGTTACCATTACCCCTAGCAATCGGTTGAGACTGTTTCGGGTATATTAACTACGAATTTTATAAGGAGACACTTTAGTGGAAAAATCGTTAAAACTAGTATTGATTACAGTATTAACATATTTATCTTATGCCGAAGCAGATACGCTACCTATGATGCCAGGAGGCTTTTTCACACCCCCCGTAATAGATAACGCCCGAGACATGATGCCACTGTATCCCTCTGCTGACACACTTGTTTTACCCAAACTAAGTAGAGATGAAGAACAGGAAATCAGTGATCTAATCCAAGATAAAAATCGCTTCTATGTCGCAATCAAAAGAGATGTCTCGGTTTCTACAGATAATTGGGAACTGGTTGGCATAAAAGATTCTTTTGATATTTGGCAATTACATATCAAATCGCCTGGTGCGATTGCTATGCAGACTTTTTTTTATGAAGCGACCTTGTTCCCCGGACTTGATATTAAGATATATTCCGGCGAGGAAGGCATCACCAGTCATATCGGCGAGCATAAAGGCAACGATTCCCAAAATGCAGAAAGTTTTTGGTCAACAACGGTTCCCGGCAACACGGTTGTGGTTGAGGTGTGGGTGTCGCAGATTAGTGATCTTACACCTGACGCTTTCCCTTTTGAAATCAAACATATAAGCCATCATTTCAGGGAAGATGCAAACGATATGCCGCCTCTCAAGTAGCTTTACTTTGGGTAGCCCTCAACAAAACACGTGGTGCTATTGAAAAAGTATCGTCCTGCACCGTAGGAGCAGGACATTCCCCTCCTTTGGAGGGGTGGCAGGCGCAGCCTGACAGGGTGGTTTTTTGCGTAACCACCATCTTTATACCAACTAACTCTGCACTAAAATCAAAGTTTGCTTGTTTGGTCTAGCGAATCGCCTTCAATTGCTCCTTGCATTTGTGCCGCTTTGATTGTATTTTCAATGAGGCTGGCAACCGTCATCGGACCAGTACCACCTGGCATAGGTGTAATCGCTCCAGCAATCTCTTTGACCTCGTCAAAAATGACATCGCCTATGATTTTTCCGTCTACTTGGGTGATACCTACATCAAAAATTGCAGCCCCCGGCTTGACTGCTGATTTACCGATTAGTCCATTGATGCCGGCTGCAGCGACGATAATATCGGCATTGCGACAAATATCCTCTATAGCCTCAGTTTTAGAATGGCACAGCGTTACACTCGCATCAATGCCTTGCTTGGATAACAATAGCATTTGCGGGATGCCAACTAGGTAAGATCGTCCTATTACAACGGCAGTGCGCCCTTCGGTTGTAATGTTATATTCTTTGATGAACCGCATGACACCCAACGGTGTGCAGGGTACCATACCGACCTCACCTTTAATCAATCGCCCCATACTTTGGATAGTCATGCCGTCAACATCCTTTTCCGGTGGAATCATTTCTAACAGACGGTTGGTATCTAGGTGTTCGGGCAAAGGTAATTGTAAGAGGATGCCGTGTACCTGGTTATCGCCGGCAAGACTCAGTAATGTGTCTTCGACTTGGTCGTTGCTTATATCTGCGGATAATTCAACCAAACGAGGTGTCAAACCTGCTTTTTTAGCAAGCCGCATCTTCAAGTTCACATAAAGGCGACTCGGTGCATAATCACCGATTAGTACGGTAGCTAAAACAACCTCGGGATTGTTTAGTGCGGCTAATTTTTCTGCACAATCCTGAGCGATCTTCTGCGACAGACTTTGCCCATCCATAATAATCGCCTGTTGCATGATCGTTGTCTCGGTGAAATTGATTAAGTCGGTTGCTTGTCGGGGTGTAGATAAATTAGGCTTTTGCCTAGCTTGCCACCATAGTTACCTGCCGAGATCATCATTAGGCCTTCGGTGTCTTTGGATGCCGATATCGCTGCTTGGGTTGCGTTAATGATGGCTTCTATGTTCCGCCCATTCATAATAATCTCCATCACTGAGGCCACGCCTTCGGGCAACCCGCGTTCCACATCGGGATTTTGTTGGAGCATTGGACAGAACTTCTCGTAGGTACTGGCAATCGTGAAATCGTAGCGGCTACCTGCCTTAGATCCGCTTCCGGCGATGCCGCCTGGGAAAGTTGTGACCACCTCGGGCATCGGAGCAATCGCCTCCACACCTTTTTCGGCAGCGTTGAGTGCTGCGTCTGTGTCTTTGCCGAAGAACCATAAATTCCCGCCCATCAAACCTTCGCTATAACCAAGACGACGATCTAATATAAACTCTCCTCCGAGTATCGGTATCCACCACATCTTACGCCCGAAACGCTCTATACGTTTTTGATAGCCGTTGCCGAAATAAGCAACTTTGCGTCCTATCTGATAATAATCCCCGCTATCCTCAAGCATATTGAAGCAGGAGGCGGTCGGGCAAGTTAATATATTTTGACTGATACGTACCAGTGCTGCTCGTTCAAGCCGTGTGATGCGGTCTTTCCAGAAGCGCGGCACATGTAGTTGGATGATTGCACCCAGACGCCCATCTGGAGTTTGCACGCTCTCGTCTCCGCCCGGACCTACATAACGATCCATGCCGGCTTCGCAATCGCAGAGTATAGAACTAGACGCATTACCAGTGCAGGCGTTAATCGCGTGGTCTAGCCATTTGCGATCTCGGGCAGTGATTAAAAACTCTACATAAAGACTCTTAAAAGCCTCTGCATAAGTATCGTCTATTTTGGCAACCATTAGTCCCTTCCTTTACCCTCATAGATGTCGTTTTCGGTAATCACTTTATCCATAAATATATCGTGCGGTCCTACCAGTATTTCTTCAAATAACTGCGATTCATAACAAATCGCTATCAATGGACAATCTTTGCGTGCCCTTTCCAGCAGGCGGTCGTAGTATCCTTGACCGTTGCCCATGCGACCACCGTTGCGGTCAAAACCAACACCAGGCACCATAACGATATCAAGTTCTTCGGGTTCTACCTCTTTGTCGGGGTTGCCCCACAATTCGCGTGGCGGTTCCAAGATGTTCCATTTACCGACGACCAACTCGTCAAAACTGCTCAAGTGCCAAAGTCCTAACTTATTGTCGCCTTTCTCGTCTACCGTGCAGTATGGGACGATGATTTTTTTGTCTTGTTTATCAATTTCTAGTTGCAGATGTTTTTTAGTGCGTGTCTCGGAACGGCAATCTATATACCACATTGCAGTTTTCGCATTTTGGTATTCTGGCAAAGCGATAAATTTTTCGCAGATGCTTTCGCTAATTTCATCTTTGCTTTCTTGCGCTGCTCTTGCGTCGTACGCTTTGCGGCGCATGATGTTTTTTTGTTCCATTAGAGCTTTTAGCTCTTCTTGCGTTAATGGCATATTGAACTCCTTAAAGTTGAAGTGGGATTAATCATTTTCGTTAGTTCACGAATATCGGGTTTTGTTTAAGTAGGCTATTATAAACGATTAGTCAATGACAACTAAGCCCTAATTTTTTCAACCGCCAATAGTTATACGGCCATGGTGTAACAAAGCCTGCCACCAATATAGGCAATATTGCCGTAAGCGTTAGCTTCGCTTCCCCAGTGATAATAAAATCAGTGGTATTCATCGCTATTTCCATTGCCAACATTGCGATAAAACTCATTCCCAGTGCTGTTCGCAATGCGGTTATAAACGGAAAGTGTTGTCGTTTAATCAAAATAAAAGTCTCTAATAAAATGCTAGTAATCAAACCATTGACCATTGCGAGCAACATAATAAACAGTGTAGGCCAGCGAATACCAGCAATCTGAAAATATGCAATCGTGCCTAAATCACCAGTTGCGCAACCAATTAAACACCACATGGTGTTATATGCGCTCTTTTTCCAAATAGGACCCGATGTCCAAAACTCAAGCATCATATTCTATCTAACCACTAACGTGGCTGTTGAAAAAGTACCGTCATCGCACAAACGTAACCGCTTTGCGCCCTCAAATTTACGCAAACGGTAGGGGCGGACCATTCCCCTCCTTTGGAGGGGTGGCAGGCGGGAGCCTGACGGGGTGGTTGTGGCGTTTCTGCATAATGTCACGCCACTGACTCAATCGGCGGTTCTATTACTCAGTCACCGCGCCCTCAGAAGCGGAAGCTACGAGCCGTGCATATTTGGCAAGTGTGCCTCGCCGCTGCTTGGTTTTAGGGGCTTTCCATTTCTTTAATCGTTGTTTGATCTGTGCCTCTGTCAGGTTGAGATTTATGGTCTCTGCCGCTGCGTCAATGGTAATAGAGTCGCCGTTTTTAACGATGGCTAAAGGCCCGCCGGTTGCCGCTTCGGGGGTAATATGTCCGACGACAAAGCCATGACTGCCTCCAGAAAATCGCCCGTCGGTGATCAATGCAACATGGGAGCCTAGTCCTTGTCCCATGATCGCAGAAGTCGGCGATAGCATTTCCCGCATACCGGGACCTCCTCGCGGACCTTCGTAGCGAATCACGATAACATTTCCTTTCTTGATTTTTCCCGACAAGATATTTTGCAATGCCTCCTCTTCGGAATTGAACACGCAAGCAATACCATTAAATTGTGTGCCTTCTTTGCCGGTGATTTTGGCAACCGCACCCTTAGGTGCCAGGTTGCCCCGCAAAATTACCAGGTGTCCGTCGGCTTTTATAGGATTGTCCCAATCACGGATAATTTGTTGCTTTTTCGGATAGTCCGAGGTATCTTTTAGATCCTGCTCCAGGGTTTTACCAGTGACGCTTAGACAATCGCCATGTAGCAATCCTTTTTCGAGCAACCGTTTCATCAGCGGACGTATGCCGCCAATGCGAATCAACTCAGACATGCGGTAGCGACCACTGGGTCTGAGATCGGCAAGCACCGGCACCTTGCGTCCTATTCTCGAGAAATCGTCGAGCGTTAGTTTTATACTGGCACTATGCGCCATCGCAATCAGATGTAGTACTGCATTAGTGGAACCGCCCAACGCAGTGACAACCGTGATTGCGTTTTCAAATGCTTTTTTGGTCATAATGTCGCGTGGCAGTATCTGCTTTTTGATTAAATTGACTAACAACTTTCCGGCGGCGGTACAATCTTCCGACTTGGCGCGTGATACTGCGTTTTGTGCCGAACTGCCTGGGCAACTCATGCCGAGAGCCTCTATTGCCGAAGCCATCGTGTTTGCAGTGTACATGCCCCCGCAAGAACCCGGACCAGGAATTGCGCAAGATTCAACCTGCTTGAATTGCTTGGCACTCATCTTGCCTTTGACCTTACTTCCCACGCTTTCAAATACACTGATGATATCAAGTTTTTGTTTGCCTAAAACCCCCGGTAGAATCGTGCCACCGTATATGAATATTGCCGGACGATTTAGACGAGCAATTGCCATCATGCAACCGGGCATATTTTTGTCGCAGCCACCAATAGCAATGAGACCATCAAAACCCTCACATCCTACAACCGTCTCTATAGAGTCGGCAATGACTTCACGCGACACCAAAGAGTATTTCATACCTTCAGTGCCCATAGAGATGCCGTCGGAGACGGTAATCGTATTGAATATCAGAGCTTTGCCGCCAGCATCATCAACTGCGCTCGCTGCCCGCCGAGCTAAACGGTCAATGTGCATATTGCAGGGCGTAACCTCAGCCCATGTCGAAGCGACTCCGACTTGTGGTTTGTTAAAATCTTTGTCTTTGAAACCCACGGCGCGCAGCATCGAACGACTGGGAGCGCGTGCATCGCCGTCAACGATTATGGAAGAGTGGGGTCTAATGTTTTTAGCCATTGTGCTATTGTACAACAATGTCTCCCGTAGGGAAGACAATGGGGCTGTTGAAAAAGTATTCCATAGAATTGTAGGGGCGGATTTATATATCCGCCCTAACGCGACGTACTTGCACGATTTATACATTCATCCATCAAATTTATGTAAACCATAATCTTGTGGTGCAAAGCGGTTACGGTTGTGCAGGACGGTACCGTAGGGCGGATTTGCATATCCGTCCCTACCATTTTCTTAAGTTTGATGGCGCAAGCGGTTACATTTGAGCGATGACGGTACTTTTTCAACAGCCCGTATATCAAAATCAATCGGCGGTTCTATTTTCAAAAGCCCACAAATTTTTATTGGGATTGACAAAAAAATCAGGGTTTTTTCTTGCACATTTGCGCATTTCCTATTATAATTTCCTATCCTTCCCCTAAAGGCTAATTCCGCCGATAAGGCGGAGTAGGATTATTTACGCTTGTATATTGCTGAAAAGGAGTATTTTAATTACATGACAACGATTAACCAATTAGTACGCAAACCGAGGAAACCTAAGGTTGCGAAAAGCAATGTGGTGGCATTGGAAAGATGCCCTCAAAAGCGCGGCGTTTGTACTCGCGTTTATACTACTACCCCCAAGAAGCCTAATTCGGCATTGCGCAAGGTTGCGCGTGTTCGCTTGACAAACGGCTACGAGGTGACAACCTATATAGGTGGTGAAGGGCACAATCTGCAAGAACACTCGGTCGTGTTAATACGCGGCGGGCGAGTAAAGGATTTACCGGGAGTGCGTTATCATACGATTCGTGGTAGCTTGGATACTCAGGGTGTGGAAGGAAGAAAAAAAGGTCGTTCCAAATATGGAACCAAACGTGCCAAAGCGTAATAGGAGAATAGAGAAATGCCACGCCGCCGTGAAATACAGCCTAGGGAGATATTAGTAGATCCTAAATACCACGACCAAACCTTAGCTAAGTTCATCAACTTAGTGATGCAGCGAGGCAAAAAATCCGTTGCCGAAGGCATCGTTTATGGTGCATTAAACAAAATCGATAAAAAGCCCGATAAAGCACTAGATATATTCAAGAAGGCTTTGGATGCCGCCAAGCCTCGTGTAGAAGTTAAATCCCGTAGAGTAGGCGGAGCAAACTATCAGGTGCCGGTTGAAGTGCGTCCGGTGAGGCAGCAAACCTTAGCGATGCGCTGGATTATAGATGCAGCGAGCAAGCGCAAAGCAGACTCTATGGTCAACAAGCTCGCGGCAGAGATACGAGACGCTGCAGACAATCGCGGTGGTGCTGTCAAGAAACGCGAAGATACGATGAAGATGGCAGAAGCGAACAAAGCCTTTTCACATTACAGGTGGTAGGAAGATGCCTCGTAAGACACCTTTGCAACGTTATCGTAATATTGGCATCATGGCACACATAGATGCTGGCAAGACGACGACGACTGAAAGAATTTTATTTTACACTGGCATCTCGCACAAAATGGGCGAGGTGCATGAAGGCTCGGCAGTTATGGACTGGATGGAGCAGGAACAAGAGCGCGGTATCACCATTACCTCAGCAGCAACCACATGCTTTTGGCAAGGAATGGACCAGCAGTTTGACGAACATCGCATCAACATCATAGACACTCCTGGTCACGTTGATTTCACCATAGAGGTGGAACGTTCTTTGCGCGTATTAGACGGTGCCGTTGCAGTGTTTTGTGCGGTCGGTGGTGTCGAGCCACAATCGGAGACGGTGTGGCGACAAGCCAATCGCTATAAAGTTCCGCGCATCGCATTCGTCAATAAGATGGATAGGGCAGGTGCCGATTTCTTTAGGGTCGTATCTCAGATAAAGGATCGTCTGGGAGCAAAAGCAATACCGCTACAAGTCCCGATAGGAAGTGAGGACAAGTTTGAAGGTGTCATAGATTTAATCACCCAAACCGCAATACGCTGGAACAGCGAAGATAAAGGTGTTACCTATCAAGCGAGCGATATCCCAGACGATATGAAAGAGCAATGTGAAACCTTGCGTCATCAACTCATTGAGAGTGCTGGCGAAGCTAGCGAAGAGCTGATGGAGAAATATCTAGAAAGCGAATTGCAAGTGGACGATATACGCAAAGGTATACGCATTCGTACCCTTGCCAACGAGATCGTACCGGTATTGTGTGGAACCGCATTTAAGAATAAGGGTGTTCAAGCACTGCTCGATGCATCGATTTATTATCTGCCGTCGCCGTCGGAGGTGCCCGATATCGTCGGTTTATGCGAAGACGGTAAAGAACCGCCGCGCCGTAAAGCATCCGACGACGAACCATTTTCGGCTTTAGCTTTCAAAGTTGCCACCGATCCATATGTCGGTGTATTGACCTTTTTCCGCGTCTACTCGGGAGTGTTGAATTCCGGCGACAGTATTATGAATGCTTCAACCGACAAAAAAGAACGTGCCGGACGATTGTTGCAAATGCATTCTAATTCTCGTGAAGAGATTAAAGAAGTGAGGGCAGGAGATATTGCTGCAGGTGTAGGTTTCAAAGGTGTGGTTACTGGTCATACCCTATGCGACGGCAATAACCCGATTGCGTTGGAAAGCATGAATTTCCCAGAACCAGTTATTGCAGTGGCAGTAGAACCGAAGACCAAAGTAGACCAAGAAAAAATGGGTTTGGCTTTGCAGAAATTATCTACTGAAGACCCGTCCTTTAAGGTCAAGACCGACGAGGAATCAGGTCAAACGATTATTTCGGGAATGGGTGAGTTACATCTAGAGATCATTGTAGATCGCTTGCGCCGTGAGTTTAATGTTGATGCGAATGTAGGCGAACCGCAAGTTGCATATCGTGAAACTGCGCTTCAAATGATTCAACAAGAGGGTAAATATATCAAGCAAACCGGCGGACGAGGGCAATACGGGCATGTTTGGTTAAAGATAGAACCTGCCGAGGCCGGTAGCGGCTATACCTTCGTCAATGAAATAGTAGGTGGTGTTGTGCCTAGGGAATATATCCCAGCAGTTGATAAAGGTATTCAAGAGCAGATGCAAAATGGCGTGATTGCCGGGTATCCGGTGGTTGATGTTAAAGTGACCTTATACGACGGTTCGTATCACGATGTGGATTCGTCCGAAATTGCTTTTAAGACCGCAGCCTCGCGTTGTTTTAGAGAAGGATTTAACAACGCCTCACCAGTGCTACTTGAACCTATGATGAAAGTGGAAGTCGTAACCCCAGAGGACTATATGGGCGATGTCGTGGGTGATTTGAATAGGCGTCGAGGCATCATAGAGGCTATGGAAGAGGGTGTATTGGGTAAGACGATACGCGCCGAAGTGCCGCTTAAGGAGATGTTTGGTTACGCAACTGATTTACGTTCAGCTACGCAAGGTCGGGCAACGTATACTATGGAGTTTCTGAAGTATACACAAGTGCCGAACAACGTAGCCGATGATATTATTAAGAAACAATAAACCATAGGAATAAACATGTCTAAAGAAAAATTTGAAAGAACGAAACCGCATGTCAATGTGGGAACCATAGGACACGTAGATCACGGCAAGACGACATTGACGGCGGCGATGACTAAGGTGATGTCGGATCAGCAAGGCGGCGGTGAGTATCGGTCGTATGAGCAGATAGACAATGCGCCAGAGGAGCGAGAGCGCGGGATAACGATAGCAACGGCACATGTAGAGTATGAATCCGACGCACGGCACTATGCGCATGTAGATTGTCCGGGACACGCCGACTATATCAAGAACATGATAACGGGTGCGGCACAGATGGATGGTGCGATATTGGTGGTGAGCGCAGCCGATGGTCCGATGCCACAGACCCGAGAGCATATTTTGTTGGCGCGCCAAGTAGGAGTGCCGCATATCGTAGTGTATTTGAACAAAGCCGACATGGTGGACGACAAAGAGTTGATGGAGTTGGTGGAGATGGAAGTGCGCGAGTTGTTGTCTAACTACGAGTTTCCGGGAGACGATATACCGATAGTGACAGGTTCAGCCCTGAAGGCATTGGAAGGAGACAGCTCGGAGATGGGCGTGTCGTCTATAGAGAAGCTGATTGCCGAGATGGACCAGTATATCCCGGAGCCGGAGCGAGCGATAGACGGAGACTATCTGATGCCGGTGGAAGATGTGTTTTCAATCTCAGGTCGTGGCACGGTGGTGACTGGTCGCATAGAGCGAGGGATAGTTAAAGTAGGAGACGAGATAGAGATCGTAGGAATAAGAGACACCAGCAAGACGACCTGTACGGGAGTAGAGATGTTCAGGAAGCTGTTGGATGAAGGTCGCGCTGGAGACAATGTCGGTGTGTTATTGCGCGGGACGAAACGAGAGGAAGTAGAGCGAGGTCAGGTATTGTGCAAGCCGGGCTCGATTACACCGCACAAGAAGTTTGAAGCCGAGGTGTATATATTGTCAAAAGAGGAAGGCGGTCGGCACACGCCGTTTTTCAAGGGCTATAGACCGCAGTTTTATTTCCGGACGACGGATGTGACTGGCGCGGTAGAGTTAGAGTCTGGCGTAGAGATGGTGATGCCGGGTGATAATGTAAAGATGGTGGTGAGTTTGATCGGACCTATTGCGATGGAAGAAGGTTTGCGTTTTGCGATTAGGGAAGGCGGTCGCACGGTAGGCGCAGGCGTGGTAGCTAAAATCATAGAATAAAAAGTACTCTATAGGAAATCGAAAAATGGCTAAGCAAATGTTAGAAACGGGCAGCAAAATAAGAATTAGACTAAAAGCCTTTGATCATCGTTTGCTTGATAAATCCGCAAGCGAGATTGCAGAAGCCGTTAAACGTACCGGTGCAAGCATTAAAGGCCCTATTCCTTTACCGACCAAGATAGAACACTTCACAGTATTGATTTCGCCTCATGTAGACAAAGATGCTCGCGATCAATACGAGATTAGAACCCATAAACGCATTATGGATATCGTCAATTCGACTGAGAAGACGGTGGATGCACTAATGAATTTGGATTTAGCTGCAGGCGTAGACGTACAGATAAAGTTGAATTGACGGAACAGGACAATGGCAATAGGCGTAATCGGACAAAAAGAGGGCATGAGTAGGCTCTTTAAGGAAGAGGGTACCTCAATACCATGCACCATTATACGCGTCATTCCTAATCGCATAGCTCAAGTTAAGACAACCGAGAAAGACGGTTATAACGCAATGCAGTTGGTGGGTGGCGATAACAAAAAAGCGTCTCGGATTACGCGTCCTATGAAAGGACATTTTAGGAAAACAAGCGTGCTGGCAGGTAAAGAAATACGCGAATTTCGTATTGCCGACAGTGAAGTCAAAAAAGTCGGCGGACAAATCGGTGTGGAGATATTTAGCGAAGGACAGAAAGTACGAGTCACGGGAATCAGTAAAGGTAAAGGCTTTGCCGGTACTATCAAACGGCATAACTTTCGCGGACAAGACAACAGCCATGGCAACTCATTATCTCACCGAGTCATGGGTTCAGTAGGGCAATGCCAGTTTCCGGGGCGTGTTTTCAAAGGCAAGAAAATGCCGGGACAAATGGGCAATGAACGTGTGACCGTCAAAAATTTGGAAATCGTCAAAGTAGATGAAGAACGACAGTTATTATGGATTAAGGGCGCAGTACCCGGTAGTCGCAATAACACAGTATTGATACGACATTTATCCGATATAGATATACAAGCCGTATCTCCTGATATAGAACCGCAACAACCCGAGCAAACAACACCAACACCCGAACCAGCCACCGAAATAAAAGAAGAAGCACAACCTCAACCAGCCACCGAAGTAAAACAAGAAGCACAACCTCAACCAACCCCCGAAGCAAAACAAGAAGTACAACCCGAACCAGTGGCCGAAGCAAAACAAGAAGCACAACCTGAGCCAACCGCCGAAGCACAACAAGAGGCGCAACCCAAGCAGGCATCGGATACAGCTCAAAAAGCCGAACCCGAAGCCGAACAAGCGCAACCACCGAAAGAAGGAAACAAAGATGGAACTTAAACAAGCAGACGGTGGCACTATGTCGGTTGATGCAGGCGTCTTTGATTGTAAATACAATGCCGCCCTGATACATCAGGCAGCGGTAGCATTTCAAGCACGCGCCCGAAGCGGCACCAAAGCTCAGAAAAACCGTTCTAGAGTTGCAGGTGGAGGAAGCAAGCCATGGCGTCAAAAGGGTATGGGGCGTGCGCGTGCCGGAACCATAAGAAGCCCGTTGTGGCGGGGTGGCGGTCGTACTTTCGCTTCCCAACCGCGTAGCTTTAACCAAAAATTGAATAAAAAGATGCACCGTGGCGCGCTAAAGTCTTTGCTATCCGAACTCAATCGCTCAAACCGATTAATCGTCTTAGACGAATTGACGATAGAAAAGCCCAAAACCAAGCTATTGGTAGAGAAACTAAAGGCGATGTCTCTCACTTCGGTTTTAATCGTGTTGGCGGAAGCCGACGAGACAATCTTTATGGCAAGTAGCAATATCCCATGGGTGGGTGTATTACTGGCGCACGAAATAGATCCAGTGAATTTGATGCGCTTTGATAAGGTATTGATGACCAAGCAAGCGATCGAAAAAATACAGGAGAACCTGCGATGAAAGATTTATTGCCGATAGAGAAGACCGCTCGCGTATTAATCCGCCCGCATATTTCTGAAAAATCAACTCGAGTGATGCAGTCTAATCAGCACACATTCAGGGTGGCACCCAAAGCCACTAAGAACGCAATTAAAAAAGCAATTGAGTCGCATTATGAAGTCAAGGTTGAGAGAGTGCATGTCGTGAATGTCAAAGGCAAGCGTAAAGGAAGAATTAAAGGCAAACTCGGACGTTGCAAGGACTGGAAAAAAGCCTATGTTACCTTAGCCGAGGGTTCCACTATCGTCGTCACGGGGAATGAATAGGGGAACGGATAATGGCACTAAATAAATACAGACCGACATCGCCAGGCACTCGCTTTAGGGTGTCGACCAAACGCAACGATTTACACAAAGGCGATCCGCATGGACCTTTGGTGCGCGGCAAAAAAACCAGCAGCGGACGCGGCTCCAATGGCAGAATTACGGTAAGGCATATCGGCGGCGGGCATAAACGTCGTTATCGCCATATCGACTTTAAGCGCAACAAAGATGGAATTCAATGTCGTGTAGAGCGTATAGAATACGACCCGAACCGGAGCGCAAACATCGCTTTGGTGTTATATGCCGACGGAGAACGACGGTACATTATCGCGCCTGAGAATGTCGCACCTGGGGATAAACTCATGTCGGGCAGCGATGCGCCTATCAAACGTGGCAACGCACTTTCACTCAAAGATATTCCGGTTGGCACAACCGTACATTGTGTGGAGATGAAGCCCAAGAAGGGTGCCCAGCTTGCACGAGCGGCAGGCACTTCGTTGCAATATGTGGCGCGGGAAGGCAACTATGCGATGTTGCGACTGGTGTCGGGAGAAATGCGTCGCATAGAATTAGAATGTCGTGCAACGATAGGCATAGTTTCTAATAACGAACACGGTTTAAGAAAACTGGGTAAAGCTGGTGCCAAGAGATGGCGAGGCGTGAGACCTACGGTGAGAGGTGTGGCAATGAATCCTATAGATCATCCGCACGGTGGTGGTGAGGGCAAAACTTCCGGTGGTCGTCATCCGGTAAGTCCATGGGGAATGCCGACCAAAGGTTTTAGAACCAGAAAGAATAGAAGCACTGATAAATATATCGTGCGTCGTCGTAGCAATAGAAGATAAGGAGATTAAGAATATGCCACGTTCTATAAAAAAAGGCTTTTTTGTCGACGACCATTTGATGAAAAAGGTTAAGAGAGCAGCCGAAGCCAGAGACAAACGTCCGATTAAGACATGGTCTAGGCGGTCTATGGTAGTACCGGAAATGGTCGGTTTGAATATAGCAGTACACAACGGGCGTGCGCATGTGCCAATTTATATCTCCGAGCATATGGTTGGGCATAAACTGGGTGAGTTTGCCCCGACTCGCACCTTCAAGGAACATTCGGGCGATCGCAAGGCTCGTTAGGGAATAGTATGATGGAAATCTCGGCAACATTGAAAAGATGCAGAATATCACCGCAAAAATGCCGATTGGTTGCCAATCAGCTACGCGGGTTGTCGGTTGAAAGGGCACTTGAAAACTTACGATTTAGCCGTACTAAGTCGGCAGGCTTGGTTCTGAAACTACTGGAGTCGGCGATTGCAAACGCCGAGAATAATGAAGGTGCCGATATAGACGAGCTCAAAGTTCGCAAGATACAGGTCGATCAAGGGGCAACGTTAAACCGCTTTAGAGCACGCGCCAGAGGGCGCGCCTCTGCGATTAAAAAGAGAACGAGTCATATTAGTATTACATTGAGTGATGAATAAGGAAGTATAATTTATGGGACAGAAAGTACATCCCACTGGTTTTAGAGTGGGTATCGTGATGGATTGGGAATCAAAATGGTTGGTTCCCCGCAATGAGTATTGCGAAACCTTACATAGCGATATAAAAATACGCAGCTATTTGCTGAAAAAACTGGCACATGCTTCGGTAAGCCGTGTTACGATAGAGCGCACCGATAAGGCTGTGTATATTGCCATACACACTGCGCGTCCGGGTATCGTAATCGGTAAAAAAGGCGGAGATATAGAGGCTTTACGCCATGAGATTGCCGCGATTAACGGTATTTCGGTTAATAATGTGCAGATTAGCATACAAGAAATACGTAAACCGGAAACCGACGCGATGTTGGTTGCCTCTGGAATTGCACTGCAATTGGAACGCCGCATCATGTTCCGCCGTGCGATGAAACGTGCAGTTCAAAACACGATGCGTCTGGGTGCTTTGGGCATTAAGATTTGTGTGTCCGGACGATTAAACGGTGCAGAAATCGCTCGTTCCGAATGGGCGAAGGATGGACGCACACCGTTGCATACCCTGGATGCGAATATAGACTACGGACTTGCCGAAGCTAAAACCACATACGGGATTATAGGTGTGAAGGTCTGGATCTATAAGGGCAATTTCAGCGATCAAAAAGATAAGGAGATAGGCGTGGTTGGTTGACCAGCCAAAGCCGTAAAGAAAGATGTTACAACCGAATAAAACCAAATACAGAAAACAGCAAAAAGGCCGAAACAGAGGCTTGGCGATCAACGGCAACAAAGTCAGTTTCGGTGAGTTTGGGCTCAAAGCGACTACCAGAGGACGCATCACATCGCGTCAAATAGAAGCTGCGCGTCGTGCGATGACCCGCTATGTAAAACGTAGAGGCAAGATTTGGATACGTATATTTCCTGATAAACCGATCACTAAAAAGCCCTTGGAAGTAAGACAAGGTAAAGGCAAAGGAAATGTTGAATACTGGGTGGCACTCATTAAGCCCGGCAAGATGCTCTATGAAATAGAGGGTGTTCCGGAGGATATTGCACGCGAGGCATTTAAGCTGGCAGGATCCAAGTTGCCCGTGCGCACCACTTTTATCAGTCGGGTGATTATGTGATGAAATACTCTAAATTACTCAACAAGACTCCGGAAGATTTGCAAGTGGATTTAAGAGAACTTGTAGAGAAAAAGCTCAAGTTAGAGCTACAAGGACGCGACCGTAACAGTGCCCAATGCAGTCGCTTCAAAAGTTATAGGCGCGATATTGCGCGTATCAAAACACTGCTAAGGCAAAAAGAGAGGGAACAGTCGTGAGTAGCGAACAGAAAAAAGAACATTTTATAACCTGCAACATCGTCAAAAAAAGTTCCGACAAGACGGTGATCGTGATGATTGAACGCCAGTTGCGCCACCCGACCTACGGGAAATACATTACCCGATCCAGTAAATTACATGTACACGACGAAGCCAACGAAGGACAGGTCGGGGATTTGGTTAAAATTGTCGCATGCCCGCGCAAATCTAAAACGAAGGCGTGGCGTCTCGTAGAGGTTCTGCAACCTAGTTCCAGCGGCAGCGACACTACTGAGGCATTACCGGAGCAAGGTACGGAGGCTGAAGCATGATACAAGTTGAGACTTTTCTGAAAGTAGCGGATAATAGTGGTGCAAGAAAGCTACAATGTATCAAGGTACTGGGAGGATCGCGTCGCCGATATGCGAATGTCGGCGATGTAGTCAAGGTGAGCGTAAAAGAAGCGATTCCACGCGGCCGAGCCAAAAAAGGCGAAGTCTATAGCGCGGTTATAGTGCGTACCCGCAAAGGTGTGCGGCGTCGCGACGGTTCTTTGGTGCGCTTTGACACCAACGCAGCAGTGCTTTTGGATAATCAATTGCAACTGATAGGAACGCGTATCTTCGGGCCGGTGACCCGAGAATTGCGCACCGAAAAATTTATGAAGATTATTTCTTTGGCACCGGAAGTTTTGTGAGTATAGAGAATGAAAAAAATACGCAAAGGAGATCAAGTGACCGTGATTTCCGGTAGAAGTAAAGGTCAACAAGGAAGAGTATTACGCATCATGTCAGCAGATGACACGGTGTTGGTGGAAAACGTTAATATCGTTAAGAAAATGGTGCGACCGAATCCTGATAAAGGAGAGCAGGGAGGCATCGTAGAGAAAGAAAGCCCCTTGCATATATCTAATGTGATGCTGTATAACGCAAAAACCAACAAAGGTGAACGTGTCGGTTTCAAGGTTAAGGAAGACGGCAAAAAAGTGCGCTATTTTAAGCAAAGCGACCAGGAGATAGATTGATGTCAAGCATGGGTCAGTTTTATAAAGAGACGGTTGTCAAACAGCTGATGGAAACTCCGGGTTATACAAATCTTATGGCAGTCCCTCGATTAGTCAAAATCACTTTGAATATGGGATTGGGTGATTCGGCTAAAGATAAGAATAACCTCAAAGTCGCACAAGAAGAAATGGCATTGATTGCTGGGCAGCGTCCGGTGGTAACGAATGCGCGCAAGGCAATTGCCGGTTTCAACATCCGCGAAGGGTGGCCTATAGGTTGCATGGTGACACTGCGTCGTAACATGATGTATGATTTTTTTGAACGCTTGGTTAATATCGCAATTCCCAGAATCAGAGATTTTAGGGGGTTCAGCTCCAAGTCTTTTGACGGGCGCGGCAACTTCAATATGGGGATTAAAGAGCAGATTATTTTCCCCGAGATTGATTTTGATAAAATCAGCAAAATTAGTGGTCTAGACATCGCCATCACGACGAGTGCCAATACCGACGAAGAAGCCAAGCATTTGCTTTCGGCGTTTAATTTCCCCTTCAAGGACTAGAAAGGATTAGAGACAATGGCTAAAGTATGTATGATAGAACGAGAGAAAAAACGTCGGCTCACGGTGCAGAAATATAAGGAACGGCGCGACGCATTGAGGCAAAAAATCAAAAGCCCACATACACCTGCGGACGAGAAAGCCGAAGCAGTCGTTGCGATGCAGAAATTACCACGCAATTCCAGTCCATCTAGAATGCGCAACCGTTGCCGCATAACCGGTCGTCCCAAGGGTTACTATCGCAAATTCGGTTTAGGACGTAACAAACTGCGCGAATACGCAATGCTGGGTTATATACCCGGTTTGATGAAATCCAGTTGGTGATATAGTGAGGTTGATGTAATGAGTATGAGTGATCCAGTTGCCGATATGCTAAGCCGCATCAGGAACGCACAGGCGAGAACCAAAGCAACGGTGAGCATGCCGAGTTCCAAATTGAAATGTGCTATCGCCAAGGTGTTGCACGAAGAGGGCTATATCAAAGGATATCGCGAAGAAACCCAAGCTGCCGATAAAAAGGAACTAACGATAGAACTTAAGTACTATAAAGGCAAACCGGTAATATCGTCAATACGCCGTGCCAGCCGTCCGGGGCTTAGGCTTTATAGAGGGGTTGACGACCTCCCTCAAATAATGGGTGGTATGGGAACGGTTATTTGTTCTACCTCTAAAGGTGTGATCAGCGGCAAGAAAGCCAAAGAAATTAAATGCGGCGGTGAAATTTTATGCGTGGTGGAATGAGATGTCTAGGCTAATTAAAAAACCAGTAGCAGTGCCAGCAGGTGTGGAAATCAAAGTGGAAGGACAAAAAATACACGCCAAAGGCAAAAAGGGTGCAAACACATTAGAGATACACGAAACGGTTCAATTTGAACTAAAAGACGAAGGTATTATGTTTAATGCTGGTAGTGATAGCAAGGCACTTGCCGGGACGATGCATGCGTTGACGGCCAACTTACTCCAAGGCGTGTCAGAAGGTTTTGAGCGTAAGCTCGAACTAGTCGGAGTAGGGTATAGAGCGCAGGCTAAAGGCAAAGATAAATTGAATTTGCAAATAGGTTATTCGCACCCGGTAGATTATCAGGTTATTGAAGGTGTTACGGTAGAGACACCCAGTGCCACTGAGATTGTGGTCAAAGGCATAGACAAGCAAAAAGTAGGACAGGTTGCA
This sequence comes from uncultured candidatus Poriferisulfidus sp., assembly GCA_965200865.1. Taxonomy (GTDB): domain Bacteria; phylum Pseudomonadota; class Gammaproteobacteria; order Poriferisulfidales; family Oxydemutatoraceae; genus SP5GCR1. The sequence goes on along the minus strand of CBDAVG010000002.1, from coordinate 1,441,720 downwards.
ACCGAAATCCGTGCTTTTCGCCCGCCTGAACCTTATAAGGGCAAAGGTGTGCGCTATGCCGGTGAGCAAATACTCAGAAAAGAAGCGAAGAAGAAATAGGAATATACAGATGAGAGCAAAACACACCGCATCGTCCATCAAACGCGTAAGCAGAACACGTGCCAGAATTGCGCGCCTCAAAGATACGCATCGCATATCCATCCATAAAACCCCGCAGCATATTTATGCGCAGTTGATTGAACCAAGCGGCAAGACTTTAGCTTCGGCTTCTACCGTTGGCAAATCTTTTAGCGAGAGCGGCGACAAAAAAGCGGCTGCCCGCAAAGTCGGTGAGATGATGGCTGCTAAAGCTAAGGAATGTGGTATCAAACGTATCGCTTTTGATCGTTCGGGCTTTAAGTATCACGGACGTATTCAATCTTTAGCCGATGCGATGCGTGAAAATGACATGGAATTTTAAGTTGGAAACAAACAGATGTCTAATATAGAAATAGCAGAATCAACCGACGGCTTGTTGGAAAAGCTCGTTGCGGTAAATCGTGTTGCCAAAGTTATCAAAGGCGGCAGGCAATTCGGTTTTACTGCGCTGACCGTTGTTGGCAATGGTGCTGGCAAAATCGGCATAGGCTATGGCAAAGCCAAAGAAGTGCCAGCAGCAATCCATAAAGCAATGGGAAGCGCACGTCAAGAAATGATAGAAGTCTCTTTGAACAAGAACACGCTTTACTATCCTATCGTAGGGAAGTACGGGGCTGCTAGAGTCTATATGTCGCCAGCATCCGAAGGTACCGGAATCATCGCCGGTGGGGCGATGCGAGCAGTGTTTGAAGTGATCGGCGTACACAACGTACTCGCCAAGTGCATAGGGTCTAGAAACCCGATCAACATTGTTAAGGCGACCTTAAACGGTCTACAAAACATTCACTCACCACAAGACATCGCAGCAAAACGAGGTCTCAATGTTAAGGACATAATGCCATGAGTGATAAGCGAATCAAATTGACTCTAGTCAAAAGCCTAAATGGACGATTGAAAAAGCACAAAGCATGTGCGCAAGGCTTGGGTATCAGACGCATGCATAATCCGGTGTGGGTGATAGACACACCGGAAAATCGTGGAATGATAAACAAGATTAATTACTTACTACGGGTGGAGGAAAATGTCTGAACATCAATCTTTAACCTTAAATACAATGAAGGGAAGTCGGCAAAAAACCGCATGCAAGCGAGTCGGACGCGGCAACGGCTCAGGCTTTGGAACAACATGCGGACGAGGTTATAAAGGTCAAAAATCTCGCTCTGGCGGTTATCACAAAGTTGGTTTTGAAGGCGGGCAGATGCCTCTGCAGAGACGATTGCCCAAGATCGGATTCTCTTCTAGAGTTGTAGCATGTGCCGAAGTAAAACTGCACGAACTGAACAAATTATCTGGCGATGTATGCGACATAAAAGCGTTGCAAGAAGCAAAGATTATTTCTAAGCAAACCGAAAAAGCGAAAATAATCGTTTCCGGCAGTTTAGAAAAAACTTTGACCGTCAAAGGTGTGAAGCTCAGCAAAGGTGCGCGGGCGCAAATAGAGTCGCTCGGCGGGGAGGTAGAATAAGATGGTTGCAGCAACGGCACAAATGGCAAACCTTGCCGGCAGCAAATACGGCGAGCTAAAAAGACGAATTGGTTTCGTGCTAATGGCTCTGGTGATTTTCCGCTTGGGTAGTTTTATTCCAGTGCCGGGCATAGACCCGGTTCAAATGGCACAATTTTTTGAGCAGCAAAGCGGCACCATCTTGGCGATGTTCAACATGTTTTCCGGCGGTGCGCTTGAAAGGTTGAGTCTGTTTGCGTTGGGCGTGATGCCTTATATCTCTTCGGCGATTATCATGCAGCTGATGTCGGCGATTATACCCTACCTCAAAGAGCTAAAGAAGGAAGGCGAGCAGGGCCGCCGCACGATTACCAAATATACTCGCTACGGCACGGTTGTGCTGGCAACTTTCCAAGCGATTGGTGTTGCCATTGCCCTGCAAACTCAAAATGTATCTTATATTACCGGTGCTGGTTTTATTGCCGTGGTTGCTATTTCTCTGGTTACTGGGACGATGTTTTTGATGTGGTTGGGAGAGCAGATCAACGAGAGAGGAATAGGCAACGGCATCTCAATATTGATCTTTGCTGGCATCGTCGCTGGATTGCCCTCTGCATTTGGTGGCACCTTAGAGTTGGCCAACACCGGCGAACTGGCTCCACCTTTGGTTATGTTGATTTTGTTTTTGGCGGTTGCGGTGACCGCTTTTGTGGTATTTGCCGAGAAAGGACAACGCCGGGTGACTATCAACTATGCGCGGCAGCAGCGCGGACAAAGGCTATTTTCTGCACCGTCTAGCCATCTCCCGCTCAAGCTCAACATGGCAGGCGTGATTCCACCGATCTTTGCTTCAAGTATTATTTTGTTTCCTGCAACCCTAGGCCAGTGGTTTGGTCGTGCCGAAGGGATGGGATGGCTATCGGAAATATCCAATGCGATGGCACCTGGTCAGCCACTTTATATCGCCTTTTATGCTTTTGCGATTATGTTCTTTTGCTTTTTCTATACCGCGATCGTGTTTGATGCCCGAGAAACAGCAGACAACTTAAAGCGCGGTGGCGCGTTTATTCCGGGCATACGCCCTGGGGAGCAAACTGCAACCTTCATAGATGGTATACTCAGCCGCCTGACGGTGATGGGGGCTATTTATATCACTTTGGTCTGTTTGTTGCCCGAGTTTTTGATTTTATCGTGGAATGTGCCGTTTTATTTCGGTGGCACGTCCTTGTTGATTATTGTTGTTGTCATTATGGATTTTATGTCACAATTACAGACCCACCTAATGTCTCATCAATATGAGGGCTTGCTTAAGAAAGCAAACCTAAAACAACGCCGCGGCGCAAGCCGTAGATTAGTATGACGGAGGTATTATGAAAGTAGGTGCATCGGTTAAGAAAATATGTCGCAACTGCAAGTTAGTGCGCAGAAAAGGTGTATTGAGGGTGATTTGCAAAGATCCTCGCCATAAGCAACGGCAAGGTTAAATAAGGCTAGTCAAACAGTCCCAAGCAGTTTATAATAATGCCCTTTTTCAAAGCCCTTTCAACAACTAAAACAGGAAACTTTTAGAGTATGGCACGGATAGCAGGGGTTAATATCCCCGATAATAAGCATACTGAGATTGCCTTAACCGCCATATTCGGTATAGGCAGAACTCGCGCACGCGAAATTTGTGCAAATACGAAGATCAAACCCAGCCGTAAGATCAAAGAGCTGTCCGATAGCGATTTAGACAAGTTGCGTCAGGAAGTCACGAATTACACGATAGAAGGCGATCTGCGTCGTGATATCAGCCTCAATATCAAACGGCTTAGAGATTTAGGATGCTATAGAGGCATACGACACAGACGAGGGTTGCCAGTACGCGGTCAACGCACTAAAACCAATGCGCGTACCCGCAAAGGACCCAGACGACAAATGAAGAAGTAAAGCAACAACATGGCAAAAGCAAAGACTAAAGCGAAGACGCGTAAGAAAGTAAAGAAAGAAGTACCTGAGGCGATTGCCCACATTAACTCTTCTTTCAACAATACCATCGTTACCATTTCCGACCCCGAAGGCAAGACCCTGTGCTGGTCTAGCGCGGGTGCTGCAGGATTCAAGGGTTCGCGCAAAAGCACACCGTTTGCCGCACAGATTGCTGCAACTCAGGCAGCGGAACGAGCACAGCAATACGGCGTGAAGAGGGTCACAGTGCAAGTGAGAGGCCCTGGTCCCGGTCGAGAGTCGGCTATACGCGCATTGCATGCGGTTGGTTTTAGTGTCACCAGCATTACCGATGTGACACCACTTCCGCACAACGGATGCAGACCTCCCAAGAAACGCAGGATTTAAGGAGACGATAACGATGGCACGCTATTTAGGCCCTACATGCAAACTGAGTAAACGCGAAGGCACAGACCTGATGCTCAAAGGTCGCGGTCGTTCTTTGGACAAGAAATGCAATATGTCAAGACCCCCCGGACCACAGCTAGAGAGGCGCCCGCGACAAACCGATTATGGTATACAGCTACGAGAAAAACAAAAATTGCGTCGTATTTACGGCGTGCTGGAAAGACAGTTCAGAAACTACTACAAGAAAGCCGCTAAAGAACGCGGTTCTACCGGCGAGAATTTATTACGCTTGCTTGAGGGCAGGTTAGACAATGTGGTATACCGTTCAGGATTCGGTTCTACCCGTGCGGAATGTCGCCAACTGGTGAGTCATAAGGCAGTTATGGTCAACGGTACCGTAGTCAATATACCCTCGTATCAAGTCAAACCATCCGATAAGATCGCAATCACTGATAAGGCAAAAGCACAGCTTAGAATCAAAGACGCAATAGATATTGCCGAGCAGCTTGGCTTTGTAGAATGGATTAAGGTTGATACCAAAGCCTTTGAAGCGGAATTCAAATCTTATCCGCAACGTTCAGATTTACCCCAAGAAATTAATGAGTCGCTCGTAGTAGAGTTGTACTCTAAGTAAAACTCAATCATAAGGAGGCAAGCGTGAGCTATACTAATTTATTAAGACCCGGTTCAGTTGAAATACAGAGATTTTCCGACAATCACGTACGTGTTTCTATACAGCCGTTGGAGCGCGGTTTTGGACATACTCTAGGCAATGCCATGCGTCGCGTTTTATTTTCAGCAATGGAAGGAGCTGCCGTTGTGGAAGCAAAAATCGCTAATGTATTGCACGAATATTCCACACTTGAAGGGGTACAGGAAGATGTCGTAGATATCTTGCTCAATTTGAAAGGATTGGCAATTAGGCTATACGAGAAAGACTCAACGATGGTGCGTGTGCATAAAAAAGGTAAAGGCGTGGTTACTGGTGCCGATATACAAGTGGAAGAGACGGTTGAAATTGCCAACAAGAACCATGTTATCGCACATTTGAGCGATAGAGGTGAGTTGGAAATGGATCTGTGGATTGAAAAAGGACGAGGCTACCAGCCGGCGGTTGTGCGCAAAGAGAAAAAAGAAAATCAGGTTGTAGGTAGCTTATTACTCGATGCCAGTTTCAGCCCGATTAAAAAGGTATCGTATAACGTTGAAAGCACCCGCGTGGGCGACCGTACCGATTTGGATAAACTGATATTAGAGTTAGAGACCAACGGCACGGTCAGCGCAGAGGAGCTTGTTAGCCAAGCAGCAATCACGCTACATTCGCAACTGAACGTTTTCGTTAATCTTGAAGAAATTGAAATCACCGAACAAGAGAGTGCCAAAAACGAAATAGATGAACTCTTGATGAAGCCGGTTGAAGAAGTTGACCTGACCGTCCGTTCAGCAAACTGTTTGAAATCTGAGAAAATATACTATCTGGGTGATTTGGTGGTTAGATCAGAAATAGACTTAATGAGAACACCCAATCTAGGCAAGAAGTCTTTAACCGAGATCAAGAACATGCTTGCCGATTTCGGCTTGCGCTTGGGCATGGAAGTTGAGAACTGGCCACCGGCTAAATTAGCCTCTAGCTGGACATCAGGTCGCCCCGGCAGAGAATAGTAGAGATTAAACTGAGGAACCCATGCGCCATCTTAATTCGGGTAGAAAACTCAATGTCACTCCGTCACATCGCAAAGCCCTCTTTGCAAATATGTCGGTATCGCTGATTGAACACGAGAAAATACACACAACGCTTACCCGAGCGAAAGAACTGAGACGGGTTATAGAACCTATCATCACGCTCGCTAAGAACGATAATGTTGCCGCACGCAGGCGCGCCTTTGCCAAACTGCGCGATAACGCGGCAGTCAATAAACTATTCACCGACCTCGGCCCCTATTATCGTGAACGCCCCGGTGGCTATCTGCGAATCCTCAAACACGGCTTTCGCAAAGGAGATAATGCCCCAATGGCTTATGTATGCCTAGTCGGCCGCGAAGAACAAGAACCAACACCACCCACCACATAACCACGCAAACCACCCTGACGCGTTGTGAGGGTGTTGAAAAAGTATCTGCATTAGTACATTCCCCTCCTTTGGAGGGGTGGCAGGCGAAGCCTGACGGGGTGGTTGTGGTGGTTTTGCACTAGACAATTATCCCTTACGAGTGCATGAAACACTTTTTCAACAGCCTAACATGCCCTCCCTAACGCGTCATGTCTGCCCAACCCCAACCGCTTGCGCCAATAATATTTGCAAACCATTCCCCTCCTCTGGAGGGGTGGCAGGCGCAGCCTGACGGGGTGGTCGTGTCGGTTCTGCACAAACCCAACCACTATGTGCCACTGAATTTACGATACTGGTAAAGGCGGATTTATATATCCGCCCTAACGCGTCATGTCTGCACAACCCCAACCACTATGTGCCACTGAATTTACGATAACCATTTACCGGATACTTGCACAATATTTTGTGTCAATACAATGCGTACCCAAACCAACCGTAGGGGCGGATTTATATATCCGCCCTAACGCGTCATGTCTGCACAACCCCAACCGCTCGCGCCAATAATATTTGCAAACCACCCATATTGACCTATTGATTTAACTGGTGATTCTATTTCCCAATAATCTCAATGAAATTTATTTCAAATAGTAATCAGCGAAGTTATGCATTGGTCTTATAATAGTGATTCACAGATAATAACCGGAGATTAGATATGTCGGAAATAGCACTTTACAACGCACTAACAAAGCTAGGATTAGATCATGAAGCAGCAAAAGAGGCAGTTGCCGATGTTGCTAGTTCAAAGGAAGTGGCTACGAAGTCGGATATAGCGGAGGTGAAGACTGATATAGCAGAATTGGAGACAAGACTAGTTAAGCAGATATATGCGGTGACTGGAATAATAATCGTAGTCAATATAGCAGCGACTGGATTGATGCTAAGGCTTTTTATGATGTGATAGATTTTCATAGTCAATCGTTTTTATTCCTCTTCTCTGTAGGGGTGTCAGGCTTCGCCTGACGGGGTGGTTCACAACCGCTTGCGCCACCAAATTTACGATAACCATTTACCGGGTACTTGCACAATATTATGTATTGATACAACGCGTACCCAAACCAACGTAGAGGCGGACTCGCATGTCCGCCCTAACGCGTCGTGTCTGAACAACCCCAACCGCTCGCGCCAATAATATTTGCAAACCACCCATATTGACCTATTGGTTCAACCGTCAATTGATTTCCCGACAATCCCAATGTCTTATATAATGGTATATAAATAAAGGTCAATCAAAGGATAATGAAATGTATTTGCTATTTTGTATATTAGAGAATATCTTGTCTCTAGTAATCCTCTTCACCATTATCGCGTGTTTTGTCACAACGAACTCAAAATTGAAAGATTTAGAAGATGTTAGAAAAAATTTACAAGGCCTTCCCAAAGCACTCAAGTCAATAGAAGAAATTCGTGAAAAAGTAGATATTCTCATTGGAAGAGTGGATGTCCTTTCTGGTAAAGTGGTTGCCTGTAGACATAAAGGAATATATCGAAACGATAGCCCTGTATCATTGAGTGAATATGGGAAATCGCTGTCTAAAAAATAGTAAAGAACAATACGATCAGCTAGCTAATATAGCTTTTAACGCAGGTATTCAAATAAGAGATTTAATGCGAGTTTTAGGACTAATACTAAGAGACCAAGTATTAAAGGCTTGTGATATATCCGTTAGTAATACTGATTCAAAAACTCGGAAATCTGCAGTGGGCGTTGCGGATACAAATTCTCCGAATAACTATTAAAAGAGCTTTGCGCACTAGAACTGAGAATGAAATTTATGTCGGAAATAGCACTTTACAACGCACTAACAAAGTTAGGATTAGACCATGAAGCAGCAAAAGAGGCGGTCGCCGATGCTACGAATTCAAAGGATGTGGCTACGAAGTCAGATATAAAGGATATGGCAACGAAAGTGGATTTAGCAAACCTAGAAACAAGATTAGTAAAACAGATGTATGCGGTGGCTGGAATAATAATCGTAGTCAATATAGCAGCGACTGGATTGATGCTAAGGCTTTTTATGATGTGATAGATTTTCATAGTCAATCTTTTTATTCCTCTTCTCTGGAGGGGTGTCAGGCCTATGCATTTTGTAATGCATGCGTTTAGCAATCATGTTAAGGTTCTGCACGATGTCACGCCGATTGACCTACTGGCTCAATCGGCGGTTCTATCTGACGGGGTGGTTCATAAACTCCCACGCCACAAATATCTGCAAACCACAGGAACCTTACACATATAATAGTCACTTTGAGGCAATTGCCCGGGAAAAACCCGTCAGCTGTTAGCTAAGAAATTACACATTATCAATTACGGAGGAATATTTTTAACTATGAGTACCAAACAGAAAGAAGACCCACATAAAACATCGCGAGATTTAATTAAAAACAACACGCAGACACCTAAGTCAATTATTGAGCAATATAATGAACTAGAGGGGCAACTAGAGAAATTAGGTATAGACATCAAGCCTCGCTACACATTGCCTCCGATTTTTGGTGGCGGCCCGTTCATAAAAGGGCAGAATCACAAATAGCCTGCTAAGTGTCTCCAATGGCACTATAGATTGCGTTGGGGGTGCGCAGGATTGGTCTTAATATTTTCTAACGACTGCCTGCTAACTATTCAAAATAATCAAGGTCAATCTTTTTTATTTCAAAGGTGAGGTCTTTAGACACACCGACATTGTTTTCAATCATAAAATCTACTAGGTCGGCACCGTCAATCAAGATAACTTTTTGTGGAACCTGTTCTTTATATTTTCTAGCATCCTTGGAATAGCTAGCGGTGGTGATGAAGATACCTTTCGAGGCATTTTTTGCAGTAAGTGCACCTACAAAGCTTCTGATTTCCTCTACTCCAATTGAACCATTCTCATATCGTTTGGCTTGGAGATAAATAATATCAAGCCCTAACTTATCCTCTTTGATGATGCCGTCAATACCACCATCATGGCTTTTGCCTATCGCCTCTCCCGCTTCTTTTCGGGAACCGCCATAGCCCATAGCAAGCAAAAGGTCTACCGCTAGACCTTCAAAGAACCTCGGGTCTTTCTTTTTAATATTCTGAAGCAGTTCATCCGACAAAGAATCTTTTAACTTTTGATAGTTCTCTTCTATCAGTTCTAGTGGTGTTTGAGGTTCTAAATCTTCATCTGACTTATATTTATTATTGGTCGGTTCTTTATCCCTCTTTTGAGGATAGAAAAACTTGCTATCAGAGGGGGCATATCGGCGAAGGATCTCGTTGCTAATGATGCTTGGATTTTCCTTTAACACCTCTTGCCCTTGTTTAGTAATTTTGTAATAACCTCGTGCTGTATTTTCAAGTAGGCATCCATGTTTGAGGTATCTTAACGCCCAATCCATTTTGTTGTCTAATTTACATACACCGCTTTTTTCATACTTTTGTTTTTTATCTTCTTCCGAAAATTCTTTATTGAGACAATCAAAAATTTCTCTTCTGTGGCGTTCCTTATCATCTTCCATTGCTTTTAGTGCAGGGAGCCGGAGTTTTTTATGTGATGGAATACTCATGGTTTATGTTTTGTGTAAAGCATTATCTGAGTCCATAGTCATATGCGCAACCATTCGGTATATAGAGGTTTGATACTTTTAATCACTGTCCCATTTTGCGCTTCGTTCATATTTATCCGATTTATAGATGCCTGTTATTAAAGTGATATATTCTTTGTAATCTGTATTTTTTGATAGTCTGTTGACTATACTCCAGTCAATTTCCTTTTTTTCTTGGGAGGGGATTATGATTTGGCTGTCCTGATAATTCTTAACGATTAGTTTAATAAAGCCAATCCCATGAAGGTTGCTTAATATTCTTAACTCTTCCAAACTTTGATCATCTATTTCACAAGCTACCAAATAACCAAAATTTGCCCACGATGAATTGCTAACCGCTTGAAAAAAATATTCCCGAACATTAGAGGGGGTGATTGCTTTTTTAAGTTCAAACGACCATAACTTGGACATTTTATCTGAATATAGTTTTACACAATCTCTGACTTTGCTGTTCCAGCCTACACTTAAGTCTTGTAGCCCGACTAAATCTGGATACAACCACATATCCCCTCCGCGCTTACTTTTTCTAGCATTTCTATGCTCTATACGTTTACTATCAACTTTATGTTTGTCTTTTAGAAAGTCAATAAGAGGATCATACATATCGTCTTCAGCAAACTTTTCGCTCACTTTTTGTTTAGAGGGAATGGTTGAAACTCTTGCAACTGTCTGCATCCCTTCCGTATTAATACTATCAGCTGAGGCTAAATAAAATATCAACCTGCGACCTACTCTTTCACATTCAACTCCTGGAATATGACTAATACTACTTATTTCTGCTACAATTTGTGTCAGTGCCTCATCTTTAGTCTTATCAAAATTATCTATCTTATAATTGAGATAGTCTGGATATTTTTCTGCAACCCATTCACCAATTTCCCTAGTCGTAGCTTTTTTTTCTGGATTTTCCTGAAAAAATGCAATTACTTTTCCTCTTAAGTTGAACTCAATCATGATCCTTTTGAATTTATCCAATTTTTGTGATGATTACTATATTAGTTTAGGTGGAATATTGCAAATTATAGCAGGCTTGCAGGCATAAAGGCAGTATGCAGTGCGTTGATGGGGAGGTGCATTTACACCTTTTTTTGCAAATGGTCGTATGGTTCTATGTGCCAGATTGAGATTTATCAAGTTTTTTTTTGAACTCTCTGCTTTGCTTCTTTATAAATCTCATTAGATGGGTCAAGTTTACTGGCTTCTTCAAAGTCTGCGACTGCCCCCCTATAGTCTTCTGCTTCTTCCTTAGCAATCCCTCGGTTATTGTAGGCCTCAGCGTGGTCGGGGTCTATCTCAAGTGCCTTGTTATAGTCAGCGATTGCTCCCTGGTAATCTCCTAATTTGTACTTAGCAACCCCTCGGCTATCGTAGGCAGAAGCAAAGTTTGGGTCTATCTCAAGTGCCTTGTTAACGTCAGCGATTGCTCCCTCATAATCCTCTAATTTGTACTTAGCATATCCTCGATTATTGTAAGCAGTAGCATATTCTGGATCTAGTTCAATGGCTTCGTCATAGTCTACGATTTCCCCTTCATAGTTTCCTGATTTACCCTTAGCAACACCTCTGCTATAGTAAGCATAAACATTTTCTGGCTCTATTTCAATGGCTTTGCTATAGTCTGCGATTGCTCCCTCGTAATCCTCCAATTTGTACTTAGCAACACCTCTGCTATAGTAAGCATAAACATTTTCTGGCTCTATTTCAATGGCTTTGCTATAGTCTGTGATTTCCCCTTCGTGGTCTTCTAATTTTCCCTTAGCATATCCTCGGTTATTGTAAGCAGAGGCATTTTCTGGCTCTATTTCAATGGTTTTGCTATAGTCTGCGATTGCCCCTTCACAGTCTTCTAATTTTCTCTTAGCATATCCTCGGTTATTGTAAGCAGAGGCATTTTCTGGCTCTATTTCAATGGCTTTGCTGTAGTCTGCGATTGCCCCTTCACAGTCTTCTAATTTTCTCTTAGCGATGCCTTTATTATAGTAAGCAGCGGCATATTTTGGATTTAGTTTAGTCGCTTTATCAAAGTCTGCAATTGCCCCATCGTAATCCTCCAATTTGTACTTAGCAACACCTCTGTTATAGTAAGCACTAACAAACTTAGGGTTTATTTTAATTGCCTTATTGAAATCTGCAATTGTCTCTGTGTGTTTTCCTAATGCGTTTTTGCTAGTACCTCTATTATAATAAGCAGCAGCATTTTTCGGATCTAGTTCAATCGTTTTGTCGAAGTCTGCGATTGCCCCTTCATGGTTTTCTGTTTTGCTCTTAGCAAAGCCTCTGTTAAAGTAAGCAGCGGCATATTCTGGGTTTAGTTCAATCGCTTTGTCATAGTCTGCGATTGCCTCTCCATAGCCTCCTAATTTCTCCTTAGCAACACCTCTGCTATTGTAAGCTAATGCTAAACCAGTTATGAGAAGCACAATTAAGCGGTCACGAAATCCCAATGAGCTATAAAAGCAAATCGCAGGTTTCATTAAACGACATATAAGTCGCTTACTTGAACTGTAAGAGTTTTGAAAAATATTAACCAGTTTCCTAGATTTCATAATTAAATTCCTTGCTCGTACCTTGATATGATAGCTTCGGCATAATTTTTATATGGTAGTGCTATTGTTGTTTGTATTTGATAGTTTAATGAAACCGTATATAGTTTTCAATAAATTGTGGCTGGGGTTTATAAATATCTGGTGGTGTAAGCGGTTGTGAACCACTCCGTCAGGCTTAACGCTTGCTATCTCTCTAGAGGAGGGGGAACGTACTAGTGCAAACAATTTCAAGGGCTGTTGAAAGGAGAACTGCCGATTGAGCCAGTAAATGATGGTTCCTATAGACAAAGAAACGGGAACATTATCTTAAGACTAACCTGCTAGCTTAGAGTCTTCTTGAGAAGGCATACGAACACAACCCTGGTTTCAAGCGATTTATTGATTCTAGCGGTATTCCTTTTAAGCCGCATCCTCAGTTTCGGAAGAAAGACCCAAACGAGCGACAAAATCTTTATACTCGCCTTGCTAAGGAAATCTGGAGTCCTGAGCGGCTGAAACGCGTAGCCGAGTCATAAAAAAGTGAAAATTGTAAGAAACTGCTGGATTTCCTATCAGCAGTGACATGGTGTATCATCTATGTGTTGGATTGGGAGTCGTCAAGTTTTTTTGAACCCTCTGCCTTGCTTCTTTATAAATCTTATTGGATGGGTCTAGTTCAATGGCTTTGTCATAGTCTGTGATTGCCGCTTCGTGTTTTCCTAATGCGGCTTTGCTATTACCTCTATTGTAGTAAGCAGGAGCATATTTAAGGTCTAGTTCAATAGCTTTGTCGTAGTCTGCAATCGCCACTTCGTGTTTTCCTAATGCGGCTTTGCCATTACCCCTATTAGTGTAAGCAAGAGCAGATTCAGGGTCTAGTTCAATAGCTTTGTCGTAGTCTGCAATCGCCACTTCGTGTTTTCCTAATGCGGCTTTGCTATTACCTCTATTAATGTAAGCAAGAGCATACTTAGAGTCTAGTTCAATAGTTCTGTCGTAGTCTGAAACTGCCTCTACGTGTTTTTCTAATGCAGCTTTGCTATTACCTCTATTATAGTAAGCATCAACAAATTTAGGTTCTAGTTCAATGGCTATGTCGTAGTCTGCAATCGCCTCTACGTGTTTTTCTAATGTGACTTTGTTATTACCTCGATTATAGTAAGCAAGAACAAACTTAGGTTCTAGTTCAATGGCTATGTCGTAGTCTGCAATTGCTTCTTCGTGTTTTCCGAATGTATCTTTGTTATTACCTCGATTATAGTAAGCAAGAGCAAAATCAGGGTCTATTTCAATGGCTTTGTTGTAGTCCACAATTGTCTCTTCGTTTTTTCCTAATGTATCTTGGCTATTACCTCTATTAATGTAAGCAAGAGCAAAATCAGGGTCTAGTTCAATGGCTATGTCGTAGTCTGCAATCGCCTCTACGTGTTTTTCTAATATGGCATTGCTATTACCTCTATTATAGTAAGCAACAGCAAATTTAGGGTCTAGTTCAATAGCTTTGTCGTAGTCTGTAATCGCTTCTACGTGTTTTTCTAATGTGGCTTTGTTATTACCTCTATTATAGTAAGCAAGAGCAAAATTAGGTTTTAGTTTAATGGCTTCGTCGTAGTCTGCAATCGCTTCTATGTATTTTTCTAATGTGGCTTTGTTATTACCTCTGTTATTGAAAGCAATAGCAAATTTAGGGTCTAGTTTAATTGCTTCATCGTAGTCTGTACCTGCTCCCTCATAGTCTTTTGTGTTCCACTTAGCAAGGCCTCTGTTATTGTAAGCGTCAGCAAATATGCTCGTATTACGTGACATGTATTCGGCTAATGCATAAATATAGGGATACTCTTGTTCAGAGAGAATACTACTCGGATGTGTTTGACTCTCTCTACTAGCTGGTATACCACGTTCCATATTAGTTGATATGCTCAAACTAGTTTTAGGGTTAAGGCGTAGGATTAAGTTTAAGATTTTGAGAAGGGGATAAATGTACCGAGAGGCTTCAATCACATCATCGTAATCTTCGATTGCTTCTCTATGCCTTCCTTTTTGTTGCTTCTCCAGTCCTTGAAAAAACTTATTGGTTACATCGAATACCGTAAATATGAGAAGCAATACTAAAAAGACGATAATGAGATCAATACCCAAAGCAATGATGATGCAAGCCAGCACAAAGCAAGTGATGAGAATCACAATTAAGCGGTCACGAAATTCCAATGAGCCATAAAAGCAAATTACAGGTTTCACTAGACGGCATATAAGTTGCTTACCTGAGCTGTAAGACCTTTGCAAAATATTAACTAGTTTCTCAGATTTCATAATTAAATTCCTTGCTTCGGTTTAACCTCTTATATAACCTTCGGAGATTTCGTCTTTGAGAAAATCTGCAATTTGCCGCAGTGATTGTTATCCCGTATGCTGGAACTCTTCATGGGTGGATTCTTACTCACTGCTTGTTGCTCCTTTGAGGGTTGTCGTCTCTGTTAGTTTAGGTAGAATAGTGCAAATTATAGCAGGCTTGCCGTCATTGGTTGTTTCATATAAGCCAGATGGTGTAGAAAAGCCTGATTAATGTCATGAAAATATATACGAAAAATGACTCAACCAAATGTTTTAATAAAATTACTGGAGAACACAAGCTATGAAAGAAATCCGTGGTGATGCCAAAAATCTCCGCGCCTTATTAGGTGGTGCTAAGTTTGCGATAGATTACTATCAACGAGAATATCGCTGGCAAAAGAAACAAGTTGAAGAGTTGATTGATGATCTTGCAGATAAATTTTTTGAAAACTACAAGCCAGACCATGAGCGTGATGCAGTTAAGAATTATGGACATTATTTTCTGGGTTCTATCATCATTAGCGACAAGGAAGGCAAAAAATTCATCATTGATGGTCAGCAACGATTGACGACACTTTCCCTTCTTCTTATTTACATCTATAGACTACTTGATGACGAACAACGAAAAGAACGACTTACTGAGGCACAGCTTGACGAAGAACAAAGTACCCAAAGACAACTTGCTGATTTAATTTGTTCTACAAAGTATGGCAGACACTCATTCAATATTGATGTAAAAGAGAGGGAAGCGTGTATGGATGCACTTTTCAGAGTCCGCACTATTGACACGGACGGGCAACCCGAATCAATCGTAAACATTGTTAATCGATTTGAGGATATAGAGGATCTTTTCCCTGATGATATTAGTAATGAAGCACTTCCGTATTTTTCGGATTGGCTCATAGAGAACGTACATCTAGTTGAGATTACCGCTTACTCCGATGATGATGCGTATACTATTTTTGAAACTATGAATGATCGTGGTTTATCACTCACACCTACAGATATGCTCAAGGGGTATATTCTTGCAAACATTACAGATTTAGAGCATCGCAATAGAGCTAATCAACTTTGGCGGCAACAGATAGCTAATCTTCAAAACATTCGTAAAACGGAAGATGCAGATGCCATCAAAGCATGGTTGCGTAGTCAATATGCGGAAACCATTCGTGAGTCAAGGCGAGGAGCTGTTCCGCGTGACTTTGAGCTTATCGGTACGGAGTTTCATCGCTGGGTGCGTGACCAAAGAAAGGTTATTGGTTTGTCGTCAAACTCTGATTTTTCTCATTTCATTGAAGAGGACTTCAAATTCTATAGTTCATGGTATAGTCGTCTGCGTGAAGCGGCAGAGACAATAGAGCCAGATTTGGAGGCAGTTCACTATTGCGCTCAGAATAATGTCACACTGCAATATCCTCTTCTTTTAGCACCTTTGCAACGCGAAGATAGTGAACAGGATATTCAACGTAAACTACGCATAGTATCCGCATATCTGGATATTCTGATTACACGACGGATTTGGAACGGACGCTCAATACAATACTCAACTATAAGATACTCTATGTTTCAGACAATACGCGATATACGAGGCAAGGACACTGCAACTCTTGTGGACATACTCACTAAGCACCTTAATGAGGAAGATGAAACGTTTGCTACGAATGACCGGTTTCGGCTACACGTACTCAATAGACCTAAAATTCATATATTGCTTGCGCGCATAACTGATTATGTGGAAACTGAATCAGGACTACCCTCTCGCTATCAAGAGTATATACAACGTGGTAGCAAAAAAGGATACGAAATAGAGCATATTTGGGCAGATCACTTTGAAAATCATTCCGATGAATTCGGACATCCTTCGGACTTTGCCGAGTATCGCAATCGTATTGGGTGTTTATTGCTCCTGCCTAAAAGTTTTAATGCGAGCTATGGGGATAGCCCTTATGAAAAGAAACGGGAACATTATCTTAAGAATAACTTACTGGCTCAGAGCCTTCATGAAAAGGCATACGAACACAACCCTGGTTTCAAGCGATTTATTGATTCTAGCGGTATTCCTTTTAAGCCGCACCCTCAGTTTCGGAAGGAAGACCTAGACGAGCGACAAAATCTTTATACTCGCCTTGCTAAGGAAATCTGGAATCCCGAGAGGCTGAAACGCGCAGCCGAGTCATAGAAACAGTGCAAATTGTAAGGAACCGAGGAATTTTCTATCGGCGGTGATATGGCGTATCACCTATGTGCTGGATTTGGAATCATCAAGTTTTTTTTGAACCCTCTGCCTTGCCATTAAATACGTGGGATTAGATAGGTTTATTTCAATAGCTTTGTCATAGTCTGCGATTGCTTCTTTATAGTTTCTTAAATTTTCATTAGCAAGGCCTCTGTTATAGTAAGCATCTGCATTTTCTGGATTAAGTTCAATTAATTTTCCGAAGTCTATGATTACTCCTTTATGATCTTTTAATTTCACCTTATAAGCAGCTCTATTATTGTAAGCAGTCTCATACTTTGGGTCTAGTTCAATGGCTCTGTCGTGGTCCGAAATCGCCTCTGCATGTTTTCCTAATATGGTCTTGCAATTACCTCTGCTACTGTAAGCAATAGCAAGTTTAGGGTCTAGTTCAATGGCTCTATCGTAGTCCGTAATCGCCTCTGCATGTTTTCCTAATTCGGCTTTGCAATTACCTCTATTACTGTAAGCAGTAGCAAGTTTAGGGTCTAGCCCAATGGCTTTGTCATAGTCTACAATCGCTGCTTCATGTTTTCCTAATGTGGCCTTAAAATCACCTCTGTTAGTGTAAGCATAAGTAGACTTAGGGTCTAGTGCAATAGCTCTATTGAAGTCTACAATTGCCGCTTCATGTTCTCCTAATGCGGTTTTGCAATTACCTCTATTACTGTAAGCAGTAGCAAATTTAGGGTCTAGTTCAATAGCTTTGTCATAGTCTGTGATCGCCGCGTCGTGTTCTCCTAATGCGGTTTTGCAATTACCTCTATTATTGTAAACAGTAGCAAATTTAGGGTCTAGTTCAATAGCTTTGTCATAGTCTGTGATCGCCGCGTCGTGTTCTCCTAATGCGGTTTTGCAATGACCTCTATTATTGTAAGCAGTAGCAAATTTAGGGTCTAGTTCAATAGCTTTGTCGTAGTCTGCAATCGCCTCTATGTATTTTCCTAGTGCGGCTTTGCAATTACCTCTAGCAATGTAAGCAAGAGCAGACTTAGGGTCTAGCCCAATGGCTTTGTCATAGTCTGCAATCGCCTCTTTGTGCTCTCCTAATGTGACTCTGCTATCGCCTCTATTACCGTAAACAAGAGCAGCTTCTGGACCTAGTTCGATGGCTCTGTTGAAGTCTACAACCGCCTCTTTGTGTTTTCCTAATGTGGCTTTGCAATTACCTCTATTATTGTAAGCAAAAGAGAATTTAGGATCTAGTTCAATGGCTTTGTCGTAGTCTGCAATCGCCTCTTCGTGTTTTCCTAATGTGTCTTTGCAATTACCTCTATTATAGTAAGCAAAAGCAAATTCTGGGTTTAGTTCGATGGCTTTGTCGTAGTCTGCAATTGCCTCTGCGTATTTTTCTAATATGGCTTTGCTATTGCCTCTTGTTAGGTAAACATCAGCGACCTCGGAGCCTAGTTCAATGGTTCTGTCGCAGTTTGTAATCGCCGCTTCGTGTTCCTCTAATGCGGCTTTGCCACCATCTTTATTAGTGTAAGCAATAGCAAATTTAGGGTCTAGTTCAATGGCTTTGTCGTAGTCTGCAATTGCCTCTTCGTGTTTTCCTAATGCAGTTTTGCTATTACCTCTGTTATAGTGAGCATCAGCAAATTCAGGGTCTAGTTCAATGGCTTTGTCGTAGTCTGCAATTGCCTCTTCGTGTTTCTCTGATGCAGCCTTGATACTACCTCTGTTATTGTAAGCATCAGCAAATATGTTCGTATTACGCAACATGTATTCGGCTAATTTAGAAATATAGGGATATTTTTGTTCAGAGATTATACCACTCGGATGTGTTTGACTCTTTCTATTAGCTGGTGCTGGTGTACTAGGTTTCATATTATTTGATATGCTCAAATTGGTTTTAGGGTTAAGGCGTAGGATTAAGTTTAAGATTAAGCGGAGAGGATAAATGTATTTGTAGACTCCAATCACATCATCGTAATCTTTGATTGCCTCTTGATACCTTTCTTTTTTCTGCTTCTCCAGTCCCTGAACAAACTTATTGGCTATATATGCTATATATAATACTATAGCTGTCAGAGACAACACTAAAAAGACAATAATGAGGTCAGTTAAATCGTAAGCAGTAATGATGTAAGCCAACATCAAGCAAACAGTAAAAAGCAAAGTGAGACTGATACAATGTTTCCATGAACTATAAAAGCAAATTACAGGTTTCGCTAAACGACATATAAGTCGCCCACCTGAGCTGTAAGAGTTTTGCAAAATATTAACCAGTTTCTCAGATTTCATAATTATTCCTTGTTTCGGTCTAGCCTTTTATATTCTCTGAACATTCACAATTTTTATAAGGTGATGCTATTGTTGTTTGTGTTTAATAGTTTAATGAAATCTTATATGGTTTTCAATAAATTATGGTTGGGAACCACCCTGTCAGGCTTCGCCTGCCACCCCTCCACAGGAGGGGAATGTACTAGTGCAGACACATTCAGGGCTGTTGATAAGCTGCATCCTCAGTTTCGGAAGAAAGACCTAGACGAGAGGCAAAATCTCTATAGTCGCTTTGCCGAGAAAATCTGGAATCCTGAACGACTGAAATGCGCAGCCGAGTCATAGGAAAGGTGCAAATTGTGAGGAACCAATGAGTTTCCTATTGACAATGATGCGCTTGTATGGTCTGGGCATCATCAAGTTCTTTTTGCGCCTGTTGTCTTGCCTTTATGTACCGCTCATTCAATGGAGCTAGTTCAATAGCTTTGTCGTAGTCCGCAATCGCCTCTGTGTGTTTTCCTAATGAGGCTTTGCTATTACCCCTATTATTGTAAGCATGAGCAAATTCTGGGTCTAGTTCAATGGTTTTGTTGAAGTCTGCAACCGCTGCTTCGTGTTTTCCTAATGCGGCTTTGCTATTGCCTCTATCATAGTAAGCAAGAGAAAATTTAGGGTCTAGTTCAATGGCTTTGTCGTAGTCTGCAATCGCTTCTTTGTATTTTCCTAATGCGGCTTTGTTATTACCTCTATTATAGTAGGCGGGAGAAAATTCAGGGTCTAGTTCAATGGCTTTGTTGTAGTCTATGCCTGCCCCCTTAGAGTCTTTTATATCCCTCTTAGCAGTACCTCTGTTATTATAAGCAACAGCAGATTTGGGGTTTATTTTAATGGCTTCATCGTAGTCTGCGATAGCTCCCTCGTAGTCTCCTAAATTTCTTTTGACAATGCCTCTGTTATTATAAGGAGTGGCATTTTCTTTATCTAGTTCAATAGCTTGGTTAAAGTCTGAAATTGCTCCCTCATAGTCTTCTAATTCACACTTAACGATACCTCTTTTGTTATAAGTGAGAGCAAATTCGGGGTTTAGTTCAATAGCTTTGTTGAAGTCTGCAATTGCTCCCTCGTAGTCTCCCGATTCATATCTAGCGAGACCTCTGTTACTATAAGCCATGTTTATGTCCCGGGTTTAGTTCAATCGCTTTGTCAAAATCTTTAAGTGCCCCCTCGTAGTCTTTTATTGCAGTTCTGCTATTACCTCTATTTTTATATGCGTACGCATCCGTCGGATCTATGGCTATTGCTTTGTTCAAACAGAGTACTATCCTTATGCATAACTTTATTATATGTTGTACTGGTTGGTATCTTCGTTGTTGCTTTCAAAACAGTTTCAGGATTAATGCCTAGAATTAAGTTTAAGACTGGGAATATGAATCGGTTATTTTGGTGAATCCGAATCACACTATCGTAATATTTGATCGCGTTGTCATACTTTTTCTTTTCTTGCCTCTCCGACCCTTTATTGAACTTGTGAGTTATATACAATGCCATAACTATGAGATATACCACAAAGATTACAATAAAAAGGCCGACGAATATATCAAAAAAATTAGTTAAATTATTTTCAGGAACCATGTAATATAAAACTACACTAATAAGCAATATTAAAAGGGCATGAAATTTGCCTGAACTACAAAAATCTTTGAAAGTATTAACTAGTTTTTTAGATTCCATAATTAATTACTTACTTTGGGTTTAACCTTTTATATTTTCCGAACATTCCTTTTGGTATGTCTTGATATGATAGCTCCGGCACAGCTTTTATGTGATGGTGCTACTGTTTTTTTATGATTGATAGTTTAGCGAAATCGTACATGGTTTTCAATAAATTGCGGTTGGGAATCACTCTGTCAGATAGAACCGCCGATTGATCCAGCAGGTCAATCGGCGTGACATTGTGCAGAACCTCAACATAATTGCTAAACGCATAAATTACAAAATGCATAGGCCTGCCACCCCTCCAAAGGAGAGGAATGAAACCTTGCAATTTGTATAAAAATTATGCAATATGCGAGGTATGTTAGAGCGATGGATTAAGAATAAGCTGGAAAAGGCTATCATACGGACTCCTGCTGTGTTGTTGCTGGGATCCCGTCAAGTGGGTAAAACTACGCTTGCCAAGATGGTAATGGAGGGGCGCAGTTCAATCTATCTTGACCTAGAAGCACCAGAGGATGTTTTGAAGCTCAGGGATCCGAGCGATTATTTGAGCAATCACGGCGACAAGCTAATCATCTTAGATGAGATTCAACGCGCACCTGATTTGTTTGTGATGTTGCGCAGTCTGATTGATAAGAACAAAGAACGCGGGCACAAGCACGGACAGTTTTTATTATTGGGTTCCGCTTCGCCGGATTTGTTACGGCAGTCATCGGAGAGTTTGGCTGGTCGTATTAGTTATATTGAAATGGGTGGTTTCAATGCGCTGGAAACCGAAGCAGACAGCGATAACCTTAGGCAGCTTTGGCTTAGGGGTGGTTTCCCGACTAGTTATTTAGCATCCGATGATGACTTGGCTATGGATTGGTTGGAAGATTTGATTCGCACCTACCTAGAACGCGATGTGCCGCAAATGGGTTTTAGGGTGTCGGCGAGCAAGTTGCGCCGCCTGTGGACTATGCTGGCGCATCTGCAAGGTGAAGTCGTGAATGTCTCTAAACTGGCGAGCAGCTTGGAGGTCCAACGGGCGGCAATCAATCATTACATTGATATCTTGGTTGATTTACTATTAGTCAGACGGCTGCAACCTTGGCATGTCAATGTCAAAAAGCGTTTGATAAAATCGCCGCGCTACTATATCCGAGATAGCGGCATTCAACATCGGCTATTAAGCATTGACACTTATGACGCGTTGTTGTCATATCCGGCATTGGGTAAAAGCTGGGAGGGTTTTGTAATTGAAAACATACATTCGGTGCTACCGCGTCGTGCCGAGACTTACTTTTATCATACTGCGGCAGGGGCTGAAATAGATTTGGTGATTAAACTTTCGTTTTCAGAAATCTGGGCAGTTGAGATTAAGTACGGCATTGCTCCCAAGCCGAGTAAACATTACAGCCGAACCTGTGAAGATGTGAGGGCGACTAAAAAATACATTGTGTATGGAGGGAATGATGAATTTTCAATCGGCGATGATGTGGTGGTTACTTCGCTGAGCAAGTTGATGCAAAAATTAGCGAGGTATCGGTAGAGAGGGAGATGAGGGGTATGCAAAACACCATCCCGTCAGGTGGTTAGTATAAATTGGGTGGCATAAGCGGTTGAGGTTGTATGGGTGCAGTGCACTGTGGATGGTTTGCGTGATTATGTGGCGCAGCAGGGCGGTTGAGGTTGTGCGAGTGCAACGCGTTAGGGAGGGCATGTGGGACTGTTGAAAAAGTGCCATCATGCATCGTAGGGGGTAATTGTCTAGTGCAGAACCACCACAACCACCCCGTCAGGCTTCGCCTGCCACCCCTCCACAGGAGGGGAATGTACTAATGCAGACACTTTTTCAACAGTCCCATGTTAGCCCTCCCCTACGGTAGGTAACCGTAAATTCGATGGATGAATGGATTGTTTGTGTGAGAACAGCACGTTTTGGGTGGTTACCGTAAGTTTAATGGCGCAAGCGGTTGTGAACCACCCCGTCAGGCTTTGCCTGCCACCCCTCCAAAGGAGGGGAATGTACTAGTGCAGACATGACACGTTTGGGCGGATATGCAAATCTGCCCCTACCGCTATCATGAATTCGATGGATGAATGGATTGTTTGTGCGAGGGCAGCGCGTTTTGGGTGGTTACCGTAAGTTTAATGGCGCAAGCGGTTGTGAACCACCCCGTCAGGCTTCGCCTGACACTCCTCCAGAGGAGGGGAATGTACTAGTACAGACGCTTGGGTTTGTTGAAAAATAAAACCGCTACGCGCGAACAAATTATGGTTTCCATAAATCAAATGGATGAATGGATTGTTTGTGCGAGGACAGCGCGTTTTGGGTGGTTACCATAAGTTTAGTGGCGCAGGCGGTTGAGTTCGTGCGATGACGGTACTTTTTCAATAGGGTTATTTCAATAAATCAAAAACGGAAAAAATCACTGCAGATAATCCTAGAAATAATGCGATGCCTACACCCACGACCCATACAATCATTGTGTTTTTTGTGTCGCTTATTTTTTCTATTAGTTTGGTTTCTTGCTCTGCTAAACCTACTTTCAGGTCTGCCTTAGTTGCCATTTCTTTTGAATTTGCGACATCGGATAAGGCTTCCTTTGCCTCCTCAGGATTAGCACCTAATTTTGTTAATACATTATATAAAGCGATGTCCGACATTTTGATTCCTTAAAGTTAAAAATTACATTATAGCACTAAAGAAACCGTCAATTGAACCAGTAGGTTAATCGGCGTGACATCGTGCAGAACCTTAACATAATTGTTAAACGCATGCATTACAAAATGCATATGCCTGCCACCCCTCCAGAGGAGGGGAATTGTTTGGTGCAGAAATGACAAGGCTATTGAAAAATAAAACTGCTACGCGCGAACAAGTTATGGTTTCCATGAATCAAATGGATGAATGGATTGATTGTGCGAGGACGGCGCGTTTGGGTGGTTACCGTAAGTTTGATGGCGCAGGCGGTTGAGGTTGTGCAGACATGACGCGTTTGGGCGGATATGCAAATCCGCCCCTACCGTTATCATGAATTCGATGGATGAATGGATTGTTTGTGCGAGGGCAGCGCGTTTTGGGTGGTTACCGTAAGTTTGATGGCGCAGGCGGTTGGGGTTGTGCAGACATGACGCGTTTGGGTACGCGTTGTATTAACACAAAATATCGTGCAAGTATCCGGTGAATGGTTTTCATAATTTGATGGCGCAAGTGGTTGAGGTTGTGCAGGCATGATGCGTTAGGGCAGAATAAAGCCGCCGATTGAGCCAGTAGGTCAATCGGCATTTTAATTATCCGCCCCTACGTTTGCATAATTATGTGGTGCAAGCGGTTGAGGTTGTGCAGACATGACGCAACCACCCCGTCAGATAGAACCGCCGATTGAGCCAGTAGGTCAATCGGCGTGACATCGTGCAGAACCTTAACATGATTGTTAAACGCATGCATTACAAAATGCATATGCCTGCCACCCCTCCAAAGGAGGGGAATGTACCAATGCAGACACTTTTTCAACAATCCCATGTTAGCCCTCCCCTACGGGGTTCGCGTAAATTCAGCGGCGCATTACATTCCGGAGATGGCCATTTCTCCTATCAATATGGAACCGCAGCGGATATTGTGGCGTTGATCTATATCGTTGCCGAGTGCTACGATGCCTGAATACATCGCCTTCAAGTTGCCGGCGATGGTGATTTCCTCCACTGGATGGTCTATCTTTCCGTCTTCCACCCAGAAGCCTGAAGCACCTCGCGAGTAATCGCCGGTTATTGGGTTCACCCCCATGCCGATGAGTTCTGTGACTACTAACCCCTTGTCCATATCACTCAGTAATTCCTCAAAACTTTTTTGTTCGCCGGATAAAATCACGTTCCGCAAGCCACCGGCGTTTGCGGTTGTTTTCATGGACAGGCGGCGTGCAGCATAGCTGTTGAGTATATAGTTTTGCACCACACCGTCGGCAACGATAACTTGATCGCGCGTGGCAACGCCTTCGCCGTCAAACGGCGCGCTATATAACCCACACGGCAGGCGAGGTTGTTCGGAGAGTTGCACAAAAGCAGGGAATATCGCTTTGTTTAAGGAATCCAGCAAGAACGAGGTTCCTTTATATAATGCACTACCGCTGATGGCAGAGGTGAAATGCCCGATCAAAGAAGCTGCTGTTTCCGGAACAAATAAAACCGGCACTTTGCAACTTTGTACTTTGCTTGCCCCCAATCTCTGCACGGCGCGTTCTGAGGCGCGCCGACCTATGGTCTTCACCGACTGCAGTGCTTTAGCAGTGCGATTGTTATCAAACCACATGTCGCGTTGCATTGCACCGTTTTTCCCGGCAACCACTGAGCACAAGACACTATGCCGTGTGCCTCGGTAGGCGGCATTGAAACCATGCGTGTTGCCGTAACAATAGGTGCCTTGGGTCGTCGATACTTGCGCGCCTTCGGAATTAACTATCAAAGGTTCGGCACGCGCCGCATCTTCACATTCGGTTGCCAATTCAATCGCACCGGCAGTATCAATCGTCCACGGATGATGAAGCTGTAAATCGGGTATTTCGGTTGCCATATCGTCGACATCGGCAAGACCTGCATAGTCATCCTCGCCAGTATATTTTGCGATGTTCACGGCTTCCTCTACCAGCTTTGCGATATCCGCTTGCGTCAAGCCGGTTGCAGCCGAACTTCCACTACGTTTCCCTAAATAGACGGTCAGGTCCATGCCTTGATCGCTACCGCGCTCTAATATGTCTATGTCTCCCATGCGCACTGAGACCGACAGGTTTTGGCTTACTGATGCCGATACTTCGGCGGCACTCACGCCACATCCTCGTGCTTTTTCTAGAATTTCGGCTACTATTTCTTTTAGTTGCTCCGGCGTTTTTGTCGCCACCAAATCGGAGTGTTCGGGTTTCAAATATCGGTTCCTCCCACCGTCATACCGTCCACGCGCAATGTCGGTTGACCTACGCCGACTGGCACCAACTGACCGTGCTTGCCACAAGAACCTATTCCGTTGTCCAGTTTCATATCGTCGCCGACCATTGCAACCTTAGTGAGGATATCGGGTCCGTGTCCTATCAGCGATACACCTTTGACTGGCGCACCTACAGAGCCGTTTTCTATGCGGTAGGCTTCGCTTGCCGAAAAGACGAATTTGCCGGAGGTGATGTCAACTTGCCCGCCGCCGAAGTTGACTGCGTAGATGCCTTTATCTACTGAGCCGATAATCTCGTCGGGGCTATGTTGTCCGTTTAGCATATAAGTATTGGTCATGCGCGGCATTGGTAGGTGTGCATACGATTGCCTGCGTCCGTTGCCGGTGGGTTGGACATTCATCAGGCGGGCGTTGGTTTTATCCTGCATATAATTTTTGAGGATGCCGTTTTCTATTAATGTGGTGCATTGCGTGGTAGTGCCTTCGTCGTCTATGTTGAGAGAACCCCGTCGTCCGTCAAGCGTGCCGTCGTCCACCACCGTCACTTCCGAGGCTGCAACACGCTCGCCGATGCGGTTTGAAAACGCCGAGGTGCCTTTGCGGCAGAAATCGCCTTCTAGCCCATGCCCGATTGCTTCGTGCAACAACACGCCCGGCCAGCCCGGTCCTAAAACGACCACCATCTCACCGACTGGTGCCGGCACTGCTTCAAGGTTGAGTAATGCGAGCCTGACCGCTTCGTCAACCACGCTTTTAGATGTATGCTTTTGTAATAACTGTTGATAACTGAAACGTCCGCCGGCACCGGCATACCCCGATTCTCTTTTCTCTTTATCGGCAACCACGACTGCGACATTGAGTCTCACCAAAGGTCGTATATCGGCTGCGAAAGTGCCGTCGGAAGAGACGACCAAAACCACATCGTAGGTGGCTAATAAAGATGCCATCACTTGCTTGATGCGAGGATCCGATTGCCGTGCTTGTGTATCTATGGCATAGAGTAAATCAGTTTTGTCTTGTGCTTCCATGCCCGCCAGTGGGTCGTCAAAGTCATAGAGCCTTTGCATGTTATGGGGTTGCCAACTTTGCAGTACATTGGTGTTGCCAGAACGAGCGATGTATCGCACTGTTTCGCTCGCCGTGGTCAATGCTGGCATGACGATTTCGTTGGCGTAAGCAAAACCTGTCTTCTCGCCGCTGACTGCCCGAACACCAACCCCTCTATCCAAGCTAAAATCTGCTTCTTTGACAATGCCGTCCTCTAAAGACCATGCTTCTCGGCGACCGTGCTGGAAATAAAGTTCGGCATCGTCCACACCCGGAACCATCAGGGAGGATAAAACTTTTTGTAAATGATGTTCGTCTATTTCGGCGGGCGCGAGCAAGTCGCTTTTTGCAATATCAAGTGCTTTTTCCATGTACAATATATTAGCACACATATTTTAATCAAAAGGTTGCTATCTTAGAATCCATAACATGCTAATCCAATTAACTGCTTTTTTTGCCGGCTTGGCTTTAATCATTTGGTCTGCAAACCTGCTCATCACAGGTGCCATAGGCATTGCCCAACGCTATAAAATATCGCAGTTGATTATCGGCATGGTTATCGTCGGCTTGGGCACATCGGCACCTGAGTTGTTTGTCTCTATGCTGGCAGCACTGCAAGGCTCCACTGAGGCTGCATGGGGCAATGCCATTGGTTCCAACATTGCCAACATAGGTTTAGGGTTGGGGCTGGCGGCGTTGGTCATCCCCATCCACATCAAACATCATATCTTATGCAAGAAGTTTAGCATGTTGGGAATCGCCATCTTGGCAGTATGGTTGTTGGCAATGGATTGGCAACTTGATTTCCAAGATGTCCTTGCATTGTTAAGCACGCTGGGACAAACGACGCAAGTGCAAACGAACTTTGAGCTTGGTTTCGTAGACGGATTGCTTTTGTTATTGGTTTTGTTTGCGTTGATGTACTGGATGGTACGCACTGCCGACGAATACGAAGATGACGGGCAAGAACGTCATCGGGAAGGGTGGCCACATATATTGATAGGCATTGCGGTCTTGGTCGGTGCAGCCGAATTAATTGTTTGGTCAGCGATCGGTATCGCCAATCGTTTTGGGGTTAGCGAATTATTGGTCGGTTTGACATTGACCGCGTTGGGCACCAGCCTGCCTGAGATAGTCACATCGCTGGTGAGCGCATGGAAAAAACGTCAGGACATCGCAGTCGGTAATATCTTAGGCTCTAATTTGTTCAACGGCTTGGGCGTTATCGGTGCGATTGCAATGGTCGGCGATTCATACATGAGAAGCGAAGTTCTGTATAGAGACTTTCTGGTTAATGCGATGATCACCTTATTGTTGCTGATACTGTTTTTAATCCCGCAACGCTATTGCCTGTATCGGGTCAAAGGCGTTTTGATCTTGCTCTTTTTCTCTGCCTATATCGTTTTGCTCTACCAGCAAGAAGTAAGTGCCGTCCTAAAATAATAGAACCGCCGATTGAGCCAGCAGGTCAATCGGCTTAACATTGTGCAGGTACGGGGTGGTTGTGGTGGTTCTGCACTAGACAATTCCCCTCCTTTGGAGGGGTGGCAGGCGAAGCCTGACGGGGTGGTTGTGGCGGTTCTGCACTAGACAATTCCCCTCCTGTGGAAGGGTGGCAGGCGAAGCCTGACGGGGTGGTTGTGGTGGTTCTGTACAAGTACATTCGGGGTTGTTGAAAAAGTACTGTCATCGCTTAAACTTAACCGCTTGCGCCATCAAATTTACGAAAATGGTAGGGGCGGATTTGCATATCCGCCCCTACCCATGTCGGATCTTTGTGCCGATACTGAACAACGTCACGGCGATAATCAGCGGCACTTTTTCAACAGCCCCACGTTACCTCATCATCAACCCAACCGCTGCCACATTGACAATGATGATTATTACGGCGACTGCATACATCTGTTTTACTAATCTTGTTTCTAATTCTGCCAAACCTGCTTTTAAGTCCGCCTTCGTCACCACATCCTTTGAACTCGCCACATCCGCAACGGCTTCTTTTGCTTTGTCATGCTTTAATCCCAGCTTTGTTAATGCGTTGTAAAGTGCTATTTCCGACATGTCTTATCTCCGTTTGTTGTGATTAAAATACTAGTCTTCATCCAAGACTTATATTACATCTTATTTTTATTAATCAAACCGATACTTTTTAAGTTAAGGAATGGGGACTGTTGAAAAAGTGCCTGCACTAGACAATTCTCTTCCTGTGGAGGGGTGGCAATAAACATCTGCCTTGTTATGATAAAATCCAGCAATAACGATAAACACAGAGACTTGTTTGATGAAAAAAAGGAAACTTCTAGGGCTGTTAAAAAAGTACCGTTATTGTGTGAACTCAACCGCTTGCGCCATTCAATTTATGAAAACGGTAGGGGCGGATAATCGAAATGGATAGAATGGATTGCCTGTACAGACACAACGCGCTAGGGCGGATATATAAATCCGCCCCTATGGTGCATGAAATACTCTTTCAACAGCCCAAAATGGCAGTATCCCACAAAAACCCAGCAAGGTAGGTAAATCAAATGGAACTCAACTCGGACAAAATTAAACAACTTGCCTTAGAGGTATTGGATATAGAGGCGGGTGCGATACAAAAACTTCGCTCACAAATCGACCAAAAATTTGTCGCTGCGTGTCGCTGTTTAATAGAATGTCGCGGGCGCATTATCTTAATCGGCATTGGCAAATCCGGTCATATCGCAAACAAGATCAGCTCTACTTTGTCCAGCACTGGTAGCAAAGCATTTTATCTGCATCCTGCCGAAGCAAGCCACGGTGACTTGGGCATGATCGATAGCCGGGATGTTGCCGTCATTATTTCCTATTCAGGGGAGACCGAAGAGATCAATAGTTTGCTACCTTCGTTCAAGCACATCGCAATCAAAACGATCGCATTGACCGGCACGCCGGACTCTACATTGGGGCGTTCCGTTGATGTCTGTTTGAATACTCGCGTAGAACAAGAGGCGTGTCCGCTAGGCTTGGCACCTACCGCAAGTACTGCCGCCGCACTTGCGATGGGTGATGCGCTTGCAATAGCACTATTGCAGAATAAAGGCTTTACCACCGAAGATTTTGCTCGCTCTCATCCGGGTGGTCATTTAGGTAGGAAATTACTGCTCAAAGTCAGCGACCTAGTCCGCACTGGCGATGCCGTCCCTAAAGTCGCTTCATCAACACTGCTATTGGATGCCTTATACGAAATATCGGCTAAAGGGATGGGTATGACGCTCGTGATTGGTGAAGCGGATCAAGTAGTCGGTGTTTTTACAGACGGCGATCTAAGGCGCACGCTAAACCGCGATGCTGAACTCTTAAAAACCCCGATAGACCAACTCATGACTCACCCCTATCAATCAGTCACACTAGACACCCTCGCAATAGAAGCCTTGCAGCTGATGCAACAAAAGAAAGTGAATGCTCTACCGGTTTTTGATCAAGATGCCAAACTCGCTGGAGCCATCAACATGCACGACCTAATCCAAGCAGGGTTGTAAGTAAAGGTAAAAGAGTCACTCACTCTATTTTTGCGATAAAACTTAAGGGAAAAACAATGCCGAGATATAACCCCCCTAAAATTCTTGACGCAGAATATCTCTTGGAGTCTGCGAACGATAGTGCGCGGCATTTTCGCAATATTTATGCTGTATATTTAACGGTGATGATTTATATCTTCATCATCGTTCTATCTACAGAGCAAGAACTTCTCTTTCGTGCGGGTGACAAACAACTACCCCTTGTTCATATTAGGGTGCCGATTGTAGAATTCTTTACCTGGATGCCATTGGCTTTGCTGGTTTTACACTTTTATTTACTTATTCAAGTAACGTTTCTCTCTGATAAAGTGCTTCTTTATAAGCAGGAAATAAGCTATTGTCTAATATCTAAGGAAGATATTCGCAAAGCGAAAATGCTGTTAGCATCTTTGCCGCTTGTCCACATTCTTGTAGAAGAAAAACTCATAGAAGAAAAAGCGAAGTTGGAGCGTAAAATGCTTTATCTAATAGTTTTTGTTTCTTTAGTCGTATTTCCGCTAATAGTGCTGATAGTCACACAAATAAAATTTCTCCCGTATCAAGATGGGCTAATTACTTGGTCACATCGTATAGTTATACTGATTGATGTATTAATGTTGTGGGGCTTTGGGCGTCATATTCTTGAGTCTCACGAAGGGAAAACGATATGGATTAATAGCATTGCTGGGCTCTTATTGGTAATAACACCAGCATTCGTTGTTATTGTTATATTTATAAATTTTCCGGGCAGTAAAATTTATAACCCTGTCACTGCTAGTTTTTATGAATTAGAATGGGTAAAGAAAATAATGCCTAACCGTTTTGTTTTACCTGATCGTAAATTGGTAGAGAGAGAACCTGCGCCTGAGCTACTGGCGGTTCATTTAGAGGGACAAACGGATAATGAAAATTTAATTAACCAGAGTTCGTCTATATGGTGTCGATACGCTGATTCACTTGATTTGGAAGGTCGAAACTTTAGAGAAGCAGAATTGCAAGGTGCCACATTATGTAAAGCAACCCTGCAAAATGCCAATCTCACAGAAGCATTTCTTTTCCTTGCCAATCTCACAGGTGCTGATCTTTGGAAAGCCGATCTCACAGATGCGGATCTTTGGAGAGCCAATCTTACAGATGCGGATCTTTGGGATGCCAATCTCACAGATGCGGGGCTTGAAGATGCTAATCTCACAGATGCGTATCTTGCGGATGCCAATCTCACAGATGCGAGTCTTTGGAGAGCCAATCTTACATTGGCCAATATTAGAGATGCCAATCTCACATCTGCGTATCTTAGGGAAGCTAATCTCACATCTACGGATCTTAGGGAAACCGATTTTACAGGTGCGGATCTTGGGAGAGCCAACCTTACAGATGCGTATCTTGCGAATGCCAATCTCACAGATGCAAATCTTATTTATTCAAACCTTACAGCAGCAAATCTTTCGAAGGCAGACTTCTCTAAAGCACTTTTAGGTGATAGAACAATTTTAGATTTCACTTGGGTTTGGGGGTTGTCTTTCCCAAAAGGTATTCCTAGAGGTTGGGATGATACACTTAAACCCGAATACTTGTGTCCAGAAGGTTTTGATGTTTCAGATCATATTGATATTTCTGAATATATTGATGAATATGGTCGATCAGAACAAGAAAAACTAAAAAAACGATTGAAACAGATAATAGAAAAGAATTGTGAACCGTACAAGCCTTAAAGCCCCTCTAACTTGTTTCCCTAAAAGGTCATTTTCAGAAAGTCGGCAAGCGGGATTCTTCCTTCCTACAACGAGTGTTTCATCGGGCGTATGTTTTTTGCGGAAGGCCTCTAAACTTTTGAGATTCCTAGTTTTGTGTCCGCTTTTCACTTCAATGGCGATTACTTTGTTGTTTTTCTTTAGGACGAAGTCAACTTCTTTTGATTGTTCGTTCCAATAATAGAGTTCTCCACCTTCCTGAAAGCATAGGTTCCAGAGGTAGGCTCCCACGCAAGATTCTACTATTCGTCCCTAGTATGTGGCAATAGCGTATAGTTGTCTCAACAAAGCAGGCTTATTGATTTGGTGATTCAATAGGATGTCTTTCAATAAGACGGTTTCGGCTAAGGCATTGACGATATAGTCTCGCCATCGCGCTTCGTCGTTAATCAACGCGGCAGCACCCGGATAGGCACCATGAGATGTATTCGTCGATGCCAAAGGCAAAGGCTTTTTCATTTCGGCAAAAGACCAATGCCCCAGCCTTAAAACTTCAAAGCTTCCAGCCATTTTTGACGAATCCATTCGTGGCTTTGCATGCAGGGTCGTCGGCACTGAAATATGAAAATACTCAATGTATTGAGTAAAATTACTCAGCAAATTGAGTAAATCTGTGACTTGTTTAGCACTTATGAAGCAAATTGAAAATCAGGTGATAGTATAGAGGTCATCTCAACTAGAGATTGTCTCTTAATGGCGCGCTATGGAACTTGTTTTTAGTTGCAAGACTTAAACTTAGGCAGAAACATGGGATTTTGTCTAACTTGCCACTTGCAAAAATAACCAACCAATATCGAAATGCGATCTTGGAAATCTAGCTTATTTAAGATTTTATTAGCATCAGGCACAGAGGTAACTTATAATACACCCATTGGAGTTTTGCTACTGAAAAGGAGGGAAGGGCAGTTTTTAGGAGGTGTTATGAAGTTAGTTAAATTCATTATTGTTGTTCTTACTTTAAGTTTATTTTTTTCCTTTTTAAGTCATGCTGAAGACTATGAAAAATATGAAAGAGGGAAATATGTTTGCTCAGATGAGACAGAAGAGCTATTTAACCGATATAGTGAAGATCTGCATTATCGTTACTTACATTTTTCATGTGAGGTCATTAAAGGAAATGATAGTGTGGGCTTACCAGAGCTTTATATCTTAGCAGATAGACACAGTAACTTACTTGCGAATAATTTTTTAGCTCATTATTTACAAACCAATGGAGAGCTTGATAACTCCTTTATAGAAATTACAACAGTAGATGAGGCCATTAAGTATCGTATGAGAACTCAAGCTCTTATAAAGCTTATTCCCAATTATCCGCCAGAGGGCTTAAGGTTGATTGAGTATAATGGTCAAATAGAATTGGATTCGGCTTATAAGCTAGCTCATTTGTATTGACGTTACCCCATTATTATTGCCATCTGAAAAGTTAGTTTTTATGCTGTTGCCTGTTCAGGCAGCCGTCTCGCGACTTGCCGTTTAAGCCTTCTACAAAGGCACTCTTTGTCGGTTTGCCGGGTTGGATAAAATCTAATTCCACCTGCTGGTTGTAGCTCCAATAGAACACGGTCTTGCATCTAAACTCCGTGCCATTGTCGCAGACTATGCTTGCCGGCTATGCATCTATGGTGGGTAAGCTCACTGCCGCCCCTCCCAAGGAGAGGAATACCACTTTTTCAACAGCCTATTCATTTATTAATTTGTGGTGGTCCGATTTTGGTTTCCCTAAAAGGTCATTTTCAGAAAGTCAGTAAGCGGGATTCCCTCTCCTCCTACAACGAGTGTTTCGTCGGGCGTATGTTTTTTGTGGAAGGCCTCTAAACTTTTGAGATGCCCGGTTTTCCGTCCGCTTTTCACTTCAATGGCGATTATTTTGTCGTTTTTCTTTAGGACGAAGTCAACCTCCTTTGATTGCTCATTCCAATAATAGAGTTCTCCACCTTCCTGAAAGCATAGGTTCCAAAGGTATGCACCCACGCAAGACTCTACTATCCGTCCCCAGTGTGTGGTTTCCTTTATGTTGCTAAAACTTTCTCCGAGTGAGCTTGTTATGAGGGCGGTATTTTGGACTTGAAGTTTGGGGCTTGAGAGTCTTTTCCTCAATGTATTGGCAGAGAATTTTTGAAGTCCTGAGACGAGGCCTGCCATAGAAAGTAGCTCCAAGTAGTGTGCGAGGGTTGTGGTATTTCCTGCATCGTGAAGTTGTCCTAGCATTTTTTGGAAAGAAAGAATTTGTCCCGAGTATTGGGTGGCAAGAGCGTATAGTTGTCTCAGCAAAGCAGGCTTATTGATTTGATGATTCAATAGGATGTCTTTCAATAAAACGGTTTCGGCTAAGGCATTGACGATATAATCTCGCCATCGTGCTTCGTCGTTAATCAACGCGGCAGCACCCGGATAGGCTCCGTAATAGATGTATTCGTCGATGCCAAAGCCAAAGGCTTTTTTCATTTCGGCAAAAGACCAATGCCCCAGCCTTGAAACTTCAAAGCGTCCGGCAAGACTTTCGGTGAGACCTTTTTGCAATAGCAGGGGAGATGAACCTAAGATGGCAACTTTGATTTTTGTCCGTTTTCGCGTGTCTTCGTCCCAAAGGGATTTCACCACATCCGACCACGAAGCGATTTTTTGAATCTCGTCAAAGACGAGGAATATATCTTTTTTTTGTTGTTTTTCTAAAAGTCTAGCTTCCAGCCATTTTTGACGAATCCATTCGTGGCTTTGCATGGCAGGGTCGTCGGCACTGAAATAAAGAGAACTTTTAGAGGGGAGGGTTTCTAGGATTTGCTGAATGAGCGTAGTTTTCCCTATTTGTCTAGGACCTAAAAGGCACTGTATGAACCGTCTGGGTTCTTTGAGACGGTTTTTCAAGGTCTTAAATTGAGGTCTTTTATGTTTGAATCCTTCCATAAGTTAAGGATAGCATAGAAATATAAAATTACTCAATGTGTTGAGTAATTTTGCTCAGTATATTGAGTATTTTTACTCAATGCATTGAGTAAAGTAGAATTGCTGATTGAACCAGTAGGTCAATCGGCGATTCAATATGTCCTTCCGTAATGCGACACGCTTGCACAAGTAGAACCGCCGATTGAGCCAGTAGGTCAATCGGCGTGACATTGTGCAGAACCTCAGCATGGTTGCTTGTCGTACATTATCCTTCGTACACCGCCCAATTCATGGGAGCCAAAACCAAGTGGTGCAAGCGGTTGCGGTTGAGCGATGACGGTAATTTTTCAACAGCCCCATTCATTCATTTCGTTTACGGTAAACATGATTTGGTGGCGCGTGGCGGTTGAGGTTGTGCAGGACGGTATTTTAGGGAGGGCATGTTAGCCCTCCCCTACCGTTATCGTAAATTTAATGGCACATAGTGGTTTGATTTGTGCAGAACCGTAACGTTAGGGTAGTTTGCGTAATTTGATGGCGCAGGCGGTTGGGTTTGTGCAGGACGGTACCGTAGGGCGGATATGCAAATCCGCCCCTACCGTTATGGTAAATTTAGTGGCACATAGTGGTTGGGTTTGTGCAGAACCGTAACGTTAGGGTGGTTTGCGTAATTTGATAACGCAGGCGGTTGCGGTTGTGCAGGACGGTACCGTAGGGCGGACATGCGAGTCCGCCCCTACCGTTATCGTAAATTTAATGGCACATGGTGGTTTGGTTTGTGCAGAACCGTAACGTTAGGGTGGTCTGCGTAATTTGATGGCGCAGGCGGTTGCGGTTGTGCAGGACGGTACCGTAGGGCGGATATATAAAATTGCCGATTGACCTACTGGCTCAATCGGCGGCTTTATTTTGCCCCTACCGTTATCGTAAATTTGATGGCACATAGTGGTTTGATTTGTGCAGAGCCGTAACGTTAGGGTGGTTTGCGTAATTTGGTGGCGCAGGCGGTTGGGTTTGTGCAGGGCGGTACCGTAGGGCGGACATGCGAGTCCGCCCCTACCGTTTTCTTAAATTTAATGGCGCAAGCGGTTACGTTTGGGAGGGGAATTTTTTAGAGGTGGATGCCGGTGCCGCCCAGTCCGCAATAGCCGCCGGGGTTTTTGGCTAGATATTGTTGGTGGTAATCTTCTGCGTAGTAAAAGTTTGCGGTGCGAATGATTTCGGTTGTAATCTGCCCAAAGCCCGATTGATTTAGACGGGCTTGGTAGGCTTCGCATGTTTGCAAGGCGAGTTGGTATTGGAAATCGTCAAAGCAAAATATTGCCGAGCGATATTGGCTGCCGACATCGTTGCCTTGTCGCATACCTTGGGTCGGGTCGTGAGTTTCCCAAAAAGTCTTGAGCAGTTTTTCGTAGACATTGCCATTGACATTATGCACATCATTGTCTTGATTGTCGCGATATACGACCAACACGCTTTCGGTATGACCGGTATTACCGCTACAAACTGCTTGATAGCTGGGGTCAGCGGTAGCACCGCCGGCATAGCCCACGGCGGTTAGATAAACTTCGGCTTGTTGCCAGAAGCAACGCTCTGCCCCCCAAAAGCACCCAAGTGCGAAAATCGCAGTTCGGGTATCTGCCGGGAAAGGCGGATACAAGGCATATCCTTTAATAAAATGATTGCTTAAATTTTTTGAGGGAATAATTTTTATCATAACTCACACCAATAACCATAGAATGTATTATAATTTAACTTCCATCCGAAACTTTTTATAGAATACTTTTACTTGTTATGTTAAACCAATTTATCATTATTATCACATCGTTTGTACTATTCCCCGCCGCATTTATCAGCTTAGGAATTAATATCGGCTATTCTGCGTTCAGTGGTCTAGGAGTAGGTCTAGCGATCGCTTTGTTGTCAGTTGCTGCGCTGATGTTAAAGAAACAGACTATGCTCAAGGTGTTGAGCTTTTTAATATTATTATCGTTGATTGCCATCAGCCTTATCGTTACTTATCAGGTATTCATCCCGTTGCTTAATAATCAGGTTTTGCTATCCGATGGTTATACGCCCGAGAAGTCTTTGCCGTTATTGAGTGCGGTGATGGCGTTGTATATATTTTATATACTACTCAATCATAGCACCTCCTCGGAATATCAGCAGGACATGATACGCAAACTTGAATCGATACTTTCGGGTCCTCCGTTAGTGCTGACGCTGGCGGTTGCGATTATTTTATCTACAACGATATTGCTGATGATCTACAACACTGCGGTTCGTTATCCGGATATGATAACGGTAACGGATAAGTTTTTAGCCCGTGGATTTATACCGCCGCTCACCATTCTACTGTTCTGCTGGGGTCTGATCCTGTTGCTGAGCAAAAGCTATACTCTGTGGAACGAGAAGCGGTTGATCAACAAACCCGACCGCTCGTTATTGATGCAAACCTACCATCGTTTATTGGACGATCAAAACGCTATACCTAAGGATACCTACATTGATTTAATATGGAAAAAATCGGCAGACTTCTATATCTTGCCGCGCTATTTCAATTGGTCTATTCCCATTTTGGGTTTTATCGGCACCGTCTACGGCATCTCGCTTGCATCCGACGGCATACAACAGATTATCGGCGAGCAGCAGGGCTTAGCCAATCTCTCCAATCAGTTGGGCGATGCGATAGCCCCATTAGGAATTGCCTTTGATACGACTTTGATTGCGTTGTCTTTGAGCATCGTGTTGACCTTGTTGCAAACCATCATACAGCGATGGGAGAACAATCTGCTGACCAATTACGAAAACCAGATAATCGCTGTTAGAACTTAAATTAAAATGATGCGTCGTCATGATAGCTTAAAGGATCAAGAGAAAAACAACGCGCCGATGGTTGAGATTTTCGGTGGTGTTTTTGCTCTGCTTTTGGTTTTATTTATACTGATAAACACTTTTTCTCAGCTCTCGCTACAGGAGCGTTTGGAAGGCATAAACAACGAAGGTGATTATAAAGTGAGTTGGGGTGTGCAAGGCACCGGTTATTCCATACTGACTTTTCCCGACGAATTGCGCATCGTAGAGAGTGGCGATGTCTTAAAACACGACCAGATTTGCGCGCCCAATAGCCCGTTTGCGAGCTACGCCAGAAAGATTTACGGCAAACCCAAACAGCAGCTCATCTTTATCATCATGGAAGGGAGTGTCAGAACGATGGCATTAGCCCGGGAATGTATGCGTCTGACGATGCCTACGATTCGGGACAGATTGACCATCGGTTGGATCATTGCCGACCGTGAATTGTTAAAGTCAGTCTCGCTGGACGACATCCCGCCTTATATAGACCGCGTCATCAAGGGGCAGTAGAGAAATGGCAACGGCAGTGCAATCACGAAAAGGAAGCCTGCTTCCGGGCTTTGCCGGCATTGCGTTGGCAGATATTTTGGCAAACAGCGTTGCGATGATCATCATCCTTATCGTGCTTACGATGATGATTAAGCACGAACAAGAGCAAGCGCGTATCAGTGAGGTAGAAGATATATCGGTGTTGCTCAGCCGCGATTTGGCAACTTCGGTGGTGATGAACGGGCTGCCTACCTCTAGGCCGGCTAGGCTACACGACTATATCAATAGTCCTATGGATGCCAATCCGCAGCCGTCTATTATGCCGATTATTGAACTGCACTCTAATTATATAAAGGACTATTACACCAAACAGAGATTCAGCCGTGATGAGCTGTTGCAACCCGATAATGCGTTTGATGCATTTTTGGCAAAGATGAATCCCATACAAAAAAACTATATACGTATAGATATTTATGATATCCGCACTTTTTATTTGACTATGTCTATCATTGGTGATCACGGCCCGATGCCTCGCCATTGGCATTTCATTGGTTATGACGGCAATCCTATAGCGGATGACAACGACAGCACACCCGGTCCAGGAGAGGAAATTAGCGAATCTGATGAGATAAGTGAAGAGGAATCGGAAGGACCGGGGAACTCAGAGCAGTTTAGAGAAAACGAAAACGAAGGCGAGGGAAGTAATAACGAGAATATATGGGAGGATATGCCTGCTGATATTTCGCTGGGTGCGATGACCAGCGATGAAAATTATCCCTTTGACGATCTTGCTTACGATGCGGAAAGTGCCGAGCCTCAAAATGAGGAGTATAGCGGAGGAGGAGAAAACGAACCTGCTGATGAGATGTTTGATGCTTTAACCAAAATGATGGCGGAGAGCATGGGGCGAGCGAACCAAAGTAGTGATTTCCCGAGCGTCATGCGGTTTAGAACCGCAACACCGTCTTCGGAAAAGTCGTCTTCGGAAAAAGAGCAAGAATATGTATATCTGAATACGGAGGAGGGCGACGAGAACGGCGAGCAACTGGATTACGCAAACATCTTGGCAGCACTCTTTCAGTTTATGGAAAGAGCACAAAGTGCTGTTAGCGAAGGGAATTACTTGATGTTGCAAAATTTCAAGTTTGCAGACGATATATTGTTACCTGCCTCAATGATGCCGCCGTTTTCCGACGAAGAACTCAACTTCTACGAATACCTTAAAAGCGTGATGTTTCCGGCATCGAGTGCCGATAAAAATCCTTTATATGTTGCCCAACAAACCGAAGACAACAATGTAACGGCACTGGCAGTACATCCGAATCAGCTGCTGGAAGATGCTTTGCTGTTGAATAATTCCGATCAAACGCCTTTCCCTGACTTGCCTGGGGATGCCGTCGTTAGAATGCATGTGGGACTTTATCCAGCGATTTATAAGGGGTTAAAAATAAACCTAGACAAGGACAGTATTATTTTGTTGCCTCGTAAACAAGCCGACCCCGATCAATATCAGTGGCGTATCGCAACTATCGTATCACCGCAAAGAGACGATTACCTACTCGCTTTTGTTTATGCGGCAATCAATCAAAACGGTAGTTTGCGGTTTGCTGCCGACCAAAACAATGTAACTGTTGCCCAAACGCAAGTGATGACGCATTATCCGAGTGTCCCCTACAGAAAGGAAAACGAAGCACTAATATTCTACGGTCTTGCTGCGATGTTACTATTGTTCGGCGTGTTGCGCAGGTTTATCGGAACTACCACGTAGATCCCCAGTGTAAACTACATGTGTAGGAGCGGACCATTCCCCTCCTGTGGAGGGGTGGCAGGCGAAGCCTGACGGGGTGGTTGTGGCGTGTCTGCACTAGTACATCCCTCTCCTACAGTTGATATAACAAGTAAAAAATTGGAGATGATACAATTATCTTTTTATAATAGGGTGCAATGGACAACAAAGATTTAGAAAAATTAGCCAAACTAGCTCGCTTGAAAATAGCAGACGGCGAACACGAAGCATTGGTAAATTCTCTGAACGAGATATTGGGTTTCGTTGAGCGTTTAAACGAGGCAGATATAGAAGACATAGCACCCCTCTCTCATCCTTTGGATATGCAGCAGAGATTGCGGTCGGATGAAGTTGCAGAACCCGATGAGTCCGAGCGGTTGCAAGAAATCGCACCTGATTGGCACGATAGCTTCTATACGGTTCCCAAAGTATTGGATTAGGATTTCAATGCTTGGCTATACACTAACCGAACTTGCCAGAGGACTACGCAAGGGGGATTTTTCAAGCACCGAATTGACTCGTTTTTTTCTTGACCGCATTGAAAATCACAACACCGCCTTAAATGCGTTTATTACGGTGACCGCAGATCAAGCATTGCAATGCGCCGAACAAGCCGACCGGCAATCGTACGACGAGCAAACCCACCCCTTACACGGTATCCCATTTGCGCACAAAGATTTATTTTGCACCCAAGGCGTGCGTACCAGCTGTGCTTCTAAAATGCTGGATAATTTTATTGCCCCCTACGATGCAACCGTGACGACCAAACTAAAACAGCTTTGTATGCCGATGTTGGGCAAGACCAACATGGATGAATTCGCAATGGGCTCTTCAACCGAAACTGGTTTTTATGGTGCGGTGCATAATCCTTGGGATGAGAGCTGCGTGCCGGGTGGTTCTTCGGGAGGTTCGGCAGTAGCGATTGCCGCAGCACTGGCACCATGTGCGACGGCAACTGATACCGGAGGGTCAATCAGGCTGCCGGCAGCGTTTTGCGGTGTCACCGGCATCAAACCAACCTACGGGCGAGTGTCGCGCTACGGCATGGTTGCTTATGCTTCAAGTTTGGATCAAGGCGGTGTGCTGGCGCGCAGTGCTGAGGATTGTGCGTTAATGCTACAAGCCATCGCCGGTTTCGACGAGAAAGACTCTACCAGCACCTCGCACCCAGTACCCGATTATGCACAGGCTTTGGGCGATGCACCGAAGGGCTTGCGTGTTGGTGTGCCGCAGGAGTATCTGTCCGAAGATTTGGCACCACAGATTGCCGATAATGTCTTGCAAGCGATAGAGGTATTCAAAGATATGGGATGTGAGATCGTGAACTTGAATCTACCGGCATTAGATTATGCGGTAGCCGCCTACTATATTATTGCGCCTGCTGAATGTTCGTCTAATCTAGCACGCTTTGATGGAGTGCGCTACGGTTATAGATGCAAGGATGCGCATGACCTATCGGATATGTATACCCGTTCACGCGCTGAGGGTTTCGGAGACGAGACCAAGCGTCGTATTCTAATCGGCACCTATGTTTTGTCGGCAGGTTACTACGATGCGTATTATCTGAAAGCGCAAAAGGTGCGTCGCCTAATCAGAGACGATTTTATGAAGGCTTTGGAAAAAGCAGATGCATTAATCGCTCCGATATCGCCGACTACCGCATTTAAGGTAGGAGAAAAAATATCCGATCCAGTAACGATGTATTTATCGGATATATATACGATTGCGGTGAACTTGGCTGGAGTGCCAGCGATTGCTTTGCCCTCTGGCTTTATCGACAACAAACCGCTGGGCATACAACTAATAGGCAGGCATTTTGACGAACTGACTTTGTTCAAGCTGGCGCATCGCTATCAACAACAAACCGAATGGCATCGGATGATGCCCGAGCAATATAAAAACGCATGAGTACTCGTCATTGGCAAGCGACCATTGGTCTAGAAATACACATGCAGCTCAATACTCGTAGCAAGCTGTTCTCGGGTGCTGAAGTGCGCTACGGCGGCAAAGCGAATACGCGTACGTGCATGATTGACGCAGCATTGCCTGGGGTATTGCCGGTTGCCAACGAGGCTGCGATAGAAATGGCAATTGCTTTTGGCTTGGCAGTTGAAGGGAATATCGCCGCCACAACCGTGTTTGCACGCAAAAATTATTTTTATCCTGATCTACCCAAAGGTTATCAGATTAGTCAATTCGAAAACCCTATAGTCTCCGGAGGACGCGTCCCGATTGAACTGGAAGATGGCAGCGTTCGCTATATCTCACTGGAGCGCGCACATTTGGAAGAAGATGCCGGCAAATTGATTCACGGTACTTACGATGAACTCAGTTGTGTGGATCTAAATCGAGCCGGGACTGTGTTGATAGAAATAGTTTCCAAGCCAGTGATGACGAGTGCTACTGAGGCGGTTGCGTATATGAAGCAAATACATGCGATAGGGTGTTATTTGGATATATGCGACGGCAATATGCAGGAGGGTTCGCTGCGCTGCGATGCCAATGTCTCTATTAAGGCAAAAGGAGACGATAAACTAGGTATTCGCACCGAGACCAAAAATCTAAACTCATTTCGCTTTATAGAAAAAGCCATATTGTATGAGATTGATCGCCAGATTGAGGTATTAGAACATGGCGGACATATCGTGCAGGAGACCCGACTATATGACCCCCACTTGGATGAGACGCGAGTGCTACGCAGTAAAGAGGAAGCCGAAGACTATCGCTATTTCCCCGACCCTGATCTGTTGCCAGTACGGTTAAGCGATGAGCGAATTGAAACGATGCGCGAGCGTCTTCCGGAATTAAAACATGTCCGCTGCCGAAGGTTTAGCGATGATTACGGCTTGAGCAAAGAAGATGCCGAACAGCTGACCAAAACAAAAGCAATGGCAGATTATTTTGAACGATGTGTCGATCTATCCGCTGCCGAGCCTAAATTGATAGCGAATTGGATGACCACTCGATTTGCTGCATTATTAAACCGAGATAAACTCGGCATAGAAGATGCACCTATCACACCCGAAGGCTTAAGCGAACTTTTAGATAACATAGCCGAGCAGAAGATATCTGCCAATAATGCAAAAGCTGTACTGGAAAAAATGTGGACGGAAAAACGTTCTGCCAAAGATGTGATAGACGAACTGGGATTGGAACAAGTCGACGATGATGCACACCTTAACGATATTGTCAATGAAATATTACGGGATAATCCCGAACAGGTGCAACAATACTTATCGGGTAAGGAGAAAGTATTTGCTTATTTTATTGGTCAAGCGATGAAAGCCAGTAAGGGCAAAGCCAACCCCAGCAAATTGTCCGAATTATTCAAGAAACGTTTGAATAGGTAGAACCGCAATGTAACCTACATGTGTAGGGGCGGATTTATATATCCGCCCTCATATGGATGACCAACTTGTCAAGATGCAAATTTTTACCGAAGTCTACGCTCCCGAAGCCTATGCCTCTGGAGGCTACACGCAAAAAGTCACCAAAACTCAAGGGCTAAATTACGACACAGGTGATGCCAACCAGGAGCGAGTGATAGCAGTAGGCTACCGCTCTTAAAGCATGCATAATTTATAATGCGCCACTCCTGGTGGCGACTTCCGTGCACGTGCTTAATCTCCTGTTTTACGGCATCATCCGGTGTCAGGGTGAGGAAGAGTGGAACTTGAGTAAAGTGCTTAACTAATGAGTCGTTCGTGATTATCAACCTCATATTCGTGTACTCTGTTTTCACATTACCACATGATAATTCAATCGGATGAACTTTGCCCCTTAATCTAAAGCCAGTTGCTCTACCACGCATGGCAGTTTACTACGGGCGGAACTCTAGGACGGCATATAAGTTCGAAACTTATCATTGACTTTACTATCACTCCCTCTTCCTCGCGAAACGCTGGGTGGCGGCTTGCTGATTAGTCAGCTAGCTCAGCTGCCGCTGCGGCATGCAACGCTTCCCAGATAAAGCCCAACAGCTCTCTGGCACACGCCACCTTAATCTTGTTGAAGTGTTTGTTGGCATGAAACATTTGATGATACTTCTTATACAGACGTCTCATGCAACGGTCGCCAATGTCTATAGCAACCAGGTCTTGGTCTATGCGTCGACCACGCAACGCTTTGTTAACCGTGCAACGGCTACCCGCCAACTGGCACGCTTCTACTGCCGCAGTGCGGATATATTTGTTGCCCATATTAGTAATACCTCCTTTGCGACTTTTGCCACCCGAACTATACTCGCAAACGCTCAAGCCGGCATAGCTCATGAGCTTGCGCGGATGAGCAAAGCGATGGATGTCGCCTATCTCAACGATGAACGTCATCGCCGTCAACTCAGCAATCCCTCGGATACAACATAAATAGCCGACTGCCTGGCGATATCGCTTGGACATCGCTAACTGATGGATATCGTTATCGTATTGTTTGACAACTCCTTGGTGCGTTGCCAGTAGATAGAGCTTATACTCTAAATCTTTGCGGAAATGTAGATTGAACCTTTCATCTTTAAGCAAGCCATTTAAGAACGCCAGGTGTCCTTTCGTCCAATAACTCTTGCACTGCGTGCTGCTACGATAATCAATCCCTTGGCAACGGCATGCCGACAAAATCTGCTGCTTGCAGATCTTGCACGCATCCACCGCTTGGTTGCGTCCACGAATGAGTAGACGATGCCCCTCGCTCTCCTCATCAATCGCACGGACGATTTTTAACAGACCTTGCTTATAGTATCTGGCCAGCTTCTCGCTATCTAAGCGATCGGTCTTGATGCGATCTGAGGCACACACTGGGATCTGCGATGGTGCGATCAGATCGCAGTGAATGCCGACCTTGTCAA
Source organism: uncultured candidatus Poriferisulfidus sp. (assembly GCA_965200865.1). Taxonomy (GTDB): domain Bacteria; phylum Pseudomonadota; class Gammaproteobacteria; order Poriferisulfidales; family Oxydemutatoraceae; genus SP5GCR1. The sequence goes on along the minus strand of CBDAVG010000002.1, from coordinate 1,396,999 downwards.
ATTGTCTCTTTAGCGAAAAACCTAAATAGCTCGCCTCATAACAGACCTTGATAAACTCTTTCGGCAATGCAGTCTTGATGATTGCCTTATGCAATGCCTTAAAGTTTGGGGCGGTTTTAATGGTATGATAATGATTGTGTTTGTTAATGAAGGTGGCGGTGAAACGATTATCGTCAACATCAACGCCAATATAAAGTATACTAGTCATGGATGACCTCCTTTGTTTAGTAATTTATCGGACCCCTCCAAAGAGGGGATTAAAGTGAAAGTTTAACTGACTTTCGGCAGAGTTGGTCATCCATATTATCTAAAGTTCCGTCCTGCACTACTGCAACCGCCTCGCGCCACCGAATTATGGTTACCGTAAACGAAATGAATGAATGGGGCTGTTGAAAAAGTGTCTGCATTAGTACATTCCCCTCCTGTGGAGGGGTGGCAGGCGAAGCCTGACGGGGTGGTTGTTAAGGTTCTGAACAATGTTACGCCGATTGACCTACTGGCTCAATCGGCGGTTCTATTTTTCAACAGCCCCGTATATCAAAATCAATCGGCGGTTCTATCTTTCAACAGTCCCACATTTATTCATCCAATTTATGCTTATCTACTATAGATTAAGCCTAGGCTTTTTTTATCCTAAAGTGATAGTTTGAACGACGCATTGTGTATTTCAGATAATGATATGCGGCTGTCACACAGGGTGGGCTAACAATGCATAGTTTTACTTGCCCATCTTTGTATAACTGCCAAGGAATCTCATCTACAGCTAGCGTGTTCTCTGAGAGTAACTCTTGTTTCCATTTAGCTATAGCCGATTGTCTTACTAAATAAGCTGTAGTTGACACAATCCTCTCTCTAGGCTCAGCGATACAATGATGGTCGGTTATAAGTTCTGGGTTGGGTTTTTCGGGAAACACACCTAGCTCAATTTTAGTATTGATATTCAAAAGATGGTTAGAACGCTTAGCTTCTTTATATTTATATGATAAATGACTTTCAGAAACCAAGAAGTTTCTAATTACGTTGGGAATGAAAATGCTTAAAATAATTTCAGGAATTAGAGACCAATAAATGCTTTTGTACCTTTTGCGATATAGTTGCATTGTTTTTGTTATATATGCTGCTGGTTTTGTATATACTTGAGAATCAAAACCATATTTTTTTATCAACTGTTCATCTAATTTGTTATGGTTCTTGCGGAATAGTCTGCGGAGTATTGTAAGGTCAAGCGACTTTGTCTTATAAGTCTTATAAAAAGTATAAGCGGATGTATTTTTAGGCTGGTGACAAAACTGTAATATATCCCAATCTAAATCAGGTACGGTTTTAAGAACCTCAGGGAAAGTCGGCAATAATTTAGCATCATCTTCTAATATGCAAGCCATCTCGTGGTTATTCTCTATCATCAAGTTGTAGACTTTTATATGACTTAACCCAATAGCAAGTGCTGCTAATTGATGATATTTACGGTTAGGATGATTTTTCACAGAATTGATTACCGTAGCATATTTATTTTCTAGAGCTTGCTTGTCAATTCTCAACATTCGGGCAACACGGATGCGGTAGGCCTTGGATTCCAATTCATATTTATCAAGAAAATCTACCTCTACAAAACGGTAATCCAAGCCGAAGGCATCTAGCTGTCTTTGCATATAAAACCGCCTTTCTGGACTACGCTTCAGGTTGATAATGTATATAGGACAGGACATAGTAATAGTTAATCAGTTGAAAAAATTTATAGGCATTATGAAACAATTAAACTAAGAAGTCTAATATTTATCCAGCATTCTATATTGGAGAAATTTTTTAGTTACCTTGTATAATTGCGTCATGCTCGTATTCCATAGTTATGAACCGCAGTCATACGAACCTCGTCTATTGAAACAACTGCGGTCTATAGACCGCAATGTCATCGGTATAGAAGTTGCCGAACTTTATTTCCTGCTATCCAAAGACGATGCTACTAAAGCATCGGAAGAGCAAACCGAAACCATAGATATAGCAAAGGCATATAGTTTGTTGGATATTCAAGATGCCCACGGTGGGCAAGGGTGGCCGTGGCAGCCTGAGATAGATAATTTGCTGTATGTGGTCCCAAGGCCGGGAACGATTTCGTCTTGGTCCAGCAAAGCGACCGATATTTTCAATATATGCAATATGGATGCTATCGCTCGGGTAGAGCGCGGTTTTTGTTATCGTTTGCAGTTGGATGCCGCTTTAGATGCCCAGAAATTTATATATAGCGATGCGATAAAAGAGCAGCTGCACGACCGTATGGTAGAGACGGTTTATTCCACTAAGAAGGAGATTGATGCTTGGTTGGCTGCCGTGCAATTACACGGGGATACGCCTCAAAACAAAAAGATCAGCAACTCAGGGACACCGGCTATTGGGCATCGTCAAAAACCAGTTTCGGAGATACCAGCTTCAACACAGAGCATATCAACTTTTGTCAGCGAGAGTGGAAAAGGCTTAGGTCTTTCGGAAGCGGAACTATCCCGATTTGCAAAATACTATATCACGGTGCAGCGCATGCCTACTGATACTGAGTTGATGATGTATGCACAGGTCAATTCGGAACATTGTAGACACAAGCTATTCAATGCACATTGGTTATTGGACTCAAAACTGCAAAAGCAAACCCTGTTTGAAATGATAAAGAGTACTCGCCACTCTCTTGACAGTGTGATATCGGCTTATGAAGACAATGCCTCCGTCATTCAGCATGACGCGAGTGTGAGTCGTTTGCAAATAGATCCATCTTATAGGCACTATGTCTACGGCAAAGAGGAGGGGTTTTATTTGATCAAGGTGGAGACGCATAATCATCCGACGGCAATATCTCCGTTTCCGGGTGCCGCAACTGGGTCGGGTGGTGAAATCAGGGATGAAAGTGCAACCGGACAAGGTGGGTATCCGCGCATGGGCTTGGTCGGTTTTAGTTTGTCAAACCTCCATATTCCTGGTTTTGAACAACCGTGGGAAGATCCGCCGGCATATCCGACACAAATCGCATCATCATTGCAAATAATTAGCGAGGGTCCGCTTGGTGCCGCCCGTTTCAATAACGAGTTCGGTCGTCCTTGCGTGTGTGGCTATTTTAGAACCTACGAGCGACAAGCCGAGACATACAGATGGGGATATCACAAGCCAATCATGATTGCCGGTGGTTTGGGGAGTATCCGTAAAGCGCATATCGCCAAAAGGCATTTCGGTTCTGCTACGCCGTTGGTTGTTTTTGGCGGTCCGGCAATGCGTATTGGATTAGGCGGTGGGTCGGCATCTTCGGTCGGCGGTGGCAGTGCTTCGCACGAATTGGATTTTGCATCGGTACAACGCGATAACGCCGAAATGCAGCGCCGCTGTCAAGGGGTAATAGAGCAGTGTATGGAAGAGTTAGATAATCCGATACTCTCTATACACGATGTGGGCGCAGGCGGGCTTGCCAACGCGTTACCTGAGTTGGCACACGGTGCGGGAAGGGGGGCGCATATAGACTTGCGTGCGATTCCTTGTGCCGACGACACCTTATCGCCGATGGAGATTTGGTGTAACGAATCACAGGAACGATATGTTGCTGCAATAGATAAACATCTGCTGGATAGGTTCAAGGTGTTTTGTGAACGTGAGCGATGCCCTATGGCGGTGGTGGGAGAAGCAACCCAAAAGCAGACTTTGGTATTGGAGGATCGCTTTTATCCCGAAGGTACTGCGCAGCGTAGACCAGTGGATATACCTATGGCGGTGTTGTTTGAAAAGCCGTCCGATGATAAACGGCCGTTAAAGCAAACAACCCATACGTCTATAGCTTCTTGTGAGTGGCAAGATATAGATCTCAACGATGCGGTTGAACGAGTACTCAAGATGCCTGCGGTTGCATCAAAGTCCTTTTTAATTACAATCGGCGACCGTAGCGTGACTGGTTTAATACATCGCGACCAGATGGTAGGGCCGTGGCAAGTGCCGGTTTCCGATGTTGCGGTATCGCTGATAGATTATATGGGTGATGGCGGCGAGGCAATGGCAATGGGAGAGCGCACACCTGTTGCTACATTCAATGCATCGGCATCCGGGCGGCTTGCGGTTGCTGAGGCGATATTGAATATATCGGCTGCCGACATACGCGAATTACATCATATCTACTTTTCGGCAAACTGGATGGCTGCATGTGATTTAGTGGAACAAAGATTGGATCTCTATAACACGGTGAAGGCAGTGACGGATCTGTGTAAAGCACTGCGCATCGCAATACCAGTCGGCAAGGACTCTCTGTCAATGCAAACCCAATGGCAAGATGCCGGACAACATTACCAAGTCAACTCACCGTTATCGCTGATAGTCTCTGCTTTTGCACAAGTCGCATCGGTAAAAAAAACTCTGACTCCGCAGCTGGATACCCAATCTCCGGAAAATCGCATTTTTCTGATAGATGTGTCGGGCGGCGATTATCGCTTGGGTGGTTCGTGCCTGATGCAGGCATATAAGCGGGAAGGAGAACCACCCGATTTGGATAATCCGCAACGGCTGATTGATTTTTTTGAGTTTATGCGTGAGCTACGTGATTACCGTACTGCCAAACATCAGGATTGTCCCATATTGGCTTACCACGACCGCTCGGATGGTGGCTTGCTGGTGGCATTGATGGAGATGGCTTTTGCCGCAAATTGTGGTGTGTGTTGCGAGTTGAGCGAGCAAGACAAATTACTGCCGGCATTATTTAGCGAGGCACCCGGCGTGCTGGTACAGATCCGTGAAGACGGCATCAAGCAGATGCACAAACTTATGGAACGATATAAGAATACGTTGAGGATTCGCGAAATAGGCCACATTTTGGAAAATAAGAACTTTGAAGTGAATCACAAAGGGCAATCGTGGGCTTGGGATTTGATGGGGCTTAAACGATGGTGGAGTGAGACCGGCGTGCGCATACAGGCACTTCGCGACGACCCGCAATGCGCCGAGGAGGAAATGGCTATACTATGCGATGCGCATAATCCAGGTCTGAGTGCAGAATGGGATTTTGCTTTGCCCGATGATTTGAACCATGAGCCTACGATACTATCTAATGTACAGAGTTTTGCTATCAAAGCTAAAAAGCCCAAAGTTGCTATCCTCAGAGAGCAAGGTGTCAACGGTCATAAGGAGATGGCAGCGGCATTTGAGCGGGCAGGTTTTGCTGCCTACGATGTACATATAAACGATTTAATCAACAGCGAGGCAGACTTGAGGTGTTTTCAAGGTTTGGCTGCCTGTGGCGGTTTCTCTTACGGAGATGTGTTGGGTGCAGGTGCGGGTTGGGCACACTCTATATTGATGCACGACCGTACCCGAGAAACCTTTGAAGAATTCTTCAACCGCACCGATACCTTTACATTTGGCGTGTGCAACGGCTGTCAAATGCTATCGCGTATCAAAGACATCATTCCCGGAGCCTTACATTGGCCGGTATTTGTGCGTAACCGTTCAAAGCAGTTTGAAGCGCGTCTAGTGAAAGTGGAGATAACACCCTCACCGTCGGTATTGTTATCAGAGATGGTTGGTGCCCGTTTGCCGATAGTTGTTTCTCACGGAGAAGGGCGAGCAATATTCACCGCCGAGCAAACACCGGAGCATGTAGCTCCTTATACATGCCTGCGCTATATAGATAACTACGATCGTACCACCGAACATTATCCTGCCAACCCCAACGGTAGCCCACAAGGTATGACATCGTTTTGTAATACCGACGGCCGTGTAACGATTATGATGCCTCATCCTGAGCGTTTATTTAGAACCGACCAATACTCGTGGCACGATCCTCAGTGGAAACACCTTGCCCCATGGTTCAGGTTGTTCCATAATGCTTATAAATTCTGCAACTGATTAACCACTGCCATGTCTTGTCCTATATACATTATTAACCTGAAGCGTAGTCCAGAAAGGCGGCTTTATATGCAAAGACAGCTAGATGCCTTAGGCTTGGATTACCGTTTTGTAGAGGTAGATTTTCTTGATAAATACGAATTGGAATCCAAAGCCTACCGCATCCGTGTTGCCCGAATGTTGGGGATTGATGAGCAGGCTCTGGAAAACAAATATGCTGCGGTGATCAATTCTGTGAAAAAGAATCCTAACGGTAAATACCATGAATTAGCGGCACTTGCTATCGGGTTGAGTCATATAAAAGTCTACAACTTGATGATAGAAAATAATCACGAGATGGCTTGTATATTAGAAGATGATGCTAGATTATTGCCGACTTTCCCTGAGGTTCTTAAAACCGTACCCAATCTAGAGTGGGATATATTACAGTTTTGTCACCAGCCAGAGGGATCTATCTTCGCTCCGTTTTTTGTCCATTGTTTTGATATTTTTGCCAGTTATTATCCTGATCTAGACTTCCCCAAATTTTCTAATCTTCGGTTACTCTTTCCAAAGAACTACGACGAGATAGATAGACGAATAATACGAGAATATGGTTTTGATAATCGGAAATATTCAAAGCTGGCGAAATATATAAAAAGAACCATAAGACTACATCATAATAGGTACGAAAGCATCATGCGCTTTCTAACTCGCGCAACCATTATACATATTTTTATTCCTAATAAAATTAGGAGATTCTTGACTTCTAATAGGTATGACGAACTTATGGAAAAATATTGGAATTGGGATACCATAGAATTATTAGAGACAAATACTGCGATTGAGCTAGGTATGTTTCCCAAAGAACCCGACCCTAAACTTATAACTAAAAATCACTGTATTGCTGAGCCTAGAGGAGAAATTATGTCAACTACGGCTTATTTAGTAAGACAATCGGCTATAGCTAAATTGAAACAAGGATTACTCTCTGAGAGTTCTCTAGCTGTAGATCAGATCCCTTGGCGGTTATACAAGAATGGACAAGTAAAACTACGCATTATTAGCCCGCCCTGTGTGACGACTACTTATGGTTACCTAAAATATACAATGCGTCGCTCGAACGCTCACATTGGCATAAGTAAAACAAATTTTTAGGTTTAACCTATAGGTGGCTGTTGAAGAAGTATCTGCATTAGTAAATTCCCCTCCTGTGGAGGGGTGGCAGGCGAAGCCTGACGAGGTGGTTGTGCTGTGTCTGCACGGAGTAAACTACATGTGTAGGGGCAAAATAGAGCCGCCGATTGAGCCAGTAGGTCAATCGGCATTTCTATTGTCCGCCCCAACGCGATATACTTGCACAATTTATACATTCATCCATCAAATTTATGCAAACCATAATCTTGTGGCGCAAGCGGTTGGGTTTATGCAATGACGGTACTTTTTCAACAGCCCCATAATGCATTATCTCCATTTGATAGAGCAGCCGACACTGGGGGTTTGGTGTTCGGGACCGCGCCCAGTTTCAGCAATCAAAATCATTGCTTCCAGTAGTTCTGGTTTTAAGTCGTCATCGCTCCGTGAGGGACCGCTTGCATCAAGCCGCCCTCTATATTGAAGTTGAAAATCTCTGTTATAGCCAAAGAAATCAGGTGTACAAACCGCACCAAAGGTCTTAGCGACTGCTTGGCTTTGGTCGTATAAATAAGGGAAAGGATAGGCAAATTTTTGGGCTATTTTTTTCATATTATCAAATGAATCCTCGCTATAGTCAGCAGGGTCATTGGACATAACTGCAACCGAATTGATGCCGTGATCAAGCAACTGTCCGGTTTGGGTGCTTAGTTTTTTCTGGATTGCTTTAACAAAAGGGCAGTGGTTGCATATAAACATGACCAGCAAGCCGTTTGCTCCCATGCAGTCGCGTGCATTGTATGTTTTACCGTCGGTTGCCGGCAAGGTAAAGTCGTGCATCGCTTCTCCAAAATTGCAAACTGGTGTTGTTTTTGCTACCATATGTGTTTATTTACTCAATATGCTTAATCGCATGAGTATATTACCTGATTTTTTCGCATTATCAAATCTAAAATAAATAACTTTCGCAAAACGAGAACTTAATGACACGATTTTTTACTTCCGAATCGGTATCCGAAGGTCACCCCGACAAAGTCTGCGACCAGATATCCGACGGTATTTTGGATGCTTTGATAGCCGGAGATCGCAGCAGTCGCGTCGCCTGTGAGGCGATGGTCAAGAATAACCATGTTGTTGTCGGAGGTGAGGTTTCTAGCACTGCTGATATTTGTTATGAGAAGCATATTCGTAACATTATTGCTGAAATAGGCTACGACGATCCCAGCTTGGGTTTTGATGCCGAACACTGTGGCATATCAATTTTACTGGGTTTGCAGTCCTCCGATATCAGTCAAGGCCTAGATCGAAACGAGTCGCAGGGAGCAGGAGATCAAGGTTTGATGTTCGGTTATGCCAGCAACGAGACCAAAGAATTAATGCCCGCTCCGATTACTTATGCGCACCGTTTGCTCAAGCGACATTCCGAATTGAGGCGAGCAAAAACATTGCCGTGGCTGCGTCCCGATGCTAAAAGCCAACTCAGTTTTCGCTATGAAGACGACAAGCCGGTCGGCGTATCGGCAATTGTTTTTTCTACTCAGCACGATGAATCGGTGTCGCTTGCCGAGATTGAAGAAGCGGTGAGAGAGCAGATTATCAAAGAGGTATTACCGCAAGAATGGTTGTCTGCCGATACCCGTTACCATATTAACCCGACTGGACGTTTTGTGGTTGGTGGACCAGTCGGCGATTGCGGGCTAACTGGGCGTAAGATTATCGTCGATACATACGGTGGTATGGCACGACATGGCGGCGGTGCTTTCTCGGGTAAGGATCCGTCCAAGGTAGATCGCTCGGCAGCATATGCCGCACGTTATGTTGCCAAAAACATCGTCGCCGCAGGTCTAGCCGACCGTTGTGAGGTTCAATTATCTTATGCTATTGGTGTTGCCGAGCCGATTTCAATCTCGGTGGATACCTTTGCAACAGGCAATTTAGCGGATTCGGAGATCGTGTCGTTGGTGAAAACACATTTTGATTTGCGACCTGCCGCAATCATTGAGGGTTTGGATTTGTTAAACCCGATATACAAGCAGACTGCCGCATACGGACATTTCGGTAGAGACGATATACAATTGCCGTGGGAAAGATGCGATAAGGTAGAATTATTAAAGTGAACATAACTGATAAAAGGAGATTTACGAATGAGTGTTACAGCAGAACAGATGGAACAAGATTATAGAGTTGCCGATCTAAGCCTAGCCGAATGGGGGGCTAAAGAGATCGCGATTGCAGAAACCGAAATGCCGGGCTTGATGGCGTTGCGAGAACAATACGCCGGGCAACAACCGCTTGCCGGGGCACGTATTGCAGGTTGCTTGCACATGACTGTGCAGACTGCGGTGTTGATACAGACTTTGGTTGCATTAGGCGCATCGCTTAGATGGTCTTCGTGCAATATCTTTTCCACCCAGGACCACGCTGCTGCGGCGATAGCAGCAGCCGGGATACCGGTCTTTGCATGGAAGGGTGAGAGCGAATCCGAATATTGGTGGTGTATAGAGCAAACGATTAAAGGCAAAGACGGATGGACACCCAATTTGCTGCTTGATGACGGCGGCGATTTAACCAAAGTGATGCACGATGAGTTTCCCGAATTGCTCACAGAAGTGAAAGGAGTTTCCGAGGAGACCACCACTGGTGTCAGACGGCTATACGATATGTACGAAAAAGGCGAATTAGCGACAGTTGCGTTTAATGTTAACGATTCAGTCACTAAATCAAAGTTTGATAATATTTACGGTTGCCGGGAGTCGTTGATAGATGGGATCAAGCGTGCCACTGATGTGATGATGTCTGGAAAAGTTGCGGTGGTCTGTGGCTATGGTGATGTTGGCAAAGGGTGTGCGCAATCTTTGCGTAGTCAAAGTTGCAGAGTGTGGGTGACCGAAATAGATCCGATTTGCGCATTGCAAGCGGCAATGGAAGGGTATCGGGTTGTAACGATGGAGGAGGCTGCACCCCAAGCGGATATATTTATTACCGCCACCGGCAACTATCATGTAATCAATCATAAGCATATCTCGATGATGAGAGATCAAGCGATTGTTTGTAATATTGGTCATTTTGACGATGAGATAGATGTGGCGAGCTTAAAAGATTATCGGTGGATAAATATCAAACCGCAGGTTGATCAAATCGAATTACCCAACGGCAGGCGCATCACTCTGTTGGCAGAAGGGCGCTTGGTTAATTTAGGGTGTGCGACTGGGCATCCGAGTTTCGTTATGTCTAATTCGTTCACTAATCAGGTACTTGCGCAAATAGAAATTTGGCAACATAGCGAACGCTATAGCTTGGGTGTGCATACGCTACCTAAGGTGCTTGACGAAGAAGTTGCACGATTGCATTTGGCTAAGGTGGGTGCCCAATTAACGAAATTGAATCCCGAACAGGCGGAATATATCGGAGTGCCTGTGGAAGGACCTTACAAGCCTGAGCATTACCGTTACTAAAAATATCGCAAGACACCGATGAGAGTGTCTAGAGTTTATTATCCAATAGAGATGAAGCCTCAACGAAGGTTCGAGGTAGACGGCAAGGTTCACCATTATCTAAACCGAGTGTTACGCCTTAATACTGGGGCTGTGGTGCGTTTTTTCAACGACAAGGGACGAGAATTCCTATGCACGCTAACGGACAGAAGTAGGCAAACGAGTGTTTTCATGTGTGAGCGCGAGATTGAAGTATTACCGGAAAGCGGACCTAAAGTTAAACTCTATTTGGCAGTTTGCAAAAACGACAGCATGGATTTTTCGGTACAGAAAGCAACCGAATTGGGTGTGCAAGAACTACAGCCGCTGATTAGTGAGCATAGTCTGACGCGAAGCATTGCCGATAAGCGACGATTGCATTGGCAAGGCGTTGCAGAAAGTGCTTGCGAGCAGTGTGGCAGAGCGATTGTTCCGCAAATAGCAGATCCAATCGCGTTGCAAGAAATCACGAAAATTGAGAGAGATGATAAAGCAATTATCTGCTGTCTCAATACTCAAATATCCATCAAAGACCAGGCTGACAAGATTTTGCCAAAGTTATACGAGCGCAAGGCCATGTTGCATTTGATGATCGGCCCCGAGGGTGATTTTAGTAGCGATGAAATTGCTCGTGCAATATCGCTTGGTTTTGAACCTGCCAGTTTGGGGGATTATGTGCTTCGTAGCGATACTGCTGTTGTTGCCGCACTAAGCGTTATACGATTATGTAAATGAAGTTGTGCAGAACCTTGGAGCTGTTGAAAAAGTATTCCATAGAATTGTAGGGGCAGAATAAAGCCGCCGATTGAGCCAGTAGGTCAATCGGCAATTTGATTTATCCGCCCTAACGCGTTGCGTCTGTACAGGCAATCCATTCTATCCATTTCGTTTATGGTAACCATGATTTGGTGGCACGGAGCAGGTAGATATTGAGTAATTACCCAGCAAATGGTTCGCATGATTTGAAGGCGCAGAGCGGTTGGGTTTGTGCAGACGGTACCGTAGGGTGGATATGCAAATCCACCCCTACTGTTTTCATAAATTCAATGGCGCAAGCGGATGGATTCATACGATGACGACACTTCTTCAACAGCCTCCCATGGCTGGTTCACACGGAGTAGGGCATCTCTTCTGTTTGCAATGCGATGGTTTGGTTGTCTTGGGTTTTGATATGTAGATGAGGAGCGTTCAAGGCTTTAACTTGTACGCTGATAAGGGCAAGGGAGTCATTAGAGGCTGTTGCATAACTGTCTACCACTAACCCACAGGCTTCGTCGTAATCGGGATGATAGACGGGGTCTCCGACTTTTATATTGTTGCTTGTGGCGGAAAATAAATAGCAACGGCGTTTTACCTTTCCTAGATAATGCGTGCGTGCAACAACCTCTTGCCCAGGATAGCATCCTTTGGAGAAACTCACTGCGTCTATTAGGTCTAGGTTAACCATTTGTGGTGTCAATTTTTCGATTGTCTGCGGATAGATGTTTGGTATTCCGCAAGCGATGTTCAAGTAGTGCCATGCGTTATACGAGGCAGGTGCATAGCCAATATCCAATGCATGTTGCCATGCCGATTGTATTTGGTCTGTGCTTGCATACATGAAATAACGAGGCAGATGACCTGGTGCTTGTAGCATCGTGCTGTCGTCTTCTATTTTCGGGCGAATGAAACCGATATAACCTATACCCGATAAATCGGCACTGACATCGTCAAGTTCAACTTTTGCCATCAGCATATACATCTTGAGACGTTGAATTGTAGGTTCCACTAGCTCGGAAGGCATTTGCAGGTAGATTGCGTCGTCTTGATAGAAAACGGTAAAAAAGGCAAGGATACGACCTTTGGGATTACATAATGAGCACAGCTGAGGTTGTTTCTCTTGTGGTTCCAGTTTGCAGCTGACTAGTTTGTTTAGAAATTCCTCTGCTTCTGGTCCGCCGACGCGCAACAGACCTAATTGGTCTAAGAGGCAAACCGTCTTAGGCAGGCTTTGTAGCCATGCACGGTCAAGTGTTTTTAATTTGTCATTATTCATCGTAGATTATGGGTTATTGAAAAAGTATCCTTGAACCGTAGGAGAGGGCTAACATGGGGCTGTTGAAAAAGTATTCCATACACCGTAGGGGCGGATTTATATATCCGCCCTAACGCGACGTACTTGCATGATTTATACATTCATCCATCAAATTTATGCAAACCATAATCTTGCGGCGCAAAGCGGTTACGGTTTTGCAGGACGGTACCGTAGGGCGGATATGTAAATCCGCCCCTACCATTTTCGTAAATTCAATGGCGCAAGCGGTTGGGTTTGCACAAACGGCGGTTCTATACTTCAACAGCCTCATTATATCCTTGCTAGTTATTATCCTCTAACGAGGCAAGTTGAGCATCGTATTTTTCTAATTGCATCTTCATCGTTTGCAGAGTCTCTTTTTGTTTTCCGACGACCTCAGGAGGTGCGTTGTTGATAAAGTTCTTATCGTCAATTCGTGCTTGTAGTTTTGCTATAGCTTGAGAAATTTTACTACTTTCGTTTTTCAACCGTGCCTGTTCCGCCTTAACATCGATTAATCCTTCTATGGGGATTAACACCTTCACCGTATTGACCAGCATTGTAGCACTGGGTGGCGGTTGTGCAGTGTCGTCTAGATATTCTACGGTGGCTATTTTGGCCAAAGCGTTGATGATTTCTCCGTATTGTTGAAAAAGCACACGGTCTCGCTCAGTATATCCTTGTATTAGAACCGGCACTTTAATCGCCGGTGAGATATTCATCTCGGAGCGTACTTGGCGTATAGAGCTTACATAGTTCTGTAGCAAAGTTATGGTTTGCCCTGCCGATTTGTCTTGATAATCCGGTAATTCGGGATAGCTTTGCGTTTGTATGCTGTCGCCGATGTCACCAGTCAACGGTCTGATCTGATTCCATATTTCTTCGGTGATAAAAGGAATAATCGGGTGTAGTGCTTTGAGTATATGGTTGAGCGTTGTAATCAGGCAAGCGAGGTTTCGCTCTTTGATTTCGAGTTTTGCATCGCTTGCTTGCATTAGTTTGACTATTTCTAAATACCAATCGCAGAAATCGTGCCATACAAACTCGTACAGCAACGAGGCTATTAAATCAAAACGGCAAGTTTTATAGTGTTGCTTAATCTTTTGTAGCGTTTGCACCAGGCGTATTTGTATCCATCGATCTGGTTCTGAGTATTGTTCAAAACGATAAGCATCGCTTATGTTCGGATTCGGAGTATCGTTTTCGCAAAGCATGGTTGTAAATCGCGCTGCGTTCCACAGCTTGTTGCAGAAGTTGCGATAGCCTTCCAGACGTTTGGTATCAAACCTAATATCTCGCCCGGTTGATGCCATTGCGGTGAACATAAAGCGCAACGCGTCGGTGCCGTATGCCTTGATGCCTTGCGGGTATTGCTTTTTGGTGTCGCGTTCTATCTGACCAGCGAGCTTGGGCTGCATCAAGTTGGCAGTGCGCTTGTCAATCAGTTCATGCAATGAAATGCCTGCTATCAGGTCAATAGGGTCTAGTATATTGCCTTTGGATTTAGACATTTTTTGGCCTTTGGCATCTCGAACCAACCCGTGAACATAAACTTCCTTGAAAGGGATTTGTTCGGTGAGTTCTATGCTTGCCATAACCATGCGTGCAACCCAAAAGAAAATAATATCAAAGCCGGTAACCAATATATTGGTCGGGAAGTGGTGTTTGAGTTCGGGACTTTTATGCGGCCACCCTAAGGTGGAAAATGGCCATAGAGCGGATGAGAACCAAGTATCCAATACATCCTCATCTTGCTTTAGTGCCAATCCTGCTTCTAAGTTATAGCGTTTGCGCACATCGGCTTCTGAGTGTCCTACATAGATAGAGCCATCTTCGTCGTACCAAACCGGAATACGATGTCCCCACCAAAGTTGGCGGCTGATACACCAATCTTGTATTTGTTCCAGCCACGAGAAATAGGTCTGTTGCCATCGCTCAGGGATAAATTGTATCTTCTTTGTTTGCACTGCGGCAACGGCAGCTTGTGCCATGCTATCGGTTCTTACAAACCACTGTTCGGTCAACAACGGTTCAATGACACTATGGCTACGATCGCCGCGTGGTATATGCATGCGATAGTCCTTTACTTGCGAAAGCAGGTTTAGTTTTTCAAGGTCGGCGAGGACTTTGGCGCGCCCGTCGTAGCGTTCTAAGCCTTGATACGCTTCGGGCACTTGGTCGTTCAGATAAGCTCGTTTGTCAAATATATTGATTGCATCAAAAGTTTGTTCGTCGCCAGTTTTTATGGTGTCTGGATCCGAGGATCTATGCAGCCCGTGTCTTTTACCTACTTCGTAGTCGTTGAAATCATGCGCCGGGGTGATTTTCACACAACCTGACCCGAACTCCGGGTCTACATGTGCGTCGGCAATAATCGGAATTTTGCGGGATGTTAATGGTAGATTGATGAGGTGCCCGATTAGGTGCCGATAGCGTGGATCTTCGGGATTGACAGCAACTGCCATATCACCCAACATGGTTTCCGGACGAGTGGTAGCAACGATGACATGGTCATTTTTATCCATCGGCTTGCTCAACGGGTATTTTAGATACCAGAGCTTCCCTGCTTCCTCTTCGGTGACGACTTCAAGGTCAGAGACCGCAGTTTGTAGCACCGGATCCCAGTTGACCAAACGTTTTCCTTTATAGATTAGGCCTCTTTCATAAAGGGTTATAAAGGCTTCACGAACCGCATGTGATAGATTGTCGTCCATCGTAAAACATTCTCGCGACCAATCGGGTGATGCTCCGAGTCTTCTGAGTTGTTGTGTGATTTGGTTACCCGATTCGCGTTTCCATTCCCATACCTTTGCGATGAATTCCTCGCGTGTTAGTTCATCACGCTTGATGCCTAGTTTTTCCAATCTCCGTTCTACGACCATTTGGGTGGCAATTCCGGCGTGGTCGGTACCGACTTGCCAAAGCACATTTTCACCCAACATGCGGTGGTAGCGTACGAGGTTGTCCATCAGGCTGATTTGGAATGCATGCCCCATATGCAACACGCCGGTTACATTGGGCGGTGGTATCATGATGCAGTAGGGTTTGCCTTCGCCTTGTGGCTCAAAGATGCCGGATGCTTCCCATCGCTGATACCAATGTTGTTCAATTTGTTGTGGGTTATATATTTTTTCCATAGCTATAAAATGTAGGGGCAGAATAGAGCCACCGATTACTCCATTAGGTCAATCAGTATTTCAATTATTCGCCTTAACGCGTTGTCCTTGCACAAATAATCCATTCTAGGCTGTTGAAGAAGTATTCCATAGAATTGTAGGGGCAGAATAAAGCCGCCGATTGAGACAGTAGTTCAATCGGCATTTCAATTGTTCGCCCTAACGCGTTGTGTCTGTACAGACAATCCATTCTATCCATTTCGTTTATAGTAACCATGATTTGGTGGCGCAGAGCGGGTAGATTTGTGCGAGGACTCAACTTTAGGGCGGATATGCAAATCCGCCCCTACGGGTGGTTATCTTAAACTGAGTAGCGCATAGCGGTTCTACTTGTGCGATATTGAGACTAGTCTGATTTGCTATGGGAAATTAAAAATTGGGTGAGTAGCGGCACCGGACGACCAGTTGAACCTTTTTTAGCACCTGTGAACCATGCCACCCCGGCAACATCCATATGTGCCCATCGCTGTTTTTCGGTGAAGCGCGACAGAAAGCACGCTGCGGTAATTGTTCCTGCCCATCGCCCACCTATGTTTGCCATATCGGCAAAATTGCTGTCTAGCTGAGGTTGGTACTCATCCCACAGTGGCAGTTGCCAAGTAGAATCTCCTGAATCCTTGCCTGCTTCAATTAATTCATCGGCAAGGGCTTGGTCGTTTGCCATCAGACCGCTTGTTACTTGCCCCAGAGCGACGACACACGCCCCGGTTAGCGTTGCAATATCTACGATACATTCGGGCTTATATTCTTGTTGCACATAGGTTAAAGCATCGCATAATACTAATCTGCCCTCGGCATCAGTATTCAATATCTCAACGGTTTGTCCGGACATCGTTTTGACTATGTCGCCGGGTTTGCTCGCCTTGCCACCCGGCATATTCTCCGCACATGCGAGGACACCAACGACATTGATTGGCAAGCCTAAGCGGACGCAAAAAGCCATCGTGCCCAAAACACTACCGGCACCGCTCATATCAAATTTCATCTCGTCCATCGCAGAACTTGGCTTAATGGAGATACCGCCGGTGTCAAAAGTGATTCCTTTGCCTACGATGGCTACGGGTGCTTTACTCTTGGCGGCACCGCGATACTCTATGCAGATGATATAGCCGGGCTCAATACTCCCTTGGCTCACCGATAAAAATGCACCCATTTCCATACCTCCCATTTTTTTCTCATCTAAGACCTTTAGATGAAGTTTTTTTGAACTGCGCACTAGCTTTCTCGCTTGTTGCACTATATAGGTGGGAGTACAGATATTCGGTGGCAGGTTGCCCAACTCACGGGCAAGGTTCATACCGTGCGCTATGGCATCGGCTTCTTTGACCGCTCGCCTTGTCTTAGTGGTTTCCTCAGGGACTTGAAAGGTGCAACGTTCCAGATTGATTTTTTTAGTTTTGTCGGAACTTCGCGTTGTGGTGTAACGATAGCAAGCCTGATGCAGTGCGAGTGCCAACTGACGTAAGCACCGTGCGTCGTTAAGACTGCGGCTATTTATTTCAGGCAAGCAATATAAAACTGATTTGAGATTAAGTTTAACGATTTGTTCGGCAACACTTGAGGCGATTTGGTTCAAGCGATTTCGATTAAACTTAGCTTTAGTTCCCAATCCCACTAAGATAATCGTTTTGTGGCGAGTTTGGGGTGCATGCACAACCAAGTGCTTTTTGAATTTAGGCACAAAAGTCGTATGGGCTACGATTTTTTTCAGAAAGCCATCGCTCACCTCGTCTATTTGGGCGTATACTTTAGACCTACTTTTCTCAAAAAGTGGTATAACAGTACATTGACTATATAATTTGCTGATATCTTTGGAAGTAGTAGTAATTTGCATTTTTAACCTCTCTATGTTGATTGATATTCTGACTATTCTACCCTATGAATGCATAGGCTTTATAGTAATTTGTGATGAAAGTTTTTGATTATTATCTATTTCGCAATCTGCTCAAAAACCTATTTTTGGTTATTTTCATTTTGGTATTGATTATCGGCGGGCGTTTGCTTATTGAATTGTCGTCTAAAGCCGCGCAAGGTTCTTATCCTGCCGATATCGTATCGGTACTCCTGGCCCTAGGGCTTGCCGATACGATGATTCATTTACTTCCTTTTTGTGCATTGCTTGCAATTATTCTCACTCTTGGAAATCTATACCAAAATAATGAGATCTATGCTGCTTATACGATTTGTATTAGCAAGTCCGATATTTATCGAGTGTTACTGCGATTCGTGGTGCCGCTGAGTGCGTTATTGTTTTATTTAGTACTTGAGATAGTGCCTATGATAGAGCAGCACATTGACTTTATTAAACAGGAAGCTCGCCAACGCACCGATTTGAGTATAGTCAAGGATGGTTATCTGAGTCGTATAGATAAAGGAGTGCTGTTTGTAGAACAAGTACGGAACAACGAGCTTAAGGGAGTATTTGTTGCGCTTGAAGACGAGGAACAACTGACTATAACGACCGCGGAGCAAGGGAAGCAGATCCGAGACAAGACTGGGGCTAAGCAGTTATATTTGGAAAGTGGCGATTTTTATAGAAGCTATGCGAGCACTGCCCATGAAATTTCTCTCTACACCATTGATTATAAAAGCCACCGCATACAATTGCCCGAACAGGAGATACAACCGAGAAATTATAATCCCGAGAGTTTTGATTTTTTGACGCTTTGGCATGCAGATAGTCTAGAGGCACAAGCTGAATTACAAATGCGCCTATCAATACCTTTGGTTCTGCTGGTGTTGCTACCGTTTGTGGAATGGTTGAGCCGTTCTTCGCCGAAGCGTTATAGACAACAAGCTAAACTTGCACTGGGCATCGTCGTGTTTTTGGTTTATTCAAACTTAGCGATATTGATGAGTAGTTTTATAGAGAGTGGGCAGTTGCCGGCGGCAATTGGTGTTTGGCCCTTACATCTCATGGTATTTCTTGTTTCCGTTGTCTTAGCAGCACGGCGAGATGTTTATTGATGCGATGCGTGCTATGAGATTTTACATCGTAGATTTTTATTTAGCGCGTCAGTTATTGACAGGCATTGTGGTGGCTTTGCTTGCATTGCTTGCCATAGACGGCGTGATAGATTTTCTTGATGAAATAGATAAAGTTAATGCCGACTATCCCATAGGAACAATGTTGTTTTACAGTCTGTTGGAGATTGCCATCAGTGCTTATGAATTATTACCTATTGCCGTTTTATTGGGTTGTTTGGTGGGTTTGGGTAGCATGGCTGTTAACTTTGAGTTTTTGGCGTTGCGCGCCTGCGGTTATACTCGTATGCGTATTGCTTACTCTATTTTAGCGGTGGGTGCTTTGCTAATGATCGGCACCTTTATCTATGGAGAAATCGTCGTACCTAAAGCACAATATCGGCAGTATGAAATTAAGTATTGCTGCGAACAGCAGTCGCATTTCTTTGAATCAGATACTGGTTATTGGCTGCGTGAAGGGGATTATTTCGTCAACTTCAAAACCTTATTAAACGACGATGAATATCTGGATGTCAATGTGTTTGAACTCAATCAAAACTATCGTCTACTACGGCATATCGCAGCGAAACGGGCAGTTGTTTCAATTGATGAAAGGATACTAGTTTTGCACGATGCCGAACTTTTTCTATTTGAAGAGGAAAATCGTATCCAAAAACGTATTGCCGAACGACTGCAAATCCCTTTTACGATATCGGAACTGACTCACACTATGCCCGAGACTCTAAGGCAAGATCATATGAACTTCCGCCAGTTGTATGCTTATATCCAATTTTTGAAACGTTCCGAACTAAATACCGATGTTCACGAACTGGCTTTGTGGACACGTCTTAGCACGATGCTATCTATCTTGGTTGTGATATTGCTCGCTATACCATGGATATTCGGATCGGTGCAAAGTGCTACGATAGGAAAACGGTTTTTCACTGCCATTCTATTAGGTTTGTCGTATATCATCGTGAGTCAAATTTTCGGGAATTTATCAATCAGCTACCATTTCCCGGCATGGTTAGGAGCATTTTTGCCGGTTATCCTTTTTTCGCTGTTGGGTTTTTATCTGTTGAGGGTGATACGCTGATCAATCGGGTCTTTGACAGTATGTCGTGCCAAGCACGATTTTGGTTATCAAAGAGCGCATGGACAAACCCAAAGCCAAACACTATTGACGAGAAAACAGCACAAATAATACGCAATAGTGCTTTTTCCCATCCTATTGAGCGGCCTTCCAAGTCTACGACGCGTATTTTCCATGTTTTCATACCGGGTGTTTGACCGCCATATACCCAAAAACCTATATAGTACAGAGGGATTAGTGCATAGATAAAAACTACATAAAACGAATAACCTGCTTGACCTTGTTGTATACCTGAGATCACCCACGGCAAACTTGCAATGAGCAGAACTGCAAACAATAAAATCAAGTCATACAATATTGCGCCTAAGCGTCTGGCTAATCCGATATTATTCATAGGAGCAATAGACCTTCAAAAAATACTAATATGGTTCTGTTGAAAAAGTATCGTCATTGCAAAATACAACCGCTCCGCGCCATTAAATTTATGATAACCACCTGTAGGGGAGGGCTAACATGGGACTGTTGAAAAAGTATTCCATAGAATTGTAGGGGCGGATTTATATATCCGCCCTAACGCGACGTACTTGCACGATTTATACATTCATCCATCAAATTTATGTAAACCATAATCTTGTGGCGCAAAGCGGTTACGGTTTTGCAGGACGGTACCGTAGGGCGGATATATAAATCCGCCCCTACGGTTTTCATAAATTATATGGCACATAGTGGTTCAATTTGTGCAATGGCAGTACTTTTTCAACAGCCCGACATGCCCTCCCTAAAGTACCGTTCTGTATCACTACAATCGCCACGCGCCACTGAATTATGGTTACCATAAACGAAATGGATGAATGGATTGCTTGTACAGACACAACGCGTTCGGGCGGATATATAAATCCACCCCTACCGTTATCATAAATTCAATGGCGCATAGCGGATATTGCATTTTGTAACGTACGATGAGTAATCAAGTTAAAACTTTTCACAATGTCATGCCGATTGACCTACTGGCTCAATCGGCGGTTCTATTTTTCAACAACCCTTGTATCAACACACAATATCATGCAAGTACCCGGTAAATGGTTATTCGTATCTGGCAAGATAGGGTTTTACGCATTGGTATCGTTTAGTGGCAAGGAATGCCTGAAAAACATTTTTTCTAGCTGTTATATCTTGTTTGGTTAATTTTTTTTGATAATCCTTGAGATTTTTACTCGCATCATCATTATGAAGCCATGCTCTATTTTTTCCTTGTCTCGAGAGTTTTGCATAGTAGTCATAGTTATCCATGAAAGCCTTGTAACGTTCATCGGGTGCGTCCAAGAAATATCTAATGCGGGCTATTTCTCTCTCTGGATGTGTCAATAAATCTTCGTAGTATATGATCATTTTGTTCCCTTCAAAACGATCGTAGGCGGCTATTAATTCTAGATAAATGAGAGCCTCATTTATAAAAAGTACTTCATTTTTGTGATTTATATATTTGCCTAGGCTGCTGAGATGTGTATGATAATTTCTAATTAGCAACACAATAGATGAAGTGGAAATCGTTGCATAATGGGATTTATAAAGAATGAAAGGATTTTTGGGGTTTACATCGGCTAAGGGGTGTTTTTCACTAGGGAAAATATTTAAGTAAATAGGAATATCTCTTGGGTTAGATATGCAACCATGGGTGGGGGAATTAGTGAGATATTCAGATATAAAACGAACCCAATGATTGCCGCTTCTAGGGAATGACCACAGTGCATTGTGATTGAAATTATAATCTCTGCTAAATTCGTTAGTTCTTTTTGTAATCCATTCATTTAAGGATAAATAAAATAATAAGTCTAAGAGTGCTTTTGCAAAAAATGAGTTACTGTCTTTCCTACCTAACAGATCAATTAATATTGGTATAAAATGATTTTTAAGGAATTCTTTAAACATTTATAGTATTTAGTAAACGGTGAAACGTTATTTTAGCATCTATACGAAAAAGAAGTTATGCGTCATCTTTATTCTGTAATCGAACCTTATAAGCAGTACGCATTTAGTGTTGATAATGACTACGCATTATATATAGAAGAGAGTGGCAACCCTAACGGGTTGCCGGTTGTTTTTCTGCACGGCGGGCCAGGGGCTGGTTGTGAGCCGAGCCATCGTTGTTTCTTTAATCCCAAACTCTATCGTATCGTCCTATTTGATCAGCGAGGCTGCGGTCGCTCCACACCGCATGCCGAGTTGCGCCATAACACGACCTTGCATTTGATAGACGATATGGAGCAGATACGCATAGATTTAGGGATTGAGCAGTGGGTTGTGTTCGGTGGTTCGTGGGGGTCTACTTTGGCACTTGCGTATGCTCAAACCTATCCTGCACGCTGTTTAGGGCTTATTTTGCGAGGTATATTTTTATGTAGGAAGAGAGATATATCATGGTTTTATCAAGATGGTGCAAGTTATATATTCCCAGACCTTTGGAAAGACTATCAAAGCATCATTCCACCCGAAGAGCGCAAGGATATGGTTGGTGCGTATTATCGCCGCCTAATTAGTGAAGATGCAGATGTACAACTGCAAGCGGCAAGAGCATGGGCTCAATGGGAAGCATGCACATCTAATCTCAATTCTAATGCGAAAGTGATTGACTTTTTCACCCAAGATAAAGTTGCATTGAGCCTTGCGAGAATAGAGTGCCATTATTTTGTTAACCATGTTTTTCTAAAGGATCGACCATTGTTAAATCACATGGATCGCCTTTCCAATATACCGGGAATAATCGTTCATGGACGCTATGATGTTGTATGTCCGATGGAACAAGCATGGTTATTACATCAGCATTGGCAGAAAGCTGAATTACATATCATTGCAGAAGCAGGACATTCGGCTTTTGAACACGGCATCACCGACCGTTTGGTGCGAAGTACTGATGCAATGGCTGCGCGTATCGAGGGACGAAGTTTGTGAAATAGAGATGATTGCTTTGCTACAAAGAGTTAGTTATGGTTCGGTGCGGATCGAAGGCAATATCGTTGCCGAGATTGGTCGCGGGGTACTGGTATTAGTTGCGATACAACCTGACGATGACGAGCGATGTGTCATACGCATGGGAGAGCGTATCTTAGGCTATCGTATGTTTTCGGATAACGAAGGAAAAATGAACTTATCGGTTATGGACATAGGCGGCGAAGTATTATTGGTGCCACAATTCACCTTAGCTGCGGAAACAGGCAAGGGTATGCGTCCCAGTTTCACAAGAGCGGCAAAACCTGAGGCTGCTCGCTCGTTGTTTGAACATCTATATACAAACATGCTTAGTCTATACCCTAAACTCAGCTGCGGGAGATTCGGTGCAACGATGCAAGTGAAGCTGGTCAACGAGGGTCCGGTTACTTTTATGTTGCAAACACGATGATGCTGTTAAGAAAGTATTTCTTGAACCGTAGGGGCGGATTTATATATCCGCCCTAAATTACCGTGCTGCACTACTATAACCGCCTGCGCCACCAAATCATGATTACCATAAATAAAATGGATGAATGGGACTGTTGAATAAGTACTGTGATTG
This sequence comes from uncultured candidatus Poriferisulfidus sp., assembly GCA_965200865.1. Classification (GTDB taxonomy): domain Bacteria; phylum Pseudomonadota; class Gammaproteobacteria; order Poriferisulfidales; family Oxydemutatoraceae; genus SP5GCR1. The sequence continues at coordinate 1,373,718 of CBDAVG010000002.1, read as the reverse complement.
CCGGAACGTAACCGCTTGCGCCCCTACAATTCTATGAAATACTTTTTCAAAAGCCCCACGATTATGTTTCAGTAATACTTTATAATACAGAAATAAGTTCGCATCTGAAACGACTATAATGACAACCTTTCCTCCGATATATATTATTAACCTAAAGCGTACTCCAGAGCGTAGGCTAAATATACAAAGGCAGCTGGATGCTTTTGACTTAAACTATCAATTCGTAGACGCAGTTGATAAGTTTGATTTGAAATCTTCTCAATATCGTAGCAAGATTAGTTGCATCTTAGGCATTGACGAATCCCTTATAGAGCGCAAATATGCTGCAATAGTTGATCATGCGAAAGTCAAGCAAAACAAAAACTGGAAAAATGCAAAACTAGGTGCTCTTGCTATCACATTAAGCCATATCAAAATTTATGACTTAATGGTAAAAAGTGGTATTGAATGGGCTTGCATACTGGAAGACGATGCTAAGTTATTGCCTACTTTTCCTGAGGTTCTTAAAATTGCCCCTCAACTGGAATGGGATATATTGTCACTTGCTCATTACCCAAGTAAACTTTCTACAGAAATACTAAAAAAACCTATTAAACAGTTTCGTATTTTTAGCAAAATTTTATTATTCTTAAGTCGTCAACTCAAGGAGACTCCAACAACCAAAAACGAAAAAGATTATCGTATAAAAAGTTTGGTCGAAGAGTACGGTTTTAATTCTCATATATATTCGAAGCAATCGGAAAGCTTCGCAAATACCATAAAAGAATATGACAATGAATGCACAAAGATTGAAAGAACGATTATGCCGACTAATCGCCGTATCCTTATGATAGATGATGAACGGTATAAAGCATATAAAACCCTACACAGATATCTAGCACCGTATATTTTTATGCAGTGCGGTGCGGTACCCGAAAAAACCAGTCTCAATTTAATAACCGAGCATCACTGTATCGCCATACCAAAATACAAACCTTACTCGGCTACAGCCTATCTGCTAAGACAGCCGATTGCAATGAAATGGAAGCACCAAGCCCTTGCAGAAAACTTTCTAGGAATCGATGAAATTCCTTGGGAGTTATACAAAAATGCACAGGTCAAGTTACGCATAATTACTCCACCCTGTGCAGCACCTACACCGGGTTCATTTAACTATAGTGTCCGCCTTGGATAAATTTATAGTACTTGAATAGTTTAGGGATCAAGGTTTGATAAAATAATTAGTAATGACAATCGTTCCTCCTGTCTATGTTATTAACCTAAAGCGTACCCCTGAGCGTAGGCTCTATATGCAAAGACAACTGGATGCACTTGGTTTAAGCTATCAATTCATAGACGCGATTGATAAGTTTGACTTGACATCACCCCAATACTGCAGTCGGATTAGTCGTATGTTGGGTATTGAAAAAGCAATTCTAGAAAACAAATATGCCAAGATAATGTATCGTACGAAAATTCAGGAAGGCAAAAAATGGGAAAGTGCAGGCCTGGGTCAGCTTGCTATCACATTAAGCCATATGAAGGCTTATGCCTCAATGATTAAAAATAGTATTGACGTGGCTTGTATATTGGAAGACGATGCTAAGTTATTGCCGACTTTCCTTGAGGTTCTCAAAATTGCTCCTAAACTGGAATGGGATATACTGCTACTTGCTAATAACTCTAATCAGTCGTTTTCTGAAATACTAAAAGACCCTATTAAACATCTTCGTATTTTTGGCAAAGATTTAGTATTCTTAAATCGTCAACTCAAGAAAACCTCATCATCTCAAGAAGGAAAAGACTATCGTATAAAACGCTTATTGGAAGAGTATGGCTTTAATTCTCATATATTCCAAAACATCATAAAAGAATATGACAGAAAATGCGCGGAGATTGCAAAAACGATTATACCGGCTAATCGCCATTGGTCTTTAATTAAACCCGAGCAGTATATAGAGTACGTAACTTTGTACAAACATCTAAAACCATATATTCTTATGCAGTTCGGTGCGGTACCCCAAAAAGCTAGCCTGAATTTAATAACCAAGCATCATTGTATCGCCGAGCCAAAATGTCAGATTTACTCGGCTACAGCCTATTTAGTAAAACAGCATGCCGCAATAAAATGGAGACACGAGGCTTTTGCAGAAAACACCCTAGCAATAGACGATATTCCCTGGCAGCTATACAAAAGTGCACAGGCGAAGCTACGAATGATTACCCCTCCTTGTGCGGTACCTACACATAGTTCATGGAAGTATAGTGCTCGCCGTGACTAATATTTTGTAAAAAAGCAAATTCTCAGTTGAACCAGCCATGATGGTAACCCTTCCTCCTATCTATGTTATTAACCTAAAGCGTACTCCAGAGCGTCGGCTGCATGTACAGAGGCAGCTGGATGCGTTTGACCTAAACTATCAATTCGTAGACGCAATTGATAAATTTGATTTGGAGTCTTCTGAATATCGTAGCAAGATTAGTTGTATCTTGGGTATTAAAGAAGCCATTTTAGAGCACAAATATGCAACGATAATCAATCGTGCGAAGACTCACAATAATAAAGACCTGAAAAATGCAAACCTTGCGGAGCTTGCTATTATATTAAGTCATATCAAGGCTTATGACTTGATGGTTAAAAGTGTTACTGATTGGGCATGTATACTAGAAGACGATGCTAAGTTATTGCCGACTTTTCCTGAGATTCTTAAAATCACTCCTCAACTGGAGTGGGATATACTGCTACTTGCTAACAGCTCTGTTGGATTGTCTGCGAAAATACTGGAAAACTCTATTAAACGCGTTCGCATTTTTGGCAAAGATTTAATATTCTTAAGTCGTCAACTCAAGAAAACCCCATCATCTCAAAAAGGAAAAGATTATCGTATAAAATGCTTATTGGAAGAGTATGGCTTTAATTCCCGTATACATTCTAAGCAATCGGAAAGTTTCGTAAATGCTATAAAAGAATATGACAGTAAATACGCAGAGATTGCAAAAACGATCATGCCGGCTAATCGCCGTTGGTCTTTGATTAAACCTAAGCGGTATATCAAGTACAGAACTTTGCGCAGATATCTAAAAGAATATATTTTTACGCAGTTTGGTGCACTACCCGAAAAAACCAATATGGATTCAATAACCGATCATCACTGTATTGCCAAGCCCAGATATTTTACTTACTCGGCTACAGCCTATTTGCTAAGACAGCCGGCGGCAATGAAATGGAAGCACGAAGCTCTTGCGGAAAACTCTTTAGCAATAGATGATATTCCCTGGCAGCTATACAAAAGTGCACAGGCGAGGCTACGAATAATTACTCCGCCTTGTGTGGCACCTACACATAGTTCATTTATGTATAGTACTCGCCTTAGATAGTAATTTATGAAAAAATAAGTTCGTAATTCAATTAATCATAATGGCAACCTTTCCTCCTATCTATGTTATTAATCTAAAGCGTACTCCAGAGCGTCGGCTGCATATACAAAGACAGCTGGATGCGTTTGGCTTGAAGTATGAGTTTGTAGATGTAGATGATATTGATAAACATGAACTGAAATCGCAAGCACATCGGAGGCAGATTGCTCAATCATTGGGCATTGACGAATCCCTTTTGGAAAACAAATATGCTGCGATAGTTGATCGCACGAAAACCAAGCATGACAAAAACTGGGAAAATGACAACTTAGGTAGTCTTGCTATCGCATTAAGCCATATCAAAATTTATGACTTGATGGTAAAAAATGATATTGATTGGGCATGCATACTGGAAGATGATGCCACATTATTGCCGACTTTTCCTAAGGTTCTAAGAATTGCTCCTAAACTGGAATGGGATATACTGCTGCTTGCCAGTCAACCTTCCGATTTTGTCTCGACCGCGATACAGAAAAAGTTTATTCAACGTATCCGTATTTTTGATAAAGACATACTATTTTTCAGTCATCATAAAATCAATAATGCCAATAGTCCAAAACAAAAAGCCCATCGTATAGAACGCTTATTGGAAGAGTATGGTTTTAATTCTGATATACACTCCAAACAACGAGAGCGTATTGAAAAAATCCTAGACGAACACGACATCAAATATGAGGAAATCATAAAAGAAATCGTTCCCAAAAAACGTCGTTTATCTTTGGTCAAGCACGAACAATATATAACATATAGAACATTGCGCCAAAATCTAAAAGTATATACTTCCATTCAGCTTGGTGCGTTGTCCGAGAGAGCCAGTCTAAAATCAATAACCGAAGATTACTGTATCGGCGAACCCAAACATGAACCTTACTCGGTCACAGCCTATTTAGTAAATCAATTAACAGCAATGAAATGGAAACGTAAAGTTCTTGCTCCCGACACTTTGGTAATAGACCAGATTCCCTGGGAGCTATACAAAAATGAACAAGTGAAGCTACGAATAGTCACTTTGCCTTGTGCGACGGCTACACATAACTATCTTAAATATAGTGTCCGCCGCCGGTAATACTTTATGATATAGAAACAAATTTTCAGTTGAACTAACCATAATGGCAACCCTTACTCCTATCTATGTTATCAATCTAAAACGTACCCCCGAGCGTAGATTATCTATACAAAGACAGCTGGATGCTTTTGATTTACCCCATCAGTTTGTAGATGCGATTGATAAGTTTGACTTGGTATCGTCTCAATACCGCAGTAAGATTAGCTGCACATTAGGCATTGATGAAGCCAACATGGAATACAAGTATTCCCACTCCAAAGCCAATAAAGAACAGAGCCGTAGCAGGCTAGGACACCTCGCTTGTCTGCTAAGTCATATTAAAACTTACAATTTGATATTTGAAAACAACGACGATATAGCTTGTATATTGGAAGATGATGCTACACTGTTGCCGACTTTTCCCGAAGTGCTTAAAACCGTATCCATGTTGGAGTGGGATATATTGATGTTTTCCAGCCATTCTGTCACTATTTGTAAGGCTTTAGAAAAGTATAACGGTATCTATAGACGGATTATAAAATCTCGCGATTATGTATTGCTTATGAAATCTCGTGTTAGAAAAACATTATATATACACGAACATTTAAGTGAATTACTGGGCATCTCACCTTCTTTATATCCTGAGCAATCAAAAGCCGCAATGGAAATATTAGAGAATTTTAGAAGTGAATATAAAGATATGGTTAAGTTATACAACCTTAGGCAAAGTCTAGTATGGTTCCTTTCTTCAATTACATCCGCAGCATTCAAACCTTATAAAGATTTGATAGGACATACTGGGCGTCAACTGGGTGGGTTGCCTGCTAAACATAGTCGCCAAGTTATAAACGACAGTCATTGCATCGCTGAACCTGCCGAAAGGCCTACTTCGGGGATGGCTTATTTGGTCAACCAAAGTGCAATAAAAAAATTGAAAGCAACGGCTACGGGTCGCAATATGTTAGCAATAGATAGCATCCCTTGGCACTTGTATCAGGATCGCCAGGCAAGCCTTCGTATTTTATCTCCTCCCTGCGTTGTAAGTTCTTATCACTATCAAAAACATTCTACCCAGCAAAAATATAAAGTTTTTATTTAGTTTGGCATGAACTACAGGACTCTACAAAGCATATCTTTTAGTCAAGATTTACTCCAATGAAAAATTTGCCTACTATCTACGTTATTAATCTAAAGCGTACTCCCGAGCGTAGACTTTTCGTACAAAGACAACTAGATGCTTTTGGCTTGGATTACCAATTTGTAGATGCTATTGATAAATACGATTTAGAATCCTCGGAATACCGTACCTCAGTTGCCCAATCACTTGACATTGACAGATCTAGCTTGGAATATAAATACTTTGAACTTGCTCACAAACCCAAAACCAGCGGGAAATGTAATAGCGAGGGTCTAGGGCGAATTGCATGTTTGTTAAGCCATGTCAAAACTTACAATTTGATCCTTGAAAATAATGATGATATAGCTTGCGTGATAGAGGATGATGCCGTTTTGCTACCGACTTTCCCCGAAGTGCTGACAACGGCTTCTGAATTTTCATGGGACATATTGATGCTTTCCAGTCATTCTAGATCTATTCGCAAAATATTGGAAAACCATAATGGTATCTACAGACGTCTTATGAAGATAACTTCATATAACTACATAGTGCTTGCTAGATGTCGGGCTGGGAGAACACAGAATATTCACAAGCATATTGCCGAATTATTCGGCATTGCTTCTCAATTTCCTAAACAATCAAAAGCCATAGAGGAAATATTGGAAGAATTCAATGACGCATATAAGAATATGGTAGAGCTATATAACCCTATGCGACGTTTAGTTTGGCTACTTTCTCCGACTAAGCCGGCGTTGATTAACTTTTATAAAGAATTAACAGGATATATAGGAAACAAACTGGGAGCGGTGCCTTCCAAACATCATCGGCAAGCTATGGGTAGTTATCATCACATTGCCGAGCCTGCCGAAAAACCAGCTCTGACCACGGCTTATTTGATAAACCAAGCAGGGGCAAGGGAATGGAGGGCAAAAGCTGTCGCCCGCAATACGCTTCAGATTGATGGTATTCCTTGGCCGCTCTACACGGATCGCCGAATATGCCTGCGTTTAGTGAGCCTGCCCTGTGTTATAACCTCGCGTGCTTATGCCAAGTATTCTGTTCGTTCTGTATAGTATTTTATCGAGAGGCACTATAGAGATTGGTTTAAATTATTGGTTGGTTGAGTTCTGAGTGTGTCTAATAATGCTCGTTTGGGGATAGGTAGATAATTGGGAGCATCTCTTTTTTTCCAATTTTTATTGAGCGAGATAATTCTGATGTTCGGATTCAGATATCTGCTTATGTCTATAAACTGAGAGCCTGTTGTGTAGATAAGACGTGCTTTAGATGCAATCAAAACATCTATTAAGGCATCACACTTTTGGCGGTATGCCTCTTCATTGCTATCGCAGTTGTCGTATCTCAGATGCAGGGCTTGGGTGTCGGTGGATCTTCCGATCTCCCTATAACATACCCTATTCGGAAACGCTAATTGCACCTTGTCTATGAACTGTGCCTGATCTGAACACACAAAAATACTACACTGGTCGTCTAAAACCGCTTTTAGATAGGCAAGATATGAATCCATTGTCATCAACCGTTCAGTAAATCTAGGATGAGTGTACATATCGGTACCTCGGTAATGTATTGCAACCCAGTCTCCTTTAATATGTGTGTTCAGCCACTCACCTGCTTGATGTTGTATATCGTGTCTGATGGATAGTTGCGATATGACATTGTTTCCGTACTCGGCAGAAATATCCTTTCTAGCAGCTCTTCGTCCGGTACTTGCCAAGTAACTACTGATGCTGTCTATATAAAAGGTCTTTTTACTAGAGTCGCTTCCGTACTTAGAGCTTTTGTTTATATGTATATTTTCAAAAAGGGGCTTGATTTCGTCCGGAAATATAAACTTAAGGTTTAAGTTTTTCTTGTCGCATACCCATGCGATGCCTATGATGCTATAGAGATAGTTCGCAAGGGTTGGATTTTTTATCGTTGCAGTGATGCAATGTTTAGCAGAAATGCTGAGGCAAACATGGAACAATAGTTTAATGATGTTGCGGTAGGCGATGCTGAATTTTCTTCTGAACGTGTATATACGCTTGGATATAGCACTTTTTTCAGGGTTGCTTGAGGATTTCATTGAACTTATTTTTTAAGATAGACGGTGATTTTTTTGTAAAGCTCGCAACAAAGATTCCTCAGGAATGGGAAGATAATTTGAGGCACTTCGTCTTTCCACTCTTTGGTCCAAAGAGACTATTTTGATTTTTGGGTTGAAATTTTTTACCACATCTACAAACCACGACCCTGTGGTATAAATAACACTGGCTTTAGCCAATATCAGCATGTCTATCAAGGCATTAAGTTTTTGTTGGTATAAATCCCTATCACTATATTGGTTATTATCCGACCAGTGTATTGGTTTGTTGTCGGTGGAACGTTCAATTTCTCTAGAATAGGCACGATTGGGGAATGTATGTTTCATCTGGTCAACAAATTGTGCCTGATCCGAACAAGCAAAAATACTACATTGACTATCCAAAACTTCTTTCAACCATGCAATGTATATATTTATGGACATTTTTCTTTGGTCGGATCTAGGATGCGTATGGGCATCGGTACCACGGTAGTGCACTGCAACCCAGTCGCCTTTAATATGTGCGTTGAACCATTCATCTGCTTGATGTTGTATATCTTGTTTAATTGATAGTTGTGAAATAATTCTATGCCCGTATTCGGCAGGCAGATCTTTTCTAGCAGCCTTGCGTGCGATACTCGCCATATAATTGTTAGAGCTATTCAGCAAAAAATTTTTGCTAGGGCATGTCTTGTTTGGAGCATGTTGATATAAAACAGGGTTCTCAAAAAAAGCTGGATTTTCTTTAGGAAATACGAATTCAAGGGTTATGTTCATTCTTTCGCACAGCCATGCAACCCCGATTATCCCGTAGAGATAATTTGCCAGCGACGGCCTTTCTATGCTTGCGATTATATGTTGTTTATTTGATATGCCGATATATAAACGGAACAACTCTCGGACGACTTTTCGGTAGATTAAACTTAGTTTTTTTTTGCAGACGGATAGATGCATGTACGACCTTTTTTCTTTCGCTTATTATACAATGATAAGCAATGCCAGGCATATACTATCTTAGATCACACGAATGTCATACAACAATAAAACATCAAATAGTCATTTAATAGCGTCATCTAATGTTTCGCCGTCGCAATTAACTCTATTAGAGAAATGGATTTCTGACGGCTGTTTTGAGCAATACGAATCATCCGAGTATATATTGTCCAGCACTAGAAATCGTCCGCATAACCGTCTATATGAATTTATACTGCCGGCGTTAGATTATCGGGTTGTTATGAAGGTGACCCACATACATAAACAATATAGCTGGACACGCCGCCTACGCGCGTTATTTAGATACTATCGCCGGCGAGATGCGAACTACAAGGCGTTCCAATCTTGTCGATATGCTTATCAACAGGGTTTGGCCGCCCCTAAACCATTGGCTTATTGGCGCAAACGCGAATCCTTTACCCAAACTAAAAGTTATTTTTTATATCGCTATGTGGAGGATAGTATGTCGTTCCTTGAAGTTTCCGAGAAATTGAGAAAGGAAGATGGAGATAAATGGCAGCAACAAAAGGATTTATTGAAAAGAAAGATTATTGATGCGGTTAAATGTCTTCATGACTCGGGTATCAGACATGGCGATATGGTTGCTCATAATATTTTGATATCTATTCCGAAGACAGGGTTGTCGCAAGCAAAAGTTTGTTTTGTAGATTACGATAGAAGCACTTTGTCCAGATTGGGAAAGACCTCTTTTCTGAAACGATTTTTTGATTTAAGAGATCTGCGCAAATTATATATAGCCGATGCTTTGCCCTACGATTTACTCGGCATTTATTTAGGAGGCGATTGTCATCCGCTGTGGCGTATCGTCTTAGCTTTCTGGCGGTTGGGTATACGTTAGAGGCTATTGAAAATAGTATTTTCATTGCCCAAACTTAACCGCTTGCGCCATTAAATTAACGAAAACGGTAGGGGCGGATTTACATATCCGCCCGAACGCGTCATGCCTGCACAGCCTCAACTGCTCTGCGCTACTAAATCATGGTTACGCGTAAACGAAATGGATGAATGGGGTTGTTGAAAAAGTACGGTTATCGCACAAACTTAACCGCTTGCGCCATTAAATTAACGAAAACGGTAGGGGCGGATTTACATATCCGCCCGAACGCGTCATGCCTGCACAGCCTCAACTGCTCTGTGCTACTAAATCATGGTTACGCGTAAACGAAATGGATGAATGGGGTTGTTGAAAAAGTACGGTTATCGCACAAACGTAACCGCTTGCGCCATTAAATTAACGAAAACGGTAGGGGCGGATTTACATATCCGCCCTAAAGTTGAGTCCTTGCACAAATCCAACCGCTTTGCGCCACCGAATTATGTTTACCGTAAACGAGATGGATGAATGGATTGCCTGTGCTGACGCAACGCGTTTGGGCAGAATAGAGCCACCGATTGAGCCAGTAGGTCAATCGGCAGTTCTATTGTTTGCACTTATGGGTGGTTATCATAAATTAGGTGGATAAATATCTGTATGTGCCAATTTTTCAACAGCCTCAAATGGATCGTTTGTGCAAGTACAAAAAAACCGCCGCCCGAAGGCGGCGGTTCTGTGCCATCTCTAGCACTTGGTCATCCAATCAAATTTCGTCTGTGAAATTTGTGTATGGTTTAGTCGAACCAGTGGACTATTCCAACGGCAAACATTTCTACGTCCTCGCCTACGCCGCCACCAGCATAGTTAATACCGAAGTTATACTGAGCATTAGCTTCGTTGCTGACTTCGGAATAGGTGGCACGCAATTCGGTACCTGCCGGCATCGTATAGAACACACCAAGATTAATTGCATCTCCATCAGTATCTCGTTCACTTGCAGCAGTACAACCAGTGGCACCTTTACATTCTAGGTCATCGGCATCCATATACGAGAATCGGAAGTCAATTCCGTTGCCAAAAGAGTGCTTACCTGAGACCATGAATGCGTCACGTTCAACACCTGTCCAAAGAGGAGCATCAGCTGCAACATTCGCAGTGCCAAAGTCTCCATATGTAAGATTGCCGTCCCCATCAAGTATGCGCTCTGTAATGTTTCCGTCGCCATCACGTCGAGCTCTTATGCCCTGACAACTTGCTTCGTATTCCAATGTTTCGAACATCGCTGCAATCCACGTAGATTGGCCGTTGCCCCAATCATACTTGTAGCGACCGGCAAGGCGAAAGCCTTCGTTATCGGAGTCATTACATAAGAAATCACTTTGCGTACCATCAAAGTTAACATTAAAGTTGACCGCGCTGACATCTTCATGTTGCTCGTAAGCAGCGGAGAGCCAAATTTGGTTGTTGCCCATATTATGCTGGTAAGCAACACCAGTAGACATAATACGAGGATCAACGGTTCTACCATTGACGGTTGAATCAACACCTAAGTTTTCAATGCCATCTCCGGAGGTAACTGCAAAGCGGAACTGGAAGCCGTCTCGGGTTTGACTGTTCATCGCCGAGGTATTCGGCCACACATATTGGACGATACCTTCTTGACGACGGTTAAAAGCCAATGTGCCATAGCGTTTGCTGAAACCAGTATCGGCAAAAGGCAAATCAAAGCTACCGTTGTAGAACAATGCACTAAATACATCGCCGCCACCGCCGTGACCACCAATATTACCCATGATGCTGGTATGCGAATCAGCACCTGCATCGTAGAAAGGATCTACCCACTGAGCGACGATTTCGTTATACGGAAGTAACCATTGACCAAACATGATCTCACCCATCGTTTCATGGCGAAGGCTGATTTTAGAGTTACGGTTACACCAGTTGGTGTATTCGTTGTTGCGTCCCCAATAGGTAAATTGTTCGCAACGCAAACCGACCTGCAAGCCTGCAATACCAGTGTCCATGTGAGACATGAAACCGATATTCGCAGCATTGTTGCTCAGACGATCATAATCACGAGAATCAGTTTCAACGAACTCATAAGACCAGTTTTGCCAGCCGTATATGTTAATATTCTCGCCATGAGCATCGGCGTTAGCATTAGCAAACGGCACTGCTGCCAGCGCAAGACCAACGAGAGAAATTAACAGTTTGTTACTCTTAAGTTTCATATAAATTTTCTCCTTTATGTTAATGTGCTGTGTATGATAAAACTGATTGCTCAGTTAGTACCATATAAACAACACTGAATTACTTAATTTTGATAGATTATAGGTTTATCAGGTCAATAATTCAAATTAAAAATAGCTATTTTGGTAAATAAGTGTTGTTTTTTTGCAACACACTCTATTTGCTGGATTTATAAGGGTTTTGCTGGTTTTTGAGCCGTTTGCTGCTTTTCACCGAATTTGCAAAAAGGGTTTGGTTCATTCTAGCAACGATTTGAATCATGTGTGGCAACGAAAGATGCGCATAACGCTTGACCATTTGCAATGTTTTGTGTCCTAGTATTTCGGATAATTCGGTCAATGAAGCACCCTGCATTGCAAGATACGAGGCACCAGTATGCCTTAAGTCATGCCAGCGAAAGTCTTTTATGTCCGATAACGACAATGCCTTTTCCCAAGATGCTCTGAGATTAACCGGCTGATTCGGTTTTAAGCGGCTGGGAAACACCAGTGCCGATGGAGCGACCGACGGCTGATATCTTGCGCGAATTAATTCAAGCGCATAACCTTGCAAAGGAATAGCGCGGCTGGTTTTGTTTTTAGTCTTATGTAAATAGATAACACCAAGCTCAAGGTCTACATGTTGCCAACGTAACGACATAATCTCCATACGCCGAGCGCAAGTGCTCAAAGCCAAAACAACTGCGGTATACAAATCTTGGTGCTTCGAGGCGGCACACGCATCCAGCAACTGCTTGATTTCTTGCTCGGATAAAAAGCGAGTTCGCCCAGCAGGTTCTTCCAGCTTGGAGATATTTTGCAACGGCGACCCCTCTATCCATTCCCATTCTTTTACTGCAATGGCAAAAACACGATTCAATGTGGAAAAATAACGATTGACCGTTGCCGTAGAACGAAAGACTGTCATTTATTTTGTGTAACTTTGTTTTCTTCAATATCAAATCTATCTTCGTACTCAATAACTAATTGGTTGATCGCTGATATCCAATTCCGTATTGGCATCACTGGTTTGACTAATCAATTTAGTTTAGTAGACTATGACAAGGATGTCGTGGAAATTTCCCTCTAATGGAGGGATGTCTTCCATACACGATTTATATCAACTGAGGAGAGATTGATGAAAAAATTTACCGTTTTAGCTATTACTCTATTTTTACTAGCTGGATGCGCGAACTTGAATAGCATATATCGCACAGGTCATCTTATGGATAAAGGCCATTTTATTGATGCAAAACAAAGAGTTATATATTCGACTACTGCTATTACTACTGATGACAAAATTAAAAAAGTTTGTGCAGAACCTAGTCCAGATGTACTATCTGCAATCGCTGCCGGGTTTGAAAAAAGTTCAGGTACGGTTGGGGCAGAGATTAGTGAATCCGTTGCGCAAATCTCACGGATTGCTACGACGGAGTTAATTCGTGAGCGATTGTATCGTGCTTGTGAGGCTTATTTTAATGGGGCCTTAGATAATACAACCTATGAATATATGCAGGCTGACTTTATATTAACAAGTTCTGCATTATTAGCAATTGACCGTCTTGGAGCTGGTTTGGATTGTAAAACTAGAAAACTCGCGTCGGCAAAAGCAAATGTTGACTCTGAAGACGATCCTGATCCTCAAGGAAATGAAGGCAAGGATGGAAACCAAGATCTAGGATATGATTGTAGTCATCTAAATGATGAATCTATAGGTCATATTACAGAGGCAATGCAAAATATTGTTGAGAAAGTTCACGATTTTAGTGTAGGGTATCAAATAAGAATATTTTCACAAGAAAGAGAACGAAACAAACAAGAGGAAAAACTTTTGAGTACAACAATAGAGAATCAAAGAATAAAACAAGAGCTTATGGAGAAACAATTTAAGGATCAGCAAGAGCGTTCAAGGCAGCAATTTGATGCAGAACTTAAAGCGAAACAGGAAGAACAAGAGCGTTTAAGACAGCAATTTGATGCAGAACTTAAAGCGAAACAGGAAGAACAAGAGCGGTTAAGACAACAACTCATTGAGAAGCAGTAGCAATATGATCTATTGCGAAAGGAACAGTTACAGTGGAGCTAAGAGACTGGAGACTGTCAGAGACTGTCATTTAAAGACTGGAGACTGTCATTTATTTTGTGTAACTTTGTTCTCTTCAATATCAAATCTATCTTCGTACTCAATAGCGAATCGGTTCATCGCCGGTATCCAATTCCGTATCGTCATCGTACAGGAGAAGTAAAATATCTCGGAATATATTAAACTTTATATACTGGGGTAAATAGAGATGACTTATATTGCGTTATACAACACATTAAGAAAGATACCTAATGTATCCGATGCCGAAGCAAAGGAAGCGGTTGCCGATATTGCAAATTCAAAGGAAGTGGCTACGAAGGCGGATATAGCGAGGGTAGATAAAACTGTCGCTGAGCTAAAGGGTGAGTTATTGGCGGAAATGTACCGCTTAAATAACCGTACGATTATGTGGATGGTTGGTATTGGTTTAGCGATTATTGGGGTTATTAAATATCTATGACTGAGAAAAGGAGAAGTTATTATGGATGATAAAAATGCTTCAGATATTTCTATTGCACTGTTTAGAATAGCAAATGCATTAGAGGCGATACTAGAGCAACTAAAAATTATTGCAAAAAAGTAAAAGTATAGGAAGATCTGTGGCGATGCCGAGTGTGCGAATGTAGTGGAGTGCTATCAAGGGAGCCTGTCATTTATTTTGTGTAACTTTGTTTTATTCAATGTCAAATCTAGAAACTGTCATCTGCCTTTAGTACTGCTATAATTTTGTTCCCTTTTACTATCATAAGTACTTAATTATTGCTACAGCAATACCTACCACTATCACGATCAACCAACGCATATACTTTAACTCCGCACGTATCTCTCGTATATCCGCTTTCAACTCACCTTTTAGCTCCGCGATATCTGCCTTCGTAGCTACTTCTTTTGAGCTTGCAACATCAGAGACGGCTTCCTTTGCTTCAGCATCAGATACATCAGGGATTTTTCTTAATGTATTATAAAGGGCTATATCAGACATCTTGCTTTCTCCTAAATAAAGACTATTTTACCCTATAATCTTAAAGATGAGGTAACATCGACCACATCAAAGATTACGAAATGTAGGGACAATAAAGCCGCTGATTGAGCCAGTCGGCAATTTGATATATCCACCCTAAAGTTTAGTACTTGTACGATTTATACATTCATTCATCAAATTTACGCAAACCATAATCTTGTAGCGCAAAGCGGTTGGGTTTGTGCTGGACGGTACCGTAGGTCGGATATGCAAATCCGCCCCTACAGTTGGTTATCATAAATTCATGGCGCAAGCGGTTAAATATGTGTATATCAGGGCTAGCACCGTCCCTTAAGACATAGGTTGGCTTTTGAGTTTGTGTAGGTGCTTGAGTAAATCGTGTATTTTTATTTGTCCGGAGTCGTCGGTTGATAATTCTTTTTGCAGTTGTTCAATTTTCTGTTCGGTTATCTCTATTTCCATTTGGCGCATTGCATCTTTGAATTCTATTTCGGTATCGGCTTCGGGTGTGGTTAATGTCGTTAGCAGACGAGTGAGGTTTTCTTGATATGGGCTTTCTCGGAAGGATTCAACGATGCTTGCAACATTGGATAACTTTTTATGTTTTATGCAATCAACCATATCGGCAAGCAACTCTGCGCCGGGTTTTTGCAGTCCGCGTATTGTATCGGGAGCAAGTGCTTGGTCTGCCAACGAGGGTTTTGTCAATAATGCGCGCAATGCAACTGTGACCGTCGAATACAAAATCTCCTTTTTAGCGTCATCGTGTCTTTCGGTTTTAGTAAAAGATTTTGCAGTGCCGTAGTCGGTTTTCAATTTGTCTACATCTATATTGATTTGCTCTGCCAGACGGTTGAACATTAATTCTCTAAACATGCCTTGGGGTAACTGCGTTATCAAGGGTTTAAGTAATTTGGCATAGCGGGTTGCATGGGCAGGATTGTTCATGTCCAATCCTTGCGAGTGATGTGTGAACAAGAAGTCTGCTAGGGGCACTGCCTCTGCGAGTTGTTTATTAAATACCTCGTAGCCATGCTGTGTGATGTAGCTGTCGGGGTCTTCTCCAGAGGGCAAGAACATAAAGTTAATGCTACAGCCATCGGTGAATACCGAGAGTGCTTGTTTTGCAGCCTCAATCGCCGCTCGTCGACCTGCGTTGTCGCCGTCAAAACAGAATATCAGGTTGGAGCTAAAGCGTAGTGCTAAGCGAATGTGGGTTTGAGTCGTTGCGGTGCCTAAGGTCGCCACCACATTGCGTACGCCGTGCTGGGATAAAGATACGGCATCCATATAACCTTCTACAAATAATAAGCAGCGTAGGTCGCGCACTTTTTTTAGTTCATGCAAGCCGTATAGTATGTTTCTTTTTTTGAATAGGGGTGTTTCCGGAGAATTCATATATTTAGGCAGTCTATCTTGTTTGTGCTTTTTGTTTTCTAAGAGACGACCGCCGAATGCAATGACGTTGCCGCGTCGGTCGCGTATCGGGAACATCAAGCGGTCTCTGAATTTTTCATAGTGTCGGTTGCTACCTTGAGCGAGCAACCCGACAGTAAGCAGTGTTTTCTCATCGTAGGTGGAACCTAGGCATTGTTTCAAATAAGGTTTGTCGGGTGCGTAGCCGATTGCAAAGTCGGCTGCGGTTTCCGATGTAATACCTCGTCCTTGCAAATAATCGCTTGCTTGTGTGTTTTGTTTCAGTTGTGTTCTGTAGAATTCAGATACTTTATTCATTATTGTATGCATCTTGTCAAAACGTTTTTGGGCTTCGGTTGATACGCGAGTATTTAGACGCGGCACTTCCATGCCTGCATGACGCGCCAGCTCTTCAACCGCTTCTTGGAAAGTCATACGCTGATGATCCATTAGAAACTTTATAGCACCGCCTGAGGCATGACAGCCGAAGCAATAGTAAAGGCCTTTATCGCGGCTAACCGAAAAAGAGGGGGTTTTTTCATCGTGGAAAGGGCAGCATGCCATATAAGAACGTCCCGATTTTTTCAGCGGGGTCGGTATATAGCGATTGATTAACGCAACGATGTCGGTGCGGGTAAGCAGTTCGTCTATAAAAGTAGAAGGGATGCTCATTTTGCCCAGCGATAACGGATGAGCAATTATTTAAGCTGCTTTCAATAGGCTTGCCATTAGCATATCAAGCTCCGCCGCTTTAGGTTTGACCAGCCAGAATTTAGGCAAATAGGTAGAGAAATCGTCAAGTATAGATTGTGCAAATAGGCTATCTGTTTTTCGGTGATGTTCGGTCAATAACGCGTGTAAATAATCCCGTTGCTGATCCATCTCTTCGGTATCTATGCGATAGATATCAACCATCTCATGGTTGTATAGGTCGCTGAAGTTGGCTTGCTGGTCAAAAACCATTGCTAATCCGCCGGTCATTCCGGCACCGAAATTGAGACCGGTTTTACCCAACACCACAACGAAGCCGCCGGTCATATATTCGCATCCATGATCTCCTACACCTTCTACGACTGCAATCGTACCTGAGTTTCTAACTGCGAAACGCTCGCCTGCTCTGCCGGCAGCAAAAAACTTTCCGCCGGTTGCGCCGTAAAGGCAAGTGTTTCCAACAATCGGCATCTTTTGTGATTGCTCGGCTATTTGCGGTGGCGGATAAATGGCAATTTCTCCTGCTGCCATACCTTTGCCGACATAATCGTTTGCATCGCCTTCCAAGTGCAGATGCAAGCCGCCGGCGTTCCAGACCCCGAAACTCTGCCCAGCGGTGCCTTTGAAATAAACATTCAAAGGTATATCCGACATATCGTAATTTCCGTATCGCTTGGCAATCTCTCCGGAGACTCGCGCACCAATAGAACGGTCTACATTGCGAATCTTGTAGTGAAATTCGCCGCCCGTTTTATTTGTTATGGAATCCTTCATATCCGTCACCATGCGTTCTGCAAGGATGCCTTGATCAAACGGCTTGTTCCGCTCGTAGGTGCAAAATTGAGGTTTGTCAGTGGCAACACCACCATTGGATAGAATAGGGTTCAAGTCCAATCCGCTTTGCCGATGCGGTAGTTCTTCTATAAGCTCCAATAAATCAAGCTGTCCGATCAAGTCTTCAAATTTTCTAATGCCCAAGTACGCCATCCATTCGCGTGTCTCTTTGGCAATGAACAGAAAATAATTTCTAACCATCTGCATTTTGCCGATGAAGTGTTTTAGACGTAGTACTTTGTTTTGGGTAGCAACCCCAGTTGCACAGTTGTTGAGATGGCATATTCTCAGATATTTGCAGCCCATGGCAATCATCGGAGCGGTACCAAAGCCAAAGCTCTCGGCACCTAGAATCGCTGCTTTGACTACATCTAAACCAGTTTTCAAGCCGCCGTCGGTTTGCAATCTGACTTTGTCTCGTAAGTCGTTGTTGCGTAGTGCTAAATGTGTCTCGGGCAGACCTAGCTCCCAAGGTGCGCCGGCGTATTTAATGCTGGTGAGAGGGCTTGCACCAGTGCCTCCGTCATAGCCCGATATCGTAATCAGGTCGGCGTATGCTTTGGCAACACCGACCGCAATAGTGCCGACGCCAGCTTCGGCAACCAACTTGACTGAGACCAAAACCTTAGAATTGACTTGCTTCAGATCAAAGATTAATTGTGCAAGGTCTTCGATTGAGTATATATCGTGGTGTGGTGGCGGAGAAATCAATGCGATGCCTTCGCTGGAGTGTCTCAGTTTTGCGATCATCTTGTTGACTTTGGTTCCCGGTAGCTGACCGCCTTCGCCAGGTTTGGCACCTTGTGCAATTTTGATCTGTATAACTTCGGCATCACTAAGATAATGTGGGGTTACACCGAAACGTCCCGATGCGACCTGTTTGATTTTGGATGACTTATTGGTGCCGAATCTTTTGGGGTCTTCGCCACCTTCGCCGGAGTTTGAACGCCCACCTAGGCTGTTCATCGCTTCTGCCAACGTCTCGTGTGCTTCGGGAGATAGTGCACCCAGTGACATGCCTGCAGAATCAAAGCGTTTGACGATATGTTCTGCTGCCTCCACTTCGTCTAGCGGTACTGGGGTCTTGGACTTTAGCTTCAGTAGATCCCTGAATACTGCCGGTTGACGGTGATTGACATGATCGGCGAAGACTTTATATTCGTCGTAATTGGAGTCTTGCACGGCTTTTTGCAAACTTTGCACAACATCAGGGTTGAATGCATGGTATTCTCCGTCGTGTATGTATTTCAACAACCCCCCCTGGTGTAATGGTTCGGAGTGGTTGCGAGCGAGTTTTGCTAATTTCTTTTGATCATCCTCTAGATCTGAGAAGCGCAAACCTTGCAGTCTGCTAGTAGTCCCTTTGAAGCAGAGAGAGACAACCTCATCGTGCAAGCCGACTATTTCAAATAACTGTGCGCCTCTGTAACTCGGAATTGTAGAAATGCCCATCTTGGATATGATTTTCAGAAGACCTTTATTGATAGCCTGACGGTACACAGAACAAATAGTCACTAGCGGTTTAGAATTATCAATTTCCTGTTTGCGGTACATGTCGGCGAGACATTGGTAACTGAGATAAGGGAATATAGCACTTGCACCATAACCAATTAAGGTCGCAAAATGATGTGGGTCTCGCGCAGTTGCGGTTTCTATGAGGATATTGCACTGGCAACGCAATCCCTCTTTGATTAGGCGATGGTGCACTGCACCGCAGGCGAGCAGGGCGTGTATGGTGAGGTGATCCGAAGCTAACTGTCTGTCGGATAATACGATCATTAGAAAATCTTTCTTGCGTGCAGCTGCTACAACTTCGTCGCAAAGTTTTATTATCGCCGAACGCAGGTCGTGTTCGCTTGAATAACCAAGATTGAAAACTTGATGAGGAAACTTCTCAAGTTTCAGGATAGTGCGAAACTTATATTCGGATAGAATCGGCGATCGCAATAACAGGCGATCCACTTCCGGCAATTCGTCAAAAGGATTCATCTCGCAGCCCAGTGCCGTTTCCAATCCCATCACGATACGCTCTCTTAAAGGGTCTATAGGTGGGTTGGTGACCTGTGCAAATTGTTGACGGAAATTATCAAACAACGAACGCACTTGAGTAGACAAAACTGGTAGCGGGGTATCGTCCCCCATAGAGCCGACCGCTTCTTGACCGACTCGTGCCAACACTTTGAGTACTTGTTCTTTTTCCTCATACGATAGATTGAACAGTTTCTGATAACTCAGTAATTGCTGGTCGTCTAATGGTTCATAGACACCCAAGGCTTCATTTGAAGGGGTGGGTACATAGTGTGCGTGTTTTTTTAGCCATTGACGATAAGGGTGTCTAGATTTCAATTCTTCGTTTATCATTTCAGGCAACATTAAGGTGCCGGTTTGGGTGTCAACCGCAATCATCTGCCCGGGCTTTAGTCTGCCTTTGGTTTCTACTTCGTCGGCACTATAGTCGTAGACACCAATCTCGGATGCCAGTGTGATAAAACGGTCTTTGGTAATAACATAGCGTGCCGGTCGCAAACCGTTTCTATCCATAGAACACGCCGCATAACGACCATCGGTTAAGACGATGCCGGCAGGTCCATCCCAAGGTTCCATGTGGAAGGAGTTATAGCCGTAGTAGGCGCGTAGATCGGGATCTATGCTGCTGACATTCTGCCACGCTGGTGGTATCAACAGGCGTATTGCACTGCATAGGTCCATACCTCCCATCATAAGGATTTCGAGCATATTATCTAAACTGCATGAGTCCGACCCTTCCATAGAAACCAACGGCATCAATTCGGTCAAATCGGGTAGCTGAGAGCTCTTTAATATATGCGCCCGTGCAGAAGCCCAATTACGATTACCGCAAATGGTGTTGATTTCACCGTTGTGTGCCAGAAAACGGAACGGTTGGGCTAAATACCATTGCGGGTGTGTGTTGGTTGAGAAACGCTGGTGAAAAACACACAAAGACGACTCCAGCGACTCTTCGGCAAGGTCGGGGTAAAAAATCGGCAGATTGTCGGGCATTATTAAGCCTTTATAAGAAAGTGTTCTCGAAGACAAACTCGCAATATAGAAAGCGGTGCCGGTTAATGCAATCTCGGCTTTACGGCGCGCAACAAACAAGGCTTGCTCAATGTTTTTCATCGATTCTTTTATGTTGACAAACACTTGTGCTATGTTCGGCATCGTTTTAAGTGCCTCTGCGCCGCACGCCTCGGGATTGATCGGCACTGCACGCCAACCGGCAATCTCAAAGCCTTGTTCAGCAAGTTTTAGGTTCAATACCTCTTGCCATTGTTTTGCTATTTTTTGGTCTTTCGATAGGAATACCATGCCGACAGCGAAATTTTCGGCTAAATTGATATCGGCTGCATCGGCTTTGGCTCGCATGTAATCAAGTGGCATTTTCATCAAAAGCCCGCAACCGTCGCCAGTTTTCCCGTCTGCCGATATGGCTCCGCGATGCGTCAAACGCCCCAGCGACTGTATTGCGGTTTTGACCAGCCAATGACTTGCTTGTCCGTCCATCTGGGTGATTAGACCGAACCCACAGTTATCTTTTTCAAATTCAGGACGATACAGTCCTTTGGTTAATAATTTGGACACTTTTCAAACTTAAGGTTAATTAATAGACATAATTATACTATGCCCGACCGACCTTCTCTAAAAATGTTTATGCGGGGTTGTTGAAAAAGTGCCGTCATTGCACAAACTCAACCGCCACGCGCCATTCAATTTGCGATAACCACCTGTAGGGGAGGGCATGTGGGGCTGTTGAAAAAGTATTCCATAGAATTGTAGGGGCGGATTTATATATCCGCCCTAACGCGACGTACTTGCACGATTTATACATTCATCCACCAAATTTATGGGAACCAAAACCAAGTGGCGCAAAGCGGTTACGGTTTTGCAGGACGGTACCGTAGGGCGGATATATAAATCCGCCCCTACGGTTTTCATAAATTATATGGCACATAGTGGTTCAATTTGTGCAATGGCAGTACTTTTTCAACAGTCCCATGTTAGCCCTCCCCTACGGTAGGTGACCATAAATTGGATGGTGTACGAAGGATAATGTATGACAAGCAACCAAGTTGAGGTTCTGCACAACGTCACGCCGTTTGTGCTACTGCGACAAACGGCGGTTCTATTTTCAACAGCCCCCCATTAAGCTAAACTATGTCTCCAAACTTATACTGCTAATGAAACCTTTACTCAAGTTACTTTCACCGCAAGCCAGCGGCATCGTATATGCTTCGGCAGGCACCGGTAAAACCTGGTTATTAATCGCTCGTGTGCTGAGGCTATTGTTGGATGATGTTTGCCCGGCTTCTATATTGGCGATTACTTTTACCAACAAAGCTGCTGATGAAATGCGCGAGCGGGTAGAAGCGCGAGTGCTTGAATGGAGCACCCAAACAACGGATGGCTTGGAAGCCGGTCTCAAGGAAATCGGTATAGAGGATGTCGAAAAATATAGCGGGCGGGCGAGGCATCTCTACGAGCGATTGCTACATTCAACCGAGCAACTGCAAATCACCACCTTTCATGCCTTTTGTCAAAAGCTAATTTCTTTATGCCCGCTGCAAAGCCGTGTCCCTTTAGATTTTCGGATTGCAGAAAACGCAAAGGAATGGCAAGGCAAAGCGATAAATATATTATTTGCGACGACGACCTCTAAAGATCGGGAAATCAGCGAGGCTTTGGATGTGCTTTATGCCGAAATCCGCAGTGTGAACGTTATGCGCACTATACTTGAGGCTTTTTTAGCACGACAAAACGATTGGTTGAGCTATGTCTCGGATAACTCCGCCGGTGCCATTGAGGCTGACAAGCATTTATATGAGCAGTTGAAAATTGCCGAGACGCTACCCGTTGCGCAGATATGGCAGGATATACGCGACTCGGTTGCCGACTATGGTGCTTTATTAAGCAAGCATAAAACGATAAAGAATGTTGAGCATGCAGAGTGTTTGGGCAAACTCGTTGCATTGGACGAGCTTTCCGATGATGACTTTGATACGCTCAACAAATGTATTCATACAGCTAAAGGTCTGCCGAGACAGAATATGTCAAGTAAGAGTAAAGCATTGATAAAATCGCTGGGCGAGCCGGGGGCTGATCGACTACTTGCTTTGTATGCCGAGATTAGCGAAGTGGTGATGCAAATGTGCGAGAGCATTAACCGAACCAACAATTATTATTTGAACCGAGCGTGGTATAAAGTCGGCAGCCGCGTCTTGGAGATTTATACGGCACTCAAGCAACAACATAAGCTCCTTGATTTCGGAGATCTAGAAAGCATTGCAAGCAGACTACTGACTCAATCCGATTATGGAAGCCATTGGATACAATACCGGCTGGCTTCGCGCATAGAGCATGTTTTGGTAGACGAATTTCAAGATACCAATCCGACGCAATGGCAGTTGCTACAACCGTTGATGCAAGAAATTGCATCTCAACAGGGTGGCAGTGTGTTTATCGTCGGTGACCGCAAGCAATCAATTTATGGTTTTAGACGTGCCGACCCTGAGTTGCAGATCAAAGCTGGGCAATGGCTTAAGGAGCATTTATCGGGCATTGAGGAGAGTGCCGACATCTCGTATCGTTCAGCCCCGCAGATTATTGATTTTGTCAATAGAGTTTTCACTCAAGACAGTCTATTGTCGGATTTCCAGCCTCACCGTACCATGCGCGATATCAAAGGTGGTGTCTGTATATTTGATTTGTTTGAACCTGCAGTTGCGGATAAAGTGGACGATGACGGTGAATGGCGCAACCCTCTGAAGGTTCCATTGTTGTCGTCGCAGAATTCTCATAGCGAAGAAGCGGCAACCATAGCGCAGACGATCGCACAACTATATCAAAGCCGATTGACTATTGCAGATTCCGACGGACCCAGACCTATAGCGTATGATGATATGTTGATCATCGCTCGGCAAAAGACACACTTTGAATTGTTCACGCGTGCGTTGCGCCGATTAAAGATTCCGGTTGTCAGCTCGTACCAAGCAGGTTTGCTTAACCGATTAGAAGTTGCCGATATGTTGCAGTTGTTGGCAGCCCTGCATAACCCGTGTAATGATTTAGCACTTGCTCAAGTATTACGCAGTCCGATTTACTCCTTAAGCGATCAGCACTTGCTGGAACTCGGCTGTGAGGAAGGTTCGCACTACTTCACCAAGCTGAAGCATTTAGCCGATAGAGGTGAACCGTGGTCGGGGATTTATCGTAGTTTCAAGAAGTGGAGTGCTCTTTGCGGTCGTCTTCCTATACACGATTTACTCTATACGATTTTTGCCGAACAAAATCTGATCAGCCGATATAAAGCATCGGTAGACCCCATAGAGCGTGAGCAAATCCAACTCTATTTAGAGGCTTTTTTGGAATACACACTTGATTACGATAGCGGTCGCTATCCCGATATCGCGCGTTTTTTGGATCACGCCGCACTCATGCAAGATCAGGGTGAGGAGGTTGTAGCACCCGAAGGACAAGATTGCGTGAGGATGATGTCCATACACGGTGCTAAGGGCTTGGAGGCTCCGGTTGTGTTTTTGATAGACTGTGCCTTTAAGCTACCGAACAAAGAGACTCACGATGTGTTGGTTGATTGGCCTACCGACGATGAATGTCCCAGACATTTTGTATTGATGCCGCCCACCGCCGGACGTAGCCAAATATTATCCGAATTGACCGAAACGCATCGTTCCCGCAACCTGAGAGAGGAGATGAATTTATTGTATGTTGCCCTGACGCGTGCGAAGCAATACCTCTTTATTTCGGGTAGCGGCAAGGCCGAGTCTACACACAAACACTGGTATCGCTTGATCAGAGAATCGTGTGATGAGCAAATGGTTTTCGGAGATAATCCCTTAGAACAAGCAGACGGTACGCAGGCAGAGTTTAGCAAACCAAGTTCCGAGCTTTTGCCGGACTTGAAATTATTTGACGGCGAAGTGTTGGTGAATGTTTCGCCACAGCAGATAGAGCCTAGCCGTGTAGGAATGAAAAAGATGTTTGCATCTACTCCAGCATCTGAGAGTGCAAGACTGTATGGCACGACGATACACAAGGCTTTGGAATTACTAGGTCAAAAATCATACGACAACCTCTCAACGTTTAAGCGGGAGTTTGAGAGTCATTCGGATGTTGATGACGATGTCCGCAATGTATGCGTCGAAGAAGCCTGGTCATTGGTGCAGAACCCTGAACTAGAGGTATTATTTAACAAGTCGCACTATAGCAAAACTTACCATGAGATGCCTTTGTTGTATGAGGACAACGAGGGGCATATCGTCTACGGCAAGATAGATCAAGTGTGTGTTGCGCAAGATCAAGTATGGATTATTGATTACAAGAGCAACAAGCCGCCTGAGCAGAACCCGGAGGAGTTTTATCAACGATTGACGTCGCAATATTTACCGCAGATGCGTTGTTACAAAGAGGGGATTGCTAAATTGTTTCCCGGCAAAGCGATCAGGGTGTCAATCTTGTTCACCCGAAGCGGCTTTTTGTACGACTATCCTTCTTTTGATATTGTTATTTCCTCCAGCAATTTTTCGGGCTCTACATAACCTCTGAGCAGAGTGCCGTCTTCAAGCAAGATCGCGGGAGTGCCGCGCACATTAAAATCTTCCATGATTTCTAAGTTTTCACCCAGCCTTGCATCACAGCGAATTGTAGGTATGTCTTTGCCCATCTTTGCATCAGTCAGCGCAGTTTGGCGGTCGTCCGCACACCAAACGCTCGTCGCTTTATCAGTTGAGTCGGGGCCTAGGACAGGAGTCAACAAATAACGGACTTTGATGTCGTATTTGGAGTATCTAGTCCGTTGGTCGTGCAGTTTTCTACAATAACCGCAATTCACATCGGTGAACACTACGACTTCGTGACTGGCTTCGGGGTTACCGAATTCTATAAAACGATCGGCGGGCACCTCGGCAAGCGTTTTCTTGCGTATTTGTTTTAATTTCTCGTCGGTCAGGTTTTTGAGTTGCTTTACGTCAATCAAAGAACCTTGTAGTACGAAATCACCATTTGCATCAGTGTAGAACACATCGCTTTTATCGTGCATGACTTCGTAGATACCTTTTAAGGGTGTCTCGCTAATCTCCAAGTTCCCAGGAAGATTACTCCCTAGGGAACGCTTCAGTTTTTCTGCTAAAGCCGATTCTTCGGTTGCAGCTTGGGTGCCGCATAGTAAGAGTGCGGCGGCAATAATAAATATACGATACATAATTAACTCCTCGGATGATGTAGTTGATGTAAATCTTTCAAGCGTTGTTTAGCAACATGAGTATATATCTGCGTAGTTGATAAATCGCTATGTCCTAATAGTAATTGTACAACACGTAGGTCGGCACCGTGATTGAGTAGGTGGGTTGCGAAGGCGTGCCTTAGCGTATGTGGTGAGAAAGTCTTTGTAATTCCAGCAGTATTTGCCAAATGTTTCAGCGCATACCAAAAGGTTTGGCGTGTCATGCGCTGGCCGCGTTTGGATATAAAAACATAATCGCAGTGTTGTCCTGCTTTGAGTAATTGCGGGCGGGCTTGCTTGATATAAAGTTCCAGACATTCGCATGCCTGCTCCCCAATCGGCACTAGACGCTCCTTGCTACCTTTGCCCATGATCCTCAAATATCCGGCATCCAAAGATAGTTGCGAAAACATCAGGTTGACGAGTTCAGAGACTCTTAACCCGCAAGCATAGATCACTTCTAACATCGCTTTGTTGCGTAGACCTTCGGGCTTAGTAATGTCGGGAGCTTCAAGTAGCCGTTCGATTTCCTCTTCGCCGAGCACTTGGGGTAAGTGTCGTCCTTGTCGGCTTGAATGAATCTGGTCGCA
Source organism: uncultured candidatus Poriferisulfidus sp. (assembly GCA_965200865.1). Taxonomy (GTDB): domain Bacteria; phylum Pseudomonadota; class Gammaproteobacteria; order Poriferisulfidales; family Oxydemutatoraceae; genus SP5GCR1. The sequence continues at coordinate 1,347,148 of CBDAVG010000002.1, read as the reverse complement.
AGGATTTATCGTTATCAGCTTGTTTTGCATCATCCAAGCATAAAATTTTCGTAAGGTTGAAAGTAATCTGGTATTGGATTTGACGGCATAATTTTTCTCTAGCCGACTTAAAAGATAATTTTGTATATCTATTCTTTCTGCGGTGTTCAAGTCTTTACCTTGTTTTTTCAGTTGCGCCGCGAAACCCTGTAAATCGTGCCTATACGCAGCAAGCGTGTTCGCTGATAGACCTTGCTGGGAAAGCAAGATATTCAGGAAACGCTCTATGGACAGCATGTAATCGTCGCTCTTGTCAGTCATATACTACTCAATTTGGGAGGGAAACTTCAGCTATTGAAGAAGTTTCCATAAAATTGTAGGGGAGGGCTAACATGCCTTCCCTAAAGTACCGTTCTGCACAACTGCAACCGCTTCGCGCCATCTTGTATGGTTTTCGTGAATCAAATTGTGCACAACCATGATAACGACTCAGCCCATACGCAACAAAGCGATGATGACACCAGTGAAGCCAGCACCAATGACACATATAGACACAATGATTTCTGCGTATAGCCACAATAATCTCTTCTCAATGGCATCAAAACGAGCGTCTATTTTATCTAGCACTTCTTGCCTCGACATTAATACTTGTCGGTCAATTGCGCGCGCCGTTACCTCCGCCTGTGTTCTTGACATTCCTGCTCTTTCCAATTTGTGCATCGTGTTAAAAGTTTCTGTACTTTGATCTATCGTTGTATTCATTTATACTCCTTTGGATTATATGTTAATCAATGCTCTAAGGCAAACTAGCATATACCTTAGCCCAGCTCATGAAACGGCGATTCATGATTTTGACGAATAGTCCCAAATACCCGACGAACGGTAGTAGGTCTTTCCCAAACTTAAAGAAAAGTGCCTAAGTTTTTCAAGAATTTTTCTACGTTAAGGATCTCAATGTCTTGATAGGTATAATCTTTTGAACCAGTGTAAAGAAACAGAAGTTCACTTTCAGGATAGTCTTTCTTAAACTCTAGCAGCCCCTTAAATGCTTTTTGATTAATCCTTTCTTGGCACTTTACTTCAATAGCCTTAAACCCGTTCTTCCCATAGAGAATGAAATCCACTTCTAAATGCTTTCTCGTTCTCCAGTAGAAAATTTCGTAGTCTAGTTGGTGAATTTCATTGTGCGCTGAAATTTCTTGTAAAACTAGGGTTTCCAATGCAATTCCATTTAGGTCGGAACTAGAGTCTAAAATTCCTTGCGGTCGTATAGTCCTGAACACACCCACATCAAAGAAATAAAACTTCCTTTTATTCATTAAAGATCGCTTGGCTTTTTGGGAAAAAATGGGAAGCTCATAAGACAAAAGGGTATCCCTTAAAATAGAAAAATAGTTTTCCACGACTTTTGCCGAAACATGGCAGTCCCTCGCAACATTCGTCATCACAAGAGGAGAACCCTGAGCAAAGCTCGCACTTTCTAAAAAGCGACTAAAAGCAGGAAGACTTCGAGTTAATCCTTCTTGTTGGATTTCCTCTTTCAGGTAGACTTCAACATAACTTTTCAGGAAAGCCTTCGGGTTTTGTGCCGAAAACACTTTAGGTATATGACCTAACTCAAGAGAGGTTTTCAAGTCAAAGTCATTTTTTAACTCTTCTGCAGTAAGGGGATACATAAGGCATTTTAGGGCCCTACCTGCAAGGAGATTGGCTTGCTCTTTTTTTAGCTTTCTTGCACTTGAACCAGTGAGAACAAAAAGAAGTTTCCTTGTTTCTATAAGTCTATGGACTTCATCCAAAAGAGCTGGAACTTTTTGAACCTCATCAATAACAACCCATCCCCTATAGTCAGAGGGAATTTGTTCCGATAGCCTCTCAGGAGAGGAAAGAAAGCTCTGGTAAAGGGAAGACTGAAGAAGATCAAAAAAAAGGGCTTCTTGGTAAAAAGACCTTATAAAATGCGTTTTTCCTACACCTCTTGGACCAAAGAGAAAAAAACTAGAGTTTTCAGGAGGAGTAAGCAGTCTCTTATACATGCTCCTATTTTAGCAAAAAAATACCCTTCAAACTCTCTTTTTTACTAATAAAAAGAATTCTAAGGGTATTTATTTCCAAAAAACCTATAAGTATTTCAATTTAAGCGGAAAACCTCTAGCTGATATCGGCAATCAATTTAAGGGTAACTGTGACTGTTGAAAAAGTGTCTGCATTAGTACATTCCCCTCCTTTGGAGGGGTGGCAGGCCTATGCACTTTGTAACTTATGCGTTTAGCAGTATGTTGAGGTTCTGCACAACGTCACGCTGATTGACCTACCGGCTCAATCGGCGGTTCTATCTGACGGGGTGGTTGTGGTGGTTCTGCACTAGACAATTACCCCCTACGATGCATGATGGTACTTTTTCAGCAGCCCCACGTCAGTGGCTTTAGAATATTTTTTATCAACCTCTAACTACGATGATAGGGATGATCTTTAAGGATTGTCCACGCCCTATATAATTGCTCCACCAACATCAACCGCGCCAGTGCATGGGGTAGTGTCATATTGGATAAAGACCAAATCGCATGGCTTGCTTTTTTGCAACGGGCATCTAAACCGTCGCTACCGCCGATCATAAAAGCAATCGATTGATGGTTTTGCATCCATTGTTTTAGTTGTGCAGCAAGTTGTTCGCTACTTAGCGGTACCCCTGATTGGTCAAGCGCAACAAGATGAGCATCCGCAGGCAGTGCCAAGAGTAGTTTTGCACACTCCTGCTCCATCGCTTTGGCAGGAGGTTGCGATGCCGTGCGTTTGACTTGCGGTATTTCAAGTATTTCTAGGCGTATGTCGCGCATGCGTTTTTGGTAGTCTGCAATTCCGTCGTTGACCCACGACGGCATGCGCCGACCCACGGCAAGTATTTTAATGTGTGTCAACATGCGGTGTATGCGCAGGAGTTTCGGCATCTTGCCATAAACCTTCCAAATCGTAACGGGTGCGCGCCGCTTCTTTCATTATATGTAGTACGACATCGCCCAAGTCTATTAATATCCAATCGGCAGTATCAAAACCTTCGCAACCCAGCACTTTCACACCGTTTAGCTTGCACGCTTCAATAACATGCTCGGCGGTTGCTTGGCGGTGTCGTGTGGAGGTGCCGCCAGCGATTATAAAAAAATCTGCAATGGTTGTTTTATTGCTTATATCTAGTGCGACGATGTCTTGAGCTTTTAATGCTTCGAGCTGGGTTATTACGAGTTGTTTTAGTGCTTCGGATTTCATGCCGGTTCTTTGTAATCGTATAATTGGTTCCTTTTGATATAGTTCCACACTACTCCCGGTAATTGATAGCGAGGTTGTATGCCTTGTGAGATCATCGTTCTGATTTGACTTGAGGATATATCTATTAACGGTTCGGACATAAAGTGAACCGTGCCTGCCGTGTGGTGTGTCATTTCTTGTAATGTGTCAACCGACCGCCAACTGCTATTGTCGTTTTCCAACTTCACTTTGGGACGAGCAACAACTATCAAGTTTAGCAACGAAGGTAATTGTTCGGCATCCTGCCAGCTGTTTATCGTTGCATAAGTGTCCAGCCCTAACACCAATGCCAGCGGCGTTTCAGCTCCCAGTTTTTTGCGCAGATATTTTGCCGTATCAATGGTGTAAGAAACACCTTTACGGTCTAGTTCGCAATCGTCTACGGTTAAGGATTCTTTGGCGATAAGTTTTAACATGTTGCAGCGGTGCACCGATGTTGCATGGGGTTTATTTTTATCGGGATGTAGATAACACGGCAATAAACGAAGTTCGGAGATTTCCGATTGGGCAAGGATGTGCAGAGCAACTTTAATGTGTCCCAAATGAACAGGGTCAAAAGCACCCCCATAGATTGCCGTAATGCGAGTTTGTTCATTCACGTATATGACCGTTACCGAATACGATATATTTTTGTATCGTCAGTCCTTCCAGCCCGACTGGCCCGCGTACATGTAGGCGATCGGTGCTGATGCCGATTTCGGCACCCAGCCCGTATTCATAACCATCGGCAAAGCGGGTTGAAGCGTTGACCATCACCGAACTCGAATCAACCTCGCGGAGAAAGCGCATCGTGCGGGTGTAATCGCGACTGACGATAGCCTCAGTGTGATGAGAACCGTATTGCTTGATATGTGCGATCGCTGCATCCATATTTGCGACGACTTTAACCGCAAGTATAGGTGCTAGATATTCCTCGCCCCAGTCCTCTTCGCTTGCGCGCTTTATGTCGGGCAGAATCGCACAACTTTGCTCGCATCCCCGCATTTCAACTTGATGTATTTCCATCTCGCTTGCATAGTGCGGTAGAAACGCTTCGGCTACTGATTGTGCAACAAGTAGGGTTTCCATCGCATTGCAGACACCGAATCGCTGCGTTTTGGCATTCACCGCAATAGCAAGTGCTTGTTCTAAATCGGCATCATCGTCCACATAAACATGACAAACCCCGTGCAGATGTTTGATAATCGGAATAGATGAGTTTTGGCAGATGTATTCAATCAGTGTTTTGCCGCCGCGTGGAATGATTAGGTCTAAACACTCACTGAGCTTTAGCATCTCGCCTACCGTTTCGCGCCCCGGCCTTTGAATCAATTGTACGCAGTCTACTGGCAGACCAGCTTGTTGCAAGCCTCCGGATAAACAATGTGCAATAGCGATATTAGAATGTATCGCCTCAGAACCACCGCGCAATAGGGCAGCGTTGCCCGATTTAATACATAGTGCTGCTGCGTCTATTGTTACATTTGGGCGGGACTCATAAATGATACCAATGACACCTAAAGGCACACGCATGCGTCCTACGCGTATGCCTGAGGGACGCGTACATAAATCCGAGATTTCACCGACTGGATCGTCCAAGCTCGCTATCTGATGCAGCCCTTCTGCCATCGCATCAATGCGCGCATCGTTGAGTTCCAAACGGTCAATCAATGCGGCACTAATTTTGCGTTCGCGTGCGGCTTCTAAATCCTTGTTGTTTTCTGCAATCAGGGTGTCGCGTTTGGAAATTAAAATTTGCGCGGTTGCCGAAAGCACCTGATTTTTTGTCCGAGTATCGGCATTTGCAATTAGCGGTGCGCTTGCCTTGACGCGTTTTCCAATCTCGGTAATAGAATCCATATTTTTGAAAAAATATTCCATTAACCGTAGGGGAGGGCCATTCCCCTCCTCTGGAGGGGTGGCAGGCGTAGCCTGACGGGGTGGTTGTGGCGTGTCTGCACAAATTTACGACAAACACCGTAGGGGAGGGCTAACATGCCCTCCCGTAACGCAACGCGCTTGCACAAACGAAATCGTACACCATCCAATTTATGGGAACCAAAACCAAGTGGCGCAGGGCGGTTGGAGTTGTGCAGACGCAACGCGCTAGGGCGGACATACGAGTCCGCCCCTACCGTTTGCGTAAATTTGAGGGTGCAAGCGGTTAAGTTTGAGCGATGACGGTACTTTTTCAACAGTTCCAATTGCATACTTATTTAACAGCCTCAGCCAGTATTTTTAGATATTGAGTTGTCCATAGAGTGCTTATAGTATATGGCTATTTAGTTTTTCCTCCAATACTCGCACCCCACAAATAGTCAATACCAAGCGATGCAATTGCTGCCAACTATCTTCCAGAGATTGCCCTTTGATTGCTAGATCTGCATTGTAGCAGGCGTATAGCATCGTCAACCAGCGGCTTTTTAATTTTCTTTGCAATGCTTTGCGGAATGTTGCTTGCTTGCTTTTCCACACGGTATTTATAACCACCGACAAAGATTCGCCTGTAGCGATGCGATATTCCATTTTAATCAAGGTGCGTATGTTGTGCGCCAGCGACCATAAAATTAACTGTTCGGGTGCGGACTCGCTTTGTAAGCTGTTGAAAATTCTCAATGCGCGTTCGGCATCGCCGCATACTGCAGCATCGGCAAGTTCATAGACGCTGTAATGTGCGCTGTTGCCGATGACTTGTTCGGCTTGTTGTAGGCTAATCGTTTTGTTTTCGTAATTGAGTTTTAGCTTTTCTATTTCCTGAGCTGCCGACAACAAATTGCCTTCGGAGCGTTGTGCAATAATATCAACGACACCGTCTTCGGCATTGAGATTGTTGCGTAGCATCCGCTCTATCAACCAGCTTTTAGTTTCGCTGGGGTTCTTGGAATAGACTTGTATCCACACGGCTTTTTCATTCACACGCTTCACCCAAGCCGAACGTCCGTCTACTTTGGATGCCTGCACTATGAACAACACATCCGGCGGAGGTGTTTCAAGCACACGTTTGAAAAAATCGTTTCCTTTAGTAGTCAATTTAGTGCCGATGAGGCGAATGTCTATGATACGCCGCTGTGCAAACAACGAGAGATTATCGGCTTGCTTTGCTACACTTTGCCAATCAAAACCACTGTCTACGAAAAACAGATGCCTTTGTTCGTAGGCCTGTGTTTTTGCCGCTGCTCTGATGAGATCGCCGGCTTCCATCAGTTGTAGCGGTTCTTCACCGGAGATTAGATAAAAACCGTCTAATTTTTTTTCTAATAATCCGCTTAATTGGTTAAAATAAGTTTTCATCTCAAAATCAATAAACTATTTGCATATTTAAGAAATGTCCGAAAAAATTGCTTTTGTTGGTATCGGCATTATGGGACGGCCTCTAGTTCAGAGATTACTGTCTGCCGGATATCCAGTGTTCATTTTCGCACGCCGCCCAGAAGTTGCCAAACCTTTAATAGAGCAGGGTGCTATTTTGTGCGACACACCGGCGGATGCAGCTATGGAGGCAAGCCTCTGTATTTCTATGGTGTCGGACACACCCGATGTGGAACAAGTGATATTAGGCAAGCAGGGTTTTGTCGATGGCGCAGCTCGTGGCGATATCATAGTTGACATGAGTACCATTTCTCCCGAAGTTACGCGAGAGATTGCGAATGTACTTTTAGCGCGAGGCGTCGAGATGTTGGATGCGCCAGTCTCGGGTGGCGAGCAGGGTGCGATAGAAGGCAAGTTATCAATCATGGTCGGAGGTAAGGAAGCGATATTCGATCGGGTTTTGCCGGTGTTTCAAATCATCGGACACAATATCGTCCGCATTGGTGAACACGGAGCAGGACAGGTTGCCAAAGCGTGCAACCAGTTATTAGTGGCACAAACCATTATGGCAACTGCCGAGGCGATAGAGTTTGCTAAAGCGGCGGGCGTTGATGCCGGACAAATGCGCAAGGCACTGCTAGGTGGTTTTGCGAACAGCAAGATACTTGAAGTGCACGGCCAGCGTATGCTTGCCGACGATTATAAACCAGGGTTTAAGGCAGGTTTGCATTGCAAAGATTTGAGAATTGCTTGTGAATCGGCAGATGGCAAAGACTTAGATTTAGAGGGTCTAAGACGGGCATACGCTTGTCTACAGTCGTTGGTAGAACGCGGCGATGCCGATCTTGATTCGGCAGCAATGGCGAAGATCGTCAGCGAGCAGGCTCATAGATCGTAACTCGCTTATGTCAAGTTATAAAATAATTAGAGCTTTTGGTTGTTAGCTGCTACGACCACGCAAGCCGAGGCAAGATGTCCTTTCTTAGGTTGCTCATGTCCTGTCATATGTGCTTGGACTGCTTCGTGGCATTCGTCACGCGATTCAAAATGTCCCAACTCCGTTTGTTTTTTTGCATTTGTATTGTAGACAACTGCTTTCCACATCATTCCCGACATCATGCCGACTTTTGAGGCAACCGCGTGTCCTTTTTCGGCGTGTTTGCGGGCACCCTCTTCGCTGACACAAGCAGACAGAGTTATCGTAAGTGCTAATAGTAATGTACTAATAAATAATTTCATAAGATTTTCTTTCATCCTCAGGTTTATCAAAAATTTGATGTAAAGCATATCAATAATAATGGAAAAACACAAGGGCAACCGCCGATTGACCTACTGGCTCAATCGGCGTAACTTTTTGCAGAGCCTTGGCGTAGGTATGTAGGTCGGACAAGCTAAGGCTTGTCCTCATAAGTGCCAAGCGAGGTGATGCGGAGGTTTTGCACTAGTTAATTCCCCTCCTCTGGAGGGGTGGCAGGCGTAAGCCTGACGGGGTGGTGTTTTGCGTGTCCACCATCTCTGCATAAACCACCTCTGTGGTAGATTGATTCCTAGGATACTAAACAATCCATTGACTTTTGTATAATAATTTAATATAATAATTATAATAATAATTATTCTAATTATTATTGATTATTAAGATTAATTTTAGTGAGGTTATAAAAATGAAATTTTTATCTATTTTTAGTAGGGTTCATAAGGCTTCTCTTGGAGGTTTATTATTCCTATTATTTACTACCTATACCCCTTCTGTTTTTGCAGAGGAACATTCACCCCATAGCCTTAGTGCGAATGTGACACTCACATCCGACTATGTCTATCGTGGGATTACCCAAACCAATGAGGATCCGGCATTGCAAGGAGGATTTGATTATTCGCATGCATCAGGTTTCTATTTAGGTGTGTGGGCTTCCAGTCTAGAGTTTAATGGAGGAAGCTCCGATGCTCCGTCGCTTGAAATTGATGTCTACGGTGGTTTATCTGGTGAATTCCAAAACGGCTTAGGTTGGGATGTCGGTGCTTTATACTATATTTATCCTGACCAAAACGAGGATGTTGACGGGGACTATGACTTTTTAGAGTTATACGGTTCGTTGAGCTACACTTGGGATACTGAGTATCAACCCACTGCGGACATAGGCATTGCTTATTCACCGGATTTCTATGGCGAAAGTGATACAGGAATTTGGGTACACGGTGGACTCGGTTTCAGTATTCCGGACATGGTAGATCCTTATGTTCAAGTCGGTTATCAAGACGTGGAAGGCGATCCTTCGGCTGATGGTTTTGATTATACGTATTATGCATTTGGTGTATCCAAGACCATTGATATATTAACGTTTGATTTATCATGGCATGATGCGGACGACGAGGCATGCAGTGGTGATTCTGATCTTTGCGAGGCAGTTGTTTTTTCGGTATCAAGCAGCTGGTAAGAATGTATATAGGGGTGGGATTAGACCCACCCCTTAGAGTAAGTCGCAACACTATAACAAACCACCTAGAATTCTAAACCTAGACTAAGTGTTCAACGGCCTCGCGCTCCTCAAGCAATTCTCTGTCGGTCTTTGCCATCATCTCAGCCTCAAAGTCGTTGATTGCCAGGTCTGGCACGATACGCCATTCTCCGTCCTTCGTAGTAACCGGGAAGGAATAGATCATGCCGGGTTCTATACCATAATGACCACTAGAGAAGACCCCCATACTAACCCAATCATTTTCCGCAGTACCTAAGGTCCAGTCGCGCACGTGATCAACGATTGCGTTTGCCGCAGAGCCTGCCGATGATGCGCCGCGTGCTTCTATGACTTCTGCACCGCGTTGTTGCACCGCAGGGATAAATTCCTGCTCTACCCAGTTGTGATCCGGTGCAATAACCTTTGCGTCTATTTCGCAGTGTAGTGGATCAGGAAATTGCGTAGCTGAGTGATTTCCCCAAATAATCATTTTTTTAACTTGCCCGACAGACTTGTTGTATTTTTTAGCAATCATTGTCAACGCTCGGTTGTGGTCTAAGCGAGTCATACAACTAAATTGGTTGGGGTTTAGATCTGGAGCATTCCGGTATGCGATCAGTGCATTGGTGTTCGCTGGATTGCCGACGACGAGTACTTTGACTTTTCTAGATGCAACTGCATTTAATATCTGTCCTTGACGTTTGAAAATTTCACCGTTATCTTTCAGTAAGTCTTTGCGCTCCATGCCCGCCATTCGAGGTTTTGATCCGACCAAGATTGCGATATCCACATCTTCCATACCTTCCTCTGTGTTACTCGTACCGATGCATCCATTGAGTAAAGGAAAAGCGCAGTCGTCTAATTCCATCATCACACCGTTGAGTCGTTTCTCGGCTTGTTTGACTTCAATCAAATGCAGTACAACTGGGCGCGAACCCAGCATCGCTCCGCTTGCGATTCTAAAGGCAAGTGCATAGCCGATATTGCCGGCTGCTCCAGTAATCGCTATTTTAATTGGTTTTTTATCGTTCATCACTATAAATATTCCCCTTATAAATATCGCACATATTCTAGCATGTACATTAAAAATATGTTATACTTGCAAATCGCTTGATTTTTTGGGATAATCCGCAATCCACTGAATTGTGGAGGGGTACCCAAGCGGTCAACGGGGGCAGACTGTAAATCTGCTGGCTATGCCTTCGTAGGTTCAAATCCTACCCCCTCCAGTTATGGCCGGCTTAGTGGAAGTGATGATAAAGAGCAATGTTGTGGGATCTTTAAATATAGTTATCGGCGGGCGTAGTTCAATGGTAGAACCTCAGCCTTCCAAGCTGATAGTGGCGGTTCGATCCCGCTCGCCCGCTCCAGATGTTTTGCGGCCCTTTTTTGCTCGCCCATATAGCTCAGTGGTAGAGCACTTCCTTGGTAAGGAAGGGGTCACCGGTTCAATCCCGGTTATGGGCTCCATCGATAAACCAATATAGGAATAACATGTCTAAAGAAAAATTTGAAAGAACGAAACCGCATGTCAATGTGGGAACCATAGGACACGTAGATCACGGCAAGACGACACTGACGGCGGCGATGACCAAAGTCATGTCGGATCAGCAAGGCGGCGGCGAGTATCGCTCGTATGAGCAGATAGACAATGCGCCAGAGGAACGAGAGCGCGGTATAACGATAGCAACAGCCCATGTGGAGTATGAATCCGACGCACGGCACTATGCACATGTAGATTGTCCGGGACACGCCGACTATATCAAGAACATGATAACCGGTGCGGCACAGATGGATGGTGCGATATTGGTGGTGAGTGCAGCCGATGGTCCGATGCCACAGACACGAGAGCATATTTTGTTGGCGCGTCAAGTGGGTGTGCCTCATATCGTAGTGTATTTGAACAAAGCAGACATGGTGGACGACAAGGAGTTGATGGAGTTGGTGGAGATGGAAGTGCGCGAGTTGTTATCTAACTACGAGTTTCCGGGAGACGATATACCGATAGTGACAGGTTCAGCCCTGAAGGCATTGGAAGGAGACAGCTCGGAGATGGGCGTGTCGTCTATAGAGAAGCTGATTGCCGAAATGGACCAGTATATCCCGGAGCCGGAGCGAGCGATAGACGGAGACTATCTGATGCCGGTGGAAGATGTGTTTTCAATCTCAGGTCGTGGCACGGTGGTGACGGGTCGTATAGAACGAGGGATAGTTAAAGTAGGAGACGAGATAGAGATCGTAGGAATAAGAGACACCAGCAAGACGACCTGTACGGGAGTAGAGATGTTCAGAAAGCTGTTGGACGAAGGTCGCGCTGGAGACAATGTCGGTGTGTTATTGCGCGGGACGAAGCGAGAGGAAGTAGAGCGAGGTCAGGTATTGTGCAAGCCCGGTTCGATTACACCGCACAAGAAGTTTGAAGCTGAGGTGTATATATTGTCTAAAGAGGAAGGCGGTCGGCACACGCCGTTTTTCAAAGGCTATAGACCGCAGTTTTATTTTAGGACGACGGATGTGACTGGCGCGGTAGAGTTAGAGTCTGGCGTAGAGATGGTGATGCCCGGAGATAATGTAAAGATGGTGGTGAGTTTGATCGGACCTATTGCGATGGAAGAAGGTCTGCGTTTTGCGATTAGGGAAGGTGGTCGCACGGTAGGCGCAGGCGTGGTAGCTAAAATCATAGAATAGATTTTAGCTGAACAAATTGCAGCACTTTCTATGATGTATAGTTTATCGGGTCATAATAGGCCAGTAGCTCAATTGGCAGAGCAGCGGTCTCCAAAACCGCAGGTTGGGGGTTCAAGTCCCTCCTGGCCTGCCGAAGTTTGGCGGCATAATTGAGGAGGTATACGATGGCAAGCACAAATGATTTATTGATGGAGCGCATTAAACTGGCTGGTGTGTTCTTGTCCTTAGCGGTAGGGCTGGCCCTATTTTATTACTTATCGGATGAGATATTACTGTATCGTGTGCTTGCTATACTGGCAATGGTTGTGGTAGCTGCGGTATTATTCTTTTTAACAAAACCAGGTAAAGATACGGCGGTTTTTTTGCAGGGCGCACAGGTTGAATTGCAAAAAACGGTGTGGCCTACGAAAGCCGAAACCGTTCATACAACTTTGCTGATATTTGCTATTGTTTTAATAGTGGCTCTTTTTTTGTGGGCATTGGATTTGTTTTTAGCTTGGTTTATGCAAATCGTTATTAAGTGAGTAATGACTAAAATGGAATGGTACGCAGTGCAGACATACTCCGGATACGAAAATTCGGTAAAGAAATCTTTGGAAGAGAGAGTACAGCGAAACAAGTTGGGAGATTGTTTTGGCGAAATCATGATACCCCAAGAGACCGTGATTGAGATGCGTGCAGGAAAAAAATATCAAGTGGAAAGAAAGTTTTTTCCCGGTTATGTATTGATAGAGATGATTATGGATGAGCGCACCTGGCACTTAGTAAACGGTGTGCCTAGAGTTGTAGGTTTTATCGGTAGTTCACCAAGCAAGCCTACGCCAGTTCCGGATAAGGAGGTTAAAAGCATCATCAGCCGTATAAAAGAAGATGCAAGCAAGCCCAAACCCAAGATATTGTATGAGGTTGGAGAGGTGATACGTGTGACCGGAGGTCCTTTTAACGATTTTAACGGCGTTGTTGAAGAGGTGGACTACGAAAAGAATAGACTGCAAGTGAGTGTGCAGATTTTTGGTCGTTCTACCCCAGTAGAGATTACCTTTAATCAGGTTGAGAAGGTTTAGAGGTATCGATTATGGCAGCAGAAGTAAAAACTTATATAAAGTTGCAGATACCCGCAGGTGAGGCTAACCCGAGTCCTCCGGTAGGTCCGGCTTTGGGTCAGCACGGCCTGCCGATACAAGATTTCTGTAAAGAGTTTAACGGCCGCACTGGTGACTTTGAAAAAGGAATGCCAGTGCCGGTAGTGATTACGGTGTACGATGACCGCAGTTTTAGTTTTATTATTAAATCGCCACCAGCAGCGGTATTGCTGAAAAAGGCCGCTGGCATCGCCAAAGGTAGTGGCACGCCCAATATGGAAAAGGTGGGCAAAGTCACTCGTGCGCAAATAGAGGAAATAGTCAAGACCAAGCAAGCTGATCTGACTGCAGCGGAGATGGGCGCAGCGGTTAGAACCATCGCCGGTAGTGCGCGCAGTATGGGTATCACGGTTGAGGGAATTTAGTTATGGCTAGACTATCAAAAAGAATGAAGGCGATAAAAGAGAAGTGTGAAAAGCAAGATTTTTATTCGTTATCGGAAGCCTTTGATTTATTAAAGGAATGTTCAACCGTTAAGTTTGACGAGTCTATAGATGTGAGTATTAGGTTGGGTGTTGATGCGCGTAAGAACGACCAGCTGGTTCGCGGTTCAACCGCTTTGCCACACGGTTTAGGCAAGCAGGTGAAAGTTGCGGTTTTTGCCCAAGGCGAGCAGGTTGCGGTAGCCGAAGCGGCAGGGGCAGATGTAGTCGGCTTGCAAGATTTAGTAGAGAAGGCGAAGCAAGGAGATTTTGATTACGATGCGGTTGTTGCCTCTCCCGATGTAATGCCAGTGGTCGGAAGCATAGGACAGATATTAGGGCCGCGCGGTTTGATGCCAAACCCTAAAGACGGTACGGTAAACAAGGATGTTGGCGAGATGGTGCGTAGCATAAAAGCAGGGCGAGCCAAATATCGTGTAGATAAAGCAGGCATATTGCACTGTAGTATAGGTAGCAGAAATTTCTCTGCACAGCAATTAGAAGAGAATTTCAACACCTTGTTAGGTGATGTAATCAAAGCCAAACCGGCCTCTGCCAAAGGTCAATACTTGAAGAAAGTCAGTGTGTCTTCAACGATGGGGCCGGGTCTAACCATAGACCGTAGTTGTTTATCAGTGTGAAGAAAAAATGGCATTAAAGATTGAAGACAAGAAGCGAATAGTTGAGGAAGTCGCAGCGATAGCCGCAGACGCTAAATCTGCTATAGCCATAGATTATCACGGCATTGCTGCGAACCGGATGACCGATTTGCGAAAACAGGCGCGTGAGCAGAGTGTGCGTATTCGGGTTATCAAAAATAGCCTTGCACGGCGTGCTTTAGCAGACACGCCCTTCGCTTGTATGAACGAACATTTATCGGGACCTATGATGGTTGCTTTTTCGTTGGACGACCCTGCTGCGGCGGCGCGGATCATACATAGTCTTGTTAAGGAGATTAAAGATGTTGAAGTCAAGTTAATCTCTTTAGACGGTGAGTTGCACGATATCTCAAAACTTAAGAAACTCGCCGAATTGCCGACTTATGAGCAAGCGGTGAGTTTGATGATGGCAGTTATGAAGGCACCGATAGAAAAATTGCTAAGAACGATTAAAGCACCTGTGGTGCAAGTAGTACGTGTCGTGGCAGCGACACGCGAGCAAAAAGAGCAAGGTTAAGATTTTAAGTTTTTCATTTTTTAATATAGAAGGAGTAAATAAAATGGCTGTTTCAAGAGAAGAGATACTAGACACTATTTCTAATATGTCGGTTATGGAAGTCGTTGATTTGGTTTCGGCGATGGAAGAAAAATTCGGTGTGTCGGCAGCTGCGGTTGCCGCGGCACCAGTAGCTGCCGGTGGCGGTGCTGTTGCGGAAGAAGAAGCTAAAAGTGCTTTTGATGTCGTATTGACTAGTTTCGGTGATAACAAGGTTTCGGTAATCAAAGCGGTTAGAGCACTTACCAGCTTGGGTCTCAAAGAGGCTAAAGATATGGTTGAAGGCGCACCAGCTACCGTCAAAGAGGGTGTGGCAACCGAAGAAGCGGAAGGAATGAAGAAGCAACTGGAAGAGGCAGGGGCTTCCGTTGAACTTAAATAAGCAGAGTAAATTACGGTTTATGATGCTTAAGCCAGCCGCTTACGATGCGGCTGGCATACAGCATCGCGCGCGCCAAGCAATTACTATCATAGGAGACTAAAACATGTCTTATAGCTATACAGCGAAGAAGCGCATACGGAAACGCTTCGGAAAATTTGTGGAAAGACATCATATTCCTTACATGTTGCAGATGCAGATATCTTCATACCAAGACTTTTTGCAAAGCAATGTAGCCGAAAATGATAGAAAAGATATAGGCTTGCAAGCTATATTCAAATCTATATTCCCGATAGTGAGCCATTCCAAAACAGCAGCGATTGAGTTTGTCAGTTATCGCCTAAGCGACCCGACATTTGATGTTAGAGAATGTCAGCTAAGAGGGCGTACTTATGCAGCGATTCTTCATGTTACGATGCGTTTAATATTTTATGAGAAGAAAGCTGGAAACAAAGTAGGCGCGCCTAAGGAAGTTAAGGAGCAAGAAGTTTATATGGGTGAGTTGCCATTGATGACTGATACCGGGACTTTCGTCATCAATGGCACTGAGCGTGTTGTAGTGTCACAGTTGCATCGTTCTCCGGGTGTCTTTTTTGAGCACGATAAAAGAAAAACACAAGGTGCCGGTAAGTCCACTTATACTGCGCGGATAATTCCTTATCGTGGTTCTTGGTTGGATTTTGAATTTGACTCTAAGGACTGTTTGTATGTTCGTATAGATAGACGCTGCAAAATACCGGTCACGGTTTTTCTTAGAGCCTTAGGGATGAGCGACGAGGAAATATTGAGTACTTTCTTTGAGTTGGAAACGGTTAAATACGACAAGGGCACCTATAGTATGGAACTCGTGCCTGAACGTTTGCGAGGTCAGACCTTGGATTTTGCTATACAGACGCCGTCGCGTGTAATTGTGGAGGCCAACAGGCGTATCAATGTCAAGCACATTGAAGAGTTGGAAAAATCTAGACTGAAGAAGTTTATAATTCCTCCCACATACCTATGTGGGAAGGTGCATGCCAAAGACATCGTTGACCCTAAAACTGGCGAACTGTTGGCAAGAGTCAACGAAGAGATAACTGAGGCTTGGTTGAAAAAATTTGAGGCTTCCGGCCTAAACAGTTTTGAAATAATTTATGTCAACGATATCAACCGCGGTTCTTATATTTCGGATACCTTAAACATCGATGTGTGTCCTCGTACACAGCTAGCATCTTATTTTGAGATTTACTGTAGGATGCACCCTGGTGAGAAACAACCACCGGAAGAGCATGCCAGAACTAGATTTGTCGATCTATTCAGCAACCCCGACCGTTACAATTTGTCTGAAGTGGGACGCATGAAATTCAACAGTCGTCTAAAAAGAACTTCAAATACTGGTGCAAACACATTAGATAAGAAGGATATTATTGATGTTATTGCCACACTCATAAGTATACATAACGGCGAAGGTTCGGTTGATGATATTGACCACTTGGGAAATCGCCGAGTACGTTGTGTGGGTGAAATGGTAGGCAATGCATTGCGCGTTGGTTTGGTTCGAGTTGAGCATGTGGTTAGAGAACGTCTAGCAACCGCAGAAGTTGACAAATTGAAGCCTAAGGATTTGGTTAACTCCAAACCTGTCTCGGCATCGATAAAAGAATTTTTCGGTTCTAGTCAACTGTCGCAATTCATGGAGCAGAATAATCCGCTATCCGAGGTTACCCACAAACGTCGGATTTCGGCACTTGGTCCGGGTGGACTGGCACGTGAACACGCCGGTTTTGAAGTCCGAGATGTGCATCCCACGCATTACGGTAGATTGTGTCCTATAGAAACCCCCGAAGGAGCTAATATCGGATTGATTAACTCGCTGGCGGTCTATGCGCATCCTAACCATTATGGTTTTCTAGAAACCTGTTATTTAGAAGTTAAGAATTCTGTAGTCACCGATAAAGTCCGATTTTTATCTGCGATAGAAGAAGGAGAATATGTAATTGCACAAGCAAATGCCGAAGTTGACGAGCAGAACAAATTAGTCGGAGAGTTTGTTTCGTGTAGAAAAAATAACGAATTTAGCTTGTTTCCACCGGACAAAGTGCAATTAATAGACGTTTCTCCTAAGCAGATTGCATCAGCAGCAGCAGCACTGATTCCGTTTTTGGAACACGACGATGCAAACCGTGCATTGATGGGATCTAATATGCAGCGCCAGGCAGTACCGTTATTGACCAGCGAAAAGCCATTGGTAGGAACAGGTTTGGAGGCGACTGTGGCAACCGACTCGGGTGCTCTATTGGTAGCTCGCCGAGGCGGTGTGGTTGATACGGTGGACGCAGCAAGGATTGTCGTACGAGTGAATGATAAAGAAGTGTCTGCCGACGAAGCCGGTGTAGATATTTATGAATTAACCAAGTATATGCGTTCAAATTATAATACTTGTATCAATCAGCGTCCTCTAGTCAAAGTCGGTGATGCGATAGAACAAGGAGATGTTTTGGCGGACGGTTCGGCGACTGATCTGGGAGAGTTGGCTTTGGGTAAGAATGTATTGGTGGCTTTTATGCCGTGGAATGGTTATAACTATGAAGACTCCATACTCATTTCCGATCGCGTCGTAGAGGAAGATAGTTTTACTTCTATTCATATAGAGGAACTTACTTGCGTGGCGCGCAGTACCAAGCTGGGCGATGAAGAAATTACTGCTGATATACCTAATGTGAGCGAGAGTCTGCTGTCTAAGTTGGATGATTCAGGTGTCGTTTATATGGGTGCCGAAGTCAAATCCAGTGATATTTTAGTCGGCAAGGTAACACCAAAGAGCGAGAGTCCTTTAACGCCGGAAGAAAAATTGCTACAAGCAATATTTGACGAAAAGGCTTCGGATGTAAAGAACAACTCTTTACGCGTACCCTCTGGCATAGAAGGTACTGTCGTAGACGTTAAAATTTTCACTCGCGAAGACATACCCAAGGATAGTCGGGCAGAAGAGATACAGAAGCAGGAGATAGAAAAGGCACGCAAAGACTACAACGACGAGTTGCGTATTTACGAGAACGATGTTTTCAATCGAGTTAAAAGTTTAATCCTGAACAAGGTTGTAGCTGGAGGTCCCAATGCCTTAAAAAAAGGTATGAAAGTCACGCAGTCTTATTTAGATCAACTGGAGCGAGACAAGTGGTTTAGCATACGGATGAATAACGATGAGGTCAGCCTGCAACTGGAAAAATTGGCAAAACGTCTGCAAGAGCAACGGGCGAGATTAGAAGAAAATTTCAAGAAAAAACAAAAAAAGTTGCAAGCCGGCGATGTGATGCCGCCCGATATCCTGAAAACGGTCAAGGTTTATCTAGCGGTCAAACGTCGCATACAGCCGGGAGATAAACTCGCTGGTCGGCACGGCAACAAAGGCGTTGTATCGGCGATAGTTCCTACTGAGGATATGCCTTATCTGGAAGACGGCACGCCGGTGGATATAGTATTAAATCCTCTAGGTGTGCCTTCTCGGATGAATGTCGGGCAAGTATTAGAGACTCACTTAGGGTGGGCTGCCAAGGCTTTGGGATGGAATATCGGAAAGATGCGTAGCGGCGATGAGAAAGCTTCTACGATACGCAATTTCCTTCAGAAAATTTATGATTATAACGAAGGTGATATGGTTCACAAGGAAAACTTGCAAAAAATCAAAGATAAGGAAATATTAAGTTTAGCCAATAATTTAAGCAATGGTATACCCATCGCAACACCAGTTTTTGACGGTGTTAAAGAGAAAGAAGTAAAAGGTATGTTGTCTTTAGCCGGATTACCTGAATCCGGACAGGCAATTTTGCAAGATGGGCGCACTGGTGATTTATTTGATAGACCAATCACGGTGGGCTATATGTATATTATGAAGTTAAACCATATGGTTGACGACAAGATGCACGCGCGGGCGACAGGTCCTTATAGCATGATTACTCAGCATCCTTTAGGAGGTAAAGCGCAGTTCGGCGGACAACGTTTTGGTGAAATGGAGGTATGGGCACTTGAGGCTTATGGTGCCTCGCATGTTTTGCAAGAGATGCTGACCGTCAAGTCGGACGATGTACGCGGACGCAATAAGGTCTACAAAAGCATAGTCAATAATAACTGTAATGTTGAAGCGAATATTCCCGAGTCTTTTAATGTTCTGGTCAAAGAAATACGTTCTTTAGGTCTCAACATGGATCTTGGGCAAAAAGAGTCTTAAGATAATCAAGGAGAGAATCGTATGAGAGGTTTATTTGATATATTGAAAAAGTCGCAACACGACGAGAAAAAATTTAATTTTCTAAAAATCAGTATTGCATCGCCGGATGAAATACGCTCTTGGTCTTATGGCGAAGTAAAAAAACCGGAAACAATTAACTATAGGACATTAAAACCCGAGCGCGACGGATTATTTTGCGCTAAAATTTTCGGGCCTATCAAAGATTATGAATGTCTATGTGGAAAATATAAGCGTCTCAAACACCGCGGTGTGGTTTGTGAAAAATGCGGGGTTGAGGTAACCCTCTCGCGTGTTCGGCGAGAGCGAATGGGACATATAGACCTTGCCAGCCCAGTAGTACATATTTGGTTCCTTAAATCACTTCCTTCCAAAATAGGGCTGTTACTTGATATGGCACCGCGCGATATAGAACGTGTTTTGTATTTTGAAAGTCATGTGGTACTTGATAGCGGCATGACTGACTTGCAAGTAAAACAAATAATCACCGACGATGAATACTTTGACATCATCGAAGAGCAAGGCGAGCAATTCGAAGTTGGTATGGGGGCGGAAGCCATTATGAGGTTGCTACAAGATTTGGACTTAGAAAAACAAACCATAGAGCTACGGGAAGAGATTTCCAAAACCAAGTCTGAGGCGAAGATCAAACGTTTGACCAAGCGTCTTAAACTTGTCAAAGCCTTTATAGACTCCGGTAATAAGCCCGAATGGATGGTTTTGACGGTGTTACCTATATTACCCCCCGATTTACGTCCTTTGGTGCCTTTGAGCGATGGTCGTTTTGCAAGTTCGGACTTAAACGATTTGTACCGTAGGGTTATTAACCGAAACAATCGCCTAAGACGACTGCTTGAAATCAAGGCACCCGACATCATCGTGCGCAACGAGAAGCGTATGTTGCAGGAATCGGTTGATGCATTGCTGGACAACGGTCGTTGCGGTCGCGTCGCCGTTGCAAACAATAAACGGCAACTGAAATCCTTAGCCGATATGATCAAAGGCAAACAAGGACGATTTCGCCAAAACCTACTCGGTAAACGTGTTGATTATTCTGGGCGTTCGGTCATCGTCGTAGGACCTTCGCTGAAACTCCATCAGTGCGGGATACCTAAACAGATGGCACTGGAGTTGTTTAGACCTTTTATCTACAGCAAACTCTATTTGAGAGGGGTTGTAGACACGATTAAAAATGCCAAGAAGTTGGTCGAAAAACAAGGTCCGGAAGTTTGGGATGTCTTAGACGAAATTATCAGAGAATACCCGATCTTGTTAAACCGTGCGCCGACTTTGCATCGCTTGGGCATACAAGCATTTGAACCAATTTTGATTGAAGGCAAAGCAATACAGTTGCACCCGCTGGTTTGTACCGCTTTTAATGCCGATTTTGATGGTGATCAAATGGCAGTGCATGTGCCTTTGTCTTTAGAGGCTCAAGCCGAAGCACGCTGCTTGATGATGTCCACCAACAATATATTTTCTCCGGCAAGTGGATCTCCTATCATCGTTCCTACGCAAGATATAGTCTTAGGTTTGTACTATATGACGCGTGAGCGTATCAATGCCAAAGGCGAGGGAAGTTTGTTTGCTGACTTGGATGAAGTTGAGCGAGCTTATGAAACCAATCAAGTAGACTTGCATGCGCGAATTAAAGTACGCCTGAAAATAGCTGGTAAAAGCCAGCTAACCGAAACCACGACTGGTCGTGCCATCTTGTCTCGCATTTTGCCCGAAGGACTGGCTTTTGAATTGGTTGATAGAGTATTGGATAAACGTCGTATATTGGAGCTCATAGATGTTAGCTATAGAAAAGCAGGGCTTAAGGCAACTGCAGTTTTTGCCGACCACCTAATGTATACTGGTTTTCATTATGCGACAAAGGCAGGAATTTCTTTTGGTGTGGATGATATGGTTATTCCTGGTGATAAACAAGCTGTTTTAGCCGAGGCAGAGAACGAAGTTAAAGATATAGAGCGGCAGTATGCAGCTGGATTGGTGACCAGTGGTGAAAAATATAATAAAACAGTTGATATTTGGTCTAATGCCAACGATCGCATCGCATCTCGTATGATGGACGAATTGAGCACTGAGATAGTTAAGGATCACAAAGGTAAAAAGTCTCCTCAACCTTCGTTCAATTCCATATTTATGATGGCCGACTCGGGTGCTCGTGGCTCCGCTGCACAGATCCGACAACTTGCCGGAATGCGTGGTCTAATGGCGAAACCCGACGGTTCTATTATTGAAACCCCGATTACTGCCAATTTCCGAGAAGGATTAAACCTTTTGCAGTACTTCATTTCCACGCATGGTGCCCGCAAAGGTCTTGCCGACACCGCACTTAAAACGGCCAACTCAGGTTATTTGACACGCCGGCTGGTTGATGCCTCACAAGATGTTATAGTCGTCGAGAAAAATTGCGGCACCAGTGAAGGTATCTATATAAAGTCTAATATAGAAGGCGGTGAAGTTGTGGAAGGCCTGGCCGAACGTACCTTGGGCAGAGTGCTCGCAGAAGATGTAAAAGTCAATAAAAAGACGATTATTGCCAAAGACACGTTGCTGGGCGAGAAAGAAGCAGAATTACTGACCAAACACGGCATAGATCAAATTAGAGTGCGCTCCCCGATCACATGCGAATCTTCTTACGGTGTTTGTGCAATGTGTTATGGGCGCGATTTAGCTAGAGGCAGCTTAGTTAGTAAAGGAGAAGCGGTAGGTATTATCGCTGCACAATCTATAGGTGAGCCGGGCACACAATTAACGATGAGAACTTTTCACATAGGTGGTGCGGTGAGCCGTTCAGTTTCCGTTAATAGTATTGCACCTAAAACCGACGGCATTATCCGTCTACATAAAGTTAAGTTGATAAAACACGAAGACAGCTACGTCGTTGTTTCCCGTTCTGGAGAGATTAGCATCGTTACGGAGGCAGGTAACGAGAGAGAACGGTACAAAATTCCTTATGGTGCGAAGTTGAGTCATAAAGAAGGAGATACCGTGCAAGCCGGCACGGTCATCGTCAACTGGGATCCTCACACACATCCGGTTATTGCCGAAACCAAAGGGACAATTAGTTTAGAGAATTTCACCGAGGGTAGTACCGTCTATAAACAAACCGACGAGTTGACCGGATTGAGTACCTATGTGGTCATGCCTGGGGTAAAAGATCAAACACCGGCTATTTCTATCACCCAAAAGGGTAAAGAAATAAAGCTGGGTGATGGCAGAACCGCGCACTATAGATTGATGCCCGGCATGATAGTCATCAAAGACGATGGAGATAAGATCAATGTTGGGGACACAATCGCTCGTATTCCACAAGAGAGTTCTAAAACACGCGACATCACCGGAGGTTTGCCTCGCGTAGTAGATTTATTTGAGGCTCGCATTCCTCAAGAAGCGGCTATTTTGGCAGAGTGTTCGGGTAATATTAGTTTTGATAGAGAAATTCGTGGTAAGCAAAAGATTGTTATTACCGGCAAGCAAGAAAAGCACTATGTATTGGTGCCTAAATGGCGTCGTATAGAAATCGCCGAGGGTGAGTATGTAGAAAAAGGCGAAGTCATATCCGAAGGTGAGAGAAATCCACACGACATCTTACGATTGCTGGGCATCAATGAAATGGCTGATTATTTGGTAAAAGAAATACAAGATGTCTACAGACTGCAAGGTGTGAAAATTAATGATAAACATATAGAAGTCATTATCAGGCAAATGATGCGTAGGGTTCGTATAGTAGACCCTGGCGACAGTAATTATTTGGCAGACGATACTGTCGAAAAAATCAAACTCGCAGAGATTAATAAAAATCTTGAAGCTGCAGGTAAAGAACCAGTGAAGTACGAGGCTTTACTGCAAGGTATCAAAAAAGCCTCTTTATCGACCGAGTCGTTTATTTCCGCAGCCTCTTTCCAAGAAACGACAAAGATATTAACCGAATCGGCAATTAAAGGTTCTCAAGATATGCTAAGGGGATTAAAAGAGAATGTAATCGTTGGTCGATTGATTCCGGCAGGGACGGCTTGGGATGTGCCTGAGAAAAATTTAATGGATGCGTTTGAAATGAACCTGCAAAGCACTCTTGAAAAAGAGGATGCCAAGACCGCAGAAGACACAGCTTAACCCCCCGGCATTACTTTTTGTATGTGCTCTGAATACGTGTCGCTCCATCGTCGGACACGCGGTTTTTGAGTATATTAAAAATCAGACATCTCTGACTATAGACATTGGTTCCGCCGGAATTCATGCTTTTGATGGTCACCCATGTGACCCAATGATACAGTATGTTGCCTCAAGGCGAGGCTATGATTTATCCGCCTATCGTTCAACGCCATTGTGCGCTCTGAATCCGCAAAGCTATAATTGGGTATTTATCTTTGAACATACGCATTATGAACCAGTTCGGCATTGGATGGGGGAAGGCAACGGACCCGAGTATATAATGGCTTATTCAGAATACTTCGGTAATCAAGAAGTACTGATGCAAGAGACCGATAACGCAATGAATGTTTATACTCATATATTTGATTTGATAGAGGATGGATGTTTAGGATTTTATAATCAACTACTGATAGAGACAAAAAACGATGGCATTTAAACCCGAACAACATTGCTTAGCTTCCTTACTCGATATAAAACCTTATCAGCCAGGTAAGAGTGTTGAGGATTTAGAAAAATCTTCTACGGCACTGGAAGCGATCAAGCTATCCTCAAATGAGAATGCTTTGGGCCCTAGCCGCCATGCGATAGCAGCGATGTGTGAGTATGCCGATCAAGTACATCTTTATCCTAGTGGTAGTGGATTATTACTCAAAGATAAGCTCGCCGAACGGTACGATATTTCAGCTAACCGGATTACTCTAGGCAACGGTTCTAACGAATTGCTGGAATTTATCGCACGCTGCTTTTTGGATGAAAGTAAAAATGCAGTCTACTCTGAGCATGCTTTTGAAGTATACGCTTTGGTAACCCGAATCTCGGGTGCGGGTGCGCATCGGGCAATGCCGAGAACCGCCGATAACGAGATGCCTTACGGGCACGACTTGAACCGATTTTTAGAGGCAATTGACGAGCATACTGCGGTAGTATTTATTGCCAATCCCAATAATCCTACCGGTACCTGGATTAAAGAAGCTGAACTGAGAAAGTTTATGCAGTCTGTAGATGAGCATATCATCGTAGTCGTTGATCAAGCGTATGCCGAATACGTGCAAGTTTCCGACTACCCCGATGCATCAAAGTGGTTAGACGAATATCCGAACCTGATTGTTATTCAAACTTTCTCTAAAATTTATGCACTTGCAGGTCTGCGTATAGGTTATGCATTTTCGTCGGCTGAGATTGCTGATTTATTCAACCGCTTGCGTCAACCTTTTAATAATAATGTCTTGGCGTTGAAAGCTGCGATTGCATCATTGGACGATACCGCACACCTTGAGAAGAGTGTGCGGATAAATAACGAGGGCTTAGCTTATTTATCCGACGGATGTAGCAAGCTGGGTCTGAAGTGTTTGCCATCGGCGGCTAATTTTTTGTGCATAGAAATCGGAAAGCAAGCACCGCTAATTTATAACGCGTTGCTGGAGCAAGGCGTGATTATACGCGCCATAGAAAACTACGATATGCCGCAGCATTTACGGGTGACGGTAGGTTCTGCGGAGCAAAACCAACGCTTTTTAGAAACGCTAAAGCAAATACTGGAACGCGAGTGATGGAAAACCCGAATCGTTCCACTATCGGTATCGTGGGTGCTGGTCTAATCGGTACTTCGTTGGCATTGGCTCTAAAGGATCGCGACGCAAAGCAAAATATATTGGGATGCGATATCAACGAGACACACGCACAACAGGCAATGGAGAGGGGTGCGTTTGACGGTTTCAAAGATAACCCGCTTGCACTTGCCGAGCACTGTGATATTTTGGTTGTGGCAACGCCTATAAGCGCAGTCTGCAGTATTTTTGAGCAAATCAAAGACATAGCTGAACAGATCGTTATCACTGATGTAGGCAGTGTCAAAAGCAGTACAATCATTGATGCGTGTTCGGTTTGGGGTAAGATGCCCACTTGTATGGTGCCGGCACATCCTATTGCAGGCACTGAGCACAGTGGCCCTGTCGCAGCATCAAAGGATCTGTTTGCCTCGCGCTATGTCTTTCTAACACCTGGGCGAAAGCCCGACCAAGTCGCAGTGAACACAGTGCGAGATTTGTGGCGCAAAGTCGGGGCTAAAATTGAAATACTGTCGGCGATGCAGCACGATGAATTGTTTGCGGCGACAAGCCACCTGCCGCATATCGTTGCTTACGCATTGATAAACTCGCTCGAGCAGGCCGGTGTTAACACAGGTTTTTCTGCTGGCGGTTTGAAAGACTTTACACGTATCGCAGCGAGTAGTCCAATGATGTGGCGAGATATATTTATTGCAAACGAAACCTATGTACTCCAATCGATAAAAGCCTTTGAGAAAAGCGTGCGTACGATGCGTAAGCTGATAGAAAAAAAACATGGCGACAAATTGCTTGATTTTCTGGAAAAAACGGTGGCCGAAAAGAAAAATTTGAACCTCAAAGATTAGTTTGCAATCTTCGCATCATGCTATTAGGAATATAACCATGCCGGATACCATTTACTCCAACCCTGCCGAATCTTTGAATGGTACCGTTCGGGTTGCCGGTGATAAATCAATATCACACCGCGCACTCATGTTTGCCGCACTTGCCGACGGCATCAGTGAGGTATCTAATTTTTTGCATAGTGCGGATTGTCTTGCGACTATGCAAGCCTTGAGCCGATTGGGAGTACGCATAGAGTCTGCAGATGATTTAATAAAGGTGCACGGTTGCAAAGATCAATTATGCTCAGGCGATCAGGTTATATATTTGGGTAATTCGGGAACTTCTATACGCTTACTCACCGGGTTGTTGGCAGGAAAGAGGATTTCGCTAACCTTAAGCGGTGATGCTTCCTTAAACCGCCGCCCGATGCGCCGAGTGGTGGATCCTCTATTGAAGATGGGGGCAGATATTGATACTTCGGAATACGGCACGCCGCCGGTTATTATCAAACCTGCCGAGCATCTGCAAGGTGTGCATAGCGAATTGAACATTGCAAGTGCGCAGGTCAAATCGGCATTATTACTTGCCGGTTTGGACGCACACGGAGAAACCGTTGTTGTTGAACCAACGCTGAGTCGTGATCATAGCGAACGGATGTTGAGTAGCTTTGGTTATCAGGTTGAGCGACGAGGGCTTATGGTGCGCTTGACCGGAGGTAGTCGCCTCAAAGCAACGCACATCAGTGTGCCAGGTGATATTTCGTCAGCTACATTTTTAATAGTCGCGGCTGCCATAGTTCCGAATAGCGATATTGTTGTAGAAAACGTGGGCCTAAACGATACGCGCTGCGGTGCAATCAAGATCCTTCGCAGTATGGGTGCTGACATAGAAATACTGGATCAGCAGATCGTCTGCAACGAACCAGTCGGTAATCTACGTGTACGCACAACAAAACTAAAAGGCATAGATATCCCCGCACACTGGGTGCCGTCAGCGATAGATGAATTTCCAGCTTTGTTTATAGCTGCGGCGTGCGCCGAAGGATACACTCATTTGCGTGGTGCCGAAGAGCTTAGGGTCAAAGAAAGCGACCGCATTGCAGCGATGGCAAAAGGTTTGCATAGTTGTGGAATCGCGGTTAAAGTTCATCACGATGGGATGAGCATAGAAGGCGGTCGCTTTAAAGGTGGTATGGTGGAGAGTTCTGACGATCATCGTGTGGCAATGGCATTTGCGGTGGCAGGTGCCGTTGCAGACGATGTTATTTCCGTACGACGATGCCAAAGTATTGAAACTTCGTTTCCCGATTTCGTCGCAATAGCGAATAGCATAGGGCTTAATCTATCTGTATAAGATGGCAGAGATACCAGTTATTGCAATAGACGGTCCCTCAGGTGTGGGCAAAAGCACGATCGCATGTCGCTTAGCAACAAAGCTGAATTATCACATTTTGATCAGCGGCGTTTTGTATCGTGTACTAGGGATGCAATTATATAAAAGGAATATTGCACTAGATAATGTTTCGGAGATAGAAACTTTGGTTGCCGATACCGACATAAGATTTGTCTTAGATGGTGAACAGATTAAGACCTACTTAAATGGCACCCCTATGGAAGACGATATTTATGGCGAAGACTATGCTGAGATTGCCTCGGCAGTAGGAGAAAGTGTTGCTTTGCGCAGTGCTTTATTGCCGATACAGAGACGGTTTAGGGTTTTGCCAGGGTTGGTTGCCGATGGACGCGATATGGGAACAGTCGTTTTTCCTGATGCACCGTTGAAGATATTCTTGCAGGCGGATATAGAAGAACGCGCCCGTAGAAGGTATCAACAATTGAGACAACGCGGTATTTGTGCTAAACTAGATGAGCTAAACAAAGAATTACTACAGAGGGATCAACGCGATAGCGGGCGGTCTATTGCTCAATTGAAAATCGCTGATAATGCAGTTGTACTGGATACAACGCATCTGGCTATCACGACAGTTGTAGATGAGCTGATGGATGTAGTAAGAGTTAAATTAAACTGAGAGAGGCAAAATAATTTAATGGGAAATTTTTCCGATATCTTTGATTCGCAGAAAATGCAAAATCAAAAGATAGATATAGGTTCTCTGATTAAAGGGAAGGTAACCGATATTACTAAAACCAGTGTCATTATTAATGCCGGATTGAAATCCGAGGGTATTATACCCATAGAGCAATTTTACGATATTGACGGTGAACTGGAGGTTAACGAAGGAGATTGTGTGGAGGTTGCCGTAGAAAGCCTAGAAGATGGTTTCGGCGAGACGGTACTATCTCGTGAACAGGCAAAGATTATTGAAGCATGGCAGCGGTTGGATGAGATCCACGAGACTGGTAAAACGGTTCAAGGTTTCTTGAAAGGAAAAGTCAAAGGAGGATTTATAGTCTCCGTTTTAGGTATAGAGGCTTTTTTGCCCGGTTCTTTGGCCGATGTGCAGCCGGCGCGAGATCTTGAGCATCTTGAAGGCAAAACCTTAGACTTTAAGGTAATCAAACTTGATCGTAGTCGTAATAATATTGTTGTTTCGAGGCGGGCAGTATTAGAAGCGGAAGGAAGCATTGATCGCGAAGAAATGCTGAAAAAGCTGGAAAATGGGACAGTCGTAAAAGGCATAGTAAAAAACATTACGAATTACGGTGCTTTCGTTGGTTTTAATGGCTTTGACGGGTTACTTCATATTACTGATATGGCATGGAAGCGCATACATCAGCCTTCCGAAGTATTATCCGTGGGTGATGAGATAGATGTCAAAATACTTAAAGTTGACAAGGAAAAAAATCGTATTTCTTTAGGACTCAAGCAGCTTAGCGAAGATCCATGGGATCAATTGATTGAACGCTACCCTAAAGGTGAACGTATCAAGGGCAAGGTTACCAGCGTCACCGACTATGGTTGTTTTGTAGAAATAGAAGACAATGTAGAGGGTTTGGTGCATATCTCCGAGATGGATTGGGTAAATAAAAACATAAACCCATCTAAAGTCGTATCCGCAGATGAAGAGATAGATGTCATGGTACTTGATATTGACAAAGAAAAACGCAGAATATCGCTGGGTATTAAACAATGTGCTCCAAACCCATGGAAAGAGTTTGCTAAGTTACATTCACCCGGAACTCAAATGGAAGGTCGGATTAAGTCCATAAACGACTTCGGGATTTTTGTGGGCTTGGGAGATTTCGGTATAGACGGTTTGGTTCACATTAATGATATTTCTAATATAGAACACCCCGAACAAGCGATCCGCAAATATAAAAAAGGTGATACGGTTAAGTTTGTTCTATTAGGCGTTGATGTTAAACGTAACCGGGTCTCTTTGAGCATTAGGCAACTTGGCGAAGACCCTATGGGTGATTATCTAAACGTACATCCTAAGGGTTCGGTCGTGAAAGGCAAGGTTACAAGCACCGGTGATAAGTATGTGATGATTGATTTAGCCAAACATGTAAGAGGTTATATATCGAATTCCGAATTGGTGCATGAGAAAGACAACGACGAAGAGGATTCCTCGGTTGAAATAGAAAAAGGGACAGAAATAGAAGCTAAAATCATCGGCATTGATAGAAGAAACTGTAGAATTAATCTATCGGTAAAGAAAAAAGAGAAAGACGAACAAAAAGAAATAACCAAAGGTTACACCACTAAGAAGCCTGCTAAGACTTCGTTGGGGGATGTTATTAAAGGATTGTTTTCTAGCAAAAATTGAGGCACCAAGAAATTTGATGGACTCCGAATCAATAATTAGTCGGTCTCAGTTGATAGAGCGAATAGCGGACAAACAAGATCGGCTGCAGCACGAGGATGTTAAGCTCGCTGTGCAGAGCTCTTTCGATTATTTGAGTCAAGTTCTGAGCTTAGGGGATCGTATAGAGATTCGCGGTTTCGGTTCCTTTAATCTACATTTTAAGAAGCCCAAAACTATGCGCAATCCAAAAACCAAAGAAATCATTAATGTCTCTGGACGAAACATTCCGCACTTCAAACCCAGCAACATAGTCAACGAACGCCTTAACAGAGCTGAGCCCGACGATACTGTAGCGGGTTATGATGCCAATCACGATTGAGACACTGCCAAATTGACTGTCGGTATCGGTAGTATTGAAAACCTTTGACATGCAGTGGGGAATTTAGTATTTGATTGGTATTGGGTTTTAGTGCCGATTGCACTATTGCCGGTTGCAGCATTGAGTGGGTGGCAGGCTTGTAGTAGCCAGCGTAACAATCCCAAGCGTGGCATTGATCCCGAATATATCAAGGGCCTAAATTATCTGCTTGATCAACAAACCGATAAAGCTGTAGAGATTTTCATTAAATTTTTTCAAGTCGATATGACGACTTTAGAGACGCATGTTTTATTAGGAAATTTATTTCGTCGCAAAGGCGAACTGGAAAAAGCGATTCGCATACATAACAATCTTATACAGCGTGCACCTTTGAGTGACACCGCCAAGTCCGAAGCTCTGTACGAATTAGGGCAGGATTATCTGCATGCAGGTTTGCTGAGCAATGCCGAAGATATTTTCAAGCGACTGATTAAGGTAGGCACACCGGAAACGCTGCACAGAGGCTATCGGTGTTTGGTTACGATCTACGAGACTGAGAAATCTTGGCATCAGGCTATCACATGTGCCCGACGATTGCGGACTTTAGGTGCCGACTATAGCCGACATATCGTTCATTACTATTGTGAACTTGCCGAAAAAGAACTGTCCGAGCATAACTACGGTAAAGCTCAAAAGTATCTAAGCAAAGCACAAGCATTCAAGCAATCTTCTATCAGATTAAAAATTATTCAGGGGGATCTAGCGTTGACCGGACAAGATAGAGAAAAAGCACTACAATGTTATTCTCAAGCCTTTTCAGATTACCCGGGCTACGCAGATATCTTGCTGCCTAAAATTAAAAAATGTTTTTCACCGTATGACCCTAGTGAATATGCACGCTATGTAAAGAACTTGGATATCAAGGATATGACTGTCTTATATATAGTGAATTACATACAGGCTTTGTTTGAAGCAAAGCGTATAGACGAAGCCGAGGAGTTTTTGCTCTATTTAATAAAGACTAAGCGCGCACCGCTACAAGTATTGAAGATTTTTATGCAAGAGAAACTCAAAAGTACTAATTTATTCGAAGATAAAATGATGCGTCAGGTTATAGACGAGATCAACGCAAACTTAAGTTCGGATTATTTTTATATGTGTGGAAAATGCGGCTTTAAGGCTCACCAACTCTATTGGCAATGCCCTAGCTGCCATACTTGGGATAGTAGCGATTCTATAGATTTAGTAAAAGATTCGCAGGAGAATGCTGCATAGAACCGCACGTACCCATGGTCTATGACCGTTCGTCGGATATTTGATACCGTTTAACGGATTGCCGAAAATCGGCATTTTATATGGTTTTAAGATAGTCCTTTTAATTAACTTAAAGGAGAAAACTATGTATTTACTTAAAACTATCATGGCAATGGCGGCTTTTTGTTTCACCGCTTTTGTTCATGCCGATGTCAACATCAATACTGCAACGATGCAGCAGTTTACGGAACTGGATAATATTGGTTCTGTGAAGGCGGCTGCGATCATTGAATACAGAGATAAGCACGGTCATTTCGAGAGTGTGGACGATCTGTTGAAGGTGAACGGTATAGGATTGGCAATTTTAGAAGCAAATAGAGATATGCTAACCGTAGGAACCGATCGGGAAGACGAAGTCTTACCGGTTGAACAGGCTATGCCTGCGGAGAAAATGCTTATCCCAGAAGTAACTTCCTCTAAGGTAGATAAAGAGAACTAAGGGATTTACATACCATATATCTCAGTGGTTTCCGGGGCAATGTACGCGCATTGCCTCGGTTTTTTTAGTTATCTAGGTGCGTGGTAGCACTGTTGCGTGCCGTTCGGAGATAAGACGATTTGCCAGGTATTGCAGTCCCTTGCCAAAAAAGTACCAGCACAACTTAGCAAATAATACTTCCACATTCTGTAAAAACGTTCATCATAACTTTGCTTTAGTTTTTCCCAGTGCCTGCTGAAATTGTCAAACCATGCGAGTAATGTTTTGGCATAATCAAGCCCGAAATTTTGCCAATCTTCTATAACGAAGAGACCTTCGCAAGTGGTCGTGATTTGTTTTGCTGAAGGTATCAAAGAGTTGGGGAATATGTATTTGGATATCCAAGGGTCGGTAATATAATTTGTCTTATTACTACCGATGGTATGGAGTACCGATAAACCTTCTGGTATTAAAGCATCGCGTACGGCTTGAAGGTAGGTTTTGTGATTTTTGTAGCCTACATGTTCAAACATTCCTATTGAATAAATACGATCGTATGTTGTATTTAATTTTCTATAATCTTGCAAATGTATTTCTACGGGTAGTCCACGGCAGTTATTTTGGGCATAGCGTGCTTGCTCTTTAGAAATTGTAATGCCGGTTACTGAGACATCGTAATGTTCGGCAGCGTAGCGAGCGGCACCCCCCCACCCACAGCCTATATCAAGTAGACGCATACCAGGTTTTAATAATAATTTATCAAAGATCAGCTTGAGTTTTGCTTCTTGTGCATCGTCAAGGTTATTTGACGTTTTCCAGTAGCCGCAACTATAAATCATACGCTTATCAAGCATTGCTTCGTACAATTCATAACTCAGGTCGTAGTGTAGTTCTCCGACGTGGAAAGCACGCTTAATCTTCTGCAAATTGAGGCATAAACTTAGAAAAAAATCGTAGAAATATGAGAACGATTTCATAGAACCGTAGATCTCCGATCGAAAGACGCGCATCACCAATTCTTCTATGCGTTCGCATTCCCACCAACCGTCCATATAGGCTTCGCCTAAACCTAAGGAACCTTGTAGCGATACTCTTTTGTATAAATTTTCATTGTGTACCTGTATATCCCAAGGTCGGGTGCCGTTAATTTTTATATCTGCTTTTTCGAGAAGCACTTGATACTTTTTTTTGAGAAGCGTATTCAGCATTTGTGGGTTTTGATTATTCGGTGATATGTGTGCTACAACAAATTTACTAATATGTATGAAGGGTATTTTTAATCTTGGAGATATTCAAGGGCATATATTACAACAGAACCGCCGATTGACCTACTGGCTCAATCGGCGGTTTTACACATGCTATCGGGTCAAATAAACCATAGAATTCAATATAATTTTCGTAGATTATTGCAGTATGCCTGAATATATGATAGGTTACTTCGTTTAGATAGACCCTTTATGCAATTTCTTAAGGATGAGAACTTAAAGGGGTTTAGTTAATTAGTTACTAGTAACTAGCTAAAATTTTAGGAAGGAAGCTGCAAGGATGTAGCGACTTTTGATCAAAAGTAATTATGGAGGAGAAATGAAAAAATTACTCGTACTTACGACCACGATGGTAGGCATGTTGTTGGGTTCACTCCCGGCAGCTGCGGACGAGCATGGAGCTGATATGCAATATTATGTTCCCATGCCCGTGTACCGAACTGGTCCTTATGCCGCAGGCGGCACCGGTTACTTTGGTGGCATCATTGACTACTACACGCTCTTGAACGAGCGCGATGGTGGTATTGGTGGCGTCAAGGTAGTCTGGGACGAATGCGAAACAGAATACAACAGAACTAAAGGTATAGAATGCTATCACCGTCAAAAGAAAAGTGACTTAGGTGAAGCTCTTTACTTTGACCCTCTGAGTGTAGGTATATCATCCGGCCTAATTGAGCAAGGGCGTCGTGATAAAATTTCCATTATCAGTGTAAATCACGGTAGAACGGAAACTGAACGTGGCGATGTTTTCCCTTATCAATTTCCTTTGGGCACCAATGCTTATGACTTTGCGTATGCAACGGTCAAGCATATGGGGCAACAAATGGGCGGAATGGATAAACTCAAAGGCGAGACTATCGTGACTTTATATCACGGTTCGCCTTATGGTCGTGAAGCCAATGATTTCTTAACTGGATTAAGTGAGCAATACGGTTTCACACACGAACCCATAGAAGTTCCCCACCCTGGTAACGAGCAAGGTTCTCAATGGTTGAAGATTCGTAGACTCAAGCCTGCTTATGTCTTTTTAAGAGGCTGGGGTGTTATGAATCCGGTTGCCATGCAGACTGCTGCTCGCACCGGCTACTCAGTGTCTAAGCTAATTGGCAACGAGTGGAGCAACTCGGACGAAGACGTGATTCCTGCCGGTAAAACGGCAGACGGCTATCAAGCGGTGACAGTACATCGTGCTGGTGCTGATTTTCCAGTAGCCCAGGAAATTATTGAGAGTCTTTACAACCAAGGCAGAGGCGACCTAGATGATCGTTCTCGCATAGGGAGTGTCTACTACAACCTAGGTCTTTGGGCTGCGGTTATGTCCTCAGAGGCAATCCGCGTTGCACAAAAGCGTTTCGGTAAAGAACTCACGAGTGCACAAGTGCGCTGGGGTTTTGAAAACATTGCTTTGAACCAAGATAATTTGGACGAAATGGGACTGATGGATGTTGTACCTCCGATACAGGTAACTTGCATGGATCATGCGGCTGTGCACTTGGCACGTTTCCAGCAATGGGATGCTAGCGCACGCCAGTGGAATTTGATCAGCGACTGGATTGACGGCAGCAGCGATTTTTCTCGCCAAGTCGTGAATGAAAATGCTGCAAAATACGTTGAAGAAAATCCTGAGTTCAAGCAGCGTGATTGCAACAATCCGGAAGACAGAGATAACTTCGATATTTAATTCATAATAAATTATATGTGAATAAGGGTGGGAAGATAGTCAAATATTTTCCTTCCCTCTTTTTTAATCGGAAATCAAGATAAACTATGGCAAAAAAAATATTACTATCCATACAAAACATAGAAGTTGTATATAGTCAGGTAATATTGGCACTACGCGGTGTCACTCTAGAAGTTCCCGAAGGTAATGTCGTATCCTTGTTGGGTGCGAACGGTGCTGGAAAAACCACTACACTCAAAGCGTGTTCAAATTTATTACACGCCGAACGAGGTTTGGTGACCAAAGGTTCTATAGAATACGACGGTCATAACATTGCTGAAATGATGCCATACGATTTAGTTAAAGGGGGGGTGGTTCAGGTTCTTGAGGGGCGTCACTGCTTTCCTCGTCTTAGTGTTGAAGAAAACCTACTAACCGGTTCTTTTATCAGAAAGACGGCAACCCAATCCGAGATAAAAGAAGATTTAGAAAAAGTCTATGAATATTTTCCTCGTATACGAGATCGTCGTAAAAGTTTAACTGGTTTCACATCGGGTGGTGAGCAGCAAATGACTGCAATAGGTCGTGCCCTGATGGCACGCCCGCGCCTCATTCTTTTGGACGAACCGTCTATGGGACTAGCACCGCAGTTTGTAGAAGAAGTATTTAAGATAGTTAGAGACTTAAACAAGAATGAAGGGGTTAGTTTCTTGGTTGCCGAACAGAATGCAGTCATCGCCTTAAATTATGCAGATTACGGCTATGTTATAGAGAACGGTCGTGTTGTTACCAAAGGTAGCGCAAAAGAGATGATGGAACGCGAGGATATACAAGAACTCTATATGGGGGTAGGTAAAGAAGGTAGAACATCGTTTCGCGATGTCAAATACTATCACCGCCGCCGCGCCGCTTTCTATTGATTTAGACCTTTCAATAAGGACGAACCTTTCACGTCCGTATTGTATCTCCGTTAAAGCCTTGTACAATAG
Source organism: uncultured candidatus Poriferisulfidus sp. (assembly GCA_965200865.1). Classification (GTDB taxonomy): domain Bacteria; phylum Pseudomonadota; class Gammaproteobacteria; order Poriferisulfidales; family Oxydemutatoraceae; genus SP5GCR1. Next base: position 1,311,784 of record CBDAVG010000002.1, on the reverse strand, counting down.
GGTAGTGCTTACTTTATATATAACTTAATGATTGACGATTGGAGAAACTCAATGAACATAATGGAAAGAATTAAAAAACAGGTTGAAGATAATGCCGTTATTATCTACATGAAGGGTACGCCGCAAATGCCGCAATGCGGTTTTTCAAGTAGAGCTGCAGCAGCATTGCAACACTGTGGTCATGAATTCGCGTATGTCAACGTGCTCTTAGACCCCGATATTTTTCAAAATCTACCGCGTTTTGCAAACTGGCCTACATTCCCTCAGATTTATATCAACGGTGAATTGGTAGGTGGATGTGACATCGTGGTTGAACTGTTTGAGAAAGGTGAATTACAAAAAATGGTAGCAGCAGCCGTTGCACCATCTGCTTAGCGAAAGTAATCTAGAAAATGAATATAGACAAAATACCTGCGACTGACTCGACTTCAGAGGTACTGAACGTCGTCATCGAAATACCGGCTCATGCCGACCCTATCAAGTATGAATTGGATAAAGACAGCAATTCGATATGGGTTGACAGGTTTATGAATGTCCCGATGTATTATCCTGCGAATTATGGTTTTGTTCCCCAAACCCTTTCCGAAGATGGAGATCCTTTGGATGTTTTAGTTGTCACGTCGGTGCCTTTGATGGTGGGGTGCGTGATACCAAGTCGCCCTTTGGGCGCGCTTGATATGAGCGATGAGTCGGGGCGTGATCTTAAATTGCTGGCGGTGCCTAAAAAGGGTATGAATAGTGGCTATGACCACATAGAAAGTGTAGAGCAGTTAGATCAAAATCTGCTTGATCAAATCGTCCACTTTTTTGAGCATTATAAGAAGCTCGAGGCCAATAAATGGGTAAAAGTGGAAGGTTGGTTGGCACCCGAAAAAATGCAGCAAGAGATTAGCGAAAGCATCAAACGTTATAAATCCTAACATTTACAAATAGTGGCGGATCATATACCTAAGCGACTTTTCAAGTCTAGAGTTGTAACCGCTGCCATTATTATTTTAGGGTTATTCTCATTACTGCTATATAACTTATATAATTTGCAGGTTACTCAATATAGCGATTATCAAACAACATCGGACGGCAATCGCTTTGATTTGATTTCTATTAGCCCACAGCGCGGACTAATATACGATAGTAAAGGGCGAGTTTTGGCGGCAAACCGCACGAGTTACAACCTTGAACTTTTACCTGATCTAATTACTGATAGAGATACCGTCATAGAAAAGTTGCAGAGTTTGCTGAACCTAGATACCCGTGAACTATCCGATTTAGAAAATAAAATTAAAGCAAATCTGAATCCCCATAGATTGGTTTTACGCTCCAATCTCTTCGAAGAGGAAGTGGCACTTATAGCGTCCGAACTTTATCGTATACCGGAAGTAGAAATCGTCGGTCGTCTGGTTCGTTATTATCCTGAGAATGATTTGTTCTCGCATGTCATAGGCTATGTCGGCACCGTAGATTCCAAAGATCTAGGCAGAATTAACAAACAGAATTATTTGCGGCGGGATGATATAGGCAAAACAGGTATAGAAAAATATTACGAAACTATGTTGCGCGGGAAATTAGGTTTGCGTAGGGTGGAGGTTAATGCACATAGAAAGATACTCGCAAGCACTAATTTACGTCCTGCACTAGCCGGCGACGATATTATGCTGACTGTCGATACTCACTTGCAGCAGGTTGCCTACGAGGCATTAGCAGAACATCAGGGGGCGGTTGTGGTATTGGATCCACGTAGCGGTGGTGTGTTGGCGATGGTGAGCAAACCAACCTTCAATCCTAATCTGTTTACCTATAATTTTTCGGAAAGAAAATACCGAGAACTCAACGCCGATGCTTCATTTAATCCTTTTTTTCATCGCGCGGTTAGTGGACAGTATGCACCTGGTTCTACGCTCAAGCCGGTAGTTGCATTGGCTGCTTTGAAATTCAGGATCGTTGATCCGTCTTATCGGATGTATGCAGGACCTTACTATCAGATTCCCGGCTTCAAACGTCATTACAGAGATTGGCGAGAGGATGGGCACGGTTTAGTGGATTTAGGTTTATCGATAACGCAATCGTGCGACGTATTCTTTTACGATGTCGCATACCGCATGGGTGTGTCAAAGTTGTCCTCTTTCCTACACGAATTTGGATTAGGAGACAAAACCAACATTGATACAACTTCAGAGGCATCGGGTTTGGTGCCGACTCCGCACTGGAAATACTCTGAACGCAACGAAAAATGGTTTCCGGCAGAAACGATCATGATGGGTATAGGGCAAGGTTATTTATTAACGACTCCTTTGCAGTTGGCAGTAATGACTGCAACGCTTGCTAATAGAGGCAAAGGAGTAACGCCTTATTTGGTGCAAGCACACCGCAAAACAGGCCACACTGAATGGCAAAAGAAAACACCTCAATCGTCCGTACAACTTAGTGATAATTCGCAACAAGATTGGGATTATGTTATAGACGCAATGGTCGATACGGTACACCGTCCTAACGGAACCGCTTATAAAATCGGGCAATTTGCTGAATATAAAATTGCCGGCAAAACTGGCACTGTGCAAACTCGTCGTCTTCACGATAGAGAGAAAGAAAAAGAAATGGAGTTGCAAAGAGAGTTGCGCGATCATGCGATGTTTATCGGCTTCGCACCGCCGTCAAAACCGGAAATTGCAATTGCGGTAGTCGTTGAACATAGCGGTAGCGGTTCAAAATATGCAGCCCCAGTCGCCCGCCAAGTTTTGGATGCCTATTTTGGAAAAACGACTCTAACCGCTTTAGAGCATAACGAATAGATGGTCACCGATAGCATCTATTGGAATGTCGTTTCCTTTGTTAAATTACGAACTTTAGCGAGAGATATATTTTCCAATATAGATTATCCGTTATTAATTTTACTTCTGGCGTTATCGTGTTTAAGTTTAATCATACTATACAGTTCAGGAGGGCAAGGTAGTGAGTTGTTATGGAAGCAAGGGTGGCGTTTGGCTATAGGCTTTGTTTGCTTTATCGTATTTGCGTCGGTGCCTTTGATCGTTTATCGCAGATGGGCTTGGTTATTATATGCTGCCGGTTTGATACTTCTAATTTTTGTATTAATTGTAGGAGAAGTAGGCAGAGGTGCACAACGATGGCTCAATCTATGGTTGCTAAGCTTTCAGCCGTCAGAGATACTTAAGTTTGCGGTACCTCTATTTCTTTGCAAGATATTCGCGAGTCGCGAGAACCATCCGCCGTCGTTAAGTTCTATATTGTTGGCACTGGTAGCAGTATCAATACCGGTTATTTTGGTTATCAAGCAACCTGATCTTGGCACATCGATTTTGATTTGTATCTCCGCTGCGTGGGTAATCTTTTTAGCTGGTATACGATGGTCGTGGATTCTATTATTTGTAGTCTTATTGGCATCAATGTCGGTACCGATATGGGAGTCGCTACACGAATATCAGAGGCAACGTGTCATCGTGTTCTTAAACCCAGAAAACTATCTTGCACAAGGCGGCTATCATATCTATCAATCAAAGGTTGCTATCGGTTCGGGCGGTTTGTGGGGTAAAGGCTGGTTGAACGGCACTCAGTCGCACCTGGGCTTTGTTCCTGAACATTCAACAGATTTCGTTTTTTCGGTGTTTGCTGAGGAATTTGGTTTTATAGGTTGCTGTTTATTGATTTTAATATATCTTGCCATTATTGTTAGGGGTATAATAATCACACTTAACGCGGCCGATTACTTCGGTCGCTTGTTGGCAGGGAGCTTGACATTTTCTTTTGCCACCTATTTTTTTATTAGTGTTGCCATGGTCAGCGGGTTACTCCCGGTTGTAGGTGTGCCTTTGCCGTTAGTGAGTTATGGCGGAAGTTCGGTAGTGTCCGTATTGGCATCTTTCGGTATGTTAATATCGGTGCTTAGGTACCGCCCAATGATGAGTCAAAGATTATGAATGTATTTTTTAATGTGCGTTTGTTGCTAGGGGTTTTTTCAATTCTGTTACTAGTCGATTTCGCTGTTGCCGAGGATTACCATAAACGAGACGATGTTCAAGCCTATATAGATCAGATGGTGGAGACGCATGCGTTTGACCGTTCCACACTTGAGCAAAAGTTTAAGGATGTAGTCAAACAAGAACGAGCGATTGCGGCGATGGACAGGCCTGCGGAGGCTAAGCCATGGCCGCAATATAAAGAGATATTTATTACCCCGTTGCGTATCAGCGGCGGCGTATTGTTTTGGAAACAATATCAGGATTTTTTGGAAAAAGCCGAGGCTGAGTTCGGTGTGCCAGCATCACTGATTGTTGCAATTATCGGTGTAGAGACTTTTTATGGGAGAAATACCGGTAGTTTTCCGGTATTTAGTACATTGGTTACCTTAGGTTTTGATTATCCTCGCAGAGCTGATTTTTTCAAGCAAGAGCTAACTGAGTTTTTGTTGCTGTGTCGTCAGGAACGTGCTTTGCAATGCGATGAACTTAAAGGTTCTTACGCCGGTGCTATGGGAACGGGACAATTCATTTCAAGCAGTTATAGGAATTATGCGGTTGATTTTGATAATGATGGTGTCAGAGATTTATGGAATAGTCGTGCCGATGCAATTGGTAGCGTAGCCAACTTTATCAAAAGGCATGGCTGGATGTCGCAAAGGCCGGTAGGAATTTATGTGGAGATAGAAGACGGCGACTACGAGTCGTTATTAGATAAAAAATTTAAACCGTGGCTTTCGGTCGTGGATTTGCAAGAACACAACATTAGACTGCAAAATTTTGAACCCCAGGAACCTGTGTTCTCGCTGTTTAAGTTTGAAAACGAAAACGCAAGTCTAGCCGCAAAAGTTTGGGTGGGTTATAATAACTTTTATGTCATCACAAGATATAACCACAGCCATCGTTATGCCATGGCAGTTCATCAACTGAGCGAGCTTATTAGCCAACGGTATTAGATTATCGCTCGATAAAACCATGCGCACCGAAACACGCTTTAGTTTCTACACGATAGTTATGATTGCGACGGCATTGATGCTTGTCTCGGGATGCACCGTTCCAAAGGCTAATATTAGCGATGTCGGTCAATGGAAAACTCCGATGTCGTTGCCTAAGAAATTTAAGTATGTACCCGATACAATGCCGAAGACTGGTGGATATTCATATGTGGTCAGAGGTAAACGCTACTATGTCAAACCAGTCGCGGTGGGTTATCGCGAAACCGGACTGGCTTCTTGGTACGGGAAAAAATTTCACGGTCGCTTGACCGCTAATCAGGAAACCTACGACATGTATCAATTGACCGCAGCGCATAAAAATCTGCCGTTGCCTTCGTATATAAAAGTTTGGAACCATAATAACGGAAAGAGTGTAATCGTTAGAGTTAACGATCGCGGTCCCTTTGTCGAAGGGCGTATTGTAGACCTTTCCTATGCTGCAGCAAAAAAGATAGATATGACCGAAGTAGGGTTGGCACCAGTTACCATAGAAGTCATCAATATACCTGCTTCGAGACAACTGTCCGAAGTTTATAATTCATCTAATGAGCATCGTTTCGGCTATATACAGGTAGGTTCGTACAAAGAAATAGCAAATGCATCCAGGGTTGTACGTTTGTTAGAGCAACAGAACTTGGTTCCTAGTATAGGGCGAACGAACTATCGCGGCGAGATCGACATCCACTATGTACGTTTGGGACCTTTTAATACCTCAAAAGAATTAGATGCAGCTGGCGAACTCCTGAAGCGCAACGGTTTTAAGGACTATCAAACATTTTATAGATTTTAAGGATGAAAAATTTATCCCTCCAAAACATAAACTCAATTTTACTATTTATTGTAGCTTTATTCGCATCGTCGCTCTCAAATGCGATTGAATGGGTGCCCAAAGCACCGGCTTTGGCGGCGCGTAATTATATATTGATGGATTTCCATAGCAATAAAGTTTTAGCAGAAAAAAATGCAGATCAAAGGATAGACCCAGCCAGTATAACCAAACTAATGACCGCCTATATCGTATATCAAGCGATAGAAAACGGTCTGATCAACATAGACGACCAAGTTAAAATTAGTAAAACAGCAGGTGCTTTAGTCGGTTCTAGAATGTTTATAGAAGTGAACAGTTTGGTTTCGGTTCACGATTTACTCTCCGGGGTGGTTATACAATCCGGCAACGATGCCAGCGTTGCTTTAGCCGAGCACGTGGCAGGTAGCGAAGATGTATTCGTCGATTTGATGAATAGAAAAGCGCAAGAGCTTGGCTTGAGTGAATCTCGTTTTACCAATTCCACCGGACTTTCTGATGATAACCACTATATGAGCTCGCGCGATATCGCTATTTTGAGCCAAGCTCTGATACGAGATTATCCCGAACACTATGCTATGTATTCCGAACCGGATTATACCTACAACAACATACGGCAACCCAACCGCAATTTATTATTGTGGCGCAATATGAATGTCGATGGTTTGAAGACAGGATATACCAAGAAAGCCGGTTATTGTGTGGCCGTCTCTTCTCAACAAGACGACATGCGTTTAATCGCAGTAGTTATGGGAAGCGGTCGACAAAAACGTTTTGACGAAGCAGGTGAATTATTGCGTTATGGTTACCGTTTTTATAAAACTTCAAAGTTATTTGACAAACAGAAAACATTGACCGAAGTACGAGTTTGGGGAGGTGACCGTCGGCAGTTAGAACTAGGTGTGCCCGCAGATATCTATGTTACATTGCCGCGCGTGAAAAATGCTGGTGTTGAAACCGAACTAATGATCTACGAGGATATCATCGCACCGGTTACTAAAGGTCAAGAACTGGGCTCCGTTGCGGTGTCTTTCGGCGGCAAAACGATTCAACAAAGCACGCTAGTTTCTTTATACCCCATTGCCGAAGGTAGCTTGTGGGCACGTATATCGGATAGCGTTATACATCTATTTCAGTGATAGCCTACCTTAACGGAAAGTATCAACAAGCCGATGCGTGCACTATCAGCCCTTTGGATAGAGGGTTTCTCTTCGGAGACGGCGTATACGAGGTATTACCGGTCTACCACGGTGCCATTTTTCGCTGCGATGACCATCTGCGTAGGCTCAACCACAGCCTAGATAGCATAGGCATAGATAATCCTCAAACCGATAACCAGTGGAAAGCGATATTTTCCGAGTTAATTAGTCGTTGCGGATTGTCGGAACTTTCCATTTACTTACAAATCAGCAGAGGACCGGCACCAATGAGATTACACATTCCCACCGACGACATCCACCCTACGGTATTTGCAATGACGATGCCGGCAAGAGCAACTTTTGATAAGCAACTCAAACAAGGTGTCAGTGTTATGACCACCGACGATATAAGGTGGGCCCGCTGCGACATTAAGTCCACTAATTTACTAGCAAACGTGATGTTGAGCATGCAAACTCAAAGCCACGGGTGCCACGAAGCGATTATGATACACGAAGGTTATGTGACCGAGGGTGCCTCAAGCAATATATTCATCGTGACCGAAGGTCGTTTGTCAACACCGCCGCTAAGCAACAAGATATTGCCAGGCATCACCCGTCAGGTTGTTATGGAAATGGCTCGGTTGTTAAGAGTCAGTTGTAAAGAAAAAGCACTGACTCGTGAGGATTTACTGCATGCTGACGAAATTTGGCTGACGAGTTCTACACGCAATATAGTGCCGGTGACCCGTGTTGACGAGCAGCAAATAGGAGATGGCAAACCAGGCAGCCTTTGGCAAAAGTTTTCGGCAGTACTGATGCGGTTGTCAATACCCCCCGATGAGGAAATGCCGGTCTCGGATTGAACTAAGGCAAGGTGGTGGAGGCGGCGGGAATTGAACCCGCGTCCGCATATACTCTGCTTTCGGTACTACATGTTTAGTTCGTCTTTAATCACACCATCTACAGCCGGCGAACAGGCAAAATAGTCGGCTTCCCCGAATAAGAGTTTAACGTTTGAACTTCAGGTCTATTCGCGCGCGAGCTTGTTAATCGACTCCTCTGCTTAAGTTACAAGCACCCTAAGAGAAGAGGCATAGCCGGTTTTTTAGGCCGCTAATGCGTAGTTGTCTTCTTGATTGGCAACTAATTTTCTGCAAAAAGTTTAACGAGTTTCTTACCTGCTCGACATGCACCTCAAGTTTCGTAATATCCGTCGAAACCAAGATCGCCCCCGTAAAGCACGGATTATAACACGGATGCAATGACTTCCTCGTATACAATAAACATCTCATTGATAAAGCAAACTAACAATCGGCATGGCACAGTATCCTCGTAAACGTTTTGGACAGCATTTCTTATTCGACCCTAATATCGTCTCTCGTATAATTTCTGCGATTTCTCCTAAACCCGAAGACACGATTGTTGAAATAGGTCCTGGCAAAGGCGCATTGACCTATCCTTTGCACGATAGAGTCTCTCTGATACACGGGGTTGAAATAGATCGTGATTTGGCAAGTGATTTAGAGCTAAAGACTCTACAATATTCGAAACTACGAGTACATTGCGCCGATGCACTTAAAGTCGATTTTGCAAAGCTTCTAGGAAAGCAATCGGCGCGCTTTGTCGGCAATCTTCCTTACAACATATCAACCGCGTTAATTTTTCATCTTGCCTTATTTCAAGACCATATTATTGATATGCACTTGATGTTGCAACGCGAAGTTGTTCAAAGATTAACTGCATCAGTTACCGACAAACAATACGGCAGGTTGGGTGTTGTAGCAAGATGTTGTTTTGAAATAAACGTGCTTTTCGATGTTTCGTCGCAAGCCTTTGTACCATCCCCCAAAGTCGTATCCACCCTGGTTCGTTTTAAGCCACAACCCAGGCTTCCACAATCGGCATTAAAGGAACTCGATAAAATTGTGCGACTTGCATTTGCTAGTAGACGCAAAACTACGGCAAATGCACTGTCCAAGCTATTCGCTAAAGAAGATTTGGAATGTATGGGAATAGATCCTAATTGCCGTGCCGATAGTTTAGACATTGACCAATTTATAAACATGTTAGAATATCTACGCGAACAAGAGAGATAATATGTTACCGAGTAAAGACATAAAAATTAGCGTGGAGACACAGTACTTAGAAGAGCAATCCGATTCATCGGAGGATAGGTATGTTTTTGTATATACGGTGACAATCGAAAATCAAGGAAATATATCGGCTCAGTTGATTTCTAGACATTGGGTGATTACCGACTCAAACCAGAAGGTGCAAGAAGTTAAAGGCGAAGGGGTAGTCGGAGAACAGCCTTATTTGCATCCGGGTACTCGTTTTTCCTATACCAGCGGAACGGTATTGGAAACACCATTTGGAACGATGCGCGGAAGCTATAAGATGCTCGCCGAAGACGGTTCGGAGTTTGATGCCGAAATAAAAGAATTTTTACTGTCGGCACCGCGCACTATCCATTGAATCGCTGATTGATCCAGCAGGTCAATCGGCGTGACATTGTGCAGAACTATGGCATATTAGATAGCCAGGCATTACAAAATGCAAAAACCGCTCTGCGCCACCCCATCATGGTTACCGTAAACGAAATGGATAGGATGGATTGCCTGTACAGACGCAACGCATTAGGGCGGACATATAAATCCGCCCCTACGGTGTATGAAATACTTTTTGGATAGCGCATACATTACAAGATGAGTTTATACGCAATTGGTGATGTGCAGGGATGTTATGACGCATTGCGCCGTCTACTTGACCATATCAACTATGACTCTGCCGAAGACGAGTTATGGTTTGCTGGTGATCTTGTCAACCGCGGCCCGCAGTCTTTAGAGACACTCAATTTTGTCAAAAGTCTGGGAGATAACGCAAAATGGGTACTCGGCAATCACGAGTTGCATTTGCTGAAGCTCGCAGACGGTTTAATAGAGGCATCGCAAAGCACGCTCAATGCGGTGCTTGACGCACCCAATGCCGACATTCTTTTGGAGTGGGTCGCACGACAACCATTACTGAGGGTTGACCATCAAAAAAAGCTGATACTCGTCCATGCCGGTTTGTTACCGCAATGGGATATAGAATTAGCCGTGCAACTAGCAGCGCATGTTTGTCAACGATTACAAAGCCCTGAGCGCAAAACTTTTTTGACACAACTACTAGATCAACAAAATACACCTGCACTGTGGGAAGATCATTTACAGGGTATTAATCGTTTAGCGATTACCGTCAATGCAATGACCGGTATTCGTTTTTGCGATGCTCAGGGACGTATGGATTTTCAAGCCAAGACTCCGCCGAGCGAAAATCCTCCTGGACTTTATCCGTGGTATACGCTTGAGCACAAACGCGACCCCAGTTATACGGTGTTGTTTGGGCATTGGGCAGCACTCGGATATCAAAGGATGAGGTCTTATATCGCACTGGATTCTGGATGCGTATGGGGCGGTTACCTGACGGCATATCGCCTAGATAGTGGAAGTGAATGGGAATTTCAAATTCCGTGTGACGATTTTCCTGAAACCTATCCGAGACCGTATGATTTGAGTATGCGATAGTTCTCATTTATAATCACTAGGAATATGTATTGCTATGATTGAGTACTTTATTAAAAACCCCATAATTACCAATTTCCTACTACTGTCGGTTGTAGTCGTCGGTATTTTGTCGTGGCGAGCGATGCCGCAGGAAATGTTTCCGGTCATTGAGTCGGATACGATTTCTATAGAGACTGATTTCGAAGGTGCACCACCAGTTGAAGTAGAACGTCAGCTGACTATCCCGATAGAAGACGAGGTTGATGATATCAGCGAGATAGATGAATTGCAGTCTGTAAGTCTTGAGGGGATTTCTCGTATTTATTTGGATCTCAAGCCGGGCGTTGATGTAGAGGAAGTAGTGCGTAGTGTGGAAATTGAAGTTGACTCTATAGAAGATTTGCCCAGCGATATAGAAACGCCGCGTATCTCTCGTCGCAAAAGTAATTTCCCGGTTATCAGTGTGAGTGTCTACGGCGATGTCAGCGAGGCCGAATTAATTCGCGCTAGCGAGATAGTCAAGCAAGCGATACAGAAAGTTGAGGGGGTCGGCGGAGTGAATATCGCCGGCGAGCGTGACACCGAAGTCTGGGTAGTTGTAGACCCCTATGAAATTGCTGCAAAAGAGGTCTCTTTGGAAGAGATTCGCAACGCGTTGGCAGCAAATCTAGGAGATCGTCCGGGCGGTTCTTTGTCTGCTTTAGAGGGCGATATACAACTGCGAGGAATGAGTGTTGCAGATAATGTGCAGGCGGTTAAGGACATTGCTATTAGAACCAACAGAGACGGTGGTCAATTACGAGTAGGCGATATTGCCGATGTGGAGATGACGCTTGAAACTGCGCAAACACAAGGGCGATTTTCGGGTTTGCAATCACTAAACTTGGTCGTAACCAAAGATGTGAGAGCCTCTACAAACGATATTGCAGAAGAGATTAGAAGGCTGATAAAGGAAGAGATACCGGCCCTACTTCCAGCAGCAATACGAGTTGGTTATCACAACGATTTCTCAGTTTATATAGACACCCGATTGAAGACCGTTTTTTCGTCTGGGTTGATTGGTTTGGTGTTATTGCTGGGGTCGCTTTATTTGTTATTGAATTTTAGGGTTGCATTGATTACTGCGTTTGGCATTCCTATTTCTTTTTTGGTTGCCGTAATTAGCATTTATTATTTAGGCTTCACTATTAACATGGTGTCTTTGTTCGCCTTTTTGATTGCATTGGGGATGATAGTTGACGATGCCATTATTGTGACCGAAAATATTCACCACTATATAGAGGAAGGGATGCCGGTTAAACAAGCGGCTTTGCGCGGGACACGTGAGATTGTTCCACCAGTTGTTGCTGCAACTTTGACCACCGTTATTGCTTTTCTGCCACTGCTTGCTATCGGCGGCAGGATGGGGGAATTCGTCAAGGTTATTCCAGTTGTAGTCAGTGCTGCGTTGATAGGCTCTTTGTTGGAAGCCTTTTTTGTGTTGCCTTCGCATGCAAATTTATTCTTAAAAGCGCGAACTCGTCTCAAAAGTCTTTCAGTAGGAGCTGCTGCGGTGAGATCCACTATGCTACCGTCGGCAGGCGACAAGGGAGGTTTTGTGAACTGGAAAAAATTACTCAAACCCTATGAAAATTATCTGCGCTGGGGTTTGCACAACAGATATTTTGTTTTTGTTGCAGCCAGCTGTGTATTGGTGTTGGCACTTATTATTCTGACAACGCGTATTCCTTTTCAACTATTCGGACACATCGAGGTAGACGAGTTTTTTGTCAACATAGAAGCCCCTAGTAATTACAGCATAGAAGAAACCGAGGAGTTGTCGACACGCATTGAAAAGAAAATCTACACGGTGTTTGACGGACACGAATACGAATTGAAAACCATGTTAAGCAATATCGGCGTATTATTGAGTGGACGCGGTGGAAGCAGGCAATCTAAAGTTGGCGATAACTATTGTCAGTTTGTAGTATCGTTGACTAAACAAGAACCACAGACTTTTGTTGAGCGTTTTATCGTACCGTTGGTGAGTTTCAAGTTTGACGAACAAGGTTCCCGAAAGCGCAACGTAGAGGAGATCATTCAGTTGATACGCGACCGGGTATCGGGCATGTCTGGTGTTAAGCGTTTTTCTATAGTGCGGCCGGAGGCCGGCCCGACGGGAGCGGATATTGAGATTAGCATCGCTGGTTCCGATCTGGAGAGATTGGAAGATCGCGCCGAAGAAATGATAGATTATCTGCGCGGCATCGCTGGGGTCTACGATGTGCAGCACGATATGGACAGAGGCAAACTGGAAGTGCGCTATCAATTGAACGAACGCGGACAGCGTTTGGGACTCACCCAACAACAAGTTGCCGATGCACTACGCACTGGTTATTTGGGTGTCAAAGCGGTCTATGTAAATTGGGGTGACGAACGCTATCCGGTGCGAGTTATCTTTGACGAAGAGATACGCAACGACAGCAACCGCCTGATGCAACTGCCGCTGACTTTGACCGACGGCAGAGTGGTTTATCTGAACGAAGTGGCAACGATCAAGCTAGACCGCAGTTTTAACCGCTTGACCCGCCTTGATGGTCGTCGCATCGTTACGATCACCGGCGAAGTAGACAGCGAGGAGCTCACTCCTTTTCAAGTATACGGTCAGATCGGACGCCAATTCGGGCCACTATACGAACAGCTTCCCGAATACGATATGGTTTTTAGAGGGGCAAAAAAACGCGCCGACGATTCATTTAGAGGAATTCGGGTTGCCGGTATAGTTGCCGTTATGGGGATATTTTTAATTCTGTTGGTACTATTTCGTACTTTACGCGAACCAGTGCTTATATTGCTCACCGTGCCGTTTGGTTTCATTGGTGTGATTATCGGACATGCGCTACTTGGTTATAATTTGCAGTTCGTGTCTGTAGTCGGATTGGTTGCGCTCAGCGGGATTATCGTCAACGACTCTTTGATTATGTTGAACCAGGTCAAAAAACATCGCGAGCGAGGTTATAGCTGTGAGGAAGCGGTGGTTTCTGCGTCTTACCGGCGAGCGCGTCCGATTATACTGACTACGATCACGACCTTCTTGGGAGTGTCGCCGCTGATTTTCTTCGCCACTGGTCAAACCAAATTCTTATCACCAATGGCAATCAGTCTAGGTTTTGGGCTGGTCTTTGCGACAGTGCTGATACTCACCGTGCTGCCGTGTCTTTATATGATCACTGAAGATCTAAAGAACTATCTTAGAAAGCGAATTTAAAAATGCGTATTATCACGCTTAACGTCAACGGCATACGCTCTGCTGCCGGCAAAGGTTTTTATCGTTGGCTCGCTCGCCAGAATGCCGATTTTGTATGCTTACAGGAACTACGCATACAGCCCGAACAACTTGACGACAAAAAATTTTTCCCGAGTCGTTTTCATTGTCATTATAATACTGCCGAAAGAAAGGGCTATAGCGGTGTGGCACTGTATTCAAAACAGCAACCTGATAAAATTATTAATGCATACGGTGATTCCGAGTTTGATAACGAAGGGCGTTACATAGAAGGACAATTCGGTGATTTATCGGTGATTTCGGTCTACGCACCGTCGGGGTCTTCCGGCGAGGCTCGCCAACAGGCAAAATATCGCTTCATGGACAGTTTTATGGAATACTTAGTTGGTTTGAAGAGACGGCGCAGACATTATATTATTTGTGGCGATATCAATATCGCGCATAAAGAAATAGATCTAAAAAACTGGCGAGGCAACAAAAAAAACTCAGGTTTTCTACCCAAGGAGAGACAATGGCTGGATACCTTGTTTGACGAAGTCGGTTACCAAGATGTGTTTAGGGCGATTTGCCAAGCCTCCGACCAATATACTTGGTGGTCTAATCGAGGACGCGCGTGGGAAAACAATGTAGGATGGCGTATTGATTATCAACTAAGCTCTGCGCGCGCACCCTATCATCCTCAGGCGGCACGTATCTATAAAAGCAAACGATTTTCCGACCACGCACCGTTAATCATCGATTACAAAAAGATTTCCTGAAACGCATCGCTATGATTTTTGATTAGCCTTTAACCAGAGGATTATATGTCAAAAAATTGGCTCAGCCAGATAGCACCGTATAAAGATATTCGCGTATTGCAGATACTTTTAATCGGAACGATCAGCGGTTTCCCGTGGGTGCTAATTGGCTCGATGATGACCTTATGGTTGAAAGACGAAGGATTGAGCCGCAGTGCGATAGGTTTGTTCGGTTATGTGTTTGCGGTATTCGCAATCAATTTTTTGTGGGCACCTTTGGTTGATACGATCCGTATTCCGTTTTTATCCAAGCGTATAGGTCAGCGTAAATCGTGGATACTGACGATGCAAGTTATTATTTTCTTGGCCGCCATTGCAATGTATTTTATATCAGCACAAACCTCTTTGGTATATGTTGCAGTGACCGCCTTGGTGATTGCAACCGCTGCCGCGACCCAAGATGTTGCGATAGACGCATTGCGCATAGAGTTGGTTGCCAAGAACGAACGGGCTTTGGTTGCAGTCGGTGCAGCGATGGCAACGGCAGGATGGTACACTGGTTATAACGCCGGTGGTGCACTTGCACTTTACGGGGTAGCTGCATTGAAAGAAATAGGTGTTGCCGAACCGTGGAACCTGAGTTATTTACTGATGACAGTAATCATTGTTTTGAGCAATATCGGATTGATGTTGATTCCGGAAAAATCGGGAAACAGGCGATTGCAGTTACAGACACAAACACGAACCGAACTCTACTCAGACTGGCTCAAACGGCCTGGCATGACTCCCTCTTTAGCAGCACTATCGGCGTGGTTTATTTCTCTAGTATGGAAACCTTTGGCAGACTTTTTCGGTCGCAACGGTTTGCAGTTGTCGGTGTTGATATTGGGTTTTATATTCCTGTTTAAGATAGGGGAGGCTTTTTTGGGACGCATGTCCTTGTTGTTCTACTCCGAAGTTGGTTTTGACGAAACCCAAATTGCCACGTACTCTAAATTGATTGGCTGGGGTAGCATCATTATATTCTCTATAATAGGGAGCATTTTTAGCGTGCGATTCGGTTTGCTCAAAGGCTTGATAATTTGCGGGATTGCTATGGCTACCACTAATCTATTGTTTGCCTTGCTCGCCACGGTGGGACCCGACATAAGGCTATTTGCAGTGGCAGTCATCGGCGATCAATTCACCACTGCGATTTCTACGGTGGCTTTTGTCGCTTTTATATCGCAACTGTGTGGTCGTGTTTATACGGCAACACAATATGCGCTACTCGCCTCTTTAGGGAATTTGTCTCGTACCACACTATCGGCACACAGTGGACAAATCGTTGATTTTTTAGACGGTGATTGGATGCAGTTTTTCATATTGACAACGGTGATGGTCGTTCCTAGTTTGTTGCTGTTATATCTCGCAAGACACAAGCTGGCTCCGCATTTGCGAATCGCCTCGTGATACCAAATAAGAGCCGTTGAAAAAGTATTTAATATGCCGTAGGGGTGGATTTATATATCCGCCCTAACACGTCATGCCTGCACAGGCAATCCATTCTATCCATTTCGTTTACGGTAACCATGATTTGGTGGCGCGGAGCGGATATTGCATTTTGTAATGTCTGCATTACCTAACATGTTATGGTTCCGCACAATGTCACGCCGATTGACGGGCGGATATACAAATCCGCCCCTACAACTCAATCGGCGGTTCTCCTTGTGCGAAGACTCAACTTTAGGGCGGATATGCAAATCCGCCCCTACCTTTTTCGTAAATTTGATGGCGCAAGCGGTTGAGATGGTGCAGAACGGTACTTCAGGGAATGCATATGAGTCCGCCCTAACGCGTTGCGTCTGTACGAACGATCCATTCATCCATTTCGTTTACGGTAACCATGATTTGGTGGCGCGGAGCGGATATTGCATTTTGTAATGTCTGCATTACCTAACATGTTATGGTTCTGCACAATGTCACGCCACTTGCCCAACTGGAGCAAGTGGTGGTTCTATCTGATTAGGCCTGTTTCTACTGTATTTCTTTTATCAGTGCCGGCTAGTTTTTCTATGATGGTCAGCGCAAATTCCATCGCAGTTCCGGGACTGCGCGAGGTGATTACTTTGTCGTCGCATTCTATCGCTTCTGTAGAAAGTTCAATCGACGAATTTTGCGCGTCTAAAAATCCAGGGTAAGCAGTAATTTTTAATTGGTCTACAATGCCTGCATCAACCAGCACCTTGGGTGCTGCACAAATAGCACCGACCCATTGTGTCGTGCGGTGGCGTTTTAGAATTTCATGGATTCTAGGATCGGCATTCAGGTTGTCGGCACCAGGTTGTCCGCCTGGTAACACGACCATATCAAAGGTGTATTCTTTAACTTCGTCAAGCGTAGTATCGGCAATTAAGTTTAGACCGTTTAAGCCGCATACCTCTTTAGTATCTAAGGATGCGGTGGTGACTTTGATGTCGGCACGACGCAACAAGTCTATTAATGTAACCGCTTCTACTTCTTCGTAGCCGGTTGCAAGTGGGATAAGCACTTCGGGCATCGTATTGTTTCTTCTATGATGGCTTTAATGCTAGCTTTTTTAGTTCTTCAACTGCCTGTTTTACTTGGCTATCATAAGAAAGGCGGTCTTTTAGGTTTTTTCTACTTATTTTATTGCGCGCCTCTAGCTGTTCGTCGCTTAGCTGTTCAAATTCGTAACTAAAGTCCGGTGTGATACCTACATCTTGGATTGAAATACCCGAGGGCGTGTAATACTTAGCGGTTGTCAGCTTGAGTGCATGTTCCGCATCAAAGGGATGTACGGTTTGCACTGATCCTTTGCCGAAAGATTGCGTGCCTAAGATCATCGCACGATTGTTATCTTGCAACGCACCGGCAACAATTTCTGATGCCGAAGCCGAGCCTTTGTTGATTAGTAACATCACGGTTAGCGCGTCGGTTTGGTCAGGTCTGGATGTTTTATATTCTATAGTGGAGCCCTCAATCCTGCCTTTGGTATAGACTACCGATGTTTTAGCAGGTAAAAACAAGTCTGCGACGTTGATCGCTTCGTTGAGCATGCCACCAGGGTTATTACGCAAATCCACAATCAATCCTTGTAATGGTTTTTTGTTTTCCTTATTTAGTTCTTCAATGCTCGCTAGAAGGTCTTGACTGGTACGTTGCTGGAATTTAGAAATACGCACATAACCAAAACCAGGTTCAAGTAGGGCATGACGAGAGTTTTTAACCTTGATAACTGCACGCGTCAAGGTGATAGATAATTTTTTGTATAGGGTTTGTTTTTGTTCGTCTTCAGTTTTGGTTTCTCCTTTTTTGCGAAGCACCGTCAAAGTAATCGTAGTGCCTACTTCACCGCGCATTTGATCTACCGCATCTTGCAGGGGCAGACCTTTGACTGATTTGTTATTAATCTCCGATATTAAATCACCTGCTTGCATTCCCGCACGTTCTGCAGGTGTGTCGTCTATAGGTGCGATCACATGAACGAAACCTCCCTCTTTATCAACTTCTATGCCTAGACCACCGAATTTACCAGTTGTGTTGACCTTGAGTTCTTCGTACGATTTCTTTTTGAGAAAAACCGAATAAGGGTCAAGTTTGGCAAGCATCCCGTCAATAGCACCCTCAATCAAAGTTGCATCGTCTATTTCGTCTACATAAGAAGTTTTGATGCGTCCGTAGACATCGCTGAATGTACGTAACTCTTTAAGTGGTAAAGTCGCTTGTTCAGCATTTGCGGAGTAGATGTTGCCACCCCAAAACCCACCGCTAATTGCTAATATCAATAACGATGTTGTGATAATACGTAAAGATAAATATTTTTTCATAGTCTCCTTGCTCATAAAGGGAAAGTATCTATTGTATGCTTATTTTCCTAATCTGCAAGTGAGGCACCGGCACAAAAGGCAAAACAGTTCATGCAAACATTGTATCAACATTATAAACTGGCAATCCACATATTCAAATAAATGTAGAGTTTATATAGAGCAATATATGGCGTTTCAACTTTGGCGAAAACTTTGGCATATAGGATCCTTGAGCTGAACTGATTGCCAACTTATGTTGGTGAAACAAGCAACTAATTTGCTATATACACTACTTATCCACAGGTTATCCACAGATTAGTGTGAATTAGTGAGTGACTTATCCACAGCCTCATTATTTATTAAGCATATGAAATAGCGATAAAAATATATTTATGTACAAACTTATCCACAGGTGGCAATACATAAGTATTTTTGCAGTCCTAATTGGTGATATATTTTTTCCGATTTCATGTTTGTCAGGAGCGTACCTCTTCCGGGACGATGCTAAGGAGTCAATTTTAGAATAGTTGACGTTGCTGTATATATGAATGTACAGAAATGATAAATGCCGTCGTATGTGAAATATCATGTTGTATCACTTGGAATGTATCTTCCACACCGTCATGCACGATGTTCTACACAGCAACTTGAATGACTAAGTCAAATTGTAGAAGTTAAGAACAATACTTTAATCCAGCTTATAGATATTTGGATACGACTTAGCCTAAATCAGAAACAATACATTGATACAGAGGTCGGACTCTACTAATTTTTAATCATCGTTTTTAGTTTTCGTTTATCGGTACTGTCCTTATCGTCGTACCTAAAATTACATAAATTTGTTTATCGGATATTTAAGTTCGTTCGTCGGATTAGTTGTTTGAGCTAATCTCTGCCTTGTTATTAGAATAATTCTTGATTAGAGTGCCTACATTGAATATACTTATATAAACATATTTTTATGTTTGCAAAGTTCGTAAGGTAGAAAAAATCACATTAATAAACCCACTTCGGACGAGTGGTATTAAAAAACCGATGTATAAAAAACTGATTTATAATTTTAGAGGCCTGTAAAGACAAAATGAATGTAATAAACAAGAACGGTGGTAAATCACAAACGATAGACCATGTTCCCCCTCAACCGACTATGTCCTCTCATATCTCTCACGATATATCCGGCCTTGATGTTGCCGAGATGTCAAACACTGCGCCAGGACAATTCAAAGTGATACGCCGCAACGGTAAGGTTACCGTATTTGATAACAGTAAGATATACGTTGCAATGAGCAAGGCGTTTATCGCAGTAGAAGGGGGGGCTGCGGCAGCATCGCCTAGGGTTCGAGAGACGATTTCCAGCCTCACCGAACAAGTCGTAGAAGGCTTGACACGTTCACGCACCGCCGGTTCCACCTTTCATATAGAAGATATACAGGATCAGGTCGAATTAGCCCTGATGCGCAACGGTCACTATAAGGTTGCACGCTCTTATGTGCTTTATCGTGAACAGCGTTCTCGCGAACGCACTGCCGAGGAATTAAAGAAGCAGCCCGATAAAAAAACCAAAAGTGAGGAAATTCTAGTTAAGTACGGAGATAACGAAAGTAGACCACTGGATTGGGATCGTGTAATCAAAATATCTAAGGAAGCATGCGAAGGTGTCGCCGACGTCGATAGCGAGGTGATTATAAAAGAAGCTCGTCATAATATCTTCAATGGTATTGACGTTAAAAATCTTAGTGATGCACTGATTTTCAGTGCGCGTTCTATGGTGGAAAAGGAACCTGCGTACGCTAAGGTTGCTGCGCGCTTATTGTTGGACAAGCTACGTTGTGAGGCGTTGTCTTTTATAGACAAACAATATACCGAGGCAACTTTTAGTGAAATGGCGCAGCAATATCCGAATTATTTCGTTCGGTATATCAAACGCGCGTGTGAACTTGAGTTGCTTGACATGCGCTTGCAGAATGAATTTGATTTGCAAAAATTGGCGGCTGCATTAAAGCCCGAAAACGATATGCGCTTTAATTACTTGGGCTTGCAGACCTTGTATGACCGCTATTTTATACACTCTCATAAAGTGCGTTTTGAGTTGCCACAAGCATTTTTTATGCGTGTTGCAATGGGGTTGGCGATTAACGAGATTGACCGAGAGGATAGGGCTATAGAGTTTTATAACTTGCTATCTAGCTTTGCTTTTATGAGTTCTACGCCTACCTTATTTAATGCTGGCACGCGTTGTCCACAGTTGTCTTCTTGTTATTTAACGACTGTCTCCGACGACTTGCTGGGCATATTCGGAGCAATACAGGATAACGCAATGTTGTCGAAGTTTGCCGGCGGTCTAGGCAACGATTGGTCGCGCGTACGAGCGATGGGTTCTTATATCAAGAGTACTAACGGCGAATCGCAAGGTATTGTACCGTTTCTGAAAGTGGCGAACGATACTGCAGTCGCCGTCAATCAAGGTGGTAAACGTAAAGGCGCGGTTTGTGCTTATCTAGAGACCTGGCATTTGGACATAGAGGAGTTTTTGGAACTTAGAAAAAACACCGGTGACGACCGTCGTCGTACTCACGACATGAATACCGCAAATTGGATTCCCGACCTATTTATGAAGCGCGTTAAAAGCGATGAAATGTGGACTTTGTTTTCACCCGATGAGGTTCCTGATTTGCACGAGCTGTACGGGATAGAATTTGAGAAACGTTATGCAGAATACGAATCTGCAGTTGAGTGTGGTGATATCAAACGCTACAAGCAAATCAAAGCGGTTGATTTGTGGCGCAAAATGCTGAGCATGCTGTATGAAACCGGGCACCCGTGGTTGGCGTTCAAAGACCCATGCAATTTACGCTCACCGCAACAGCATAAAGGCACGGTGCATTCTTCCAATTTATGTACCGAGATTACGCTCAACACCAGCGACGAGGAGATTGCAGTGTGTAACTTGGGTTCTGTCAATTTAGTTGCCCACTTAGGGGCTAAAGGACTTGATACCGATAAGCTACGCAAAACTATACATACTGCAATGCGGATGTTGGATAATGTCATTGAATATAATTATTACAGCGTTATAAAAGCGAGAACCTCTAATCTAAGGCACCGCCCGGTCGGTTTAGGTGTGATGGGTTTTCAAGACGCGCTCTATAAATTGCGTATTCCTTATGCGAACAAGGAAGCTGTTGAATTTGCCGACCGTTCTATGGAAGCGATTAGCTATTATGCGATTGAAGCATCAGTTGAACTAGCCAAAGAAAGAGGCGTTTATTCTACCTACGAAGGTTCGTTGTGGAGCCAAGGGATATTGCCTATAGACTCTATACAATTGCTCGCTAAGAGCCGCGGCGGTGACGGGTTGTTGAATATGGATACCTCTAAGACGATGGATTGGGATGCGCTTCGCAGACGTGTTAAAAAACACGGTATGCGCAATTCTAATACAATGGCTATCGCACCGACTGCAACGATTTCCAATATCTGCTCAGTTTCTCAAAGCATAGAGCCGACTTATCAGAACCTTTATGTGAAATCCAATCTATCGGGTGAGTTCACGGTAATCAACGAATACTTGGTGCAAGATTTGAAAAAGCTGGATTTATGGGACGAGGTTATGGTCAATGACCTAAAATATTACGACGGCAGCATACAAAAAATAGAGCGCGTTCCCGACGAATTGAAAGCAATTTATGCGACTGCATTTGAACTTGACCCTAGATGGTTAGTCGAAGCTGCTGCGCGTCGTCAAAAGTGGATAGATCAGTCGGAATCACTAAATCTTTATATGGCAGAACCCTCGGGAAAGAAACTAGATGCACTTTATAAATTAGCTTGGCTACAAGGATTGAAAACGACATATTATTTGCGAGCTCTCGGCGCAACCCATGTTGAAAAGAGTACGATGGAGACCGTTGACGGCAAGTTGAATGCAGTGGCTATCTCGGACAACAGTCAACAAGTATGTTCGGTGTTGGATCCGGATTGCGAGGTATGTCAATAGATCAGTTTGATAAACAAGAAAGGAGATATTATGCAACAAAGTGAATTTTTACCGGATTGGGAAGACCCCTTTACCGAATCGGCAACGAATAGTTTTAGGTCTACAAAACCCGCTACAGAAAGTTTAGTAGCGGATAATTCAGGACCGCAACCGGAGACAGAACAAGGTGGCACTACGGGCCTGGAGTCGATAGAGATGGGTGCATCCCGAATAAGGGTAGACGATAAGCAGATTATCAATTGCCGTGCCGATCTAAATCAGCTGGTGCCGTTCAAATACGATTGGGCGTGGGATAAATATCTCGCCGCGTGCGGCAACCACTGGATGCCGCAAGAGATTAATATGACTGCAGATATAAAGCTGTGGAAAGACCCAGAAGGTTTGAGCGAAGACGAGCGTATCGTAGTCAAACGCAATTTAGGATTTTTTTCTACTGCCGATTCATTGGTTGCTAATAATTTAGTATTGGCGGTGTACCGTCATATTACCAATCCAGAATGTCGCCAATACTTATTGCGTCAGGCTTTTGAAGAAGCCCTGCATACTCACGCCTACCAGTATTGCATTGAATCCTTATCTTTGGATGAGGGTGAAGTATTCAATATGTATAGAGAACTTCCGTCGGTAGCGAAAAAATCGGAATGGGCATTACCTTATACGCAAAGTCTCAGCGACCCTAACTTTAAGACCGGCACTATGGAAAACGACCAACGGCTATTACGCGACCTGATTGCTTTCTATGTCGTATTTGAAGGTGTTTTCTTTTATGTCGGTTTTGCCCAGATTTTATCTATGGGGCGGCGTAATAAGCTGACCGGTGTCTCAGAACAATTTCAATATATACTACGAGATGAATCGATGCATATGAACTTTGGCATAGATGTAATCAATCAAATCAAACTTGAAAATCCCCATTTGTGGACCGAAGAGTTTAAGCGAGAAATCATTGACTTGATTATAGACGGTGTTAATTACGAGAAGCTCTATGCCGAAGATACGATGCCACGAGGTATGCTGGGAATGAACGCTGGCCTATTCAAACAATATGTAGAATTCATAGCTAACCGCCGTTTTAATCAAATTGGATTGCCAGAGCAATTTCCTGGTGTAGCCAACCCTTTCCCTTGGATGTCGGAAGTATTAGATTTGAAGAAAGAAAAGAATTTTTTTGAGACTAGGGTAACCGAATACCAAACCGGCGGTGCGCTAAACTGGGAATAATCACACGACTTGTTCCATAGAATCGCTACTTAGGACAAGCCTTAGCTTGTCCGACCTACATACCCATGTTAAGGTTCTGCACAACGTCACGCCGATTGATTTTGATATACGGGGCTGTTGAAAAATTATCCTTGAGCCGTAGGGGCGGATTTATATATCCGCCCTAACGCGTTGCGTCTGCAAAAACAATCCATTCATTCATTTCGTATATGGAAACCAAAAACCAAATGGCACAAGCGGTTGGATTCATGCGATGACGGTACTTTTTCAATAGCCCCAGTTAGTGTTTTATAAACGAGCAAGGATTTAATAATGCCGCTCTTTGATTTCGTCGATTTCTTTGCAATCTATACACTGGTCGGTTGTTGGTCTGGCCTCTAATCTACTAACGCCGATTTCAGCTCCACACGAGACACAATAACCATATTCTTTCTTATCTATTTTAGCGATAGCTTCGTCTATTTTTAGTAATAGCTTCCTTTCTCTATCGCGTTCCTTCAACTGCAAAGTAAATTCTTCCTCTTGACTTGCCTGATCTATAGCGTCGGCATAAGTATTAGAACCAGTCTGCATATAATCAACCATACGACCTGCTTCGCTTATCAATTCTTCTCTGCGTGAGAGCAGGATATTGCGAAAGTACTCCAGCTGCCGAGTATTCATGTACTTTTTGCTTCGCGGCAACTTGCGAACTTTGCCTTTAGTTGCACTGCTCCGCGTCAAAGTAATTTTCCGAATTGAGGCCTTTTTCTTAACGACCTTCTTTTTAGGTGTGGCAGTTTTACGAACAGGTGCTTTTTTCTTAACGACCTTCTTTTTGGGTGTGGCAGTTTTACGAACAGGTGCCTTTTTCTTAACGACCTTCTTTTTGGGTGTGGCAGTTTTACGAACAGATGCTTTTTTCTTAACGACCTTCTTTTTGGGTGTGGCAGTTTTACGAACAGGTGCCTTTTTCTTAACAGCCTTTTTGGGAGGTGTATGCTTTTTCTGCAGCGAAGATTTTTTCTTTGCAGTACTCCTTGTTGAAGGAGGTTTAGTGCGAGAGGAGGATTTTTTCTTAGTAACTTTGGTTTTCATGTCTCTATTCCTCGTATATTCTATCCATGTCTAATAACATTATCTTTATTGTTTATATCATTTAATAAAATGCATAGGGAATTGTAACACATTTGGGAATTATTTATTGTCTTCGGAGTGGTTTTTTTCGGAAGGTCGTATATCGAGCGAATCCGTCTTATATTCAAAGTGGCGATGCCTTAAATCGGGCATTTTTTTGTTTGCTTTGGGTGACAGTTGGACAAAACGTTCCACTTTTCCTTGTATTCCTTGCCGTCCGGAAATTGCTGTAACCGCATCGTTGTAATGTTTGCTTGCGGTATTTAATGTGTTGCCTAGCTTCTGTATACGCTCGGCTAGTGAGCATACAGAGTTATGGATATCACCGGCATTGTCGCAGATTTCTCGTACTTGCTGGTTACTTTGTTCGAGCATCCACAGGTTGGCAACGACCCGTAGTATCGGTATTAGTGTTGTATGAGAGACCAAAACGATGTTTTTGCCGTAGCCGTAACCGAATAAATCCTTGCTCCATTTGAGTGCTTCTATATAAGCCGATTCTATGGGCATAAACATTAGGACATAATTAGGACTGTGTATGCCGATTAGATCGCTATAATCTTTAGTTGCTAAATCGTCTATATGTTTTTTAACGGCTTTGACATGATCATCCATTGCGATGCCTTGCGCGTTTTCGTCTTTCGCTGCAACAGCCCGGTCGTATGCGAGGAGCGAGACTTTGCTGTCTATAACAATGTGGTGATCGTCGGGAAGCATGATGAGATAATCTATGATTTTTTGCTTGCCGTCCTGATCTCTGAAAGTAGCTTGCTTTCGGTAGTGGGTGTCTTTAACCAGGCCGCTCATTTCCAGAGTGCGTTCCAACTGCGCCTCGCCCCAAGCACCGCGTTGGCGAGAATCGCCTTTGAGTGCCGAACTCAGATTGTCGGCATCCTCGCCTATTTTTAAGCCGACCTCCATTATTTTCTTTATTTCGGCCTCTAGGCTGGTATGGCCTTTGATTGTCTCGCTATGCACATCGTTGACACGCTTCTGAAATTGCGAGATTTGCTCTTGCAGGGGTTTAATCAAAGCCCCTATGCCCTCTTTGTTTTGTTCGTGCAGTTCTCGCTTCCGTTGGCTAAAAATCTCTTCTGATAAAACCTTAAACTCATCTTTGAGTTGCGATTTTTGCTTTTCAAACTGAGTCTCTAAACTTTTCAGGTTATCTTGCTCGGCTTTTAGCTTGGTTTGCTGTTCGCGATTATCCATTTCAAGCTGTGTATTCCGCTCGCGCAATGCACTGCAATCTTCATCGGCTTTTAGCAACCGTTCAGATTTTTCTTTTTGGCTATTTTCCAAAACAGCGTTTTCAGCCTTTAAGGTTGCCATCTGTTCGTTGGCATCGTTCAACTTTGTGCATTGTTCGTTTCCTTGCGACTTGGCTTGTTTATATAAATATGCAAACACCGCCGCTGCAATGACAGCAAATAATGCAATAATAATCTCTATATCCATCGCTATTTGATATAATAAAATTCCGTGTAAGCGGATAATTCTACATTATTAGAGTGCCAATTTTAATTTTTCTTTTCTACTCTATGGTGGGGCATGAGTTTACCGAATATTTTTAAGTATCATGGAACAAGTTAGTTTATGGGAACGCGCCAAAGGGTGGTTGTTTCATTTCTTTCCACATCATTTCGTTTCGCGCTTTACGCTGATGTTGAGCCGCTTAGAGGTGCCTGGTGTTCGCTATGCTATAAAACTGTTTGTGCGTGTTTTCAAGGTTGATTTGGACGAAGCCGAAATCGGCAATATAGAGGACTATTCGAGTTTTAATGCATTTTTCACACGCGCACTCAAGCCCGCTATCCGCCCGATCCATCAAGGTTCTAATATCGTCGTCTCTCCGTGCGACGGTATCGTTATGCAGATCGGAAAAATCGAAGCAGAGCGTATTGTACAAGCCAAAGATCAAGAGTACAACGTTAGCGAATTATTGACCCCTAAGGCGAGCGAAGCCTTTGAAAGCAGTTTTTTCTGTACTATCTATTTAGGTCCCCGCCATTATCACCGCGTACATACACCGCTGTCAGGAAGACTCAAAACAATGATCCACGTACCTGGTCGCCTGTTCAGCGTAGCACCTTATGCGACTCGGGTGATACCGCGTCTCTACACCAAAAACGAAAGGGTTATTTCTATTTTTGATACTGAGCACGGCCCCACTGCCATCGTCATGGTTGGTGCAGTCAATGTCTCGGCAATAGAAACAGTCTGGCACGGACTGGTAAGCCCAAGCTCTTTAGCTCTAAACTATCACCATTACGACGAGGACATCTCTTCACGTCCACTCGTTGATTTGGATAAAGGTGCAGAGATGGGACGGTTCAATATTGGTTCAACCGTCGTACTATTGATTAACAATGAAAACCTTAACTGGAACCCGCTGTACCAACCTGGCTCCGAGGTCAAAGTAGGTTGCGAAATAGCATCCATTATCTAGGTGCGGATCATTCCCTTCCTGTGGAGGGGTGGCAAGCCTATACATTTTGTAATGTATTCGTTTAGCAATCATGTTAGGGTTCTGCATAATGTCACGCCGTTTGATTTTGATATACGGGGCTGTTGAAAAAGTATCCTTGAGCCGTAGGGGAGGGCTAACATATCCTCCCGAAACGCGTTGCGCTGGCACAAACAATCCATTCACCCATAAAATTTACGCCAACGGTAGGGGCGGATTTATATATCCGCCCTAAAGTTGAGTCTTCACACAAATCTACCCGCTATGCGCCACCAAATCATGGTTACCATAAACAAAATGGATAGAATGGATTGCCTGTACAGACGCAAACGGCTCTGCACAATGTTACGCCGTTTGTTGCCGTTGCAACAAACGGCAGTTCTATTTTTCAACAGCCCTATTCATCCATTTTATTTACCGATCGGCAATAATGGATTGGGCTGATATATTAACCGTCTCTTTGGAAAAGGATTTATCTGCGTTTAGCAGATTTTTGTCTATACAAGGTATTGCACATCGAATCGTTGAACACGGCGGGCGACAAGTCTTGCGCTCGCATCACGACCCTGAGACAATCCGCGTCTGGTTTGAGCAGTGGTGTGCGGGACAATTAGAGGTTCCCTCTATCCCTCAAGCCGACGGTGTTTCGTATCTAAAGCCCTTGCAAAATATCTTAAATTATCCAGTTGTTCTAATAACGAGTGCACTTGCGATATCAATTTATTTAATCATGCAGGGCAATAACGCGCTGATGTCATGGTTGGTTTTTCAAGACACCAGAATCGGTGATCGGGATATTTTATATGCAGCTGCATCGATTGACGGTATCACTGGCGGGCAATGGTGGCGTATTCTAACGCCGATATTTTTACATTTCAGTTTGTTGCATTTGGTGTTCAACGGTCTCTGGTTGATAGAGTTCGGACGAAGGATAGAGCGACTGCACTCACATCTTAGATTACTCATCGTTATCGTTGTCACCGGCATTATCTCTAACCTATGTCAGTATATCTTTGAGCCGTCCATCTTATTCGGTGGTTTGTCTGGTGTGGTCTATGGATTATTCGGTTATTGCTGGCTATGCGGATATTGGGAGTCGCGTAATACCGGGAGTTCAATGCAAGGTATTGCGCCGCCACCCGGCATTGCACCTTTTCTATTATTTTGGTTATTGCTATGTATGTCAGGGATTTTGAGTGTCGTTGATATTTATGTGGCGAATGCGGCGCACATAGGTGGGTTGCTTAGCGGTTTTTTGCTGGCACTTATCTATCGCTTACAAGCCCGAAAGTTTGCGATTTGACGATGTCTGTTTTGCGCACCCAATATCAATGTGTATCGGCATTACTCGTATTGGTGGTATTGCTTTGTGGCTGTGCTACTTCGGGATCCACTACCATAGACTTGACTTCTATGGACGCAAACAGAAAACTGGTACAACTTGAAATAAACATCTACCGTCCATTGATTGATCCGCCGTATCCGGTAGTGATAGATATGCACGGTTGTAGCGGTATCGTTGCATCGCGCAAGCATTTATGGACTGAACGGATGCGCGATTGGGGTTATGCTTTGGTCAAAGCCGATAGTTTCAGTCCGCGTGGTGACGGCAACATTTGCGATGATACACTCAAGATTTCTCCGTTTGAGCGGTTGGCGGATATTGAGAGTATCCTAAGCTATATTTTGACCTCAAACGAGTTTGACCACGACAATATCTTTTTGATGGGTATGTCGCACGGAGGGACGACTGCTTTATTGACACATCATTACCCGCGCCCGTTATTTCGTCGGCTCGGCGGGGTGATTGCGTTTTACCCTTATTGCTATCCCGACCGTATTCCTTCGTTATTGAGCGACACTTTGATTTTGATAGGCGGGCGCGACGATTGGACTCCTGCCGATTATTGCAAGCAAATGGTGATTAGCGAAACCAACAACTACAACCTTGATATCGTCGTCTATCCTGACGCATATCATAGTTTTGATGTGCCGTCTGCGAACGGGACTTATTACGGTCACACCTTGCGTTTTGATAAGGATGCGGCAACGGACAGCGGTCTGCGTGTTAAAGCATTTTTATCGGAGCATCGTCGCTAAGTTAGTCGCGACGCAAGCGATCGTCTACTGCGACCGGAGTAGGGTATTTTGCGATAATCAAGTAGGGCGATACCATAAACGTTATTAGCATAGTCGTTTGAATCAAGTCTATCGCAAGTTTCTCGGCAATGCCGAGTTGTGTTGCCAGTGCGATAATCAACAGTGAGAATTCGCTACCTTGTCCCAATCTGAACCCGACCTCGCGCGCCCTTGCTTTTTCCTCACCGGCGCGGCTCAATAACCACTCAAAAACCAGTGGCTTTAACACCAGTAGTATGCCGGCTAATATCAAGGCAGGTAGCCATATTTTGTCGACTGACCCCGGTGCGATGCTACTACCCAGCGTGAAGAAGAAAATAACCATAAAAAAGTCTCGTAATGGCTTTAAGGAATCTGCCACATAGATTGCAATCGGGTGAGTGGCCATTAATACTCCGGCGATGAATGCACCAATTTCGTAAGACAAGCCTAACCATGCGGTAAGTTGTGCGATGCCGAAACACCAGCCTATCATCAATAAGAAAACATATTCTTTGATTTTGTCAAAGCGCATCAAAAGACCAACGAGCAGATATTTTTGTAGCAGATAGGCAAGACCGACCATCACCGGGAGCAGCGATAGCTTAATAAAAGGTACCGATATATTAAAATCAGTGCCACTGCTGTAGAACAATCCTAGGCCGAGTATGATTAGAATTGCAATCATATCCTGCAACAACAATATACTGATAATGATTTCGCCAGTAGGTTTGTGGTGCAACACCGTCGTAGGCAATAGCTTAATCCCAATGATAGTGCTGGAGAACATCATCGCAATAGCCAAGATCATTATAGATACCGTATCAAAACCAAGTATATAACCGATTACGATACCGGGTAAGGAAAATATGAGGCAACTTACCAGTGTAGGAGTTGCGATTGCCCGCACGACTTTTACCAATTTAATAGGAGACAGATCCAAGCCCAGCAAAAAAAGCAACAAAACAATGCCTATATCCGAGGCGATATGCATCGCTTCCTCGCCGCCGTCCACCACCTCAAATACTGCAGGTCCCAGCAATAACCCAAGAATGATATAAGCAACCAACATCGCCTGCCTTGCATATAAGGCAAAAGTTGCCATTACCGCCGCACCGGTGAATATCAAAAAAGGGATAATAAGTGTAAAGGCATGATGTTCCATGTATTGTTATTATACAATGCGTCGGCAAACTACTTTCTGGGGCGAATCATTCCTCCTCTATGGTGAGCTTTGCCTGACAGGGAGGTGATATGGGACTGTTGAAAAAGTACCATAATGCATCGTAGAGGGTAATTGTCTAGTGCAGAACCACCACAACCACCCCGTCAGGCTTATGCATTTTGTAATGTATGCGTTTAGCAATCATGTTAGGGTTCTACACAATGTCACGCCGATTGACCTTTGCTATTCGTGTTATTTCTAACGACCACAGTATTAGATTTTGTACAAAGTTACGCCATTTGACCGACTGACTCAAGGGGTGGTTGCGATAGGGCTGTTGTTAGTTTTCCTCTATTTACCCAATATATCATGACAATCGTACAAATAAAATATTTCTTTAATACCCTTATGTTAGAGTACCCATAAAATTCCCCCTTACTATGAAAAAAGTTAATGCATTTATTTGGATTATCATTGCTTCGCTTGTACTACTAGCCGGTCAAGTATTTGCCCAGCAAAGTGATCTAACCCGCGCCCGGATCATTGCAGATCAGCCGCGAATAATCGAAGGCGATATGGCGAGGTTTACGGTATTTTGGGAAGGCTTCGCATCTATTGAGTATACCACCCCTACACCTTTACCAACGACGCGCAGCGTCGTAAAAATTAGGGTCTCCGATATGCCGGGTGGCGATTTCATACCACCGACTTATGAAGCGATGGAACACACAGTTACGTTTAATAATGTTTCTAGCACAAGAACCTCGTTGAGTCTGCCGTTCACGGTTCCCACCATTGATAACAATCAACTTGACACTGCACTGGGTATCCGCGTGGCAATTATCCTTTCGCCCGACGATTACACCTTGAGCACTATGCACAATGTTGTGCTGGCGGTTAGCAACGACGATCCTAGGGTATCGATTGACGCTCCCACTGAGGTCATCAAAGGTCAACCTATAGAATACGCAATAGAGATTAACGGAGTAGTAGATCGCGATATATCGGTCACTTTGGAGATTTCCGAAAGCACTGAGATAGAAGGTAAGGATTTTATAGACTTGCGGCAAGAAGGTGTCAAGACGGTTGTCATTTCTGCCGGCAGCACCCGAATCACTCAAACAATCCCTACCAATCGGGTTGATTTTGGTGACACTTCAGTGTTCGGCAAAGTTGATTTGAGCATCGCTTCGGCAATGGAAGGACAAATCTATTATTTAGGTACTCCATCTACCGCGTCGATTGCCATCATAGCACCCAACTGTGATTACGCTTTTGATGTTGATGAAGACGACGACGGCTTGATAGAAATTTGCTATTTGGAGGACTTGGATGATATCCGATATTCCTTAGATGGTCGTGGACAAAGGACGGGTCGTTTAGCACCGCTACTCACCAGAGGTTGCGACGAAGACGGTAACGATGGTGGCGTTTGCAGAGGTTACGAGCTAAAAAGAAGTTTAAACTTCAACGATCCGAACAGCTATCGCTCGGGGATTATAAATCGGGAGTGGACTGAAGGTTTGGGTTGGCAACCGATCGGCACAAGTTCGGATGCTTTTTCCGGCTATTTTGAAGGCAACAATTTTACGATTTCCAACTTGTATATTAACCGTCCCTTAAATAATGTTGCTTTGTTCAGAAGCACTGCGATGTCGGCAAAGATCAACGCTATAAAATTAGCGCAAGTCAGCGTTACAGGCAAATCGCAGGTTGGTAGTTTGGTTGCGATTAACGAAGGTATAGTCGGTAATATCAATGTCGCGCGTGGGCATGTAGTTGGCACTGTCGGCATTGTCGGTGGCTTGGTCGGTGTCAACAGAGGTGCTGTGGTCAACAACACGATACAGTTGGATGTAGTCAACGGAGGTGTAGTCGAAAGACGTTGTCGCAATGATCTGCGATCGAGCAGATGTGCGGAGGCAGATAAAATTGAGACGGTTGTGCAAGACGGCAATATCGTCGGTGGTTTGATCGGCGATAACGACGGCGATGTAGCCGATAATTTTACTTTTTCCGGCACGCTAGGTGCAAGTCAAGTCGGTGGTCTGGTTGGGTTTAATTCTGGTCGCATACTTGGAGGCAACGAAACCAGAGGTAGCCTACGTGGTGATGTTTATGGGGGTGGTTTGGTGGGCTACACTACAGGTTCTATCCTTGGTAGCCGAGCCGATGTTGATGTGATAGTTTCCAGCGACTACGCTGGAGGTCTAGTCGGCTATGCATGTCTACGCAACACTAGTAGCCGTAGATGTCCGTTGTCTGAAGTAGCGATAGGCCTTGGTTTGCAAATCCGCATTGCCGATAGCTCGGCAAGCGGTAATGTTATCGGTGGTGACTATGTGGGTGGTTTGGTCGGTTACAGCCGTATGGTAATTGCAAATAATAGTGCAAGTGGTGATGTTTCAGGTGTTAATTATATAGGTGGTTTGGTTGGTTATAGCACCGCTGTGGTCACCGACGGCATGGTGGACGGTGCGGTGGTTTTCGGCACTAATCGCGTTGGTGGTTTGGTGGGCTTTTATACAGGTAGCGGTATTAACAACGGCGTAGCGACTAATATCATAGTCCGTGGTGACCGAAGCATAGGTGGTTTGGTTGGTTTATTGGGTGACACGGTTGCCAGTGTAATCGTCAGTAGTTCTGCGAGTGGTCGTGTTAGTGGCAATGCGAATGTAGGCGGTTTGGTCGGTCATAGTATCGGATCTCGGGTTACCAGTAGCACCGCAACCGTTTCGGTTGTGGCGACGGGTAGCAACGCCGAGCATGTCGGTGGTTTGGTTGGTATTATAGGAAACAGCGAAATCACTGCTAGCCATTCAGGGAGTAGTGTGATTGGTGAGGCTACGAAAGCAGGCGGTCTAGTCGGGTTTAGTGACAGTAGCATGCTCAGCAACAATAATGCGAGTGGTAATGTAGCAGGTGCTTACGAGGTCGGTGGCTTAGTCGGCAGTGCTGAGGACACTGAGCTTAACGACAATAGTGCGAGTGGCAATGTGCGTGGCACTGCATATAACGTCGGTGGTTTGGTCGGCAGTGCCGAAGGCAACACCGTGATTGAACGCAATAGTGCGAGTAGCAATGTAATCGGTACTTACAATATTGGAGGCTTAGTCGGCAGTGCTGAGGACACTGAGCTTAACGACAGTGATGCGAGTGGCAATGTGCGTGGCACTGCATATAACGTCGGTGGTTTGGTCGGTTATCTCTATCAAAGCAATCTTTCACTCTGTTATGCAACGGGTTCGGTGATAGGAGACAACAGTACTGACCCCGACATAGATAACGACGTGGACGGCGTCGGTGGTTTGGTTGGCAGAGCCGACAACTCAATGATCCGCAAAAGCTATGCGATGAACCGGCAGGTTTCTGGTGTTGATAAAATCGGCGGTTTGATCGGCATAAAATCTGAGGGTCAAGTCAGTGTCTGCTATGCCCGAAGTCCAGTACAGGGTGTTAATAGGGTCGGTGGATTGATTGGTGAGAATAACGACAATGTTTCAATCACCTATGCGGCCGGGCAGGTGTCGGCAAGCGGTAGCGATGTCGGTGGCTTAATCGGCTACAACCATGCGAGTAGAACTGGAATTTTTATCAACAACAACCAGGTTGCAGACAGCTACTGGGATACTAGCGCAACTGGTATCGGATCCAGCGATGGTGGCATTGGTTTTGCCGATCTCCAAGCTGCTACTGCACCCGGCGCGACTGACCTTGATGTTTTTTTCCGGTGGCGTACTACCGATTGGGAGTTTGGTAGCAGCACCGAATATCCGCTCATTAGAGATTTCTTTGACAGGGCTGCTGCCTCCATTCGTATCAGTAGCATAGCAGCCAATGGCTTCACATTGGTTCCCAATTTTGATTCGGAGATTCGCAACTACTATGTTGTGGTAGGCAGCATCCCGACTGAGATCAGCTTGAATATTGCGGCGAGCGATAGCGATGCAGAATTCGTCGTCTCAAAAGTCGGTGACGAGGCCAATGCAATAAGGATTACTGGTAGCAATAACAACATACCAATCAGTCTCAATGTTGCCCCCACCCCGACCGAACTAATCGTTTCGCGAAATTATCGTGTACGAATCATCCGTAGTCTCAATGCTAATGTGACGGTAGACGCTAGAGACCAGCAAGTAAGCGAAGGTCAAACCTTGAACTTGAATGTGGCAAACAACACAGCAGATATCGTTCCCTTATCTTACACTTGGATACAGACTACGAGGAATCTGTTGTTGATGGACGGTCTATATTCAGGTATCACCGTAGATCAATCCAACTTCCGTATAAGGATACCTGGTGATATCGTACCGCAGGCACAAACTGCCGTTGAGCTAACATTGAGTGTGACGATAAGCGATAACTTCGGCAACACTGGCGTAGCCTCCGAAGAGGTGGCAATCATTAAGCAAAACAACGGTACTGCCAGCACACCCCAGTTGGGCTTTATAGGTGATACTACGGTATTGGAATCACCCGATGTTGCTACCATTATAGCTACCGATCCGGACGGTGAGGTGGCGAGCGATGCTGATAAAGGTCTGTTATATCAGTGGCAATACAACAAAACGGGTGATTGGATAGACATACACGGTGCGACCAATGCCACGTTTGATGTTGGCACACACGATGCGGTTCAGGCTCGCTATCGTCTGCAAGTATCTTATCTGGACAAGCAGGGTTACGAAAACGACCTGACATCGCTGGCATCGATGCCGATTGTAGATAAAGACCGGGATGGTCTGATAGACATCTATCATTTGGAGGATCTAAACAATCTCAGACATCAACTGGACGGCAGTGCTTATAGAGCAGGGGCTGATCAACCACCGATAAGCGGAGGGTGTCCCAACGCTTGCTTTGGTTACGAACTCACCGGAGATTTGGATTTTGACGATAACGAAAGCTATCGCAACCCGACGGAGAAC
The DNA here is from genome assembly GCA_965200865.1 of uncultured candidatus Poriferisulfidus sp. Lineage (GTDB taxonomy): Bacteria > Pseudomonadota > Gammaproteobacteria > Poriferisulfidales > Oxydemutatoraceae > SP5GCR1. Next base: position 1,276,506 of record CBDAVG010000002.1, on the reverse strand, counting down.
AAAGCCAAATGGACGGTATCCAATTTCAATATGACTGGTTGGCAACCAATAGTAGGTGCTTTTACCGGCACCTTTGAAGGCAACGGCTATACCCTCCGCAATTTGCAAATGAATAGTACGATCACAAAGGTCGCCCTGTTTGAGCTGTTGCGCGGTGAACGTGCAACGATACAAAATCTGGGTATAGAAGACGCAAATATTGTCCATTCCGGAGACTCGGGTACCGCCTCCGGCATCTTGGTCGGAAGTATGTCGGCCAATGCGCTGATTATTAACAGCTATGCGGCGGGTAGAATAGCCAGCCGTGCTGGCAACAGCGGTGGGTTGGTCGGACAGATATTTAACTCTAGGGTTATCAACAGTTATGCGATGGTTGATGTTACTGCGAGCGGTACTAACCGTCGTGTAGGCACACTAGTAGGTGAATTGAGAGATAGGAGTCAAATCATCAATAGCTATGCGGCAGGATCGGTCGTACACACGGCAGACACGAGAGACGAGAGTCTTTCCTATATGGGTGGTCTGATTGGTTCCATACAAGGCAGTGGCGTTCGCAGCAGCTATGCAGTTGTCAGGGTTGCCGGCAGTACAGCATCGTCGTCGGTCGGCGGTTTGGTCGGTTCAGCTCAGTCTGCTACCGTTGAAGCGAGCTACTGGGATGTTGAAATCAGCGGTCAACCCACTAACAGTGGGGTAGGCATCGGCAAGCAAACGAATGAAATGAAGCAAGGTATTGCGCAGTTATCGGATACCGACGGAGTGTATTTTGATTGGAACCCTGAGCGTTGGGATTTCGGAACTGCTGGTGAATACCCGGTCCTTAAATATACCGCACATCCCAATGCCGATGGTCAACCGACTTGTGATGCACCAAGCGTGCCCGAATGTGGCGCGATCATTGCGTCAGCATTTCGCGAAGGCTTAAGAGATCTCACTGCGATTGGTGGCACATTATCGCCGCCGTTCGTCGGTGGTGATTATTCGGGCAACATTGAGATCGCTACTCCCTTTTTGCCTGCCGCTATTCGTCTGCTCCCTATCGTTTTTGAAGGCGATGCCGTCATTAATATCTACGATGCAAACGGTACACTATTGCAATCCGGTCTTGCCAGCGGCGAGCCTAGTATGGAGTTTGTATTCATATCTGATGGATCCGTACGTCGCCTAGTGATAGAAGTGCAGGGTAGCAAAACGGTGCGTCGTTCGATCACGCTGACTGCGACTCTCAATGTTATACCCGATACCAGGGAGTGTTCCGAGTTAAGTGCTTACACGAAAATCAACTATTTGGAAGACCTCAATGAGATACGCAACAACGCTTCCGGCAGATATTGCCTGATGAGGGACCTAGATTTCGACGATCCCAGTAGCTATCAATCGGGCGTGAAGAATACCGGATGGACGGTGGACGACCCCTTCAATCCCAACGACAACGGTTGGACACCCATAGGAACTGCCATCGCTAACAATTGTAACAATTCGGCTAGTACATGCTTTAGAGGTATTTTTGACGGCAACGGTTTTGTGATATCCAATCTGGGGATCAATAGAATAGATGCCGACAATCAAGGCCTGTTTGGCTATATCTTTCCGGTAGGCGAAATGGGTGCTATGTATGCAGAGGGCAACGGTATCGTGCGAGATCTTGGTTTGAACGATGTCGATATAAGAGGTCAAAGCCGTGTTGGTGCGCTGGCTGGCATAAACGGAGGCACCATCATTGGTAGCTATGCAACTGGCAGAGTTGAGGGAGATTCCACTGATATCGGTGGTTTGGTAGGTCGTGGATCCCTCGTGGGATCATCAGATACATCCTGGATTATCAACAGCTACGCTGCTGTTGATGTTGTTGGTAGAAATCATGTCGGAGGATTGATCGGTAGTACCAATAATCAGCATGACAACATCATCAACAGCTATGCGACGGGTAATGTTGAGGGTTCTGAGAATATCGGTGGTTTGGTTGGTACACATCTTGGAGGAGGTAGAATCTTCAACAGCTATGCGACTGGCAATGTTACTGGTTTTAATCAACGGGTAGGTGGTTTTGTTGGTATTAGTGGGGAACTTGCGATAATTAGTAACAGTTATGCAACGGGTTCGGTCACTGGTGTAAATGGAGTAGGCGGTTTCGCTGGTAGGGTCATCGGCATGGCAGGAGTCAGCTATAGTTATGCAACCGGAAGTGTATCGGGAAGCGGGGCAAATGTAGGTGGTCTAATAGGAAGTGGAGCATCAAACACCGTTCGTGCCAGTTACTGGGATAGCAACACCAGTGGTTTGAGCACAAGTGCTGCCGGGAGTAGTCAAACGACGGTAGAGCTACAATCACCGACCGAAGATGCCGGCATTTACAGCCAATGGAGTGAAACCAACTGGGATTTCGGCACCTCAAAGCAATACCCGCGCCTCAAATATGCCCAAAATTCTGCTGGCAATGCTTGCGATGGCATTGGTCTACCAGTCTGCAGTAGCCCGATATCGCCGAGGCGACGTTTTGATATCAAAGAGTTCAGACTATCGCGTGGTGAGATTATCCCACCTCTAATCCTTGATGGCAGAATCAATTACCGTGATTCTAAAATTATTGGTGTTGATCCCGGCGAGACGATTCGTTTGATTGTAAGGTCGGACGATGCGGCTGCGCGATTCCGTGTCTTTAGGGTTATTGGTAGCGACGAGACACAAGTCGGTGCCGAGTTTAGTGCCGACGGGTCGAGTGAAGAAATGACGCTGAGCACAGGTGTCAACCACATTGTCGTGGAGATTACCTTCTCGGATCCTTCGCTACAGAAACGCAGATATCACTTTTATCTGGATTATCCAGCCCAGATAACCGAGATCGATTATTTGGAAGACCTCAATGCGATACGCAACAACCTAAGTGGAAATTACAGATTAACTAGAGATTTAGATTTTCTAGATGATGCAAGCTACCGCACAACATCGAACAAGGTTATGTGGGTAGCAGACTTTAACGACACCGACGATAGTGGCTGGTCAGCCATAGGCGATGCAACAACACCGTTTACCGGATTGTTTGACGGCAATGGTTTCGTAATATCCAATTTGCAGATTAAAAGGGCGGCTGACGGGCAAAGTTTGTTTGCAGAGATTGGTAATGCAGGTATTGTACGTGATCTAGGTTTGGCTAAAGTAAAAGTACAAGGCGAAAGAAATCTTGGTGCGTTGGTCAGCATAAACCGAGGCACCGTTATCGGTAGTTATGCAACGGGTACGGTTGAGGGCATCAGTAATGTAGGCGGCTTGGTTGGTTTGCACTATACAGGTTCTATTATCAATAGCCATGCGTCTGTTAATGTTGTAGCCCAGGGTATTGAAGGGAGCTCAGTCAGAGGTTCTGGCGGAGGGTTAGTTGCTATGGTTAGCCACATCGGTCCCTTTGCTCCTAGGATTATCAACAGTTATGCGACCGGCAGCGTTATGGGGCGGAATAATTCCGGTGGTTTGGTCGGTTCACACCTTGGGGGTGGCATCTTCAATAGCTATGCGACTGGTAATATGATAGTTATTCCTGGTGTTGATAATCGCAGGATAGGGGGTTTTGTGGGATTTAAGGAGATCTTTGCGGTAATTAGCAACAGTTATGCAACGGGTTCAGTTATTGGTGGCGATGCAAATCAAATAGGTGGTTTTGTCGGTAGTACATCCGGTGGCGGGGAAATCATCAATAGTTATTCAATTGGTAGCGTATCAGGCAGCGGGACAAACTTAGGTGGTCTAATAGGCATCGGCGCATTGAACACTGCTCGCAATAGTTATTGGGACGGTGATACCAGTGGTATATCAGTAAGTGCTGCTGGCACGAGCCAAACTACGTTTGCCCTGCAATTGCCGACTGATGCGAATGGCATCTACAGCAGATGGAGTGAAGACAGCTGGTATTTTGGTACCAATAGCGAATACCCAACGCTTAGATATGCCTCAGGTCCTAACGGAGATGCCTGCGACACTGAGTTCACACCGGCTTGTGGTAGTTTGATATCGCCTTATCAACGCTATGGTTTGAGCGACCTTGAGGTGATTGGAGCGAATCTGACCGCGGCTTTTGACTCCGACTTTGTGAGATATTCCGGGACGACGAGCGACACCGGTATCGTACGGCTGCTTCCTACAACCCAAGGTGCCGATGACATTGTCAGAATCTACTTCGGCGACGATCGGACACAACCAATTTCTACATTGCTAAGTGGTGAGTCTTCCGACCCTATCAATTTAGCCTATGGTTTCAACCGCATCATCGTTGAGGTTGACCCCAGCATATTCGGAATTTCTGCGTTCGGCTATACACTGAACCTATATCGCCCATTGCCTTCAACGATAAGCATCAGCTATCTGGAAGACCTCGATGCAATACGTGGTGGCCTGAACGTCAATTATAGATTAACCAGAAATTTAAGTTTTAACGACGACGCAAGCTATCGCGACCCAGCAGCGAATAAAGGCGAATGGACGGTGAACGATTTTAACGATCCAAACGACACTGGTTGGCTGCCCATAGGTGATATGGATAACCCGTTCGGCGGCACTTTTGACGGTAACGGTTATACGATATCCAATTTGCAGATCAATAGAGATAGTACCTCCGAGATAGGCTTGTTTGCCGCCAATACCGGCATCATTCTCAATCTTGGTTTGTCGGCAACAAAAATAGAAGGTGATAGCAGAGTCGGCAGTCTAACAGGTTACAATTATGGTAGGCTGATGAATGTTTATGTGAACGGAGGCAGTGTTGAAGGACGAGCGAGCGGTATAGGTCTTTTAACTGGTAGAAGTGACCCAGATTCATTAATTATAAATAGCTATGCTTATGGTGATGTTTCAGGTGATGCTTTCGTAGGTGGCCTCTGTGGTGTAAACCTTGGCTTCATTAGAAATAGTTATGCGAATGCCGCCGTTTCAGCAGCGAGTTCACCTGTGGGTGGTCTAGTAGGGAGCAATATAGCACCTGCTAGAATTATCAATAGCTATTCAGCAGGTTCTGTTGTATCGGACAATACCCGAGCGCGGAGCGTCGGTGGTCTTGTAGGTTGGTTTAGAAACAGAGCAATGATTAGAAACAGCTATTCAATCGCCATGGTATCCTCTGCGGGTGGAGGTTTAATTGGTCGAAGGCGAGGTCCCTCAACATTGCAAAATAGTTATTGGGATCAAACGATCAATATTGATATCATAGCCAATGCTCAAGACGCAACCGCTAAAACGAGTGCTGAGTTACAAATGCCCGAGTCTGCAGTTGGCATCTATGCGAGTTGGAAAACAGCCGATTGGGATTTCGGAAATGCCACTCAATATCCGATCCTCAAATACACCCAAAACCCTGACAGCCAAGGTCGCCGGATTTGCGATGCCGCGGGGTTGCCAAACTGCGGCGATTTAATCGCGCCACAGATTCGCTACGGACTAAAGGATTTGGTTCTGGCAAGTGGTAAATTGATGCCGAGTTTCAACGATGAAACGCGAGCAAATGCTGGCAGTTATTTCGGTACCGTGCGCATTGCCGAGAGTGAAACGATTCGCTTGATTCCGATTGCGTTTGATGCCAATGCTAGTATTACGGTTTATTTGGCCGACGATGCCGGCAGAACGCAACTGGGTGAAATGCTCGGCAGTGGTGATATCAGTGTGCCGGTTCCGTTGAAGCAGAATACGATCAATCACCTGGTCGTTGAAATAAACCCGAGTATTGCCGGTGAGCCAACCGTGGAATATCCACTCTATCTAAGATACCAACCGCAACCAATCGTATCTATAGCGTCTCTGGAAGATCTCGATGCAATACGTGATCAGCTCAACGGCATCTATAGTTTAGCTGCAGATTTGGATTTTCTAAACGATGCGAGCTACGACGATGCGGCGACAAATAAAGCCAGATGGACGGTAGATGATTTTAGCAACAGTAGCGACAACGGTTGGACACCCATAGGTGATAGAGATAATCCGTTCACTGGTGCCTTTTATGGTAATGGTTTCGTAATATCCAATTTGCAAATAAACAGAGATAGTGCCAATGACCAGGGTCTGTTTGGTCATCTAGCCCAAACTGGCCTGCTACGCGAGATTAGTTTGGTCGGCGTAAAAATAGAAGGTAAAACCAGGGTTGGTGCACTCTCTAGTGTTAACCAAGGAACCATCATCAGCAGTTATGCAATAGGCGAAGTCACCGCAACCGACGGTATGGTGGGTGGTTTGGTTGGCATTCACCTTGAGGGTTGGATTGCCAACAGCCATGCGGTCGTTAATGTCACCGGAGAACGCACTGTCGGTGGTTTGGTCGGTCGTAGCGATGCTGCTATTTTCAACAGTTATGCAATCACTAAGGTTTCTGGTGAGCGCATGCTGGGTGGTTTGGTCGGTATACATCGAAATGGTGTGATTTCCAACAGTTATGCGGATGGTAATGTGAGTGCTAACGTAGTCAACGACAACAACAATGCGCTTGAGTCGGTAGGTGGTTTGGTGGGTCTAAAGGATGCTAATGCCGAAATTAAAAACAGCTATGCGACGGCTTCGGTTATCGCTAACGGGGCAGTTAAAAGCGGCGGTTTGGTCGGTAGAACACTCGCTGCCGATAAAATCAGCTACAGCTATGCAGTTGGCAATGTATCGGGAGGCGGTGCATCACAGGGTGGTTTAGTGGGAGAAGGGTCAGGCAGCATTCGCGACAGCTATTGGGATATTGAAACCAGCGGTCAAACGACCAGTGCCGTTGGCACGAGCAAAACCACGGTTGCCTTGCAATCACCAACCAGCGCAACCGGCATCTATATTCAATGGAGTGAGGACAACTGGGATTTCGGCAATAGTATGCAATATCCGACCCTCAAGTATAGCCAAAATCCGGACAGCAGTGGTTTGCGGACTTGTGGTAGCGATGATTTACCATCGTGTGGTAGTCTAATAGCTCCGCAACTTCGCTACGGCTTAATACAAGACTTAATTCTGATAAATGGCGAATTGTCTCCGCCGTTTGATTCCGGCTATGGTAGTTATTCAGGCACCGTACTTTCGGTTAGCGATGCAATCCGCTTAAGACTGATCACAATGGATGCTGCTGCCGAGATTAGGATCTATGTAATTGATGGCAACGGCAGAACGCAGCTAGGTAGTACGCTCAGTAGCGGTGATATCAGTGCGCGTATACCGCTACAGCGAGACACAATTAATTATGTCGTTCTGGCAATAAAACCCACCGCCGGTCCGACCGTAGAATATCCGCTGTATTTGCAATACCGTTTCGGAATGTATATAGACTCTTTGGAAGATCTCAATGCAGTACGCAATCATCCGGATGCCGATTATATATTAACTCGCAACCTGGATTTTGAAGACGATGCCAGTTATGACAGTGTGGCTTTCAAAGTTGCATGGACGGTGAGCAATTATCGCGACGCTGCCGACCTCGGCTGGCAACCGATAGGGAGTGTCGTCAATAACGATTGTGAGGATGCTGCAAGTAGCTGCTTCACTGGCACTTTTGACGGCAACGGTCATACGATATCAAATTTGCAAATCAACAATCGCGACCTGCGGATGCACAAGGGCTTATTCGGGGCTGTCGGTATGACTGGAGTGGTTCGTAATCTAGGCTTGTTGGATATAGAGATAGAAGATCATAATGTCATTAACATAGAAGACTTCAATGGCGTTAACAATCAAAACAGTGTTGGTGGGTTGGTAGGCAAGAATAGTGGCACGGTCATCAGTAGCTATGCTCATGGCGAGATCCGCAGCGGGATAGTTGGAGGAACTGCGCCTAATTTCTCGATTGGTATCGTGGGCGGTTTGGTCGGTTGGAACACGGAAGATGGTGCAATCTATAATAGCCATGCAGTATGTACTATTGAGATACAGAAAGATTTAGCAGGTGGTTTGGTCGGCTTACACCAAGGTGAAATAGGCAACAGTTATGCCGCAGGTGTAATCAGCCGGTCTAGTCTTACTGGTGGCTTGATTGGTAGGACGCAGGGCCAAGCCTCTGTTTATAATAGTTATGCAGATAATGTTGTTTCGGGGAGTGGAAGTGTTGGTGGATTAGCTGGGAGTAATTTGTCGGGGATTTATAAAAACATATATAGCACAGCTTGGGTTTTGGCAGGTGATCGCCAATCCACAGGAGGAATAGGTGGGTTCAATACTGGTACTCAGTTTACAAATATCTACAGCATTAGTAGGGTAAATCGCGGTGGTAGCATGCTGGGTGGGTTCAGTAGCATAGGAGTACTAGAGAATAGCTATGCGAACTCGGATATATCATCATTGCCTTTGGTGGCAAGTTTATCAACTGGCGTTTTTGAACCGGAAATCAAAAATTCCTTTGCGTTCACCACTGCCGAATTGCAGTCTGGTAGGGCCCAATCAGGAAGTGCAAGCGATGTTTATTATAACTGGAGCAACGATGACTGGGATTTTGGCGATGCCACCCAATACCCAGTGTTAAGATATGCCCAATCTACCAGCACTAGAGTGATGCGAGCTTGCGATGGTGATGGTTTGCCGGTATGTGGTGATGTGATACCGCGCCAAGCATTGAGCGAATTGCACACCAGCGAGGGCAAAGGTCAATTTGCTTCGCCTTTTGTTTTTGACCCGCGCTATCGCAGCCATACCGGCGTAATCGAAAACCTCACCCCAATAACCCAACTGGTTGCGGTGTCTGCGAACCCCAATGCGCAAATTACTTTTATCTACTTTGACGAACGACAGGAAGAACGTGGTCGCAGTCGTCGGATGATTGGTAGAGCGACCAGCGCGGAAATTGAGTTGAGTGAAAACGATGCGACCTATGTTGCGATAGAAGTGATAACCCCTGGTGGCGAAAGGGAACCCGGTGGTGTGGATTGGTATCACTTATCGCTTTTTTACCAATTCACCGGAGAGGAAGATGATGTAGCTGAGATGTATATTTCGGTGAACACACTGGATGATCTTGATGCAATACGCGATGCCTTGAGCCTCAACTATAGATTGACCAGACATTTGGATTTTAATGACCCAAACAGCTACGCCACAGGTGAGATAAACCGTGCCTATACGGTAGAGGAATTTGACGACATCAATGATCTCGGTTGGACACCGATAGGCACGCCTCAAGCCCCATTCACCGGTACCTTTGATGGTGAAGGCTATGTGATATCCAATCTGCGAATCAATACGACGGCTACGAGTCAGGGTTTATTCGGCAGCATAGGAAACGGCGGCATCGTACGTAATTTGGGTTTGTCGGGTGCCAAGATAGAGGGTGGCAATAATGTCGGCATTTTGGTCGGGGAGCATCGTGGCACAATCAACAATAGCCATACGACCGGCACGGTATCGGCAATCGGCAATGTTGGTGGTTTGGCAGGTTATAGCATGGGTGATAGCATCATTATCAACAGCCATAGCGATGTTGAGGTATCAGCAAGCGGTAGCAACGCTGGTGGCATGGTCGGTAGCTGTGATGGCTGTATCATACAAAACAGTTTTGCAGTCGGGCCAGTCGCTGGGGTTGGCAACGATGCCGATGTTATTGGTGGATTTGTAGGTAGAGCGGAAAACATATTTAATTTTAGCAATAACTATGCGTGGGGTAATGTGAGCGGAGGTGACACACAAAACGGCAGCGGTAATGGTGGATTTATAGCTTTACCAATATTTAACGGTCAGATACTCAATGCCAATTATTCAACTGGCATGACCGATAGAGGTTTCTATGGTCGTGCACCGCAGTTTAATGCCGATCCTCGCATTGAAGTGCCGAATTATTGGAATACAGATACCGACGGTGTCGGCACGGCGCAAGCACTGCGAGCAAACGTAGTCGGTATAGCCACACGACAGATGCAGCTAGTTCCCCCAGAGTTGCGCGGCCCGAAAGATGTCTATTATCTCTGGAGTTCTGCCGATTGGGATTTTGGTAGCGATAGTCAATACCCGACCCTCAAATATGGCGCAGGGCCTAATAACGATGCCTGCGACACCGCAGACACCCCAAGATGTGGCACCTTGATAGACCCTCAAATCCGCGAGGATGTGCGCTATGGTCTACGCTCGCTCGTTGGCCGCTACGCACAATTAAACCCGCCATTTGACGTATCGGTACAGCAAACCCGCCCCTATTTCGGTGCTGTAGAGAACGATGTAGCCGAGTTAGAACTGGTGGCAACGACGATGGAAGCAACTGCCACCTATAGCGTCTATCTTGGTGGCAATCAAACACCGCTATACTCGCAGATAGAAAGCGGTGAACCAAGCGGTGTTATCAGTCTGGTTGTCGGGGATACTACTGAAGTAGTCATAGAAGTTAACGGCACCTACACGGTGCGTTATACCCTTTATTTGGATTATACGCAAAAAGCACCAATAGATGCAGACCACGATGGTCTCGTTGATCTCAGTTATTTAGAAGACATTGCGATGTTGATTTTCAATTTCAGGCGAGACGGTACACCGGCAGGTACCGAGATAGGCCATAGGGCAACACGCGATGGCGCATTGAACACACTGGGCTGTCCGATTGGGGTATGTCGTGGCTACGAAATGATGAGAGATTTGGATTTCAATGATGGAGTAAGCTATCGGTGGCCTGCTGATAACCCGAATCAACCCAATTTCCCACTTTTGCACTGGACAAGACGAGGCTGGGATGCGCTCGGCATAGACAATGCGGTGTTTGACGGCAATGGTTATACGATATCGGGTCTTATGGTTACTGGTCATACGAGAAATTCATTTTCTATCGGTGATACCTATAATCATCCCGACCTTCCGAATAACGCATTTTTTGGAATAGTTAATAATTCTGATGTGGATCGCTTGGGTTTGTTGAGTGTGGACATCAGCGGTAGCGATGTTGCCGGGCTTGTTACCCGTTGTTTGGGTGATTGTAAGCTGAGTAATAGCTATGTAATCGGACGCATCAAAGCAAGTCAATCTGCATTTGGTCTAGTCAATCGTTTGCAAGGCAGTATCACTAATAGTTACTTTATTGGGACGCTGAATGTGACAAATAATGGAGGCGTTGCTGGCGGATTGGTCGGAGTTGCTGATTCTGGTTCAGTGCTTAAAAATAGCCGCGTAATAGGCAGGATTATTGCTCCGTCCGATGCAGAGATCGCAATGATGGCACATTCATTTGGCGCCACACCGGGTTTAGATCTCAGCAACAGTTTTGCCGAGTTGCAGGCAACGAGAGCCGGTGTGTCGCAAGGGGGGTTGGTATCCGGTAGCCACAGTACCATAACAGCCAGTTATTTTGATAGCGACATTGCATCAGTAGCCTTACCAGCCGGACAAGCACAAAGCACTGCCGAATTGCAAGCAACGACGATGACCGGTATTTTTGCCGATTGGGATGCTGGCGATTGGGATTTCGGCACTGATCGTGAGTATCCGGCAATCAAATATAATTCGCAAGCATGTCAAAGTGGCTCTTCGGATAGCCTTTGCAACACCGTACTCCCGTATCAAGGTGGCTTGCTCAGGGACTTCAAGCTGGATGAGGATGTCATGGCAGGTATCAGTACACCGTTTGATGCTGTGATATTTGACTACGCTATCAACGTTAGTTCTGAGCAGCGGAACTTGCCGTTCATAGCCGAAGCAATCAATTCCAGTGCTACAATCGTAGTCTACAGAAATGGTAGTGAGATTGGCAGGGCGACGAATGGTGTAATAAGATCATCGTTGGCATTAGACTTTCCAAGGCAGAGGACGATACTGGATATAGTGGTAGGAGAAGGCATGCGAACTTCGTACCGCTATCGCTTTAACGTTGAACGTTATTCTGAGCTAATCAATTTTACCGCAATAGACCGAGACGATGACGGATTGATAGATATCGGAACCCCCGAACAGTTGAGTACGCTCAGTTATAGTTTAGACGGCAGTTTTTACGCGGAAGGTTTTTTTGACGGTGGGTTTTTATATTGTCGTGTTGGTTGCCGCGGCTATGAGTTGACTGCCGATATAGATTTGACCGGAATAGATTGGCAACCTATAAGTGGTATATCCTCCGAAGACCACTTCAATGCGCATTTCAAAGGCAACGGTTATACGATATCAGGTCTGAGGCAGGACAATCGCAATCGCATTGGGTTGTTTGACACCATAGGAGTGAATGCAACAATAGAAGATATCCACTTGATAGATCCAGTTTTGAGAGGCGGTGATAGTTCGGCTATTGGTGGCATTTTGGCAGTAAGCAACTACGGCATGATTCTCAATAGTCGGGTTGTAAATGCCAACATTCGCAGTACCGGTGCAGCGAAGATAGGTGGTTTGGTTTATGAAAACCATGGCACTGTTGCTAATAGTAGTGTGGGTGATGGAATGATGATTGCGAGGAGACGAGGCGGTGTTGCAGGTTTGGTGTATCACAACCGGTTGGGCGGTGTTATTGACGGCAGTTTTGCGACGATATCGATCGTTGCCGGCAATAATGCGGATGTCGGTGGCATGGTTCAAAGCAATGCCGGAGTTATAAATAGTAGTTATGCGTTTGATGGTTTAGTTGATGATAACGGTGGGCGTATCGTCAACAGCTATGCCATAAACGGGCCTTTGGTAAAATCTAACACAGATGATAGCGGTAGCGTTGCCAACAGCTACTGGGATAGCGATACTGTTGCGCCAGATACGACCAGTGCTGGAGGCACTGAAAAGACAACGGTGGAGTTGCAATCGGGAGTTGGCCAAAATAATAGCACTGATATCGTCTACTACCAATGGGGGACGGCGCGTTGGGATTTCGGGAAAGTCGACCAATATCCGACGTTGCTTCATCACGGCAGCGATGCTGGTTGGTGCGTGGAGCCGACCAAGGCACAACTGCAAAGCTGCGACACGCAGGTTTCTAGAGGGTTGCCGGCAGCCGACCGTGCAATCGTCTGTCTAGACCGCCTGCCGAAGGAGAGGGTGAACCGACCGTATTGCGGTACATTGCTACCGAGTCAAAGTCGCAGTGGATTGATTGCACTGGAATTACCCGATGGTGTAAGGTTGGTGCCGGAGTTCAGCCCCGAAGTGTATTCGTATAACTTAGAGGCAACTGATATGCGCACCGTTTTCCATACCACACCGACAGCCTATTACCATACCGACACCGTTACCTTGATAGCTGGCGATGACGAACAGTTGATTGCCGATAATACCCGAACCTCAGAGATAAACATAGACAGAACTGATATTGATGTGGTGAGTTTAGCAGTACGCTCAGCTGCGGCTGAGACGATCCGTAGCTATAAAATTTTCTTGAGACCGACCGACTATCAAGACAACATAAACATAGAACTATCGGTGTTGGATAATTTGGCGTTGTGGCCGGGAGGCTTTGATAAAGATAGAAGCGACTATCATTTGATTGTGTATTCGGACACTGAGCGAGTGAGTTTAGCGACGACTGCGACTGATCCTTTGGGTTTTGTGGCAGATATTGAAATCGTTGCCGATAATGATGGATTGCCGATCTTATTGGAGAATAGCGGTATTGCCGAGGTGCAATTGAATCCCGGTGCTGCAACTGAGATTAGTATGACCGTGCGAGGCGGGCATCGCTACCAATTTGTATATCGTATTGTCGTAGAACGCTTGCCAGTTGCAAGCCGTCGTGACGGCAACAACCTTGTGGATGTTGACGGTGATGGTTTGATAGAGATCGAATCGCTGGAGCGACTGGATGCGATACGGTATGGTTTGGATGGCAGTGGCTATAGCTATGAAGTAGAGACGACGACATTGATCAAGATAGACGGAGGCTGTCCGGATAGCGGATGCAGCGGCTACGAACTTGTCTCAGATTTGGATTTTGCCGATGACGACAGCTATAGAGATGCCGCTTATGCGATGCCGTTGTGGGTTGAGGGCGAAGGGTGGCATCCTATAGGCAATATTGAGGATCCGTTCACTGCTGATTTCATTGCCGACGGCTATACGATATCGGGGATGATGATCCGCCGTCGTAGTAGCGATGATGTTGGCCTGTTCGGAGTAATCTCGGCAGCGACAATTAGAGGTCTAGGTATGTTTGATGCGGAAGTTATTGGGGCTAACGATGTCGGTATACTGGTCGGTGAGGATTTAGGTGGCAGTGAGATTATCAATAGCAATGCTCGCGGCACGGTGCTTGCTTTAGGTAGCCGAGCCGGTGGTTTGGTTGGTATCCACCGAGGTGGCATCAGTAATAGCTATGCGAATGTTTCTGCAAGAGTGGTTGGGAACAATGTCGGTGGTTTAGCAGGAAGTTTATTGAGTGGTAACATCCGATGGGGTTATGCCGGAGGTGCGGTTGACGGAGTGAATGCTGGGGGTTTGGTTGGATATATAGAATCGGTGACCGTTGCCAATAGCTATGCGGCAGCTTCAATTGATGGACGCCGCGGCGGTGGTTTAGTTGGTATCGTCGGTGGCACCGACACTTCGGCAATAACAAATAGCTATGCAGTCGGTGTAAATAATTCAATCAACGGCAGAGGCTTAGCACGCGAACAACGACCTGGTTTGCTGCGCGTATTTGCGAGCTATTGGGATAAAGAGACTAGCGGTCAAACGACCAGTGCCGGTGGCATGAGCAAAACCACCGTTGAACTGCAATCATCGACGACCGAGATCTATAATAGCTGGAGTCCTTTGGTGTGGCATTTCGGCACCAATGAGCAATACCCGACACTTAAATACGCGACTTTCGCTGAGACACCCGACAGGCCTGCGACCTGTCGCATTGCGATTAACACGTCGTCTCGATTACCAATTTGTGGCGAGTTGTTGCCCCGGCAATATACTGGGTTAACTGATTTGGTATTCTCGGACGAGGCTTTACAACTGATTCCGTCGTTTAACCCGATAATATATGACTACAAGCTGATACTCAAAGCTGGTGAGACGCAATTTCACACGACACCGACCTATACTGGGGCTACATATCGCTTATTTACAGACAATAATGATCGTGGGGAAGTTCAAAGCGGCATGGCATCGCTACGTATTGATGCGCCCCGCATAGGAGGCAGTACGACGATTAGGCTTGAAAACAGCGAAGGCATTGTCTATACCGTTGCTGTGTCCCATCATCCTTATTTAACGATAAGCGATGTAGATGCGGACGACGATGGTTTGATAGAAATCCGCAATCGCATTGACCTAAATGCAATGCGTTATCAAGCGGACGGTAGCGGTTATACAGCGACCACTGCGGCCGAAAAGATTACCGTGGGTTGTGCGCCTACCGGTTGTATCGGCTACGAGTTGGCATCAAGCATTGATCTTTCCGGCAGCAGTTGGCAACCCATAGGTAGCGATGATTGCAGTCGCACGAATAACCAATGCTTCACGGCGATATTTGATGGCAACCGAGCATTGGGCTACGAGATTTCTGGTTTGAGCATAGATTTACCGCAGCAAGATAATGTTGGGTTGTTTGCGCGTTTGCCTGCTGTTGCCGAGGTTCGCAATTTGAGCGTGTCGGATGTGTCGGTGGTCGGTAGAGAAGGTGTCGGTGCTTTGGTGGGCAATAACGCCAGCACTGTTCGCAATATCGGGATAGCCGGGGAGGTTGTGGGTCACAGCCGTGTCGGTGGTTTAGTCGGTGATAATGATGGTTTGATTGATGGGAGTTTTGCCGATGTCGTACTTCTAGGTTCGGCTACTGATGGCAACGGCATTGGTGGTTTGGTCGGAAATAACACTAGTAGGATATTCAACAGCAGTGCGATTGGACGTGTATCGGGTGATAACGACATCGGTGGTTTGGTCGGTGTCAATCACATAGTTTCCGAGAGTGAAGGGCTCATAATCAATAGTTATGCGAGTGTGCTGGTATCGGGTGATAGCGCGCTTGGTGGTCTGGTCGGTCACAATGCGCCGGATGCGAGGGTTTTTTCAAGCTATGCATTGGGCGAGGTGTCGGGCCATAACGACATCGGTGGTTTGGTGGGCCTGAATTTTGGTAGACTATTGAATACCTATGCGAGTGGTAGCGTCTCAGCGCAAAGTCTGGTTGGTGGTTTGGTTGGGCGCAACGGGCAAGATGGGAAGATTCGTGCAAGCTATGCTATTGGACAAGTTAACGATGCAGACGAGGCCGGCGGTTTGGTTGGCTCTAGTATAAATGGTATCTCCGATAGCTATTGGGATAAAGAGACTAGCGGTCAAACTACAAGTGCCGGTGGCATCAGTCAAACCACGACGCAGTTGCAAACACCAACCAGCGCAACTGGTATTTATAAGAATTGGAAATCTGACAACTGGGATTTTGGAACCGCCGCACAGTATCCACAACTCAAACATGCGCGAGGCACCGATAGAAATAATCGAGCTTGTGGAGACACTGGGCAACCGACTTGCTTCACGACACAGGCTTATGGTTTGAGTAACCTAGAGGTTATCGGAAGCGTACAGTTGGCACCGCTATTTGTTGCCTCTAGGTTGCGTTATCGGATTGATGTGTATTTTGAGGTGACGAAGACGTTGCGTTTGAGACCAACTGCGATGGATTCTAATGCGGTGATTACTATCACCTATAACGGGAGGCGAATCAATGTTGCCAATGGTACAAGCAGTGCACCAATCATCTTGGATCCTATGGTTGACGATGCGATTGTCGTATCTATTAATAACGGTGGGCGTATTGTTGAATATATGCTGGAAATAGATTATTTAAGCGATATTGATAGAACCCTAGCCGATGCCGATGGCGACGGCCTGATAGAAATAGAGACACTGGAGGACCTCAATTCTATAAACCGTAGTAGGAGCGGAAATTATTACACGCTCCTACTACCCAACGGTGTGGAATTGACAACTACCGCAGGGTGTCCGAGCACTGATTGCAGGGGCTATGAGTTGGTGGGAGACCTGGACTTCAACGACCCAAACAGCTATCGCTTGGGCGAGGTCAATCCGAGCTGGAGAGTGGACGATTTTAACGACAGCAGCGATCAAGGTTGGACACCAATCCTTAATTTTCAGGGCACTCTAGACGGCAACGGCTATACGATATCCAACTTGCAAATCAACAATCGTCGCCAAAGCAATTTGGGATTGTTCCATAATATAGGAGTGAGCGGTACAGTTCAAAATCTGATGCTGAGAAATGTTAGGATTAGGGGGACAAGGACTGCTGGTCAGTTCATAGGTGGTTTAGCAGGCGAGAACCAAGGTGTGGTATTGAACAGCGGTGTAATCAATGCCGACATAGAAGGGATCGGAAGTACCGTTCAGAATACACCTAACTTAGTAGGTGGTTTGGTTGGTAGAAATAGCGGCGGTGGTAGTCGTATCGGAGAGATTCGTTATAGTTTTGCACACGGTGACGTACGGGTGCGAGAGACTGTGACTGCAAACAGTCATAGTGTGGGTGGCTTGGTCGGTAGAAACATAAACGGTGCAGGAGTCTATAACAGCTATGCGGTCGGCAGTGTGACAGCCTGTCAGCGTTTCGGTGGTTTGGTCGGTACACAAACGAGCTCAAATCGCAAAAACATAATTAGCAACAGTTATACGGTTGCCAATCTGAAAGTATTAGACAGCTGCTCTCAGACCAATGGTAGAGGGCGTTTGGTCGGTATCAACATCTTATCGGATATAGTGAATAGTTATGCAGTAGTTGAATCTCCGGTGGATTTAGTTCTACACTTGACTCAACAAGGATTCGGTTCCAACATTCATGTCAGCTATTGGTATAACAATACTCGTTTCATTGGGTTTATTACAGGTAGAACCAAGGCAGATCTGCAACGGGTGACTACGAGAACCGGCATTTATTTTAGTTGGAGGACCAGCGATTGGGATTTCGGAACAACCGAGCAATATCCGACATTGAGGGCTGCCGATGGTAGCCTTGCCGAACAAATATGGGACAACTTGCTGGTTGATCGCATCGATGTGGAGAATGCCGCAATAACCGACTTGAACGGAGGTACCGACTTCGGTGAGAATGGATTCAACTACAATTACAGATATAGGCTATATGTAGACGGCAACCGACTGTCCCTGCCAATCACATTCGCCACGGCACCGACTGGTGTCGGTTTGGAGACTACGCTCTATTGCGACGGTGTGCGATGCCCGCTTGCTGCCGACGGGCGTGCGATTATTCTGGGCACCACTGACACACAAGTGATTACATTGCAGGTTCGTCAAAACAATCGGATAATGGAATATTACTTTGATGTGATATACGAAAGCTTGAACCTTAACAATGTCTCTGCAATCGATATCAACGAAGGCGATACCTTTACGATAACCGGAGACTACGCCGGTAGTTCGGATATAAGCTGGTCGCAAATCTCGGGACCGACCGTCAATATTACTGGTGCGAATAGCTTGAACCTTGTGTTAAGACCCCAATCAGATTTAGTGCCTAAAGATGCTGAGCATAGTCTTGTCAAGTATAGACTTGAAGTCGGCATCGAAGGTCAAGTGTATATCGTGAGAGAAGTCCTGGCGCGTATCAACAAGGTGAATAACGGACCGATAGCAGGCAATATCACACTGACACTGAGCAATAACACAATCACGGTGAGCGAGAACCTGGGCGATGTTGACGGTAATATGCTAAGCGGTGAAGGGTGGCAATTCCAACGGCGATCTTTGGGTGGCAGATGGGTTGATATAGATTTAACAGGGAGCGGACAGATCTATGCAGTACCTTCGGAAGCTACAGATTATCAATACCGTATAATTGGTTCCTACACCGACGGTCAAGGTTATCGCGAGTCTATCATCTCTGATATTGTCTCTGTTCCGGCATCGCCTATCCCTTCGGATATTGACGGAGATTTGATTGCAAATGCCGACGACATAGATGACGATAACGACGGCTTGATAGAGATTGAGTTTTTGGAAGATCTGAATGCAATGCGCTATCTCTTGGACGGCAGTGGCTATAGAGCAAGTGCCGATGCCGAACCAAACACCACTGGTTGTCCGGACACTGGTTGCGTCGGTTATGAGTTGATTAAAAACCTGGACTTTGACGATACTGCGAGTTATCGTTCTGGTGCTTTGAATCCGGATTGGAGAGTAGCTGTTGGTAATTTCGAGAATCAAAGCGATATAGGTTGGCAGCCTATAGGCGGGGTATTTGATGGGGTATTCAACGGCAATAATCATACTATCAGTCACCTGACTGTAAACCGAAGTGTCGGCACGCTAGGCAATGTCGGTTTGTTTTCCGAGATTGGCGAGAAAGGCAGGGTTGAAAATCTAGGCCTTATAAATCCTACGATTAAAGGTTTGGCAGGTCATAAAAATATCGGTAGTATCGCCGGTGTGGTGAAGCGTGGCGGTGTGATCCGCAATAGTTATGCAAGCGGTAGTACCACAGACAATACTGTTGTCTATGCACTACGCGGCGATAGAGGATTGTTGGGTGGTTTGGTCGGTGTCAACGAAGGTTATATACTCAATAGCCATGCAAAGATCAATGTAAGCGTACAGGATTCCGACGGGGATCTTTCCAATAATGGTAATGTGAGTGTCGGTGGTTTGGTTGGCAGGAATAGAGGTGGCGGTAAAATTCACAACAGCTATTATGCAGCCGGTGAAATAGAAGGATCTTGCATAGTCGGTGGTCTAGTCGGCTCTCAGCGGACGGTCTCAAACCAACCCAATGCGGTCAGTGAGATTAGAAATAGTTATGTGTGGAACGATAGCCGAGTGAAAGTATCGGATACAGCCTCATGCGCCACGCCATATCTAGGCGGTTTAGTCGGTGTGCACCTTAACGGGAGGTCGATTATTGCCGATAGTTATGCTGGCGGTAGAGCTTATGTGTCGTCGCATTTCACCGGCCGCTCAACGAGTGTTGCCGATCTTGGTTCTTTAGGGCAAGTGAGTGTTGAGTTCTGTAGTTCCGAGCAGATAACAGCAACTTATAATGGCAACGCGGTTAATGTCAATGTAGCCGGCTTGCTAAACTATAACCCTGCAACGGATAGGCTACCAGCGAATAGTTATTGGCGTAGAGAACCTTATCGGTGTGCGATCACTGCTTTCGGAAATACCTATCTTCAGCATGCTGTAACTCAACGTGACTTGAACAACAGGAGATCGGATGATAGATTAACGAGTCCGGTAGCTGCGAGTGTATTTCAGAACTGTTTGACCGGTGTAGACGCGATGACCGATGCCCGGCGAACAGCTAGCGGCGATTGCTACACCTATAACGGTTGGAATAGCAACGATTGGGATTTCGGCACCAATATACAGTATGCGCTAATCAGATATAACGAAGGTGCGGATAGAGGCAGTCCTGCTTGCGAATTTGACGACCATACTGCGTTGCCGAAGTGCGGCGCACTTCTGCTTGGACAGTCGCGTTCGCAGCCGGTGTCGGAGCGTTCGCCACCTATAGTTTCAAACACTCCGCCACAAGTGGTGATCGGATATGTGCGCAATGAAGCCGCCTCAGTGGCACTGGGTACGGAAGACACCATCACGTTGCGCGAGGGAGATGCCTTAACCTTGGATGCAACAAACAGCTTTGCTGCAGACAATGCAGTATTAGTTTATACCTGGAGACAAATCAGCGGTCCCGATTTGTTGACTGCAGCGAGTACGATGCCGACACTTAGATTGGATGTACGAGATGATTTGCTTTCCAGTGATACAAGTAGAGGACAAGCAACGATCAGGCTAGAAGTTGTAAAGAGAGATAATCGTAGTGCATTTTTATATAGAGATATAACGATAAATCTGATCAAGACCAACCGTGGTGGCACTATAGCCATCAACTGGGTGAATGAGCTTCTTTTTGCCTCCCCGATCAGCGATGCCGATGGTGGACCCTATAGCGATGTTGCCTATCAATGGCAGCGCGAAGTCAACGGCAATGCGGTTGATATTGTGGGCGCGACCTCTGCAACTTATATGGTGTCGGCTGATGCTAACGACAGTCGTTATTTTCTGAGAACCACCTATACCGACGGTCAAGGTTATGTCAACACGGTTGTCTCTGTTGCACCGCCTTATTCAGCTGTTCGTCAGGTAGATAGAGATAGAGACGGTTTGATAGACATCTTTTTCATAGAGCAATTGAATGCAATTCGTTATCAGCCAGATGGCACTAGTTATAAAGCGAGTGCGAGTGGTGAAGTAGACACTTCGGGTTGTCCAAACAATGTTTGTAAAGGCTACGAATTGACTAGGAATTTGGATTTTGACAACCCCAACAGTTACAGCACTTCAACCGATGTTACAGCAGCGTGGGACAACTGGGATCCGATTGACAACTTCAGTACTGTTTTAGAAGGTAACGGACATACGATTTTCAATCTAAGCATAGCGACGACAGTTAGCAACCTTGTTACAGTTGACAACAGCAATTTGGGCTTATTCAATAGCATAAGTAGCAGCAGAGCTGAGATTAGGCGAGTGCGCCTGGCTAAAGTGAACATAGCCGGTGCCGATAACGTGGGTGCACTGGTCGGCGTACTCGGAGATGGCGAAATTATTGATAGCCATATACTAAGCGGCACAATCCAAACTTATCATAGGGGCGGTTGCTTGGTAGGCTTAAGTAGAGGCAGCATCAGTGACAGTTCGGCAGACTGTGCGCTATCGGGAAATAGAATTCTTGGTGGTTTGGTTGGTGAATCATTCGCTACGATTAGCAACAGTTCTGCAACCGGGACTATAACTCTACGAGACAATGGCATTACCTTTAACTCAGAGGTAGCTCACGGTGGTTTGGTTGGTTTCAACCGTGGTCGCATTGAAAACAGCCATTCAACTATTAGCATTGAGCAGAGTGGGATAGGAAGCACTAATCCATTTTTCGGTATAGGTGGATTAGTCGGAGTAGGTCAAATTTTTACCTCCATTAAAAATAGTTATGCGACTGGCAATATAGCTGGGGATAATGCATCCAATATTGGTGGCTTAATTGGTTTTTCCGGAAGTAGCATTGACGACAGCTATGCAACAGGTGATGTTTCAGGAGGAGATAGAGTCGGTGGTTTGGTAGGTGTTTCCTTAAGCGGAGCAATCGGCAATAGCTACGCAACCGGAGGTGTCTCAGGGATAAACGCAGTCGGCGGTTTGATAGGAAGATCTGGACCCGAAGCAGTCCACGACAGCTATGCAGCAGGTGATGTTTCAGGAGAAGATAGAGTCGGCGGCTTGGTGGGCCAAGTTGGTGTGATAATAGAAGGCTTCAACATACGAGGTCAAATACAAAACAGTTTTGCCATCGGCAATGTAACAGGGAGTAGCGATGTCGGAGGTTTGGCCGGTCTCGTATTCGGAGAAATTAGCAATAGTCATGCAATCGGTAGAGTAGTGATAAAAGATTATTCCGACTCGTCGCGTGGCAACGGTGGTTTGGTTGGCCAGCTACACGGCAGCAGGACTGCCATCAACAATAGCTATGCATTGGGTAGTGTAGATTCCCAAGCTTGTACCTCCCTGAATTGTGGAAGACATGGCGGATTGGTCGGTATTTTGGATAGCCTTAGTAAAGACATCAACAACAGCTATGCAGCGGTTTCTCTCAAAGGGTCTGCGACACGCAAAGGGGGGCTGGTAGGTCAAACAAAAGATGGTATCAGCATTAGCAATAGCTATTCAATCTCTAAAGTTTCGGGCCGGTCTTCCGACAGAGGGTTCGTACAAGAAACTCTCGGTTCTCATAATATACAACACAGTTACTGGGATACTGAGCGTAGCGGACAAATACTAGGCGGAGCTAATGATGCGCTTGGTTTTGATTCGCAAACCCTGAAGTCAACAACACCAAGCACGAATACGCATCCTTATCTCAACTGGAGCACCAATCATTGGGACTTCGGCAACACCGAGCAATATCCTGCGCTTAAATATCGCGATAACACATGCGATACCAATGCACCGTCTGCGAGTTGCGGTGAAGTGCTACCGCGTCAACGCTTAGGTTTGCGAGGCTTACAGCTAAGTCAAATTGGTGTAGGGGTACAGCCGGAATTATCTCCTACTTTTAGAGGGGCAGTACTAAAAGATGATTTTAATAGTGTGGTAATTGAGAACTATGAGGTGCCGCTGAATAGCCGTACTTCTAGAATTCGTATTGCCGCAGTTGCGCAGAATCCCGATGGTATGATTACGATAAACGGTTCGCCGATGTCGGTAGGTTCGGTGAATTACTATTTGGTTCCTGATTCTTCTGCTATAGCGGTGGTGCGCATATTAGTATCCGAACCTTATCAGATAACCGGCAAAGAAAACTTGGATGTGGAATATCGCTTGACTTTTAGTACTTTTCCTGAGGCAAGTGCTATCGCTTATCGCATAGCAGAGGATGAACACAGTGAGGTGTTAAGCACTTCGGTGCCGATTAGAGAAGGTCATTTCATTACTCTGAATAGCGAACTTTCAGATGTTGATGGCGACGATTTAAGTTATGAATGGGTAGTAGATGAAACGCAAGTGCGGCTCATAGATGGAACTGCGCTCAGCGGTACCGTGGTTGGCGGTTCGGGAAATGTGGCACTGTCGTTCTATCTGCGAGAAGACTACATCTCTGCTAACCAATCTGCCGAGTCGGTGAGCATATCGTTGATGGTTCGCGACGACGACGGTAGAGTTGCTGTTAGAGAACTCTCGTTTGTCGTCGCCAAGCACAATAATGGTGTAATAGACGGCATTAGTACGCCGACGCGGGTAGGTTTCACTTATACTGCGCCGACACTAGGCAAAGTGAAATTGTCGGAAGACCCCGACGGTGGCGGTAATGCCAACAGTGTCGCTTACCAATGGCAACAACAATCGGATGGTATTTGGTCTAATATCGTCGGTGCGAATGCCCAAAGTTATGATGTCGGTGGTGTGATTGCCGATTCCTATAGAGTGATAGTAAGCTATAGAGATGGGCAAGGTCATCGCCATACCGTTGTATCCGCACCGTTGCCAGCATCGACCGAAATAGTGCGAGAGGTTGTGCCTGATTCGGAAAGAGAGGGTTTTGACGTGCTGATTTTAGATGCCGACAATTTAATGCCATCTTTCAGTTTGGATGTGTCACGGTATAGGGTACCTACCGAAACCAGTCGTGTTAGGGTCACGGCAATTGCAGGAAGCGGAACAATCTTTATAAACGGTACGCCGCTTGCGGAAAATGAAAATACTATAAGTGTAGATTTGGATTATGGCGATAACGAGATTAATGCGGAATGGCGAGGCACAAATAACATTAGTACACAAAGCTATAAGGTTTTCCGTGCCTACGATATCGGGTTGCACAGCTGGCGTGTTGCGTGGAAAGATGAGAACGGTGAGGCACGGAGCAGAGATTTTTCAGGCAGCGATCTACAACCGCAACCACCGCTACGAATTCCCAATGGTGTACCGATAATGGTGACTGCAAGAGTCAACGAGTTTGTAGAGCTTACAATCGTCTCGGACGAGAATACGGTAAGCGAGATTACAACCTCAACCCAAGCCGGCTTGTTGGTTGTACGAGCAACGATTAGCGATTTGGCATTGGCGGCGAACCGCATTGATTTTGAGGTGACATCTCCGCAACAGAGTAGTGCGACATATAGCGTAAATATTTGGCACCGATATAGTAGCCGGTTGAGAGATTTAAGTAGCGAAGATGGTTTGCGCACCCCAACCGGAGAGCCTACGGTGTTTGACCCTCTAACATTCGACTATAGTACGACCTTAGCCAATCATCGGGATAGCATTACTATAGAGTTTGAAAGAAATGACCAATCCACAATCGTTATAAACGGCACACCTATAGCCGATGATGCTACGAGTATTATGGTTGACGACTTAGACATTGGTGATAACGAGATCACCCTAGAAGTATCGGCAACGGAAGAACCAGACACGATATACCGAATAGTCGCTGTGCGCGCTTCGAGTACCGATGTAGGCTTGGCGAGTGTCACTGCGGGCGATGTTTCTGTAGTAGATAACAAGGATAGAACTTATACTGCAGCCTTAAGCGAGCATATGATGAGTACGACCGTGACTGCGACTGCGAGGAACTCGCAAGCGACGGTGAAAATTACGGAAGGTGTCACCTCCGAGAGTAACAGGCAGAGTGTGAGTAGACGGGTTGTCGTTGCCGAGACCGGCACTAGCAAAACCTTGCAAATTAAGGTGACCGCCCAAGACGGTAAGACGAGCCAAACCTATACGGTAACTATCATGCGAGCAAGGAGCCGAGATACGCGGCTGAGTATGCTTGAGGTGTTGGCAGGTGAATTGACACCGGCATTTGTTTTTGATCCTGTGTCGGAAGAACACCGGCAGACTGACTACAGCATAGAACTACCTAACGACATAGCGAGTACGACCATAACCGTGATGACTGCTAACAAACACGCAAGATTGACTATTCGCGAAGCAAACGAGCCGCCGAGCCTACTGCATCGCTTGATAAGACAACCAATTGCAATTGCTGCAGGGGCGCATACAACCGCAACTATAGTAGTGACTGCACAGGATGCAAATACACAGACTTATACCGTGGTTATATCCCGTGCATCGGCAATGGATAGGATTGCCCTAGGGTTTATGCTGAGCCTAAGCGGTATCAATCTCGAAAATGAATCTGCAACTACCTACATCGGTCAACTATTGAGTGCGACTACTAATACCATAGCATCGGCATCGGTGACTGCTGCCGGTGTAAGTATTCAAAGTATTCGCTTAAATAATAATCTCCACGAATATGTTGAAGGCGGTAATCCTCTGGATCTAGCTGCAAACATGCCTGCTACGACGGTTTCACAAATCATTCCGTTGTTGAGAGATGAGAACCGAATTACCATCGTACTAAGGCGCGCTGATAACACCGAAGACGGCTACACCGAAGTAGATTATATCGCCAACCTACGAAGGCCGGTATTGCGTGTACATGTCAGAGTCTTTTTAGAAGGTCTCTTACGAAACGTTCCACCCTAAAGTACCGTCATTGTATAAATCCAACTGCTTGCGCCATTGAATTTAAGAAAATGGTAGGGGCGGATTTGCATATCCGCCCTAACGCGTTGCGTCTGTATAAACAATCCATTCGGGGCTGTTGAAAAAGTATTTGCATTAGTACATTCCCCTCCTTTGGAGGGGTGGCAGGCGAAGCCTGACGGGGTGGTTGCAAAGGTTCTGCACAAAGTCACGCCGTTTGTGCTACTGCAACAAACGGCGGTTCTATTTTTCAACAGCCCCATTCATCCATTTCATCTATGGAAACCAAAACCAAATGGCGCAGAGCGGGTAGATTTGTGTGAGGACAGTACTTATTCAACGCTCACCCCTGCCTATGTATAATGGCGGTATGACATCCGATAGTTCAGTGTTCAATGCTAAAGAAAATTTGAGTGCCGTGATTTTGGCAGGGGGGCGAGGTTCGCGTATGGGACATTCCGATAAAGGTCTAATAATGTTGGCAGGTCGTCCTCTGATAGAACATGTAATTGAGCGTATTGCCGTGCAGGTTACTCATGTATGGATCAATGCAAATCGGAATTTGTCAGAGTATCAAAAATACGGCTATCCGGTCATCAGCGATGAAAACGACGATTTTATGGGACCTTTAGCAGGGATAGCAAGTGCGTTGTGTGATGTACGAACGCCTTATTTATTAGTGTGTCCCTGCGACACGCCACATCCTCCGACAGATTTGGCACAGCGTTTGTATAATACATTGACAGAGCATGATGCCGATATTGCGGTTGCCGACGACGGAAAGCGGATTCATCCGGTTTTCTGTTTGATGAAAACGAATCTAAGGTCTTCTTTATCGCAATATTTAGCGCAAGGGGGGCGTAAAATAGACTGGTGGTTTGATAAACTTAAAACGGTTCGCTGCAATTTCAGTGATAGAGTAGATGCTTTTAGGAACATCAATACACCCGGAGATCTTGAGAAACAGGAAAAAATCATGAACACAAACGATAGCACTCTGCCGATTATAGGTTTTTGCGCCCACAGTGGGACTGGCAAAACCACTTTGCTCAAGCAAATCATTCCCATATTAAAGGACAAAGGATTTAAGCTCGGCATCGTCAAGCATGCACACCACGATTTTGACACTGACCAGCCGGGTAAAGACAGCTATGAACTCAGAAAAGCGGGTGCTAAGAGTATGCTCGTGTCGTCAAGTAGGCGATGGGCATTGATCAACGAGCATTTTAGCGAGAACGAAGAAGCAACCTTGACCGAACTCGTTGATATCATTACCCACCAAAGCCTTGATGTTGTTTTGGTCGAAGGTTTTAAGCGTGAGACCTTTCCCAAAATAGAACTGCATAGACGCGGTCTAGAACACCCCTATATGTATAGTCAAGACCCCCATGTGGTTGCGCTTGCTACCGATGAAAATCCACCGTCCGATATTGCGATTCCGATTTTGGACATCAACGATCCTAACCAAATTGCAGATTTTATCGTTGAGTACTGTCGGCTATAGCAATATACCCAGTGTTGCATTAATATTCTCCAGCTTCCATGATACGGTCAAGTTTTTCAAGCACTGATTGTGTGTTGATTAACTCCATTGCGTTGGATTTTTTTATATGCTTTCCCCAACGCACATCTTTTATGGATTTATGGAAGTATTTCTCCAATGCTTCGGGGTAGTGATTGACGCACCAATCTAGATAACGATAAGGACCGCTACGCTCGGCATTGGTTGCTGCATAGAGTCCGATGACCGGAGTTTGTAGTGCCGAAGCGATATGTACGATTGCCGAGTCCGGTGCGATCACTAGATCGCTATGTGCAACGATGGCAGCTAGTTGTCGCAGGGTGGTTTTTCCTATTAAGCTGGTGCAGGGTGTATGGAGGTATTGCTGTATCTGTGCTTCATACATTCTCTCGTTTTGACTATTACCTCCTACTAATACAGGGTGCATATCGTATCGCTGCATTGCAACTTGAGCGATCTCCGCATAACGCTCGGGCAACCAATTTTTGAAACTATGGCTGGAACACGGGCTGATCAACAGTATTTTCTTGTCTTTGGATAAATTGCGTTCGGCAAATTGGGTATCATCTGGCAGATAATATATGGGGACGGCATTTGTCCGCTCCTTTACACCTAGTGCTTCGGCGAAGCCGTAATAAATATCCAATACATGCTTGCCGGTCGGCATCTTGATATGTTGATTAACGAACAGACTATGAAATTCTCTAGATAACTGATGCGGATAGCCTATGCGCAACGGTGCTTTAACTAAAAGGCTGAGCAAACCGGCACGCAACGAGTATTGCATCAAGAGCAAAGCATCAAATTTTCTACCAGACAATTGCTCGGCAATCAATTTATAAGACTTCCAAACTTTGTCTTTATCAAAGACTATAAAATCAATGTTGTTCAAATGAGCTAACAACTCGTATTCGGTTTTCCCTATAATCCAAGTCAGCTCAAGCTGAGGATGCGACAATTTAAGTGCGTTGACCGCAATAGATGCTTGTACGACATCCCCGATTGCGGACAGTCGCAGAATACAAATTTTTTGCAGAGTTTTATGCGAAATTGGTGGCATATTCAATCAAAAACAAACTAAACTATGGACATTTTCCCGATATTTTGGCATGATAGCCACTTTATATTAAATCATTTAGGGAGTTTTTATGAAGTATCGTTTCTACGTTATTTGCTTATTTATATTATCACCGCTTGCAAGTGCTGGAGATGCCGAAAGCGGAAGGTTGAAAGCACAAACCTGCTTGGGCTGCCACGGTGTACCAAGTTACGGCAATATTTATCCTAGTTATCATGTACCTAAACTGGTTGGGCAACATGCTCCCTATATAATCTCCGCCTTGAAAGCTTATCAATCCGGTGAGCGTAGCCACCCGACGATGCGTGCCCATGCCTCTGGTTTGTCAGAAACGGATATGGCGGATATAGCTGCTTATTTTTCGGGATCGGAGGCTGTTTCGGGAGCAGAGCCTGTCGCTGCGTCTGCTCAACCCCCGCAGCTTTCAGAGGAATTAAATGCCAAACTCGCAGTCTGTGCCGGTTGTCATGGTATGGACGGCAATAGCGCAATGTTTCCTGAACACCCGCGTTTAGCAGGGCAATATCGAGATTATCTTTACCAATCCTTAACCGATTATAGGGACGGGAAACGTAATAACCCTATTATGTTAAGTATTATCGGCACGATTAACGAAGCAGATATGAAACTGCTGTCGCTCTATTTTTCAAAGCAACAAGGCTTATCCGCTTATCCTCTAAAGCGTCGGGCTTTCAGAGATAACTAGTGCTATCGTTGCTCAGCTTCTGAGGGTGTCAGAGCTTCTATGCTCAAAGCGTGTAGTTCTCCGCTTTGTATCTGGGCTTGAACCGTTGCGTAAACTGCCTGATGTCGTTGCACCTGAGTTAAGCCTTCAAAAGTTGCGCTGATGATTCTGGCCTGGTATTTGCCGTCACCACCATCTATATCAATCTGTGCATCCGGCAAACCTGCTGTTATTAGATTCTTAATTTCTTCGGTTTCCATAATATTTTCAGTATTCAAACTAGTATACTATGTATTTTATACAACTTCAGCAAACAGAGTAGCGCAATGATATTCAAACAATTTTTTGAATCCCAATCCAGTACTTATACCTACCTAATTGCGTGTACGGAGACTGGTACTGCGGCACTCGTAGATCCAGTACTTGATGTTTTTGAGCGTGACTTGGAGACGATTAGAGAATTGGGCTTGAATTTGAATTATGCGATAGAGACGCATATACACGCCGACCATATCACCAGTGGGTTGAAACTTAAAGCGTTGACTGATTGTAAACTGGTAGGTGCTGAGGCCGACCAGCTCCCGTGCCGGGACATAGGCGTGCAAGAAGGGACGGCATTGAAAATCGGGCAGATAGAGTTGCATCCTTTGTTCACCCCGGGCCATACCGACACCCATTATGCTTACTTAATAGACGACGGCATACACAAAATGATTTTCACCGGTGATGCGCTATTGATAGAAGGCTGTGGCAGAACCGACTTCCAATCGGGTGATTCCGGCACTTTATACGACAGCATTTACGGCAAGATATTCAGCCTGCCCGAAGATACTTTAGTCTATCCAGGCCACGATTACGAGAATCGCCGAATCAGTAGCATCGGTCAAGAAAAAATGCGCAACCCACGCCTCAAGGTCGGAACGACTAGAGCACAGTTTATCGCTCTGATGGATTCGTTGGAGTTTCCTAAACCGAAAAAAATGGATTATGCGGTGCCCGGTAATGAGATGTGTGGTCGCTGTCCAGACAACTTGCCTGAATCGGTTCAGCGTATATGCGATATACACGATCAGGGTTGACGATAAATTTATAACGATGGAGGCGATATACGATTCTAATTTAGAATCTATACCGTTGTTATGCAAAGGTAAAGTCCGAGATCTATATGATCTAGGCGAGCAATATATATTGATGGTTGCCAGCGACAGGCTTTCGGCGTTTGATGTCGTATTCCCCACCCCGATTCCCGATAAAGGCAGAGTATTAACCTCGTTGAGCACTTTTTGGTTTGATAAAACCGCTAAGATAATTCCCAACCATACCACCGATATAGCGGCAACTGATA
This sequence comes from uncultured candidatus Poriferisulfidus sp., assembly GCA_965200865.1. Classification (GTDB taxonomy): domain Bacteria; phylum Pseudomonadota; class Gammaproteobacteria; order Poriferisulfidales; family Oxydemutatoraceae; genus SP5GCR1. The sequence goes on along the minus strand of CBDAVG010000002.1, from coordinate 1,245,986 downwards.
AGGTGACAGAATTAAAACATCAACCGCAGTTAGCCGAGCGTAGCATGGTTGTGAAAAAAATAAAACCGCTTGCCGTAGAAGCGATTGTGCGCGGTTATTTATACGGTTCTGCATGGAACAACTACCAAGACAGCGGTAAGCTATGCGGCATCTCTTTGGATGCTGGCTTGCAACTCGGCGAACGGCTACCTGAGGCTATTTTCACGCCGACCACCAAAGCCGAGATAGGCGCACACGATAGCCCTATCAGTTTTGAGCAAATGGCAAATTCTGTAGGTACGCAAATGTCTGCCGAAATTCGCGACAAAGCACTTGAGATTTACCGACTTTGCAGCGACTACGCCTATGACCGCGGTATCATAATCGCCGACACCAAGTTTGAATTCGGCATTGACGCAGAAGGGCGTTTAGTATTGATAGACGAAATACTAACCCCTGATTCCTCGCGTTTTTGGGATTTGCAAAGCTACCGTCCTGGCACTGAGCCGACCAGTTTTGACAAACAATATATACGTAATTATTTGATACGGCAGAATTGGGATATTCAAACACCGCCACCCGAACTCCCTTTGAAGGTTGTAGAACAAACCACCGAAAAATATAGATGGATTGAAAATCTATTGTTGAGTCAAGATTGAGATATACTGTTTGTACTTGTTTTTTATTATGGTTTTTAATACCATAGGAACTGCTATTTAACATCGGATAATTTTTTGGGAGGCTCCTCAGGTCGGGTAATGTTTCTAGCAAAGTATGTAATTAGTAAAAGGCTTTCCTACAAGAAACTAGAGGGCTAATATGTTTGAATATAACTATTCGAGAACCGAACAAAAAGAACTTTCCTTTCAAAAAGAAAGACTTTTAAGAGGAAGGCACAGAATACATCCGTATCCAGCAATGCTACATCCATTGCTGGTTAAATTCCTTATTGATAAATATGCCCAAAAGGGAGATATAATTCTTGATCCATTCTGTGGAAGTGGTGTAACTTTGCTTGAATCTAAGATCAACGACTATGAATCGGTTGGTTTTGATATAAACCCTATGGCTATTCTAATTGCTCGAGCAAAAACGAAAGCATATCAAAAGAAAAAACTGCTTAAAGAGTTTAATGACCTAAAAAAATCTCTTTATGGCAATATGGAATCTCTTTTTGATGACGGACAGATGGACATTCCCAAAATAACGAATATGGATTATTGGTATTCCAAGGAAGTAATCAATGATCTTGGCAAGATAAGATGGGCTTTGAAAACCGGGTCTTATGAGTATAAAGATTTTTTCCTAACTATTTTTGCTTTTGTCTGCCGCAATCAGTCTTTAACTAAAAATGGTGAATTTAAAAGATATAGGATTAAAAAGGAGAAGATAGCGAGAACCACCAATGAAGTATTTTCAAGATTTTTTTCGCACCTTCAAGAGATGATTGAGGTATTTTTGAGTACGGATATGTCCCAAAAGATGAGCAAACCTATATTTGCTAATGCAGAAAACAAAATTCCCTCGAAAATAAAATATGACTTGGTTGTTACCTCACCTCCTTATGGAGATAGTAGAACAACCGTTGCTTACGGACAGTACACAAGTTTTGGGAACGAGTGGGTAAACGGCCTAAATGCGCATACTGCCAACGGCTATCAAATTGATAGAGAGGGTCTTGGGAAAAAGGGCGAGTTAAATTACGGACTAAAGGAACACCAAGTTTTAATGGATGTAGTCAAGAAAATTAAAGAGGTGGATTCCAAGAGGGCGAATGAAGTACTATACTTTTTTAATGGGTACTACAACGCAGTGAAAAATATTTTAGAGAACCTAAACGAACAAGGAAAGGTTTGTTTTGTGGTTGGAAACAGAACGGTAAAAGGTTTTCAAATACCTATGGATCAGATCACCGCTTCTTTTCTTGATAGCATGGGGCTTAACTTTGAAAGGATATTTGTTAGAAACATTCATAATAAGGTTATGCCCTCAAAGAACTCTCCCACAAACAAAGTTGGTGTGAAGTCAAATACCATGACCAACGAGTATATAGTGGTTTTCAGCAAAGGATGAAGAATAAATGACACTAGAAGAAGTGAGGAAAAAGCTGTCTGAAATCAAGATGAAAGGATATATACGGACACTTAGAAAGGGGCCGACTGGGATTGGATACACTTTAGAGAAACTACTTGAAATAAAAGAAAACAATTTAAGCATACCGGATTTGGGGGAAATAGAACTTAAAGCCAAAAGAGAAAATCATACCGGAATGACAACTCTATTTACTCTAAACAAAAAGGCATGGAAAATGAAACCTTTAGAAGCCGTTAGAAAATATGGTCGCAAAAATAAGAATGGTAGGCTAGGTTTGTATCACACAATACGCCTTAAACCGAATAGTGCTGGGCTTTTTCTATCGGTCAAAGATGATCTGATTGCGGTGAGAAGCACGGATGGTTCCCTAATAACTGAATGGGAGTTGGAGGAAATTCAAAAATGCTTTAACGAAAAGGTACGAAGTGTATTATTAGTTAAAGCAAGAGTAGAGAAAAGAGATGGTGTAGAACACTTTTTATATAATTGCGCTAGACTTTTATCCGGAGGGGCAACAAAATCTACGCTCAAGAATCAGTTTGAGAATGGAAAACTACTCTTGGACTTAAGACTACATGACAAGGTAACTAGGGCAAGAAATCACGGGACAGGCTTTCGTGCTTATGAGGAAGGTTTGGAGGATCTTTATAAAAATATAAAAGAAATAGAGTTTTAATGAATAAAAACCAAACGAAAGGCTGTTGAAAAAGTGCCGTCATCGTATGAATCCAACCGCTTGCGCCATTGAATTTAAGAAAATGGTAGGGGCGGATTTGCATATCCGCCCTACGGTACCGTCCTGCAAAACTGTAATCGCTATGCGCCACAAGATTATGGTTTGCATAAATTTGATGGATGAATGTATAAATTGTGCAAGTACGTCGCGTTAGGGCGGATAATTGAAATGCCGATTGAACTACTGTCTCAATCGGCGGCTTTATTCTGCCTCTACGGTGTATGAAATACTTTTTCAACAGCTCAGATGATTAGTTCGGGCGTATTCATTACCGGCACCGATACTGGTATAGGTAAAACGGTAATTGCGTGCCATTTAATAAAGGCTTTAGAGAAGTCCGGCTTAAAAGTAGTGGTGCGCAAACCTGTGGAGAGTGGCTGTTCGGAGGGTGAGCATGGGTTGATAGCCGAAGATGCCGTTCGTTTGGCAGCAGCCTCAGTATCCGCGCCTTCAATTGAACAAGTGTGTCGCTATCGTTATAAAGCGGAGACCTCGCCGGAACGTGCAGCGATGCTGGCAGGTGCAACGCACACAATAGCTCAACTTGCTGCCTGTTGCCATTGCGAAAAACAATTTGTAGTGGTGGAGGGTGCCGGCGGGTTGTTATCTCCTATCGCTGCCGATGGTCTTAATGCAGACTTAATATCGGCACTAGGATTTCCGGCCGTTGTTGTATCGCCCGATCGCTTGGGTTGCATCAATCATATACTACTAACCCTAGAGGCACTCGCTGCTCGGCATCTCAAAGTTATCGCAGTGGTGCTTAATCGTATGCATCTGCAGGCTGATGGAAGCGAGCTTGATAATGCACGCGAACTCAGTGTCTGGACCAATGTGCCGATTATTCAGGTGTACAAAGACAATATTGGTCGCTCGGCATTGTCGGAATTGGTCGGATTACTCGGCGGTGTAAATTCCTAAGAAAGATGGATAGGTTTGAAACCCATGTCAATGAGGTCGGCACTACAGGTGTGCTAAAGGTATATATATTAAAGGAAGGTGCCGTCTTGAGTTATCATTCGGTAATCACCTTATGGCAGCAAAGCGAAATTTTTAGAACCTTTTATATCGAATTCTTATCAAGTATTGAATATATCGCTTATCGCTGGGAGACACCGCCACTGAGTTCGGATACTGTGCATCGTCCTTTTGAGTTCGTGATAATAAATAGCCCAGAATTGGATATACCCTCCGATACCGATGCATTTGCGGACTATTTTTCGGATAAAGATATAGTTGCATTTCCTAACTTGGGTAAAGACGCTTGGTTGGTAGCACCGTGTCCTAAAGCCGAAGCCTCTGCCTATAGTCATTTAGCGGCATTTAGCAAACACGCGCCGGATTATCAAAATCAGGCATTGTGGCAGCGAGTCGGTCGCCTGGTTGAGACACATCTAGACAACACACCCAGATGGTTGAATACTGCAGGCGGAGGTGTGGCATGGCTACATATCAGATTGGATGACAGGCCTAAGTACTATTGTTATAGTCCCTATAGGTCTATCTAATTTAATCAATACTATTGGCTATCTTTTGTATAATAACCGTGATGAAGCGCAAAGTTCGTTAATTGTTTATAATCTATTGGCTTTGCACAACACAATACAAAATGAAGCCATATTTTAGTCAACAAACGGATATCCTAAAAAAACTAAAGGCGCATCATGCTCAATCGCAATCGGTTCGGTTGCAAGATCTATTTGCGCAAGACCCCGACCGCTTTGATAAATATTCAATCGAAACACACGACCTATTTCTAGATTATTCAAAAAACAAATTTACCAATGAGACCATCAAACTATTGGTCGAATTATTGAACTCGTCAGATTTTACAGATTGGCGGGCGCGGTTGTTCAAGGGTGATGAAATCAATCTAAGTGAAAAACAGGCGGCATTACATACTGTCTTACGCCAACCTCATGGCCAATCGGATAAACTGAATGCCGATGATTTGAACACAGAAATTATTGCGACCAAACAACGAATGCAAGAATTATGTTTGGAATTGTCCGGTTCAGTTCCGCATCGTGCTAGCGGACAAACGATTACTGATGTCGTTAGTCTGGGCATAGGGGGGTCGCATGTCGGCCCGGCAATGGCGAGTCAAGCATTATCAGCTTATAAGCAAACACCCTCTAGAGTTCATTTTGTTTCTACGATAGGTTGCGGAGAGTTAGAGTCTTTGCTTTCCGAGTTAAACCCTAAAAGTACTTGTTTTATCGTTATTTCCAAGAAATTCAAAACCCGAGAGACCTTGATGAATGCAAGTTATGCCAAAACTTGGTTGGGCGACGGTGCACAAAATCAGATGTTTGCGGTGACAGCCGACCGTGTCCGAGCTGTTGAGTTCGGTATTGCTCCCAAGCATTGCTTAGTGGTACCGATTACGATAGGTGGTCGTTATTCTTTATGTTCGGCAGCAGGATTACCGCTTGCAGTGAACTTAGGCATGGAGATATACGAACAATTATTGGCTGGGGCTTATCGAATGGATCAGCACTTTCAAACCGCCGAGCCGGAAAAGAATATGCCAGTCATTCTAGCTCTGCTCGGCATTTGGTATAACAATTTTCACAACGCACAGAGCCATGCGGTCTTGTGTTATGACACCCGCTTGGAACTATTACCCGATTATTTGCAACAGGTGGAAATGGAAAGTAACGGAAAACGTGTCGATAGATACGGACAGAAGCTCAGTTGCGATACCGCCCCGGTGATATGGGGTGGAAAGGCTTTAGACGGACAGCATGCATACTACCAACTTTTACATCAAGGCACTCGGTTGATCCCAATTGATTTTATCGTGACTGCTGATACCGCTGGCATAGCTGGTGGAACCAAAAGTGATGCTTTGCCACATGCAAATTGTTTTGCTCAATCTCACGCACTAATGCACGGCGTACAAGACGGCACTTCAGAGAGCGAATGTCCGGGTGACCGACCTAACAATACGATTATGCTACGTAAGCTTAGTCCGCACACTTTGGGTTCGTTAATTGCGCTGTACGAACACAAAGTGTTTTGCGAGGGCTTGATTTGGGGGATCAATTCTTTTGACCAGTGGGGGGTAGAACAAGGAAAGCAACTAGCCGACCAAGTTTTTGATTGTTTGCAAAACAATCCGAGTGGCGATGTGATAAGCTCGTTGGATGCTTCGACTCGCGGCCTGATTAATAAATATCTGACGTGGCGACAGAGGAACACTTAGTATCAGTATTCCGAGTATGTTGTTCAATGCCCCATCGCACATGCTCACGAACGATTTCGGAACGATGGTTTAGACGTGTTTCCAAAGCCTGTATGATTTCATCGCTGCTGGGTGCATTGCCGAGTGCCACTGCGATGTTCCTAAGCCAACTTTCATAACCGCTACGTTTAATAACCGATCCTGCTAATCTATCGCAAAATGTTTGTTCGCTCCACGAAAATAGCTCTATCAAATCCGCCTCATCCAGATTATGATGGGTGCGGAATTTTTCTTCGGTGGAATAACCCGCATAACGGTTCCACGGGCAAACCAGCTGGCAATCGTCGCAACCGAATATGCGATTACCCATCAGAGGGCGCAATTCTACCGGGATAGAACCCTTAAGCTCTATCGTTAAATAAGCAATGCAACGTCGGGCATCTAGTTTATAAGGTGCGACGATAGCTTGAGTCGGGCATATATCTATGCAACGCTCACAGCTACCGCAGTGATTCGTTGTCGGGGCAGACGGCGGGAGTGCCAAATTCGTATACAGCTCACCTAAGAAAAACCACGAACCAGCGGAGCGATTGAGCAGTAGCGTGTGTTTGCCAATCCAACCAAGTGCAGCCTGTTCGGCAAGCGGTTTTTCCAATACCGGTGCACTATCGCTGAACGCACGGTATGCGAAAGGTCCGATTGCCTGTGTAATTTTATCGGCGAGCTTTTGCAATCTTTTGCGTATCAATTTGTGGTAATCTCGTCCCAAAGCATAGCGCGAAATATACGCCTTTTGAGGTTGTTTTAATACCGTATCTGCATCGGCAGAGTCCTTATCAAGATAATTCATGCGCACTGATATGATGCTAACGGTACCGTCGATTAGTTTTTCGGGTCTGCTACGCTTGTTGCCGTGTTTTTCCATGAAATGCATCTCACCGTGCATTCCGTCGTTCAACCATTCCAGTAGTTTGAGCTCATAATCGTGCAATTCGGTATTGGCAAAACCGACATCGGAAAAGCCGAGTTCTACTCCCCACCGTTTAATCTTATCGGCAAGCGCATTCATCTCCATAGCAGATTATTTTACGGCAAGGATATGGAAATGGTGTAAAAACATATTCAATGCCTCAATCTTTCAACTGGTTGTATAATAGGCGCATTGCAGGTGGTGTGCTAGCAGAGGGGAGTGCGCGACCTCCGATACTTAACAAATACTTAATTGATTTTCTAACAGGTAACATAGCAAGATGGCAAGTTCTGCTACCCTTTTGTTGAGAGACGGTACTCGTTTTGACGGTATCTCTATTGGAGCTAGTGGTGTTGCTGTTGGCGAGGTTGTCTTCAATACGGCAATGACCGGCTATCAGGAAATTTTGACCGACCCGTCTTATGCTCAGCAGATTGTGACATTGACTTACCCGCATATTGGTAATACTGGTGTGAACGATGAGGATGTGGAGTCCGGGGGTATTTATGCGGCGGCGTTGGTTATTCGCGATTTACCGTCAACAGCGAGCAGTTGGCGGCGTAAGCAGGATTTGAGCGATTATCTGACAGACAACAAGGTCGTTGCAATAGCCGATATAGATACCCGTCGCCTCACACGGCATTTGCGTATGCACGGTGCGCAGGACGGCGTGGTATTTGATGAGGCAGTGTCGCAAGATGATGCTGAAGTTGCGTTGCGTGGCTTCTCAGGTTTGAAAGATAAGGATTTGGCACAGCATGTGAGTACCAAAAAATCTTATCGTTGGGATACAGAAAAAAACCCCGAATGTCATGTGGTTGCTTTTGATTACGGCATCAAGCGCAACATATTGAGACACTTGGCGGCGCGTGGTTGTGGTATCACAGTGATGCCAGCGAAGACAACGGCGGCGGAAGTGTTGGCACAGCAACCCGATGGTGTCTTTTTATCCAATGGGCCGGGTGACCCTGAGCCTTGCGATTATGCAATTGATACGATACGCGAGCTTTTGCCAAGTGGCTTGCCTATTTTCGGAATATGTCTGGGACATCAGTTGCTCGGTTTGGCAAGCGGTGCTCAAACGATGAAGATGAAGTTCGGACATCACGGGGCAAATCATCCAGTGCTTGATTTATCTAGCAAGCGAGTGATGTTGACGAGCCAAAATCATGGTTTCTGCATTGATGAGGCAAGCCTACCTGAGCAGTTGGAGGTCAGTCATCTATCGCTGTTTGACAACACGATTCAAGGCATACGCCACAAAGATTATCCTGCATTCGGCTTTCAGGGGCATCCAGAGGCAAGCCCCGGCCCCCACGATGTGAGCACATTATTTGATAATTTTATCCGGCAGATGGAATCTAATGCCTAAGCGTGAGGACTTATCGCGTATCTTGATTATCGGTGCCGGCCCTATCGTTATTGGGCAGGCGTGTGAGTTTGATTATTCCGGTGTGCAGGCGTGCAAAGCATTGCGCGAAGAGGGTTATAGTGTCGTTTTGGTCAATTCCAATCCGGCGACGATTATGACCGACCCGGATACTGCCGATACGATTTATATAGAGCCTATAGAATGGCGCACATTGAAGAAAATCATAGCAACAGAAAGACCTGATGCTTTGTTGCCGACGATGGGTGGACAGACTGCTCTGAATTGTGCGATGGACTTACAGCGGGAAGGCGTGTTGCAGGAGTTTGGAGTGCAATTGATTGGTGCTTCGTCGGAGGCGATTAGTAAAGCTGAAGACCGCTTGTTGTTCCGCAAGGCGATGGAGAACATCGGCTTGAAAAGTGCACGCTCAGTTGTCGTTAAGGATTGGCAACAAGCGCAGGCGGCACCTGAGCAGTTGGGTTTCCCGATCATCGTAAGACCGTCTTATACCTTAGGTGGCAGCGGCGGCGGTATTGCCCGTAATCCCGAAGAGTTTGAAGACATAGTCAAGCACGGTCTAGCATTGTCGCCTATCAGCGAGGTCTTATTGGAGGAATCCTTGTTGGGCTGGAAGGAATTTGAAATAGAGGTTGTGCGCGATTGCAACGATAATTGCATCGTTGTGTGTTCCATAGAAAACTTTGACCCAATGGGAGTACACACCGGCGACTCAATCACGGTGGCACCTGTACAAACGCTAACCGATAAGGAATATCAAAAGATGCGCAACGCATCAATTGCAGTGTTGCGCGAGATTGGTGTAGATACCGGCGGTTCCAATGTGCAGTTTGCGATTAACCCGGATGATGGTCGTATGGTGGTGATAGAGATGAATCCGCGTGTCTCGCGTTCCTCGGCATTGGCATCTAAGGCAACTGGTTTTCCGATTGCAAAGGTTGCTGCGAAATTGGCGGTGGGTTATAGCTTGGATGAACTAAAGAACGAGATTACTGGTGGAGCGACACCGGCATCCTTTGAACCGACGATAGATTATGTGGTCACCAAAATCCCTCGTTTTGATTTTATGAAATTCCCTCAAACCTCTAACAATCTCACGACGCAAATGAAATCGGTCGGTGAGGCGATGGCAATCGGCAGAACTTTTAAGGAGTCCTTGCAGAAGGCATTATGTAGCTTGGAACTTGGGTATGTTGGGCTTGCTTTGCCGCAAGCATTGCGCAGCGAGTCGCTACAAGGCAATGGTATTGATGCGTTGATGTTGCGCCTACAAGATCCAACTCCAGACAGAATATTGTTAATCGCTGAGGCTTTGAGGATGGGTATTGATATCGCTAAGCTCTATGAACTGACAAGGATAGACCCTTGGTTTTTAAGTCAAATGTCGGAGATCATAGATGCCGAGAGAAAGATAAAAGATGGTGTTTTTAAGATTTCTGACCGGGCGCACTTGCATGAACTCAAACAGCAAGGTTTTACCGATGCGCATATTGCACGGTTGTTGTCGGTCGACGACCTAAAGGTTCGCAACAGCCGCCTCAATGCAAAGATTAATGCGACATATAAAAGGGTGGATAGTTGTGCGGCGGAGTTTGATACGCAAACCGCTTACCTGTATTCGTGTTATGACGAGGAATGTGAGGCGCACCCGAGCGCAAGGCAAAAAATCATCATACTGGGTAGTGGTCCCAATCGTATAGGGCAGGGTATAGAGTTTGATTATTGTTGTGTGCATGCTTCGTTTGCACTGCGCGAAGCAGGCTTTGAGACGATTATGATCAATTGCAATCCTGAGACGGTCTCAACCGATTACGATACTTCGGATCGTCTCTATTTTGAGCCTTTAGATTTTGAGCATGTGCTGAACGTTATAGAAACCGAAAAGCGTCATGGTGATTTCAAAGGTGTGGTGGTGCAATACGGCGGTCAAACGCCTTTGAATCTGACCCAAAGTTTGGCTGATGCTGGCGTGCCTATACTCGGCAGCAGTGCCGATACCATCAGCTTAGCCGAAGACCGAAAACGTTTTCAGCAAGTCATAGAAAAACTGGGATTAAAGCAGCCGCCCAACGGCATTGCACTGACCGAAGCGGAGGCATTGGATATTGCAGCTTCCATAGGCTATCCGATCATCGTCAGGCCTTCTTTTGTCTTAGGAGGTCGTGCGATGAGGATCGTGTACGACGAAACCGAACTCAAACATTACATACTAGAGGCGACTCAAGTATCAAAAAACAAACCAGTTTTAATAGACCACTTCTTGTCTGATGCGATAGAGGTTGATGTGGATGCGGTATGCGATGGGGAAAATGTATTACTCGGCGGCATCATGGAGCATATTGAGCAGGCCGGGGTACATTCGGGTGATTCCGCTTGCTCAATCCCACCTTATTCCTTGTCCGAAGCGATACAAACTGAACTCGCACGGCAAATTAAAATCATCGCACTCGCACTTAACATCAAAGGATTGATGAATGCACAGTTTGCTATCAAGAACGATAAGGTCTATGTGATAGAAGTCAATCCGCGTGCGTCGCGTACGGTGCCGTTTGTATCCAAAGCTATCGGTTTGCCGTTGGCTAAAATCGCTGCATGCTGCATGGTTGATATAGACCTTAAGAAACAAGGCTTTGTGGAGAACAACGAAGGTCTTTATGTGCCGAAGGAAGAGAAGCAGAGTGCTTTTTGTTGTGCAGTTAAGGAGGCGGTTTTCCCGTTCAATAAGTTTATAGGTGTGGATCCGATTTTGGGCCCTGAGATGCGCTCTACCGGCGAGGTGATGGGCAGTGGTCAGAGTTTTGGTGAGGCTTATGCTAAAGCACAGCTTGCTGCAGGCAATAAATTGCCGCGTAGCGGTACGGTGCTGATGAGTGTGCGTGATGCGGACAAACTGGCAGCAATAGAAATTGCCCGAAGCCTAAGCGACAAAGGTTTTGATATATTGGCAACCCGAGGTACTCAACAGGCGTTCAGCGATGCTGGCATTGCGTGCCGTTCTGTTCATAAGGTCATAGAAAATCAACGTCCCAATGTTGTTGATTTTATAGACGACGGGACGGTTCATTTGATCATCAATACAACCGAAGGCAGACAAGCGATTACCGATTCGCGTACCATACGATCCAGTGCAGTGCAGAATAGAGTGTGTTATACTACAACAATCGCCGGTGCTCGCGCCATCTTGGAGGCGATGGAATCGGATGATCACGATGTATATAGCTTATGATGTTGAGGAGGATTAACACATGAAACTAGAAACAATTGCGATACACGCTGGATACGAATGCGAACCGACGACGCGCGCTGCGGTCACGCCAATTTATCAAACCACCTCTTATACTTTTAGAGATACCCAACACGGTGCCGATTTGTTCGACCTTAAAGAGATCGGCAACATCTATACTCGAATAATGAATCCCACGACTGATGTGTTGGAAAAACGTGTTGCTGCTATGGAAGGCGGCATAGGTGCGTTGGCTTTATCGTCGGGAATGGCAGCTACGACTTATGCGGTATTTACCATCGCCGATAGCGGAGACAACATTATTTCAACGAGTCAACTTTACGGTGGCACCTATAATTTATTCGCACATACATTGCCACGCTTAGGTATAGAGGTGCGCTTTACCGAAGACGGGAAGATAGACGATTTAATCGACGACAAAACCAAGCTCGTTTTTTGCGAGTCGTTGGGCAACCCAGCAGGAAATGTGTGCGATTTGGCGACACTTGCTGAGACTTGTAAGAAGCACGGTGTTGTATTAGTTGTTGATAATACGGTGCCGACTCCTTATCTATGCCGACCCTTTGAACACGGTGCCGATATTGTCGTACATTCTCTGACCAAATATATGGGAGGACACGGCAACAGTATCGGCGGCATCATCGTTGATTCGGGACGTTTCCCATGGCAAGAACACGCCGACCGTTATTCTATGCTGGTAGAACCCGACCCGTCGTATCACGGCGTTAGCTATGTGGAAGCACTGGGCGCAGCTGCTTTTATTGCTAGGGCGCGCGTGGTGCCGCTGCGAAATATGGGTTCTGCGCTCTCCCCGTTGAATAGCTTTTTAATCCTACAGGGTTTGGAGACTATGCCGTTGCGTGTAGATCGGCATTGCGATAACGCACTCGCCGTCGCTCGCTATCTGCAAGAACATCCGCGTGTGCAGTGGGTCAATTATGCCGGCTTAGACGACCACTCAAGCAAGCCATTAGTAGACCGTTATTTGAACGGCAAAGCATCCGGCATCTTGAGTTTTGGTATTAAAGGTGGGGCTGAAGCAGGTGCCAAGTTTATAGATGCTTTGCAACTTATACTGCGTCTGGTCAACATAGGCGACGCTCGTTCGTTGGCGTGTCATCCTGCCACGACAACCCATCGTCAACTGTCAGAAGCCGATCTCAAACGCGCTGGTGTTTCCGAAGACTTGGTTAGACTATCAATAGGTATAGAACACATAGACGACATCATCGCAGATATAGAACAAGCACTTAGCAACCACTGACGCAGTGGTCGTCGCGTATCTGCGCAAATTGTAGGAGCAGATATTGCATCAACACTTAGCATCTATCCGTTCGTCGGATATTTAGTACCGTTCAACCATTTTCCAAAAATCCCCTATATAGCTGTGATTTAATAGGTTTTAGCGGTTAATGTCTAGATAAAACTCTAGGTAAAACCTATATTTTATCAATATACTTTCATTCAGAGGAGAAATAATGGATACTATACAAAACACGCTTCAGAAAATACCTGGTGTGAGCAATGCCGAGGCGAGCGATGTAGCTAAAAAACTAGATAGATTAGATAAGATAGCAACTATGACAGATGAAAATAAGCTAGCGACTAAGGAAGATATTGCTGCGACTCAAGCGGATATTGCCGAGTTAAAAGCGGCGACTAAGGAAGATATTGCTGCGACGCAAGCGGATATTGCCGAGTCAAGAGCGGCGACCCAAGTGTATATTGCTGAGGCAAGAGCAGCCAACCAAGTGGATATTGCTGAGGCAAGAGCAGCCAACCAAGCGGATATTGCTGAGTCAAGAGCAGCCAACCAAGCGGATATTGCTAAGATCAAGTCAGATATTGCTGAGTCAAGAGCAGCCAACCAAGCGGATATTACTGAGGTCAAGTCAGATATTGCTGAGTTTAAGGCAGAGACTAAGGTTGAGATCGAGAAAATTAGAACGGAGATAAGAACCGGATTAGCAGACCTAAAAACCGACCTAACTTGGCGAATGGTGCTTTTATTTGGCATAGCCGCTGGGATTACTAGCGCAATTATAAAAATCATGTAGTCAACCATACATAATCAACCGCTGATGAAAAAACCCTAGTTTGTCCGATTTAAATCCATACGAATGTTTTGAATAACATGGGATTGCTTGACTTTCGTATAAAATACAATCTTGTTAAGATTTTGTGAACCAAAGACGATAATATAATGAGGTAATTATGACCGAAATAGACAACAACACGCGCTTGGAACTTGAAGCTGCCGTTTACCGTAGATTGATCAAGCATCTACAAGAAAAAAACGAAGTCCAGAATATAGACTTGATGAACTTGGCAGATTTTTGTAGAAATTGCTTGGCAAAATGGTATGTAGCAGCGGCGGAAGAACACGACATCAAGTTGGATTATGAAGATGCTCGCAAGATGATATATGGGATGCCCTACAAGGAATGGAAAGCGCGTTATCAAAAGCCACTAACGGCAGAACAACAAGCAGCATTAAAGAACCGCAGATCTCAATGACGGACGGCTTGAGCGCCCACGCATTGTCGCGCTACAGTCGTCATATCCTGTTGCCGCAAATTGGCATAGAGGGTCAAGAAAAGCTATTGGAGGCACGAGTGCTTGTCGTTGGTTTGGGTGGTTTGGGGTCTTCTGCGGCGATGTATTTAGCAGCGAGCGGGGTAGGACATATGCTAATTGCCGATTACGATCATGTTGATTTATCAAACTTGCAAAGACAACTGATACATAACACCGAAAGTATTGATATGCGCAAAACCGAATCAGCACAAAAAACTTTACACCGACTAAATCCTGACATTAAGATAACCCCTATAGATCAGAAAATGGACTTGGATCTTTTGCAACGACAGGTTGCCGATGTTGATGTGGTTGTTGATGCAACAGACAATTTTGAAGTTCGCTATGCGATAAACGAGGCTTGTTGGCATGCTCAAACACCTCTGGTTCATGGGGCTGCTATCCGCATGGAAGGGCAGTTGAGCGTGTTTGACGCCCATAATGCCGAAAGTCCTTGTTATCAATGTCTTTATACCGAGGATACTTATGTGGACGAGAGTTGTGTTGCCAACGGCATCCTCTCCCCAGTAGTCGGTGTAATCGGGAGTATGCAGGCGATTGAGGCACTAAAGATTTTATTAAACTTCAAAGACACCCTAGTAGGTCGTCTTTTGTTATTTGATGCGCAGACGATGAATTGGCGAGAGCTGCGTGTGAGAAGAAATGCAAAATGCAAGGTCTGCGGAAACGATGGATAAAACACAATCTCAAACAGAACCTTTGGTAGAACTTGAACATCAAGGTGTGCGTGTCACCGTTTTAGGAACTGCCCATGTATCCAAGGCAAGTGCCGACATGGTACGTACACTGCTTGAGAGTGGTGCATACGACTCGGTTGCAGTGGAGCTGTGTCAAAGCCGCCATAAAACGTTGGTATCACCAAACAGTTTTTTGGATATGGATTTGGGTGAAGTGATACGGCAACGCAAAGTCTTTAGAGTGGTAGCGATACTGATACTGGGAGGTTATCAGCAACGTCTTGCCGATCAGTTGGGAGTGGAACCCGGCGTGGAGTTCAAAGAAGCGTTGCGAATTGTCGAAGAACGCGATCTATCTTTGGCTATCGTTGATCGTGATATCGGTTTAACTTTCAAGCGGCTCTACGGCAGTTTGTCGTGGTGGAGAAAATTGATGCTGTTCAATGCGCTGGTTGCGAGTTTGTTTTATACCGAAAAAGTTTCAATACAAGAAGTAGAACGTATCAAGCAGGGGCGAACCTTGGAGGCAATTTTTGAGCAACTGCCGATGTCAATCCGCAACATCAAAAATATACTGCTTGACGAACGAGACGCTTATATGGCTGCCAAAGTGAGGCAATTCATAGCAAAGCATAAGCCGAAATCGATACTACTGATTATAGGTGCAGCACATCTAAAAGGCACCGTGCGCGAGATTGAACAAGCGAGAACCGAACCGGAAGCGACGATTAGCGAGTACGAAAAAGTCCCGCCGAAAAAAAAGTTCACCCGCCTACTACCGTGGCTAATCGTGTCTGTGATACTCGCCGGTTTTGCTTACGGCTTTGCTAAGGAGACTCAAGTAGGTATTGACCTTGTAATAGATTGGATACTAATCAACGGCGGTTTGGCAGCGGTAGGTGCTTTGATAGCAGCAGCGCATCCCTTGACTATCGTGTCGGTTTTTCTGGCAGCGCCGCTCACCTCTATCAATCCTACGATTGGTGTAGGCATAGTGGCTGCTGCGGTGGAACTTTATCTGAAGAAACCTAGAGTCTCTGATTTTGCAACCCTCAAGAAAGACACTACGAGATTGTCGGGGTGGCGGCACAATAGAGTGGCTAGAATCATCATGATTTTCGTATTGAGCACTATCGGGTCGGCAATCGGCACCTATATCGGTGGTTTCCACATTTACTCTACGCTGATGTCGCTTTGACTAGCATCAGGGTAGTACCAAAAATTCAAAATCGGCGTATAATGGTCTCATTTCCGTTAACTGATTTTTAACAAATGATAAAACTTGATTTATGCATGTAATTAGCCCACAAAAAACACGATATAGGAAATCATCGCGCTATTTTACTTTTGATGATATTGTTATCTACAACGACGATATATTGAAAATAAGAAGGATTCCTGACTCATCCATAGATCTTATAGTCACATCGCCTCCTTATAATGTGGACATTCATTATTTATCGCACAAAGACGATTTAGGCTACGACAAGTACTTAGAGTTTACTAAGAAGTGGATTGCAAAATGTCATACTCTAGCGAGAGATGATGGCCGGTTATGTTTAAATATTCCTCTAGATAAAAATAAAGGAGGTCAGCAAGCTGTTTGTGCCGATATTACGAATATTGCTAAAAAAATAGGGTGGAATTATCACTCCACGATTATTTGGAACGAAGGAAATATCTCACGCAGAACTGCCTGGGGATCTTGGATGTCTGCTTCTGCGCCTTATGTTATTGCGCCTGTTGAAGTGATTTTGGTTTTGTATAAAAAGGATTGGAAAAAGCATAATGGAAAGAAAGAAAATGACATAAATAAACGGGAATTTATGGATTGGACGAACGGAGTGTGGACATTCAACGGTCAAAGCAAGAAAGGCGCAGGAGGACATCCTGCCGCATTTCCGATTGAGCTTCCTAGAAGATGTATAAAATTATTTAGCTTCATTGGTGATACTGTTCTTGACCCGTTTCTCGGAAGCGGTTCAACACTTATCGCAGCATACCTGAATAAACGTAAAGCTATAGGAATTGATATTGATAAAACATATTGTGATATTGCCGTTAAACGATTACATAAAGAAGCAAAAATTAATCAAACAAATTTACTTTAATGTCTAAAGATAAAAAACAATCAAAGTCTCAATCTCAAAGTGATTTAATTATGGAGTTTTATAAAAAAAATCCTAATCGGGATATTTCTCATCCCGAAATTGTGGATTGGGCGACAAAGGAATACGAAAGGCGTACCTCCCGTGTTTTTAGAGATCCTGATAGAGCTATACGAAAGTCGTATGAAAAAGGATTATTGGTAAAGGTCAAAAAAGGAATTTATCGTTATGATCCGAGTAAAGCTGATCAAAAAACCGTTCAAGATTTTACTACTTCTCAGAAAGAGGAGATATTTAAGCGAGGCGGTTATAAATGTGTTATTTGTGGCTTGGGTATAAAAGAAGGGGTAGAACTTCATGCTGACCATGTTAAACCCAAAGAATTAGGTGGTTGTGCGACTATAACTAATGGTCAAACACTTTGCTCTAGACATAATATGATGAAAAAAACCATGAAACAGACAGAAACAGGGAAAAAAATGTTTATCCGTTTGTACGAAATCGCAAAGAAAGAAAAGGACGAAAAAATTAGAGATTTTTGTGTCAATATTTTACGACTTTATGAAGCCTACGAAATAAACGGACATATTGAATGGAAGAAGTAGAACCTATAATCTAAAGTTGGTTAAGATTAAAATGTTTGATAAATGTATGGGTGACTTAAAATCACTTTTTGGTAATAGTTCTAGATGTACGATATCAGACACATACCGATAGTTTAAGATTTATTCTATAATCAAACTATTACAGGCTACTCAGTCCTTTAGCCAAGCGTGTTAAGCCGACTTCCAATCGCTCTGTGGATAGTGCGCCGTACGATACCCTGATGCAGTTGTGGTATTGTTTGCCGAAGGCATAGCCCGGTATTACTGCGACACCAAAATCAACAGCCAGTTTTTTTATCATAGCAATATCACAGACTTTGTCGGACAAGGCGATAAAAGCGTAAAGGGCACCCTCTATATGCGGTGGTTTGATTAAACCCTTGTTGGCAAGTTTCCCAAGCATCAATCTGCATAATTCTCTATTGGCAGCGATCTGTTTCATTCGGTCTTTGACATAATCTGCTCTTGATTCCAAACATTCCAGTGCAGCAAATTGAGATACGGTGGGTGGACAGATGAGGATATTGTCCTGTACTTTGTGGATTGCCGAATCTAGTTCGCAAGGCATTACCATATAACCTACGCGCCACGATGCAAGGCCATAACTTTTGGAAAAAGAGAACATTGATATAGTGTGCGTAGCCGAGTCGGGAAGCGAGCCGGGTGAGAAATGCGTATGTGTGTGATCGGTGAAATCTTCGTAGGCTTCGTCGCTGATATGATAAATATGGTGTTCGGCGCATAGCGTGTTGATTGCACCGAGTGTTTGTGCCGAATATATGCAGCCGCTGGGGTTATTCGGTGATATGCTGACGATTGCTCGAGTTTTAGTGGTAATAGCCTCCGCTATGCGAGTTATCACTGGTTGATAATTTTCATCGGTATCAACGATAACAGCTTTACAGCTACACATTTCTATGGTCATTTTGTGATTGAAGTAATAGGGTGCCAGAACGATGATTTCATCACCCAGATCGCACAGTGCAAGTACGATTGCATTGAATGCCATGTTTGCACCGGCAGTTATAAACAAACATTGTTCGTCGCTGAATGTGATATTATTTTTGTTTTGCAGTTTATCCTTCAACGCCGTTTGCAATTCATCCAATCCGGCAACTGGGCCGTAGAGGTGGTATTCCTTGCGAGACATCACTTTCTTAACTGCGTGTGAAACAGCAGGTGGTGGCGGATAATAAACCACTCCCTGCCCCAAAGAGATGGTGTCGGGGTGTTTGCGTATTAATGCGTTGACTAGTGGAATGACTGCATCTTCTACGACCGTCATTCTGTGAGATCGAAATTGCTTGGTCATTGGTATGCGATCTTTAGCATGTAATTTGACGGTATATCTCTGCCATTCTGAGCGGAAGTTTTTCTATTTCATTGATAATCGAGAAGCGTGTATGTCCATACATATAGGGTAAGTATTCCATAGCTGCTTTGTCTATCGTGATGCAATGCGAGTGTATACCGTTTGAGCGCAACTCAAACAATGCTTTGCGGGTATCTTCTATGCCGTAGCTATCGCGATAGCCGTCAGCATCGTCGGGTTTGCCATCGGATAACACGATGAGTATTTTGGTTTTGGCATCTGTGGATTGTAGTTGTTCTCCTACATAACGAACCGCAGCACCGATTCGAGTATACAATTCAGCTTTGATTGCGCCAATTTTTTCCTTAACTGCCTTACCGTAATCTTCATCGATGGTTTTAACCGGGTATATCTTGCATTGCTTTCTCGTGTGTCCGTTGAAGCCGTAGATTGCATAACGATCGCCCAAGGTTTCCAAAGATTCGCACAATAACACCAGAGCTTCTTTTTCAAGCCGGTTGATCCAGCCACGTGTAGAGGCACTCATATCTATAAGGAATATTACTGCAACATCACGTTCTTCTTTATTGGTTCTAATGAAAATGTTGTCGTTGAGTTCGGTTTTTATTGCCAGAGTATCCACCAAGCTCTCTACGATGGCATCCAAATCTATTTCGTCTCCGTGTGTTTGCTTGCGCAGTAGTTTATCGTCGTTGCGCAACGCCTCAAAAGTGCGGTGCAATTGGTTGACGATATTATAGTGTTCGGCGAGTGTTTGAGATACGAAATCAAGGTCGCCTTCGTTTAGTGATTCTATATAGATATGGCACCAGTCTTTGCGATATTTTTGTATCGCATGGTCCCATTCGGGTAGCAGTAACTTTGCTGCATCGCTTTCCTTTACTTCGGGGATTTCGTCGCTAAAGTCAGAAGTCTTAGTATCTGTGTCGGATGCTGACAATACCGACTCGGGTATTGCACCTAGATCTTGTCCTAGCTGCTCAAATAACTCAAGCATATCTTCGGGAATTTCCATATCTTCACCGTCTAGGTTTAGTACAAACCCATATTCGTCAGGTGTCAATGCTTGTTCGTAGAACTTCAATGTGAACGGGGTTAAGGTTTTGGGAGAAATTTTATTTTGTTTTTGTAGTTGCTCGCGTAGTTTGTCTAACATTTCTGCAAGTCGCTTTTGGTTATCGTCAACACGAGTTTTAATCACCTTATAGACTCGTCCCGGTTTGAATACGCCATGGCACGGATACAATTTGGGTGTAGGTTCAGTATAGACTGAATCTATTAGGTTTAAGCTGTCTTCAGCACGCGCCTGTTCCTGTGAAAGTTTTTTATAGGCATTACGCCATGCAGGTGTATCGGGTGGTTGCCAGCGCGCACCGTAAAGTGCACTTTCCAATCGCATGATGCCGGGTAGGTTGCGCTCTAGGCAATGCGCTAGTCTTAAGGTCTCCAGTACTTGAAAGATTTCTATCGCATGTTCGGGATCGTCGTGTTCGTACAATAGTTGCGGAATATCAATACGCCATGTACCAAACCAGCTCTGCGCCCATAGATAAGTCGTTGCTAATTTATAGAAACTGAAATTTTTATCAATGCTATTGAATCCGGTATATTTTTCGGGTAAGAATAGTGTTGCGGTATCGGTATAGAGTTCTGAACCAGGGGCAATTTTGAGCTGTGCTTTGCCAAAACCAGTAATCAAATACTCTATCACTGAGCGTACCTGCTCAAGTATCACGGTAGTCGGTTCGGGTTGAAGCGATGCGACATAATCGTCGGTTTGGGCGAGATACGTCATTGCATCCGGCACACCCTTATTCAAGGTCAGAGATTTTATTTCGTCCACCCATGTGCGCCAGTTTTTATCGTCTAAATGTTTTAGTGCGACTATGGCTCGGCAACAAAACTCGTGTGCGACTTCGGTTGAAATGAGACTCAGTTGCTGCGCCGCCTCTAGCAGGCGCAGTTGATCGGCCATGCCAAAACGGGTCAATGCTTTTGCACTTTGAAATAATTCGGATAGATCTTTGTTGGGTAGGTCTATCAACAATTCTAATCGCAGTTGTATTTCGCGCTCACCCATGCCACCGTAATCGGTTGAAGAAGGCCCTCGCTCTACGGTCTTTGAGGCATTTATTCGTTTATAAAGCGTGGCAATGCCGTCAAATGCTCGCTTGAGGTATTGCGTTGGTGTCATAGCTGTTCTAATAAGACGCGTTTTGCATCGTTGATCATCGCTGCCATATAGGCTGTGCCGCCGCGGTCAGGATGAAATTTCTGCATTAATTTGCGGTGTGCGTCTATGATTTGTTCGCGCGTTGCACCGGCTTCAATGCCTAAAATCTTATAGGCTTCTTTGCTTGTGATATTTGAGGGAGTGGCATTTTGCTGCCGGCTGTGAGGTTGTCGCTTAAAGTACGCTTCCACAAAACTCGCCGCTTGTGGATCCCGTTGCTTCAAAATTTCTATAAGCATCCGCATTTCCTGTTCGTTGAGAGAGGCTAAGCGATGCAATAAGTTCTGTACCATCTCAGGGGAGGCGTTCGCTGATCTGAATGAACCATAACCTGAGTTGATAGACTTGATTCTTTGATACAAACCGAATACAAAGGGTGTCCAGCGTAGAAAAGTGAACAGCTTCATTATAAAAGGTACTGCGATTCCGCCAGCGGCTACGAACCAGTGCAACCTACCAGTTAATGCCATGCCCACCAGTAAGGCAATCAGCAAATACAAATAATAACGCCAGCGTTTTTCCTTAGGTTGTAGTCTAATCCAACGGATAAGCAGCAGCAAAACAAGGATTGCAGCGATAGTCAAAAAAATATACATGACCAAACTTTGAAGTTATTCGGCTATTATACATTGTGTAGGGCGGACAATTGAAATGCCACTTGACCGACTGGCTCAAGTGGCGGCTTTATTCTGCCCTAACGCGTTGCGTCTATACAAACAATCCATTCATCCACCTCATTTATGCAACCCCCCGTAGGGGAGGGCTAACATGAGGCTGTTGAAAAAGTGCCGCTGATTATCGCCGTGACGTTGTTCAGTATCGGCACAAGGATCTGACATGGGTAGGGGCGGATTTATATATCCGCCCTAACGCGTTGCATCTGCACAATCAATACATTCATCCATTTCGTTTACGCGTAACCATGATTTGGTGGCGCGGAGCAGGTAGATTTATGCAAGGACTAAACTTTAGGGCGGATATATAAATCCGCCCCTACGGTTATCGTAAATTTAATGGCGCAAGCGGTTGGGTTTGAGCGATGACAGTACTTTTTCAACAACCCCACATGCCTTCCCTAACGCGATGCGCCTGCACGAACAATCCATTCATCCATTTCGTTTATGGAAACCGTACAGATGGCGCGGGTGGTTGGAATTGTGCAGATACGACACGTTCGGATGGTTTGCGTGATTATGTGGCGCGGAGCGGTTGAGGCGGTGCAAGTACAATACTTTAGGGAGGGCAGGTATATTTAACTATGGCTTATTTGATATAAGATAAACGCTTAGGTAGATGCAGTGCCTAGGAAGTCGGAGGAGACACGCTCAAGAGAGGATTAGGCATTAAAGCCTGTTAACATGATAAGCACTCCTCCGGCGTTATGACTATAGAGCTCGTAAGGCAGCTTGGGACTTTAGATCTCGTATTTACCTGTTTGGGCGGCGTAGTCATACTTTCCTAAACTCTGCTTGATACCTAGTAATTCATTCATTCAATAACTATTATGGAGGAAATTATGGTGAAACACAAACAACCTGCCGCAATCGGCATTGATGTCTCTAAAGACACTTTAGAGGTGGCATTATTATTCGTTGACGAGAGTTTCTCGGAATCACAATTTAGAAATAATATCAAAGGTATTAAACAGCTGTTAGCTTGGCTTGCCGAACAGGGCGCAAAGTGCTGCCCGATCTGCGTTGAAGCCACTGGTGGCTTGGAGACAAACCTTTGCGAGCGAGCTTCCCGGGCTAAACATCCGATACAGGTGGCACCCCCGGCTCAAGTTGCCTATTTTCGCAAAAGTCTTAATATGCGTAATAAAACTGATGGCGATGATGCGCGCTTAATTGCACGCTTCGCAGTGTCAAACCCTAATTATCGGTGGACCAGTTCGTCACAGGCTATCCAGACCTTGAAGGATGCTCTCAAACGCAGACACAAACTGACATTAGCGAAGACGATGTTAAGGAATAGTGAAAAGACTTTGCGCACCGCTGGACAAAAGCGCAGTGCGGCTGCAGACTTGAGACACCTTGAGCAACGCATCGATCAGATTGATGCTTCAATCGAAAGGCTTATTGCCGAAAACGAACAACTTGCACAGACCTGCAAATTATTGTGTTCGATACCCGGTATCGGTATGCAAATCGCAGCCACCCTGTGTGCAGTATTAGATGATAATACGTTTGAGCATCCCAAGCAACTCGCTGCTTTTATCGGCATCGCACCAATGCGCAGACAATCCGGCAACTGCGAAGCACGGGCTCATATCTCTAAAATTGGCAAACGCTGCCTACGCACCGCTTTGTTTATGGCGGCACTCTCGGCACGGCTTCATAACCCCATTATCCGCGACTTTGCCAACCGCTTGCAACGCCGACGCCCGGAGTTAAGCAAAAAGGAAATCATTGTCGCTTGTGCACATAAGCTCGCCCGTATTATTCATGGAGTACTCAAGCACAATAAGCCGTTTGACCCGCGTCATGAGTGTCCGGCTGCGGCCTAAATAGATATTCAGAAAAGGAGATAAAAAATGAGTAAAATGACTTGATTTTAAATAAGGCATCATGTTAGCCCTCCCCTATAGGTGGTTATCATTAATTTAGTGGCGCATGGCGGTTCTACTTTTACAATGTCGGTACTTTTTTAACAGTCCCACATGCCCTCCCTAGCGCGTTGCGTCTGCACAAAAGATCCATTCATCCATTTGATTCATGGAAACCATAATTCAATGGCGCAAGCGGTTTTGTTGGTGCAGAACGGTACTTTAGGGAGGGCATATTGAATCGCCGATTGAACCAGTAGGTCAATCGGCGTGACGTTGTGCAGAACTCCAAGGTGTTGGGTAGTATATTCATTGCAAAATGCAATATTCTCCCCTAAGGTGTATAAAATATTTTTTCGATGCTAGCCGTTGATACGGCGTATTGTTTGAGGTATTGCAGGATTTTTAGGGTCTATCGCACCTGCCGGGCAGGCTTCCACGCAAGCGTAGCAACGGATACATTGCTTGGGGTCTATATACAAGGTGTTGTAATAGAGACCCGATGTCTTGTAGGGGTCTACCTCTTCGTAGACCATTCCATCGCCATCTTGGCGCAAATCCGATGCTTCAATAATACATTTGGGTATAGGGCAGACGAAAAGACATTCGTCGCATAACACGCAGGTTGCATTATCAACTACTGGCACTGGTGATCTGATGTCTTCGAATTTATCGTAGTAGATGTCGTTTGTTGACATCCCAAGGTCGGTTAATACCACAATGCCTGCATCTATCATCGGGGGTGGTCCGCAGAAATAGGCTTTGGCTTCCGCCAACGATACTTTTCCAGCATCCAAATAGTTTTTCTTTAGATAATCAGTCACCATACCGCGTGCACCTTGCCAGTCGCTGTCTTCGGGTTCTTCGGACAACACCGGAACAAACTCAAATTGATAATCCGAATGCCACTTTTCTTGTAATGCTTTGATTTCTTCAAGGCAATAGAGATCTTTTTGGGTGCGTGCGCCGTATAGGAACAATACATTTCTTTGCATTTGTCTGAAGCAACTATCTTCAAGCAGTGCGAAGATAGCACTCATGCCGCTGCCTCCGGCAATACAAACCATTTGTAAGTCGGATGGATCTACGCCGAATTTTCCGAGTGGCCCTTGAACGGTAATCGGTTGCCCGCTACGGTCGGTGTCAAACAACCAGCTTGAAAACTGTCCTCCTGGCACTTGGCGTATAAAAAACGAATATTCGCCTGCATCTTCGCATTTTGGAGAGCGCGCAAAGGAATACGCACGCGGCTTTTCAATGCCGTCTACCTTCAATATTGCATATTGTCCTGCGCTACGCGCTATCGGTTGCGAACCATCCTCGGCTTTGATAACCAACTCACAAGTATCATAGGTTAGTTTCTTAATGCTTTTGACCGTGCATTGGTTGGTTATTGCCCGACCGCCGTATAGCGTTTTGTCGGGGTAGGGTATCCGAGCCAGTTGTTGAACAGGGTCGTAAAAGTTGATGTTTGGATTGCTCACATTAAACCTCCGTAAATGCTTGTGGATTTTGCGATTTTGCATACGCAATAATTTCTTCATCGCTCATTTTGGCATCTTGATTGCGCGGGTCGGAACGCCATGCTTTGATATAGCCGGTCTCCCCTCCCATTTGCTTTAACTTTTGTGCGGTTAGTTTATCCGCTGCCTTGGCTTTCTCTATTTCCACCAGCACCGAATAAAAACATGGGCTCATGCCAAAGTCGGTCAGCATCTCGGAGTTCAATCCGTTTGCGTTGACACCGCCCGGAGTATGGCTTCCCTTGAATTGCTTTTGGGTTCCACAAACACCGGGCAACAAGCCGTCCACGATTACCGCATAACAAAAGGTCTCACCGCGATTGTTATACAAGCGTACCAAATCACCGTCCTTGATATTGCGTTCTTTTGCGTCTTTGGGGTTTAATTCCACGGTGGGACGCGACATCATCGCTTGTAGGCGCGGCACCGACTGGAACGAATCACCTATGAAGTAATGGGTTGCGCTACTGATTACTTGTATTGGATAATCTTTGCGACGCTCATGATCCTCTTGCCCTTCAACCTCAGGGTTGTGGGTAGGTAGAGGGTCTTGTCCTTGGTCGGCTAAAGTTTTGCTGTAGATTTCTATTTTGCCGCTTTCGGTCGGCCAACCTTTGTTTAGGAAGTCTCGACGTTCGGATTCTACGCTACCTCTAGCCCAACCGTTTTTCTCAAGTTCCTCATAGGTGACACCTTCCATCAAGGGATTTTCGGTATCGTCTACGATTTCCCTCATCATCTCCTCGTCGGTTTGCGTGAATGCATTATCATCTGCTTCAACATAGCCCATTTTCTTTGCAAGCATACGGAACATCTCGGTATTACGCACGCTCTCGCCTAAAGGCTCTATGATGGGCTTGTTCATATTGAAGTAATAATGTCCGTAAGCTGCATGCAAATCGGCTCGCTCAAATTGGGTGTCGGCAGGGATCACGATATCGGCATACTTACATGTATCAGTCCAGAAAGTATCGTGTACCGCAACGAACAAGTCATCTCGCATCAGTCCTTTGCGCACATTATTGGAATTCGGGGCGCAGTTTGCCGGATCCGAGTTATATACGAATAAATGCTTGATCGGTGGATCAAGCTTCTCTTCGTTTGCACCAATATCGTCGGCTAGCGCTCGTCCAATCTGCACCATATTTACGATACGCTTCTCGGCACGGTTTCCTAAATCTGGACGTTGTAGTTTGCCTAACGGGAATTTCAACCACATTTCTTCCAATGTGCCGAAAGCGACACCACCGCATTTCTCGCGCCACGCACCAGTGATACAAGGCAATACCAGAATGGAACGGCACATTTGTCCTGCGTTTTGGTGGCGGTTCAAGCCATAATTTGCACGAATGTAGCTTTTCTTTGTACTGCCATATTCTAAAGCCAGTTTTTTAATCGTATCAGCATCCAACCCAGTAATCTCTGCCACTTTATCAAGCGGATAGTCGGGTAGCTTTTTCTCTAGGAATTCTTCCCAGCCTATAGTTTGCTCTTTTAGAAAATCTAGGTCGTGCAAACCCTCGTCAACGATGAGCTTCATCATCCCTAAAGCCAATGCACCGTCGGTACCAGGACGTGGTTGTATATGCCAATCTGCCATCATCGTGGTACGCGTCACGCGCGGGTCTATGACGATTAGTTTGACACCGCGTTTGCGAGCTTTTTGTATGAAGGGTATTGCATGGACACCAGTGCTAACCAAATTGGTTCCCCATAATATAATGACCTCCGCCTCTGAACACGCTTCGTGTATAGAAGGACCGTTGGCAATGCCGTAAGTATAAATACCTGCCCACATTGCTGCGTAGATGCAGATCGATTGCTCCAATCTAGCGGCATTCATTTTGTTCCAAAAACGTTGATCCATGCCCCAATAGCCGAGCATGCCAAGTGTTCCCGAATAGGAGTAGGGTTGCACAGCTTCGGAACCGTATTCGGATATGACTTCTTTCATGCTGTCGGTAATCGTATCCAAAGCCTCGTCCCAACTAATGCGTTCAAATTTTGCGTTAGGACCTTTGGGTCCTACTCGCTTGTGTGGGTAGAGAACCCGATTATCGTTATAGACTAATTCAATATAGTGATTTACTTTGTTACAAAGATAACCTTTGGTGATAGGATGAGTCGGGTCGCCTTGCACTCTGACGACTTTGCCAGTTTTGTCGTTTCGGGTTACCAAAATAGAACAAGTGTCGGGGCAGTCGTGCGGACAGCACATATGATGGTATGAATGTCCTTCGGGTGCTTCAAATTTTGTACTTAATGTCATGTCAATACCTCCACGTATGATATTTCGGGAATTATTATACTGATAAATTACGAATATGAAACTATCATCTTGCAAATGTTGTAGTTCCGAGTAGAAATGTAATGTACAATTATAGGTCACACTAAGATTGCCGATTAGGATGGTTCTATCTACTAAAAATATCCATTAGAATGATTATTTCCCATAAACTAAAAGTTATATATATAAGGGTACAGAAAACTGCAAGTACGTCATTTGAGATGGCACTTTCAAAATATTGTGGACCTGAGGATGTGATAACTAAACTAGGGCGTGGGCAGGATGAAATAAGAGAATCTTTAGGATATTGTGGGGAGCAAAATATTAAAGAGGGCAGATATCGTAAATACAAGCAACATAATCATGCGACCGTCATGAAAAATAATGTTCCGATAGACATCTGGGAAAGCTATACGAAGATAGCGAACATACGAAATCCTTACGATAAAATGATTTCTAAATATTATGACGAATATCGAAAGACTAAAAAAGAGGCCATGCCGGTCTTTGCAGAGTGGATTGAAAGAAGAGCTGAAGTATCAGGGTGGCTCGCTTCCTTTCTATATGCACCTATTCATATAGACGGTAAGTTAGTTATTGATTTTTGCATTAGATATGAACATCTGATTGAAGATATCAAAGAGTTAGAGACAAAGATAGCTTGTCCGGGTTTATCAAAAGAGATACAGAAGTATTCCTTTCAATCCGAGCATAAGCCTGATCAAAAAGCTTCCCTGTATGAAATATATTCTAAGTACCCTGAGGCCAAGTCAATCATAGACAAAGAGCTATACAAGTGTATAGATAAATATGAGTTATTGAGGAGTCATTGGCTCAAACACAAATCTGAACTGGAGCAGATGTTGGATGGTGGTGAACAAAAGGTGCGAGTAAGGTGATAAATAATATTTGGTGTGCAATTAAATTTGGAGAACTATTATAAGGTTTACAGTATCAAAAAGTATGTTCGTCAGTCATGAGTATATTGTCAATTAGACGAGCTTTACCTAACCAGGCAGCCGCTAGTATAACTAAAGGAAATTGTCTTTGATTTAGGGTTTTGAGCGAGTGTGCGCACCTAATTTCTATATATTCGATGTTCAAGCCCTCAGTCTCCATCAGTGTGGTAGCTTCTTTTTTCAAATTTTCTAAATCGTCCCTTCCTTGTTTTATATTATACGCAATTTGTTTTAAGCCTCGGTATAAAGCGGGTGCTTGTTTTCTCTCGTGTTCGGAAAGATATGCGTTTCTGGAGCTCAACGCCAAACCGTCGGCGGCGCGCACCGTTGTAACCGATAGTACTTCGGTGTTGAACGATAAATTATGTACCAGCTCTCTGACGATACAAAGTTGTTGGTAATCTTTCTGTCCCAACAGTATCACATCAGGTTGGAATATGTTCAACAGTTTAGTGACGATGGTTGCTACGCCGTCAAAGTGTTTAGGTCTGAAAGCACTGCATAAATCATCCGACAAACTGCCAGCTATAACCCGTACGCCCGAAGACAAATCTGCACTGTGCATCTCTTCTGGTGTGGGAACAAAGGCAAGTTCTACCTTAAAACGTTGTAATGCCTCAATGTCTCGTGCTTCGTCTCTAGGATAGGCTTGCAGGTCTTCAATCTTGTCAAACTGCACGGGGTTGACAAAAATACTCGCTACCACTTTATCGGCAGCATCGTGTGCTCGCTCAAGCAACTTAAAATGCCCTTCGTGCAATGCCCCCATCGTCGGAACGAAAGCAATACTTTGTGATTGTTTCCGCCATTGTGCTATTTGTTCGCGCACTTGCATAATATCTCTAGCAATAAGCATGGTAAAGGTGAGTTTAAGGTTGGGGAAAATGTTTTGTTCTGACCGCTTGTATATAAGCGATGAATGCCGCCGCTATGGAATCTCTGCCGGTTAGAAAATTTTCTGCAAATTTCGGTGGATGGCTACTGATTCCCAATACATCATGCATTACGAGAATTTGCCCGTCATAATCAGCTCCTGATCCTATGCCGATGACCGGTACATCACTCATTGAGCTGATCTGTTTGCCCAAGTGTTTAGAGGCACATTCCACCAACAACAAATCGGTACCTGCTGTGATGCAATCATCAGCTTGTTTTAGTACCATGTCATTGTCTATTTTCGGCTTGGTGGAAGTGCAAGAAGAGTCGGTGTCGGTAATTGTTTGCGGACAGAAACCAATATGCGCGCACACTGGTATTTTTTTATCCACGAGCACTCGTATTACTTCTACGCTGGTATCCGATACGAGTTCAAGTTTTACCATTTCGGCACCTCCCTCATCAATCAAGCGAGTCGCATTTTGCAAGCCTAAGTCAATCGAGGAATAGCTTGCTAGAGGCATGTCGGCAACGAAAAATGCTCGGTTTATATGGGGAGCAACACACCGGCAATGGTAGACCATATCGTCCATGGTCACCTTAGCGGTTGTTGAATGACCGTGTATGACCATTCCCAGTGAATCTCCGACCAGCACCAGATCGGCACCGGCATCATCTATGATGCGAGCAAAAGAAGCATCGTATGCGGTGAGGCAGGCAATCGGCTGATGCGATGCCTTCATTCTTTGCAAAGTGGTCAAGGTTATTTTGCTATTATGATTATTTTCCATGTTTTTTTAATTCATAAGGGGCTGGATTATAGTAATACTTTGCCGACTCTACATTCAGAATATGTTCTTTGAGTCTATAGTATTCATCTTTATCGTTTATAAAGTCAACATCTACGGTGTTCACGATCAACACTGGAGATTTTTCATAATGGTAAAAGAAATCTAGATATGCGTTGTTCAGATGGTTGAGATATTCTGCATCTATAGTTTGTTCAAAGGCTCGCCCGCGCTTTCGTATACGTTCCATCAATACCGACACTGGTGCTTGTAGATAAACGACTAAATCGGCTCTGAGATTTGGGACTTGTAGGTTGTGGTATATTTTTCGGTAAAGATCAAACTGTTTATCGTCTAACACAAGACGGGCAAATAGTTGATCTTTTTCCAGTAAAAAATCACTCACTATCATGGAACTAAATATATCTCTTTGTTGTAATTTTTGCAGTGCTTCTACACGCGACAGCAAAAAATATAGTTGTGTAGGTAAAGAGAATTTTTTAATATCCTTATAAAATTGTTGCAAGAATGGGTTTTTGTCTACTTGCTCAAGCAGTAGTTCTGCGGAGAAATCGTTTGCGAGTTTGCGTGCGATACTAGTTTTG
Organism: uncultured candidatus Poriferisulfidus sp.; assembly: GCA_965200865.1. Lineage (GTDB taxonomy): Bacteria > Pseudomonadota > Gammaproteobacteria > Poriferisulfidales > Oxydemutatoraceae > SP5GCR1. The sequence continues at coordinate 1,215,249 of CBDAVG010000002.1, read as the reverse complement.
CCGACCCCGATAGGGCCTTCAATAACGAGATAGTCTATCTTATTCTTATTCGGCATTGCCAATTCTACGACATGTTTTGTCATCCCCCAGTGTGGCTAATAGATCGCAGACTTTTCCTTTGCCCGGAAGCGATAATCGGGGGGCGATTTCGGCAAGTGGTTTAAGTACAAAGAGACGTTGGTCGGCAGATTGGTGGGGGATAGTTAGATTTTTGCTACGTATAGATTTATTCCCGTAAGCGATGATATCCAAATCTATGTTTCTAGGTCCCCAACGCAGTCCTTGGCGCACGCCTCGTCGCCTTCCGAATTTTTGTTCTATGTTTTGCAAGTAATTGAGCAGTGCAAGCGGTGCTAAACAAGTTTCTATCAGTATCACTCTATTGATATAGTCGGGTTGTCTTGACGGCCCTAGTGGGCAACTACGGTATACACTTGAACGGGCGATTAATCTGCTCGCCGGTAGGCAGGCGACTTTTCTAATCGCTGCGCTCAAGGTGGTAATAGGCGATCCTAAGTTTGCACCCAGTGCGATTGCTGCTAACATTGCGTGCTTTGTTTTGTGCGTTTGGAATATTTGTATTTGTTATAATTTTTAACTTTGTCCGCGATCATTAAATCACGTTGCTCTTTGTCTAGTTGTTGAAATTTTTCCCACCATTTGCAAACATTCATATTGGCTAGTTTAGCCTCAGACAGCAGATACAAAAAGTCGTATGCGGCACGAAAACGTCGTGAGTCAATTAATTTGTTGATTTCTTTTTTGTTTCGGCTACTAAAATAAGGCTGCAAATTATATATATCGTATATGGTATTCAATATGTATCTAGGTATGGAGATACGCGAACGTTGTATCATGGCAACCTCGCTAATCTTTTTTTCTCTAATTTTAGCAAGACTTTCTCTCCTACCCGACTGTTTCCTTACCCTGATGTATATCGGCAACCACCATAAACCGGCAATTATAAATGCCGGTGTCACTGGCTCCGATAAAGCGATTCGTGTGTCGGTAGCACTAAATAGGAGTTCCAAAAAATGCTTGAAATCATCGGCCTTAGGATGGTGTTTCATTGCGTCTGCCGTTTGAGGGAATAATAGTTCAAACAAGCCGAAGTGTTCGAGTCTTTGAAAAAGCCTGAGTGATGCGCCACAGCAGAATAATTTTTTACATTCCTCAAACAAACGGGCATGCGGTATGTTCAATAGTAACGCGCGGTTTGGAATAATCCGTGCTTCGGTCTCAGTCTCTAGGATTAAGTCGAGCTTTGTTGCCAAGCGCAAACCTCTTAAAATTCGTACCGGATCTTCCTGATAGCGTTGCGACGGGTTGCCAATCGAACGAAGGCACCTATACTCTAAATCGAATATTGCTTGCGGGTGGCATATCAGTTCATCGCTAAAAGGATCGTAGTACATTGCATTAATTGTGAAATCACGGCGCATCAAATCTTCCTCCAAAGTGCCGTATTTGTTGTCTTCGGCAACGCACCATTTTTGTACGGAGAGATTCTCCCGTTCCTTATCCGAGTGGCTTGCTCTAAATGTTGCCACTTCAAATATATGTTTGTTGTAGAACACATGTGCCAGCCTAAATCGTTTGCCGATTAATCTGCATTGCTTGAATAAGCGGCGAATTTTTTCAGGATGTGCTGCGGTGGCAATATCAAAATCTTTGGGTTTTCTGCCTAATAGTAGATCGCGTACCCCACCACCCACGATATAACTGCTATAGCCTGCTTTCTGCAGTATCTTTACTACTTTTAGTGCTTCTTTTGAGATGCAATCCGCCGATAGACCAAAATCACATCCCTGCCTGCGATCGATGATCATTTTAATGCTAACTCTTATAAGTGTTTAGAGCGCATTACCAGCATTTTCTCTAGTTGCATGTCTTCTATGGTGTAAGGAATGCCGCCGGTTCCGTACCCCGAATGCATGCACCCATAAAAGGGCATCCAATCTACCCTGAAAGCGGTATGCTCGTTAATCATTACTGCGGTTGCGTTCAGGTGCTTTGCGCAATACCACGCGTTGTCCATATCGCGAGTAATCACTGCGGCTTGAAATGAGAAAGGCAAAGTGTTTGCGCGGCGTAATGCATCATCCACATCGTCAAAAGCATATACGCAAATTACTGGCCCGAATAATTCCTCGCAGCTAACTTTTGCAGTATCGGAAGGATTGAGTAGTACCGTGCATTGATATGCAGTATCCGAAAAGCGTTTGCCTCCCGACACCAGCTGAGCACCTTCTGCAACAGCGTTTTGCACCCATTGATCAACTCGATCGACTTCGCCTCGTTTGATTAATGGTCCCACTTCAGTATCCGCTTCGGTAGGATCTCCTATTTTCATTTTCTGTCCTAGCTCGGCTAGACGCGTTGCCACTTTATCGGCAATGGAACTGTGTGCGTAAACTCGCTGTACCGATACGCAAACCTGACCGGCGTGATAAAAACCACCTTTGGCAAGACGAGGCAGATTGTCGTCTAAGTCTGCGTCGTCCATAATGATCACTGGTGCCGCACCACCGTGTTCTAACGCACAACCGGCACCTGCAGGTAACTTTGAACGTAATGACCAGCCGACTTTCGCACTACCTATAAAGCTGAAAAATGACATGCGCGGATCGGAAATCAATTCATTCGAGATTTGGTGATCGCTGGTCAGTAAGGCTTGGCAGTATGCCTGCGGCAATCCGGCCTCGTAAAATAACTCTACCAGAGCAAAGCACGACAGGGGTGTTGTCGCAGCAGGTTTGACGATTACCGGGCATCCTGCGGCGATCGCCGGCCCGATCTGATGTGCAATTAAATTCATCGGATGGTTGAATGCACTGAATGCTACGACCGCACCGCGCGGTTCTTTAATCGTAAAGGCGAGGTGTCCTTGAGATGCTGCATTGACATCCATAGTGATACGCCTACCATCGGCTTCGCTGCTACGTAGATAGTCAATGCAACTCCGCAAAGATACTACCGCTCTATCCAATTCAACTTTTGAATCAATCAGCGGTTTACCACCTTCTGCGGCTGCTTGTGTTGCAAGTTCATCTTTGCGTTTAGATAACAAAGAACAAACTCTCTCTAGTATTTCTATGCGCTGTGCGCGAGGTAACCAAGCACTTTTATCACAAAAAGTCTTATGCGCAACATCTAAGGCAGCCAATGCAGTATTGCTATCTACTACACCCACACGAGCAATAGCCTGCTCGTCCCACGGCTGTGTGACTTCTATATAATCGCAAGCCTTTCCATTGACTAGCAAGGGTTCTATCTTTTTCATGTTCGCTCCTTGTTTGGTTAAATCGGACAGACAAGTTTCCCCATCTTTTCGGTAAATTGCATATTGACCGAATAATCCACTGGACAGTCAATAACTGCAACCGTACCACAGTCGCGGGCTTCCCTGATGATTGCTTGTAAATCTTTGGCATCTTCTACGCGAAAACCTTTGGCACCGAAGCTCTCAGCATATTTAACAAAATCGGGGTTACTAAAGCCAATATGACTCGGCCGACCGAATTCCTTTTGTTGGTGCCACCTTATCAAACCGTATTCGTCATCTCTCCAGATCATCACGATAATCGGTATGTTGTAACGTATTGCCGTTTCCAGTTCTTGTGAGTTCATCATAAATCCGGCATCGCCGGTAATAGTTAGTACTGTACGCTGCGGATGAATCATCTTGGCCGCGATTGCACCCGGCACCCCAATACCCATAGCGGCAAAGCCATTGGAAATGATACAAGTATTCGGAGCTTCCGCTTGATAGATGCGGGCAATCCACATTTTATGTGCACCTACATCGGATATCAGTATATCTTCAGTATCTAGTATCTGCCGAACATCCCATAGTATCTTTTGAGGTTTCACCGGACAGCCAGTATCGTTTGCACAAGCCCAAAAATCGGCCTCTATCATCGTTTTCAAGGTTTTTCTATAGCTAGAACTATAGTTTGCATCAGTACCACCTTTATCAAGAACGGCTTGTGCAAGTTGTTCAAGTGATGAGGCGATATCGCCGAGCACTCTATACTCGGCGTTGTAGAACTCGTCTACTTCGGCAGGAGTGGGGTCTATATGGATAATGTGTTTGTCTTTGTTAGGATGCCACAAATAAGGATGGTATTCAACCATGTCATAGCCTATGCAGATTATTACGTCGGCGCGTTCAAAGCCGCAGGTGGCATAATCGCGAGCCTGCAAGCCGACCGTCCCAATGCTGAGTTCATGAGAAAACGGTACACAGCCTTTGGCCATAAAAGTATTGACCGTAGGAATATTCAAGGCTTCTATAAATTTAATTAGTTGAGCGCAAGCATTGCCTCTAATTATGCCGTTGCCTGCCATCACGATAGGGAATTTGGCTTTGGCTATTACTTCGGCAGCTTCGTTGATTAAATCAGTTCGTGCTATCCGAACCGTCACATCTCTAACCGGCAAAGGCTCACATCCGCTAATTTGTTCAGCGGCAATATTTTCCGGAACATCAATAAAACATCCGCCTGGTTTCTCGGTTTTTGACACCTTAAATGCTTTGCGAACTATCTCTGGTATGACTTCGGGATCACGGACTCCGATGCTATATTTAGAAATAGGTTGAAACATTCTAACCAAATCTAGTATTTGATGACTTTCTTTGTGCATTCTGGTAGTCGCACCTTGTCCGGCTACTGCGATAATCGGTGCATTGTCCATATTGGCATCGGCAAAGCCGGTTACTAAGTTGGAAGCTCCTGGACCTAAAGTTGCCATGCAAACTGCCGGACGACCTGTCAGGCGTCCATAGACATCTGCCATGAATGCAGCACCTTGCTCGTGGCGAGTCAAAATAAATTTTATAGGGCTATCAAGCAGTACATCCATTAGGTGAATATTTTCTTCACCTGGAATACCAAAGATATATTCTAGGTTTTCGTTTTCAAGGCAACGAATAAAAAGTTCGGCTGCGTTCATTGTTTGTCTCCTATACTATGCAACACCAATATGGTTGTTGATGTTACCGTGTGCTTTCTAATGCAAAGAGGGAATAAAAACATATTCTATCATACCCTTGAGCATATCGTTCTATTTTTCAACAGTCCTACATTTGTACTTGTGCTTATATTAGGTGTGAAAGCTATTGCATATAATTTATGTTTGTATATAATAAGTTCCCTCGCATAGATGATGGCTTTGGGTTTCGCCTTATAGGTTTGATGATAAAGGTTGAGACTTCGGTTGTTGCTAGCTACGGACTGAATGTAGCACGATGGTTATCCGTTAACAACTAACACGAATTGTGCCAACTTGTTCAACGGGTCTGTAGCTCAGTTGGTTAGAGCGCACCCCTGATAAGGGTGAGGTCGGTGGTTCAAATCCACCCAGACCCACCAAATTAGGAATGCGCGTTTGAGTGCGCTGGGTTGAAGCATTAAGTTGCTCGGATTTGAAAGTGATATAATATGGGGCCGTAGCTCAGCTGGGAGAGCACCTGCTTTGCATGCAGGAGGTCAGGAGTTCGAGCCTCCTCGGCTCCACCATCAACGGGGTGCGAATAGAATTGCTTTTGCAATTGCGCGGTAGCAATTTTATTCACATTTTTGAGTGTGAAGGTTTTTTTAACAATAGAATATCATAGTCAAGGATATACATTGATGTAGATGTATATGTATGTATATTGCTAATTAATTATTAGTTTCAATTGTTAGTTCTTATAATGATAATGGCAAACATTTCGACATATAGCTTATAGCTATACGATACGAGATTGTTTGAGGTTATAAGGTCAAGTGAATAAGTGCATACGGTGGATGCCTTGGCGGCAGGAGGCGATGAAGGACGTAGTAGCTTGCGATAAGCTTCGGTAAGTTGGCAAACAAACTTCGACCCGAAGATTTCCGAATGGGGAAACCCACTTACTTTAGTAAGTATTCTCACCTGAATATATAGGGTGAGAAAGCAAACCCGGGGAACTGAAACATCTAAGTACCCGGAGGAAAAGAAATCAACCGAGATTCCCTCAGTAGCGGTGAGCGAAATGGGAACAGCCCTTAAGTCTGTATCTAACTAGTGGAAACGGCTGGAAAGTCGTGCCATAGTGAGTGATAGCCTCGTACACGAAAGTACGATACAGGTGAAATTGAGTAGAGCGGAACACGTGGAATTCTGCTTGAATATCGGGGGACCATCCTCGAAGGCTAAATACTCCCTGCCGACCGATAGTGGACTAGTACCGTGAGGGAAAGGTGAAAAGAACCCCGGGAGGGGAGTGAAATAGAACCTGAAACCGTATGCATACAAGCAGTAGGAGCCCCATTTATGGGGTGACTGCGTACCTTTTGTATAATGGGTCAGTGACTTACTTTCTGTGGCAAGCTTAACCGTCTAGGGGAGGCGTAGGGAAACCGAGTCTTAAATGGGCGCATAGTCGCAGGGAGTAGACCCGAAACCGGGCGATCTATCCATGGCCAGGGTGAAGGTGAGGTAACACTTACTGGAGGCCCGAACCCACCTATGTTGAAAAATGGGGGGATGAGCTGTGGATAGGAGTGAAAGGCTAATCAAGCCCGGAGATAGCTGGTTCTCCCCGAAATCTATTTAGGTAGAGCCTCACATATCACTCCAGGGGGTAGAGCACTGTTATGGCTAGGGGGTCATCCCGACTTACCAAACCATGGCAAACTCCGAATACCTGGAAGTGCAGTGTGGGAGACACACGGCGGGTGATAAGGTCCGTCGTGGAAAGGGAAACAGCCCAGACCGCCAGTTAAGGTCCCTAAATCATGGCTAAGTGGGAAACGATGTGAGAAGGCACAAACAGCTAGGAGGTTGGCTTAGAAGCAGCCATCCTTTAAAGAAAGCGTAACAGCTCACTAGTCGAGTCGGCTCGCGCGGAAGATTCAACGGGGCTCAAGTCATGTACCGAAACTGCGGATGCCGCAAGGCATGGTAGGGGAGCGTTCTGTAAGCCGCTGAAGGCGTGCCGTGAGGCATGTTGGAGGTATCAGAAGTGAGAATGCTGACATAAGTAACGATAATGCAGGTGAAAAGCCTGCACACCGTAAGCCCAAGGTTTCCTGCGCAACGTTAATCGACGCAGGGTGAGTCGGCTCCTAAGGTCAGGCCGAAAGGCGTAGCCGATGGGAAACAGGTTAACATTCCTGTACTTTGCACGACTGCGATGGGGAGACGGAGAAGGCTAGATCATCCGGGCGATGGTTGTCCCGGTTCAAGAGTGTAGGAAGTGCTTCTAGGAAAATCCGGAAGCATAATTCTGAGGCTTGATAACGAGTTCTCTTTCGAGAATGAAGTGATTGATGCCATGCTTCCAGGAAAATCCTCTAAGCTTCAGGTCGTGTAAAACCGTACCGTAAACCGACACAGGTAGGCGGGGAGAGAATCCCAAGGTGCTTGAGAGAACTCAGGTGAAGGAACTAGGCAAAATAGCACCGTAACTTCGGGAGAAGGTGTGCCGGTTCGAGTGAAGGAGCTTGCCTCCGGAGCTTGAGCCGGTTGCAATAACCAGGTGGCTGCGACTGTTTACTAAAAACACAGCACTCTGCAAACTCGCAAGAGGAAGTATAGGGTGTGACGCCTGCCCGGTGCCGGAAGGTTAATTGATGGGGTTAGTCTTTGGACGAAGCTCTTGATCGAAGCCCCGGTGAACGGCGGCCGTAACTATAACGGTCCTAAGGTAGCGAAATTCCTTGTCGGGTAAGTTCCGACCTGCACGAATGGCGTAACGATGGCCACGCTGTCTCCACCTGAGACTCAGTGAAATTGAAATTGCTGTTAAGATGCAGTGTACCCGCGGCTAGACGGAAAGACCCCGTGAACCTTTACTACAGCTTTGTACTGAATTTTGAACATATCCGTGCAGGATAGGTGGGAGGCTTTGAAGCCGAAGCGTCAGCTTCGGTGGAGCCAACCTTGAGATACCACCCTGATATGTTTGGAGTTCTAACCCAGGTCCATTTATCTGGATCGGGGACAGTGCATGGTGGGTAGTTTGACTGGGGCGGTCTCCTCCTAAAGAGTAACGGAGGAGCACAAAGGTATCCTAAGTACGGTCGGAAATCGTGCGCTTAGCGTAAAGGCATAAGGATGCTTAACTGCGAGACAGACGCGTCGAGCAGGTGCGAAAGCAGGTCTTAGTGATCCGGTGGTTCTGTATGGAAGGGCCATCGCTCAACGAATAAAAGGTACTCCGGGGATAACAGGCTGATACTGCCCAAGAGTCCATATCGACGGCAGTGTTTGGCACCTCGATGTCGGCTCATCACATCCTGGGGCTGAAGCAGGTCCCAAGGGTATGGCTGTTCGCCATTTAAAGTGGTACGCGAGCTGGGTTTAGAACGTCGTGAGACAGTTCGGTCCCTATCTACCGTGGGCGTTTGAGACTTGAGGGAAGCTGCTCCTAGTACGAGAGGACCGGAGTGGACATACCTCTGGTGTTCCGGTTGTCACGCCAGTGGCATTGCCGGGTAGCTATGTATGGACGGGATAACCGCTGAAAGCATCTAAGCGGGAAGCCTTTCCCAAGATAAGGTCTCACTGGGGACTTGATCCCCCTAAAGGACCCTTGAAGACTACAAGGTTGATAGGCTGAGTGTGGAAGCATGGCAACATGTGAAGCTAATCAGTACTAATTGTCCGTGAGGCTTGACCTTATAACGCTCAAACAATTTTGAGCTTTTAAGGCTTATAACAATTGAATCAATATACATATAGAACCGCCGTTTGTTGCAGCGGCAACAAACGGCGTAACATTATGCAGAACCTTAACGTGGGTATGTAGGTCGGACAAGCTAAGGCTTGTCCTAAATTGTGGGTACCCACCATCTTTACACCAACCGCTTGCGCCATATAATTGTGGAAACCACCCATAGGGGTTGTTTACTGGTGCTTTTACAAAATTTTGGCAAGCCAGCGTGCCCACGCATCTAGTACGCGTTGGTCTATAGAGTGTGCTAGTTCATCAAATACGTGCGACTGCACATCAAAGCCAGCATCTTCAAGCAACTTTGGCATTGCGCTTACGGCTTGGTGCGGGATAATCGGGTCTAGGGTGCCGTGGGTTAATAATACTGGTGTGCCGCCATTGTTGGGTATCGCTTCTCCGCGCGGTAAATAACCCGACCACGAGAAGGCTCCGGCGAAGTGCTTTGTTTCGTTGAATAGACTGTACATTGCAAGCGCGCCGCCTTGTGAAAAACCCCCAACGATGATTTTGTTTTTAGGTACTCCGTCTGCGATCAATTCATCAACCAATTCCCTGATGAGTTTTAAGGATCGCTCCAGACCTACTTTGTCTTCTTGCGGCTGAGCGTCTTCCAGCGCAACGATATCAAACCATGCCGGCATTTTCATTCCGCCGTTTAATGTGACCGGTTGTATCGGAGCCTGTGGTATGAAAAAAGAGATGCGTTCCTTATCGGGCAAAGGTAGCATAGAAAGACCGGCAGCAAGGTCGTCGGCAGAAGCACCCAAGCCGTGCAACAGAATGATGCCGCCGATTGCGCTTTGCTCGGCAGGTTTTTTAATGCCTTGCCAATTTCCTTTAAGGTTTGTAGGGTTAGATGTTTGTATCATAAATAAATCCTTTATATGTTGTGATTATCGGGGTTCACCAAAGCCACCGCCACCAGGTGTTGCAATGATTAAGGTGTCGCCTTCGTGCATCGTAACGGTGGTGTTTGCGGTTAATAGTTCCATTTTACCACCTTTGCGTCGTACGCTATTTTGTCCGCGCAACCCAGGCTTACCTCCGTTTAGTCCAAAAGGTGCTATTGTACGATGACTCGATAATATCGATGCATTCATCGCTTCCAAAAAAGTTATTTCGCGAACGACGCCGTCGCCACCGCGATATTTGCCATCGCCGCCGCTACCGACGCGTATACCGAAGTTTGCTAATAATACTGGGAATCGTGATTCTAGAATCTCGGGATCAGTGAGTCTGGAATTCGTCATGTGGGTGTGAACCGCACTTGCACCGTCAAAGCTAGCACCGGCACCGGCACCACCGCACAAGGTTTCGTAATATTGATATTGCTGATTACCAAAACTTAGATTGTTCATCGTGCCTTGCGAGGCGGCGAGTACGCCCAATGCTCCGTACAATGCGTTGACGATTGCTTGAGAGGTTTCAACATTACCGGCGACGACCGCAGACGGATAGCTTGGGTTCAGCAGACTATCTTCAGGAATAATCAGTTGTATGGGTTTTAGGCAACCTTCGTTTAGCGGTATGTCGGCGTCGATTAAGGTGCGAAAAACATATAACACTGCAGCACGAGCAACTGCAGCTGGTGCATGGAAATTAGTTTTGGTTTGCCCAGATGTGCCGGTAAAATCGACGATTGCCGATTGCTTGTCTTCGGCGATAGAAACCTGAACCTTGATAACGCCATCGTGTTCCAAAGGATAAACGAATTGCCCGCTATGCAAAGTCTTCAGCGCACTGCGCACCGCAATCTCGGCATTATCCTGTATATGTTGCATATACGAGCGAACCGTTTCTAGCCCGAAATCGTCTATCATGTTTTTGAGTTCGGCAACACCTTTTTGGTTTGCTGCGATCTGTGCCTTCAAGTCGTCTATGTTCGTGTCTATGTTGCGTGCCGGCCAAGTGGCACTTGCCAGCATCTCCCTGAGTGCTTGTTCATGGAAATAACCGTTGCGTACTGCTAAAAAGCAATCTATCAAAATACCTTCTTCCTCTATGTGGTGGCTGTTCGGAGGCATAGAACCTGGGGTGATACCACCTATATCGGCATGATGCCCACGACACGCGACATAGAATAGCGGTTTTGCACCATTGGCAGTATCGTTTTGCTGATAGAACACTGGCGTAATAATGGTGATGTCGGGCAGATGGGTGCCACCTTGATAGGGACTGTTCAAGACATAAGCATCGCCATCATGCATTGTTGTTTGGCATCGCTGAATCACTGAACGCACCGTCTCTCCCATAGAACCTAAATGCACCGGCACATGGGGTGCATTTGCGACCAAACCACCGTCTTGATCAAATATCGCGCATGAAAAATCCAGCCGCTCTTTGATATTAACCGAGTGAGCAGTGTTTGCAAGCGTGATGCCCATTTGTTCGGCGATGGACATATAAAGATGATTGAAAATTTCTAGCTTTACCGGACTCGGTTTAGTCGTATCGTCTTTGCTCAGGCTTGGCGAATGTTTGCTTAATGGCTTTTGTCTTTTGAGCAATAGATTATTTTGGTCGGTGATTTCCGCTTGCCATCGTGGTTCTATGACGATGGTTTGGGTTTGCTCTACGATCAGTGTAGGCCCTTTTATAGCTTGATTGGGAGATAATGCACTGCGTTCGTATAGCATGGCTTCCTGCAAACCATCGCTGGTATAAAAACCAATTTTTACCGGTTTTATTTTCTTTGCTGGATGGTTTGCCGAAATGGTATGTGATTTTGCCTCGCCGCTCGTCACAGTAATTGCTTCTACCGACAGACTAGCGATAATAAGCGGAGTTTCGGGTAATATAAAACCAAATCTTTGTTGGTGCAATGTTTCAAATGCTGTGCGCAAATTTTCGTGTGGATTGAAATCAAGTTCTAATGTAAAGTCGCTGCCTTGATAGCGGATGTGGATACGCTTAATAATGCGCACTGGGTTTGAACCGGTATTATGTGCCGTGATTTCGGCTTTGGCTTGTGTTTCTAGTATTTGCCACATAGGCTCCAAGGCATCGCTGCCGGCTTCTGCTATCGGTCGTTCTACGCTGCAGGTACGCAGTGCGCTTGAGTTGGCAAGTCCTATGCCGTAGGCGGATAGCACGCTTGCAAAGGGATGTATCAGTATTTGCTCGATACCCAATAAGTCGGCGACACTACAGGCATGCTGTCCGCCTGCACCTCCAAAGCAACACAAGGTATAGCGACTGACATCGTAGCCGCGCTGCACCGATATTTTTTTTATCGCCTGTGACATATTGTTGGCCGCGACCGAAAGAAAACCCGATGCAACCTCAGCGCAAGAACGGTGTTCGTTGTCAGTGGCGTTAATCCTTTCGGTTAAAGCCAAAAACTTCTTCCGAACGATGTCCAAATCCAAACTTTGTTTTCCATCGTCGCCGAACAGAGACGGGAAATAATCAGCTTGTATGCGACCTAAAATTAGGTTGCAATCAGTCACAGTCAAAGGACCTCCTTTGCGATAACACGCAGGCCCGGGGTCGGCTCCTGCCGACTTCGGTCCCACCTGATAACGCCCACTGCTAAACTCAATGATAGAGCCGCCACCTGCTGCAATCGTATGTATGTTCAACATCGGCGATTGCAAATGGATGCCGGCAACTTGGCTATCAAAAGTACGCTCGTAGTGTCCCGAATAGTGCGAGACATCGGTTGAGGTGCCGCCCATATCAAAGCCGATGATACGCTTAAATCCTGATTGCAAGCCGGTTTCCACGGCACCGACAATGCCGCCGGCAGGACCCGACAATAGGCTATTTACGGCACGAAAGCCTGCGGCATCGCTGAGCCCACCGCTTGATTGCATAAACGAAATTTTAACACCAGGCAATGCTTTGGATATGCGACGCACATAGCGTAGCAATACGGGTGATAGATAGGCATCCACTACGGTCGTGCCACCGCGCCCCACAAACTTTATCATCGGGCTCACTTCGTGCGATGCCGAGATTTGTGTGTATCCTATCTGTTTAGCGATGTCACCCAAGATTTTCTCGTGAGACGGGTATTTATAGCCATGCATCAAACAGATAGCACAAGTGCGTATGCCGTCGTGGTATGCGGATTCAAGCAGGCGTTTTGCTGCCGCCGTGTCGACCTCAGTTAGCACATTGCCGTTTGCATCTACACGCTCGTCTATTTCTACGACACGTTCATAAAGCGGGTCGGGTAGTTTGATATTGAGTGCAAATAATTCGGGGCGCGCCTGATAAGCTATGCGCAGTGCATCGGCGAAACCTCGGCTAACAAATAGCACGGTGCGATCGCCTTTACGCTCCAGCAATGCATTGGTTGCCACAGTCGTACCCATACGCACATCTGCAATCCGTTCGGTGGGTATGGGCGCGTCGGCAACCCCTAAAACATCTCTGATACCTTGCAAAGCCGCATCTGAATAGTGTTGCGGATTTTCTGAAAGCAATTTATGGACGATTAATTCGCCGTCGGTATTTTTCGCGACGATATCGGTAAAAGTGCCGCCTCTATCAATCCAAAAATGCCATTTTGGGTTGTTGAAAAAATATTTCATACACCGTAGGGGAGGGCTAACATGATGCCTTATTTAAAATCAAGTCATTTTACTCATTTTTTATCTCCTTTTCTGAATATCTATTTAGGCCGCAGCCGGACACTCATGACGCGGGTCAAACGGCTTATTGTGCTTGAGTACTCCATGAATAATACGGGCGAGCTTATGTGCACAAGCGACAATGATTTCCTTTTTGCTTAACTCCGGGCGTCGGCGTTGCAAGCGGTTGGCAAAGTCTCGGATAATGGGGTTATGAAGCCGTGCCGAGAGTGCCGCCATAAACAAAGCGGTGCGTAGGCAGCGTTTGCCAATTTTAGAGATATGAGCCCGTGCTTCGCAGTTGCCGGATTGTCTGCGCATTGGTGCGATGCCGATAAAAGCAGCGAGTTGCTTGGGATGCTCAAACGTATTATCATCTAATACTGCACACAGGGTGGCTGCGATTTGCATACCGATACCGGGTATCGAACACAATAATTTGCAGGTCTGTGCAAGTTGTTCGTTTTCGGCAATAAGCCTTTCGATTGAAGCATCAATCTGATCGATGCGTTGCTCAAGGTGTCTCAAGTCTGCAGCCGCACTGCGCTTTTGTCCCGCGGTGCGCAAGGTCTTTTCACTATTCCTTAACATCGTCTTCGCTAATGTCAGTTTGTGTCTGCGTTTGAGAGCATCCTTCAAGGTCTGGATAGCCTGTGAAGAACTGGTCCACCGATAATTAGGGTTTGACACTGCGAAGCGTGCAATTAAGCGCGCATCATCGCCATCAGTTTTATTACGCATATTAAGACTTTTGCGAAAATAGGCAACTTGAGCCGGGGGTGCCACCTGTATCGGATGTTTAGCCCGGGAAGCTCGCTCGCAAAGGTTTGTCTCCAAGCCACCAGTGGCTTCAACGCAGATCGGGCAGCACTTTGCGCCCTGTTCGGCAAGCCAAGCTAACAGCTGTTTAATACCTTTGATATTATTTCTAAATTGTGATTCCGAGAAACTCTCGTCAACGAATAATAATGCCACCTCTAAAGTGTCTTTAGAGACATCAATGCCGATTGCGGCAGGTTGTTTGTGTTTCACCATAATTTCCTCCATAATAGTTATTGAATGAATGAATTACTAGGTATCAAGCAGAGTTTAGGAAAGTATGACTACGCCGCCCAAACAGGTAAATACGAGATCTAAAGTCCCAAGCTGCCTTACGAGCTCTATAGTCATAACGCCGGAGGAGTGCTTATCATGTTAACAGGCTTTAATGCCTAATCCTCTCTTGAGCGTGTCTCCTCCGACTTCCTAGGCACTGCATCTACCTAAGCGTTTATCTTATATCAAATAAGCCATAGTTAAATATACCTGCCCTCCCTAAAGTATTGTACTTGTAACACCTTAACCGCTCTGCGCCATCAAATTTATGAAAATGGTAGGGGCGGATTTGCATATCCGCCCTAAAGTTGAGTCTTCGCACAAATCTACCCGCTTTGCGCCATCAAATTTACGATAACCAACCGTAGAGGCAAAAAAGAGATGCCGATTGACCTACTGGCTCAATCGGCGATTCTACTGACGGGGTGGTTGTAAACGTGGGGTTGCTAAAAAATTGACAGTCTCTGTTATAAAAACCTTATCATCAATCCGACTGCTGCAATTATTACTCCAGTATTTATTGCAACAACCGTATAGATAAGTTTAGTTAGCTTCGTCTCTAGTTCCGCTATCGTCTTTTCTACCTTTGCTATCTCTGCTTTTAAGTCTGCTTTGGTAATTACTTCCTTTGAACTCGCAATATCAGCAACCGCTTCCTTTGCTTCGTCATCGGATACCTCCGGTATTTTTCTTAATGTGTTGTATAACGCGATCTCAGTCATTTCTATTTACTCCAGTATGCAAAGTTTAACATATTCCGAGATATTTTACTTTCTTTCGTACGATGCTAATGCCTGCTTCTGAGACCATCTCATCAGGCAGAATAGAACCGCTACTTGTGCAATCACTTAATCGGAGAGTTTGTTTGCAAGATACTCGCGGGCATTCGCAATTTGTTGCCGAACACCTGCGCTCCCACCATGAGTACGCTTATTCTGCAATGCAGTTTTAGGGTTGAGCACCTTAAATGCGCTACTATCCAGTGCCGTATGCAAAGCCTGCAATTTTTCTAACGGGAGTGCATCTAGAGAACAACCCTCCTGTATTGCGAGCTTGACCGCTTGCCCGACTATTCGGTGAGCATCCCGAAACGGAACTTGCTTGCCGACCAAATAGTCTGCTAGATCAGTTGCCGTAGAAAAACCACTTTGCGCCGCTTTGAGCATGTTGTCACGATTGACCTCAATCGCCGGTATCATCTCAGTAAGAATCAAAACCGACGGTAAAGTCGCATCAAGCGCATCGTAGACGCATGCTTTATCCTCTTGATTATCTCGGTTATACGCCAAAGGCTGTGCCTTCATCAGCATCAGCAACGCCGTCAACGCACCAGCTGTACGGCTACTCTTGCCGCGTATCAGTTCGGCTATATCGGGATTTTTCTTCTGAGGCATAATCGACGAGCCCGTACAATGACGATCTGCCAAAGTAATAAAATCAAATTGTTGCGACGACCACAATATCAATTCTTCACAAATGCGTGATAGATGAGACATCAATAGCGCACAACACGAACAGAACTCTATCGCAAAGTCGCGATCTGAAACTGCATCTAAGGAATTATCCGAAATCGCTTCAAAACCGAGTAATTCGGCTGCATAGGATCTGTCCAAATCATAGCTGGTTCCAGCACACGCGGCACTCCCCAAAGGCAATACATTGACGCGACCGCGCGCATCGTGCAGGCGGGCAGCATCGCGCTTCAACATTTCAAACCATGCCAATAGATGATGTCCGAAACTAACTGGTTGAGCAACTTGCAAATGCGTATATGCCGGCATTACGGTTTCCGCTTCGCGCTCGGCAACATCGACCAGACTTTGCTGAAGTTTATGCGTTGCCTCCAGCAACAAGTCTATTTGACCGCGTAAATAAAGCCTAAAGTCTGTTGCTATCTGATCGTTTCTAGAACGCCCGGTATGTAATTTCTTACCAATCTCGCCCAGACGCTCGGTCAAACAAGCCTCTATGTTCATGTGTATATCCTCAAGCGAGGTATCCCAATTAAAGCGACCTTGCGCCATCTCCTCTTTAATCTTGTATAAACCTGAAATCAAAGACTCTGCCTCTTGGTCGGTCAAAACCTGTGCCTTGAGTAGCACCTTGACATGTGCCACTGAGGCTTCTATGTCTTCGGCATAGAAACGTTTATCACATTCTAGCGAGGTAGTGAAAAGCTCAACCTGCTGTTCGGTGGACTCGGAGAACCGCCCATCCCATAATTTATCCTTTGCTTGTTTTTCGCTCATGATATATTTGATGTTTAATCATCGGATTATAAACTATCATCTACCGCATTTGACCACAAATTATGGAAACCATCATCCCCTCAAATTGTAGAGACGGGTCATCCCCCTCCTTTGGAGAGGTGGCAGGTCTATGCATTTTGTAATGTATGCGTCTAGTAATCATGTTAAGGCTCTGCACAATGTTACGCCGTTTGTGCAACTGCAACAAACGGCGATTCTATCTGACGGGGTGGTTGTGGCGTGTCTGCACAATTATGAAAATATTCACCCTCCATGCCTTTATACTAGGATATTCTTATCTAACCCTAAATTATTATGCCGCTAAATTTACACGAACAACTGAATAGTGCATGCAAGCTGATTAAAAGCGGCGGTGTCATCGCATATCCGACCGAAGCGGTGTTCGGTTTGGGTTGCGACCCTATGAACGAACACGCCGTACAACGTTTATCGGAGATTAAAAAACGACCGCAAAACAAAAGCTACATCTTAATCGCCGATAACTTTGCCCGATTGCATCCTTTTTGTGCGCCTATTGATGACTCACAATGGCAACGGGTTAAACGGGATTGGCCGGGACCGTATACTTGGGTGTTTCCAGTAACCAAATTATGCCCCCATTGGCTCTGCGATAAAGAAATAGGTATTGCGGTTCGGGTGACCGCACACCCTGTTGCTGCTGCGTTATGCAATCTCTGTGGACATGCTTTAGTTTCTACCAGTGCCAATCTCAGCGGCGAAGTGCCTGCTAAAACATGGCAAGAGGTAAAGGCAACATTCAAAGATACGGTTGATTATATCGTTTGTGGCGATGTCTCGGATGCAACCGCAAAACCTACGACTATTCGCAATGCGACGAGTGGCGAAAGAATTAGATAATGATGAACGATATATACTTTATAATTTCAGCATGGACATAGAACCTGTTATCAACTATATGCTCAACTTGCAAAGCCGCATTTGCGACACGCTGGGTCGGTTTGAAAAAACTGCGTCTTTTAACGAGGATTCTTGGCAGAGCAAACTGGGCAAGGGTCGCACGCATATACTCGCCGACGGACAAGTCATAGAAAGGGGAGGGGTTAATTTCTCTTATGTGCACGGTGATCGCTTACCGCCTGCGGCATTGTCGGCAACACGCGCGCACGCTACAGAAGGAGCTTTTGAAGCGACCGGGATATCTGTGGTTGTGCATCCATTAAACCCGCATGTGCCGACCGTGCATTGCAACCTGCGCTTTTTCAAGCTGGACGAAAAGAAAAAAGAATCGAAATGGTGGTTCGGCGGTGGCTACGATCTAACTCCGTATTATCCATACGAAGAAGATGTAATCGCATGGCATCAAGCCGCACACTCGGCGTGCGCACCATTCGGAGACGATGTTTATCTGCGCTATAAAAAATGGTGCGACGAATATTTTTATATCAAGCACCGCAACGAGACCCGCGGTGTAGGAGGCCTGTTTTTTGATGATCTGAGCGAGTGGGGTTTTGATAAGAGCTTTGATTTTATACGCGCGATAGGCGATAGTTTTGCTACAATCTATCCGCTGATCGTTGAGCGACGTTATAAAACCGGCTACAGCGAGAAGCAGCGCGAGTTTCAGCTTTACAGACGCGGACGCTATGTGGAATTCAATTTGGTCTATGACCGTGGCACACTGTTTGGTCTACAATCGGGCGGGCGTGTGGAATCTATATTGATGTCCTTGCCGCCGCAAGTTCGCTGGAATTACGATTGGCAACCCGAAGCGCATAGCAAGGAAGAAGATTTGTACTTGAATTACTTAAAACCCCAAGATTGGCTCAGCCTAGAGTCCTAACACGCAATGACGGCAATGACGCAACAATATCCTAAAGCCAGAATGAGGCGCAAACGCCGTTGGGATTTCAGCCGACGGCTTTGCCGTGAAACCGTGTTGACTGCGGATGATTTGATTTATCCCATCTTTGTATGCGAAGGGGAAAATGTCTCGGAACCTATCGTAGCAATGCCGGGCATCAATCGCCTTTCCATAGATCTGTTGATTAAGGAGACCGAGCTTCTGCACAAGCTGGGTATTCCTGCGATTGCTTTATTCCCGGTTGTGCCGACGGAGCGTAAAGATGCCGAGGCATCCGAGGCATGGAATGCCGATGGACTGATGCAGCGCGCGATACGAACACTGAAGGCACATATCCCTGAGATGGGTATTATCAGCGATGTCGCACTAGACCCGTTTACGCAAGACGGGCAGGACGGTTTAACCAAAGACGGCTATGTGCTCAACGACGAGACCATAAGCGTATTGTGCAAACAGGCTTTATCGCATGCCGAAGCCGGTGCCGACATCGTCGCACCGTCGGACATGATGGACGGGCGCATTGGTGCAATCCGAGAAGTATTGGAAACAGACAGCCATGTCAACACGATGATATTGGCGTATTCCGCTAAATACGCCTCGGCTTTCTACGGGCCTTTTAGGGAGGCTGTAGGTTCGGCACAAAACCTCGGCTCAGCTGATAAAAAAACCTACCAAATGGATCCTGCCAATTCCAGTGAAGCCCTAGCCGAGGTGCAACTTGACTTGCAAGAGGGAGCCGATATCGTGATGGTGAAGCCGGCATTGCCATACCTCGATGTTATCAGACGAGTAAAAGACCGCTTTGAAGTTCCGCTATTCGCTTATCAGGTGAGTGGTGAGTATGCCATGCTGAAATCAACCTCCGCGCAAAATTATTTATCCGAACAGGACTGTGTGCTGGAAAGTTTGTACGCGATCAAGCGCGCCGGTGCCGATGCGATTTTAAGTTATTACGCTAAAACAGTTGCGATATGGCTCGCCGGCGAGCATGAATGAACAGCATGAACAAACCATTGGCCAAAGATTTATACGGGCTGATAGGTTCACCGGTCAAACATAGTATCTCCCCCAAAGTTCACAACTATTTTGCCGAGCAAACGCAACAGGCGATATGCTATGAATTGGTTGAATCCTCGCCTGATGACTTTGCGGGAGCCCTGAAAAGTTTTATAAAAAGAGGCGCAAAGGGTGCGAACATCACTTTGCCGTTCAAGCAACAGGCGTGCCACATCGCAGAAACCATCAGTCCTCGGGCGGGTATTGCCGACGCTGCCAACACGCTGTTTATCCATAATGAGCAGGTGCTATACGCTGATAACACCGACGGCATCGGACTCGTCAAAGATTTGTTGGAACACTGCAGCCTTGAACTTGCTGGCAAAACAATATTAGTGATTGGTGCCGGCGGTGCCGCCCGTGGCATCATCGCACCTTTGTTGCAAGCGCAAGTATCAACATTGGCTATCACCAATCGTGGTATGGAACGTGCCGGCAAACTTGCTCAGGAATTTGAAGGCATAGGGAACATAGAGCTATATGATTTTGCCGAACTAAAGAACAAACACTTTGACGGCATCATCAATGCGACTTCGGCGAGCCTCTACAATGAGATGCCAGCTTTACCTCCATCCGTGCAGACGCAATGGGGCTACGATTTAGTCTATCAAGCAAAGCCGACCGTGTTTATGAAACAGCTCGGCGATTGGGGGGTGGACGCAGTATTTGACGGCTTAGGGATGCTCGTCGCCCAAGCAGCCGAGTCATTTTATCTGTGGCGCGGCGTTGCCCCACAAATCATCCCAGTGATTGCCACCCTGCGCCAAGACATGAGCCGTTGAAAAAGTATCGCCATTGCATAAATCCAACCCCTCTGCGCCATTAAATTTACGATAACGGTAGGGGCGGATTTATATATCCGCCCTAACGCGACGTACTTGCACGATTTATACATTCATCCATCAAATTTATGCAAACCATAATCTTGTGGCGCGTAGCGGTTGGAATAGTGCAGAACGGTACCGTAGGGCGGATATATAAATCCGCCCCTACGGTGTAAGGAATACTTTTTCAACAGCCCCAATTCCCATGTTACAATATCCACATTTTGCCAGCCTCGCTATGAGCCTCCGCAGGCAGAAAGCCGGATAAAAGAAATTATTATGAAACAGGAAAGTATGACAAAAGGAAAAGATAACGAAATCAGAATTCAAAGCCAAATTGGGCTTGAAAAAACAGACCAAAAAGATTATGCAGGTGCGCTTGCTGATTATGACCGCGCACTTGAGTTAGATCCGGATAATGATCTTGTACTTGAAAACCGAAGCATACTTAAAGCGGAATTGAACCGTTGAAAAATAGAACCGCCGTTTGTTGCAACGGCACAAAAGGCGGTTCTATCTGACGGGGTGGTTCACACTCGCTTGTGCCACCTAATGTCCGCCGACCACCCTAATGTTATTCTTCTCTAAAATGCTACATCAACCGTCATTTTTACCTTAATTTTGACTTTTAACTATACATTTTTTAACTTTTGCGCTAATCTTTTATTATGTACAAAAGAATCTTTAGCCCTTCGGACAGATCCTTTTTTATTTTAGGACCTAGAGGAACGGGTAAATCCACATGGCTTAAGAATCGCTACCCAAGAGCCATTTTTTACGACATCCTCAATCCCTCTCTTTATCTAAAACTTCGTAAAAACCCGGAATTATTTCGCCAAGAGATTTCGGCTATCCCAGAAGATTCAATCGTTATAATCGACGAAGTCCAAAAACTTCCTATTCTGTTAGACAATGTTCATCATTTTTTAGCACAAAGGAACAACAACAAACAATTCATCCTATCCGGTTCCAATGCTAGAAAACTCAAAAGGACTTCCACCAATTTATTGGGAGGACGAGCCAGTCAAAGATATTTTTATCCGCTGATTTATTCCGAGCATCAGATAGATAAATGGGACGACATTCTACGATTTGGAACTCTACCCGAAAGTCTTAACCTAAAAACAGCGAAACAAAAAATAGAATTTTTAGAATCTTATTCGCTAATCTATCTGCGAGAAGAAATACAACAAGAAGCGATTGTAAAAAGCGTAAGCAGTTTCTCTAATTTTTTAGATGTTGCCTCCCTATGCAATGCCCAGACAATCAACTTATCGTCTTTGGCAAGAGATTCGGGTGTTGCCAGAACTACCGTCATGGGATACTTTCAGGCACTGGAAGACACACTAATCGGTTCTTGGCTCCCCGCTTGGAGGGCAAAAGCACGAGTCAAAACAGCACTTCATCCTAAGTTTTACTTTTTTGATACGGGTGTTGCTAGAGCTTTGAGAGGGCAGTTGAGAGAGCCTATACACGATTATGATAAAGGCTTTCTTCTAGAAACTTATCTGCTCCATGAACTGAAAGCGTGGAATCAGATTCATGATTGGGGCGCAAAAATTAGCTTTTGGAAAACATACCATAATTCCGAAATCGACTTTCTTGTAGAAATAAATGCTCAAAGAATCGGGATAGAACTCAAATCCTCTAAAGTTTGGAAAAAGGAATTCGGCAAATATCTCAAAAAAGCCCAAGCACAGAAATTTATTGATAGAGCCATCGGAGTTTATTTAGGTGATAAAAATCTAAAAGCCGATTCCTTAGATGTCTACACACTTAAAAATTTCTTAAAAACCCTAGAGAGGAACGCACTGATTTAAGGCAGATTGCCATTCAGTACAGTTGAAAGAGTATCGTCATTGCTCAAACCCCAACCGCCACGCGCCATCAAATTTATGATAACGGTAGGGGCGGATTTATATATCCGCCCTAACGCGACGTATTTGCACGATTTATACATTCATCCATCAAATTTATGCAAACCATAATCTTGTGGCGCGTAGCGGTTGGAATAGTACAGAACGGTACCGTAGGGCGGACATATGAGTCCGCCCCTACATTTCGTTTAACATTGTGGTTTTGCAAAACACGTTAAGGTTCTGAACAATGTTACGCCGTTTGTTGCCATTGCAACAAACAGCGGTTCTATTTTTCAACAGCCCGACGTGTTGCCTGTATGATATTTCCTTCCCCTTTGCCAATATTGCGCAAAAGTGACAATATAGAATTCCTTATTATCATTTAGAGGCTAAAGTGACAATAAGGAATTCTATATTATCATTTTTCGCCTTAAATGATAATATAAGTTCAATTCACATATAAACGAGATTCTAAATATGCCTATAAATGGCATAATGTTTGCACTTTAAGGACAAACTTAAATCTTAATGTATTTCATAAAAGCCAAAGTAGAAAAAACTAAATGAACATAACCGACTACGAGAAATTAGACAAATCGCTCGGCGAATTGAAGGCGCAGTATGGAAGTTTTTTGACTTTGGACGAACAAAACTTATCTGCAGTCAACCGTCGGGCTGTTAAAAACTCAGTTATTAGATGTTTTGAGATTTGTTATGACACCTTGTGGAAGCATATCAAGAAATACTTAAAAGAAAATGGTCTGGTCGATTTAGAAAATTCACCAATCCCTATTTTTCGTCGCGCACATGAGGATCTTCTGATAAACAAAGAGACGCATCGGCGGCTCGTTGAATATAACAAAATTAGAGGGAATGCTGCATATGACTACAGCATAGAAAAAGCGATGCAAGCATTGGATAAGATAGGAGGCTTCATTGAGGATTGCACGGTAATTTACGAGAAAATGGCAAATAGAAATGACCGATGAGCGGCTTATAGATTTAGATGCGGATCAGCTTCGAATGGTTAAGGAAATCATCAACCAGTATATTCCAAATAAAAAAGTTTGGGTCTATGGGTTTCGCATTACGCGAGAAGCTCGGGATACATCCGATTTAGATTTAGTGGTTTTTGGCTGTAATGCCGATAAGATTTACGACTTGAAAGAGAGTTTTCTGGAGAGCGATGTTTTGGTTTCGGTAGATGTTATGGATTGGGAAGATATCCCCGATAGTTTTAAGGAAAACATTAAGAGAAAGTACGTCGTGTTGCAAAACGGCAGTTAAGCCGAATCGGGAGGATTAACCGTGGGCGAGATAACAGTTATTGTTGAATTTTTGAACCTAGAGATATTTAATTGCTGCGATAATTGCTAAACCAATGCCCACTAACTTCCAAGTCATGCATGTCTCTAGTTTTGCCATTTCCGTCTTAAACTCCCCTCTTAACTTCTCTATGTCCATTTTAGTTGCTACATCCCTTAAACTAGAAACATCGGCAACAGCTTTTTCTGCTTCCTCGTGTTTGGCACCTAACTTTGTTAGTACATTGTATAAAGCTATGTCTGACATTAATACTCCTCAAGATTAAAATCCCATTGGCATAAGACAATTTGAGGTTTTTCACAGCATTGTGCCGATTGACCTACCGTCTCAATCGGCGTGACATTGTGCAGAACCTCAACATGAGTGTTAAACGCATACATTACAAAATGCATACGCCTGCCACCCCCCCCAAAAAAAAGTGCATTGGGGCTTTGACACCCCAATGCATATCGCTGACGGATTTCATTATAATCCATACGTCGGTTTTCCATCATAAATTCAGCAACTCTTAAACGCTGTTCGCCTCCGATATGTCATAATAGCAACCTCACTGGTTTCTCTATACTTAAAGCACATGAAGGATTTAATTTGCCCCTCAATATTATCTGCCGATTTTGCGCGATTGGGCGCGGATGTTTCTGCAGTGCTTGAGGCGGGTGCTGATATGATTCATTTTGATGTGATGGACAATCACTATGTGCCCAATCTAACTTTCGGACCAATGGTTTGCAAGTCGTTGCGGGATTACGGTATCACCGCTCCGATTGATGTGCATTTGATGGTGCAGCCAGTGGATCGGCTTATCGTGGATTTTGCTGAGGCGGGTGCCGATTATATCAGTTTCCATGGCGAGGCGAGCGAGGACAGCGAGCGGAGTTTGCATTTGATTCGTGAGCAGGGTTGCAAAAGCGGTCTGGTGTTCAATCCTGATGTTCCCATAGACGCTCTGGAGCGAGTAATTGACCGAGTGGATATGGTTCTACTGATGTCGGTTGTGCCGGGGCAAGCTGCCCAACAATTCATTTCTTCCACTTTGGATAAGATTAGGCAAACGCGCCAGCTTCTAGATCAGCATGCAACATCAGTGAGGCTTGAGGTGGACGGTGGCATCAAAATAGAGAACATTGCCGAAGTGAAGGCTGCGGGTGCCGACACCTTTGTTGCCGGCTCTGCGATATTCGGTGGCGATGATTACCTGCATACAATCGCCGAGATGCGCGACCGTTTGGATAACGCCGACACAATGCAACGCCAATAAAATGCGATGCCAATAAAAAACTATGCCGATAAAATACTATGATGACCCATAGCGATTACGAGCGGCTGGCAGAGCAGGGTTATACCCACATCCCTTTGGTGCGAGAACTGCCTGCAGACTTAGACACTCCGGTCAGTGTTTATCTGAAGCTGGCAAACGAACCCAACAGTTATTTGCTCGAGTCTGCAAGCGAAGGACGATATTGGGGGCGATATTCAATTATCGGAACCAGTTGCCAGAATTATATTTGCGTCAACGATTTCACTGTTAGCCTATACGAAGACGGTCGCCTGAGTTCCCAACAAACGGTGCCTGACCCGTTGGCATGGATAGACGATTACCTCGCTACTTTCAGAATTGCAAAGGCATCATCGCTGCCTCGTTTTTGCGGTGGCTTGGTCGGTTATTTCGGTTATGAAACGGTACACTATATAGAATCCAAGTTGCAGCAGAATCACAAAACCGATGAACTCGGCACGCCCGACATATTGCTATTGGTGTCTATGCAGATTGCGGTGATTGACAACCTAAGGGGCACGTTGTCGTTGATAGTCTATGCCGATGCGTCAAAAGCCGACGGCTATCAAAATGCGGTAGATGCTTTAGAGCAATTAGAGACTCGCTTGCACGAGCCGCTCAAGCGTTCGCCGCCCACAACGATTAAAGTGCCAGATAAAGACAGCTTCAGTTTCGGCTTTGAGCGAGCCGACTATATGGATGCAGTAGAGCAATGCCGCCGTTATATCATTGACGGCGAGGCGATGCAAATCGTTCTGTCGCAGCGCATGCAAGCATCTTTTGAGTGCGATGCGTTCAATTTGTACCGTGCGTTAAGACGATTGAATCCCTCGCCCTATATGTTTTATTTTGACTTTGATGATTTCCAAATAGCCGGTTCGTCGCCAGAGATTTTGGTGCGTCAAGATGCCGACTGCCTCACCGTCAGACCCATTGCCGGCACCCGTCGGCGTGGCGAGACTGATGCCGAAGACTTGCGTTTGGAAAAAGAATTGCTGTCGGACACCAAAGAGCTTGCCGAGCATCTGATGTTGATAGACCTAGGGCGCAACGACCTAGGGCGAGTATCAAAGGCGGGAAGTGTTAAGGTAACCGAGAAAATGTTGATAGAACGCTACTCGCATGTGATGCACATCGTCTCTAATGTAGTCGGCACAGCCAAGCAGGATATCGGTCAGATAGAGGTATTGCGGGCAACTTTCCCCGCCGGCACCGTCTCCGGTGCGCCCAAAGTGCGGGCGATGGAGATCATCGCCGAGCTAGAGCCGATCAAGCGCAACATATATTCGGGTGCGGTCGGATATATAGCTTGGAACGGTGTTATGGATACTGCGATTGCCATACGAACTGCGGTCATCAAGGAGCAAACGCTATTTGTGCAGACTGGGGCAGGTTTGGTCTACGACTCCGAACCCGATAAAGAATGGATGGAGACAATGAACAAAGCGAACGTATTATTGGCTGCCGCAAAACTGGCAAAAGATTTTGTTTGAGAATGATTGAGAGATGATACTGGTTATAGACAATTACGATTCCTTCACCTATAACTTGGTGCAGTATTTGGGTGAGCTGGGTGTAGAGACTCGGGTGGTGCGCAACGACGACATAGGCGTTGATGCGATCAACGATATCAAACCGCAGCGGATTTTGATCTCACCCGGTCCCGGCACACCCGACACCGCAGGCATATCGCTGGCGGTGATAGAACGTTTTGCAGAACACATTCCCATACTTGGAGTGTGCTTAGGTCATCAGGCAATCGCTCAGGCATTCGGCGGCACCATAGGTCATGCCAAGCGCATCATGCACGGTAAAACTTCGCAGATTCATCATACCGGCACAGGTTTGTTCGCCGACATAAAAAGCCCTTTTCAGGCAACCCGATATCACTCTTTGGTCATTGAAGAAGACTCTTTGCCCGAATGTTTGGAGATGAATGCGTGGACCGAATTAGATGATCATCAACGGGAAGAAATTATGGGGGTGCGTCATCGCAGTTATCCGACGGTAGGTGTGCAGTTTCATCCAGAGTCTATATTGACCGAACACGGTCATCAGTTACTCAAAAACTTTCTTGAAGATGCAATTTAACAAGCTGATAGACAAACTCGTTGGCGGTCGCAGTTTGTTGCCGGAAGAAATGCAGGGTGTGATACAGACATTGATGCGCGGAGAAATGGATGCCGTTCAGGCCGGTGCGTTACTGATTGCGTTGCGTGCCAAAGGTGAGTCGGTAGAAGAGCTGACGGTCGCCGCCCGAACGATGCTTGACTTTGCGGTAACACTGGACGACATCCAAGCCGACCATCTATTGGACACATGCGGTACCGGCGGCGACGGTGCGACGACTTTCAATGTATCCACCGGCTCGGCATTGGTTGCAGCAGCAGCTGGCGCAGTTGTAGCCAAGCACGGCAACCGCTCCGTCTCTAGCCATTGCGGTAGTGCCGATTGTTTGGAACTAGCCGGAGTGCGAATCGATTTATCCGCCGATGCGGTGCGTGCGTGCATAGCAAAAGTCGGCATCGGTTTTTTGTTTGCCCCTAACTTTCATCCGGCAATGCGCCATGTTGTCGGTATCCGCAAATCGCTCGGCGTACGCACCCTGTTCAACCTTTTAGGTCCGCTGACCAACCCGGCACGCGCCCCAAATCGGGTAATCGGAGTATTCGATCGCGCTTGGCTTGAACCAATGGCACAAGCCGCTGCCGCACTAGGTGTTAATCGCGTGATGGTGGTGCACTCGGAGGACGGCTTGGACGAAATAAGTCCTGCACAACCCACACATATCGTTGAAATCACTGCCGGCAAAACTCAACGCTACACACTGACTCCCGAAGACTTTGCTTACAACCCGGTAGAGCTATCAACTATACAAACGACCTCGCCGGAACATAGCTTGCAAATGCTTAAAACCGCGCTTGAAGGGAACACGCCGGCTTCACAAGCGATCGCGATGAATGTCGGTGCCGCACTTTATATTGCGCAACTGGCATCCGATGTCAAAGAGGGTGCCGAGACGGCAATGCGCACGATGCGCTCAGGACAGGCATTGGACAAACTACAAGCACTCATAGAGACCAGTCAAGCAGAGGCAGAGGTGGCGGATGATGCCTGAGCGGCAATCCATACTTCCCGAGATACTTGCGCATAAACGCCAGGAAATTGCTGCACTTCGCGAACGGCACAGCATAGACACACTTAAGGACTACGCGCAAGAGCAGGGAGCACCGCGCGGCTTTGCCCGGGCATTGAAAGGGCGCGTGGCAAAGCAACAAACCGCAATTATTGCCGAGATTAAGCGAGCGTCTCCCAGCAAAGGCATGTTATGCGAAGACTTCAACCCATTGGAAATCGCCCACAGCTACATGATGGCAGGTGCGAGCTGTTTGTCGGTACTCACTGATAAAAAATTCTTCAAGGGTTCGGGACCGATACTAGACCTAGTGCGCCGTCATTGCATGTTACCAACTCTGCAAAAGGACTTCATCATAGACGAATATCAACTATACGAAAGCCGAGCCATTGGTGCCGACTGCATCTTGTTGATTGTTGCTGCACTACCCGACGATGCACAGCTAAAAGCCCTCTACGCCAAAGCACGCGAACTCAATATGGATGTGTTGGTAGAAATACACGATGCGGCAGAACTGGAACGCGCCCTAAAACTTGACGGCGTAGAACTCATCGGCATCAACAACCGCAACCTTCGTACTTTCCAAACCGAATTGCAAACCAGCATCACGCTTGCGGCACAAATCCCCGAAGACAAAATCGTGATTAGCGAGAGCGGCATCAACGCCCCTGCCGATATACAAACACTCGCCGAACACCATATATATGCCTACCTGATAGGCGAAGCCCTGATGACTGCTGCCGACCGCAGTGCCAAATTGAAAGAATTATTGCACAAACCTAACCGCCACGCGCCACTAAATTTATGACAACCACCCTAACGCGCTGCCCCTGTACAAACAATCCATTCATCCATAAAATTCACGCAAACCGTAGGTGCAGAATAAAGCCGCCGATTGAGCCAGTAGGTCAATCGGCATTTTGATTATCCGCCCTAACGTATCGTGTTTGCAAAACCTCAACTGCTTTGCGCCACCAAATTATGCAAACTAACTTAACGTTACGGTTCTGCACAAATCAAACCACTATGTGCCATTGAATTTATGATAACCACCGTAGGGGAGGGCTAACATGCCCTCCCTAACGCGTTGCGTCTGCATCACCTCAACCGTCCCGCACCACCAAATTATGCAAACCAACTTAACGTTACGGTTCTGCACAAATCAAACCACTATGTGCCATGTAATTTACGTTGTGGTTCTGCACAACGTCATGCCAATTCTATTAAAATATTTGCCACCATACTCCCAAAATATCGTGTAAAATGGGAGTATGTTATCAAGAATCCTAACACTTAGCTCAAAAGATAGCTTTTTCCTATTCGGAGCAAGGGGTGTAGGGAAATCTTATCTCCTTGAACACAAATTCAAAAAAGGCACATGCTTATGGATAGATTTTTTAGACTTTGAGGAAGAACGAGCTTTTCGCCACAATCCCAACGAGCTATCTTATAGATTGTCCAAAGGTAGCTATAAGAGGGTTGTTATCGATGAAATTCAAAAAGTACCTAAACTTTTAGATATTATCCAAAAGGAGATGAGGAAAAATCCTAAAATCCAATTCATCATGACTGGTTCCAGTGCCAGAAAACTTAAAAGAGATCAAAGCAACCTGCTTGCGGGAAGGGCGTTCACATATTATCTTTATCCGTTGACTACCTCCGAATTAAAAGACAACTTTGACCTCGCCGAAGTATTAAACTTTGGTAGCTTGCCGGGATTGCTGGAGAAAAAATCAAAGTCGCGCAAAAGCGAGTTTTTGAGAAGTTATGTTCATACTTATATGAAGGAAGAAATAAGAGTAGAGCAACTGATAAGAAACTTTGACCCTTTTCAAGCATTTCTTGAGGTTGCCGCACAACAAAACGGAAAAATCATCAATTACTCTAATATCGCCGACGATGTACAGGTGAACCACAAAACGGTGGCTAATTACTTCACGATTCTGGAGGATACATTATTAGGTTTTATGTTGCCGTCGTATCATAAATCTGTCAGAAAACAACAGCGCAAATCTCCTAAGTTCTATTTCTTTGATACCGGACTAAAGAAGGCTTTGGATAGAACCTTAAACTTTGATCTTAGCGAAGGCACCTATGCTTTTGGGGCAGCGTTTGAGCATTGGGTTATAGCGGAATGTTTTCGTCTCAACGAATACTTGAGAAAAGACTTTAAGTTTTCGTATCTTAGGAGCAAGGACGGAGTGGAAATAGATTTGATTATAGAAAGACCCATGCAAAAAGATCTTTTGATCGAGATAAAATCCTCTAGACAAATCAAAGAGAAACATACGACGCATCTTTGTGCCTTTCAAAAGGACTGGAAGTCTGACTGCATAAGCCAGATTTGGTCTTTGGATAAAAACGAAAAAAACATCAAAGGGGTGGATTGTGTATTTTGGAAAAATGCGCTTAAAAGAGTATTCATGGGATAGAACCGCCGTCCGCGTGTGCCTCCAATATAGCAAGTAATGCGACTTTCTGCTACGATAGCCGTTTAACCTGAATAGGAGAAACAATGAGAGAGCTTACAGATAAAGATAAGGAATTATTCGGATGGGTACCACTCTATGAAGGGATAGCCGACAGACTCCTTGAATATAAAGACAGACGTGCTGAGTTGTTGACACATGTTAAGACTTTAGCGAAAGAGAGCGGCCAGACTTATATGGAGAAAGATCTAGACGACATTGACCCCTTTACCGTGATGGGAATGTTTAATCGTGACACGGCAAAAGAAACAAGAAAAATTATTGCAGGAAAGTTCGCTGATTTTTTCGGGGTTATGCACCTTGTTCCGGAACATTTTGATGTCAATTTGCCATATTTACTTAATGTAAGTTCATGGTATTTTGATTATAAGGGAAAACGTGGTGTTGATGATATTGATTCGCTATGGGATTTTTTTGAAACTGCGTTGTCGTTTGCTGAAAGCAATAACCAAGATGAAGAAATCAAACAAAAGTTTATTGAACTTTATGACAAAGTTATTGAACAGAATCAAATGGGGCCGGCTAAAATCACAATGGGGTTATTTTGGATTCGCCCTCAACATTATCTACCACTTGAAGATATAACAGATGGCTATTTAACCAAAAATTTAGAACTTAGCGGATCTAAAGCCAAAGCCGCTAATGCGGCAGGTTATTTAGCATTGATTGATGAACTAAAGGAAAAATTTCAACATGAAGAGTATCAGGTACATTCAATTCCTCAATTGGTACTTAGAGCGTACTGGTTAGGTCCTCCATCATCACCAAGTACCGCTGAAAAAAAAGCTGAATATAAGCCTGATGACTCGTCCGGTCCGAGTGAACCCTACGAAGTTGACAACATCATTAAAGACGGTTGCTTCATGGCTCCTGAAGAATTAGAAAACATCCTCGGACGGCTACGAAGCAAAAAGAACATTATCCTACAAGGCCCTCCCGGCACCGGAAAAACCTGGCTAGCCAAACGGTTGGCGTACGCTTTGATAGGAGCAAAAGATAAGGACAAACTAAAAGCTATACAATTCCATTCAAACATATCTTACGAAGATTTTGTTATTGGATACCGCCCGTCCAGTGACGAAAAATTGAAACTTAAGCCCGGTCCATTTTTGCAGATGAT
This sequence comes from uncultured candidatus Poriferisulfidus sp., assembly GCA_965200865.1. Taxonomy (GTDB): domain Bacteria; phylum Pseudomonadota; class Gammaproteobacteria; order Poriferisulfidales; family Oxydemutatoraceae; genus SP5GCR1. The sequence continues at coordinate 1,183,695 of CBDAVG010000002.1, read as the reverse complement.
ACACAAAGCCCAAAACGATGACACCAATAAAAAGTACGTTGTCGTGATAGAAGAGATCAACAGAGGAAATCCTGCCCAAGTATTCGGAGAAATGCTAACCCTGTTAGAAGCAGACAAAAGAAATGCAGAAGAAGCGTTGCAACTGAGTTATGGCAAGGAAGAGGTGTTTGTGCCACCCAATCTTTTCGTGATCGGCACAATGAACGTTGCCGATCGCTCTTTGGCATTGGTTGATTTTGCACTGAGACGCAGGTTCGCCTTTATAGATTTGCAACCTAATCTCGGAGATAAGTGGAAAAACTGGGTTAACAAGGAAACTCATATTCCCAAAGAATTTTTAGAAAAAATAGGACAGCGGATTAGACAATTAAACGACACAATCACAAATGATCCCAGCTTGGGTGAACAATATAAAATAGGGCATAGTTATTTCACGCCAGACGGCAATACCATAGCAGCGGACTATAAAGAGGATTATACGGCGTGGTATAAAGAGGTGATAAAAACCGAGATAGAACCCCTGCTCAGAGAGTATTGGTTTGATGCACCCGATGAGGCCAAAAAGGAGGCGGAAAAACTGAGCGAAGAGATTTAATGGCAGCCAAGATTCCGATTCGTAATTTGTGGTTGCTGATGTTTTATGCCTCCGACCTTAATCACCATGGTAAGACAGCTAGAAAAAAAACCGAAAAAAATCCCGACGACATCGCCGATATAGTGGCAGAAATACTTTGCTACCATGTAGAAAAACGTCTGATGCGCAATCTGAGTTTCGGCTATCAAAACAAAGTTGCCACCCTCAACAGTGTGCGAGGACGTATAGACTTGCTCTATACCGAGTCTCATCAACTATTGAGCAAAGCCGAAGTCCGTTGTCGTTTTGCCGAACTTACCGTCGACACACCGCGCAATCGCTATGTGCGTGCGGCATTGCAATATCTCGCATCACTAAAACAGCTTGATAAAGAGCGCAAACACAAATGTCGCATGCTCACCATGCAACTTGAGGCCATAGGCGTGGGACGACAAAAGCCTCACAACTATGGTGCAAAAAGCGAACGTTTCGGTTTGCACGACTACGCAGACAGGTTAATGCTATACGCCGCCGACCTAGCATTTAGCTTAGCCTTGCCAACCGACATAGACGGCAACCATTACATGCTATCTCCTGATAGAGATATAAACTGGCTGCGAAAGTTGTTTGAGAAAGCAGTACGCGGTTTCTATACGATTAGGCTTGAAACATGTGAGGTGAAGTCGGAAAGCCTGAAGTGGGATAGACAAAAGGAAACTGATAAAATCAAAGACATCTTGCCGCAAATGAAAACTGATATAAGCATTAAAAATAAATCATCCGGCGAGCGTTTAATCATTGATACCAAGTTTAATGAAATAATCACTAAAGGATGGCATCGAGACCAGACACTGCGCAACAGTTATATCTACCAAATATACGCTTATGTAAGAAGCCAAGAGCGACACGAAGACCAGCTATCATGGTCAACGACAGGGATGCTATTGCATCCCACGGTTGGTGGTGAAGATTACGACGAATGGGTTATCATTCAAGGCCACAAGTTCAAGTTCTGCACCGTCAATCTCGCAGCCAGCGCAAAACATATAACCACCCAATTATTGGATATATTACCCGCACAATTTGCAAGCACATAACATTTGAGGCTGTTGAAAAAGTACTGCTATCTCAAAACCTAACCGCTTGCGCCATTAAATTTAAGAAAACGGTAGGGGCGGATTTGCATATCCGCCCTAAAGTACCGTTTTGCACAGACCCAACCGCTCCGCGCCTCCAAATCATGTTTACCGTAAACGAAATGGATGAATGGATTGCCTGTACAGACACAACGCGTTAGGGCGGATATATAAATCCGCCCCTACGGCTCAAGGGTACTTTTTCAACAGCCCCAAAGCTATCCTCAGTCGCTAGAACAAAAGGCGAAGACCAAGGGTGGCGATCAAAGCACCGCTATCTTCATCGTTGCGCCGGGCAATAGACGATGTCTCCCCAAGTTTGCGTTCGTATTTAACCTCCAAGTAGGGTGCAACAGAACGAGTAATCTCGTAGCGTGTTTGTATGCCGAGTTCAATGCTTGAAAAACCTGCACCTATGTCTAGTTCCGACACATCTTGTGCGTGAAGTTCTATTTCAAAATAAGGTTCTGCAATAAGTCTTGGCGTTAACAAAAGTTCCTTTTCTTGTCGCAGGCGGGCACTGATGTCGCCGTCTTTACTAACAAACAGATGTGCTTCGGTCTCAAAGAAATAGGGTGCCAATCCGTCAAAGCCGACCACCGCATAAGTCAATGAATGGGGCTGGGTATCGTGCCTCACGCCGACTTGAAAGTCCCAAAAGTTAGATATATTGCGGCTATACATTGCCCAAAACTCGGCTTGTTCGGTTTCGCTATCGCTACGCTCTCCCTCAGATTTAAGCCATAGTTTATTCTCGTCAGTACCGATCCAGCCGTCAAAATCCCAGTCGGAAAAATTACTGCCGTCATCAGTTGCACCAATGCCTATTTCTAAGTCAAAGGCATGAAATGTATCGCCGCCATGGGTGTCATCGGCATGAACCAAAGGAATAGATAAAATTATCGCCAAGCCAGCGAGGCTTATATGTTTAACGAACATCGTTTTATAGCGAGGCATCGCTCGCTTGGTGGAGCGAGTGATGTTTCTCTTCTTGTGTCTTGGGTGAATAAGGTTTAGCCGGCACTTTAGCCGGATCCAGTCTGGCAACGATGACCTTGTTAAACATGCCTGCCCTTTGATGATACAGAAGATGACAATGAAATGCCCATTCGCCGGCTTCGTCTGCAGTGAGCAATGCAGAATAGGTATCACCCGGTGCCACATTCACGGTATGCTTATTAGGAAGTTTGGATATCGGTTGCCCGTTTTCCAACTGCACGAACATACCGTGCAGATGCATTGGATGCGCCATCATCGTATCGTTGATAAAAGTTATGCGGACGCGTTCCCCGTATTCCAATTGTATCGGTCCGGCATCTTCATATTTTTTGCCGTTCAGAGTCCATATATAACGTTCCATATTGCCGCCCAAGCGCACGATAATTTCTCGCCCCGGCAATCGCTGATCTTTCTGAATACCGTAATAGCGTAGGTCTTTATATGACAATGCCTTATGCCCTTTAGGTGTATCTGTGTCGGCCCATCCACTGCCTGGTGCGCCGGTATCAAAGTCGTCGCCCGGCGGATGATACATGTCGTGTTCCTTATGCGCTTCGTGTTCTGCGTGATCCATGTTTGTTGCAGAGTGCTTACTATGGTCCATATTTTCCGCCACCATATTGTGTTGGCTATGATCCATACTGAACATGTGATGCATCTTATGTGCCACGCCCATATCTGCCATTGTCAGCATAGTGCGTTTGCGTTGACGAGGAGGCTCTCCGCGCATTCCTTCGCGAGGTGCTAGGGTGGCTAGTGCGAAACCAGTCCTGTCAAGTGGTTCGGCAACGATGGTATAAGCCTTATCTTCCGATGGTTGAACGATAGCATCGTAAGTCTCCGCCACACCAAAGCGGAATTCATCAACGACAACCGGTTCTATAGGCTGACCGTCAGTAGCCACCATTGTCATTTGTAATCCCGGAATCCGCACATCGTAAAAAGACATCGCCGAAGCATTGATAAAGCGCAACCTAATACGCTCACCGGCTCCGAAAATCCCCGTCCAGTTTTGCTCGGGTGTTTTGCCATTGACCAAAAAGGTATAGTTGCCGACATCAGTGAGATCAGTCGGCATCATCCGCATCCTGCCCCACATTTTGGCATTTTCCCATGCTTTGCCGAAACCTCGCTCCTCTGCATCGGCAAAGAAATCGCCGACGGTACGCTGAGTATAAACATAATACTCCGATGACTTTTTGAGGTTTGCCATAATCGTGTTGGCATCGTCTTCGTGGAAATCAGAAAACAAAATCACATAGTCGCGATCCGCCTTGATATGATCTTCGTCTTTGGGATGAATGATGATAGATCCGTAAAGACCGTCCTGCTCCTGCCCTTTAGAGTGAGCATGATACCAGTAAGTCCCGCTCTGCCGAACCTTAAAACGATAAGTAAATGTCTCGCCGGGTTTGATACCCGGAAAACCATTAAAATCTGGCACGCCGTCCATTTGCGGAGGCACTAACAATCCGTGCCAATGAATGGAAGTATACTCGTCCATCGTATTGCTAACATGAATAACCGCCTCTTCACCCTCATTGAATTGCAGGGTAGGGCCGGGGATACTCCCGTTGACAGTAACTCGCTTGAGTGGCTTTCCAGTGATATAAACCTGCTCTTTGGCAACGACCAAGGAGTGCTCCTGCGCTTCAGCAAAGCACGGCAAAGCAACGAGCAACCCTGCTATTACCAATATACTCAATACGTATCTAACCATAATCCAACCCTCCATATAGTTGTCATAAATTATTAGGGGGAGAGATCATCGAAAGAATGACCATGCTTTTTAATTATATACTATTTTTTCAGCGACTATGCTGATGGCAGAGAGTAAGCTCAAAGTTGTCAAACCGACCTAAGAATAGTCAATGGGTTATGGATTATAATGCAGTTTAATAGCATAGTGCATCTGTAAGATAAAAAGGAGATATTTTATGATCGGAAGAATAGAAAAAGTTCCATTACGAGAAGTGTGGAAAAAGGAAGCTAAGGATTTTACGACAGGGCTTTTTGAACATCTGGATATTATTGGCGAAGAACTAGATATGGATTTAACGCCTGATGAAAAAGAAGCGAGAGCAGGTTCTTTTCTTGCGGATATTGTAGCTGAGGATGCTTCTGGACAAAAAGTTATTATTGAAAATCAGCTTGAGAAAACAGACCATGATCATTTGGGAAAAATTTTAACCTATGTTTCTAATTTAGAAGCTAAGATTGCTGTATGGGTTTCAAGTGACCCTCGACCTGAACATCAAGCTGCTATTGAATGGCTAAATGAAACAGGAAGTGATGTCCAATTTTATCTCGTGAAAATTGAGGCTCTTCGTATTGGCGATTCAGAACCAGCTGCCTATTTCAGCACCGTCACTGGACCTAGTGAAAAGACGAATATTGTTAGTGGCGAAAGAAAGGAGATGGCCGAAAGACATAAACTTCGGCTAGATTTTTGGCAAACTTTGCTTGAGAAAAGCAAAGAGAAAACAAATTTACATGCTAACATTTCCCCTAGTACTGGGCACTGGATCGGTGCAGGTTCTGGCGTTAGAGGTTTAACTTTTAATTATGTAACTACTTTCAAGGCTGGACAGGTAGAACTTTATATTGACCGTGGCAAGAATAGCGAAGATGAAAGTAAAAAGATATTTGATAAATTTCATTCAAAATGTTCGGAAATCGAGGGAGACTTTGGGGGCGAGTTAAATTGGGAACGCCTGGATAATCGTCGTGCGTGTAGAATTAGCAAGCGATTTGAGTATGCCGGATTAGGTGACTCTAATAAACGAGATAAATTACAGAATGATATGATTGATGCAATGATACGCTTGGAGAAAGCCCTAAAAGAGCATATTAAGAAACTAAAGCTGTAAAATCTAAATACAGGTTTTCTATTTATTTAGATCAGTGAGGTAGACCGTGATGAAAAAGATACCAAGAGTATCACTGGCTGCCACGACCTCCGTGATGGTGTGCTAAGAAAAATAGTAGAGCATGAATTTATGGAGCGTAAATCAAACCAGCGCAATGCGTTGAACATAAATTTACTTTTTAGGCAGTCTTAAATGAGGGAAGGTCAGAACTAGGAATATAAAAATGGCTGAGCTTAAAATTATCCTTCAGGGATTAATCCAGAATGATGATCATGAAACGGTAGTCAATGAGCTACTAAAAATCCCTGATATGGATGGCTTTTTATTTAGCCTTGCCTTTGCACGAGAAAACGGAGTCGACAGAATCAAAGACAATTTAAGGAGCGTAGCGGATAAGTCAAAGGTGTTTATTGGTATCGGAAACGGGATTACTTCTGCACAAAGTATTAGGTCTTTATTGAAAATCGGGATTAAACCATATGTTGTAAATACAGCTTCAAATAAGATATTTCATCCAAAAATATATGCAGCATACAGTGAGACTAGAGCGTTTGTGATATTAGGCAGTGCTAATTTAACATTTGATGGTTTGAACCGAAACATAGAAGCGAGTTCGTATATTAAGCTAGATAGAAGCCAACAGCCAGATAATGATTATTTTCAAAAGCTTGTTACGACGATTACTCAGCTTCCAAAGAAAGACCCTGACCATGTATTTCAAATTATCACCCGTAGACAAGTTAATGAACTGCTAGATGAGGGACGATTGGAGGATGAGAGTTTATCCATAACCTATAAAACGCATGGCAACAAAGTTAGAGATGGGTTAAAGCCAATGCCAACATTTGAAAAAAGGAAACCAAGTCAAAATAAAGTAGCAAAGATCGGCACAGAAAAAATGGCTGAAAGAACCAAACCGCGTTATGATTTCTGGCAAACTTTTCTTGAGAAAATCGGAAAGAAAACAAATCTGTATGCTGGCATTTCTCCCGCTAATAGAAACCTCATCAGTGTACGTTACGCTAGAGATTTAGATTTTAATTGCACAGTTACTGGACAAGTAGCACTTTATATTTACCGTGAAAAGAGCAAAGATGAAAATGAAAGGATATTTGATGAGCTTTATTCAAAACGCTCGGAAATCGAGGAAGATTTTGGGGATAAGTTAAATTGGCAACGCCAGGATAATCGTATTTCATGCAAAATTAGCAAGCGATTTGAGTCTGCCGGTTGTTTATATGATGCTGATAAACGAGATAAATTACAGGATGATATGATTGATGCACTAATACGCTTGGAAAAGGCTCTAAGAGAACATATTGACGAACTAGAGTCGTAAAATCTAAGCACAGACTTGTATTTATTCAGACTCATTCGTTCTTCACAAGTGCCCCATAAACAGTCCGATATATTCCGCGCCTACACTCTGCTTCAATCCAATGGCGGAGAGAGAGGGATTCGAACCCTCGATACGGGATAACCGTATACACGCTTTCCAAGCGTGCGCCTTCGACCGCTCGGCCATCTCTCCACGATTAGAGGCAATTTTACCATGTGGTTGTACTTGTTTATGAAAATTGCCTGATTACGGGTCGTAGATACGGCAAATCTTTTCAACACCTTCAACGATGCGTAGCGAGGGTCGTTGTATTAAATCCGACTCTATATGGTGGGTCGGTATTTCGTTTCCAAACAGGTCGGCAATCGTTCCTTTATCTATGCCTGATTCAAAACTATGGAATACATAATCGGGTTTTGACAATAACAATGCCTCTCTGCCGAGCCGCACGACTTGTGGTTCTAAATCTGCATAGATGTTGGTGCCACCGCAAAGGCTAATCGCTTTTGATATCCAACTCGTGCGATTGACGCTCAGCGTTGGTTTAAGCCATAACAAATAGGCGGTTTTGCGATTTGTTTGGACAGCACTACGTAGCGATGTCAAAGTTTGCTTGAACCTATCGGCTAACGCGGATGATTTTTCGGGTTGTCCTATCAATACGCCTACATCTTTTAGTGTGTTTGCAATGTCTTCAAAATCACGCGGTTCGGAGACATAAAAGTTGTAGCCGGTGTCATTCAATCTCCGAAACACGGGTTGTTTTAGCATCACACCCCAAACGAGGATTAAATCGGGAGCGAGCTTAAGCAATAATTCACGGTTAAAAGTACGGTAATCGGCAACGACGGGCAGTTCAAGTGCTTTCGGTGGATAATCGGAATGTTCCGACACGCCAACCAAATACTCGCCACCACCTGCCGAGTAGACCAACTCCGTCAAATGGGGTGCCAGTGTGATAATACGCCGCGCCGGGTTTTCCAACGAGATCGTTCTTTGCCAGTCGTCCTCAACGACGATTTTTTTTGCATCAACCGTCGTGCATAAACCAAGTAGTATGAGAATTATTATTTTGTATTTCACGGTTGTTATTGTATTGGTCTGTCTATCTAGGTGCAAATATCTGTGACCACCCCGCTAGGATGCCTGACATTTGCACTCAGGGTCAGCAATTTATTGATTTAAGGGAAACCCTAATTATGGTTTCTATGTATAATAAGCATCTGGCGAGAAAGCAACAATTTATATTTCAATGACAGGTTTCATAAACAACGTATACGCTCAAGATGCGGGTGCGGCAGCACCTTCAGCCGGTTATGAATTGCTGTTCATGGTCGTGATATTTTTCTTGATTATGTACTTCTTGGTGATACGTCCGCAGAACAAGCGTAATAAGGAGCACAAGGCACTACTAGGTTCTCTATCCAAAGGTGATGAGATTTCCACTTCGGGAGGTATTCTCGGCAAGGTCACCGAAGTGGAAGACAGCTTTGTGCATATAGAAGTGCAGAAGGGCGTGGAGTTGAAAATACAGAAGCACTCGGTTTCATCGGTATTGCCCAAAGGCACATTGACCAGCTAAAAATAACTCTACAATGCCCAATCGTTATCCCTTGTGGAAGTACATACTACTGATTGTGGTGGTCTCGCTTGCAATCGTTTACGCTTTACCTAATGCGTATCCTGAGGATCCAACCATAGAAATCTCCGGCGATGATGATGTTAAGGTCACCGAAAATACGCAAAAGCGAGTTGAAGCGTTTCTAGCCGAGCAGAATGTCCCTTACAAGGAAATGGAAATCACCGAAAACGGCAAATTGCTGATTCGTTTTGCCGACACCACGAGCCAACTGTCGATTGCCGAAAATCTGCGCGAGCTAATGGGCACCAGTTATATCACTGCATTGAATTTGGCAGCTGCAACACCACAATGGTTAAGGGATTTTGATGCGACTCCTATGAATTTAGGCTTGGACTTGCGCGGTGGTGTTTATTTTCTACTACAAGTTGATGTAAAGGCGGCACTTGATAAAGCGATGATCAGTTATAGAGATGCGATTCGCGGAATGCTCCGAGAAGAACGGCTGCGTTATACCGAGTTTGATGTAGACGACCGTACTTTGAAAATACAATTCTCCGACGAGGCGACCCGCGACGCAGCCTGGGAGCAAGTGCGCTCAGAGATGCCGCTGGTTTTTTCAAATGAGAGTTATGAGCAAGACGGCAGGGCAATGCTTGACCTCACGATTAGTCGAGACGAGATTAGATCGATACAAGATTTTGCGGTGCAACAAAATGTCTTAACGCTCAGAAAGAGAGTCAACGAACTGGGTGTTGCCGAACCGAGCATCGCACGGCAAGGTGTAGACCGCATCGCCGTCCAGCTGCCTGGCGTGCAAGATCCGACTCAAGCCAAAGAGATTTTGGGTGCCACTGCCACTCTGGAATTTCGTATGGTTGCAGAACAATACGATGCGGCACGCGTCGCACAGAACCGGCGTATTCCGCCAGGCACTGAACTGCTATACGAAGGCACCGAACCAGTATTGCTCAAAAAGGAAATAATACTAAGCGGTGAGCATATCGTTGATGCATCTTCCGGTTTGGATCCTGAGACCGGTCAACCGGATGTCAATATCACGCTGGATGGGCAAGGATCGCGTATCTTTAGTCGGGTTACCGGACAGAACATCAAACGGCTGATGGCAGTTGTCTTTATAGAGAACAAAAGTTTTACCTTTCGCGACGATGCTGGAGAACTCAAGCGCAGAACCAAGACCACTGAGGAAGTAATCAGTGTGGCGCGCATCCAGGCCCAACTCGGCAAACGATTTCACATCACTGGATTGGACTCGCCTCAAGCGGCGCGCAAGCTGGCGTTATTGTTGCGTGCCGGTGCGTTGGCAGCACCGATAGAGATTATAGAGGAACGTACCGTAGGTCCCAGCTTAGGACAACAAAATATAGATCAGGGTATGAATGCGATAGTCTTGGGTTTTATACTGGTTATTTTGTTTATGATAGTTTATTACCGTGTTTTCGGAGTGTTTGCGAACATGGCTTTGGTGCTTAATCTGCTACTCATCACTGCAATTATGTCCTTGATACCTGGTGCGACGTTGACGCTGCCGGGCATCGTTGGAATTGTATTGACCGTCGGTATGGCAGTGGATGCGAATGTACTGATTTTTGAACGCATACGCCAAGAGCTACACGCCGGCAGTAGCATACAGGCGAGTATAGACAACGGCTACAGACAAGCACTGTCAACGATTGCCGATGCCAATATCACGACCTTGATTGCTGCAATAGTGTTGTTTGTTTTCGGTAGTGGTCCTATCAAGGGTTTTTCGGTCACCTTATCCATCGGCATCATGTGTTCTATGTTCACTGCCATTTTCGGTACTCGTGCCCTGGTCAATCTGATGTACGGCAATCGCCGACTTAAGGAAATCGCAATTTAATTGAGCTATGCAGATTATCAAGCAAAGCAACCTAGAGTTTATGAAGTATCGCAATGCGGCAGTAATTGTCTCGGCGGCACTGATAGTTTTGAGCATAGCCTCCTTAGCCTTTCGTGGATTAAACTTCGGCATAGATTTCACTGGTGGCACTTTGGTAGAAGTAGGCTATCAGCAAGTTGCCGACTTAACGAGCATTCGCAAGCAGCTTGACGATGCTGGCTTTGAAGACGCACAGCTACAGCATTTCGGCACCACAAAAGATGTGCTGATACGATTGGCTCCGCGCACTGATGTCTCGCAGAGCGAGCTTAGCACGCAGATTCTGGAAGCACTATCGCAAGAACAGCAAGCCGAAGTACGACGGGTTGAATTTGTCGGGCCACAGATAGGCGAAGAGCTTCGCGAGGACGGTGGTTTTGCTGTTCTCTATGCTTTGTTGGGCATATTACTCTATGTCGCTTTTCGCTTTGAGTATCGCTTTGCCATCGGCGCGATTATTGCACTCGTCCACGATGTATTGATTACGCTGGGTTTCTTTTCTTTGTCGGGCATAGAGTTTAATTTGCCAGTACTTGCTGCGATACTCGCGGTAATAGGTTATTCATTGAACGATACGATCGTCATCTACGATAGAGTCCGCGAGAGCTTCATCAAATTCAAAGACGCTGCCGAGAAAGTCATCAATAAGTCCATCAACCTAACATTGGCACGCACCTTGATTACTTCGTTGACTACGCTCTTGGTGCTTATTGCTTTGTTTATATTCGGCGGCGAGATTTTAACTGGCTTTACCGTCGCTTTGATAGTCGGAGTTATCATCGGTACCTATTCGTCTATCTATGTTGCAAGCCTGTCTATATTAATGATGGGGATTAACTATAAACATGTCATCCCAGCAAAGAAAGAAGGTGTTTGACCGATACGCAGATATTCAATGAAACTTGTGCCTACTGAGTTAACACGATGAGCGATAACGATTTTAGCGACGACGATATTACGCTGGCGAGTGGACTGGCTGCCTTTGAAGCTAAGCATTTTGCCAGAGCAATCAAAATACTCAGTCCGTTGACCGACAAAGGTAACGCCGAGGCGATGTATCGCTGTGCGATTATTTATCAAAACGGTCTCGGCGTACATGCAAACGAGAATGAAGCATTGCGTATGATGTCTGCAGCGGCGAAGCAGGGACATGCCCTAGCGCAACATGGTTTGGGTTTTATGTATATGCAAGGCGAATGTGTGGCACGCGACGGCGAGAAAGCGGTTAAATGGTTTAGCAAGGCGGCAGAGCAGGGATTAGCCGGTTCTCAAACGACGCTGGCAATGATCTACGAAGAGGGCACTTTGGTGCCTAGAAATAGCGAACTGGCAAGCTACTGGTATAAGAAAGCCGGTTTTTAGATCACGACCATTCCCCTCCTGTGGAGGGATGTCAGGCTACGTCTGACGGGGTGGTTGTGGCGTGTCTGCACAACTTTATGACAAACACCGTAGGGGAAGGCTAACATGGGACTGTTGAAAAAGTATTTCATATGCCGTAGGGGCGGATTTATATATCCGCCCTAACGCGACGTACTTGCACGATTTATACATTCATCCATCAAATGGGAACTATATACTTAAGTATGCAATGATTCAACAAAACCATTGAAAATAAAAGCTAGAAAGCACTTGACACTGCTTTCATTTTTGGTATTCTAGTATGCAGATTGGAGACCACAATGAAACATAAAGCTAAAACAATCAGCATAGCTGAATTACTAAAGATGTTTTCTACCGAAACCAAGTCGGTTAAATGGATTGAGAGCGTAATCTGGGGAAGCAATCCGGTCTGCCCTAAATGTAATAAGACAGATAAGGTTAGAGAATACAAACCTAGAAAGCATAACCATTACTGCAACCGATGTCGCAGAGCATTTACAGTAAAAACTGATAGTGTAATGAACGGATCACCCCTGCCTTTGCAATGTTGGGCGATAGCGATTTATTCAGTAGTCACTGCACGCAAGGGGGTCTCATCGTTGCAGCTATCTAAGGAATTAGGTATCACTCAGAAGTCAGCTTGGTTTATGCTACAGCGTGTGCGCAAGGCGTGCCAGCAAGGCGATTTTAAGCTCGTAGGCGAGATAGAAATAGACGAAACCTACATCGGCGGTAGAGAGGCCAATAAACACGAAAACAAGAAACTGAAGGCAGGTAGAGGAGGGGTAGGCAAAACTGCGGTATTGGGTATGCGAGAGAGGGGCGGTAAAATAAAAGCGATGACGATACCAAACACAAAAAAACAGACACTGCACCCGATAATCTGGGAAAACACCCGTGTAGGGAGCACCATTTATACAGACGATAACTCGTCCTACACAGGAGTATACAGACGACATAAAGTCATCAATCATTCGGCAAAGGAATATGTAAATTACATGGCACATACCAATGGAATAGAAAGTGCATGGGCGTTGCTGAAACGAGGCATAACTGGAACCTATCACAGTATAAGCAGCAAGCATTTACCAAAGTATGTAGATGAGTTTAGTTTTAGGCTGAACGAAGGCAACTGCCAAATAGACACAATAGAGCGCATGAAATCATTGGTGAAGGGTTTTCGGGGTAAGCGTTTAACCTATCAGCAGCTAATCAACTGATGCCGAAACAAGAGGCTAAGGGTGGCTGAGAGGCTAATGTTGTCAAAGCTATCCCTCTAAATTGCTGGTTCGGATTTTGCAATAGAGAATATATTACAACAAGCCAACCTATCCAAAAATCAGATGATATTTTTAGAAAAGCAGAAAGAGGAATGCAGATAAAAATTGAACCAGCATTAAAGAACGAATGAAATGAACCCAAAAGCCCACAAGCCTATAACTGAAAAGCAGTTTAAGAAGGTCATTAAAGATGTTTTAGGAGCTAGTAAACCGCCAAAAACGCTTTATGAAAACCGAAAGCCAACCAAAGAGGAACTTAATACAAAATGGAAACTGATAAAACGATGATTTGCATACTTAAGTATATAGTTCCCCATCAAATTTATGCAAACCATAATCGTGTGGCGCGAGCGGATAGATTTGAGCGAGGACTCAACTTTAGGGCAGATATGCAAATCCGCCCCTACCGTTATCATAAATTCAATGGCGCAAGCGGTTACGTTTGGACAATGACGATACTTTTTCAACAGCCTCAGATTTATGCAAGTACTCAGCTATAGTTTTCTAGAGTCGTAAGCCCAATGCAACAGTGCCTGCCGTTGCCGAGGGCGACAGTTTATATCGCCGCGTTTACAATATTTTTTGATAGCACCTACGTGCCGTTTGATTGCACGCCACCGTTTAATCTGTCTAGTGTCCTCCGCAGGAATACGCCGCCCCATATAATAGCGGCAATACCATTGAAACCAACCGCGCGGGTCGTAAGGATAAATCCAGCCTTTCTTTCTCCACTCTCGCAACGGCAAAGAAGCATCTACCTTGAAATAATTTAATGCAGGGTCTCTATGCAGTAGTGCAAGTTTGGCATCTTTGAACCAAGTATGCGGAAATTCGTCGTGGCAATCACACATATACTTGCCGCCGAAAATCCCTAGTTTCAGCAATTCTTTGGGATTTAGTTGTGGCTTGAAATCCTCGTCAAAATTACGACCTATAGGCTCTACCAAATAATAGATATAATTTCTTTGCATCTTGTCGTTGACCACGACTTTTTTCCGTGCCATATATCAACTCAACGCGTTACAGAGCTATTGAAAAAGTATCCTTGAACCGTAGGGGAGGGCTAACATGCCCTCCCGAAACACGTTGCGTCTGCACAGATAAAGTCGTACGCCATCCAATTTATGGAAACCAAAACCAAATGGCGCAAGCGGTTGCATTAGTGCAGAACGGTACTTTAGGGAGGGCAGGTATATTTAACTATGGCTTATTTGATATAAGATAAACGCTTAGGTAGATGCAGTGCCTAGGAAGTCGGAGGAGACACGCTCAAGAGAGGATTAGGCATTAAAGCCTGTTAACATGATAAGCACTCCTCCGGCGTTATGACTATAGAGCTCGTAAGGCAGCTTGGGACTTTAGATCTCGTATTTACCTGTTTGGGCGGCGTAGTCATACTTTCCTAAACACTGCTTGATACCTAGTAATTCATTCATTCAATAACTATTATGGAGGAAATTATGGTGAAACACAAACAACCTGCCGCAATCGGCATTGATGTCTCTAAAGACACTTTAGAGGTGGCATTATTATTCGTTGACGAGAGTTTCTCGGAAGCACAATTTAGAAATAATATCAAAGGTATTAAACAGCTGTTAGCTTGGCTTGCTAAACAGGGCGCAAAGTGCTGCCCGATCTGCGTTGAAGCCACTGGTGGCTTGGAGACAAACCTTTGCGAGCGAGCTTCCCGGGCTAAACATCCGATACAGGTGGCACCCCCGGCTCAAGTTGCCTATTTTCGCAAAAGTCTTAATATGCGTAATAAAACTGATGGCGATGATGCGCGCTTAATTGCACGCTTCGCAGTGTCAAACCCTAATTATCGGTGGACCAGTTCGTCACAGGCTATCCAGACCTTGAAGGATGCTCTCAAACGCAGACACAAACTGACATTAGCGAAGACGATGTTAAGGAATAGTGAAAAGACTTTGCGCACCGCTGGACAAAAGCGCAGTGCGGCTGCAGACTTGAGACACCTTGAGCAACGCATCGATCAGATTGATGCTTCAATCGAAAGGCTTATTGCCGAAAACGAACAACTTGCACAGACCTGCAAATTATTGTGTTCGATACCCGGTATCGGTATGCAAATCGCAGCCACCCTGTGTGCAGTATTAGATGATAATACGTTTGAGCATCCCAAGCAACTCGCTGCTTTTATCGGCATCGCACCAATGCGCAGACAATCCGGCAACTGCGAAGCACGGGCTCATATCTCTAAAATTGGCAAACGCTGCCTACGCACCGCTTTGTTTATGGCGGCACTCTCGGCACGGCTTCATAACCCCATTATCCGCGACTTTGCCAACCGCTTGCAACGCCGACGCCCGGAGTTAAGCAAAAAGGAAATCATTGTCGCTTGTGCACATAAGCTCGCCCGTATTATTCATGGAGTACTCAAGCACAATAAGCCGTTTGACCCGCGTCATGAGTGTCCGGCTGCGGCCTAAATAGATATTCAGAAAAGGAGATAAAAAATGAGTAAAATGACTTGATTTTAAATAAGGCATCATGTTAGCCCTCCCCTACAGTTGGTTACCATAAGTTTAATGGCGCGGAGCGGTTGAATTTTTGCAATGACGATACTTTTCAACAGTCCCATTATCTATGCATTGTAGCTACAAAACAGTAGGGTTCGGTTGGTTGTGATAGACCACATCAGGGTCAAAGGCTTTGTGCTTTTCGGTGAATTTCAGTTTGGGTGTTTCGGGTAAATATGCACCCAAGGGGATTTCTCTATAAAAGCAAGAGCGATATCCGACATGACAGCTTGCATCACCGACGACTTCTACACGCATCCACAGCGCGTCCTGATCGTCGTCAATCAACAGTTGCTTGACTTTCTGAACTAGTCCGCTCACATCTCCTTTATGCCACAGGCATTGCCGGCTACGGCTCCAGTAATATGCTTCGCCGTATTCAATTGTCTTCAGCAAGGCTTCTTTATTCATATAGCCGTGCATGAGTATTTCGCCGCTTTTATAGTCGCTGGTGATTACTGGCACTAGTCCGTCGGCACTGAATTTAGGAGCCAAGTCGGTTCCTTCTTCAACCTGCTCTACGTTTTTGCGTTCGGCAAAACTGTAATCCTGTGTATCGGTCATGATATTTCCTCGGCTTTGCGTTTATCGGGGTGTTTCAAAAACCTATTTTATCATGTTCGCTTATCGGGTGAGGGAACCGGATCCAAACCACCTTGTGCGAATGGATGGCAGCGTAGCAGGCGTTTGATAGTAAGCCATCCTCCTTTAATCGCACCGTGTAGTTCAATTGCCTCAAGCGCGTATTCCGAACAACTCGGATGAAAGCGGCAGTGCGATGCGAGTAGCGGCGATATCAGATAGCGATAGGCTTTGATTAACACTAAAAGTGGTTTGCCAACTATCGCATTGATTATTTTCATTGCCGTAACCACTGGGTGCCGGAACCGCTGTCTTCTAAAACGATACCGGCAGCATTTAGATAATCTCGTATCTCGTCGGCGGTTGTAAAATCCTTATTGCCACGGGCTTTATTTCTCTTAGCAATCAAGGCTTCTATCTCTTGTTCAGATATTTGCTCTGTGGCTGCTTTAGTCGGTGCTTGCCAGCGTAACCATTGACGAGGTTCCTCAAGTAATAAACCCACGAAATTAGCCGAAGCTCGCAACACTGCAGCTTTAGCATTGCGCTCGGACTCCGAAGCACTGCTAACCTCGCTTGCCAACCGATGTAACTCTGCGATTGCCAAAGGCGTGTTTAAGTCGTCGGCTAGTGCTTCGCTAACTTTAGCGTCTACAGTTGCCGGTTGTGGTTGGGTAGGGAGCAACAAGCGATACCATTTGTCTAGATTATTGTGGGCCTGCTGCAGCGCATCAGGTGTCCAATCCAAAGGTTTCTTATAATGAACGCTCATCAATGCCAAACGCACACATTCACCGTGGAAATTCTGTAGCACATCGCGCAGAGTGACAAAATTGCCTACTGATTTTGCCATCTTGTCGCCTTTGACGGTGATATAACCGTTGTGCATCCAATAACGTACGAATTGTTTGCCGTCGTGTGCGCACTCGCTTTGAGCGATTTCATTTTCGTGATGAGGAAAAACTAAATCCATGCCACCGCCGTGAATGTCTATGGTGTCTCCAAGCAGAGCCTCGATCATCACCGAACATTCCAAGTGCCAGCCAGGGCGGCCTCGTCCCCAAGGACTATCCCAACCGACTTGTTCGGGTGTTGAAGGTTTCCATAAAACAAAATCGGACGGGTTCTTTTTATACGATGCCACCTCCACTCGTGCCCCCTCTACGATTTCGTTCAAACTTTGATGCGATAGGCAGCCGTAATTTTCGGCAGTCGCTATCTCAAATAATACATGTCCTTCGGTTTCATAAGCGTGTCCTTTTTGCAATAGCTTTTCGATCATTTTCTGCATATCAGCAATATGTTCGGTTGCGCGCGGCTCAGTATCCGGTGGCAAGACGTTTAAGCTATTTATATCGTGATGGAACGCTTCTGTATAGCGTTGGGTCAGAGCATCTACCGTTATGTTTTCGGCATCCGCTGCGTTGATGATTTTATCGTCTATATCAGTGATATTGCGCACATAGGTCACTTCTTTGTATTGTTGTTTGAGCAATCGGTACAATAAATCAAATGTAACGATGGGTCGTGCATTGCCGATATGTATGTAGTTATAGACCGTGGGTCCGCAGACATACATCAATACTTGGTCGGGGCGATGAGGTTTGAATACTTCCTTAGTTCCGCTCAGTGTGTTAGATAGATGAATCTTCACTTTGAGTTGTCACTGGTTTTGGTCTGGGTTTTGGTTTCTATTTGTATCAGCTTAGATTTTTCACCTTTAATTTGAGGTGGTTTAGGCTTAAACATATTATCGAGCTTAAAGGCTTTTTTAATCGTTTGCGGTTTATCGGAAGGTTGAGTATCTCTGTCGCCGTAATGAGGGGTTGACAGAGATGTTTCTTTGATGAAGTCGCTGGCTGTTTTAACCGTCTGTGATTTATCGGAATACCGAGTATTCCTATCGCTACGAGTAGAGGTTTGTCGAGGTGTTTTTTCAATAGAGTCTTTGCTCGTATAGTTACGGCGTTCGGATGATGTGGCTTGGTTGCGATTATTTTTATAATGCATCCTAGGCCTCCGACGTTGCTCGTATTTTTCTTGAGACGAGCTAGGCTTTGTTTTATCCCTAAAGTTTTGCTGGCGTGTGCTACTTTGCTTTGAGTATGTATCAGTTTCTGTTTGTACAGGTTTTTTATAACCCGACCGTTTTTTACTTGCATGACGCGTTTGCGTTTTTTGGTATTGGCTTTGGTTTGTAGTCGAACTTCGGGATTTGCCGTCAAAACGTCTGTTTTGTTTTCTATATTTCGTGCGGCGTTGTTTGTTCGGAGTATCCTTAGGTACGAATAAAGATGTTAATTTTTTCCACCAGCTTCCGAACATCTCGGATAATGTCGCTTTCTCCATCGCAATCACGGTTGGGATAGCAGCTGTTTCCTTTTCTAACGCTTTATCTGTTTGGCTTTGTTTTTCAAACAAGTTATTTTCGTGAAACGACGAGCGTATGGATGCCGGTTCGTTGTTGTATCCGACACCATTATTTTCCTTATAGCGCATGATTTTATAATGGGGAGTTTCGATTTGCGAGTCGGAGTTTATCGTTACCTTCACATCATAGCGTTTTTCTATCTCTTTCAATTCGGTACTTTTCTCACCAATTAAGAATTGATTAACCTCAACGGGCACTTGGCTTACAATGTGCGAAGTTTGGGGTTTGCCAGCTTCTCCTTCTACTAATCGTAACACCACTAAAGCACAGGATTTTACGGTTCTTATAAAGCCACGTCCGTAGCAACGCGGACATATTATCTCGCTCTCGTTTTGCAGGGAAGGACGTAGACGTTGGCGAGACATTTCTAATAGGCCGAAATCAGATATGCGTCCCTGTCGTGTCCGAGCGCGATCTGTTCTCAGTAAACCCCGCAGACGCTCTTCTACTTTACGCCTATTCTGATGTGGTTTCATATCTATAAAGTCTATTACTAATAATCCTCCCAAGTCTCGCAGACGTAATTGCCGGGCAATTTCTTCAGCTGCTTCCAAATTTGTTTTTAATGCGGTTGCTTCTAAATCTTGTTGTCGTGTCGACCGTGCCGAATTAATATCTATACTGGTTAATGCCTCAGTGTGATCAAAAACGATAGCACCTCCGGATGGCAATTCTATTTCGCGCTGATACAAAGTTTCAATTTGTGTTTCTATATGCATGCGGTTAAACAATGGGATATCGCCGCTGTATAACTTCAGTTTCTTCTTGTATCTTGGTAATACCATAGATACGAATTCTCTAGTTTCTTCATAGATTTCTTGATTATCTATAATGATCTCGTCTATGTTTGAACCTAGGTTGTTTTGTATAGCTTGTAGCACAATGTTGGCTTCTTTGTATATTAAAAAAGGTGCTGGGCGCTGGTTAGAGGTTTTTCGTATTTGTTTCCACAGATAACGTAAATAATCAAGATTCTTTTGTAGGTCTTTTTTCTCGGCATTCAAGCAGGCGGTGCGCAGGATCAAACCTTCATTTTTTTCTGTGACAAGTTGACGGCTTATATCAAGCATCCGTTGGCGATCAGTTCCGGAAATACGCTGTGATATGCCGTGCGTGCGTGGTTTGTCCGGTAACAGAACCATATAAAGTCCGCTCAAACTTATATAAGTACTGAGAGAAGCTCCCTTGTTTGATATTTCTTCGCGGACAATTTGTACGATGATTTCTTGCCCTTCTTCAACTAGTTTGTGTACAACTTGTTTGCGAATAGGGCCTTCAAAATCAGCGGTAAAATACCGAGGACATATCTCCTTAGTAGGTAGAAACCCTTGGCGTGTGCCGCCGTAGTCTACGAATACTGCATTTAGGCTTGGTGCTATAGAAGCAATAACACCTTTATATATATTTCCTTTTTTCTGTCTCTTAGTTGCCGCCTCGATATCCAGATTGTATAATTTCTGACCATCTACTATGGCAACACGCAACTCTTCCTGTTGCGTTCCATTGACTAAAATTCTTTTCATTATCAACTCTTGTTCTCGAACGGGACAAACACATGGTGCGGTACATTACGAATCTGTGCAAGAGGGCGTACGAACACCTAATCCGCGTTTCTGAATTTTTGATAAGTAGTATTCCCACTAAATTCAACATGTGCACAAAGTCCTATAAATAATCGGTAAATTTGCCACAAGCGGCATTCGCCTTGAATGCATACGCTTGGGTCAATTCAATTTTATAATTCGGTATTTATTTATCTCATTAACCGAATGAATTTGATAATTATAACATACTCTAGGCTCACTGATTTTCATCATCTGAGCATTGATTACTGGGCATGGTTTATTCGTTAGAACAGGCTATTATCATATATAATGCCTCTTATGAATTATCACGATAAATTTTTCAGACGCGTTAGGCGAGGTGAGATATTTTTCTTGTTAACAAGTATATTTATATTCGCACAACCCGTATTCGCTCAAAGTTACGAAGATGCAAGAGGTTTTTTATCGCTTTTGGTGGACGGTGTTGTCTCCGAAGTCAAAACCAACAAAGCTATATACCAAGATGATACCGAAAAACTATACACTCTGATAGATCAGCGTATACTCGGTAACGTTGATATGGAATTGTTTGCCAAGTTAACTCTGGGTTCTCACTGGAGTAGTGCTTCTGAGGCACAACGCCAATCGTTCAAAGAGGCTTTGCATAAGGCAATGATACGCAGCTATGGGAAATCTTTGTTGCTACTTTCTAAAGTAGAGAAGATAGATTATCCGATGCCTGAGACTGTGAAGCAGGCGCGTTATCAAATAGTAAAAACGATGCTATTTTTTGTCGGTGGGCAAGCCCCTGTTTCCATCAATTATGCGATGTTATTCAAGGAAGACAAATGGGTGATTTTTGATTTAATAGTGGACGGTTTAGGCGTGGGTAAACAGTTTAGGCAGAACTTTGATTTGGAGATTAAAGATAAAGGCTTGGATGCATTGATAGCACGCTTAAGGCGAGATGTCGAAGGTCTTTAGAATATCCACCTAATTGGTGATTTATGCAAAAATTATATATACAAGGGCGCAAGCAGCCGTTGCAAGGTGCTATCAAAATTTCGGGGGCTAAAAACGCGGTGTTGCCGGTACTGGCGGCAACTTTGCTCACCGACGACGGTGTGTATATCAGCAATGTTCCGCATCTGCACGATGTAACTACAACTATCAGCTTGTTGCGTCAGATGGGCATATCAATTCTCGTCGACGAGTCTATGAATATCAAAGTCAGTGCCGGCACGATAAAAGAATATTATGCACCTTACGAAGTCGTCAAGACGATGCGTGCCTCTATCTTGGTTTTGGGTCCTATGCTGGCGCGCTACGGTCGTGCCAAAGTATCGTTACCCGGTGGTTGTGCTATAGGTTCACGACCAGTGGATATACACTTGAACGGTTTGCGCAAGATGGGGGCACGTATAAAGATAAGCAACGGTTATATAGAAGCAAGTGCATCTCACCTTAAAGGTGCCGATATCGTTTTACCCAGCATTACGGTAACCGGTACTGAAAACTTGCTGATGGCAGCAACTTTGGCAAAAGGTGTCACCACCATAAGCAATGCAGCACGCGAGCCGGAAGTCGTTGATTTAGCAGTTTGTCTACGCAAGATGGGCGCAGATATAGAAGGTGAAGGTACCGACACCCTCACTGTTCGCGGTCGTCAAAATCTCTGTGGATGTGACTTTAGTGTGCTACCTGATCGCATAGAGGCGGGCACTTTTTTAGTCGGTGCAGCCGCCACCGGCGGCAAGATCAGAATTGAAAAAATCACTGCTAAAATACTTGGTGCAATTTTGGACAAACTTGAGCAGTGCGGTGCCGAAATAAACACTGGGGATAGCTATATAGAATTGGATATGCACGGCAAACGTCCCAAAAGTGTCAATATAAAAACTGCACCGTACCCGGATTTCCCTACTGATATGCAAGCCCAATTCACAAGTCTGAACATGATGGCAGAAGGTGATAGCGTTGTCACCGAAACAGTCTTTGAAAATCGTTTTATGCATGTTCAGGAAATGCAGCGCATGGGTGCGGATATTAAGGTGCGCGGCAATTCGGCATATATCAAAGGCTGCGACAAATTATTAGGCGCACAAGTGATGGCAACTGACCTAAGAGCATCGGCATCGCTAATTCTTGCCGGCTTGGTTGCCGAAGGAGAAACGACAGTAGACCGTATCTATCACATAGATAGAGGTTATGAACATATAGAAGAAAAGCTCGCACGACTAGGAGCTGTTATCAATCGCGTTTCATAAACCGAAGGAGAACATGACTGCACTTAGAATTGCCTTAGCAAAGGGGCGCCTGCTTAAGGCTACATTGCCGCTGCTTGATCGTGCCGGTTTGGGTCTGCAAAGCAGTCCTGAGGACGAGCGTAAATTGATATTGTTAAGCAAAGACCAAAAGATGGAATTTGTGGTACTGCGCGCTGCCGATGTGGTTACTTATGTAGAATACGGTGCTGCCGATCTCGGCATAGTTGGTAAAGACATGTTGATGGAAGAAGAGAGTAACAGCATCTATGAGTTATGCGATTTAGGTATTGCAAAATGCCGTCTATCGGTAGCCGGTCTACCTGAGCTAAAACCTAAGTACCGTCCGCGAATTGCAACCAAGTATTGTGTTTCGGCAAAACGATATTTTGCCGAGCATAATCGTCAAGTCAGCATCATAAAGTTATACGGTTCAATGGAAATGGCCCCGGTTTTAGGCCTCTCCGATTTGATAGTTGATTTGGTGGATACTGGCAAAACCCTTGCTGCAAACGGCTTGCAAGAGTTTGAAAAAATCAAAGACATCAGTGCCCGATTGATTGCAAACAAAACCTCAATGAAAATGAAAGATCGAAGCATGAAAGGGCTAATCAAAAAAATAACCGACTGCATCTAAGGTTATTCGCAACCGTATACGTTAACCCCAACCGTCTAACGGCAAACGACAAAGTTTCTATGATTTGTATGGATAGGCTACAATAATGCAGATGAAATACCAAACAGACGATTTACGAATAAAAGAGATTAAAGATCTTATTGCTCCGCAAGATTTAACGAGCCGCTTGCCGATTACCGAAGCGGTATCTGAATGTGTTTATAACTCTCGTTTAGCGATTAAAAATATCCTACACGGTGAGGATCCTCGCCTGCTTGTAATCGCAGGGCCGTGTTCGGTTCACGATACCAAAGCGGCACTCGAATACGCTGACCGTCTGCAACCTTTGATAGAACAACATAAAGATAAGCTACACATAGTAATGCGCGTGTATTTTGAAAAACCGCGTACCACAGTGGGCTGGAAGGGCTTGATTAACGACCCTGACTTAGACAATAGTTTTCATATTAATAGAGGCGTGGAAGTTGCCCGCCGGCTTTTGCTGGATTTGAATACCAAAGGTGTATCGGCGGCAACCGAATATCTGGATTTGATTAGCCCGCAGTATATATCGGATTTAATCGCTTGGGGCGCGATAGGTGCTCGTACTACGGAGAGCCAAACCCACCGCGAACTGGCATCAGGTTTATCTTGTCCGGTTGGATTCAAAAACGGCACTCACGGCAACATACAAATAGCCGTAGACGCAATGCGCTCAGCATCGCAACCGCATCACTTTTTCTCAGTAACCAAAGGCGGGCACTCGGCTATTTTTTCAACAGTCGGCAATAGTGATTGCCATATCATCATGCGCGGCGGAGGTGGTAAAACCAATTACGATAGCGATAGCGTTGAACGTGCGGCGGCTTTGCTTGCCAAAAGCAAACAAACCGAAAAAGTGATGATTGATTTTAGCCATGCCAATAGCAACAAACAATTTGAGCAACAACCAATAGTTGCCGAGGCTGTTGCCCAGCAATTACGAGCGGGTGAACAACGTATTATGGGGGTGATGATAGAGAGCCATCTGGTAGAAGGTCGGCAAGACCTCAAATTTAATTCAGACGGCACGCTTGACAGAGAAGGATTAGTCTATGGGCAGAGCATCACCGACGCGTGCATGGGTTGGGAGGACACCACAAAGGTATTGGAGATACTTGCCTCGGCGGTACAAATAGGACCGGCTTAATGACACTAGCCCTGCAACAGCTGGATGCCTCCGACGCAGACTTCAACGAGCAGATTGAAAAATATATAGAACACGCGCGGATTATTGGTAGCGATATTGAGAGTTCGGTACGCTCTATCATTAACGATGTTCGCGATCGCGGCAATGAAGCGATACTAAACTACACTGAGCAATTTGATCAAATCAAAGTCGAATCGGTATCGGCTTTGCGCATTTCCACAAAGCAAAGAGCGCAACTTGCCCAAGGCGTATCGTCCGAATGGTCTGATGCACTCAACAAAGCAGCTGAGCGTATCCGCCGCTATGCCGAAAAACAACTTGGGAAGGATTGGGAATTCGTCGACGAAATTGGTGTGCGCTTGGGACAAAAAATCGGAGCAGTAGATGCAGTCGGGCTTTATATACCGGGTGGCAAAGCCGCATATCCGTCATCGCTTTTAATGAACGCGATTCCTGCCAAAGTCGCCGGTGTAGAGCGTATCGTTGCAATGTTGCCCGCACCAGGTGGTCACCTCAACCCATTATTGATGTATGCGTTGGAGTTGATGCAAATAGACGAAGCGTATGCCATTGGTGGTGCGCAGGCGATTGCCGCGCTTGCTTACGGTACCCAAACGATTACCCCAGTCTCTAAAATTGTGGGTCCTGGAAACGCCTATGTCAACGAAGCCAAACGTCAAGTATTCGGCAGAGTGGGTATAGACATGGTTGCCGGACCTTCTGAGATTTTGATCGTTGCCGACGGCACTACGCAAGCCTCTTGGCTTGCATTAGATTTGTTTTCGCAAGCCGAACACGACGAACGAGCGCGTGCGATACTGCTGTGCCCTGATGCGAATTATCTAGCTCAAGTGCACTCCGAAATAGAGCGTTTGCTACCGACGATGGAGCGCAATGCAGTGATAGAGGCGGCACTCAATAATAATGGCTTGCTGGTTAAAGTTACCGATTTACAACAAGCGATACAAATAGCCAATGCGATTGCTCCCGAACATTTGGAACTTGCAGTGGATAATGCCGAGCAATGGATAGACCAAATAAAAAATGCTGGGGCAGTTTTTATAGGTTCCTACAGTTGTGAGGTGTTGGGGGATTATTGTGCAGGTTCAAACCATGTGTTGCCTACTGGCGGTAGTGCCCGTTTTTCTTCTCCATTGGGTGTCTATGATTTCCAAAAGCGCACGAGTATCGTGCAATGCAATGCAAAGGCTGCGGCATATCTAGCCGAGATCGCCGAACCACTTGCGACTGCCGAAGGATTGTATGCCCATGCCGCTGCTGCCCGAAGCCGTATAGCTGAACAATGACTTCACTGAAAGATATTGCAGATTACGCAGATCGCTACTTGCAGGTAGAGCGATTCAAGGATTATGCCCCGAACGGTTTACAGGTCGACAGCACGCGTACTATTCACTGCATCATATCGGGAGTTACCGCCTCGCAAGCCTTGATAGACGCTACGATAGAGGACGACGGTGATGCATTGTTGGTACATCATGGTTATTTTTGGCGCAACGAAAGTCCTACGATACTTGGGATGAAAGCAAAGCGACTGCGCACTCTACTGAAGAATGATATCGGATTACTCGCTTACCATATTCCTTTGGATGCCCACGACGAAGTCGGTAACAATATACAACTGGCAGAAAAATTGGGTATCACCTTGAAAGGTAGCTTTGGTGATTTGGGTGGTATACCGTTGGCGAGGTACGGCACCGTGCCACCGTGCAGTGCCGATGCCTTAGCAAGAAAGATAGAGCAGGTATTGTCTAGACCACCGCAACTGATAGTCGGCGGAGGCTCGCAAATTGAAACCGTGGGACTTTGCACTGGTGCCGCACAAGACTGCATAGAGGACGCAGCGCGTTTGGGTTTGGATGCTTATATCAGCGGTGAGATCTCTGAGAGAACGGTGCACACCGCTAGGGAAGAGGGCATACATTACTATGCTGCCGGCCACCATGCTACCGAACGCTACGGAGTGCAGGCCTTAGGCAAACATTTAGCCGAGCATTTTCAGATTGATCACCGCTATATAGAGATAGACAACCCGGTATAACAAGCATCATATAAATCTGCCTTTACGGGTGGTTTGTACAAAAATGGGGTTGTTGAAAAAGTACTGCCATCGTTCAAACGTAACCGCTTGCGCCATTAGATTTATGATAACCACCTGTAGGGGAGGGCTAACATGAATTACTAGGTATCAAGCAGAGTTTAGGAAAGTATGACTACGCCGCCCAAACAGGTAAATACGAGATCTAAAGTCCCAAGCTGCCTTACGAGCTCTATAGTCATAACGCCGGAGGAGTGCTTATCATGTTAACAGGCTTTAATGCCTAATCCTCTCTTGAGCGTGTCTCCTCCGACTTCCTAGGCACTGCATCTACCTAAGCGTTTATCTTATATCAAATAAGCCATAGTTAAATATACCTGCCCTCCCTAAAGTACCGTTCTGCACAAAGTTGCGCCACTTGACCTACTGGCTCAAGTGGCGGTTTCACTCGGATCAATCGGCAGTTCTATTTATATGATAGGGATGAAAGCAGTTGCAGTACCGATCAAGGTTTTGTTGATTATTCGACTGGTTTTATCGGAAATAATACGCGACATCAGATCTTGGGTGGTGCTGATTTTTTCTATTAGGGCATAGACGTTGTTAGCTTCACCGTAGTTCGTATCTATATCAAGTAGCTGCGAAGACATGTTTGCTAATTTTTGTTTTAATAGTTGCAAGTTATAACTGCTGTTGTATAGTTTTTGAGGGTCTATGGTGTCAAAGAGAAAAAATTCTCGTTGGTTGTCGTATGAATTGCGGATCATACTACTGATGCCGATCATCAAAGCAAAGACTCTATCGCCTTTGTAAGAGTCGTCCAAAGCCAGTTCAATCGCTTTAATTTGCTGTTTGTTATCAATTTCTTTGTAGGCGACTTCAACAGGATAATCAACGATTTGATTGAGCCGTTGTTTCAAGCCTATGCCCGGTGATTTGGCTAATTCTTTAGGGTTTGTTCTATATAACTCGTGTGCCAATCGTCCGATGTAATCGTCCAGACTTTTGACTACGGTGTCGGAGGCTATATCTATATCGCTTTTAGCGAGGTTTTTGACTTTGCCCCCACTACAGCCGTGGAGCGTGAGTGTCATTATCAGAATAAACAGACAAGCGTATATTTTTCGGTGTGCCATTGTTCGGGAGATTATAATATAATGAACTAATTTTATCATTATTAAGGAGACCATGAAAGCACTTTTACTTATTGCGCACGGTAGCAACCGGCAGTATTCAAACGATGAAATCCGTAGTTTGACGGATAGATTAAGAGCCAAGGTAAAGACACATTTCGATCGTGTAGATTGCGTGTTTTTGGAAATTAGCGAACCCTCAATAGCCGACGGCATACAACGATGTGCCGCCGACGGCATCAGTGAGATAACCTTGCTGCCTTATTTTTTAGCAGCAGGTAAGCATATTGCCGAAGACATCCCCGGCATAGTAGCCGAGCAACGCGATCGTTATCCGCATATCGACATGCAGATATGCGACTATGTTGGCAAACAGCCCGAAATGGAAGACTTATTAGAGCGTATCGCATTGCACCATGAATGAGATGCAAACTACGATGGACAATCGGTCAATCAAAAGCTGGTTTATTTTGCTCATCGGGCATCTCTCTTTACTAATCGGATTAATCGCGTTACTGTTACCGGTAATTCCAACCTCTCCTTTTTTGGTACTTGCCGCGGCCTGCTATGCACGTACTTCGCCTAGATTTCGCAAGTTACTTGTAGAGAATCGTCATGTGGGTCCGGCGATACTCAAATGGGAGCGTGAAAAATGCTTGGAGCTCAAGCATAAGATTTTATTCATTTTGATCTTGGCAATAGCGTTTTCCTCGTCTGCGTTTTTATTCATGGAAACACAATTTACTAAACTGATCATGCTAGGGGTGGGTTTGCTTGCTATCCTTTATGTAGGTTCTATAAAAACATGCAAGCAGAATTAGTGATGATGTTCCAAAACTTTGCATAACCTAAGACAAAAATAAATAGCAATGGAAGAAAACGCAGTCTACACTCCTCCGGCAACAAAGTATATCAAATTGTCCGGCGATTACGGGACCAGCGACTTTTTGATGTACCGAGGTGGACGATTGCCTGAGGTGCAAATTGCCTACGAAGCATGGGGTGAGTTGTCGCCTAATCACGACAATGTCGTATTGCTATTCACTGGCTTGTCGCCGACTGCACACGCCTGCTCGTCGCCTGAGGATACATCCAGCGGATGGTGGGAGTTTATGGTCGGTCCGAATAAGCCCATAGACACCAACCGCTTTTATGTAATCTGCGTTAATTCATTAGGCAGTTGCTTCGGTTCCACATCGCCGAGATCGGTCAATCCACAGACCAGTGAAGTATACGGTATTGGTTTTCCTGAACTGAGTATAGAGGATATCGCCAAGTCTGCGCATCATGCGTTGAATGATTTGGGAATAGATCATTTATTTGCGGTGGTTGGTGCTTCTATGGGTGGGATGAGTGCTCTGGCTTATGCATTGCAGTATCCGGAAGAATTGGATTACTTTGTTTGCATTTCCGCCGCGGCTAGAGCATTACCTTTTACTATTGCGGTGCGTTCGCTACAACGAGAAATCATACGCTGCGATCCAAATTGGGACGATGGCGACTATCCTATGGATGACGAGCCTAGTTGTGGGATGGTGCTGGCGAGAAAACTAGGCTTGATGTCGTATCGCTCAGCCTCTGAATGGCGCCATCGCTTTAATCGAGCTAGAGTTTCTGCTAAACGCCGTTCGCCTAAGCCATTTGGTTTAGAGTTTGAGATAGAGTCTTATTTGGATTACAACGCTAGAAAATTTGTTTCCCAGTTTGATGCAAATTGCTATCTTTATTTATCGCGCGCAATGGATTTGTTTGATGTTGCGGAACACGGTGGTTCGGTCAATGCCGGACTTGCACAAATACACGCCAAACATTCTTTGGTTATTGGTGTTGGCACCGATATACTATTTCCTTTGGAACAGCAACGTGAAATCGCCGAAGGTCTCCAAAAAGCCGGCAGGTCGGTGAACTTGGTTGAACTAGACTCAAGCTATGGGCACGACTCCTTTCTAGTAGATGCCGATCATTTCTCACCAGTAATCAAAGACTTTTTCAACGGCATAAAACCATAGCAAGTCATTCAAGGCTGTTGAAAAATAGTGCAGAACCACAACGTAAACTACATGTGTAGGGGCGGACTTATATGTCCACCCTACGGTACCGTTCCGCACAGACCCAACCGCCACGCGCCACCAAATTAACGATAACCACCCGTAGGGGAGGGCTAACATGGGACTGTTGAAAAAGTACCTGCATTGGTACATTCCCCTCCTTTGGAGGGGTGGCAGGCGAAGCCTGACGGGGTGGTTGTTAAGGTTCTGCACAAAGTCACGCCGTTTGTGCTACTGCAACAAACGGCGGTTCTATTTTTTCAACAGCCCCACATGGGACTGTTGAAAAAGTAGTTCTATCCTTGGAAACTACACCGCAATAATAAAAATCTTTGTGTAAACCAAAATCTGATCCAACGAAAATAAAAATCTAAAGAAACCGCTAGTCTCTTTAGGTTCTGGGCGGTCCCAGTTAGGTAGGCTTGGATCTGCACTTTATCCGAACCTCTATATTTTGCTCGCCTCAATCCATGCCGCTCCTTTGCCTCAGCAAATAAACCCTCTATCTTCCAACTCCTTTCTATCATTCTTTGCTTAAATACTGGACTGCTTTGTCGTTGTCTCACTCGTTCTATCGCCTCTTTATGCTCATTTCGGTATAGACCCGTATGACGCCTGCCCAAGTAGCAACTGTTCTGCCATTGACAGCTATTACAATGTGCTTTCTTGATGTGATAATACTTCGTCGCACCGACTGCATGTTTGGGGTGTAACGCATGACCCGCCTGACAGGTATAGATGTCTTTATTGGGGTCATACTGGAAACTGCCTTCATGGGCTACTTGCTTACCAGGTGTCAGACGAAACTTGGCAGTCGGGATATAGCTGCGGATCTGGTGTTCTTCAAAGAACTTATAATTCTTGCCACTGCTATAGCCGACATCTGCTATCACTTCTTCAACCGGCAAGCCAAAGCGTTGTTGTTGATATTGAATCCTCTGTGTTATCACATTAGTCTCATGATAGGCACCCGTGGTCACATGGCAATCCGTTATCACTCGGCTGGTTGCATCGGCACAATAATGCACCTTATGATATAACTTTCTTGGATACCCCGCACGATTGACTAGAGTCGCATCGCTGTCTACTTTACTCACATGCGTGCGGTTGCTGACTTTTTCTCTTTTTACTACCGCAGTTGGCGAGACTGCGCTCTTGCTCTGCTGCTTGTCATCCTTAACTTCTACTGCTGGTGTTGGTTCTTCTCGCCTCTCCAGTTTCTGTGCCGATAGGTTTGTCTCGCCCGCACTCGCATCATCATCTACTTTATCGGCATGGTTGCTGACTTTTTCTTTTTTTACTACCGCAGTTGGCGAGACTGCGCTCTTGCTCTGCTGCTTGTCATCCTTAACTTCTACTGCTGGTGTTGGTTCTTCTCGCCTCTCCAATTTCTGTGCCGGTAGGTTCGTCTCGCCCGCACTCGCATCATCATCTACTTTATCGGCATGGTTGCTGACTTTTTCTTTTTTTACTGATGCAGTTTGTGATACTACCTCCTGGCTTTGTTGCCTCTCATCCTTGACTGCTATTGCCGCAGTCGGCTGCTCTCGTCTCTCTAGTTTCCTCGCCGACGCATTCGCCTCAACTAAACTCGCATCTGTTATGATCCGTTTCCCTTCAACTAATCCAGCCTCACGGCATTGTTCTACGACACGCTCAAATATCGCCTCAAAACATCCCACACCTAATCGGTCGCGGATACGAGTTAATGACGAGTGATCCGGCACCACATCACTCATAGTTAATCCGACAAACCAACGATAGCCAATGTTCATTCCAACCTCGTCGCACAGTTGACGATCCGACTTAATCCCATAGAGTTGTCCTAATATACACATACGAAAAAATACCTCCGGGTCTATTGACGGTCTACCTTGCGTATCACTATAGAAACTTTGGGTTAATTGTTTGACAAAGCTCAAGTCTAAAACTTTATCAATACGCCTTAATATGTGATAGCTGGGAATGAGTGCCTGATAGTCTATTTGGACAAATAGTTCAGGCTGAAAATTATGATTGCCTTGCATAAAAACCTCCGATTGAATCAGTTATCTATTTTCGCTTATATCAAATACTTTTTCAACAGTCCCACATGCCCTCCCTAAAGTACCGTTCTGCACGAACAGAACCGCTTGCGCCATTTGGTTTTGGTTCCCATAAATTGAGTGGCGTACGAAGGATAATGTACGACAAGCAACCATGCTGAGGTTCTGCAAAATGTCACGCCGATTGACCTACTGGCTCAATCGGCGGTTCTACTTGTGCAGACGCAACGCGTTTGGGAGGGCATGTTAGCCCTCCCCTACGGTGCCTGAAATACTTTTTCAACAGTCCCAGCCGTCAAGTACCTTTTATATACTCAAATACGACTGTTCGTCGGATAGCAAATTTTAGAGCTTTCATGTCGGCTACCATTGTAGAAAGACTGCGTGTGCGGTCCCTATTTACAATTTTTAAGTGATGGGAGATAATAATGTCTAAATCGATTAATTCAAGCGAGGAGGTATTCAATACGATGCACAAACTGGAACAAGCAGGCATGTCGAGAGTTCAAGCTGAAACCACTGCGCGTGCGGTTGATAGCCAAGTATCAAATGGTATTCAGTTGGTACTTGAAAAATTGGACGAAGTGAAAGCTAGTTTCAAAAAAGAGAGTATCATTACAAATACCATTATTGGTATTGGTTTTATCGGCATCTTTATTGGTCTAATTGGTATCATGTTTGCTTTGCTATCCTTAAACTAATTTGCTACCTGTAGGAGTGGTCCATTCCCCTCCTGTGGAGGGGTGGCAGGCCTATGCATTTTGTGATGCACGCGTTTAACAATCATGTTAGGGTTCTGCACGATGTCACGCCGATTGACCTACTGGCTCAATCGGCGGTTCTATCTGACGGGGTGGTTGTGGCATGTCTGAACAGACCCAATCGCTATGCACTATATAATTTATGATAACCACCCTACGGTGCATGAAATACCTATTCAACAGGTTGATAACATAAATTAAAAACATGCCCAAAGAGTCCCTCATCGCACCTGTTGCCGACCGTATTCCTAGCGAGTTTTGTAATCACGACGATGTTCGCATTGACGAGTATGCCTGGTTGCGCAGCCAACATTGGCAGCAAATGCTGACAGATCCGACCAAATTGGAACCCGAAATACATAGTTATCTGGAAGCCGAGAACGCTTATACCAAAGCGATGATGAAAGATAGCGAGGACTTGCAGCAAAGTCTCTTTGAGGAGTTGCGCAGACGTATTCAGGAAGAAGACCAATCGGTACCCGATAAAGACGGAGATTACGAGTATTATTTACGCTATCGCAAAGGCAAGCAGTATCCGATTCATAACCGTCGTCTGCTTGCCGATCAAACCGAAGAAGTGTTGCTGGATGTCAATCGCGCTGCCGAAGGGTCGGACTATTTTCAAGTCGCCGGTTTTAGTCATAGTCCTGACCATCGCTATATTGCCTATTGCGTAGACGATAACGGATCCGAATGTTATACGCTGTATCTACGCGACACACATGGCGATATGCCGGCACGGCGGTTATTTGACCGCTTACACGGTGACTTGGTTTGGTCTGCCGATAGCCGTCATCTGTTTTATGTCAAGCTAAACGATGTCCACCGTCCCGATTCGGTATTTTGTTATTGTATAGACGATGAACCCGATAAAACCGCGCTGGTACATAAAGAACAAGACCCCGGATTTTTCATTGATTTATATCATACCCGTTCGCGCCGTTTTATCGTGATACACAGCTACGACCATACGACATCGGAAGATTGGATAATTCCCAGTGATGCGCCTGAACAAGCACCTCAGTTGGTGCGACGGCGTGAATTGAATACCAAGTATAAGACCGAAGAGTGTCGTGGCAAGTTGCTTATCCATAATAACAGTGCCGGTGCCGAGAACTTCAAGCTCTCGGTTGCCGACATAGACAAGCCAACCGTTTGGCACGATATTTACATTCCCAAGCTTGGCGTACTATTGGAAGATTTTATGGTGTTCAAGGATTACCTGGTGTGTTTGGAACGATGCGATGCCGCAACGCATATCGCACTGACTTCCACCTCAATAGTAGATCAATTCTCGCAAGTGCAAACGCAATACATCAATTTTGACGAACCGTGCTACGAAGCCGATTTGGTAGATATTTCTGAATACGATAGTCGCATACTTCGCTTTGCATACAGTTCGCCGAAGACACCGCGATGCATCTACGATTACGATATGCAAAGTCATCAACGCACACTGCGCAAGGCGCAGCGAATACCGAGTGGTTATGATGCAAGCCGTTATAGCACACAGCAGCTTCATGCAGGTAGCGACGACGGTGTGGATATTCCGATTAGCATAGTGCATCTTAAGAGCACACCGCTTGACGGCAGTGCACCGTTGTTGCTCTATGGCTATGGTGCTTATGGATACCCTATGCCGGCAGCTTTTTCCACCCATCGTTTGTCCTTGATTGACAGAGGGTTTATCTATGCGATTGCCCATATCCGAGGCGGTACGGAAAAAGGCTACGCATGGTATAAAACCGCCAAGTTCAAGCAAAAGAAAAACACATTCAACGATTTTATAGCTTGTGCAGATTATTTAATAGAACAAAAGCTAAGTTATCGCGGTGGCGTTGCGATACACGGCGGTTCGGCAGGCGGTATGACTATCGGCAATGCAATCAATATCGCGCCCGAATTGTTCAACACCGCACTTGCCGAGGTGCCTTTCGTAGATGTGCTGAATACGATGTGCGATGCCGACTTGCCGTTAACCCCTCCGGAATGGCAAGAGTGGGGCAACCCCATAGAAGATGACGAACTCTATTACTATATGAAATCGTATTCTCCCTACGACCAGGTTAAACAGCAACCTTACCCTCATATGCTGGTGACAGCAGGTTTGAGCGACCCGCGCGTCGGTTATTGGGAACCTGCCAAATGGGTTGCCAAACTACGTGCGTATAAGAAAGATAATCACTGTTTGTTGTTAAAGGTGGATATGGGCAAGGGACACGGCGGTGCTGCTGGACGTTTTGATTATCTAAAGGAAATCGCGTTCAAATACGCATTCGTATTGAAAAGTTTCGGCAAAAGCAGTTAGAATACAAACCTTTATTAGATTATTAATACTATGCCAGCCGAAAATCTATCTACCGATAATGCACTCGTGGGTATCGTGATGGGGAGCCAGAGCGATTGGCCGGTAATGCGTTGTGCTGCCGAGATGTTGGCGCGCTTTGATGTGCGTTGTGAACAAAAAGTCGTATCGGCACACCGCACA
Organism: uncultured candidatus Poriferisulfidus sp.; assembly: GCA_965200865.1. Taxonomy (GTDB): domain Bacteria; phylum Pseudomonadota; class Gammaproteobacteria; order Poriferisulfidales; family Oxydemutatoraceae; genus SP5GCR1. Next base: position 1,148,914 of record CBDAVG010000002.1, on the reverse strand, counting down.
CCAGAGCTGATGTATCAATACGCGCAAAGTGCCGAGTCGCGCGGGCTACAGTGCATCATTGCCGGTGCCGGCGGGGCTGCCCATCTACCAGGAATGATAGCGTCGCTGACTACGCTACCAGTGTTGGGTGTGCCTATACCCACTGCGCATTTGAAAGGACAAGATTCTTTGTTATCCATCGTGCAAATGCCCAAGGGTGTTCCGGTTGCGACTTTTGCTATCGGCGAGGCGGGTGCTACCAATGCCGCCATATTCGCGTGTCGGATGCTCGCAACACATTCTAAATCGCTACAAAAAGCCCTAGAAGATTTCGGACAAGAGCAGCAACAGGCTGTGCATAACAGCACTCTAGAACTCTAAATTCAAGATGGGGCTGTTGAAAAAGTATTGTGCTTGTATCATCTCAACTGCCATGCGCCACAAATTTACGCAAACCATTGTAGGGGAGGGCTAACATGCCCTCCCTAAAGTACCGTTCTGCACTATTGCAACCGCTTGCGCCACCTGGTTTTGGTTCCTATAAATTGGATGGTGTACGAAGGATATGTACGACAAGCAACCATGCTGAGGTTCTGCACAATGTCACGCCGATTGACCTACTGGCTCAATCGGCGGTTCTACTTGTGCAGACGCAACGCGTTCAGGAAGGTATGTGGGATTGTTGAAAAAGTATTGTGCTTGTATCATCTCAACCGCCATGCGCCACAAATTTACGCAAACCATTGTAGGGGAGGGCTAACATGGGACTGTTGAAAAAGTACTGTCATTGCACAAATTGAACCACTATGTGCCATATAATTTATGAAAATCGTAGGGGCGGATTTATATATCCGCCCTACGGTACCGTCCTGCAAAACCGTAACCGCTTTGCGCCACAAGATTATGGTTTGCATAAATTTGATGGATGAATGTATAAATCGTGCAAGTACGTCGCGTTAGGGCGGATATATAAATCCGCCCCTACGGTGTATGGAATACTTTTTCAACAGTCCCACATGCCCTCCCTAAAGTACCGTTCTGCACTATTGCAACCGCTTGCGCCACCTGGTTTTGGTTCCTATAAATTGGATAGTGTACGAAGGATATGTACGACAAGCAACTATGCTGAGGTTCTGCACAATGTCACGCCGATTGACCTACTAGCTCAATCGGCGGTTCTACTTGTGCAGACGCAACGCGTTCAGGAGGGTATGTGGGATTGTTGAAAAAGTATTGTGCTTGTATCATCTTAACCGCCATGCGCCACAAATTTACGCAAACCATTGTAGGGGAGGGCTAACATGCCCTCCCTAAAGTACCGTTCTGCACTATTGCAACCGCTTGCGCCACCTGGTTTTGGTTCCTATAAATTGGATGGTGTACGAAGAATATGTACGACAAGCAACTATGCTGAGGTTCTGCACAATGTCACGCCGATTGACCTACTGGCTCAATCGGCAGTTCTACTTGTGCAGACGCAACGCGTTCAGGAGGGGATATGAGCCCTCCCCTACAATTTATGGAATACATGTTCAACAGTTTAAATTGGAGATGAAGAGTTTAGTCCCTGGCGCAACCTTAGGAGTACTGGGTGGCGGACAATTAGGTTTGATGTTTGCCAACAGCGCACATACGATGGGTTATCGTTGTGTGGTTTGGGATCCTTCCGACGATAGCCCTGCCGGGCGTATTGCCGACCTACACATCAAGCAACCGTTTTCCGACAATGCGGCATATTCACGGTTTGCACAAGAGTGTGATGCTGCTACTTTAGAATTTGAGAATGTTCCAGTGGAGGTTCTCAACCAATTGGAGAAGCACAAACTGCCGATGATACCCTCTGCATACTCATTAAGTATCGCTCAGGACCGTATCATAGAGAAGACCTTTATCGCAGATGCTGGTGTTGCGACTACGCCTTTTTATCCGGTGCATTGCACTGCCGACATAGACAAAGCGTTTGAACATTTATCATCTCCGCTGGTATTAAAGACCGCTCGTCTGGGTTATGACGGTAAAGGCCAAAGAATGGTTGATAACGCAGCACAGGTTAATTCGGCATTTGACGAGATGAAACAAGTGCCGTGCGTTGCCGAGAGCCGTTTGCAGCTTGCGAGCGAGATTTCGGTGGTACTGGCGCGCTCACAACAAGGGGTATGCACATTTTTTCCAGTTGCCGAGAATGTGCATAGAAACGGCATACTGCATCTATCCCAAGTGCCGGCAAGTGTGGATGAGTCCCTACAAACACAAGCCCGAGACTATGCTCGACGCATAGCCGACGCACTTGAATACCAAGGCGTACTAGCCGTTGAGTTTTTTGTTAAAGACACCGAGCAGGGCGGAGAATTATTCGTCAATGAAATTGCACCGCGCCCGCATAACACCGGACATTACACCTTAGATGCTTGTGTCAGTTCGCAATTTGATCAACAACTAAGAATGATGTGCAACTTGCCTGCATCCGACACGCAACTACTAAGGCCGGTGGTGATGGTCAATCTACTCGGCGATTTATGGGAGAACGGAGAACCGAAATGGGATGTTTTGTTGAAAGATCCACAACTACGGTTACACTTATACGGCAAGCATCAGCCACGCAGCGGTAGAAAAATGGGGCATTTTTGTTTATTGGGTGAAGACTTTGACATTGATATCAACGCATTACAGGATCGCGCCGAACAATATCACCGAACATTACTGGAAAATTCGTTGCGATGATAAGTTGCCAGGCCTTTCGTATCCATAAAAAACCGTTTCATGCCGGCTTTGAAACCGTGCAAATAGGCGAACCTGAAATAGGCCAAGTTTTGGTCAAAGTGCATTATTCGGGGGTTAATTACAAGGATGCTTTAGCCGGCACTGGCACCGCACCAATTACTAGAAAAGAAGTATTGACGGGAGGCATAGACTTGGCAGGTGTGATTGAGCACAGCACGGTGCCGGAATTCAAGCAAGGCGACGAGGTGCTGGCAACCGGCAGTGGTTTAGGAGAGATATACGATGGCGGTTATGCGCCTTATGCAATCGTGCCTGCCGATATACTCATACCGCTACCACCCCGCTTAGATTTGCGTACTGCAATGATTATAGGAACTGCAGGTTTTACCGCAGCACTGAGCTTGGAGCGTATGCTACAAAACGACCAATCACCTGAGTTGGGCGCGGTTGTTGTGACCGGAGCGAGCGGTGGTGTTGGAAGTTTCGCCATACATTTTCTTAACCGGTTAGGTTTTGAAGCAGTTGCAGCAACCCATAAACAGCAAGCAGATGAATACTTAAAGAGTTTGGGTGCCTCCAGAATCATCGGCGCAGTTAGTCCGGTGGACGGCGCATTGGCTAAAGTAATATGGGGTGGTGCGATAGACAATCTAGGTGGTGATACGCTTGCAACTTTGCTAAAGACCACCCACAACGGCGGTAATGTAGTCAGTGTGGGTTTGGCGCAATCGTCGGAAGTGAACCTTACCGTGATGCCACTGATTATCCGCGGCGTAAACCTACTTGGTGTAACTTCGGCAAATTGCCCGATGCCGTTGAAACGGAAAATCTGGCAAAGTCTAGAAGATAAATACCTACCCACCGTAGCACAAGCGATGCTTTGCGACCTTGCTAAGCTGGAGGAGCTACCAGTGTGCTTTGAACGCCTGCTGAACAGACAAGTGCAAGGGCGTATATTAATAGATTGCCGCTAAATTTAATTCCCCTCCTGTGGAGGGATGGTCTGGGACTGTTGAAAAAGTACCATCATGCATCGTAGGGGGTAATTGTCTAGTGCAGAACCACCACAACCACCCCGTCAGATAGAACCGCCGATTGATCCAGCAGGTCAATCGGCGTGACATCGTGCAGAACCTCAAAATGATTGCTAAACCCATGAATTACAAAATGCATAGGCCTGCCACCCCTCCACAGGAGGGGAATGTACTAATGCAGATACTTTTTCAACAACTTCACATGCCCTCCCTAGCGCGTTGCGTCTGCAAAAACAATCCATTCATCCATTTCGTTTATGGAAACCAAAACCGAGTGGCGCAAGCGGTTGGGTTCATGCGGTGTCGGTACTTTTGCAACAGCTTCGCCTTCCTTTTTTGGGTGAACATGGCAAATAATGATACTATATAGTATCCCAATAATTTGAAAGAAAGCAAAAAGGAGTTTTTTAATGGAAGACAGAGACGGCTGGATATGGTACGACGGAGATTTCGTACCATGGCGCGACGCGCGTGTCCATGTGCTAACGCATACCTTACATTATGGAATGGGGGTTTTTGAAGGGGTCAGAGCTTACAGAAGCGATGAAGGTATGGCGATTTTCCGTTTGCAAGACCACACTCAAAGACTGTTCAATTCGGCTAGGATGATGGACATAAAAATGCCCTATACCAAGCAGCAGTTGAACGAAGCGCAAAAGGAGGTATTGAGAAGGAACAATCTAAACACCGCAAACACCGCTTATATACGTCCGATGATTTTTTACGGTGCCGAAGGCATGGGTTTGCATACCAACGAGTTGAAGGTGCATGCAATCGTCGCAGCTTGGGAATGGGGTGCTTATTTGGGAGAAGAGAATATGCATCGGGGGATCAGCGTCAAGGTTTCTTCTATCGCGCGTTATTCGGTTAAGACCGCAATGTGCCGCGCAAAAGCGAACGGTTACTATATCAATTCCATGCTCGCTCTGCAGGAAGCGCAGCGCCACGGTTATGACGAAGCGTTGATGCCGGATGTAGACGGCTATCTTGCCGAAGGCAGCGGCGAGAATATATTCATCTTATCCAAAGGCGTGCTTTACACCCCTGATCTAGGTTGTGTGTTGGACGGCATCACCCGCCGTACGATTATGGAGCTTGCGCGCGTCGAATTAGGTTTGGAAGTTATAGAAAAGAGAATTACTCGCGACCAGGCTTACATCGCCGACGAGGTATTCTTCACCGGCACCGCAGCTGAGGTCACACCAATCCGCAAAATTGACGAGCGACAGATCGGTGACGGCACGCGCGGTCCTGTCACTGAGAAATTACAATCGCTCTATGCCGATGTCGTCACTGGGCGCAACGAGCGATACCGGAAGTGGCTGGAATTCATCTGATATATATGGGGAGATGAGTGCGCTTGCCGACTTTTCCAAATCTCGGGTATTAGTCGTAGGCGATCTGATATTAGATCGCTACATACAAGGTAAAACTTCTAGGATTTCTCGTGAAGCACCAGTGCCGGTCGTGCTAGCCGAAGCCATTGAAGAACGCCCGGGAGGTGCTGCCAATGCCGCTGCAAACATCGCCGCCTTAGGTGCGCACACAACGCTTATTGGTTTTGTTGGACACGATGATGCAGGCGAAAGTCTCCGCAAACTACTAACCGACAACAAGATAAAAGCCGAACTGATAGAAAGTGAAGGTGCCGAAACTATCGTCAAGTCTAGAATTCTTAGCAAAAATCAACAACTACTTCGTTTGGATAGGGAGAGAGGATGCCACGACGAGAAAGAACTCTCACAACTTTACGACCGCTATACCGCTTGCTTAAACGATGCCGATGTTGTGGTGTTGTCTGATTATGCCAGTGGGACTATGCAGCACGCACAAAAATTAATAGCCGCTGCGCGCAACGCGAATAAACCGATATTCGTCGACCCTAGGCAAAGGAATTTTCACTCGTATAAGGGAGCCACCGTGTTAACACCAAACTATGACGAGTTCAGGACGATAGTGGGGGATTGCGAGGATCTAAAGACCCTCGAGCGTTTGGGGTTGAAGCTCAAAGAAGATTTATCGTTGACCGCGCTGCTTGTCACTCGTGGCAAAGAAGGTATGTCGTTGCTACAGGATGCTGAGCATATCTTTCATTTGCATGCCAAAGCCCGAGAAGTCTACGATGTTACTGGTGCTGGCGATACGGTAATTGCGGTAATGGCAACCGCGTACGCCGGTGGTTTATCTTTGCCCGAAGCTATGCGCCTTGCCAATCAAGCAGCGAGTTTGGTTGTTGCAAAGTCCGGTACTGCAACCACAAGTTATGACGAATTGGAATATAGTTTGCGCCGTGAAGCCGACACCAAAATAGTCCAAGAATTGCCGGCATTGCTCATACAAGTGGAAGCGGCGCGCCGTAGAGGTTTGCGTATCGTAATGACCAACGGTTGTTTTGACATACTACACGCCGGTCATATTCACAGCTTAAGGCAAGCGGCATCTTTGGGAGATTGTTTGATCGTTGCAGTCAACGACGACGACTCGGTGCGTCAAATCAAGGGAGTAGATCGGCCGTTCAATAACTTAACTCATCGTTTAAGTGTATTGGCAGAGTTGCATACGATTGATTGGCTCATTCCTTTTTCGGAAACGACACCGCTCGCTTTGATAGAAGCTATCACGCCAGACATACTAGCCAAAGGAGGAGACTATAAGGTGGAACAAGTGGATGGTTATCAACATGTAATCAATAAGGGCGGACAAGTGGTGATATTGGATTATGTGGAAGGGTTGTCTACGACGAAATTCCTAGAGAAGTTAACTTGAGGTGAACAGGCGAATACGACAGCTCGCAGTATCGGGCATGATTATGCTTGCATGCCACGGTGTTTTTGCAAACCAGCTCCTGCAAAAGCAAAGAGCCTTATATATTAAAACCGAACAAACGCTCAAGCAAGGGCAGGGTACTTTCTTTTCACAGCAGCATGAGTTGTTAAGCGATTATCCGTTATATCCCTATCTTTTGTATCTGGATATGGCAAGACGCATTGCCTATGTAAAAACTGAGGCCATCGTTGATTTTCTGAAGTTTTATGACGGTACACCAGTTGCCGATAGATTGCGTTATAAATGGTTGAAGCATCTGGCGGTTAGAAATAATTGGCAACTATTTGCGCAACACTATCGCACCAGCCCATATTACACCGACAAGGAGCTTGCTTGTTTTTATGCACAGAGCCTGTTGCAGAGTGGTCGCTTAGACGAACTACACACTTTGGTAAAACAACTATGGTTGGTCAATTTCTCTCAGCCCTCGGAATGCGATGCCGTTTTTCTATGGGGCAAACAGACTCGGGCAATTGATCAAGACCTGATATGGCAGAGGATTCTACTAGTTGTCAGAGGTGGTCGTTTAAGACTTGCCGATTATCTGGCAAAGCAATTGGATGCTGATGCACGTAAGTGGTATGCCCTGCTCAAACAGGCGCATAATCAGCCGTTCAAAGCATTAGCAGAAATAGAGAGCCGTCCAAAACGCTCTCCATTTTTGCACCAGGTACTTGTGCATAATCTGTGGCGGGCACGCAACGAAGACTTAAATAAGACGCATGTTTTGTGGCAAGGCATGGAGCGGTCTTTTAGACCTTATCCTAATGTCTACCAACAATCGCGCAAAGATTTGGGTATTGCTGCGTGTTGGCAAATAGAGCCCGAGATAGGGTTGTACTATCTATCGTCCCTTGACACTGCCGTTGCCGATGAGAAATTTTATCATTGGCGCATACGATGTGCACTTCGCTTGAAGAAATGGAAAACGGTTTTAGAAACCATTGCGGCATTAGATGAGAAAGAGCAAACGAGTAGCAAATGGCTTTATTGGAAAGCACGGGCACTTGAACGTTTGGGAAGGGACGAAGAGGCAATCGCTACATGGAAGCGTGCTGCTTCCGAGGCAAGTTATTACGGCTATTTGGCTGCTGACCGTATTGGCGCACCGTACGCGTTGTCTAGTGTACTTCCCGAAGTTGAACAGGCAACCTTAAACAGAGTTATAGATTCGGATGCGGTAGAACGAGCTTATGAGTTTTATAACATGGGGCGAATTTTTGATGCCCGTCGAGAGATGTTATATCTATTGCCTAAGATGAGCAAGGATGAACGTCTAAGTATTGCTTTGCTATGCAGACAGTGGGGTTGGGCTACTTGTGCGATTGAAGCATTGGGCGATCCGATGTTTTGGCATAAAGAATTGGGGCTACGTTTCCCTATGCCGTATCGCGAACTTGTCGATGCCCAAGCTCGTCAGGCTAATCTGCCAGCGCATTGGATTTATGCAGTGATGCGTCGCGAGAGCGCGTTTATAGAAGATATTAAATCGCCGGCAGGTGCAATGGGTTTAATGCAACTGATGCCGGCAACTGCTCGCCGCGTTGCCCAAGGTGCAAAGCTAAGTTATGCCTCTAATCGATCGCTGTTACAACCTAAGCTGAATATGCGGCTAGGAAGTACTTATCTAAAACAGATGTACCTCGCCCACGATGGAGATTGGGCAGCGGCACTTGCTTCCTACAACGCCGGTCCTCATCGTGTCAAGAAGTGGAAATCACAATCACCAGTGGACGATGCAGATATATGGATAGAGACGATACCGTTTTCTGAAACTCGCCGCTATGTGAGGGCTGTCTTGTTCTATACGGTTGTCTATCACTACAAACTCCATCGCAAAACAATGCGATTGAAAACCCTGATACCGATTCAATAACCACCACTTGTTGAAGTAGCACAACGTCACCTACATGTGTAGGGGAGGGCTAACATGGGGCTGTTGAAAAAGTATTTCTTGAACCGTAGGGGCGGATTTATATATCCGCCCTAACGCGACGTACTTGCACGATTTATATATTCATCCATCAAATTTATGCAAACCATAATCTTGTGGCGCAAAGCGGTTACGGTTTTGCAGGACGGTACCGTAGGGCGGATATGCAAATCCGCCCCTACCATTTTCTTAAATTTAATGGCGCAAGCGGTTGGGTTCATGCGATGACGATACTTTTTCAACAGTCCCATGTTAGCCCTCCCCTACGGGTGGTTGCAAAGGTTCTGCACAAAGTTACGCCGATTGACCTACTGGTTCAATCGGCGGCTCTAATCTATGCTATAATTTCTAAACAGGTCTAAACGACCAAATAGGAGGGGAAAATGAATGGTGATTTACATAATCTATCGAGAATAGTAAGCGCATCAAGTGGTTATCTGCGAGTTAATCACAATACTGGTAATCTGCAGACTAGCGGCGGTAATTTTCTAAGCAGGCTGGTAGTTTGGATACGGTTCAAAACCAGTTCAAGTTATAGAAGTTCAATATTAGATGCCAAGCGTCGGATTATGGAATCGATGTTATCCGATAGCGTCTACGGTGATAACTTTCGTCAAAAAATAGATGGCTTAGATAGAAGGCATGGATTTTTCTTCAATGATAAACCTTTGTCGGCAAGAAAAGTACACCGCTTCATAAACGATGTGACGCAAGATGTAAATCAAACACTTCATCAGCAAAGATCTCAACAAGAATTAAGCAGAGGTTTAGTTGATTGGGTATGCGGCAAAGGCAACACCATAGCGAGCGGCGAGGCTTTCGAGGATAATTTGCATGCGATGCTTGCCGAGAAACTTCAAGATGAACGTAGTGTAAAGGCGGCGGATGTGGATTTAAGAGGAATAGGCGACGAGATTCATCAAGTATCCTCAAATGACCAAGAAGCGATGGCGACCATCACCGACAGTGCGCAAGCCACAACACATGTAAGCAAAGCCATGTCTCGCATTTTAGACGAGCGCATTGCTGATTCACGCTCGACAAATCAAGAAAAATTGTACAAGCGATTATCTGTTTCAGGCTTGCCTGAGGCAGAGATGCGCAAAGTGAGTGATGAAGTCGCTGCATCTAAAATCGCAACGATGGATGAGTTAGATCAACATGTGAACCAGTTAATAATACTCAAGGTAGATGAGGAATTTCCGCAATTACTTCAACACGCACTAGCCGAACAAGATTTTCACGGTGAACTTGCACAACTACCTGAACTGAGAGTGCAACTAAAAGAAGAGCTTTCCCGTCAAAGCGATCATCGGATGTTATCGATGGAGGTCGCCCGCGACAAAGTCGGCCAATTATTAAACCGTTGGCTTGAAAGCAAGCAACAAGCGATAGCTGCGGCGCAAGAGAGTCAGCATACAAGCATAGTGGATGTATTAACCAAGCTCACGTTGCAGGAACCTCAGGTGCGCAAGGAGCATATTCAATCTTTTAGGCAAACGATAGAGCAGACTTTGGATGGAATCTACGAAAAAAATCGTTCCGATTATGAGGCACTCAATGTCGCTAAGGCAAAACTTTTCTCCATGTTATATAAATTTGATCGGCACGACGTACTGTTGAAGCGTTTGCAGGGTGTGGTTAAAGAGACGCAAGCGGCAAGTTCTTTGTTTGAGGACGATATCCGACAAGTTCCGGACATCAAAGGAGTGGCTAAAAGGTATATTGAATCGGTGAGCAAGCCTATGGTGCGAAGCCACGCAAAAGTGTTGGCTTTAAGAGGGAAAATTCCGGATCATATTTTCCATACTATGATGGAGAAAGTAAGCAAAGGTTATGTATGGGAACCTAGGTTTATTTCTGCAGCAAACGGAATGCACATAGCCAACCTCACCAAGAAGGAAAACGAAGGGCTTTATGCGTTATTGGATTCACCGCAAGTTGCACGAAAAAGAATAGGTAGCAGGGAAGACTTCATTAGTTTTAGTTTGGACGATTTACTTAAATCAATGCTAGGACCTAAAGATGTAGACAGTCACAAAAAAAGGAAACAAGCGATAGATCGAATAGTACCTAACGAAGTTAAACTCAAATTGTTGGACGAATTAGATCATCAGCTGTTGATGGTGAAGAGCAGGGTGATGAATGAGCAAGATGCGAATGCTTTGTTCCAAAGAGGGGCAGTTAGATTTTTACGCGCCCAAAACATTAATTTTGAGGCGATGACTGCAAAGGAATGATATTGAGTTATGAGTCTTGCTGATTATATATTGAATAATGATATATTGAATAGCGAGCTTTGAAGGTAACAACGTTTTATTAAATAGGGGGGTAATATGGACGTAATAAATTTACAATCTTTAGTGCAAATGATTGATCGCTCACACGGTTATATCAGTCTCGACCGAGCAACCGAGGAATTGAAGACTGAGGGAACTCATTTCATGGGCAAGGTGGTCACTTGGGTGCGTTTTAAGTTTAATAGAGAGTATAGAGAAGCAGTTCTGCTCGCTAGAGGCAAGGTGAAGGATTTACTATCAAACGATCCGTTGCTCGGCAAGGATTTCAAAGCAAGAATAAACGAATTAGATCCTCAAGGCAGTATTTTTTACAAAAATAAACCACTATCTGCCAGAAAGGTGTATCGCTTTATCAGCGATGTACGACAGCACAGTGCAATCGAAAAAATTGACCAAGCGCAAGGATTTATAGACTGGTATAGCGGTAAAGTCGAAACAGAAACAAGCAGGGAGAGTTTTAATGATAGAACAGATGCCATGCTTAGAGAAAAAATAAAAGATCAAAGAGGCATTTCGGTTGAGGATGTTGACCTGGAGGATCTAGGCGATGAGGTCAATGAGCAGGCTCGGGATAACACGGTGGAAATTAAAACGATAGCGGCTCGGAAGGATAATGAGCAGGCACAATATGCGCAAAAGCATGTAGATAGGATATTGTCGGCGACATTAGATCGGCGTATTGGTGATGCCCGCCTAAAATTGCAGGAAAAATTACATGGATATCTTGAGGCTACCGGTCTGGATGATGAGACTAAACAATCAGTGGCAGTGGAGATTGCTGATACAACGATAGCTACGCCCAATGAGTTGAAGACGCGTGTCAATGTAGCAATTGTTGAACGGATGGGGAGTGAGTTTGAAGGTCTGCTCGCTCAGGTGCAACAAGAGCATCAATTTAACGAGCGGCTCATGCAGTTGCCAGAAGTCCAACAGCAATTACAAGTAAGGCTCGCCCAGCAGAATCAAGAGCGAATATTATCGGTTGAAGATGCACGCAAACAAGCAACCCTGCTGTTAAGCCAATGGGTGGTGAGCAAACAAGAAGCCATGTCAGTGCTTGAACAAGGTCAATATACCGGTATGGATGATTTGTTGAAAAAATTGCTGTTTCAAAACCCTTATTTGAGTAAGCCTCAGATTGAGTCTATGCAACAGGACATGAAGCAGGTATTGGATGAGGTTTATGAAAAAGACGCAGACGCTTGTAGCACTTTAGGGTTGGATAAGGGGAAGATTTTGTCTAAGATGCATCAGTCTACTCGCCGAGATATGCTATTCAATAGCTTAAAAGAATTGTCTAATCAGGCATCCAAACCGGATTCTTTGTTTGACGGCGAGACTTGGCAGCTAACAGGCGTTAAAACCGCAATGCGAAATTATACCGAAGATACCGTTGCGCCTTTGCTCAGCAGTTATAAGAAAGTATCCAGTCTAAAAGGCGAAATACCCGATCATATCCATGAAATTTTAATGCAGCAGGTAACCCAAGGTAAAGCGTGGGGACCTGAATTCATATCTATAGCGAACCAGATACATATTGATACCTTGACCGAGAATAACTATAGGGAACTTTATAGATTATTACAGACACCAGAAGTTGCTCAAAAGAGAATAGGTAGTAGGGATGATCTCAGAGATTTCACCTTAAACGATTTGCTCACAGTAATGCTATCCGCTAAAGATATTGATAATCCTGAGAAAAGACGGCAGGCGATAGATAAGTTAATGTCCTCCGAGACGCGCGATCACTTATTGGAAAAACTGGAGGTGAAATTGGGAATGGTAAAGAGTAGGGTAATGAGTGAGAAGCATGCCGGGCAATTATTTCAAAGAGAAACACTTAGCTTTTTACGAGGCCTAAAAATCAATTTTGAACACCGAGTAGCAACCGCCAAAGCAGAGTCGCAGACAGATCCTTTGGTTCGTTACGAGTCATCCGTATGAAGGGCGGACTTGTATGAACCCAATCGCTTGCGCTACCAAATCATGGTTACCATAAACGAAATGGATAGAATGGGACTGTTGAAAAAGTACTGACATTGCACAAACCCAACCGCCATGCGCCACCAAATTCATGACAACCCCCTCTTACCACCAAATCATTAACTAAGGAGGGAAAATATGGAACTGCAATCCTTAAAGCAGATGATAAATAACTCCAGTGGTTTTTTGGGCATCAATCAAACAACAAAAGAGATTGAGGTTCAAGACACACATTTTTTCGGAAGACTCGTAGTATGGATACGCTGCAAAATGAGTAGTAGCTACCGCCGGGCAATCAATGAAGCGCAAAATAAAATTCAAGAGGCCATGATGTCGGATAGAGTTTATGGTAGGTATTTCGTCATCAGAATAAGTCAAACCTCTCCCGATTATTTGACATTGAATAAACCTATTTCGGTAAGGGCAGTCCGTACTTTTATAGCCGAAGTAGAGCATCACGCAGAGCAGGTGAAAAATGCAGAAGTTGCTGCTGCAAAAAAAGAATGGAAACTCTCAGGCTTAAGAGCTCAGATTAACAAGTTGAGCGCGCGTACCGGCAAAGACGAAGATAGCCAAGCGTTGGAGGCAAAAGTCAACATCATATTAAGAGCAAAAGTCGCAGCTGAACCAGGTATCAATATCACAGATATAAACCGAGAAGGGATCAGCGAGGAACTTTATAAAGAGGCGATGACCGACGAAGCACATCTTCTTTCAATAACCGACGAGCGGCAAGTGGAACCTTGGGTTTATAAGGTATTGTCCAGCATTTTGGAGCGGCGTGTTGGGGAGGCAAAGGGAAATCTACAATCTGTACTGCAAAAACGGTTATCCGAGGCAGCCTTACCGTCGGATATGCGACAGATAGTTGAACATGCTATTCAAACATCGCAAATAGTTGACGAAGCTGGGCTTGATGCACACATCAACAAGATAATCTTACAATTACATCAAGCAGATTTTGACAGTATGTTGGATTCGGCTTCTACGAAATATGGTTTTAAGAAAGAGATTTTTAGCGCGGATGAAATGACGCAGGTGCTACCGAAATATTTATTGCAACGAGCAGATCAAAGATTATCATTCGCTTCGATTCCCGAACATGCGATGGATTTTTTTCGCGAACAAGCGGAAAGGAAAAAGGCCGAAGCAGAGGTATGGATAGCTAAGTTGAGCGGCACCGACGGCACACTGGTTGCCCGAGATGAATTTAAGGCACGTTTGAATCAGATGTTTGGTGATAAGATTGCCAGCGAACCAGGGTTAAAACGTTCAAATGTGTTGCTGTATCAAATAGATGAAGAGATAAGCCGAGCAGCAACCGAGCATTTGACCGGAATAGCCACCGAAGCACAAGCAAGCGAGTTGATCAATACGCTTATGTCCAACGTTTTGGATAAACGTATTGCTGAGGCACACCTCAAGTTGCAAAATAGGTTAAAAGAACATCTAGCTGAAGTTGGTGGCTTGCCGGCACTGGTTCGCGGTGAGATAGAAGCCGAGATCAGTGGCATGAAGATAGCTACTGTTCCACAACTAAGCGAACGCGTCATCAATATCTTTTTGCAAAAAATAAATGGTGAGTTTAACGATATAGTAAAAGAAGTATCTAGGAAACATGGTTTTAGCCAACATGTGCTTGCCGATTCTCAAACTAAAGAACGATTGTTGCAAGATCTAAAAAGTGATTTAACCGAGCATGTGAAAGATGAATTACTACCACTCACATTCACAATGGCACGAGGCAAGGCTGTTGAACATCTTTATCGGCAGAGGGTTGATTTAGTCGGTGCTTGGGTAGAACGGTGGACTGGTGTGGACAGGAGCATCGCCGGTCGCCGGTTCCTTGAAGAAGGATTGAATAAGTTGCGAGTCCCCAATAACCTTAAAGGTATTACCGTAGAAAATATCGGGGGTGAACTTAGTCGGGAAATTTTAGCGGATCCTAGAGATGTTGCTTCAATAGAATCCGAAGAAGATGCCAAAGCAATCGTGCTAAACAAGCTATCTACTCTGCTGAAACCTCGTATAGAGCAAGCGCGTTTGGAATCTCAAGAGGAATTATACCGACGCGTACGCGAAGCTAAACTCCCTCACAATAACAATATCAATTTGCAAGATAAAATTGCCATGTCCGAGATTACCACGATGGAACAATTAGAGCAGGCAATCAAAAACTCTGCTATTAATTAACCTCCCATCCTCCAAAATTGTAGGGGCAGACCATTCCCCTCCTTTGGAGAGGTGTCAGGGTTATGCATTTTGTAATACATGTGTTTAGCAATCATGCTGAGGTTCTGCACAGTGTCACGCCGATTGACCTACTGGCTCAATCGGCGGCTCTATCTGACGGGGTGGTTGCCGCGGTTCTGCACTATTCCAACCACTGCGTGCCACTGAATTTACGATAACGGTAGGGGAGGGCTAACATGGGGCTGTTGAAAAAGTATTCCATAGAATTGTAGGGGCGGATTTATATATCCGCCCTAACGCGACGTACTTGCACGATTTATACATTCATCCACCAAATTTATGGGAACCAAAACCAAGTGGCGCAAAGCGGTTACGGTTTTGCAGGACGGTACCGTAGGGCGGATATATAAATCCGCCCCTACGGTTTTCATAAATTATATGGCACATAGTGGTTCAATTTGTGCAATGGCGGTACTTTTTCAACAGCCCCACATGCCCTCCCTAAAGTACCGTTCTGCACCAACTCAAACGTTTGCACCACTTGATTACGCAAACCACTCTAACGTTACCGTTCTGCACAAATCAAACCACTATGTGCCACTGAATTTACGATAACGGTAGGGGAAGGCTAACATGCCTTCCCTAACGCTTTGCACCTGTACAATCAATCCATTCATCCATTTAATTCGTGGCAACCATCATTCCCCTCCTTTGGAGGGGTGGCAGGCGTGAGCCTGACGGGGTGGTTGCTGCGGTTCTGCACAAGTACAGTGCCGGATCATTCTTCTCCATTCATTCCATATTTACTACCGTTCATCCATTCGCCTCTGATCACACTAGACATTCAGGCTAATATCGGAGTTTTACTCTCATAGGAAATTTCATGAATCAAAAACATCAAGTTGGCGGCAGTGGCAAGAGTGTCGTTAAAATAAAACCTGGTCAAAAGAATTATAAAAGCTATGGATTGCTTAGTATAAAAGAATTTTTAGATTCTGCTTCTGTAGAAGTACCTAAATTGTTGCCTAAAGAAAAATCAGATGATCTAGCTCTCGCTCAAAATATAAAAGCTATGCTTGGTGAAAAAAATAATTATCGGCTTGTTCATACACTACGAGAACCAGTTCTTATCACCAAGGAAGGATTAAAATATATATCTGAAAAACGAGGAGCTTGTCGCGAACGATATGCTAACTTTATTCTTCCTACATTAACTGACCCGAATGAAATTTGGTTAACTGCCTATGAAGACGGTAGTTTTCGCCGGCGGTTCATTAAGCTCTTTAAGGCAAAAAAAATATGTTGGTGATTGCTAGGGAGAATAAAGATGGTGGCTTTTTGTGGAACGCTATACCTACGAGCAGAATAGACTATATTGATGAGAGAAGGAAAGGTAGGCTGTTGTGTAAAAAGTGAGGGTTGCGGGAGGCCGGACCTAAATGGTTAGGCATTTAGTGGCAGCGAGATTATGTGAACGACCTAACTCTAATAATCCAACTCACACAACCCCCATTAGAAGTGTACCACAATGTCTGAACTACATGCGTGGGGCAGACGATTCACCTTCTGTGGAGGGGTGTCAACGTATGAATTTTGTAATACATGCGTTTAACAATCATGTTAAGGTTCTGCATAGCGTCACGCCGATTGACCTACTGGCTCGCAAAACTTTTTCGTTTTTGATTTTAATGTCTATTTTCATTGTGATATACTTTTATTGTGTGGCAAGCATCGGGCGGATGAAATTAGGTTAGGCTTTAAGTTCATTCGGCTACTACAAACACCTAACTGTTACGCGAGACTCAGCTTGCCACGCACTTTAGTAACCCCTATAAAGCAAAACTCCGGTTCGTTGATTGTCTATATATTTTAATTTTGCTGGTATAGCGTTCCAAAACAAACTACCGCCTATATTCTCTCGAGTAATCACTAACATACTTTTTCCATCCTTAAAGAGCTTAATGAACCGACGGCGTAAACTACCGTTTTCATAGACAGTCAACCAAATTTCGTTCGGTTCCATTAATGTAGGAAGAATAAAGTTAGCATAGCGTTCACGAAAGGCTTCCCGTTTTTCAGATATATGTTTTAATCCTTCTTTGGGGACAACAACTGGTTCTCGCGGTGTACGGATGAGTCGATTGCTATTTCCTTCACCAAGCACAGTTTTTATAATCTGGGCATAAGCTAGGTCACCTGATTTTGCTTTAGGCAATAGCTTAGGAGTGTCTGCAAACGAAGATTCTGGAAGCTCTTTTACGCTCAGTAATCCGTAATCTCTATATTTTGGTTGATTGAGCTTTATGATGGCGACACCTTTATCACAATGCGGACTTGATTGGGCAATGCCTCTCACTTATCCGACAAAGCCCACTATCGGAGATCAGCAAGAAGCTCTTAATCAGCGAGAGCAGTACTTGCCTATTGCTTGAGAAATATCGTTTGAAGAAAACGTCATCTGTCAAATTTAAGTATTCAATATGTTTTTGATTCATGAAATCTCCTATGAGTGTAAAGCCCCGATATTAGCCTGAATGTCTGGTATATGAGAGGCAAATGGACAAACGGTAGTAAATATGGCAATGAACTGACTTTCTCCCAAAATTTAATACCAATGCTAGCGAATTTTCCCATAAAATAGAGCAGTTAAAAACATTACAGGAGAACTCAAAATGAAGAAACGATATACAGAAGAGCAAATGATCAAGGCGGTCAAATCACACGAGGCAGGTCGAGCTGTAGAGGACATTTGCCGAGAACTTAGTGTAGCTCAGAGCACCTTTTACAACTGGCGTAGCAAATATGCCAAGCCAAAAGTCAAAGTCAACAAAGCAGCAAAACGACTGCGAGAACTTGAAGCCGAGAACAAAAAGCTCAAAAAGCTATTGGCTAAAAAGACGATGGAGCGTAAAGCACTGGAGAAAGTATTATCAAAAAAGTGGTAACGCCGGCGCAACGCAGACAGATTGTAAAAGATCTAGTGAGCAAGGGTCGGCATAGTGAACGTAGAGCCTGCGAACTTGTCGGTATCCATCGTAGCGTTTACCGCTACAAGGGCAAGCAAGCCGATAAAGATAGCGAGCTGGAAGCCGCATTATTGGAGAAGGCAGAGCAGTATCCTCATTATGGCTATATCAGGTTGCATAAGCTCCTTAAGAGCGAAGGTCTAGTCATCAATGTGAAGCGCACCTATAGGATTTATAAGAAACTCGGGCTTGCATTGAAAACCTAGAGGTGCGAGAAGCTGCCCTGCCTTCGTCGCGTGCCGACAACACCGGGAAGGGTGAATGAAGCGAAAGAGACCATAGTCTTGGGTTGCAATTAAATCGTGTTTGTTGCAAACTTCTAATACATTAAGTTTTTGTTTGGTATTAGTCGCCATCATAGCCTCCATTTGGTTTGAAAAAAAGCTATGTTACAAAAACTTTAATGCGGTAGCCGATGTGCTGATATTGCATGTCGGCTACTTTCATTTAGAGAGAATTTTCCCACTAGAAAAGCACTTTTTCTAACGGAAAGATGAGGTTCTAAAGAGTCCAATATGTATCTGGCATCGCACAGGTTTTTCCGGGGAGGCTTTTTGCGTTTATGGAGACCTTTTGCTCCGAGTTTATGATTGAAATATGCTACGCCATAGTGCCTGAAAGATCAACGGCCTTGATAATTTTTACCTTTTTCAGTCAAGGTATAGTATCCCTTCAAATCTTTGGAGCGAATAAATAAGTGCATATTTCTAGGTAGGCTGCTTTCGTCTTCATGATGATTCAGTTCACCGCGAATGGTATTGTGTAAAGTATCCATTTTGTAAGACAACTCCTCATTTTTTATAATTTTTTCCACTCCTTCATAAATTTCTTTTAAATGCACAAATTTTTGACCATTGGCCAATTTTTTCTTGATAACCTGAATAATTAGTAATTTAAGCGAGGGAACAGTACCGGGCAAAGTTTGTTCTCTGTCTTGTATTTCTTTGATATCTTTTTTCAACTCTTTGTCTTTTTTTGCCTGATTTTCATTTTTAGAGAATGCACGATAAACATCAGAGTATCTTGCCCAATATTCTTCATCGGGGGCAAAAACTGAATCAGTAAATTTCACTGAGTTATAAATCGCCTGCAGTTTTGAAAAATGAAGTGGTTTTTTTTCTCTAAAGATTGTATTAACTTCAAAATTTGACATCAAACCTCCTTTTGTCAGATTTGTGCTGCCGACAATTCCTGTCCTTTCTTGTTGGTTTTCAAAAAGGTAAATCTTTGGATGAAAAACAACGTCAGTTTTATTCTCTCCTTTATCACCAAAGCAGTAAAAATTAATTTCGCAATATTGCTTTCTTAAATCTAGAAAATAGCGAATTGATTGCGGGTCAGTTGTTCTGAAGTCAAGACCAGCGATCAACTCAACATTTCCTCCATTGCTCAAGCACTGTTTCAAAGAGCTATCAATTTCTTTCACACCCGAATACTTTAAAAATGCTACGGCGATTTGTACACTATTTGCATCTTGTAGCTCTTGTTTAATAATCTTGCCGATTGGATAATCGCTATTTGAGAGAAGGAGTATGGACATCTATTTTTAGAGATAAAACTTAAATAGGGTCTTTATTCATTTTAGGATGAGGTCATTTTACGAGAAATACATTTAGTATTTTTTCAGCCTTTGTATCGTAATGTAGTTCAAACTTTTGTTTTTGTCCGTTCACATTTCGTTCAGTTACAAAAACTCTGTCGTGAGAATTCATCTTGTATTCTTGGTATGGCAGCTCTTCAAATTTCAGTGCCCCGGCAATTACCCAAATCCCTCTTGAGGTTTTTTCTAAGAGACTTTTTGCGATTTTCTGTAAGCCTTTCTGCTCCGAGTGTATGATTGAAATATGTTGTGCCATAGTGCCTAAGAAATCAATGATATTGTTTTAATGTCATACCAAAAGTGCATTGGGGGTTTGACTCCCCAATGCATATTGCGGACGGATTCCATTATAACCCATACACCGATTTTCTATTGTGGAATTGACTGGTGCAGATACGATGCAACCACCCCGTCAGATAGAACCGCCGATTGATCCGAGTGAAACCGCCACTTGAACCGGTAGGTCAAGTGGCGTAACTTTTTACAAAATCTAAATATTGTGTTCGTTAGAAACAGTACGTATATCAAAATCAATCGGAGTGACGCTGTACAGAACCTCAACATGATTGCTCAACACATGCATTACAAAATGCATAAGCCTGCCACCTCTCCAGAGGAGAGGAATTGACTGGTGTAGATACGCCGGGTTGTTGAAAAATAGAATCGCCATGCGCCACCGAATTATGGTTAGCGTAAGACGAAATGGATGAATGGATTGATTGTGCAGACGCAACGCGTTAGGGTGGACATGCGAGTCCGCCCCTACCGTTTGCGTAAATTTGAGGGCGCAAAGCGGTTGGGTTTGTGCAATGTCGGTACTTTTTCAATAGCTCCACGATACGACTACCTCTCTAGAGGAGGGGAATGGTCTTGTGCATCCCCTACGCATGTAGTTGACATTGTGGTATACTTTTAATGAGGGTTGTGTGAGTTAGGTTATCAGAGTTAGGTCGTTTACATAATCTTGCTGCTGCTAAATGCCTAACCATTTGGTTAGAGACCCCATAACCCTCACTTTTTATACAACAACCTACCCTTCCTTCTCTTGTCAATATAGTTTATTTTGCTCGTCGGTATAACGTTCCACAAAAAGCTACCATCTTTATTCTCTCGAGCAATCACTAACATATTTTTTTACCCTTGAAGAATTTATAAAACTGACGACGGAAACCATCATCATATTCAGTCAACCAAATTTCATTCGGGTCAGTCAATGTAGGTATTATCCAATTAATAAACTTCTCTCTCTGTTGGTCTCGCTTTATAAATATATGGCGAAGACATCGCCTATCAATAATAACTGTTTCATGTGGTGTTTTAACTAATCTCCATTCTTGACCTCTCAAAAGTAATTCATCAGCTTTTTTAAGTGCATTCTCAAGAGATTTCATGCCAACTAAAACCTCAGGTGCTTCATCCAATAGTTCAGTAGAATAGTCTTTTGCACTGGGTAATCCATAGCTTTCATGGTTCTTTTGACCAGATTTTATTGCAATGAAATCTTTATCACTGCCGCCAACTTGATGTTTTTGATTCATGAAATTTCCTATAAGTGTAAAACCTTGATATTAACCTAGTGTCTAGTGTGATGAGAGGCAAATGGACGAACGGTAGTAAATATGGCAATGAATGGAGAAGAATGATCCGGCACTGTACTTGTGCAGAGCCGCAGCAACCACCCCGTCAGATAGAACCGCCGATTGCCCTTGTGTTTTGCCTCGATTTTTAATATCATAGGCTTGTTATTTAACATCGGCTAACTTTTTGGAAGGCTCCTTCAGGGAGCTTTTTTATTATGTGTCGGTTGGTTTAGCTAGACATTGTGTAACGAGGTGGAGCACTATGACGAGTGTGGAGGATTTATCATCCATTATAAAGCCTGCAGTTGAGTGTATGGGATATATTTACTGGGGACTTCAGTTTAATAGCTACGGACGGCGTTCCGTGTTGCGGGTCTATATAGACCATCCCGATGGTGTCACGCTTGACGATTGTTCTGCCGTCAGTGATCAGATCAGTGGCGTATTGGATGTAGAAGATCTAATTAGGCAGGCGTATACCTTAGAGGTTTCGTCGCCTGGAATAGAACGGCCTTTATTGAGTAACGAACATTATGAACTATATATAGGAGCGATGATAAAAGTGAAAAGTTATACACTTTTTAATAATAGAAAAAATTTTACTGGTCGTCTAGAAGCGGCGAATGAGAACTCTATTACTCTGAAAGTAGAGCAAGAGTCAATTGATATTCCTCACGAATCAATTAAACAGGGTCGTTTGCTTTGCGAAGAGTGGGATTATTCTGAAAGGAGGAAAAGTGATGCAAAGTAATGAAATTTTACGTGTTGTAGAAGCCGTACAAAACGAAAAAAACGTAGCGGCGGAGGATGTTTTTCAAGCTTTGGAGTCGGCGTTGGCTGTGGCTGCTCGTAGAAAATTAGACCATAATGTAGATATTTGTGTAGAGATAGATCGTCAAACTGGAGAATATAACACTTATAGGCGTTGGCATGTTATTGATGATGACGATGAGAGTTTCACCTCTTCAGACCATCAAATCCTTCTGAGTTCGGCAAGACAAGACGACGAGTCTTTGAACCCCGGCGATTACTTAGAGAAGCAGATTGAAAATGCACCTTTCGGCCGCATCTCTGCGCATACTGCTAAGCAAGTCATAGTCCAAAAATTACGCGAAGCCGAGCGCACGCGTGTTGTATCCTTATACAAAGACAAAGTTGGGACTTTGATTATGGGCAATGCCAAACGAGAGGATTATACTGGTCTCTATTTGGATTTAGGAAGCAATGGTGAGGGGTTTATACCGCGTAGCGATTTAATTCCTAGAGATACCATACGCCCCGGTCAACGAGTACGTGCGTACTTAAAAGAAGTGCGTGAAGAAATGCGCGGACCACAACTGATTATGTCTCGCACCGCGCCAGAGTTTCTGATTAGGCTGTTTGAGCTAGAAGTTCCGGAAGTAGGGCAGGGCTTAATAGAGATTATAGGGGCATCTCGTGATCCTGGTCTACGCGCCAAAATCGCAGTACATTCTAAGGATTCGCGCCTAGACCCGGTAGGAGCTTGTGTCGGGATGCGCGGGGCGCGTGTGCAAGCGGTGTCCAATGAATTAGCAGGAGAGCGCGTTGACATCATTTCTTGGGAAGAGGATTTTGGTAAGTATGTGGTGAATGTGATGGCACCTGCTGCAATTACTTCTATCGTGGTGGAAGAGGAATCACAGCAGATAGATATCATAGTGGAGGAAGAAAAACTTTCCCAAGTCATCGGGCGTGGTGGGCAGAATGTACGTTTGGCAAGTCAGCTATTAGGTTGGAAACTGAATGTGATCAGCACCCAACAGGCAGAAGATAAAAGCGAACATGAAATACAAAACATAGTTCAATTATTTAATGAGAAACTTGATGTGGACAAAGAAGTGGCGGAAATTTTAGTGGACGAAGGTTTTGATAGCATGGAGGCGATTGCATATGCCGAAACTGAAAAATTGCTTGCCATCAAGGAATTTGATGAGCAACTCGTCGAAGATCTAAAAAGCCGTGCGAGCGATGCCATGTTGGCGATGGTTTTATCCGATGAAGATGAGCCTGAACCTGTCGACAATGAGTTGAGCAATCTTAGCAGTGTGGATCAGTCATTGCTCCTAAAATTGAAGGAACACAACATCACCAATCGCGAAGAATTGGCAGAACAAGCGGTAGATGATTTATTGGAAATAGAGGGTATAGATGAAAATAAAGCGGCAGAACTGATTATGGAAGCGAGGATACCTTGGTTTCAGAATGTTGAGGGTGGCTAAAAGATGTCAGAAACCGTTGAGAAATTATCTCAAAGCCTAAAGAAATCGCCGAGCGAGACGATCAAGCTCCTCAAAGCTGCCGGCATAGTCGACAAGAAAGAGGGGGACACGCTTTCTCACGAAGAGAAGATGCAAGTAATACAGTATCTAGGCAAAGGTAGGGGGGTCGGTCGTCCTCAGAGTAGCACTTCGCAAGTCAAAGTCATGCAAGGCCAAGCAGCCAAAACGGTCAATGTAGAAGTTCGTAAAAAAACCACTTATGAAAAACCTAAAGCACCGCCTCCACCTGCTAAAAAACCAAAACCCATCGAAGCTAAAAAGAAAGATGCTATTAAGACGGTCAGAAAGAAATCGCCACAAATGACGATTCCTGAAATACCCGAAGCCAAAGAGAGCAAAGCCGAGAAAAAACCGAAGCCTGAAAGTAAACCAAGCAAGCAAGCAAAAGCCAAACCTACAAAAAGATCTACAGAATCTCCAACCACCGAAGCTAGAAAAACCGAAAAAACTGAAAAAACCACCTCAGCTGCCGCACAACAAGACAAACCACGTAAGCGACTGAGCATCGCCAGCGATAAAAGTGGTAAACGAACGATCAAAAGACACGGCAGACAAGCGGTTAAAGTAACACCACCCCAAAAACACGGGTTTGAAAAGCCTACTCAAAAAGTCAAACGCGAAATGATAATTCCTGAGCATATATCGGTACCTGATTTGGCGCAAGGTTTGGCAATCAAGAGCGGTGAACTTGTCAAAAAAATGATGGAGATGGGCATTATGACGACCATCAACCAATCGCTGGATCAAGATACTGCGATATTGATAGTAGAAGAATTAGGACATCGTGCGGTTGCCGAAAAGAGCGAGGATGCAGAGACTGGGTTGGTGAACAAATTGGAAGACGAAAACTTAGAAAAGTTTTCTCGCCCTCCTGTGGTTGTCGTAATGGGGCATGTAGATCACGGTAAAACATCGTTGCTGGATTATATACGCCGCACCAAAGTGCATACCAGCGAAACCGGCGGTATCACACAGCATATAGGTGCATATCATGTGAAAACCGATAAAGGAGTAATCACTTTTCTAGACACGCCCGGACATGCTGCATTTACGGCGATGCGCGCCCGAGGTGTCGAAGTGACCGATGTTGCCATTTTGGTCGTAGCTGCCGACGACGGTGTGATGCCGCAGACTGTAGAAGCGATAAAACATGCCCAAGAAGCTAAGATACCAGTAATCGTTGCGTTCACCAAAATAGATAAGGAAGGTGTGGACACTGAGAAAATAAAAACCCAACTTGCCAAACACAATATCGTATCTGAGGCATGGGGAGGGGATAATATCTTCGTTGAGGTTTCGTCTAAGAGCGGTCAAGGTATAGACGAACTATTAGACGCAATCTCACTGCAAGCCGAAGTTATGGAGCTCAGGGCACCAATCTCAGGCAATGCGCAAGGTGCGGTGATAGAAGCGACATTGGACAAAGGGCGTGGCGTTATCACAACGGTTTTAGTCAAGCAGGGCGTGCTGAAGAAAGGCAATATTATATTGGCAGGCATGGAGTTTGGGCGGGTGCGTGCGATATTGGATGAAAACGGTAATACGCTTTCCGAAGCTAGCCCCTCAATACCAGCCGGGGTGTTAGGACTTTCCGGCGCACCATCGGCAGGTGACGAGTTCATCGTTGTAGAGAACGAGCGTCAAGCAAGAGATGTTGTTGATTTACGTCGCCAAAAAGAACGCAACAAACACCTAGCTCGCACCCCGGTTGCGCACCTAGATAATTTTATGAATGATGCAAAACAGGCTGTGCAATCGATCAATATATTACTCAAAGCGGATACCCGCGGGACTGCCGAAGCCATACAGGATGCCCTCTCTAAAATTCCCAGCGATGAGGTAAAAGTCGACATATTATCTACTGGTGTGGGTGGTATTAATGTTTCCGATGTCAATTTGGCGGCAGCTTCCAAGGCGATGGTTATAGGGTTCAATGTGCGTGCCGATTCCCAGGCGCGTCGAGCGGCCGAGACACAAGATATCGCAATCAATTATTACGGCATTATCTATGAGTTGATAGACAGTGTTAAAGAGATGATGGGTGGTTTGTTGGAACCAGTTATCAAAGAGGAAATCGTAGGCATTGCCGAAGTTAAGGATGTCTTCCGCTCATCCAAGCTTGGGGTGGTTGCAGGTTGTCAGGTGATAGAAGGCACGGTACGACGTGGCAATCCGATCCGTGTATTACGCGATAATATCGTCATTTATGAAGGAGAGCTAGAGTCGTTGCGCCGATTCAAGGATGACGTGAATGAAGTCAAGGTGGGAACCGAATGTGGCATCGCCGTTAAAGACTACAATGATGTTAAATTAAGAGATCAAATAGAGGTTTTTCAACGGGCAGAAGTGCAAAGGAGCTTGTGATGGCTACCGTTTTACACCGTCCTTTGCGGGTTGCGGGTTTGCTCAAGCGAGAAATCGCTATGGTGTTGCGCAATAAAATTAACGATCCGCGTTTGCACCGCATCATCGTAACTGATGTAGAAGTGAGTAGGGGTTGCTCCCATGCCAAAGTTTATATCTCGGTACCCGGGCAACAAGACCAACGACAAATACTAAAAGTTGTCACTGGTGCAGCCGGGTTTATCAGAAGCAATTTATCGTCGAGTCTAGAACTAAAGTTTATGCCGAGGCTGAGTTTCAAGATAGATAACTCGTACGAACAAGGAAAACGTATAGACGATATACTTGACAATGTATCCGAATAACTCCATGCAGAGCGGTACTTTAGGAAAAGCATGTGGGGCTGCTGAAAAAGTATTTCAGGCACCGTAGGGGAGGGCTAACATGCCCTCCCGAACGCGTTGTGTCTACACAAACAATCCATTCATCCGTACAATTTACGGTTACCAACCGTAGGGGAGGGCTAACATGCCCTCCCGAACGCGTTGTGTCTACACAAACAATTCATTCATCCATACAATTTACGGTTACCAACCGTAGGGGAGGGCTAACATGCCCTCCCGAACGCGTTGTGTCTACACAAACAATCCATTCATTCATACAATTTACGGTTACCAACCGTAGGGGAGGGCTAACATGCCCTCCCGAACGCGTTGTGTCTACACAAACAATCCATTCATCCATACAATTTACGGTTACCAACCGTAGGGGAGGGCTAACATGCCCTCCCGAAACGCGATGCATCTGCAAAAATAAAGTCGTACGCCATCCAATTTATGGAAACCAAAACCGAGTGGCGCAAGCGGTTGCGTTTGGGCTATGACGAGGCTTTTTCTATAACAGCATGTCGGATCATTGCACAACCTCAATAGACAATAGTTTATTG
The DNA here is from genome assembly GCA_965200865.1 of uncultured candidatus Poriferisulfidus sp. Taxonomy (GTDB): domain Bacteria; phylum Pseudomonadota; class Gammaproteobacteria; order Poriferisulfidales; family Oxydemutatoraceae; genus SP5GCR1. The sequence goes on along the minus strand of CBDAVG010000002.1, from coordinate 1,122,150 downwards.
TTGCTCTATAAACCTACCGCAATCAGTTCTTGTCAAGCGGTTGAAAAGGTCAAACGGCGGTTGCGTATTAAGAAAGCCGGTCATGCCGGCACCTTGGATCCTTTTGCAGAAGGTTTGCTAATCGTCGGGTTGGGTAAAGCGACCCGTGCATTAACCGATTTAAGTCAGCAGCACAAACGCTACGAAGTTCAGCTAAAATTGGGTTTGCGTACTACCACGGGTGATTGCGAAGGTGAAATTGTTGAGCGTCGGGACTTTGTAGTGCCTAAGGCGAGTGTCCTAAGTGAATTATTTTGCGATTTCATCGGCGAGATAGAGCAAATCCCGCCGATGTATTCGGCACTCAAACACCAAGGTCAACGGCTCTATAAATTAGCACGAGCCAATATCTCAGTTCCCAGAAGCAAACGCAAAGTGCATATTCGTTCTTTGACACTCCAGCAGATTAGCGATGAAGGATTTGGCTTTAAGGTGGAATGTTCCAAAGGCACTTATGTACGCACTTTGGTAGAAGATATTGCAGCCGCACTCAACACCGTCGCCTATACCCAAAGTCTGAAACGCACTGCGATAGGTACTTTTGATATCTCGTCCGCCATCTCGCTCGATTGCTTAGCACGCAACCCCGACCCGCAATCGGAATATCTAGTCAATCCGGCGCAGGTTTATTCGCACTTCCAAGCTCATGTAATGAATGAGGAATCGGCAAGATATTTCAAGCATGGTTGCTATGGCGATCGGATACTGCCGTCGGGAGGACAGTTTAGGTTGTACAATGAAACGGGTGATTTTTTGGGTGTAGGCGGAGATGGCAAGGTATATGCTAGATTCGTTTAAGTTGGGTTATCCCAAGTTGAGTTATCCAATAATGATTTATAGTTATCAAACGAGCAATGCTTTTGAAAGATAAATTAAACAGACCAATACGCGACCTCAGGATCTCGGTTACCGACCGTTGTAATTTTCGCTGTACTTACTGTATGCCTAAGGAGATTTACGGTTCTCATTATCAATTTATGCGGCGCGACGAATTACTATCTTTTGAAGAGCTGGTTCGCGTGGTTGGCATATTTGCCGAACTTGGGGTTGTTAAAGTACGCATCACTGGTGGCGAACCGTTGGCACGCCAAAACATAGAGGTGTTGATCAAAATGATTGCACAAACAAAAGGAATCAAGGATATCAGCCTAACCACCAACGCTTCTTTATTGACTGCCGACAAAGCACAACGATTGAAAGAAGCCGGCTTGAGCCGTCTCACCGTGAGTTTGGATGCGCTCAACAACGATGTCTTTATGAAAATGAACGATGTGGATTTTCCAGTCAATAAAGTCCTAGAGCATATAGACCAGGCAAGCAGTGTCGGCTTCAGCAAAATCAAAATCAATATGGTGGTAGTAAAGGGTCGTAACGAAGATCAAGTTTTAGCTATGGCACGCCGCTTTAGGGGGCGCGATTGTATCCTCCGTTTTATCGAGTATATGGATGTGGGCGGCGGCAACCGTTGGGAACTGGATCAGGTGGTGCCTACCGCCGAGCTGATAAGGCTAATCGATGATAAATTTCCTATAGAAGCGGTCGCTGCCAACTATGCCGGTGAGGTTGCCGAGCGTTGGCGTTATAAGGATGGTCAAGGAGAGATTGGTTTTATTGCGTCAGTCTCAAAACCTTTTTGTCGCGGCTGCACACGCATGAGGCTATCGGCTGAGGGTAAACTCTATACTTGCCTATTTGCAACCCATGGTCACGATTTGCATCACCTGCTAGATGCAAACTATACCGACAATGCGCTAAAAAGCTATATTGTTGATTTGTGGACACAACGCGAGGATCGTTATTCAGAAATACGCAGTGCGCAAACGGTCACGCTTCCCAAAGTAGAGATGTCCTATATCGGCGGCTAGCGAGGCGGCGTGTCGGGCTGTTGAGAAAATATTTCATGCACCGTTTGGGAGAGCTATTCCCCTCCTTTGGAGGAGTGGCAGGCGCAGCCTGACGGGGTGGTTGTGGCGTGTCTGCAAAAGGCCAATCGTCGATTGAGCCAGTAGGTCAATCGGTGTAACATTGTGCAGAACCTGAACATGTTGTGCAAAACCACAATGTTAAACGAAATGTAGGGGCGGATTTATATATCCGCCCTAACACGTTGCGTCTGTACAGGCAATCCATTCATCCATTTCATTTACGGTAACCATGATTTGATGGCGCGTGGCGGTTGAGTTTGTGCAGGACGGTACTTTAGGGTGGATTTATATATCCGCCCTAACGCGTTGTGTCTGTACAAGCAATCCATTCTATCCATTTTGTTTACGGTAACCATGATTTGGTGGCGCGGAGCGGGTAGATTTGTGCGAGGACTCAACTTTAGGGCGGATATATAAATCCGCCCTAACGCGTTGTGTCTGTACAGGCAATCCATTCATCCATTTCATTTACGGTAACCATGATTTGATGGCGCGTGGCGGTTGAGTTTGTGCACGACGGTACTTTAGGGTGGATTTATATATCCGCCCTAACGCGTTGTGTCTGTACAAGCAATCCATTCTATCCATTTTGTTTACGGTAACCATGATTTGGTGGCGCGGAGCGGGTAGATTTGTGCGAGGACTCAACTTTAGGGCGGATATATAAATCCGCCCCTACCATTTTCATAAATTCAATGGCGCAAGCGGTTACGTTTAGGTGATGACAATACTTTTTCAACAACTCCTTGTTAGCTCCCCTACGGGTGATTATCGTTAATTTAGTGGCGCATGGCGGTTGGGTTTGTGCAAAGACGGTACTTTTTCGGCGGCTAGCGAGGTGTGTCGGCGCGAGGCGATGTTTCTTGATCCACAGGTGCAGGCGATAGTTCCACCTCTTGGTTGCTATTTAGTTTTTCAATGTCGCGGGCGACTACCCGCTCACCAGTTTCAATTCCACTTTCCACGATAATGGTATCGGCAACGCGCAAGCCCAGTTCAACGGCTCTATTCTCGACGATGTTGTCTTCGTTGACGACAAACAAAAAGGGTTGTCCGTCTATATATTGTATTGCGGTGACTGGCACGCTGATAGCATTGTCATAACGTTGTCCTTTTAAGGTAGCTTGTGCGGTCGCACCAGCTTGCAAATCGTTCCCGTTCAATCTGATTTTCACTTTATGGGTGTTGGTTTCTTGATCGGGATTTTCTTGCAAAGCAACGAGCGTGCCTTGGTAGTCTTTTTTGCCTACGGTCACTGGCACCTTACTATTTAGTTCTAACGCACCTACTCGGGTATTGCTCACATTTAGCATCAGGTCGTATTGTGATAAATCGACCAGCCGAACTACTTTTCTAGACCTACTTACATAATCTCCCACCTCAATCATAATCTCGTTGACCGTGCCGCTAAAAGGTGCACTCAGGCCAGTGCGTTGCAGGTCGCGTTGTGCATTGCGTAGCAGACTGTCGTTTAAGACCAAATCGATTTCAGCCCTTTTGATGGAGTGTTGTAGTCTGACCTGCTCAGAGCGAAAGTCCACAAGCTGTTTTTTCTCTGCCTCCAGCAACGATGGTGAGATGTGTTGTTTGGTTGATAGACTCTCGGCGCGTGCTACCTCGCGTTGTTGCATTGCGACATTTTCCATCATAAGTTTGAGCAGTTCTTTGTCGTATTCCAATTGTGCGGCAACGCTGTCGCGACGCGCCCGCGCCTGCACATAGGCATCGTAGTAATCACCTTCGTCAACGGCAAGCAGTACTTGTCCCTGTCTTACATACATTCCTGGTTCTACATAGCGGGCGACGATTTGTCCTTCAACCTCAAATTCTAATTCGCTGACTTTAATAGGCTGTAGGCGTCCGGAGAGTGTATAGACTGGTGTGACACTTTGCGGTTCGGCTATGACGGTTTCTACGCTCGCTAGGAAAGTATTTTCTTTGGAAGCGATGGCTTGGGGACGAGTCTGTATCAATAGAAATGCAAGTAGTGCGCTTACGCATACTACTGCAAGGATCATAAATTTTTGGGTCTTTTTCATTTTGCCATTACTATAATAAGCCATAAAATGTTTATTATCTAATAATTTTATGAAAACGCTATATGTTAGCCCATATTTATACTCAATTGGGATTTCACACGGTTCAACCGAGTTTTTATAAGGCGTCGGAGGATTGGGTTTGATGTCTTATCGTTCTTGGGGCTTGATAACGGCAGCAATGCTGTCATTTACCCAGCTATCGTTTGCCGAAAACGAGTACTGTGCGCCGGCAATGTCGCAACCAGCTGCAGCTGATACTGAACAGCTTCGCATATCGGCAGAAAGAGCTAAGGTTAACCCGAGTCAAATCTCTGTATTGCAAGGACAAGTGCAACTGGAACAGGCTCAAAACAGGATACGCGCCGACCGTGTCGCAATTGATGCAAATTCCCAGAGGCTAAAAGCCGAAGGGAATGTGCGCTATACGAATTGTGTGACACCGACACCGCTGTGGTTTATTTCAGCCGATGAGTTGACTCTGAATCAAAATGAAAACAGCGGCACGATCAAGGACGCATGGTTGCATCTGGGGGCAATTCCGTTTTTATACATGCCGCGTTATCGCATCGATTTATCAGGAGACAAACGAAAAAGTGGACTGCTGTCGCCGCGTCTTTCTTATAACAGCAAATCGGGTGTCAAAACAGGCGTCCCATTGTATTTCAATATAGCTCCTAACAAAGATGCAACGATTACACCAATGCTTCGTAGCCGGCGCGGTGCCGGGGTTGATATGAAGTCGCGTTATTTGTATCAGCACGATGAAGGAAGTTTTGGTTTTTCTTGGATAAACGATACCGAATACAACGACAAACGATACCTTTATTTTTGGGATCATCGCACCCGTGTGAATGATTTATTCCGCGTGGATATTAAGATACGGAGGGTTTCTGATGCCGACTATGTGCGTGATTTAGGAGGCAATGTGAGTCTATTAAACGAATCCTATTTGCGTAGCTATTTAGAGAGCGATTTGTTTTGGCATGGGTGGAATTTCAGTTTCCAAACTGAATTATTGCAGCGCGCCGATAACGATGCGGATTGGTTTGAGAGACCTTACCAATACCAGATAAGGCCGGAGCTTAAGGTGTCACGGATATTTACCGATGGTCCTTTAGGCACAAATTTTGAGTTCCAATCTCAAGCTACGCAATTCGTTCACAAACATCGTTATCGACCAGAAGCCGACGGCAGTCGTCGCGAGTATATTCCTCAAGGCAATCGTTTCCATAACAGTCTTAGAATGGATTGGCCCTATCGTCGTCCGTGGTTTTTTGTAGTTCCTGCTGCCACCATCAATCACACGCACTATAAAATCTATCGTCAAAGCAGCATCAACCGCACACAACCTGTCTTTAGCGTGCACTCAGGTTTGATATTTGAAAAGGCACCTCAACCAGATAGCATCTTTAGGCACACCATAGAACCCAGTTTGTTTTACTTGAATGTGCCAAGACGGGAGCAAGACGATATACCGCTGTTTGATACCACTGCCAATGAATTTAATTTCCAAAGCCTGTTTTCTGAGAATCGTTTTAATGGTGTAGACCGTATTGGTGATACCGACCAGCTCACTCTAGCTTTGAATAGCCGCCTGTTTCATCGTAGCAGTGGCAAGGAGGCTTTGCGGGCAAGCATGGGTCGTATTTATTACTTCAGGGATCGTCAAGTGCAGATCAATACCGACTTAGATAGGAGGCTGAGGCAATCTCCGTTAATCGGTGAACTACGCTTGGATCTGAATAACAAGGTAAAATTTTTATCCTCGTGGGTTTGGGACTCCAAACAAGACCAAACCTTGAAATTGACATCGCAGTTATCAATCAGAGGTAGCCGAAACCGTATCGTCAATTTGTATTACCGCTCGCAAGCTGATGCATTTGACGAACAGTTGCCTTTTGAGTCGGACCACAGCTTTGAGCAGGGTGGAATTAACCTCGGTATACCGTTTGGCAATCGTTGGACAATGCTCGCAGGTTGGTCTTATGATTTTGATGCCGACGACAATTTATCAGCCTTTGCCGGCGTTGAATACCGTAGCTGTTGTTGGACATTGAGTGTCGGTATGCAAAGGCGGCTGATAGACATAGACAACGATAGCGGACGTATAGCCGACGGCGGCCTTGATTTTGATAACTTCTTGGGTTTTGAATTTAACCTTGAAGGATTAGGCAGTATAGGTGATAATTTAGAACGAAGTTTAGGCAGAGAAATATTTGGTTATAGATAATGGCACAGTTTACACCCAAACCACCCGTAGGGGCGGACTCATATGTCCGCCCTAATGTACCGTTCTGCACTAGGAGAACCGCTTGCGCCATTAAATTTATGAAAATGGTAGGGCGGACAATTGAAATGCCGATTGACCTTTTGCAGACACGCCACAACCACCCCGTCAGGCTGCGCCTGCCACCCCTCCAAAGGAGGGGAATAGCCCTCCCCTACGGTGCATGAAATACTATTCCAACAGCCTCATGTGGCGCATAGTGATTAAAATTCTATTCGCAATTTTATTCTTTGCCTTGGCTATTCCTGCATCTTCGCAGGCTCAACCCCAAGTTATAGACAAAATCGTCGCAGTAGTCGGAGATGTTGCAATCAGCTCGCGTGAATTGGCAATGACAGTGGAGCGTGTCAAGCAGAACATGATGCGTCAAGAACAAGAAATTCCGGATTCCCAAACCCTGGTGCCTAGGGTTTTAGAGCAGTTGATAGTCGTAAAACTGCAACTGCAGGAGGCAGAGCGATTAGGTATTGCAATAGACGAAATAACACTTGACCAAATGCTTACCAGAATTGCCGCCGATAACGGCAAGACTCTTGCTGAGATGAAAGCGGAAATTGAGCGTGGTCAAGGAAGCTATAGCGAGATGCGAGAATCGGTGCGTCAAGAGTTCATCATCTCTCAACTTAGGCAAAGCGTGATTAATACTATAACGGTTTCTGAGAGTGAGATAGATGCCAAGCTAAGGGAACTCAATACACAGACACTATTTCGTTTTTCTTATTTGGAGGCAGGATTACCCGAAGCAGAAAGCGAGAGCGAAGAGTTAACAAAATGGTTTCACAACCTGCGCCAGAAGATGCTAGACGAAAACGATTTTTCCGATATAGCCGAGCAAGCGGCGGGAAAAGCATCGGTGAACTATAAAAGATCACAACCCAGACGGCTAAACCAATTACCGGAACTGCTACAAGAAAAAGTATTGAACATGAATATCGGCGACATCACCTCGGTTATCAGGACTGCCGATACACTTTACCTGTTTAGTCTAGACGGCAGACAAGCAGAACAATTACCTCAAGTCGTTGAAAAGCAATATCATATTAGACATATCTTGTTGAGATCTGATGCGATGTATTCCGATTCGTATATACGCAAAAAACTATTCGCCATCAAAAAACGTATTGAAAATGGCGATAGTTTTGAACGAATGGCAAAAAAATACTCGCAGGACCCTGGTAGCGGCTTCAAAGGTGGCGACTTGGGGTGGATTCCCACCGAAGGTTTGGCAGTCGAATTCGCACAGCAGGTGAAAAATGCACCTCAGCGCAAACTCATCGGACCCTTTGCGACTGCCTTTGGACAGCATATATTGGAAGTGTTGGGTGAACGCCGGCAAGATGTCAGCAACCAAATACAAAGGCGAAATATCATCGCACAACTACGTCAGGAAAAGTCAGGTGTCGCAATAAACGAATGGTTGCTTAGATTGCGAGAAAGCCAATATATAGATATCAGACTTTGAGCACGCACAAAACCATCGCGATTACAGCTTCCGAACCTGCCGGTATAGGCCCCGACATACTAGCCTCGCTTGCCCATATACCGATAGCAGATGCCACAATTGTGGTAATCGGCAACGCAGAATTATTGGAGGCTCGCGCAAAACAAATCGCAAAACCTATTAAAACTTATACTTATAACGACGATACCGTACAAACACATCGTGGTGACGGTACTTTGGCGGTCATCGATGTTGTGTTGCCGTCACCAGTCGTTGCCGGAAAAATTGATACGCGCAATGTTCCCTATGTGTTGAAGCAATTAGATATTGCCGTGAGCAGTTGCTTGCGAGGTTCTTTTGACGCACTGGTCACCGGTCCCGTCAATAAGGCAGCTATTTGCCAAGCAAACATTCCTTTTCAAGGTCATACCGAATATCTTGCACAAGCCTGCGGTTGCAGTAGCGTTATGTTGCTTGAAGCCGAGAAATTACGCATCGCACTGGCAACGACCCACATTCCTCTATGCGAAGTGCCCAAACAGATATCTCATGATTTATTGACAAAAACGATTAAGATATTGCACGATGATATGCGTCGTTATTTCAAGGTAGATGTTCCTCGCATTGCGGTATGCGGTCTGAACCCGCACGCTGGGGAGCAAGGTCATTTAGGATCGGAAGAGATTGAGATAATCGCACCTGCGATAACAGAGTGTGCCGCACAAGGTATAACGGCATTCGGTCCGGTTTCTGCCGACACTGCATTCACACCCGAGCAACTACGACAATGTGATGTGAGTCTTGCGATGTATCACGATCAAGGTCTTGCGGTTGTCAAACATGCATATTTTGGTGAGGTCGTCAACATTACCTTAGGGCTACCTTTTTTGCGCACCTCAGTAGACCACGGCACTGCCCTGGATATAGCTGGTAGTGGAAAGGCTCAATCTACAAGTTTGGAACACGCGGTGCGCCGTGCAATTCAATTAGCCTAGTGGTAACGTGGGACTGTTGAAAAAATACCGACATTGCATGAACCCAACCGCTTGCGCCACTAAATTAACGATAACCACCTGTAGGGGTGAAATTACCTCACTTTTAGGATCACCTAAAAAGTGATTTTCACCTATTATGGTTGAGTAGGCGGTGAATATCTAGTATCCTTTTATGACTTTCAGAGTTTTTACGGAGAGGTGGCCGAGTGGTCGAAGGCATCGGTCTTGAAAACCGAAGACCGCGCAAGCGGTCCGGGGGTTCGAATCCCTCCCTCTCCGCCAATGTAAAATCATTGGTTTTCGAGCTTAATTAATTGTTTGGTGCGAAAATGAAAATTTTGTATGAAAAGAATTGTTCTATTGTCAACCAAGGGCGGCACAGGTAAGACTACACTGAGTGCAAATATAGCCGGTATACTGGCTAGAGTAAACCAAAAAGTACTGATGATTGATGTTGACTTGCGTCAACCAACATTGTCGGACTATTTCAAAATTAAATCTCAGGGCGAATTAGGAATAGATCACTTTTTACGATCTAATGATTGGCGCAAGGCTATATGCAAAACACAATTTTCTAATTTAGATATTGTCGTAAGTAATGATGACACTGGTGAACTGGAAGGATTCATTTCTCGTAATCCTGCGGGGCGTTTATTGCTACATAAGAAATTAGATATTGTTGCCAAATCGAAATGTTACAACTACATCATAATTGATTCTTGGGGATCAACGGGCGCAGTCACAGAGATGGCTGCACTAGCTGCAAAAGATTACACACTGTGTCCCACATCGCCTGAGAAACTTTCGGCATACGAACTTCTTAGAAATACTCTAGGATTGTTTGATGAATTAGAAGACTTAGCAACTTTTGGTGGCTTATCAATAGCAAAACCGCAAGTTATATTTAATAACGTCACTCGCACAAGAGATGCTTATCAAATTATATCTTATTTGGAAGATCATTATCACGATAAAGTTTCTTTTGTTCCAGTAAGAATTCCACGCAGAACCGCTTTCACAGTAGCGGCTTCTCATCATGTGTCGGTTGATGCTATTGAGACACCTCGGGAAATTAGAAAAGATAATTCGGCAACGGCAGCAATTTGTAATTTAATTATTGAACTTGATTCTACGCTTGCGCCAATAATTTATCGTCAGATATTGAAAGTTGCAGCATGACTCGTAAAGTACAAACAGATTGGGGCAATTCGTTCGAAGTTAAGAAACCTGCTGTCAAGTCTTCCAGTCGGATTGGAAATGGTTGCGGAGAGATACAGATTGGTGAACAACTGATTTTTCTATCACCCGATGATATTGATTTATTTATTGATGACGTTCGCGTGAAAGCCAATGACAAATACGAAGAGATAAAGGAGTCGATAGAAACAGCCGGTATAGAAACCCCTATTCCTGTTGCCAAAAACCCCAGCACTAATCGTTGGATGGTCTTCGGAGGTGGGAATACTCGTCTTAAGATTGCTAAAGAGTTAAAACTAAAGCATATCCCATGCAGAGAGTTTTTATGGACAAATGAACTGGATGCTTTGTTAAAACATCTTAAAGAAAATGACTTGCGCAATGGTTATACATTTTTTGAACGCTGTCTTGGTGCACAAAAGATTATAGATCGTCTTAAAAATGGTTCACAAAAGATACCGCTTTCAAAGTTTGTCAAATACATGCAAAAGGCAGGATATCCAGCTTCATCTGCTACCAAATTGTATGTGGTCTATCGCTTTGTAATTCAAGTTAAAGACATCATTCCAAAAGCACTGAAAGCTGGTTTAGGTCAGAATGCAGTTGGTGAACTGAATAGTGCATACAACAAATGTGAAAAAGATAATAAGCAAGACTTATTCTTGAAACTCCTTGGAGAAAATGATTCTGATAAATTTTCGGTGAATGAATTTTTATCGGAAGTAAATGAAGTTATTTTAATTTACAAACAATCTGCTAAACCAAGTTCTCAAACAATAAATGTACCTCAAGACTCTAAAAATAGAAAAACAAAAATAGTTATTGGTAACAAGTTTAATCATCAAAGCCAATCTTACGGAGAAATAGATGAGCTTGATATCAATGCGGCACGTAAAGAAATGTATAAGAATGCATCGATTTTTGCAAAAGGGTGTCATCTCTTTAGTTTCATTAAAAAAATTCCGACTGGTCTCGGCTATATAGTTATTAACTTCCCACGAATAGAAGCCATTGAAGAAGAGAACAGCAGAAAACGCGCTTCATGGGGATGGTGGCAACTAGTTCAACTCAGTGGTATAAGAGATGCATCAGCAGATGTATTGAAGACTTATATGCCTCAGCAATTAGTGGAGCCTTACGTTGCACTTATCAAGGGAGGTTTTGAGGCTGCATACAGGGAACTTGATATGCCGATTCCAGGAAGTGATTTGGGTCAAGTTTATAAGACTTTTGACAGTAAAACGCAGACAAGTTATTTAGACTTGTTAGATTTTTATTGGAAAATCTCACGATCAAAAGATTACGATTGGATATGGAACAAAGACGATGCCGATTAAGCTGTTGATTATAATTACATCAATTCTACTTTTATCTGTTGCATCACTGGCTGATGACTTATCTGAGATAAAGATATTTCATGTCGGCATTACACCAAAGAACGTTTTTGCAGTCGAGCAATTAGGTTATGAAGTTTCACTGATTGACCTACGTGAACTTGAACGAGTAGAAGATCAGCTTACAAACGAAGCACGCAAATATCTATCTATCAACATCAAAGCAGAGGAGATAGCAAAGGTTATTAAGATTGGTGATGAGTTATCGCAAGCAATTCATGAAGCATGGCAAAACCGTATGCTTGCCGAAGAGCTTGGTATCACAGAGTCCAAGCTGCCGGCTTCGGTATTTATAGCAACCAATAACCGCCGTTGGATATGGTATGGGACGGATTTATGGAAAGGATATAAGGAATGGGAAAAAGATTATCAATAATTTGTTTTTTGTTTCTGTCATTAATGGTAAAGGCAGAAACATTTACTACGGTTGATATTGTTAGCCGTTCAGTTTCTAAGAATTGTTTAGACTGGAAAGTTATTGGTATCTGCTATTGGCTCAAATGCTCTCCTCGATGTCGCATTAGAACCTCTCCGAAGATTCAGCATAATCTACCTGATTTGGTAGCAACGGTTTATCCTTATGAGTCGCCGTGGTTGGAGATGCGATTGTCGGCTGTCTCAAGTATTTATGACTCAGTAATCTCGGGAGGTGATGCTTCACGACAGCAACGACAATCGCATCAAGTAAAGTTTCGTGAAGTTGAAGTTGTTGGCAATCCTGCTGCGCGCTTTAGAAACATCTTTGGTGTATCGTTCCTGTGTAAATCACAAACGCAACCGTTGCATCGATACTTTAGCTCACAAAACACACCACAAAATATTATCCCGTGGCGTGGCGAAGGATTTGATATAACAAAATCAGAGTCTTGGATACCGGGAGCAAGAGAGATTGGAACATGGCCAACCAACACGTGGGGGTCAGTCTATCCGCGCATTGGTTTCATTCAACAAAGTGAAGATCCAAAAGCGGCCGCAGTGTTGGCACAACGAGCAATTGATATTGTGACACGCGGTGGCCAAGGATTTACATATACACCGTTGGGACATACAGGCTACCGCCCCTATCTTTGGGGCAATCCCAGGGCAACAAGCTCAAAGGATTGCAAGGAAACTGGTGGCCGTTGGCAACCACCTAATCCAATCAGTGGTTCCTCAAGAGGGGTATGCCTAACGCAAAGATCAGTCCAGTGGATGCCGCCGTCCAATGAGAAAACCGACAGGTGGCAGATGATTTCACCGATTGCAAGCCAGCGATGCGAGACCTTTGGTTCGGCTGGCCCGTGGTCGGACGGTAAGGAGTCTAGCGACGGCAATTACGCGTTCAACTATTGGCGCAAGTATAAGTGCTGTATTCCGAGAAGTGGTAGATATATTGGTTCCACTGAGTTTTAACTGATGTCTATGAACAAAGATTTGAGTATAAATATGCGTTATTACAGCATTAGCTGTAACGCGCTTAAATGCGTACTGCCTATACGTACAATGCTTAACCGTACTACTCCGCCTCATAAAAACACACTTAAGTCTTTGATATCTAGTCTATATTTTTTAGGACAGGGTACAGAAAAAGTCGCAGGGAGGGTACAGAAAAAGTCGCAGGGAGGGTACAGAAAAGGTCGCAGGGAGGGTACAGAAAAAGTCGCAGGGAGGGTACAGAAAAGGTCGCAGGGAGCATACAAGAAAGGTCGCAGGGAGGGTACAGAAAAGGTCGCAGGGAGCATACAAGAAAGGTCGCAGAGAGGTCACAGAAAAGGTCGCATAGAGGGTACAGAAAAAGTCGCAGGGAGGGTACAGAAAAGGTCGCATAGAGGGTACAGAAAAGGTCGCAGGGAGCATACAAGAAAGGTTATAGTAAAATGGCTAGTGTAAAGGAAAATAAAAATATATTAGAACAGTCAGAGGCTCCTCTACATCCAGAGGCAAATATCGCTAAATTTGCTAATATTTTGTTTATTCCTCCGAATGCTAAGAATTTACATGACACGCGGCGGTTTGATTTTAAGAAACACATCACCAACGGTGAAAAAATATCCGCTTCAATAGAGATCAGGCCAGCCAAAGATTATAGAACTCTGACGGTTTATGATCAGAAGATTCTATATGCTCTCTTTCAACTGTGGGAGGATAAAGGCAAACCTACAAACGGAAAATTCTCTTTTTCGGGACGAGAAATGGCTAGAGTCTTAGGAATCAAATCGTCCGGCATGTTTGAGAAACGATTGAAAACAAGCCTTGACGTTTTGAAAAGCACTAATCTCACTTGGATTCAGTCCTATGGCACGAAAGATTATACCAAAGATTTGGTGAGTGGTTTTAATATATTGAGCAATATGCAGTATTTGGATCTTTCATATCGTAGGAAAGAAAATCGCTTCAAGTCCATGTATAAAATCACATTCAATGAATATATTATTGAAAACTTACTTGCCGGCAAGACTAAACCGTTTTTACTAAAAGAAATGTTATCAATTTCAGGCTATAAAGCGGCTGCTCTTTATACTGCATTAGATGTTTTTTTAGCGAAAGCAACAATAAGAGAATTAACAGCAACAAAAATCATAAGGGAAATACTGCATATTGATAGTAAAAGATACAACTATAAGAAGATTAGAAAGCAAGAACTATTGAATCTTATAAAAGCACTTCAAGGTAAGAAAATCTCAAATGGTGCAGCATTGCAATTAGAAATAGCAGAAACATCCGATAAATCTGATTGGAAATTGGTTATAAGGGCAATACCGCCCTCCAAGAGAAGTCATAAGAATTTCTTAAAGCCTGTTAATGATGACAGTGCAATAGATATTTTAGTCTCTGATATCAGACAGGCAACGGGTATACGTGGCGAGGATGAACCACTTAGACTGATGGTTCAGTATTATCCTGTAGACCTACTATACAAAGTAATGAGTTTGTACAAAGCTGATTACAAACACAACGGTGCTGATATCAGGAAACCAATTGCTCTTTTTCAAGGGATACTACATGGGATTGCACATGAAAACGGACTGGAGTGGATCTTTGGTTGCGGCAAAGACTGTAGACATCGACCGGAGAACAAACATGCTGATAATAATAACGCCAAGCAGAGGATATCACAATCAAATAAATAGTATTTGGTTGAGAGTGAGCAAAGATGTCTAGATTATCAGGTATTGAATGGACGGAGGCAACATGGAATCCTGTGACTGGATGCACCAAAGTTAGTGCTGGTTGCAAGCACTGCTATGCCGAGCGCATGACAAAACGCTTACAGGCAATGGGCTGTAAGAAATATGAAAATGGATTTGATGTAGTTTGCCATGAGGATTTGCTAGATGAACCTTTTAAGTGGAAGAAGCCAAAGCATATTTTTGTCAACTCTATGAGTGATTTATTTCATGAGAAAGTACCAGTTCATTTTATCCGACGCACTTTTGAGATCATGAATGAATGCCGACAGCATACTTTTCAGATTCTTACAAAACGAAGCAAGCGAGTAAAAGATTTAGCACTGAGTTTGCCATGGGGTAGCAATATCTGGATGGGGGTATCGGTTGAGAACATGCTAGTTTGTCACCGCATTGACGATTTACAAGCAGTACCGGCCAATATCAAGTTTCTATCTTGCGAGCCTTTGATTGGCCCGCTAGATAATATTCCGTTATGCGGAATTGATTGGGTTATTGTCGGCGGCGAGTCAGGCCCTGGTGCACGACCAATGAAGAAAGAATGGGTTCGGTCAATTAGAGCACAATGTCGGCAGAATAAAATTCCGTTTTTCTTTAAGCAATGGGGCGGCGTTTCTAAACACTGCAATGGGCGAACATTGGACAATCGCACTTATGATGAAATGCCTAGAGGACTATAAGGCATGAGTTTAGCAAGCATACCTAATGAGACGATGAGTAAAAAGACGTTTCCTTTGCTAATTAGAGATATTGAGTGGAAGGTATTACAACGTATAGACCAACAGTATCAACAAAAAGATGAAAGGCCGTGGGTCATCGCTTATTCTGGTGGGAAGGATTCTACTTTAGTTTTGCATTTGGTAGTCAAATATCTTTTGTCTCTAAAAAAACATAAACGGACGATATATGTCGTGTGTAATAACACACTTGTAGAGAGTCCATTCGTTATGTCTTTAGCCGAGGAATACATTAGTAAATTTAGGGCTTTTATGCAAAAGAACAAAATTCCGATGAAATTTACAATTACTCAACCTGAGAATAGTGATACCTTCTGGGTCAATATTATCGGTAGGGGTTACCCTCCGCCGTCGAGGGTTTTTCGTTGGTGCGTCGACCGATTGAAGATCAGACCAACAACTAGTTATATTAAAAAAATTATCTCTGAAACTGGTGATGTTGTTTTGCTTTTAGGATCTCGGTTTGATGAAAGTCAGACAAGATCGAAAAGTATTAGCAAACACTTAACAGATCATAGTAATTTCATATCTAAGCATGCCTCCCTGGAGAGGTGCTCAGTATTCATGCCAATCGCAGATGTAGCGGTTGACGATTTGTGGGAAATGATCGCAGCTTTCAGAACGCCTTGGGGTGAACATTACAGTCGGCTTATTCAACTTTATAAAGATGCACTTGGTGGCGAATGTCCCGTTGTATTGTCTAAAGACGACACACCTGCATGCGGCAACAAATCTGCACGCTTTGGTTGCTGGACTTGTTCCGTAGTAAAAAAAGACCGGAGTTTAGAGGGATTGGATAACGCCGATAATAACTTTCGGTTTTTAATCAATTTTAGGAACTGGTTAATTAAGTTTTCGCAACAACCGCAAAACCGCTATCCGTTTTCACGGCAAGGTAATATCCGCAGAAGAAAAGATGGCAGCATAATACCTGGTTCATTAACGCTTTCTGCTAGAAAGAAAATCTACTATGCACTTGAGCAACTAGGAAATGATGCAAATATGAGATTTCTTTCCGATAGTGAGATGTCCGTTATAAAGAACGAGTGGAAAAATGCCGAAGATCTTGAAAAGACCACAAAACATAAAGTTGTTGGCTTACGGAGTCAAATGATAGTAAAAATGAGACACTAGGGAAGAAACAATTCAAAAGGAGAAAAGTTATGCAAGATATTATGAGCGAAATTAAAGATCAGGTGAATAATGCGACATGGTGTAAAGAACGAGTTACTGATTTCATTGAGGCTTATCGTGCCAAGTTGCCACCGTATCAGCAAGCGTATCTGGATGCTTACGGAATGATAGACGGGCGTGAATATTGCTTGATTAAAAACGTTATAGTGCTGACCGATACAGGTAAAGCCTTAGCCAATGTTTATATTATAAATAGCACTGAGGGTTGTTATTATCTTTATTTATAAATTTTCAGAACTTTGATAATTAGACCAATTATATATCCTGATTACTGATTGGTGCTTGACACGACTACAATCTATAGTAGCATTGAAATAATTCAATTAATGATCAGTTAATGATCGATTTTCCAACGAGCGGTTATCGAACCGCTTATCTGATTTAGCGAGGCTATGCTTCGTAATTTCTAACAAGTAGCAAACATGCCTGTTTTCAGGTGTTTGTACATTTTTCTATTAACCTGCAGGGGAAATTTCCCTGAGGGGAAATTTCTCTTTTGCGGATCAACTGTAAAGGAGATTGTTATGGAACTACTAGATAGTAATGTAACTATTGATGGTGGGTCATTAGAACTTCATAATCGATTCAAAGTGATATGTTATAGCAATGCTGCCAACGGAGAACCTGATATGATGTTTGAATGCAACGAGGCGAGTGAACTGACAGAGAAAGTTAAAAGCTATTTGGCAGATAACTCGAAAATTGTAGAAGCTCTAGAGGGCAATCTGCTACTGTCGCCAAATAATTGGGCAACGGCGGCATTGCTTTTGACGTTTATCTTTGGGTCAATCACTTATGTGAATCTGCCTAAAAATTAAGCGTTATTTCATGATATAATACCAGGTGAATGATGAAGGTAAGCATGCCTTTCATCGTCAACTATCGGAGAGAGAATTATTGCCTTTGGCAAGGTTCTCTCTCTTTTTTATGTTTATATCTAAAGTTATAAAAAAATCAAAACATAGAACCTTCTTCACTGTTATCTCATTGATTACTGAGAAGAGCAATATGAGGATTCAGATAGCTTTTTAAGTGCCTCTCCATTGTTTCCATGTACCGAAGACTCACGACACCACAGATTGCGTAGATCAGAGACGAAGTCTATTGCTTTTGGCTCTAGGTTCAAAAGATGAATAACTGCTTCATCAATGGCTTTTCTTATATCATCTGCATGTGCTTGACAAGCTGGCAAAAGTTCTCTATCCACTAAATTATCAAAGTCATTTGCTGCTTTTGCTAAAACATCGTTTGGCAAGAGATCGAAACGAGGACATGGGATTTTACGTAATGCTTGAATTTGAGTTCTTGCGCGTCCAACCTGGGTTCTCTGTCCTTGCGTCCAGTGGACAACTAAACCGAATGTTGAGTTTACCCAAAGAGCAAAAACTTTCTGCACACTTTCTTTTTCATGTTTCAATGATGTCCATGATTGTCCTTCGTGAACAAGGCGTTCTGTCATCGCAGCCACTAGTGCTTGAGATGTCCATCTCATATTGCGAGCATAAAAGAGGGTACTTTGCTTTTCTCGCATGGTACGACGTTCCTCCTTAGATGCTCCTTTATGTGCGACACCTTTATGTGTTGGTCGTACAATTAAGCATTTCTGTGTCTTACTGTCTGCTGCCCATAGTGCCCGGTCTCTGCCTATAGCACTAGAGGCATTATCTAATTTATGAAGCTCAAAGGCTCCTATTTTTTCTCTTCCTTGTGGATGTCCAATAAGATGATGGGTCGGTCCAACATCAAAAAGAGTTTCAAGTGTTCCCATCTCTACATTGATAGACATAGGTTTATCAATCAAATAGTTTAGTTCTCCTTTGCATAAGGCTTGTGCTGCTAAGGCTAATTCTGAATGTGTCGCACCAACCAAGCTCCATGGTACCTCAGGTTCGCCATCAAATAGTGTGACTTGTCCGATTTCTTTTTTGCCAAGTACTATTGGGCGTGTCTTCTCAAGGTCTTTTAGGCTTTTTTCAATTGCGCGGGCAATTTCAGTTGCTTCGCCTACACGCGAGAAAGCCGTGTATAAAGTTACACAACGCACAGGTACCGGCTTACTATTAAAAAGTCTTTTTATTCGGGTAGCTACCAGTAGCATCTCTTCTATATTTGTATCCGAAGACAAGGAACTTGCTCCGGAAGTTCCACCTGATTTCACGGCAATGACTGTTAGATCTTCAAAGTGCATACGGAGCATCTTTCTAGTAGAAGCCCAAGTCTCAGCAAAGGCAGCCGTCAAGGGCAAAACAAAACCAATACGCCCACCAGATTTAACCTTGAGTCTAGCTAGAAATAAAAATGTGGCTGCCATACCTGCTTGAAGATTAGCATACTCACCAGTAGGAAGTCTTGTGCGTCTAGTAAGGGATCTCCATTGCTTTTGACATTCCTTGCGCTCTGTTTCATCTAATCCTGTTAAATCAAAGGCACTTTGTCCACCACGAGTTCTAGAATAAGGAGGATTCATCAATACCCAATCAATACTTCCATCCTTAACCGCAATAGAATGTCTCTGCGATGATTGTTTTTGTTTAACTCCAGACAATTTTCCTGCCTCTACATCATGTAGTAAGTCATAAAGCACACTGCAACCTAGATATTCAATCGTTCCAGTTTTTCCTTTTTTGCCACCCACTTCTACCCAACCAATACGAGTTTCCCCATAAGGCTCCCCATAACCAATAACTGCTAAAGAGGATGTTGCAAGATGTGCAGCAATAGGACTGATATCAATGCCGATTAGACCAGATTCCATCGCCTGACAGTGCATCTGTTTTGGTATATTACTCACCTTAGTGTGCTTTATATGCATTTGCATGATGCGTTGATAACCTGATCGCAAAAGAGTACCTGTTCCACAGGCTAAATCTGCGATAAAATGTTTTTTAAAGAAATCGTCCGAAGCCCAATCTGAGATTTTTAAGTCTTGCTCTCGGATAGTCAATCGTGCCAGCAATTCGGCGGTTGCAGATCGTGTATAAAACGCTGCTGCTGTTTTCCGGTCTTGGCTAAGTTTCGGAAAAAGTTCTGCACCAATATTTATATGTAATCCTAGATGTTCTCTATCCATTTTTCGGATTCCCTCAATCAGAAAGGCAATAGCCTCACTACTTGCTTGTTCGTCAAAGCGAGAAACTATTTTGAGTGCTTCCACTGCGGGCGCAAAAATGGAACGCCAATTCCGATTAATTATTTGTTTCCAACTATCTATCAGCTTATTAGTTTCGATCTCATCTGCAAGAGGTAAAGAGGATATATCTGAAGCTCCTTGTTTGCCAAGTTGATATTGAACAAAACAAGCGTTTAACCAGAGCAGTGCTGTTGTTTGTAGGTTTTGTAATATTGTTCGCTGTCCGATTAAGTTCGATAATTCTTTTTGTCGTCCTTTGGGTAACGAAGACAGGCGAGAAGCAGCCTGCTTAACATTATCTGCCACTTCTGTAGCCACATTTTCTGCCCATTCTTGAGGTATAGCTACTGCAGAAGATAAATTTAATAAGTCATAAATGTCCCCTTCCAAGAAACCGGAGAGAGGCCAGCGTCGGATCCTCTGCCTATCCGGTAATCGTTGATATAGGGCATAAGATATATAACCTCCATTAAGGAGTTTATTTTTGATGTCTTCAAACTCCATAGCTTGATATTCTCTTGAGATCATCACCGCAATAGAAGTTAAAATCTCATGTCCCTCTTTTGTTTGCATTGCATCCTTAACTTGGGTTTGCGCATCCTTATTTGCGCCGCTCTCGTCAAAGGCGGCTTCAATTGCAACGGGTTTAGAGACTTTGTCATTAATTAAAATATCAATGCGCTTTCTTGCATGCTTACCAGCTAAAAGTCCTGTTTTTTCAACGTATATGCAGTCACCACGATTTCCTTGATAAGCACTAATTTTCTTTAATGCTTCACCTAAAGCAGTATTAAAACTTTGCTCATGTGTTCTACCTCGCATTTAATATTCTCCTCGTTATAAAGAATCAGTTATTTAAGTTTGCGTTACCCTATTTTTAGTTTTATATACGAAGCGAGTTTTCATACTACTACCTTCACAGATACACTCAGGGGTTGACAGCCCAATGGCACTGTGTTGCTAGACTTTGCTACCCTCTGCATGCCAGCGCAGAACTTGCTGTTTAGATTTTCTATAAAGATATTTTGTAATGACTACTATTTCCATGCTATGTTTTCCTTAAGCAAGGTTTTGTTAATTATGATATGATACCTCATATTCAACTAAAGGGAGAATTGTCATAGATAGGTATGAATATATGTTGCAAAGAGAAAGCATACTAAAAACCGTATTTGGGTTAATAATATTGTTTCTGCTTATCGCCTTGCTTCAAGGTTGTGGACCGTATTTACACAGACCAATTATTAAAACTAATGTTGGTAATCACCCGGCACTTGCGGTTTCTGCTGACAGACGATTAGTCATAGCAAACACAGATAAAAAAACTGTCTGTGCAGAACCCTCACCAGATGCTGCGCAGGCATTACTTTCTATATTTTCTATCGGAGAGGAGAAAACGGGCACTACAGGGACAAAATCCCAATTAGGATTCACCGAACTATTGCAAACTACACCGTTTCAATTATTCATGCGTAGTCAAGGCGTTCAGTTTTATCGAGATTCTATCTTTGCTCTTTGTCAAATGGCAATGAATCGCTGGATTTCGATAACTCCAATTACAACAGATACGTTAGTTACATCATACATAACCGCAATGGGAAAATACTATACAAACCTTGAGGATTACAATAGAGCTCGATTAGATTTTTATTATTCTCAACAGAAACCATACAATGAAACGTTAAAACAATATAACGAAGAACTTGTTAAAGCAACAGAAAGATACAACACATCTCCTACAACCAATAATAAAAGTGCACTTGATATAATTATCCAAAACAAGAAACAAATCATGAATGTGCAGCATTTTCTTGAACCACCCCCTGAACCCGCGTATCCTATTCGCACTGAACTAGAAATTGCAATGCAATATACAAGAAGAGATGCAAAGGAAATTATTATAGAAGAAGTAAAAAATAGTGAACTACAAAAACCCTTGAGAGAAATGCACGCTAAACTTATAAAAGACATGGAAAATGCTAAGAACGCTCAAGACATGGCTGTAAGTAAAGCAAAGCTTGAAATCATGGAAAAGATATTGAAACAGTTAGGGATAGGCATTAAAACTGAAGATAATGGTAGCTAAAAGGCTAAATATTTCTATTTGCACGCTCTTATTAGTACTGAGCTTTATCTCTTCGGAGATTTCCGCAAATGAATTCCGGATTGGTACTTGGAATATTTCTTGGTTGGGAGACGGATATGATGATCTACAGTTTAGAACTGCCGATGATATTAAAAGACTACAGAAATATGTTGGTAAAATAAGCGCAGATGTTGTTGCTTTGCAAGAAATTGAGAACGAAATAGCATTTCATTCTATTTTTGATAAAAACGAGTGGGAAGTATTTTTATCGAGTAGAAACTCAAAGCAACGCACTGGGTTTGCCGTTCGCAAGGGTTTTTTGGATTCAGTCAAAATACAACAACAAGCGGATTATGCGGCATTGCATACAACTCGAGGCTTGCGATATGGTACAGACATCAAAGTTATTTATCCGGATAATACTACGATAAGATTGTTATCAATACATCTTAAATCCGGTTGTTTCGATAATGATGATTTATCTGAAGACTCTAGTCAAGGCTGGTATAAAAATGCCTGTCAAAGACTTGGCCGTCAGATTCAACCACTCAAGAAATGGATTGTTGCCCGTATTGATGAGGGTGTTCCATTCATAGTTGTTGGGGATTGGAATAGGCGTATGAATGTACCCGGTGATGTCTTTTGGGCTGAACTCACTGATAATCTGAGTGAAAGTATACATAGAACAGGAGATCTTAATAGATGCTCTAGGTGCAATCCTAAATATCCCAATCCAATTGACCACATTGTCACTGGTGGGGGCGTAGAGGAGATTCCAAATAGCTTTATAGAAATACCATTCAGTACTTCTGATTTAGAATACAGAAAGCAAATTTCCGACCATTGCCCGATTTCAGTTGAAATTAAAGTGCCATAAAAATTAAGGATACCGGTTTACACCGGCATCCTCATTTGTCATATAAGATTTGATTCAACGAATGAAGTCACTTTGTCGCCAACGACAAAATGGTCTAAAATCCGCACATCAATAAGAGCTAAGGCATTTTTTAACTCCTCAGTAATATGACGGTCGGCATGAGAAGGTTCACTTGAACCCGAAGGATGATTGTGAACAAGGATCACAGCTGCGGCATTGTGATAAAGCACTCGTTTGACAACCTCTCTTGGATGCACACTTGCACCGTCTATGGTGCCGCGAAACAGTTCCTCAGAAGCAATCAAGCGGTGTTGATTGTCAAGGAATAAGCAAGCAAACACCTCATTTTCATACCTTCGGAACCGAATAAAAACATATTTTCTTACTCGTTCCGGAGAACTCAACAAATCACCTTTTTTCAAGATCTCAAGGTAAAAGCGTTTTTGTAATTCTTCATGAGCGAGCAAAGTTATATACATTTGCTTAGTTATTCCGCTAGAAACACTAGTGCGTGGACAATTATAAAGACCTTTGATGTCTCTGATGATTGTATCAACGCGCTCTGGGCTCATTTTAGGAAAACAGATTTTCAATAGTTCTCGAGTTGATAGATATTCAAATTTCGGTATATCCATAATAATTCTCCTTTGTGATTGTGCCGCAAAGGAGAATTTCCCCGCGGGGAAATTTCCCCTGCGGGTTAGTAAAAGATATGCACGCATGCCCTTATTAGGGCTTGCTTGCAGGTTAGATATAGCGAAGCATTTGCTTCGCCAGTTTAGAGTGCGGTCTTTGACCGCATGAAAAATATTAGACTGTGTTAACCAGTCATAAAGCAATTATTTTGATAGTAATGCGGATGCCAAGTCTGTCAATGATCAAAGCAATTAGAGAAGAGCACCAAATGGTGCTCTAGACTTTTGATAAACAGCAAGATCAAAAATTTACCACCAACTGTTGTAGTAGACCAAATCACCGTCAGCTAATGCTTTTCGCGCTTTTGCAAAGATGTTGAAAGTGAGTTCATTTTCTTGCTCTTGCTCGTTCTTGGGCCATTTATAGAAATCTATTCCGAAATAGAACCCACTACAGTACGGAAGATTTTTATTCTTAATATCGGTTTCAAGTTGATCTAAATCTTCAACCGAAAGGTAAACTCTCCGACAGTTGAACAAATTATTTGTGTCATCATTCTGACCAGTTTTCTTCAACCAAAGTTCTTTCATTGCACCATGGAGTCTATTGTTTTTTCTCCAAGTTCCTAAAAGTTCTGGTTTATCTGAGTCTCTATATTCCAACATCGCCTTAGTAATATCGAAGTTAGATATCGGGCTATGTTTGAACATATACATATCAAGTCCCATAATAATTCTCCTTTTTGATTATGCCGCAAAGGAGAATTTCCCCACGGGGAAATTTCCCCTGCAGGTAGTTAAAAATATACAAACAAACTCTAGTTAGCATGCTTGCAGGTTAGATATAGCGAAGCACTTGCTTCGCCAGTTTAGAGTGCAGTCTTTGACCGCGTGGAAAATATAAACTGGACTAACCAGTTATAAAAAATTATTTTGATAGTAACATAAATGCTAATCCTGTCAATAATTGAGATAATTAGAAGTCATACACAATACGCGATTTGTGGTAAGATATGGATATTCTAGAAAGCACTAGCATGAGACCTTAAATCAGTGCAACACGTATGTGTGGTCTTGATATTTTCACTTTCCTTCGGGGATACCCCCGAGGGTATCTCTTAAGGATCAACCAAAGGAGACTATTACCATGAGTAAATTAACTCTAAATCATTATTACATGTATGTTGGGGCATCTTATGCCCAGCAACATCCGATTAGAAAAACTGAAAAGATTGGACAATCCGTGAAGAGTGAAAGCTCTACAAAGAGAGAGTACACCCAAAAGACTGGACAATCTACAAAGGATGAGATCTCCAAAAAGAGAGAACACGATAAAAAGATTAAACGAGCTAAAACTATTTTTGAGGTGGCAGTTTGGTCAATTGTCGTTGTTTATATTCTTATTGATCATATGTTTTTCTAATTTAACTTGCCTATTTTGATATAGGTTGAACACAGAAAGCCGCTTTATGCGGCTTTCTGTTTGCTCAATTAGTCAATAATTGAGCATCACTTAAATTAATTTTTCGATTAACCTTTAACCGCTTTGGAGGAGCACTTATAACTTTGCGCATATGCGCACAATCAATTAGTCACGAAAATCGTGCAAGCTATCAAGTTGATAGTTTTTCTTAAGCAAAACGATTACATGTTATCGCAAGTAGATCTCGGTTATTTCCGGACGGAAGTGGCCGAGTTCTTGAGAAACAATGAGTTTTGCTTCATAGTCAATATGACCTCGATCAATTAAGTACTCATATCGATTTTGCGCGTAAGTGTGGCGCAAACCATGTACGCCCCGCGACCAACCTAAAGTGTTCTTTGAGATACGGCTAAAAGAACTCGTCAATGCTTTACCACCGGCAAGATCGTAGTGACAGTCTCTAAATCTTATGCCTCGATCCCATCTGTCAACTGGTTGTTCAAGTCGCCGAGATTCCAATTCTTGAGCAAGTTCAGGTTCAAGCCGAATCTCTCGGCATAACCCTCCCTTACCAATAACGGTATATCTTGCATAGTCCTCTTGGTATATGAATATGTTATTGGTTTGCTTGCGGACAATATCTTGGTTATTAGTTGGTGTTCGCTCTGAATACCAAGCAAGAGTTAGTAATTCATGCGCGCGTAAGCCTGCAGCAATGCAAATACGTGCACTAATTGAGTTCCTATCACTCATTCGGTTTGTAATCAGATGGGTTTGTTCCTCCGTATATCGCCGGGAAACTGGGAATCGACGATTACTGTTAATCTTAATACGGTCAATGTGCTTGACTTTGGGAAAAAGCATCAAGCCGAGCCTAGTTTTATCTAGCGTGGACTGTGATTGCCCATTCTTCTTTAAATCATTGAGAATTTGCAGTGCACGACTATGGGTAATGAGATTGAAGATTTTATCACCAAGTTTGAAGTCTAGTCTTGATTCAGTTGCTGCAACCACTGCACCAGAGTATGAATTTGCAGTTGATATGCTGGAAAGCGTGCTTTTTTTATATAAGCTCCTGAAAAATGCATAGATTTGCTCACGTAGACTTTTTTTCATTGGCAGTACGAATTTCTTTTATTAAACGGGTGAGCTGATTTTCCGTCAGATCGAATCCTGCATCTTGTAAGCAAATGCGTATAATTTGCTTTTTCTCTCCGTGCCGAAGCAGCTGAGAGATTAGTTCTTTTGCTTTCAAAAGTTCTCGGTCTTTAGCCTTTTTTTTGATTTTTTGATGGGCATTGGCGACAAGTCTATTCACTTTTTGGGCAGATTTTTGCTTTTGCTGCTCTAGTTTTTTATTTGCATCCATTTGTTTATCTTATATGACAAATGGATGTTGGCAACATACGGCTGTGCGCTACTTACTTTGCATAAGCGAGGTGCAGCCGTAGGACTGCTATGCAGTCTAACAAAAGCAAAAAAAATGGTGCAATCCGCTGCCCCTTTCTGGTGTCGCATAAGCGTGCCAGAAAGGGGCAGTGACACCAAAAAAACTAAATTAACAGGTAATGATGGGCCAAAAGTCTGCCTGCTGGCATTGCAATCAGCAGGCGGTGGACTGATAAAAATTGGTGCAATAGAAGCTAGTAAAGGTATTGCATTCTGCATCAATCCTGCTTTGCGTTGGTGCAAAGCAAGATTGATGGTTATAACAGGACACCTGAGGTAACTCAAAATTTAACTATTATGTGCAATAATCAAGAGAGGTTTCTTAAAAACAGGAATTTCTTAGAAATTAAGACTTTTGTTTTTAATTTTATGCTATGATGTAATCATTCTAAAAGCACTTTCTGAGATCTGAAATGGTGCGGCACTGGTGTGTGGTCTCTAATTTTTTACTAACCCTGCTAGGGACTTCCCTAGCGGGAGGTCTCCGGCGGACAACTAAAGGAGATGAATTATGAAATCTGAAATTAATAAGACACAACTTTATGTTTGTGAAATACCGCATCGCGGCGATCCAAATGCGTACGCGTGCGATGCCGGTGCGTTGATAGATCACGCGCTCGGCGACTCGGGCATACTGAATCGTTTATCTGATATCAATCAAATGATTGCGGATGGCGTTCTAGAATCCGACGACGGCTACGAAGCTAGTGAGATTATTGCTGCGCGCAATGAGATCACTAAGTGCGAAACCGAAAACGCGGATGGAGACTATGTCGTCGTTGCGGACAACCAGGGTTTGCATGATGACGTGTACGATCTGAATAAGATAGATAGTGTAATATCGTTATGCTATGAACTTATGGATGATTTTAGTTGTGTGCGCATTGCTACCCGCAAAGGCGCGCGCGAGGCTTTGAACGAGTTGCAATCATCTGAATACATACATGTTTCACGCGGTGCTAGTGCTTACAAGCAGCTACTAGAATCCGAGTTTGTGTATACTGATGATGTCGTAAAGTGGCTTGAGTCTGAATATGTTGAGCTTGACGAACGTGGATTGAGCGAGGCAGAGCAGATTGTTGCTAAGTTGCGCGAAGATTTGTCAGGCAAAACCGAGTACGCCGACAAGCTGCTATGCGTGCGACGCGCACTAGAAGCGTATAGCATATTTGAACCGGAGTGGGACGATGAGAAAGTTGAACTTATTGTAAACTCAATATAATTCAATGATTGATCAAAAACAAACACTGCCTGGGCATCAAGCCCAGGCAGTGTTTTTTGTTGGTCTGAATAACATGAAGGTCGTTCGTTTTCAAGAGAAGGTAAATTTTATTTTATCGGCATGCTGGGCGAGGTGTTGCAAGATAAACGTAAAGGCATATCGCATCGTTATTTAGATCCGCGTATTTGTATACAAGACTGCGGTTTTTAATTTACTTTTATATGGGAATCTAACGGTCCCCATTTTTCTAGAAAATAATTAACAAAAAGGACTAGTCGGCGGGTTGGGACAATGTCTTGCACGCCTCTGCCATACGCCGACTAGCAATGGGTATTATATCAAATAATTGATATAAATTGATAGGGCAGGATAGATCAACGAGACAAACCTAAGTTCAATTATTGTTCTCAATGCAGACTACAAAATTATTGTTAAGTTTTTCTCTGATTTGCTATACTAAAAATGAAATGAGACATTTAGCAATAATTTTGCTGGGACTTTTGACAGTAACAATATCACCAGCTCATCCTGGCCGCACAGCCTCGGATGGGTGCCATTATTGCAGGACTAACTGCGAAAAATGGGGAGAAATTTATGGTGAGAGGCATTGTCATAGTGATGGTACCGTGAAATCATCCCCCGCTAAAAAGGATAACTCCCCTGGTTGTATGTCCTGGTTGTAAATAATTTAATCACTAATTTTTTCTTATGAAATATTGTTGCAAACTCACTAAAAAGTTTATATTAGGGACAGTATGATTACTATGAATAGAGAAATTATTTCTGTTTTAATATATGGGATAGCAAAAAGACCAGAGATAATTTCTCTATTGCTTCATAGATTAGTAGAGTAAAAAATTAAGAAAATTGTATTCCACATATACACTCTTATATTGTCCAAAAGTATATCTTTTTAGTGCTGAGCTAGATGCTGGAAATGGTGATTTTCCATAGATAGTCTAGGTCATCTAAAAGTTTTTAGCAGGCTTATCATGCGGTTTTGACCCCATGTTTGGAGGCAAGCCGGCCGGATTTTAGGAATATGTGCATTCGTGCATTGGTTTCGCTCGGTCGTCCATACCGAGCGACTTCACGACTGCGGATAGCTCGAGGTCGCCCCGGCGACGGCCGCCAGTGGCTTCGGGTACCTGCGCAGTCACCGAGAGAGACGGACTAAAATTTAGTAGTTAGATTAAAATCTTTACAAGAAGTGCTAAAATTAAGAAGACCTCAAATAGTGATACTTTAAATACAAAAGTTAAAGAAATATTTAAAATTATTTTAATTGTTGGCATATTATACCTCTTATTTTTATTATTATTTGTTGATACTAGAACCTCCCTTTAAGTATCTATTATTAAATTAGCTTTTCAGACTAATACTATACATTATAGCATGGTTCCATGCAGTGCGTTGCCGGAGCGTGCACTGAGAAAAATGCCGGATATGGTTATTTCTCGTAGATAGTCTAGGTCATTGAGGACTATGATCGTGGCTAGATTTGCCGTTTTGGACGCTTGTTTGGAGACAAGACGGCCAGATTCAATAGATATGTGCATCCGTGCGTTGGTTTCGCTTGGTCGTCCATGCCGAGCGATGCAGCGACTTTGGATAGCTTGAGGTCGCCCCAGCGACGGCCATCAAGGGCTTTGGATACCTGCGCAGTCACCAAGTAAGAAAAAAGATTGCTAACAGGTAATTAACTAGACCATTACCATAAAGATACCTTGACAGAATTCCGATTGATGCTATAAAAAAATTATGAACACAGATAATATAATCAGTGCCGTAGATCTTTTTTGCGGTGCCGGTGGCCTTACTTATGGATTGAGTAAAGCAGGTATTCAAGTGAAAGCAGGCATTGATATTGATGAGCAGGCGCGCTATGCCTATGAAAAAAATAATCCAGAAGCTAAGTTTTACAACTGGGATTTAACTGGTGATCACCATTCAGATGTCGCCGAACTATTTGAAACCGGACAATATAGACTCTTAGCCGGTTGTGCGCCATGCCAGCCATTCTCAAAACTCACCATCAAAGAAAAAAGGCTTCATAACGACTGGGATTTATTGATTCATTTTGGTCGTTACATAGAGAAAATATTGCCTGAATTCGTCACTATGGAGAATGTTCCGGGGTTAGCAAGCCGAGGGAAGGCTGTGTTTAATCAATTTCTCGCAATTTTAACGAAGAACGAATATCATGTTGACTACAAAATCATTAACTGCCGTGAATATGGTGTTCCACAATCACGTGAACGGCTGGTCTTACTAGCCTCTCGCTTAGGCAAAATTTCGGTTCCCGACGGAACATACCGAAATGCCCAGCAATGGAAAACGGTGCGTAGAGCAATAGAAAATCTACCACCTTTGAAAGCAGGCGAAGAAGATCCGACGGATCGTTTGCACTGCGCCCCCACTCTCTCACCTTTGAATCTAGAACGGATGCGCATGACTAAAAGCGACGGAGGAACACGGCGCGACTGGCCAGATAATTTGGTATTAGATTGCCACAAGAAAGTCTCGGGACACAGCTACAGTTGCAATTACGGCAGAATGTGGTGGGATAAGCCTGCCCCGACTATGACAACTCATTGTACTGGTATTGGAAACGGACGATTTGGACACCCCGAACAAGATAGATCAATCACTCTTAGAGAAGCCATGCTGCTGCAATCTTTCCCAAGAGATTACGAATTCTGTTCCAAGCAGGAAATCCCAAACCGCACGGCTATACAACGGATGGTCGGGAATGCAGTACCACCGAAACTGGCAGAGACTTTGGGTGGAGCAATTATGAGTCGTGACAACAATTTGTAATCGTGATTATCACGGCGGTATAAAGGACTACTATTAGTGTTAATAGAAACTAATAACGTATTACTCCATGAGTATCATCACACTAATTTACTGTACGTAGATTATACTGACATGCCGCATATTATCTCGTTTAGCGGCGGCAGATCTTCGGGTATGTTAGCCTTAGAGATGTGCCGACATGGACAACTCAAGCCCGAACGTGGCGATTGCATATTATTTCAAAACACATCGGCAGAACACCCTGCAACTTATGACTTCGTACAGCAATTTAAGGACTATGTAGAGAGCAATTATAATGTCCCGCTGTATCTGCTGGAATTTGCAACTTATCAACGCAAAGCTAAAGGCAAAAACGACATGCATTACATACTTGAACCGTCCTTTAGACTAGTTGATTTTGATTGTATTGGCTATCAAAATCGCCTAAAAACACGCGGTGAAGTTTATGAATTGATGCTTTCATACAAAGGCATGGTACCGTCGTTATGGCATAGGCTCTGTACTGTTAATCTAAAAATTAAGACGATGCGATCATTCATACTAGAACACCTAACGACAAACGATACCATATGCCCGCGCGGCGATCATTTTGAAAATAAGATTGATGTTAAAGTCAATTATGAACGCTATCACTCAAAAGAGAGTTTTGAACGTTATAAAGCGAAGCGCGACTTTGCACTATCACAACCGGCAATGATACAACTACAAAGCAAACGAAACTTTACTAAAGCAGATGTAATGATTGAACGACGCTATATGAGGCAATGCCCTAAAGCATTGCATAAGGATCATGCTAAGGGGATGCAGATACTAGTTTGTCTAGGTCTGCGATTTGATCCTAACGAACAAAAACGCGTCAATAAGATATTGCCGAACTATAATACTAATACTGAAACCTCTAAAGATTTTGAGGGCGAGTACATCGCTTGTCCGTTACACGATAACCAAATCACCAAAGCTGATGTCATTAAATACTGGAAGCGGCAGCCGTTTGATCTGCAACTGCCAGTAAATGGGTTGTTTTCAAATTGTACTTTCTGTTTTCTAAAGGGTGAACGCAAGCTAAAATTAATTGCCGAACAAATGAGACATATACCCGACGAGTTGAAGGATACGCCTAGTGATATAAATTGGTGGATTGCAATGGAGCAAAAATATGGGAGGCATGTTGCGGATTCTCAACACGCCGAAGCGATTGGATTTTTCGGGCTGGGTAGCGATTATGCGTATCCCGATCTATTAAAAGATCGTCAAGGCGCGCTATTCCCGTACGATAATGATGAGGTTAGTTGCCAATGTACCAATTAGAAATTCCTAAAACTAATCGGCATTTTAACGCGCTACGCGTAGTGATAGACAACGCGCTAAAGGAAAATCTACAACTCTATTCAATCGCACTGTATCCAGATAGCGTAGTACCGCTATACAACGCATGGTCGGGAACGCAGTGCCACCAAGATTGGTAGAAACTTTAGGTAAAACTATTATAAATCATGGCGATAATATCAAAGATTGAATTTTAGACATGAAAAAGACAATCCTACAGCAAAGTAAAGCACTGTTCCGGTCATTTTTCCATAGCAAAAAGATAAAAAGTATCGCCACTTTGAACTCTTACGCCTATGCGGTTGCCGCAGGAATTAAAAAATATTTCGGAGGAGAAATAACTGGACATAAAATTACTGATCTAGTTGAACATAAAACTGCAGTAAAGCTACTCAATGATCTACAAAATCAAGGTGTCAGTCAAACAATATTAGATAAAACACGCCTTGGTCTGCAGTTTTTCCCTAAGGTACAAAATATTGATAGAGTGAGATCAATACCCAATGCAGGTGTCCGCTATCCGAAATCTCGGATTTACACCGATAAACAATTAGAAATTGTTTCTTCAAGATTATCGGATAGAAATGCTTTTTCGGTTAAATTGTGCGCGGCAGCTGGTCTAAGTGTACATGAATTACACACCATAAAACGAATTGATGAGCAAATGCCAACGCGAGCAGTAGACTACAAACGAACACAAGCAGCATTCAAAGGTATGGAAAATTATGAACGTTATTCTGTCGTTGGTAAAGGCGGCTTATGCCGAGAAGTGCGTCTTGCGCCTGAACTTGCAAGAGAGCTTGAAGCACATCGATTGGAAAAGAGTATAGAAATGAAAGATCGCGGAATTACTTATAAAAATGTTCGCTATGATCTTGCTGCTGGTAATTCACTTAGCCAAGCATTTGGGGATGCATCAAGACGAGCTTTTGGGTGGTCACGAGGAATTCATGGGTTGCGCCATTGTTATGCCCAAAAACGCTATCAAAAATTAATATATATGGGATCAGTGCGGCTTGAAGCTCAAACCGCCGTCTCCCAAGAATTGGGTCATTTCCGCCCGGATATAACCACGTACTTGCGTTAGACTCCGATGTTGTTTTTATTTTTGAACTGCAATTCCACACTCCTCAAATAGATTTGCATCATTATTCTCAAAGGACAATCCATATTTCTTCTTAACGTTAGCATATCTCCTGAGATATTCGCACCATCTACCCGCAGCAAAGTCATAATCAAGACCTTTGCCGTCAGACGATTTGCGCAAAAAGTCGGCTGGTAAACTTTCACCTTTAGAGCTATTTATATTGCTACAGGCTGGAACAAGATTATCAAAATCAGTCACAAAATTCTTTTTTTCTTGAGGACTCCAAAAACAGCCACCCAAGATGTGAGCCTCATTAAGCGAGACAATATGATCTGCATGTAGTAAATCACATTTCGGTTCTCCTACGATTTTTTGGGTATAGAAACCCTGTTTAATTCGACCTCTAATCTGCGCTGATATGGTAAAGTTCCAGTCATCCCTATCGAAACTTGGACATCTACTTGTGGAATGATTATGCGCATAGCTACTATTACTATAAAACATAGGCACTATAAAGACTATAACCACAAAGGATAAGATATGTTTGTGCATGATCATTTCTCTTTATAAATCAAATTCTACCATTATTTATGCTATATTATAGCATTACTAAAAGCACTTTCTGAGATCTGAAATGGTGCGGCACTGGTGTGTGGTCTCTAATTTTTTACTAACCCTGCTAGGGACTTCCCTAGCGGGAGGTCTCCGGCGGACAACTAAAGGAGATGAATTATGAAAAACGAGGAAATGACAGTAGACGAAGCATACAAAGAACTTAAAGGCGACATTAACGAACTCCGTGATGAGTTCAAGGCCGATATGTCAAAGATGCGCACTTGGGTTATTAGCTTGTTTATTGGCGCAGTAGTCATCATGGGAACGCTTGTAGGAGCGTATGCTAACATGACGATTGCGTTACTCAAATAATTACTTTCTGATGAGACCATAGTCTCATTGAGTTTTTAATACAATGAACGCCGGCAAAGCTGGCGTTCTTGCTTTATAAGGCTATAGGCTATATCTAGTCATTGATTAGTTGAATTGCGACATTAGAACCTCATCCATTTTATAAAGAATCATGAGGTGTTTGTCGTAAATTCACAATTTTATAATACTGAGGAGATAAAAAATGTCCAAAAATGCTACTCGTACAGTATCTGACATGATAAATCGCTACGTCAGAGAGTATCTACCTAGACACAATAATACATATCAAAGGATTAAGATAATCCACCTCAGGTGGTGGGAAAGAGCGATTGGTAGCTATCCTCTATCTAAAACTAGACCTTCTTTATTCATTAAATGCAGAAACAAACTATTGGTTGAAAAAAACAAACAAGGGAAAATACGTAGTCCTTCTACAATTAATCGTTACTTTAATGCTTTGAGTGGTGTCTTTTCGATTGCAGTGAAAGAATGGCAATGGCTAGATAGTTCGCCTATGCAAGGTATGTCGAAATTAAAAGAGCCGATAGGGCGAACTCGATGTTTATCAAAAGAGGAATTACATCGTTTGTTAAAAGTATGTCAGCAATCCGCAAGTAAAGACCTTTATCCGGCAGTTGTCCTCGCATTAAGCACCTGCGCGCGTAAATCGGAAATTATGTCGTTGCGATGGGATAATATTGATTTAAAAAACGGTGTCATCATCCTAGAACATACTAAAAATGGAATGAATCGTGCAGTGCCTCTGCAGGGTTATGCCCTTAAATTAATTCGTTCAAGATACAATACTACCTCAAGTAATCAATCGAAGCTAATATTTCCTGGTCGTCTAAAACCCAGTCAACCGATTAATCTCAGGAGATCTTGGGAAAACGCATTACGGTTAGCAAACATAGAGGATTTTCGGTGGCATGACTTGCGACATACTGGTGCCTCATATCTTGCAATGTCAGGTGCAAGTCTGACAGAGTTGTCGGATGTTTTAGGACATAAAACACTACAAATGGTCAAACGATATGCCCATTTGTCCTTACCACATACGATTAAAATCGTGGCAAAAATGAACAAACAGATGTTTGGGAAAATCAATGTAGATTAATTATGCTAAACTGTTTAAGGTTTTATTTTTTCATAAAAACAATGTCAAAACTTCATATTTTATTAATAATTGCTGTTCTTATAGTTGCTATTTTCGTAATGCCCAAAAATGTTTGAAAGTTAGGATAATTGCCAAATGACATTATTAATCGAACCGCACTCCATGCGCCGCGATGATGGGTAAGCAGATCAAGTGGCGGGAACTAATAGCATGACTGTGCCGAATGTAAAAAACCGGACAATCTTCTGCGATGATAACTTGGATATCATGCGTGGTATCAATAGCGGATGTATTGATCTTATCTATTTGGATCCGCCGTTTAATAAGAACAAAGAATTTGCCGCCCCTATTGGCTCTAGCGCAGAGGGGGCAAGTTTCAAAGATATATTCAGAGAGGAAGACCTGAAAGAGGAGTGGGTGCAAACAATTGCGGAGGATCAGCCAGAACTGCATCACTATCTGAACGGCATCAAGGGGGTGGGCAAGCCATATAATTTTGCATATCTGGCATACATGGCTATTCGGCTGATAGAGTGCTATCGGATCCTGAAGGATACAGGACTAATCTATTTGCACTGCGATCCAACAATGAGCCATTATCTCAAGACTGCAATGGATTGCATTTTCGGAGAGCAGAATTTCCGGGAGGAGATCTCATGGAAACGTGCTTTGTCCGAACAAAAAGGTTCTCAATTCAAGCCTCGCTCATGGGGTAGCAATACAGATATTATCCTATTTTATGCAAAGTCTAATGCCAGTAGAATTAGTCCTTACCGAAACCTAACCAAAGAAGAGAGTGCTCAGAAATTCAAGTATATGGATGGGGATGGGCGAAGATATTATCTGGACAATGCTCATATTTGGAGAACTCCGAACATGGGAGCGAGGCCTAATCTTTGTTATACATGGCGTGGATTTAAGAATCCTCACCTGTCTGGTTGGCGGTTAAGCAAAGAACGGTTGGAAGAGGAGTATCAAAAGGGAAATTTTGTTATCCGCCCGGATGGAAAACTGGAGAGGAGAAAATATGAAGAAGATTATAGAGGTCGCCCCGTTGGGAATTTTTGGGATGATATCAAACCGGCACAGGGAAAAGAGTTAACTGGCTACCCGACACAAAAGCCTACTGCATTGCTTGAGAGGATAATCAAGTCAAGCAGTGAAGAGGGTGGGATGGTGCTAGATCCATTTTGTGGATGTGCTACGACTTGCGTGGCTGCGGAGAAACTGGAAAGGCAATGGGTCGGGATTGATATTTCTGTCACAGCTTACGAGTTGGTGCAGGATCGGCTGAAGAGAGAGGTAGATAAACCGCAATGGGATTTTATCAAGGGAGACACGACCATCAACCTGAAAACCGACCCGCCGAAGCGGACAGACCAAGATACTGATTATCAGGAACATAAATTCGTCTATGTGATATCGCATCCTAATTTCCCTGGTGAGTATAAGGTAGGTATTGCTAAAAACTGGAAGTCTCGTCTCAACTCATATCAAACATCAGACCCGGAACGCCAATACAAGATGGAGTACAAGACGGAAACGCCTAGATTCCGGGAAACTGAGAAACATATCCACGACCTGTTCCCGAATAAGCACGAATGGGTACAGGCTGATTTGGACGAAATCGTAGGAGCGATTCAGGATTATATTAAATGACTTTGTTCAAACTAAGACCGGCTCTTGTAATAATTTTCTAGGGATTTCAGGGAAAGAGAGCGCATTAAAAAAAAGGTAAATCGTTGGAAAAACAAGCTAAATGTACTACCTTCATTAGAGAAAAAGGCGATTTTATCAGCACTGGTTGAATAAAATACTCTGAGGAGTATAATCAGGTCATTATTTCTGATCAAAAGGAGGTAAGGAATATGATAAAACGACTTTTTGTGCTTTTTATAAGCATAATGATACTAGGGGCATCTTGTAATGTATTTGCACAAGATGTTTGGGTAAAAGGTTATTACCGATCAGATGGCACATACGTGCGGCCGCATTACCGCAGTTCACCTGACAGCTATAAATGGAACAATTACGGACCAAGTCAAAATACCTTTGAATTAACAAATCCTCGTAGCCGAGACTACGATAAAGATGGAACACCTAACTACCTTGATTTTGACGATGATAATGATAGAATTTGGGATGATTGGGAGTAATGATATGAATAGACGCGAAACTCAATATGGAGTACCTGCGGCCGATCAAATAATATTCAACCGACATTATGTTTTAGGATATTCTTACTATTTCAGACAAGCTAAGTGGGCTTTAGAAATTGTGAATCAAAACGATGTCGTGGAGCGTAAGGATCATTTTCGTCCTGATTATCGGATCCCAGAGATATTCAGAACTGATTTAGCTGATTACGAAGGGTCTGGATATGATAGAGGTCATTTAGTCGCAAGTGCTAATCAGCGTGAGTTAGAACTACAAAACAGTGAAACTTTTTTGCTTTCTAATATGTCACCACAGCGACCTAAATTTAATCGAGGGATATGGAAAAAACTTGAGGAAGAAGTAAGAGAACTGGATAAGAAAAAACATATCTTAGAAACATACGTTATATCTGGTCCAATTTTTGATTTTGAAGAAGCGACCGAATTCATAGGAGAACATGACTCAAATAATGTTTTACTTCCCATACCTCACTATTACTTTAAATCTATTCTTACCGAAGATAATAAAGGAAGACTTGATATGTGGTCATTTATCCTGGAAAATAATGATCGGATCCAGAATCAGTCACTAAATGGTTTTTTATTTTCAACAAGGGACGTTGAAATTTATGCAGGTATTGAACTATGGAGTAATTTGAAGGGAGTAAAAATAGAAAGAATGAAAAACAGTGTGAAGAGAAAAATATGGTAACGTGAACAAACTATATGCTTTAAAGATAATTGGTTGCATATTACTTTTACTAGAAAGTAGTTTTGCACAAGATTACAAAAATGAAAATAAAGAAATTCCAGCACTTAGAATAGCGAGTTGGAATATTTCTTGGTTAGGTGATAGTGAAAATGACCTTAATCCTCGAACAGATGAAGATATTCAGCGTTTACGACAGTGAAATATTTCACAGTTCATTTGTCAGCAATATATATGCTATGAAAAAACCTCTTCCCGCCCACCCAACGAGCGTAAATCAAAATACGAATAGCCGTAGGCGTGTAATTCGTACTTTTGATTTTGACGAGTCAAGCTCATTTTATTGTCTTTAGCTCAAATTTTACGCGGAGAGGTTTTTTGTTATTGATCCTCCCTTATTCTCAAGGTTAAAACTTTGGCACCGTACATGTTGTTGCAATTACTCTATAGATATGCTAATATACCAACTTGGTAATACTTAAGAGCCTAAAATGTCTATTCTAATGAAAATCAATATCAATGCCGTACTACAGCACGGCGAGTTTCTGCGTCAAGTGCAGGAACACCAAACTCAATCTTGGATAGCGACCGGTATGTCCGGTCGTAAGCCGTCTCAGACCACTGCACTCGATGCAGTCCTAAAAGTTGCCAAAAAGCACAAAAAAGAGGTGCTAGCGGTTGCTAAAATTGATTAGGAGATCGGCGAAGTTCACAGATTGATGCCAATAAACATTTTTATGTAAAATCACGATCGCCGAAGTTATGCACCGATTTATAATAGTAATTTACAGATAAAAAGAGGAGATTAGAGATGTCAGAAATAGCACTTTATGACGCACTGACCAAGTTAGGATTAGACCCTAAAGAGGCAAAGGAAGCCGTTGCTGATGTGGCCAGCTCAAGGGATGTGGCTACGAAGGCAGATTTAGCAAACTTGGAGACCAGAGTAATAGAAAAAATGGCAAATCTAGAAACTAGACTAACAAGACAGACCTATACGGCGGTCGGGATAATTCTTGCCGGTGTAGGGCTAATGATTAAATTTTTATGAGTTATGGCATGTAGCTCACAAGTATTACCAAGTTGGTAATACTTGTGAGTTACGCCGGTTTCATTCCGCGTGTGCGCTGCCGGTGTGGTGCACCGAGAAAAATGCTGAAAATGGTGATTTCTAGTAGGTAGTCTAGGTCATCTAAATGTTTTTAGATGCCTTAGAATGCAGTTTTGACCCCATGTTTGGAGGTAAGACGGCCAGATTTGGTAAATGTGCGCATCCGTGCGTTGGTCTCGCTCGGTCGTCCATGCCGAGCGACTACGCGACTGCGGATAGTCTGTGCACACCCCGGCAATGGCATAAAACCATCTGGTGACAAAAAAGATAACTCTACCAGCTGTATGTCTTGGCTGTAATGGTTTTTGGTGTACTGCTATTAAATCAGTATTTATGCTGTGGGAGTTATTGGTCTAATTTCTAATAACTCCACAAAGTATACTCCTATTGAGAATTTAGGATGGGTTGCAATCCATCCTATTACGGCGAGCATTATCCTTACAGTCACTCTTGTTTTTGTACCCCTCGCTTGATGCTCCGACTATTTTCCCGTTAGCAGCTTTTCTTCGCCATCTCCATGCGCCACTAGCATCTTTATAAATCTCCCAAGTATCACCATAAGAATCCATACATTTTTCCATATTTTGTTCCTCCGTAAAAACATAAATTAATCAAAACCCCTTTGCTAAGCTCTGCAAACGCGTAACGCCGGGAACTTAAAGAATAATATTAGGGCGTAAAGATAAATTTCAACCCATTTCTATGAAAATATTTGACGGTTCATCCGTCAGCATTATATTTCTTATGACAAAAACCTCTTCCCCCCCCCCCCAACGAGCGTAAATCAAAATACGAATAGCCGTAGGCGTGTAATTCGTACTTTTGGTTTTGACGAGTCAAGCTCGTTTTATTGTTTTCAGCTTAGATTTTACGCGGAGAGGTTGGGCGATTAAAAGCATAATGTAGGGATAAGTCGCAAATCACCCCATGTAGCTATATAATTTAAGTATGCTAACGTATAATTTATTCAATAAAATTTTGATTGAACCTGCTACTACTAAGCCGGTGACTAGATTACAAATCATAAGTGCGTTTGCTACACCATATATCGTTAAAAAGCATATGGAACAGCTTGCTAGTTTAAATCGTCCTATACATATTGAATTAATTATAGGTATGCCTCAAAAATACATTGATGAAGAACAGCATATAGAATTTTGTGAATTAATGAGAAAAAATACCAATACAAATATTAGGATTAGTTGCAAATACATTATGAGCGATATGCTTGTACATGCTAAAACCTACTGTTGGTTGTTTGAGGATGGGCGACCAGCTGTTGCCTTTGCAGGTTCCGCTAACTATACTATGACTGCTTTTGGAATGAGTCGAAATAATAAACAAAAAGAAGTAATGGCGTATGTTAATGCTAAGCTTGTTGCCGAATTTTATGACACGTTAAAATACAAGTCAGTTGATTGCACGCATCCAGAGGCACTTAATTGTATCAAACCAATGTCAAAGAGCTCGGAAACATTGGTTCATAAACGTAAACCTTATCAATCATATTTTAAGAGCAAAAAGAAAAATTTAGATTATGCCTGGCTAATTTTACTGATAATAATTATATTAATTATTTTGCTTGGCAAGTAGTGTTGCTATTTCCAGGTCATGAAATAATACTTGACAACCCCTAAAAATATCCATTATGATTATATTGAACGTTTGGAAAATGATATGGAAGCAATATTAATATACATAGCCATCATTATTATATTAGGATACATCGGACATCTCTTAAAGAAGAGGTTTCCTAAGTCCCATGATTTTATTGCCGGTCAAGAAGCAAGGCAGTCGGATGAGCAAGAACAATCAGAAGAGAGTGGGCGATCATATACACTTGACCCATTTGATATTCGAAATCAATTTGACTCACGTGTTATTAATAATTCTTGGGATGACTCAACAGAAGAGAATAAACACACAATTTTTCCACCTTAAATATTAGTTTTATCTTTTACCAACGTTAGTAAACGATCCACTAATATTACTCTCCGGGCCTTTACCTGAAAGTGAGTTGTCAATAAATCCTCCAGTTTTGTAGCCGGCCCAGCCTAATACCAGTAAAAGAACTAAAAACAAAACAACCGGGAACCACATAGCGACATACTCGTAAATCAATCTATCAATAAGACCACCACCAATTGCACCAGCGATACTACCGCCGAAGCCTATACCCATACCTCCCAGACTATTAGTAGTGTAATTGCTGACAACGATTATCACTGGCATTGCTTTAATGGCAAACGTAACCATTACATAGGTAAATAGAGCTCTTACGCTATAACCAGAAACAACAAAAAACAATGGAAAAAGAAACATGAGTGCAAGTAGTAAAAAAGGTTGAGCAATTGCCATTATCTTTTTGATGATATATGCCTGTGCGAGTGTTTGCGCAAGACTATTGAGTTTATCTATCGGATTAAGCACAGTGGATACAATATTCGATCCATATGCGACGGCTGCCTCTACATTACCAGTTGTGTCCAGCACTCTATCTCCTTTAACATTGTTAAGCATTGCTTTAATTACTGCATCCTTATTCTTGCGGAGTGCAACGGCTCGACTAATACCTTTCAAGCGATTAATATCTGTAGCCTCATCATATAACATTTGTTGCAATCCTACGTTTGAACCATCTCCTTGCCACCATTCAGCACAGGTCGGCCAACCTCTATTTTTGGTTTCTTCGGCTTTTCCTCTTTTTGTTGTCCAACGAACCAATCCATTTTTAGGTCCGGGACGATGATTCCAATGACAAGCACTGGCTGGATCGTTTGAAGTTGTCGCACAGTTATGATAATAGCCCGGATTATTCGGATCTAAGAACCACTTGGCACCGACATAACCAAGCTGTTCACGCTCATCGCCTCCCGGGCCTACCTCCGCATACTTGTTTAGTGCAGGTGCATAGCAACTACGCCGGAAATAATTGTACTCTGCTCTCAGCCTTGGATTACCAATAGTTTGAGAAGTGAGAAGCGCATTAATATAATGATTGTCGGTATAGCAGGGCACACCTGCAATTATTTGCTTGTTTGCCCCTCCTCCAACTAGATGCACGACATGCCAAACAAGACTAGCTTTTGGTGCACCAACTGTTGGTGAAGCATTTACACCTCCTAAATCGTCATGATAAACTGAGCGCGTTGTCCCTGCTTGGCAATTATCATTCATCGTAACCTGCTTAACACCTACATCAAAAAATGGAATTAGACATGCAAGCACAATTCCAAACATTGTTAGAAGCTCACCTAAAACATGATCGCCAAATTTATACCTAGTATCATAGGCATACATAGTCTGATACATCCTTATGACTAACGATATAAAAGGAATAAATATAATGCCGGTATCTTTGAAGAATTGAAAAATAATAATAGAGAGATTAAAGCTCAATAAAAGAGCTACGGATTCTAAATTTGAAAATGTTGGAAGCGGCATTGTTTTAGAAAATAGGGATTGTCAAACTAGGTTCGTTCCAAGGGTATCTTTTTATATAATTCTTTATTTCTATAAAAATACCGAAAAACCACACGACTGTCAGAAATTTATATGAGAAAGTTGAAAACAAATCTTCTTTATGAAGGGGAGAAACTTGCTGTAACTTAGGAATAACCCAAAAGAAAATCATCCAAAAATACAAGAAAACGTACGTATTCATAATTTCCGGATTATTTTCTATCCAGTAAACGGCGGCACTTTTCATACTAAGAAATTTAGTAACTCTAGGGCAATATAAAGGGAGATAAAAGCTAGCTTCAATGAGCGCATTGCCTCGTTATACGCTTCCGGATTTGAAGACGTACCATCTGGGAATGCCATACGAATTATTTTTGGAATGCCCCAAAACCAGAGTATCCCGAATAATGAAAGCCGCCATGCGAACATAATTTCCCAGTGCACGTCCATCCAATCGACAATATTGCGCAAAGGTTGAACTATGGCATCTACTGAATATAATAACTCTGTACCGTCCATGCCTATTAGTTCTCTTTCTCTGTATCAAGGCCTGTTTTATCATCATTCTCGGAAGTAGTTATGTTTTCATCCGATAGAACCTCTACACCGAAATCTCCGATGAGTGCGTTCCGTGCCTTTGAAGCATAAATCGTCAAGTCAATATCTTCTTTCAACCTCTCTATTGCTTCATCAATTGCTTTTTGAGCAGGTTCTATCGCTTGCACGTTAGGTTCTTGTCGCCCAGCCCGCAATGCGTACAGGGCATATAGAGCTTTGTCTACAATCTGTCCTGTAGCAATGCGATTTGCAAGATTTTCTACAATCCATCCTTCGGTGTCCTGCTTATCCGAAACCGCTTTTATTAAATCAGGGGTCATTTTTGTATTACGAGTGG
Source organism: uncultured candidatus Poriferisulfidus sp. (assembly GCA_965200865.1). Taxonomy (GTDB): domain Bacteria; phylum Pseudomonadota; class Gammaproteobacteria; order Poriferisulfidales; family Oxydemutatoraceae; genus SP5GCR1. The sequence goes on along the minus strand of CBDAVG010000002.1, from coordinate 1,079,303 downwards.
ATAAGGCTTCTAAATCGTCATCACTAATCTCCTCCTTATCTTTTTGCAATACCTCCTCTAACTTAATAATAATCTCCTCTTGCCGTTCGCGAATAAGCGGTTCAAGCCCGGTTCCTGCAATAGATGTAGGTGGCGGCGCACTTTTGTACACCCAAAGACCAATATCACCAGTCACGGTTGCAATCCATGCTTTCATTTCTACAGAATCTTTCCAGTACTCAGAGTACACTGATGTCGGATCTCCTGTTTGGCAATTCGGATCTTTGTTTTGGCTTGCACACCAACCAGCTGCTGCAACATGTCGAACTGGTTGTATCTGCGCTTGCCCTCTACCTCCATAGTTCTTTCCACCAATCCACGGTAAACCGTTCGTACCACGACTTTTCGTAGCATTGCGATAAGCCACTTGGCTACTTTGACCTGTGCTAGACGCTTTTTTGTAGGCATCTACTTCGGCAAGCACAACCCAGTCATGAATGGATGAATTCCCTGCGATAGCCTCTTGCACGGCTGTCTCGCAATTCTTGACATGTAAAGCGTATTGCGCCTCAAGACGGGCTATATAATCTTGTAAAAGTTGACAAAGTCCGGGCTTTGCTCGACAGAAGATATATCCCGGTAGTGCTGCAGCTATTGTAGCAGGTAGATCTTTTAATGTAGCCAGTTGACTCTCAATATTACTAAACATATCTGAAATACTCGCCTTGGGGTCAAATGCACATGCATCTAGCCCCGTCACATCGCCACCGGCACTAAAGCGAAACGGTGTCTGGTTATGAGTATTACTCGGATTTCTTAAGCCGTGCGTACCTAGCTTGTACTGAGCAGGCCCTATATTACCCTGCGTAGATGTTTGAGCTAATGCTATAACTGATATAAGCATAGCAGCAATGGCAAATAATGATTTTTTCATAATCTAATCCTCCTTTTTGTTTTCTCTTGCAAACGTAATTTCGTTTGCGATTTGGTAAGCGGCATCTAATTCGCTACAGTTATGTTCTCGCATGATTTTTGCTCTTTGGGCTTTTTCATGCTTTTCAGTCTGGGATAATGCTAAAGCAATAGACGGTACAACACTACGAAATAACGTTGAAAGTCCTCCGGATAAGACAACACCTTCAGTATACTTGCCTATTTCTTTTCGAGTGGCCAACAGCATCCCTCTCTCTTCATCTGATAGGTTTTTAAAGCGTGCGACTTCATTGACCTCTTCTTGATCCATTGTCATTAACAGCCACCATTCCGGTTGCGCTAATAGCTCCTGTGCTTTTTGCGGGAATTGCTTCAATGTTTGTGTTGCAATCCATAACCAAGCCCCGAAAGTCCGCCACATCGCTGCAATATTATTCAAATAAGGGGTAATCAACGGGTTTTTAAGCAATATGTGAGCCTCATCAATGACCGTAATCATCTGCCGATTAGAGTTTTGCTCTCTTTGCGCAAGCGCATTAATTTGAGCCAAAAGGCTAGTGACCGCTACAACTAAATAATCTTTTGCACTTTCGGTCGCAAGCGGACCCAGCTCAAATACCGTTACATCGGCATCTGGCCATAAATTCCCTTTGCGATTAAAAAGCTGGCCGCCTAGGCCACTACAGTAAAGTTCCATAGCTCTTGCTTTTTCCATGAGCAAATTCTTGCTTTTATCATCTACATCGGCATCCTTTGTGATTGCGCGCAGGTTAGCGACAATGTCTTCGGTTAATACTTGTCGTCGTTCTTGACCGCATTTCTCAACTGCTCGCACAATTGCTCTACGTATCAATGTTCTATCTGCCCGTCGCAATGCTTCTTCCTCTTTCGGGTCACCACCAGTTATCATCAAAACAGCTTGCAGCTCAAGTTCAGATAACACATCTCTTGCTTGCTCACTTTCTTTTTTACCTTTTCCTAAAAGAGTAGCATCCGCAAACGGTGGTAAAGATAGGTCTTTGTCTTCGCCAACACGTACGTGATTAACTGTTAAACCAAGTCTTTTCAGGTGGTCTGTGAAAAGTTTGAATGTCGGTAAAGCGGATATTAAAAAGATTCTTGGTTTATGCACCGCTATCAATTGCAATAGAATGTAGATAATCAAAGAAGTTTTACCCGACCCGGTAGGTCCGAGTATTAATGCATGTGAGTTTTTTTTCCTATCTTCTTTGGAGAGTATATCAAAGGTGAGCGGATCAGCTCCTCGATTGAAAAAGATCAAACCAGGATGCCCTGTTCCTGTGCTTCTGCCGAAAATTGGGGTGAGCTTGGTTATCTCACCAACATACCACAATCGCGAACGACTAATATAAGATTTCTTATCGTGTGCAGGATCAAATCCAAATGGTAGTGCCCGTAAAAAAGTATCCTGTGCGATAGGATCAATCATCGGAGATGTTAGCTTTAAACCATGAGAATTAAACAGTGAAATCGCCTTTGAGCATTTCATGTTTAAGCCTTGCTTATCTGTTGCGCGTACAAAAATACCAGCAAACAAGCGATGAACCTTCTCACCGTCCGCCATGTTATTAATCACCTCATCGGCAACGGCTCGCTTTGCTAGTACCTCAGGTGAATCACCTACTGAGTTCAGCTTAATTTTTTGAATATGCTCAGTGATGCTCTCCTGACTCTGCGATACCACAGCCATCGAGAAAATACTTCCTGCAGGCATCGCATCCCAGAGTACTCGCCTGTGCTCGCCAACCTCCTGTTCGCCGGTAAGGATACCAATTGGCAGAGCATCGGTAGGCTCTTCAAGCGTCAAAAACCGAGTAGGTTGGTCTCTAAAGTACCAATTGCCAGAGGTGTCGGTGCGTGGTGGTGTTCCGTGAAGACATGCCATCCCTAAATCGCCGGTTTCTCGCCCGAGCAGGCGTAAATTCGTTGGATGCCATGGCCTTGAACGCAAATATTGCTCAACACTGCCTCCCTCACTAATAACAGGAACAAACCAGCGGCTAAGCCACGCGTACAATTCCACTGGCGCACACGGTATTAAAGATGCACCACATTCGGCAACCGCATTGATTAAACTATTTGACACTTGCTCAAGATCAGCGTCTGTATCGTCTGTATCCAAGCCATTTCGCTGGTACCACAGACAACAGCGTACTCTCCTCATCCGGCCGCGCCACGGCGCATTGGATACCGTTTTGTCAAAAAATAACCCCTCTTTTTGACCAACTTGCTTTAGGTGTATCTCTAAGTTCTCAAGCCACCATTGCGTATATTGACTATTCAAATGCGTATCAGGAATATAATCAATCAATTTGGTGATAAGTGGTTCTAATGACCGTTCATCCTCCAAAAAAATTTGAAAAATCCAATTACCAGTCTTTGACCCAGTTGGCAAAGCACCATTGAGTATTTTTGTTGCGCGCTTAAATAAGTTTTCTATGGTTTTCTCGGATCGCCCTTCAACAGAAAGCGGTATCAGTTCATAGACAATTCCTAAGGTATTCAGATCCTTGAACAAAACATATTTGCCCTGAATATCTGCCGACGGCTGCAAATAATCAGAAAACGAAGGTGCTTTAACTTCCTCAATATTCAAGGTCGGCAACATTTGATAATCTTTCTCAGTAAGCGAACCATTCTCCCACACGTGCACTTGCTCTCGTGTCCGTGTGTTTGACATTGGTGTTGTTCCAAATAACATGTTGAATAAATTCATCGCTCTCCCGGCAAAGCAAATATATCGCCTTGATACAGCTTAAAAGTGGTTATATAGCCCGGAATAGGAATATTGTCTTTATTGATATGAGGAAAAACATAAAGTGCGAAGGTTGGATTGTTCAGCACCGGAAAGCGAGTGGCTAATGCATCAGCCTCAGTACGTGAATAACCGTATAAATCAGTAGAATTACTGCCAAGTAGACGCACACCTTTTGAGATGCCATGGGGACGCTCAATGCTACGATATAATTCAATCGTATCATTAGAGCCTGTATCCTCCCACTCAAAACTTGAATGGCTACTACAAGCACTAGTCAAGAGCATTACGGTTATTGCTATCAGCCTCATAAGTAATTGCATTTCTATCATATAACTGCTTGCTATCGTCCGGTTTAAGAACGACTTCTTCGGTGATGTGGACAACAATTTTTTGATTAGGTTTAACATAGACTGCATCCCAGGCATCGCCGCGCTGTTCGTAAAACTCCTTAGCAGAATCAGCAAGCCCAGCAATACCTTCGGCGAAGGTTGCTCGTAACTCGTCTCCAGTAATCTCCGAGCGAGTCACACCGTCCGCCGACACAATATTGGTTTGCTCTGCCCGTGCGGTTGCTCTTGCGGCCGACGATAGTATTTCAAAAAAAGTCTGCTTTCCAAAGTGCTCCGATATATTACTCACATAAAGGCCGCGCAGACACGGATTAGACCCAATATCTGAGATCCACCCCAAACCTTGTTCGTCACCTCTAGCTGTTACAACTCTGCCGTCTGCTAATGTGATATTAATACGATCAATCTTTCCTCTGACGCACTTAAAAGAATAATCGCCGACCGCAGTGCCCTCCAATATCATGCCGTGAACATCAGTTTCGTAAAAATTCGCAACATGGGCTACGTCTGTTGCTACTGCTTTGAACGGCCAAGCCTCTTCAACGCGTCCGTCAACCGGAATTCTACCGATTAAAGCGGTAATCGTCTGGCTTGGGATCATTGCGCCCGGTGGAATGATATTGCGATTTTCGTTATTTTGTCTAGGTTTTGTTGCAGATGGTTGAATATTCGTATTGCTTTGATTAGAGGCGACTAAAACTACAGGTGTATGCCATACGTATTGTGGCAAAGCATCAGTTTCGATTGTCCTCTCATTGATATCAAGGTCTTGAGTGAGATTAGGGTCTGCAATGTCCCCGTAAATATCTCCTCCTAGTCCGTCAGTATCAGTCCCTCCCTCATCAATCGCATCAATGCTTTCTCCTACAATATCGGTTTGTGGAATTTCCTCTTGTCCAGATACATAATCAGTCAATCTGTCGGTTAACTCTGTGAGCTTTCCCCCAACGTTATCCAAGGCTTCACGCAGGCTTTTATTATCTTCTTTTAATGCCTCTTGCTCATTACGAAGTTCGTTCATCCCGGTACTCACCGCTCGGACAGCCTCCGACTCACTATCTCGGTCTGATGGCGTTGAGACAACAGGCGAAATAGTTTGTTCAGGTTCAGGTTCCGATTTGCTTTTAATGTATGAGACAGCAAGAACAATAACGAATCCTATACCGAAAATTATGCCTATCCCTTTGATCATCGGATTCATTGCCATACCTCCGAATATGCAAAGGATGTATTTTCAAGTTTTGTCGATGTAATCAAAACCGCAGCAGTGTTATCACCAATGTTTCCTTCAATATCTAACCATCCGTGCGCAAATGTTATTGCCAGCATCTTTTTTGAGAATACAACATCTCTTGCATCCAAGATAATCCTTTGCGTCCTATTGTTTTCTAGTGAGATTGCATGAATAAATAAATTATTAGCACTTCTCCATGAAAATATTGGCGTTGCACTCACACCACCACCGCAAAGCATCGTACGATTACACACAAACATATCTATCGTTTCTAACGTCACTTTAACGTTAGAAAAACAATTTTCATCCTTCAAGATACGCTTTGGAGCATACATTTGATGTAATGCCCAACGCGTTATCTCCACATAGTTTGTAGGACATGGATGTGTCTCTTGAACAGTTGCTGATGGTGGGGTAGGGGGAATATATAGCGTATAATTCTGCTCTATGGCTGAGTCCGAAGCAGATAAATTGATTATTGTAGAACCTTGCTCGTTATGCTTTAAGATTAACTTTGCATCCTCAAACGTCTCGCTTGCAGTCAGAAAAATACGTCCACCCACATTGAGCAAACTTAATCTGTCACTAATCTCAGAGGGTAATCCTATGTCTAAGTTAGAAAGTGGGTCGGTTGCAATCGTTTGTTCAACCCCTACAGGAAGCGTAATATCAGCCATATCTCCCCACATAAGACTAATTGACTGTACGTCCTCACCGGACAAACTTGGTGCGGAAAAAATAAAAAGGGCGATGCCTACAATAGTTCTTGCTATCACGGCGTGTTCTCCGCAATTCTCTGAGGTGCGGATATTGGTGCACCTAACCAAAGCCCCCATGGATTATATTCAGGATCTTTGTTTTCATAGCGGACGGGAAGTCTTACTTCCAGCTTAATCCAATCTTTTATTATGACATCATTGAGTGTTTCTCGTAAGACATAACGTAATTTAACGATCCAATTATTCATCCCTATGGTTTCAACCATTGAGGCATCATAGTTCTCTAATGGGACAATAAAACGAGTGCGTCCACCAAGTTGATCCTCTCTCCCTAAATCAGTTATTAGCTGAGTGAAGTAATTTTTTCCGTCATTAGTTAATAAAAACCGCAAGTTAGTAAGATTTTTAGAGAAATCTACTTCTCCATCTTGCCGCCAAGTATTCATTTGTTGGTAGATGTAGCCGGCAAACGCATAAACTTCGTGTGGTTGTATTACACCAGGCTTGATTGATGCACCGTAATTTAAGATTGGAGGTAGCGAGACACGAACATCTTTTGAGGTTATAACAAGTGCTATTCCAAGCCCTAAACACAATACTGCCAATACTGCAACGATTAATCGCAGAGAATTGACATGGCTAGTCAGATGATCGGCTGCAGCATGATATTTTCGCAAAGGTTTCAACATCGCCATCTCCCTTCATGTAATACAAGTTTAAATAATCCTAAACGGTAAAACTTAGTTGCAATCATATGCAAATGCCAGCCTTCTGGTTTACCTCGACGCACTTTTGCATACCATCCCGCAATAATAAAAAAGGTGACTGTCTCTCCGATTAAATATGTTGCAAGTACGATAAACAGTCCGATTTGGAAGCTATTGGCTGTGGTAATGCCTAGCATTAAACCTCCTAGTATCCATAGAATGCTTGTTGGAAAAAATATCGTCACTATCTCCGACCAAGCAAAACCAAGAAGCATTGGCGGTTCATGTTCAAGAATGGCAGGTGGTCGCATCGGATTAAATCAATTGTAGAAATTCCTCGTTCGCGTAATAAACTAAAAATAAAACTATGATTCCCACAAGTAACATTGCACCAAGATAAACAAAGAAATTACCCCATTTGCCGTCTTCTTTGGCTTTTGCAAGAGCTCCCATCAGGTTACCTCCACCACTAAACACAAACCAGACAACTAATGACACGAGTACTACACCAAGAATTGCCTTGAAGGCAGTAACTGCATAATCCCATACATTCGAAGTACTGGCACCACCAATGGCAGGCGGAGATGGTATAGTGATAGACCATGCAACCACAGGCAGTAGCATAAATAAAATTATAAGCAGGAATAATAATATAGTAGTTTTCGTATTCATAACTTTTTCTCCTATAACGTAATAAAATAAATGAGGGTTATCACCACAATAATAGCGGCAATGCCTTTACTGATATTGGCGATAATGTTGATGCCTTCTATTTGTCCCGTTCGCAAAGTTCTCAATAAATCAATAAACCCGATACCTACACCTATAATCGTCAATACGACAAGTAAAACTATAAAAAAATAGTTCATATCAACTACTGAGATGCCGGAGGCGGTTTCAAATGGACTCATATCAGTTTCTCACTCTTACATAATCGCCATGTATCGGACGTGCATTGATTTGCGTTGGAAACCGTACTTCACGATAATCAGTTTGCAGATATTGACTCAAACCGAATGTAATGGCTTGCAGGTCAAGTTGCAATGTTGCATAATCAAATTTAATTCGTGATAAATCACTGCTTGACTGTTGGGCGGCAAGCGATAAATTGTAGGCTTGTCTTAACATCGCCGACAGTTGCTGTAAGTTTTCACGCTCCAATTCTGATCCTGCGCCTACTGCATAATTACGCACTTGCACAAATACTTGAGGTTCTTCTCCCATCGGTACGCGATTATGTTGCTCATTAGGGGTAGGCCACATCTCAGTGTCGGTCATATTTTGTGTCTGTGCGGTATGATTTGCTGCAACACAACCGCTTAAAATTAAAACTAAAGATAATGCAATTACTTTCATTATTTTCTCCTATAAATGTTTTTTGAACCTCGCCGCCATTGTCCAAATGACAAGTGAAGACGGCCCGGCAAATAACAGCAGAAATAGTGTTGGATGAAAGCCAGAAGGATAAGTCATATAAACAATCGGCGGCAGTGCAAGAGAACCACCGAAAATTGCCTTCGCATTGTGATAAACAAAACCTGACTCATGCAAAACTTGGTACTTCCGTAAATCTCTTTGAACGAGACCATCCAGCAATCCTAGAGTCCAAATTAAAAAGACCGCAGGAATTGAACATATAATGACGATAATTCTTAATACGGTTATTTGAGCAATATAATAAAAAGCTAATACATATTCCTGTAAGAGTCCCAAGTTGATAATTGGCTTAATTGCACCTGTCACCACCGTCAAATAAGGAGCCGGGTCAACTGAATAACCATTTAGGTTTGTCCATTGCAGTTCTTGTATAAGGGCATTGCGCGCATGTAGCGCACCCTTCTCATCCCAAAAGTCTATCGCCATTAGAAACCATTCAAGTAATACTGATAATATAATCCCGGCTAACATTGCCAATATCACGCTTTTAATAATTAAAAGAATCCATGAAGTCCAAAAAAACCGCTTGAAAATGCTGGGTTTACTTCGATTAATACTTGCTTGAGCTGCTGTCATGTTCCAAAAGTGTCTTTTTTAATCATGCCGTACATCTCCCCACCAAAGACTTCGTCATCGGACGGTACCGGAAGCGGGACACGTAGTTTGAACAGCTTTCCGCCGTGCATGAGACAAAAACATTGTCCCTTGGGTAGTTCTATCAAATCATTGACAGTTAACTGACTTTCCGGGCGACTTATCATACGGGTTTGTACCGTTGATCTAAAATCTACATCCGTATCTGGATTTGAGTCATCTGTTGCTCCCGACACCGTTACGAGACTTTGAATTTCCACTTGAGGTAATTGCTTGACTATTAAATTAGCTGTATCTTCGCCTCGGACTTGAAACATGATAACCGTTGAGAAATTACCAATCGCCTGACTTGCTTTGTCCTGTGAACCAAGCTTCGCACTTAAATCTGCAAGCGTTTGGGTGTAACCAATGATTTGAAAACCGGCACCACCTCCTTTGTTTATAAGAGGCAAGAATTGAGATTCCATCAACTCGTTAATCTCATCCGCATGAATGGAAATGGGATAAAACTCCTTAGATGATGATTTGATCTTAGTATTGTAAAGTTCACCTGCAACAGATGTTAGATCGGCAAACATCGCAGCTCCTACTGCACCGGCAACCTCAGCATCACCCAGTGCGTCTAATCCGACATAGACTACTTCTTTGCTTGCGATAACTCGCCGCCAATCAATCACCATCCGGCTGGAGTCCGGATACGCAGACGGTACTAATAGTTCATGTGATCTACCTGTCATCATCTTTTCCAATAACGGGCCTAGTGAGGCGACCAATTTATTAAAGTATTCTCGCGAGTATTCAACGGCAGTAAGTAGTCCTTCCATTGTTGGATCAACATCTTTGTCATCAAGGTCTCGCAAGTATGATTTTAAGATCAAAGTATCACCTTGCCTCGGCTCTTTAGAGTGAGGGGAAGCCTCACTCTTATATTTATATACGATGTCATGCCACGAAAGTCCATTTTTCTTAACCAAGTGCTTGCCATAGCGCACAAACAACGGTTCCATATCAGAGATATAACGACGAATGTGATCCATCGTAGGTTTTTCATCAAGCTCAACCATCGCATTTGAGATAATGTTCACGTATCGCCATGCGAATTGCTTAAATGCAGCAGAATTACCACTATCGGGCAATGGGTCTGTTATTCTTGTTGCAATCTCAGTAATGCGAGAGAACGATCCGATTGGGTTATAAGCCACACTAATGTCCGGATGTGCTAAATGAAAAATATGACACTTCCGTTTGGCTTTTACAGACTCCTCATAAACTCTTCGCATGAGTTCTTGATCGCCTTTAGGATCCAATACAATGACAACATCACTGCGCCGGATGTCTTGTGTAATCAAAATCTCAGCAAGTCTGGTTTTACCGACGCGCGTTTTACCGAATACTAAAATATGGCCGTTTCTTTCTTTGAGAGACAGATAAATATCCTCTTCACCATCACACGCACCAACACCGTGCAATGCCGGATTACCTCCAACCTCAGGAAGTGGTCTAAAAGGATTAAAGCGAGATTTTGAATCAAGTATCCTAGAAATCAAACGACATAATGCACTTTGGCTATCGCCTAAATAGACTGAGCACTCTCTGACTGATTGCCATAAAGCATTATTCTCAAATAATTGAGATTCTTTCTTTGTATCTCTCAATCTTTGCGTATGCTGGGCTGTCCAGCGAAAGCCTCTGCCTAAAAACAGACGCTGATTGCTTGTTGGTATCTCCGTAGAGGACATTTTGTATTCTTTTAGACATTTGAGTGTCTTGCGATAAGCGATAATTCGATAGCCTTGGCGAAAACGAATAATACCTAGCCCAAGTGCTAAAGTTATAAAACTCAGTGCGGCAAAGTCCGTTAATAAGAAATACCTTGGTTCAAAAAAAACTAACACCGCTATACCGAATGCCATAAACGCCGTGTAGAGCTCTACCGGCGGACGAAGTAGACCTTCTAAACCGCTATTCACTGTGTATCCTCAAGTTGGTTAACTGCGTCTTGATACAGTTGATCAAAATGCGCAAGTTTCCTAATGATTTTAATGTTCATTTTTGCTAATAAAACAGCAAGTCTGCGTAGTTCTTGTTCGTCATCCGTACTTAATGCCAGCATTTCATAAACACTTAAATCCGACTCAACCAAGCCGTAAAATTGTTGGGTCTCTTTGAGATACTCCCACTTTCTAATCTGAGCAGGTGTCAAACCGAAATGCTTGCTCATCGTAAGTTCTGTCTTCGTATACTTAGTTTGAGTCTGCTCCTGCGAAGAAACCAATACAGCATAGAAAAGAAAAACTGCAATCCACATGATTAATCCAGCAATTTGCAATGGTCTTTTAATCATTGACCAAACTTTAATCATTGACCGACCTCCAACTTCGTTAAATTCGTTATATCGTACTGCGGAGCTACCTGAATAGTGCGTCCTAGCGTATCAATGTTTATGATCTTAAAATTCGCAACAAACTCACCCTCATGCACGACTTTGGTATGTCCATCTAGTTCTAGTGTCGCAGCAGGTTTACCGTCCCAAGACTCAACTGATATAAGCCTAAATGAGGGAATATTTGTTGGTAAACTACTAATTGCAGTAGCCTTACCAAGCAATAGTTGATCTTCGGGTGGCAGAGCGGATACTTCAGGTTGAGGAATCTTTGCAGTATTATCAGAAATTGCTTCAGATAATTGATTAACTCTCTCTTCTAATAGAGAATAATTCTGGATGACCGATTGATAATTGCTCTCTAAAGACTCAATAACATTAAAAACTTGCTCTAGCCGGGAAGTCAAATTGGAAACAAACTCTCTAAGTTCAATAGTACTTTGGTTCAGTGTTGAAACCTCTGTCTTTAGATTTTGAAGATCTGTATCAACTACAAGTTCGGCCGCCGTCGGTGGCGGGGCCAGACTTGTAATATCAGTGGTCGGAGGTGGTGTTTTGAAAAGTTTAGAAAGAACAAAGATGGCGCAAAGGACAACAAATAGAACAGTTGCTATAAACCAAAGTTTCTTTTTGTTCAGTGAGCCTATAGGCGATGAAGAAGTTTCATTGCCGGAGGCACCCTTAGCGTCCCACTCCCTTACATCAATATCAGGAATCGCCACTTTAGATTGATACAACTTCTCGTATTTCATCCGGTTTTCCTTTTAAGAAAAGAAGGAAGCCGAGACAATCCTGCCTTTAGCCATTGGCCATTTTGCGCGGCTCTAATCAAGACGCGCCCCTTAGCTAGATAAGGGCCATTACTCCCTAAGACCATTCCGACTCTTCGCCTTTTTACTCTTTTATCCATTAGGCTGCCTTTTCAATCCTTTCAAGAAGGTCATTCTTTTTACGACTAACTTTTGGTTCAAATGCCGTGATGTCTTGAACGACAACCCCTGTTAAAGGTGAGCCAGTCGCCCGGATTCTGTATGTCTCTAACTCGGCTAAACCTTGTTGGGACTTTCGTAAAGACTTTAGGTGTTTTTTTTGTATATCTCGCCATTGTAAATTGCGCATAATACAAAAACTTTTATAAGCGTTAGGGGAGACTATCAAGAGACCTTCATCCACAAAATGATATTCCGCCCCAGGACAAGAGTACGAAAGCTCACCGTTATTGAGCGACTCAACAACCCAATTCCAAAAATCTATGTCGTCCGATTGCACCTCAGATTCAACTGTCTGTTCTTTGTTCCCAGAATCCTCCTCAAATGGAGGAATATCTTCGTCCTCTGTCGCCAGTGCTTCATCAAGTTCTTTGATTGAACCTTTTAATTCTAAAACCTGCTCATCTCCAAAAAGGTCTTCGCGTGAAACCTTGAAAGTTGTTAAATCTTTAGCCCAATCGGAACCTCCTTCCTTATTTGCAGACACGATAATATGAACCTTACGTATCGCTTTTCCATCTGTTTTAGCAATGAGCAAACCGTAGTTTTGTAGATCATCAAAGACGTGGTTGTTGTTTGGAGGGATATTGACGTTCTTTATACTTAAGTTTTTGCGAATATAATCAATTGTTGACTTGCAGACAAAGTAGACATCTGTTTCGGTTATGAACGCCATGCCGCCAGGCTTATTAATCTTGACTGCTCCGTCTGTGCATATTGCTGCAAGCTCTTCTTTATAATGTTCCACTAGACGTTTTTTTCCGGACATGTTCTCGCCCTCAGTATTCATGCCTTCGGCAGATGATGTCATGTCTGCCAATGTGATGATTTGTGCAATGTCGTCCTCCACACCTAATTGTCCACTGTTAAAACTCAACCATTTTTGATAGAGCTGTGGATGACCATACAAAGAGGCGTGCACTTCGGATGGAACTATCAACCAAACAAACAAGCCCGCAGCTCCTTTATGTAGGCTATATTCACGATTAGGATTAAATGTGTGTGAATAGAACTTTGCGTTAGTGTGATCAGTCATCAGACCAATTGCAGGACACCAACGACCAATATCATCTTCGGAAACATCGTATAGTTGGATAATGTGATCAGTTAAAATTTTGGCAATGTCGTGCAAGAGCGCAAGGCTAACTATCATGAGTCGTGTCGCTGAGGCATCATCTTGGTTAAACCATAAATCCTTTGCTACCCGGTCAATGGATTTTGATGCGACATCTAGTGTATGCTTTAAGAGCCCACCACGCTCATCATGATGATGTGCTTCGGATGCCGGGCATTCCTGAACCAGTTCGGCAAATCGCTCAAGCATCCGAGCATAAAGTGTATTCCATTGGGTATCTTCCACCCCAACAAGACTGCGAATTCGGTTTATATACTCCGAATGAGGTTGCAGGAGATCAGCACCCGATTGGATGGGGTATAACGTTGGTTTATTAGCCATTTCTCTCCAGATACTCGTAGATTTTTTTAACTTTTTTTTGATAGGGAATCTTAAACTTAGGAGTCTTTGAATGATAACGCCCGACAGCCTCCCAGAGATCATCAGTCTTCTTAAGATGCCCTAGAAGCATCCAAGCAGCAACCTTAACGCTGACACAGTTATCGTGTAACATTTCACGATGAATGCCATAACGTGCTAGTTCCGTAAACCAAATTGAATTGGTTTGCATAATGCCGACATCAATTGAACCGTTTGAATTATGATTTAGAACCGAATCAAATCGTGTGCCTGATTCTACGATTTTGATTGCGGCAATGACATTTTGATTGATACCTGTAAGGTTTTCGACTTCAACTGCACATTCCCAAAAGTTTTGCATTGGATTAGATAGTGCCGAAGGTGAATACACTAATACCATTACGATAAAAAGACTGGTTCGTATATTCATGCAGCAGGCTCCAGGAATTTATATGTTGCGGTTTTATGAATCCTGCCGGAACTTGCAAGTTCTTTAGCTGCCTTACCAAGCCTATGGCGGTTTTGTTGTTTGAAACAATTGCCGAGTTGGCGTAGATTTTTTGCACCGTCTTGTAAAACACTCATGGCTTCGCGATCTATCTCAAGCGTCTCATACACCATTACTGGCTTTGTGTTAGAGTCCATGCTTGGAAATAAGTGCTGTGCAACAACTCCTGAGAGTGATTGAGGCAATATCTCGTCATGTTCCTTGTCTAGTAAGGCAAATAAATTAGAAATGCCATCGATAATGTCGTGTCCATGTAGTGTTGATAAAACTCGGTGTCCTAGCATCCCGGCGCGGATTGCGGCGTGTGCGGACGGACGATCACGAATCTCACCAATAACAATCGTCGTTGGTGATTCTCTCACCGCATCAACAATGCCTTCCTCAAAACTCCCGACATCAATCCCGACACGGCGTTGCGATATTTCAGGCTCTCCAAAAATAAACTCAACAGGTTGCTCTATCGTGATTGTTTCACCTAAATCACCTTGCTTGTGCAGATATTTCATTGCTGATATCATTGATGTTGATTTGCCATTATCAATAGGACCGACGAACAAAACTAATCCTGTTTGCTTCAAAAAAGGCAATAAATCACTAATTGTAAATCCAAGTTGTTGAAGTGAGAGATTCTTCGATGGTAATTGCTTTAAGCAAACAGACACACCGTCTAATGAGAAATAAGCGTGTCCACGCCAATGCAGGTCATTAATTTTTTGATGAAAATCAACTGATCCTGTTTTGAAGTCACAAACTTTAACTATCTCTTGATACAGTGCATTCAAAACCGGACTTTGCTCGTATCCGACATCAACAACCATCTTACCAAAAAACGGTGTGATGAGGGCATTCTTAGGAGAAAGTTTCAGTCTACGAATAGACTTAAGAGATTCAGACTCAAATGATGTGATATCGGTACTTTCGATTTGGTTAGAGTTCATCGTCTGTTCTCAATTTTCCCATAAGAAACTCTTTTCTTCATGACGAGTTACAACTGTTGACCATTCACCGCATTGAGTGTTATACATCCCCAAGGGGACATAGCGGCGGCATTTTCGTGAAAAGGTAGCTTCAGAAACCAATAATCCTGCGATTGTAGGTGTAAATGTATGATAATTTTCTTCACAAGTTCCCAATGGTGGTTCTATCGTGCACATTGACTTCCATGTTCCATTCTCTTTTTTGCTGATTTTCACTTTACCTCCAGAGACGTATGCTCTGTAGTCGTTACCAGCGAGAACACCGCCAGAATTGTAACTACCTGTCCTAATGATATTAGCCAAATCACTAGAAGTCATAAGCCCGGGCGGCGGTAGCTTTGATGTGTGTGAGGTCGTGCTCAAGCCTTCGGAGTCCTGTGGCTTACAACGCCCATTACTCAATCTTCCAGTACAACCAGTTTTAGCTAATGACCTAAGTTGAATGCCTTTGCAAATGTTGGTCTTTGTTGCAGCACTCAGACTTGGGTCAAGGCTACTCTTACATGTGGCTTCTGTTGTTACATCGAATTGCTCCGGATATACTCCGCTTGCTGCAATCAGCAATAATAAAACAATGCTGTTAATTGAAGTTTGTTTAATAGCTTTAATCATAATGGTTCTCCTCTAAATTTTGAATACACACCGCACTAACACTGCGGTTTTGATGTTGGGTGAATCGATTACGCGAGGGCGGCCTGCGACATGGAGTTCATTGCGAATTCTCCAGCGCGTCGAACTTTGATTATCCGCCCATACTCTGAATTTTGTGATTGGCAAACCACTCGTGTCCTGCACTTCAATCGGCACCGCTAAAATTGATCCTTCGTGATTTGATGGACACGATGGCTTCACAATGGATGCTCTAGGTTCAACAACATCGGCATAAACGAAGGTTGATGCAAGTGATTGACCTGAGGCCAAAACAACATTTTCTGCGTTATATATGTTGTTAGAATCCATATCAAGATTGCCGGTCATTTCTCTACTTCCGTCTCTTGGTAATAAGCCGTCAACTATCGGCACTGCCGCAGGCATTGGTATATCTGCAATTACTGCATGAAAGTCGGCGTTTGACACAAGTCTAGAAGAAGGTATTTGAGATTCAATTAACCCACGAAATTTAATTTGTGGGTCGGGAAGGGCGTAAGAGATTCTAAATTGCTGCCTCAGTCCACTGCTTAAAATGCACTCAGTATAATATCGACCCAATTGCCGTTGTGTTCCTGTAGGCAATGAAAAAGGTAGATTTTTGGTTAATAATGTAGGACGAAACATCGGGCCTTGCTCGGCATTCACTAAGGCTCGAGCTGGCATGTATCCGGTATTTTGTAATGTGAGTATCGCACTTCGGCAATCGCCTGTCTGATTAGGCCACATGCCGTTAAATGCCGCCGCATAGGTTTGTGCCGCGACACCAATGCGGTACATTTCCTCTGCAGTTTTAGCTGCAACTGTACGCATATAATCATCAAATTCGGATTGTGCGCGAGGCGCATAATACAAGCTCGCTAGAAGCGTAATCAATGCTATGGTGACTAGCACCTCAATCAGTGTAAAGCCTTTTTGTTTATTCTTCTGCATCAGCACCCCTCGTATAAAATACATTTATCTGTATAAGAGGTTGTTGCCCGACTAAGTGATTCCGGTATCACGGTTCTATTACCATTTGCATCTGGGAATTCAACATAAGAATATTGATGTCCGTTTGCGCGTATGCCTCTGCTCAATTTATAATCTGTACCGAAGGGCGTACTGCCCTTTATCTCTACTTTAGATTGTCCATCAAGCGTCAAATCAATGTAGCCTTGATTAGCTATAGATTGAGCCTCTTGTTGCGCTGTCAGTCTGTTCACAAGATTATTTTCAAGAGAGATTATATTGCCCACCAAAGATACAAAGATACCAATTAGAGCTACAACGACTAGCACCTCAAGCAGCGTGAAGCCTCTTTGCTTATTCTTATTAATCATCAAAACCCCGCTTGTATTGACATAATCGGGAATATCATCCCATATGCCAAGAGAGATATTGCAAGGACTGCTACAGTAATGGATGTCCAACTCAAAAACTGAACAAGCCGCTCAACTTGAACCTTATGTTCGGCAAAAAGTGATTTAATAATTTGATGGCTTACATCACTAAATCGCTCGCCGCCAAGCTCACTCATCGATTCAGCAGTAAATGTAAGCAGTGATGAAAAACTATGACGGTCAGTCGCTATCACGCCGGCAAGTGAGGTGCCGTCGATCAGTTGCGGCTGCATGTCTTTGAATACTCTGCTACCGACTGTACTTTTCAGCGTCGTATACTCAGTGTCTAGTGGGACACCAGCTTGTCTGTGCATTCGCCAAATCGTTAAAAGCGACAATGATCTGCGCGTTGCAAAATATCTATGGATAGGCGTAGATACCTTGAACTCATTGCAAATCAAATAGCTCATTATCAGCGCAATCACTAATACGATTATTGTAAGTAGCATGGGTGTGTTTGACTCTCCAAGAAATAGTAGCAAATCTGTTGTAATACCTGTTTGAATAGTGAGCCCACTATTCATAAGTTCTGTCAGAGTATCAAAAACAGCTCCGGGTAGAAATATTAGTAAACTTAAAGACACAAACAGTGCGGTAAACGAAGACATTATTTTGCCGTATGCTTGTCCTTGCGTCGTAGATAACATATCTAAATGATTAATTGCTATATTAAGTCCTTCCAGAGACTTTCCTGTTGCTTCCCCTCTTTGTAGGGCTAAAACTGCTTCTTTATCAAAGCCTAATAAGGATAACTTTTCCGAAATTGATAATTCAGACGAGACAAGAGAAGGTGTTCGTTTTCGATGGAATTTGAACTTGGGCATTTCGAGAATTCTTTTATCAATAGAATCAATTGTGCCACCCCACAAGAGTGCTTTGATTTCATTGAGAAAAATAAGCTGAACAGTCCTTTTTGGCTTATGAATACTAAACCAAATTTGATCACCCAAATTTAGAAGACTCTCCATGCCCAAGTTCATTTTCATGTTAATGTTCTACAAATCGTAAGTGATATCAACATTCTTGTTGCTTGCAGCTACGGCACTGATCATTCCACCGCTGACCAAGTTGCCAAGCTGTGTGGCTAGTGCAGTCGCATCTGAATTACGTGCAGTCACAATCTCAATAATGATCCTTTCAGCAGTCGGAGAACCTTTCACATTCCAGACTCGATTACCGGGTGTTGTTGATTTAACATCACCTGTTGCTTCTAGCAAAGCATCTGTAGTGCCGGTGAGCTTGTTCCCGTTTAAGGTATAGCGAGATACGATTGCACGCTGCATATTTTGTGCAGCCCAAATTTGTAGTGAAACAGATTCTATTTGCTCTTTTTTACCAGTAAAATCTATCGCAAAAATCGCAGCTCCCGAAAGTATACCAAGTAATGCGACGACAAATATTAATTCAACAAGCGTAAAACCCGCTTGTTTTTTATTTCTATAATTTTTTCTAATCATGATAAAACTCCTAAATAATTGACTAACTATGTGCTGAAAAAAATCGGTTGGGCAACATCCTGTTGCATTCTTCAAATGTTGTAATGCCGGCCTTAATCAGTTCAACTGCATGACCCCATAAAGTTACAGCATGTTCCGCAGAGGATTCCATTCCTTCTAAATTCTGTTTGATGATTTCATATTTTAATTTTTTGGTGATTGGTAATGCTTCACTTACTACCACTCTTCCTTTATACCCAGTGCCGTGGCAAGTTTTACAATTTCTATTAGTCTTTTCTATCGTGACCATATCAGTTCCATCAAATAAACCATTAAAGTCATACTTTGATTTTGCTTTTTTATAGCTTAGTCTTTGAGAGCACGCCGGGCATACTCTTCTGACCAATCTTTGTGCAAAACTGCAGGCTAGTACGTTTGATATTAATGAAGGTGTCACGCCTAAGTCAATGAGTCGACCTATTGCCTCAAGTGCCGTTTTGCAATGAATTGTTGCCAAGACCAGATGACCGGTTAAAGCCGCACGGATTGCCAGTTTTGCCGTTTCTTCGTCGCGGATTTCTCCAATAAGAATCACATCAACATCGCTACGCATCATGCTTCTAAGCCCACATGCAAACGACATTTCTGAATTGGAATTGATTTGGGTTTGATCTATGCCGTCAATATGAACCTCTACCGGATCTTCAAGTGTTTGAATCGATCGCCAAGGTGCCTCTTTTTGAATAGTTGCTAGCACACTATAAAGAGTTGTCGTTTTCCCTGATCCTGTAGGACCCGTGATCAAAACTAAGCTCTGGTTAGCATGGGAAAATTTTTTTAACAAAGTACTTGCTTGACTTGCTAGACCTAACTTATCAATTGAAGGAAATTCTAGCTTCCCTTCTGGCTTAAGCAATCGAAGCCAGAAAGCCATGCTACTCATTCCTCTAACATTAACCGGACGCATTGCAAGTCTCACTTCTAATTCACCAATATCAGTACTAAAGGTAAATTTGCCATCTTTAGGATGACTGAATACTGCCGCCTCCTGATTACATAATCGCATCAACGTATTACCAATATGGTGATATAAGCCTTTTGAAGACAGACTTGTCTGGAAATCTTCATGTGGAACAAGTTGCCCATCAACTCGATATGATACTCGTACACTAGCTCCAGTCAGTGGACTAATATGAATATCCGTCGCTTCTGCTTGTATGGCTTTAGACAACCATTTTTCAATAACCTGCTCGCACTTTGCTTTGATTTTTCCAGTTTCTTGTGTATCTTTATTTTTGTCTATAGGCAACATCCCAGTTTTTTTAATTTTCTTAGCATCAGGTGCATTAAGGACGTGACTTGGTGAGATACTTCTAAATGGGTTTTGTGTAAAAAATATCACCCCATCCTCAGAGGTGCACCACTCGTGATTTTTACACTGGGCTTGAGGACTACCATGTATGTCTTTATCATAAATCTCAAGGTCGAATACACATGCGATTGCCTTAGTAAGATCGCGCGGAGGAACTCCTGAACCTAGAAATTTATCAAGAATGTCTGATGAGCTTTGCGGGCATACTGAATTAGTAATAGCGGCAGTTAAAGGTACACCTTTTGCTTTTAGGTGATCAATGACTTTATGAAAGTGTTGTGAATTACGATCTAACATTTTATTCTCTTAGTTGTTGTTGCACTGGAATAAGAATTTCCTTGCCAGAGCCCATCTGAAATAAAACTTCGTCAATGCTAATCTCTCTCGGGATTATTCCCATGAAAGTTTCGCCCACACTCAGCCAACGCGTGCTTGCATTATGCAGTACCCCGACCATGTTATTTTGGACTCCTACAATTTGTGGGTAATATACAGCGTTGGTATCTGCCGCCGAGGGTGTTGCAGAATACCTTTCGACAAAAGGACAAGCAGTTCCTGCCTCAAGACATGACCTACGCGCATTTGCAATCTCCTCGTGCAATCTAGCAACCTCTACTTGATGCTTTAAGGCATCTAATTCTTTTGCCTTCTCTTTTTGTCGTATTAACCAATCAGTATTTTGATCGGAAGACTCCTGCGTTATGACTCTTTGGTTTAATAAATTATCCACAGTGTCACTTTCGATTTGAATTGGAAAATTATCGTCGCCTAATCCATCATCACCTCCAGCAAGCACCGGTTCCATGATAGTTAAAATAGTTATTACCAAAATATTTTTAATTGTCATCGTTTATTACTCCTATCGTCTCTATGACATAAAACAAAGCAGTCGCTTGATCCGGATTTGCATAGGCAAAGCTGTAAAGTTGTGTATGATCATATTTTTCAAGGTAATACATCAAACTTAAAACCTCGCCTGCATTACCTGTGATTTCACCCCACCAAACACGTTTATCAAATGATTGATTAGGTGATGCTATAGGTTTGATTAACGTTCTTGAGAATTGGTCAGAGAGTTCTACTATTCCATCCCAAGTCTTGAATATCGGCTGTGTTGTATGGATTTCCTGGATAGCGGCAACCGTATTGCTTTCTAGCTCATCAACCGTAACCTTGAGTGTATCTAATTCTGTACGAAGATTATTCTTTTGTTCGTACACTAAAGCTCGTGGTACTATTACGGCTACTAGTATTACTGGTAATATAATTTTAATGATACGTAACAATGGTCTCTCCTCCCGGTTGATGTTCTTGATTTAAGATTTGAAAACCTTCAAAGGCTTCCTCAGGGATTTTTCGTTGTTTGAAAATAACTTGATATTTATCTTCTTCAAAAAGAATTAATTCCACCGAAAATTGAAAACCATGTCTTAGCAAGAAAACAATAGGTGCAAGATCATCAAAGTATTCTATTTTTGTATAGCTTGTTTGCAGTGACTTTTGTTTTTCTTCAAGTTCTATTTTTTGGGTTAGTAGTTCTGCCTTTATAGACTCCATAGTTTCTAACTGAGAGTTTGCGTAAGTTTGACTGACAAAATAAGTGATAACACCAAGTGCAATGATGATGGTGATTTGGGAGATACGTTGTTTTCTTATGTTTCTGTTATGTTGATCCTTCTCCGACACTGAATAAATAGATTCCGCGGGAAGTATTAAGTCAGTCTCATTAATAACGATCGCTTCAGCTTTCTCTTTGGCTTCTTGGGATGCGTCTTGCAAAGATATTGTCTGAGGTATGCCATCAGCCCAGTAAAGAATTTGCCCTCGCTCATTATTGTTATCTGTATACAAGGCATAAGTTTTATTTTTATCAAGCGTATCTAACATACCCGATACAATCAAAGTTTGCCACATTCCGTAAATCTTATAATCTGTTTCATTGCGCAAGCGCACAACCTCTAATGCTGAACAAGAAACAGAAGCGGACTCGTACTCTGTAACGATGTTGCTTTCTGCCGGAGGATCGGAGGAAATAAAATCCTCAATCAGGTAACAATTAACATTACCAATCTTTGTCTTGCCGATTTTCATGTTTCAATCTCCTCTGCAGTGACAATTGCGTATATTTCACTTTCGACGAACTCTTGGTCTCTGTTATTGATTAGTGGTATTGAAATCGGCAATGTGTTTTTTATATCATCAAAACCTCTGGTTATAAACCCTCCGACAACGAGTGCTTGTCCATCACGGAGAATTGCATGCGTTGTAAAGTTGTTGAGCGAAATTCTTGGTGCGCGCGTAGTGTTGCCACTGTCGGAAGTAATTTCGTCAAAACCCACAAGCCGAGAAATAACCGGAATTACCCGAATAGAAATTTCATCACTATAAGGATTAATGAATCTTGGCGTTACTACTACTTCTATACCGACACTTTCTTGTTGTAGCTCACTAGTGACAACTTGCTGATTATTGTTATCTCCGGGCAGAATATCGGAGCCGGCATTGAAATAAAACGTCTCAACGGCTTTGAGTGCAGATGTTTCACCGCCAGCCAAAAGCAAAGTTACTCTTTGCAGAACTTGAGAGTCAGTTTGGCGAGTGATAAGTTGTAATAGAGATGTCAATGTTAGATCTCCACTAGCTAGTGTCCCGCTAGCAGTTAAAACGCCACCGCTTCGCTCAGTGAAGTCATTTCTATAAGCGATGTTTAGTTGATCATTATTGGGTGTTAAAAGAGCTTGAAAATTGATGCCTCTTTGATCAACATTACTTTTACGCACATTGATGAGCGCGACTTGAACTCGCACAAAACGTAATAATGATTTTTCTAATGCACTTAACCACATATCAAGTTCACGCATTTTTGAAGGAGTTGTATGCACCGTAATCATGGCATGCTCCGATGAGATTATTGCAAATGAACCGTCTTTGGCACGTCTCCCTACAACACTTTGGTCTGCTTCATCAGAGTCAGTAGTTAGGTCGTCTTCCTCAGATCCACTGCAAGCAGGCAAACTCAAAGCGCAATAGACCTGCTCAACAAGATTATTCCATTCTATATTCTCTCGAGAGTCATATCTCGTAGCGATAGTACTGTCTTCTTGTGTATTACTTTCATTGTTAGTGCCACCAGCACCAGAATCATCTTCATCATCGTCTGAACTTCCTAGTGATACCTCTGTATGACCTCTCCCAACTAAAGTCGGGAAAGACCAACTTTTGTTAACTAATTTTGATACTAATACCATTTTTTGGCTCGGGTCATACCGCAGAGAATGGCCGCTCACATGAGATATATAATTAAGTAGATTTGAGACTGTGGTTTCATTAGCAACTCTGTATGAATGTTTTTTATCCTTATCAACACTATGGTCTGATTGCACAGTGATCGGAAATGGGAATGCGACAAGTAATGCATTCTCAATATTTGTATTGACTAAATGTAGTGGTGAGACAATTTCTTCTAAATCAGGATGTGGTTTTTGTTGTAAGACTCGCACGTATGTTGGTGGTGATACAGCTGTCCCGTGTTGTTTTTCTTTTGGTAAAGTATTATTTGGTTCAAACTCAAACGTAGTACAACTTAGCAACAATAAAGATGTACAGCAAAGCATTATACTTTTTATCTTATTCATGAGTCCTTACTTCTTATCAGCAACAAACCTTCGCCGCCATAAAATGTACCCAGCATCTCTAATTCGTTTAATAATTCCTCAAGTGCGCGTCGTCTTGATGTCTCGGCGTGATACGCAAGATGCTGGGTCATTTTCTCAGGAGGTAGTTCAAATGAAATTTTCCAACCGTCGGGAACAAGTTTTTTAATTAAATCTTGAAAAGATATCTGTTCAAAATGGGCAATAATCGGTTCGTCAAGACTGCCTATATTTGGATTGTTATCTATTCTTCTTCTAAGCTGCGGTTCATTAGTGATTTGTGTTTGGTGTTGACGAATCAAAATACTTCGTAATTGATCGTCAATCTTTAAAGACCATGTGGGGCCGATGAGTGTGTGAAGAGCTTCATTGATTGTCATCGGCCCCATTTCTCTATGTACGGCAGGAAGATGGAGTGAAGAGAAAATTTGTTTTGCTTTTGAGGATTGCGGATTGATAATGTAGCCGGTTTCGCGCAATAGATGCTCAAGTGCTCCATATACATTATTGATATGGGAGGGGATTTGAATTAGTTTGATCGCGCGAAGCGGTTCGGCCTCGGCTGTATCTGGTCCGGTCTTAACAATAGTATATCTTCCGGCGCGTCTCTCTTCTTCGCCGAAAACTAAACTATTATTAGTAGTCATCCCTACTAATATCGCTACTAAAAATAAAGCTCTTTTTTTCATATCATAATTACTACTCAAAAATACAAGTGACCAAATAAATTGGTCACTCAGGTTACATACTTCAATACAACTTTCAAAGCCAAAGTTTAGGATGTAAAATACTTTAACTTCAGTGTAGTAAGCATCGGCTATCGCCACAGCGCGGCATACCACCGTCCCAAAGTTAGGCATGCTCGTGTGACGCACCGCAATAAAAAGCCTTGTCAGTGGTATGCGGTTGCTACAGCTAAAGTCACTTGTTGGTATACGGGCAAGTCCCGTCTTCGTAGCAAACGAGCATAACGCTCTTGAAAAGTATCTAACCTTCTCTCAAAAATATTCCCAAAGTGAAAACACTTTTGAGAGATAGCTATTTAATACAAGCATAGGGGGGAAATCCCCCCTATACTAGGTTGCAAGTTAGCAGCGACATTGGTCGTTGCAAATCAAGCTGTTTGCTCAGCCGTCGGTAACACCCAGGCTTGTTGTTTGCTGTTCCAACGATAGCCTAGATCTTTAAGTTCGGCTTTGCGTTGCTCAAAGTTCGGATCTTCCTTGCTCAGTTTCACCGTTGCAGGAAGAGTATCTCCACTTTCACCTCCATTAGAAGGTGTTTGAGAAGATGTACCGTTTGCTTCGCGCGGAGGAGCTTTATATATCTCCTCACCATTTATGCGAATGAAAGATACAAATAGCAATCTTCCTCGCATAGTATGGCGAACCTCACCATTCTTCGTCTTGTAGCTGTCAGGCCGAGGATCTGTAATCCCTACTTGCGCAAGAATCTTTTTTCCGTCGGCATCTGCTTTAATGAGACGATCCCAATGGCTTGTTAATACCTCTTTGGCCTCGTTACCAACGATAGTTGTCGAAAAATAAACATATTCAACGTTGTCTTCGTGACCACTGAGCATATTGATATCAATCGCCTTGTACTCATTGTTATTACCTGCTTTAGGCTTAATGATGCGAGGGCGATTAAAATATCCGACACCTCTAACAGTGATGTCGTAGTACTTTTTATCATTACTCATGATATATACCTCTCTAGGTTGTTATCCTGAAAGGCTCGCCCCAAGGGACGTGCCCTCAGGACATGGTTTAAGAAATGAAGCACAGTTTCCTGCGTAAACTTTCAGCTTCCCTGATTACTTATAAAGGCTTTAATAGTCTTCAATAAATGGTTATAGCATTGATTCTATTTCTGTCAAGGGAATAGTAATTGTCATGACATTTGACTGGCGATTTCCCCGCGGGGAACTGCTGGTTTAAAAATTAAGAGTAGTTACTGTTATTGGAGGGTTCCCTGCGGGGAAATATCAATTGTCATGGCATCTGACCTACGATTTCCCCGCGGGGAACTGCGGAGGGAGTAAAGAGACTAACATAGTTTACTTAATAATTTGGGTTTGTCTTCTCAATCCACTTATATAGTTTGTTCCTTGCTCCAAAACAAAGGAATGCGATCGTATCATAAAATTAGTTATTAGACGTTCTCTTTCAATTTTAGCAAATGTCTTTCTCATATCAATTGATATCAATCTATTAATAACACTTGCCTCAATTTCAGCATATCTTGTTCTACTGTTGCCCCGCTCCCTCCAGATCAAAATAGCGTTTGCACCAGCATTTTTAACAAGTCGTAAATCACTGCCCGAAAGTGCCCCATCAGCAAACTTTATTAAACTGTTTTGATACTCCAATAAGCATTCCAATTCTTTATGCGCTGTTTCTATCAATTTTTTAACATCATGTCCCAGTATTCTTTTGACGGCTTTAGGGAAAGCGGGCCAGCTAATTGCTATTTGACCTCCCTTACCTTTAATAGATTGCGCCACGATTTAATCGGTTGCCCGCATATCAGTTGCCCGCTGCGATGGATTTAGAACCATCGCCATGCCTAAATAGAACTGGAACATCTTTTTTATCTTCTACTCTTGGGCCATATTTTGGCTTACTGATACCGTTGCGCACCTCTTCCGGCAACGACACTCCCAACCGATTGGAAATTGCCTCATCAATTTCATTCTCCGGTTTCCCTGCATACTGCTTCATATTTGGATAACGATTCGAGTGTTCTAAAACACCACGCACAGATTTCGAGATTTCTTTTCGGTAGATCTTTGATTCATCCTCAGTAATAAATCCGTTATGGCGCAACATTAGCACTTGAGCGATTGTGTGATCTGCGAGGACAATAAGTTGTCCCACTTTGTAAGGGTAGGGCGCAATACTTGCTATTGTTCGTACTGTCGGTTTCTCGTTAATTGGTTTTGACACAGAGTAATTGTCTATTGCAATTGTGCTTTCGAATTTTGCTTTCAACTGCTCAAGATAAATTTTTGCAACACTAATTCTTTCTTCGGTTTGTAGCAAAAACAAATTGGCCCATGGCCAGCCCTTTTTAGAATCGTTCCATGCCTCACGAACTTTTGATGCATAGCGATTGAGGCCTGCAATCTTTCCCTCTGCATCATTTTTCCCATCAAATAACCAAACACCGTTTCGCGTTATCAGTCTTATTGTTGTTGTTGTTTGGATATGGCTTGGTTCAATTGCAGCCGTCTTTTCAATATTTTCAGATTTTTTGCTCATAATTTATATAATAGATTTATTTGACATTTTTGCATAGATTAGTAGATAATCAATAGGTTGAATTTCGTTTTAATTTAGTTGGAGGTAAATTCTTGCACCTTGCAATTAATACATAAGTCTTGAAAACCGAAGGCCGCGCAAGCGGTCCGGGGGTTCGAATCCCTCCCTCTCCGCCACTATGGTTTATGGGATCTTTATTGGTCGGATGTCGCTTTGTTTAGCTTGGGTAATGTTTCTTGTCCCCAATAGCACACGAACAAACCGGACACAAACATAGATACAGCGACTATCCAGAAAGTAATCGTAATTGCACCGTGGATATCGGCGACCAAACCCAAAATGAGGGCACCGACTCCGTATCCCAAATCACGCCAAAACCGATAAACGCCGATAGCCGAGCCGCGCCAATTCGGATGGCTAATGTCGTTGACGGCAGCACTTAGATTGGGATATAGCAAAGCCATGCCTAGTCCGGTGATTGCCGCACTGAGAGACCACCATATTATGTCGTCGCCGTACAATTTCAGTGCAACACCGACAGCGCAAATCCACATTCCTGCAACGATAGGCTTCATACGCCCAATGTGGTCAGAAAGTTTTCCGGTTACGGTCTGTAATGTGCCCCAAACAAAACCGTAAATGCCGACCACGATGCCTATATGGAACAAGCTCAAACCTTGTTCGTATAGATAGACGGGGTAGAACACCCAAATCAGCGTGTCTACAAATTTTTCTATCAATCCAGCTTGACTAAAAGCCATCATTCTGCGATCTTGCCAACTCACCCAGATAAAAACTTCCCAAGTCGTCGGGGTGCTGAGAATTGAACGGGAACCATAGTGATAGCGTTGCATATTATTTTCCTTTTTCTGGCTGCGTGCTTCGCTGTGCATCCACGGCAGTGTTTCCAAAACCCAAACCCAAGCGAATATTAATGCCATTGAAATAACCACGATACCGAAGACTAACAATGCCTCGCGTGGTGGTAGAAGTTCGGATAAATAACCGGTAAGCACACCGGCGATAGCAACTCCCAAATAGCCGGCAAACTCGTTCAAGCCGATAGCGAGACCTCGTTGATTCAAATGTGTAATGTCCATTTTAGAGGTCTGCGTCATAGACCAGCACAAGCCTTGATTGATGCCGAGTAATATAGTAGAAACAATGATCCAATTCCAGCTTGGTGCATAAAAAATCATCCACGGCACCGGCAGTGCGGTTATCCAACCAGCAACTAAAACTGATTTGCGTCCCATCTGTTCGGAAAGGCGACCGGCAACAAAGTTTAAGGTTCCTTTAACAAAACCAAATGTAATCACAAATGCGGAGAGTAAAGTAAAAGCGTCTTCTGGCATCCCGAATTCGGTTTCGGCTAGTACCGGCACGACGGTGCGCATCACTCCCCACGCCATACCGACAAAGAATACTTGTAATAATAAATGCATGAACTGCAATCGGTTTGATGCGATGCCGTGTTGATATGTGATTTCTGCCATGATTAAATATCTGTGTTTCCAGCAGGGAAGTAAGCAACTATTCTACTATACCGTCTGCACATCTAATTTATGATAGCCAAACGTGGGACTATTAAGAGAGTATTTCATGCCTCGTAGGGACGGATAATTTAAATGCCGATTGACCTACTGGTTCAATCGGCGGCTTTATGCCACCCTAACGCGTTGCGTCTGTGCAGGCAATCCATTCTATCCATTTCGTTTACAGTAACCATGATTTAGTGGCGCGGAGCGGGTAGATTTGTGCGAGGACTCAACTTTAGGGCGGATATGCAAATCCGCCCCTACCGTTTTCTTAAATTTGATGGTGCAAGCGGTTGGGTTTGTGCAGGACGGTACCGTAGGGCGGACATATCAAACTGCCGATTGATCTACTGGGTCAATCGGCGGCTTTATTTTGCCTCTACCGGGCGCAAGCGGTTACGTTTGAGCGATGACAGTACTTTTTCAACAGCTTCACGTCACTTGCCCAACTAGAGCAAGTGGCAGTTCTACTTGATATAGCTCGGTGCGATATCCTCCATTGGGGTTTTACATAAGATATCGCTTGCGCTACAGATACTGTCCACTTGTAGCGAGAGGTAATTGTCAAAACTAAAAGGTCGGCCCGGAACAAAATCGCAAAGCCGACCTTGTAGCTTCGCTATGCTATCGGGCAAGGCTATAATTTTTACTCGTTTACCGAGCAGCTGTGCGACATAGCTTACGATTTGTTCAAGTGTATATTGTTTAGGTCCACAAAGATTGATACATTGACCTATAGTTTTATCATCATCTATACTTTCTACAATTCGTGTTGCCAGTTCATCAACATAAACTGGTGCGAATAGTGTGTCTGCGCAGGCAAGCGGGAATATAGGGGCAGGAAGTAGTTTAAGAAGCCGGGCAAAGCGATTCAGAAAGCTATCATCAGGACCAAATATTACCGACGGTCTAAAACTCGTCGCATCTAAGCCGTCGGCTTCAAGCGCAAGCCTTTCGCCGGCGTATTTTGTTTTTAAGTATTCGCTGGGTCCTTGCGGGTTTGCATTCAAGGCACCGACATGTAAGTAGCGGCGGATACCTGCCGAACGACACGCGTTTACAACTTGTCTTACTAACTCTACATGTGCGTCATTAAAATCTTGCCGATGTAAGATGCGCTTGTTCAATATCCCAACCAAGTTAATCACGCAATCACAATTGCTCAATAGTTCGGCTGAGAAATCTTGCGGTTTGTAGACCCGGACTTTGACATGCGAGGATAGGTCATGTGCAACAGAGCTGCGGCTCAAGAGAGTGATTTCATGGTTTAGAGTCGACAACGTATTTGTTAAAGCACCGCCTACAAATCCGCTACCGCCTATTATTGTTACACGCATAGTCATTGGAATAGTTTAGGTTTTTATTGATACTTTTTCAACTATCAAGAGTGCCGGATGGCTTAAGTATTTTTTATGTTACAATGAGTTCCTTGTTTTGGGTATGCTACAACTGAATAGGCATAGCCTGCGTATAAAAAAACATATTATATTATTCCATGTCTGTTCCTGCTATTTACGTAATCAATCTCAAACGAACACCCGAAAGAAAACTTTACATACAAAGACAGCTTGATGCCTTGGGTTTAAGCTATCATTTTGTCGATGCAGTTGATAAATACGACATACACTCTAAGGAATATAGAAGGGAAATCGCTCGTCAACTAGATATAGACGTAGACGTTATGGAACACAAATATAACGTACTCAAAGACAGAGGGTTTCCAGTGATGTTAAGCCATCTAAAGGCACATCATCTGTTGGTAGAGCATAATGCTCCTGCTGCGTGCATATTAGAAGACGATTCTTATATATTGCCTGATTTTCCTAAAGTGCTGGATGCTGTCATGCAGAAACCGTGGGATATATTGAAACTTAGTAGTTATGGATGGACTCCCAATAGGGTCATGATTGATTTATTTAGGACTTGTAGTTTGCCCATACGAATGAAGGTTCATAAAAGGCTCATCAGTATCGCACGTTATAAGGAAAACTATCCGAGTTTGTGTCCACATACTGCATATATGGCTGCTCTGGGTGTTATTAAATGTTATTTTGATATCGTTGGAAATCATCTATATTTCAACACTCGCTATGGAAAGTTTCTAAAGAAAAAATATGCCAATGCCAGAAAAATTAATATTGATGAACCGGGTGCTCATTTTTGGTTGCCGCGATATTATTCATCGCAAATAGGTACGCCGTTAAATCGCGATAAAGCATCGTGGCATAAAATCACAGCTAAGCATTACATAGCTAACCCTGCCGAACCTACAGGTTCGGGGACAGCGTATATGATTAGATTGCCGATGGTGGCAATAATTAAGCAGGTAGCGATGGATCCTAATGTGCCTATGCAACACATAGATGCCATTCCTTGGGTATTGTATAGACATAAAGGGATTAAGTTTTTTATATGTTCTCCTCCATGCGTTAAGTTCACATATCAATATTTAATCCATTCGGCGCGCTATCGATTTCTAGGCAAACCGAAAATTTGGTACTAGAACAAGAGTCATACAAAGTTCACCCCTACCCATGTAGTTGACGCTGTGGTTCTGGACAATGAGAGTGCCGATTGACCTACTGGCTCAATCGGCGGTTCTATCTGACGGGGTGGTTGTGTCGTGTCTGTAAAACCCAATCGCTTGTGCCATTAAATTTATTATAACCACCTGTAGGGGCGGATTTATATATCCGCCCTAAAGTTGAGTCCTTGCACAAATCTACCCGCTTCGCGCTACCAAATCATGGTTACCGTAAACGAAATGGATAGAATGGATTGCCTGTACAGACGCAACGCGTTAGGGCGGATATATAAATCCGCCCCTACCGTTTTCATAAATTATATGGCACATAGTGGTTCAATTTGTGCAATGCCGGTACTTTTTCAACAGTCCCAATATGGTGACCACATTCCCACATCACACCCCTCCTAAAGGGCAGTATTACAAGGGGTATGGTCATTCGTCTTATATTTAATACCGTTCATCCAAAAGCAAATTCATAGCCTTTATTTACGGGCAAAATTGGCATATTGATTTAATGAGGAATGAATATGCAGATGCAAACAAATTTATTAATGGTGCTTGGTGTTGTTTCCAGACAACGACACTGCAACATAGAAACCCGATACTTTAGGTTTCTGTTTTGTTTGATAGTTGTCTTGGTTTTAGTCGGGTGTGTGTCGGTAGATACAGGTGAGAATCGCATCGGCAAAGATGACCTAGAAGCAGAGCATTATCAAAGTCCACCTCCTGAGGCTTATTTCAAAATTAACGAAGCGGCAGTTCCGTCTCAACTACTTAGTCCGGTGAATGTTACCAATGCACGGCTGAGTTTACGCGAAGCGATTCATGCAACGCTACCGTTTGCCGTTGTTGTACGAGCCAAAGATGTGTCGGTGGATCTAGACCGAATAATCCGCATAAGAACTGGTAATGAGATGCGGGTTGCCGACTTTCTAGCTTATTTGGAAGGTTTGAGTAATTACCAGATTAACTTAAACCCGGCGAACAATATCGTTGAAGTCGCCGCGTATGTCACCCGTCGTTGGAATTTGGCAGCAATTGCTTCTGCGGGTCTCAATCAAATTCATTTCGGCTCAGCGACGAATACCGATAACGATAGCAACGATGGCAATATCGGACATTCGGTTGACAGCGAACTTTCTATTTCCAGCCGTATGGAGTACGGCGATAAAACACCGTGGCAGGTGTTGGTAGAGCAAGCGAATTGTATCATGAAAACACGTTTGTGCGAGCAAGATGTTTTTGACTCATCCAACAATGGTTTTGTCGCAGACGACCGAAGCGATTTTGTGAATGAGTTGTCATGGGTGCAAGCCGACCAAAGAACTGGCTTAGTGATTGCTTCGGGTCCGCTACAAGAGATCAATCGCTTGAGTGAATGGTTGACACCGTTAGCGCACAAGGTCACTCGCTTAGTGCAGATGGAAGTATTGATATTGGATGTTGCGAATAACGATGCCAAAGTCAAATTATTTAATCTCTTGGCACTCAATGGATCGGAACGCGTGGGTTTATCGGGTGGCGACGAAGCCGGCATAAGTTTAACCGCTGGTGGTTGGGTTATCGATTCCGATTTCTCGATCAACGGAACCGACTTTAATGTGCTACTTAATAATTTTGATAGAGAGCAAGACATACAAGTGCTGCATCGCACCAATCTAATCGCCGCAAACGGTGGTGTTGCGCGCATCAATTCGGTTGAAACTTTTTCGTATGCCGGCGGTCAAGAAATCATACCGGGCGATGCGAATAATCAACAGCGCGTGTCGGCAAGTCTGGAGCAAGCGCAGATCGGTTTAGAATTGACGGTTATGCCGCAGCTGTTGGCAGACGATAAAATTTTACTGACGGTCATTCCGGCGTTGTCGTCGTTGATAAGATTTGAAGACATCGTCTCCGGTGGTGTCACGATATCCAGGGCACCGCGCATATCGTTGACTAATCTTAGTTCTAAAGCAATCACTCGTTCAGGGCGTGCGGTTCCGGTAGGCGGTTTGACGACCGAGCAAATCAGCAATAGGGTCAGTGCCTCGCTAGGGTTGGGCAAGACGGTATTGGGTGATTTATTCACATCTAAAGATAACAGTGGGCAGTTGCGCGAGTTGGTTGTGGTGGTACTGCCCAGGGAGATTTCGGTATGACGACATTCGCACCCGGCCTATTAGAGATAAACGGCAAGAAATGCTTGATCATTGCCGATTCGTTGAGCCATGAGTTGCCGGCTTCTGGTACGGTGTTGCTAGAGCGTGTGGAAGGTTTTAACATCTTTTGCTTGGCAGAAGAGCTCGTGGCAAAGAAAGCGATGTATCGTAGTGTGCCGGTCTACGGTTACTGGCAAACCTTATATTCGTCTAATCATTGGCGACCGGAAACCGGTATCACTGCATACAAGCATGGCAATATCGGACAGTATGTTGCGATTGATCTAGACGAGAAAACCGCAACGACTGGAGAGGTCGTAGACGGTTGTGCTGTTGCTACTGCGGGTGAGCAGCTACAACAGGCCCAGATACGATGGCTTGAGATAGCAACCAAGGAGATTACTTTGCCGAGTCGTCCAGCGATGACGATGGCAGAGCAAATTGAAGCACAAGAAAAAAACAATCGAACGATGTTGGCGGCGGTATCGCTTGCGATACTGGCACTGATACTCGGATTGGTATCGGGTTCATGGTATGCGGATAAAGAAGCAAGACGTTTTGAAGTGCATCACGAAGCTTTGACGCTACAGATAGAGGAGGCACAAGCAAGGGTATCTGAGCTAAAAAAGACTAAGCTCGCTGTCGCACCTGATCAGCATGAGTTATTGAACTTGTTGGAAGCCTTGAGTTGGGTAGAGGGAATTGAAATACCGAACTCCGAAATTAATGCAATTCAATTATCAATACCCTATCAATCGTATAACGACGCAATTCATATATTGACACAGCATAACATTCGCTACAACGAACACTGGTTGCCAGCCGGACGCGTACAACTGAGTCTGCAATGATGACTAAGCTCACAATTATAGTCATTGCTTCGGTGTGCATCTATTTAGGCTCGGCAGTATCAGTTTATATGTTTAACCACGCACAGATTCACGATAGCGATTCCGGTATTGATATCGATGCTTTAGAAAGTGAGCTATATGCATTGGAGAATCAAATACAAGTGCTCAAAGGGGCACAGACACTGATGCCTGTAGAAAAGAATTGGCTGACGGTGCAGCAAATTGTCGATCGCTATCCCGATTTAATCTGGCGCGCAAGCGAAGATTTAGAGATTGCAAGCGAAACCGAAAATGCTTGGGGAGCAGTGATGATTGCATCGCCTGATTTGCTTTTGCCGGTGATGCGTTTGATCCAAAACACAGTGCCTGCCGAAGTCTCAGGAATACAGCTAGACCGACGGCAGGGTGTTCTATTGATAAACATTTTGGGAATGATTAAATGAAATTGATGAAGACGAACGGTTGGGCGAAGTATTTAGTCCTAGTGATTTGTACACTTGCGGCCAGCGGTGTTGTGGCACTAGAGCCTACACAAATCACACCGCAGATTGCACAAACCGAAGAGATAAACGAGCGTATGACTTTATACAAGCGTATCAAGTCTGAACAGAATAAAAAAGTACTAATGCAGTTGCTACACGACATTGCCGACATACAAAAGCAATGTAGAGACAAGGGTTATTTGTGCAGTGTAGAAGGTAGCGACACCTATGAATCGCTTTTGATAGATTTGAATCAGGCATCTGCTGTGGGACATTCCGATGATACGCTGCCGGCTACGCATGCAAGACGTATGGCTATGCCTGATTTGAGGCTGTTTGGAATTGTCGGAGGGCGAGCGAGATTCGGGTTGGAAGATGGGCACATCAAAGATTTTGCTCTGGGAGAGTTGGTTGCAGATTTTTGGAAAGTTACTAAGATTGATGCCGAGAGTGTTCTGCTTATGTCTAAGAAACAGCCTGATATAGAGGTGCGTTATCAGATACACAAAGAGATACCCTCTAACGATTCGAGTAAAGAGAATGTTACTGGAGCCGAGCGATGAAGCAACAACAAAGGATGCACAAGTTTAGACAAGTACTGGAGTATCTGAATCACAGAGGTGTGTTGGAGCAGGCAACGGTCAATCATATCGGATGCCCAGAACCCGATAACATCGTTGAAAGATTATTGCAGTTAGGTGGTGAGAAGTTATCTCCCGATTTGCTTGCCGAGGCATTTGCCACAGTGTTTGGTCTAGAAGTCTATTCACCCGAACATCACGGGATGCCTATCTGTAAGGACGAAGATCAAAGAGATTGGGTTTATGCGAAGCACAAGCTATTTTTGACTAACCCGTTTATTTCTCCAGCGATCCGAGGGTTATTGAATTCCGAGGTATTGGCTAAAACGCCTTTGCAGGGTTACGGTGTGTTGCAAGTTGCCGAGCGTAGTGGTGTGCGCAACGCTGAAAAATATAAAGAAAATGCTCGTGGTGTTGCCGCTAAGAAAATCGTTATGAAGTGGCTCAAAGATGCAGTGCAAGCAGGTGCGAGTGATTTGCAAATCGTGCCTATAGACGGCAATAGTGTGTTAATCAAACAACGCATAGACGGTAAGCTCCATCCGCTATACGAATGGACCTACAAAGATGATGAAGGTGTTTCTTATAAACATTTGTGCAATGTCATTTTGAATGAATGTAGACAAGTGACAGGAACCTTCAATCGTTTGATAGACAGCTGTTTTAAGATGGAGGAGCTACCGCATCATGCGACCGAAGTACGCGTTTCGATGCGTCCTATTTTTGTGGGGGGTGTAAATAGACCGGCATTCTTTTTGCGGTTCTTGGGCAGTCAGCAGGTTAATACATCAAAGATAGCGGACTTGAAAGTACTCAAACATGTAGTTCGCTTACTGGAGGAAATTACCGCGATGACCGACGGACTTTGCGTTTTTACTGGACCTACCGGTTCTGGTAAAACTACGATGATCTATACCATATTAAACGAGATACATCGCCGCTATCCGTATAAATCCATACAAACTTTGGAAGACCCTGTAGAGCAGAATTTACAAGGTATAGAACAAACCCAGGTTAGCAACGACGACGATGGTTTACACAACAACGGTTTGAGTTTTGAGTCGGGAATACGCTCAATGATGCGCACTGATGTAGATTTGATTTTGGTCGGAGAAATAAGAGATAGCCAAACTGCGCGTCAGGCGATGCGCGCCGGGCTTACCGGACACGGTGTATTGACTACTTTGCATACCGTAGACGCGCTGGGTGTTATTGACCGTTTGGTTGATTTGGGTGTTGAAAAGACACAGCTGGCATCGTGGTTGCGTTTTGTTTCGGCACAGCGTTTGGTTGCCAAAGTATGCCAACATTGTTCGACCGAAGTTATCGCGCATGATCATTACGAGCATCTAGCGCATCACTTGGATACTGCGCAAAAAGTCAGAGTAGCAAATCCCGAAGGATGTTCGCATTGTCGTGCCGGTTATCACGGCCGTTGTTTGGTTATGGAAGTCATCCCAATCGATGCTACATTACAAAAATTACTCAACGAGAGGGCATCGAGTTATGAGATGCGGGCACATATCAAACAAGAAAAGCATTATATGTGTTTGGAAGATTATGCGTTGCAGTTATGGTTTCAAGGTATGACCACCTTGGAAGCCCTATCGGATATTTTTGGTTATGCCTGGGGTGTACCTAGGAGTTCTTCGCTACACCCAAATAAGAATAACCTTTTAAGCCTACCCGAGTACAGTACTTCGGGAAAATCCCCCCACCATTAAAGGAGATTTATTATGAAACATGCATTTAATTTGCAAAGGCTGCCGAGGCATGGCGGCTTTACATTGATAGAAGCGATTATCGTGGTTGCCGTTTTGGCGGCATTGACTGCCAGTGCTATTTATGCACTGGCACCAGGCGATAAAATCTCGTCGGCAGAAGAGGCCGGTCTCAAACAAATACTGATATCCAGAGTACCTACCGAATTGACTCAACATCGCTTGAAAAGCGACGATGTATCAAGTTTTAAGTTGTCCGATAATAGTGTTGTTTTTATGGAGAATTGGCCGGGTGTTAAAAAAAGCAATAAATTGAAATTTACTCCCACTGCGCAAAAACTAACGCTAGAGATGGAGACCACATTTGATGCTACTAACTTGAAGGATACCTTAGCGGCAATGCAAAATGTCACTGCCAGTATAACGAGTAAAGTACTGAAAGTAGAGTACACCGTCCAATAGAAATAGTAGCGATGTTTGCTTGGCGAATTCAACTACTGAGAGGAAACGGTAGTGTACGAGAAATCGTTGTTCCAGGGCTGAACCTCAACCGTGCGCTGACTGCAGCTGGTTATGATCTCAGTAGCATCGTGAAAGCTGAGAGATATCTAGATTACGACAGATTGGCTGCAAAGATTTCATTAGAGGCACAAATGGTCTTTTTGATGAAATTACTACCTTATTATATCTCTGGTGTTCCCGACCGATCGGCACAGTTATTTAGAACTTATACACCGATTCGAAGAATAAGCAAACGCTACCCGACGGCCTTAGATGTTAATTCCAGCTTGAGTGAAAGGTTGGAGGCTCTACATTTTAATCCTATCGTCGTCGCGGTGATACGCGCCGGCGAACAAAGCGGAGAAATTGCCACAGTTATAAAACAAGCTATCGCTAATTTACAAAAAGAAATAGAGATGAATAAAAAGGCACGCAAAGGTATCATTGGTGGTTTGTTGTTATTTGTTGCATCGGCAGCAATTTTGTTGGGTGTGTCGGCAGGCACCTCGGAGGCTTTGGATTCGGTTATCGAGGCTGGCATTATAAAAGAACGTAATTTTGCCGGGCTGATATTGGGACTGTTGAAAAAGTATTTGATATAAGCGAAAATAGATAACTGATTCAATCGGAGGTTTTTATGCAAGGCAATCATAATTTTCAGCCTGAACTATTTGTCCAAATAGACTATCAGGCACTCATTCCCAGCTATCACATATTAAGGCGTATTGATAAAG
Source organism: uncultured candidatus Poriferisulfidus sp. (assembly GCA_965200865.1). Taxonomy (GTDB): domain Bacteria; phylum Pseudomonadota; class Gammaproteobacteria; order Poriferisulfidales; family Oxydemutatoraceae; genus SP5GCR1. The sequence goes on along the minus strand of CBDAVG010000002.1, from coordinate 1,041,410 downwards.
TTTTAGACTTGAGCTTTGTCAAACAATTAACCCAAAGTTTCTATAGTGATACGCAAGGTAGACCGTCAATAGACCCGGAGGTATTTTTTCGTATGTGTATATTAGGACAACTCTATGGGATTAAGTCGGATCGTCAACTGTGCGACGAGGTTGGAATGAACATTGGCTATCGTTGGTTTGTCGGATTAACTATGAGTGATGTGGTGCCGGATCACTCGTCATTAACTCGTATCCGCGACCGATTAGGTGTGGGATGTTTTGAGGCGATATTTGAGCGTGTCGTAGAACAATGCCGTGAGGCTGGATTAGTTGAAGGGAAACGGATCATAACAGATGCGAGTTTAGTTGAGGCGAATGCGTCGGCGAGGAAACTAGAGAGACGAGAGCAGCCGACTGCGGCAATAGCAGTCAAGGATGAGAGGCAACAAAGCCAGGAGGTAGTATCACAAACTGCATCAGTAAAAAAAGAAAAAGTCAGCAACCATGCCGATAAAGTAGATGATGATGCGAGTGCGGGCGAGACGAACCTACCGGCACAGAAATTGGAGAGGCGAGAAGAACCAACACCAGCAGTAGAAGTTAAGGATGACAAGCAGCAGAGCAAGAGCGCAGTCTCGCCAACTGCGGTAGTAAAAAAAGAAAAAGTCAGCAACCATGCCGATAAAGTAGATGATGATGCGAGTGCGGGCGAGACAAACCTATCGGCACAGAAACTGGAGAGGCGAGAAGAACCAACACCAGCAGTAGAAGTTAAGGATGACAAGCAGCAGAGCAAGAGCGCAGTCTCGCCAACTGCGGTAGTAAAAAGAGAAAAAGTCAGCAACCGCACGCATGTGAGTAAAGTAGACAGCGATGCGACTCTAGTCAATCGTGCGGGGTATCCAAGAAAGTTATATCATAAGGTGCATTATTGTGCCGATGCAACCAGCCGAGTGATAACGGATTGCCATGTGACCACGGGTGCCTATCATGAGACTAATGTGATAACACAGAGGATTCAATATCAACAACAACGCTTTGGCTTGCCGGTTGAAGAAGTGATAGCAGATGTCGGCTATAGCAGTGGCAAGAATTATAAGTTCTTTGAAGAACACCAGATCCGCAGCTATATCCCGACTGCCAAGTTTCGTCTGACACCTGGTAAGCAAGTAGCCCATGAAGGCAGTTTCCAGTATGACCCCAATAAAGACATCTATACCTGTCAGGCGGGTCATGCGTTACACCCCAAACATGCAGTCGGTGCGACGAAGTATTATCACATCAAGAAAGCACATTGTAATAGCTGTCAATGGCAGAACAGTTGCTACTTGGGCAGGCGTCATACGGGTCTATACCGAAATGAGCATAAAGAGGCGATAGAACGAGTGAGACAACGACAAAGCAGTCCAGTATTTAAGCAAAGAATGATAGAAAGGAGTTGGAAGATAGAGGGTTTATTTGCTGAGGCAAAGGAGCGGCATGGATTGAGGCGAGCAAAATATAGAGGTTCGGATAAAGTGCAGATCCAAGCCTACCTAACTGGGACCGCCCAGAACCTAAAGAGACTAGCGGTTTCTTTAGATTTTTATTTTCGTTGGATCAGATTTTGGTTTACACAAAGATTTTTATTATTGCGGTGTAGTTTCCAAGGATAGAACTACTTTTTCAACAGTCCCATATTGAATGCTTTGGGAGACTATGCGCGTAATTACCTATGGAGCTTGCCTTTGATTGCAATACTGGCAACCAGTGCGATGTTTAGATATGGTGATTATTTGAGAAACCTATGGCCTATATCCGTTTTCAATACCTATCTGAAAACATTGCGTTCGATTCGCTTGGTTTCGGTGTGGCTTATTTTGGAACATGCTGGTTTGAACATAGAACATGACGAGCAGTTACTTGCAACCGCTATCGGCACATCGCTTACCACACGCATTTCGATGCAGAGAAAAACCGGAGAGACATTCGGAGATTTACTAAGTAGCCGATATTTTTCTTCTAGCTTGGAAGAGTGCTGCGCGGGTATTTCCGCACTTGGTGTCTCCGACAAAATACATTTATTGGAACAAATTGCACAAATGCTGGATATAGAAAGAGCACAGCTTGCAACGGCTATCTCGCGTACTTTTTATATTATCGGAATGGTCGTTGCGATGACTTCGATTGCGCTGATTTTATCCGGCGTTTTATTGCCGATTTATGCTTCGGGTTTGGGAGGTGTACGGCTATGAGCGCAAGGATATTCGGATATACGCTGATAGAAGTATTGCTCGTGGTAGCAATGCTTGCCGTTTTGCTAGGCATTACGATTGCTTATACGATGCACGATGCAGATTTACAAATGGCAGAATTGGAGTTCCGTGAACATTATCAAAAAGCCAAGAGTATATCGGTATATGCGCGTAATTTACACACTGGAGGCTTTCGTTCTAACGGCGATTTGAATATCGAACAGCTACAAACAGCAACACGAGGTAGCAATCGCGAGGTACTTGCAAATCAGATTGCGCAAATAGCCACCAGTCATGCTAGAGATGATTTCAAGATACGTTTTGCCGAAAAATATATACAAGTAAAATTTCTCGTTGCCGACGAAGTTGCATCCGAAGGCTATCCTGTGCGAAGGCGAAACCTGAATGGGAGCAAAGACGAAATCTCGTTGACAAAAATGATACAAGCCGAGCGTAGCCGTGTCCTGAAGTTAAACGATTATTTGATGAATTGAGGTATGACACGAATTATGTTGCACGACGATACGATAAAAAAACAACACGGTTTTACACTGATAGAAACGCTGATCACAGTTGCCATATTATCAATCTTGGTTTCCAGTTATGCGTCGTTTAAGTTGGAATCAGATATCAGCGAATTAAACCAAAGGCTCTCGGATGCACTGATTGAGGAAATCACGCTAATTGGTAATCAAGCGCAAACGGTTTATGCACAAACTGGCTCATGGCCGGACTATGCAGATCAATGCGTGAGTGCACTTGCCGATACTACGATGCAAGAGTTGAGCTTAGATCAAAACTCACCGTTTCCTGCGGTGCGGTATGCGATGAGCTGCACCAATAAAATATTCACGATTAGTCTAGAGATGCCGGCGAGCTTAGAGACATGGGCATACTATATCGAGGCTAGAACGCCAAGTATCAATAGCCCGTTGCTTTTGTCAAACGGTAATCAAAGGTTGATATCCAATTGGCTGCTGCCGGCAGACATCACCGTGTTCAAACAGCTATTAAACGATTATTATAAGCTCGACGGCTCACAGGCGATGACCGGCGATATGGACTTGGGGGGGCATAATATCGTCGATATCAATAAGGCACAAGGGAATGATTTTGAGCTAAGCCGAAAGCACAGCTTGGGTAAAACAGTCGAAAACATACGGCTTGTTCGCGCCGGCGACACAATCACCAAACCTGATTGTACTGCACCGAAAATTTATATAACTTCAGCGAATATAGGGAATCCGTCTGGGCGACCAGTGACCTCTATACAATGGACGGCATCCGGCACCGGCACAACATGGACCATAGAAAATACACTGTCCGACGACCGAAGTTTTAGTAGCAACGATAAAAGTTTTTTAAGAGGTATTGCGCTCGTTAAATGTTCCTAGTCTTAAACGCAAAGCTGTGTTACAATTAAGCATTGCTATAGAATTTCTGGTTGCTGACAACAGCCAATGAAAGGCTAGAACAAAAACTAAAATCAATAGAGGAAAAATAAATGGCAAAAGCGGAAAATATACAAGAACCTTTTTTGAATGCGCTTAGAAAAGAAGGGACTCCTGTCTCGATCTATTTGGTGAACGGCATTAAGTTGCAAGGCAAAATAGAATCATACGACTCGTTTATTATTTTGCTAAAAAACGGCAGTTCACAAATAGTATATAAGCACGCTATTTCAACAATTGTTTCTGAGCATCCGGTTAATATAGAAAGACCATAAGCGTGGTTCTATAGAGAGGGCGTGACGGTTATGTGGCATGTGCAGGCAATTCCGGCATTTGCGGATAACTATCTATGGCTGCTAACGAGCGATGGTAGCAACTGTGCTGCAATCGTAGACCCCGGCGATGCCGTGCCGGTGTTAGAGGCACTTCAAAAAAATGCGCTTGAATTATCGGCAATTTTGATTACCCATCATCATGCTGACCATATCGGCGGTGTGAAACAGCTGATAGAGCATTATCCGAAAGTGCAAGTCTATGGTCCCGAGGACTCTCGTATTCCGATGGTTCAACATAGAGTGCGTGAACAATCTCGTTTCACGCTTGATTTTCTGCAAGCCTCTTTTGAGGTAATGGAAGTGCCCGGTCATACAACGACGCATATCGCATACTATGCCGATGCCTCGCACTCAGTAGTGCCACGATTATTTTGTGGCGATACGGTCTTTGCGTGCGGTTGCGGACGTTTGTTTGAAGGCACGCCACTACAGATGCACGCATCGCTGAGTAAAATAAAAGCATTGCCACCTACAACAGAAATCTATTGTGCGCATGAATACACACTTGATAATATAGCATTTGCAAAATGGGTGGAACCCGACAATGCAAGTTTATTGGCACGCGAGCAAGAAGCAAAAGCACTGCGCAAAGTGGGGAAATATACGGTACCTTCGCAATTAGCCTACGAATGCCAAACTAATCCTTTTCTGCGCTTTGATCAACCTGATGTCATAAAAGCGGCGGAACGTTACGCCGGCCAAACCTTAAATACCGAAGCCAAGGTTTTCGGTGCAGTGCGGCACTGGAAAGATACCGAATTCGACTAAAAGGGGTATCTGTCGTTTGCTACGCTAGGTTAATCGGCTATTCAATACCTCCCTTACAATTATATAATCTAGTAAAAATTAAGGGTTTTAGGATTAATTTTTTCAACATACCATAAGCATCGTAAGCAATATATGCAATTTACAATCAAAATATGATATATTATCCCAATAAAAAATATATTGTTCTAATAGATATTAATTAAAACGGTATCGTTTTGAATACAGTAGGACAGCAAGGAGGGATATTACAAAAGGGGGTATGTATGTAGAGGTACTGTCATATGAGGTTGTCTACTCCGTTTGTAAGTGCGATTGTTATGCTTACAGCGATGTTTTCTGAGATTGCCATTGCGCAAAGTAACATTCAGTGTAATTATACAACTGATATAGATCAAGACAACGACGGTTTGATAGAGATTTGTGACCTTGATGCCTTAAACGCAATTCGCTATCAATTGGACGGCAGTGGTTATAGAGAAAGTTTTGATGTAGTCAAAATCACCGCAGGGTGTCCTCAAAGCGGCTGCAACGGCTATGAGTTGCGTGGCGATTTGGATTTCAATTCCGACGACAGCTATCGCAATATCACCAACAAAGTAGCATGGACGAGTGGTTTAGGTTGGTTGCCCATAGGTGATCGGCTAAACTTCTTTACCGCTAGGTTTGAAGGCAACGGTCATACGATAGCTAATCTTTATATCAACAGACCGTCGGATTATGTCGGATTATTTAATGCGACGACGAGGCTAGCCAAAATCAGTGATTTAGTATTGTCGCAAATAAACATCAAAGGAAATTCTTATATCGGTAGTTTGGCTGGTCATAATGCCGGAGGTGTCGCTTATATCGGTGTGGAAGGCGGGCACCTAATCGCTATGGGCAACAATGTAGGTGGGTTGTTCGGTGCCAACGAAGGGACGATACTCAACGGCGATGTAATACTTGAGCGTGTAGAGGGTAATGGGCATAGTCTCGGCGGTCTGGTAGGTTATAACGACGGGAATATCAGGCATAGCGTTGCCAATACGAGTTTATCGGGCGTGAGCCAAGTCGGTGGTTTGGTCGGTCTTAATTTCGGTGGTGTGTTGGCAGACAGCCGTGCCGATGGGAGTGTAAAAGGGCGTGATTATATCGCTGGTTTAGTTGGTCTCAACCGTGCGCGAATTAGTGCAAGCAATGCCGAAGCTAAGGTAATAAGCGAAGGTTTGTATAGCGGTGGTTTGGTCGGTGCGAATGACCGTGGTGGCAGAATCGCCGATAGTCGGGCGAGCGGTGCAGTTTCGGGTAATCTCTATGTAGGCGGTTTGGTTGGTTGGAATAAGGATAGTGAAATCAGCAATAGCTTTACGGTTAATCGCGTAGATGCGAATAGCGATGTAGGCGGTTTAGTCGGCTGGAACGAAGAGGGTCAAATCAGCAATACTTATGCGGATGGTTTTGTAGATGGTGTACATAGAGTCGGTGGCTTGGTCGGTAGCAATAAAGGTATCATCTCCAACAGTTTTGCAAACGGGCAAGTTGTAGCGAGCGGTGAGCATGTCGGTGGTTTGATAGGCTGGAATTATGCAAATCAAACAAGATACGCCGCCACAGTGCGTGTGATACATAGCTACTGGGATAGCGAAGCTACTGAGATTTTAGTAAGTGCCAGCGGTAGCTCGCGAACTACTGCACAGCTAAAATCACCGACTGCTTCTGGTCTACTAGGTGAGACCTTTGAGAGATGGGATGCTGCGGATTGGGAGTTCGGCAATAGCGAGCAATACCCGATACTCCGACATAGCGAGGGTTCTAATAGAGGACATCTATTGCCGGGTCAACACATCATGCTCTCGGGTTTGCTTGTTTTAGACGGATTGACTTTATCCCCTGCGTTTAATCCGCAAACCTTTGACTATCGTGTGAACCTAATTGACGATAGCGTAAGGGAAATAAGATTCAGCCCTACGATAGCGAACAGCACGCAAACGATTAGTGTTCTTAAAGACGAAGAGATCAGCTCGCCATCGGTTCACAACGGCGAGACGGTATCGATTAATTTGAATGTAGTCCCCGAGCCTACATTGATTACGATAGCGAGGCACTATCGAATTTGGGTAATACGTAATCCCGGCTTGGATGCAACAATTAATAGCAACCGTTCAGACCATAGGGTGAACGAAGGGCAAAGTATTACGTTTAATGTTTCAACTTCCGAGCCAGATCTGCGGCGAGTGAGCTATCGCTGGCATCAGGTTTCACCGTTGCAACCCAATCTATTAGAAGGTTCGGATCTGAGTCTAGCTGAGTTGAACATAGATATACCCGACGATTTTGTAGCCCGAGATGCCGACGAGACCTCAGTTGTGTTGCAAGTAGAAGTGCGTGCCGTTGAGACAACCGTAGTGCGCAGTACGACGATGACGGTTGTCAAAACAGATAGCGGTAGTATAAGCACCTTAGCTGCCCCGCTCTATCGTGAGGGTACTTTAGCGGTGGCAGAACCAAGCGAAGCCGATTTATCTATTGATGCCGACGGTGGCATGGATACTAACAGCCTTCATTATCAATGGCAGTACAAGCTGCCGTCCGACTTGGCAACATGGCAGGATATTGAAAATGCGACTCAAATGCACTATGAGATATCTCAAGTGTTGTTGGCAATCAATGATGTTAGCTATCGCGTATCGTTGGATTACCGAGATAAGCAGGGTCATCGCCATCGTGTCGTATCCGAGCCGTTATTGCTTATGAAAGTTGTAGACGATGACGGCTTTAGCGATATTTATTACCTTGAGGATTTGGATGCAATAAACAATCAACTAAACGGTAAATACGAATTAGTCCGGGATTTGGATTTCAACTCGGATGCGAGTTATAGAGACCCAAGTAATAGGGAGAAGTGGACGGTGGACAATTTCGGCAACAATGCAGACACTGGCTGGTTGCCTATAGGAAAAGCTGTCAATCTAAGTTGTTTCAATCACCCTAGTACTTGCTTCATGGGCACCTTTGAAGGTAATGGTTATACGATTCGTAATTTGCAAATCAACCGCGACGATATCAGTCTCGTCGGCTTATTTGGCGCAATAGGAGGTAGCGGCACGGTTAGAAATCTGAAGCTGTTAGGTGTTAGGATTGAAACGCATAGAAGCAAAGCCTTATACGTAGGCGGTCTAGCAGGTGAGAACAGCGGCACGATATTGAATAGTGGGATTATCGGAGGTAAGGTTGAAGGGGACGGCAGTGTCTCAGGACAACCTAATCTTATAGGCGGTTTAGTCGGTTGGAATAACGGTGGTGACGGTAGCATCGGAGACATCTATAATAGTTTTGTAGTAGATACCGGGGTAAGTGTGAGAGGCACCGATACCGACGGTCATAGTGTGGGTGGCTTGGTCGGTAGAAATATAGACGGTGGAGAAATTCACAACAGCTATGCCGATGTAACCGTAAGTGGTTATTGTCATTTAGGTGGATTGGCTGGCAATCAGTTCACTACTGATCATGGCGTTGTGGGTCAAGTTAGTACGATTAAAAATAGCTATGCAAATGTTATCTTAGCCCAGGTGAGTGCGAGCTGTAGAATTGATGGTAGGAGAGGTAAGTTAGTTGGTTTTAATAATAGCTCGGATGTAATCAATAGTTATGTGAGGGGATCCCCAGAAGGTATAGGTCTAATCGGTGGAAGCGTGGGTACTTTCACTTTTGCCGCTAGCTACTGGGATAGCGGGACCTCTGTTTATGGAGGTAGAAGCAGAACACCCACGCAACTCCAATTACCGACTGATGCTATCGGTATCTATGTGAACTGGAGCACTGAAAACTGGGATTTTGGCACCCGCGAGCAGTATCCGATACTCAAATATGCGTTGGGTCGCAATGGCGATGCGTGTGGGATGCCGGGATTTCCGCAATGCGGTGAATTGATATCGCCACACTTGCGCTATGGTTTGAGTAATTTAGCGACGGCGGACAATGTTGCTTTATCTCCTAGGTTTGATGCTACCAGACAAAACCAGAGCGGTATTTATGTTGCTACTGTGCGCAATGCCGACAATACGATACGATTTATTCCGACGGCAATAGAACCAACCGCAGATATTAGTTTCTACATCGGCGACGACGAGACCTCGTACGACCGCATCCGAAGCGGCGAGACAAGTAAAGCAATCACTCTGAAAGAAAACTTTACCACGCGTATCGGCATTGAAGTGCAGGGAACCCAAACCGTACGTTATACGCTATACATTGATTATCAAAATACTTCCGCCGATAGAGCCACGCCAATCAATTATTTGGAAGATTTGCGTGCGATACACAATGGGCTGACAGGTTCTTATAAGTTGGCTAGGGATTTAGATTTTGCAGACAACGAGAGTTATCTAGATCCGTTCAATAGGATTTTTTGGGCGGTAGACGATTTCGACGATGCTAGCGATATGGGTTGGGTGCCCATAGGCAACGAGACAAAGCCTTTTGCTGGTAGCTTTGACGGCAACGGCTATACGATATCGGGTTTGCAGATAAACAGGGACACTGTTGACAATCAAAGTTTATTCGGAGTTACAACCTCCGATGCACTGATAAGCAATATCGGCTTGTTGAATGTGAAAGTAGAAGGTGGTGCAAAGGTTGCTGGACTAATCAGCATCAATCAAGGTCAAGTCGGCTATAGCTATGTCGTCGGCAGTATTGAATCAAAGCTCGGCAATACTGCCGGCGGTCTGGTTGCGAGTAACGATGGTGGAGATATTATCGGTAGCTATGCGATAAGCGAAGTTTTCGGATCCCGATTGCTCGGTGGTTTGGTCGGAGATAACCGCGGCACGATTATCAATAGTCATGCCGATAGTATCATAATGCCGGATTCCGGAAGCACAACTTTTGGTGGTTTGGTGGGTCGTAATCGCAATCTAATTGCTAATAGTTATGCAACTGGTAAGATTTTAGCAAGTAATCACTCTATTATTGGTGGGCTGGTCGGTTGGAATGATTCAAGGGTTGTTAACGGTTATGCCTCGGTTAGTATTGTTGGAAGTGTAGCAGGTGGTTTGATTGGATATAACATAGGTTCTATAACAAATAGTTATGCGATCGGCGAACTAAAGAGGGGAGGCAACGCAGAAGGTAGTTTAGTTGGTAGCAACGACGGTGGCACAATCGCCGCCAGCTATTGGAATACCGACACCATTGCTAATCGAACCACAGTCAACCTTGGGATCGGACAAAACACGACACAGCTTCAATCGGGCACCAGCCAATCATCGGATGCAAGCAGGGCTTATTACAAGTGGAGCGATAGCGATTGGCACTTTGGTGATATGGAGCTATATCCGATACTCAAACACACCTCCGCAACCGAAAGTGTTTTTGTGTGTGGTTCATCGGGATCACCGCAATGTGGTGATTTGATATCACCAGGGTTTCATTACGGTTTGCGTAGCTTGACATTGGCAAACGATGCGATATTCTCTCAGCCATTTAACATTGAAAGGCTCAACCAAAGCGATGTTTATTTCGGCACGGTGATCAGCGACCATCCGAGTGTGCAGTTGATTCCAGCGGCGATAGAATCAACTGCCCGTATCAGCATTATAGCGACTGTGCGAGAAACCATAGACAGCCACGATACGAGTTTGCCGATTTCGTTAAAAGAGGATGAGGCCCAAAAAGTTATTATTGAAGTAAAAGGCACACAGACGATCAGATATACGCTTTATCTAAGCTACTTTTATCACCCAGTCACTGATAAAGATAATGACGGTCTCGTTGATATCGATTATCTGGAGGATTTGGATGCGATCCGTCATCAGTTGGACGGCAGTGGCTATAGAGCGGATGCTGATTCGGCCAAGATTACTTCGGGTTGTCCGAGTGAAGGATGCAAAGGTTATGAATTGCTAAGAGATCTAGATTTTAACAATGCCGGCAGTTATCGCAACGCCGAGGAGAACATGGGACGATGGACTGGTGCAGGTGCTTGGCAACCCATAGCAGGGAATTTTGTCGGCATGTTCAGCGGCAATAATAAAACGATTGCCAATTTAAGGGTGAGAGGAAACGGAGGCCTTTTTGTGACCATAGGTAGCGATAGTCGTGCCACCTATATAGACGGTATCGGATTGTCGGGTGTGGACATTAAAGGAAACAGGGTTGCTGGAATTGCCACATCTTGTATGCGGTGTACGATAAGCAATAGTTATGTGATAGGGAACATAGACGGAATCAACGCTACTGCCGGTTTAATAAATATTATTACTGCCTCAGGTGGGGATCCGGCACGAATTAGCAACAGTTATTTTATCGGTAATCTTGCCGTGAATGGTCAATCTGCAGTCGGCGGCGGATTAATCGGCGATGTGGTTTCGGATCTAATCATTACCAACAGCTATGCAGTCGGTAGGATTACGGGAGAGCAAGATAGCGGATTCATAGGCGGTTTAGTCGGTGTACGCACATCATCCGCTCTTGACATCACCAACAGCTATGCAAGTGTTTTGGCAATCAAAGCCGGTGAGCTGCAAGGTTTATACGGTGGCAATAGAGACCCAAGCGATATATTGGTACCGACCGTTGACACAAGTTATTTGGACCAAGACATCTCTGAAACCAATGTGACTCTAGGCGAGCCCAAGAGTACCGTTGCGCTTCAGTCGCAATCACCAATGACACCGGATAGCATCTATGAAGATTGGGATAGCGGGGATTGGGATTTTGGTACCGATAAGCAATACCCAGCAATCAAATATAATTTGCAAGCCGATACTACTGATGGTGATGCACATTGTGGTGTGGCAGATGTTCAAAAGCACCCAGCTGCCTGTCGTAGCTTGCTTCGTCATCAAGGTAGCCTATTGCAAGGCTTAAAATTATCCGAAGGTGCAGGTCTTTCCAATCCTTTTTCATTTGCGTTATTTGATTACGGTATATCAATGAATGCCGATCGGAGTACCATTCGCCTGTTTCCGACTGCATTTAATCCTGCTGCAACAGTGGAGGTTTTTAAGGATGGCAATCTAATAGGAACGACCGATAGTGGCGAATGGACTGTACCGATCCCGTTGAACGACTCCATTGATACGGTCGTTGGTTTGGTCGTGAAAAATGACAAACGGCGTTCGTATCGATATCGATTCATCGTCAGTCGACTCAACATCGTAGCGCAAAGCATAGATGAAGACGGCGATGGATTAATAGATATTAGCGATGCGATGCATTTGAATGCTATCCGTCACCGCTTGGATGGCAGTGCCTATCAACACAGCGAAGCCACTGATGCCATCTACTGTTCCAACGGATGTATAGGATATGAATTGACTGCCGATATAGACCTTGCCGGGATCGATTGGCAACCCATGGGCCATTTTGGTAAACCTTTTACTAGTGTATTCAAAGGCAACGGTCATACGATTTCCAATTTAACTATAAAAATGGGCAATACTATTGGTATCGGTCTATTCGGAGCAATCGGAGGGAGTGGCAGAGTTGAGAATGTCGGTCTGTTAAATGTCAACATCACTGCAAACAATAATGTCGGCAGCATAACCGGCTACAACTTCGGCACGATTATCAATAGCTATGCAGACGGCAAGCTAGTCGCCATAGAGGGCCATGCAGGCGGTTTGGTTGGTAGAAATATTGGCGGTACGATCGTTAATAGCTATGCGGATGTTGACGTACGTGCAAATAGTATTGTTGCGGGAGGTCTAGTCGGTATAATCGGAGCAAATGGTTCTATTGTTAATAGCTATGCCTTCGGTGACGTACAGGTGAGTAGTGGTATTGCCGGTGGTTTAGTCGGCACTAATGATCGGGGTACAAAAATTCATAACAGCTATGCCATCGGGGATGTGCGAACAATTAACGGTGTAGTGGGGGGGCTGACAGCTTCTGATAGTTTAATCGTTAATAGTTATTATAGAGCAGGTGCGGTTATCTCTGGGAGCGATTCACTTATCGGTACTGATAAAACTGCGATGGCACTTAAAGCTGGTGTGCCGTCGGATGATATCTATACTGGGTGGGACAGAGTGGATTGGCATTTCGGTAACATGGAGCAATATCCAGCATTGCTTTATACGGCAAGCGATGATGACAATACGATATGTAGGCAGCCGTCGCCTGAGCAATTATCCGATTGCAATGGTGGATTATCTGCCGGCTTGTCGGAGCATGATAAAGCGATCGTTTGTCGTAGTCATTTACCAAGATTGCCCGAACAGAGACCGTATTGCGGTGCCTTGCTACCCGGGCAGCGCGCTGGGCTTATTCAAATAGAGTTTTCAGAAAATGCACGTTTGTTCCCTGAATTTAATCCCAATATATACGACTATGATTTAGTTGTTGGCACGTCAAGTAGGGGCACCACATTCCGTACTACACCAACTGCCTATTATGGTAGCGATAAGATCACTGTAGATGTAGATGGATTGAGTCTATCAATAAGCAATGGGCGAAGTTCCTTGTTCACTCTAAGCGACGATTTAGACAGCATGGTTATTACGGTGAGATCTGCAAGTCACAATATACTGACACGCTATACGGTTAGGGTATTGCACAATGTTGAGGTAGTAGATGGTTTGATACCGATTGATTATCTAGACGACTTGAACTTAATGCGTTATCCGTTGGCGCAAGTATCCACCACCTTGAAGGATTGCCCCATAGATACCAAAGACAATGTGAGGCGATGCAAGGGTTATAAACTAACCAAAGACTTGGACTTTAAGGATCCTGCGAGTTATCGTGTGGGTAGGGTCAACCCAACATGGGCAACTGGTGCAGGTTGGAAGCCGATAGGAGACAATGGCAATCCTTTTAGCGATTTATTTAGTGGGAATGCACATACGATAACAAACCTGAGGATTAATGATTCTGCTACTGGTAATATCGGTTTATTCGGTGTTCTGGCGGAGGGTGCGAGAATTGAGAACATTGGTCTACTCAATGTGGACATTGATGTTAGCAGTCAATTTAATATTGGTGCTTTGGTAGGTGAGAATAGCGGTGAGATTGTCAATAGCTATGTGATAGGGGATAATGTTCGTGGCACGTCGCAAGTAGGTGGATTGGTTGGTAGAAATTTAGGTGTAATCGTTAATAGCTTCACTGGTGTTACGGTCACCGGAGCTTATCAGATTGGTGGTTTAGTTGGCCTCGGCGGAACGAGTTCAAGAATCTACAATAGCTATGCGACTGGTGATGTCTCAGCTGATAATCATGTCGGAGGATTAGTTGGTCTTTTATTTGATTTTAACAGAGTTACGGATAATGATAGCAGGACCGATAATAGTTATGCGACTGGTGATGTTTCGGGTAATACCTATGTCGGTGGTTTGATTGGTAGAATCACCTCAAATATAGTAAGATTGCGCAATAACTATGCGATTGGCGTAATATCGGGTGCCAGCTTATGTCGCCGTGGCTTTTTCGATATTCAGACATTCTCATGTAACGGCGGCTTAATAGGCTTTATTGAGTCAAATGACAGAGAGGGGATTGTTGATCAAAATTATTGGGATGTTGATACCAGTAAGCAGGAGGACGACGGTGACAGTGCAACTGGTGTCGGCAAGACGACAGCAGAACTTCAAACACCTGCGATCGGAGAAGGAATCTATAGCAACTGGGATAGCAGCGATTGGTATGCTGGAAGTAGGTCGCAATATCCGACACTGAAATATACCAGTGCTACCGATATAATCACCCGTCCAGCGTGTCAAGAAGCTGACAATATACTCAGCGAAATGCCAATGTGTGGCACCTTGTTGCCGGTTCAGCAGCGTACTGGTTTAAGCAATTTGGCGCGCTCCAATCGAACCGGTCAGGTTTTGCTCTTAAGCCCCGACTTTAATTCTGGGATATACGATTACGAGCTGATAGTAAAAAGCGGTGCTCGTCAATTTAGCATCATTCCGTATACGTTTAACCCGAATGCGGTGGTTACACTCAACGACGATAGCGGGACGAATCCGAGCAAAGAATTACGCGGCGGTCAAGCCACTACTCTTATAGTGGATAACATCAATGGTTTTTTGTTGACGCTATCAGTGGAGGATCCTGTGGAATCTGGAATGAGAACGACTATTTATAGCATTAGGGTAATCAAACATCCTTTTATTGCTGTCAACGACATAGACGAAGACGACGACGGTTTGGTAGAGATTCGCAGTGCCGAGGATCTAAACGCAATGCGTTATCAATTAGATGGTAGCGGTTATAGAGTGATTCGTAGCAATACCAAAATCACCGTGGGGTGTCCGACTAGTGGATGCAGAGGCTACGAGCTGGCAGCGAGCATAGACCTCTCCGATTACGATTGGCATCCGATCGGGTCGATTGACGCTACGACGCTTGATTGCAACAACGCACAAAGCCAATGCTTTGCGGCGGTATTTGACGGCAACCAAGCATTAGGCTACGAGATTTCCGGTTTGAGCATCGTGGCCTCAAAGAGAGACGATATCGGCCTGTTTGCAGCATTAGCCGATAGTGCGCAAGTCAGGAATGTTAATTTATCGGATGTAGATATCAGGGGTCGCTTCAGTGTCGGGAGTCTAGCTGCCTATAATGCCGGGGTTATAGACAATAGTTATGCGAATGGTACGGTAGCAGGGGAGCGTATGGTCGGTGGTTTGGTTGCCTATAATACCGGGGTTATAGACGATAGTTATTCCGATGGTATGGTGGCAGGGGAGCATAGAGTCGGTGGTTTGGTTTCCTACAATGCTGGGGTTATAGACAATAGTTATGCCGGTGGTACGGTGGCAGGAGAACGTGGCATCGGTGGTTTGGTTGCTATAAACGATGATCTTGGTCGTATTTTTAATAGTTATGCCTACGGTGAGGTATCGGGCAGACGCCTGGTCGGTGGTTTGGTGGCTCGCAACGCAAGTAGTGGGATGATTGCAAACAGCTATAGCTTGAACCGTGTATCAGGCAATAGCAATATAGGCGGTTTAGTCGCCTTCAACCTTGGTGCTATCGCAAACACTTATGCAAGTGGTGTTGTTGAAGGGGCTACACTTATCGGTGGCTTGGTCGGTGACAATGGTGGTTCGGTTCGCAACAGTTATGCGACCACAGATATTGTATGCACGGGTGTGCCTGCGTGTACCTCTTATACGGTAGCCACCGGTGGGTTAATTGGTAGCAATGTCAGTGGAGGTATTACGATGAACAGCTATTGGGATGTTGCAACGAGCAACATACAAGAATCCGCTGGTGGGGCTGGCAAGACAACCCTGCAACTGCAATTCGGCAATAGTCAATCATCAAATGCAAGCAGAGCTTATTACCAGTGGAGCAATAGCGACTGGCATTTCGGTAATATATATCAATATCCGATACTTAAATACACCAGTAGCACCGAAAGCGTGCTCACTGGTTTGCAATCTTATGGTTTGGAAAGTCTGCTAATCGCAGAAGCTGTAGAACTATCTCCTAACTTCAGTACTACCAAATTGTATTATCGCGTCGGTGTAGACTTGGATGCAAACATACAACATCTACATTTGATACCGAATGCATTAGATAAGGATGCAATCATTCGCATCGTCAGCGATAACGGTTTTGACGAGACGGTCAAAAGTGGCACCAGCAGTTCGGAAATTGTATTGCACTCCACCGATACGACCGTGATTAGCGTTGAGGTTTCGGGAGAACGTCCAGTCCGATATTGGTTTGAGGTAGATTATCTTTCTTCTGATGCTAAGAGAAATGTTGATACCGACAAAGATGGATTGATAGAGATTCTAACACTGGAAGACTTGGATGCGATGCGTAATGCTTTGGACGGCAGTCGCCTTAGGTACCAAAACGACGACGGCGTGTTAATAGACAATGCTAGAGGGTGTCCAATAACTGGTTGCAGAGGATATGAGTTGTTGCGAGATTTAGACTTTGACGATCCGACACATTATCGGGCAGGGAGCGTGAACCCTGCATGGACTACTGAGGCAGGTTGGCAGCCGATAGGCACATCAATGCATCCGTTTGCGACAATATTCAAAGGCAACGGCTATAAGATTTCTAATTTAAGAGTGAATAGACCGGATAGCGAAGGTGGTTTATTCGGTGTTATAGACGGTAGCGAGGCTGATGCAATAATAGAGGGTGTTGGTTTAACTGATGTAGATATAGTCGGAGGTACACCTGTGGGCGGTCTGGTCGGCTATAACCGAGCGGGCGATATTAGCCAGAGTTATGTTAGCGGTCATGTGACGGCAAGAGGTAACGGCACATCGTCAATCGTAGGCGGTTTGGTCGGTAGCAATGTTGGCGGTTTGATTACCAGGTCATACTCGGAAACCCAAGTCAGAGACAATCTATCAAATAGATTGCCGACGGCGTTGGCAGGTGGTTTGGTCGCCTTAAATGATAATCGCTCTCGCATTGAGAATAGTTATGCGATAGGTTCGGTGATTGGGTCGGGTAGTGTTGGCGGTTTGATTGCGTTAAACCAAGGATCTAGCGAAATCATCAATAGCTATGCGGTGAGCAAAGTGATAGGCATTGGGGCGATGTCCACGGTGGGTGGTTTGGTAGCTCGCAGCGATGCAATGGTCAGCGATAGTTATTGGGACATAGAGGTGAGCGGTGTTGCGTTGAGTGCCGACGGTAATTCCACGACCACGGTAATACTCCAATCGTCTATGCTAACTTCGCCGACAAACAGCATTTATAGAAATTGGGATGCGAGTGTTTGGGATTTTGCAGATGCGAATCGATATCCAGTGCTGAAAGCTGTCACTAATATGCCGGTGTTCGCCCCGACAGGAAAGAGTCTGCTACAAAGTTTAACCCTATCGGACAATGTTTGGTTATTTCCATCCTTTCATCCACTGATTTTTGACTATCAGCTCATCGCTGTATCGGGGCAGATGACCGAAGTACGAGCCGATACCACATCAACCCGAGTGGCTACGACGATTGATGTTGTTTGTAGCGATGGTTTAGTATGTTCGTCGGGTATTCCGGCATCATTTGTATTGGACGGCAGCCGTACACCGCAGATTACTATAACCACAAATAACCCTAATGCTGGCGAGTTATCTTATAACTTTTCGGTAAGCTATGCGGCATCGGAGATCAGGCACGCAACGGTAATGCCTGCAACAATCGTATCCATGCCGTTAATGGTAGCCGAAGGCGAGCGTGTTCGCCTAACAGCTTCGTATGATTTTGCTTTGCCATGGTCGTATCGCTACAGATGGCGTCAATCAGTAGGCAATGCGCTAAAGTTCAACGAGCCACTATCGTCGGTTGATACACAGAGTGCTGTATTGGATTTTACAATCCCTAGCGATGTGGTAGCTAAACAAGACGATAGTCGTGTCGTCGAGTTGATAGCGGAGATTGGTGTGAGCGACGATGTGTATATAAGCAAGGCAGTATCGTTGATAGTTTCCAAACGAAACAACGACACTGCTGATCGTATTCGCGTGATTAGATCTGGTGGTCAATATACTTATAGAGTTCAATTTGAAAGAGGAGACGGTAGCAATTATGTAGACCAAGACGGTGGTTTTTTGGATACCTATATACAATGGCAGCGTCGTCGTAGCAATGCAGAAAGTTGGGTCAATGTTGCGAGTGGGTCTCCGTATACTATACCTAACGAGGGAGATTATCAGTATCGCGCACTCGCTATATATGAGGATAATCAAGGTTATCGCCAACGTTTTGAATCCGAAGTAATAGACTATCTGGACATAGACGACGATAACGACGGTTTGATAGAGATTCGCTATTTAGAGGAGCTGGATGCGATACGCCATCAGCCGAACGGCACTGGCTATAAAGCGAGCGCGAGTGCGAGCAGGATTACTGCAGGTTGCCCTTTGGTCAGAGGTGCAGAGAGATGCCGAGGCTATGAATTGGTCAGAGATTTAGATTTCAATAATGACGAGAGCTATCGCACTGCCGATGCAGCTGCACGCACCATACTTAAGAATAGTTGGGTGGTGAGTGATTTCACTGATGCAAGTGATTCCAGTTGGCAGCCAGGTGTACTTAATGCAGTATTCAACGGCAATGGTCATACGATATCCAATCTGCAAATAAATCGTAGCATCGGCAATCAAAACAGTGTGGGTCTATTTTTCTCTATAGGTTCAAGCGGTAGAATTGAAAACTTAGGGCTTGTCAATCCGGCGATCAAAGGTCTAGTCGGGATTAAAAATGTAGGCGGCATCGCTGGTAGAATGCAAATTGACGGTAGAATCGTCAATAGCTATGTGATCGGCGATGTTGCCGCCGGCAATACCAATAAAATAATAAGAGGTGATGTTGGGGCTAGTGGTCAGACCGGATTCATAGGTGGGATGGTCGGATGGAATAAAGGTCTTATCATCAATAGCTATGCAAAGATCAATGTGGTTGCCGAAGATTCCGGGACACTTTCGAATAAGCAAGTCAGAGTCGGTGGTTTGGTCGGTAGAAACATAGACGGCGGCAAGATTTATAATAGCTATGCAACTGGTGAGGTGAAAGGACCGTGCATAGTCGGTGGTTTGGTGGGAAATCAATTTTCCAGCGACTCGGCTACCATACCGACAACGAGCGAAATCAAAAACAGCTATACAACGGGTAATGTAGAGACTGGATTTGGGGCCTGCAGTAGCGCAAATAATAGAGTTGCCGGAGGTTTAGTCGGTGCTAATAGTAATTCAACGATTGAAAATAGTTACACTCTAGGCAAGATTTCTGGTGCTGTTACACTGGATGGTTTGATTGGCAGAGGTTCTGCCCCCAGCAATAGTTATTGGAATTATGATGTTAATGATTGCGGTATCCAGACCAGGTCTGAGGTTGATGAGTTTAATTCGGTTATCATAATCAATGAGACATTTTGTTTTAGGAACTCCGATAATCCTGTTATGCCTGGTTCCGATATAAGGTTTAGCCGAAACCTTCAATCTCCCACAAGTCCAAATTTTAATAGTAATGCATGCGTATTAATTAATGATTCTAGAGATTGCACGACTTATATGAATTGGAGTACTGCGAATTGGGATTTCGGCACTAATATGCAATATCCGGCACTCAAACACGGGATTGGATTGGATACCAATGACCCAGGTTGTGGCACCGATACATTGCCGAGTTGTGATCTGTTGTTGTCGGGTCAGCGTACCGATACGCTTTTGCTCAATAGCATGAGTATATCGGTCAATTCACAGAATGTGCAGCTGGCTCCGAGCTTTGATGCGAATAAGTTTAACTACGAAGCAACGATCAAAGCCGAAACATTGCCGGTAGTTATAAAAGTTGCTGCCACCGCCGCTGCAGGTGCCGCCATAGCTATGCGTAGAGATGGTGGTTCACCTTTGCCCAAAGAATCCGACGGAACTGTAGATATCAGTGCCAATGACTCGTTCAACCTTACAATTGAGACCACAATCGGAAATACTAGAAAAGCGAGTTATCAAATACAAGTGCGTTTAGAACATATGCCTCAACCGAACATATTCAACGTAGTCTACGATAATGTTCCTCCTGAACTAAGCGAAGGTAACATTATTGATATTGTTAATGTAGTCAACGGTAGCACGCCTGTTGAGTTAGGCAAAGAGACTATCCTATTATTGAACGAGGGGGATACCGTTCGTTTAGATGCTTCAACGAGTCTGGCACATAATAGCTTGCAGCTGGATTACCGCTGGAGCCAAGTATCGGGGCAATCCTTACTGTCGGGGATACAAACCACATTGACGACTATAGAGTTTACAGTGCCTGTCGATTTTGTCGCAAGAGACCAGAATGATAGCACGATGGTCTTAAAACTGGAGCTAATTGAAAGTGCTTTAGCTATTGTAAGTAGAGAGGTGCCAATATTGGTTAGAAAAATCAATAATGGCAATGCCGAGAGTGCCGCGAGATGGGTAAGTAGTGATACGCTCTCGGCAAGTGATTTGTCGGACGATATCGACGGAGGATCTTTGACCGATATCAACTATCGGTGGTTGGTGGAACAGAACGGTGGATTTGTAGAGATAGCTGGTGCAAACCAAAAGAGCTACACACTTTCTAGGAATGCTCGCAACGCACAATACAGACTTTCGATTAGCTATACCGACGGACAGGGTCATCGGACAACCCTTTCTTACGATGCACCGCTATATATGACTATTGAAGATTTAGTGGATAAAGACAACGATGGTTTAATAGAAATTGAAACCCTTGAAGATCTCGATGCGATTCGTTATCAATCGGATGGCAGCGGTTACCGTACAAGTTCCACAGCGAGCAAAATTACCGCAGGTTGCCCTGATGATGGATGCAAAGGATATGAATTGGTGAGGGATTTGGATTTTCTAGACGACGCAAGCTATAGTTCAACGCTCAACAAAGCCGCTTGGACGAGTGGTTCAGGTTGGCAACCCATAGGTACTATTACTAACAATGATTGTAGCGACTCGGCTAGCAACTGTTTCAATAGTATTTTGGAAGGCAACGGATATAGCATTTCTAATTTGCGAATCAATAGAGGCACCATCAATGAAGTAGGCTTGTTTGCAGGAAATACTGGCAACATTCGCAATCTTGGATTATCGGCAATAGAAGTAACAGGCAATTCTAGGGCCGGTGGTCTAGTCGGTCGCAACGAGGGTCAACTAATAAATGTTTATGTCATCGAAGGCAAGGTTGTAGGGCAGAATAATGTTATAGGCCTTTTAAGCGGCACAAGCATATCAGGTTCGTCAATCATCAATAGTTATGTGTATGGTGCCGTCACAGGTGTGCGGTGGATAGGTGGCATGTGTGGCATAAACAATGGTAGCATCAGCAAAAGCTATGCAGTTGCCGATGTTTCGGCAGAGCAGGATGCAGGAGGTCTAGTGGGCGAGAATCAAGGATCTATCAGTAATACCTATGTAGCAGGTTCGGTTAGTATAGCGCAAGGAAAAGCAGGTGCTGGAGGTCTTTTAGGTGTACATTGGGACGACAGCATTATTAGCAATAGCTACTCAACTGCTAGGGTAGAAAGTAGCGGTCATCCTCTAGTAGGAGGTTTAATTGGTAGAAAACCATTGGAAAGCAGCCAAGATGCGAGTAATAGCTATTGGGATATTGATACGAGTGGGCAGATGAATTCCCCAGGGAGTGGCATCGCTCAGACGACTGAAGCCTTGAAAATGCCGACCGCACCGGGGACAATGGAAAACAATGTTTATTACACTTGGGATACTCGCGATTGGGATTTCGGCACCTCTGATGAATATCCGGCACTCAAATACGACGATGACACGTGTGACACCTCGATGCCATCTCCGGATTGTGGCAAGTTATTATTAGCTCAACGTATCGGTTTGCGAGATCTAAAACTGGAACAGAATGGGCGTTTACATCTTTCTCCTGATTTTGATCCTGCGATTACAATCTATACGGTGTCGGTTGATGCCAATGCAAGCGAATTGAAAATCACTCCGATAGCGGCTAATCCCGATGCGAGTATCTTAGTCGACGGCAAAGTCTTGCCGGCAAACAGTGCCGGCTATACCATTGCGTTAAACACTTCCGAGCCTACATCTACGGTTATCAGTGTTGCGGCAAGCAATTCAATGAGAATGGAACAACCGGTTGTCTATAAATTAACGATAAACAATAATCGTTTGCCGAGGATAAGCATTAACGCACCTGCTTCAATAGTAGAGGGTGAAACCCTTATAATGAATGCCGCTATAGAAGATCCCGAGGGAGACAAGCTGAGTTATAGTCTGACCACGGCTCCAAATCTATTGCCGGATATGAAGGTAAGCACCGGCACGATAGTAGGCCCTGCCGATTTAAGGTATGAACTTAACATACCGAGTGATTTACTTGATGAGATGCCAAGCATGGGTGTTGTGGATATCGTTATGACGGTTGACGATGGTTCAGGTGTTGTGAGTGAAACGGTACAGTTAACGATAGTCAAAGAAAATAATGGTGTCATATCAGTTCCTACGCCTACGCTGAGTGGTTTCACATACACCATTGGCAACATAGATCTATCGTCGGATACGGACGGAATAAATCTTGTTCCTGAGATAGTTTACCAGTGGCAAAAGGAAGTGCTGGGTAGCTGGTCGGATATTGATGGTGCGACTGATGCAAGCTATACCGTGGAGGGCGTTATAGATGATCGCTATCGGGTGTTGGTTGATTATACCGACAAGCAAGGCTATAGGCATCGGAGGGTCGCATCTGCGGCGGTGTCGGCACCGCAACAATTTATATATAATGTGGTGAGATCTAGAGATGTAGTAAGAAACTTGATGGATCAGCTACCAACAGTTTCTATACAAATCAGAGTATTCCTCGAAGGCCTCTTACGCTAGTCCAGTGTGACATTGCGCAAAACTGTAACCGCTTTGCGTCACAAGATTATGGTTTGCATAAATTTGATGGATGAATGTATAAATCGTGCAAGTACCTTGCGTTAGGGCGGATATATAAATCCGCCCCTACCCATGTCGGGTACTTGTGCCACCTCAACCGCTCGCGCCACTTGGTTTTGGTTCCCATGAATTGGATGGCATACGAAGGATAATGTACGACAAGCAGCCATGTTGAGGTTCTGCACAATGTCACGCCGATTGACCTACTGGCTCAATCGGCGATTCTACTTGTGCAGACGCAACGCGTTACGAGCGGATATATCAAATTGCCGGTTGTGCCACTGCAACAATCGGCATTTCCATTTATAAAGGTAATATTATAAAAAATTTATCAAAATAATTAAATAATAAATTTATATTTACAGAAAAAATATGTTAGAAGTATCTGCTGGAAAAAGGAATTTCCTATTAGTACCCTAATTCAAACGGTATCGTTTTGAATACATTAGACAACAAGGAGGAATATTTAGGGATAGATATGTAGAGGAACTGCATTATGAAGTTGTCTAGCCTGCCGGTATGTGTGATTTTTTTACTTACGGCAGTTTTTTCTGAGGTTGCTATCGCGCAACGTCACCTTCAATGTAATTACACAACTGATATAGATCAAGACAACGACGGCTTGATAGAGATTTGTGATCTAAATGCCTTAAATGCAATTCGCTATCAATTGGACGGTAGCGGTTACAGAGAAAGCTTAAGCTCAAAAAAGATCACCGCAGGGTGTCCTCAAGGTGGATGCAACGGTTACGAGTTGCATAACGACTTAGATTTCAATTCCGACAACAGCTATCGCAATATCATCAACAAAGAAGCATGGACTAGCGGTTTAGGTTGGTTGCCTATAAGCGATCGGTTGAACTTCTTTAATGCTAGGTTTGAAGGCAACGGTCATACGATAGCCAATCTGTATATCAACAGACCGTCGGATTATGTCGGTCTGTTCAAAGCGACAACAAAGCTAGCCAAAATCAGCGATTTGGTATTGTCGCAAATAAACATAAAAGGGAATTCATACATCGGTAGTTTAGCCGGTCATAACGCTGGAGGTGTTGCTTATATCGGTGTGGAAGACGGTCGTCTAATCGGTATGGGCAATAATGTAGGTGGGTTGTTTGGTAGCAACGAAGGGACGATACTCAACGGTGATGTGATACTTGAGTATGTAGAGGGTGGCGGGCATAGTCTTGGCGGTCTGGTAGGTTATAACGAGGGACATATCACCTATAGCGTTGCTGATACAAGTCTATTGGGTGTGAGTGAAGTCGGCGGCTTGGTTGGTCTTAATTTTGATGGTGTGCTGACAGACAGCCGTGCCGCCGGGATTGCAAAAGGACGTGATTATATCGGTGGATTGGTTGGTCTCAATCGTGCTCAGGTCAGTGCAAGCAATGCCGAAGGCGGAGTAATAAGCGAGGGTTCGTATAGCGGTGGTTTGGTCGGTGCGAATCATCAAGGTGGTAGCATAGCTGACAGTCGGGCGAGCGGTATGGTTTCGGGTAATCTTTATGCCGGAGGTTTAGTCGGTTGGAACAGGGGTAGTCAAATCACCAATAGTTTTACGGTTAATCGCGTAGACGGCAATAGCGATGTAGGCGGTTTGGTCGGTAGCAACGAGGATAGTCAAATAAGCAATACATACTCAAGTGGTTTTGTAACCGGTATGCATAGAGTAGGTGGCTTGGTCGGTAGCAATAAAGGTATTGTTTCTGACAGTTTTGCAAATGGGCAGCTTGTAGCAAGCGGTGGGCATGTGGGTGGGTTGATAGGCTGGAATTATGCACACCAAACAAGAGATGCCACTACGGTGCGTGTGATACATAGCTATTGGGATAGCGAGGTTGCTGAGATTTCAGTAAGTGCCGGTGGCAGTCCTCGAACTACTGCACAGCTAAAATCGCCGACTACTTCTGGTCTACTAGGTGAGACCTTTGAACGATGGGAGATTGACGATTGGGAGTTCGGCACCAATGAGCAATATCCGATACTCAGGCATAGCGAAGGTTCTAATAGCGAGCTATTGCCGGATCAACACATCATGCTTTCGGGTTTGCTTGTCTTAGACGGATTGACCCTATCTCCCTCGTTCAATCCACAAACTTTTGATTATCGTGTGAACCTAATTGATGACAGTGCAGAAGAAATAAGATTTAGCCCTACGATAGCAAACAGCACGCAAACGATCAGTATTCTTAAAGACGAGAAAACCAGCTTGCCGTCGGTTCACAACGGTGAGACAGTATCAATCAATTTGAATGTAGTTCCCCAACCAACCTTGATTACGATAGCGAGGCACTATCGGATTTGGGTAATACGTCAATCCAGCTTAGAAGCAATAATTAGTAGCGACCGTTCGGATTATACGGTAAGCGAGGGTCAGCGTATTACATTCAATGTATCAACCTCTGAACCGGATCTGCAGCGAGTGAGCTATCGCTGGAGGCAAGTTTCACCGGCGCAACCTGATTTATTAAAAGACTTAAATACTCGACAAGCTCAACTAGGCATAGATATACCTGACGATTTTGTAGCCCAAAATGATGACGAGACCTCTGTTGTGTTACAAGTGGAAGTGCGTGCTGGCGAGGCAACCGTAGTTCGTAATACGACGATGACGGTCGTCAAAACAGATAGCGTTAGCATAAGCACTTTAGCGACTCCGATCCATAGTGAAGGGACTTTAACGGTGGCAGAACTAAGCGAATCCGATTTATCTATGGAGACCGACGGTGGTGTGGATATCAACAACATCCGCTATCAATGGCAGTATAAACTACCGTCTAATCTTGCGGCATGGCAGGATATTGAAGATGCGATGCAAATGCGTTATGAGATACCTACGGTATTGTCGGCTATTGATAATATCAGCTATCGTGTGTGGTTGGATTATCGCGACAATCAAGGTTACAGGCACCGTATCGTATCCGAGCCGATATCGGTTATACAGGTCGTAGAGGATGACGGCTTTAGCAATATTTATTATCTAGAGGATTTGGATGCGATACGTAATCAACTAAACGGTAAATATGAATTAGTTCGAGATTTGGATTTCAATTCAGATGCGAGCTATCGTGACCCAATCAACAAAGCGAAATGGACGGTAGCCGATTACGAGAACGATGCCGACACCGGCTGGATGCCCATAGGTACTTCTATAGATCGTTTCATAGGTATTTTTAAGGGCAACGGTCATACGATATTCAATTTGCAGATTAATAGAGATACTGCCGATTATCAGGGTTTATTCACTATTTTAGGATCTGCAGCTACTGTAAAAAATGTTGGTTTGTCTAATCTAAGGATAGAAGGGAGGAACTATACCGGTGGACTCGTGGGTTTTAATGCAGGTACCATCATCGGCAGTTATGCAATCGGCAAGATTTCGGCAAATAGTTTCCTAGGTGGGCTCGCTGGAGATAGCGAAGGTAAAATCATCAATAGCTATGCCAATGTTAGTATATTAGGAAAATATAATGTTGGTGGACTTGTAGGCTGGCATTATGAGAATGGGCGTGTCATTAACAGCTATGCCGGTGGTGATGTTAAAGGAGCAGATCGTGTCGGTGGTTTAATCGGCATCAACAGAGGCTCTATAACGAACAGCTATGCAACTGGTCAAGTGAGTGGAAATAGCGATGTTGGTGGTTTGGTCGGTGGTAATGACAATACTGAGGCAGTAATCATCAACAGTTATGCTATCGGGAAAGTGACAGGAAGCGGCGGTAGTTTAGTTGCTAGCAACAGCGGAGTCATCAGTGCAAGTTACTGGAATACCGAGATCAGCGGTTTGCAAGGTCGTCATGGAAGCGGGCAGACTACGCAACAAATGCAATTACCAACAAGGGCAATCGGGATATTTGAGGCGTGGGGCGATGCCGACTGGGATTTCGGCAACCGCAAGCAGTATCCGATACTCAAATACACACCCGGACCCGACGGCGATGCGTGTGGTCTATCGGGATTGCCGCAATGTGGAGAATTGATATCACCGCACTTGCGCTACGGCTTGCGTAGCTTGGCAACATCATACGGTGGTACTTTATCTCCTGAATTTGCCCCTGAATTTGATGCCGAGGAGCACAACCAAAGCGGTATTTATATCGGCACTGTGAGTAGTACAGACAATACGATACGGTTGATTCCAACGACGATAGAACCAACCGCAGATGTTAGTTTCTACATCGGCGACGATGAGACTGCATACGACAGCATCGGTAGCGGCAAGACGAGCAAAGCAATCCCTTTGAAGGCAAACTTTATAACCCGTATTCATATTGAAGTGCAGGGAACCCGTAGCGTACGCTATACACTATATATTGATTATCAAAACACTGCCGAGTTCACGTCAATTAACTATTTGGAGGATTTGCGTGCGATACATCATCGGCTGGGAGGTTCTTATAAGTTAGCCAGGGATTTGGATTTTGCAGACAACGAAAGTTACCTAGATCCGTTGAATAGGATTTTGTGGACGGTAGATGATTACGACGACGCTAATGATACCGGTTGGCTACCTATAGGCAGCGAGTCCAAACCTTTCGCCGGGAGCTTTGACGGCAACGGACATACGATATCAGGTTTACAGATAAACCGAGACGATGCCGATGATCAAAGTTTATTTGGTGTTACAACCTCCGATGCATTGATAAGCAATATCGGCTTGTTGAATGTGGAAATAGAGGGTGGTGCTAAAGCTGCCGGACTGATCAGCACCAACCGCGGGCAAGTTGGCTATAGCCATGTTACCGGCACTATTAGATTAAAGAGTAGGGGCACGGCAGGTGGTTTGGTTGCGAGTAACGATGGTGGAGATATTGTTGGCAGTTATGCAATAAGCGAAGTTTCCGGAGCTCGATTTATTGGTGGTCTCGTAGGTGATAACGATGGCACGATTATCAACAGTCGTGCGGATAGTATCATAATGCCACATTCAAGAGGAACGAGTTTTGGTGGTTTAGTAGGCAACAATCGCAGTCTAATTACTAATAGTTATGCAATCGGTGAGATTTTGAGAAGTGATAGTTCTAACATAGGTGGGCTGGTTGGTCGGAATTCCTCTAAAGCACAGATTATTAACGGTTATGCAATGGTTAAGGTTGGTCGTGGCACTTCGTCAGGCGGATTGGTTGGGTATAACCAAGGTGCTATAAAAAATAGTTATGCGATTGGCGAACTGAGGGGCAATGATAGGGCTAGAGGTAGTTTAGTCGGACGAGACTCTGATGGTGTAATTACCGCAAGCTACTGGAACACCGACACTATCGTTGCTGGAAATCGCAACGGGATTGGTCAGACTTCAAAACAGCTTCAATCGGCAACTCCTTTGATGCCAACAAATAGTATCTATGAAGATTGGGATACCAGCGATTGGGATTTCGGCAACAGCGATCAATACCCGATACTTAAACATACCTCCGCAACCGAAAGTGTTTTTGAGTGTGGTTTATCGGGATTGCCGCAATGCGAAGAGCTTATATCACCTGGATTACGTTACGGCTTGCGTAGCTTGATGCCGGCAGACGATGCGACATTCTCCACACTCATTGATATCGAAAAGCTCAACCAAAACAATTTTTACTCCATCAGGATTATCAACGATCATCCTAGTTTGCGATTGATTCCGGTGGCAATGGAATCGACCGCACGCGTTATTATTATCGGGACTATGCGAGAAACCATAGACAGCAGTGATACGAGTTTGCCGATTTTGCTGAAAAATGACGAAGCAAAAGAAGTGATTATTGAAGTGAAAGGCACACAGACGATTAGATATGTACTTTATCTGAGTTACTCTTATCAGAGAGTCATTGATAAAGACGGCGACGGTCTCGTTGATATCAATTATCTAGAGGATTTGCATGCCATTCGTCATCAGTTGGACGGTAGCGGCTATAGAGCGAATGTTGAAGCGGACAAGATCACTTCAGGTTGTCCGAGCGAAGGGTGTAGCGGTTATGAACTGCTAAGAGATTTGGATTTTAACGATATAGACAGTTATCGTGATGCCGAGACGAACATGGGTCGCTGGACCGGTGCGGGAGCTTGGCAGCCTATAGTGGGAACTTTCATCGCTACATTCAAAGGCAATGATAAAACGATTGCCAATCTAAGAGTGAAAAGCAACGGAGGTCTATTTACTGTTATAGGTAGAAATAGCCGTGCTGCCTATATAGACGGTATCGGGTTAATCGGTGTGGATATTGAGGCTCAAACAGCTGCCGGAATTGCTACATCGTGTAAGCGATGCACGATAAGCAATAGTTATGTGATAGGAAATATAGAAGGAATCGCTGCTGCTGCCGGTTTATTAAACGATATCAATGCGGCAAGAGGTGGGCATTCCCAAATTAGTAATAGTTATTTTATCGGTAATGTTGCCGTGAACGGTTCATCGGCAGTTGCTGGTGGTTTGGTCGGCGATGTAGATTCGGATCTAACTATCACCGACAGTTATGTGGTTGGTGAGATTAGCGGAGCACAGAGTAATGGATTCATAGGTGGCTTGGTCGGGGTACGTTCATCGTCTATTATTGATATTGTTAACAGCTATGCGAGTGTTTCGGCAACCAAAGATGATGTGCCACAAAGCCTATTCGGTGGTAATAAAGATCCGAATGATAAGCTCGCACCGACCGCTCGGGCAGTTTATTTGGACAGAGATATTTCTAGAGCCAATGTGACTTTGGGAGAGAGTAAGCGCACCGTTGCACTTCAATCACCGACGAGTGCAACTGATATTTATATGCGTTGGCGTAGTGATAATTTAGGTAATTCTGACAACTGGGATTTTGGCACCACTAAGCAATACCCTGCGGTTAAGTATAATTTGCGTGCCGACTTTACCGCCGGCGATGTGCATTGTGAGGCAGCAGACCTTCAAAATCGTCCCGATGATTGCCGCACTTTACTTCGTTATCAGGGAAGCCTATTACGAGACTTGAAATTATCTGAGGGTGCAGGTCTTTCCAATCCTTTTTCGTTTGCGTTATTTGATTACGGTATATCAGTCAATGCCGATCGAAGCACCATTCGCATGTTGCCGACTGCGTTTAATACAGTTACGATGATTGAGGTGTTTAGCGATGGCAACTTGATGGGGGTAAGCGATAGTGGTGAATGGACGATGCCGATCCCGTTGAACGACTCTGGCGACACGGTCGTCGCTTTGGTCGTAAAAGACGGTAATCGGAGTTCGTATAGATATCGATTCATCGTTAATCGTATCAACATCGTAACTCAAAACATAGACAAAGACGGCGATGGACTCATAGATATTGACGATGCAATACACCTGAATGCCATTCGTCATCGCTTGGATGGCAGTGCCTATCGGCACAGCGAAACCGCCGACGCAATCTATTGTCCTAACGGATGTATAGGATATGAATTGACTGACGATATAGACCTTGCCGGGATTGATTGGCAACCCATAGGTGGTCTTAGGCAACCTTTTAACGGCTTGTTCAGAGGCAATGGCCATACCATTTTCAATTTGACTATAAAAGCAAATAATATCAACAATATGGGTTTATTCAGGGTAATCGGAGCCGCAGGCAGAATTGAGAATGTCGGTCTGGTGAATGTAGATATGGTCGGCGAAGGCACTATCGGCAGTATAGCTGCCCGCAACCGCGGCACGATTATCAATAGCTACGCAAAAGGCAAGCTCGTAGATACCAAAAGCACCGTCAATAGCATGGGTGGTTTGGTCGGTAAAAACGAGCGTGGCAAAATCATCAATAGCTATGCAGATGTTGACATAAAAGCAAGGGCTAGTTTTGCGGGAGCTTTGCTCGGTGAGAGTCAAGGCGGTTCTATTGTTAATAGTTATGCCACCGGCAATGTGCAGGTAAATAGAGGTATAGCGGGAGGTTTAGTAGGAACAAGTGGCAGAGATCCCTTCATTATTAATGATAGCTATGCAGTCGGTAATGTGCAGATTGATAATGGTAGGGTGGGAGGTTTGGTAGCGGCAACCATAAGCGGACAAACATTTAGTAATAGTTATTACCGAAAAAGTGGGGTTATCTCTGGGACTGACTCACTCGTCGGTATTGATAGAACTGCGTCAGCACTTAGAACAGGTACACCATCGGATGATATTTACACTGAGTGGGATAGAGCCGATTGGGATTTCGGCAATACAGAGCAATATCCGGTTTTGCTTTATGCGGCAGGCGATGATAAGGCTCATCGTGCATGTGAAACATCACCGACGGATATGAATTTGCTGGTCTGTGGAACCTTGCTACCCGCGCAGCGTAGTGGGCTAGTTCAGTTGGAGCTTTCAGAAAATGCACACTTGACTCCAGCGTTTAATCCTGAGATATACGACTATAACTTAGTTGTTGATTCGGGTACCACATTTCGTACCACACCCACTGCTTATTACGGCAGCGATAAAATCACCATAGACGCAAACGGCTTAAGTTCATTGATAAATAGTGGGCAAGGTTTATCGTTCACTTTAAGCAACGACTTAAATCGTATCTTAATCACGGTGAGATCTGAAAATCAAGATGCGCCTACACTCTATACGATTAAGGTAGTGCACAATATTACGGTAGTAGATGGTTTGATAATGATTGATTATCTAGAAGACTTAGACCTGATGCGTAATCCTATAGAGCAGATATCCGATATTCTAGAGGATTGCCCTATAGATAGCAAAGATAATATGAGGCGATGCAAGGGCTACAAACTGACTAGGGATTTGGACTTTAAGGATCCCAAAAGTTATCGTGTAGGTGCGATCAACCCAATATGGACGACTGGTGTAGGCTGGCAGCCTATAGGAGATAACAGTAATCCTTTTAATGATTTATTCAACGGAAATGCACACACGATATCGAATCTCAGGATCAATGGTGCCGCTACCGACAATATCGGTTTATTCAGTGTCATGGCAACAAGTGCGAGAGTTGAGAATGTCGGCCTACTCAATGTAGATATTGATGTGAACGGTCAATATAGTGGTGCTTTGGTGGGTGAGAATAATGGTGAAATCGTCAACAGCTATGTGATAGGCGGTGAAGTCCGAGGCAGTTTGTATTCAGGTGGCTTGGTCGGTAGGAATTTGGGTGTAATCGTTAATAGCCATACAAGTGTTAAGGTTACTGGAACTAATTTTGTCGGTGGTTTAGTCGGTGGTAATGAATCAGGTTCAAGAATCTACAATAGTTATGCGACTGGTGCGGTTAGCGGGAATGACTATGTAGGTGGATTAGTCGGCATTTCAACCACAAACATCAGCAATAGTTATGCGACTGGTACGGTTAGCGGAGTTAGTTCTGTAGGTGGTTTAGCAGGTTGGGTAAATGGTAGCATTATCAACAGCTATGCAACCAGCAAAATATCGGGCAGTAGTCAAGGATTAATAGGCAGTGTCTTGAATGCAATCCTTTCTGTTCAGAGTTATTGGGATGTCGCTACGAGCGAAGTGGGAGATGACAATTTTGATAGCAACGGTATCGGCAAGACGACGGCAGAGCTGCAAACACCTGCGATCGGAGAAGAAATCTATAGTCAATGGCATCACGACGACTGGTATTCGGCAGCGGGTCAATATCCGGCATTGAGATATACCAGTGCCACTGATATAGTCGCTCGCCCGGCGTGCCGAGAAGCCGAAGGTCTACGAGTTGAACTGCCGATTTGTGGAAGCCTGTTGCCAGATCTACGCATTGGTTTAAGCAATTTAGCGCGTTCCAATGAAGTTTTGTTACTACGCCCTGACTTTAATTCCGGAATATACGATTACGAGTTAATATTAAAAAGCAATGCACAAGAATTTACTATCATTCCGCGTACATTTAATCAGAATGCCAGGGTCATACTCAACGACGATAGCAAAACTAATCCTCGCGAAGAATTAGTAGACAACGAAGAAACCACGCTTGAAATAGACAATAGCAATGGTTTCTTACTGACACTGACAGTGGAAGATTCTCCAGGCTCTATGACTACGAGAACGACGCTCTATCGGTTTGAGGTAAGCAAACATCCGTTTATCACTATAAACGATATAGACGAAGACAATGACGGCTTGATAGATATTAGTAGCATAGACGATTTGAATGCAATACGTTATCAACTAGACGGCAGCGGCTATAAAGCGAGTCGCGACGACATCATAATCACTCAAGGATGCCCCAGGACTGGTTGCATGGGCTATGAATTGATGCAAGATTTAGACCTTACTGACGATGTACGTTTTGCCAACTGGCAACCGATAGGATCTATTGCATCAAACAGCGATGCCGATGAATGTAATCATCCGAGTAATAGATGTTTTAGCGGAATCTTCAACGGCAATAATCACACCATTTCCAATCTGCGCATCAATAGGAGCGATACCGACAACATTGGCTTGTTTGTAGCATTAGCTAACGGTGCGCAAGTCATGAATGTTAATTTGGCGAATGTAGAGGTGATGGGTCGCAATGGTGTTGGCACTCTAGCTGCCTATAATGCCGGAAGGATAGACAACAGTTATGCCGATGGGATGGTGGTCGGAGAACATGATGTCGGTGGTTTGGTTGCCTACAATACGGGTCGTATTTCTAATAGTTATGCTTACGGTGTGATATCGGGTGAACGCTCAGTCGGTGGTTTGGTTGCTCGCAACGAAAGTGGTGGGATGATTGCAAATAGCTATAGCCTGAGCCGCGTATCGGGTGATAACGGCATTGGTGGTTTAGTCGGTTTGAACTTCGGCTCTATTGCAAACACTTATGCAAGTGGTAGTGTTGAAGGAGTCAAACTTATTGGTGGTTTAGTCGGTGAGAACGACGGTTTGGTTCGCAACAGCTATGCAACGGCAGATATCGTATGCACAGGTGTGCCTGCGTGTGCCACCTATACGGTTGCTACCGGCGGTCTAATCGGTAGCAATACCAATGGTGGTGATGCAGTAAATAGCTATTGGGATATTGAGGCAAGCAACATACGAGGCAATATACAAGGATCTGCCGGCGGTATCGGCAAGACCACTTTGCAGTTGCAATCAGGCAACAGCCAATCGTCGGATGCAAGTGGAGCCTATTACGAGTGGCGCAATAGTGATTGGAATTTCGGCAATGCAAATCAATATCCAATTCTTAAATATGCTAGCCCTATAACGCGAAGAGGTACTCCCCAATCCCAGTCTTATGGTTTGGCAAGTTTGACAATCGCCGAGGTTGTAATGCTGTCTCCGAACTTCAATACGACTAAATTGTATTATCGCGTCAGCGTAGAGTTGGATGCGAACATAAGGCAGTTGCATCTAACACCAAATGCACTGGACAAAAGAGCGACCATTCGTATCTTAAGTGATAATGGTTTTGATGAGCAGCTTCAAAGCGGCACCAGCAGTTCAGCAATCGTATTACATTCCACCGGCACCACCGTAATTACCGTTGAAGTCTCAGGGGAGCGGCGTATCCGATATCGCTTTGAGGTAGATTATTTCTCTTCTGGTTTGGAAAGAGATGTAGATGTAGACGGAGATGGATTGATAGATATTCTGACATTGGAAGATTTGGATGCGATGCGCAATGCTTTGGATGGCAGCCGCTTGAGATATCAAAATAACGACGGTGTGTTCATAGAAAGTATCAAAGGCTGTCCAATGACCGGCTGCAAGGGATATGAGTTGTTGCAAAACTTGGACTTTGACAATCCGCTACATTACCGAGCGGGTAGCGTGAATAGCGCATGGACTACTGGGGCAGGGTGGCAACCGATAGGCACATCAAGTTATCCTTTTGCGGCAACATTCAAAGGCAACGGTTATACGATTTCTAATTTAAGGGTGAATAGACCGGATAGCGATGGTGGTTTATTCGGTGTGATAGACGGTAGCGAAACCGATACTGTAATAGAAGGTCTAGGTCTAAGCGATGTGAACATAGTCGGAGGTGAGCATGTTGGTGGTCTGGTCGGCTATAACCGAGCGGGCAATATTAGCAAGAGTTATGTTACTGGTTTTGTAGCGGCGAGAGGCAACGGCACATCGGTAATTTCAGGCGGTTTGGTCGGTAGGAATGTTGGTGGTTCTATTACCGAATCATACTCGGAAACCCAAGTCAAAGGCAATCTGGCAGATAGATTGACAAGGTCATTGGCAGGTGGTTTAGTTGCTCTAAACGAGAACCGAGGTCGTATTGAGAATAGCTATGCGGTGGGTTCGGTAATCGGTCGGGACGGTGTCGGTGGTTTGGTTGCTTCAAACCGAAGTTCTAGCAAAATCATCAACAGCTATGCGGTGAGCAGAGCGATAGCCATCGGAGCGAAATCTAAAGTAGGTGGTTTGGTGGCTCGCAACAATGCGATGGTTAGCGATAGTTATTGGGATATAGATGCAAGTGGTGTAGCATCAAGTGCTAGTGGCACTTCTGCGACCACAATAATACTCCAATCATCCACGCCGACTTCGCCGATGAATAGCATTTATAGAAATTGGGATCCCAATGTATGGGAGTTTGCAGATGCGGCTCGCTATCCGGCACTGAAAGCGATTGCTAATGCGCCGATACTTGCTCCTGAAGGAAAGAGTCTGTTGCAAAGTTTGACTTTATCGGGCAATGTCCGACTATTCCCGCCCTTCCATCCGTTGATTTTTGATTACGATATCATCGCTGAATCGGAGCGAATAACAGAAGTGCAACTGAATGCCACACCAACCCAAGCAGGTACGATGCTTGATGTTGTTTGTAACGACGGTTTAGCATGCGCATCAGGTATACCGTTATCATTTGTGTTGGACGGCAGCCATGCACCGCAGATTACTATTAGTACTCGCACACCCGATGACACAGTATTACCGTATAACTTCTCCGTCCGCTACGTCACATCAGAGATCAAATTAGTGACGGCGACAACCACAACCCTATCTATGCCATTAACGGTAGCCGAAGGTGAGCGTGTTCGTTTAACGACTCCGTATAATTTCGGTTTGAACGAAGATTCATATCGCTATAGCTGGCGGCAATCGGTTGGCGATGTGTTGAAATTCAACGACCCACTATCGCCAGTTGATACACAAAGTGCGGTATTAGATTTCATGGTGCCTATCAATGTAGTATCTAGGCAAGACGATAGCCGCGTCGTGCAGTTGATCTTGGAAATCGCTGTGAACGATGAGGTTTATTCAAGCAAGATGATATCGTTGATAATTTCCAAACGCGACAACGATGTAGCTCATCGTGTTCGTCTACTTAGGGATAATATCGAGGTGCACACTTATAGTATCCGAATTGAAAGAAAGGACGGTAGCGAGTTTATAGATCGCGACGGTGATTTTGCAGCAATCGATATACAGTGGCAGCGTCGCCGCAGCGAAGCAGAGAGTTGGATAAACCTAGTATCGGCACCTGCCTATGCCCTTCCTAACGAAGGAGATTACCAATACCGTGCAATCGTTATGTATGAAGACCAGCAGGGTTATCGCGAACAGCTTGAATCTGAGGTTATAAACTATTTAGACATAGACGACGATGACGACGGTTTGATAGAGATTCGTTATTTGGAAGAGTTGGATGCGATGCGCTATGTTTTGGATGGTTCAGGTTATAAAGCCGATGCAATGTCTACGACTAGCACCATAGGTTGTCCTGTGGTCAACAATGTAGAGAAATGCCGAGGCTATGAATTGATGAACGATTTAGATTTCACTGATGATGCAAGCTATCTTACATCGGATCCCGCTACGCGTTCTGAACTGAAGAATGATTGGACGGTGATGAGGTTCACTGATCCAGACGACTCCAGTCCAGTCGACTCCAGTTGGCAACCTATAGGTGGAGTATTCAATGCTGTATTCAACGGCAATGGTCATACGATATCCAATATGCAAATAAATTATAGCGTCGGCACTAAAAACAATATAGGTTTATTTTCTCAAATAGGAGAAACTGCAAAGATTGAAAACTTGGGACTAGTTGATCCGGCAATCAAAGGTTTAGTCGGCACTAAAAATGTAGGTGGCATCGCCGGTGCTATACAGAGCGGTAGTGTAATCGTCAATAGCTATGTGGTCGGTGATGTTGCTGCCGGGAATACCGATAAAATAATAAGAGGTGATGTCGGGCGCAGTGAACAGACAGGATTCATAGGCGGTCTAGTTGGCTGGAATAAAGGTCTTATTCTCAATAGCTACGCAAAGATCAATGTGATTGCCGAAGATTCCGAGACACCAGATACAAATAGGCAAGTCGGAGTAGGTGGTTTGGTCGGCAGGAACATAGACGGTGGCAAAGTTTATAACAGCTATTCAACTGGTGAGGTGAAAGGACCTTGCATAGTCGGTGGTTTGGTGGGAAATCAATCCTCTAGCGACCCAGGTGAGTTACTGAAAACGAGTCAAATCAAAAACAGCTACACGACAGGTAATGTGGAAACAGGATTTGGGACATGCAGTGAATCAAATAATCAAGTTGCTGGTGGTTTAGTCGGTGTTAATAATAATTCAACAATTGAAAATGGTTATACTTTAGGCAAAATTTCCGGTGAAGGTACACTGACCGGTTTGGTTGGCGGAGGGTCTGCCGCCATCAATAGTTATTGGAATACTGACTCTAATTGTGAGCTTGTTTTTTCAGGTGGTAGTGTAGTAGGTTTGCAATGCTTTGGGATAATCGGAAATGTGGAGAATTCAAGACGGCCAAGCACCCTTAGAAGCCCTATTGCTCCGAATACCGAATTCAATACATGTCCTGAACTTTCCGCAGATGAGTCAAAGTCCAAAGATGTATGCAAGACCTATGTAGATTGGGATGTTGTTGATTGGGATTTCGGTACCAGTTCGCAATTTCCGGCACTCAAGTATGGGATTGGACTGGATGCCGATGACCCGGGTTGCAACACAGACATCGAAACGGCATTGCCAAGTTGTGATGCGCTATTATCTGGTCAAATTGCCGATGCACTTTTATTGAATAGGCTTAATTTATCGGTCAATGCGGAGAATGTGCGGTTGACCCCGGATTTTATGTCGAATAGGTTTAACTACGAAGCGATAATTGAACCTGAGATAGTACCAGTGGCTATAAAAATCACCGCTAATGCCGACGAAGGTACCGAAATAACGATTCGTAAAGACAACGATCTCCCAAAGCAATTGGACGGCACCATGCAAATTAGTGCAAGGGACTCATTCAAACTTCAGATTAAAACCGCAAAAGGAAATAATAGAAGCGCAAATTATCAAATACAGGTACGCTTGCAATATCCGTTTCAGCCTAAAATATCCACAGCGATCAACGGCAGTACTCCTACCGAAGTAATCAGAGCAAATATCCTCACCTTAGACGAAGGAGATGTCGTTCGCTTGGATGCCTCAACGAGTTTTGGGCAGAATAATCCACGATTGGATTATCAGTGGAGTCAAGTATCTGGGAAGCCATTGTCGCTACAGATACAAAGCACATCTACATTAGGGTTTATGGTGCCTGTCGATTTTGTCGCAAGAGACGAGGACGATAGCACGGTAATCCTAAAACTGGAACTGAGTGAAAGTGGCAATCTGTCATCTGTCGTAAGCAGAGAGATACCGCTATCGGTGAGGAAGGTCAACAATGGAAACTCCGAGAGTGCCGTGAAATGGATAAGTAGCAATACACTTTCGGCAAGCGATTTATCCGACGATATAGACGGAGCATCTTTGACCAATATCGGCTATCAATGGTCGCAGGAACAGAACGGTATATTTGTTGCGATACCCAATGCTAACCAAAAAAACTATATGCCTCCAGAAGATGTTCGCAACGTACTATACAGACTTTCCATAAGCTATACCGATGCACAAGGCTACGATACAACCATCCACCACGATGCGCCGCTCTATACGACTATCGCGAACTTTGTGGATAAAGACAGCGATGGTTTAATAGAAATTGAAACCCTTGAAGATCTTTTTGCAATTCGTTTCCAACTAGATGGTAGCGGCTATCGTGCGAGTGCTGTGGCGAGCAAGATTACTGCAGGTTGCCCCACCGACGGATGCAATGGTTATGAGTTGACAAGAAGCCTGGACTTCATGGATGACAATAGTTACCGCATACCATCTTTCAAAGCAAGATACACAGTCACCACCACCACTGATTTAGGCTGGGAACCCATAGGGTCTCCTTCTTTTTTGCCTTTTCAAGCAACATTCAACGGCAACGGTTATACGATATCCAATCTGATGATTAACAGCAACACTAGTTTTGTAGGCTTGTTCGGTTATACACGGAAGAGTGAAATTACTAATTTGGGTTTGCTAGATGTAGATATTAGAGGGCAGTTCCGCGTAGGCAGTTTAGTCGGTTTTAGTGAAGAAAGTGCCATTACAAAAAGCTATGCGATAGGCACTGTTTCAGGGACTGGCTCTCATATAGGTGGTCTAGTTGGTTGGAATGACGGTGGCACCATCACGAGCAGCTATGCGATGGGTTCTGTTTCAGGGGCTTCTAATAGAGTAGGCGGTTTAGTCGGTAATAATGATGAGGGAACCATTACGAATAGCCATGCGGCCGTAGTTGTTACCGGATCTGGTGGAAATGTAGGTGGTTTAGTCGGTTGGAATGACGATGGCACCGTCATGAGCAGTTATGCGACCGGAGATGTTACAGGAAATTCCCAAGTAGGCGGTTTAGTCGGTGAAAATAGGGGAGACATCATGAAAAGCTATGCGACTGGGGTCGTTGTCAGCCAAGATAATAATGCTGGCGGATTAGTCGGTATAAGTGAGAATATGATCACCAACAGCTATGCAACCGGCGATGTTTTAGGATTTTCTAGTGCAAGCAATTTAGCCGGGCGTAATAATGGCACCATCACCAACAGCTATGCAACTGGAAATATTTTAAGGAGAGGTTTTGGTTTAACCTTCTTTAATAATGGAGAGATTAACGATAGTTATTGGCTAAGTGGTTCTGCACCTAGAAAAGGACTTGGAGTTCGTGAAGATGCAGAAAAAACCGCTGAGGAACTCAAATTACCTGCCGAACCAGGAACTGCCGCAACTGATGTTTATTACAACTGGGGTGCCGACATATGGGATTTTGGCATCTTTGAAGAATATCCAGCACTTAAATACTACGATGACACGTGTGACACTTCTACGCCGTTCGCGGATTGTGGCAAATTATTGCTCCATCAGCGTATTGGTTTGCGAGATCTAAGGCTGGAACAGAATGTCGGGGCAGGGCATTTGCATCTTTCTCCTGCCTTTAGTTCTACAATCACGACTTATACAGTGTCGATCCATGCCGATGCCAGCGAATTGAAAATCATCCCGATAGCAGCTAATCCTGGTGCGATCATCGTAGCCGACGGCAAAGTCTTGCCGGCGGACAATTCCGGCTATACTCTTGCGCTAAATACTTCCGAGTCTA
Organism: uncultured candidatus Poriferisulfidus sp.; assembly: GCA_965200865.1. Taxonomy (GTDB): domain Bacteria; phylum Pseudomonadota; class Gammaproteobacteria; order Poriferisulfidales; family Oxydemutatoraceae; genus SP5GCR1. Next base: position 1,000,918 of record CBDAVG010000002.1, on the reverse strand, counting down.
CATCTACGGTTATCAGTGTTGCGGCAAGCAACTCGGTGGCAACGGAACAACCAGTTGTCTATAAATTAACGATAAACGATAATCGTCTGCCGAGAATAAGCATTAACGCACCCGCCTCAATCGCAGAAGGTGAAACTCTAGCATTGAATGTTGCTATAGAAGATCCCGAGGGAGACGAGTTGAGTTATAGTCTGACCACGGCTCCAAATCTATTGCCGGATATGAAGGTAAGCACCGGCACGATAGTAGGCCCTGCCGATTTAAGGTATGAACTTAACATACCGAGTGATTTACTTGATGAGATACAAAACATGGGTGTTGTGGATATCGTTATGATGGCTGACGATGGCTCAGGTATTGTGAGTGAAAAGGCACAGTTAGCGATAGTCAAAGAGGATAACGATGTCATATCGATTCCTACGCCTACGCTGAATGGTTTTACATACACCATTGAAGACATAGATCTATCATCGGATGCGGACGGAATAAACCCTAACCCTGAGATAGCTTATCAGTGGCAAAAGCAACTACTGGGTAGCTGGTCGGACATTGAGGGTGCCACTGATGCAAGCTATACCGTGGAGGGTATTATAGGTGCCCGCTATCGCGTGTTGGTTGATTATACCGATAAGCAAGGCTATAGGCATCAAGGCATCGTATCTCCGGCAATGTCGGCGCCGCAACAATTCGTTTATAATGTTGAGAGATCTAGAGATGTTGTAAGAAACTTGATGGATCGGCTACCGACAATTTCCGTACAAGTCAGAGTATTCCTCGAAGGCCTCTTACGCTAGTCCAGTGTGACATTGTGCAAAACTGTAACCGCTTTGCGCCACAAGATTATGGTTTGCATAAATTTGATGGATGAATGTATAAATCGTGCAAGTACATCGCGTTAGGGCGGATATATAAATCCACCCCTACCCATGTCGGGTACTTGTGCCACCTCAACCGCTTTCGCCACTTGGTTTTGGTTCCCATAAATTGGGTGGTGTACGAAGGATAATGTACGACAAGCAGCCATGTTGAGGTTCTGCACAATGTCACGCCGATTGACCTACTGGCTCAATCGGCGATTCTACTTGCACAGATACAACGCGTTACGAGCGGATATATCAAATTGCCGATTGTGCCACTGCAACAATCGGCATTTCCATTTATATAGATAATATTATAAAAAATTTATCAAAATAATAAATAATAAATTTGTATTTGCAAAAAATATGCTATGATATTTGCTGGGAAAAGGAATTTTCCATCAGTATTTCAATTCAAGCGGTATCGCTTTGAATATATCAGACAACGAGGAGGAGTATTCAGGGGTAGCTATGTAGAGGTACTGCATTATGAAGGTGTCTAGTCTGCCGGTATGTGCGACTTGTCTGCTGACAGCGATGTTTTCTGAGATTGCTCTTGCGCAACGTCACCTTCAATGTAATTACATAACCGATATAGATCAAGACAACGACGGATTGATAGAGATTTGTGATCTCAATGCCTTAAACGCAATTCGCTATCAATTGGACGGTAGTGGTTACAGAGAAAGCCTAACCTCAAAAAAAATCACCGCAGGATGTCCTCAAAGCGGCTGCAACGGTTACGAGTTGCGTAACGATTTGGATTTCAACGCCGACGACAGCTACCGCAACACCACTAATAAAAAAGCATGGACTAGCGGTTTAGGTTGGTTGCCTATAAGCGATCGGCTGAACTTCTTTAATGCTAGGTTTGAAGGCAACGGTCATACGATAGCCAATCTGTATATCAACAGACCGTCGGATTATGTCGGTTTGTTCAAGGCGACGACGAAGCTAGCCAAAATCAGTAATTTGGTATTGTCGCAAATAAGCATCAAAGGGAATTCATACATCGGTAGTTTAGCCGGTCATAACGCCGGAGGTGTCGCCTATATCGGAGTGGAAGACGGTCGTCTAATCGGTATGGGCAATAATGTAGGTGGGTTGTTTGGTAGCAATGAAGGGACGATACTCAACGGCGATGTGATGCTTGAGCGTATAGAGGGTAGCGGTCATAGTCTCGGCGGTCTAGTAGGTTATAACGAGGGACATATCACCTATAGCGTTGCTGATACAAGTCTATTGGGTGTGAGTGAAGTCGGCGGCTTGGTTGGTCTTAATTTTGATGGTGTGCTGACAGACAGCCGTGCCGCCGGGATTGCAAAAGGACGTGATTATATCGGTGGATTGGTTGGTCTCAATCGTGCTCAGGTCAGTGCAAGCAATGCCGAAGGCGGAGTAATAAGCGAGGGTTCGTATAGCGGTGGTTTGGTCGGTGCGAATCATCAAGGTGGTAGCATAGCTGACAGTCGGGCGAGCGGTATGGTTTCGGGTAATCTTTATGCCGGAGGTTTAGTCGGTTGGAACAGGGATAGTCAAATCACCAATAGTTTTACGGTTAATCGCGTAGATGGCAATAGCGATGTAGGCGGTTTGGTCGGATGGAACGAGGACAGTCAAATAAGCAATACATACTCAAGTGGTTTTGTAACCGGCGTGCATAGAGTCGGTGGCTTGATCGGTAGCAATAAAGGTATCGTTTCCGACAGTTTTGTAAACGGGCAGGTTTTAGCAAGTGGTGAGCATGTGGGGGGATTGATAGGCTGGAATTATGCACATCAAACAAGAGATGCCACTACGGTTCGTGTAATACATAGCTATTGGGATAGCGAGGTTGCTGAGATTTTAGTAAGTGCCGGTGGCAGTCCTCGGACTACTGCACAGCTAAAATCACCGACCACCTCTGGTTCACTAGGCGAGACCTTTGAAAAGTGGGAGATTGACGATTGGGAGTTCGGCACCAACGAACAATATCCAATACTCAGACATAGCGAGGGTTCTAATAGAGGACTATTGCCGGATCAACACATCATGCTCTCAGGTTTGCTTGTTTTAGACGGATTGACTTTGTCTCCGACGTTTAATCCGCAAACTTTTGACTATCGTGTGAATCTAATCAACGACAGCGTAGGAGAAATAAGATTCAGTCCTACGATAGCAAACAGCACACAAACGATTAGTATTCTTAAAGATGAAGAGACCAGCTTGCCGTCGGTTCGCAACGGTGAGACGGTATTAATCAATTTGAATGTAGCTCCCCAACCAACCTTGATTACGATAGCGAGGCATTATCGGATCTGGGTAATACGTCAATCCAGCTTGGGAGCAACCATTAGTAGTGACCGTTCGGATTATACAGTAAGCGAGGGTCAGCGTATTACATTCAATGTATCAACCTCTGAACCGGATCTGCAGCGAGTGAGCTATCGCTGGAGGCAAGTTTCACCGGCGCAACCTGATTTATTAAAAGACTTAAATACTCGACAAGCCCAACTAGGCATAGATATAACCGATGATTTTGTAGCCCAAAATGATGACGAGACCCTTGTTGTATTGCAAGTAGAAGTGCGTGCCGGCGAGGCAACCGTAGTTCGTAATACGACGATGACGGTCGTCAAAACAGATAGCGGTAGCATAAGCATTCTAGCGACCCAGATCCATAGTGAAGGGACTTTAACGGTGGCAGAACTAAGCGAATCCGATTTATCTATGGAGACCGACGGTGGTGTGGATCCTAACAGCTTTCGTTATCAATGGCAGTATAAACTGCCGTCTAATCTTGCGGCATGGCAGGATATTGAAGATGCTATGCAAATGCGTTATGAGATACCTACGGTATTGTCGGCAATTGATAATATCAGCTATCGTGTGTGGTTGGATTATCGCGACAATCAAGGTTATCGGCACCGTATCGTATCCGAGCCAATATCGGTTATGCAGATTGTAGTAGATGACGGCTTTAGCGATATTTATTATCTAGAGGATTTGGATGCGATACGTAATCAACTAAACGGTAAATACGAATTAGTTCGAGATTTGGATTTCAATTCGGATGCGAGCTATCGTGACCCAATCAACAAAGCGAAATGGACGGTAGCCGATTACGAGAACGATGCCGACACCGGTTGGATGCCCATAGGTACTTCTATAGATCGTTTCACAGGTATTTTTAAGGGCAACGGTCATACGATATTCAATTTGCAGATTAATAGAGATACTAACGATTATAAGGGTTTATTCACTATTTTAGGATCTGCAGCTACTGTAAAAAATGTTGGTTTGTCTAATCTAATAATAGAAGGGAGGAACTATACCGGTGGACTCGTGGGTTTTAATGCAGGTACCATCATCGGCAGTTATGCAATCGGCAGGATTTCAGCGAATAGTTTCCTAGGTGGGCTCGCCGGAGACAGTGAAGGTAAAATCATCAATAGCTATGCCAATGTTAGCATATTAGGAAAATATAATGTTGGTGGACTTGTAGGCTGGCATTATGAGAATGGGCGTGTCATTAACAGCTATGCCGGTGGTGATGTTAGAGGGGCAGATCGTGTTGGTGGGTTAATCGGCATTAACAGAGGCTCTATAACGAACAGCTATGCAACTGGTCAAGTGAGTGGGAATAGCGATGTTGGTGGTTTGGTCGGTGGTAATGACAATATTGAGGCAGTAATCATCAACAGTTATGCTATCGGGAAAGTGCAAGGAAGTGGCGGTGGTTTAGTTGCTAGCAACAGCGGAGTCATCAGTGCAAGCTACAGGAATACTGAGACTAGCGGTCTGCAAGGTCGTCATGGAAGTGGGCAGACTACGCAACAAATGCAATTACCCACTTCGGCAATCGGGATATATGAAACATGGGGCGATGCCGACTGGGATTTCGGCAACCGCAAGCAGTATCCGATACTCAAATACACATCCGGACCTGATGGCGATGGGTGTGGTTTATCGGGATTGCCACAATGTGGAGAGTTGATATCGCCGCACTTGCACCACGGCTTGCGTAGCTTGGCAACATCAGACGGTGGTACTTTATCTCCCGAATTTGATGCCGAGGAGCACAACCAAAGCGGTATTTATATCGGCACTCTGAGTAGTATAGACAATACGATACGATTGATTCCAACGACGATAGAACCAACCGCAAATGTTAGTTTCTACATCGGCGACAATAACACTGCGTACGACAGCATCGGCAACGGCAAGACAAGCAAAGCAATCCCTTTGAAGGCAAACTTTATAAACCGTATTCATATTGAAGTGCAGGGAACCCGTAGCGTACGCTATACGCTATATATTGATTATCAAAACACTGCCGAGTTCACGTCAATTAACTATTTGGAAGACTTGCGTGCGATACATCATCGGCTGGGAAGTTCTTATAAGTTAGCCAGGGATTTAGATTTTGCAGACCACGATAGTTACCTAGATCCGTTGAATAGGATTTTGTGGACGGTAGATGATTACGACGACGCTAACGATACCGGTTGGCTACCTATAGGCAGCGAGTCCAAACCTTTCTCCGGGAGCTTTGACGGCAATGGACATACGATATCGGGTTTGCAAATAAACCGAGACGATGCCGATGATCAAAGTTTATTTGGTGTTACAACCTCTGATGCATTGATAAGCAATATTGGCTTGTTGAATGTGGAAATAGAGGGTGGTGCTAAAGCTGCCGGACTGATCAGCACCAACCGCGGGCAAGTTGGCTATAGCCATGTTACCGGCACTATTAGATTAAAGAGTAGGGGCACGGCAGGTGGTTTGGTTGCGAGTAACGATGGTGGAGATATTGTTGGCAGTTATGCAATAAGCGAAGTTTCCGGAGCTCGATTTATTGGTGGTCTCGTAGGTGATAACGATGGCACGATTATCAACAGTCGTGCGGATAGTATCGTAATACCACATTCAAGGGGAACGAGTTTTGGTGGTTTAGTAGGCAATAATCGCAGTCTAATTACTAATAGTTATGCAATCGGTGAGATTTCGAGAAGTGATAGTTCTAACATAGGTGGGCTGGTTGGTCGGAATTCTTCCAAAGCACAGATTATTAATGGTTATGCAATGGTTAAGGTTGGTCGTGGCACTTCGTCAGGCGGATTGGTTGGGTATAACCAAGGCTCTATAAAAAATAGTTATGCGATCGGCGAACTGAGAGGAAATGATAGGGCTAGAGGTAGTTTAGTCGGACGAGACTCTAATGGTGTAATTACCGCAAGCTACTGGGATACTGAAACTATTGTTGCCGGAAACCGTAACGGAATTGGTCAGACCTCGAAACAGCTTCAATCGGCAACCCCTTTGATGCCGACAAATAGTATCTATGAAGATTGGGATACCAGCGATTGGGATTTCGGTACACCAGAACAATATCCGATACTTAAATATACCTCCGCAACCGAAAGTGTTTTTGAGTGTGGTTTATCGGGGTTTCCACAATGCGAAGAGCTTATATCACCCGGATTACGTTACGGCTTGCTTAGCTTGACACCGGCAGACGGTGCGATATTCTCCACACTCATTGATATTGCAAAGCTCAACCAAAACAATTTTTATGCTATCAAGGTCATCAACGATCGTCCTAGTGTACGATTGATTCCGGTGGCAATGGAATCGACTGCACGCGTTAGTATTATCGGGACTATGCGAGAAACCATAGACAGCAGTGATACGAGTTTGCCGATTTTGCTGAAAAATGACGAAGCAAAAGAAGTGATTATTGAGGTGAAAGGCACACAGACGGTTAGATATGCGCTTTATCTGAGTTACTCTCATCAGAGAGTTATTGATGAAGACGGCGACGGTCTCGTTGATATCAATTATTTGGAAGATCTGAATATGATACGCCATCAGTTGGATGGCAGCGGCTATAGAGCGAATGTCGGAGCGGACAAGATCACTTCGGGTTGTCCGAGCGAAGGGTGTAGCGGTTATGAACTGCTAAGAGATCTGGATTTTAACGATATAGACAGTTATCGCGATGCCGAGACAAACATGGGTCGCTGGACCAGTGCGGGAGCTTGGCAGCCTATAGCAGGAAATTTTATCGCTACATTCAAAGGCAATGATAAAACGATTGCTAATCTAAGAGTGAGAAGCAACGGAGGTCTATTTACTGTTATAGGTAGAAATAGCCGTGCTGCCTATATAGACGGTATCGGGTTAATTGGTGTGGATATTGAGGCTCAAACAGCTGCCGGAATTGCTACATCGTGTAAGCGATGCACGATAAGCAATAGTTATGTGATAGGAAACATAGAAGGAATCGCTGCTGCTGCCGGTTTATTAAACGATATCAATGCGGCAAGAGGTGGGCATTCCCAAATTAGTAACAGTTATTTTATCGGTAATGTTGCCGTGAACGGTTCATCGGCAGTTGCTGGTGGTTTGGTCGGCGATGTAGATTCGGATCTAACTATCACCGACAGTTATGTGGTTGGTGAGATTAGCGGAGCACAGAGTAATGGATTCATAGGTGGCTTGGTCGGGGTACGTTCATCGTCTATTATTGATATTGTTAACAGCTATGCGAGTGTCTCGGCACCCAAAGCCGGTGTCCCGCAAAGCATCTTTGGCGGTAATAAAGATCCGAATGATAAGCTCGCACCGACCGCTCGGGCAGTTTATTTGGACAGAGATATTTCTGGAGCCAATGTGACTTTGGGAGAGAGTACGCGCACCGTTGCGCTTCAATTACCGACGAGTGCAACTGGTATTTATATGCGTTGGCGTAGTGATAATTCAGGTAATTCCAACAACTGGGATTTTGGTAGCGAGAAGCAATATCCAGCGGTTAAGTATAATTTGCGTGCCGACTTTACCGCCGGCGATGTGCATTGTGAGGCGGCAGACCTTCAAAATCGTCCCGATGATTGCCGCACCTTGCTTCGTCATCAAGGCAGCCTATTGCAAGACTTAAAATTATCTGAGGGTGCAGGTCTTTCCAGTCCTTTTTCGTTTGCGTTATTTGATTACGATATATCGGTTAATGCCGATCGGAGTACCATTCGCATGCTGCCGACTGCATTTAATGTAGCTGCGATGATTGAGGTGTTTAGCGATAGCAACTTCGTAGGAGTAAGCGATAGCGGTGAATGGACGGTGCCGATTCCGTTAAACGACTTTGATGATACAGTTTTTAGTTTAGTTGTAAAAGACGGCAACCGGCACTCGTATAGATATCAATTCATCGTTAATCGTATCAATATCGTAGCTCAAAACATAGACAAAGATGGTGATGGACTCATAGATATCAACGATGCGACACACCTGAATGCCATTCGTCATCGCTTGGACGGCAGTGCCTATCGGCACGGCGAAGATGCCGATGCCATCTATTGTCCCAACGGATGTATAGGATATGAATTGACTGACGACATAGACCTTGCCGGGATTGACTGGCAACCCATAGGCAGTCTTAGAGAACCTTTTAACGGCTTGTTCAGAGGTAACGGTCATACCATTTCCAATTTGACCATAAAAAGGAGCAACAATATTAGTATAGGTCTATTCGGAGCAATCGGAGCTACGGGCAGGGTTGAGAATGTCGGTCTGATGAATGTGAACATCACCGGACGAAGCAATATCGGCAGTCTAGTCGGCTACAATTTTGGCACGATTATCAATAGCTATGCAGACGGCAAGCTAGTAGTCAGGGGTGACTACGCAGGTGGTCTGGTTAGTAGAAATATTGGTGGCACGATCGCTAATAGCTATGCGAATGTTGCTGTACGCTCAGATGGTGCTTTCGTGGGAGGTTTGGTCGGTTTGACTTTAACAAATAGTTCTATTTTTAATAGCTATGCCATCGGTGACATAAAGGTGAATAGCGGTTTTACAGGTGGTTTAGTCGGTAGTAATGATAATAATGCAAGGAATACAAAAATTCACAATAGCTATGCCATCGGTGATGTGCGAACAAATAACGGTTTAGTGGGAGGGTTGACAGCTGCCGGAGATTTAATCGTTAATAGTTATTATAGAGCAGGCGCGGTTATTTCTGGAACCGACTCACTTCTAGCTACTGATAAAACTGCAATGGAACTTAAGGCTGGTGTGCCGTCGGATGATATTTACATCGGATGGGACAGGGCGGATTGGCATTTCGGCAACGATAAGCAATATCCGGCGTTGCTTTATGCGTCAGGCGATGACGACAATACCGGATGCAGGCAGCCGTCGCCTGAGCAATTATCCAATTGCAATAGCGGATTGTTTGCCGGCTTGTCGGAGCATGATAAACCGATTGTTTGCCGTAGTCATTTACCGAAATTACCGGAACAGAGACCGTATTGCGGAGCTTTGCTACCCGGACAACGGGCGGATCTGGTTCGATTGGAGTTTTCAGAAAACGCACGCTTGATCCCGGCATTTAGTCCTGGGATATACGACTACGATTTAGTTATTGATGCGGACACCACATTTGTTACGACACCGATTGCTTATGACGGCACCAATACGATTATCGTAAACACAGATGATTCAAGTTCACCCATAAGCAGTGGGCAAAGTTTATCGTTTACCCCAGGTGACAATTTAGGTAGCATTGTGTTTGAAGTGCAATCCACAAAACGGCGTATGCCGACGCTTTATACGATTAAGGTTCTTGGTTTAACGGTAGTGAACGATTTGATAATGATTGATTATTTGGAGGATTTGAACCTAATGCATTATCCTTTAGCGCAAGTATCTGCCACCTTAAAAGACTGTCCTATAGTTACAGATACAAACCTTTTGATTCTAGTGAGGCGATGCAAAGGTTATAAACTGACCAGAGACTTGGACTTTAAGGATCCTGCGAGTTATCGTGTGGGTAGGGTCAACCCGACATGGACAACTGGTGCAGGTTGGCAGCCAGTAGGAAAGCGTAGCAATCCTTTTAGCGGTTTATTTAACGGGAATGCACACACCATAGCAAACCTAAGGATCCACGGTGTCGCTGCCAGTGATAGCGGTTTATTTGGTGATGTGGCGAATGGTGCAAGAATTGAGAACATTGGTCTACTTTCTGTGGATGTGGATGTTGATAATAGTGCACAAGGTATATTTGGTGTCGGTGCTTTGGTGGGTAGGAATCTTGGTGATGTCGTCAACAGCTATGTAATGGGTGGTTCTGTTCGCGGCTATTCGAATGTGGGTGGCTTGGTCGGCAGAAATGAGAGAGTGATTGTCAATAGTTTCGCGCATAATGCGGTTAGCGGAAATTCCTCTGTAGGTGGATTAGTCGGTTACTTAATAGGTAGGGGGATCTATAATAGTTATGCGACTGGTGCGGTTAGTGGCAATAACTCCGTGGGTGGTTTGCTCGGCGAGGTAGTGGGTAGGGGGATCTATAATAGTTATGCGACTGGTTCTACTACAGGGACTTCTGTTGTAGGCGGTTTAGTTGGTCAGAATAACGGAACTACCATCGTGGATAGCTACACAAGTAGTGAGATATCGGGCAGTAGTGAAGGATTGATAGGGAGTAGCCGAAATCTACGATTCACTGTAGATGCGAGTTATTGGGACGTGGATACGAGCAAGGTGATGGACGACGGAGATAATACTAACGGTATCGGCAAGACAACAAAGGAGCTTCAAACTACCGAGATCGGAGAAGAAATCTATAATGATTGGAGTAGTGATGATTGGTATTCTGGAACTAGTTCACAATACCCACTAGTGAAATATACTAAAGCTACCGGTATAATCAACCCTCCGGCATGCCGAGAAACCGAAGATGCTGAAAGCGAACTGCCGGTTTGTCGAAGCCTGTTGCCGGCTCAGCAGCGTACTGGTCTAAGCAATTTAGCGCGTTCCAATGAAGTTTTGATACTACGCCCTGACTTTAATTCCGGAATATACGATTATGAGTTGATATTGAAAAGCAATGTACAAGAATTTTCTATCGTTCCGCGCACATTTAATCAGAATGCAATAGTCGTACTCAACGACGATAGTAGAACAAATCCGCGTGAAGAGCTAACGGATAATGAAAGTACCACCCTTGAAATAGACAATATCAATGGTTTCTTGTTGACCTTGGCAGTAGAAGATACTTCAATATCTGCAACTACACAAACAACACTCTATAGTATTAAGGTAAGCAAACATCCTTTTATTACTATAAACGACATAGACGAAGACGATGACGGTTTGATAGAGATTCGTAGCTTAGACGATTTGAATGCAATACGTTATCAACTAGACGGTAGCGGTTATAAAGCGAGTCGCGACGATGTCATAATCACTCAAGGGTGTCCCGAGACTGGTTGCATGGGCTATGAATTGATGCAAGACCTAGATGTTGCTGACGATGTGCGTTTTGCCAACTGGCAACCGATAGGATCTATTGCATCAAACGGTGATGCTGATGAATGTAATCATCCGAGTAATAGATGTTTTAGCGGAATCTTCAACGGCAATAATCACACCATTTCCAATCTGCGCATCGATAGGAGCGATACCGACAATATCGGCTTGTTTGTAGCATTAGCTAACGGTGCGCAAATCAGGAATGTTAATTTGGCCAATGTAGAGGTGATGGGTCGCAATGGTGTTGGCACCCTAGCTGCCTATAACGCCGGAAGGATAGACAACAGTTATGCCGATGGGATGGTGGTCGGAGAACGTGATGTCGGTGGTTTGGTTGCCTACAATACGGGTCGTGTTTCTAATAGTTATGCTTACGGTGTGATATCGGGTAGACGCTCAGTCGGTGGTTTGGTTGCTCGCAACGAGAGTAGTGGGGTGATTGCAAATAGCTACAGCCTGAGCCGTGTATCGGGTGATAACGGTATTGGTGGTTTAGTCGGTTTGAACTTCGGCTCTATTGCAAACACTTATGCAAGTGGCAGTGTTGAAGGAGTCACACTTATTGGTGGTTTAGTCGGTGAGAACGGCGGTTCAGTTCGCAACAGCTATGCTACAGCAGATATCGTATGTACAGGCGTGCCTGCGTGTGCCACATATACGGTTGCTACTGGCGGTCTAATCGGTAGCAATGCTAGTGGTGGTGATGCGGTAAATAGCTATTGGGATATTGAGACGAGTAACATACGAGGCAATATACAAGGATCTGCCGGCGGTATCGGCAAGACCACTTTGCAGTTGCAATCAGGCAACAGCCAATCGTCGGATGCAAGTGGAGCATATTACAAGTGGCGCAATAGTGATTGGAATTTCGGCAATGCAAATCAATATCCAATTCTTAAATATGTCGATACTATAACGCGAAGAGGTACTCCCCAATCCCAGTCTTATGGTTTGGCAAGTTTGACAATCGCAGAGGTTGTAATGCTATCTCCAAACTTCAATACGACTAAATTGTATTATCGTGTCAGCGTAGAGTTGGATGCGAACATAAGGCAGTTGCATCTAACACCAAATGCACTAAACAAAGGAGCGACCATTCGTATCTTAAGTGATAATGGTTTTGATGAGCAGCTTCAAAGCGGCACCAGCAGTTCGGCAATCGTATTACATTCCGCCGGCACCACCGTAATTACCGTTGAAGTCTCAGGGGAGCGACGTATCCGATATCGCTTTGAGGTAGATTATTTCTCTTCTGGTTTGGAAAGAGATGTAGATGTAGACGGAGATGGATTGATAGATATTCTAACATTGGAAGATTTGGATGCGATGCGCAACGCTTTGGATGGCAGCCGCTTGAGATATCAAAACAACGACGGTGTGTTCATAGAAAGTATCAAAGGCTGTCCAATGACCGGCTGCAAGGGATATGAGTTGTTGCAAAACTTGGACTTTGACAATCCGCTACATTACCGCGCGGGTAGTGTAAATAGCGCATGGACTACCGGGGCAGGCTGGCAACCGATAGGCACATCAAAATACCCGTTCGCAGCAATGTTCAAAGGCAACGGTTATACGATTTCTAATTTAATAGTGAATAGACCGGATAGCGATGGCGGTTTATTCGGTGTGATAGACGGTAGCGAAACTGATACTGTAATAGAAGGTCTAGGTTTAAGCGATGTGAACATAGTTGGAGGTGAGCATGTCGGTGGTCTGGTCGGTTATAACCAAGCGGGCAATATTAGCAAGAGTTATGTTACTGGTTTTGTAGCGGCGAGAGGCAACGGCACATCGGCAATTTCAGGTGGTTTGGTCGGTAGGAATGTTGGTGGTTCTATTACCGAATCATACTCCGAAACCCAAGTCAAAGGCAATCTGGAAAATAGATTGACAAGGTCACTGGCAGGTGGTTTAGTTGCTCTAAACGAGAACCGAGGCCGCATTGAGAATAGCTATGCGGTGGGTTCGGTAATTGGTCGAGACGGTGTCGGTGGTTTGGTTGCTTCAAACCGAAGTTCTAGCAAAATCATCAACAGCTATGCGGTGAGCAGAGCGATAGCCATCGGAGCGAAATCTAAAGTAGGTGGTTTGATAGCTCGCAATAATGCAATGGTTAGCGATAGTTATTGGGATATAGAGGCGAGTGGTGTCGCATTGAGTGCTAGTGGCACTTCCGCGACCACAATAATACTCCAATCATCTACGCCGACTTCGCCGATGAATAGCATTTATAGAAATTGGGATCCCAATGTATGGGAGTTTGCAGATGCGGCTCGCTACCCGGCACTGAAAGCGATTGCCAATGCGCCGATACTTGCTCCTGAAGGAAAGAGTCTGTTGCAAAGTTTGACTTTATCGGGCAATGTCCGACTATTCCCGCCCTTTCATCCGTTGATTTTTGACTACGATCTCATTGCCGAATCGGAGCGAATAACAGAAGTACGATTGAATACCACATCAACTCAAGCAGGTACGACGCTTGATGTTGCTTGCAACGATGGCTTAATATGTTCATCAAGTATTCCAGTATCATTTGTATTGAACGGTAGCCATACACCGCAGATTACTATTAGTACTCGCACACCCGATGACACAGTATTACCGTATAACTTCTCCGTCCGCTACGCCACATCAGAGATCAAACGAGTGACGGCGACAACCACAACCTTATCTATGCCGTTAATGGTAGCCGAAGGTGAGCGTATTCGTTTGATAGTCTCGTATAGCTTGGGTTTGCATCAAGATTCGTATCGCTATAGCTGGCGGCAATCGGTTGGCAATGTACTAAGGTTCAACGATGCACTATCGCCGATTGACACACAAAGTGCCGTATTAGATTTCACGATACCCAGCGATGTGGTATCTAGGCAAGGTGATAGCCGCGTCGTGCAGTTGATCTTGGAAATCGCTGTGAACGATGAGGTTTATTCAAGCAAGATGATATCGTTGATAATTTCCAAACGCAACAACGATGTAGCTAATCGTGTTCGTCTACTTAAGGATAATTATGAGGCGCACACTTATAGTATCCGAATTGAAAGAAAGGGCGGGAGCGAGTTTATAGATCGTGACGGTGGTTTTGCAGAAATCGATATACAGTGGCAGCGTCGCCGCAGCGAGGCAGAGAGTTGGATAAACCTAGTGCCGACACCTATCTATACCCTTCCTAACGAAGGAGATTACCAATACCGGGCACTCGTCGTTTATGAAGACCAGCAGGGTTATCGCGAACAGCTTGCATCTGAGGTCATAAACTATTTGGACATAGACGACGATGACGACGGTTTGATAGAGATTCGTTATTTGGAAGAATTGGATGCGGTGCGCTATGTTTTGGATGGTTCGGGTTATAAAGCCGATGCAATGTCTACGACTAATACCACAGGCTGTGCCGCTAGTGGTTGTATAGGCTATGAACTAATGAACGATTTGGATTTTGCCGACGATGCAAGCTATCTTACAGCGGATCCAGCCGCACGTTCTAAATTGAAGAATGATTGGACAGTGATCACTTTCACTGATGCTGGCGATTCCAGTTGGCAGCCTATAGGTGAAGAATTTAACGCCATATTCAACGGCAACGGTTATACGATATCCAATATGCAAATAAACCGTAGTGTCGGCAATCGAAGCGATATCGGTCTATTTTCCCAAATAGGTATAACTGGGAAGGTTATAAACTTGGGATTGGTTGATCCGACAATCAAAGGTCTAGTCGGCATCAAAAATGTAGGTGGCATCGCCGGTAGAATAGACCGTTTTATGGAAAATTATGGTGAAATCATCAATAGCTATGTGGCTGGTGATGTTGCCGCCGGGAATACCGATAAAATAATAAGAGGTGATGTCGGGCACAGTGAACAGACAGGATTCATAGGCGGTCTAGTTGGCTGGAATAAAGGTCTTATTCTCAATAGCTACGCCAAGATCAATGTGATTGCCGAAGATTCCGAGACACCAGATACAAACAGGCAAGTCGGAGTAGGTGGTTTGGTCGGCAGGAACATAGACGGTGGCAAAGTTTATAACAGCTATTCAACCGGTGAGGTGAAAGGACCTTGCATAGTCGGTGGTTTGGTAGGGAATCAATTTTCCACCCACTCAACTCAGTTACTGACAAGGAGCGAAATTAAAAACAGCTATACGACAGGTAATGTGGAAACAGGATTTGGGACATGCAGTAATCCAAATATCAAAATTGCTGGTGGTTTAGTTGGTAGGAACACTAATTCAACGGTTGAAAATAGTTATACCTTAGGCAAAATTTCCGGTGATGGCACACCGGCCGGTTTGGTTGGCGAAGGGTCTGCTGCCATCAATAGTTATTGGAACTATGATTCGAATTGTAGGTTTATTCTTACTCCCGCTTTTGTTGAGATATGTTTCGGAACAAGCGAAAATTTAAATTTCAACAATGCAAGATTACAAGCTAATCTTAGAAGCCCTATTGCTCCGAATACCGAATTCAATACATGTCCTGAACTTTCCGCAGATGAGTCAAAGTCCAAAGATGTATGCAAGACCTATGTAGATTGGGATGTTGCCGATTGGGATTTCGGTACCAGTTCGCAATATCCGGCACTCAAATACGGGATTGGACTGGATACCGATGACCCGGGTTGCGACACAGACACCGAAACGGCATTGCCAAGTTGTGATGCTCTGTTGTCTGGTCAAATTGCCGATACACTTTTATTGAATAGGCTTAGTTTATCGTTCAATGCGGAGAATGTGCGGTTGACTCCGAGCTTTATACCGAATAGGTTCAACTACGAAGCGATGATTGAATCCGAGATAGTACCAGTGGCTATAAAAATCGCTGCTGATGCCGCTGAAGATACCGTAATAACGATTCGTAAAGACGGTGGCGCACCGTTGACCAACCAACCGGACGGTACCATGCAAATTAGTGCAAGGGACTCATTTAACATTGGGATTGAGACTGCACGAGGAAACAATAGAAGCGCAAATTATCAAATACAGGTACGCTTGAAATATCCGCTTCAGCCTAAAATATCCAAAGCGGCCAACGGTAGTACTCCTACCAAAGTAATCAGAGCAAATATCCTCACCTTAGACGAAGGAGATGTCGTTCGCTTGGATGCCTCAGCGAGTTTTGGGCAGAATAATCCGCAGTTGGATTACCGATGGACTCAAGTATCAGGGAAGCCTTTACTGTCGCAGGTACAAACTGCATCTATCTTAGAGTTTACGATACCTGCTGATTTTGTTGCAAGAGACGAGGACGGTAGTGCAGTGATCCTAAAACTGGAACTGAGTGAGCGCAATAATCCGGCATCCGTTGTAAGCAGAGAGATACCGCTATCGGTGAGAAAGGTCAACAATGGAAACTCCGAGAGTGCCGCGAAATGGACAAGTAGCAACACACTTTCGGCAAGCGATTTATCCGACGATATAGACGGAGCATCTTTGACCAATATCGGCTATCAATGGTCGCAGGAACAGAACGGTATATTTGTTGCGATACCCAATGCTAACCAAAAAAACTATATGCCTCCAGAAGATGTTCGCAACGTACTATACAGGCTTTCTATAAGCTATACCGATGCACAAGGCTACGATACAACCATCCACTACGATGCGCCGCTCTATACGACTATCACAAACTTTGTGGATAAAGACGGCGACGGTTTAATAGAGATTGAAACCCTTGAAGACCTTGATGCAATTCGTTATCAACCGGATGGCAGCGGTTACCGCACAAGTTCCACAGCGAGCAGGATTACTACAGGTTGTCCTACCGACGGATGCATAGGCTATGAACTGGTCAGGAATTTGAATTTTATAGATAATGCAAGCTATAGTTCAACGCGTAATAAAATAGTCTGGACGGCCGGGGAAGGTTGGCAGCCTATAGGCAACCAGAGAAATCCTTTTGCAGGTATTTTTGCTGGCAATGGTTTCACGATTGCCAATCTACTGATAGATAGAGCAGACAGTGACAATGTTGGTCTATTTGGTGCTATTGAAGGGGAAAATGCTGAGATTAGAGGCTTAGGTCTAATCAATTTA
Organism: uncultured candidatus Poriferisulfidus sp.; assembly: GCA_965200865.1. Lineage (GTDB taxonomy): Bacteria > Pseudomonadota > Gammaproteobacteria > Poriferisulfidales > Oxydemutatoraceae > SP5GCR1. The sequence continues at coordinate 983,729 of CBDAVG010000002.1, read as the reverse complement.
TCTATTAGCGGGAACCAACATGTAGGTAGCTTGATCGGCTTTATGGGTAGCGGCAAAGTCGTCGACAGTTATGCGAGCGGTACAGTTAAAGGCTTCTATCTCAACATAGGGGGTTTAATCGGTTTTACTGGTTCCTTGATTGATATTGATCACAGTTATACGATGGTTAATGTAATAACGAAAAGAGCAAGTAATGTAGGTGGTTTAGTTGGTCTTTTCGGAGGTAATATCCTCCGTAATAGTTATGCGGCGGGCAATGTGGAGGCAAGCGGATTTAATGTTCAAGCTATAGGTGGCTTGGTTGGTTTGAGCTTAGGAGATATCCATAATAGTTATGCACTTGGCAATGTAACAGTAACCGCAACTGGTCGTGTTCAAAATGTAGGTGGTTTAATCGGTTTTTCCGGAACTAATATCCTCCGTAATAGTTATGCGGCGAACAATGTGGAGGCAAGCGGTAGTGATGTAGGCGGATTAATTGGTGGTGGATTCACCAACCCAATCCAAAGTTATTGGAAGATAGATGGCAATAACCCTATAGGCAGTGCCAATAGTATCGCAACTAACCTAAACTATAAAGGTTTCACTTCAGACGATTTGAAAGCACCAGTCGCAGCGGGCACCAACAACGGAGATGCCTATTACGATTGGAGTAGCGACGATTGGGATTTCGGCACCTTTGAGGAATATCCGGCACTCAAATACCACGATAACACCTGTGGCACTTCTACGCCGTCTCCGGATTGCGGTAGATTACTGCTCCATCAACGTATCGGTTTGCGAGATCTAAAGCTAAAACAGAATGTCGGGGCAGGGCATTTGCATCTTTCTCCCGCCTTTAGTTCTACAATCACGACTTATACAGTGTCGATCCATGCCGATGCCAGTGAATTGCAAATCACCCCAATAGCGGCTAATCCCGATGCGGTTATCGTGGCTGGCGGCAGAGTCTTGTCAGCAGACAATTCTAGCTATACTCTTGCGCTAAATACTTCCGAGTCTACATCTACGGTTATCAGTGTTGTAGCAAGCAATTCAATAGGGACAGAAGAGCCCATTGTCTATCAATTAACGATAAACAGTAATCGTTTGCCGAGGATAAGCATTAACGCACCTGCTTCAATCGCAGAAGGTGAAACTTTGGCATTGAATGTTGCTATAGAAGATCTTGAGGGAGACGAATTGAGTTATAGTCTGACCACGACCCCAGACCTATTGCCGGATCTGGGGCTAAGCACCGGTACGGTGGTGGGTCGTGCCGATCTGAGGTATGCGCTTAACATAGCGGATGATCTACTCAATGCAATGCAAAGTACCGACGATGTGGAGATAGTTTTGACGGTTGACGATGGCTTCAAGGCTGTGAGTGAAACGGCACAGTTAACGATAATCAAAGAGAATAACGGGGTTATATCAGTTCCTGAACCTATGCTAAATGATTTTACATACACCATCAATATAGATCTATCGTCAGATACGGACGGAATAAACCCTAACTCTGAGATAGCTTACCAATGGCAAAAGCAACTACTGGGTAGCTGGTCGGACATTGAGGGTGCCACTGATGCAAGCCATACTGTGGAAGGCATTATAGGTTCCCGCTATCGCGTGTTGGTTGACTATACCGATAAGCAAGGCTATAGGCATCAAGGCATCGTATCTCCGGGAATGTCGGCACCGCAACAATTCATTTATAATGTTGAGAGATCTAGAGATGTTGTAAGAAACTTGATGGATCGGCTACCGACAATTTCCGTACAAGTCAGAGTATTTCTCGAAGGCCTCCTCCGCTAGATAATTCCCCTCCTTTGGAGGGGTGGCAGGCGCAGCCTGATGGGGTGGTTGTAGCGTATCTGTACAAACTCGCTCCGTGTCACCAAAATGATGGTTATTGTAAATTCAATGGCGCAAGCGGTGGGGTTTATGCAATAGCAGTACTTTTTTAACAGCATTATCGCCTTGCACCGACTCAGGCTTCTGTGACCACCAAATATGTTATAATCCGAGTCAAATATTATGACTATAGGTATATATTAATGGGATTTTTTCTTTACATAAATAGGAATAAGTTAGTGATAAGGAGAATGCGATATTGTAGAATAAAATATTCTATGAATAGCTTCTAAATCCGTTAGCAAATTCCCCCTCTGATAATGGATGAAAGAAGGTCAAACCGATTTCTATGTACACTCTGTTTAGTAGTCATAGGATTATTACAACCTGTATCAGCGCAAGATACCTTTCAATGCAATTACACAACTAATATAGATCAAGACAACGATGGCTTGATAGAGATTTGCGATCTCAATGCCTTAAGCGCAATTCGCCATCAATTGGACGGTAGCGGCTACAAACAGAGTTTTGATGCGGTCAAAATAACCGCAGGGTGTCCTCAAAGCGGCTGCACCGGCTATGAGTTGCGTGGCGATTTAGATTTCAATTCCGACGACAGCTACCGCGATATCACCAACAAAGTAGCATGGACTAGCGGTTTAGGTTGGTTGCCCATAGGCGATCGACTGAACTTCTTTACCGCTAGATTTGAAGGCAACGGTCATACGATAGCCAATCTTTATATCAACAGACCGTCGGATTATGTCGGATTGTTTAATGCAACGACGAGGCTAGCCAAAATCAGCGATTTGATATTGTCGCAAATAAACATCAAAGGGAATTCTTATGTTGGTAGTTTGGCGGGTCATAATGCCGGAGGTGTCGCTTATATCGGTGTGGAAGGTGGCCGCCTAATTGGTATGGGCAACAATGTAGGTGGGCTTTTGGGAGCGAACACCGGTACGGTACTCAACGGTGATGTGATGCTTGAGCATATAGAGAGCAACGGTCATAGTCTTGGTGGTTTAGTCGGTCATAACGAAGGGCATATCACCTATAGCGTTGCCGATACGAGTTTATCGGGTGTGAGCCAAGTCGGCGGTTTGATTGGTTTCAATTCCGACGGTATGCTGGCAGACAGTCGTACCGACGGGACTGCAAAAGGGCGTAATTATATCGGTGGTTTAGTAGGTCTCAACCGTGCTCGTATTAACGCAAGCCATGCCGAAAGCAGAGTGATAAGCGAGGGTTCGTATAGCGGCGGTTTGGTTGGTGCGAATCATCGCGGCAGCAGAATAGCCGACAGTCGGGCGAGTGGCGCAGTTTCGGGTAATCTTTATGTCGGAGGTCTAGTCGGTTGGAACAAAGATAGTGAAATCACCAATAGCTTTGCGGTTAATCGCATAGAAGGTAATAGAAATGTAGGCGGTTTGGTCGGTAGGAATGAAGACGGTCAAATAAGCAATACATACTCTAGTGGTTTTGTAACTGGTATGCATAGAGTCGGTGGCTTGGTCGGCAGCAATAGAGGTACCGTCTCTGACAGTTTTGCAAACGGGCAGGTTGTAGCGAGCGGTGAGCATGTCGGCGGTTTGATAGGCTGGAATTATGCACATCAAACAAGGTATACCGCTATGGTGCGCGTGTTACACAGTTATTGGGATAGCGAGGCTACTGAGGTTTTAGTAAGTGCCGGTGGCAGCCTGCGAACTACCGAACAACTAAAATCGCCGGTTGCTCCTGGTCTACTAGGTGAGACCTTTGAACGATGGGATGTTGCAGATTGGGATTTCGGCACCAACGGGCAATACCCGATACTCAGGCATAGCGAAGGCTCTAATCAAGGACGGCTATTGCCGGGTCAACACATCATGCTCTCAGGTTTGCTGATTTTAGATGGACTGATTTTGTCCCCTGCGTTTGATCCACAAACCCTTGACTATCGTATCAATCTAAGCGACGACAGCGTAAGAGAAATAAGATTCAGTCCTACGATAGCAAATAGCACGCAAACGATTAGTGTTCTTAAAGATGAGGGGACCAGCTTGCCGTCGGTTCACAATGGCGAGACGGTATCGGTCAATTTGAATGTAGCCCCTGCCGTTACTTTGATTACGATAGCGAGGCATTATCGAATATGGGTGATACGCCATTCCGGATTGGAAGCCACGATTAGTAGTGACCATTCAAGCTATAGGGTAAATGAGGGGCAAAGTATTGTGTTTAATGTTTCAAGCTCTGAACCAGATCCACGGCGAGTGCGTTATCGCTGGAGGCAAATCTCACCGACACAACCTGATTTATTGAAAGACTCAAATACTCGGCAAGCCGAACTGAACATAGACATACCCGACGATTTTGTAGCTCAAAATGCCGATGAAACTTCGGTTGTATTGCAAGTAGCAGTGCGTGCCAATGGGGTAACTGCAATTCGCAATACGACGATGGCCGTTGTCAAAACAAACAATGGTAGCTTAGGCACCTTAGCTGCCCCAATCTATCGCGAAGACACTTTAATGGTGGCAGATCTTAGCGGAGCCGATTTATCTATGGAGACCGACGGCAGTGTAGATCTTAGTAGCTTTCGCTATCAATGGCAGTACAAGTTGCCGCCCGATTCGGCAATATGGCAAGATATTGAAGATGCGATGCAGACGCGCTATAAGGTACCTCAAGTGTTGTCGGCAATTGATAATATCAGCTATCGCGTATGGTTGGATTACCGCGACCAACAAGGCTATGATCACCGCATCGTATCCGAGCCGTTATCGGTTATGAACATTGTGCCGAATGACGGTTTTAGCGATATTTATTACTTAGAAGATTTGGATGCGATACGCAATCGATTAAACGTTAAATACGAATTAGTCCGAGATTTAGATTTCAACTCGGATGAGAGCTACCGCGACCCAATCAATAAAGCGAAATGGACGGTAGCCGATTACCAAAACGGTGCGGACACCGGCTGGTTGCCCATAGGTACTTTTGCAAAGAATTTCAATGGTATTTTCAAAGGCAACGGTTATACGATATTCAATTTACAAATAAACAGAGTCAATGCTGAAGATCAAGGTTTATTCGGTGCTTTGGGATCTGCTGCCATGGTAAGCAATGTCGGCTTAGTGAATACCAAGATAGGAGGAAATCAAACTATCGGTGGACTCGCCGGTTTTAATCAGGGTACTATCGCTGGCAGTCATGTAATAGGCGAGGTTTCAGGGTTTAGTTCTATAGGTGGGCTTGTTGGGCAGAACAACGGCAAAATTATTAATAGCCATGCCAGTGTCATTGTTTCGGCAATAATCCAACACCTAGGTGGTTTAGTCGGTTTCAATCAAGGTGTCGTTATCAATAGCCACTCTAAAGGTCAAGTTTTAAGTAGATCGAGAACCAACGGCGGTGGGCTTATAGGTTTCAATAGCAGCAATGCTCGGATTATTAACAGCTATACAAACAGTGATGTCAGTTTAGGATCTCGTAATTCTGCAGGCGGTTTAGTCGGCATTAACCAAGGGTCTATAACTAACAGCTATGCAACAGGCAATGTTAGCGGAGCTGAGGTAGGTGGTTTAGCACGTATCAATCAAAGATCTACAGCACTTATTACAAATAGTTATGCCATTGGGAAAGTGCAAGGAAGTGGAGGCGGTTTAGTCGCTAGCAATAATGGAGGCATCAGTGCAAGCTATTGGAATACTGAGACCAGTGGTTTGCAAGGTCGTCATGGAAGCGGACAGACTACGCTACAAATGCAAGCACCTACTTCATCAATTGGGATATACGAGGAGTGGGACGATGCTGACTGGGATTTCGGCAACAGCAGGCAGTATCCGATCCTCAAATATGCCCCAGGACCCGACGGCGATGGGTGCAGTATGTCGGGATTGCCATCAGGATTGCCGCAATGCGGTGAGTTGATATCGCCGCACTTACGCTACGGTTTACGCAGTTTAGCAACGGCGGATGGTGTTGTTTTATCTCCTGAGTTTGATGTCAAGGAACTAAACCAAAACGGTATTTATATCGGCACTCTGAGTAGCATAGACAATACGATACGATTGACTCCGACGACGATGGAACCAACTGCGCATATTAGTTTCTACATCGGCGACGATGAGACCGCGTACGACGGGATTCAAAGTGGTGAGACGAGTAAAGCAATCTCTCTGAAAGAAAACTCTATCACGCGCATCCGCATGGAGGTGCAAGGAACCCATAATGTAAGCTATACGCTATATGTTAATTATCAGAATACTGCCACCGATAAAGTCACGACAATCAACTATTTGGAAGACTTGCGTGCGATACATCATCAACTGAAGGGATCTTATAAATTAGCTAGGGATTTGGATTTTGCAGACAACGGGAGTTATCTGGATCCGTTGAATAGGGTTTTTTGGACGGTAGAAGATTACCACGATGCTAACGATACAGGCTGGGTGCCTATAGGCAGCGAGACAAAGCCTTTTGCTGGTAGCTTTGACGGCAACGGCTATACGATATCGGGTTTGCAGATAAACAGAGACACTACCGAAAATCAAGGTTTATTTGGTATCACATCATCCGCTGCACGGATAAGCAACCTTGGCTTGTTGCATGTAAAAGTAGAAGGCGGTGCAAAGGTTGCCGGACTGGTCGGCACCAATCAAGGGCAAGTCGGCTATAGCTATGTCGTTGGTAGTATTAGATCAAAGAGCGGCACTACTGCCGGCGGTCTAGTTGCAAGTAACAATGGTGGAGATATCATCGGCAGTTATGCAATAAGCGAAGTTTTCGGATTACAAGCACTGGGTGGTTTGGTCGGAGATAACCGCGGCAGGATTATCAATAGTCATGCCGATAGTATCATAATGCCGGATTCCGGAAGCACTTTTGGTGGTTTGGTGGGTCGTAATCGCAATTTAATTGCTAATAGCTATGCAACGGGTAAGATTTTTGCAAGTGATAGTTCCATTATGGGTGGGCTGGTTGGTTGGAATGATTCAAGGGTTATTAACGGTTATGCCTCGGTTAGTATTGCTGGAATGACAGCAGGTGGTTTGGTTGGATATAACCGAGGTTCTATAACAAATAGTTATGCGATCGGCGCACTAAAGAATGGCAACAGAAGCAGAGGTAGTTTAGTCGGAAGCAATGAGGGTGCAATCGTTGCCAGCTATTGGAATACCGACACCATTGCTGTTCGAACCGCAGGCAACCACGGGATTGGACAAAACACGATACAGCTTCGATCGGGCACCAGCCAATCATCGGATGCAAGCAGAGCTTATTACGAGTGGGGCGATAATGATTGGCATTTCGGCGATATGGAGCTATATCCGATACTCAAACATACCCCAGCAAGTGAAAGTGTTTTTGCGTGTGGTTCATCGGGAGTACCGCAATGTGGCGATTTGATATCACCAGGATTACGCTATGGTTTGCGTAGTCTAACACTGGCGGGTGATGCGTCATTCTATCCCAAACTTGACATTGAAAGGCTCAACCAAAGCAGTGTTTATGTCGGTACGGTGTTTGGTGAACATCCGAGTATACGTTTGATTCCGGTTGCGATGGAAACAACTGCCCGTATTAGCATTATGGGGACTGTGCGAGAAACCATAGACAATCGCGATACGAGTTCGCCAATTTCGCTGAAAAATAACCGGATAAACAAGGTTGTCGTTGAAGTAGAAGGTACAAAAACGGTCAGATATACGCTTTATCTGAACTACTCTAGTCATAGGGTGATTGATGAAGACAACGACGGTCTCGTGGATATCAATTATTTGGAGGATTTGGATGCGATCCGTCATCAGTTGGACGGTAGCGGCTATAGAGCAGATGCCGATTCGTTTAGGGTTAGCTCAGGTTGTCCGAATGAAGGATGCAGGGGTTATGAATTGCTAAGAGACCTGGATTTTAACGACGCTGACAGTTATCGCGATGCTGATGCGAACATGAGTCGCTGGACTGGTGCGGGAACTTGGCAACCTATAGCAGGAACTTTTGTCGGTACATTCAAAGGCAATAACAAAACGATTGCCAATTTGAGATTGAGACAGAGCGGAGGTCTTTTTGCATCCATAGGTAGCGATGATCGTGTTGCTCACATAGACGGTATCGGATTGTTGGGTGTGGATATTAAGGCTCAGACAGCTGCCGGGATTGCCTCATCGTGTGTGCAATGTACGATAAGTAATAGTTATGTGATAGGGAACATAGAAGGAAGTACTGCTGCTGCCGGTTTACTAAACGATATAATTGCAACGAGCGGTGAGCGGGTTCAGATTAGCAACAGTTATTTTATCGGTAATATCGTTGTGAATGGTCGATCGGCAATTGCCGGTGGTTTAATCGGCAATGTAGATTCCGATTTATTGGTCACCGACAGCTATGCGGTTGGCGAGATTATCGGAGAACACAATGACGGATTTATAGGCGGCTTGGTTGGGGCACGTTTATCTTCGCTCATTGAAATCAACAACAGCTATGCGAGTGTTCTGGCAATTAGAGCCGGTTTTTCGCAAGGTTTATTCGGAGGTAATAGAAATCTGAAAGATCGGCTCGCACCGACTGTCTACACAAGCTATTTAGACGAAGACATCTCTATGATCAATGTAACTTTGGGAGAGAGTAAGCATACCGTCGTACTTCAATCACACTCACCGACGACACCAAGCGATAGCATTTATAAAAATTGGGATAGCAGAAATTGGGATTTCGGCAACGACAAGCAATACCCAGCGATTAAGTATAACTTGCGTTCCGATTCTACCGATGGTGATGCACATTGCAGTGCGGCAGATCCTCAAAATCGTCCCACTGTTTGTCGTACCTTGCTTCGTCATCAAGGCAGTCTATTGCAAGACTTGAAATTATCCGCAGGTGCCGGTCTGTCTGAGCCTTTTATATTTTCATCATTTAATTACGGTATATCAGTCAATGCCGATCAGAGTTCCATTCGTCTATTGCCGACTGCGTTTAATGCAGTTGCTATGGTGGAGGTTTTTAAGGATGGCAATCCGGTTGGCATAACCGATAGCGGTGAATGGACAGAGCCGATCCCGTTAAACGACTATGGTAATACGGTCGTTGATTTGATCGTAACAGAAGGCAATCGACATTCTTACCGATACCAATTCGTCATAAATCGCCTCAACATCGTAGCTCAAAACATAGATAAGGACGGCGACGGATTAATAGACATTAGTAATGCAACGCATTTGAATGCCATCCGTCATCGTTTGGACGGCAGTGCCTATCAAGAAAGCGCAACCGCCGATGTGATCTATTGTCTCGACGGTTGCACGGGATACGAATTAACTGCCGATATAGACCTTGCCGAGATCTATTGGCAGCCCTTAGGTAGTCTTGGTGAACCTTTCACTGGTGTATTAAAAGGCAACGGTCATACGATATCTAATTTGACCCTAGAGGCAGTCGGTAGCAACGATGTAGGTTTATTTGCAGCGATCGGCAATCGTGGCAGAGTTGAGAATATTGGATTAGTGAATGTGAATATCAGCGCGAATAGCAATGTTGGTAGCATTGCTGGCCACAACTTTGGTACGATTATCAATAGCTATGCAAGCGGTAGGCTTTCAGCCAAAGGCAATAACAGTGGTGGTCTAGTTGGTAGAAATATTGGTGGCATGATCGTCAATAGCTATGCGAATGTTGATGTAAATGCGAATGGTCTCGCAGGTGGTTTAGTCGGCTGGAATCGAGAATTTAGTTTAATCGTTAATAGCTATGCATTCGGTGATGTGCAGGTAAATAAAGGAGGGTCGGGAGGTTTGGTCGGTAATAATAGTGCAAGAATTGACAAAAGTTATGCAACGGGTGAGGTGCGGACAGGTAATGGAGATGCGGGAGGTTTAGTAGCATTAGGCGTCCTTACAATTGCCAATGATAGTTATTATAGAGCAGGTGCGGTTATTTCTGGGACTGATTCACTTATCGGCATTGATAAAACTGCGATAGCACTTAAGGCTGGTGTGCCATCGGATGATATCTATACTGGGTGGGACAGAGCCGATTGGCATTTTGGCAACAACGAGCAATACCCAGCATTGCTTTATGCGGCAAGTGATGACAACAATATGGCATGTAGGCAACCGCCTGAGCAGTTATCCGCTTGCATTAGCAGATTGCCTGGCTTGTCAGAGCATGATAAAGCGGTTATATGTCGTAGCCATTTGCCGAGATTGACAGAAGATATGCCCTATTGCGGTGCCTTGCTACCCGGGCAACGTGCAGGTCTGATCCAAATGAAGTTTTCAGAAAATGCACGTTTGATTCCAGCATTTAGCTCTGAGATATACGATTATGATTTAATCGTTAATTCGGGTAACGAGGCTCAAACGACACTGACTACCTATTACAGCAGCGATACGATTACCGTAGATGCAAGTGGCTTAAGTGTATCGACAAGCAGCGGGCAAAGCGTATTGTTCACTCTAAACGACGATCTAGCCAACATCATAATTACGGTAAGACCCGCAAGTCACAATGCACCTACACGCTATACGATAAAGGTATTGCATAATATCGCAGTAGTAGATGGTTTTATAGCGATTGATTATCTGGAAGACTTGAACCTGATGCGTGACTCTCTAGAGCAGGTATCCGCTGCTTTGGAAGATTGCCCTATAGATACCCAAGACAATGTTAGGCGATGCAAGGGTTATAAACTAACCAGAGAATTGGACTTTAAGGATCCCGAAAGTTATCGTGCTGGTATCGTCAACCCGATATGGACGACTGATGTAGGCTGGCAACCTATAGGGAAAGTCGTCAATAACGATTGTGAGGATGCCGCAAGTAGATGCTTTACTGGCACTTTTGACGGCAACGGTTACACGATATCCAATCTGAGACATAGGAATAATGCTTTTGCCAATGTCGGTTTATTCGGTGCTTTGGCAAAAGGTGGAAGAATAGAAAACATTGGCTTAGTCGCTGTGGATATTCGTGTTACTACTGGTGGTCAATCTAGCAGTGGTGCTTTGGTGGGTAGTAATTACGGTGAAATCGTCAATAGTTATGTGATAGGTGGTTCAATACAGAGTGCTGGTGGTTCTTTGGGCGGTTTAGTCGGTAGGAATTTGGGTACAATCGTCAATAGTTATGCGCATGTTGATGTGGGAACTAATGAAGTATTTGTCCTTACCGGTGGTTTAGCCGGTGTTACTGGAGAGAGTGCAAAAATTCACAATAGTTATGCGAGTGGTACGGTTACCGGAGGGTTTTCTGCAGGTGGTTTAGCGGGATACGCAAGTGCCGATATTAGCAATAGCTATGCAAGTGCTGAGGTTAGTGGAGCTTTGCGTATGGGTGATTTAGTCGGTTCTTTAAGTGGTGATACTGGCCGAGTATCCATCACGAACAGCTATGCCTCTGGCACTGTTGGTGGATTAATGGGTTGGCGCTTTAACGGGATTGCTAATATGAGTTATTGGGATACTATTACGAGTGACACAGCGGACGACGGAATCAATGCTAATGGCATTGGCAAGACGACATTAGAGCTGCAAACCCCTGCGATCGGTGAGGGAATCTATAGCGACTGGCATCACGACATTTGGTATTCCACAGTTGGTCAATATCCGATGATTAGATATACCAGTGCTACTGATGTGCTCACCCGTCCGGCGTGTCAAGCAGTCGGAGGCATAGATAGCGAAATACCAGTATGTGGTACTTTGTTGCCAGGGCAACGTCTCGTTGGTTTAAGAAGTCTGGCACTTTCCAATAGTGCTGGTCAGGTTTTTCAGCTAATCCCCGACTTTAATTCCAGAATATATAATTACGAGTTGATATTGAAAAGTAAAACGCGTGAGTTTAGTATTATTCCGCATACATTTAACCCGCAGGCAGTGATCTTGATCAGCGATAAAAACGGAACGAGAAAATTACAAAGCGGTAATACCCTTACCCTAATAATAGACGATCTCAATAATTCTTTGTTGCCGCTGACAGTGGAGGAACCTCTGACATCTATGACTACGAGAACGACGCTCTATCAATTCAAGGTAAGCAGACATCCCTTTATTACCATCAACGATATAGACGAAGACGATGACGGTTTGATAGAGATTCGTAGCTTAGACGATTTGAACGTGATGCGTTATCAACTGGACGGTAGCGGTTATAGAGCGAGTCTAAACAATATCATAATCACTCAAGGGTGTCCCGAGACTGGTTGCATAGGCTATGAATTGATGCAAGATCTAGATCTTGCTGACGATGTGCGTTTTACCAACTGGCAACCGATAGGGTATATTGCATTGAACGGCGATGCCGATGAATGTAGCCATCCGAATAATAGATGTTTTAGCGGAATATTCAACGGCAACAATCACACCATTTCCAATCTGCGTATTGATAGCAGCGATACCGACAATGTCGGCTTGTTTGCGGCATTAGCTGACAGTGCGCAAGTCATAAATGTTGATTTGGCGAATGTAGAGGTGATGGGTCGCAATGGTGTTGGGACTCTAGTTGCCTATAATGCTGGGGAGATAGACAACAGCTATGTAAATGGTACGGTGGTCGGAGAACATGCTGTCGGCGGTTTGGTTGCATATAATGTTAGTGACATTTCTAATAGTTATGCTTACGGTGTGGTATCGGGCAAACGCTCAGTCGGTGGTTTGGTGGCTCGCAACGAAAGCGGGGGGATGATTGCAAATAGCTATAGCTTGAACCGTGTATTGGGCGACAACGGCATCGGCGGTTTAATTGGTCTTAACCTCGGTTCTATTACAAACACTTATGCAAGTGGTATTGTTGAAGGCAACGCGCGCGTTGGTGGTTTGGTCGGTGAGAACAGAGGTTCGGTTATCAGCAGTTATGCGACCGCAGATGTAGTGTGTACGGGTGTGCCTGAATGTGTCCCGTATACGGTGACTAGCGGTGGTCTGATCGGCAACAGCATCAGTGGTATTGAGGTGAATAGCTATTGGGATATTGAGATGAGCAATATACGAGGCAATATACAAGGATCGGCCGCCGGTGTCGGCAAGACAACCTTAGAACTGCAATCGGGCAACAGTCAATCGTTGGATGCCAGCAAAGTGTATTACAAATGGAACCATAGCGACTGGCATTTCGGCAATGTATATCAATATCCGATTCTTAGATATGCCAATAGCAGAACACGAAGAGCTACTCCTCAGTTGCAATCTTATGGTTTAGAAAGTTTATCAATCGCAGAGGTAGTAACACTATCTCCGAACTTCAATACGACTAAATTGTATTATCGCATCGGTGTAGAGTTGGATGCCAACATAAAACATCTACGTTTGGTGCCGAATGCACTGGACGAGAGTGCGACCATTCGCATTGCAAGCAATAACGGCTTTGACGAGACGGTCCAAAGCGGCACCACCAGTTCGGCAATTATGCTACATTCCACTGATACGACCGTAATCACCATTGAGGTTGCGGGAGATCGGCGTGTCCAATATCGCTTTGAGGTAGATTATTTCTTCTCAGGTGCTAAGAGAGATGTTGATACCGACAGAGATGGACTGATAGAGATTCTAACACTGGACGACTTAGATGCGATGCGCAACGCTTTGGACGGTAGTCACCTGAGACATCAAAACAATGACGATGTGGTGATAGAAAATGCTAAAGGTTGCCCAATAACTGGATGCAAAGGATATGAGTTGTTGCGCGATTTGGACTTTGACAATCCAGCACATTACCGAACGGGGCGCGTGAATAGCGCATGGACTACTGGGGCAGGCTGGCAGCCGATAGGGACACAAAGGCATCCGTTTGTGGCAACATTCCAAGGCAACGGCTATACGATTTCTAATTTAAGGGTGAATAGACCAGACAGTGAAGGTGGTTTATTCGGCATGATAGACGGTAGAGAAACTGATGTTGCAATAGAAAGGCTTGGTTTAAGCAATGTAGATATAGTCGGAGGTACGCATGTAGGTGGTTTGGTCGGCTATAACCAAGCAGGCGATATTAGTAAGAGCTATGTCACTGGCTCTGTGGCAGCAAGAGGCAGAAATGGATCGGCAATCGTAGGTGGTTTGGTCGGCAGGAATGTTGGCGGTTCCATCACCGAGTCATACTCGGAAACTCAAGTCAGATGCAATCTGGTAAATGGATTGACAACGTCATTGGTAGGTGGTTTAGTTGCTCTAAACGATAATCGCGCTCGCATTGAAAATAGCTATGCGATAGGATCGGTAATTGGTCAAGACAGTGTCGGTGGTTTGGTTGCTTCTAACCAAGGATCTAGCAAAATCATCAATAGCTATGCGGTGAGCAAGGCGATAGCCATTGGAGCGATGTCTGAAGCGGGTGGCTTGGTTGCAGTCAACGATGCAACGGTTGACGATAGTTATTGGGATATCGAGGCGAGTGGTGTCGCATCGAGTGCCGGTGGCACTTCTGAGACCACGATAATACTCCAAACATCTACGCCAACCGAACCGCCAAACAGTATTTATAGAAATTGGGATACCGATGTATGGGAGTTTGCAGATGCGAATCGCTATCCTACATTGAAAGCGATTGCCAATGTATCGCTACTTGCTCCCACAGGGAAGAGTCTGTTGCAAAGTTTGACTCTATCAAACAATGTTCGCTTATTCCCGTCTTTTCATCCGCTGATTTTTGACTACGATATTATAGCCGCATCGGAGCAGATGACGGAGGTACGAATCGATACCACATCAACCCAAGTGGGCACGACGATTGATGTTGCTTGTAGCGATGGCTTAATATGTGCATCGAGTATTCCGGTATCGTTTGTATTAGATGGTAGCTATACGCCGAAAATTACTATTAGTACCCGCACACCTGATGACAGAGTATTAGCGTATAACTTTTCCATCCGCTACGCTACATCGAAAATTAAGCAAGCGACGGAAACGGCTACAACAACCACATCGTTGCCATTAACGGTAGCCGAGGGTGAGCGTATTCGTTTAATCACTTTGTATAATTTCGGTTTGAATGAAAATTCTTATAGCTATAGATGGCGGCAATCGGAAGGCGATGTGCTGAGATTCAACGATTTACTATCGCCGGTTGACACACAAAGTAACATGTTGGATTTTACGGCACCTATTGATGTTGTATCTAAACAAGACGATAGTCGCACTGTGCAGTTAATCCTGGAAGTCGCTGTGAACGAAGACATGTATTTAAGCAAAGCGGTACCGCTAATAGTTTTCAAACGCAACAACGACACTGCCGATCGTATTCGCTTAATCAGACATAAAACACTATACACTTACATCATCCTAATTGAAAGAGAGGACGGTAGCCAGTTTGTGGACCGTGACGGAGGCTTTGCTCAAACCCATATACAATGGCAGCGTCGTCGCAACGCTACAGAAGATTGGGTCAATGTTGGGAGCGGGTCTCCGTATACCCTTCCTAACGAAGGAGCTTATCAATATCGCGCCCTTGCTACTTACGAGGACAACCAAGGTTATCGCCAACAATTTGAAACAGAGGTCATAAACTATTTAGACATAGACGAAGACGGTGACGGCTTGATAGAGATTCGTTATTTGGAGGAATTGAACGCAATACGTCATCAGTTAGACGGCAGCGGCTATAAAGCAACCGCAAGTGCGGACAAAGTAACTGCAGGTTGTCCGGTGGTCAATAATGTAGAGGAATGCCGAGGCTATGAATTGATGAACGACTTGGATTTCACCGATGATGCCAGTTATCGTACATCGGATCGAGCCGCACGTTCTGTACTGAAGAATAGTTGGACGGTGAGCGAACTCAACGATGTTAGCGATTTCACCAATGCTAGCGATGTTAGTTGGCAGCCTATAGGTGAAGAATTTAATGCCGTATTCAACGGCAACGGTTATACGATATCCAATATGCAAATAAACCGTAGCGTCGGCAATACAAAAAATATAGGTTTGTTTTCCCAAATAGGCGCAGCCGGCAGAATTGAGAACTTGGGTCTTGTGGATGCGGCGATCAAAGGTCTGACTGGGAATAAAAATGTAGGAGGTATTGCCGGTCAAATAGATGGTAAAAGTGTAATTTTGAATAGCTATGTAGTCGGCGATGTCGTAGCTGGGAATACCGATAAAATAATAAGTGGCGATGTTGGAGTTGGATTTATAGGAGGTTTGGTCGGCCATAACTTAGGCGATATACTCAATAGTTATGCAGAAATCAATGTGATTGCTGATGACTCCAACACACTTCTAGCAAGGAATAAGCGAGCAATAGTAGGTGGTTTAGTCGGCAGGAACTTCTCGGGTAAAGTCCATAACAGCTATGCAACTGGTGAAGTGAAAGGACCTTGCCAAGTCGGAGGTTTGGTGGGGAATCAAGCTAGCAATAGCGAAATCAAAAACAGTTATGCAAGAGGTAATGTGGTGACAGGGTTCGGAACATGCTCTAACTCAGACAACAAATGGGTTGGTGGTTTAATCGCTAGCAACGATAGTTCAACAATTGATGATAGTTATGCGCTAGGTGCAGTTTCTGGTGGCGGCGCACGCTCCGGTGGCTTGGTTGGCCAAGTATCTCCTACTGGTGATAATTCTATTGCAAACCCGGACAATAGTTACTGGAATTTTGATGCTAATTGCCGTTATTTTCCTACACCATTTCTCTCTTATAATCGCGGTATGTATTGTTATTCACGAAGGGCTAATACTATAACCCTTCTGGAAGCAAGGACTGAGAATTCTCTCAGATCTACCACCAGACCAAGTGCTATCGTATCGTGTGTAAATCTTGCCAATGGCACTTACGATTGTCCGATCTTCAGCAGATGGAATACTGCTGATTGGAATTTTGGCACAAATCAGCAATATCCAACACTCAAATACGGTACCGGATCGGATACCGAAAACCCGGGTTGCGATAACGATGCCGAGACCGAATTGCCAAGTTGTAACGCGCTATTGAACGGTCAGATTGCCGATGCACTTTTATTGAATAACCTTAGCTTATCCGCCAATTCAAGAAATGTGCAGTTGACCCCAGGCTTTCTACCGAGTAGATTTAATTACCAGGCAGTGATTGAACCCGAAGTATTACCAGTAGTTATAAAACTTGCTACTGATGCTGACGCAGGTGCCGAAATAACGATTCGTAAAGACGGTGGCACACCCTTAGTCAAACAATCGGATGGCAGTGTGCAGATTAGTACGAATGACTCATTCAACCTTGAGATTAAGACCGCAAGCGGAAATGAGAGGGAGGCGAACTACCAAATACAAGTACACCTAGAATATCAGCCTCAGCCTCAAATATCCAAGGTAGTCGGCGGTAGCACCCCTAGCGAAGTAATTAGAGCGAATATCCTGAGCTTTGACGAAGGAGATGTTGTTCGCTTAGATGCTTCGACGAGTTTCGGGCAGAATAGTTCGCAACTGGATTACCAATGGAGTCAAGTATCGGGGAAACTCTTGCTGTCGGGAATACAAACTGCATCTATCTTAGAGTTTACGATACCTACTGATTTTATTGCTAGAGACGAGAACGATAGCATAGTCGTCCTAAAACTGGAACTGAGTGAACGCAATAACCCGGCATCTGTGGTAAGCAGGGAAGTGCCGTTATTGGTGAGGAAAGTCAACAATGGAAACTTCGAGGGGGCGGTGAAATGGATAACTAGTGAGACGCTTTCGTTAGGCGATTTGGATGATATAGACGGAGGAGTTTTGACCGATATCAGCTATCAGTGGTCAAGGAGACAAAACGCTATATTTTTTGAGATACCCGGTGCAAACCAAAAGAGCTACACGCCTCCCGAAGATGTTCGCAACGCACAATACAGGCTTTCTATAAGCTATACCGATGGACAAGGATACCAGACAGATATTGACTACAATGCACCGATGTTTGCAGACATCGCTACGCATAGAGACAAAGACGGTGACGGTTTAATAGAAATCGAAACCCTCGAAGATCTCCATGCGATTCGTTATCAACCGGACGGCAGCGGTTACCGTGCAAGTTCCACAGCGAGCAAAATTACCACAGGTTGCCCTGATAATGGATGCGAAGGCTATGAATTGGTTAGGGATTTGGATTTTCTAGACGAGGCAAGCTATAGTTCGCTACCCAACAGAGCAACTTGGACGAGTGGAGTAGGTTGGCAACCTATAGGTACTATTACTAACAATGATTGTAGCGACTCGGCCAGCAACTGTTTCAGCAGTATTTTTGAAGGCAACGGATATAGCATTGCCAATTTACGAATCAATAGAGGCACCATCAATGAAGTAGGCTTGTTTGCCGTAAATACCGGCACCATTCGTAATCTCAGATTATCGGCAATAGAAGTAACAGGCAACACCAGTGTCGGTGGTTTAGTCGGCCGCAACGAAGGTCAACTAATAAATGTTTATGTCATTGAAGGCAAGGTTGTAGGGCAAAATGATGTTATAGGCCTTTTAACTGGTCAGAATATGCCGGGTTCGTCGGTTATCAATAGTTATGTGTATGGTACTGTCACAGGTATGCGATGGGTAGGTGGCATCTGTGGCGCAAACCGCGGTGAAATTATCAATAGCTATGCGGTTGCCAATGTTTCAGCAGAGCAGCATGCAGGAGGTCTAGTCGGTGAGAACCAAGCTCCTATTAGCAATAGCTATGTAGCAGGTTCGGTTAGTATAAGTGAGAGAGGACAAGCTGTGGGAGGTCTAGTCGGTACATTATGGGTGGGTGGTAGTGTCAAGAATAGCTACTCGACTGCTGAGGTGAAAGTAACCTTTGATATACAAAGCGACAACGATGAACGTTCTATAGGTGGTTTAATCGGTAGAAGACACTCTAGTCAAGCTGTCACTAATAGCTATTGGGATACTGATACGAGCGGACAGATGAACTCTCCGGGAGGTGGCATCGCTAAGACTAAGGCTGAATTGCAAATGCCGACTGCACCAGGAACAATGGTAGGCGATGTTTATTACACTTGGGATACTGGCGATTGGGATTTCGGTGGTTCCAAGGAATATCCAGTACTCAGATACCACGATAACACATGTGGCACTTCTACGCCGTCCCCGAATTGTGGCGAATTATTACTCCATCAGCGTATTGGTTTGCGAGATTTAAGGCTGGAACAGAATGGGCATTTACGTTTCTCTCCCGATTTTGATCCTGCGGTTACCGCATATACGGTGTCGGTTGATGCCGATGCCAGTGAGCTGAAAATTATTCCAATAGCGGTTAATCCCAATGCGAGTATCGTAGTCAATGGCAAAGTCTTGCCAGCAAACGATGCCGGCTACACCATTGCGCTAAACACCTTTGAGACTACCTCTACGGTTATCCGGGTTGCAGCGAGCAGTTTGGCGGGTACAGAAGATCCTGTTGTCTATAAATTGACGATAAACGGTAATCGTTTGCCGAGGATAAGCATTAACGCACCTGCTCTAATCTCAGAAGGTGAAACTCTTGCGTTCAATGCCATCATAGAAGATCCTGAGGGAGACGAGTTGAGTTATAGTCTGACCATGATTCCAGATCTATTACCGGATTGGGGGCTAAGCACTGGCACGGTGGTAGGTCGTGCCGATCTGAGATATGAACTTAACATACCGAGTGATCTATTCGGTGAGATGCAAAGCAGCGATGATGTAGAGATATTTCTAGCGGTTGACGATGGCTTAAATGTTGTCAGTGAAACGGCACGATTAACGATAGTTAAAGAGCATAACGGTATCATATCGATTCCTACGCCTACGCTGAATGATTTCACATACACCATTGAAGATATAGATCTATCGTTGGATACGGACGGAATAAATCCTAACCCCCAGATAGCTTATCAGTGGCAAAAAGAGTTATTCGGCAGTTGGCTGGATATTGATGGTGCCACTAACGCAAGCTATACTGTTGAAGGTATTATAGGCAACCGCTATCGCGTATTGGTTGATTATACTGACAAGCAGGGCTATAGGCATCGGAGGCTTGTATCTTCGGCAGTGTCGGCACCGCAACAATTCATTTATAACGTTGAGAGATCTAGAGATGTTGTAAGAGAATTAGTGGATCGGCTACCGGGTATTTTCATAAACGTCAGAGTACTCCTCGAAGGCCTTTTATCTAGATAATTCCCCTCCTGTGGAGGAGTGGCAGGCTTATGCATTTTGCAATGCATGCGTTTAACAATCATGTTAAGGTTCTGCACAATTCAATTCCCCTCCTGCGGAGGGGTGGCAGGCGCAGCCTGACGGGGTGGTTGTGTCATGTCTGTAAAAACTTGACCTGCGCCATCAAATCATGGTTACCATTTACTGGGTACTCGCACGATATTATGTGTTGATACAACGCGTACCTAAACCACCCTACAATTCTATAAAATACTTTTTCAATAGCCCCTATATCTGCAACAGTGCATCACAAAACTACAATACTCTATTCTCTGCATTATAATGTTTATCCAAACAGCCATTAAACACACTATAATAAATTAGTAGGTGATTATTGTGAGAAACCGAACCTTAAACTGCGACCACAACGAAATAAAAACGTTGCTACATGAAGTCCATCGTTTGAGCACTAAGTCTAGCGTTAAACAAATCAACGGGAAAATTATCTGCGGTGATATATTCGCTATCGCAAAATATCTACCTCGCAATTTCGTAGATTTATTGATTTTAGACCCGCCTTATAACCTATCTAAGAACTACAACGGCACACTTTTCAAAGCAAAGGAAGCGAATACCTATCGGCAGTGGTTTGAAGACGCAATAAACAAATTGAAACCCACTCTAAAACCGACAGCAACGGTTTATGTTTGCTCTGACTGGAAAACCTCTATGCTGGTTGCACCAATTCTAGAGTCCCATTTTTATATCCGAAATCGGATTAGCTGGGAAAGAGAAAAGGGTCGGGGAGCTAAGCATAACTGGAAGAACAACACTGAAGACCTATGGTTCTGCACTATCTCGGATCAATACCATTTTGATGTAGAGGCAGTCAAACTAAAACGCAAAGTCATAGCACCTTATAAAACCAATGGCAAGCCTAAAGACTGGACGCAAGAAGCAGGTGGTAATTATCGCCTCACACACCCGTCTAATATATGGACTGATATAACAATTCCGTTTTGGTCTATGACAGAGAATACTAATCATCCCACCCAGAAACCCGAAAAGCTAATCGCAAAATTAATTTTGGCAAGCTCAAAGCCGGGAGATTTTGTGCTAGATCCTTTTGCAGGTAGTGGCACGACGGCAGTTGTCGCTAATAAACTAAAGAGACGCTTCTGTGCGATAGAACTCAATCAGGAGTATTGCTGCTGGGGGATCAAACGCCTAAAACAAGCGATCGCCGACCCCACCATACAAGGCTATATAGACAATGTTTTCTGGGAACGCAACTCTCAGCCGACAACTAGCAAAGCAAGGGCGGAGGTGGAGCAGGAGCAGGAGGATTTGTTTTTGTGGGGGGTCGGCTTGCATTATCAAAACTAACTCAATAGAATAAAAACCCTAAATAAAACATTAAACCCTTTGAATAATAAATGTCGAAAACAGAAAAAATTATCAGTCCTATCGCAATAGATCTTGGTGCTAAAAACACAGGGGTTTATTTTGCCCATTATTCGGAAGGTTGCTCTATTGAGAATATTCATAGACAAGGTGGAGTTTATGAACTGGAAAAAGATAGTTATACATTATTAATGGCAGCTAGAACTGCTACTCGTCATCAGAAACGCCGTTATGACAGAAAACAGATGGTCAAGCGTTTATTCAAATTAATATGGAAAGAGCATTTTGGTTTAGATTGGGATGACAATGTTCAGCAAGCGACTAGCTTTTTATTTAATCGGAGAGGCTTTAGCTTTTTAACCGAAGAATATGATCCTGAGATGTTAAGCCAATTTCCCAGAGATGCTTATGAAAAATTGCCTGATGTATTTAAAGGTTTGCTTGAAGAATTAGGGATTTTACCGGAACCGGAAAATGATAGCGATGAATACAACTTTGCTAAAGTTTTAATGGAATTAAGCGATGCAGATACAGAAAAAATAAGAGAGATTTATGATGCTATTAATGAAGAGCCGCAAAGAGTCAAACAACGACTCAATTTTATTGGAAGGATAAAGAAACTAAAAGATTACTGCAATAATTTTTTGACGGAAACTGATGGACATAAAAAAAAGGCTACTAGATTATATAAATCAGACCTAGAAGAATTACAAAAAAAAGGTACTTTGGATTTACCATCTATTCCCGATAATAAAAAACATATTGATATAACAAAATCAGAGATAAGCGAGGATCAAGCACGTCGTATTGGGGAAAGTATTCCTAGCGATATTAAAAAAGAAGGCGAAGAACTTAAAAAGGACGATTGGTATTTCAATTCTAGCAAATTTAATACAGAAGCCTTTGAGACGGTTAAAGAGAATAAAAGGATTAAGATTCATTTGCATCATTTAGCATTTGCTCTATACAAAATACATTATGAGCGTATTTCCGGTGCTCGTCATCGCAAGGATTATTTTAAGGAAGTAAAAGCTGTGTTAAAAGAAAATAACCACAGTCATTCATACCTAGAGGATTTTTGTAGACGGTTAAATCAGAGTAAATTTGGAATATTGAATAGCGACAATCTTACTAATCTTATCTGTCACTTGAGTAATCTTGAGCTTAAACCATTACGTAAATATTTCAATGACCCCAAACATAAAGGAGGTGATTATTGGAAAGGTGAGAAGTATCTTAAAGGCATCTTTGAGCATTGGATAATGGAGCAGTGGCGGGTAGGTGAAAAAGACAAAGACAAAAAAAGAAAAGATTATCAAAAACTTAAAGATAAATGGAAAACTTACCAAGAAGAACAGCCATATACAGTTATAGATTTTTGGTTAAACACACATCCTGTTTATACACTACCACCGTATCAAAACATCAATAATCGTCGTCCGCCCCATTGCCAAAGTTTGATTCTGAATGTTAAGTTTTTAAATAGTAAATACCCTAAATGGAAAGAATGTCTTGAGATGCTTAAGGATACGCCTTTGGTCAAAGACTATTTAGACGACTATGAAGCAACCCTGAGAAGTTTAGAAAGTAGTAGCGGAAAATCATATTTTATCAATGGTAAAGATGACGAATCAAAATATAAAAGAACACAAGATGAAATGGAAGCCCGCTTATTGCAATTTATTTTGGATCGAACTAAAAATAGTGACCTGCTTAAATTAAACCAAATATATAGTCAAGTCAAAAAATATCAGCAAAATGAGTCCACTCCAGAAGAGAAAGAGCAAGCAAAAAAACAATTAGAGAGAGATATCGAAAATAGCGAATTACCCACCCCATTAAAAACACCTAGAAATTACGATAATGATTCTGTGTTTAAAGAGAAAACCTTTTTACATTTAGTTTATCGTTATTATAAACTTCGTCGGAGGGCTCATGACGGAAGACTCTACATACATCCCGAGTACCGCTATATCAAAAGACGCGGTTATGAAAACACCGGACGTTATGATGATAAAGAATGCCTACTTACTTATTGCAACCATAAGCCAAGGCAAAAACAATACCAAATGCTTGATGATTTAGCAGCACTATTTCAGATATCAACAAAAGATTTAAATAATCTTGTGAAGAATGAAGTAGGAGAGAAAGCAGAAGAGAAATTATTTAACTGGTTGAAGGGTATTAGGTCATTAAAAACAAATCGTGAGCAAGCGGCGAAAGAGCAAAAGGAGCGTAAAGGATACTTAAAGTTTGATGTACAGAGAACTTATGGAGTTATATATCATAGAAAGCAAAGTGATAATCCAAATCCCAAAGAGATAGAAGAAATTCTGAAAAAATCTAAAGTAAAGAGTGCGAATGAACTTTATGATTTTTGCAAGAAGGCAGTTGATTTTCTAAAAGATAATATCTATAAAGATTTGAGAGAATACTGGGGAGATGAGTTAAGGGTGAAAAAAATAGATGAATTAAATAAAAATCCTGCTTCTGCTATTTATCTACTAGCACAAGTAAATAATATTGTTTTCAAGGAGCGTTCTGGAAATGCTAAGACATGCGCTGTCTGCAGTGCCGATAATGCGCAGCGTATGCAAACGATTGAAGGCAACGCTAAGGCAAGTCGGCTTCCTGCTATCCCTACTCGAGTGATTGATGGTGCAGTTATGAAAATGGCACGTGTTGTGGGAGGAGCTATTGCAGAGCAAAAATGGAAGAAAATTAAAGAAGAACTAGAACAAGATAACAAAGTATGTATCCCGATTATTACCGAATCTAACCGCTTTGAATTTGAACCGAATCTAAGATCTCTTAAAGATAAAGCTAAATCAGGAGATAAGAAACTATTGGAAAATGTTACCGAACAAGAGAACATAATTGTTGAAGATAAAAACGGGCGTATAAAAAAAGCTAGTCAAGGAATATGTCCTTATACTGGTAATGATATTGGTGACGATGGTGAGAATGACCATATTATCCCGCGTTCATCTAAATGGGGTACATTAAATGACGAGGCTAATTTAATTTATACGAGTAATGAGGGTAATCAACATAAAGATGAAAACGAGTATAGCTTGGCTAATTTACACCTCAAATATAAACAGAAAATTTTTCAGACAACGAATGATGAGGAAATAAAAAACTGGATTATAGAAAAAATTGGAGATGGAGAAGGCGAAGATTTTAAGTTTGGTAAATATCACAATTTTAGCCAACTGGATAAGGATGAGCAAATAGCTTTCCGGCATGCTCTCTTTTTAGAGGAACATTCGCTTAAAAATAAAGTGATTAGTGCGATTAATAATCGTAATAGAGCATTGGTTAATGGAACTCAGCGATATTTTGCCGAAGTATTAGCCAATGAATTATACAAAAAAGCAAAAGATATAGATAAACATCATCTGTTATCTTTTGACTATTTTGGTGTAGAAGCAAGGTTTAATGATCGTGGTGATAGCATTAAAGAGCTGCGTGAGCATTATGAGAACAACACTGACGATGTCGTATTAAAAGAACATAAAAAGCGAGGAAAACAAGAGCCTTATTCTCACCTCATAGATGCCCAGATGGCGTTTGCAATAATAGCCAACAAACACCAAAACGGAGGAAGTCTGAAATTAAAGATAGATGAAAATATAAGATTATGGCCATACAGTAAAGATACAGGTGAAGTACATGATAAAAACATATTTGATTTAATCAAAGTTTCTCCAGAAGAAATGCTGGATATTTTGCCACTGAAAAAAACGAAAGTATACGATATTGAAACCCACCATCGCGAACTTATAAATAACGATGGAAAAGATCAAATCAAAATCAGCTATCAGATTCATCGAGACAGTATTATCGGCGAGAGATTTTTACCGTTGATTAAATCTCCAGACGTGATCAAAAAAGGATTTCATTTTGCTGAAAATGCAACACAGTACGAAGAAGAAGATTTTAAGAAACTTCTAGATTCGGATCTTTTAGAGAAATGTAAAAACATCCATGGCGGTTATGAAGTATGGATAGTAAAGAAAAGGAAAGCTCAAAAATTCCTTATGAAAACCGGCTATAAAGGTGCTGAAAAAGAAAAGAAAATATGCAAACTACTTGACGATTTAAGCTACCGAACAGTAAAGAAAAGTATTCAATCTGTTTTGTTCCCTAAAAAAGACAATACTCAAGATATTACTGTTGAGAAAGCACTAAAGGATTGGGATAAGCTAGTATCTAAAAATAAATTTGTTGTTATTAAAAAGGATGTGGAGAAGAAACAAACTGAAGTAATTCTTCCCTGTTTTAATAATGAATGGAAAAAACTAAAAGACTTACTAAAGCAAGCCAATAAAGACCAACCAGACCAGTTGTTGCAAGATTTCTTAAAAAATTGTGACATGTTTAAAACTAAAGATAAGGATCAACATAAACATAGAAAAGTCAAAAAAGTATACTCGCTACCAGTTATTGAGGGGAGTATGGGTAATATTCGTCTTAGGCGCAGAAGTTGGAATGGAGATACTATTATTCAAACGGTATCGGAGGAAAGTTTAGGTGGGTATGTTAACTGTAGACCGCATACTATTTTGAGTAAAAATTCAGTACCTAAAAAACATTATCAAGGGCACCCTAAAGAATGGAAAGTAATACCGCGTGAGTGGATTGATGTTACTGATAAAATCAATAATGATAAAGGTATTATTGAGAAAGCAGAAATACAATATCAAGATAAAGGGAGATCCGAGGTTAAAATAACAGTAAATGAGATTAGAGAGTTATCTGTTCCTCAAGATAAGTATATATGGCAGGGAGAAATCAAGCACTATAAGAATAAAAGCGATATGGAAAAAGCTAGGGCTGAAGATAAAGGTGAGAAGAGCCATCATTGCTTAGAAAACGAATTTGACTCTCACTGGTTTGCTGAGCCTTTAAATAAGCCTATAAGGAAAGTAAGAATAAAAAGAGATGTAGGTAGATGGATAATCAGATTCACGGTTGGGAGAAAATTTGAAGCATTAAAAAAGACACTGCTTGCTGACTAAAGATTCTTGATGAAGCACTTAGTCATTTGTGATTATGGCACATTCTTAGGTTTAGATAACCACCGTTTAGCAGTTAGACATGATAAAGAAGTTAAGCACTATCCCCTCAACCGATTAAATACGGTTTCCATTGCTAAGTTAGGCGTAAGTTTTTCGAGCGATTTAATCAAAGCATTTAGCAGTCGTGGCATCAAATTATTTTTTTTGGACTTTCGCGGGGTTGCTCATTCTGCAATTTTAGGCGAGTCTCAGCATGGGGTAGTGGCTGTTAGAATAGCCCAAATGAAGTTTGCCGAATCTCAAGAGCGTACCATCCCACTCGCCAAGAAGATTGTGGGTGCAAAAATTAAAAATCAGAGGGCGGTTCTAAACTATCTTCATAAGTATCATAAAAATAACGAACTTGCATCAACCTCCGAACAATTATCGCTGAATGTTGCTAAGGTTGGTAAGGCAAAGGATATAGAAACTATTTTAGGTTTTGAGGGTGCAAGCGCAAGTATTTATTTTCAAGTCCTAAAGCAGGCAAAATTATTTTCTGCTTCTTTTGAGAAAAGAGAAGGGCGAGGAAGCCGAGAAATTAATAATTCCATGCTGAATCTAGGATACGCGTGACCTTGCCCCTCTAAACTGGGCCATGACAAAATGAGACTTTCGGTTAAATTAGTAAACAACAGGAGGTTTCAAAATGAAGAAACGATATACACAAGAGCAAATTATCAAAGCGATCAAATCACACGAGGCCGGTCGCACGATAGAGGACATCTGCCGAGAACTGGGCATAGCTCAGGGCACCTTTTATAGTTGGCGTAGCAGATACACTGGGCTAGAAGTCAATGAAGCGAAGCGACTAAAGAGCCTTGAATTGGAGAATAACCAACTCAAGAAAGTAGTCGGTGAGCAAGTCCTTGAAATCAAAGCTCTCAAGGATGTGCTGTCAAAAAAGTGGTGACCCCGGCTAGCAAAAGAAGTGTTGTGCAACACTTAAAGACCAAGCATCATTTAAGTGAGAGGCGCAGTTGCAAGCTGGTTGGGATCAGCCGTAGTAGTTATCACTACCAAGCGCACCCCCGTGATGATGCGGAAATTAGAAGTCGTGTGTGCGAGTTGGCAAGCCAGTATCCACGCTATGGCTATTTACTAATCTGGCGTTTGCTAAGAACAGAAGGCTTGATGGTAAATAAAAAGCGGGTCTATCGCATCTACAAGGAAGAAGGACTGCAAGTGCCCAAGCGAAAGCGCAACAAGCTCATCCGCACCCGGCAACCGCATAGCTTGCCTGAGCAGGTGAATTGTCGCTGGTCAATGGACTTTGTCAGTGACCGGTTAAACGATAGCAGGCCGTTTAGGATACTCAATGTGATGGACGATTGCAGTCGCGAACTGGTGGGGCAATACATTGGTTTTTCGATTGGCAGTCAACAAGTGATCAGGCTGTTAGAGCAACTCATTGCCGAACGTTCCTGTCCGCATGGCATTGTCTGTGATAACGGACCTGAGTTCACGAGTAAAAAGATGCATTTCTGGTCGCAGGATAGTGGGGTCAAACTACACTATATTCAACCTGGTAAGCCGACACAAAATGCCTTTATAGAGAGCTTAAACGGCAAGTTTAGAGACAACTGCCTCAATCAGCACTTGTTCCGCAGCCTTGCTGAGGCAGACCACATTATTGAACAATGGCGATACCACTATAACCATGAACGCCCGCATAGCTCACTAGATTATATGACCCCAGTAGCATATGCTACACGCATCACATAGTGGAAATCTGGTTTAGCACTTATGAAACAAGTTGAAAATCCGCTGGTAGTAGAGGTCATCTCAACTAGAGATCGTCTCTTAATGGCACGATATGGAGCTGGTTTTTTAGTCGCTAGACTTAAGATTAGGTAAAAACATGAGATTTTGTCTAGTTTGCCACTTAGGAAGAATAACTAGCCAATATCTAAATGCGACATCGGAGTCTGGTTTATTTAAGATTTTATTAGTATGAGAAACAAAGACGATTTATAATACAGGTCTCATTTAAGCGATGGCCCTCACAGAGGGGTAAGGTCACGCGGTTTTGAGTAGCTATGTACTTAATGCAATTATTAATTCTGGGCTTGAACCCTATCTTGGGGTTTTACATAGTAATCGTCCGGGTAAAATGGCATTGGTGCTAGACATAATGGAGGAGTATCGAGCGTGGGTTGTCGATAGAGCAGTTATAAAATTAAGAGCAAAAACCGCGCAGAAAGAAAAGCTGGATTTGAGTTTGAAAAAAGATTTAATCAGTGAGATACAAAAAACTTGCCGCAAAAAGTATTCATACCGCAAAAAGAAACATAAGCTGGAACATATTATACAGAGACAAACTTATCGTCTCTGTGGGCACTTTTATGAAGAGAACACATACAAGCCATACCTATTTAAATGGTGAAGCATATATTGAAAAGTAATTATGACCTACCCTCTTAGACAAGAATATCTAATCAGTTATGATGTAGAAGATAACAAGATTCGCACGATAGTATTTAAAGAACTACAAAAATATGGATTACGTCCAGTGCAAAAATCAGTTTTCTGGGGATACCTAACTTTAGCCGAGCTTGAAGCTACCAAGCGGTTTCTTTCTAGCGAATTACAAAAAACGGATAAAGTTTTTATTACGCATACCAATTTCAATGGCAGAGGGCAGAGCTTTTTTATAGGACATCAAAGAGAAGAATTTATAGATTGGCAGGAAACGTATGTCATCTAGTATTCCGGTAAATTTAATTCGTCAATGGTGTTATTGCCCTAGGGTTGTATATTATATGGAGCTGACAAATGTTGATTTTCACCGTCCCTCTTGGGTGCAACAAGGGCAAGACTTTCATCAATTGGAGGCAAAACTTTGGAACCGTCGGAGTCTTAGTCGCTTTGAATTAAAAGAAGGGAAAATCTACCATAACCTCGTACTAGAAAACAAAGCGTTATTACTTCACGGCATTGTTGATATGGCTATAGAAACAAACAATGCCGTTTATGCTGTTGAATTTAAGATAACCGTAAATAACAAAAAACGAGGTGATCAGTTGCAGCTAGTAGCTTATTCTATGCTACTTGAAAAGCATTTTAATAAACCAAGCCCGGTCGGATTTTTAATTGGAAAAGGTAAAGCCTTATATGAAATTAAAACGAGCATGGAAAGGCGAGATGATGTTTTGAGAATACGGGATAATATACAAAAAACATTAACTTGTGGAAGGAAACCTGAAACCAGCGCAACCATTTTACAATGCTGTAATTGCGAATACATTAACTTTTGTAATGATCGCTGAAATAGACAATTCAACCAGGGGCCGTCACTTACACTGCGTGCAGTGACTACCCATGATTATAAAAATAGTTGGGAGACTTCCACTCCCTGTCGTGTGCAAAGCACAGAGGTCCTTTCAATATATTACTTTTGGATGATTAAAAATCATCTCAATGATTACAGTTCATCAGTAATTTGTCATACTAAAACTATGAGTAATATATCACAAAACCACCTCATAGATTGTCACATTTCGCAAAAATGTATTGTTTTTTTACAACGATATACTTTGCGAAAAATGTTCCCTCTAGAAACCTCTCTAATCACTGAAAAACAAAGAGTTTCTAGAGGGTCGCATTAGTATAACAAATCACCTAGAAACTGAAACTGTAGATAGGGTATTGTCTCGTTATCCTGATCCGAAGTCGCATTAGTATAACAAATCACCTAGAAACTGAAACTAGTTTAAGTCCCATAGATAATCGCGATACCTTCCGTCGCATTAGTATAACAAATCACCTAGAAACTGAAACATGTGATAGGTCATTTTAACTTTGCCTTTTTTAAGTCGCATTAGTATAACAAATCACCTAGAAACTGAAACGGCGGTGGCCACTTGACTTGGAAGGGCTGGCCGAACGTCGCATTAGTATAACAAATCACCTAGAAACTGAAACTTTAATAAATTGCCTAAACGAAATTTCATAATTTGTCGCATTAGTATAACAAATCACCTAGAAACTGAAACTTTTCTATCGCTTCCTCTCGGCTATCGTAAAGGACGTCGCATTAGTATAACAAATCACCTAGAAACTGAAACGAAGAAAGATGGTACGGTGCGCAAGATAAAGGAAGTCGCATTAGTATAACAAATCACCTAGAAACTGAAACTCTCTAACTTGCTAATTTTTTCACCGATGCTATCCGTCGCATTAGTATAACAAATCACCTAGAAACTGAAACAACTATTCAGCAGTCCCCCTGACGCATGAGGAACAGTCGCATTAGTATAACAAATCACCTAGAAACTGAAACGCACACTCAGTCCAATAATCCCAACGCGATGACACGTCGCATTAGTATAACAAATCACCTAGAAACTGAAACATATAGTCTCCACTCTTATATTTGTAATCTGCATTAGTCGCATTAGTATAACAAATCACCTAGAAACTGAAACTTCGGTCATCCTGCAAAGTATCAACCCCAATATAGGTCGCATTAGTATAACAAATCACCTAGAAACTGAAACAACTGGTCTTTTAATTCCTCCCAGCCCCACTGTATGTCGCATTAGTATAACAAATCACCTAGAAACTGAAACTTTCTAAAACCACAGCCGAACGAACCGATTGCAAAGTCGCATTAGTATAACAAATCACCTAGAAACTGAAACAAATTTGAGCCTAGCTTTTCCCTAGCTCGCTAATAAGTCGCATTAGTATAACAAATCACCTAGAAACTGAAACTATTTGGGTCAAGGTGACGCGTATATTAAGATACGTCGCATTAGTATAACAAATCACCTAGAAACTGAAACTTTTACGCCGGCTAGTCCGGCGTTTTTTTTGTACTTCGTCGCATTAGTATAACAAATCACCTAGAAACTGAAACTAATGATCTAAGTCGATATTACATGGATGTACTAGTGTCGCATTAGTATAACAAATCACCTAGAAACTGAAACATGATGCAACACTTGGCTCGCTCTACATTAATGATCGTCGCATTAGTATAACAAATCACCTAGAAACTGAAACAGAAACCCGACAACTACCAAAGCAAGGCGATTGCGCGTCGCATCAGTATAACAAATCACCTAGAAACTGAAACGCCATGTCGTGCGAGTTGAGAAGGGTGATGTAACAAGTCGCATCAGTATAACAAATCACCTAGAAACTGAAACAATTCAATGCTATAATCCAATTTCTTTTATGTGATCGCATTAGCATAACACCTAAAAAACAAAAACTGAGATTTTTTTCAGTTATTGTCCGTATCTCACGGCTTTGTGGCAGGTTTCAGATATTAGTTCATCTTTTATGTATTTGCTGAAGCATTTTCGTGCAAGTGTTGGCGGTGATGGCGGCTCATATTCATATGCACTTTGCAAGTCGGCACAGCCAACGAGAAAAACAGCGGCGATTATATATACGAGTATGGCTCTCTTTTTTGTCATGGTTTTCTATCAGTTTGTTTTAGTAGTATAGCAAATCGTTGGGACAGTGTGTCCAAAGTTTTTGTAGGGTAGGGTAGGCATATGTTCATTGTGTCGGGACGGTGCGTTTGGATGGTTGTCGTAAATTTAGTGGCGCGTGGCGGATATGTTCGTGCAGAACGGTACTTTAGGGAGGGCATGTCGGGCTGTTGAAAAAGTATTGTTATCGCACCAACGTAACCGTTTGCGCCATTTAATTTATGAAAACCGTAGGGGCGGATTTATATATCCGCCCTACGGTACCGTCCTGCAAAACCGTAACCGCTTTGCGCCACAAGATTATGATTTGCATAAATTTGATGGATGAATGTATAAATCGTGCAAGTACGTCGCGTTAGGGCGGATATATAAATCCGCCCCTACGGTGTATGGAATACTTTTTCAACAGTCCCATGTTAGCCCTCCCCTACAAGTGGTTATCGTTAATTTAATGGCGCAAGCGGTTCGGTTTATGCAGTAGCGGTACTTTTTCAACACCTCCCACTACAACCACTCTAGAGAGAGGCTTTGCATTTTCTAATATGTGCGGTTTGCTTATTCTTATGCTATAATTCCACCTAGTTAATCTAATGGCAGTGACAATGTGCTAGGGGCTTTAGTTTTGGTTATCTTTTCCCCCTACCTGTTGCCACTGCGTCCAACCAATTAGGGTGTGGGTAGTCTGCTGTTGTGCAGGCTAGTTTAGCTAAAACCATAAGAGTTGTTGATATAAACATTAAAAACAGAGAGTTATATAATGCCTACCAATGATGATGATAAAGTTGACGCCACGCGTCGACGTTTCTTAACTTCCAGCGCAAAGATAGTAGGAGGAGTGGGGTTGGTCACAACCGCTGTTCCTTTTGTGAAGTCTATGGAACCCAGTGCTAAAACGCAAGCAGCGGGTGCGCCTGTTGAGGTTGATTTAAGCAGAATAGAGCCTGGTGAGATGGTGCGCGAAGAATGGCGCGGCAAGCCGATATGGATAGTTAACAGAACCAAGAAGATGTTGCAGACCTTGAAGGATGTGGAGCCGAAGTTGCGCGACCCCAATTCGGATCAGCCACAGCAACCGCAATATGCGCATAACGAATATAGATCGATCAAGCCAGAGTTTTTGGTGTTGGTCGGAATATGCACGCATCTCGGATGTTCGCCGACCTTCCGCCCTGATATTGCACCGGAAGATTTGGGACCCAACTGGGAAGGTGGCTTCTTTTGTGCGTGTCATGGTTCGCGTTTTGATTTGGCAGGGCGTGTTTATCGCGGCGTGCCGGCGCCTAAGAATTTAGAGGTTCCCCCTTATCGCTATGCTGCCGACGACAAGATTGTCATCGGTGAGTCAGAAAAGGAGAAAGCCTAGATGGAGCAGACAGAGCAGAAGACGACCGGTCTTTTGGGTTGGATAGACGAGCGTTTTCCTCTAAGTAAAATATGGCAAGACCATCTTGCCGGCTATTATGCGCCCAAGAATTTTAACTTCTGGTATTTCTTTGGTTCGCTCGCATTATTTATACTGGTGCTACAGATATTCACTGGTATTTTTCTGACTATGCATTACAAACCCGATGCGGCGAGTGCTTTTGCGTCGGTTGAATATATCATGCGAGATGTAGAGTGGGGGTGGTTGATTCGCTATATGCATTCCACCGGAGCATCGGCATTTTTCATCGTTATATATTTGCACATGTTTCGTGCATTGATGTATGGTTCGTTCAAAAAACCGCGTGAGTTGCTGTGGATTATCGGCATGTTCATTTATGTCGCTTTGATGGCGGAAGCGTTCATGGGGTATTTATTGCCGTGGGGGCAGATGTCTTATTGGGGGGCGCAAGTCATCATCAATTTGTTCGGAGCAATTCCTTATATAGGTGAGGATTTGGCAATATGGATACGCGGCGACTATGTGGTTTCGGATGCAACCCTCAATCGTTTTTTTGCCTTTCATGTTATTGCATTCCCGTTGATATTGGTGGGTTTGGTTTTCATGCACATCGTGGCACTCCATGAGGTAGGTTCCAACAACCCCGACGGGGTTGAGATTAAGAAAAATAAAGGTGCCGATGGTAATCCCGTAGACGGCATTCCTTTTCATCCTTATTACACGGTTAAAGATATCGTCGGTCTAGTCGTGTTCTTGCTGTTCTTCTCTATCGTCGTATTTTATATCCCCGAGATGGGCGGTTATTTTCTAGAGCATAATAACTTTATAGAGGCGAATCCTTTGGTGACACCTGAGCACATATCACCGCTTTGGTATTTCACGCCTTTCTATACGGTGTTGCGTGCGATACCCGACCCGTGGTACGGTGTATTGGCGATGGGTGCGTCTATCATTATCTTGTTCTTTATGCCGTGGATAGATAAAAACCCAGTTAAGTCGGTGCGCTATCGCAGTGCTTTGCACAAACTCAACCTTGCCGTGTTTGTAGTTGTTTTTATCTATTTGGGTTATTTGGGGACTTTGTCGGTCAACCCGTTTCGCACCGAGATGGCAGTGCGATTCAGCGAGCTTTACTTCTTGTTTTTCTTTATATTATGGATGCACAGCAAACCGCGCTCTAACTTATTCAACAGAGGGTGGCTGGTATTTTGGATTGCCCTAATCAGTATTTACGATGCGCAAAGAATCTCTGACCAACCTGCCGATTTAGTTATATATTCATGGTTTATCCCGGTGGTCTATTTACTAATACAACTATTCTTGCCGACGATAAAAACTTTTACTCAATGGTCGGAGGACAAGCCCGAACCCGAAAGAGTGCAAGCATGAGGCGTCATTTTCGTCTAGTGCTTGCCACATTGACGGCGATATTTTTGCTGGCAACGGCATCCGCTGTTGGTGCAGTCTCGCAAGGGTATCCGTTGCAGAGCATAGAGGTAGACATACACAACCGCAACACGCTACAGCGCGGCGCAAAATACTTTGTCAATTATTGTTTAAGCTGTCATAGTTCTCGCTATGCACGCTATCAGTGGGTCGGGCGCGATTTGGGTTTGACCGAAGAGATGGTGAAAAGAGATTTTATCTTTACCGATAGCAAGGTCGGCGATTTGATGGTAGTGTCAATGCCCAGAGAGGGTGCGCTAAATTGGTTCGGTGCAGTGCCGCCAGATCTAACCTTGGTTTCTCGCGCACGCGGCAAAGATTGGCTTTACACTTATCTCAAGGCTTTCTATTTGGACGACACGCGTCCTATGGGGGTCAACAACGCAATATTCCAGCATGTTGCGATGCCTCATGTAATGTGGGATTTACAAGGCTGGCAAAAGCCGATATACAAGACTATCACTGATGAGAATGGCAACGACAGACAAATCATTGCCGATTTTGAATTGGTTAAGCCCGGCACCTTGTCGCCAGAAGAGTACGATAGAGTAGTCAGAGACATCGTTACTTTTTTGAGTTATCTGGCAGAGCCGGCAAAACTGGAACGTCAAAGTGTGGGTATATGGGTTGTTTTATTCTTACTCGGTTTATTGGCAGTAGTCTATTTGCTAAAACAAGAATACTGGAAAGATGTCAAGAAATAACTACTCGCTACTGGATAAACAATTTACCCTAAAACTATATTCTGCTCCCTCGTGTCCGCAATGCCATCGTGTTCGTTTTTTATTGGCTGAAAAAGAGCTTGATTACGAAACGATTATCGTTGACGGAAACAACAAACCGTCGGAGCTTGCTGATCTCAATCCATACAATTCGGTGCCTACTTTGGTTGACCGCGACATCACCGTATACGAACCGCGTATCATATTGGAATATATAGACGAGCGTTATCCGCATCCACCGATGATTCCACCCGACCCAATTTCACGTGCCCACTTTCGGATGGCAATGTATCATTTAGAGAACGATTGGTATAATCAGGTGAAAAAACTATCGTCGCCGAGCAGGAGAATAGCGAACACGGCAAAAAACGCAATGCAAGAAATGTTAATAGCCAATGCCGACATGTTCAAAGCGAATCGTTTTTTTTGGGATGAGGAATTCACCATATTGGATTGCAGCATAGCACCTATATTGTGGCGTTTATCGAGCTTGAATGTTGATATACCTAAAAAGAACAGTAGCCCAATCCGTCAATATGCCAAGCGTGTTTTTCAACGTCCCGCCTTTCGTAAAAGTCTGACCGAAGTAGAAGCCGAAATCGGCAAGTAGAACCACCACTTGTTGCAGTAGCACAAGTGGTGTAACTTTGTGCAAAATTTAAATATTGTGTTTGTTAGAAACATTACATATGGGACTGTTAAAAAAGTATCCTTGAGCCGTAGGGGAGAGCTAACATGGGACTGTTGAAAAAGTATTTGCATTAGTACATTCCCCTCCTGTGGAGGGGTGGCAGGCGAAGCCTGACGGGGTGGTTGTGGTGGTTCTGCACTAGACAATTACCCTCTACGATGCATGATGGTACTTTTTCAACAGCCCCATTTATCCATTTGATTTACGGTAACCATGATTGGGTGGCGCGGAGCGGGTAGATTTGCGCGAAGACTCAACTTTAGGGCGGATATATAAATCCGCCCCTACGGTTTTCATAAATTATATGGCACATAGTGGTTCAATTTGTGCAATGGCGGTACTTTTTCAACAGCCCCATTTATCCATTTGATTTACTGTAACCATGATTGGGTGGCGCGGAGCGGGTAGATTTGCGCGAAGACTCAACTTTAGGGCGGATATATAAATCCGCCCCTACGGTTTTCATAAATTATATGGCACATAGTGGTTCAATTTGTGCAATGGCGATACTTTTTCAACAGCCTCGCGTGTTTGTATCAATCAAGGGGTTTTAGTTTCAGTCTCGGGTTCTATTGGTGGTGACGGTGGCACATAAGGTTTGCATCGTTTCTTTAATAGCTTTTTTATTTCCTTTTTTGTAATTTCAGTTTCCTCAAGGCTACTATATGTTTTACATAGATAATCAGGCTTCAGAGTTGTATCCCAATTTTCAGGAGTTCCTGTCGGAAGGAAAGCTTCGGGAAGTTGTTTGCTAGAAGGTTTCCAAGCCCATGCAGAGTCAATCACCGTCCCCTCATCTAATATTGCATCGGCAAGATTTACAGCACTAAAATTGACGGCAAAAAGATTCGCATTGGAGAAAACCGCATTACTGAGATTGGTGGCAGTAAGGTCGGTACCGAAAAGATTGGCACCGGAGAGGTTAGCACCGGAGAGGTTAGCACCAGAGAAGTTTGCTCCCGACAGATTAGCTCCCGAGAGGTCTACGCCGGAGAGGTTTGCATCGTGTAGGCGGGCAGCGGTAAGATTTGCTCCAGAGAGGATTGCATCGGTTAGATTAACTTCGGAAAAATTGACCTCGGAAAGATTCACCTGTTTAAGAGATATACGCTCCAGGCTGACACCCTTCTGGATCCCCAGTGTTTCAGGTGAAAGGTCTATGCCTTGAAAAAGATGTTGTGTTACCGACAAGTTAAGTTTATCGCCGACTGACTCTTTTTGTACTAATAGGTATTTTAAGGCTTCAATTTTTTCGTTATGGCTAGAGGTTTCATCGTTGACGATTTCCCAGTTATTCTCTATAACGCTTTCTTTGAATAAATCGTCTTTTATTACGATAATAATTGATACGAGAACGACTATTGAAACAAGACCTATCCACAGTAGTTCATAGTGTTGTGTTTTTAGTTCGGGTAATTTCATCATCTGTCTATTTTTTTAGTACATTAAATTTTGCAATACCATTCATGCCTAATTTCAGCCCGTCTTGGGATTTGAATCTGAGCAAAGCCTTAACGCTTTGGTCAAGCGGGTCGACTTCTTGTGATAAATCGCTTAGCTCAGTAGGGTAGTTTTTACCCATTATATTAACTTTCACGGTATCGCCGATTGAGAGTTTTTTCAGCCATACCCATGGCAAAAAGACTCGGAAATAAAAAGGTTGATCGTCAATGACCTCCATAATTGGTGTGAGTTCGGCGGCGGTTTCGTATTCACGCAACAGTAATTTAAGAACACGTCCGGAAAACGGGGCGAGTAATCGGCAGTTTTTTATACGCCCGCGTATGTGGTTGAGTTTTGTCAGTGCAAGTTCGGTTTTCAGTTTCATTAGTTCCAGAGATTGTGGCGACACCGGCATCTCTTCGGCTTCGCGTTGTTTGGCATCATAGTCAAACTTCGCAACTTCGTGTGAGAGTCTGGCTTCCTCAAGTGCGGCACGTTCTATAGAGCAATCAAATTCAACCAGCAAGTCGTTTTTCTTGAATTGCGCACCCTCTTCGGTATGCAGTTTAGAGACGGTTGC
The DNA here is from genome assembly GCA_965200865.1 of uncultured candidatus Poriferisulfidus sp. Classification (GTDB taxonomy): domain Bacteria; phylum Pseudomonadota; class Gammaproteobacteria; order Poriferisulfidales; family Oxydemutatoraceae; genus SP5GCR1. Next base: position 945,678 of record CBDAVG010000002.1, on the reverse strand, counting down.
ACTTATTTGACTATTTATTTTCAATTGGTTTTTAGCCAACACAATGCCTCGCCGAGTATAATTTTTTACGCTCTTAGCGGCGGTTGCTGGTGTTTGTTGCATCTGCTTCGCTTGCTCATTCTGGAGACGGTTCTCTTGTGCTTGTGCTTGTGAACATAGAATGAATGTGAATATCACGCATAAGAAGATTCTTAAAAAACCGACACACATTTTGTTGTTAGTCGGACAATTTCAGTGCAATAAACAACGGATTTTCGCTGTTTCTGATTACCAGCAACGCAACAAAGCGATCTTTGGGGAGGTCGTCCACGATTTCCTTAAACTGTTCTATGGTTTCAAACCGTTGGTTGTTCAGCATAATCAATATGTCGCCTTCTTGTATGCCTGCTTTTTTAGCGTCGCCGTTTTCTATGTTTTTTACAATCAAACCGCCTTCCTTGAAGTTTGGTTTTTCTCTCTGTTCTGAATCGAGTTCTTCCAGTGTCATGCCGAGTATCTCGGAGTTTTTGGGTTTTGTGTTTGCGCCCATCGCCATAGCTTCATTCGACGGCAGCTGCTCAATCTTAACCTCTATATTGATTATTTGGTCGTCTCGTAGTATCTCTACAGATGCTTTCTCTCCTGCAGGCACGCTACCGACCATGGGCGGTAGCATAGAGGAGGACTCAATCTCCATATCGTTGAAACGCAGTACTACATCGCCTACTTCTATACCAGCTTTCTCGGCTGGACTGTCTTTGATAACTCGACTGACCAATGCGCCTATGGGCCTGTCCATGTTAAAAGATTCGGACAGGTCGCCGGTGATTTCTTGTATATAGATACCCAGCCAACCGCGCACGACTTTGCCAGTATCTTTTAATTGCCCGACTATATCAAGTGCGAGATCTATAGGTACAGCGAAAGACAAACCGGCATAACTACCAGTTCGGCTATAAATTTGAGAATTGATGCCGACAACCTCGCCATCTAAATTGAATAATGGTCCGCCCGAATTACCCGGATTAATGGCAACATCAGTTTGCAGAAAGGGCACATAGTTGCTGTCCGGCAAGCTACGCCCTTTGGCACTGACGATGCCGGCGGTAACTGTATAATCAAAGCCGAAAGGTGCACCTATAGCCAGCACCCATTGTCCGACTTTTAAGGTTTCCGAAGATCCCATCGTGAGGGTTGGCAAGTTTTCGGCATCTATTTTTAGAAGTACGACATCGCTGAGCTCATCAAAACCTATGACTTCGGCTGGCATCTCGCGGCGGTCGTTTAGTTTGACGATGATTTGATCTGCATCCTTGATGACATGATAGTTGCTGATAATCTCTCCGTCGGAGCTGATGATGAAACCTGATCCTTGCGAATTTTTACCAGGCGATTGCGGCATTTCATCGGGTGGCATGAATTTTTCTATAAAGTCTTCCCACGGGATATTATTAGGAAACTCTTCGGGTTTTTCAAGCGTTCTTTTCCGAGGTTTATTTACAACGCTGATATTGACGACCGCCGGTGCCGCACGCTCGGCAAGTTCAGAGAAGTCTGGTAAAGATACCTGTGCCGACAGCGGCAGGCAGATTAGCGCGGCAAGCAGAATATATAAATATCGGGTCATCGGGTTAAACGAATGCCTGGTAAATCAAGAGAAAACAGCCACTGTTTTATAAATAGATACGATGCGGCGACGCTGCCTAGTCCTATTAGGGCAGTTAGCCATTCTATGCTAAACAGTAAATGAGTGACAGCTGCAGTAATTACCAGCATTGCTACGGGGATGCCGTAGCAAAATGCAGCAATTTTTAGCAGGGTATCCGAATAAACGGCAAGTCGCACTTCGGTTCCGCTTTCAAAGAGATGCTTGGTAGGCACTTTCCAAGTATCGCGGTGACGTGAAAAAATGGAACCAAAAGTATAAAGTGCGCAAATATTCTGCTTAGATTCGCCACAGCCTTCACAACCATCGTTATCGGTATGAATGTTCAGCGTCGCAAAGCCGTCTTTGCATTTTATAACGGTTGCCCGTTTAAGCCACCAAAATGGTTTATTTGCCATCAGATACTCCGTGTTGCTTGTATAAAATGTTCTCTGTAATGCCTAAGTTCCTCTATGGAGCCATAGATATCTTGTTTTGCGCGATGGCTGGTTACTTTATCACTTTGATAAACGGCATCGGGAGCCCAGCGAGCGGCTAATTCTTTGAGTGTGCTAACATCCAAATTTCTGTAATGAAAAAATCTTTCCAGTTCGGGCATCAGGCGAGCTAGAAAACGGCGATCTTGGCATATACTGTTGCCGCACATCGGCGAGCAATTCGCAGAAATGTGTTTCTTTAGAAATTTGAGCGTCTGCGCTTCGGCTTCTGCGGCACTGATATCACTTTGTCTGACTTCGTCCAACAAGCCCGAAGCAGTGTGGTGTTTTTTGTTCCATTTATCCATCTTTTCAAGTATATCTTCGGGCTGATAAATTACCAGCCCTGGTCCTTCTTCAATAATATTTAATGCTTTATCAGTGATTATAGTTGCAATCTCTATTATATAATCGGAGAAACAATCTAGACCTGTCATTTCAAGATCTATCCAAATTAGGTTAAACTTATCAACCGCCATAACGATTCATTATAAATGAAAAAACGATGATTAAAAAAATTCTTTGTGCGGTTATATGCGCTACATTCAATATAGCCATAGCCGCAAACGACAATGTACCATCTCACTATAGTGCCGAATGTGTTGCTTGCCATGAGCAAATGGTGAGCGGCGACGCAAAAGTTTTATATACGCGCAAGGATCGTCTCGCTAAAAATTACCAAGAATTGAAACAGCGTGTGCGTTATTGCAAGGATCAACTTGGGCTTGACTGGGACAAGGAACAAACACAAGCCGTGGTAGAGTATCTAGCAAAAAATTATTACGATTATCACCCGTAACGCGTTGTCATTGCACAAATCCAACCGCCGATTGAGTTGTAGGGGCGGGCTAACATGGGACTGTTGAAAAAGTACCGTCATTGTAAAAACTCAACCGCTTACGCCATTAAATTTACGCAAACCATTGTAGCGGATTTATATATCCGCCCTAACGCGTTGCGTCTGTACAGGCAATCCATTCATCCATTTGATTTGCGGTAACCATGATTGGATGGCGCATAGCGGTTAAGATGGTACAAGTACAATACTTTAGGGAGGGCATGTGGGGCTGTTGAAAAAGTACTGCCATTGCACAAATTGAACCACTATGTGCCATATAATTTATGAAAACCGTAGGGGCGGATTTATATATCCGCCCTACGGTACCGTCCTGCAAAACCGTAACCGCTTTGCGCCACTTGGTTTTGGTTCCCATAAATTTGGTGGATGAATGTATAAATCGTGCAAGTACGTCGCGTTAGGGCGGATATATAAATCCGCCCCTACAATTCTATGGAATACTTTTTCAACAGCCCCATGTGGGGCTGTTGAAAAAGTGTCTGCATTAGTACATTCCCCTCCTTTGGAGGGGTGGCAGGCGAAGCCTGACGGGGTGGTTGTTAAGGTTCTGAACAATGTTACACCGATTGACCTACTGGCTCAATCGGCGGTTTTGCATGAGCCATCGTATATCGTGAATGTCCAGCGATATCTTTTAGACAATGAATATCCTCAAAGCCTGCGCGTTGCATCAGATGCTTTACTGCTTCGGCTTGTTTGTAACCGTGTTCTACGAGTAGCGTGCCATGTTTGCCAAGATGCTTTTCGGCATGAGTAATAATTGTGCTTAATGCAGCGATGCCGTTGTCTTCAGCATATAACGCAAAGTCGGGTTCTGCTACGATTGCATCTCGATCCGCATCAGTATCATCCAATGCGATATAAGGTGGATTAGCAATAATCCAATCAAAACATTCACTGATATTTTGATACCAATCACTATGCACAAAAGTTATATCGCATTGATGCTGTTCTGCATTGCTCTGTGCAACATCCAACGCATCCGAGGATATGTCGCTCGCTACGATTTGCAAATCAGGGCGATGGTAGGCGATTGCAACCGCGATATTGCCACACCCAGTACCAAGCTCCAACAACCGTGCATCAGGCGGCATAGAGTTAATCGCACATTCGACTGCAATCTCAGTCTCCGGGCGCGGTATCAGTACCGCCTCGTTGACTATGAAGCCTAAACCGTAGAATTCTTGATAGCCTTTTAAGTAGGCTAGAGGTTTTCCGGTTTTGCGTTTTTCGGTAAGTTCTTTCAATCGCTCACTTTGGGTGTGGTTGAGTTGATATTCGGGGTGTGCATAAAGCCACGAACGATCTTTTCCCAAAACATGGCTCAACAGATAATCGCCATCACTAGAGTTTTCAGCAAGCATCGTTTGTGTATAGTGTCGTGCGGTTTGTATATCCATCATTCCTTGTTGAGAGCAGTTAGCAAATCGGCATGGTGTTCGTTGACCAATGGTTTGACCAGCATGTCTAAGTCGCCTTCCAATAGTTGCGGTAACTGGTAGAGCGTCAAGGCGATGCGGTGATCGGTGACCCGACCTTGCGGAAAGTTATAAGTACGGATGCGCTCGGAACGATCGCCGCTACCGACTAAATTGCGACGGTTCTCGGCGTGTTCTTGCTCTTGCTTGCGTCGCTCTGCATCTAGGAGCTTGGCTTGCAATAACGAAATTGCACGCACTTTGTTTTTATGCTGCGAGCGCTCGTCCTGACATTCAACGACGATACCACTAGGTTGATGAGTGAGGCGGATTGCCGAATCGGTTTTATTGACATGTTGTCCGCCAGCTCCGGATGCTCTAAAAGTATCAATGCGCACCTCGCTCATATCGATCTCTATATGGTCTATTTCTTGTGCTTCCGGCATCACTGCCACGGTTGCTGCCGAAGTATGGATGCGTCCTTGTGATTCGGTTTCCGGCACGCGCTGCACGCGATGTGCGCCCGATTCAAATTTAAGGCGAGAATAAACTGCGTCGCCTTTGATTTTGGAGATAATTTCTTTGAACCCTCCGTGATCTCCTTCGTTGACATTTAATATTTCTATCTGCCATCGCTTTTTTTCCACATAACGACTGTACATGCGAAATAGGTCGCCGGCGAAAATAGCAGCTTCGTCGCCCCCAGTGCCGGCTCTAATTTCTAAAAATATATTCGCTTGATCGTGCGGGTCTTCAGGTATCAGCAACTGTAGCAATTCGTGTTCTAGCGTTGTTTGCCGTTGCTGCAAATCCTTGATTTCCTCTTGTGCAACAACGCGCAGCGCATCGTCTGGCTCAATTAGTAATTCTTCAGCTTCAGCGATTTCATCGTTACATTCGCAGTACGCCTTATAGTGTTTGACGATTGAGTCTAAGTGTGCGTATTCCTGCCCGAGCTTTTTATACTGTGCTTGATCTTGGATGATCTCAGGGTTGGCTAATTGCGACGCTATTTGCTTATGGTGTTCGGATGCCGCATCTAGTTTTTTGAGTATTGAAGGTTTCATTTTTCTATGCTTTGCTCATCGTACAATCGGGTTGCGGCGCGGATTAAATCCGCATCGCCACTTGCGGCAGCTTTATTGAGCGTTTCAATTGTTCGGTGCATCAGTTTAGCGGTTAGTGTATGTTTTAGATATTCTAAGGCTTCTGCCGGATCTTTGCCTTGTTCAATTAGAGCAAGTGACTTTTGATATATATTGGCACTTTGCTTGTCGGCTTCAGCTTTGAGTTTTGCAATCATCTGTGCAACTTGTCTAGTACTCAACCATCGCATAAAGTTTTGAATCTCATGTTCAATAATCTTCTGTGCCTCGGCAATATTGCTGATACGATGATGCTTGTTGATATCTACAATTTGGGTTATGTTTTCTAGCGTGTAAAGATAAACATTCTCTATGTCTGCAACCGTAGATTCTATATCCCGAGGCAACGCCAGGTCAACGATACACAAGGGGCTTTGCTTACGCTGTTTCAATGCTTGCTCAATGGTCTTTGTTCCAAGTATTGCATCCTTGCTCGCCGTGCAGCTAACAATCAAGTCAAAGCGGTGCAGAGATTCGGAAATTTTCTCAAAAGGAAGAGTATCCGCACTCAGCTGTAATGCCAGTTTCTCGGCATTTTGCAGGGAACGACTCGCGATAGTCAAAGTGCCGATGTCTTGGCTTTTTAGCTGCAGGGCAGTCGCTTTTATCATATCGCCCGAACCGATCATCAAGGCGTGGCGAGAGGATAATTTTGCAAAGATTTTTTGAGACACCTCAACCGCAATAGAAGGATACGAGGTTTTGTATTGTCCCAAAGCCGTCTCGCTGCGTATTCGCTTGGCAGTGTACGAAGCGTATTCAAACAACTTGTTCAATACGGTATCAGTGCGGTTGTCGGATAATGCGATTTGATACGCAGTTTTAACTTGCCCCAAGACTTGTGGTTCACCGACAATCTCCGATTTAAGACTGCCGGCAACTTCAAATAAATGACGCACCGCTTCAATATCGCTGAATTGAAAAAAATACTTTGCATTGCCGGTGTATTCAATGCCTCCCAAAGCGCATAACCATTTTACAAGCTGCTCGGCTTGAACATCGTCCGACATTTCTGCATAAAGCTCGCAACGGTTGCAGGTGGAAAGTATTACGCCATACTGGATGCGCAACTGCTTCTCAAGTTCCGACAATGCACCGTGAATGGAGTCCGCAGGCAGACTTAATTTTTCGCGAATTGCAAACGGCGCGGTATGATGATTGAGACCGACGACAGCTAAACTCATTACTCTATATATTCAAAGGATGTGATTATGGATGCGTAAAGCGTAGTTTAGCAGATACGCGAAATTCTTAGGTGTTATTTATTGCTCGTTTGATAGAGCTACTGAAGAAATATTTCATAGAATTGTAGGGGTGGATTTGTATATCCGCCCGTCAATCGGTATTTCAATTATCCGCCCTACGGTACCGTCCCGCAAAACCGTAACCACTTGCGCCTCCAATTTACGCAAACCACCCAAACGCGCTGCACCTGTACCTCCAACTCATTCATTCATAAAATTCACGTAAACCGTAGGGATGGATTTGTATATCCGCCCTACGGTACCGTCCCGCAAAACCGTAACCGCTTACGCCTCCAATTTACGCAAACCACCCAAACGCGTTGCACCTGCACCTCCAATCCATTCATCCATAAAATTCACGTAAACCGTAGGGGTGGATTTGCATATCCGCCCTACCATTTTCTTAAATTCAATGGCGCAAGCGGTTGAATTCATACGATGACGATACTTTTTCAACAGCCATGTTATCTCCTTGCAATGTTATAATGTCCCAAGCAATTGCTCGTATGTGAAAAATATCCTTATATGACATCATTGAATAAATTTTTGCAGATCATTACTGCCTTGCTTGTGTTGCTGACAGGTGAGGCGTTTGCTCAGCTTGGAGTTGGTAACAATACCCCCGAAGTATTCATCGTCTCACCCTCAGTTGAGGGCATCTACAAGGGTGACTCCATACGATACATATTAAGGCTCAATGCAGCGACTGATCAGAACACCTTGGTCACTTTAGAGATTAGAGAGCAGGGTAGCAATCTGATAGATGCGCAATACGAGGGCATTCAGACAATCGTCATTCCCGCCAATAGTATCCAAACCACTCAAACCATCCCCACCAATAATGTAGCCCCCGGCAACAGGTTGGTTTCCAGCCGCGTCAATCTACTTATAGGCGCACCACCGGAAAGGTCAGTCTACCGCATCGGTGAGCCTGCCACGCTATCGCTTGCGATTGTGGAACGTGAGTGCGGGCACGCTGTCGATGCCGATGTGGACGATGACGGCTTGATAGAAATTTGCGATTTAGAGGACTTGGATGCAATCCGATATTCCCTGGACGGTAGTGGCTACAAAGCTAGTCTCACCGCACCGTTATTAAATCTAGGTTGCGACGAAGACGGCGACGACGGTGGTGTTTGCAGGGGCTACGAGCTGACCAAAAATTTGAACTTTAGCGATCCGAGTGACTACCGCTCAGGGAGCATAAACAGTGAATGGGCTGAGGGCATCGGTTGGCAGCCGATCGGCACAAGACTGCAGGGCTTTTCGGGGTATTTTGAAGCGAATGGTTTCACGATTTCCAATCTTCACATCAATCGTCCGATCAACACCATCGGTTTATTTGGGCGCACTGAGCCGTCGGCAAGAATCAATGCGCTGACATTAATACGTGTCAATATCAGAGGCAGGTCAGAGGTCGGTAGCTTGGTTGCCGTCAACGAAGGTATCGTCAGCAATGTCAACATAGTGAACGGTCGTGTGGTCGGCAGCGTCGGCACCGTCGGTGGTTTGATCGGTGTCAACAGAGGCACCGTATTAGCCACTAACATATTGTTGGACACAGTCGCCGCTGGTATTTTTGCAAGACGTTGCCGCGACAACCTACGCTCAAACAGATGTGCCGATGCCGAGCAAGTTGAGACGGTCATACAAGACGGCGATATCGTCGGCGGCTTAATCGGCGATAACGACGGCAATGTAAGCGATAGTTTTGTATCCACTGATGTGCGGGGTGCCGAGCATCTCGGCGGTTTGGTCGGGCTTAATTCCGGGCGCCTATTTGAGGGCAACGATGCCAGAGGCAGCGTAAACGGCAACGGCTACGCCGGCGGATTGGTGGGTAATAATGTTGGCGGTTCCATCACTGCCAACAGATCGAATGCCGATGTGATGGTGTTTGGAAACTACGCTGGAGGTTTAGTCGGCTATGCTTGTTCACGCAAAACTGACAGCCGCGCATGTGTGTTGCCCAACGAAGATATAGACTCCGCCCTGCAAACCCGCATTTCCGATAGTTCGGCAGACGGCAATGTCGTTGGCAACAGCTACATCGGTGGTCTGGTTGGCAATGCACAAAAAATCATCATCACTAGGAGTCATGCAAACGGTAGTGTCAGCGGTGAGACTGGGAATATTGGTGGTCTGGTCGGATTTAGCAACGCTACCGCAGTTGAGGAGAGTTATGCGACAGGTAATGTAGAAGGCGGTTACAACATTGGTGGTTTGCTCGGCAGTGCCGAGGACACGGCACTTGAAGAGAGTTATGCGACTGGTAATGTGCACGGCACCGAACATAGTGTAGGGGGCTTAGCCGGCCGTCTTGACCAAAGCAATATTATCTTTACTTATGCAAGCGGTTCGGTTCTGGGAGATAACAGCACCGACCCTGCCGTAGAAAACGATGTGGATAATGTCGGTGGTTTACTCGGCAGAGCCAATCAGACAATGATAAGCAGAAGCTATGCCATCAACCCACAGGTCACTGGTGTGGATAGAGTTGGCGGTCTAATCGGCATCAAATCTGGAGGGTCGCTTGATATCGCTTATGCCCGAAGCCCAGTACAGGGTGTTAATAGGGTCGGCGGATTGATCGGCGATAACGGTGGCTTGGTCAATATCACTTATGCCGCCGGTAGACTGACAGCAAGCGGTAGCGATGTCGGTGGTTTAATCGGCTACATCGACAGAGGCAGAGTTGGGATCGTCACCAATAGCTATTGGGATACCACCGCAACCGGCAGCGGATCTAGTCGCGGTGGCAGAGGCTTTGCCGACCTCAAGGCACCCACCGCACCTGGCACGACTGCAACCGCAGTTTATTACCAATGGAGTAGCGATGATTGGAATTTCGGCACTAATACCGAATACCCGATACTCACCGACCCACCTCCCCGTGTAGACTCTATTGTGGTCAACGGCCACACATTGATTCCCGAATTCAATCGGGACCAGAGTAATTACTATGTCGTGGTAGGTAGCAATCCAAGCACTGTGAGCTTGGATGTCGCAATAAACAATGCCGATGGCACATTCATCATCTCAAGGGTCGGTAGCAGTAGTGCGGACATGACGATCACTGGTAGCAATGACGACATATCCATCAACCTCAACGCTGCCCCTGCCACAACCATTCTGAGAATTGCCGATACTTATACGCTACAAATCATACGTAGCCTCAGCATCAACATAACGACAGGCCTGCCAGACAATGTAGTGGAAGAGGGGCAGAACATTCGCTTCAGTGTCGCAAGCGACATCGCAGACATCGTCCCGTTAACCTACACTTTCAGGCAAACCAACCCGAACACGCCGTTGTTGATGGCAGGCGTAGGCAGCATAGATACTGGCATTACTATTGCGCACCCTGAATTGGATGTACAGATACCTCTCAATTTCGTGCCATTGAGAGGAATCGCAGATGAGCTAACATTAAGTGTGACGATAAGCGATGGCTTCGGCAATACTGCAGGAGCATCTGCGGAGCTGATTGTGTTGAAGCAAAACGACGGACCTTCCAGTAGCGTGCCTAGTGTGGAGTTTATAGCAGACACCCCAGTATTGCAATCGCCCAACCTCCCGCAAGCAGTCGCCGCAGATCCAGACGGTGTGGCACAAAGCACAGCCGACCAAAACCTTCAGTATCAATGGCAGTTCAGCGAAATCGGAGCAGGCAACAGGTGGAGCGACATAGACGGTGCAAACGCTGCTATCTTAGCTATAGACAACCACGAGGCTGCCCACAGCCGTTATCGCCTGCGTGTTGATTATCAAGACCGGCAGGGTTATAACAACACGCTGGTATCGGCACCGACGGCATTAATCGTCGATAAAGACCGCGACGGTTTGATAGACATCTACCATTTGGAGGACATGGACGCAATCCGACATTCCCTAGACGGCAGTGGTTATGTGCAGAATGATGGGGCGACAAGAATAACCGACGGTTGCCCTGATAGCGGCTGCGCCGGTTATGAACTGACGCGAGACTTGAATTTTCAAGACAATACTCACTATCGCAACTTCGCCAGCAAATCAAACTTCACTGTGTCTGATTTCAGCGATAGTAGCGATAGAGGCTGGATATCCATACAACCAATAACGGGTAATACTAGATTCACAGGCATCTTGGAGGGCAATGGCTACACTCTCTACAATTTACAAATGAATGTTTCCGACAGGGATGTAGCTTTACTCCATCATAATGGCGGTGTGATACGCAATCTCGGCATAGAAGATCTAAGGATAGGAGGTTCTGCCCCAAATTCGAATGTTGCCGGTTTAGTGGGGACAAATGCCGGGAAGATTATTGGTTGCTATGTGCGAGGAGAAATTGATGTGGGGGATGCCGCCATACTGGGTGGTCTGGTTGCAGCTAACGGGTTTAATAGCAGCGCGGAGATTATCAACAGTCATGTATCGCTGGATATTGTCTTTCGTGGAAGCTCGCTCTCTACCTTTGGGCGAGGCATGTTGGCTGGATATCATGGTGGAACAGCTCGTATCATTAACAGCTATGCGACTGGCAGTTTCACTGTAGGAGGTTTTGGGGGTAATGGCGGTCTCGTCGGAATATCTGAGAGAGACTCGGAGATTATCAACAGTTATGCGATTGCAGATGTTGTCTCAACCGCAAGTGCAAGTGATTTTGTAGGAACACTAGTCGGAGGATTAAGTGGAAACAGCAAAATCATCAATAGCTATGCGATGGGTTCTGTCGCGTATCGCGGCGGCAATTTTACTAGCTTGGTTGGTGGTTTGGTTGGTTCCGTCATTGGTAATGCTAGCGTTAGCAACAGCTATTCAACTGCCAGGGTCACGAACACAAATTCTGAACTTAGCGGAGGATTATTTGGTAACTACGCGAGTAGCGATTTTGCGACTGTGGCGTTCCAGGTGAGCTACTGGGACACGATGACAAGAGGTGCTAGTGGGAGAGCAGGTGAATTTGGCACCGGCAAAACAACCAGCGAGATGCAGCAAGGTACCGCACAAAGCGCCAATGCCAACGGAGTCTATTACAACTGGAGCAATGTAAATTGGGATTTCGGCACCGCAAGCCAATACCCGACTCTCAAATACATCCCTCATCCTGACCCCAACGGCGAACCGACCTGCGATGCACCAGGGTTGCCTGACTGTGGCTCGCTGCTCTCGCCAGCACTTCGCCGCGGCTTAGCAAACTTAGAAGTAGATGTCGGTGCCTTAAACCCTGCATTTGTTCCCGGCGGCTATTACCGGAGCAACATTGAACTAAGCGATCCATCTGTAGAGATGATCCGCCTGATTGCCACCACGATGGAAGACAATGCCGTCGTGGATATCTACGCTGCAGATGGTGAAACATTATTGCAATCTGGTTTGGCAAGCGGTGAGTCCAGCATGGCGTTTGCGTTTACTGCGGCTGAACCGACGCGCCGCTTCGTGATAGAAGTCAGAGGTAGCCAAACGTTACGTCAAGTCGTCTCGCTCAGCCGTGTTGTAGTCACCACCGATGAGGTAAGGAACTGTTCGGAATTATCCGACTACATACAAATCAGTTCTTTGGAGGACCTCAACGATGTGAGAAACAACCGGCGTGGCAGATATTGCCTGACCAGAGACCTAGATTTTACCGACAATGCGAGCTACGAAGACCCATCGGCAAACAGAGCCAACTGGACGGTAACTAGGTTTTCAGATCCCTCCGATGAGGGTTTTCCGCCTCTAGGGTCATTTGCCGAACAATTCAGAGGTATTTTTGACGGCAACAATTTTGTAATATCCAATTTGCAGATAAATAGAGACAACACTGATCGCACTAGCCTGTTCGGCTATATAGGGAGCAGAGGTGTCGTACGCGACCTTGGTTTGGTTGATGTAAATATAGAGGGTAAAGATAACCTTGGTGCGCTTTCAGGTGGAGTCTTCTCAAGTGTCGTTATTGGGTGCTATGCGACTGGTAGAATCAAGGGTTCTAACTGGGTCGGTGGTTTAATAGGTCAACATTTTAATACTGGTCAAATCATCAACAGCTATTCCGAAGTTAATGTTGAAGGCGAAGCACGTGTCGGAGGATTAGTTGCTATCCCACAACATAATAGCAGCTTCACAGTAGTAGGCCAGCCTTTGATTATCAACAGTTATGCAACTGGTGATGTCAGGGGTGAATGGAACGTCGGTGGTCTCATCGGTACACAATTTGATGGTCAGGTCAGAAATAGCTATGCAACTGGTGATGTTATCGTTGATGTCACTAATGATGATGATGGTAATAGGAATATAGGTGGTTTGATAGGTATTGCATTCGATGCAGAATTAAGCAATACTTATGCCGAAGGTTCTATCAGAAGCGGTTCGGGCAACATCAGTGTATCCGATGTAGGTGGTCTTATTGGTGAAATAAACGCCGATGAAGCTAGAGACAGAGTAATAATTAACAATAGCTATGCAAACGGAAGCATCAATGATAACCTAACAGGATCGAGTCGAGGTGGTTTGGTAGGAAGAGTAAACGGTAGAGGTACTGCTAACAATAGCTATTGGAATAACGGCAACCTCTTATTCAATGCAAGAGGCACAGGCGATAGTTTATCGGGAATTTTTAGCTCTAGGACCGACGGAGAACTACAATCATCACCTATTGACGCAGGCGGTATCTATGACGCATGGAGTACTGCCGACTGGAATTTTGGTACGTCCAACCAATTCCCAAAGCTCAGATATGCGCAAAATCCTTTGGGTAGTGATTTTCCTCGGGCGTGTAGCGATGCTCGCGACGGTTTGCCTGCCTGTGGTAGCCTGATAATGCCGAGACCGCGTTTTGATATAACAGAAATCACAGTGTCTGGCGGTACAATCACCCCACCTTTGCCGCTAGACGGCAGATTGAATTACGATGCGGATCTCGTAGGTGTCGAACGCGACGATAAAATTCAACTGCGCATGATATCGGAAGATGAAGAAGCACGATTCCGCGTCTATAGCGACGGTGGTTTGATACAAAGAGGTAGCGAGTTTGATGCTGACGGTATCAGTGAGGAAATCCCACTGGTGGACGGTGAAAACCATATCGTCGTGGAGGTCACCCCCTCCGACCCAACGATGAAGCGGCGCAGATACAATTTCAGGCTAAGCTACCAACTCCCTCCTACCGAAACCGAAATCGCCTATCTGGAAGACCTTGACGCAGTACGCAACAATCCCGCCGGTTCTTACAGACTGACCAGAGATCTAGATTTTCGGGATGCTGCCAGCTATCGCTCTGGGGTGGTCAACGAGGCATGGACGGTGAATTTTGACGACCCCAATAGCCTTGGTTGGCAACCGATAAGTTCTTTCAATGGCACCTTTGACGGTGGCGGTTATACGGTTCGCAACCTACAGATCAACCGAAACGGCAACACTCGCGTAGGTCTATTCGGTACGATAGGAGCAACCGCTACGGTTAAAAATCTGATCCTCAGAAATGTTAGAATTGATGCAGGTAGAAACACAGACTTAAATGTAGGTGGCTTAGCAGGTGAGAATAACGGTTCGGTATTGAATAGCGGAGTCATCACAGGCGATATTGACGGGGTTGGTAGTGCCTCAGGAGATGCCAATTTTATAGGCGGCTTGGTCGGTAGAAATAACGGTAGTGTCGCTGACATCTACAATAGTTTTGTAATAGATACCGAAATACATGTAGGTGTCGGCAGCCTCAACGCGCATACTTTGGGCGGTTTGGTTGGCAGAAACATAGATGGCGGAGAGATTCACAACAGCTATGCCGATAATGTAACCCTAAGCGGTTATTGCCTATTTGGTGGCTTGGTTGGCGATCAGGTCACTAATAATCGTGATTCGGATGAAATTAGTACGATTAGAAACAGCTATGCGAATGTTAGCTTCATATTGCCAGGGGTTACTGTGAGTTGTAGAGAGACTAGCAATAGAGGTAAGTTGGTTGCTAATAGTGTTAATTCGGACATAATCAATAGTTATGCGAGAGGCTCAGGACCCCGGCTAATTAACGGTAGCAACAACACTGTTAGCGACAGCTACTCGAATAGCGGGTCCTCCGATGACACAGATATAGGCAAGACTGATATGGAACTCCGCTCACCGACCGCAGCAACTGGTATTTATGAGAATTGGAGTACCGAACACTGGTATTTCGGCACTAGTAGCGAATACCCTATTCTCAAATATACTTCAGGCCGCAACAGCGATGCCTGTGGCATGTTGGTTGCACCGCGCTGTGGGAGCCTGATCTCGCCGCTACCACGCTACGGTTTGAATAGCCTTAGACTGGTCGGTGCAGATGATACCCTGACCTCAGCATTTGACCCCGATTTTCTGCAATACTCTGGCACGGTGACCGACGGCAACAACGACGGCATCATCAGATTGATTGCGACAACCAAAGGCAGCGATGCCGTCGTCAGAATCTATGTTGGCAACACCGAGCAGCAACTGGGATCCGATTTGGCAAGTGGCGAGTCTTCCGCTGCCATCAATTTGGTCAACGGCAACAATCGTATTATCGTGGAAGTAGACCCGCGTATTTCTGGGGTCAATGCGTTTAGATATACGCTGGACTTGCAAGCCTCAAGATATTATCAAGTGGAGGATTTGTACTCGGCACAAATAGAGAACTCTCGCTTATCTTTTATAGAGATAGATTCGCTGGAAGACCTCAATGCGATACGCAATAATCTCGGCGGTGCCTACAAATTGACCAGAGATTTGGATTTCCAAAACGATGCAAGCTACGCCGATCACGACAACCGGGCAACCAATAAAGCCTCATGGACGGTAGACGATTTTGACAATGCCGATGATAACGGTTGGCAGCCTATCGGCAACTCGATGCAGTCCTTCACCGGCACTTTTGACGGTAACGGTTATACCATCCGCAATCTACAAATCAACAGAAGCCGCAGCAACCTGCATCTAGGTCTGTTTGCAATTATCGGCAGTAGCGGAGTGGTGCGCAACCTGGGTTTGGCAGATGTAGAGATAGATGGTCATGACGGGGAATATGTCGGCAGTTTGGTCGGTGAGAATCTTGGTAGCATCATCGCCAGTTATGCTTTCGGCACAGTCTCGGCTGGAATCAGAGTCGGTGGCTTGGTTGGCAGTAATAGTACCGGTTTGATTGGCAACAGCTACGCCGTCGTTGATGTCACCGGCAGCCAACAGGTCGGAGGATTGGCTGGTGATAGTTCGGCAGTTATCGTCAATAGCTATGCGATCGGCACAGTTGCAGGGATGCAAAATGTTGGGGGTTTGGTCGGTAGCCAAGACAACGGCAACATCCTAAATAGTTATGCAGATGTCAGTGTCACAAGCATCAGCGGTAGCAGCGTTCAAAGATTAGGTGGTTTTGTAGGTCAAAACGCTGGCATGACAGGTCTAATTAGCAATAGCTATGCCAGCGGTTCGGTTACTGGCGACAACACTGCAGTTGGGATGGGTGGTTTCATCGGTAGAGTATTCGCCAGCCCAGAAGTTAATAATAGCCGTTATGCGAGAATTACTAATAGCTACTCCATCGGCAGGGTAAGCGGAGGCGGCGATGCGAATAGAGTGGGTGGGTTTGCAGGAGAGGTGGATAGTGGATTTGCCGTCGTTACCTGGAGCTATTATGACCGCCAAACCAGCAATCAAGATAGAAGTGCAAGAGGTACCTCGCTTTTCACGGCACAAATGCTACAAAATAGCGGACAAACAGGCAGTACTAGTCTCGCGTATTATTTTTGGAGCGAGAACCACTGGGATTTCGGCACCGATACCCAATACCCGATCCTCAAATATGTGCAAAATCCGGTTGGCGGTGGGGCGCGAGTTTGCGACGCGCCCGGTTTGCCGAATTGTGGCGAGTTAATCTCACCGCAACTCCGCCACGGTCTAAGAAATCTAACCTCAGCCAATGCTCGGATGTCGCCGACTTTTAACGCCAAACTCACCCGATATATAGGTAGCGTCAATGCTGAGGCTAACACGATTCGCCTGATACCGACGAGTAATGACCCCAATGCCGATATCAGCATTTATACCTTAAACGATCAAGGCAGAATACGGGTCGGTAATGTGCTTGGTAGCGGTGATACCAGCGCACCCATCTCCATGAACCACGACTCAGTCACCCGTATCGTCATTGAAGTAGAGCCAAGTGCCATCGGTGTGCCGACCGTACAATATCTGGTATATCTACGCTACATACCACCCACCGATATAGAGAGTCTGGAAGACCTCAATGCGATACGAGACAACTTAAACGGTATCTACAGGTTGACCAGAAATCTAGATTTTCTAGCTGCCGACAGTTATCGCAATGCCAATGCAAACATGAATAACTGGACGGTAGGTAATTTTGACGATGACAATGATAGTGGTTGGCAGCCTATAGGTCGCGTTTTCAACGGTGCCTTTGATGGCAACGGCTATACGATCCGCAATCTGCAAATCAACCGAGATGATATCGATCGCGTGGGCTTATTCGACACGATAGGGGTGTCTGGTGTAGTTAGAAATTTAATCCTTGAAGATGTCAGGGTAGAGGCGCATAGAAGCGAGATCCTGTATGCCGGCGGTGTGGCAGGTGAAAATGCCGGTATGGTGTTGAGTAGTGGGGTCATCGGAGGCAAGGTTGAAGGGGATGGCAGTACCTCAGGGCAACCCAATTTTATAGGCGGCTTAGTCGGTAGTAATAACGGCGGTGGCGTTAGCATCGGAGACATCTATAATAGTTTTGTAGTAGATACCGAAGTCGGCGTGACCGGTAACGACTCCGATGCGCATAGTGTCGGTGGCTTGGTCGGCAGAAACAATAATGGTGCAGAGATTCATAACAGCTATAGCGATGATGTATCTGTGAGAGGTTATTGCCAATTAGGCGGTTTGGCTGGCGATCAATTCACTTCCGATCGTGGTGTTACAGATAAAATTAGTACCATCGCAAATAGCTATGCAAATGTTAGCTTAGAACAGTTGGGTGCGAGCTGTAGAATTGCTAGTGCGAGAGGCAAGTTGGTCGGTTTCAGTAATAGCTCGGATGTCGTCAATAGTTATGTGCGAGGCTCACCAGCGAACATAGGTCTAATCGGTCAACGCACAGGTGCCGAGACTTTTTCCGACAGCTACTGGGATAGCGGCACTTCCGATGTAGGTGCTACCGGCAAGACTACCGCAGAACTTCAATCAACGATGATTGAAACCGGCATTTATGCGAATTGGAGTAGCGAGCACTGGGATTTCGTCTCTACCACCGAATATCCGATCCTCAAATATGTACAAAATCCCGCCACCCGCGGTTCACCGGCTTGCGACGCTGCCGGTTTGCCTGCTTGTGGTGATCTGATCGTGCCGTCGCTTCGTTCTGTCTCGCTAGACGATATAACGATAGTAAACGGTCAATTATTACCTGCGTTCGATGCCGACAGCGACAGTTATTCGGGCATCGTGGATTCTGCCAATCAGGTAATTCGCTTGATCCCGACCACGGTCGGTGCTGACTCCGAAATCAGGCTCTACCTAGTTGACGGCACCGACCGAACCCAAATCGGCAGAACGCTCAGCAGTGGCACTACCAGCGACCCAATCCGCTTTGAGCAAAATGAGAGCAAACATATCGTCGTTGAAATAGACCCAATCGCAGCAGGTGTGCCTAGCGTAGAATACTCGCTAGATTTGCAATACCGCTTTATAGCTGAGATAAACTCGTTGGAGGATCTTTATGCGATACGCAACAATCTCGATGGTTTCTATAGATTGACCAAAGACCTAGATTTTGACGACGATGCCAGTTATGACCTCCCACAACTTAAAGCGAGCTGGACGGTGGACAATTATGACAATGACGACGATATTGGTTGGATACCGATAGGCGATGCCACACAACCGTTCACTGGTAGCTTTGACGGCAACGGCCATACGATATCCAATCTGCAAATCAACAACGATGCCGAAAGTACCAACAAGGGTTTATTCGCAGTCATAGGCCGATCGGCAACATTACGCAACCTCGGCATATTGGATGCCGAAATAGAAGCCTATGGGCAAGATGTCTCTATACGCGCCAGTCTCGGCACTTTGGCAGGTAGGAATGATGGCATGGTCATCGGCAGTTATGCGCACGGCGTAATCCGCGGTGATGAACGCTTGGGGGGACTGGTTGGTTTTAACAACGATAGCGGCGAGATTCTCAATAGCCACGCGGTGTGTACTATTAGCGGACAAGGTTTTTATATCGGTGGTTTGGTCTCCCTTAACTCACATCTGATAGTCAACAGCTATGCTGCTGGCATCGTTGAAGGAGGAGCAGGAGACAATGGTGGATCATTCGGTGGTTTGGTCGGTCTACATAATGCTGGAGCAAATATCACTAACAGTTATGCGGACAGTCTTGTTTTGACTACCGGTGCTGTCTCTAGCGGTGGGCTGTTCGGCCAGCAGAGCGGAAATTCTGTAAATGCTTATAGCACTGGTATAGTCTTCGGCAATGTAGCTGGTGGATTAGCAGGGAATGGTACATTTAGTAATAACTCTAACAAATATAGCATCAGCGAGGTGAATGGCAGTATTGTAGCAGGTGGTTTGATTGGAGATGCTGCTTTACCTCTCATTGAAGGCAGCTACTACGCTGATTCGTCTTTGCCTATCGTAGGAAACTCATTTGACCCAATCATCATCGCTTCTTCGGTGTTCACCACCGCCGAGCTGCGAGCCGGCACTGCGCAATTCACAAACTCAGACGATGTTTATTATCGATGGTCCAATGGTAATTGGGATTTTGGTGATACCACCCAATACCCGGTTCTTAAATATAGTCAGAATTTCGGTGGCACCAGAGCTTGTAACGGTGACGGTCTGCCGGCGTGTGGCGATGTGATACCGCGCCGTGCGCTGAGTGCATTAAGCACAGCGAGCGGCAAAGGTAGCTTTGCCTCATCTTTTGTTTTTGACCCGCGCTACCGTGCGCACACCGGCGTGATAGAAAATGGCACCAATATCACCCAACTGCAAGCAGTTGCTACCAACCCCGATGCCCGCATCACCTTTGTCTACTTTGATACATCGGGCAACCAGACCGGACGCAGCACACCGATGCGTAGCGGTGCTGACGGCGTGCTAAGCGCAGATATCAGCCTGAGCGAAACTGAGTTGACCCGCGTTGCGATAGAAGTGATCACCCCTACCGGCGAGGCCAGCCGCGGCGGTGTAGATTGGTATCATTTATCGCTACGCTACCAGCACATTCCGCTAGACCAAAGCGATGTTCCTTATACCAAGATCGAGTTTTTGGAAGATCTGGATGCGATACGCAATAACCTCAGCGGTTCGTATGTATTAACCAGACATCTGGATTTTGACGACGATGCGAGCTATCGCAACCTAGCAAACAAAGCCGAATGGACGGTGACAGACTTTGACAATAGTGGCGATGACGGCTGGAGACCAATAGGCGATGATACCAACACATTTACTGGCACCTTTGACGGCAGCGGTTATACGATCTCGGGTTTGCAGGTCAATTTCGACACCAACACGAATGGGCTGGGTTTATTCTCTAATATCGGTAATAACGGCATTGTCCGCGACCTGGGTCTGCTGGGTGTGAAAATAGATGCTGGCAATACAGTCGGCGCATTGGCAGGCATCAACCGCGGCACCATCATCGGCAGTTTTGCAGTCGGCGAGATAATCGCAAGGGCAAACCAGGTAGGTGGCTTGGTCGGTACGTCTTTAGGTGCCAGCGACCTTATCATAAATAGTTATGCAGTGATTGATATAGAAGCGGTGGGTGGCGGATCCAAATCTGATTATGGTGGCTTGGTCGGTAATTCCACACAAGATGTAAGGATTATTAACAGCCGTGCGCATGGCACAATCACCGGCAACATCAACAATGCAGGCGGGTTGTTGGGTAGCAATTTTGATACCTCTCAGACCAAACGAATCCGCAACAGCTATGCCAGCGTTGACATCCAAGCAAATAGCAACGCCGGAGGACTCATAGGATTATCTAGAGCGAATGATTCAATTGTCAATAGCTATGCAAACGGTTCGGTGCATGTGGATACGAATGTGGGTGGTGGTTTAGTCGGTTCTATAGCGGGAAGTACATCTTTTGATAACCTGATTGATAAGAGCTATGCGATATCCAAAGTGACCGGCGGCAGCGACCTCGGCGGTTTGGTCGGCACCCGTAGCGGCACCCGCATCACCGTCAGCGATAGTTACTGGGATACCCAAACCAGCACACTGGATACCAGTGCCGGCGGCACCAGCAAAACCACGGTGGAACTGCAATCACCGATCACCAACCGCGATATTTATGCGAACTGGCAGACCAGCGACTGGGATTTTGGCAATACCACCCAATACCCACTCCTCAAATACGCCCAAAACCCCGATACCAGCGGTCCTAAGGTTTGCGACGACGATGGTTTGCCGAGCTGTGGCAATCTAATCGCACCACAAATTCGCTCAGGTTTGAGAAATCTAGCTTTAGCAGACGGTGTCGCTTTGACCCCACCTTTTGCTATGGAAAACATCAATTTGAACGGCAGTTATATTGGTAATGTTAATAGAAACTCTATCCGCATCATCCCGACCGCAGTGCAAAACAACGCCCGCATCAACATCTACATAGGCACCGTCAACGGCAAAAACCGACCTGATTTAAGCGTCTCCAGCGGTTTCACCAGTGCACCGATCACTTTGCGCGAAGACGGCATCACCCGTATCGTTCTAGATATCGCTGGCACTGAGACCGTCCGCTACCCACTCTATATACGCTACCTAAGCGATGATGAACTGGCAGATCGCGACCAAGATGGTTTTACTGAGGTCTATTATTTGGAGCAACTCCATGCAATACGCAATAATGCTGTAACCTTAAGCCGTAAATATAAGTTGATGCGCGATTTGGATTTTGAGGATCCGAACAGCTACTTTGCCGGTGCCATCAACCGCGACTGGGTGGTTAGAGACTTCGGCAGTACTACCGATACCGGCTGGACAGCGATAGGCAACAATAGTAGCAACCGCTTCACCGGCACTTTTGACGGCAATGGTTTTGTAATATCCAACCTGCAAATAAACCAAGCGGCTAGTGATCAAGGTTTGTTCGCCAGTATCGGCAGTGGCGGGGTGGTGCTTAACCTAGGGTTGACCGATGTCAATATTGAGGCTACCAATAATGCCGGCACTCTGGCGGCGTACAACCGAGGCAACATCATCGGTAGCTATGCAAGCGGTAAAATCTCGGCAACCGGTACTATTATCGGTGGTTTGGTTGGCGAACACCGTGAAGGTTGGATTGCCAATAGCTACGCTGCCGTTAATGCCACCGGCGAAACTGATGTCGGAGGATTGGCTGCTCATAATTATGCTTCCATCATCAACAGTTATGCGACCGGCACCGTCACAGGTGAGCGATGGTCTGGTGGTTTGGTTGGCATATTACAACAAAATGGCCGGATCAGAAATAGCTATGCAACCGGGAATGTGGTTAACCAAATAGTCAGTGGCGGCGATAATGATATTAATGTATTTGAACAAGTAGGCGGTTTTGTCGGTCTAGTGTCTGACAACACTGACATCAGAGACAGCTATGCCACGGGATCAGTCATCGGTGGAAATACATCCAGAATAGGTGGTTTTGCCGGTCGATTAACAAGTGCCAACTCAAGAATTAACAATAGTTATGCGATCGGCACGGTGACCAGCAGTGGCGGAGAACGGGGAGGGTTCGCAGGAGGAACGGTATCGGGGACTGTGCGCGACAGCTACTGGAATACTGAGACCAGCGGTCTGAGCAACAGTATCGCCGGCGTCGGCAGAACCACGATAGAGCTACAAGAACCCATGGCGGCAAACGGTATTTATATGAACTGGAGCCCTGACAGCTGGGATTTCGGCAACGACAGAGCATACCCCACGCTCAAATATGCGCAATCTGCCAATCCCAATATGCTTCGCGCCTGTGATGGCGATGGATTGCCGAACTGCGGCGATCCAATCGGATCACCAATTAGCGGCAGCTCCACACCGACAGATCTTGACAGCGACGGTTTCGCCGATATCTATTATCTAGACCACCTCAATGCAATCAATGCAGATGCTAGCGCATTACGTGGCAGATACG
The DNA here is from genome assembly GCA_965200865.1 of uncultured candidatus Poriferisulfidus sp. Lineage (GTDB taxonomy): Bacteria > Pseudomonadota > Gammaproteobacteria > Poriferisulfidales > Oxydemutatoraceae > SP5GCR1. Next base: position 922,777 of record CBDAVG010000002.1, on the reverse strand, counting down.
AATTAGTTCGTCATTTGGATTTCAACGACCCGAACAGCTACCTTGCAGGTGAAATAAACCGTAGCTGGAGAGTAGCAGACTTTGGCGATGGTGGCGATAAGGGTTGGACACCAATAGGCAAAAACCGATCCGGGTTCACCGGTGAGTTTAACGGCAACGGTTATACGATTTCAGGTTTGCAGATCAACCGCAGAGATGAGAATAGTCTAGGCTTATTCGGTTTTCTTGATCGTGGCATGGTGCGCAATCTTGGCTTGCTAAACTTAAGAGTAGAGGGACAAAACAATATCGGTGGTTTGATTGGTGATAATGATGGTCAAGTCATCGGTTGCTTCGTAATCGGTGAAGTGAGCGGGCGATCAGGTGTCGGTGGCTTGATCGGTAGATCCTCAGCCGATGTTAGCAATAGCTACACCGAGGTCATTGTAACCGCAACAGTGGACAATGTCGGTGGCTTGATCGGTGTTAATTTTGGTCACAGAATCTACAACAGCTACGCCGGTGGCAGAGTGCAAAGCAATTTCTATGCCGGTGGTTTGGTTGGCCGATTACGGCCTTTCGGTTTCAGTTTCGGAGGGAGTATTGAGAACAGCTATGCGACTGCTAAAGTTCATGCGAATAGCAATTATGCTGGTGGTTTAGTCGGAGGGACTTTTAGGAATCCTGTTAGTCCTTTCTCACAGTTATTCCCACTCATTGCCAATAGTTATGCGAGCGGAGCGATTAGTGGCAACTCAGGTAGCGGTTTGGTTGGTTTGTTAGATCCTAACTCAAGTGCCCCCGCCGCATTAACGGCTAATAACAACTATGCCATTGGTGCAAATCATTCCGATGATGCTAGAGGTCTTATACGACCTGCTTCGGGGTTAAGGAATGATCCTCAAGGCAGTGCAAACTACTGGGATATAACTACCAGTGGTATCCCCTACGATAGCACACAAGAATACGCCTTTAGCATAGGTAGGACTAAACAGCAACTACAATCGCCAACTGCTCCGAATGCAGTCAATCCCTCAGTTTATACCGGATGGAGCTCTACAAGCTGGGATTTCGGCAATCAAACGCAATACCCGATTCTCAAATATACCCAATCAGCCGGGAACGGCGTGCTTCGGACTTGCGACCGTCCTGGTTTGCCGAACTGCGGCGATCTAATCTCACCGCAAATCCGCAACGGTTTGAAGGATTTAAGGCTGGCAGATGGTGCTACTTTATTCCCGCCTTTCGGTGACCAGCACAGGAACATTATCGGCAATTACTCGGGCAATGTTGTTGTCAATCCGATACGCATCATCCCGACCGCAATGGAAGATGACGCAACCATCAATATCTATGTAAGCACCGTCACTGGCAAAGCTGTGCCAGACCAAACTATCACCAGCGGCGACACTAGCGCACCAATCACTTTGCGCGAAGACGGAATCACCCGCATCGTTTTGGAAGTCTTGTCCGGAGTTGGCGGCAGCGAGACGGTTCACTACCCACTCTACATCCGTAGCACCGATTATTTTGACCTTGCAGACCGCGACGACAACGGTTTCACCGAGATCTATTATTTAGAGCATCTTAGTTCAATCGATACATCTACAGGATTATCCGGCAACTACGAATTGATACGCGATTTGGATTTCAACGACCCGGACAGCTACTTTATAGGTCAAGCAGCCTGGAGAGTAGCAGACTTTGACAGTACTGCCGCTGCCAATATTGGCTGGATAGCGATAGGCAACACAACCACCCCGTTCAGCGGCGAGTTTGAAGGCAACGGCTATCAAATATCGGGTCTACAGATTAACCGCGATAGTCAAAATCATCAAGGTTTGTTCGGAGTTATTGGCAGTAGCGGTGTCGTACGCAATCTGAGTTTGACGAATGTACGCATAGAAGGTGGCTCGCAGGTCGGTGCCATCGTTGGCACCCATCGCGGTCAAATTAACAACAGCCATGCGGCTGGTATAGTATCGGGTGTTGCTAATGTCGGTGGTATGGTCGGCGATGCGACTGCGAATAGCGTTATCGTTAATAGCCGTGGTGATATTCAAGTGTCAGCAAGCGGAACGAACGCCGGTGGGATGCTCGGTAGATGCGTCGGCTGTACGGTATTGAACAGTTTTACAGTCGGTGCGGTTAGCGGCCGCAATCAAACCGAAGGATTTATCGGAGGGTTTATCGGTAGGGTGGAAAGCGGATCTAACATTGCCAACAACTATGCCTGGGGTGATGTCAATAACGAAAGAACAGATATGGATGCGGACGAAGGCGCAGGCGCATTTTTCGGTTCAATAGATAGCACTAATAACCCTAATGATGTGCTTACAAATTTCAATTATGCAATCGGGCCGGTGAACCTGTCGTTTATCGGGTATAGCGGATTTCAAAGGTACGCAGACACTGGTAACTTTTTTTTAAGTGTCCTCCCTAATTATTACAATTCCGATACTACGATGAGAATAGCTCAAGGAGAACCTCGTCCTACAATTTTCCAACCTAGAACCGCTAACCAGCTACGCTCGCCAACCGCTCCGAATGCAAGCAATCCTAGCGTTTATAGCGGATGGAGTGCTGCCAACTGGGACTTCGGCAATACGATGCAATATCCAACCCTCAAATATACCGCAGCGACCGATGTACTGGGCAGCCCAGCGTGTCGTGATGCAACGGATACATCGTCTCAACTGCCAGTATGTGGCACGCTACTCAACCCTCGAGCTCGCTACGGTTTGAGCGTACTCACTGCCGGCAACTCACAGCTTTCCCCACAATTTGATGTAGCCGAACAAAACAGCATCGCCCGGCCGTATTTCGGCACCGTGACAGGTGAGACACCGCGCACCCAACTGATTGCCACGACATTTGAATCTGCCACCTACAGCGTCTATATCGGCGGCATCCGCACACCCGAGAATACCGAGATTGCCAGTGGCACCCCCAGTGCCGAGATTACTCTCAGCCCCGACCGCACCACTGAAGTCGTCATAGAGGTTCACGGCACTGAGACGGTGCGCTACACACTCTATCTGGATTACCAGCAAGGAACAACGATAGATGCCGACCACGACGGTCTAGTAGACATTAATTATTTGGAAGACATCGCAATGCTGCGTTTCCACAGCGCAGGGGAGATAGGTCATAGAATAGAACAAGGCGACGAACTCAACACCTTGGGTTGCCCGAACCTCGTATGTCGTGGCTACGAATTGATGCGAGATTTGGATTTCAGAGATGCCAACAGCTACCGCGACCCTGATAAAAATGGTGTGATGCAGCGCTGGACTGGCTTAGGCTGGGATTCGCCTACCTTGATTAATGCCGTATTCAACGGCAATGGATATGAGATATCCAATCTGAAGATAACTGGAAATGAGTCTAACAATAGAGCATTTTTCCATACGGTGACTAATGCTTCTATAGACGGATTGGGTTTGGTGAATGTGGACATCAGCCCCGATAATAGTGTTGCTGGCCAGGGCGCATTTTCGGGAATAGTGAGATTTTCATCAGATAGCACGATTCGCAATAGTTATGTGATCGGGGATATAAGAGGCAATGCTAATCTAGCTGGTCTTGCATCTTTTGTGCTCGAAGACACACCAATAACTAACAGCTACTTCATCGGCACATTGAGATCATTAACGGAGATTATGAATGACACTGTTGTCATAAGTGGATTAGGAAATGCGTCTACTGAGCTACTTGAGATCGAAAATAGTCGTGCGATCGGAAGAATAGAAACAAAGATAAGAGGAGGCTCTCTCTTTTTCATTTCAATGCTAGCAAGAAGTGGTGTTAATCTTGTAGAGATGAGGAATAGCTATGCATCGCTGTTGCTGACTAGGGCTGGTGTGGCGCAAGGCAGCTTGGTTACTGGCTCAAGTAATATCAGGAACAGCTATTTTGATCGCGACATCGCGATGGTTGATATGCCTGCATCTCTAGCAAGAAGCGGTGCCGAGTTGCGGGCAACGACGATGACCGGCATTTTTGCCGAGTGGGATGCTGGCGACTGGGATTTCGGTAGCGCAGATCAATCGCCGGTGATCAAATATAACTCCGACGAATGTCAAAGCGCGCAGAATGACAACCCGCTGTGCGGCAAAATACTCCCGTATCAGGGGAGTCTGATGAAGCGTTTTGAACTGCTCGGTAGCAATGCCGGCATCAACAAACCGTTTGATTTTGCGACCTTCAACGACTACCAGATCATCGTCGTTGGCGAACAACAAAGCCTACGCTTCATCGCCGAGTCTTTTGCACCCCAAGCCGATATCGTGGTTTATAAAACCACCACCGATGCCGAGGTCGTCAGAGTGAAAAGCGGTGTTGCCACCCCGCCAATTGCATTGAACCCTGTCGGCAACACGATTTTGGACGTGGTCGTAGAAGAGAGTACGGAGCGCAGATCATTCCGCTACCGCTTTAATATCTCGCGTTTGGACGAGCAGATTAGTCTTGTCGAAATAGACGGCGACGATGACGGTTTGATAGATATCGCTACTCCCGATCAGTTGAGTGCGATGCGCCATAGCTTGGACGGTAGTTTTTATAGAACGAGTGCCGACAGTTCGCCAATTTATTGTCGTAGCGGCTGCCGCGGTTATGAATTGACTGCCGATATAGATTTGGCAGGGATAGATTGGCAACCAATAGGCAGCAATAACGCTCGTTTCAATGCCCATTTCCAAGGCAACGGCTATGTAATCAACAACCTAAGCTTAAACGACCGCATGGATGACGATGTGGTGAGCTTGTTTGCTTATCTGGGTGGGGATGCCAGGCTAGAGGATATCCATCTCAGAAATGCCTCCGTCCGTAGCAATATAACTACCGCAGGGAGTCTATTCGGCACCTTGGCAGCGATTAACTACGGCACTATTTTCAATAGTCGTAGCGAAAATGCCGAGATTTATCTGGTAGGCCTTATAGGTGCTGGTGCTTTGGTTTATGAAAACCACGGTCGCATTATCAACAGCAGCGTGGTAGGCGGCACTATGGAGGCTACAAATAGTTATGGCGGTTTTGTAAGGATCAATCGAGGTACCATTCGCGGTAGTTTCGCAACAATTTCTATGGGCACTATCCGAGGGGCGGCTGCTCCGGATGGTTTTTCAGTAGTGAATTTTTCTGGTGCTAACATAGAAGATAGTTATGCGCAGAGTGATTTTATTGGTGATGTACCAGCAAATGCCTCAGGTTTAGTGAGTGTGCAACAAAGTCAAGTTCGTAATAGCTATGCAATTGGTGCACCGTTAATCTTCTCGTCATCGGGTAGTCCTCAAACCGTAGATAGCTATTGGGATCGCGATGCTGCTGCGCCTGGTGCGATCAGTGCCGGTGGTGAGGCTAGAACGATGATAGAACTACAATTCGCTGGTAGCCAAGATAATAGCACCGGCAATACCTATCGCTCGTGGGATCATCAACGATGGCATTTCGGCAGTGCCGACCAATATCCGACGGTGTTATATAGTAGTGCTGGTGGTGCCAATCTGTGCAGAGAACCGACCGAAGCACAGCTACAAAGCTGCGATATGCTGGTCTCCAAAGGATTGTCAGAAGCCGACCGTGCAATCGTTTGTCTAGACCGTCTGCAGAAAGATAGATCCGATCCGCCGTATTGCGGTGGATTGGTGCCGTATCAAGATCGTCGTGGTTTGATTGGTTTGGAATTACCTGCCGGCATGACGCTGGTGCCGGAGTTCAGTCCTGAGGAAGAATCGTATCGCCTGGTGACAAGCGGGGAGCGTATCGTGTTCTATACCACGCCAACTGCTTATTATCATACCGACACTGTCACCTTCAATGCCGGCAACATTGAGCAGATCATTGCCGATAGGTCACGTACCCCAGATGCATACTTGTACAATGAGGAGGTTGGTGCTGTGACCTTGACGGTGCGCTCCGCTGCTGGCACGGAGCGCACCTACACAATCAATCCGGATGGAAGAGGCTATGCAGACCACATCAATACCGAACTCTCGGTAATGGATAATTTTAGGCTATTCCCGAACTTTGATCAAAATATCACCGACTATCATCTGATCGTGTATTCCGACACCGACCGTGTGCGCCTAGCTACGACTGCAACCGATACGCTGGGTTATGAGACAAGTATTGAGATTGCAGCCGACAACGGTTTATCGCCGATCTTACTGGGGCGCGGCGGTGTTGCAGAAGTGGTATTGAACTCTGGTGCTGCCACTGAGATCACCGTAGCCGTAAGCAGTGGGCAGCATTACCATTTGGAATATCACATCGTTGTAGAACGGCTGCCTGGCCCCAGGCTGATGGACGCAGACAACGACGGATTGATAGAAATCGATTCCATAGAGCGGCTCGATGCGATGCGATATAGTTTAGATGCCAGCGGCTATAGTTATACCATAGGAACAAACACCATCAATATAGACAACGATTGTGAGGATTGTCGTGGCTATCAATTAACCAAAGATTTGGATTTCTTTGATGACGCAAGCTACATAAACGCACAAGATGTGATGCCGTTGTTGACCGAAAATGCAGGGTGGCAGCCGATAGGCGATGCTAGCAATCCGTTCACCGCCGAGTTCATTGCCGATGGCTACACGATATCGGGTTTGAGAATCAACCGCCGCAATACCAACAATATCGGTTTGTTTGGAGCAATTTCCGGTGCTAAGATCAGAGGTCTAGGCGTATTGAATGCTGAAGTCGTCGGCAATAACAATGTCGGCATCTTGGTCGGTAGCGACCAAAGAAGTAGCAATATCATCAACAGTTATGCAATCGGCACGGTGCGTGCCGCAGACAACGGCGGCGGCTTGGTCGGCATCCATCGTGGCGACATCGTTCACAGCCATGCCAATGTCCTGGTTGAAGTCAATACCACTGGTGGTGGCTTGGTCGGCGAGTTATTTAGCGGAGATATCCGCAACAGTCATGTCTCTGGTGCGGTTGATGCGCCTTCTACTTTGAGTTTTGCCGGTGGATTGGCTGGCGAAGTTTGGGACGCAACAATTGCCGATAGTTATGCGACAGTTGTGATTAACACCGGTAGAGGTGGTGGATTGGTCGGTTTGGTATATTCGCAGACTCAGGAGGGGACTGGTGTGCGCATCAACAATAGCTATGCCATCGGAGCAAATCGTGCCATTCGAAATGGCGGTTTGCTTTTCAATGAATTCAATGTGACCACCGCAGTCAACGACAGCTACTGGGATACAGATACAAGCGGTATTCGCGGAGGTATTGACGGCATCGGCAGAACCACTATGGAACTGCAATCCATGGCAACCGAGATCTACGGTAACTGGCTTACCGATATATGGGATTTCGGCACTCCTATGCAATACCCACGGCTCAAATACACGACTGCCACCGATGCACTCGGCAGTCCTCCGACTTGCCGTTCCAGTTCCGATACCGCGTTGCGGTTGCCAGTGTGCGGTGAGTTACTACCCAATCAGTATATCGGTTTGAGCGATTTGGTGTTTTCAGACGAGGTTCTGGAGCTGATTCCGGCGTTTAATCCGAACCTATACGACTACCAGCTGATACTAAAAGCCGACCAGACACAATTCCACGCCACACCGACTTATATAGGGGTTGGGACTATGTATCGCTTGTCGGTGGATAATAGAGATTTAGGTAACCTTGCCAGCGGCACAGCATCGTCGCCTATCTCGGTTCCGGCATCGGGCAGTACGGCGATCGAACTCAGAAGCGGCGGTATAGCCTACACCGTCACCGCGTCGCGTCATCCGTATCTGACCATCGGCGACATAGATATGGACGACGACGGCTTGATAGAAATACGCAACCGCACAGATTTGGATGCGATGCGCTATCAACTGGACGGTAGCGGTTATAGAGCAACCGCTGCAATTGAAAAAATCACCGCTGGGTGTCCACCGGTTACCGGTTGTATCGGCTACGAACTGACGACGAGCATAGACCTCTCAAGTAGCAATTGGCAACCGATAGGAAGCATTGACTCTACAACACGCGATTGTAGCGATGAGAACAGCCGATGTTTTGCGGCAATCTTTGACGGCAATCGGACATCGGGCTACGAGATTTCTGGTTTGCGCATCGCCAGCCCGAACGCCGACAATATCGGATTGTTCTCCGCTTTGGCTTCTGATGCCGAAGTCCGCAACCTGATGCTATCCGCGGTATCGGTCACCGGTAATAGAAATGTAGGTGCATTGGTCGGCCGTAATCTAGGTGCTTCTGTCGTCAATGTCGGAGTTAGCGGCGAGGTGACCGGTGCCGAACACCTTGGTGGTTTGGTCGGTGACAACGACGGTTTGATTGAAGGGAGTTTTGCCGATGTCGTGGTGACTGGTTTGGGTTTGCTCAACACCGAAAGCCACGCCATCGGCGGCTTGGTTGGTCATAACAGCAACAATATCTATAACAGCTATGCCAGCAACTCAGTGTCTGGTGATGACAATATTGGTGGTTTGGTTGGTGACAACGAAGGGCGCATTATTAATAGCTATGCAGGCGGTAGTGTCGCAGGCGAAACCAGTGTCGGTGGTCTGATCGGGCGCAACGCACAACGCAGCAGAGTCTCGGCAAGCTATGCGCTCGGTACAGTATCGGGCGATGAAAATGTCGGCGGTTTGGTTGGATTGAACTTCGGCACACTGCTCAACACCCATGCAAACGGCATCGTTTCAGGGCAAAATCGGGTTGGCGGTTTGGTCGGCAGCAACCGCACCGCCAGTGGCATTACTAGTATTGGCAACAGCTATGCGATTGCATCGGTAAGCGATGTGTCAAATAGTGGTGGTTTGATCGGTGATACTACCGGGGGAGATGTCGTTGATAGCTACTGGAGCGTAGAAACCAGTGGATTGATGCAAAGTGCCGGTGGTAGTGCTCAGCTCACTGCGCAGCTGCAGACACCGATTGGCGCAACGGGCATCTATCGGAATTGGGATCCGGCGGTTTGGGATTTCGGCACCCCAAGCGATTATCCACTGCTCCAATATTCAACCGGCAACGATGACAGCAATCCGGCATGTGGCAGAGACGGACAACCGACCTGTCGCACTGCACAGCTTCATGGCTTGGCTGATTTACAAGTTTTGGGTAGCGCAAACTTCATCGGGCAATTTTCAAGCCAGAGGCTATACTATCGTATCAATGCATATATTGGGGTGACCAGAGCACTGAATCTGATACCGCAAGCAATAAATCCCAACGCGATGATTACTATCTCCTACAACGGAGAGCAAATAAACGTTGCCAATGGTGCGCTTAGCGACCCGGTTGCATTGGACCCGACGGTGGACGATGCGATTGTCGTGTCGGTCAATACTGCTGGGCGTATTCTGAAATACATATTGGAAATAGAGTATTTCAACTTTGATATGAATCGGGTTCTAGCCGATGCCGACGGCGACGGCTTGATAGAAATTGGGACTTTGGAAGACCTGTATGCGATGCGCCGTAGTTTGGATGGCAGTGCCTATATCGTCACACTACCCGACGGCACATCATTGGCAATCAGCGAAGGGTGTCCAGACTTCCCCACCACTGGTTGCAGAGGTTTTGAGCTGACACGAGACTTGAACTTCCGCAATGCCATGAGCTATCAATCGGGAGTAATAAATAGCGAGTGGACGGAGAGTTGGGAACCTATAGCCGACGCAGACAACCCGTTTGATGCAGTGTTCAACGGCAACGGCTATGACATTCGCCATCTGAGCCTGCGCGGTTTGGACGGCAAAGGTGCGCTCGGTTTGTTCCACACCTTAGGTGTAAACGCTGTGGTTGAGAACCTACGCTTGAGGAATGTCACGATTCACGATGTGATGGGATCTAGGGATGCCAATGTCGTTGCTACAAACCAAGGTAGTTTGGCCGGCGAGAATCGCGGGCGCATCTCCAATGTCGGTGTCAGCGGTAGCACAATATTGGCAACACTCACCCCTGCCAATGCCAGTGCGGTGGCTAAAATCGGTGGTTTGGTCGGTCTGAATAATAGTGTCGCTCTGAATAATAGTAATAGTGGCGTTATCAGCCATAGCTTTGCACACATCTATATCCATTCGGAGATTTCCGCGCAAATGCAAAGTTTGCAAAACATTATCGGTGGCTTGGTCGGTAGCAATCTGAGCAGTGCAGAGATAAGAAACAGCTATGCGGTTGGCACTGCAAGCGGGCACTGTGTTGTCGGTGGCTTGGTCGGTGAGCATAGCTTTTCTTTTGGCTTGCAACCCACTGGTAGCTTTATACAAGACAGCTATGCGATGGTGGACATCACCAGACTCAATCAAACTTGTCCTCAAAGTACCAACATTGCAGCGACTGGATTCGGTGGATTGATCGGCATTATGGATAGTGCGGAGGTTTTTCGCAGTTATGCTGCGGCTCGTGCCTCGGGCCGCGTTGAAGGACTGATTGGTACGGTTATTCAAGCTAGTGGGGCTGGTGCTAACTATTGGGATGGCACCTTAAACCCCAGAGGGACTAGTGGTTTCTTGGGTAGCAGTCAGACTACTGCGGTGTTGCAGTCCACATCGAGTGCCGTTTATGGAAATTGGAGTATCAGCAATTGGGATTTCGGTTCTAACCAACAATACCCGACGCTGAGGGCTGCCGACGGCAGTCGTGCGATGCAAGTGTGGGAAGAGTCTTTGCCGCAGAGTTTGCGCATAGAGAATGCCACTATAACGCCTATCAACGCAATAACCGAAGACACCAGTTATAGAGATGGTAATAGATACAAACTCTATGTGGATAGTAGCCGACTACCGTTGCCGATTACTTTTTATACCACACCGACTGGTATTACGCTCTATTGCGACGATGTGCGGTGCCCGTTGACCGGCGATGCCGCGATCACGTTGAGTGATACTGATCCACAAGCGATCACGATGGTGGTGCGAAACGACAATCGCATCATGGAATATTACTTTGATGTGGTACGTGAAAATGTGCGGCTGGACAATGTTGCTACAATCAACCTAAACGAAGGCGACACCTTCACAGTGGCAGGAGACTACACAGGCAGTTCCCAGGTTAGCATGATTAGCTGGTCGCAAACCGCTGGTCCGACTGTCAACATTGCCGATGCAGACAGCTTGAACCTGCAATTAAGACCTCAAGTCGATTTAGTGCCGAGGAATGTTGCCGGTAACGATGTTCGCTTTCATCTGACGATCGCAGTTGACGATGAGAACGGCAACCCCGGAGTTTATATCAGCAGAGAAATATCGGCGCGCATCAACAAAGTGGATAACGCACCGACAAGCGGAGATCTCATACTGGCACTGGGTGGCAACAAAATCACCGTAAGCGAGAGCCTGAGCGACATCGATGGCGACAATGTGACTAACGCCGGCAGGCAATTCCAGCGGCGTCCTGCCGGAGGCAACTGGGCGGATATAGATTTAGCACAAAATGGTTTGGAGTATACGCTACCCTCCGAGGCCATAGACTATCAGTATCGTTTAACCGGCACTTATATAGACGGGCAAGGTTATCAAAGTGTCATCGTATCCAACACCATCACTGTTGCAGCGATATCTATGCCTATCTTTGCCGATAGCGACGGCGACTTGGTTGCAGATGACGACGACATAGACAACGACAACGACGGTTTGATAGAGGTTTGGTATTTTGACGATTTGGACGCAATCCGCTATCAGCTGGACGGTCGCGGCTACCGAGCAAGTGCCGATGCCGAATTGAATACTGCCGGTTGCCCCGACACCGGTTGTATCGGCTACGAGTTGGCTCGCAGCCTATCTTTCTTTGAAGCCTCACACTATCGTTCGGGTCAGCTGAATATATGGCCCTTCAATTGGCCGTCTATAGGTGGTGTGTTCAACGCAACATTTAACGGCAATGGGGAAGTTATTAGAAGTATGACCATCGGTCGCTCAGGTACTGTAACGCAAGCCAATGTCGGCCTGTTTTCCGAGATCGGTAGCAACGGAAAAGTTGAAAACTTGGTTCTGAGAAATCCCCTCATCACAAACTTGAGCGGGATTAAAAATGTCGGCGGTATCGCTGGTAAGGTGCGTCGCGGCGGTATCATCCGCAATAGCTATGTGGACACCATGGAGCCTATCCTAGACCCTGCGCCTGCCATACGCGCAGATAGAGGTTCGCTAGGCGGTTTGGTGGGTGTCAACGAAGGTTATATACTCAGTAGCTATGCAAAAATCAATGTGGAAGTGGGGGACTCCGACGGTAATATCTCAAATAACGGCAATGTCAGTGTCGGTGGCTTGGTCGGTAGGAATCGAAACGGTGGGCGAATCCACAACAGCTATTATGCAGGAGGTAGGATAATCGGGCATTGTATCACCGGCGGTTTGGTTGGCTCTCAGGAGACTGCCACAGCGAGTGTGGATGCCATCAGCGAGATCAGAAATAGCTATGTGAGCGATGATGTCGAAGTGCAAATGGGAGCTTCGTCATGCACGACACGGTATCTCGGCGGTTTGGTTGGTGTCCACGTCCACGGCAACTCAATCATCAGTGATAGCTACGCCGGTGGTAGAGCTTATGTGCCGTCATCATCGTTCTTTGTCGAGGGAGGTAATATAACATTTCAAGGCATAACTGCCCGTAGATGTGATGCAAGTTTCACTGGTTTCGCTCGTGGTGAAGGAAATGAAGTTCCAATAGCAGATTTCGATGCTAATGTCGCCGGTCTATTAAACTATAACCCAGCTACCGATAGAGTACCGACGAATAGCTATTGGCGTAGAGAACCTTATCTATGTATTGAACGAGGTGGAACTGGTATTCTCACATCTAATTATTTAAGGCATGCAGTGACACAAGCGGATATAGCTAATAAAAGACTCCAAAGCCAACTGATAACCCCCATAGCCGCCGATATATCGCAAATGTGTATAACCGATACCACTAATACTATAATTGGTAACGGGATTATTGAAACAACAGCAAGCTGCACAACTTATCAAGGCTGGGACTCCGATGATTGGGATTTCGGCACCGATGCCCAGTACGCAGTACTCAGACATATCGAGGGCATCAATAGAGGCGATCCGGCTTGCGACTTTGACGACAGCACTCCGTTGCCAAGATGTGGCGCACTTTTATCCGGGCAATCGCGCACCAATCCGGTATCTGTGCGCCAAGCACCTAGACTTTCCATCACACCGCCGCAGGTGATCATCAACTATGTGCTAAACGAGTCTGCTGCTGTAACACTGGGATCGCAAAACACGATAACGTTGAGTGAGGGGGATACTCTGAACCTGGATGCAGGAGACAGCTTTTCCTCAGACAGTGCGGCATTGGATTATTCATGGAGACAAATCAGTGGCACTGAGATATTATCCAAATCGAGCAGGCAATCAAGGATTAGCGTGAATGTACGCAACGATTTAGTGGCTGCCGATGCAAATCTTGTGCGTGTGGTTATCAGATTGGAAGTTACCAGAAGAGACGATGCCAACATCTCGGTGGCTAGAAACATAACCATCAACATAAGCAAAACCAACCTCATCGGTAGTGCAGGTCCGCCCTACTGGGTGGATACCTCACTTTTTGCTCCAGCCGAAATCGTTGACGGCGACGGGGATCCTATTAGCGACATCAAATATCAATGGCAGCGTAGGGTGAGCGGTAGTTGGGTTGATATTACCGGGGCAACCGAAGCAACCTATAGAGCCGCCGGTACTCTGAATGACGCACATCGCTTGCGCATCAGCTATACCGATGGACAGAATAATTCCAACACCATCCTCGCCTCTGCACCTTTACATTCGGAAGCCAGAACGGTGGATGCAGATGCAGACGGTTTGATAGATATCTCTACCATTGAGCAGTTGAATGCGATTCGCCACCAGCCCGACGGCACTGGCTATAAAGCGAGTGCAGATGCTATGCCGAATACCAGAGGCTGCCCAGGTGGTACTTGCAAAGGCTATGAATTGGTCAGGAGCTTGGATTTTGACGACCCCGATGGTTACAGCGGCACTGCAGACAATATTACCGCAATGTGGGAGGACTGGGATCCGATTGATAATTTCGCGACCGTTTTAGAAGGCAACGGGCATACGATTTCCAATCTGAATGTTGATGATGAATCTCAACTTCGCATGGGTCTATTCGGTGCTACCGGTGCCAATGCCGAGTTCAGAGGGCTACGCTTCGCTGATGTGACCCTCAGCGGCAACATTGAATTATCAGGTGCGCTGGTTGCCCAATTATCTAGCGGCGGCAAAATTCACGATTGCCATGTGCTGAGTGGTAGGATTACATTCTTTAGACAAGGTGGTGGTTGCTTGGTGGGCGATAGCGCAGGTACGATTAGCGATAGTTCGGCAAGCTGCACATTGAGAGGAGGAAACAGAGTAGGTGGCTTGGCAGGTGAGGCGCATACCATTATCAACAGTTCGGCAACTGCAACAATGCTTCCAATTAATTTTCGATGGGGTGCCGGTAGCAACGAGGTAAGTCGTGGTGGTTTGGTAGGCACATTGAAAGCCGACGGGCGTATTGAAAATAGTCATGCAACCATTAGTCTATCCGATATTTTTGTGGAAGGTAGCGGAGCGTCAGGTACCGGCGGCTTGGTTGGCATAAGCAAGAATAATAGTATGATCATCAATAGTCATGCGACCGGCGATATCGATAAAATCAGTAGAGGAGCGCTCCATACTGATGTCGGTGGTTTGGTCGGTCGTTCCGGTGGGGCAATCAGCGATAGCTATGCGACCAACAATGTGCGCGGACATCAACGACTCGGTGGCTTGGTCGGTAGTTCCAGTGGAGCGATCAGCAGTAGCTATGCGACCGGCAATGTGACCAGCAATGTGAGTGGAAACAATCAACTCGGTGGTTTGGTCGGTAGTTCCAGCGGCGCGATCAGCGACAGCTATGCGACCGGCAATGTGAGCGGAAACAATCAACTCGGCGGTTTGGTCGGACTGAACGGAGGCACTATCAACAATAGTTATGCTATCGGCGATATTGTAGGAGATTTAATTATTGGTGGTTTGGTGGGTGAGTCCAGTGGTAATGTCTCTAACAGTCACGCAACCGGAAAAATAACTAGAGGTCCTTCTTATCGCGCTGCGCTAAGGATAGGTGGTTTAATTGGGGATATCAGCGGAGGTACTGTGAGTAGTAGCTATGCATTGGGCATTGTGACTACCCCTCCCTTCCGGAGTACTGATTTGGGTGGTTTTGCTGGTATTAATCGTGGCAACATCAATAATAGCTATGCAGCTGCTTTGATTGATGCAAGGGAAATATTCAGAGGAGGTTTCGTCGGTGGTTTTGTCGAGGGTAAGTCGGCTGAAAACAGCTACTCCATCTCCGAAGGCTTAAACGATTCTCGGGCTAGTGGGTTTTCCGGTTTTTCCAATAATGTTAGACAAAGTTATTGGGACATTGACCGTAGTGGCACCAGTAGCTCTGGCGGAAGCGAGATCGGCTTTAGGTCGGAAATCCTTAGGTCGGCAACGCAACCAAGCACAACGACACATCCGTATCTGAACTGGAGCAGTGAGCGCTGGAATTTTGGCACCACCGAGCAATACCCGGCACTCAGATATTATGATAACACTTGTAGCACCAATACTCCGTCTGCGAATTGTGGGAATCTATTGCCTCGCCAACGCTTAGGTCTGCGAGATTTACGGTTTACGCAAACCGGCGGAAGTGGGCAGTTGCAAATTACTCCGCCTTTTGATGGTCTAGTAATCAAGAACGATTTTGATCACCTGGCCGTTGAGAACTACGCGATATTGATGGACAGCAATATCTCCAGCATTGAAGTTGCCGCAATCGCAGCCGATGCTATCGGCACGATTACGATAAACGACTCACCAATGTCGGTAGGTTCGGCAGATTACACCTTTGTCCCTGATTTCCCCGATGTTAGGACGCTAAACATATTGGTATCGCAACCCTATGAGATAACTGGCAAAGAAAATCTGGATGTGGAATATCGTTTGACTTTCAGTACTGTCCCTGAGATAAATGCTATCACCCGCACGGTTGCAGAAAACGAAAACGGCGCGCCGTTGGCTGATTCGGTTGCTATAAGAGAAGGTCATTTCATAACACTGAGTGGCGAGCTAAGCGATGTAGACGGTGACAATTTAAGCTATCAATGGACGGTGGATGAAACACAAGTATTGCTTGTGGACCGCGCCACCCTCAGAGGTGATGTGGTCGGAGGTAGTGGCAACGCGATGCTTTCGTTCTCTCTGCGCGAAGATTTCATCGCTGCCGATCGCGACTCTGAGACAGTAAATATATCGCTGACGGTGCGTGACCCCAGTGGAGCAACTGCGCGTAGAGAACAATCATTCGTCGTAAACGAGTTCGATAACGGTGCGATAGACAGCATCGCTGCCCCGACGCGGGACGGTTTGACTTATACCGCACCGCCACTCAGTCGCGTGCAGTTGGCAGGGGATCCTGACGGTGCCGGCAATCCGAACAACATTCGCTACCAATGGCAGCGGCAATCGGGCGGCATCTGGTCTGATGTCGTCGGTGCGAATCTTGCGAGCTATACTGCCGACGGTGCGATTGCCGACCATTATAGAGTGATAATAAACTACCAAGATAGACAAGGTTATCGTAGCAACATCGTGTCCGCACCAGTTGAGGCAGCGGTTGAATTTGTGCAGGAAGTGGTGCCTACTTCTGAAGGAAGCGGTTTTGAAGTACTGCTAGACGCAGACGGTTTAACACCTCAATTCGAAAGAACACAAACCGAATACGCAGTGCCGCCCGAAACCGATAGCATTGACATTGTGGTGATTACGCAAAGTGAGGATGTCTTTATCAACAATGTGCGCCTTGAAGGAAGGGTGACAACCAGCGATTTGAATTATGGCAATAATCGCATCGTTGTTGAGGCGCGAGACGAAGATAATACCAGCCGAAACTATACGATTTTGCGAGAATACGATGTCTCGTTAGGTGGTTGGAGTGTTGCATGGCAAGGCTCTCCTGACAATTTAGACTTCGTCGGTACTGATCTGCAACCAGATCCACCGGTGCGAATTCCCAACGATGTAGATACAATTACTGTGACCGCAAGAGTGAACGAATTGATAGATATAGCGATTCGTTCAAAAGGGAATACGGTCGGTTCCATCGCCACATCCACCGAAGCCGGCGAGCTGGTTGCACGAGCGACGATCAGCAATTTAGCATTGGGCGAACATGACATTGAGTTTTTTCTGAGCTCTCCCGACGGACAAAGCACCGCCTCACATGTCGCAAAAGTCTGGCGTCGATATAACAGTCAGCTGAGAAGTTTATCCGCAGATCGCCTGCATCCGAGGTTTAACCCTGGACAATTTGAATATTCTGCGACTATATCCAATCATGAGGAGGCTACAACTATTTTCTTTGAAGCGAACGAAGGCGGCACAGTTTTTGTACGAAATAACCCAGTAACAGTCTCAAATCCGATTACTGGTTTGAGGATTGGCAGAAATACTGAGCAGATTAGGGTGACCGCACCGGGCGTACCGGATGAAGAGGAAACTATTTACACGATTATTTTCACGCGTGAATATACTTTGGATTTGCGCAGTTTGAGTCTGAGCGACTCGCAGATGAATGTGGTAAATCTGTCGCCGGCATTTTCTCCCACTAGCCATACCTATACGACAATAGTTCCTACCGAAACATCGCGAGTCACAGTGACATTCGCAACCGACTTAGAAGTCGGATCCTCAGTGCAGTCATCTAACATGCCAACCGTCACCGAAACAACGATACGCAATAATAATTCCAGCGATCGGATAGAAAAAACTGCATCGCTACCGCTGAGCTTCGGTGAAAACACTCTGGTAGTCATGACCTCGGCATTAGGAGAGCAACAGGCAACCACGCTTACGCTTACTCGCCTTAAAAGCACCAATGCTAGATTGCAAAGCCTGCAGCTACTAGACACAAGCAACACTGATTTGCTTGCAGGCACTTTCTCTCCCACCACCCTAAGCTACGTTGTAGTTGCTGCCAACGCTGACAATTTTATCACTCTGATATTGGAACCGCAGGACGATAAAGTTACTGGTATCACTCTCAATGATGTGCCGCTGAGTTTAATTACCCTGAAAACCACCGGTTTGGTGACAAGTGGGCCGCACCGCTTGGTTTTAGGCGAGAACGAAATCGAATTGAAAATAACCGCCCACGACGAGATAAGTTCGCAGACTTATACATTGACAGTCAACCGTGCGGCAAGTTCCAACGCCAACTTGGATAGTTTCCAAATCACGCCGGTCTCTGGAGGAGTTCCTCAAGCTCCGGTGTCTCCGCAAAACTTTGCTGCCAATACACTATCGTACACCTTGCCCGAACAGGAAAACGAGATAGAGTGTATTAGGGTGACTCCAGCAGCAGCCGATGACCGGGCAACGATTGAAATTACCAAAAGCGGGGATACCTCTGAGGAAAATTACTTTGTTGGCAAGAACAACCGCGAGCCTAGCGAGTGTATAGATTTGGATGTCGGGAGCAATACGATATCGGTCAAGCTCACTGCATCGGATAAAAGAACGATTCGCACCTACACGATAAATATAGCTCGCAAGGCGAATTCCAATATCAATTTGAGTGCACCCCCGACGGTTTCGGGCAACGCCGCAACTAGAGTTCCAGGAACCAACAACTATACCGCAATGCTGGCTACAACTGCAACGAGTTTTTCGGTGTCGGCGATGGCCGAGCATCCGAATGCAACGGTATTGCTTAGAACCAGCGACGGTGTCGAGGCAGGTTCTAGCCGAACTGCATCGTTAGCCTCTATCGGTATAAGCAACACTGAGCCGGAGGAGCAGATCAGGATCATTGTGACCGCACAGGATGCAACGAGTCGAACATACACACTAACCGTTAGGCTGGAACTAAGCATAGATGTGAGTTTGGGAAGTTTGACCGTGGCTGGCACTGCTGCAGTTGAGCAGAGTGATGGAACTTATACTGCCGATGTAGGTGAGAATATGGCAGATGTTTCGGTGGTCGCAGTTGCCGGAGACTCCAATGCAACGGTAGCGATCAAAGAGGGTGTCACTACGCTTGCGAGTGCAATGACATCGGCAACGGGCAGTGTCCGCCTAGCCGAAACCGGAGACACTAAAACCCTAGAAATTGAAGTGACTGCGCAAGATGTCGGGTTCTCTGATAGTTATACTCTAGTTATCACTCGCGCAGAAAGTAGTAATGATTGTTTGGCATCGTTAGCGATTCTAAACAGTGCGGATAATAGTCGTGCAGATAGCACAACTTTCAATAGCAGCTGCGGCAATCAACCACCTAATCCTATAGCAACTTTGGATATAGACAATTCGGTTGCGCAGATCTTTATCCAAAAGACTGCGCAAAACAGGAGAGCAGATATCAGGGTGCATGTTCCGGGCGACACCGATGGTGAAAAGATTCAAAGTGGTGCGAGCAATACTCAAGCTGTAGCCGTACCCGAAGGTGGTGCTACGACGATTACGATTGTGGTGACTGCCCAAAACGGCATGGCAAACCGAGAGTATACCGTGGTGGTGCGCCGCAATGCGAGTTCCGATAGCAATTTGAGAGACTTGCAGTTGCTCGATGTGAACAATGTGAACCTACTCGATTTCGTAACCGAGCAAGATATCTACAATATAGAAGTTTCTAATGCGAGTGATCGTGCGACAGTGTCTGCCGAAGCGCATCCGCAGGCAAAGATTAAACTACGCATAGACGGTGTAGAAGATATTGCAACGCGCACTGGTATGATTAGCAGTGAATTTGAGTTGCAGGAGACTGGGGTGGCAAATCGTGTTCGGGTTCGTATCGTGGTTACTGCTCAAGATGATATCACGACCAAAGGCTACACCATGTTCGTGACACGCGCCGAACCGCGTAGAACGAATGCAGACTTAGGGACGATCGGATTTCAGGTAGATAGAGATAGAGACGGCATGTATACATCGCTAACGGTGGAAGTGATTCCACCCGAAGAGGGCAGTACAACCTACTCGGCAGTTATCAGAGGAATAGCGGGGCTTGAAGTTCAGAATATAAATCGCATCAGGGTGTCGCCGCGAGCCTCTGACGGTGCTGCTACGGTGAGTATAAACGGCGAAGCAGCAATGTCTGCGCCGAGTTTGGATTTGATGCTCGCTGCTGCGTTGGATACTGCCGAAGCCCCTATAACTATCAAAGTCATCGCTGGAGATGGGGTGACATCTCAGACCTATAGCTTGCTGATAACCCGAGAGAGCAGTTCGGATACTGGATTGAGTTCATTGACAGTCGGTGGCGTTGCATTACAACTAAACGACGCTACAACCGCATATACCGCAACCATAGGCGAAACTGTAATGACTACCGAAATTCGTGTGCGCACTAGACATTCGTCAGCCACACTCGTCATTCGCGAGCAAGGAAACACTCAAACTCAGGATAGTGGTCAAAGAGATGCAACTGAGTCAATTAGCATTGCCGATACCGGCGACAGTAAAACTTTTGACATCATCGTGACCGCACAAAACACAAGCATAACTAGAACCTATACCTTGGAAGTGAACCGAGATCCGAGTACCGATGTGGGCTTGAAGAGTATCACCGTCAATGGCAATGATGCAACCAGGAATGACGATGGAACTTATACTGCGAGTATAGGTGAAAATACGACGAATACTCGTGTGATTGTAGAATCAAATAGTCCTGAAGCGACGGTGGCAATCACCTTAGACGGAGTCACAAACTCTGCGACCAGTCGGACTATAACGGAATTTACCATAGACGAGCCTGGCACTAGCGAAGAATTACGGATTAGAATAACTGCGCAGGCTGACGGCACTGCACCGCAAGATTATACTTTGACGGTGCGTCGCGACCCGAGTACCGATGCGAGCTTGTCGCGATTGGAATTGCTACCACAGCCGCCGGGTGGGGTTGATGCGATGATTTTTGATTCGCTAGCCGATGGGATTAGGTACGAGTTCCCCAACACCGTGGGTGGTGTCACAATAAAACCGACTGCGCATCCTTTTGCCAGCAAAGTAGAGATGTTTAGAGTAGGGAGTTCAGCTGGCGAAATCATAGCTAAAGGTGCGGAGAGTTCGGAGATAGCTTTGGCACTAGGTGAGACGACGACGGTCACCATTGTTGTGACCGCACAAGATATCAGAGTACCTAAGGTAATTTATACCGTGGTATTAAGCCGTGTGAACTCAGATACCGAATTAGACGGTATTAGCGTGTTGCCGGGTAGATTAGAACCAACCTTCAGCCCCGATGTGAAAAGTTATAGGGTAGTGGGTCGCATTAGAGAAGAGCTTACACTGACGGTCAGTGCTAAGACTGGGCAAATGATCGAGGCTAACAGCACCGCTCTAACTAGTAACGTAAGTGAAAACTTTGACCTAGATTATGGCATAACCACGATTACGATTGTGGTGACCGCAGCCGACGGAGTGACAACCGAAGGCTATATCGTGACCGCAGTTCGTCCGGTCACTTTGGATAGTTTGACACTCAACGGGCTTAGCAACTCCGCTGATTATATGTTTGACCCTGCTGTGACAAGCTATACGGTGACGGTTGCAAACGATATGCGAATACTCACCGTGATACCTAACTCGAATGATAGCGATATCACCTATACGGTTCTTGAGGCAGGCGCAGGCATAGAGTTGCTACAGTTGCTACCAGACGAGGTTGGCAGATTTTCAGTTCTGTTCAATGTGGGTCAAACAAAAGTCATTACTGTGGTACCTCGTGCATTAAACGGAACGACCACTAGCTATGTGGTGCGTGCGACACGCGAAGTGAGCACCAATGCCGATTTGAGTGCTTTGAGGGTAGTGTCAAACGGAGCCACACTTACTGACTTTGATAATCTGGCAACAAACACGAGTTATATGTATGAAATTGCTAATCCGGTAGTCGGAGACAAAGCGGAAAGTGTTAGGTTGGAAGCAGAGACAGCACATAGCAGTGCGACGATTACAGACTTCACGATAAACGATACTGACGCAGAGATCAGCGACGCTATATCTTTAGATGAAGGTCAAACTAAGATAGCTAGAATTGAGGTGACCGCTCAAGACGGGCAGACGACCAAGGCCTACACGGTGACGATTATGCGCCAACCAAGTCGAGATACGCGGTTGAATATGCTGAAAGTCTCGTCGGGGTTATTGATGCCGGAATTTAGTTTTGTTCCTACGGTGGAAAATCAACAAACCCGCTATTATCTAGAATTACCTAGTGATACAGCCAATACAACCCTAACCGCAGTTGCGAATAATGAGAATGCAACGCTGACAATCAGTGAGCTAGGGATTGCACCGACTGCTCCCAACCGTCAAGGATCTCTGCCAATTACGCTTGCCGAAGGTAAGAGTAAAGACATCCTCATAATAGTGACCGCGCAAGACACCACAGTGTCCCTGACCTATACCGTGACCGTGGCGCGTACCCCGGCAATGGATAGGACAGCCTTAGGGTTTGAGCTAGCAATGCGTGATATCACCGTTGAGATAGACCCTGACGACGACTCAGGAACCGTCTATATCGGCAAAGTCGCCGGTCGGATTGAAAATACTACGGCATCAGCATCGGTGACCGCTACTGATGTCAGCATCCAAAGCATCTGGCTGGGCGATGATCGCACGATCAACTATGTTGATAGTGATAGTCCTGTGAATCTAGTGGAACCTGTGAATCTAGTGGCAAATGCAGACCCTGTCACCATTTCTGATGACATCCCAATGGCAGGGGCAAGTGTTCAAATCATCATCGTAGTAAGACGTGCCGATAGTACCGATGACGGCTACACCCAAGCAAATTACATTGTCAACATAGAAGCATCTGCATTACGCATCCGCGTCAAAGTATTTCTGGAAGGCCCGCTACAATAACCACCTCTAACAAACCTAACCGCTTGCGCCTCCAATTTACGCGAACCACCCAAACGCGCTGCACCTGCACCTCCAACTCATTCATTCATAAAATTCACGCAAACCGTAGGGGCAGAATAGAGCCGCCGATTGAGCCAGTAGGTCAATCGGCAATTTGATATATTTGCCCTACGGTACCCGTCCCGCAAAACTGCAACCGCCATGCGCCATTGAATTTACGAAAACCACCTGTAGGGGAAGGCTAGCATGCCCTCCCTAAAGTACCGTTCTGCACTATCCCAACCGCTTGCGCCACAAGATTATGGTTTGCATAAATTTGATGGATGAATGTATAAATCGTGCAGACGCGCGACAATCACCCCGTCAGGCTGCGCCTGCCACTCCTCCAAAGGAGGGGAATTGACTAGTGTAGACACAACGAGTTAGGGCAGAATAAAGCCGCCGGTTGAGTTGCAGGGGCGGATTTGTATATCCGCCCTACGGTACCGTCCTGCAAAACTGTAACCGCTTGCGCCATTGAATTTACGAAAACCACTTGTAGGGGAGGGCTAGCATGCCCTCTCTAAAGTACCGTTCTGCACTATCCCAACCGCTTGCGCCACAAGATTATGGTTTGCATAAATTTGATGGATGAATGTATAAATCGTGCAGACGCGCGACAATCACCCCGTCAGGCTGCGCCTGCCACTCCTCCAAAAGAGGGGAATTGACTAGTGTAGACACAACGCGTTAGGGCAGAATAAAGCCGCCGGTTGAGCCAGTAGGTCAATCGGCATTTCAATAATCCGCCCCTACCGTTTTCATAAATTTAATGGCGCAGGCGGTTGGGTTTGTGCAACGGCGGTTCTCCTTTCAACAGCCTCAATTAAGCTAATACCCGCAAGTACTCCTCGGGGCTGATAATGCCCAGTTGCAATAATTCCATACCCGATTGGTCTAGGGTTGTGGTGCAACGTTCCTTTAATCGTATATCGGCAGTTGCCGGCGAATCGGTATAGTTGGATATGAGGTGTCCGAGTTCGTCATCCACTACCAGCATTTCATAAACGGCTTGTCTGCCGGAGAAACCGGTATAACGACAATGTTTGCATCCGCTACCATGATACAACTGCGACGGTCCTTTGCCGTTGAATTTGGACTGCCAAGCTGCCGGCATAGTATCGCAGGGTGCTTTGCAATGCAAGCATATTTTTCTAAGTAGACGCTGACAGACGATGAGATTGACGGCAGCACCAACTAGATAGGCAGGGATGCCGATGTTAATGAGTCGTGCAATGGTGCCGGTGATGTTTCGGGTGTGCAAGGTGCTCATAACCAGATGTCCGGTTAATGCGGCTTTGATTGCGATATCGGCAGTCTCAAAGTCGCGCATTTCACCGACTAAAATAACCTCAGGATCCTGTCGTAAAAAAGACCGTAGTATATCGGCAAACCCTAAACCGATGGTTTCTTTGACCTCCACTTGATTGATGCCGTTGATTTTGTATTCAACTGGGTCTTCCGCAGTAAGAATGTTGATATCGGGCTTGTTGATTGTGTGAATGCCTGCGTATAGAGTTGTCGTCTTGCCACTACCGGTAGGCCCGGTGACCAGTAGCATACCCTGATTACTCTTTAATGCTTGCTGCATCAAACTTAAGTGTTGTTCGTTCATGCCGAGAGCATCCAAGCGCGGTGTGAAGCCGCCACCATCGAGCAACCTCAACACGATGCGCTCGCCGGATATTGACGGCACGATAGAGACACGAATATCAACAGACGCATTGTTGTCGTCAAAAGAAAAGCGTCCGTCTTGAGGCAATCTGTGTTCGGCAATATCCAGTCCGGCAAGCAGTTTGACTCTGGATACGATACCAGCGTATTGCACTTGCATAAAATCGTCGGTTTGCACTTCTTGTAGCACGCCGTCGAGTCTATAGCGTAATCGGCTACCGGCATCGTATCGCTCTAAGTGTATATCGCTGGCATTGTAGCTTAGAGCTTGACGGAGCATCGCTTCAACGAAGTAAATAACTTCACCATATCCGTCTAGAGTTAATTGATTATTCATACGATTTGCGGTGCGATAAAGACCATCAATTCCTTAACATCACCTTCGCGTCTTTTGTATCGGAACCAATCACCAATGAACGGTAGATGCGTAATAAAAGGCATGCCTTCAAACGCCCGCACCTGCCTTTTGAGATAGATGCCGCCGATAACGACTACATCGCCGCTGCGCACCAACAGACGGCTGGTCAGTTCACGGCGCGTGATCGGTGGGTTTTGTAGCCGAGTGTCTACGGTATCTTTGTTGATTTCCAAATCCAGCATTAGATATTGTTCGTTGACGATGCTTGGAGTGACTGCGAGCTTCAGACCTGCTTGCTTGAATTCGGTTTGTGTGCCGCTGTCGGAGACCGTTTGATAAGGTACTTCACTACCTTCAAATATCATTGCTGATTGATTATCCAGCGTGAAGATCTTGGGGTTTGATATTAACCGACTCTTGCCGGCTTTTTCCAAGGCACTCAGTTCTACGCGTATGCGCGCGCTACCGAAAGTCAAACCCAATCCACCGCTGGCACCGGCAACCGGTACATTAAGATAAGGTCCGTTGATGTTGTCGGTATTGAAAACACCATCTCGATATCTGCCCAAACGTGCGCCCAACGCGCGTGTAAAATCTTCGCCGGCTTCTACGATAAACGCTTCTATCATCACTTGCCGTTGTGGCACATCTATCGTGCCGATCAGCGAGGCAGCGAGTTCTATGGTTTGTCGATCGCCCTGCACAATCAACGAGTGACTGCTTTTATCGGCGACCACTGAGCTTTCAATCGCCGAGACACCATCGTTGTTGTTATTCCTTTTTTGCTGCTCACTCAATAGAGATTTGAGTAGGGTTGCGATTTTCTCCGCATCGGTATAGCGTAGTTTGAATAGTTCCACATTGTATGGCTTTGCTGATCGTTCGCCCATTCGTGTATTTGCATTTTTTTGACTACCGGTATTTTTATAAAGTTGTATGAGTTTTTTATTCGGATATTCGTCAACCTCAAGTCCATGCAATTCGGCAATGGTATGTAGTGCATCGCGCCAATCGATGCGATTAAGATCATAATTGACGGTGCCGTTCACATCGGGTGCGATTAGAATGTTATAGCCGGTCAAATCGGATAACATAGACGCAAAGACGCGTAGCGGTAAATCAACCAAGCTGAGACTGACCATCATAGGTTTTACAGAAGCAGGTTCCTGCGACGGCAAAGTCTCAGACAATAACGAGATACGCCGTTGTCGGTAAGATGCTATCGGCGGTGATTGCCGAGCAGTCGTTTGCCGGGCGGTCATTTGCCGAGTAATCATTTCATGCTGATTGATAAAGGTTTGTTGGTCTATCAAAGTTTTATCCAAAGGTACTGCTGGTTTCTCAAAATAGGCACAAGCTGATAACACTGAAGCGACGATTGCCAACAAACAAAATGCGCATGCGATTTTGATTACTAGATTCATTGCAATACCGGTAGCCATAACAACGTGTCTTGCATCTTTATTTGGATGCCTCTGGTTGTGATTTGTTGAATGACCGCTTGCTCCTGCCCTAACTGCGCATCTACTTGCAATCTATGCCAAGTGTTGTTCGGCGAATAAACAACCGCTACTGCGTTGTCTGCCGCCACGATAACACCATGCACTACATACTGTGTTGCCGGATAAGCTACAAGTGGATCAACCTGTTGCTGCTGAGGTTTTGCTGGTTGCGAAGGTTTTTCTTGGGTCTGAAAATGATTCTCGCTTGCAATAGCCTCTACACCGTCGGCATTTGAAAACAGAGCAGTGAAACAGAGTAGGCATAAACAAACAATTCCCCTCCTTTGGAGGGGTGTCAGGCTTCGCCTGACAGGGTGGTTTTTTGCGTACCCACCATTTAGGACAAGCCTTAGCTTGTCCGACCTACATACCCACATTAAGGTTCTGCACAATGTCACGCCGTTTGTGCAACTGCAACAAACGGCGGTTCTATTATTCAACAGCTTCACTCTCACAAGCCTCCTTCCTTGGGCTGATACACGCTGAGATCAACGACGATATCAAGTTGTAGCTCCTCCTTTGTCGATAGATGCTCGCGTTCCATTTGCATCAAATGACTAAGCTCCCAAAGTGCTTTTTTGAATCTAAGATAATCGGCAAATCGTCCTCGCAAATGCCACGAGTAGTGAGTTGCGGTGAAATGCTCGGTGAATTGAGAGGATATTCGATGATCGTTTATGGTGTTCGTTGCTACAATCTTGAGCTGGTGATTGTGCGCCATACGATGCAAATCTATAGCGTTGTGTTGTAGCGTTGCATCATCCAACGAAGCCAACAAAGGATCTGTCTCCAGTTCGGTCAAGGTTGCGGATGCACTCTGGTACATCTTATCCAGTTGTGCGACTTGTTGCGTTAGTATTGGGATGGATGCGAGCTGTACCTTACTCGTTGCATAGTCTGCGGTTGCTGGATATACGAAAGCCACAAAACAAGCACCAGGAACAATTAGTGACAGTACCAGCGAGGCATAGATGATATATTGACCCAAATCGTTTGGGTTGTATAAGCGGTCGTCGGAACGATAGAAATATCTATACACTCGATATGCGAGCGCACTAAGCCAATCGTTATTGCCTATGTTATCGTTTGTCGCATTGTCGGTCGGTGCGGTCATTTGTCTATACCGTTATTGAGTTTGCAAGTGAGCGTGAACTGCATTGCACCCGAATGTTCCTGTGTCGTTTGACTGCTGTCTATAGCGATCTCGTGGATCATGTCCAGTTGCTCCAGCTGTTCCACAAAGCGTATAAGTTGCCCGTAATCATCTGCGGCTGCGGTTATCAAACAGCTACTTTGCCATCGGCAATCTATGTTCTCTATTTTGATGGATGGAGGAATGGCAGCACCCAAGCTCGCCCATAGATCTATTGCCGAATGATGCTGCTCGGATAAAAACTGCATCTGCGTCTGCATCTGTCGTCGCTGCTCAGTGCGTAGTCTTAGCGCATTGAGTTTATTTTTATACTCTTCTTGCCGTGCCGATAATTGTGTTTGATGTAGCAGTTGAGAATGATGTGCGGCATCCAAAGCTACGATATGCTGATAATAAAAGAGTAGTATTACCGAGATAATCGTTGAGAGTATCCAGCAAGCGGTACTTTTGTAATACACATTGCGGTGATTATGGATGAAGTTGGCTTGGGTTCTGAAAGTTGCCGGATGCGATGCCAGCCAATGTGCCAATGCGATTGGTGCCGACATCATTGTAGATATTGGAGTGCAATTATCTTTTGCTCGTACCGATGGCTTTATGTTATCAGCGATATCCAAAGGCTTTAATGCGATATTGCTCAAGGATGATTCTAATCGTGCAGATGTTTGCCGGTTCAGACTAGTGATTAGATGTAGGGTATGGTTGTCGCCTTGCTCGCTACGCAAACGCTCGTGTAAGGACTCCGATAGATGCTGCACAGCACTAGCCACCCGCTTATCGTCGCGTACTATTTTAGCGTCGGATGACTCGCATAGACTTTTGTGGTCGTAGTCGGACAATATCGTCCGATGTGAGAATATGTTCATCCCGAAGTGTGCCAGATACGCCTCGTATTCGTTGATGACCAACAGACGACGCGCGGCTTGCTTGCAGTGTATGCCGTAATATACCAAAGAGGAAAGCGTCAATACATTAAGCGATAACCGCGTGTGCGCAAACATTGTTTTGTAGAAAGCAAGTGTGTTGTTGGGTACCACCATCAGACAGATTGATAAACGATAGCGTTGTTTATCGTGTACCGTCGTCAGCCGGGTATAACTATAACTGCTGTTGTTACTGACTCCCAAATGCTTATGCCAAAAATGTTTGCTGGATAACATACGCGACAATGCTCGCCGTCCCATCAAAGGCAGTGCGATACATTTTGATTTAGCATGCGATGCTGGTAATGTCGTAATGGCAAATCCTGATTGTATGCCGCTTTGTGCGCACAAATCGTTCAATGCATTGCCACATTCATTAGGATGTTTATACAAATCATCAAAATCGCGATAGGGCAATCGCATCTCACCAGTTGTCGTTAAATGCAATTCACCTTTGCGCCGAAGCAGGCTTGCAATGCGCAACACTGACGGAGATATCTCCACTCCGATACTGTTTCTATGAATATTCATAAATCACCTGCATACAGCATAAAACGCCGAGTGTATGCGCCGAATCCCAAAAGGACTAAATGCACCAAATAACCGACGAAGTGTATAGAGGGTAGATAAAATAAGGCTTTCAGCCGAAGATTTTCGGCTGCTGGTACCGAGGGTGGGACTCGAACCCACACGGGTTTAACCCCACTGGATTTTGAGTCCAGCGCGTCTACCTGTTTCGCCACCTCGGCAGCAAGGCTACATTATAAACTAATCGCTATTCCTCTTCTCTGAAGAGCGAAGCCCGACAGAGTGGTCGTAGAGGTTCTGCACTAGTATAGTGCCAAACCATTTCCTCCTTCTTGCAAACCACTTCATATATAATGGTACGCTCTATTGTTTTGTATCATGCCTGTTTCTTCTATCGCAAAAATAAAAATCAGCACGCCGGCAAGATTGCATCTGGGGTTTATAGATCTGCACGGCGGTGTCGGACGCAAGTTTGGAAGTGTCGGCATTGCGTTGGATACGCCGAGATTGGAACTTGAGATCATGCCTGCTAAAGCACTCAATATACAAGGTGCCGACAACGCGCGCATCGCCCGACTGGTGGAAGCCTTTGATAAGCATTACGGGGTTGAGAGCCATTGTGATATCCATATAAAGCAAACTATCCCTGCGCATCAAGGACTCGGTTCAGGAACTCAGACGGCGTTGGCAATAGGGCAAGGTTTGGCGAACTTGCATGGTTTGAAGTTAACGCATCACGAAATTGCATATTGCTTGGCACGCGGTCGACGCTCAGGCATAGGAATTTATGCTTTTGACCACGGCGGCGTATTGGTCGACGCCGGTGTCAAGGACAATAAATTGCCGACACTGATTTTCCATCATCATTTCCCAAGTGCATGGCGGATTTTGTTGATTACGATCAAAGGGCAAGATGGTCTGCACGGTGTCGGTGAACGCAACGCATTTGAACAGCTGCCGCAATTTTCTAAATCGTGCGCTGGAGCTTTGAGCCGTACTGTGCTTATGAAATTGATGCCAGCAGTGGTGGAACAGGACTTTGCAAGTTTCACCCACGCAGTGTACAAACTGCAGGCAACGATGAAAGATTATTTCTCGTCGGTGCAGGAACAAAAAATATCGCGCTTTAATTCTATAAAGCTATTGGAATATTTGGATAAACAAGGTATAAAAGGCATAGGCCAAACTTCGTGGGGGCCGACTGTCTTTGCGATAACCGAAAATCAAGCACAGGCGGAAGCCTTAAAGGCCGGGTTAAAAGATTATATGCGATGCCACGGTAGCGAAACCGAAACTTCTGCAGATGCTGAGAAAATAGATTTTCTTATCGTCAAAGGAGATAATCAAGGTGCTGTGGTCGTTTCAGATTAACAACAAACTATAGGAATAACAATGGAAAAACCTTATATATTACACATGCTAACTTCGGCTCCAAATCTAAGCCCTTTTGATGTCAACATGGCTATGGATGCGGGATGGGATGCAGTAATTCCATACATTAATTTAGAACTCACTGATGTGCAAGCACTCGTACAAGATGCAATTTTTTCTAGAGGTCCTTCAGGTGTCAAACGCACTGGTCTTTTTATAGGCGGGCGCGATATGACGCTTGCATTGCAGATGTTGGAAGCGGCACAGAAAGCGATGGTGCCGCCCTTTGAAGTTTCGGCAATGGCAGACCCCAGTGGCGCATTTACCACCGCTGCCGGAATGATCGTTGCGGTCGGCGACAAACTCAAGCGCATACACCAAAGCGACTGGCAAGGGTGTCGTGCGATGGTGCTTGGTGGTACCGGGCCGGTCGGCATGGTTGCCGCAATACTGGCAACCGAACTAGGTGCCGAAGTAACACTGATGAGTCGTCAACGTTCCAAAGCTGAAGGCATTGTTGAGAATTGTCGCAAGCTATGCAAGCAGAATGCCGAGCAACTACATCCAGCGGGCAACGACGAGAAAACGGCTTTACTGGATAGGACCGAAGTGATACTGGCAACTGCGGCTGCCGGTATACAAATGATGGATGCCGACGAAATCGCATCGGCAAGTGTGCTTAAAGTTGCTGCCGATGTCAATGCGGTACCACCTTCGGGTATCCACAGCCTTGATGTCATGCACGACGGCGATTCTTTGCAAGGTTCCAAATCGGGTGCGGTGGGAATCGGTGCATTGGCAATCGGCAATATCAAATATCAGGCTCAGCACCGCTTGCTGAAGCAAATGTGTGAATCGGACAAGCCAGTTTATCTACATTACGAACACGCGTGCGAATCGGCTCAACGCTATATGGAAGACCGTTGAACTGCCAGTTGAGCTACATGTGTAGGGGCAAAATAAAGCCGCCGATTGAGCCAGTAGGTCAATCGGCATAACTTTGCACAGAACCTTAACATGTTTTGCAAAACCACAATATTAAACGAAATGTAGGGGCGGATTTATATATCCGCCCTAACGCAACGTACTTGCACGATTTATACATTCATCCATCAAATTTATGCAAACCATAATCTTGTGGCGCATAGCGGTTAAGTCTGTGCAGGACGGTACTTTATGAGGGCGGATATACAAATCCGCCCCTACCGTTATCGTAAATTTGATGGCGCAGGCGGTTGTGGCGGTTTGCCCTTGTATATATCCTCAAAAGTGCTATACTCGTGGAAACTTCATATCGTAATTCCTATGGAGGATCTGATATAGTGCATGAATTGAAAAATATTACAAAGTTTTCAGGGGATGTAATAAAAAAAGTTGCATGCTTCGGTATGCAATTCGCATTATGCGTGTCACTACTACTTGTAGTCCATGCCGATGTCTACGCGCAGTCTCGTATTACGGAAAGTCGTTTCATGACTGGTTCCGGTCCTTTTTCACAAACCTGTAGTATCGGCGGTGGTAGCAGTGCCAGTGATTGTATGCCGAATGACAACGGCGTGGTGCACATGCGATTTGATCCGACGCGAGCAGCGATTAACGATAACAATACCCCTGGTGATACCAGCGACGATCGTTTTGAGTTCGTCGTGCAGGTACGCAAGACCGGTCAGGCGTTACCTTATAGTATCGGTGGCTTAGGCATAGAATATAACACTAATGCACTGGGTGAAAATCTTAATACGCCGGCTTTTCATGATAACGATACTGGCAGCGCAACAGGTTTGGGTCAATGTACCTATACCAGAGGTAGCAATTTCAGCAACGGGGATTACGGATTGGTGATGGTAGACACATCGCCTTCGCTGTTGAGTATATTTGAGATTGCCGACGATTTCACTTCGCAAATAGCGACTGCTAATTCTTTTACAACGATAACCGACGAGTGGCAGGACTTAATCAGTTTTAGTTGCCAGATCATTAACTCGGAAGGCAACAGCGGTATGGATGCCGAAGCAGGTTTGGCGTTCTCCAATAGATTGTGGGCAGAGAATCAAGTTTGGATTGCTGGCGATGGAAATATCACCACAGCGAACCGCACGGTATTCGGTGTAGCCAATAATGATCTGCGCGGTTTCAGATTAGACGGCAGGACTTGGGTGGAGGATTATGCTCGCCATGACGATGGCATGGGTGTGCGACTTAAGTTCTCCAAAGGGGTTGCTGCATATAGTAGTGAAGATTCAACTACACCAATGTCACTGACTGCGGCTAACTTCATTGCACTGGACAGCGACGGGGCTACAACAGGAGGAGATATCGTCGTGGAAGAACATAACCCCGGCGACGATTATGTAAATATCAGGTTTTCATCGGCAGTG
Source organism: uncultured candidatus Poriferisulfidus sp. (assembly GCA_965200865.1). Lineage (GTDB taxonomy): Bacteria > Pseudomonadota > Gammaproteobacteria > Poriferisulfidales > Oxydemutatoraceae > SP5GCR1. Next base: position 889,995 of record CBDAVG010000002.1, on the reverse strand, counting down.
AGTAGAGGGATACTAAGGTTGGTCAGCAATGACACCGTTGGTATCATCAGAGATGTAAATAATGTTGATTTGGCAGACGGCAACTTTGCTGGAGCATTGGTGCGCGATGCCGATGCACCGACTGCAACGGGCATCAGGCGCATTGCCTATAGCTACGACAGCAACACCCAAATAGGGGTGTCCACTTGGGAAGTAAGTTTCAGTGCACCGCTAAACCCAGCGACCGTAATTGCAGAGAACTTTTGTTTGACCGCTGAACCGGGTAATTGTGCGCCATCAAGCCGCTATGCGACAGAGGCATCCATTGACAGTGTAGTGTTGGACCCGGCGCGGCCTACGACCGTCAACATAGTTATTAATGAAGGGCAAGTTAAACATGCACCGCCGCCGCTGTCTTTGGAGTTCAAACGTAATGCGGTGCTAGGTGCCGACCTCAAGATAGTAGAAGACTATCAAACCGCATTGAGAGACCAGATACAACTTACCGACAGCATATCGCCGGTGATCACGGTAGAAGCACAAGGCGATGCGATGCCAATATCCGATGAGAATGGAGTCGGCTATCGTGTGAGCTATATCGTGCGTTCCGACGAACCGGCGAATCTAGACCCTGTTGGGACTGCTTATTCACTTGTCGGTGTCGTTGATGATGATTCACTACTTACTAGTCGTGCTATCAGTCGTGTAGAAAGAACCAGGACTGGTGTTTTGACAACAAGCACACTTGTCACTACGCGTCTCTATTTTCCGGGAGATGGTATTTCGTTTGAACAATTACAAACCATAGAAGGTTTTACCCTAGCACTTGCTGCTGAGGGTGCTTTAACTGATCAGATACCCGATGAAAATAGACCAGTAAGAGGAAATAGACCAGTAAGAGCAGACAATGGCCAGCTTATACCTATAAATCAAGGTGACCGCATAGACTTAAGCGATGCCGCAATCGCTTCCAGAGCGGATAGAACTTCGCCGATACTTACGCTTACCGCAAGTAGTGATGCGATGCCCGACATCAACAACCCGCGACGATATAGCGGTCAATTCAGTCTGACTACCGATGATGCAAACATCACTGGGATAGGCGATCCAACAGCGTATGAAATATTACGCAAACCTATTGATAGTGACGAGTTTGCAGAGACGACAGGCACACTCACACTGATAAGCCAAATCTCCAACACATTTCAATTTCAATATCAGGTTGAGCTTGCGTCACTGGATGTGGTTCGGCAAACCGAAGGTTTCACATTGGCACGAGGCGATGATCCCACACATTTGACAGATGGCGACTACAACTTCCCGTTGAATACAGACGGCTTAATTGGAACTGGAGAGGCTATAGATGCCGATGTTATTTCTGAGCGTACCGTCACTGATGCACCGACGATTACGGTGCAAGCGATTGATATGCGTGTGGATGCAAACCCTGACCCCAACATTGAAACGATTTACCCATTTGAGGCGGTTCCCGACATAAGCCTAGCTAACGGCAACCGCTATACGATGCAATTTTCAGTTCAGGCAAACCGTCCGATTTCAGGAATAGATGATGAGAGTTCGTATCAACTGAGAGTGATACCAATAGACGAGAACGCACCAGTGCCGGCAACATCAATAACAAGCATCGTACTGCAAGAAGCCGAGCCTAGTGATGCTAGGGATGCGGTGACATTGACTTATGTAGTGGAGCTTGACAGCGTGACAGCAACGCAGCGTATCCAAGGTTTCACTCTTGCTCGTGGCACAAACCCCAATTTTGTTGATGCCTACGGCAATGAATTTGCGATCAATGTCGGAGACATTTTAGATGCTGCGGCTACCGCAATCGCTCGTAGAGACACACAGCGTCCGAGTATATCGGTGGTTCAAACGTTCAATGCTATAAACGCTAATGGCTACAGCTTGCGCTTCAATATCACTGCTGGTGAAGTCCTTCAACCCCCTTCAGCAACTGACTTCAATTTGCTACGTCAACTTGAGGGAGGTGGTTATGCGGTCGTTAGTAGCCCGGTTAATTTTTCTATAAGCAATGTCAATTTCTCTTCGTATAACATCAGTGCAGAGGTTCGTTTAAGCGAAGCTGAGGCAAATGACACAGTCGGTTTGACATTGGGTTCTGGTGGTGATGGCGTGCGCGACCTAGCCAACAACGACCCGATAACGATAGGTCCTGAGCAGCTGTTTGACGACAGTGTCGGAGCTGTTGCTGCCACCAACCAAACGCATCCGAGCATTACTGTTGTTGCACAAGGTTCGGTGACACCCGATGACAACGACCCGTTGGTGTATCGTGGGTCATTTGCGGTGAGTGCAAATACGACACTAGATACCGGCATCAGCGGTGCGAATGGCATTGTTGGGCTGTCCGATAGTGCTTCGTATTGGTTGTGGCGCATCCCTAGTAGTGATAGTGGCACGCCAAGTACGCAAACAGCACAGATAACTGCAGAAGTAGGAACCGCAAATACATCGGCGACGGTCAGTTTCACTGTGCGCTTTGCAAGCATTGATGAAGTGATGCAGACTATGGGTTTCACACTGGCACGGCGCGACAATTTGCAAGACTTTGCAAGCAATGCTCCGGTAGACCCGATGAACGGAGATGAGGTTATACGTGGCCAGCCTTTGGACTCCCGCGATGCGGCAGTTACAACTAGAGATACTGAGCCGCCACGCTATGCGGTAGCGACAGAAGGCGACCTTGGCATAGCACCCAGTGGCTACACTTTAGCGTTTAGAGTGACCGCACCTTCAGATGTGCCATCAACGCAGTTTTCGGATTTGAGACAAAGTAGTTCGTATAGCTTGTTGCGCAAACGTCAAGGCAGCGATATCTACGAGGTGATGCCGGGCAGACTGGCAGATGAGATTGTAGCAGGAACAGGCAGCGCAGTGATTGTGCGTTATACGAACATAGCAAGATTATCCATAGCCGATGCCCTGCTCACCGAAGGCTTTACGCTGGGGCGTAGTGGCGATGATAGATTACGAGATGAGGCAAACAATGACCCAGTGGTGAGCATAGGTGGCACGACACAGACCGTGACGACGAGCCCACCGTTGCCTTTGGATGCCAGCCCACAAGCATTGTTCACGATAGAGCGTGACCGCCCGTCGCTCACGGTGGCACCAAGTGGTGCAATCGTTAAAAACGACAATATGTATCGCGGGAGCTTTGATGTTTCTGCCACCGAAGGCATAGATGGCATAGAAAGCAGTGCATCTTATGTGCTGTTGCGAGTGCCGAGGAGATTAGACTCAGCAGATCCGGCAGGCACGCCGGTCGTCGTATTGGCATCCACGCAAACGCGCATCAGTGTCGGTAGCATAGACTTTGCCACTTTGCAAAGTGCAACAGTTAGCTTTGAGGTCAACGACCCCGGTGCCGATGCCAACACACAAGTCTATACCCTAGGGCGTAGAGATAGATTGAGCGATTTGGTCGGTAATCCGTTAGTTGACCCTGACGATGCTGATTTGGTAATCGGCAGCAATGAGCGTATAGACTCCAGAGCGAGTGCAGAGGCGACGATACCTGCCGACGACACCACCGCAACGATTATCACGGTGGTGGCAGATGGTGATGCCATTGCCGATGATGACAACCCGTTGCGATATAGCGGATCATTTGATGTGTCTGCAACTGTGCCGGTGAGTGGTATCAGCAACGCCGGTTCTTATAACCTATTGCGCATCACCCGAGGTGGTGAACACATCATAACGACCGGGTCGACATTATTACAAGTAGATGAGCCTACGGATGCTATTGCTTTGGGGCAGGTGGCAACGGTTGCTTTCTCTACTACATTGACGGCGGTGAGTTTGCAGCAAACCTTCGGCTTCACGCTAGGTCGTCGTGCCAACTTGGCAGACGGTGCCAATGTGTCGGCATTAGTAGATGCCGACCGTGAAGACAGGTTGGACGCAAGCGACGATGCGGTTGCCGAAGTAGACAGACCACTGCAGATCACCGCCGAGGCGATTGTTGATACCAGTCACACTCTTGCCCGCTTTTTTGCCCCGTTTGATCAACCCGATGGTCCGAAGGCTTATCCCAAAGTAGACGATGCCAACGACCTCAATGTCAACGGCAATCGCTATAGCATGATTTTTGAAGTAAGCTCACTCAACGGCGAAGCAATATCAGACATTGGTAGCACCAGTTCTTATGTATTGCTCCATGTGCCGACAGATGGTAATGCGGCAATAGACTTGAGCAGTTATATAGTTGCGAATAGCGTGGAGATGGTTTCTTCTGATCAAACCCGCGCCAGGGTGCGATACACGGTGGAGTTTGGTGCCGATAACGACGAGAATGCAACCGTTAATTTGACTCAACGCACCGCAGGCTTTGTGCTGGGTCGTGCGGCAGGCAAACTACAAAGCGATGCACCACCGCTGGACCGCAATGGCAATACCATAGCCGATAATACCCGCATAAACCCGAACCCAGTGGCAATTGCCGAGCGCGACACGCAATCACCAACGGTGATGATGGTAGACAGGCAGATTAGGGCGGGACCTAATGGTATTGTGGTGCAACTTGAAGCTGAAACCAACTCCGGCGAGGCACTCAAACCACAATGGCTTGATTTGAGAAATTTAGAGATACTCCGCAAGCTCAATGATGATAGCTATGTTTCCCTTGAGAGAGCAGGCGCAAATATAACTTTCATTACTTTTATATCAGACCGTCTATCGGCAAACAGTAATCTCTTTAGGTTGAGCCAAAACGAAGCGCAGGAGACTGTCGGCTTTACGCTCGGCTATACCGGCACCGCACCGCTACGCGATCTATCCAACAACGATGTAATACAAGGCGGCAGCACACGAACAATCGTGGCAGGGCAGCCCTTTGATATCAACGATGATGCGGTAGCGTTAAGAGATACGACCCCGCCATTTATAGAAGTAAAAAACGAAAGTAGATTTGATGTTCTGTCTGATGCTAACATTGCTTTTACTATGACCGCAAGCGAACCTGTGCACGGCATAAGCTCAACCTTTTTCCTTGATGGCAGACCAGCCGGGCGGCAAGGTGCATATCAGTTATTACGCATCCTTGAAAACGATAGTTTTGTGCCACATAATGACTCTATTTTCGTTACAATTGACAGCATTTCAACGACTCAAGCACGGATAACATATAGAAGTGTAGGCTTGACGGTGGCGCAGGCACAAGAGACATTTGGTTTTGCATTGGGGCGTCGTATCCAGAGCGATGACGACCTTGCCAATCCCAACAGATGTCTGCTATGCGACTATTCGGGCAATCCTCCGGTCGTGGTTGGCACCACCAGAACGGTGGCAAATAACGAACCACTGGATCGTCGCGAAAGCGCGCAGGTTATAGCACCGGATAAAGTAAGTCCAACCATCACACTACAGGCACTAAGCGATGCGATACCCAATGAACGCAACCCTTATATCTATACCGGGCAATTTGAAGTAATGAGCACTGAGCCTCTCACCATTAGTAGCGTTATAAGACTAGGCAATCCGCCATCTTATATTCTATTGCGTGTGCCGTTGGGTGAAGACGGCAGTGCCGGGACACCAGTAGAGATTGGCAGGATTGACGGCACCACTGCAACCTTGTCGGTATCGCTACCGCCGGAATATAGGATCGAAAACCCCGATGATAATCCCTTTGTCTATTTGGCGATATCACAGGCGAGTGTTGGTAGTATAAGTCGAAGAGTGACGGTTGATTTCGGTGTGGAACTTGCACCAGAAATCGCCCGACAAACCTACGGCTTTGTCTTAGGTCGTGCGCCAGTCACAAATATCTCTGAGGATGACTGCATTTTATGTGATGCTAGCAGTAATCCACCGCGCAACCGGAACGGCGATTTAATAGCTGAGCGTGCGCCGCTGGATACCACACCAACCGCGATTGTGCGCCGAGATATTATCCCGCCGAGCTTTGTGGTGGCAGCGGATTCGCTGGATATACAACCCAATGGTTATGCGATGAGCTTTAGCATCACCCCGCCGAGCGATGTGAGAAGCACAATAACTTCGGAAGTGCGGCGCGCAAGTAGCTACCAGCTATTGCGTAGACTCAACGATAGCAGCGACAGCTACCTGCCGGTACCGTCGGCATCGCTACAACCCATCGCTGTCAGCGGCAACATAGAACTGCGCTATACGATGCCACCGTTGTCCATAGAGCAGATCAGGCAGACCGAATCCTTTGCAGTAGGTCTAGCCTTAGCAGGACGACTACGAGACACCTCGGGCAATGACCCAGTGGTGAACATAGATGGCACAACCCAAACTGTGACGATAATCCCACCTTTACCACTGGATGCAAGTGCCACCGCACAACTTGCGGTTGAGAGAACCAGTCCGACAATTACGGTGAGGGCCAATGCATTAAACAAAAACGGCAATGATTATAGCGGCAGTTTTGATGTCAGTAGCGAGGAGAGCATAGACGGCATAACGCAAGCCGGATCGTATGTGTTATTACGAGTTCGATTCCGTGGAGCGAACCCCGTACCATTGCCCAGTGCAGCGATTGGTATCAGCATTGCCGACTTGAACAACCTGCGAAGTGCGACGATAAACTTTAGCGTAAATGACCCTGATGCCACTGACGAAGATCTTTTCACTCTAGGACGAGGTGCTAGATTGACCGACTTGGCAGGCAATTCTCCGGTTGACCCTGCCGATGTCAATAATCCAATTGATATTGGTGAGCGCATAGACTTTAATCCACTTGCTGAGGCTGCTGTGCCTGCAGATGATACCGATAATCCGATTATCACCGTGCGAGCCGACGGCAGTGCCACCCCAAGCACAGATAATCCTTTGGTGTATCAAGGCAGTTTTGATGTTGAAAGCAACGAGCAGGTTACCGGACTGAACGACCAAGCATCATATAGGTTATTGCACCTGACGACCGACGGTGTTACAACCGAGATAGCTGCAGAGATTACTGTGACTCCGGGATCAAATCTACAAGTAAGTGTCGCTTTTGCGACCACATTGACTTCACTGGCGAATGTCAATGAAAGCATCGGCTTTACATTGGGTCGCCGAGCCAATTTAACATTATCGGAAGGCCGTCCGCGTTCACCATTAGTTGGAGTAGCAGGGCGACTGGATGCAAGTCCCGATGCGGTAGCCAGAATAGGTAGGCTGTTGCAAATCACCTCTGAGGCGGTTGTTGATACGAGCCACTATCTTTCCGACCTTATTCCGTTTGACCAACCCAACGGTCCGAAGGCCTATCCCAAAGTGGACGATGCCAACGACACCAATGTCAACGGCAATCGCTACAGCATGGTGTTTGAAGTACGTTCGCTTAACGGTGTAGCAGTGCCGAATATCGCCAGCACCAGCTCTTATGTACTGATCCATGTGCCGACGAGTGGCAATGCTATAGATTTAGAACAATATATAGTGGAACCCGAATATACTGTAGAAACAATTACCAGTGGCACGCATGTCAGAGTGAGATACACGGTAGAGTTCGGTAGTGCCGACGATGCCGATGCACTCGCTTTGACCCAACGCACCGCAGGCTTCGTGCTAGGTCGTGCTATGGGTGCACTGCAGAATGGTGATGTGCAACCACTAGATAGAGATGGCAATGCTATAGCTAATAATGCTCGCATAGACCCACGCACTACAGCAATAGCCGCACGAGACACGCAATCACCGACCGTGGTGGTGGATGATGCTAATATCAGTCAAGGCAACGATGGATTTGTGCTTAGTTTTGATTTAAGCACAAACTCCGGTGAAGCCCTCAATCCGCAATGGCAAGCTCAATCAGGGTCTGGGATATTTCGTAGGGTGAATACTGGCACCATCACCTATAGTCCTATTATGAGAGCGAATACCAATGCAAGTATTGTTACTTCCATAAGTCGTAGTTTGCGCTTAAGTAGTGATGCTTTTCGTCTAAGCGAAAACGAGGCGCGAGAAACTGACGGTTTCACAGCTGGATATACTGGGGCATTGACGCTACGCGATCTATCCAACAATGATGCCCTTCAAGGTGGCACGACACAAGCAATCCTGCCGAACCAGCCGTTTGACATCCGAGACTCTGCGTTAGCAGTCAGAGACATGACTGCACCGTTCATAGAGGTGAGTGCATCCACTGCCACCGTTGCTGATGTGCGCTCCGATTCGGTGACCTACGATATGAGTTTTGATGTTGCTGCAATGCAACAAAATGGTGAACAAAAGGTTGCCGCAACCGATGTCAGAGGCTTGGATTCTGATATATCGTATCAATTATTGCGAGTATTGAGCGGTGGCAGATTGGTTGCGGTGCAGAGTCAGAATATTGTAAACTCCAGTGCCACCAGTGTTTCAATAAGCCAAGCAACTTTATCATTTAGTGCACGAGTAGCGGTGAGTGAAATTGACACTACCGTCGGCTTCACTCTGACCCGTGCGCCTAGCGACCCTGATGGCTTCAATGACCCGAACTGCCCGCTGTGCGATTATGCGAGTAATGCGCCGTTGGTTGCCAATACGACTGAGACCATCGTCGGCACACTAATGATGCCCGCAGACGGCTTTAAGCCGCTTGATCGTAGTGATGCGGCAATAGCGAACATTGATACGGCAGATGTGGTTTTGGCACCGACCCTGACGGTGACGGCAAGCGATGCGATGCCGAGTCTTGATAACGGCGATGAATATACGATGAACTTCGTGGTGCAATCCACCCAGCCTATCAGTGGCAATCTAGGTTTATTGAATGCCTATAGGTTGATCCATAGACCGACGACTGGCACTGCTTTGGTTTTGAGTATAGAGAACGGTCTTATTCGCAATAGAAGCCTGGCCATAGACGATGGCAACGATGCGGTGACTCTCAGCTATTTAGTAAGGTTTACCGACACCGAAAATCAAACCCAACGCACCGCTGGATTTGCACTTGCGGCGAATGAAGTTTTAATGGACATGCTTACCAATCGTGCAATAAATAGAGCAGGTGAAGCAATCGGCATAGGAGCAGAGATAGACACGACGGCTACGGCAGTGGCGCGCCGAGATACCGTGCCGCCGGCAATCGCCATTACTCCAGACGGTAGAGCAATGCGCGACGACATGAATGCTAATCTTTACAGTATGCGTTTTGTGGCGACGGTTGCTGACGATGAGCAGGTACGAGGGATTAGCGATGCGAACTCGTATACGCTGTTGCAAATAGTGGAAACTGGTTCTCCGCAAATTATCGCTAGTACGGCTACGGTTACAGCTACTGATAGCGGTGTGGTCATTGCGTATGACAATGTCTTGATTGCCGAAAACTCGTTAAACCCAACGCTCGGCTTTACTTTAGGTCGTGCTGGCACCAGTTTGCGAGATTTGGCAAATAACGACCCGGTTGATGCTAACCCTGAGAATAGCACGGAGACCATAGACGACGACTTTGAGCGTCTCGATTCCAGAGCTAGTGCGATTGCCGACTTTGTCAGAGGCATGCTGTTGAGAGTGAAGTTGTTCCTTGAGGGACCGTTCCGTTAAACTTTTCGGTTAAATGTTAAACTATGTATGAGGATTAAGCGATGAAAGCAAACCAGAAAATGATTAGACTAAGTCATATACCGACGCTACTCGTGTTGCTATACAATGCTGTCGATGCCCAAACACTGGATAGGATGGTCACCGATATTGAGGTGCCGTTGCAAGACCCTTATTGCGATGTAACTCCAGTGCCATGTCAGAGTATTGAAGTAGCAGCGGTGCCCGCAGATGTCGTCGATTGGGTGTTATTGGAATTGAGGTCTACTGATGCCGGTGATGCTGCGAATGCGGCAACTGATGTCATTGCTCGTAAGCCGGCATTTTTATTGAGCAACGGGCGTGTGGTGGATGCGGCTAGATATGCTGAGCAGATGGTGCAAGCCTCGACATTGCTTTGTACGGCAGCAGAACTTGAGGCACAGGCCACCTGTCCCGATGTAGAGTTTATGGAGCTGGAGGAAGCCGACGGCGAGGATATTTATTTGGTAGCTCGCCACCGCAACCATTTGGATGTCATCTCGGCAACCAATATCACTGGCGTGGCGGATGAGAATAGAAACGCTGATATTTATAGCCATGATTTTAGTGTTGGCGGTAGTGCTCTCAACGATGATTCGGCATTGAAAGAAAAAGACAGCAATATTCATGTGTTATACGGAGGCGATGTGAACCAAGACGGCGAAATAAGCATAATAGACTACACGGATGGGGCTGCCAGCAGTATTGGTATCTCGGCATATCATGCTGGCGATACAAACTTTAGTAGTATCGTAACACCTGCCGACTATAGCGACATCATTGCCAATAATTTAACTCAGAGTAGCCAAGTTCCCTAAAGTACCGTTCTGCTCAAATAGAGTCGCCGATTATCGCCGAGTGAACCCGCCACTTGACCTACTGCAACAAACGGCGGTTCTCCTTTATATACACCCTCAAAAGTGCTATACTCGTGGTAATTTGATATAGTAATTCCTATGGAGTATCCGAATAGTGCATGAATTGAGACATATTACAAATTTTTCAGGGAATGTAATGAAAAAAGTTGCATGTTTCGGTATGCAATTTTCACTATGTGTGTCACTACTGCTAGTAGTCCATGCCGATGTCCACGCGCAGCACCGTATCACCGAAAGTCGTTTCATTACCAGTTCCGATCCTTTTTCACAAACCTGTAGTATCGGCGGTGGTAGCAGTGTCAGCGATTGTATGCCGAATGTCAACGGTGTGGTGCACATGCGATTTGATCCGACGCGAGCAGCGATTAACGATAACAATACCCCTGGTGATGCCACCGACGATCGTTTTGAGTTTGTCGTGCAGGTACGCAAGACTGGTGAGGCGTTGCCGCACAGTGTCGGAGGCTTAGGTATAGAATATAACACTAATGCACTGGGTGAAAATCTTAACACGCCGGCTTTTCATGATAACGATACTGGCAGCGCAACGGGCTTGGGGCAATGTAGCTATACTAGAGGCAGTAGTTTCACCAACGGGGATTACGGATTGGTGATGGTAGACACATCGCCTTCGCTGTTGAGTATATTTGAGATTGCCGACGATTTCACTTCGCAAATAGCGACTGCTAATTCTTTTACAACGATAACCGACGAGTGGCAGGACTTAATCAGTTTTAGTTGCCAGATCATTAACTCGGAAGGCAACAGCGGTATGGATGCCGAAGCAGGTTTGGCGTTCTCCAATAGGTTGTGGGCAGAGAATCAAGTTTGGATTGCTGGCAACGGAAATATCACCACAGCGAACCGCACGGTGTTCGGTGTAGCCAATAATGATCTGCGCGGTTTCAGATTAGACGGCAGGACTTGGGTGGAGGATTATGCTCGCCACGACGATGGCATGGGTGTGCGACTTAAGTTCTCCAAAGGGGTTGCTGCATATAGTAGTGAAGATTCGACTACACCAATGTCACTGACTGCGGCTAACTTCATTGCACTGGACAGCGACGGGGCTACAACAGGAGGAGATATCGTTGTGGAAGAACATAACCCCGGCGACGATTATGTAAATATCAGGTTTTCATCGGCAGTGAGTAGAGGGATACTAAGGTTGGTCAGCAATGACACCGTTGGTATCATCAGAGATGTAAATAATGTTGATTTGGCAGACGGCAACTTTGCTGGAGCATTGGTGCGCGATGCCGATGCACCGACTGCAACGGGCATCAGGCGCATTGCCTATAGCTACGACAGCAACACCTCAATAGGGGTGTCCACTTGGGAAGTAAGTTTCAGCGCACCGCTAAACCCAGCGACCGTAATTGCAGAGAACTTTTGTTTGACCGCTGAACCGGGCAATTGTGCACCGTCGAGTCGCTATGCGACAGAGGCATCCATTGACAGTGTAGTGTTGGACCCGGCGCGGCCTACGACCGTCAACATAGTTATCAACGAGGGGAGCGTCAAACATGCACCGCTGCCGTTATCTTTGGAGTTCAAACGTAATGCGGTGCTAGGTGCCGACCTCAAGATAGTAGAAGACTATCAAACCGCATTGAGAGACCAGATACAACTTACCGACAGCATACCGCCAGTAATCACAGTAGAAGCACAAGGCGATGCGATGCCAATATCCGATGAGAATGGAGTCGGCTATCGTGTGAGCTATATCGTGCGTTCCGACGAACCGGCGAATCTAGACCCTGTTGGGACTGCTTATTCACTTGTCGGTGTCGTTGATAATGATTCACTACTTGCTAGTCGTGATTTCAGCCGTATAGAAAGAACCAGGACTGGTGTTTTGACAACAAGCACACTTGTCACTACGCGTCTCTATTTTCCGGGAGATGGTATTTCGTTTGAACAATTACAAGCCATAGAAGGTTTTACTTTAGCACTTGCTGTTGAAGGTGCTTTAGAGGATCGGATACCCGATGGGAATGTACCAGTAAGAGCAGGCGATGACCAGCCTATAAGTCGGGGTGACCGCATAGACCTGAGCGATGCTGCAATCGCCTCCAGAGCGGATAGAACTTCGCCAATACTTACGCTTACCGCAAGTAGTGATGCGGTGCCAGACATCAACAACCCGCGACGATATAGCGGTCAATTCAGTCTGACTACCGATGATGCAAACATCACTGGGATAGGCGATCCAACAGCGTATGAAATATTACGCAAACCTATTGATAGTGACGAGTTTGCAGAGACGACTGGCACACTGACACTGATAAGCCAAATCTCCAACACATTTCAATTTCAATATCAGGTTGAGCTTGCGTCACTGGATGTGGTTCGGCAAACCGAAGGTTTCACATTGGCACGAGGCGATGATCCCACACATTTGACAGATGGCGACTACAACTTCCCGTTGAATACAGACGGCTTAATTGGAACTGGAGAGGCTATAGATGCCGATGTTATTTCTGAGCGTACCGTCACTGATGCACCGACGATTACGGTGCAAGCGATTGATATGCGTGTGGATGCAAACCCTGACCTCAACATTGAAACGATTTATCCGTTTGAGGCGGTTCCCGACATAAGCCTAGCTAACGGCAACCGCTATACGATGCAATTTGCAGTTCAGGCAAACCGTCCGATTTCAGGAATAGATGATGAGAGTTCGTATCAACTGAGAGTGATACCAATAGACGAGAACGCACCAGTGCCGGCAACATCAATAACAAGCATCGTACTGCAAGAAGCCGAGCCTAGTGATGCTAGGGATGCGGTGACATTGACTTATGTAGTGGAGCTTGACAGCGTGACAGCAACGCAGCGTATCCAAGGTTTCACTCTTGCTCGTGGCACAAACCCCAATTTTGTTGATGCCTACGGCAATGAATTTGCGATTGATGTCGGAGACATTTTAGATGCTGCGGCTACCGCAATCGCTCGTAGAGACACACAGCGTCCGAGTATATTGGTGATTCAAACGTTCAATGCTATAAACGCTAATGGCTACAGCTTGCGCTTCAATATCACCGCTGGTGAAGTCCTTCAACCCCCTTCAGCAACTGACTTCAATTTGCTACGTCAACTTGAGGGAGGTGGTTATGCGGTCGTTAGTAGCCCGGTTAATTTCTCCATAAGCAATGTCAATTTCTCTTCGTATAACATCAGTGCAGAGGTTCGTTTAAGCGAAGCTGAGGCAAATGATGCAGTCGGCTTGACATTGGGTTATAGTGGTGATGGCGTGCGCGACCTAGCCAACAACGACCCGATAACGATAGGTCCTGAGCAGCTGTTTGACGACAGTGTCGGAGCTGTTGCTGCCACCAACCAAACGCATCCGAGCATTACTGTTGTTGCACAAGGTTCGGTGACACCCGATGACAACGACCCGTTGGTGTATCGTGGGTCATTTGCGGTGAGTGCAAATACGACACTAGATACCGGCATCAGCGGTGCGAATGGCATTGTTGGGCTGTCCGATAGTGCTTCGTATTGGTTGTGGCGCATCCCTAGTAGTGATAGTGGCACGCCAAGTACGCAAACAGCACAGATAACTGCAGAAGTAGGAACCGCAAATACATCGGCGACGGTCAGTTTCACTGTGCGCTTTGCAAGCATTGATGAAGTGATGCAGACTATGGGTTTCACACTGGCACGGCGCGACAATTTGCAAGACTTTGCAAGCAATGCTCCGGTAGACCCGATGAACGGAGATGAGGTTATACGTGGCCAGCCTTTGGACTCCCGCGATGCGGCAGTTACAACTAGAGACACTGAGCCGCCACGCTATGCGGTAGTGAGAGAGGGCAGTCTTACGATAGCACCCAGTGGCTACACTTTAGCGTTTAGGGTGACCGCACCGTCGGATGTGTCGTCAACGCAGTTTTCGGATTTGAGACAAAGCAGTTCGTATAGCTTGTTGCGCAAACGTCAAGGCAGCGATACCTACGAAGTGATGCCGGGCAGACTGGCAGATGAGATTGTAGCAGGAACAGGCAGCGCAGTGATTGTGCGTTATACGAACATCGCAAGATTATCCATAGCCGATGCCTTGAACACCGAAGGCTTTACGCTGGGGCGTAGTGGCGACGATAGATTACGAGATGAAGCAAACAACGACCCAGTGGTGAGCATAGGTGGCACGACACAGACCGTGACGACGACCCGACCGTTGCCGTTGGATGCCAGCCCACAAGCATTGTTCACGATAGAGCGTGACAGCCCGTCGCTCACGGTGGCACCGCGTGGTGTAATCGTCAAAAACGGCACTGCGTATCGCGGTAGCTTTGATGTTTCTGCCACCGAAGGCATAGATGGCATAGAGAGTAGTGCATCTTATGTGTTATTGCGAGTGCCGACAAGAGAGAACCCAGGAGATCCGGCAGGCACGCCGATCGTCGTATTGGCATCCACGCAAACGCGCATCAGTGTCGGTAGCGTGGACTTTGCCACTTTGCAAAGTGCAACAGTTAGCTTTGAGGTCAACGACCCCAGTGCCGATGCCAACACACAAGTCTATACCTTAGGGCGTCAAGGTAGATTGAGCGATTTGGTCGGTAATCCGTTAGTTGACCCTGACGATGCTGATTTGGTAATCGGCAATGAGGCACGTATAGACTCCAGAGTAAGTGCAGAGGCAACAATACCTTCCGACGATACCACCGCAACGATTATCACGGTAGTGGCAAGCGATGAGGGTGCCATTGCCGATGATGACAACCCGTTGCGATATAGCGGATCATTTGATGTGTCTGCAACTGTGCCGGTGAGTGGTATCAGCAACGCCGGTTCTTATAACCTATTGCGCATCACCCGAGGTGGTGAACACATCATAACGACCGGGTCGACATTATTACAAGTAGATGAGCCTACGGATGCTATTGCTTTGGGGCAGGTGGCAACGGTTGCTTTCTCTACTACATTGACGGCGGTGAGTTTGCAGCAAACCTTCGGCTTCACGCTAGGTCGTCGTGCCAACTTGGCAGACGGTGCCAATGTGTCGGCATTAGTAGATGCCGACCGTGAAGACAGGTTGGACCCAAGCGACGATGCGGTTGCCGAAGTAGACAGACCATTGCAGATCACCGCCGAAGCGATTGTTGATACCAGTCACACTCTTGCCCGCTTTTTTGCACCGTTCAATCAACCCGATGGTCCGAAGGCTTATCCCAAAGTGGACGATGCCAACGACCGCAATGTCAATGGCAATCGCTACAGCATGATTTTTGAAGTAAGCTCACTCAACAGCGAAGCAATACCAGACATAGACGATATAAACTCTTATGTATTGCTCCATGTACCGACAGATGGTAATGCAGCAATAGACTTGAGCAGTTATATAGTTGAGAATAGCGTAGAGATGGTTTCTTCTGATCAAACCCGCGCCAGGGTTCGATACACGGTGGAGTTTGGTGCCGACGACAGCGAGGTAGCACTTGCTTTGACCCGACGCACCGCAGGCTTTGTGTTAGGTCGTGCGGCAGGCAGACTGCAAAGCGATGCACCACCGCTGGACCGCAATGGCAATACCATAGCCGATAATACCCGCATAAACCCGAACCCAGTGGCAATCGCCGAGCGCGACACACAATCACCAACGGTGGAGGTAGTAGAGCAATTAGGGGTAGAGAGGATTACAACGGATCGCAATGGTACTAGGGTGACTCTTGAGGCGCGCACCATCTCTGGCGAGGCACTCAAACCACAATGGCTTGATTTTGAAAATTTCGTGATATTCCGCAAGCTCAATGATGGTAGCTATGTTTCCTTTCCAAGGGCAGGCGAAAATGTATCTTTCATTACTTTTATATCAGACCATCTATCGGTAAATAGTAATCTCTTTAGGTTGAGCCAAAACGAAGCGCAGGAGACTGCTGGCTTTACGCTCGGCTATACCGGTGCCGCATCGCTACGCGATCTATCCAACAACGATGTGATACAAGGTGGCAGCACACGAACAATCGTGGCGAACCAGCCGTTTGATATTCAAGACTCTGCGGTAGCGTTCAGAGATACAACTCCACCGTTCATAGAAGTGACAAGCGAAGGAAGTATAGTTAATGTTCTTGCTACTGCTGACCTTGTCTTTACTATGACCGCAAGCGAACCCGTGCATGGCATAAGCTCAACTTTTTCCCTTGGCGGCAGACCGGTTGGGAGCCAAGGTCCATATCAGTTATTACGCATCCTTGAAGACAATAGCTTTGTGCCATACGATGACTCTACTTTCACTAGAATTGAGAGCATTTCAACAACCCAAGCACGCATAATTTATACAAGTATAGGCTTGACGGTAGCGCAGGCACAAGAGACATTTGGTTTTGCATTGGGGCGTCGTATCCAGAGCGATGATGACCTTGCCAATCCAAATAGATGTCCGCTATGCGATTATTCGGGCAACCCCCCGGTTGTGTTCGGTACCACCAGAACGGTGGCAAACAACGAACCACTGGATCCTCAACCAAGCGCGCAGGTTATAGCACCGGATAAAGAGGGTCCAGTCATCAGGCTACAAGCACTAAGCGATGCGATCCCCGATGAACGCAACCCTTATATCTATACCGGGCAATTTAATGTGATAAGTGACGCACCAGTCATAGATGAAAATGCTGGTGGTAGACTGCACGATGTGAGATCTTATATTCTATTGCGTGTGCCGCTGGGTGAAGACGGCAATGCCAGTACGCCGGTAGAGATTGGCATGATCGCTGGGACCACCGCAACCTTGTCGGCATCGCTACCCGCGGATGAATATCAAAATGATCAAAACATCTATAACCCCGATCGCAATCCCTTTGTCTATTTGGCAAGACCTGATGCTTTTTTTGGCAGAGATAGGACAGAAGTGAGGATTGATTTCGGTGTGGAACTTGCACCAGAAATCGCCCGACAAACCTACGGCTTTGTCTTAGGCCTCGCGCCAGTCACAGATATCTCTGAAAATAATTGTATTTTATGTGATCCTAGCAGTAATCCACCGCGCGACCGGAACGGCGATCTAATAGCTGAGCGTGCGCCGCTGGATACCACACCAACCGCGATTGTGCGCCGAGATATTATCCCGCCGAGCTTTGTGGTGGCAGCAGAATCACTGGATATACAACCCAATGGTTATGAGATGAGCTTTGGCATCACCCCGCCGAGCGATGTGAGAAGCACAGCGACCTCGGAAGTGCGGCGCACAAGTAGCTACCAGCTATTGCGTAGACTCAACGATGGCAGCGACAGCTACCTGCCGGTGCCGTCGGCATCGCTACAACCGATTGCTGCCAGTGGCAACATAGAATTGCGTTATACGATGCCACCGTTGTCCATAGAGCAGATCAGGCAGACCGAATCCTTCGCAGTCGGTCTAGCCGTAGCAGGACGGCTACGAGACACATCGGGCAACGACCCGGTGGTGTCGGTAGGCGGCGACCCAGTTACGATAGACCCACCGTCTCCGCTGGATGAAAGTGCCACCGCACACCTTATGGTTGAGAGAACCAGTCCGACAATTACGGTGAGGGCCAACGCATTAAACAAGAATGGCAATGATTATAGCGGCAGTTTTGATGTCAGTAGCGAGGAGAGCATAGACGGCATAGGGAGTAGTGCTTCTTATGTGTTATTGCGAGTTCGATTCCGTGAACCGAACCCCGTACGATTGCCCGGTGCAACAATTAGTGTCAGCATTGCCGACTTGAACAACCTGCGAAGTGCGACGATAAACTTTAGCGTAAATGACCCTGGTGCCACTGACGAAGATCTTTTCACCCTAGGGCGCCGATCTCGATTGACCGATTTGGCAGGCAATTCTCCGGTTGACCCTGCCGATGTCAATAACCCAATTGATATTGGTGAGCGCATAGACTCTGATCCACTTGCTGAGGCTGCCGTGCCTGCAGATGATAGCGTTAATCCGATTATCACCGTGCGAGCGGACGGCAATGCCACCCCAAGCGCAGATAATCCTTTGGTGTATGAAGGCAGTTTTGATGTGGAAAGCATTAGGCGTCTTGATAGTGGATTGGACAATCCATCGTCGTATAAGCTGTTGCAGCTGACGACCGACGGTGCGACGACCGAGATAGCTGCAAGGATTACTGTGCCTCCTGTGGAATTTGTAAATTCACCGTTCCAAGTGCGTGTCACTTTTGCCACCACGCTGACCTCACTGGCGAATGTCAATGAAACCATCGGCTTTACACTGGGTCGCCAAGCCAATTTGAGATTCTTGAGCAATCTGCCGCAGACTGGAGAAGCAGGGCGACTGGATTTAAGTCCTGATGCGATAGCCAGAGTAGGCAGACTGTTGCAAATCACTTCTGAGGCGGTTGTTGATACGAGCCATTATCTTTCCAATCTGATCCCATTTGACCAACCGGGCGGTCCAAAGGCCTACCCCAAAGTGGACGATGCCAACGACACCAATGTCAACGGCAACCGCTACAGCATGGTGTTTGAAGTACGTTCGCTTAACGGTGTAGCAGTGCCGAATATCGCCAGCACCAGCTCTTATGTACTGATCCATGTGCCGACGAGTGGCAATGCTATAGATTTAGAGCAATTTATAGTTGAACCTGAGAACACTGTGGAAACAATCACCAGTGGCACGCATGTCAGAGTGAGATACACGTTAGAGTTTGGTAGTGACGACGATGCCGATGCACTCGCTTTGACCCAACGCACTGCAGGCTTCGTGCTAGGTCGTGCTATGGGTGCACTGCAGAATGGTGATGTGCAACCACTAGATAGAGATGGCAATGCTATAGCTAATAATGCTCGCATAGACCCACGCACTACAGCAATAGCCGCACGAGACACGCAATCACCGACCGTGGTGGTGGATGATGCTAATATCAGTCAAGGCAACGATGGATTTGTGCTTAGTTTTGATTTAAGCACAAACTCCGGTGAAGCCCTCAATCCGCAATGGCAAGCTCAATCAGGGTCTGGGATATTTCGTAGGGTGAATACCGGCACCATCACCTATAGTCCGGTTATCAGGGCGAATACCAATGCAAGCATTGTTACTTCCATAAGTCGTAGTTTGCGCTTAAGTAGTGATGCTTTTCGTCTAAGCGAAAACGAGGCGCGAGAAACTGACGGTTTCACAGCTGGATATACTGGGGCATTGACGCTACGCGATCTATCCAACAATGATGCCCTTCAAGGTGGCACGACACAAGCAATCCTGCCGAACCAGCCGTTTGACCGCCGAGACTCTGCGTTAGCAGTCAGAGACATGACTGCACCGTTCATAGAGGTGAGTGCATCGACTGCCACCGTTGCTGATGTGCGCTCCGATTCGGTGACCTACGATATGAGTTTTGATGTTGCTGCAATGCAACAAAATGGTGAGCAGAAGGTTGCCGCAACCGATGTCAGAGGCTTGGATTCTGATATATCGTATCAATTATTGCGAGTATTGAGCGATGGCAGATTGGTTGCGGTGCAGAGTCAGAATATTGTAAACTCCAGCGCCACCAGTGTTTCAATAAGCCAAGCAACTTTATCATTTAGTGCACGAGTAGCGGTGAGTGAAATTGACACTACCGTCGGCTTCACTCTGACCCGTGCGCCTAGCGACCCTGATGGCTTCAATGACCCGAACTGCCCGCTGTGCGATTATGCGAGTAATGCGCCGTTGGTTGCCAATACGACTGAGACCATCGTCGGCACACTAATGATGCCCGCAGACGGCTTTAAGCCGCTTGATCGTAGTGATGCGGCAATAGCGAACATTGATACGGCAGATGTGGTTTTGGCACCGACCCTGACGGTGACGGCAAGCGATGCGATGCCGAGTCTTGGTAACGGCGATGAATATACGATGAACTTCGTGGTGCAATCCACCCAGCCTATCAGTGGCAATCTAGGTTTATTGAATGCCTATAGGTTGATCCATAGACCGACGACCGGCTTTGCTTTGGCTTTGGACAGCTTTATTCAGCATAGTAGCTTGACCGTGAACGATGGCAACGATGCGGTGACTCTCAGCTATTTAGTAAGGTTTACCGACACCGAAAATCAAACCCAACGCACCGCTGGATTTGCACTTGCGGCGAATGAAGTTTTAATGGACATGCTTACCAATCGTGCAATAAATAGAGCAGGTGAAGCAATCGGCATAGGAGCAGAGATAGACACGACGGCTACGGCAGTGGCGCGCCGAGATACCGTGCCGCCGGCAATCGCCATTACTCCAGACGGTAGAGCAGTGCGCGACGACATGAATGCTAATCTTTACAGTATGCGTTTTGTGGCGACGGTTGCTGACGATGAGCAGGTACGAGGGATTAGCGATGCGAACTCGTATACGCTGTTGCAAATAGTGGAAACTGGTTCTCCGCAAATTATCGCTAGTACGGCTACGGTTACAGCTACTGATAGCGGTGTGGTTATTGCGTATGACAATGTATTGATTGCCGAAAACTCGTTAAACCCAACGCTCGGCTTTACTTTAGGTCGTGCTGGCACCAGTTTGCGAGATTTGGCAAATAACGACCCGGTTGATGCTAACCCTGAGAATAGCACGGAGACCATAGACGACGACTTAGAGCGTCTCGATTCCAGAGCTAGTGCGATTGCCGACTTTGTCAGAGGCATGCTGTTGAGAGTGAAGTTGTTCCTTGAGGGACCGTTCCGTTAAACTATGTATGAGGATTAAGTGATGAAGGCAAACCAGAAAATGATTAGACTGAGTTATATACCGACGCTACTCGTGTTGCTATGCAATGCTGTCAATGCCCAAACACTGGATAGGATGGTCACCGATATTGAGGTGCCAGTGCAAGATCCTTATTGCAATGGTGGTTATGACGCTATAACGATTGATGCTGGCAACCCACTGTCGTGTCCGAGTGTTGAGGTGGCAGCGGTTCCTGCAGATGTTGTCGATTGGGTGTTGTTGGAGTTGAGATCTACTGATATTGGTGATGCTGCGACTGTGGCAACCGATGTCGTTGCTCGCAAACCGGCATTTTTATTGAGCAACGGTCGTGTGGTGGATGCAGCTAGATATGCCGAGCAGATAATGCAAGACCCGACATTGCTGTGTGCAGAATCAGGACTTGAGGCAACTCAAGCGACCTGTCCCGATGTAGAGTTCATGGAACTGGAGGAAGCCGACGACGAGGATATTTATTTGGTAGCTCGCCACCGCAACCATTTGGATGTCATCTCGGCAACCAATATCACTGGCGTGGCGGATGAGAATAGAAACGCTGATATTTATAGCCATGATTTTAGTGTTGGCGGTAGTGCTCTCAACGATGATTCGGCATTGAAAGAAAAGGATAGCGATATTCATGTGTTATACGGAGGCGATGTGGATCAAAGTGGCGAAATAAGCATAATAGACTATACGGACGGGGCCGCCAGCAGTATTGGTATCTCGGCATATCACGCTGGCGATACCAACTTTAGTAGTATCGTGACACCTGCCGACTATAGCGACATCATTGCCAATAATTTAACTCAAAGTAGCCAAGTTCCCTGAGGCATCTGTTGATGTGCTCGGCTCATGTGTATTGATACAACGTACACCCAAACCAGATGCATGAAATACTTACACTTCTTCGTCTGTACATTATTGATATTGATAGTCAATAATTACGCGCATGCACAGGATCAGATAACGCAAAGTCGCTTCATAACTGGAGCAGATCCTTTTTCACAAACATGTAGTATTGGTGGCGGCAATAACATCGGCGATTGTATGCCGAATGTCAACGGTGTGGTGTACATGCGCTTTGACACTGAGCGTCTGCGAATCAATGACAACAATTTAGAGTTCGTGGTGCAGGTGCGTAAAACTGGCGCAGCATTGCCGTACAGCGTTGGTGGTATGGCTATAGATTATAACGCCGAGGCATTCGGTGAAAACCTTAACGACCCGGCTTTTTATGACAACGATACCGACACCAGAACGAACCTTGGTCAATGCAATTATACCGAAGGAGGTATTTTCAACAACAGTACCCAAAATTATGTATTCACCTTTAGGGATACTTCGTCTTCGCTATTAAGTTTATTTGCTGAGGCTGATGATTTTACTTCATCAACAGCTACTGCGAGTTCTTTTGCGACAATTAATAATGAATGGCAAGATTTTATAGCGTTCAGATGCCAAATTGTCTACGCAAACGAAGGTAACATGAACGCCGATGCCGGATTAGCTTTTTCAAGTAGATTATGGGCAGAGAATCAAGTTTGGATTGCCGATGACGGAAATGCCAGTACGGCGAATCGCATAGTATTTGGCATTGCTGACAATGATTTGCGCGGTTTCAGATTGGACGGCAAGACTTGGGTGGAGGATTATGCGCGCCACGACGATGGCAAAGGTGTGCGGCTTAAGTTTTCCAAAAGGGTTGCCGCATACAATGACGGTGATACCAGACCAAAGCCACTGACTCCAGCTAATTTCATTATTGACGGAGCTGGCGAAGCAATGAGAATAGTAACCGCTACGCATCAAGTCAATGAACCTTATGTGAATCTTAGATTTGAATCGGCAGTGAGCAACGGCATATTGAGGCTCGTTAGCACCAACACTCGTATCGTCAGAGATGTGGACAATGTTGCCTTGGCAGACGACAACTTCGTTGCGGCATTGGCGTACGATACCGATGCACCGTATGTCACCGAAGTGAGACGCATGGTCTATACGAGTGAAGATGGAATAGGTCAGTCTACATGGGAAATTGGTTTTAGCAAAGCACTCAACCCTGACACCGTAAGCAAAGAGAATCTATGCTTGACTGATGACAGCGGCATTTGCGCGTCGGCAGACAAACCGGCGACCACACCTACGATTGTTAGTGTGAATCTTAATGATGAAAATTCCATACTCACCGTGGTAATCAACGAAGGGCGTATTGGGCAAGCATTATCACCAATATCTCTGGAGTTTAGGCGTAATGCCGTGTTGGGTGAGGACTTTAAGATAGTTGAGGACTATCAGACCGCACTTAGAGACAGGATAACACTGAGTGACAATGAGCCGCTAGAAATCACAGTGCGAGCGATTGACATGCGGGTTGATATAAACCCTGACCCCAACATTGAAACGATCTACCCATTTGAGGCAGTTCCCGATATAAGGATGCCTAACGGTAACCGCTATACGATGCAATTCGCGGTTCGGGCAAACCGCCCAGTTTCGGGAATAAGCGATGAGAGTTCTTATCAACTGATAGCGATACCAATAGACGAGAACAAACCAGTGCCATCAACATCAATAACGAGCGTTGTGCTACAGGAAGCCGAACCCAATCACAGTGGGGATGCGACAACATTGACTTATGTTGTCGTGCTTGATAGCGTGGCAGCAACGAAGCGTATTGAAGGCTTTACCCTAGCGCGTGGCACAAACAGTAATTTTGTTGATTCCTTTGACATTCCACCTGCGGTCAAAGTCGGTACTGCTTTGGATGCGGCACCTGCGGCAATCGCTCGTAGAGATACGCAGCGTCCGAATATATCGGTGGTTCAGACATCTAATTCGATAGACTCTAATGGCTACAGCTTGCGCTTCAATATCACAGCCAATGAAGTCCTTCAACCACCTTTAGAGACTGACTTCACTTTGCTACGCGAACTTGATGGGGGTAGTTATGCAGCCGTCACCAGTCCGGTTGATTTTTCTGTAAGTAATGTTGATCTTTTCTCATATATCGTTACTGCAGAAGAGGTTCGTTTAAGCGAAGCCGAGGCGCGTGACACAGTCGGTTTAACACTCGGTTATGGTGGTGATGGCTTGCGCGACCTTGCCAATAACGACCTGATTACCATAGGCCCTGAGAGGTTGTTTGACGACAGCGACGGAGCAGTTGCTGCTACCCACCAAACACATCCGAGCATTAATGTTGTTGCTCAAGGTGCAGCGATTCCTGACGAAGACGACCTGTTGGTGTATCGTGGGGCATTTGAGGTAAGTGCAAATACGACACTCGACACTGGCATCAGTGGTGCAAACGGCATCGTCGGACTAGATGATGGTGCTTCGTATTGGTTATTGTATATTCCGAGCGATGGTAGTGCGCCGAGCACACGGACGGCACAAATCACTGCAGAAGTGGGAACTGCAAACACATCGGCAACGATCAGCTTCACCGTGCGCTTTGATAGCATTGACGAAGTGATGCAGACTATGAGTTTCACACTGGCACGGCGCGACAATTTGCAGGATTTTGCGAGCAATTATCCGGTTGACCCGGTGAATACCGAAGATGAGATTGTCCGCGGCGACCGTTTGGATTCCCGCGATAGGGCGGTTGCAATGAGAGATTCCGCACCAAGCTATACGGTGGTAGCGATAAAGGACAGTTTTACCATAGCGGCGAGTGGTTACACAATGGCGTTTAGAGTGAGCGCACCTTCGGATGTGTCGGCAACCCAGTCTTCAGATTTGAGGCAGGGTGGGTCGTATAGTTTATTGCGCAAACTTCAAGGCAGCGATACCTATGAGGTGATGTCGGGTAGACTGGTAGATGAGATAACGGTGGTGACAACCGGAACGGTGAGAGTTCGCTATACAAATATACCGAGATTATCCATCGGCGATGCCCTGAACACCGAAGGCTTTACCTTAGGGCGTAGTACTGACGATAGACTGCGCGACCTTGCGAGTAACGATCCAGTTGTGAGCATAGGCGGCGCAACACCAACCGAAGTGACAACGACTCCGCCACTACCGTTGGATGCCAGCGCACAGGCACTATTTACGATAGAGCGTGACAACCCATCACTCACGGTGGCACCGCGTGGTGTAATCGTCAAAAACGGCGATATGTATCGCGGTAGTTTTGATGTCAGTAACACAAAAGAGAGCATAGACGGCATAGAGAGTAGTCAGTCTTATGTGCTATTGCGGGTAGCACCAAGGATGGATGATGAAATGCCGAGTACGCCGGTGGTATTACGCCATACGAATATCAGTGTCGGTAGCGTGAACTTTGCTACTCTGCAAAGTGCAACGGTCAGCTTTGAAGTGAACGACCCTGATGCCGATG
Source organism: uncultured candidatus Poriferisulfidus sp. (assembly GCA_965200865.1). GTDB lineage: Bacteria > Pseudomonadota > Gammaproteobacteria > Poriferisulfidales > Oxydemutatoraceae > SP5GCR1. The sequence continues at coordinate 864,587 of CBDAVG010000002.1, read as the reverse complement.
CCAATGCATATACCCTAGGGCGTAGAGACAGATTAAGCGATTTGGTCGGTAATCCGTTGGTGGATCCGATGACGAACGAGGAGGTAACGACAAACGGCCGTATAGACTCGCGAGCAACAGCAGAAGCCCCAATACCTACCGTCAACACCGTGAATCCTATTATTTCGGTAGTTGCGGAAAACGACGGCAGAGCAACAGCTGATACTGGTAATCCTTTGAGATACAGTGGTAGCTTTGAGGTGTCGGTAATCAACGAAAAAAATGTAAGCGGCATAAGCAACGCCGATTTTTATAACCTATTACGCATTACCAGAGACGATGAACACATAATAACGACAGGATCAACATTATTACAAGTGAACGACTCTATAAATGCAAATATCTTGGGGCAAATGGCAACGGTCACTTTCTCCACCACATTGACCGCAACAAGTATAGGGCAGACCTACGGCTTTACACTGGGTCGTCGCGACAATTTGATCGACGATGACAATACATTACCATTAGTAGACGCAAGTCGAGGCAATAGACTGGATGCATCTGCAGCTGCGGTTGCGGTATTGGATCGCTCTCTACAGATCACTGCCGAGGCGATTGTGGATACCAGCGAAATACTGACTCGGTTGCCACCATTTAATCAACCCGACGGACCAAAGGCTTACCCCGAAGTTGATTTTGATGATAATACCGTCAATGGCAATCGCTACAGCATGATTTTTGAGGTGCGTTCGCTCAATGGTGAAGCAATACCAAACATTGGCAGCACAAGCTCTTATGTTCTGCTCCATGTGCCGACAACTGGCACCGCAATAGACTTATATCGTCCTACTAATTATATAGTTGCGAATGCTGTAGAGATGGTTTCCTTTGATCAAACCCAAGCTAGGGTACGATACACGGTAGAATTCGGTGCTACAGATGACGATGACGCACTTGCTGTGACCCGTCGTACTGCTGGTTTCGTACTAGGTCGTGCTATAGGTGGACTGCAGGAGGATCAGGAGGGTGATGTGCAACCGCTTGATAGCAATGGCAATCCTATAGCCGATAATGCACGCATAAACCCGAACGATACAGCAATAGCCAAACGAGATACGACTTCACCGGCAATAGCGGTAACGATCGTTGATAGTCCCATAGAAAGCGACGGTATTGATATACATTTTACTTTGCGAACCGATTCCGATGAAAGTCTGCAACCGCAATGGAACGACGGAGATGATTATGTATTGTTGCGCAGACTTAGTACGTCCGGATGGGATATAGCGATTGACGACGACTATGAGCAGAGTATTACTATACGCGACGATATAGGTTCTGCTCGGGATTTCTCTATTTCCGACTACCGTTTGAGCCAAACTGATGCCTTAAATACCGAGGGCTTTACGCTGGGATATAATCGTGAGTCCCCATTGCGCGATCTATCCAACAACGATGTAATACAAGGTGGCACCACACAAACAGCACTGGTGATGGGGCAACCCTTTGACATTAGTGATGCTGCATTTCTGCCCAGAGATATGAATCCGCCATTCATAAGGGTGAGTGCATCAACTCCCACTGTGGTTGACGCACAACGAGATAGCACAAGTTATGACATCGTTTTTGAGCTTGCCTCTAGAGAACTGAATGATGATGAGCAAGAGATTGATACGCTTGTGATTGGTTTGAGTTCTCCGGAGTCGTATCAGTTGTTGCGTGAGATTGGAGAGGAGAATTATGAAGTCTTCTCCTCCGACATCTATGTTGCCCGAGGTGAGCGTATTTCGGAGCATCGTGCAAGAATAATATACGAAAATGTCCGCTTGAGTATTCCGCAGGTGCAACAGACGCTGAGTTTCACTTTGAGCCGTGCGCCCAATGATCCTGACGATGTAGATGATTGTCCGCTATGCGATTATTGGAGTAATGCTCCGGTGGTTGTTGGCACAACCGAGACTGCAACCGCAGGCATCCCATTAGATCGCTCCGAGACGGCAAGAGCAGGAATGGTAGATCAAACCGGCGAGATGATTACCGTATCGGCAATCGGCGATGCGGTTCCTGCCTCACGCAATGCCAATATTTATACTGGAAGTTTTGAGGTACGCAGCAGTGACGCAGTGAGAGGCTTAAACGATGCGAGGTCTTATACCTTGTTGCGTCTACCGCGTGTCGGTGCCGACGGTTTTGCCGACGGTTTCGGTGACGCGATGGAAACGACTGCAACCTTGATGTTGTCTGTGGATAGTTCTACGACATTTGCAAGGATCACTTTCACGACTGACCTTGATGACATAGCGATAACGCAAGATACCTACGGGTTCACTTTAGGTCGTGCCGGCCCGAGCATTGAGAATGATTGTGTTTTATGCGATTCCTCAGGCAAATTGCCAGTTGATAGAGACGGTACGATAATACTGACTGGATCACCTTTGGATACGACGACGATGGCAATAGTGCGTAGGGATATTGAAGCACCGCGCATCACGGTGATGGCTAATTCGTTAAACAAAAACGGTAATAACTATACCGGCAGTTTTGATGTCAGTAGCACAGAGAGCATAGACGGTATAGCAAGTAGTACTTCTTATGTGTTGTTGCGAATTCGGTCTGGTGAGCAAGATGTCATGTTGGACGATGCAGCGATTGGTATTAGCATTGCCGACTTGAACAGCTTGCGAAATGCAATGATCTACTTTAGCGTAGAGGATGCTGTTGCCACTGACGGAGATAGTTTCACCTTAGGACGCAACGCTAGATTGGCCGACTTGTCAGGCAATACTCCGGTTGATCCTGCAGATGTTAATAACCCGATTGAAATTGGTGAGCGCATAGACTCCAGAGGAGGTGCTGCGATTGCCATACCTGCGAATGATACCGATAATCCGATTATCACCGTGCGAGCAAATGGCAATGCAATCCCAACCGTAAATAATCGTTTGGTGTATCAGGGCAGTTTTGATATTGCAAGCAACAAGCCGGTCACTGAACTGGACGACCCATCGTCGTACAGACTGTTGCATCTGACGACCGACGGTGCTACGACTGAGATAGCCGCAGAGATTACCGTGACTCCGGGGTTGGATTTACAAGTAAGTGTTGCTTTTGCCACCACTCCGACCTTACTGGTGAATGTCAGTGAAACCATCGGCTTTACACTGGGTCGCCGAGCCAATTTGATTGACGAATCCAACAATCAACCACAAGTTGGAGAAGCAGGCCGACTGGATGCAAATCCTGATGCGATAGCTAGATTAGGTAGGCTGATACTAATCACTTCTGAGGCGGTTGTTGATACCAGTCATTATCTCTCCAATCTTATCCCGTTTAACCAGCCTAACGGTCCCACCGCCTACCCCAAAGTGAACGATGCCAACGATACTGATGTCAACGGCAATCGCTACAGCATGGTGTTTGAAGTGCGTTCACTTAACGATGAAGCGGTGTCAGATATCACTAGCACCGGTTCTTATGTACTCATCCATGTGCCGACAACCGGTACCGCAATAGACTTGTACCGTCCTAATTATATAGTTGCGGATAGCGTAGAAACAATCACGACTGATACGCATGTCAGAGTGAGATATACGGTCAGCTTTGGTGGTGCTGATGACGACGATGCACTTGCTTTAACCCAACGCACTGCAGGCTTTGTGTTAGGTCGTGCTATAGGTGCACTGCAGGATGGTAATACGCAACCGTTGGATAGTGAGGGCAATGCTATAGACGATAATGCTCGCATAGACCCGCGCACTACAGCAATAGCCGCACGAGACACGCAATCACCGACCGTGCTGGTGGATGATGCTAGTATCAGCCAAGACAGCAATGGCTTTGTGCTTAGTTTTGATTTAAGCACAGAATTTGGTGAAGCTCTCAACCCGCAATGGCAGACTCAATCAAGTTCTGGGATACTTCGAGTAAATACCGGCACCGCCAACTATAGCCCTGTTATGAGAGCGGATACCAATGTAGATATTGTTACTTCCATAAGTAGCAGTCTGCGTTTAAGAAGTGATGCTTTTCGTATAAGCGAGAATGAGGCGCGAGAAACAGATGGTTTCACAGCAGGATACATTGGTACCCTGGGCACCTCAACATTACGCGATCTATCCAACAACGACGCATATCAAGGTGGCACAACACAAGCAATCACGCCGAACCAGCCGTTTGACATCCAAGACTCTGCGCTAGCAGTCAGAGACATGATTGCACCGTTCATAGAGGTGAACGCATCGACTGCCACCGTTGCTAGCGTACGCTCCGATGCGGTAACGTACGATATGAGTTTTGATGTTGCTGCAATGCAACAAAATGGTGAACAGAAGGTTGCCGCAACCGATGTCAGAGGTTTGGATTCTGCTACATCGTATCAACTACTGCGAGTATTGACCGGCGGTGGATTGGTTGCGGAGAGTGCAGAGAATATCATAAATTCCACTGCAACCGGCGTTTCAGAAAACCAAGCGAGACTATTATTTAGTGTGCGAGTGCCAGGGAACGAAATTGATAATACCGTAGGCTTTACTCTGACCCGTGCGCCGAGCGACCCTAATGATCCGGACGGTTGTCCGCTCTGCGATCATGCGAGTAATGCACCGTTGGTTGCCAATACAACTGAGACCATCGCAGGCACACTAACGATACCTGCAGACGGCTTTAAGCCACTTGATCGTAGTGATGCGGCAATCGCGAACATTGAAATGCCAGATGCAGTTTCGGCACCGACCCTGACGGTCACGGCAAGCGATGCAAGGCCGAATCCTGACGACGGCAATGAATATACGATGGACTTTGTGGTGCAATCCACCCAGCCTATCAGTGGTAATCTGGGCTTATTAGAGGCATATAGGCTGATCCATAGACCGACGACCGGCACCGCTTTGACTTTGAGTAGAGAGAACGGCCTTATTAATGACAGTAGCTTGACGATAAATGATGCCAACAATTCGGTATCTATCAGCTATACGGTAAGGTTTAGTGACACTGAGAGTCAAACTCAACGCACCGCTGGGTTTGCACTTGCGGCAAATGAAGTTTTAAAGGATATGCTTGCCAATCGTGTAATGAATAGAGCAGGTGAAGCAATCGGCATAGGAGCAGAGATAGACACGACACCTGCAGCAGTAGCCCGCAGAGATACCGTGCCGCCGAGCTATACGGTAGCAACGGAGGGCGACCTTAGCATAGCGGCGAGTGGTTATACGATGGCGTTTAGAGTGAGTGCACCATCGGATGTGCCGGCAACCCAGTTTTCAGATTTGAGACAGGGTGGATCGTATAGTTTATTACGCAAACTTCAAGGCAGTGATACTTATGAGGTGATGCCGGGCAGACTGGTAGATGAGATAACGATAGTGACAACCGGAACGGTGATAGTTCGCTATATGAATATACCGCGATTATCCATCGACGATGCCTTCAATACCGAAGGTTTTACGCTAGGGCGTAGTGCTGACGATAGATTACGAGATGAAGCAAACAACGATCCAGTGGTGAGCATAGGTGGCACGACACAGACAGTGACAACGACTCCGCCGTTACCGTTGGATGCCAGCGCACAAGCACTGTTTACGGTAGAGCGGGACAGTCCATCGCTTACGGTAGTGCCAGTGCCTAATTTACCAGTTAGTAAATATGATGACACACGTTATTCGGGTAGTTTTAATGTTACTACCACTGAGGGCATAGACGGTATAGAGAGTAGTCAATCTTATGTGTTATTGCGGGTAGCACCAAGGATGGATGATGAAATGCCGAGTACGCCGGTGGTATTACGCCATGCGAATATCAGTGTCGGTAGCGTGAACTTTGCTACTCTGCAAAGTGCAACGGTCAGCTTTGAAGTGAACGACCCTGATGCCGATACCAATGCATATACCCTAGGGCGTAGAGACAGATTAAGCGATTTGGTGGGTAATCCTTTGGTGGATCCGATGACAAACGAGGAGGTAACGACAAACGGCCGTATAGACTCGCGCCTATTCGCAGAAGCCCCAATACCTACCGTCAACACCGTGAATCCTATTATTTCGGTAGTTGCGGCAAACGGCAGAGCAACAGCTGATAATGGTAATCCTTTGAGATACAGTGGTAGCTTTGAGGTGTCGGTAATCAACGAAAAAGATGTAAGCGGTATAAGGAACGCCGGCTCTTATAATCTATTGCGAATCGCCAAAGACGGTACGCATACGATAACGACGGCAGCGGCAATGATACAAGTGAACGATGCTACGACTTCCGATGTTTTAGGACAAATGGCAACGGTCGTTTTTTCCACTACATTGACTGCGACAAGTATAGGGCAGACCTACGGCTTTACACTGGGTCGTCGTGCCAACTTGGAAACTGGCGACGATCCACCTCTAGTAGACGTAAGTCGAGGCAATAGACTGGATGCATCTGCAGCTGCGGTTGCGGTATTGGATCGCTCTCTACAGATTACCGCCGAGGCGATTGTGGATACCAGCGAAGCACTGACTCGGTTGCCACCATTTAATCAACCCGACGGACCAAAGGCTTACCCCGAAGTTGATTTTGATGATAATACCGTCAATGGCAATCGCTACAGCATGATTTTTGAGGTGCGTTCGCTCAATGGTGAAGCAATACCAAACATTGGCAGCACAAGCTCTTATGTATTGCTTCATGTACCAACGACTGGTATCGCAATAGACTTATATCATCCTACTAATTACATAATTGCGAATACTGTAGAGATGATTTCTGCTAATCAAACCCAAGCTAGGGTGCGATACACGGTAGAATTCGGTGCTACAGATGACGATGACGCACTTGCTGTGACCCGTCGTACTGCTGGTTTCGTACTAGGTCGTGCTATAGGTGGACTGCAGGAGGATCAGGAGGGTGATGTGCAACCGCTTGATAGCAATGGCAATCCTATAGCCGATAATGCACGCATAAACCCGAACGATACAGCAATAGCCAAACGAGATACGACTTCACCGGCAATCGCGGTAACGATCGTTGATAGTCCCATAGAAAGCGACGGTATTGATATACATTTTACTTTGCGAACCGATTCCGATGAAAGTCTGCAACCGCAATGGAACGACGGAGATGATTATGTATTGTTGCGCAGACTCAGTACGTCCGGATGGGATATAGCGATTGACGACGACTATGGGCAGAGTATTACTATACGCGACGACATAGGTTCTGCTCGGGATTTCTCTATTTTCGGCTACCGTTTGAGCCAAACTGATGCCTTAAATACCGAGGGCTTTACGCTGGGATATAATCGTGAATCCCCATTGCGCGATCTATCCAACAACGATGTAATACAAGGCGGTACCACACAAACAGCACTGGTGATGGGGCAACCCTTTGACATTAGTGATGCTGCATTTTTGCCCAGAGATATGAATCCGCCATTCATAAGGGTGAGTGCATCAACTCCCACTGTGGTTGACGCACAACGAGATAGCACAAGTTATGACATCGTTTTTGAGCTTGCCTCTAGAGAACTGAATGATGATGAGCAAGAGATTGATACGCTTGTGATTGGTTTGAGTTCTCCGGAGTCGTATCAGTTGTTGCGTGAGATTGGAGAGGAGAATTATGAAGTCTTCTCCTCCGACATCTATGTTGCCCGAGGTGAGCGTATTTCGGAGCATCGTGCAAGAATAATATACGAAAATGTCCGCTTGAGTATTCCGCAGGTGCAACAGACGCTGAGTTTTACTTTGAGCCGTGCGCCCAATGATCCTGACGATGTGGACGATTGCCCGTTATGCGATTATTGGAGTAATGCTCCGGTGGTTGTTGGCACAACCGAGACTGCAACCGCAGGCATCCCATTAGATCGCTCCGAGACGGCAAGAGCAGGAATGGTAGATCAAACCGGCGAGATGATTACCGTATCGGCAATCGGCGATGCGGTTCCTGCCTCACGCAATGCCAATATTTATACTGGAAGTTTTGAGGTACGCAGCAGTGACGCAGTGAGAGGCTTAAACGATGCGAGGTCTTATACCTTGTTGCGTCTACCGCGTGTCGGTGCCGACGGTTTTGCCGACGGTTTCGGTGACGCGATGGAAACGACTGCAACCTTGATGTTGTCTGTGGATAGTTCTACGACATTTGCAAGGATCACTTTCACGACTGACCTCGATGACATAGTGATAACGCAAGATACCTACGGGTTCACTTTAGGTCGTGCCGGCCCGAGCATTGAGAATGATTGTGTTTTATGCGATTCCTCAGGCAAATTGCCAGTTAATAGAGACGGTACGATAATACTGACTGGATCACCTTTGGATACGACGACGACAGCAATAGTGCGTAGGGATATTGTGGCACCGCGCATTACGGTGATGGCTAATTCGTTAAACAAAAACGGCAATAACTATACCGGCAGTTTTGATGTTAGTAGCACAGAGAGCATAGACGGTATAGCAAGTAGTGCTTCTTATGTGTTGTTGCGAGTTCGACCTGGTGAGCAAGATGAAATTTTGGACAATGCAGAGATTGGTATTAGCATTGCTGACTTGAACAACTTGCGAAGTGCAACAATATACTTTAGCGTAGAGGATGCTGTTGCCACTGACGGAGATAGTTTCACCTTAGGACGCAAAGCTAGATTAGCCGACTTGTCAGGCAATAGTCCGGTTGATCCTGCCGATGTTAATAACCCAATTGGTATCGGTGAGCGCATAGACTCCAGAGGAGGTGCTGCGATTGCCATACCTGCGAATGATACCGATAATCCGATTATCACCGTGCGAGCAAATGGCAATGCAATCCCAACCGTAAATAATCGTTTGGTGTATCAGGGCAGTTTTGATGTTGCAAGCAACAAGCCGGTCACTGAACTGGACGACCCATCGTCGTATAGACTGTTGCATCTGACGACCGACGGTGCTACGACTGAGATAGCTGCAAAGATTGATGTAAGCTCAGCAGAGGGTTTGCAAGTAAGTGTTGCTTTTGCCACCACTCCGACCTTACTGGTGAATGTCAGTGAAACCATCGGCTTTACACTTGGTCGCCGAGCCAATTTGATTGACGAATCCAACAATCAACCGCAAGTTGGAGAAGCAGGCCGACTGGATGCAAATCCTGATGCGATAGCTAGATTAGGTAGGCTGATACAAATCACTTCTGAGGCGGTTGTTGATACCAGTCATTATCTCTCCAATCTTATCCCGTTTAACCAGCCTAACGGTCCCACCGCCTACCCCAAAGTGAACGATGCCAACGATACTGATGTCAACGGCAATCGCTACAGCATGGTGTTTGAAGTGCGTTCACTTAACGATGAAGCGGTGTCAGATATCACTAGCAGCAGTTCTTATGTACTCATCCATGTGCCGACAACCGGTACCGCAATAGACTTGTACCGTCCTAATTATATAGTTGAGAATAGCGTAGAAACAATCACGACTGATACGCATGTCAGAGTGAGATATACGGTCAGCTTTGGTGATGCTGATGACGACGATGCACTTGCTTTAACCCAACGCACTGCAGGCTTTGTGTTAGGTCGTGCTATGAGTGCACTGCAGGATGGTAATACGCAACCGTTGGATAGTGGAGGCAATGCTATAGGCGATAATGCTCGCATAGACCCGCGCACTACAGCAATAGCCGCACGAGACACGCAATCACCGACCGTGCGGGTGGATGATGCTAGTATCAGCCAAGACAGCAATGGCTTTGTGCTTAGTTTTGGTTTAAGCACAGAATCTGGTGAAGCTCTCAACCCGCAATGGCAGACTCAATCAAGTTCTGGGATACTTCGGGTAAATACCGGCACTGCCAACTATAGCCCTGTTATGAGAGCGGATACCAATGTAGATATTGTTACTTCCATAAGTAGCAGTCTGCGTTTAAGAAGTGATGCTTTTCGTATAAGCGAGAATGAGGCGCGAGAAACAGATGGTTTCACAGCAGGATACATTGGTACCCTGGGCACCTCAACGCTACGCGATCTATCCAACAACGACGCATATCAAGGTGGCACAACACAAGCAATCACGCCGAACCAGCCGTTTGACATCCAAGACTCTGCGCTAGCAGTCAGAGACATGATTGCACCGTTCATAGAGGTGAACGCATCGACTGCCACCGTTGCTAGCGTACGCTCCGATGCGGTAACGTACGATATGAGTTTTGATGTTGCTGCAATGCAACAAAATGGTGAACAGAAGGTTGCCGCAACCGATGTCAGAGGTTTGGATTCTGCTACATCGTATCAACTACTGCGAGTATTGACCGGCGGTGGATTGGTTGCGGAGAGTGCAGAGAATATCATAAATTCCACTGCAACCGGCGTTTCAACAAACCAAGCGAGACTATTATTTAGTGTGCGAGTGCCGGGGAACGAAATTGATAATACCGTAGGCTTTACTCTGACCCGTGCGCCGAGCGACCCTAATGATTCGGACGGTTGTCCGCTCTGCGATCATGCGAGTAATGCACCGTTGGTTGCCAATACAACTGAGACCATCGCAGGCACACTAACGATGCCTGCAGACGGCTTTAAGCCACTTGATCGTAGTGATGTGGCAGTGGCAAACATTGATATGCCAGATGCAGTTTCGGCACCGACCCTGACGGTGACAGCAAGCGATGCAAGACCGAATCCTGACGACGGCGATGAATATACGATGGACTTTGTGGTGCAATCCACTCAACCTATCAGTGGTAATCTAGGCTTATTAGATGCATATAGGCTGATTCATAGACCAACGACCGGCACCGCTTTGACTTTGAGTAGAGAGAACGGCCTTATTAATGACAGTAGCTTGACGATAAATGATGCCAACAATTCGGTATCTATCAGCTATACGGTAAGGTTTAGTGACACTGAGAGTCAAACTCAACGCACCGCTGGGTTTGCACTTGCGGCAAATGAAGTTTTAAGGGATATGCTTGCCAATCGTGCAATGAATAGAGCAGGTGAAGCAATCGGCATAGGAGCAGAGATAGACACGACACCTACAGCAGTAGCCCGCAGAGATACCGTGCCGCCGAGCTATACGTTAGCAAGAGAGAGCGAACTTAGCATAACGGCGAGTGGTTATACGATGGCGTTTAGGGTGAGCGCGCCAATGGATGTGCCGGCAACCCAGTCTTCGGGTTTGAGGCAAGATGGATCGTATAGCTTGCTACGTAAACTCCAGGATAGCGATACTTATGAGGTGATGCCGGGCAGACTGGTGGATGAGATAACGATAGTGACAACCGGAACGGTGATAGTTCGCTATATGAATATACCGCGATTATCCATCGACGATGCCCTCAATACCGAAGGTTTTACGCTAGGGCGTAGTGCCGACGATAGATTACGAGATGAAGCAAACAACGATCCGGTGGTGAGCATAAGTGGCACGACACAGACAGTGACAACGACTCCGCCGTTACCGTTGGATGCCAGCGCACCAGCACTGTTTACGGTAGAGCGTGATAGCCCGTCAATCACGGTAGAACCTAATTTAACAGTTAGTAAACACGGCACGCGCTATTCGGGTAGTTTTAATGTTACTGCCACTGAGGGCATAGACGGTATAGAGAGTAGCCAATCTTATGTGTTATTGCGGATAGAGCAGAGAATGGATGACATGCCAAGTACACCAGTGGTATTACCCATTGCAAATATCAGTGTTGGCAGTGCAAACTTCAATGACCTGAGAACTGTAGCTATACACTTTGACGTGAACGACCCCATTGCTACTAGCGGACATCGTTTCACTCTAGGACGTAAAGATAGATTAAGCGATTTGGTGGGTAATCCGTTGGTGGATCCGGAGACGGACGAGGAGGTAACGACAAACGGCCGTATAGACTCGCGCCTATCCGCAGAAGCCCCAATACCTACCGTCAACACCGTGAATCCTATCATCTCAGTAGTTGCGGCAAACGGCAGAGCAACAGCTGATACTGGTAATCCTTTGAGATACAGTGGTAGCTTTGAGGTGTCGGTAATCAACGAAAAAGATGTAAGCGGTATAAGGAACGCCGGCTCTTATAATCTATTGCGAATCGCCAAAGACGGTACGCATACGATAACGACGGCAGCGGCAATGATACAAGTGAACGATGCTACGACTTCCGATGTTTTAGGACAAATGGCAACGGTCGTTTTTTCCACCACATTGACTGCGACAAGTATAGGGCAGACCTACGGCTTTACACTGGGTCGTCGCGCCAACTTGGAAACTGGCGACGATCCACCTCTAGTAGACGTAAGTCGGGGTGATAGACTGGATGCATCCGCAGCTGCGGTTGCGATATTGGATCGCTCTCTACAGATTACCGCCGAGGCGATTGTGGATACCAGTGAAATACTGACTCGGTTGCCACCATTTAATCAACCCGATGGACCAAAGGCTTACCCTCAAGTTGATTTTGGTGATAATACCGTCAACGGCAATCGCTACAGCATGATTTTTGAAATGCGTTCGCTCAATGGTGAAGCAATAACAGACATAGACAATATAAATTCTTATGTGCTACTCCATGTGCCGACGACCGGCACTGCAATAGACTTGAGCAGTTATATAATTGCAAATACCGTAGAGATGGTTTCTTACGATCGAACTCAAGCTAGAGTGCTATACACGGTGGAATTTGATTCTGCAGACGATGGCGATGCACTTGCTTTGACCCAACGCACCGCTGGTTTCGTATTAGGTCGTGCGATGGGTGCATTACAAGAGAGTGATGTGCAACCGCTGGACAGTGATGGTAATTTTATAGCTGATAATGCTCGCATAAACCCGAACGATACAGCAATAGCCAAGCGAGATACGACCTCACCGGCAATCGCGGTAACGATTGTTGATAGTCCCATAGAAAGCGACGGCATTGATATACATTTTACCTTGCGAACCGATGAAAGTCTGCAACCACAATGGAACGACGGAGATGATTTTGTACTGTTGCGCAGACTTAGTACATCCGGGTGGGAGATAGCAACTGGCTATGGGCAGAGCATTACCATACGCAGCGACATAGGTTCTGCTCGGGATTTCTCTATTTTCGGCTACCGCTTGAGCCAAAACGATGCTCTGAATACTGAAGGCTTTACGCTGGGATATAACGGTAGATCCACACTGCGCGATCTATCCAACAACGATGTAATACAAGGTGGCACCACACAAACAGTACTGGTGATGGGGCAGCCCTTTGACATTAGAGATGCTGCATTTTTGCCCAGAGATATGAATCCGCCGTTCATAGAGGTGACCGCATCAGCACCTACTGTCGCTAGCGCGCAGGGAGATAGCACAAGTTATGACATCGTCTTTGAGCTTGCCTCTAATGAGCCTGTGCACGGCTTGAATTCTCCTGAGTCGTATCAGTTGTTGCGTGAGATCGGAGAGGAAAATTACGAGGTCGTCACTCCCACCTATGTTGCCCGAGGAGAGCGTATTTCGGATAATCGCGCAAGAATAATATACGAAAATGTTAGATTAAGGGTTCCTGATGAGGTGCAACAGACCTTGAGTTTCACTTTGAGCCGTGCACCCAATAATCCCGATGATGTGGATGATTGTCCGCTGTGCGATTATTGGAGCAATGCTCCAGTGGTTGCTAACACGACTGAAACCGCAATCGCCGGCATTCCATTGGATCGCCGTGATACAGCAAAAGCGAGGATAGTAGATAAAACCGGTGAGCTGATTACGGTATCGGCAATCGGCGATGCGGTTCCCGACTCCCGCAATCCCAATATCTATACTGGAAGTTTTGAGGTAAGCGGCAATGACTCGGTTAGAGGCTTAAGCGATGCGAGGTCTTATACCTTGTTGCGTCTACCACGTGTCGGTGCCGACGGTTTTGCCGACGGTTTCGGTGCAGCGATGGAAACAGCTGTAACCCCGATGTTGTCTGTGGATAGTTCTACGACATTTTCAGCAAGGATCAATTTCACGATTGACCTTGATGACATAGCGATAACGCAACGCACTTATGGATTTATCTTAGGCCGTGCCAGCCCAAGCATTGGGAATGATTGTGTTTTATGCGATCCCTTCGGTAACTCACCAGTTAATAGAGACGGTATGATAATACTGGCTGGATCACCTTTGGATACGACGACGATGGCAATAGTACGTAGAGATATTGTACCACCGCGCATTACGGTAATACCAATGGATGAGTTCGTTGATGTTCAACCGAATCGTTATACGATGGGATTTGAGGTAAGCGCATCATCCGATGTGGCAGATACCTTAGGTTCGGAACTCAGAGCACTTAGCACCTATAGACTGCTACGCAAATTAAACACCGACAATAGCTACCAGATGGTTTCAGCGGTGCCGTCGCAAACGATCTCACGCAGTGGCAAAATAGAGTTGATCTATAACGATGTGTTGCCGTTGACCATAGAAGAAATAAGCAAAACCGAATCGTTTACCTTAGGTCTTGCGATAGCAGGGCGGTTGCGCGATAAATCAGGCAATGATCCGGTGGTATCGGCAGGTGGTGCGTCGATCACGGTTGATCCACCATCTCCTCTAGATGAAAGCACCAGTGCACATCTTGTGGTAAACAGAGTTGGCAATCCGTCTATTTCTGTGACCTATGACCAAGATTCTAATCTCCTGACCAAAAAGGGAGCAGATTATACCGGAACCTTTAACTTAGATGGAAACAGGAGCATAGACGGCATAACATCTACTGAGTCGTATGTGCTATTGCGTGTGCCGCAAAGAACTGATGTAGCAATGCCAAGTGTGCCGGTTGTGCCATTAAACGATGCACATATCGGCATTAGTCGTGCAAACTTTAATAACCTGCAAAGTGCAACGATATACTTCGCAGTTAGTGACCCTGATGCCACCAGTAAACATAGTTTTGCCTTAGGCCGTAAGACCAGATTGACTGATTTGGTAGGCAATGCGTTAATTGATCCTGCTGACGATAGTCGGGTGGAGATTAACGAACGCATAGATTCACGCCTAAATGCAGAAGCTCAAATACCTGCCAATGATAACGAAAATCCGATTATCACGGTAAGAGCAGAGGGTAAAGCCATTCCTTCCTCAGATAATCGCTTGCAATATACAGGAAGTTTTAGAGTTTCGAGCGACGAGTCGGTTACCAGACTGAACGACCAAGCATCGTATAGGTTGTTGCACCTGACGACCGACGGTGCCACGACTGAGATAGCCGCAGAAATTACCGTGTCTCCGGGACTGGAGTTCCAAGTAAGTGTCGCTTTTGCCACCACGTTGACCTCAGTGAATGTCAGTGAAACCATCGGCTTTACACTGGGTCGCCGAGCCAATTTGATCGACGAATCCAACAACCCACCGCAAGTTGGAGTAGCAGGCAGACTGGATGCAAGCGATGATGCGATAGCAAAGATAGACAGACCGCTGCGAATCAATGCTGAAGCGATAGTTGATACGCAAAACCCACTGGTCAGAGCCAATTTGGTGCTGGATAACATCAGGGCATACCCGGATGTTGATAACGGTAACAGATACAGCATGGTTTTCAGGGTACGTTCGGAAACCGGCGATGAGATACCAGACATAGGTAGCACAAGTTCTTATGTATTACTCCATATACCGATAACTGATGCCGATGTCGTGAACGATTTATCCCCGTATATAGAATCAAACACCGTGGAAATGATCTCCTCAAATAATACCGAAGCCAAAGTTAAATACACGGTGGAATTCGACGAAGATGATAGCACGACAGCATTCAAGATAATTCGAGATACCGCAGGCTTTGCTTTAGGGCGCGCTGCAGGCAGACTGCAAATAGCCACAACTAATCCATTGAATAGACTAGGCAATCTTATAGCTGACGGTGGACGTATAGATCCGAGTAGCGCGGGCATTGCGATGCGAGATACGACTCCGCCGTTCGTAGAAGTGAGGGCACACGAAATTGTCCCTGTTGGCAGTGATCTTTACCGACTGGCATTTGATCTAGACTATAGAAAAATGGTGAATGGTCAATCGATTGCTGTGCCTCTGCATAATAACCGTAGATCTTATCAATTACTGCGCGAAACTACTGCAGATGAATTTGAAGTAGTAAGCACCGGCACGCTATCGTATAGCTCAGGGACCAGCAACGCAATGCTCTCATATAACAGAGTACACTTAAGCCCTGAGGAGATTGCGCAAACGAAGAGCCTTACGCTGGGTCGCGCACCCAATAATCTAGATGTCAGTGCCGAATATGCAGATCGATGTAGATTATGCGATTATTTTTCCAATGCCCCGGTTGTGGCTGGCACTACTAGAATGGTGATGATAGGCGAACCGCTCGATGCTAACGATAGAGCAAGAATCGTAATACCACAGACAGCTGCAAGACTTATCGTCAATGCGGTGGGAATAGCCGAACCAGACTCAATGGACGGCGATGTATATACTATGAATTTCAGAGTGGAATCCGATGGAGCGATTACTGGTCTAAGATCGTTGGGTTCGTATAGGTTGATCCACAAACCGACTATCGGCACCGCTCTGGTTTTGAACACCTTTATCGACAACAATAATAGTAGCTTGACCATAGACGATGCCAACGATGCAGTGAATCTTAGCTATACGGTAAGATTTAACGACACTGAAAATCAAACCCAGCGCACCGCAGGATTTACACTTGCCCGCAATGCCGGATTGGTTGACATTTTCGGTCGTCCGGCTACCAATAGACAAGGTGAACCTATAGCCGTAGGAGAAGAAATAAACACGACTTCTGCGGCGATAGCATTTCGGGATACTGTACCACCAAGTATTGCGGTGAACGCTAGAGGAGGTAAAGCCACTGAGACCATTAAAGGCAGTAATATCTATGATATGCAGTTTGTAGTGACGGTATCCAACGGTGAACAGGTGCGAGGTTTCAACGATGTAAACTCGTATACGTTGTTGCAAATACTCAAAGACGGTGCGGTAGGTGTAGTAATGAACAGTACGGCAACGGCTACGACAACCGATAGCGGTGTTGTGATCAGTCATAGTCGCGTGCGGATTTCTCGAGACGAGAGCAATCCGACGGTTGCTTTCACTCTGGGTCGTGAGGGTACCAGCCTTAGAGACTTGGCAAATAACGACCCAGTCGATGCCAACCCTGAGAATGCAATGGATAAAGTAGACGAAGCTGAAGAGGAGCTGGATTCTAGAACTAGCGCACTTGCACGGATTATCAGGGCTATTTTCCTCAGGGTAAGAGTCTTCCTGGAAGGTCCCCTACAATAGCAAATCATTCCCTTCCTTTGGAGGGGTGGCAGGCGCAGCCTGACGGGGTGGTTTTTTGTTTACCTACCATTTAGGACAGGCCTTAGCTTGTCCGACCCACATACCCACATTATGGTTCTGCATAGCTTAACGCCGATTGACTCACTGGCTCAATCGGCGGTTCTATCTTTTGTTAATCTATGCTATTATAGTCTTTAATTTTACAGTCACAGCAAAAGCGACAGCTTATTGCAATAATCAATGATATCTAACTAATAGGAGAATATTATGTCTAAGATAATTAGTAAATTGTTTCCTGTACTATTTTTGGTAGCAGGTTTAGTACCCGTCTCTCAAGCAGACGAGACCTGCATGTCGCCGTATATGGCAAAAATAGTCGGACAAGAAGATTATGTCTATGTTTGGACTTTAGGTGTTGAAGGATTAGGCGACGAGCAGGACAAGCTCGTTACTATAGATGTCAACCCCATTTCTGATACATACGGAAAAGTCGTCCATACTTTATCGGTCGGTGGGCGCAACGAAGCGCACCATTCCGGTTTGAGCGATGACCGCCGTTATTTGTGGGCTGGTGGGTTGGACACCAACAAAATCTTCATATTTGATGTACACAGCAACCCACGCCAACCGCGTTTGCATAAAGTAATTAGCAACTTTGTCTCTAAAACCGGTGGTCTAATTGGGCCGCATACCTTCTATGCACTACCCGGGCGGATGATGATTACTGCTTTATCCAATAATAAGGATAATGGTGGACGCACCGGCTTGGCAGAGTACACCAACGAGGGTGAATTTATTGCAACGCATTGGAACCCTACCGATAGTGATTTGCGCGGTGCGAAGAAAATGGGCAACATTGCCGATGGTTATGGCTATGATGTACGTGTCTTGCCTCGCCGTAACATGATGTTGACTTCATCGTTTACTGGTTGGTCTAACTATATGATGGACTTCGGTACAATGCTCAAGGATCCGGAAGCGATGAAGCGTTTCGGCAACACGATGGTACTGTGGGATATGCATAGTCGCAAGCCCAAGAAAGTATTTGATGTGCCTGGTGCACCACTGGAAATACGTTGTGCTTGGGGTGCGAAAAATAATTATTGTTTCACGACCACCGCATTGACCTCAAAAATTTGGTTGATCTACGAAGACATAGATAGCGGTGAATGGAATGCCAAAGCGGTTGGCAATATCGGTAAGGAAGGAGAAATACCTTTGCCGGTAGACATTTCAATCACTGCGGACGATAGTGGTCTTTGGGTACAGACTTTTATGGACGGCAAAACTCGGTATTTTGACATTACTGATCCGTTCAACCCCAAGCAAGTCTACGAACACGTTATTGGTTCTCAAGTCAATATGATTTCGCAAAGTTGGGATGGCAAGCGAGCCTATTTCACATCGTCTTTATTGGGAATGTGGGATAAGACTGGAGAAGATGATGAACAATTCTTCAAAGCCTACGTTTGGAATGGCGACGAGCTGGATGAGCAGTTCATGATTGATTTCTATGCTGAAAAGCTGGGTAGAGCGCATCAAATGCGCTTTGGTGCTTATTCTTTATATGGTGCCGCACCTTCGGAAAGCGAAACCAAGATGACCTATAATCAATAAGTAGTCATGTTATAGACGCTCCTATTTGTGATGAAAGGTTCCGTTGCATTGATTGTGGCGGAACCTTCTTTTATGATACCTCGTATTTGACATGGGAGATACAAAACAACATTCTGCTCGTATTCATTATCAGCGCGGGCGAGGTGCGTTAAGTAGCCATTGCTCTCGCTTTTCCCAAACGCATAGCGAAGCGGTAGTGGACGATTGGCGAACTGATGAGGAAGAGCAAAGCAAACCGCAGACTGTACTGCACGCTACACCTATACGCAGTCTTATCAACTATAATACTTCCCCCGATATTAGTTCTGACCGCACCATCAATCCGTATCGCGGTTGTGAGCATGGATGTATCTATTGCTTTGCGCGTCCCACCCATAGTTATATGGATCTATCCGCAGGCTTGGATTTTGAGACACAGATATTCTATAAACCCGATGCGGTTACCGTCCTAGAACGCGAGCTATCCAAAAAAAGTTATAGATGCCGTCCTATAGTGTTGGGAGCTAATACTGACGCATATCAGCCGGCGGAACGCAAACTCAAATTAAGTCGAAGCATATTAGAGGTATTACACCAATACAACCATCCAGTTTCGTTGATCACCAAATCCACATTGATTAGGCGCGACCTAGATTTATTGTCGGAAATGGCAAAGCGACAGTTGGTTAATGTATGGGTTTCGGTTACGACTTTGGATCGCACATTGTCAAGGCGTATGGAACCGCGTACTTCCATACCCGACGAGCGATTGAAAACCATAGAGGCATTGTCTACAGCAGGTATTCCTACCGGAGTGATTGCCGCACCGATGATCCCTTTTTTGAACGACCACGAAATGGAACATATACTCGAAGCAGCCAATAGCGCAGGAGCCATTTATGCAGGTTATATCTTGCTACGCTTGCCTCATGAATTGAAAACTCTGTTCAAGGAATGGCTGGAGCAACATTATCCCGAACGCGCACAACGCATATTAAATCGTTTGCAAGATTGCCATGGTGGCAAACTATATCAATCGTCCTTTGGGGCGCGCATGAAAGGGCGAGGATGGTATGCCGATATGCTCGCCAAACGTTTTAAGATAGCTTATCGTCGTATCGGGTTTAGTTCTCGCGCTGAATTGGATTGCTCACAGTTTCAGCCACTGGCAAAAGACCGAGCGCAACTCAATTTATTTGATAAATAAAATGAGGTCGTTAAAAAAGTATCGTCATCGCTCAAACGTAACCGCTTGCGCCATCAAATTTATGATAACCAACTGTAGGGGAGGGCTAACATGCCCTCCCTAAAGTACCGTTCTGTACGAACAGAACCGCTTGCGCCACTTGGTTTTGGTTGCCATGAATTGGGTGGTGTACGAAGGACAATGTACGACAAGCAACCATGCTGAGGTTCTGCACAATGTCACGCCGATTGATTTTGATATACGTAGTGTTCCTAGTGACTACAATATTTAGATTTTGCACAAAGTTACGCCACTTGATCTACTGGCTCAAGTGGCGGTTTCACTCGGTTCAATCGGCAGTTCTACTTGTATATTAATGAAAAAAGAACCTGAACTATTATTACTAATAGCGACAAGCGCACGCACACTGCTTGCATCGGCAATACGTGGCGGATATAGTGCCGTGGTAATAGACGGCTTCTGCGACCGTGAAGTAAGACAACATGCAGTATCTTCAACACGCGTGGCATTACGCAAAGAAGGTGGTCTGGACGATGATGCACTCGCCGAGGCGATTAAGCAAACGAGTAAACGCTATGCCGAGATTCTCAAAACTCTAGTTGTAGGTTCAGGTATTGAAGGCTGCGATACCTCGCTTGAAGTAATCCGGCAAAGCGATATACAACAAAAAGGCAATCAATACGAATACCGCCAATATAGCAAAAACAAAGTGCTGGAGAGATCATCAGGTCAAATTATGTCTATGCCAGATGATACGCCGCCTTATCTATACAAATCCGTGGTTGGTAGCGGTGGGGTACATATCTATAAAGACGACGACTACCGAGATACAAAGCAAGGCTATTACCGCCAGAGTTATCTGCCTTTGACGGGCATCTCTCATCTATTTTTAGCCGACGGTAATCAAATTGAAACAGTGGGTTTCAGCGTACAATGGCATTCCAAGCATGATGCTAGGCATCCTTTTTGCTATGGTGGTGCGATCAATGCATGTCCTTTGGATCAGTTATGTATGACACAAGCCGAAGCAATTGCCAAGAAATTAGATTTGATCGGTTTGAACAATATCGATTATTTATATGACGGGAGCAGGCTTTATTTTTTAGAACTAAACCCAAGACCGAGCGCGACGATGACACTGTACGACGAAGATTATGCCAGTGGTCTGTTGCACGCACATATCAAAGCATGTGAAGGTAGAGGTTTGGTGAGACCTTCAAAAGTCGCGTCGGTGTACAGGACTTTTGCGATTGTTTATACTGACAAAGCGATACAATTACCAAATGATTTTGAATGGCCTATAGAAGCCAAAAATGTGCCGATGGAAGATCCTGCTGGTTATTATTTTGAGAAGAATACACCAATTTGCACTTTGCATGTAAATGCCAATGATACTGGTAAAGCACTTACTCGTCTACAAAACCGAATCCGTGATCTGCAGACGCATATCGCACAAACATCGTATAAATGAGGCAACTCAATTTTGTAACAAACATGGAGCAGTCATGAAACATCCAAATATTGGCATCAATAAACTCGCACAACCTTTGGTGGAGCAACTCTGCGCACACGCAGACCGGCTTTCGGTGTCGGTCACGAAGGCAGAAAACCAAGCCTGTATCATCGATGCGGGCATTAAATCGCACGGAAGCCTAGAAGCAGGTCGGTTGATTGCCGAGATTTGTTTAGGTGGGCTAGGTCGTGTTTCACTCATCCACGACGGTATTGCTATAAACTGGCCGCTCACTGTGCATGTGAGCACTGTCAATCCGGTTTTGGCGTGTCTGGCATCGCAGTATGCCGGTTGGAGTTTAGCGCACGAAGCAGACGATAAAAAATTTCAGGCACTAGGATCAGGTCCAGCACGAGCCTTAGCGTGTCGTGAGGATCTGTTTAAGGAGCTTGCTTACCAAGATCAATCGGATCATGGCGTTATAGTATTGGAAGTAGACGAATATCCACCATTGCCTCTGCTTGATAAAATTGCCTCACAGTGTGGTATAGAGGCGTGCAATTTGACCGTGATTTTGACACCAACATGTAGCTTGGCAGGTTCAATGCAAGTTGTAGCAAGAGTGCTAGAGGTTGCCCTACATAAAGTGCACGAATTAGGATTTGAATTGGATAATATCGTAGATGGATGTGGAAGCGCACCTTTCCCACCGCCGGCCAAAGATTTTATCACTGGTATGGGACGCACTAACGATGCGATATTGTTTGCTGGGCGCGTCCACCTATTCGTCAACGGCGAGGTAGATGCAGCAGAATCCTTGGCGCAAAAACTACCGAGCAATACTTCGCGTGATTACGGCAGACCTTTTGCTGAGGTGTTCAAAGATTATAAATACGATTTTTTCAAGATAGATCCGATGCTGTTCAGTCCTGCACAGATAGCGGTTAGCCATTTGCCGAGTGGCAAAACCTTTCATGCTGGCGTTATCGCACTTGATTTACTCGAAAGCTCTTTTAGCTAAATTGAAAAAGAATACCGAAATTGCATTGATCAGTGATGCCCCCGGTTGGCATTGCGAACAGCTACAAGAAGCATTTGCCGCACACCAATGTGAGGTCAAGATTGTAGCATTGAACGATTGTACGATTTCTACGCAAAGTGAGAGCTATATACAACTACCTGGTTTCACAGATTGCCTGCCCGACGGTGTTTTTGTCCGTGGGGTGCCGGCAGGTTCTTTGGAGAGCGTGGTTTTTTATTTGGATATATTGCATGGCTTGGCAAGGCTCGGAGTTCATGTATACAACGATGCACAGATGATAGAACGCAGCGTGGATAAAGCGATGACTAGTTTTTTATTGAAAAATGCCGGAATAGCGACACCGCCGACTTGGGTAACCGTAGATTATCAAAAAGCCTGTGCAATAGTTCAAGGGGTTGCCGACAACGATCAAGCTGTAGTTCTAAAGCCACTTTTCGGCTCTCAAGGTAAGGATTTGCAGCTTATACATAATGTCTCAGAACTACCCAAACCAGACGAGGCACAACCTCGGGTATATTATTTGCAACAATTCATAAAAAATAGTAAGCCTTATGATTGGCGAGTGTTTGTAGTTGGCGATCAGGTTGTCTCAGCAATGCAAAGACAAGGGTGCGGTTGGGTGAACAATGCCGCACAGGGTGCCGAATGTCGTCATGCGATTATTGACGATGAGGCTTCCGCACTTGCGATTCAAGCAGTGCGTGCGGTAGGACTATTTTATGGCGGTGTAGACCTGATAAGTGACACTAGTAATACGATGCAAGTTATTGAAATAAATAGTATTCCTGCTTGGAAATCTTTGCAAAGTGTGAGTTCGGTTAATGTTGCCGAATATATCGTGGATCATTTTATGGCAACTCGCTATTGTCGTGACGGTTGAACAGACTGAGAAACTAGAAAAGTGCTTTTTATCCGCTTGTCGCGCTGATATAGAAGCGATCAAGCCCGGCAATGTCAGTATTCATTCTGCCGGACACCAAATGCGTAGCGAGGACTTTATAAAAAGTGCACAAGCCTGTGCAACTGCAATTTGCGCTCCACAAAGCAGTCTAGGTGAGCGTATCCTCTATGCAGTCCGGGATACCCGAAAAGCGGTATCAATGAATACCAACCTAGGAATTATTTTATTGTGTGCGCCATTGATACAGGCGATTTATTCTGGCAACGGCAAATCGTTAAGACAATCTCTGAAGCAGATATTAGCTAGTACCACAGTGGATGATGCGCGTTCCGTATATCATGCAATCCGTCTTGCCGAAGCCGGCGGTTTAGGGCGTGTAGAACAAGCAGATATTGCCACGAATCCTGATATTTCCTTGCTAGAAGCAATGTGTTTAGCGCAACAGCGGGATTTAATCGCTGCCCAATACGCTACCAATTATCAGGACATATTCGAGCAGGCATGTCCGTCATTACTTGCATTTTATTCCAAATGGGGCTATAATCCTTCGTCTGTGAGCGGTGTCTATATGAAACTGCTCTCTACGTATCCAGACAGTTTAATTACACGCAAGCGGGGGAAAGCAACTGCACTATATGTGCTTAAGCTCGCCTCTGCATTGTATGAAAAATACTGTCGCAGGGATGAACCCGGAGCTTTTGATACTAAACTGCTTGAGTTTGATTGTGAACTGAAGGAAAAGAACATCAACCCGGGAACTACGGCCGATATGACCGTTGCGACTGTTTTTCTGGCTAGTCTGGAGTAATAAACTCTAAATTGATAAGGAGAAATGTCAATGCAAATTAGTAAAGTAATGGTAGGCGAAGCCCTGGTCAACGACAACGACCCATCTGGGACGATGGCCGAAATCGCTCACATAGACTTAATTATGGGACCGCGCGGTTCAGCTGTTGAAACAGCGTTCTGCAACGGTTTGGTTAATAATAAAGATGGTTTCACTTCTTTGTTGGCGGTGATTGCCCCTAATCTGCCTTGTAAGCCTAACACGATGATGTTCAACAAGGTTACGATTAAAGGTCAAAAGCAAGCGGTGCAGATGTTTGGACCCGCACAAGCAGCGGTAGCCAAAGCTGTTCAGGATTGTGTTGCCGATGGGACTATCCCTCAAGACGAAGCGGACGATATCTATATCTGTGTAGGTGTTTTCATTCACTGGCAAGCTGAAAGCGATCAGGCAATTTATGAAAACAACCATAAGGCAGTTAAAATGGCAATAGAAAATGCTATCAGCGGTAAGCCCACAGCAGCCGAAGCAACTGCTCAGAAAGATAGTGCAGAGCATCCTTTCAAAGGCTTCTAAAACTTTGAAAGCAAAGTAAAAAGCCCCGATAACTATTTGTTTCTCGGGGTTTTTTATATTTTCCAATAATCATATACATAAAACTCAGGTCTTGCCATAATCTAGGCGGGTGGTTGGGTTGAATCGTGACGACCAAGGTTAGGTTAAAGGCTTTTCCAGCTATAGCCTGCCCGAATGTTAAGGTATTGATACTTGGTTCTATGCCAAGTGCCGTATCGCTTGCCGATCATCAATATTATGCACATCCACGTAATCACTTTTGGCCAATCATAAGCGCATTATTTGGCACAGACGCAAAGCTCTGCTATGCTGATCGCTGTCGTAGCCTAAATGATCATCATGTTGCGTTATGGGATGTAATTGCCGGTTGCACACGCCGTGGGAGCCTTGATTCGGATATCGTTGATGAGAGTATCGAAGTCAATGATTTCAATACTTTTTTCAAGCAATACACCACAATTCATTCGGTTTTTTTCAATGGTGGCAAGGCCGAGCAGGTATATCGCAAATACATATTGCCCAAGCTATCTGGCGACCTTAATTTGGAATACCATAAATTGCCCTCTAGCAGTCCGGCGAACGCAACATGGAGTTTAGCCGAGAAATTGAGAGCATGGCAAATTGTCAAGCAAAAGGCTGATATAATTAGCTGACTGGTCAATAAAAGAGACAATGCAAATGGAGATAGGGTTATGCGCTGCTTAGAATGTGGCAAAGAAGTTATACATTTAGACAATGAGCATCTGGCACGATGTTGTGGTTTGACGCTACAAGAATACGCATTGCGCCATAAATTGCCATTGGATATACTCGTACCGCCTTCACGAATCAATGCCACCGACGACTTTGTTGTGGAGTCAACACATTGAAAAAAAACGCTATATATCAAGGAAATTCTCTAGATTTAATTCAAGATGTAGAAAATGAATCTGTCCATTTAATTCTAAGTGATATTCCTTATGGAATTGGCACTGATGAATGGGATATTCTCCACGATAATAGTAATTCGGCTTATTTAGGATCAAGCAATTCACAAAAAAAAGCCGGTAATATTTTTGATAAAAGAAGAAAACCCATAAATGGTTGGTGCCGAGCAGATCGTGAGATACCTAGAAAATATCAAGAATGGTGTTCAACATGGTCTCCCGAATGGTTTAGAGTATTAAAACCGGGAGCTAGTGTTTTCATATTTTCCGGCAGAAGGCTCTCACATCGATGTGTTTGTGCTATGGAGGATGCCGGTTTCATTTTTAAGGATGCATTGGCATGGATAAAAACTCAGGCACCTCACCGAGCGCAAAGATTAAGCGTGGTTTACTCTAGACGCGGCGATGAAAAATCTTCGCTAGCATGGGATGGATGGAGGATTGGTAACCTGCGTCCGATGTATGAACCGATACTATGGTTTACTAAGCCATATAAGATTGGAGGTACAATAGCAGATAATGTATTAAAACATGATGTAGGCGCATATAACGAAAAAGCATTTATTAAATACGTTGATCAGCCTAATAATGTCATTAGTTGTGGCTTAGGAAAGAATGAGTCCGGGCTTCATCCGACTCAAAAATCTATTAGATTAATGCAGATACTAATTGAATTGACTACAAAAAAAGGTCAATTGGTCCTTGATCCTTTTGCCGGGAGTGGATCAACGTTGATTGCAGCAAAATTACTGGAACGTCAGTATCTAGGTTTTGAGTTAGATGCGAATTATGTGAACATTTGTAAAGGCAGGCTGGTTCCGGATTTGTTTTGAAAAATGAATCAAATTAGTCAAAGGGCAATTAAGCGGAGAAAGCACTGGGTTAAGAAAATTGAATCTATGAACGAAGATTTTAGTTCGGATACAGCTAAAATCCAAAAGGATCTGATGATTGAAATCAAACGCGAAGGTATCAGCTCCTTGGTTGATCATTTAAGACTTTGCGCTGCAATTCCCGAGTCATGCGGTCACAATTCAACCGAAGAAAAATTATACTCCAAGTATACTGATATTCTTATATCTGCTAGTTTCTCTCAAATAGGTTTGAAAAGTATAGTACTAGAATCAAGAGGCGACTCTGCAGATGTTGAGGTAATTGCACATAATTATAGTTTTGTAGCCGATGCAAAGGTTTTTCGTTTAAGCAGAACCGCAAAGAATCAGAAGGATTTCAAAATACAAGCAATGGATAACTGGAAATTTGGAAAGCCGTTTGCAATGGTAGTTTGTCCACTTTATCAAATCCCATCAAAAAATAGTCAAATATATCAACAAGCAAGCGCGAGAAATGTTTGCATATTTTCATATTCTCATCTAGCGGTATTGATACAGTTCGTGGAAGTTTATAGTAAAAAATCAGGAGAAAAATTACTTTATGAAATCTTTGAAACAGTTAATTCAATGAACCCTAGCAAAAGTGCAATTACATACTGGAATTTAATCAATAGAAAAATGTTATCTTATTCCGACCTTATAAAAAATATTTGGAAAAAAGAGAAAATTGCAACACTGGAAAGCATAAAAATTGCCAAAGTTGCCGCATTGACATACTATGCAAAAGAGCGTGCAAAGATTATAAAAATGAGCAGAGATGAGGCGATTTCAAAGCTACTGGACGTGAGCAAGATAGAGAATCGTGTTCAACAGGTAGAAGCTATATCACACAACAATTTAATGAATTTAACATGAAGGTATTAGCAGAAAAGGATATTAAAACCTCATAAACTAATTCTGAAACTGGTTTATGTGAGTTAAATAATAAAAGTCATAAATCAATATATGATATCCTTGATAAGACTGATAAATAATAAATATATCTTTGCGATATTTTAAGGTCATCACAATAAGATTTTGTATACGCAGTACCATAGATTGCCCTCTAGCAGTCCGGCGAATGCAACATGGAGTTTAGCTGAGAAATTGAGAGCATGGCAAATTGTCAAGCAAAAGGCTGATATAATTAGCTGACTGGTCAATAAAAGAGACAATGCAAATGGAGATAGGGTTATGCGCTGCTTAGAATGTGGCAAAGAAGTTATACATTTAGACAATGAGCATCTGGCACGATGTTGTGGTTTGACGCTACAAGAATACGCATTGCGCCATAAATTGCCATTGGATATACTCGTGCCGCTTTCACAAATCAATGCCACCGACGACCCTAGTGCTTATCGTTATCCCAAAGGGTTGGTTTCGGATGAGGCAAAATTGGCGATCAGCGCATTGGACGCATGCGGTGCGTTGTCCGATAACGATGACTTTTATACCATTTGTGGTGAGGTTAGGCGTCTGGACTTTTTGTTTTGGCTACAACAAGCACTGCTTGATTACGGATTTGAGTTCAGACAAGAATATATCTACAACGATGAGACACATCGCGTTGTGGCATTGAATCGTTTGAAGACTCCGAAGCGTCCTTTGGATACCTATGAAACAAAGGAATTGGAGCAACTGAACGATGCCGATTTCTTAAACTTCGTTGCGCTGAGCATCGCAATCAAAGCGGAGTTCCACGGCGGTTATTTGTTTTTACGATATTGCGATATACCTTGTGCCGATTGGGTTTGTCGCAGATTAAAATCGTCGTTTAAGGTTCAGATGATTAGGCTTGATGCGATTGGCGGCGGCGGTGCATTGTTGCGTAGCAAAACAATCTCCGACAGCCGTACCTTGCTCCACTTAATACAATCAATGCTAGACAAACTACCCTGTACCAGTGAGCGCTTTTATCCAACGACACCTACGGCATCGGTTAGCAAAGAATTAGTCTTTGATGCAGCACATTTTATCACCGACCATCCCGGTAGCTGTGCCAATCTGCACGGTGGTCGCTACAAGCTGAATGTGACGATCAGTGATGTCATTGATCCTTACAATGGTTTCGTGATGGATTATGGCTATTTGAAGGCTGTAATAGTAGAACGGGTTATCAAAAAATTGGATCATAAAAGCCTCAATCTCAGTGATGCATCACTGAGTTGGCGGTCATCTACCGAGATATTGAGTACGTTTATTTGGCAGCAATTAATAGATTATTTACCCAATCTCTCAGAGTTATTGATTTACGAGACTGATAGTTCGTATTGTCGGTTTAGCGGACCTTCTTTGGAAGCGTTGCAAAACGGCGCACAATGTATGCCTTCAGCCTTTGAGCAAAAGCAGTTAGGGCATGCTCCGGTACGCAGGCGAGCATTGAATACTTCACATCCAGTGCATTTGGATTTAGTAGTGAATGAGGACAAATCATGAAATTATTCATAGATAGTGGCGATATACAAGTAATTGAGAAGGCAGTCGCTTCTGGGGTTGTAGATGGTGTGACCACGAATCCGAGCCTACTTGCCAAAACTGGTGTTATTGGGCGAGATAAGGCATCTTTACACGACTATTATGCTCAGATTTGTCAAATAGTCGGTGGTGATGTGTCGGCGGAAGTAATTAGCACTGAGCACGATGCAATGGTGGAAGAAGGGCGTGAGTTAGCGAGCATAAATCCGCATATAGTCGTTAAGGTGCCGATGACCGAAGCTGGTGTAAAAGCGATAAAGACGCTCAAAGAAGCAAATATACGCACTAATTGCACGCTGATATTTTCGGTTGCACAGGCGATGCTTGCAGCCAAAGCAGGCGCATTTTATATTTCACCCTTTATAGGTCGGTTGGACGATGCCGGACAAATCGGCGATGGTATGCGATTGGTGGAACGAATCTGCGATGTAATCGCCTATTACGGCTTTGCTACTGAGGTTTTGGCAGCATCAATCAGAAATTTGCAACATGTAGAGCAATGTGCCGAGGTCGGCGCAGATGTGGCAACCTGCCCATATTCGGTGTTTGAAGCGATGTTTAAGCATCCGTTGAGCGATGCCGGCTTGAAAAAATTCCTGAGCGATTATGAAAAAGCAAAAGCCTAAAAACGATAAAAAGCAGGCGAAGTCTGAAGATAAGCCTAAAAGCGCATCTTTCACAGTGCGGGCAGACGGCAAACTGCCGGTAATTTTGTTTGATATAGTAATCAGCCCGGCGACGCTTAGTAAAAGAAATTACTCAAACCCTACTAGGCGTAGATGTAGGGCAATGTGGAGTACTGGTGCAGCACGGTCGCAATTGTCTAGGAAGCTCATCGAAGAACTAGAACTTGAAGCTATCGTCAAGGAAGAAAACAGCAAGCAAAAATTATTTTATGGCTTGGATGTTTATCTTCCGAACAAAGTACGCATGGCTATGGTTGAGATGACCGAGATAGATCATGCAATGCCTCATCCGGATATTGAATGTATCATCGGAATGGATATCATCTCGATGGGAGATTGTAGCGTGTCTCATAGCGACGGTAATACCTTTTTCTCTTTTCGCGTGCCGTCTTTGGGCGGTACTGATTATGTAGAGCAATCGAATAAACAAAAAACATCTCCTCGCTCTCCGACGATGGTGCGGCGTAATCAGATGTGTCCTTGCGGCAGCGGCAAAAGATATAAGAATTGTTGTGGTCGCTTGACTTAATCCGGTCAATCGCTGAATAGAATCGTCCCTACGGTTGGTTGCGTCGGTTTTGCACAGACCCAACCGCTTGCGCCATTAAATTATGGTAACTACCCTAACGCGTCGTCCTTGTACAACTCAACCGCTTTGCGTCACTAAATCATGCAAACCATTTACCGAGTCCTTGCACGATATTTAACCGCTCTGCGCCATTGAATTTACGAAAACGGTAGGGGTGGATTTGCATATCCGCCCTACGGTACCGTCCTGCACAAACCTAACCGCTCTGCACCTCCAAATCATGATTGCCATAAACGAAATGGATAGAATGGATTGCCCGTACAGACACAACGCGTTAGGGCGGATATATAAATCCGCCCCTACGGTGTATGGAATACTTTTTTAACAACTCCAATGATCTGCTTCTACATTTCTTTTCTAAGCTCCTCCCAGTCTTTGCGCTTTGCTGCAATGCGAAAGCGTATCGCTTGATGTAGTGTGTCGCTTTTTTCAGCGAGGTCAAGTTGACGTAGTGCGGGTTCTATATAACCTTCGGCTGCATAGTAATCGGCAAGGTATTCGTGGTATTCGCCGCGACGCTCAAGTTGTGCTGCCGCTTGCGCCCCAAGTTGATAAAATTGTGGGTAATACGCGTGTAGCAACGCGGCAGTGTTGATTTTCTCTAGTGCTTTTTGTGCTTGTTTATCTTTGAGTAAGCACAGTGCCAAGTAATAGATTATCGGCGCGCGCCCTGGGTGCAGACTATCCAGTTTGTTTAACACGTTTATCGCTTTGTCCCAAGCTCCCATAGTTCTATAAGCATGGGCAAAAGCTAGTTTAACTGGTATGCTCTGCTGAGCAGAAGGGATTTTTTCTAGATGTTCAATAGCTTGCCTTGGTGATTGCCTTTCTATGAAAATCAGTGCTTTGTAGTAGTTTTCAATATCTTTGTCGTAATGTTCGGGTATTTTGGTTGTTTTGCTGAGCGCGAGTAAGCGTGCTCTTGCATAATGAAATGTCTTGCTATCCTTTTCAAAATGCCCGCGATATTGGGCAGCGCGAGTTTGTGCCTCCGAAAGACGGGAGACTGTCAGGGGATGGGTGCGCAAAAACTCTATTTGTTGATTCCTTCCTTCTTGTTGTTGCAGTTTCTCAAAAAAGGCAGGCATCCCTGCAGGGTTTAGTCTGGCAGCTGCCATCATTTGCATACCAAAACGATCTGCTTCGTATTCAAAAGTACGCGTATAGCTTAACCTTCTTTCTATCGGCAGTGTCGCCCCACCGAATAGGACCAATTCTGCAAACTCGGAATTATAAGCACCAGCAATAAGTGCCCCAATGAGGGCAAGCGTGCTAACTAAAGAGCTTTCTTCGGTCAAAGCTTGCAATCTCGCTATATGACGGTGTACGACATGCGCTATTTCATGTGCCACGACACCCCCTAATTCACTCTCGGTTTCGGCAGATAAAATGAGACCTTCGTTGAACGCTAAAACACCGCCGGGACTAGCAAAAGCATTGATGGCAGGGCTTTTAACTGGCAAGAAATGAAAATCCAAAGCCTGACCTTTGCTGTGTGCGAGTATCCTTTCTCCCAAGTGGCGCAGATAGCTTTGTATTTCTATATCTTTAATGATAGGTAGACTGGAACGCACTCCAGCTAGTATAATCCTGCCTAGTTTTTTTTCTTTGGCAAGACTCATCGTCGCATAAGAGGGATCGCTAATGTTCGGTAAATCATGAGGGTCGGCGTATGCCGGCACGCAGTATAAGCAAAGTAGCAATGTGCACAATCGCACTGAACAATAAAACCGTTTTTTGAGTTTATTCATCTGAGCATAAAAACTAATAAGCAGTGTAATCATACTATATTGTCACAGAATGATAAATAGCAGGGAATAGGCATAAATAGTGCATAATAAGCAATAGTATCCCGTTTCTGTCAATCTGAACTAATATGATTTTGAATTTTCTAATATATCTACGTCGATACGGTATCGTATCTTTAATTTTGGTATTTGCTGCGTCGTGTGCGTCTATGGGTAGTGTGGATCGCGAGACCAAATTGCTATCGGATCAATTTTACGAACTATTATCTGCCGAAATAGCGATACAGTATCGCAACAAGGAACAATCTTTGGATCACTATTACAAAGCAGCTTTATTGATCCAAGATGCCGAAGTTTATCGTTCGGCGATTGCATTGGCAGTGAGTGTGGAGGATTATCAAAAAGCAAAAATTTTAGCCGAAAATTGGTATGCCAGTGACCCTGAAAATATGGAACTTAACAAAGTGATGGCATTGATTTACTTGCAAACCGAAGACTATACTGAGGCTTTACGGTATATAGAAGTTTTGCTCACTTCTGAGGAGGATTTAGATACTCGGCAAGTATTGCCCATATTAGGGCACATTGAATTTGATAAAAGCCGTGAAGTACTTGAAAAGTTGGAGCAAGCGATGCCCGAACACGCTGCTGTTTATTGGTTAAAAGCCTATCTAAACTTTTATTACGGTGATTATCAAAAAGCACTGAACATGATAGATCAGGCATTGGTATATAACCCCAATTTAGCCAAAGTAATTGTATTGAAGGCGGATATATTGTTTGCATTGAATGAGGACAACGCTGCATTAGAGTGGATAAGCCAACAAGCAACGCTGCATCCACAAAGCTTTTTGCTACAAGCAAAGGCAGCTTTGAGTCTACAAAACTACGGACATATCATTCCAGCGCAGAGATTTTTTAAGGCGGCATACGATCTTAATTCGGATCAGGTGACATTCGTATTGCAATATGCGATATTTAATATAGGTGAGGATTTTTTAGATTCAGCCGAACGATTGCTGACGCGTTATTCCGAACTGGGAGGTGATGAACAGATAGCAACCTATTACAAAGCGACGCTTGCCGAGAAACGCGGTGATTTACAAGCCGCAATAAATTATTTTCGTGCCGTCAAATTAGAAAGTCTGCGTTCGGAGGCAATCCTCAATATCGCAAAAATCTATCAAATGCAAGGTCTGTTCGAGAAAGCCGACCAGCAATTTGAGGCATTGCGAGAGTTCAGCGAGAATGAAGACGAGCAGATACGCTATTACATTGCGCAAACTACCGCATTGCGGGAGGGTGGGTTTAAGGATCGTGCGATACGCTTATACGACGAGGCGATTGAACGTTATCCCTACTCGTTGAGTTTGCTGTATTCTCGCGGCATGTTGTGGCTGGAGATGGAACAGTTCAATCTGTTTGAGCAAGATATGGAGCGTGTCATTGAATTGGACGGAGATAACTGGCAAGCATTAAATGCCTTGGGTTATACGCTCGTTGACCTGAACCGTCGCTTAGATTATGCGGCTATTTATATACGGCGTGCCTACGAGATAAACCCTACTGAACCGGCTGTCATTGATAGCATGGCTTGGCTAGAATTTCGCCTCAATAATTTAGAACTTGCCGAAAACTATATAAAAAGGGCAGCTTCGATGTTCCACGATTCCGAGATCTTAGGTCACTGGATTGAAATTTTATGGTCTATGCAAAAAAAAGCGGAGGCGACGCAGCTACTCAAAGATGCGCTGATAGATTTTCCAGAAAGCGATTATCTGATACGCTTGTATGAACAAATAATGCCGTAAAGCAACATAGAGCTGTTGAAAAAGTACCGTTATCACATGAACTCAATCGCTTGCGCCACCAAATTATGCAAACCATTTACTGAATGCTCGCACAATATCTTGTATTGATACAACGCGTACCCAAACCACCCGTAGGGGAGGGCTAACATGAGGCTGTTGAAAAAGTGTCTGCATTAGTACATTCCTCTCCTTTGGAGGGGTGGCAGGCGAAGCCTGACGGGGTGGTTGCAAAGGTTCTGCACAAAGTCACGCCGTTTGTGCTACTGCAACAAACGGCGGTTCTATTTTTTCAACAGTCCCACATGCCCTCCCTAAAGCGCCGTTCTGCACAGCTGCAACCGCTTGCGCCACCAAATTATGCAAACCATTTACCGAGTGCTCGCACAATATCTTGTGTTGATACAACGCGTACCCAAACCACCTGTAGGGGAGGGCTAACATGCCCTCCCTAAAGTGCCGTTCTGCACAGCTGCAACCGCTTGCGCCACTTGGTTTTGGTCCTCATAAATTGGATGGCGTACGATTTTATATTTGCAGGCGCAATACGTTCGGGCGGACATGCAAGTCCGCCCCTACAATTCTATGAAACATCTTTTATTCCTTTTAATGGCACTTTGCATGTTATTAGGTGCTTGTTCGCAACAACAACCTCTGAAGCTGGAAGCTGATGTTGTCAATACTGCGGTGTCGGTCATGCAGGAGCGTGTCGCAAGCTATACGCAATGGGATATGCAAATGAGGATAGCACTACGCCACGATAAATTGAGTTGGCGAGGGATCATGCAATGGACACAACGCGAAGACGAGTTTGCTATGACTTTCAACGATATGCTGGGTCGGCGGTTGATGCTTATAGAGAGTCAGTCGGATGGTAGTGTATCGGCGATAGATTCTAAGGGGAGGCAAACACAGGCATCCGACCCTTCGATGTTGATTAAATCTGTGTTAGGCACAGAAGTACCGGTGGAGAGCCTGCATTATTGGTTGTTGGGTGCGCCTGCCCCTGACAAGGCTTATTTTGGCAGTGAGTTTGATGCGCAAGGTAGATTGCAACTCTATAAACAAAACGAATGGACTATAAACTATACCAATTATAGAGACGATGATTGTCTAGACTGGTCGCCCAGTAGTTTAACATTAAGTCAGGCACAGACCCAGCTGTGGTTGCATATACGCTCGTGGCAGACACCTCCAAGTGTTGTCAAAACTTCTGCATGCTAAGTGGTTTTTATGAAACACTTGGCACCCGCTAAACTAAATCTTTTTCTGCATATCACAAAACGTCGCTCCGACGGCTATCACGAATTGCAGACTCTGTTTCAACTTATAGATTACTACGATGAGCTTGATTTCAAAGTGCGCACAGACGAGGCAATTAACCTACAATGTAATATGGATATTCCGCTCCATGATAACTTGGTATTCAAGGCTGCTCGTCTTCTGCAGCAACATTGCAACACACTGCAAGGGATTGATATCTATTTGCATAAGCGTATTCCTACAGGAATGGGTTTGGGTGGTGGAAGTTCCGATGCGGCAACCACGCTCAAGGTATTGAATCGGTTATGGGATTGTCGTTTGAACGATATGCAACTGATGGCTTATGGTAAAGACTTAGGGGCTGATATCCCGTTATTTATCGGAGCACAGAGTGCGTGGGGAGAAGGGATAGGGGAGATCCTGCAGGCAGTAGAGCTGCCACCGCGTTGGTATGCTGTGTTTATTCCGCCTCACCAGATTAATACTGGTATGATGTTTGAGTGTTTCGAATTAAAGAGAGATTGTGTCAAGGTTTCGATGAGAGACTATTTGGCGGGATGCACTACGAATGTGTTTGAGGCGGTTGTCAGAAAAGAATACCCGCAGATCTCTGCCGATATGGATTGGCTGAATAGTCGTAGTACTGCATATTTGACTGGTTCAGGTGGTGCCTTTTTTGCATCTTGCGAAACCAAGGAACAAGCAACTGAGTTGACTCATAATTGTCCTGCACATCTGCGATATTTGGTTGCACAGGGTATTGATGAGATGCCTGTCAATCAATGAAATCAGTAATTTATGTTAATATGCGTATCTCATTTAATGTTGATATATGTTTGGGCCGTCGCCAAGTGGTAAGGCACCGGGTTTTGATCCCGGCATTCGCAGGTTCGAATCCTGCCGGCCCAGCCACTATCGGTTATTACTAACATGGAAAATAACAGAAAAAAAATTGCATTATTCAGCGGCACGGCGAACCCTGAGCTGGCAAAAAAAATAGCCGTTCACTTACAAATAGATCTGGGCAATGCCTTAGTCGACCGTTTCAGCGACGGCGAAGTGCGTATAGAAATTCTTGAAAATGTTAGAGGCAAGGATGTTTTTATTATGCAGCCTATTTTCACGCCAGCCGAATATCTAATGGAATTGTTGATTATGACTGATGCTCTGCATCGGGCTTCTGCAGGACGGATTACCGCCGTCATTCCTTATTTTGGCTATTGCCGGCAGGATCGCCGGTTGCGTTATGCCAGAGTTCCGATATCGGCTAAAGTAGTTGCCGATATGATTAATGGCGTACAAGCGAACCGCGCACTCATTGTGGATTTGCACGCCGATCAAATACAAGGTTTTTTCAGCTTCCCGATTGATAATATCTATGCATCACCAGTGTTGTTGGACGACATTAACCAACATTATCAAGGCGATAAAATCATCGTGTCTCCCGACGTAGGAGGTGTTGTTCGGGCGCGTGCCTTGGCTAAACGATTGGGTGATTCAGATCTTGCAATTATAGATAAGCGACGTCCTCGTCCCAACGAAAACAAAGTGATGAACGTAATTGGTAACGTGAGAGATAAATCCTGTATTATCATGGACGATATCGTTGATACTGCCGGAACCCTATGCGCAGCAGCGAAAGCCTTAAAAGAAAACGGTGCCCTTAAAGTGAGTGCTTATGCCACCCACCCAGTATTGTCAGGACCAGCGATTGAACGCATTGCACAATCAGTGATAGACGAAGTCGTAGTCACCGATACCATTCCACTTTCCAAGGCTGCCGAGCAGTGTGCCAACATTCGACAAATTAGTGTATCCGAAATGCTTGCGGAAGCCATTTCAAGCATCCACCAAGAACAATCTATTAGCAAATTATTCCCTGAAGTTTGATTTGGGGCTGTTGAAAAATAGAACTGCCGTTTGTTGCAGTTGCACAAACGGCGTAACATTGTGCAGAACCTTAACGTGGGTATGTAGGTCGGACAAGCTAGGGCT
This sequence comes from uncultured candidatus Poriferisulfidus sp., assembly GCA_965200865.1. Classification (GTDB taxonomy): domain Bacteria; phylum Pseudomonadota; class Gammaproteobacteria; order Poriferisulfidales; family Oxydemutatoraceae; genus SP5GCR1. The sequence goes on along the minus strand of CBDAVG010000002.1, from coordinate 827,486 downwards.
TGCCCTAAATAGTGGGTACGAAAAAAAACACCCCGTCAGATAGAATCGGCGGTTCTATCCTGCCATTCGTCGGATATTTACTACCGTTCATTTTATATCGATTCAAAGGCTGTATTTGCAGGTTAATATTGCGAATTCGTCCTTGCTGTAAGGCAAGTATTTATTTATAATCATTAACCGAATAGGAGATATATCATGATATACGACTCACTTTTTCATCAAACGCTAATGAAGATTCCCGGTACAACCAAGGAAGAGATTGGTTTGGCAATAGAGAGTCTTATCTACATTATTGACACTACAGTTAAGAATGCTATCAAAGATATGGCAACCAAAGCTGACATCAAAGATATGGCAACCAAAGCCGATATCAGAGATATAGAATTGAGAATGGCAACTAAGTCTGACATCAAAGACATGGCAACTAAGTCTGACATCAAAGACATGGCAACTAAAGCCGATATTAGAGATGTAGAATTGAGAATGGCAACCAAGGCTGATATCAAAGATATGGAACTTAAGATTTCACAGATGGAAACGAGATTATTCCGGAAAATGTTTGGAATGTTTATAGCAACGACACTTCTAAATGTTTCGATTATGAGCCTAATATTGCAACTACCTTTCTAGTTAAAAGACTTCAACTAAACCGACACTGGTTCTATTTTCCGATATATCTACAGTATGCTTATCGGCATAGTGGATGCAAGCAAATAGGGGAGTTATTTATGAATGTAAAAAAAGTCTACGGTTTCACTTTAATAGAGATATTGATTGCAGTTACAATTCTAGCGATACTGGCAAGCGTTGCAGTATATAACATTAATAGCGGAGATAAAATATCTGAAGCAGAGACGGTTGTATTAAAGCAAGCACTTATCAGTTATATACCAGAACAGTTAAAAGTTTATTATTTAAGAGGCGATCGTACAGCATGGAGGAACAGAGTTACACAAATACAAAACGAGATGGCAGACTGGCCGCATTTGCAGAGCTCGCTGCGCACTGCGACCGTCTATAAAAACGACGGTGTAGAATTAAAATTCAGAACGAGTTATCAAGATCAAAAGCAAAACGAACAGCTGCGCGATACCTTGATAAAATCTCCGTTAATCGAAGCGGTGGATATCGGAGGTTATCGTAAGCAGCAATTTACGGTAAAATATAAACTTAACTAATTATTAAATCACTCACGAACAATCAGGAATAAAGGATGACTATCAAAACAGCAGATTTGTGCGATACACATTTACAAGAATTGCAACATATAGCGTTGCCATTAAAAGACTACGGCGGTATGACAGCTTTCTACGGCGAGATTGCAACCGTACAATGCTTTGAAGACAATTCGTTCGTAAAAAAAACACTGCAAGAAGCGGGGCGTGATAGGGTATTACTTGTCGACGGCGGTGGCTCCAAACGTTGTGCGCTGTTGGGTGATTTATTGGCACAACTGGCAATAGATAATCACTGGCGCGGTGTAGTAATCAATGGCTGTATCAGAGACAGCGATATCATTGCAAACTTGAATATAGGCGTTAAAGCACTTACTACCAATCCGCGCAAAAGTGAAAAGAAGGATAGGGGTACTTGCAATATAGAAGTGAACTTCGGTGGCGTAAGTTGCAAACCTGGCGATTGGCTTTATGCGGACAGCGACGGCGTTTTGGTCAGCCCTAAAGCACTACACGATTTATAATCTACTTGACATAAAGGCAACTTATCGTCACAATTTACACTTCCACTGTGTCCCCATCGTCTAGTTGGCCTAGGACTTCGCCCTTTCACGGCGGCAACAGGGGTTCGAATCCCCTTGGGGACGCCATATCATTTACCCGGAATGCCGGTATAAAGTTCGGTGACCGTGCCTAATGCCAGCTCTGCGGTTTGTGCTATGGTTTCCGCATAAGTAGGGTGGGGATGTACGCTTAAAGCAACATCATAGAGATCGCTATCCATCTCAAGAGCTAAAGCTATTTCTGCAATCAATTCGTCGGCACCCGCACCACAAACAGCACCACCCAATAATTTCTTGCTTTCATTATGATAGATTAGCTTGCTCAAGCCGTCGCCTCGTTTTGTGCCGAGTGCGCGCCCGCTCGCTTGCCATGGAAATACTGCACTTTGACAATCTATTCCTGCTTTGTACGCAGTTTTTTCGGTGATTCCGACCCATGCGAGTTCAGGGTCGCTGTAGATAACCGACGGAATTGCTTTATCGCTGAAAGAAACTCGCATCCCGGCAGCGTGTTCGGCTGCAATTTTGCCTTGATGCGATGCTTTGTGGGCAAGCATTGGATTACCAATAACATCACCGACTGCATAAATATCGGTCACATTAGTACGCATACACTCATCAACTACGATGAATCCGTTATCGTCGGTTAGCAAACTGATAGTATCAAGCTCCAGCATATCGCTATTCGGTAATCGCCCGGTGCTGATTAAAACAGCATCGTAGTGTCGAGTGATAGTGGTATCCGGTGTTTGAATTTGCGCAAGCAGCCGGTTTTTATCATTTTCAATTTTGGCAACTTGGGCTTGAGTGTAGATAGCATCACAAATGTTGTTCAATCGGTCTAATAGAGGTTTGCTGATATCGGTATCACACATATCAAGTAATTGCGGTTGGAGTTCGGCAATTTCAACTGCCGAGCCAAGTCCTTGATAGATAAAGGCATTTTCTATACCGATGATACCGCCGCCTACAATCAACAATCGACTGGGAATATGCTTAATGTTCAAGGCATCACCCGAATACATAAGTTCTGTGTCATTTGTTTTATTTTCTATACGTCGGTTGCGCGAGCCGGTTGCAATAATGGCTTTATCAAAGCCTATAGTCTCTGATGACTCGGTCAGTTTTAACTCATGTTCGGAATGAAAACAAGCACTATCGTTTATTACGCGGATATGTCGTTTTTTGGCAAGTGTAGCAAGTCCTTTGTTCAAACGTGCAATGACCGAGTCCTTGAATTGCATCAATGCCTTAGGTTTGATTTCAGGAGTATCGAAGACAATGCCTTGCTCTTTCAAACCTTGTGCCGCTCTAATCACCGCACTTGCATGAAGCAATGTTTTGGACGGAATACAACCCACATTCAAGCATACACCACCCAATACCGGATAACGCTCAACAAGCGTGACCTTAAAACCTAAGTCAGCAGCCCTGAACGCCGCGCTATAACCGCCAGGCCCGCCGCCGATGACGACTAGATGTTCGTTGCTTTGTGGTAGAGTAGAAGTTGCGTTCATCAGCTCCTACTTGAAAACATCAGGTTTAGACAATAACGCTTTGTAATGATTAAGGAAATTAACTGCAGCAACACCGTTATTCAAACGATGGTCGTAGGATAGATGCAACGGTAGCATTAGCTTGGGCACGAATTGTTTGCCATCCCAAACAGGCGTAGTACGGGCACGGCTGATACCTAAAATCGCCGCTTCGGGGGCATTGATTATTGGTGTAAATGTGCCACTATCAAGCCCACCTAAATTACTGATGGTAATGCAACCTCCGGACATATCGTCAACACTTAATTTGCCTGCTTCAGCTCGTTGCACAAGTTGTTTGAGTTCGCTGTTTATGGTTTGAATATCTTTTTGATCCACATCTCGTATCACCGGCACAAACAAGCCATGCTCGGTATCAACCACAAAGCCGATGTGATAATAATCTCTAAGCAAAATGGTTTTAGAGTCTTCTAAATAAGCATTAAAGTGAGGGAACTCCTTTAGCGAGTATGCCAATGCTTTGATTAAAAAAGGTAGTAATGTGGTTTTGCCTGATTTTTTAGCTCCATTGAAGTGCTGTTTGCGATAGTCTTCCAATTCACTTATATCACCTTCACCGTGTTGCCATACATGCGGGATGGTTTGCCATGTGCTTTGCAGATGTTCGGCAGCTGCGCGTTGTACTCTGCCAATATTTTCAGTTTGTGTATTGCCAAAACGTTGGTAGTCAACTTGTTTTGTTGTTGGTGTGTTTTGCGATGCCGATGAAACCGCAGTGCGAAAGTATTGAGCAATATCTGCTCTGGTAATCCGTCCTTTAGCACCAGTGCCAGCGACTGCCGAAAGCTTGACACCAAGCTCACGAGCAAAACGTCTCACTGAAGGGCTGGCACGCAATGCTGTGGTATCTTCTGAGGCAATAGCATCAGGCGTTTGTTGTTGTATGGCTGGTTCTTCCTTATCTATAGCTTGAGTTTGTGGTTCTTCTTGAGGTAGTGTGGTAGTTTGGGCTGCTGTTGCATCTTCGCTTGATGCTACAGATTCAGGTTCTGTAGTCTCGGCTTGATTTGTGTCCGTTTCTGTTTCCAGTGTAACTAACAAAGTATCAGTTTTAACTGCATCGCCTACTTTTACATGTATGTTCTTGATTACTCCCGGTTGAGGAGATGGGATTTCCATTGCCGCTTTTTCGCTTTCCAAAGTTACGACGCTGTCATCTGTATTTATGGTATCGCCGAGAGCGACTAATATCTCGCTGATTTCAACAACATCAAAGTCGTCTACATTCGGTACGGTTATTTGAGATTCCATAACAATATATTCTATCGTTTGATTATCACTGATTATAACGCAGGCATAGTACTGTTGAGAAAGTATTTCATACACCGTAGGGGAGGGTTAACATCAGACTGTTGAAAAAGTATTTCTTGAACCGTAGGGGCGGATTTATATATCCGCCCTAACGCGACGTACTTGCACGATTTATACATTCATCCATCAAATTTATGCAAACCATAATCTTGTGGCGCAAAGCGGTTACGGTTTTGCAGGACGGTACCGTAGGGCGGATATGCAAATCCGCCCCTACCATTTTCATAAATTTGATGGCGCAAGCGGTTACGTTTGGGCAATGACATTACTTCTTCAACAATTCCAATTCGGTTTATGCTTGCCATTTTTCGTTAACGTTTTGCCGGGTTTTCGGTATCGGAGTCAATTTGGTATTTTTCTATTGCCGAAGCTGGTATGTCAGGTGATAGTTTTTCGTTGTCTGCCAGAGCTTGCAGTGCGGTTAATGCGATATGATATCTATCTACCTCAAAGAAACGTCGTAGTTGCTCGCGAGTATCCGAGCGTCCATAGCCGTCGGTTCCTAGAGTATAGTAGGGGGCAGGGATGTAAGCACGTATCTGCTCGGCATAGCTATGCATATAGTCGCTGGCAGCGACGACCGGAATATCGGCTTGCGGCACGCATTGGGTGACATAGGGTGTGCGTTTTTCGGCTAAAGGATGTAATCTATTCCAACGCACCACATCGTATCCATTGCGAGATAACTCAGTGAAGCTGGTCACGCTATAGACTTCGGCTTCTATATTCCAATCGTTTTGCAATAGCTCTTGTGCGGCGATACATTCTCTTAAAATTGCACCACTACCCAATAGACGAACTTGAGGGTGAGATGATGACTTCAGGCAGTAGATACCGCGAATAATTTGTGCAGCGATATCTCCGGGCATCTCGGGATGTTCGTAATTTTCATTCATCACGGTGATATAAAAGAAGACATTCTCCTGTTTGCCGACCATACGTTTCAATCCATGGTGGGTGATAACCGCAAGTTCGTAAGCAAAACAAGGATCGTAACTAATACAGTTGGGTATCACTGAGGCTTGCAGGTGACTCTGCCCGTCCTGATGTTGCAAACCCTCCCCGGCTAGTGTGGTGCGCCCCGATGTTGCTCCAATCAAAAAGCCGCGTGATTCCATATCGCCTGCTGCCCAAGCAAGATCACCGATGCGTTGGAAGCCGAATATGGAATAGAATATATAAAAAGGCACCATGTTCAAGCTATGCTCACTGTACGAAGTTGCCGCCGCGATCCACGATGAAAACGCACCTGCCTCACATATAGACTCTTCCAGTATCTGACCGGATTTATCCTCTTTGTAGTACATGATTTCGTCCACATCTTCGGGTTCGTAGAGTTGTCCGACCGACGAATAAATACCTAGAGTGCGAAACATTCCTTCCATACCGAAAGTACGTGCTTCGTCGGGAACGATTGGCACTACATAACGCCCGAACTGTGGGTCTCTGCATAACAAAGTTAAGATGCGTACAAAAGCCATCGTTGTAGAAAAAGCCTTGGATGTCGGTTTGAGCAAAGCGGAGAGACTATTGAGACTTGGGTAGGGTAGTGGTGAGGCTTTGCGCAAATGACTTCTTTGTGGCATAAAGCCGCCGAGCTTGGTACGATGTTCGTACAAGTAATGATATTCGTCGCTGTCTTTAGACAAGGTGATATACTCCAAATTTTCTACTTGCTTGTCGGTGAGCGGCAAGTTAAAGCGGTCGCGCATCGTCTTTAGCGAATCTATGTCCATCTTCTTTTGTTGATGCGAGCGGTTTTGTCCTTCACCCGATTCCCCCATGCCATAACCTTTGACTGTTTTGGCTAAAATCACGGTGGGCTGTTCCTTGTGATTGACCGCCGCATGATACGCTGCATAGACTTTGTTGGGGTCGTGTCCGCCTCTGTTTAACTTCCATAAATCCAAATCAGACAAGTCGGAAACCATGTCTAACAACTGTGGGTATTTGCCGAAAAAATGTTTGCGTATATAAGAACCTTCCTTAGCTTTATAGTTTTGATAATAGCCGTCTATCACTTCTCCCATTCTCTGCACCAATAGACCTTCTGTATCTTTTTGCAATAAAGGATCCCAATAGGATCCCCAAACGACTTTGATAACATTCCAGCCCGATCCTCTGAAAATGGCTTCTAGCTCCTGAATGATTTTGCCGTTTCCGCGCACCGGTCCGTCCAACCGTTGTAGATTGCAGTTTATAACGAAAGTCAAGTTATCCAGCTTTTCACGACCGGCAAGAGAAATAGCTCCCAACGACTCGGGTTCGTCCATCTCGCCGTCTCCTAAAAACACCCAAACTCTTCGCCCTTTGCATGTAGCAAGTTTGCGGTTTTCCAAATAATGCATAAAGCGCGCTTGGTAAATCCCCATGATTGACGAAAGCCCCATAGAAACAGTGGGGAATTGCCAAAAATCAGGCATCAATTTAGGATGTGGATAAGAAGACAAGCCCTGTTCGCCGATTTCGAAACGAAATCCATTGAGTTGTCTCTTGGAGAGACGCCCCTCTAGAAATGCTCGCGCATAAATACCCGGCGAGCTGTGTCCTTGAATGAATAACAAATCGCTACCGTCGGGATGGTTAGGTCCCTTAAAGAAATGGTTGAACCCCACATCGTAAAGTGTTGCTGCAGAGGCGAATGTTGCGATATGCCCACCTATGCCACTGGCTTTTTTGTTGGCACGAATCACCATGACTGCAGCATTCCAGCGTATCAATGAGCGAATCCGGTGTTCTATTGCATTATCGCCCGGGCTTGCTGCTTGTTCATCCACCGGGATGGTATTGATATAAGGGGTGTTTGCGATAGTGCTTGGCACAGAAATACCCTGTACCTTTGCATATTCTTCTATACGTTTTAGTAAATAAACGGCACGCTTTTTGCCGGCTATTTCGGTAACATCGTCCAGCGAATCAAGCCACTCTCTAGTTTCTTGCGGGTCGCTGTCTATCATCGGCATATCAGTTGCGTAGGCGAACACCTCGCACCAGCAACTGCAGGCAAATAGTTACTAAAACGAACAAACACACAACCAAGATAATCAGTGATTGGGAAATATCTACATCACTAAGCCCCATGCTGGCTTGTCTGAATACATCTATCATATAAAAGATTGGGTTGAACAAAGTTATGTTGCGCCATACTTCGGGTAGTATTTCCACTGAATAAAAGACACCGCCCAAATAGGTCAGAGGCATTAAAATAAAAGTAGGGATGATTGAAATTCCATCGAAACTCCTGGCGTAAATACCGTTGATCATGCCGGCGACGGAAAACACTGCCGAAGTTAACAGCAACACGACGACCGTCAAACCGAAATCAGGGAAGGGGAGGGTTGCAAACATTAAAGAGACCACCCAGACGACTAGACCTACGACCAAACCCCTTGCCATACCACCGGCAATAAAGCCTATCATCAATATATAAGCAGGCATTGGTGAGATGAGCATCTCTTCTATGTTTTTGTGAAATCGAGTGCTGTAGAAAGAGGTGACAACATTGCTGTAGGAGTTGGTGATTACTGCCATCAAGATTAATCCCGGGATAATGTATTCCATATAGGTGTAACCTCCCATCCCTGAGAGTTGTCGACCAACCAGCTCACCGAAGATGACACAATACAATATCGTCGTTATCGCCGGTGGCAGTAAAGTCTGTATCCAGATACGCATAAAACGTAATATCTCTCGTCTAAATAGCGTATACAGCACTATCGCTATATAATGTAGGTAGTCGGATCTAGTCTCATTCATTGTGCATGTCCTTTGATATTGGAATTGCCCAACGATAAAGCATCGTGTTCGGATACTAATTTCAGGAACAATTCCTCTAAGCGGTTGGAGGTATTGCGCAGACTCAACAGGCGAATGTTATGTCGCGACAACTCAGTAAATACTCGTGCCAAATCAGTCTTGGAATTGGTGATTACCTCTAAGGTGTACGAATCAATTTGCTTTAAGGTTACCGAATCGATGGTCGGCATATTTTCTGCGGTGATAGGTTCAGTTAGATAAAGGGTAAACGATTCTGAGTCTGAACTGTTGAGTAAATTACGCATTGATGTGTTGGTGATGATTTTTCCTTGATCTATGATGGCGATATTGCGACACAATTTTTCGGCCTCCTCCAAGTAATGCGTGGTGAGTATGATTGTCGTGCCCTGTTCGTTCAATTCGGTTAGAAAATTCCAAATCATGCGGCGTATTTCTATATCAACACCGGCAGTCGGTTCGTCTAAAATCAATAGTTGAGGTTGATGTAGCATTGCTCGAGCAATCATCAATCGCCGCTTCATCCCCCCTGAGAGATTACGTGCTTCTTGGTTACGCTTTTCCCATAAGCCTAGATTTTTAAGATACTCTTCTGCATGACTGCGCGCTTTACGAGGTGGTACCCCGTAATAACCTGCTTGATTGATTAAAATTTCAATTACTGGCTCAAATTGATTAAAGCTAAACTCCTGCGGCACCAGCCCGATGTACTGTTTGGCTTTGTTAAAATCTGTGTCTATATTGAGGCCATATATATCTACTTTACCTGCGGTTTTTTTAATTAGCGAAGTGATGATACCGATAGTCGTAGATTTACCTGCGCCGTTAGGACCTAATAGGGCAAAGAAATCGCCATGCTCCACGACTAGACTGACTTCGCTCAGAGCTGTTTGTCCATTCGGATAGGTTTTGTCTAAATTTGAGATACGAAGAGCGGCTTCCATAACACCTATTGTACGATATACGATGTCAATATGCTGGAGCTGTTCAAAAAGTATTTCATGCACCGTAGGGGAGGGCTAACATGATGCCTTATTTAAAATCAAGTCATTTTACTCATTTTTTATCTCCTTTTCTGAATATCTATTTAGGCCGCAGCCGGACACTCATGACGCGGGTCAAACGGCTTATTGTGCTTGAGTACTCCATGAATAATACGGGCGAGCTTATGTGCACAAGCGACAATGATTTCCTTTTTGCTTAACTCCGGGCGTCGGCGTTGCAAGCGGTTGGCAAAGTCGCGGATAATGGGGTTATGAAGCCGTGCCGAGAGTGCCGCCATAAACAAAGCGGTGCGTAGGCAGCGTTTGCCAATTTTAGAGATATGAGCCCGTGCTTCGCAGTTGCCGGATTGTCTGCGCATTGGTGCGATGCCGATAAAAGCAGCGAGTTGCTTGGGATGCTCAAACGTATTATCATCTAATACTGCACACAGGGTGGCTGCGATTTGCATACCGATACCGGGTATCGAACACAATAATTTGCAGGTCTGTGCAAGTTGTTCGTTTTCGGCAATAAGCCTTTCGATTGAAGCATCAATCTGATCGATGCGTTGCTCAAGGTGTCTCAAGTCTGCAGCCGCACTGCGCTTTTGTCCAGCGGTGCGCAAAGTCTTTTCACTATTCCTTAACATCGTCTTCGCTAATGTCAGTTTGTGTCTGCGTTTGAGAGCATCCTTCAAGGTCTGGATAGCCTGTGACGAACTGGTCCACCGATAATTAGGGTTTGACACTGCGAAGCGTGCAATTAAGCGCGCATCATCGCCATCAGTTTTATTACGCATATTAAGACTTTTGCGAAAATAGGCAACTTGAGCCGGGGGTGCCACCTGTATCGGATGTTTAGCCCGGGAAGCTCGCTCGCAAAGGTTTGTCTCCAAGCCACCAGTGGCTTCAACGCAGATCGGGCAGCACTTTGCGCCCTGTTCGGCAAGCCAAGCTAACAGCTGTTTAATACCTTTGATATTATTTCTAAATTGTGATTCCGAGAAACTCTCGTCAACGAATAATAATGCCACCTCTAAAGTGTCTTTAGAGACATCAATGCCGATTGCGGCAGGTTGTTTGTGTTTCACCATAATTTCCTCCATAATAGTTATTGAATGAATGAATTACTAGGTATCAAGCAGAGTTTAGGAAAGTATGACTACGCCGCCCAAACAGGTAAATACGAGATCTAAAGTCCCAAGCTGCCTTACGAGCTCTATAGTCATAACGCCGGAGGAGTGCTTATCATGTTAACAGGCTTTAATGCCTAATCCTCTCTTGAGCGTGTCTCCTCCGACTTCCTAGGCACTGCATCTACCTAAGCGTTTATCTTATATCAAATAAGCCATAGTTAAATATACCTGCCCTCCCGAAACGCGTTGCGTCTGCACAAACAATCCATTCGAGTCTGTTGAAAAAGTATTTCTTGAACCGTAGGGGCGGATTTATATATCCGCCCTAACGCGTTGCGTCTGTACAGGCAATCCATTCTATCCATTTCATTTACGGTAACCATGATTTGGTGGCGCAGAGCGGGTAGATTTGTGCGAGGACTCAACTTTAGGGCGGATATGCAAATCCGCCCCTACCGTTTTCTTAAATTCAATGGCACAAGCGGTTGAGTTTATACAATAGCGGTACTTTTTCAACAGCCCCATTCATTCATTCATTTTGTTTATGGAAACCAAAACTAAATGGCGCAAGCGGTTGCAGTAGTGCAGGACGGTACCGTAGGGCGGATATGCAAATCCGCCCCTACCGTTTGCATAAATTTAATGGCGCAAGCGGTTGGGTTCATGCAATGACGGTACTTTTTTAATAGCCCTAAACTTTGTTTAATGATAAAACATTGCATATAATAAGCCGATGAATTTAAGTGAACATAGACGTTTTTGTGTGGCACCAATGATGGCTTATACCGACCGCCACTTTCGCTATTTATTACGACTTATAAGTTGCCACGCGATGCTGTATACAGAAATGCTGAGCAGTCATGCAATACTAAATGGCGACCGTAGCCGTCTATTGGATTTTTCCGATCAAGAACATCCTTTGGCCTTACAAATTGGAGGGAACTGCCCTGAGGATATGGCACGTTGTGCCGAATACGCCGCACAATACGGTTATGACGAGATAAACATCAATGCCGGATGCCCCAGCCCCAGAGTAGGCAAGGCGCAATTCGGTGCATGTTTGATGAAGACACCGCAGCGCATCGCAGACTGCGTGCGCTTGATGTCGCAAACGAGTGATTTACCAGTCAGTGTGAAATGCAGAATCGGTGTTGACGACTACGACGGCTACGAACGATTTTATCGCTTTATAGAATGTGTTGCCGATACTGGTTGCAACACATTCATTGTTCATGCCCGCAAGGCACTGCTAGGCAAATTATCTCCTAAACAAAATAGAGAAATACCGCCGCTTGAATACGAATATGTCTATAGGCTCAAGCAAGAGCGTCCTGACCTTGAAATCATCTTGAACGGAGGCATACAAGATATAGATACGGCGTACCAAAAACTGGACATCGTTGATGGAGTGATGCTGGGACGGGCAGTGCAGAAAAATCCTTTTATTCTGCACGAAGTTGATGCACTGTTTTATAATCAGCATACGGATTACAAATCCCCATTGGATATTGCCAGAATGATGTTGCTTTATATAGAATATCAAATCAGCAAAAACACATTCAATACAAAATTGTTACAAGCTGTGCAGAATTTATTTAAGGGACATAGGCACGCTAAAAAATGGCGGCATCTATTGAGCGTAGAGGCGAATAGAATAGAAAAAAATAAATTGGTCGGCTGGCTGGACAAACAACTGGAATTATTTGATAGAGAATTATTGGAAAATACTTAAGATTTAGGGATATGAAATGAGCTTGTGGGTACGGTTTGAACACCAAAATAAAACAAAAATAGGTTTCTTGGAAGGGCAGGAAATTAGGTTGTGTGATACCAACGCTGACCATCCTTTTGACACGCCGCCGCTCACCGACCAAACCGCAAGTTTGGATGAAGTTACATTATTAACGCCCTGCACACCGAGCAAAATGATTGCGTTATGGAATAATTATGCCGCCCTTGCCGATGCAAATGAATTGCCTTATCCTAAGACACCACTGTATTTATTCAAGCCTGCCAATACTTATGCCGCAACCGGAGCAGTTATTAGACATCCCAAGTTTTATCAAGGTGAGGTTTTTTACGAAGGCGAACTTGGTATCGTTATCGGCAAAGTCGCCTGCAATCTTGAAGATCCTCAAGCCGGCGGCGACGCGATATTTGGTTATACCTGCATCAACGATGTGACTGCTTTTGGTTTATTGAAAGAATATGCAGGCTTTGATCAGTGGAGCCGTGCAAAAGGTTTTGATGGCTTCGGCATATTCGGTCCTGCGATTGCCACACAACTTGATTGGCAAGACCTTGAAATCATAACTCGTGTGAATGGCAACGAAGTCCAACATTACCCGGCAAAAGATATGATTTTCAACCCACCCGAAATTGTCGCTGCACTGTCGCGCAATATGACGCTGTATCCGGGGGATATTATCTGCTGTGGTACTTCAATCGGACTGGGTTCAATGCCTGTAGGTTGCACCGTTGAAGTTGAAATCGCCGGTATCGGCTGTTTGCATAACAATTTCATAGAATCGTAGTGACCGACCATTCCCCTCCTGTGGAGGGGTGTCAGGCGTATGCATTTTGTAATGCATGCGTTTAACAATCATGTTAAGGTTCTGCACAGCATCACGCCGATTGGCGGGCGGATATACAAATCCGCCCCTACAACTCAATCGGCGATTCTACTGACGGGGTGGCTGTGGCATGTCTGCATCTCTATTGGGATGGGTAGTGGATTTATTCATGTATCTAGCAAGATAAGGTCTCGCACATTGGTATTCGGGTTTATCAAGTAATTGAGAAAACTGTTTGTTCATATATTCTATTGCTTGGGATAAATTTTCTTTTTCATACAAGATACTCTTTGCTCTATTTCCTCGTGATTTTTTCGAAATATTCTTATACCGTTGATAATTCTTCATAAAGGTTTTATAGCGTTTTTCAGGTGCATTAAAAAACTGCTTCAGTTTGTATATCTCTACTTGTGGTTTATTTAATAAATCCTCATAGTAGATTAACATTTTGTTACCTTCAAAAAGATCATAAGAAACGATTAGATCTAAATATTGTTTAAATTCCATACTTATTTTAGACATACATGTGGAGTAATCTCTGATTAATAATATAAGAGATGAGTTTTTATTAAGAGGGTAAGGGTGATGTTGTTTATATATGACAAAAGGTTTGCTCATATCTACATGAGTTAATATCAGCATAGGCCTAATTCTTCGCAGGCATATAGATGCATCATAATTTTTAGTGTTGGCACCACAACTAGGGCAACCAGTTAAATATTCAATTATAAATCGTACCCAGGTATTACCACTATGAGGATATGACCACAATGCGGTATGATCAATTTTGGCGCGTTTTTTTACAGAAATCGGATGGTATTTGTTTAGACCTCTGAGAATTTTTATTGCTGATACAAGTTTTCTAAGGAATGTATGATAGTAATTTTTATACATTTACAGTTTGAGAGTTTTTAGGATATATAAGTGCATATAGTCAATAATTTCATACAATTATACTAAAGTTTAGAGTTGTTTTACAATTTTAAGTTTGCCCATTGTAAGCACAAAGTAGAACCGCCGTTTGTTGCAGTGGCACAAACGGCGTAACATTGTGCAGAACCTTAGCATGGGTATGTAGGTCGGACGAGCTAAGGCTTGTCCTAAATGGTGGGTACACAAAAAACCACCCCTCCAAAGGAGGGGAATGTACTAATGCAGATACTTTTTCAACAGCCCCACGTTGTGGTTCTGCACAACGACATGTCGCTTGCCCTTTTACAAGGCAAGCGACTAGTTTGTTATTGTTATAAGGTTGCCGAGAGAATCTCTAGATTATTCACTGCATCCATAATGGCTTCGTGTTCAGCCGGACCCATTGGAATTAAACCTCTGTCTATTAGATAGCCTTCTGGGCCAGTTGCCTCAGAGTTGATAAACGCTTTGGCGTATTCGGCAAGACCTGGGATAACACCTACATGCTGTTTTTTCACATAGAAGTATAAAGCTCTGGATATAGGATAGCTACCATCGGAGATGGTTTCAAAGACCGGAGACACATCGCCGATTAAAGCACCTTGCACGATATCCATATTTTGCTCAAGGAAACTAAAGCCAAAGATTCCGAAAGCATCGGGATTGACGCTGAGCTTCTGCACGATGAGGTTATCGTTTTCACCGGCCTCTACGTAAGCACCGTCTTCACGGATGCTATGGCAGCGTGCTTTGTAAGTAGTCTTATCGGTAGACTTCATTGCCTTAATCCACTCGTATTTTTTGCAGCCACCTTCCATTCCGAGCTCTACAAAAGCATCACGAGTACCCGAAGTGGGCGGAGGACCTAGCACCATAATCTCTTTTTTGGGTAGGTCTGCGTTGACATCGCTCCACATTTTGTGAGGATTAGGCACAAACGACTCGGAACCATCGGGGTTAGGAATGTCTTTGGCAAGTGCCAAGTAGATATCCTTAAGCTCAACTTTCATCATATCGGCTTTTTTAGAATTGGCTAACACGATGCCGTCATAGCCTACTTTGACTTCGATAATTTCATTGACACCGTTTTCACGGCAGCTATCAACCTCGCTTTGTTTAATTCGGCGAGATGCGTTGGTGATATCCGGTGTTTGTACTCCGAGGCCTGCGCAAAATAGCTTCAAGCCACCGCCGGAACCAGTCGATTCTATTTTGGGGGTTTTGAAACTAGTGGTTTGACCGAAATGTTCGGCGACTACGGTTGCAAATGGATATACCGTTGAAGAACCGACGATGGAAATTTGGTCTCTTGCATCGGCAATGCCGATACTCAGAACAAAAAATCCAGCGAGGGTAAGGTAAGATCGAAATTTTTTCATTCTATGCTCCTAATAGTTAATCAAATTATTGCTAGGGATAACCCTGCAATGCCACTATAATGACGCGAGAATATGACAGGAATATGTAAAAATGGAATTATCTAGAGATATGGGACTGTTGAGAAAGTATTCCATGCACCGTAGGGGAGGGCTAACATGCCCTCCCCTACGGATGGTTATAATAAATTTAATGGCGCATAGCGGTTGAGATGATGCAAGTACAATACTTTAGGGCGGACATATAAGTCCGCCCCTACAATTTTCTATGAAATACTTTTTCAAATGATTTTCACACAGACACCACGCAACAAACATTGGTATTTTTACCCGCTGATATTGCTATTGTTATCGGCATGCGGTGATACGGTGTGGAATAATCCGTACGGAGAATCGACCGACAATAGCTATTATTCCAGTTTCACCGAACGCCCCAAACATCTAGATCCGGTGCGTGCGTATAGTAGCAACGAATACGCGATTCTGGGGCAGGTATACGAGCCGGTGTTGCAATACCATTATCTAAAGCGACCTTATCAACTCATCCCGCTAACCGCTAATCAGATGCCGACTTTATCTTATGTGGACGCAGAAGGGTATAGCACTGATGAGGAGAACGCAACCTATATCGTCTATGATATAGAAATAAACCCAGGTATTTTGTTCCAACCACATCCAGCTTTTGTAACCTCAGGTGACGGCTATTTATATCATGCAATGTCCGACGAACAATTAGCCGAGATAGAGCGGCTGGCAGATTTCAGCGAACAAGCGACGCGTGAATTGAAAGCTGCTGACTATGTTTATCAAATCAAACGCTTGGCAGACCCGGCACTCTATTCGCCGATCGCCAGTATTCTGGAGCAATACATCGTTGGCTTCCCGGAGTTCAGAGCGCGCATAAAGGATTTGCGCGAAGACTTTGCACGCGAGGCATGGTTTGATTTGCGCAACGAGCAGATGGCAGGCGTAGAACTCATTGATGATTATCGCTATAGGATAACGGTAAGCAAGGATTATCCGCAATTTATCTATTGGCTTGCAATGCCGTTTTTTGCGGCGATGCCGTGGGAGGCTGATCGCTTTTATCATCAGCCTGCACTCAAAGAACGCAATATCACGCTGGACTGGTTTCCCATCGGCACGGGTGCTTTTATGATGACCGAAAACAACCCCAACTTGCGGATGATGCTAGTGCGCAATCCCAATTTTAGAGCCGACTATTATCCTAGCGAAGGCGATATTGGAGACCAAGAGCGAGGGCTTTTGGTTGATGCAACTAAACGACTGCCGTTTATCGAAAAGGTCATCTACAGCCTAGAGAAAGAGAGTATTCCGTATTGGAATAAATTTTTGCAAGGCTATTACGACAGCTCAGGTATCAGCACCGACAGCTTTGATCAAGCGATACAAATAGGCAAGCAAGGTGAATTGGATTTGACTGATTTTATGATTGACAAAGGCATCCAATTGTCGGTTTCTTATCAGCTATCTACTTTTTACATAGGGTTTAATATGCTGGATCCGATTGTCGGTGGTGACGGTGAGCGAGCTAGAAAATTGCGGCGAGCGATATCTATTGCGATAGATATGGAAGAGTTCACTTCTATTTTTCTAAACGGGCGCGGCTTATCGGCGCAAGGTCCGCTACCGCCGGGCATGTTTGGCAATGTATCGGGTGCCGAGGGCATCAACCCTTATGTCTACGATTGGGTGGACGGGCAAGTTCGGCGTAAACCTTTATCCGAAGCTAAGCGTTTATTGGAAGAGGCCGGCTACAAAGACGGCATAGACCAACAAACCCAAAGACCGCTGGTGATAAATTTTGATGCGGTGGGGACGGGGCCTGATGCCAAAGCGTTGCTAAACTGGTTGCGCAAGCAATTCGATAATCTGGGTGTGCAGTTGGTGATACGCAATACCGACTATAACCGTTTTCAAGACAAGCTGAACAAAGGCACCGCACAAGTGTTTCGCTTGGGATGGAATGCCGATTATCCCGACCCAGAGAATTTTTTCTTTTTGTTCTATGGCCCCAATGCAAAAGTTACTTACGAAGGTGCGAACTCTTCCAATTATCAAAACCCGCGTTTTGATGAAATGTTTGAGCGGATGCGCAGCCTGCCGAACGGTGCCGAAAGACAAGCGTTAATAGACGAAATGCTGGATATCCTACGCTACGATGCACCATGGGTTTGGGGCATCCATCCTAAGTCTTTCGCACTCTATCATGATTGGTTGGGCAATGTAAAACCGAATCAGCTGGCGCATAATAGACTAAAATACCTCAATGTGAACAGCGAGTTGCGTGCCCAAAGGCGAGTAGAGTGGAATCAGCCGGAGCTTGGACCAATTTTGATTTTCCTGCTGGTGCTGTTCATTGCTGTTTTGCCTGCTGTTTATATCTATAAAAAACGACAACGGGCGGTTGCGTTATGATTAACTACCTATTTCGTCGAGTTGTTTATGCGATACCTATTTTGATAGGTGTCAACCTGCTGACCTTCGCATTGTTTTTCGTCGTCAACTCACCCGACGATATCGCACGCATGCACTTGGGTGATCGTCATGTCACACAAGCACAGATAGATTTCTGGAAAAGCGAGCGCGGCTACGATAAACCTTTGTTATATAACGGTGAACAGCAGGGTTTGAGCACATTCTCCGATACTATCTTTTACGAAAAATCAGTGCGCCTATTCGCATTTGATTTTGGTCCTTCGGATAGCGGACGCAACATTGCTCACGATATTACGCAACGTATGTGGCCGAGCTTGGCGATTGCGATACCGACCTTGCTAATCGGTTTGCTGGTTAATATCAGCTTCGCATTGTTCATGGTGTTTTTCAGGGCAACTTATGTCGATTTCAGTTCAGTCGTATTGTGCGTTGTTTTGATGTCTATCTCGGCACTTTTTTATATCATCGGTGGGCAATATCTATTTGCCAAAATACTCAATCTGGTGCCTATATCAGGGTATGACACTGGCATTGATGCCATCAAATTCGTCATACTCCCAGTATTGATCGGTGTTGTTAGTGGTATTGGGGCAGGCAGTCGCTGGTACCGCACGATTTTCCTTGAGGAAATCTCCAAAGATTATGTTACTACTGCAAGAGCCAAAGGGCTGAGCGATTTTTATATCCTGTTCAACCATGTGTTGCCAAATGCGATGATCCCGATACTCACTGGTGTCGTTGTCGTCTTGCCTTTGCTGTTTTTGGGGAGCTTAATCATAGAGTCCTTTTTCGGTATCCCGGGTCTAGGCAGTTATACCATAGATGCGATCGCCCGAGAGGATTTTGCAATCGTCAGAGCGATGGTCTTTTTGGGTTCATTCCTATACATCATTGGCTTACTGCTGACCGATATTTCATATACCTTAGTTGATCCGAGGGTGCGTCTGGAATGATTAAGCCGGTTATCCTGTTGAGCGATGCGTTCTTTTTCGTATTGATCGGATTGTTCGCAGTATATTTTTATTATGCACGCACGCGCCCCCATTTGCGAGCGATCTGGAGAAAACTTGCACGCAACAAAGTGGCAATGATCTCTTCGGTGTTTCTAGTGTTCTACTTCATGGTTGCATTTCTGGACTCGCTGCATTTTCATAAGGCGTTGGATCAACGGGGTGCCAACAACGAGGTTATCTATTCAAACGAAATCGTCAGTGTTTTGGATCAGATCTTATTACCGCTATACGAGCGTACTGAGAAAAGCTATGCGGCACCGTTTGCAACACATGCCTATGTCAAGGAGTTCTTTGTCGATGACGGAGTGACCAAACAGCATTACCCGCGCCTGCAATACGGCGGTGCACACTTGGATGACCCTGAGCAGCAAAAGGCTTTTGATGTCGGTGTGCGCATCGTCACAGGAGTATTCTTTGGGTTGCTGAGCTTTCTTTTCATTTACCTGCTGATTTGCTTTTTCTACGCCAAGCGTGCATCTAAACCCATAGAGCGAGTTGTGCCGATGTTGATACACGACCATCACGAGTTGCCGTGGCGAGCAGTGATGATAACCCTTATGCTACTCGTTGTGATGATTTTCACGGTTGCCTATACGAGTCACTATTACCATGTGCTAGGCACTGATAAAATTGGCTCGGATGTGCTGTATCAAGCAGTCAAAAGCATACGCACTGGGTTTTTAATCGGCACACTAACGACCTTGATAATGCTACCTTTTGCGCTAGTTTTGGGGGTTTGTGCCGGCTATTTTCTGGGCAGGATAGACGATGTCATCCAATATCTGTATACCACACTGAATTCAGTGCCGGGTGTGCTTCTGGTTGCTGCGTCAATTCTGCTACTCCATGTTTATATGGATCAGAATCCTGAGCAATTTAATAATCTGACCGAACGCTCGGATTTGAGATTGCTGTTTCTATGCGGCATCCTCGGCATTACCAGTTGGACAGGCTTATGCCGTCTGCTACGAGCCGAGACATTAAAGATCAAAGAGATGAACTATATAGAAGCAGCGCAAGTGTTGGGTATTCCGCAATGGCAAGTGTTGCTACGCCATATTTTGCCGAATGTGATGCACATCGTGTTCATCACGATTGCACTAGATTTCAGCGGCTTGGTGCTGGCTGAGACAGTGCTGTCATACATCAACATCGGCGTAGACCCGACGATGAACAGCTGGGGGAATATGATCAATAGCGCACGCTTAGAGATGGCGCGCGAGCCGATAGTCTGGTGGCCTTTACTTGCAGCGATGATTTTCCTATTCGGGTTGGTGTTGTGTGCAAATCTTTTTGCTGACGGTGTTAGAGACGCTTTTGATCCTCGTACTGCGGAGTCCGCCAAATGAAACCTTTGTTGCGTGTCCGCGATTTAACGATAAAGACCATAGACCCAGCGCAAGGCGGTGTGCTGGTCGATAATATCAGCTTTGATATAGCCGAAGGGCAGAGCTTTGCATTGCTGGGAGAGTCGGGGTCAGGTAAATCGCTGACCGCATTGGCTTTGTTGCGCTTGCTGTCGTCCAATTTGCAAATCTGCTCGGGTTCTGTAGAACTCAATGGCACTGATTTACTTAAACTGCCGGCATCCCAAATGCGCTTTTATCGTGCTGCTAAACTGGCAATGATCTTTCAAGAGCCGATGACCTCTTTCAATCCGGTGATGAAAATAGGCAAACAAATTTTAGAACCACTGGCATTGCATCGCAAGCAGAAAGGTGCCGAGGCGCACAAGAGCGCATTACAGTTGTTTGAGGATGTAGGACTGCCGGATCCCGAGCGTGTGTTCCAGTCGTATCCGCATCAGCTGTCAGGTGGCATGAAACAACGGGCGATGATTGCGATGGCATTGGTGGCAAACCCTGCTTTGTTGATTGCCGACGAACCGACCACCGCATTGGATGTTACGATACAAGCGCAGGTGCTTGAACTATTGTGCGATCTACAAAAACGCCGTGGCATGGCAATGCTGTTTATCTCTCACGATTTATCGGTGGTCAGTAATGTTGCCGAGCGTATCGCAGTGATGCGATACGGCAAGATACTGGAGGAAGCGAATGCCGATATATTTTTCAAGCAGGCGCGCCACGACTATACCCGCAGTCTTTATCAAATGCTACCCGACCAATCCAAACGCGGCTATCTATTAAACCCCGAAGGGCAACTACAAAAACTTGATGGTGCCGATAGAACTTCGCAGGGCAGGGTAGAGGTTGACGATTTAGCCGTCCATTTCCAATTACGTAGCGGGTTGCTGAGGCAAATAAAACATACCGTAAAAGCTGTAGACGGTGTTTCGTTCACGCTACGACGCGGGAGGACGCTGGCATTGGTTGGTGAGTCGGGAAGCGGTAAAACCACCATTGCTAGAGCCTTGCTGGCTTTGAACAGACCCAGCCGTGGGAAAATCCATATTGTTGCAGAGAGCGGAGGGCCTGAGCCGGTAGATGATATCAAAGCGCAAACGCAGATCGTGTTCCAAGATCCGTTTTATTCGCTGAACCCTAAGATGTCTATCGCACAGATTCTAGGCGAAGCCCTACTATGCAAAGGGTGCGATGACTTGGATGCCGAACTAAGCAGATTGTTAGAGCAGGTCGGTTTAAGCGATGATTACCTAAGACGCTATCCACATCAGCTGTCGGGTGGTCAACGTCAGCGTATTTGCATTGCCAGGTCGCTTGCGGCAAAACCGGATTTCATTATATGGGATGAACCTACCAGTGCATTAGATGTGTTGGTGCAAGCACAAATACTCAATCTATTACAAGAACTGCAAATACAACTTAATTTAGGCTACCTATTCATTACCCATGATATCTCTATCGTTGCCTATCTGGCACACGAAATTGCGGTGATTTATAAAGGAAAAATCATAGAATATGGAGATACCATGAACATTTTATCAAAACCAACCCACACCTACACCAAAGAACTATTGGCAGCCGTGCCTACGATTTCTGTCGCCTAACAATATGATTGTGTCGTGTCTGAAAAAATATTTCATACACCGTAGGGGAGGCTAACATGCCCTCCCGTAACGCGTTATCCTTGCACCACTCCAACCGCTCCGCGCCATCAAATCATGGTTCCCATAAATAAATATAAAACACTTTTTCAACACTCCAATGTTCAACTTTAAGAAAAAACGTATTGAAAGAACCCCATCCCAAAACTCCTTGTTGCTGGACGAATGGTATCAAAGCGATGTCAATAGAAAACTATGGATGGAAACCGAACCCGCATTGCAGCCGTGGCTGGAGAGAACAATGGGCTATTACGCTGCGCACATCGCATCCTTTCAGGTAGGCGAAGAATTATTATCTTGTAGTCGCGTGCGTACTCAATGTATTGTCAATGCAACCCGGTATTCCGACACCGGTATACTTGCCAATTTTGCATCTTTACCGTTTGATACCGAGAGCATGGATCTGATCATCGCGCACCATGTTTTTGAATTTATCCCACACCCGCACGAGTTTTTACGCGAAATTGACAGGGTGTTAATTTCCGAAGGGTCGCTTATAATAATCGCATTTAATCCAATAAGTTATCAAGGCTTATTCAAGCTGTTTCAATTACACGGACGAGCCAATCCACCATGGTGTGGCAACTTCTACACCCCTTTTCGAGTAAAAGACTGGCTCTCAGTGCTAGGCTTTAAGGTAAAAGAATTAAACTATTTTGCCCCCCCTTTGACTCAATACAAAAACCACCCCGGTTATGCAGGTAAAATCTCGCGCGGCTGCAAGCGATTTATGAAATGGGGTAGCTCCTTTTATGCGATACTTGCAGTAAAACAAGTCTCGCGCATGATACCGTTAGGTTCGGTATGGAAAGACCGAATAATAAAGCCCGAAGCCCCACAACCGACCGCTTGAAGGATCTGCTTTGCCAGATATAAAGCACATTCACATTTATACTGATGGCGCATGCCGAGGCAACCCTGGTCCAGGCGGTTGGGCGGCAATACTGGTCTACGGAACATACGAGAAGATACTTTGCGGTGGTGAGCATAACACTACCAATAACCGCATGGAACTCACCGCAGCGATACAAGGACTCTCGGCAATCAAACTGGAAAAACTCAAAGGCAAGAAACACATCGTTTGTCTCACAACCGACTCGCTTTACCTCAAAAACGGCATAGAAATGTGGATTGCCGGCTGGAAAAAAAACAACTGGAGAACAGCGAGCAAAAAAATAGTCAAAAACCAAGACCTATGGAAAGAACTAGACCGCCTCAACGCACTGATACAAATCAAATGGCGATGGGTCAAAGCTCACAGCGGCTATGTGGAGAACGAACGCGCCGACCAAATCGCAAAAGACAGCATCCCCCTGTAGGTGGCATGGGGTTGTTGAAAAAGTATTGTCATTGTAAAAACTCAACCGCCACGCGCCACTAAATTAACGAAAATGGTAGGGGCGGATTTGCATATCCGCCCTAACGCGCCATATCTGCACAACCTTAACCGCCTGCGCTACATAATAACGCAAACCACCCAAACGCGTCGTCCTTGTCTAAATCGAATCACTATGTGCCATCAAATTTATGATACTGGTAGGGGCAGAATAAAGCCGCCGATTGAGCCAGTAGGTCAATCGGCAATTTTAATATCCGCCCTACGCTACCGTCCTGCACAAACCCAACCGCTACGCGCCACAAGATTATGGTTTGCATAAATTTGATGGATGAATGTATAAATCGTGCAAGTACGTCGCGTTAGGGCGGATATATAAATCCGCCCTAACGCGCCATATCTGCACAACCTTAACCGCCTGCGCTACATAATAACGCAAACCACCCAAACGCGTCGTCCTTGTCTAAATCGAATCACTATGTGCCATCAAATTTATGATACTGGTAGGGGCGGACTCGTATGTCCGCCCTACGCTACCGTCCTGCACAAACCCAACCGCTTGCGCCACAAGATTATGTTTTGCATAAATTTGATGGATGAATGTATAAATCGTGCAAGTACGTCGCGTTAGGGCGGATATATAAATCCGCCCCTACGTTTCGCTTAACATTGTGGTTTTGCACAACATGTTCAGGTTCTGCACAATGTCACGCCACTTGACCTACTGGCTCAAGTGGCGGTTCTACTTGTACAGACACATCGCGTTTCGGGAGGGCATGTCGGGCTGTTGAAAAAGTACTGCCATTGCACAAATTGAACCACTATGTGCCATATAATTTATGAAAACCGTAGGGGCGGATTTATATATCCGCCCTAACGCGCCATATCTGCACAACCTTAACCGCCTGCGCTACATAATAACGCAAACCACCCAAACGCGTCGTCCTTGTCTAAATCGAATCACTATGTGCCATCAAATTTATGATACTGGTAGGGGCGGACTCGTATGTCCGCCCTACGCTACCGTCCTGCACAAACCCAACCGCTACGCGCCACAAGATTATGGTTTGCATAAATTTGATGGATGAATGTATAAATCGTGCAAGTACGTCGCGTTAGGGCGGATATATAAATCCGCCCCTACACATATCGAAATCTTGCACAAACTCAACCGCTCCGCGCCATCAAATCATGGTTCCCATAAATAAATATAAAACACTTTTTCAACACTCCAATGTTCAACTTTAAGAAAAAACGTATTGAAAGAACCCCATCCCAAAACTCCTTGTTGCTGGACGAATGGTATCAAAGCGATGTCAATAGAAAACTATGGATGGAAACCGAACCCGCATTGCAGCCATGGCTGGAAAGAACAATGGGCTATTACGCCGCGCATATCGCATCCTTTCAGGTAGGCGAAGAATTATTATCTTGTAGTCGCGTACGCACTCAATGTATCGTCAATGCAACTCGGTATTCCGACACCGGTATACTTGCCAATTTTGCTTCTTTACCGTTTGATACCGAGAGCATGGATCTGATCATCGCACACCATGTTTTTGAATTCATCCCGCATCCGCATGAGTTTTTACGCGAAATCGATAGAGTGTTAATCTCCGAAGGGTCACTTATAATAATCGCATTTAATCCAATAAGTTATCAAGGCTTATTCAAGCTGTTTCAATTACACGGACGAGCCAATCCGCCATGGTGTGGCAACTTCTACACACCTTTTCGAGTAAAAGACTGGCTCTCAGTGCTAGGCTTTAAGGTAAAAGAATTACATTATTTTGCCCCCCCTCTGATTCAATACAAAAACCACCCCGGCTATGCGGGCAAAATCTCGCGAGGCTGCAAGCGATTTATGAAATGGGGTAGCTCCTTTTATGCGATACTCGCAGTAAAACAAGTCTCGCGCATGATACCACTAGGTCCGGTATGGAAAGATCGCATGATAAAGCCCGAAGCCCCACAACCGACCGCTTGAAGGATCTGCTTTGCCAGATATAAAGCACATTCACATTTATACTGATGGAGCATGCAGAGGCAACCCTGGTCCAGGCGGTTGGGCGGCAATACTGGTCTACGGAACATACGAGAAGATACTTTGCGGTGGTGAGCATAACACTACCAATAACCGCATGGAACTCACCGCAGCGATACAGGGACTCTCGGCAATCAAACTGGAAAAACTCAAAGGTAAGAAACACATCGTTTGTCTCACAACCGACTCGCTTTACCTCAAAAACGGCATAGAAATGTGGATTGCCAGCTGGAAAAAAAACAATTGGAGAACAGCGAGCAAAAAAGTAGTCAAAAACCAAGACCTATGGAAAGAACTAGACCGCCTCAACGCACTGATGCAAATCAAATGGCGATGGGTCAGAGGCCATAGCGGCTATTTGGAGAACGAACGCGCCGACCAAATCGCAAAAGACAGCATCCCTCTGTAGGTGGCATGGGGTTGTTGAAAAAGTATTGTCATTGTAAAAACTCAACCGTCACGCGCCACTAAATTTATGAAAATGGTAGGGGCGGATTTGCATATCCGCCCTAACGCGCCATATCTGCACAACCTTAACCGCCTGCGCTACATAATAACGCAAACCACCCAAACGCGTCGTCCTTGTCTAAATCGAATCACTATGTGCCATCAAATTTATGATACTGGTAGGGGCAGAATAAAGCCGCCGATTGAGCCAGTAGGTCAATCGGCAATTTTAATATCCGCCCTAACGCGCCATATCTGCACAACCTTAACCGCCTGCGCTACATAATAACGCAAACCACCCAAACGCGTCGTCCTTGTCTAAATCGAATCACTATGTGCCATCAAATTTATGATACTGGTAGGGGCGGACTCGTATGTCCGCCCTACGCTACCGTCCTGCACAAACCCAACCGCTACGCGCCACAAGATTATGTTTTGCATAAATTTGATGGATGAATGTATAAATCGTGCAAGTACGTCGCGTTAGGGCGGATATATAAATCCGCCCCTACGGTTTTCATAAATTATATGGCACATAGTGGTTCAATTTGTGCAATGGCAGTACTTTTTCAACAGCCTTATGTCAGTCTACTCCTACACATGTAGGTTATGTTGCGGTTCTCTTTTCAACAGCTAAACATGATATAATTTCTCTTAACATTCATCCTTAATATGATCAAAAAGTTAAGCGCAATAAAAGATTTCTCTAATCTTCGACTTACCTTTCAAACAGCCTCTCTATTTGTATGGTTTTTATTATCCGGTATTTGCTATGCGCAAACCAATGCTCAAGTTCAAGTGCGGGTATTCATGGAAGGTCTGCTCAAGCCGATACCGGAAATGGTGCATGTTGATGGCGGAGAGTTTGACATCGGGATATCCGACAACACACCCGCCTCACCACACAATCAATATTGGAGAAACGGTGACATCGTAACCGCACAAACCGGCAATGTAGAGTCGCCACAAAAACGGATTACCCTCCAGTCTTTTGAAGTCAGCAAACACGAAATAACCCGAGAGCAGTTTAAGTTTTTCCTTAATAGTTCAGGAAGGAGTTCCTCTCATAGTGCGTGGGAAGATCCTAATTATTATGCGCAACAAGCCGATCACCCGGCAGTGTATGTATCGTGGAGAGATGCCCGAGCTTATGTCAGATGGCTATCCGATGAAACCGGACAAGGTTATCGCTTATTGAGTGAATCGGAATGGGAATATGCAGCACGGGCAAGAACCCAAACCGACTATCATTTCGGTAATACAATTTCAACGCAGCAAGCAAACTTTGCAGATGGTAATATAAACGGCACTACTTCGGTAGGCAGTTATCCTGCCAATGATTTCGGGTTGCACGATGTTCACGGTAATGTATGGGAATGGGTACGAGATTGCTTTACTGATAACTACAAGGATATACCCAATAACAGCAATGCTGTTGTTGATGCAAACATCTGTGAAGGGTCAGACAACAGAGTGCTTCGCGGCGGAGCCTGGGATAGCGACAACCCATCATTATTACGCTCGGCACAACGCGGCACAGGTTCAAGTGATAGACACTTTAACAATGTTGGCTTCCGTATTGCTCGCACGATTTCAGCACCACGAATAGCCTCACCTGAGCAAAATCAAAGTTTTACATTGGGGTGGGAAGATAGAAGCCTAAGAAGAATGGACATCCCGGTCGAAATTAACTTTATAAAACCCGATACAAATCCCATTGAGATGACACTACGATTAGATAATGGCGGAGAGTCGGTAATATTAGTAAGACCTTCGGAGCCTATAACTTTCCCTTCCGCCGGTAGCACAAGAACGGAGACATTTAGAATTATCGCTCAAAGCATAGGTGCGACGACGCTCACTATTGTTGTGACCGATGGATTGGGGAATCAAAGTGAAACGAAGATACGCTTGATAGTAAGGTCTGTCAGCCCGCAAATGGTGCAGGTTGAGGCAAGGGAATTTAATATGGGATCGTCAATGACGAGCGAGAGGCCTAGACATGCCGTCAATATTCCCGTGCCTTTTGAGGTCGGTCGCTATGAAATAACCCGGCAGGAGTTTAAGTTCTTTCTGGATAGCTCGGAGGATATTACCCCTCACGATATATGGAATAGTCCTGCATTTTATCAACAAAGCAATCATCCTGCGGCGTATGTATCGTGGCGAGATGCCCGAGCCTATGTGAGATGGTTATCGGACAGAACCGATCAGGAATATAGATTATTGAGTGAATCAGAATGGGAATATGTAGCACGGGCAAGAACGGAAACCAATTATCATTTCGGTAATACGATTAGAGCGCAGCAAGCAAACTTTTCAGATAGTAATATAAACGACACTACTTCGGTAGGCAGTTATCCCGCCAATAATTTCGGGTTGCACGATGTTCATGGCAACGTATGGGAATGGGTGCAGGATTGCTGGCACGACAACTATCAAGGTGCACCAACGGATGGTAGTGCTTGGACGAATTCTTGTCCTGATAGGAATAATTACGTAGCTCGTGGTGGTGGCTGGAATGAACCATCTAATAATATACGCTCTGCGAGCCGCACTAGTTTTAGCAGGGCTATACAACAAAACAACTTAGGCTTTCGCATTGCTCGCATATTACCACTTACAATAGTCAACTCGCTATCGGATAAATCTTATTCGGTGCTAATCGCAGGGCATGACAATAATAGGAGGGTAACTTTACTCGAGGAGGATGGCGATAATAGAGAAGAGATTGAAGATAAAACTTTGCAAGTTCAAGTTAGGGTGACTGCTAGAAGAGCTGAGGTCTCTATGGAACTCCAATTAGAACCTGCTGATAATTCGATGTCTATTACTCCCGCATCTCCGATCATCGTCGGCCCACCTAATCAAAGAGAAAGAACCGCAAGTTTTATGCTAGGTGCAAAGTCTCCTTATGCCTACGGCAAAACGATAATTACGATCGTTGTGACCGATAATTCCGGGAATACGGCACAGGTGAATATACCAGTGGAAACCATTCCTATTCCCGAAATGGTGGAAGTATCAGGAGGGAGTTTTACGATGGGTGCTGTGTTGGGTGATACAGATGCGAGTTCAAATGAGAGGCCGCCACATAATGTCATTATTGGCCGTCCATTTTACGTTGGTAAATACGAAGTGACTCGTGGGCAATATAGGGCATTCGCCAGTTCGACTGGGCGTATGAAAGGCACTGATTGTGATTGGGAAAATCCAGGGTTTTCTCAAACCGATAATCACCCAGTGGTATGTGTTTCATGGAATGATGCCAATGCCTATAAAAACTGGTTGCAAGCTAGAACTGGTCAAGCATATCTATTACTAACCGAATCGCAATGGGAATATGTAACACGGGCAGGGAGGGCAATGCAGAGATATTCTTTCGGTAATACGATTACAACGCAGCAAGCAAACTTTTCAGGTAATAATATAAACGGTACTACTTTGATAAGCCGTTATTCCGCAAATAGTTACGGGTTACACGATTTGCATGGCAATGTATGGGAATGGGTGGAAGATTGCTGGCATGCAAATTACAATAATGCACCAATTAACGAATTCAGTTGGGGAAGTGAAAATGGTGGTGATTGTACTAACCGTGTGCAACGCGGCGGAGGCTGGAATGATAATGCCAGTGCTTTACGCTCCTCCAATCGCAGGAGCAAGCCCATAGGCGAACGACACAATACATACGGCTTTCGTATGTCCTGCAGTCGCTGCACCTTCAATTAAACAAACATTCCATAGAATTGTAGGGGCGGATTTATATATCCGCCCTAACGCGTCATGCCTGCACAACCTCAACCGCTCTGCGCCACATAATCCCGTAAACCATCCAACGCGATGCGTCTGTACGAACAATCCATTCGGGGCTGTTGAAAAAGTATCCTCATCAAACAAACTCAACCGCTTCGCGCCATCTAATTTATGAAACTGGTAGGGGCGGACTCGTATGTCTGCCCAAACGTACCGTTCCGCACCAATGCAACCGCCACGCGCCACCCAATCACGTAAATCACCCAAGCGCGTCGCTTCTGCGCTAGCCAATTCCTCTCCTCTGGAGGGGTGTCAAGCCTATACATTTTGTAATGCATGCGTTTAGCAATCATGTTAAGGTTCTCAAGGAAGTTAAATAATGGTTTTTGTAGTTAAACTAGTCATTATTCGTAGGTGGTAATTCTAACGGAGTAATCAAGTTAATATATGGCAGTGCTTTTGGTGCGCGATCTTTGAAGTACTTTTCGGCGTGTTTAGGTAACCATTCCTTGTTAAAATAGTTCTTAAAGGCAGCAAGATATTCATTAGGATAAAGCCTAGCTTGAACATCAGGCCTATTATCGGAGAACTCATGAGTATATGAAGGAAAGCTCTCTGGACTTATTCCTTTCTTACGCAGAAAGCTTGAAAACATTCTGCCAGTAGAAGCGTCAGGAAGCATTTTGTCTGGCATAAAAAAACCAGCTTCCTCTAGAGGTGCTATTAAGTTTAAGTATATCTCGTTTAGCATAGGAAAATGAGTATGGGGTATTTTTGCTCTATTCTTTATATATCTTTTAACATGAGGGGGCATATAGCCAGATACTTGACCCGTAATCCACTCTCTAACCCACTTAGATACTTGGACTGCGAATTTAGGAGAAAGCCACTGAGCAAGATGAGTGGCTACATCAGGATGTATCCATGTTCCTTGTAATTCAATCTTGTTGCCACCTTTAAATGTTTGAAATAGTGCCGAAACGGGAATTCCCGTTTCGGCAGACAATTCCTCTAGAAAGGCTCTGGTCGTCCTTAATCGGGAGTAGTCATAAAATGATTTTTTTGCCGCTTTACATAAAGCAGTTGCATTTATGTATCCATCTTTTGGTCTTTGAGAAACTAATTCTCCACCTAATTGGTGTCCAATCAAAGGGGCTTGTGTTGGAAAATATAAGTGAGAATTAGTAGTCATTGTATTCTCTCTTTGATAAATACTTTTTAGTGGTAAATGTTTAGGGCGGCGTTTGTTAGCCATAGTAAATCTCCTATAAGTTTTAGTTGAAAACTCATAGCCTAGACGAATATTTAGAGGATCGGAGAACATTCCGATGAATGGTAGTGAATATGGTATGAATGGCGCGATGTTATTCTTGAAAAAGCATTTCATGCACCGTAGGTGCGGACTATTCCCCTCCTTTGGAGGGGTGGCAGGCCTAAGTAATTTGCAATGCATGCGTTTAGCAATCATGTTGAGGTTCTGCACAATGTCACGCCGATTGACTTACTGGTTCAATCGGCGGTTCTATCTGACGGGGTGGTTGTGAGAGTTCTGCACTAGCCAATTCCTCTACCATCTAATCATAGTTTTGCAAACCAAATGATTTATACTATCAAGCATTTAGCGTAGCATTACACGTTTATCATAAACGATAAATAGCAACTGGAACTAAAACTGACGGAGGTTTTAATGTTGAAAAATGCAATTGAATCTATAAAACGTTACTGGCACGACAGTATCAAACCGTGGATTCTATGGAAAACAAAATTTGAATCTATAAAGCGCTGGTGGTGTGAAAGATGTAAACCATGGATTCTAGAAAACCGAACATACTCTTTATTTTGCGCAGGATTGATAGGAATAGTGTTTGCACTTATTGTGTATTGGATATTCTACGCATTAAAGAATTATGTTTTACACGGTAGCCTAACCATTCTAGCTTTAGGTTTACCCACCTTTTTTGTACTTTGGTTATTTAGAACCCACGATGTGCAAAGGCAAATAGATAAAACCGAAGAAAACACGAATAATAGTACTTTTTTTGAATGTGCGCAAATATTGATAGAAGTAGTAAAAGGGAAAGAAGACAAGGAGAGAAAATCGTCAGAAGCCAAAGTAGCACTTGAGCAACTTGCATATCTAAAAAGAGAAACCAGCTTTGACGAGAAAAGAATAGGCCTTATTACTCAAGGTATTGACTTAGATAGGATACATTTAGAGGGTGCTCGCTTAAGTGGTTTAGATTTATCTGGTGCCTATTTGCGTGATACTCATCTAGAAGGAGCTGATCTGAGTGAGGTTAATTTAAGTGGTGCTGACTTGACGCATGCCTATTTGCAAGGAACTAATCTGAGTAATTTTATTGACAATGTAAAAGATAAAAATAAATGGTATTATGCTGCTTTTAACGGAGAAAGTAACTTTGACGGTACTTGGCTTGAGGATATAGAAGTGCGTCATGAAATAGATATGGTCCTTGACTAGTTAAGCGACAAAAATAGAAATTTTGCTTGCTGGTTTATATAATGAGGCAGATATACCGCTTCGGCATACGATAGAGTTTTATAAGTATACCCGTAATTGGAGCAATCGCCCGATCGCTGATGTTTCCTTAAAAACTTTCAGCTATTCGCCAACAAGCACTAGTTTGCCGATGGTAAAAGCGAAGACTTAACCATTGAACCTGAGATGATAAAGGTATTCCTCTCCTTTGGAGGGGTGGCAGGCTTATGCATTTTGTAATGTATGCATTTAGCAATCATATTGCAGTTCTGCATAGTGTCACGCCGATTGACCTACTGGCTCAATCGGCGGTTCTATCTGATGGGGTGGTTGTGTTGGTTCTGCGCAAATGTTCCGCTGATTGACCTGGCAGCTCAATTAGCGTTTCAATATGCTCTCCCATAACTTGTTATACTTGTGCAGCACTAATCTAATTGCTTGCACCGAAAATATCTGCAAACCGTCACATCATACACACAAAAATGCACCGACTGATATCTGTTATAATTCCGATCTATGGGGCTTAAATCTATCATATCAACAGTGAAAGATAGTATACTTTCACGGAAAGACAAAGAAACATTAGGACAACATTTGCGGCATCCTAGAGAACAAATGGAGGAAATCAAAAATGAAATTAGTCTTTCCATACCTGGCTTTTTTAAGTATACTCGCACTTCTACTACTAAGGGCGTTAAAGAAAGTAACCCAGTATATGGTAAAACAATAAAAAAAGAAAAGGATGATACGCCTTGTGATCACAAGCAGAGCAAGGCTGGTGGTTACAATAATCAAGGAATTGCTAAAGCTAGCACAAGAGATTATAAAGGAGCGATTGCGGACTATAACAAGATAATTAAATTAAAACCAAATAATGCTGATGCTTATATTTCTCGAGGGTTTGCTAGATATAACCTAAAAGATTATAGGGAGGCGATTGCAGATTTTGATAAGGCGATTGAGTTAGTTCCGAATAATGCTTTAACTTACAATATCCGAGGGCTTGTTAAGAGAGTATTAAAAGATTATAAGGAAGCGATTGTAGACTATGACAAAGTGATTGAATTAGAACCAGATAATCCTGAGGCTTATGCTTCGCGAGGATCTGCTAAGCGTAGTTCGGGAGACCATAAAGGAGCGATTGCAGATTTTGATAAGGCGATTGCAGATTTTGATAAGACGATTGCATTAGAACCAGATAATGCTCAGGCTTATACCTCCCGAGGATTTGCTAAGGATAGATTAGGGGATTATAAGGGAGCGATTCAAGATTTTGATAAGGCGATTGAATTAGAACCAGACAATGCTCGGACTTACAATATCCGAGGGCTTGTTAAGAGTATATCAAAAGATTATGAGGGAGCAATCGCAGATTTTGATAGAGTGGTTGGATTAAAACCAAATAATGCTGAGGCTTATGCCTCCCGAGGATCTGCTAAAGCTAGCACGGGAGACCATAAAGGAGCGATTGCAGACTATGACAAGGCGATTGCATTAGAATCAAGTAATGCTGATAATTATGCTTCCCGAGGATCTGCTAAAGCTGGCATCAAAGATTATAAGGGAGCGATTGTAGACTATGACAAAGTGATTGCATTAGAACCAAATAATGCTGATATTTATGTTTTCCGAGGGTCTGCTAAGTATAGATTAGGGGATTATACAGGAGCGATTGCGGACTATGACAAGGTGATTAAATTAGAACCAAATAATGCTGATGTTTATGCTTACCAAGCAGCTGCTAGGTATAACCTAAAAGATTATGAGGAGGCGATTGAAGATTTTGATAAGGCAATTGAGTTAAGGGCCGATGATGTTGCTTTTTATGTTCTCCGAGGACTTATTGAGATTATAGCAAAACACTATATGAGAGCAATGCGCGACTTTAAGACAGCAATTAAACTAAAACTTTTTTGATTTTTACCAACGGATGCGAGCCTTATTCATGGGTTTTTGTCGTTATTTTTGAGACTCCCTACATTAATTCTAATTGCGCTCCAATATTATAGGTATCTCGTCCCAAATGTTCCCGCTAAGAGTTCTGCCGTTAACCTTCTTGTTGCGGCTTTGTCCATCCTCACTCCAGCGTCCCCATTGTTTGAAAAAAAACGGAATCTTTTGTTTTTTGCATTGCTTCTGGATTGAAGTCACCCAGGCTTTGTTCATCAATCTAGCTTTAGGTCCAGACTCACCACCGACAATGACCCAATGAATACCATCTAAATCTATTACGCCTATATCTTCTAATAAAGGCTCTATAGATAAAAATCTTATTCTTGCCGCAATTTCGCGCAGTATCGGTATTCTTGGAAGACCATGCTTCTTGTTTTCTACGGAAACGCCAAGCCATATATTGTCGGGAATAGCTCGCCGAGAAAAATACTTTGCCATAGTCTTAGGTCGTTTGGTTAAAACCTGATAGGTGTGTTGCGGCGTATTGTGTATTGTCTCCATAACACGGTCGATAAAATCAAACGGAACATGCGGATGAAATAGATCACTCATTGAGTTCACAAAATATATGGTAGGTATTTTACGCAGTAGTGGCTGCTTCAAGCGTTCCGCATGGCAAGACACGCCAAAGCCATTTTTATAACCGGCAACTCCCATTGCTCGCAACCGTCGTGACATCACTTCGGCATAGCAATGCTTACATCCAGCTGATATTTTTGTACAACCGGTAACGGGGTTCCAAGTGCGCTCTGTCCATTCAATCTTTGAGTTTTTCATGATTTAAGCATATTCCAATTTTATTTAAATTCTCTTCTTTATCATTTAAGTAGAACGAACCTTTTCTCCTTTTCGAGTGAGGAGAAATAAGGAAAATTTTTAATTTCCCATCTTTTTCCATTTTTTTCAGCAAAGGATTAATCTCCTTGGGCAAATAACCCTTCTTAATCATTTCGTCTGACAATTTTGTATTGGTTATTGGCTTTTGAAGCATGTCAGAAAGATCCTTTTTTATTTCAATTTCATTAAAATCGAAAAAAGTTAGTTGCTGTTGTAGTTTAACTTTTAGCTTATCTTTTGCTTTTAAGAACTGTTCTGCACCACGTCGCTCTTTGGTGATAAAAAATAAATGATGATATGTATTTGATGCTTCTTTATTTTCTAGTTTATAGCTGTATCCATAGTCGGATTCTGCGATTTTTTTTAGTCCCGCCAACAATTCAGCAGAAAAGATGTCATAGTTGGGTTTGCTCGAGGCAGATTTGCTTAATGTGCTTGGCTTAACGCCTAAATCTAAAGCAAACTGACGAGCAGGATTATCTTCCTTACCATGAAATCTATAGATATGGCTGGTTGGCATAAAGATTAAGTAATCAATACGGCTTAAGTTTAATAAACGAACTAAGTTTTCTTTTGTGTATTGGGTATAGCCGTATGGGTCTATAAAAATCAGGCTATGTATTTTTCTAGAGCTTGATAAAAACTTGATTATTTCATCTAGAAAATCTTTAGCATCCATATTGAAAACTCCCACAAAATCCGAGTAAGGTTCCATTGACTTTTCCAGCCGTTGATATTTTTGGGGATTTAGTTCGTTAAGAAATAAACGAATGTCTTTATCTTTTTTTACTCTAAAGTCTTTTATGGTTTCTGCCGCTATCATTGCACTTCCTTTTTCTCCGGCGGTATTCACTCCTTCGCTTGCAAATGGTTCCCAGACGGCAATGTTCCAGTATGATATATTGGACATAACTGAAAGATAGTTGATTAGGTATTCTTTGTATACAGCTAACTTTTCTTGTGTATGTGGTGGTTGCATTGCAGGCAGTTTTACGTTGGTTTAGGGTGGTCTTAAAAGCTAATTGTTACATAAAAAATGCTATAACACCATAAAAATTTATCATATCATCTGCCGTGAGATAGTAGCGACAAACCAGCATGTCTGCTTGACATTCCGACTTAAGGCACATACGATAATGGACAAATAATTATCAATGCAACATTTAATTAATTGCCTTTTCCGAAAAACAGTTTCAATTTATTAACATCTCAGTAGCTTTATCTAGCGGGACAGGTCAGTGAACATACAGATACACGAACAACTTAAAACCAAAATCTGGGAAATTGCCAACCAGCTCAGAGGACCATACAGACCACCTCAATATCGTCTAGTCATGCTTCCTATGGTTGTTTTGCGTCGGCTTGATTGTGTCCTGGAACCGACCAAGGATGCTGTTTTGAAGAAATATGAAAAGTTGAAAGCAAAGGAAATTCCGGAAGAGGCAATGGAACTTGAACTAGGCAAGGCTGCCGACCCTCAGCGAAAGTATCCGTTCTATAACATCAGCTCCTTTACCTTTGCTAAACTACTCGGCGATGCCGACAACATTGCGCCGAACCTCACATCCTACATCAACAGTTTTTCCGAAACTGCCAAAAATATTTTCGAGCGTTTCAAATTCGCTGAGCAAATCGAGAAATTAGATGCCAGCAACCGCTTATTCGAAATTGTCAAAGCAATGGCTGATGTTGATCTTCATCCGGACAGGATTGATAACTTGCAAATGGGTTACTTGTTTGAGCATCTAGTGATGCGCTTCAACGAGCAGGCTAACGAAGAGGCGGGAGATCACTTCACGCCGCGCGAGGTCATCCGTCTGATGGCGCATCTCATCTATACTGGAGAGCAAGATGTTTATAAGCCAGGCATTTACCGCGAGATTTATGATCCAGCATGTGGAACAGGCGGCATGTTGTCCGAGTCCGCAAAACTAATCCAATCGCAGAATAAACAGGCGAACCTTGCACTTTTCGGACAGGAATATAATGCTGAGTCGTGGGCAATCTGCTGTTCGGATATGCTAATCAAAGATGAAAACATTGGCAACATTGTCTTCGGCGACACCCTAGGCGATGGTAAGACTAGAGATGGATTTGCAGGAAAGCAGTTTCATTACTTGATGGCAAATCCACCCTTCGGAGTTGAATGGAAAGTCCAGAAAGACGTAGTGGAAAATGAGCACAAAACTATAGGATCTCACGGTCGCTTCAGTGCCGGGTTGCCTAACATCAATGACGGCTCGCTTCTTTTTCTTCAACACATGATTTCTAAGATGTATCCCTATACCGAGGGAGACAAGGATCAGCTAGGTTCCAGAATCGGCATTGTTTTCAACGGCTCACCATTGTTCTCCGGTGATGCCGGATCAGGACCTTCCAACATTCGTCGCTGGATTATAGAGAATGATTGGTTGGATGCTATCGTTGCGTTGCCCGACCAGCTTTTCTACAACACTGGCATATTCACCTATATTTGGCTGGTGACGAATCGCAAGCTATCGGAGCGATGCGGCAAGGTGCAACTTATAGACGGCACACGTTTCTTTGGGAAAATGAAAAAAAGCCTTAACAACAAGCGCAACGAGATCACCGATAAACAAATCGATCAACTAACCTGCATCTATGGCAATTATCAAGACGGTGAGACTGCCGAAGTGCAGGTGAACGGAGAGAAGGAAACCTGTGTCATCTCGCGTATTTTTGAGAACCGTGAGTTTGGTTTTCTTAAGGTGACTGTTGATCGTCCTCTGCGAATGAACTTTGAAGCTGCACCTGAGCGCATTGATAAGCTCAATGAGCAAAGAGCTTTTCAAAACCTAGCAATCTCAAAGAAACATAAAGATGAGGCAGCAGTCAAACAAGAAATCAAAGAGGGACGCAAACAGCAAGAAGCTATAATTGCAATGCTCAAGACTCTTGAGGGCAATCGATGTTACAAGGACCGCACACTGTTTGAAGCTGATATGATGAAGGCTGCAAAACAAGCAGACATTAAAATCTCTGCTTCGATTAAGAAAGCAATTTTTGCAGCCCTCGGCGAGCGCGACCCGGATGCCGAGATTTGCCGGGATAGCAAAGGCAAGCCGGAACCAGATAGCGAACTCCGGGACACTGAGAACATTCCGTTGCCAACCGGCATAGAACTACCTTTGCCGATGGACTTCGGACCGAACAAGCCTAATAAGCGTTTAATTGAAGCTTTCCGAGACGACATTGATAAATGGATTGAACGCGAAGTGCTACCTCATGTGCCCGATGCTTGGGTGGACTACGAAAAGACTAAGGTTGGCTACGAAATTCCAATTAACCGACATTTCTATGTATACAAGCCACCGCGCCCGTTGGAGGAGATAGAAACAGACATTACACGGCTTGAAGAAGATATTGCTGGGCTATTGAAAGGGCTAGTGCCATGACTGCACCAATATCTCAATCGGCTGTACCTACACAACTGACTCCTTTGCCTGAACACTGGCAACGAAAGAGACTACGGTATTTATCCACTAAACCGATTAAGAATGGGCTGGGAGAAGCTGCGGATCATGATGACCCCAATTATCCACGGTATATAAGGATTACTGATATAGCCGGACCAAGACATCTATATTCAGAAACGTTTTGCAGCTTGCCACCCAAAATAGCCTCTGAAGCACTAGTGGATAAAGATGACATTCTCATTTCAGCAGTAGGTGCAACTTATGGAAAGTCGTTTTACGCAAAAGAACTGGACAAGGACGCATGCTTTGCAGGATATCTGGTACGATTATCGCCAGCCCCAGAAACCGATCCTTCTTTCTTAGCTTATTGGACCGAAAGTTGTGACTATTGGGCACAAGTTGATGCCAACGTTATACAAGCAACCATACAAAACTTTAGTGCTGCTAAAGTCCGTCACTTAAATGCGCCGCTTCCTTCACTTGACACCCAACAGCAGATTGCACGATTTTTGGATGACAAGACCGCGCGTATTGATGGGTTGATTGAGAAGAAGCGTGAACTTCTAAAGTGTTTAGCCGAGAAACGCCAAGCCCTTATTACTCGTGCAGTTACCAAAGGTATTGATCCTGATGCTCCAATGAAACCCTCCGGTGTTGATTGGCTTGGTGATATTCCGGCATATTGGGAAGTTAAACGCCTTGGATACATATCACAGATACTTCTAGGGCTAACCTATTCCCCGGGTAATGTGGTAGATGAAGAAGATGGAACACTTGTCATCCGAGCTTCCAACATCCAAAATGGAAGGCTGGTAAGAGGAAAAGATGTGTTCGTCAATCTAGATATCCCAAAGGAGATAGTTAGTCGCCTTGGTGACATAATTGTTTGTTCGCGAAATGGTAGTCGCAAACTGATTGGTAAGAATGCACAAATAACAGAGAAATGGATGGAATGTACTTTTGGAGCTTTTATGACAACAATCCGAACCGAATTATCAGATTGGGTACGGTGGGTACTTGCCTCAACCCTCTTTGAATTCCAATCCGGACGGTATATGACCACTACAGTTAACCAACTGACGATTTCAACACTTAAAAATTTTCCAATACCAATTCCTACAAAGCATCATGCAAGTAAAATTTCTCAAGAATTAGAGCAGCTTTGCACGTTAATAGATACCCAGAAGGAACTTATTTCAAAATCTATTAAAAATCTCTCAGAGTATCGTACCGCACTTATCACTGCTGCTGTCACTGGACAACTCCCGGAGCTACAATGACCTTTAACATCGTAGGATATTTTGAGCTTCTCAACCCTCGTTGTAGTATGTCCGATTAGGAAATTTGATCATGGCAAAACATACCGAATACGCTTTTGAGACTGCGATTGAAGCTGCGCTAACCAGTAAGGGAGGCTATAAGAAGCGTAGACCCGATGCTTTTGATGAGGCACTTGCGCTTTTCCCAGATGATGTTTGCGGTTTTCTCAGAGACAGCCAAACTGCAAAATGGGAGGCACTTGAAAGGCCGCTTAAAGAGAAAACCAATGCGACCGTGCTGGACAGCTTGTCAAAGGAATTGGAAATCAAGGGTACGCTTCATGTTCTACGCCATGGCTTCAAATGCTACGGCAAAATATTCCGTATGGCTTGGTTCCAACCGAATACCGCTATGAATCCTGAAGCTGCCAAAAACTATGCCCATAACCGACTAACCATTACTCGGCAAGTTGCTTTCACTTCGGTTTTGGGAAATACGGTGGACGGTCCTAATCGCCGTTGCATTATTGATGTGGTGCTTGCGGTTAACGGTATCCCTGTTGTCACTGCCGAACTTAAAAACCGGCTGACCAAACAATGCGCCAATGATGCGAAGAACCAATATATGAATGAGCGAAGTGGGAATGACTTGCTCTTCGATTTCAAAAAAAGAGCACTAGTCCACTTTGCAGTGGATCCGGACGAAGTATGGATGACAACTCGCCTAGATGGCGAGGAAACCTATTTCCTGCCTTTCAATCAAGGCAACAAACATGCGGCAGGCAACCCGCCGGTTGAAGGAAACCACAAGACACATTATCTATGGGACGAGGTATTACAGGCTGACAGCCTGCTGGAGATTTTGCAACGTTTTATGCACCTTGAAGTCAAGGAAAGGCATGTCAGACTCTACAGAGGCATGGAAACTGATAGAGGGGAGACGATGATATTCCCACGCTACCACCAACTTGATGTGGTTCGGAAGCTGGTTGCCCATGCAAAAACTCATGGTGCAGGACATAATTATCTAATCCAACATTCGGCCGGTTCGGGCAAATCGAACTCAATCGCATGGCTTGCACATCGGCTGGCTAGCCTGCATGACGAACATGATGAAAAGGTGTTTCACTCAGTTGTTGTGGTGACCGACCGGCGCGTACTGGATCAACAGTTACAAGAAACGATATACCAATTTGAACATAAAACTGGTGTAGTTGAGAAGATCGACGAGAATACACAGCAACTCGCCCGCGCCTTATCTCAAGGTACGCCTATCGTCATCACCACTATACAGAAATTCCCTTTCATCTCGCGTGCGCTTACCACGCTTGAGAATAAGGGAGACGATGTGAAAATCGATACTGCGGGTAAACGCTTTGCCGTTATTGTTGATGAAGCCCACTCATC
This sequence comes from uncultured candidatus Poriferisulfidus sp., assembly GCA_965200865.1. GTDB lineage: Bacteria > Pseudomonadota > Gammaproteobacteria > Poriferisulfidales > Oxydemutatoraceae > SP5GCR1. The sequence continues at coordinate 786,650 of CBDAVG010000002.1, read as the reverse complement.
CCAGAGCGGAGAAACTGCAGCCACCCTTAGAGGTATGCTGAACCAAGAAGGAATCGAGGCTGCCGTTGCCGCCCAACTTTCCGAGGAAGAGGATAGCGACCTCTCCGATGATGCAAAAGCAGCGACACTGCGCGACGCACTAAAACGGAAACGCCAGCCGAATATTAGCTTTTTTGCTTTTACAGCTACGCCGAAGTTTAAGACCAAAGCCTTGTTTGATGAACCCGGTCCGTCCGGTGAGTCTCCGTTTCACGAGTACACCATGAGGCAAGCTATTGAGGAAGGCTTCATCATGGACGTACTTCAAAACTATACTACTTATAAGCGTTTTTTTGGTTTAACCAAACATACTAAGGACGATCCTGATGTGCCTCGTAGAGAAGCCTCAAAGGCTCTCATGCGCTATCAAGAATTTCACCCCTATAATATAGAGCAGGTCATTTCTGTCATTGTTGATCATTTTTGGCTTAAGGTGAGAAACGAGATTGGTGGACGCGCAAAGGCTATGGTGGTCACAAGCTCCCGCCTTGCTGCCGTGAAATACAAACTTGCCTTTGACCGTTATATTCAAGACCGAGGATATAACATCCGTTCGCTGGTGGCTTTCTCAGGCGTAGTATCAGACCCAGATATTCCTGAATCATCATATACCGAAGTAGCGATGAACGACGGTATTGCTGAAACTGAGTTGCCGGAGACCTTTGCAGGAAACAATTATCAAGTTCTTTTGGTCGCAGAAAAGTATCAGACTGGATTTGATCAGCCTTTATTGCAGACAATGTATGTAGTTAAGAAGCTGGCAGGTGTCCAAGCAGTTCAGACTCTCTCAAGACTCAACCGCGTTAGACCTGACAAATCTCGCGTCTTTATATTGGATTTCGTCAACGAGGAAGAAGACATCTATGAGGCATTCAAACCGTATTATGAGACAACGCCTATCGGGCAGAATGCCGAACCGCATAAACTTTCTGAACTGCAACATCGTCTGCTTGGATGGGCTATATTCACGCAAGCTGATGTAGATACATTCGCCGAAGTTTGGTATTCCAGTAAGAGTCATTTGGTTACCGATCATCCCAAGATAAACGCTATTCTTGACACTGTTGTCCAACGCTTTACGAATCGTAAGGAAGAAGAACAAGAACAGTTTTTCAAACAGTTGACGGCTTATAGAAATCTCTATGCTTTTCTGTCACAGATTATCCCTTATCCCGATACTGACCTTGAACGGCTTTACACCTTCGTAAGAAATCTTTTGATGAAACTGCCACCAATTGATGACAGAGCCTTTGCCCTAGACGACAAAGTAGCATTGCAATACTTTCGGATTCAGCAAATATCCGAGGGCCATATTAAGCTGACGGAGGGTGTGGCGGAACCTTTGAAAGGGCCGACTGATGTTGGCACAGGGCGCACTAAAGACCAAGAGGTGACTCTCTCAAGTTTGATTGATCGTCTCAATGAACGTTTTGGTACGCACTTTACTATGGCGGATCAGTTGTTCTTTGATCAGGTACAAACTTCGGCAGAAAACGACCAAAATATTGTTGAAGCAGCGCGTGCCAATAACTTCGCAGACTTTGTTTCATATCTAGATACCGACACCACTCTAAAAAGGCTATTTATTGAGAGAATGGAGGGCAACGAAGAGATACTTTCTAAGATCATGTCTGACCTTGAGTTCCGTTCAATTGTCCACGGACATCTTGCCCAAGAGATTTTTAATCGGATTCACGAAAAACAACCGTCCTGATACGTAAGTATCGCCATGCTTGATGCTACTTTCCCAAGCCGAGTCGTAATAGAGGCAGGATTTCCAATTGAATTAGTAAAAAACAGGAGGCTTCAATGTTGAAAAAGAAATCACAAAAAGAATTTAGTAGCAGAATTACTGATTTGCCATTAATTTTAATAATATTTTCGCTTTTTTTGTTCATGGCGTATTTTTCAGATACTATGGATAGTAATACAGCATCTATTTATGTGTTTGTTCATTATGCTCTTTTGGTTTTTGCTTTAAGTTATTTTGATGTAAGAGGGCTGCTTTCTATGGGAAGCCGTATATTGTTCCTGTTTATAGCAGCTTTATTGGGATGGATTTCATTCTCTAGATCTGATGTATTTCTTGAGGCGTTAATTAAAGGAGAGATTCCTGAGTTTATAGGATATCTAATTTTGGTATTTCCTACCCTTGCTGTTTTATGGGTATTCAGATCTCATGATGCTCGTGAACAATTAGAAGCAAATAAAAATAACACTGATAACAATACCTTTTTTGAGTGTGCAAAAATGTTAACCGAAGAACATCTGGAAGGAAAGGCATCATCAAAAAAAATAGCACTTGAGCAACTTGCATATCTAAAAAGAGAAACCGGTTTTGACGAGAAAAGAATAGATGCTCTTACTAAAGGATGCAATTTAGAAAAGGAAAACTTAAATCGTGCTTACTTAGGTGGCATAGATCTATCTATGGCTAAATTAAATAATACACAACTGATGCGTGCTGATTTGAGTAATACCAATTTGTTCTATAGTGATTTGATAAATACTTCTTTGTTTTATGCCAATTTGAGTAATGCTAACTTAATGTATGCCAAACTAACCAATGCCGACCTTAGATACACTAATTTGAGTGATATTGCTTATAATGACGAAACTGAATGGCAAGGTGCGACTTATAATGACAAAACCAATTTTGGTAAAACTAAATTTAAGGATAAGAAGGCACGTGACGATGCCGGCATGATTTACGAATCTAACGAACAAAAATAGAAATTCTAATTGCCAATCTATATAATGCTCATCATTATTGAAAGCCCAAGAGTCATTAATGTGACACCAGAGAGAACGAAATGATTACAGCAAGATTTGAAAATATAGGTCCGATTAAAAAGGCCGAACTAGAGCTAGGAGACTTAACCATTATTGCCGGGCAAAATAATACCGGTAAAACGTATTTGGCATATACACTTTACGGCTTTTTAGATTTTCAGAAAGACAACTTGCTTAACCTTTTGTATGAATCTAGAGATTACCCTGAAGAATATAATATAAAAATCAAAGAGATTGCTATGCAAATGGAAGCAACCAGTTCGGCAGAAATAACTCTAGATAAATATAAGTATATGAGTAATTGGTTAACTGAGGAAACATCTAAACTTTTTTCTGAAAAATTTATTCATAAGGTTTTTAATTATACGAAAAATGAATTTGAAAAAACTAGCTTCCAATTTAAATCAGAAAATGAATTAACAAAAGGAGAAATTCCGATACGTAGTGCTGAAAATGGAAAAACACTAATAAAATACTTCCCTCAAGGTAAAAATCTGAAATTTGAAATTGATAATCCTGAATATGTAATACATGAGCGACATCTACTTAAAAAAACACATCTTTTTTTTGAAAAAATAGTTAAAAAAAATAATCTAGAACCATTTATTTTAACCGCTGAGAGATTAGGTATCCCGCTTTTTTATAAAGATCTAGATTCAGATGCAAACAAACTTGTTCGATTCCTACAAATTTTGCCGGATATTGGAAATTTTGATTTAGATGACCTTATTGAAAAAGCAAGTGTCCGTCATACAATACCAATACAAAACAACATAGATTTCATTAGAGATTTATTTGATATTGCAAAACAGAAAAGTGAATTGTCAACGGATGCGGTAAGTTTAGTGAAAAATATGGTAGGTGGTTACTATAGAGCAGGACAAGATGTAATCAAATTTATCTCCAATGACATAGAGAAAAATAAATTTGAGATACCTTTGCATCTTGCGTCATCGTCTGCTCGCGGGATTTTAGATTTATATTTTTACTTAAAACATCTTGCAGCACCGGGACAAATTCTCATGATTGATGAACCCGAAAGTCATTTGAGCCCGAGTAATCAGATTCTGATGGCACGACTTTTAGCATTTTGTGTCAACAATGGGATAAAGGTGCTGATAACAACACATAGCGATTATATAGTCAAGGAGATAAATAACTTGATTATGTTGCATCGGGATTTTGAAGGTAAGCAAGAATTTCTTAAAAAGCATAAAAAAGAGTACACGGAAAAAGATTGTTTAGATCCCAATTCTGTTAAGGCATATATTTGTGAAAAGGGTGGTTTAAGTCGATGCGATATAGATGAAAGAGGTATTAAAGAGATGTCCGTTTTTGATAATGCGATTGATAATATCAACTTAATATGCGGAGAACTGAATACCTATATAGATATAGAGACACTTGAAGATGATTGAATCTATAAAAAAGCTACTAAAAGCAGAGAGATATGAAGTTATTGCTAAAGACCGCGTTAAATTAGAAGAGAAAAGTGCCGAGATGGAAGTTGAGATATTAGGATTACCCAATGAGGGGCTTACTATAAATCCAACAACAAAAAATGGGAAAAACCAATTTCATCCGGCAATGATAGCTGATAAAAAGAATTATAAGAAGTCATGCGATTATTTAATTATAGTACCTAATACGAATATTGTAGATGTTTATTTTATAGAATTGAAGAAAACTATAAGTACTGTGGAAAATCCTATTTTTGAAAGAGCATGTGATCAGATACTTTATACTATTCCTGCTTGGAAATATTTAGTGTCAATGGTAGCCATACACCATCCTGTAGGAGTGAAAATTGAAGAACATTATGTAGTTATCACAAAAAGATCGTCAGAAACGATATATAAGAAATCGATCAAGGATAAGCATCAGTATGCGTACCATGAATATAAAAATAAAGGTTTCACACTTGTCTACTCTCCGGGAATGATTTCGTTTAAATCCCTAAAATGTCCGACTTCCTCGTGATAAATTCTCTTTACAAAGCCAAAAACAAATCGCTAGTTGATAGTCGGATTGAGCAATGAATTTTCCCAAGACTTTGTATTATCGTAGGCGAGTTCTGCTCGCAATTCTAGCTCGCGGAAAAGATCGTATGGAGAAAATCCGCTTGCAGAAGTTGCTCTTTCTATTTACTCAGCGTCAAGAGACGCCGGTTTATTATTTTTTACCGTATAAGTATGGATGTTATTCATTTCAAGCTGCCGAGGATGCTCGGATACTTACCGATTATTACCAGTTGTTGACGACAACCAAAGATGACAAAGCCTATGCTGTGAGTAATAAGAAAATTAAAGAGATGATTAATCTAAAGCCTAGAGATGAAGCGCGCATAGACGCTATATTTGATGAATATGGAAAACTTTCTAATGATGCTCTCATCTATGAAGTATATAAAAAATATCCGTACTACGCGATCAATAGCGAGCTTTTGGACAAACCAAAATTCAAGCCGTTTCGGCATCGTATAACCAAAGCGAAGCCACAGGTAAAGGATAAACGTTTAACGCTTTATACCATAGGCTACGAAAGGAAAAGCGTAGAACAATATATTAGAGATTTAATCGACAACGGCATCTCGGCACTGATAGATGTACGGCACAATCCTTTTAGTATGAAGTGGGGCTTTTCCAAAAAACAACTGCAGAACATAACCGACAGGTTTGGAATAGCTTATACCCATATCCCAAAATTGGGCATTAAGGGAAATCTGCGAAAGAACATCAAATCTCGCACAGAATATAATCGGCTGTTCAGTGAATACCGAAAAACTCTAAGCCAAACCGATAAAAAACAGGCATTGCAGGATCTAGTGAAAATCGTTCGGCAATACCGAAGAGTAGCCATTACTTGCTTTGAGCAAGATCATACATGTTGCCATCGTAATGATGTAGCAAAAGCAATAGCTGGAAAACACAAAATAATCATTAAGCATTTGTAAGATGTCTCAGGATAAAAAAATACTGGTAGCTGTAAAGACCTACCCTAATTTATCCTATGAATATGATGAACTGGTATGCACTGCAGGCGTACTAGAGGATGGTTCATGGATACGCCTTTATCCAGTACCTTTTAGAAGAATTGAATATACGGATCAATTTAAGAAATATGACTGGATAAGGATTAGTGCATCCAGACGAGAGAAAGATATGCGACCAGAAAGTTTCATACCCAATATGGAGCAAATGTCTATACTCTCTCATATAGATACCAAGAATAACTGGAAAGAAAGAAAAGAATATATACTCAAAAATGTTTATGACGATATGTCAAAACTAATTGATTTAGCACATTCCAATAAACTATCCTTGGCAGTATTTAAGCCAGCAGAAGTAACAACATTTACATCTATCATTATTCCACAAGTTGAACATAGTAAATACAGAGAAAAACTAGAAGCAATATTAAAGAAAAGAAAGCAAATTAAGTTGATTGATGATGGATTAAAGGATATTTATCCTGTATCTAAACCTGACTATCATTTTTATTATGAATTTACTGATGCTAAAGGGCAAGAAAGTAAGATGATGATAGAAGATTGGGAAATTCAAGCCCTTTATAGGAACTGTTTATCACGCCATAGAGGTGATAAACAAAAAGCAATCACTGATGTCCGCAAAAAATATTGGGATGATTTTGTGGGTACTAAAGACTTATACCTGTTTCTAGGAACAACATTGGAATTTCATCGTAGGAAAGCCCCTAACCCATTTACTATCATCGGAACTTTCACTCCCAAGCTATGAAAATTCATAATTATTCACTAAACCTAACATTGAAACACAGGGAACAATAACGAGACAGATCGCATTGGATACTGAAACAACTGGGCTTGAGGTTGACGAACAGGAATAGAAGTTTTGCTTGCCGATACATATATAATGCTCATTACTCCATTGGGAAAAGGGCATAACCTTGCCTTCTACAAGAAATCAGTGACTATGGCATTGAAAGCCTAAAAGTTATCAATGTGAGCATCCAGAGAAAACAAAATGCTTAAAGCAACATTCAAAAATATAGGCCCGATTAAAAAGGCTGAGCTAGAGCTAGGAGACTTAACCATCATTGCTGGGCAGAATAATACTGGTAAAACCTATCTGGCTCATACACTTTATAATTTTTTGAATTTTTGGAAAAAAAGTAGTTTTCACCTTTTCCATGAGTTTGAGTACCCTGAAAAATATGAGGTAAAAATTAAGAAAATTGCCAAACAAATGAGAGAAACTTGGTCAGCAGAGATAACTCTAGATGAATATGATTATATGAGTCATTATTTGTTTAAGGCAACATCTAAACTTTTTTCCGAAGAGTTTCTTCATCAATCTTTTAATGCCTCAGAAGAGGAGTTTGAAAAGGCTAGTTTTGAGCTTATAGAAAATAAATCAATGGAAGGTGAGATTCCCGTACAGTATTCCCCAAGACAGAGGGTAGTAGTAAAGTGTTTTTTTCAGGACAATAAGCTAAAGTTTGAGATGGATAATGTAGAGCGTGCTAAGCCCTCCAAATTGTTGCAATGGGCATATACCGCTTTGGCAAAAATGGTAGGAAAAAATCTTATGCGTCCATTTCTTTTACATAACTATAGAAATAGTATTCCAATTTTTTATGAGGAACTAAATTACGATAGAGATAGAGTAATTCAACATATACAAAATTCATTGGGTGCTGAGAATTTCGATCCATCTAGGCTTATTGTAACAAGAGATGTTTGTTATGCGGCACCTATACAGCACCATATAAATTTCATTAGAAGGGTGCTTCATATTCCAGAATGGAAAAGTGAACTATCAACAGATGCGGTAAGTTTAGTAAAGAACATAGTAGGCGGAGACTATAAAGTAGAAAAAGATGTCATCAAATTTGTTCCTAATAAAAGAGGAAAAAATAGACCTGAAATACCTTTGCACCTTACTTCGTCATTGGTTTGCGGGATGCCGGGCTTATACTTTTACTTAAAATATTCTGCAGAAAAGAAGGATCTTCTTATCATTGATGAACCCGAAAGCTATCTAAGCCCAAGAAATCAGATTTTGATGGCGCGGCTTTTAGCATTGTGTGTCAACAATGGGATAAAGGTGCTGATAACGACGCATAGCGATTATATAGTCAAGGAGATTAACAACTTAATCATGTTGCATCAGGATTTTGAAGATAAGCAAGAGTTTCTAAGAGAGCATAAAAGAGAATACACCAAAAAAGACCACTTAGACCTAGACTCTGTGAGAGCGTATGTTTGTGAAAAGGGTGGTTTAAGTCCATGCGATATAGATAGGAAAGGCATTAAAGAGATGTCGGTTTTTGATGATGCGATTGATGATATCAACCTGATATCCGAAAAACTGAATTACTGTATAGATAAAGAAACACTTGAGCAATGAATTTTCCCAAGAATTTGTTATTAAATTCCTATGCAGTTAAGCTATGAAAACTCATAATTATTCATCAAACCTAACATTCACACACAGGAGGCAGTAATGAGACAGATTGCATTGGATACTGAGACGACCGGGCTTGAGGTCAAAGATGGGCATCGGATTTTGGAGATAGGGTGCATTGAGATCATAGGTCGCAGTATTGGCGAGCAGACTTTTTACTCTAAGGTGAATCCCGAGCGTGAGGTGGACGAAGGTGCACGGCGGGTGCATGGCTATACTTGGGAGATGCTAAAGGGGAGTCCGTTGTTTGGCAGTGTATGCGATAAGTTTTTGGAATTCGTTAAGGGTAGCGAGGTGTTGATGCATAATGCGCCGTTTGATTTGGGCTTTCTGGATGCCGAGTTGGCGCGTCTTAATCGTGGCACCTTTATAGAGGAGACGGGTTGCATTATCGTTGACACATTGGAATTTGCTAAAACGGTGCATATTGGTTCATCTTATTCTTTGAATGCGCTCAGCGATTATTATCAGATTGATAGGAGTCATCGTGAGTTGCACGGTGCGTTGATAGATGCAGATTTATTGGCACAAGTTTATTTAGCTATGACAAGCGGGCAGACGAGTATATCGTTTGCTGGCGAAGCGAAAATTGATAGGCGTGAAATTGCAACCAAAAACGATGAGGAGATTTTGTCCGACGAGGGTTTGATAGTGATTGAAGCGACCGAAGATGAATTGCGCCGCCATGAGCAGTTTTGCGAAACATTCACAAAACCGTAGGGGAGGGCTAACATGGGGCTGTTGAAAAAGTATTCCATAGAATTGTAGGGGCGGACTTATATGTCCGCCCTACGGTATCGTTCCGCAAAACCGTAACCGCTTGCGCCATTGAATTTATGAAAACGGTAGGGGCGGACTTATATGTCCGCCCTACGGTATCGTTCCGCAAAACCGTAACCGCTTGCGCCATTGAATTTATGAAAACGGTAGGGGCGGATTTATATATCCGCCCTACGGTATCGTTCCGCAAAACGGTAACCGCTTGCGCCATTAAACTTATGGTAACCAACTGTAGGGGAGGGCTAACATGCCCTCCCTAAAGTACCGTTCTCCACAAACAGAACCGCTTGCGCCATTGAATTTATGAAAACAGTAGGGGCGGATTTATATATCCGCCCTACGGTATCGTTCCGCAAAACCGTAACCGCTTGCGCCATTGAATTTATGAAAACAGTAGGGGCGGATTTATATATCCGCCCTACGGTATCGTTCCGCAAAACGGTAACCGCTTGCGCCATTAAACTTATGGTAACCAACTGTAGGGGAGGGCTAACATGCCCTCCCTAAAGTACCGTTCTGCACGAACAGAACCGCTTGCGCCATTGAATTTATGAAAACAGTAGGGGCGGATTTATATATCCGCCCTACGGTATTTGGAAATTTTTATTCTTTATTCGTTGCCTTGCATCAGCGAGAACAGGTTCAGCAGATGCACGAACAGCACATAGATGTTGGCGTAGAGTGATACGGTCATCATCACATAGTTGGTCTCGCCGTCGTGTATCATGCGGCTGGTATCGTAGAGTATCAGTCCCGACATAATGAATACTGCAACCGACGATATAGTCAACGATAGCAATGGTATTGCCATAAAGAAATTGGCAAGAATCGCAATGAGTAGCACAATCAAGCCAGTGAACAGAAAACTGCGCATGTAGCTGAAGTCTTTTCTAGTTGCAAGAGTATAAGCCGAAAGCCCAACAAAGACCGCCGCAGTAGTGCCAAACGACATCATCACTATTTGCGGTCCGTTGCTCAGGCTTAAATAAAGACTCAGTATCGGTCCCAGCACATAGCCCATGAATGCGGTGAACACGAAGGTAAGCACCAATCCCCAAACGCTATTGCGGAAGCGATTGATGACAAACGGCATCCCTATAAATATTGCCAGCATCAGCAGCCAATTTACTGGACGGGCACCAATATTCATTGCGACCGCAGCGGTGATTGTGCTGGTGAGCAGGGTTAGGGTAAGTAGCAGGTAGGTATTGCTAATAGTTCGGCTATTCGCAAGACTTGCCCGCTTAGATTGAGAAATAACAACTTGTTCCATAATAAAAGCCTCCGATAGTTAGGTTATGTAAATTATATCAGAAATAATCCTTCCAAAAGCAAATCTAATTATATAATGTATCAACTATGAGAAAATTTTCCAAAATAGCATATTTGTTTGTTTCAACCATTCTGATATGGGTTCTGCTAAACCCGAATTCAAGTGCACACACACAGATGTTCGGCTACGATGAACAGCTTTTTGAGACGGGCGGTTTATCGTGGCGTGTGATTGTGCCGTCAGGTTACAAGCTGGAACTATTGGTTGAGATGAATAAACCGCGCATGTTGACAAGGACGAAGGACGATGTTTTACTCGCTGGTTCATCGGCAGGTAATATCTACCGCATCAAGCCACCTTATAACAAAGTTGAAATTATTGCCAAGCCGGGTGGCTTTCCTCACAGTGTTGCAGTACGCAACGGCGAATTGCTGGTCGGCATGACCGACGGTGTCTATCGTGCGCCTTACAGAGCCGACAGCGACGAGACATTAGACGATGACGATTTTGAACTAGTCGCAGCGTTGCCATCCGGTGGCGGTCATGCGAGCCGAACGGTAGCCGTAGGGCCTGATGGCAGGATCTATTTGGGGTTGGGTATCAGCGGTAATTGTAGCGATGAATATATAGGCGAAGAGTATAGTTTTGCCGATCAGCGCGGCGGCATTTTGATGCTTTCTGAATCAAAGGACGGAGCGGCGCAATGGAAACCCTATGCAACTGGTCTGCGCAATCCGATGGGTTTTGACTGGCATCCGGGCAGCGATGTGCTTTATGCGAGCAATAACGGCCCCGACCATCATGGCTATGAACTGCCGTCCGAATATTTCAGTCGCATTGTCTCTGGTTCTTTTCATGGGATGCCGTGGTTTTGGTTGAACGAGCGCAATCAGTTGCAGGCGGATAATTGTATCAATAGTCCGCCACCGCGCCGCGATGCGCAGTTGCCGGTTGCGACTTTCCCGGCACGCAGCGCACCAATGGGTGTTGCCTTTGTTCCGCAAGGGGCATTGCAACCAGAAATGGTTGGCAGTGCCATTGTTGCGATACACGGTTCTTGGGCAACGAAGCCGAGAGGAGGTTATTTCGGAAGCCGCGCAACCCGTAGACCACCTCGTGTTGTGTTGGTACATTTCAGAGAAGATGAAGCGTCCGAAGTCATGCCGTTGATTGAAGATTTGCAAGATGACGGAGGCGATCGTCTGGCACGCCCTATGGGTGTTGCTTTTGCATCGGACGGTGCGCTTTATTTCACTAGCGACGGTGGAATAATTGAAGGATTGTTCAGATTACGCCGTCAAGAAGATAAACCCTGACCAGTGTGACATTTGCAGAACCGTAGGGTTGTTGAAAAAGTATTTCATGCACCGTAGGGGTGGACCAGGGGCTGTTGAAAAAGTATCGTCATCGCATGAACCCAACCGCTTGCGCCATTGAATTTAAGAAAATGGTAGGGGCGGATTTGCATATCCGCCCTACGGTACCGTCCTGCAAAACCGTAACCGCTTTGCGCCACAAGATTATGGTTTGCATAAATTTGATGGATGAATGTATAAATCGTGCAAGTACGTCGCGTTAGGGCGGATATATAAATCCGCCCCTACGGTGTATGGAATACTTTTTCAACAGCCCCGACCATTCCCCTCCAAAGGAGGGGAATGTACTAATGCAGACACTTTTTCAACAGTCCGACAATTACCCCCTACGATGCATGATGGTACTTTTTCAACAGTCTCATGCTAGCCCTCCCCTACCGTTTGCATAAATTCGGTGGCGCGGGGCGGTTACACCGGTGGTTTTCTTAAATTTGGTGGCGCATAGTGATTTGGTTTGTGCAGAACCGCAACAACCACCCCGTCAGATAGAATCGGCGATTCAAATTTAGGTTATTCGGGCAATTTAGTGTATAATCCCGTCTAATGTTAAGCAGGATATATTTATAGAATAATACTCCCCTAACAAATGAAATTAAAACACATATTAATAGCGCAATTTATTTTACTTATAGTTTTGCCGTATCAGTCTGCATTCGGGCAGTCTGCAACTACACTTTCAGATTGTATCGGTACATCCGTTATTCAGAGGGGTACTTTATTCATTGATCAAGACGGTGATGGGCTAATAGAAATTTGTACTCCAGCCGGCTTAAACAACATAAGAAATAGGTCGGATGGTCTAGGGTATTCTGTTGATGGTGAGTCTTATAACTCTAGGGGCTGTGATATTTTTTCCGGCTGTATGGGTTACGAGTTAGGCAATGATATAAATTTACAGGAAATAGAAAATTGGGAACCAATTGAGAACTTCAGTACGACTTTGGAAGGCAATGGATTTAGTATTTCTAATTTAACCATCAACAGAGGTAATATTGACTCTGTAGGTTTGTTTGTCGGAAATACCGGCACCATTCGTAATCTAGTATTGTCTACAATAGAAGTAACAGGTGGTACGAGAGTCGGTGGTCTAGTCGGTGTTAATCAGAGTAGACTAATAAATATCCATGTAGAAGGTGGCACGGTTCGTGGAGAAGGCGGTACTGTAGGTCTTTTAACTGGTAGAAACGATACAGCTGCATTCATTGTCAACAGTTCCGCGCGTGGCACTGCCACCGCAAGAATGCGTTGGGCGGGTGGTATCAGTGGTGTCAACTCTGGTAGCATTATCAATAGCTATGCGGATGCTATGGTTACCGCATTAGGGGATGCCGGTGGTTTTGTAGGTGAGAATGTAGGATCTATTATCAATAGCTATTCAATGGGTTCTGCTCATATCACCGAATCCGAACAAAACAACCAAGTTGTGGGAGGTTTTGTTGCTGGATTATTCGGTTCAGGTAGCATTCGCAACAGCTACTCAGCTGCTATAGCGATAAGTCCTAGGGGTAATAATAATATACGAACTGGTGGTTTAATCGGAAATAGATTTCCAGTTGACCTAGATGTGGAAAATAGTTATTGGGATAGTACAGTTATTAAAGGGGTCACAACCACTGCGGGCCTTGACGGCACCCCTCAGACCACCGAAGCTTTGACAATGCCGACCGCACCTGGGGAAATGCAAGGCGATGTTTATTACCAGTGGAGCACCGACGATTGGGATTTCGGCTCTCCAATTCAATATCCGGTGCTCAAATACTACTCAACAGACACCACCGTACTCACTTCGTGTGACTCATCCGAAGATACTGCATTGCCTCAATGCGGCACCTTGTTGCCTGGTCAAGGTACAGGACTTAGAAATTTGCAGATATTAACTGAGAATGCAAGGCTAGCCACAGACTTTTCTTCCACCACAACCTTGTATGTCGTGGAAGTTGCTACCAATACCACCGAACTTCAACTTCAACTAACGAGATACGACTATGATGCAGCCGTCACGGTGCAATTTGGCAATGGGCAAGGCACGACTCAAAGTATAACTTTGAGTAGCGGTGAGAACCAACCGACAATCTCCATAGATCTAGGGACAACCATAGATATCATGATTAAAGACACATCTGCCAGCACACTCACCTATGCATTGACCGTGAAATATCCAGATATTGTATTGCAAAAAGGGATTACGATTGAGGGCTCTGCAAACGAAGGCGAGACATTGACTTTAAGCCTCCCTGACGATGCGATTGGTGGCGGTAGTGGGAATAGCGAGAACTATACTTACCAATGGGAATATCAACCAAGCGACCCATCTCAGCTAAGGAATCCGACCTTAGAATTATCAAATACCACCTCCTCAATTGTGACTGTGGATATCCCTGCAGATTTCGTTGCGCGTGATTATGACCAAAGCGATGTGGTATTCACGGTGACAGTTAGCGAAGCCGACTCTATGGCAAGTGCCGAGAGCATAGTGACGATTATCAAGCAGAACAACTCCGATACCACCCTTGATGTGGATTTGGGATTTGTTGATGGGCCGACGACCACTTCTTTCACTATCACTGTAAGTGCATCAGATGAGGACGGCGACATCACATCGGATGAGGACGGCTACGACAGCAGGTTCCGATATGCATGGCAATCATTAGCCTTAGACGATACGCAATGGCGTACTATCGCAACGGAAACCACCTCTAACACAATGACTACTTATGAGATAGCGAAAGGTAGCACTCCAACCCTTCGCTATCGCGTTGAATTAAGCTATACCGATGCGCAAGGACATACGACCACAACGCAATTCGGAACATTTAGGACTGATGTGGACATAGATGACGACGGATTGGTAGAGATTTATTACCTTGAAGATTTGGATGCAATTCGCGACCAACCCGACGGTGCAGGTTATCTGTCAACCCTTGCCAGCGATATAGTAGCACTTAATAGCTTGGGTTGCGACGAAGATGGTGCCGGCACCTGTAGCGGCTATGAAATAGCGAGACATCTGGATTTTAGAAATGACGCACACTATCAAGACATAAAGAACAAAGCGATTTGGACTACAGGTGAGGGGTGGTCTCCAATAGATAATCTTGTTGCAGTATTAGAAGGCAACGGCAACACAATTTCTAGTTTGTATGTAAAGCGTAATCAGGCAGGTTTATTTAGTTCGTTGGCAAGTTCAGGATTAATCCGTAATCTTGGTTTGCTTGAAGTAAATGTCGGTATTGTATTGAATGTCCAACTTAATATTTCTGGTACTAATGACGTAGGTGGGTTTGTTAGTGACTTGGGTGGAGGTAGCATAATAAATAGTTATATTAGTGGTAGTCGTGGTAGTAGTACTATAAACGGAAACGAACGAGTAGGCGGTTTAGCAAGTATAGGCAACGGTAGAATAACAAATAGCTATGCAAAAGCATTTATTGCCTCAGAACGTCGTGGTGGTGGGTTATATGGTAGTGGAAATGCATCAATTGATAACAGTTATCTAAGAGGAAGAGTCAGTGGACCTTTCCTCCGAAGTGTGTTTCGGGTAGGTGCGATGGCGGGAGAAACTAGAGGCAATATTGACAATAGCTATGCAGCGTCGACTTTTAGAGGCAATCTAATTGGGTGGGGGACAGAAAATATCACTGACAGTTACGCCCGAGTACCACTTCGACACAACGAACTCAAAGAGCCGACTGAGCCCAGCACTTTGGGGTTATATAACGGTTGGCGTACTGAAAGATGGGATTTCGGCACATCAAGGCAATTCCCGATTCTAAAATATTTTGAGCATTGCTCAAGCGAACCACAAACAAAAAGAACCGACCCACCGCAATGTGACACATTCCTACCAGATCAAGACGACGGCTTAAGGGATTTGGAAATAATGAACCCGGGCATTGCACTGGATGGTGATCAAATATTTGCCTCTGAGGATAGCAACTATGCGGTAAGTTTTAGCAACAATACACCGAACTTGAAACTAAGATTGAAGGCTTACGATAGCGACTCGCAGATTAGCGTTTTCAGACATGGAGATGAAACAGATTATTTTGCCGGCACCCGTGATGATGCCGATGTCAGCCTTGATATTCCCTTGGGAAATGCACAGCAAACAACCGTGACAATTATGGTGAGAGAAGTCTTCCCTGAGACTGAGAATGAATATACGCTTGCTCTGGTGAATAGAACATTGAGAGTTTCCGAAGAAATTGACGTTACCGGAGATGTAACAGAACTAGAGGATGAGAGGATATTCGTCAATGAAGGCCGAAGTTTCACTTTAGCACCAGAGATTAGTGATGGCATCGGGACGGTCAGCTACGAATGGACAGCGATGCTAGATCCCTCGCAGTTGTTAAACCCTAATTTGGTGTTATCAAATACCTCGTCGCAGACATTGACTGTAAGTATACCACCGGATTTTATAGCTCGCAATTTTCCAAGTAGCAATGTGCTATTCAGCGTGAAGGTGCGCGACAATGCTTCTAGTGCCACTCGAACCATAAGAGCAATAATCAATAAGATAGATAACGATAACCCGCCACGAGACCCGAGATGGGTAATAGACGGTGTTTCATTAACTGCTGTGGCAGGGGATATTGATGATATGGACGGCAATCCTGGTGAAGGTGATATCACTTATCAGTGGCGGAGTAGCGCGATAGATTCCGGCGTATTTATAGATATTGGAGCTGACGAGGGTGGAACGTCTGTAACTTATACGCCACGAGCGGAATATCCGATCACCCTTAACTATCGTGTGCGTATTCAATACATGGATGCACAAGGCAATATTGATGCAGCTTTTAGCGACCCTACACCTGACAATTATCGACCGGACATTGACATAGACAACGACCGCTTGATAGAGATTTATTACCTTGAGGATTTAAATGCGGTCCGCTATCAATTAGACGGCACTGGCTACAGACCAACCTCCTTAGCAGAAGCGATAACAGCAGGGTGTGGTCTTGATAACAATGAAGTGTGTCGAGGCTACGAATTGATAAGGGATTTAGACTTCAATGCTGATAACAGCTATAGCTCAACCGCCAACAAAGTGATGTGGCAGCCGAACGCAGGCAAAAGTAACGCAGGCTGGAGACCAATCGGTAGCACCGACGCAACCGCCAGCACTGCTACGATGATATTTGACGGCAACGGCTATGCAATCTCCAATCTTTACCAAAACACCACTGCTTATAGCGGATTATTCGGCAACATACAAAGCACCCAAACGAGTCCATCCGTTATTTATAATGTCGGTCTGCTGGATGTAGATATTCAGACAGGAGGTGGCGACAACGGTGGCTTAATCGCTGCATGCAGAAATTGCCTTATTGCGAACAGCTATGTCACTGGCACTTTATCACCCCAAGGCTCGGCGGTTGATACGCTGGGTGGTTTGGTAGGTCGTGCGACTAGCGATGACACTAGCGTTATTTCTTATCAAAATATTTATGCACAGGTTGATTTTGATTTGACAAATGGTAGCGCAACGAATTCAGGTCGTTTGTTGGGTCTATCTGCGTTGAGAACTGGCAACGCTTATGCCAGAGGTCGTAGTCAGGAAACCTACGATGGTGCAATGGTGGGAAGATTAAGTGATGGCTTTACATCAGGTAGTCTCAGCCGAGTCTATGCAACGGGTACTACGATTGCCGCCGATAATAGTTCTTTTGTTTTTGATTCGTATACCGCACAAGACGTATCTATACTAAAAATGCCGACTACACCCAGTACCATCATAGAGACTGACACCTATTATGAGGGCTGGAGCAAAGACGACTGGGATTTCGGCACATCCGAGCAACTCCCAATTCTGAAATACAACAAGAGTAGTAATCCTGGCTATATTGCATGCTCAGTCACACAGTCAAGCACACCAAACATCAGCCAACCGCGATGTAACACATTCTTGCCGGATCAAAACGACGGCTTGAGGGATTTGGAAATAGTAAGTGCCGGAATTAGATTGGATAAACCGTTTGCCTCTGAGGTTAGCAACTATATCGTAAGTTTTGGCAACGAGACACCGAGCTTGGAACTTGCATTGAGAGCCTATGAGGACGACTCGCAAATCAGTGTTTTCAGACAAGGAGACAGCACAGATTATTTTGGCGACTCCATTTCTCTGGAAAATTTAGGCGAAACAGCCATAACCATTAACGTAAGAGAAGTTTTCCCTGAGACTGAAACCCAATATATGCTTAATTTGGTGAATAGAATGTTCGTGGTTTCTGGAGAAATCGGCATCACCGGAGACATAACCATTGACGACACTGTGATAACTACCACCGAAGGCAGAATTTTCACCCTAGAGGCTCCTCAATTCAGTGGAGGTTCCAGAGCATATAACTATACATGGACCGCAGTACCAGAAGATCCCTCACAATTACTAAATCCTGATTTGCTCAATTCGATATTATCGGACACCTCAGCAGAAACATTGACCGTTGAAATACCCCCCAATTTTATCGGCCGTAATCGTACGACTAGCAATGTGGTATTCAATTTGACGGTGGATGACCCCAATACTATGCAAACTACCGCTCAAAGCATAACCCTAACGGTCATTAAGATAGATAACGATACCCCAGAACGAAATCCGATGTGGATGAGAGATGGTGTTTCATTAACTGCTGTGGAAGATATTCAAGACTTGGACGGTAATCCCGGCGAAGGAGATATCAACTATCAGTGGGAGAGCAAAGCCATAGGTGCCGATGAGTCTGAATGGACACCCATTGAAGCTGCAGAGGGTGGAACGGCTGTAACCTATACGCCACGAGCGGAATATCCGATCACCCTTAACTATCGTGTGGGTATTAGCTACACTGACGCACAAAACTATGAGAGAAGTATCGCCTTTAGCGACCCTACACCTGACAATTATCGCTCAGACATAGACATAGACAACGACGACTTGATAGAGATTTATTACCTTGAGGATTTGAATGCGATCCGCAATCAATTAGACGGCAGCAGCTACAGAACAGCCCCCACAGCAGAGGTGATAACCGCAGGGTGCGGTCTTGATAACAGTGGCGCGTGCAGAGGCTATGAATTGATGAGAGATTTAGACTTTGACGATGACGACAGCTATGCGGACACCACAAACATGAATATATGGACTGCGAACGCAGGCTGGGTGCCAATCGGTAGCAATAGTTCAACGACTGTGACTGCCCCGATGATGTTGCAAGGCAACGGCTATACAATCTCCAATCTTTATCAAAACACCGCTTATAGCGGTTTATTCGGCAACATAGAAAACACCGCAGCGGATCCACTCGTTATTTACAACATAGGTCTGCTTGATGTAGATATTCAGGCGCAAGGCGGCGATAGCGGCGGCTTAGTCGCTGCATGCGGGAATTGCCTTATTGCGCACAGCTACGTAACCGGCGACTTAGAGGCTGTAGGAGAGGTTGATACGATGGGTGGTTTGGTGGGTCGTGCCATTTCGGATGACACCACCACCGCTCCTAACTACCGCAACGTTTATACACGAGTTGATTTTGATTTGACAGGTGGTAGTGCAACGGACTTAGGTCATTTGTTAGGTTTAGCAGTGGTGCGAGTAGACGATGTCTATGCTAGAGGCTATGATCAGGACGCCTACAAAGACAAAGGCGGATTTGTGGGAAGGCAAGGTAGCAGCTCTGGGGGAGGTAATTTTAGAAATATCTATGCAACAGGCAACATGATAGCCGTTACTAAAGAAGGAGGTTCAGAAACGAGTTCTTATGCAACACAGGACATAGCTACACTAAAATTGCCGACTTCACCCACCACCACTATAAATGGTATCGTTTATTATGAGAACTGGAGCAAAGAAGACTGGGACTTCGGCACATCCGAACAGTATCCGATCCTAAAATACAAAACCTATACAAATGAATACCAAGCGTGTTCTGATCCTGATGGTCCACGCACACAAACCGACCCATCGCTATGTGACACATTCCTGCCAGATCAAGGGATTGGCTTGCGAGACTTAATCATACTGGAACCGAAAACACTAAGAGTTGATAACATATTCGCTTCCGACAGAACCCAATATACCGCATGGATTAGGAATGGTGTAGAGAGCATTGAACTAGAATTGAGAGGCTATGACTCTGAAGCCATTATCACGACAAGCGATGGGGGTACTGCGATCGGTAGCACGATGACTACGATTGCACTGCCTAACGATACTACGCGACTGGACATCGTCGCCACCGACTCCGTCCGAACCGCCTATACGCTTGATATCAGAAAAATAGCAACCATTACCGGAACCAGAAATATCACGATAGAAGCTGAGCTTGACGAAGACGGCACTGTGAATGAAGGTAGCACCATCACACTGACACCTGACATCGTTGGAGGAACATATCAATGGCAATCACAAAGTGATGAATTGCGGATACCAAACCCTAACAATCGTACGATCACAGTTCGAGTGCCCGGAAACTTCGTGCCGGCAGATGCAACGACTAGAAACACCATACTGAGACTAACCGTTGATGACCCTGTAGCAGAAGAGAGCGTGGTAATAGATCAAGCATTTATAATCAATAGAATAAACAACGGGCTTGCCATGATTAATTTTAGAGGAAGCCTCAACAGCAGGCGATTAACTGTTACCGTGGGCGATGACCCCGACGGCAATCCTACCCAGTATCAATATCAATGGCAAAGTCAAGCTCCTGGCTCAGACTCATGGACAACCGTAGAGACCGAAATGACTGCCAGCAACATCGCTACTTATGACATACTAGAGGACACTCCCACCGGCACCCGCTATCGCGTGGAGGTGCAATACACTGATGAGCAAGGGTATCCCAATACAAGGATAGTGGGAAATCATATATTTAGAGACAGCGATAATGACGACGACGATGATGGTTTTATAGATATCTATTATTTGGAAGAGTTGGCTGCAATACAACCTATCGGAAATTACGAATTGAGGCGAAACTTAGACTTCAACGACCCAGACAGCTACGCAAACACCGCAAACATGAGTAGATGGGCTGCGAACGACGATAGAAGCAATGAAGGATGGAACCCTATTTCCGTAATACAAGGGGAATTTGAGGGAAATGGTTATACTATCTCCAATCTATATATTAATAGACCCAGCGCATCTAGAGTGGCTTTGTTTGCCTGGGTACTTGGTATTATCAGAAATGTAGGTTTAGTCAATGTGAATATTAGAGGAGATAGTTTTTCAGCTGGATTGGTTGCTTACTTAAATGGTGGTAGGATCACTTCTAGCCATGTAACTGGTTCGGTAGACATCATCAGTAATAATGATGCAGGTGGATTATTTGCCGTTAGTGACAGGGTGTCCGGTATGACTAATAATAGCTATGTGATTGCAACTACCGGTACCGGTATCTCGTCAAATGGAGGCTTCGCAGGAGGACTAGCAAGTTCCAATAGTGGTACGATAAGGAATAGCAGAGCGGATGTGAAAGTACGCGGGGCTACAAATGTTGGTGGTTTAATAGGCCGAAACAATGGAGAGGTTAGCAACAGCTTTGCACGCGGTTCCGTCACGTTGTTAACTACATCGGGGGTGCTTGAGGATAGTAAGCGAGTAGGCGGTTTGATAGGTAACCATCTAAATAGCCCAGTTATAAACAGCTACGCAACTGGAGATATCAGCGGAGATACAAGCCGTTTAGGTGGGTTAATTGGTTTCATTTTCATTAATCGTGCTAGCGTCGCCAACAGCTATACGATATCTAAAGTGACTCCTCTTACAAACGTAGCTATAGATGGCTTGATAGGTAATGCGGGAAGCAATCCGGACGCTAGTTACTGGAATAGTGATCGTTATACCGGAGATGATATACGCCCAGCAGATGACGGCAACCAACGCACGACGATGCAATTACAATCACCAATAGATGCCGACGGCATTTATCAACAGTGGAGTCCCGCAGACTGGGATTTTGGTGATGAAATGAACTATCCGATGCTCAGATACGACAATAGCCTATGCAACAGCAGTACCAGAGCCTCCGGCACCGCACGTTGTGGACCGCTGCCCAATCAGCAATACCAGACTGGCTTGGGTGCATTGTTCGTGTTATCAGATGGCGAGGAATTGAATCCTGATCTAAACTTCGATAATCAACCCTTCTCAGTGCTACGACAGAATTATATTATGGGTTTTCTCAACAACCTGAGTGAAGTCCAGCTAAGACCTTTTGCTGTCAATGATGATGCCGAGATCAGAATCATAGATGCGCGCGACAACCAAAATTATTTTATTGATAGCGGACAAGTCAGCGAGCCGATTTCATTAGATTTTGATATTCCGACGACCGTATCCGTCGTCGTGACAGACAATGATATTAATACCACATACACACTGGTAATCAACCAATACGAGATACAGACCGAAAGTACAGTAGTAGATGAAGGAGAAACCATCACCTTAAACACGACTACGATAGGCGACGAGCTCACATGGTCGTCCACACCAGTAGATTTGATTGACATCTCATCAGGACAAGGCACCGCTACTTTGCAGGTGACGATACCCGACGATTATGTGCAAGGAGGTGCCGACACTAGAACCGCCCCCCTTATATTTGAAGTAGACATAGTTGATGGCGGAATAACCTATACACCAAGAATAGAACTCACAGTCAACAAAGTAAATAACGGCATGCCTCCTGATATAGCCCTAGATCTGCAAGACAGCCCAACGACCTTGAGAGTCGTCATTGTTGGTCAAGACTCCGATTCGGACGGCATAGGTACATTTTTATATACCTGGGAAAGATTGCGCATTAATGAAGAAGATGAAAAGGTATCTAATTCACCTGAATATAGAGTGCCTGATATCACTGGTAGCAACCGCTATCGTGTCTCCGTAATGCACACCGATGGTCAGGGCTATACGACTGACTATGCAGACCGAGATGCGTTTATTTTGGGAACCCAAGAACCGTTTATTGGGCAAGCGATACCAATTAATCTGGCTATAAATGACGATAATGGTGATGGTTTGATAGAAATTTATTATTTGGAAGATTTGGACGCAATACGCGAACATTTAACCGAAATGCCCGAAACTTGCGGTCAAAACAGCAATGAACTTTGCCAGGGTTATGAATTGCAGAGAAGCCTAGACTTCCGTTCTGATGCCTCTTATATCGGAGATGTAAATCCAGCCTGGATCACCGGAAGAGGAGAACTCGGCTGGCAACCGATAGGGGACATTGACAACCGGTTCAATGCTGTTTTCACCGCAAGCACTGACACGCTATTTATTAGCAATCTAAATATCAACAGACGAGAGGAGGACAATATTGGTTTGTTCGGTGTAATTGGCCCCCGTGCCCAACTTTTGGATATTCAGCTCGTAAGTCCAGCTGTCATAGGGCAGTATGCGGTCGGTGCTTTAGCAGGCTTGACGAGTAGAGAAACCAATAGTGACGGTGAGGTTATTGCGAGTTCTCTGATTGCTAATAGTTCAGCAATTGAGCGTTCTGGTAATACTGTTGACGTAGACGCAACTCACGCCTGGGCTGGTGGGTTAGTTGGTTCTAATTACGGTTCAATCGTCAATAGCTATACACAAGTTACTGTAAGAGCGAAATTTGCAGCCGGTGGCTTGGCAGGTTATAGCTTTGGCCCGATCAGCGACAGCTATGCACTTAATGCAATAGCAGATGATGGTAATAGTATTTTAAGTAACATTGCGAGTGGAGGATTAGTTGGCTACAACCACAGCGAAGCCCCATTTGAGGGAGGTGGATCTATCACGAACAGCTTTGCCACCAGTGTTGCGAGAGGTGTTTTCGATGTCGGTGGTTTGGTCGGCAATAACGATGGCGGTACCATTGATAACAGCTATGCACTTGGTGATGTGGTAGGTAGCACAAATGTCGGCGGTTTGGTTGGCAACAACGGTGCTGGTACGATTATTAACGGCTATGCTGGTAATAATGTGGTAGGAGCGTATAATATCGGTGATTTGGTCGGAACGAACATAAACGGCGGCACATTTACCGAATTATCTAGTCCGCCGACACTAGTGTACACAAACACTCTTGACAACAACGGCTATTCAAGTTGTGTTGCTAGACAGACTGATTATCGAGTGAAATTACCGATTTGCGGCACACCACTTCCCCGCCAAAACTCAGCAAGAGGCACAAACCAGCGGTTTTTGACCAGTCTGACTTTATCAGTCGGCACATTGGAACCTCCGTTTGACCCAACTATTGACTTTAGTTATGAGCTTGTTGATATCCCTACTACTGCAACCGAAATAACGGTGGCAGCGACAGTGAATAGGCCGGATGCTTCAGTTCAGATACGAATCAATAGACAAGAAGCCCCATTTACATTTTCGTTAGAAGGTCGAAGTCTTTTTTTTGTTAGAGCAGCACTTGGAGGAGGAGGCACAAATTACAGAATAACAATACCCACACAACCTAACCTAAGCGATGAACTGAAAGGGGAATGTGATGAATCCAGCAGAGACCGCGGTTTGATAGAGATTTGTGATTTAGAAGATTTGTATGAAATACATGCCCATCTGGACGGCATCCCAAATATTTGCGGAGAAAGTAGCAATGGTGTTAGAAATGATGTTTGCAGAGGCTATGAGCTGACGAGAGACTTAGACTTCACCGATGTTGAAAGCTATCGTAATCCAGAAACAAACAAACCATTATGGACTGAAGGCAATGGTTGGCGACCGATAGGAAATCGCACTGCGCCTTTCAATGCCGAATTCAACGCAACCACCGCCAGCTACAGCATTGCTAACCTAATGATTAATAGGACTGGTATATTTCCAAGAATTCCAAGTGATTATGCTGGATTATTTGGCCATACTGGACCCAATGCTCGCATCATCAATCTTAGGCTTCCGAGTGCAGATGTGCGCAGTCGATATTTAGCTGGTGGCTTGGTCGGTCACAACCAAGGCACGATCATCAACAGCCATGTCGGTAGTGTAGCTGACCCTAGCACAATTATCGCAAATACCGCATGGAATGGCGGACTGGTGGGTGCTAACGCCGGGCTTATCAACAACAGCTATACATACAGCAACGTTATAAGCGGAAGCCGATTAACTGACGGCAATGTTACTGTCATAAGTTTACGCGGAGCTGGTTTCTTCATAGGTGGCTTGGCTGGTATCAACAGCGGACAAATCATCAACAGCATAAGCGAAGGCTCCGTGCAAGGAGCGACCTTTGCTGGTGGTTTGGTTGGTGTCAATGCCGGCAACATCGATAATAGTTATGCAACTGCCACAGTAAGAAACAATATTGACGAAAGAACCAGCATGACAAGAAGAAACTTTTATTATGCTGGTGGTTTGGTCGGCTTGAATGTTGGTAGCATCAACAACACTTATGCACTTGGTGATATATTCGGACACGACCGAGTCGGTGGCTTAGTCGGCGATAACCGAAACCTGATAGCCTCAAGTTATGTCACTGGCAGCAATGCAGACGGAATCAGACTCGTCGGTGAATTGGTTGGCATCAACACTGGTAGAATCATTGACAGCTATGCCGATCGAAGCCAAAACAATCATGCCTTAGTCGATCAACTTCTCCCGGTTGGAATGATAATGAACAGTGCAATCAGCGAGATGCCCATTCAATCACTATCATCCATTTCCGGATGGAGTGTGGAAAGCTGGGATTTAGGCACCAACAAACAACACCCGGCACTTAGATACCTACAAAGCGAGGTCGATTTACCCGACTGCGAACTATGTGGCACCTTATTGCGAGGCCAAGCCCCAAGACCTGTATTTTCATTGACTGTGCCGACGGATGACCAATCAGGAGCAACCGTGATTGAAACAATAGGCGGCTACATAGTAAGAGTCGGACTGGGTTTAGACAGAGTCAGGCTGATTCCCCTCATTGAAGGCATGGAAAATACCACTATCACCTATACCTATAGAGTAGATAGCGGGGTAGAGCAGACGACAGATGAAAACGGACAACCTTTTATGAACGGAGATGGAAAAGCCTTTACCGCAATGCTAACCCCCAACTCTAGAGAAATCATCATCACAATGCACCTTGATGAGGATAGCGACGAAACGATAACCTATTTCGCCGATATCCATAACACTATCCATATCCAAATCAAAGTCCTCCCCGAAGGCCTCCTAACCCCAGTCCCCATTTCCCCATAACCTATAGAGACAGATCATTCCCCTCCTGTGGAGGGGTGGCAGGCGAAGCCTGACGGGGTGGTTCACAGTCGCTTGCACTATATTCGTTTTGTGGATTATAATAATGTCTTAACCATCATAAGCGGAGATTATTTATGTCAGAAATAGCACTTTACAATACATTAAGAAAAATAGACGGAGTATCCGATGCTGAAGCAAAGGAGGCAGTTACTAATATTGCGAACGCAAAAGATGTCGCTACTAAAGCTGATTTAATAGCAGAGATAGAGAAACTAAAAGGTAGTATTGTAAAGATAGAGACAGAACTAAAGTACATGCGATGGGTATTAGGTCTAATCTTCGTTATGAATGTTGCTATACTGATGAAATTGTTTTTCTAGTTTCTAAATCACCCAAACGCGTCATCCCTACCCATCAACTCATTCATCCACCTTGTTTACGTTATCGGGCGTACCGTCCTTGCACCAACTACCCATTTATCCATAAAATTTAAGATAACCATTTTCCGGGTCCTTGCACAATATTATGTGTTGACACAACGCTTACCTTAACCGTAGGGGCGGATTTATATATCCGCCCTACGGTACCGTCTCGCACAACCGTAACCGCTCGCGCCATCAATTTACGCAAACCACCCCAACGGTACCGGTTCTACCCCAACCCTCCATTCATCCATAAAATTTATGATAACGGTAGGGGAGGGCTAACATGCCCTCCCTACGGTACCGTCCCGCACAACTGTAACCGCTCGCGCCCTCAAATTCACGCAAACCACCCCAACGGTATCGGTTCTGCACAACCCCCCATTCATCCATAAAATTTACGATAACGGTAGGGGAGGGCTAACATGATGCCTTATTTAAAATCAAGTCATTTTACTCATTTTTTATCTCCTTTTCTGAATATCTATTTAGGCCGCAGCCGGACACTCATGACGCGGGTCAAACGGCTTATTGTGCTTGAGTACTCCATGAATAATACGGGCGAGCTTATGTGCACAAGCGACAATGATTTCCTTTTTGCTTAACTCCGGGCGTCGGCGTTGCAAGCGGTTGGCAAAGTCGCGGATAATGGGG
Organism: uncultured candidatus Poriferisulfidus sp.; assembly: GCA_965200865.1. Taxonomy (GTDB): domain Bacteria; phylum Pseudomonadota; class Gammaproteobacteria; order Poriferisulfidales; family Oxydemutatoraceae; genus SP5GCR1. The sequence goes on along the minus strand of CBDAVG010000002.1, from coordinate 759,687 downwards.
TTATGAAGCCGTGCCGAGAGTGCCGCCATAAACAAAGCGGTGCGTAGGCAGCGTTTGCCAATTTTAGAGATATGAGCCCGTGCTTCGCAGTTGCCGGATTGTCTGCGCATTGGTGCGATGCCGATAAAAGCAGCGAGTTGCTTGGGATGCTCAAACGTATTATCATCTAATACTGCACACAGGGTGGCTGCGATTTGCATACCGATACCGGGTATCGAACACAATAATTTGCAGGTCTGTGCAAGTTGTTCGTTTTCGGCAATAAGCCTTTCGATTGAAGCATCAATCTGATCGATGCGTTGCTCAAGGTGTCTCAAGTCTGCAGCCGCACTGCGCTTTTGTCCAGCGGTGCGCAAAGTCTTTTCACTATTCCTTAACATCGTCTTCGCTAATGTCAGTTTGTGTCTGCGTTTGAGAGCATCCTTCAAGGTCTGGATAGCCTGTGACGAACTGGTCCACCGATAATTAGGGTTTGACACTGCGAAGCGTGCAATTAAGCGCGCATCATCGCCATCAGTTTTATTACGCATATTAAGACTTTTGCGAAAATAGGCAACTTGAGCCGGGGGTGCCACCTGTATCGGATGTTTAGCCCGGGAAGCTCGCTCGCAAAGGTTTGTCTCCAAGCCACCAGTGGCTTCAACGCAGATCGGGCAGCACTTTGCGCCCTGTTCGGCAAGCCAAGCTAACAGCTGTTTAATACCTTTGATATTATTTCTAAATTGTGATTCCGAGAAACTCTCGTCAACGAATAATAATGCCACCTCTAAAGTGTCTTTAGAGACATCAATGCCGATTGCGGCAGGTTGTTTGTGTTTCACCATAATTTCCTCCATAATAGTTATTGAATGAATGAATTACTAGGTATCAAGCAGAGTTTAGGAAAGTATGACTACGCCGCCCAAACAGGTAAATACGAGATCTAAAGTCCCAAGCTGCCTTACGAGCTCTATAGTCATAACGCCGGAGGAGTGCTTATCATGTTAACAGGCTTTAATGCCTAATCCTCTCTTGAGCGTGTCTCCTCCGACTTCCTAGGCACTGCATCTACCTAAGCGTTTATCTTATATCAAATAAGCCATAGTTAAATATACCTGCCCTCCCTACGGTACCGTCCCGCACAACCGTAACCGCTCGCGCCCCCAAATTCACGCAAACCACCCCAACGGTACCGGTTCTGCACAACCCCCCATTTATCCATAAAATTTACGATAACGGTAGGGGAGGGCTAACATGGGGCTGTTGAAAAAGTACCATCATGCATCGTAGGAGGTAATTGTCTAGTGCAGAACCACCACAACCACCCCGTCAGGCTTCGCCTGCCACCCCTCCATAGGAGGGGAATGTACTAATGCAGATACTTTTTCAACAGCCCCACATGCCCTCCCTACGGTACCGTCCCGCACAATCGTAACCGCTCGCGCCATCAAATTCACGCAAACCACCCCAACATTACCGGTTCTGACCCAACCCCTCATTCATCCACCTTGTTTACGTTATCGGGCGTACCGTCCTTGCACCAACTACTCATTTATCCATAAAATTTACGATAACGGTAGGGGAGGGCTAACATGCCCTCCCTAATGTGTCATCTCTGCACATACTCAACCGCTTGCGCCCCCAAATTTATGCAAACCACCCAAACGCTACCAGTCCTGCATATACTCAATCGCTTGCGCCTCCAAATTATGCAAACCAATCATCGTTTATTTACTACCGTTCACCAAATCACCGAATGAATAACCCATTATCCTGATAAATTTTTGATATACACATTTAACCAATATTTTCAACTAATGAGGAACATCTATGAAAAATGAAAATCAAAAATCTAAACCTTACCGTCATCGTCAATCTATGCGACTAAAAGGATACGATTATGCTCAACCAGGAATGTATTTCGTCACAATTTGTGTCCAAAATAAATTATGTTTATTTGGCGATATTATCAATGACCAAATGAAATGTAATGACGCTGGCAATATGTTATGGTTTTGTTTTTATCAAATTGAGAATCAGTTTGCCGGTATAAAATGCGATGAGTGCATTGTGATGCCCAATCACATTCATTTTATTATTACTGTTACAGAAGCGAGACAACAATGTCATTCCATAGATCATATTGTGGGATGGTGGAAGACTATGACAACCACAAATTATATCCGTGGAGTTAAGCGATACGGTTGGCAAAGATTTGATAAAAAGCTATGGCAACGTAGTTATTGGGATAGCATCATTCGTAATGAGGTAATGTTATATGAAATCCGGAAATATATTAAATATAATCCACAGGAATGGTCAACCGATTCATTAAATATTAACCGCTCCGCACCATACAATTTATGAGAACCAAAACCAAGTGGCACAAGCGATTCTGTTCGTGCAGAACGGTACTTTAGGGAAGGCATGTTAGCCCTCCCCTACGGCTCAAGGATATTTTTTCAACAGCTCCACCATGCCTCCACAAGGGAAATTGCCCTTGACTTCAAATTAAAAATCGGCTATCGTATGCACAATTTATCCAAAGGGGGGATAAGTTACTTAAAGTAATTGAAACTAATTTTAAGGAAGAATCATGCAAAAATATATAGCTATCCTACTCGTGCTAATCAGTACGAATCTATTAGCCCAAACCTACACCGACATAGACTTAGACGACGATGGTCTAATCGAGATCAACGATTTGGAAACCCTAAACGCAATGCGCTATCAGTTAGACGGCAGTGGTTTGCAATTAAGCGAGAGTGCAGTAGAGATTACCACGGGTTGTGCGCCCGGCGGTTGCAAGGGCTATGAGTTAACCCAAGACTTGGACTTCAACAGTGCCGATAGTTATCAGAACATCGCCAACCTAAAACGCTGGACTGACGGTGCTGGCTGGCAACCCATTGGTGATGCGGTGCATCCGTTCACGGCAATATTCAAGACTAACAACGGTTCCACCCCCAACGTGATATACAACCTGATGATCAACAGGCCAGATGAGAGTGGCGTGGGTTTATTCGGTCACATAGGAAGTAGTGCGAGGATTAGCGGTATCGGTCTACTCAATGCAGAGCTAAGCGGACATAGTCAAGTCGGTGGCTTAGTAGGCAAGAGTATAGGTGGGGATATCAGCAATAGTTATGTCAGCGGTCGAGTTGTTGGCAAAGGTGTAGAGGTCGGATCGCTCGCGGGCAGTAGCAGTGGTTCAATCACCAACAGTTATGCAAACGGCGAAGTGTCGGGTCAAGGCAACGGTGTCGGTGGCTTGGTTGGCGCGAGTAGTGGTTCAATCACCAACAGCTATGCGATGGGTAGCGTAGTCGGTGCAGCCAACCATGTCGGTGGCTTAGTCGGAGACAACTCGCAAGGCACGATAAGCAACAGCTACACAACCGGCAGTGTATCGGGTAGCGAGGACATCGGCGGTTTGGTCGGCATCAGCAATCTGGGCAAACTGATAGGCAACTATGTCAGTGGCAAGACATCGGGCAAACGCTACATCGGCGGTTTGGTTGGCATCAACGTTGGTGGCACCATCACTCGTAGTTATTGGGACAAGACGACCAATGATCTAAAGCAGAACACCGGCGGTGTCGGCTTATCGGCAAGCGAACTACAATCACAAAACGCACAGGACGATGACTCAAAAAAACCGTATTACAAGTGGAGTACTGCGAATTGGGACTTCGGCACAGCCGAGCAATACCCGGTTCTGAAATACGCAACCGGTTCCGACCCTCAAAACCCGGTGTGCGGTCCTGGTCAGACCCTACCGAACTGCGGTGCTTTATTGCTTGGACAACACGCCAGCCTTGAGCGCATTGTATTTTCAGAGCAAGTGGACTTAAGTCCGACCTTTAAGCCCACCGAACTAAACTACCAACTCAATATCAGTCCGCAAATAACCCAACTGCAACTGACCCCAACAGCGAGTAATCCTGCCAGCGTCATCAGTATCAGCAGGAACGGCGTGGCTGTCGGCACGACCAGCTCAACAGTCACAATGGACAAGGACACGAGCATTACGATAGCAGTCTCAGCACCGAACCAAAGGCCGGCACAATATCAATTTGCGGTCAATTATCGCCATACAATAACTATTCTTGGAATCCCTAATGAGACGATAAACGAAGGCGAACTGGTCATATTGAATGCGTCCCACAGCCTAGATACACTGGAAGACCAAATAAGCTATCGCTGGACACAAACCACTGGCAAAGCGATATTGTCGGAGACAGCCAACGAGAGCGCATCACTCCTCTTGTTCATACCGGCAGACTATGTTCCGACAACCGAAGATTATGCTGGATTAGGATTAAGCATAGAAGTCACCGACGGTAAAACAACCCTCAACAAAAACATCAGCTTGATGATTGCTAAAAAAGACAATGGCAATATTGTGGTTGCTTCTCCGAGCCTAAGTGATGTGGAATTAACTGCACCTGAGATAGACCTAAGCGAAGACTCGGACGGCGCAGGCAACAGTTTCAGCTATCAATGGCAACACCGTCCTCAGAGTGAGGATGCCGAATGGACGAATCTAGATGACGCAACCGATAAAACCTACACTATCCCAGCCTCAGCAGAATGGTTTACCGAATATCGTGTGCTAATCGGCTATACCGACGGACAAGGCTACGAGACCGTTGCAACCAGTAAGGCAACCCAATACCCGTCAGAGGAGGCAATCCAGGACTTTATCCAAAGTGCCACTCCTCAACGACAGTCCCTTCAAAATGCCATGTCCTCGCAGTCGTCAACTACTACAACATTCCTCAATTGTAACAACGATGGTGATATAGACGATGACAACGACGGCTTGATAGAGATATGTTACTTAGAAGACCTAGATGCGATTCGCTATCAGTTGGACGGCACGGGTTATACAACAAGTACTGGTGCAATAAAAATAACAGCAGGCTGTCCTAATACCGGCTGTAAAGGCTACGAGTTGGCAAGAGACCTAGACTTCAACGACAATGGCAGCTATCGCAACGCTTCGGCAAACAAAAGCGCATGGACTACGGGAGAGGGCTGGCAACCGATCGGTAATTATGTAAGGTATAATAACCCTAATAACAATCCTTTTACGGCAACCTTTGAGGGCAATAATCATACCCTCTCTAATCTAATGATTAACAGACCTAGTACTAATTATGTAGGCATGTTCAGCTATATTGAGAGTACTTCGACTAAAATTACTAATGTTGGTTTGCTAAATGTAAATGTTGTAGGAGATTGGCATATAGGCGGTTTAGTCGGTGATAATTATGCATTCATCACGAACAGCTATGCAACGGGTTCTGTTAAAGGGACTGGTAACTATGTAGGCGGTTTAGCCGGTTGGAATTCTGGCAGCATTACGAACAGCTATGCGATTGGAGATGTTGTAGGAGATTCGTATGTAGGCGGTTTAGTCGGTAATAATTCTGGCACCATCACGAAGAGCTATGCAACGGGTTCTGTTAAAGGTGTCGGTTCTGTAGGCGGTTTAGTCGGTAATAATTCTAACACCATCACGAAGAGCTATGCGACCGGAGATGTTGAAGGGATTGGTTCGTATGTAGGCGGTTTAGTCGGTGATAATTATGTACTCATCACGAACAGCTATGCAACGGGTTCTGTTAAAGGGACTGGTAACTATGTAGGCGGTTTAGCCGGTTGGAATTCTGGCAGCATTACGAACAGCTATGCGATTGGAGATGTTGAAGGATCTTCTGATTTAGGCGGTTTAGTTGGTCGGAATTGGGGAACCATCACGAACAGCTATGCGACCGGAGATGTTGAAGGATCTTCTAATTTAGGCGGTTTAGTTGGTCAGAATTGGAGAACCATCACGAACAGCTATGCGACCGGAGATGTTGAAGGATCTTCTAATTTAGGCGGTTTAGTTGGTCAGAATTGGAGAACCATCACGAACAGCTATGCGACCGGAGATGTTGAAGGATCTTCTGATTTAGGCGGTTTAGTCGGTAATAATTATGCATTCATCACGAACAGCTATGCGATTGGAGATGTTGTAGGAGATTCGTATGTAGGCGGTTTAGTTGGTAGTAGTTCGTTTTTTACTATCACAAACAGCTATGCGGCGGGTTCTGTTAAAGGGACTGGTAACTATGTAGGCGGTTTAGTCGGCATTAATTATTTTGCCACCATCATGAACAGCTCAACGAAAACCGTATCACAATTGCAATCACCTACTACAGCAACCGGAATATATAGTGGCTGGAGTAGTATGAATTGGGATTTTGGCACGAACAGTCAATACCCGGTGCTCAAATATGTAAGAGGTTCCGATGAAAATAATCCTGCCTGTGGTGGTGCGGGCAAACCTGAATGTGGCAGTTTACTGCTAGGTCAATATCCTAGTCCTTTAGATCAATTAACTATTTCGGACGGCACGCTATATCCGGCATTTGATGAGGAAGTCTTCAATTATACGGTGGGGGTCAACCATGATACAAAAGAAATCACGCTAAACACAACGGCAACCGATGCCTCTATTGGTATCTCCAGCAACACCACAGGTACAACAACGAGAATGGGGGCTGCTAGTGCCAAGATCCCACTAAAGATAGCAGGCAACACAGTAATTACTGTTGAGCTAACCATAGGCAATCAACGACCGACATCGTATGTCATCACGGTGTCTTACTATGACCTCGGCACTCCTACTTCTTCCGATATAACAATTCAAGCTAATAAAGGAGGAAGAGAGAGTGATATTGACGAGAATAATTCGGTTGATGTTAATGAGGGTGATTCATTGGAACTGAAGCTAGATCCGGGTAGTTGTAGTACAAAATGCGAATGGGATATTCCTAGTGCGCTAGGCTTGTTATTGCAGGGTGATCCTCAGCCAAATGGAGATAATATAACCTTTAGTATACCGGTGGACTACATATCGCCAAGCGAGGATAGCCGACAATTCACGATAACGGTAGCGTTGCGTAGACCCGGAGGCATTGCCCATCGGAAAATCACGCTAAAAATCATTAAAGTAGATAATGGCCACATTGAATGGAGTCAACCGACCCTAATTCATTCACTTATGATAGCACCAACACCTGATTGGTCCACCGACCCTGAAAGGAAGAATGAGAGTAGTGAAACTTATCAATGGCAGCGGCTCAAAGCTAAAAACTTGGAACCAACGTTAGATACGAATTGGATGGATATTACTGATGCAACGACACCAATATATATTCTTAGCATCCCGAATGACAGAGAGATATATCGTGTAGGGATAAGCTATACTGATGGGCAAAACAATGAAAAGACACTCTATTCCCAAGTTATTGAAATAGGCATAGACATAGACATAGACATAGACGATGACAATGACGGGTTGATAGAGATTAGAACTTTGGAAGATTTGGACGCAATTCGTTATCAACTGGACGGCACAGGCTATAGAGCAGGTGATGCACTGCCTAAGATTACGACAGGTTGTCCCGATGATGGCTGTAGAGGTTATGAATTGATAAGAGATTTAGACTTCAACGACGATAACAATTACAGTTCAACAGCCAATAAAGTTACATGGATGACGGAGAAAGGCTGGCAACCAATTGGCAATAATAACAATCCTTTTGCGGCAACCTTTGAAGGCAATGATCATACCCTCTCTAATCTGATGATTAACAGACCTAGTACTGGTTATGTAGGTCTGTTCGGCTCTATTGAGGGCACTTCGACTAAAATTACTAATGTTGGTTTGTTAAATGTAAACGTTAAAGGGGATGATTTTGTTGGTGGTTTAGTCGGTTGGAATCTTGGTGACCTCATCACGAACAGCTATGCAACGGGTTCGGTTGAAGGGACTGGTAACTATGTAGGCGGTTTAGTTGGTGCTGTTTGGTTTAATACTGTTTGGTCTTGTACTATCACAAACAGCTATGCGACGGGTTCTGTTAAAGGACGGTTTAATGTAGGCGGTTTAGTCGGTTATAATTATTATAATGGCATTATCACGAACAGCTATGCGGCAGGTTCTGTCGAAGGGACTGGTAACTATGTAGGCGGTTTAGTCGGTGACAATGCTGGTTCCATCACGAACAGCTATGCGACGGGTTCTGTTAAAGGACGGTTTAATGTAGGCGGTTTAGTCGGTTATAATTATTATAATGGCATTATCACGAACAGCTATGCGGCAGGTTCTGTCGAAGGGACTGGTAACTATGTAGGCGGTTTAGTCGGTTGGTCTTGGGGCAGCATTACGAACAGCTATGTGACAGGTTCTGTTAAAGGGACTGGTGACTATGTAGGCGGTTTAGTCGGTGCCAATGATGGTCCCATCACGAACAGCTATGCGATTGGAAATGTTGTAGGAGATTCGTTTGTAGGGGGTTTAGTTGGTGCTGCTTGGTCTCGTACTATCACAAACAGCTATGCGACGGGTTCTGTTAAAGGGACTGGTGACTATGTAGGCGGTTTAGTCGGTGACAATCATGGTCCCATCACCAACAGCTATGCGATTGGAGATGTTGTAGGAGATTCGTATGTAGGCGGTTTAGTCGGTGACAATCATGGTCCCATCACCAACAGCTATGCGATTGGAGATGTTGTAGGAGATTCGTATGTAGGCGGTTTAGTCGGCATTAATTATTTTGCCACCATCACCAACAGCTCAACGAAAACCGTAGCACAATTGCAATCACCTACTACAGCAACCGGAATATATAGTGGCTGGAGTAGTATGAATTGGGATTTTGGCACTAACAATCAATATCCGGTTCTTAAATATGCGAAGGGGAGTGATGAGGACAATCCTGCCTGCGGTGGTGCAAGGAAGCCTGAATGTGGCAGCCTGATATTAGGTCAACTTAGTTTTTTAGACGAATTAGCTATCTCAAATGGCATGCTATCTCCGGCATTTGACGATAAAGTTTTCAAGTATATGGTGGTGGTTGATCCTACCGTGGATAATATCACACTAAACACAACGGCAACTGATGCCTCTATCAATATCATCAGCAACACCACAGATACCACAACGGGAACAGGGGTTGTCAGAGCCACGATTCCGTTGAAAATAGCAGGTAATACAATAATCACCGTTGGAGCAACCAAAGGCAATCAACAGCCGAAACCGTATGTCATTATGGTGTCCTATAACCTTGGCACTCCTACTTCTTCCGATATAACAATTAAAGCTGATGGAAATGACATCATGGAACAGGAAAATGTCTCTGTTAATGAAGGTGATTCATTGGAACTGAAGCTAGATCCGGGTAGTTGTATTACAAAATGCGAATGGGATGTTCCCAGTGCGCTAGGCTCGTTATTACCGGCTGGTGCGCGGCTGAATGGAGAGACTATAACCTTTACAAACATACCGGTGGATTACATATCGCCAAGCGAGGATAGTCGACAATTCACTATAACGGTAGCGTTGCGTAGATCCGGGGGCATTGCCCGCCGGCAAATCACGCTAACAATCAATAAGGTAGATAATGGACGTATTGGTAATCCGGGTGAAGCGACCATAAACGGTTCATCGCTAATTGCACCGGATTTACCAGATCTATCCACTGATCCCGATGGAGTAAATGACAACTCTAATATAAGTTATCAATGGCAGCAACCCGTAAATAGGAATTCGAATTTAGATTTAGATCGAAGCTGGATGAATATCACTGGTGCAACGAGACGTACATATACCCCCAGCAACCCGGAGGACGGAGAAATATATCGTGTAAGGACAAGCTATACCGATAAACAAGGCTACTCGTACACATTCACTTCAAAAGCAGTTAGGGATATAGACATAGACGATGACGGCTTGATAGAGATTAGATATTTAGAGGATTTGGATGTAATCCGCAACAATTTATCTGGCACAAGCTACAAGATAGATAGCATAGAGCTGAGTAAGGGTTGTCCTGATAGCGGATGCAACGGCTATGAGCTGACAAAAGACTTAGATTTCAATGATAATGGTAGCTATCGCAACGTTTCGACAAACAAAAACAAATGGACTACGAGAGAAGGTTGGGAGCCGATAAGAGATAATTTCAATTCTTTTAGTGGCATATTTCAAGGCAACAACCACACGATCTCTAATCTAATGATAAATAGACCAAGCAGCAGCTACATAGGTTTATTTTTTATGACCAGTGGGGACGCAATGATTGATGGTGTGAACTTAGATAAGATAAAGATTACTGGTAGAAATCATGTAGGTACACTGGTTGGTAAAAATCTTGGAAGCATCACCAATAGCAATATAAGCGGCGATGATAATACAACATCTACCCGAGTGAAGGGAGAAGATCATGTCGGTGGCTTGGTCGGTGTGAATGACAGGAATGCCTTTGTTAGCAATGTTGATGTGTATGGGTTGCATGTTGAAGGTGAGGACTATATCGGTGGTATAGCCGGTGAGAATAAAGGTACTATTAGAAGCAGCCGTGTTAGTGGAACAGGTAATACAATGTTTACCCGAGTGAAGGGGGAAGATCGTGTCGGTGGTTTGGTCGGTGTGAATGGCGGCAATGCTTTGGTAGACAATGTTGATGTGTATAGGCTACATGTTGAAAGTGAGGACTATATCGGTGGTTTAGCTGGTGAGAATAAAGGTACTATTAGAAGCAGCCGTGTTAGTGGAACAGGTAACACAACATTGACTCAAGTAATAGGGAGAGGGGATAGGATCGGTGGTTTAGTCGGTAGTAATGAACGCGGTAAAATCTTCATTAGCCATGCCATTGCTGATGTTAATGGAGTGATAGGGCACCATGTAGGAGGTTTAGTAGGCTACAATACAGGTCGGATTACGAATAGTTATGCTGCTGGTTCAGTAATCGGGAATGCGAATGTAGGAGGTCTGATTGGATCGCATGAGCCTGGTCGAGTTAAGAACAGCTACGCTCGGGCTATAGTGACAGGAAATAGTAATAAAGGCGGTTTAGTCGGTAGCAAACTATCTAATCTCAATATCACAAATAGCTATTGGGACATAAATGTTAGTGGAATAACAGAAGATGGCAGCAACCAAGGCAAAACCACAGAAGAACTACAAACAACATCAACTGGCATATATAGCTACTGGAACCCTAAAGTATGGGATTTTGGCACCTCCGAGCAATATCCGGCACTGAAATATTATAATGCTAACCTATGTGAGCAAACAAATGCACCGGACTATTGCGGTGTGCTATTTACCGGTCAGCGCAGTGGCTTGCAGTCGTTGCAGCTATCCGGCAATGTGATATTGCAAGATAACTTTAGCAATAGGCAATACGATTATAATTTAATAATAGGCAATGGTGAGACCGCTATAAACCTAATGCCGATTGCCTCTTACCCGGATGCCGAGATTAAACTGTATCAAAGCGACGGCAGTGAAACGACACTAATTAACGGCGTACTGAACTCCGACATTCTGCTGGCTGCTAGTGTTTCTGCGATGACAATAGTCGTCAAAGATGCCAGAAGCGAGGTCACGTACCGTTTTGAGCTAGAGCGTTTTGAGCCTAGTATTGACTATACTAGACTAGATTATCTCATGGGGTATCGAGAGGGCACAACAGCCTCTCTGACCGCCAAAATCACAGACCAAAGAAGGTTAATGATTGACATTGACGAGGTCAGCTTTGAATGGGATAGCGATTTGTCTCCGACCATGGCAAGCGGAAGGTTTGTTGGTTTTGTAATCCCTACAAATCACATAAAGGATGCCCGTACGACTGCGACCGCAACCGTAACCCTCACGGCAACCTACAAAGAGCAGATAACAAGCTCTATCTCCGAAGGCTTGCTGATCATAAAATTCAATAACGGCAGAGCAGAACTACAATCAACGACACTGACGGTGTCTGGTCAAACACTGACCGCGCCACGGTTCGTTCCTAGAAGTGATCCGGATGGTGGTCCTGATCCTGCAAAGATAACCTACCAATGGGAAGAGCAAATACCGGGCGAGGACTGGGAAATAGTTGGAGATTTGAGGAATAGTACGTATGAGATCCCGAATGCAACGCCGGCATATACCAAATACCGAGTGACGATAAGTTATAAAGATGAACAACTGCATTCACACTATGATGTGATAAGAACAGAGGCCTACACCTACATAGAACTAGACGCAGACGATAACGGTCTGATAGATATATACAGTGCTACCCAACTAGATGCGATACGTCACCAACCAAACGGCACTGCTTACCAAATTAGCAACGATGGTGAGTCCACTACAATGGGCTGCCCCGATGGTGGCTGCAAGGGCTACGAACTCAAAGACCACATACGCCTAACAGACATCTGGCAACCGATAGACAACCTCAATACCACGTTTGAAGGCAACGGTTACACGATATCCAACCTCAACACAACAACAACGACAATAGAAAATGCAGGGATGTTCTCCCGCACCGGATTGCAAGCCAAAATACAAAATGTCGGTCTAATCAATGTAGCGATTAAAAGCGGTGTCAATGCTGGTGGCTTAGTAGGCATCAGTAATGGCATCATCGCTAACAGCTATGTAGTTGGCAACATAATAGGCGGCTCCAACATTGATAGATCAAATGCCGGCGGCTTGGTGGGCATTAATAATGGAACCATCAGCACCAGCCATGCAATCGTCAAAGTGGGCAATGCAAGTAGCGAATATGTCGGTGGCTTAGCAGGCATCAATAACGGAACCATTAACAACAGCTATGTCATAGCCAAACAGCTCACAGGCACATCTGCATCCAAGATCGGCGGCATAATCGGCAAAACCGACAATCAAGACACCAGCATAGTGACTAACAGCTACGCTACAGTCGAAACAATAATAAAAGGCGGTAACAGAGCGGGAGCATGCAGTTTAAGCGGCGATGGGGACGGCATAGATGACACAAGCAGAATGCTAGGCGGCAATTGCATCCCTAGCACCCTATTTGGAACCGGTACAACGCAGTAGCATCAAACAATTCGCCTCCACAGGAGGGGAGTGAATTTGTGCAGACACGACGGCACTGTTGAAAAAGTAACGTAACTGGTAGGGGCGGACTCGTATGTCCGCCCTACGGTACCGTTCCGCACAACCTCAACTGCTCGCGCCATCGCGTCATTCTCACATCATCTCAACGCGCTATGAGGATATGCTTACATTTTCTAAAAATTCAATGCAAGATAGCCGGCCTATAATAAAATACCATCATGAGCACAATAGACGTATTTCAAGTATTAAGAAAGATCCCGGAAGTGTCGGAGCAAGAAGCTCAAGCTGCGGCAGACACAATTGCTAATGCCGATGATGTGGTCACTAAGGCAGACTTAAAAACTGCTATTGCCGAGCTAGAAACTCGAATACAAAAACAACTTACGGCGCACACTGAAATCACTATTGGTGCCCTAGGCTTGTTGATGGTTCTTCTAAAATTTTTTGAGTGACTCTCAAGCAAAAAGGAAGGCTAACATGCCCTACCAAAAATTACTCTGAAAAGCATCTTAGATCAATGAGTAGTATCTGGAAAAACCCTTTTATTGCCGGTGTTCATTGAAAAAATTTTGCTATAATATCGTTTTTAATACTATTATTGGAGAGAATAAAAATGTCGGAAATAGCACTGTACGATGTGCTTACAAAATTAGGTGCGGAACCTAACGAAGCAAAGGAAGCAGTCACTAACATTGCAGACGCAAAAGATGTCGCTACTAAAGCTGATTTAATAGCAGAGATAGAGAAACTAAAAGGTAGTATTGTAAAGATAGAAACAGAACTTAAGTACATGCGATGGGTGTTAGGTCTAATCTTCGTTATGAATCTTGCTATACTGATGAAATTGTTTTTCTAGTTTCTAAATCACCCAAACGCGTCATCTCTACCCATCAACCCATTCATCCATAAAATTTATGATAACGGTAGGGGAGGGCTAACATGCCCTCCCTACGGTACCGTCCCGCAAAACTGTAACCGCTCGCGCCACTTGGTTTTGGTTCCCATAAATTGAATGGCGTACCACTTTATTTGTGCAGACGCGTCGCGTTTCAGGAGGGCATGTTAGCCCTCCTCTACGGCCCAAGGATACTTTTTCAACAGTCCCACATACCCTCTCTACGGTACCGTCCCGCAAAACTGTAACCGCTCGCGCCATCAAATTATGCAAACCACTCCAACGCATCGTCTTTGCACCAACTTAATCGCTCTGCGCAACAAATTTTCTACCCTAGCAAGATGAATGCCTCCCAAAGTTATATAATATGACCTTAAACAAAACTAAAGTAGCTTTTATTTATACCAGCATTAAAGGATAAAATGAAAAAGAAACAAAGCCCATCCCCACCTTTTGAAGATTATGATATAGTGAAGCGTAGAGGTAAACCGACAGCAATAAAAGAGAGTGGTAGAGCGAGAACAATAGAAAGTGATAAACCAACTTCAATAAAACATAGTGGCAAAACAGAATCATCAAGTGATAAACGAGCAAAGAGTAATTATGATAGACACACATCAGGAACAGACACAGCCCCACCCCCACCCAAACCAAAAAAATCCAAGAAGTGAAGACTCAGAAGAGTGGGATCTTCTATGGGGTGTGCGCCGATCAATACGTTACCATGACCGGCGCCGGCGATTTTTTGAAGCATGTCATAGCATCGTAATAGGGTCTGGTATTGCATTGGCAACGATTGGATTTGCTATTGCAAGTAAGATCATTGATGAATATTGGCTGGCAGTATTCAGTGTTTTCACCATGCTGATTTTTCTTTTAGATTTACTTTTTGCATTTTCTCGTTGTGCATGTCACCACATGAGTCTCAAACATAGATTTGGGGAATTAGAAAAGGATATCACGATGAACGATAATGAAGATGATGTTAAACGATTCGTTGCTCGCCGACTTGAAATTGAAAAGGATGAACCACCAATACGGAGAGCACTTGACCTTTTATGTCATAACGAGTTAGCAAAATCTAGAACAGATACTCAAGATTATATATACAAGGTAACCTTTCTGCAGCGTTGGACTGCTCAAATTTTTTCTTGGCACAACATCCAAGTTGAGCTTGCCAGTACAAGATAAAAGGTATTCCATTTACTGAAGGGGCGGATTTGCATATCCGCCCTAACGCGTCATACCTGCACAACCTCAACCGTTTGCGCCACTAAATTCACGCAAACCATCCCAACGTTACCGGTCTCGCACACCCCTCCATTCATCCATCTGGTTTACGTTATCGGGCGTACCGTCCTTGCATCAACTACCCATTTATCCATAAAATTTATGATAACGGTAGGGGAGGGCTAACATGCCCTCCCTACGGTACCGTCCCGCAAAACTGTAACCGCTCGCGCCACCTTGGTTTTGGTTCCCATAAATTGAATGGTGTACGACTTTATTTGTGCAGATGCAACGCGTTTCGGGAGGGCATGTTAGCCCTCCCCTACGGTAGGTAACCAGAAATTTGATGGAATGGATTGTGTGTGCACACACAACGCGTTTCGGGAGGGTATATTGAATCGCCGATTGATCTAGTAGGTCAATCGGCGTGACGTTGTGCAGAACTCTAACGTGTTGGGTAACGTAAGCATTGCAAAATGCAATGCTTTCCCCTACACATATTGAAACTTCGCACATACTCAACCGCTTGGCCACTCCACACCAACGCGTTGTTCTTGATCAAATTATGCAAACCACTCGTCTTTTATTTACTACCGTTCACCAAATCACCGAATGAATAACCCATTATCCTGATAAATTTTTGATATACACATTTAACCAATATTTTTAACTAATGAGGAACATTTATGAAAAATGAAAATCAAAAATCTAAATTTTACCGTCATCGTCAATCTATGCGACTAAAAGGATACGATTATGCTCAACCAGGAATGTATTTCGTCACAATTTGTGTCCAAAATAAATTATGTTTATTTGGCAATATTATCAATGACCAAATGAAATGTAATGACGCTGGCAATATGTTATGGTTTTGTTTTTATCAAATTGAGCATCAGTTTGCCGGTATAAAATGCGATGAGTGCATTGTGATGCCCAATCACATTCATTTTATTATTACTGTTACAGAAGCGAGACAACAATGTCATTCCATAGATCATATTGTGGGATGGTGGAAGACTATGACAACCACAAATTATATCCGTGGAGTTAAGCGATACGGTTGGCAAAGATTTGATAAAAAGCTATGGCAACGTAGTTATTGGGATAGCATCATTCGTAATGAGGTAATGTTATATGAAATCCGGAAATATATTAAATATAATCCACAGGAATGGTCAACCGATTCATTAAATATCAAAAACCATCCCAATGCATTATAGTGGTTTGCGTGATTTAATGGCGCGTGGCGGTTACAGTAGTGCAGAACGGTACTTTAGGGAGGGCATGTGGGGCTGTTGAAAAAGTATTCCATACACCGTAGGGGCGGATTTATATATCCGCCCCTACCATTTTCTTAAATTCAATGGCGCAAGCGGTTACGCTTGGCGATGACGGTACTTTTTCAACAGCCCCACCATGCCTCCACAAGGGAAATTGCCCTTGACCTCAAATTAAAAATCGGCTACTATACGCACAATTTATCCAAAGGGGGGATAAGTTACTTAAAGTAATTGAAACTAATTTTAAGGAAGAATCATGCAAAAATATATAGCTATCCTACTCGTGCTACTTAGCGCGAATCTATTCGCACAAACTTATATTGACATAGACCTAGACAACGATGGTCTAATCGAGGTCAACGATTTGGAAACCCTAAACGCAATGCGCTACCAGTTGGATGGTAGTGGTTTGCAATTAGACGAGAACGCAGTGGAGATTACCACTGGTTGTGCGCCCGGCGGTTGCAAGGGTTATGAGTTGACCCGAGACTTGGACTTCAGCAGTGCCGATAGCTATCAGAACATCGCCAACCTAAAACGCTGGACTGACGGTGCCGGTTGGCAACCCATTGGTGATACGGCGCATCCGTTCACTGCGATATTCAAGACTAACAACGGCTCCACCCCCAACGTGATATACAACCTGATGATCGACAGACCAGATGAGAGTGGCGTGGGTTTATTCGGTCACATAGGAAGCAGTGCAAAAATTAGTGGCATTGGGCTACTCAATGCAGAGCTAAGCGGACATAGTCAAGTCGGTGGCTTAGTAGGCAAGAGTGTAGGTGGGGATATCAGCAATAGTTATGTCAGCGGTCGAGTTGTTGGCAAAGGTGTAGAGGTCGGATCGCTAGCAGGCAGTAGCAGTGGTTCAATCACCAACAGTTATGCCAACGGCGAAGTGTCGGGTCAGGGCAACGGTGTCGGTGGCTTGGTTGGAGTGAATAGTGGTTCAATCACCAACAGCTATGCGATGGGTAGCGTAGTCGGTGCAGCCAACCATGTCGGTGGCTTAGTCGGAGACAACTCGCAAGGCACGATAAGCAACTGCTACACAACCGGCAGTGTATCGGGTAGCGAGGACATCGGTGGTTTGGTCGGCATCAGCAATCTGGGCAAACTGATAGGCAACTATGTCAGTGGCAAGACATCGGGCAAACGCTACATCGGCGGTCTGGTTGGCATCAACGTTGGTGGCACCATCACTCGTAGTTATTGGGACAAGACAACCAACAAGCTGACACAAAATACCGGAGGTGTCGGCTTATCGGCAAGCGAACTACAATCACAAAACGCACAGGACGATGACTCAAACAAACCATATTACAAGTGGAGTACTACGAATTGGGATTTTGGCACAGCCGAGCAGTATCCGATTCTGAAATACGCAACGGGTTCCGATCCTCAAAACCCGGCGTGCGGTCCTGGTCAGACCCTACCGAACTGCGGCGCTTTATTGCTTGGACAACACGCCAGCCTTGAGCGCATCATATTCTCAGAGCGTGTGGACTTAAGCCCAACCTTCAAACCCACCGAACTAAACTACCAACTGAACATCAGCCCGCGCATAACCCAACTGCAACTGACCCCGACAGCGAGTAATCCCGCCAGCACCATCAGTATCAGCAGGAACGGCGTGGCTGTCGGCACGACCAGCTCAGTGATTACACTAGATAAGGACACGAGCATTGCGATAGCAGTCTCGGCACCGAACCAAAGACCGGCACGATACCAATTTGCGGTCAATTATCGCCATGCAATAACTATTCTTGGAATTCCCAATGAGGTGATAAACGAAGGCGAACTGGTTATATTGAATGCATCCCACAGCCTAGATACACTGGAAGACCAAGTAAGCTATCGCTGGACACAAACCACTGGCAAAGCGATATTATCGGAGACAGCCAACGAGAGTTCATCACTCCTCTTGTTCATACCGGCAGATTATGTTCCGACAACCGAAGATTATGCTGAGTTAAGATTAAGCATAGAAGTTACCGACGGCAAAACAACCTTTAACAAAAACATCAGCTTGATGGTTGCTAAAAAAGACAATGGCAATATTGTGGTTGGTTCTCCGAGCCTAAGTGATAGGGAATTAACCGCACCTGAGATAGACCTAAGCGAAGACTCGGACGGCGCAGGCAACAGTTTCAGCTATCAATGGCAATACCGTCCTCAGAGTGAGAATGCCGAATGGGCAAACCTAGATGACGCAACCGATAAAACCTACACTATCCCAACCTCAGCAGAATGGTTTACCGAATATCGTGTGCTAATCGGCTACACCGACGGACAAGGCTACGAGACCATTGCCACCAGTGAGGCAACCCAATACCCGTCAGAGGAAGCAATCCAGGACTTTATCCAAAGTGCCACTCCCCAACGACAGTCCCTTCAAAATGCCAACCCACCAAGAACCACGTCTTCACAGAATGCATCTTGCAGCTCAATGGACGATATGGATAGGGATGGAATACCTTCATCAATGGATATAGACGACGACAACGACGGCTTGATAGAGATATGCTATTTAGAAGACCTAGATGCAATTCGCTATCAGTTAGACGGTACGGGTTATACAACAAGTACTGGTGCAATGAAAATAACAGCAGGTTGTCCCAATACCGGCTGTAAAGGCTATGAGTTGGCAAGAGACCTAGACTTCAACGACAATGGCAGCTATCGCAACGTTTCGGCAAACAAAAGCAAATGGACTACGGGAGAGGGTTGGCAACCGCTCGGCAACGGCAATCGTGTAAATTACAGAAACCCTAATAACGATCCTTTTAAGGCAACCTTTGAAGGCAATGGTCATACCCTCTCTAATCTAATGATTAACAGACCTAGTACTAATTATGTAGGCATGTTCAGCTATATTGAGAGTACTTCGACTAAAATTACTAATGTTGGTTTGTTAAATGTAAATGTTGAAGGACGGTCTTTGGTAGGCGGTTTAGTCGGTGAGAATAGTGGCACCATCACGAACAGCTATGCAACGGGTTCGGTTGAAGGACAGTATAATGTAGGCGGTTTAGTCGGTCGGAATTTAGTCGTTGGGAATAGTGCCACCATCACCATCACGAACAGCTATGCAACGGGTTCGGTTGAAGGACAGCATAATGTAGGCGGTTTAGTCGGTGAGAATTGGAACGGTGGGAATAGTGCCACCATCACCATCACGAACAGCTATGCGACCGGAGATGTTGAAGGAACTTATGATGTAGGCGGTTTAGTCGGTGAGAATTGGAACGATGGGAGTAGTGCCACCATCACCATCACGAACAGCTATGCGACCGGAGATGTTGAAGGAACTTATGATGTAGGCGGTTTAGTCGGTGAGAATTGGAACGGTGGGAATAGTGCCACCATCACCATCACGAACAGCTATGCGACCGGAGATGTTGAGGGAAATAATCATGTAGGCGGTTTAGTCGGTGAGAATAGTGGCACCATCACGAACAGCTATGCGACCGGAGATATTGAAGGAACTTATTCTGTAGGCGGTTTAGTCGGTCTTGATTGGGGTTTCATCACGAACAGCTATGCGACCGGAGATGTTGAGGGAAATAATCATGTAGGCGGTTTAGTCGGTGAGAATAGTGGCACCATCACGAACAGCTATGCGACCGGAGATATTGAAGGAACTTATTCTGTAGGCGGTTTAGTCGGTCTTGATTGGGGTTTCATCACGAACAGCTATGCGACCGGAGATGTTGAGGGAAATAATCATGTAGGCGGTTTAGTCGGTGAGAATAGTGGCACCATCACGAACAGCTATGCGACCGGAGATATTGAAGGAACTTATTCTGTAGGCGGTTTAGTCGGTCGTGATTGGGGTTTCATCACGAACAGCTATGCGACCGGAGATGTTGAGGGAAATAATCATGTAGGCGGTTTAGTCGGTGAGAATAGTGGCACCATCACGAACAGCTATGCGACCGGAGATATTGAAGGAACTTATTCTGTAGGCGGTTTAGTCGGTCGTGATTGGGGTTTCATCACGAACAGCTACTGGGACATAAACTCTAGTGGGATGACGACAAGTGCCGGTGGCACAAGCAAAACTATGGTGGAATTGCAATCAACAGAGGCACAAAGCACAGATGCAAACAAGCCATATTACCAATGGGATGACGAGAATTGGGATTTCGGCAGTAGAACTCAATATCCTACGCTCAAATATGCCGAGGGTCCCAATGAAAATAATCCTGCCTGTGGTAGTGTGAACCAGCCTGAATGTGGCAGTCTGCTGTTGGGGCAATATCCTAGTCCTTTAGATCAATTAACTATCTCAGACGGCATGCTATCTCCGCCATTTGATGAGGAAGTTTTCAGCTATACGGTGATGGTCAATCATAATGTAACAGAGATCACGTTAAATACAACGGCAACCAATGCCTCTATTAGTATCTCCAGCAACACCACAGGTACAACAACGAGAATGGGGGCTGCTAGTGCCAAGATCCCACTAAAGATAGCAGGCAATACAGTAATTACTGTTGAGGTAACTAAAAGCAATCAACGACCGACATCGTATGTCATCACCGTGTCTTACTATGACCTCGGCACTCCTACTTCTTCCGATATAACAATTCAAGCTAATAAAGGAGGAAGAGAGAGTGATATTGACGAGAATAATTCGGTTGATGTTAATGAGGGTGATTCATTAGAACTGAAGCTAGATCCGGGTAGTTGTAGTACAAAATGTGAATGGGATATTCCTAGCGCACTAGGCTCGTTGTTACCAGCTGGTGCACGGCTGAATGAAGAGACTGTAACCTTTACAAACATACCGGTGGATTACATATCGCCAAGCGAGGATAGTCAACAATTCACGATAACGGTAGCATTGCGTAGATCAGGAGGCATTGCTCGCCGGCAAATCATGCTAACAATCAATAAGGTAGATAATGGACGCATTGGTAATCCGGGTGAAGCGACCATAAACGGTTCATCGCTAATTGCACCGGATTTACCAGATCTATCCACTGATCCCGATGGAGTAAATGACAACTCTAATATAAGTTATCAATGGCAGCAACCCATGAATAGGAATTTGAATTTAGATTTAGATAGAAGCTGGATGAATATTGCTGGTGCAACGACCCCGACATATACTCCTAGCAACCCGGAGGACGGAGAAATATATCGTGTAAGGACAAGCTATACCGATAAACAAGGCTACTCGTACACATTCACTTCAAAAGCAGTTAGGGATATAGACATAGACGATGACGGCTTGATAGAGATTAGATATTTAGAGGATTTGGATGTAATCCGCAACAATTTATCTGGCACAAGCTACAAGATAGATAGCATAGAGCTGAGTAAGGGTTGTCCTGATAGCGGATGCAACGGCTATGAGCTGACAAAAGACTTAGACTTCAATGATAATGGTAGCTATCGCAACGTTTCGACAAACAAAAACAAATGGACTACGAGAGAAGGTTGGGAGCCGATAAGAGATAATTTCAATTCTTTTAGTGGCATATTTCAAGGCAACAACCACACGATCTCTAATCTAATGATAAATAGACCAAGCAGCAGCTACATAGGTTTATTTTTTATGACCGGTGAGGACGCAATGATTGATGGTGTGAACTTAGATAAGATAAAGATTACTGGTAGAAATCATGTAGGTACACTGGTTGGTAAAAATCTTGGCAGCATCACCAATAGCAATATAAGCGGCGATGATAATACAACATCTACCCGAGTGAAGGGAGAAGATCATGTCGGTGGCTTGGTCGGTGTGAATGACAGGAATGCCTTTGTTAGCAATGTTGATGTGTATGGGTTGCATGTTGAAGGTGAGGACTATATCGGTGGTATAGCCGGTGAGAATAAAGGTACTATTAGAAGCAGCCGTGTAAGTGGAACAGGTAATACAATGTTTACCCGAGTGAAGGGGGAAGATCGTGTCGGTGGTTTGGTCGGTGTGAATGGCGGCAATGCTTTGGTAGACAATGTTGATGTGTATAGGCTACATGTTGAAAGTGAGGACTATATCGGTGGTTTAGCTGGTGAGAATAAAGGTACTATTAGAAGCAGCCGTGTTAGTGGAACAGGTAACACAACATTGACTCAAGTAATAGGGAGAGGGGATAGGATCGGTGGTTTAGTCGGTAGTAATGAACGCGGTAAAATCTTCATTAGCCATGCCATTGCTGATGTTAATGGAGTGATAGGGCACCATGTAGGAGGTTTAGTAGGCTACAATACAGGTCGGATTACGAATAGTTATGCTGCTGGTTCAGTCATTGGGAATGCGAATGTAGGAGGTCTGATTGGATCGCATGAGCCTGGTCGAGTTAAGAACAGCTACGCTCGGGCTATAGTGACAGGAAATAGTAATAAAGGCGGTTTAGTCGGTAGCAAACTATCTAATCTCAATATCACAAATAGCTATTGGGACATAAATGTTAGTGGAATAACAGAAGATGGCAGCAACCAAGGCAAAACCACAGAAGAACTACAAACAACATCAACCGGCATATACCGCGACTGGAACCCTAATGTATGGGATTTCGGCACCTCCGAGCAATATCCGGCACTGAAACACTACGATCGTGCCCAATGCAAGCAAACAAATCCACCGGACTATTGTGGTGTGCTATATGCCGGTCAGCACAGTGGCTTGCAGTCGTTGCAGCTATCCGGCAATGTGATATTGCAAGATAACTTTAGCAATAGGCAATACGATTATAATTTAATCATAGGCAATGGTGAGACCGCTATAAACCTAATGCCGATTGCCTCTTACCCGGATGCCGAGATTAAACTGTATCAAAGCGACGGCAGTGAAACGACACTAATTAACGGCGTACTGAACTCCGACATTCTGCTGGCTGCTAGTGTTTCTGCGATGACGATAGTCGTCAAAGATGCCAGAAGCGAGGTCACGTACCGTTTTGAGCTAGAGCGTTTTGAGCCTAGTATTGACTATACTAGACTAGATTATCTCATGGGGTATCGAGAGGGCACAACAGCCTCTCTGACCGCCAAAATCACAGACCAAAGAAGGTTAATGATTGACATTGACGAGGTCAGCTTTGAATGGGATAGCGATTTGTCTCCGACCATGGCAAGCGGAAGGTTTGTTGATTTTGTAATACCTGTAGATCACATAAAGGATGCCCGTACAACTGCGACCGCAACCGTAACCCTCACGGCAACCTACAAAGAGCAGATAACAAGCTCTATCTCCGAAGGCTTGCTGATCATAAAATTCAATAACGGCACAGCCCAACCCCAATCAACGACCCTAATGGTAAATGGTCGGATCCTGACCGCACCAGGGCTAATTTCTGGAACTGATGTGGATGGTGATCCTATCAGCATGGAATACCAGTGGCAAGAACAAAGATTAGGTAAGGACTGGGTAATAGTCGATGATTCGGAGAGTAGTACGTATGAGATCCCGGATGCAACGCCGGCGTATACCAAATACCGAGTGATGATAAGTTATAAAGACGGCCAATCGTATTCACACGATAATTTGATAACGACAGAGGTCTACACTTACATAGAACTAGACGCAGACGACAACGGTCTCATAGATATATATAGTGCAGCCCAGCTAGATGCGATACGCCATCAGCCAGACGGCACTGCCTACAAAGCTAGCAACGATGGTGTGTCCACTACAATGGGCTGCCCCGATGGTGGCTGCAACGGCTATGAACTCAAAGGCCACATAACGCTAACAGGTATCTGGCAACCGATAGACAACTTCAACACCAGGTTTGAAGGTCACGGCTACACGATATCCAACCTCAACACAACAACAACGACAATAGAAAATGCAGGGATGTTCTCCCGCACCGGATTGCAAGCCAAAATACAAAATGTCGGTCTAATCAATGTAGCGATTAAAAGCGGTGTCAATGCTGGTGGCTTAGTAGGCATCAGTAATGGCATCATCGCTAACAGCTATGTAGTTGGCAACATAATAGGCGGCTCCAACATTGATAGATCAAATGCCGGCGGCTTGGTGGGCATTAATAACGGAACCATCAGCACCAGCCATGCAATCGTCAAAGTGGGCAATGCAAGTAGCGAATATGTCGGTGGCTTAGCAGGCATCAATAACGGAACCATTAACAACAGCTATGTCATAGCCAAACAGCTCACAGGCACATCTGCATCCAAGATCGGCGGCATAATCGGCAAAACCGACAATCAAGACACCAGCATAGTGACTAACAGCTACGCTACAGTCGAAACAATAATAAAAGGCGGTAACAGAGCGGGAGCATGCAGTTTAAGCGGCGATGGGGACGGCATAGATGACACAAGCAGAATGCTAGGCGGCAATTGCATCCCTAGCACCCTATTTGGAACTGGTACAACGCAGTAGCATCAAACAATTCGCCTCCACAGGAGGGGAGTGAATTTGTGCAGACACGACGGCACTGTTGAAAAAGTAACGTAACTGGTAGGGGCGGACTCGTATGTCCGCCCTACGGTACCGTTCCGCACAACCTCAACTGCTCGCGCCCTCAATTCACGCAAACCACCCAAACGTTACTGATCTCGCACACCTCTCCATTCATCCATCTGGTTTACGTTATCGGGCGTATCGTCCTTGCACCAACTACCTATTTATCCATAAAATTTACGATAACGGTAGAGGAGGGCTAACATGGGACTGTTGAAAAAGTGTCTGCATTAGTACATTCCCCTCCTTTGGAGGGGTGGCAGGCGAAGCCTGACGGGGTGGTTGTTAAGGTTCTGAACAATGTTACGCCGATTGACCTACTGGCTCAATCGGCGGTTCTATTTTTCAACAGTCCGACATGCCCTCCCTACGGTACCGTTCTGCACAACCGTAACCGCTTTGCGCCACTTGGTTTTGGTTCCCATAAATTGGATGGATGAATGTATAAATCGTGCAAGTACGTCGCGTTAGGGCGGATATATAAATCCGCCCCTACAATTCTATGGAATACTTTTTCAACAGCCCCACATGCCCACCCTAACGCGTCATGTCTGCACAACTTCAACCGCTCGCGCCACCAAATTTATGCAAACCATTTTCCGGGTCATTGCACAATATTATGTGTTGACACAACGCTTACCTTAACCGTAGGGGCGGATTTATATATCCGCCCTACGGTACCGTTCCGCACAACCGTAACCGCTCGCGCCACAAGATTATGGGTTTACATAAATTTGATGGATGAATGTATAAATCGTGCAAGTACGTCGCGTTAGGGCGGATATATAAATCCGCCCCTACAATTCTACGGAATACTTTTTCAACAGCCCCATATGCTCTCCCTAAAGTACCGTTCTGCACAAATTCAACCGCTTTGCGCCACAAGATTATGGTTTACATAAATTTGATGAATGAATGTATAAATCGTGCAAGTACGTCGCGTTAGGGCGGATATATAAATCCGCCCCTACAATTCTATGGAATACTTTTTCAACAGCCCCACATGCCCGCCCTAACGCGTCATGTCTGCACAACTTCAACTGCTCGCGCCACCAAATTTATGCAAACCATTTTCCGGGTCATTGCACAATATTATGTGTTGACACAACGCTTACCTTAACCGTAGGGGCGGATTTATATATCCGCCCTACGGTACCGTCCTGCAAAACCGTAACCGCTTTGCGCCACAAGATTATGGTTTACATAAATTGAATGGCGTACCACTTTATTTGTGCAGATGCAACGCGTTTCGGGAGGGCATGTTAGCCCTCCCCTACGGCTCAAGGATACTTTTTCAACAGCCCCATTGTCTAGTGCAGAACCACCACAACCACCCCGTCAGGCTTCGCCTGCCACCCCTCCAAAGGAGGGGAATGTACTAATGCAGACACTTTTTCAACAGCCCCATTTATCTCGCTTGTGGGAACCAAAAACATATGGCACAGAGCGGTTATAGTTGTATGGAACGGTACTTTAGGGCAGACAGATAATATCCGCTATACGCTCTCTGATTATGATTTCAATGAGTTAGAGCAATAGACATTTTTTGTGTCAATTTTTTAACAACCTCTCATATTTGCCGAGCATTTGGTAGAATATGGCATTTACGATAACTTATGAAAACCGCAAACGATATCAGGCAATCTTTCTTAGATTTTTTTGAGGCAAAGGAACATAGCGTTGTGCCTTCAAGCCCGCTGGTGCCTGCCAATGATCCTACCTTGTTATTCACCAATGCCGGGATGGTGCAGTTCAAGGATATTTTCTTGGGTAAAGAACGAACAGCATATCAACGAGCGGTCAGCAGTCAGCGATGTATCCGGGCGGGAGGCAAGCACAATGATTTAGAGAATGTGGGCTATACCTATCGCCACCACACATTCTTTGAAATGCTGGGTAATTTCAGTTTTGGCGATTATTTCAAACAGGAAGCGATTGCCTATGCGTGGGAGTATATCGGCGATGTTTTGGCGTTACCAGTAGATAGACTATGGGTTACGGTTTTTGAGAAAGACGATGAGGCTGCCAATATTTGGCTCAAAGATATAGGCATCAGACCTGAGCGTTTGGTGCGCATCGGCGAGCGCGACAACTTCTGGGCAATGGGTGAGGTAGGCCCATGTGGCCCTTGCACTGAGATATTCTACGACCACGGTGAGAAGATTGCCGGTGGTGCGCCTGGCACTGCAGAACAGGATGGCGACCGCTATGTGGAGCTATGGAATCTTGTGTTTATGCAGTATGAGCGAAACTCTGCCGGTGAATTGTCAGCTTTGCCAAAACCTTCGGTGGATACCGGCATGGGGCTTGAGCGTATCGCTGCAGTAATGCAAGGTGAGTACGATAATTATCGGACTGATTTGTTTTTACCTTTGATTGAAGCAGTCGCAAATCTAAGTTCTGCCGAGCATTTGGGTGACACCTCGCAGAAAGTGATTGCCGACCATCTTCGTTCCGGCAGTTTTTTGATTGCCGACGGTGTCGTGCCATCCAAAGAAGGGCGAGGTTATGTCTTGCGGCGTATTATTCGTCGTGCCTTACGCTACGGTCATAAGCTGGGCATAGAGGAGCCTTTCTTTCATAAATTGGTATCGCCACTGGTTGCAAATATGGCTGATGCGTATCCAATATTACAGGAAAAACAAACACATATAGTGGAAACCTTGAAAAAAGAAGAGCTGCGTTTTGGTGAAACTCTGAATGTAGGTTTGAGCATTCTAGAAGATCATATCAAAGAGATGTCGTCAGATGTTCTGGCAGGTGATTTGGCGTTTAAGCTCTACGACACTTATGGTTTTCCGTTGGATATCACTGAGGATATTGCTCGAGAATATAACTTGAAAGTGGATCGTGTCGCTTTCAATCGTTTGATGGATGAGCAACGCTCGCAAGCTAAGCAGGCGAGTTGCTTTGTGGACAATACCGAGATATTGGATATCACTTTACCGACACAAGCCTTCAGTGGTTATCAGAAAACTCTGGAGCAGAGTGCCGTCAAGGAAATCTTTTGTGATGGTAAAAAAGTTCAGGCGATCAATGCCGGGGAATCGGCAACGATATTATTGGATAGCACTCCGTTTTATGCTGAGTCGGGTGGTCAAGTCGGCGACATAGGGCAGTTGGAGTCACAATCGGCACTGTTTGAGGTGGAGGATACCCAAAAACAAGGCGATTATCATAAGCACATAGGTGTCTTAAAGCAAGGGACTTTGACGGTGGGTGAATTAGTACTGGCACGCATAGACGATGTGCGCAGACAGGCTATCGTATTGAATCACTCGGCAACCCACTTGTTGCACGCTGCCTTGAGGCTGGTATTGGGCGGAGGTGTCGCACAGAAAGGCTCTTTGGTGACTGACACGCATTTGCGTTTTGATTTTTCGCATCATGCTCCAGTGACCGACGATGAGATTAAGCGCATAGAACAAATCGTCAACGAGCAAATACGCCTGAACATCAAGACTGAAGCCGAAGTTATGCCCAAAGACGATGCAATGAAACGCGGCGCACTGGCTTTGTTCGGAGAAAAATACGGCGAAGCGGTGCGGGTAATCGGTATGGGAGATTTTTCTACCGAACTTTGCGGCGGCACGCATATAGATAGAACCGGCGATATCGGTTTGTTTAAGATTACCTCAGAAGGTGGTGTTGCAGCAGGAGTGCGCCGCATAGAAGCGGTTACCGGCAAAGCTGCGATAGCACAAATGCAAGCGGATGAGTTGTGTTTGGAAGAGTTGCAGACATTATTAAAAACTTCGGCTACAGAGATTACCGACAAAGTCAAACAACTGCTAGAAAAAAATAAACAGCTAAAAAAAGAGATAGAAAAGCTGGCAACCACTTCCGACGGCGATGGTGCATTAATATCCAAAGCCCAGGAAATAGAAGGCATACAAGTTTTGGCAGCCCGGGTTGAACACGCCGATGCGAAAATAATGCGCAAACTGGTCGATCAAATGAAAATGAAGCTCGGAGATGCAGCGGTTATTTTGGGTGCAGAGAAAGACGATAAAGCGATATTGATTGCCGGCGTTAGCAAAAGTTGCGTCGATCGCATCTCAGCACAGAGGTTGATTAATGCAATCGCATCGCAGGTTGACGGCAAAGGCGGCGGACGCGACGATATGGCAGAAGCCGGCGGCAAAAATCCAGCAGCTTTGGATAAAGCATTGGCATCGGTTCCCGAATGGGTGCGCAAACACTTGGCAGCCTGAGGTGCGCACACAGATTAAATTCTGCGGTATAAAAAAGCAGTCCGATTTCGCTTATGCAGCATGGTTGGGAGTGGACATCGTCGGGCTGGTTTTCCATAAAGCGAGCCCTCGCTATATTGATATTGTGCAAGCACAAGGCCTAATAGAAGAGGCTGATAAATCAGTGAAAGTAGCAGGGTTGTTCATGGATGCCGACCATGATTTTATTGCTGACATAGTTGAGCAGGTTAATATTGATTACATACAATTTCACGGCACCGAGTCGGTGGAGTTTTGTACTTCTTTTTCTTTGCCTTATATCAAAGCGATACCTATGGCAGACGAAGCACAGGCAAACGAAATGATTGAAGCGCATCGTAGTAGTGCCGACATACTGCTACTCGATGGTCATCGCATCGGAATGCCCGGCGGTGCAGGCGTTGCTTTTGATTGGCGAGATCTCTCTAAGATCAATGCCTCAATATTCGTTGCTGGCGGATTGAATCCCGAAAATGTAGCACAAGCCATCGCACAATGCCGCCCGCAAGGCGTAGATGTTAGTAGCGGTATTGAATCAACCGCCGGTGTCAAAGCCCCTGTATTGATGAAAGCCTTTGCCGAAGCAGTATCGCATGCCGACTCCCAAAAATTATAACCGCCACGCGCCACCAAATTTATGATAACCACCTGCAATGCGTTGTCCTTGCAAAATTCCAACCGCCATGCGCCATTAAATTTATGATAACCATCTGCAATGCATTGTCCTTGCAAAATTCCAACCGCTACGCGCCACTTGGTTTTGGTTCCCATGAATCAGATGACGTATGAAGGACAATGTACGACAAGCAACCATGCTGAGGTTCTGCACAAATCAATTCTCCTCCTGTGGAGGGGTGGCAGGCGAAGCCTGACGGGGTGGTTGTGGAGGTTCTGCACAACGTAACCTAAATGGGTAGGGGCAGACTAGCATGTCTGCCCTAAATTACCGTTCCGCACCAACAAAACCGCCACGCGCCATATAATTATGCAAACCATTTACTGGGTACTTGCACAAACTTAACCGCTTGCACCACATAATTTATGATAACCACCTTTAGAGGCAAACTTATATGTCCGCCCGTAACGTTTTGTGTTAGCATACAATATTGTTTGCCATTTGATCCACGAAAATCATAATTAAAGTGGCATGGTGTTTAAGATTTTATAAGTACGATACTTTTTCAACAGCTCCACATTTTTACTTTGAATCTATTATAAACATGAACCACTTGACAAGCATGGCCGTCATGGGTTATAATTGAAGATGAAAGTGTTTAAGACTTTCAGGTATTAACATTTTTAATTTAATCAACCTTAAAGGAGAATGATTATGAAAAATTTTGATTTATTAAGACTTTTGAAACGCGACAGAAAAAAACAACAACCCAATGCAGATCTCATTAAGAGGTTATGGTCAATGCGACTCCAAAGGAACCATGAGTATAAAGCCGAAGAGCTGAAAAGCATCATTTGTGACTATATCAAAAAACAGCTGCCTGACTTTATTATTGATAAACATGTAATAGGAGATCGGGCTAGAAAAATTTTTGAACACGACGAAACGCTATTCAAAAAAGTTGGATATGCTTTTTATGAATATGTTGGTCCCATGGATGAGGCTAATGCTCATCAACTCTTACAAGAAGCTGACAATGATGTTCCCAGCGACGGTTTAGAAGCAGAACAAACGTATGGCAATAGAGAATATACAGAAATCAAACCAGAGGAGTCTTGGCTTCATATAGCAGCAGTTGTGCATAATCAAGAACTTTCAGGATTAAGTACTCTGATATTTTCGTCCTATCAGATTGAAGAGATGATGGCAAGACATGAACCATGTAAACAGCTTATTTCACCTAGATATACTAGTCTGTATATAGCCTGGGTGTGTGTGCTTTTTAATGCTTTGAGGGTAATATATGAAGCACATCAAAAAATTCCCTGCATACCGAAAGATAAAATAGGTGAACTTAAAAACATAAAAAAATGTCTTGGCAAGGCTCGTGGATATCTTGCCAAACTCTCAGAATCCAGAAAAGAGGACAAAACTTCGGAAAATCAAAAAGAGATCATTTTTATTTCAAATGGCTGTCTTATACGAACTATTATTGATAATTCTAAACATCAA
The DNA here is from genome assembly GCA_965200865.1 of uncultured candidatus Poriferisulfidus sp. Lineage (GTDB taxonomy): Bacteria > Pseudomonadota > Gammaproteobacteria > Poriferisulfidales > Oxydemutatoraceae > SP5GCR1. The sequence continues at coordinate 728,563 of CBDAVG010000002.1, read as the reverse complement.
ATTTTAGATGAAAAAGAGTTCAAATTAGATAGACGAGATATATCTCGCAGAATTACTTCAATCTTTAAAGATTGTTGCGCGCCTGAATCCGGGATTGAATGGCGAGAAAGGCTTAGTACTTATTTATAGTCCTGACATTCTCCTTAAATTCAGCACCAGTGTTAGAGCAGATTTTCTGATAAATAAGAGAAATTAAAAGGAATAGTATCGCCGATTGGTCTACTGGTGTAATTGGTGGTTCAATATGTCCGCCCAAACGTGTTGCGTCTGTACAGTCAATCCATTTATCCATTTTGTTTACGCGTAACCATAATTTGGTGGCGCAAGCGGTTACAGCTGTGCGGGACGGTACCGTAGGGCGGACATGCGAGTCCGCCCCTACCAGTGTCGTAAATTCAGGGGCGCAAGCGGTTACAGCTGTGCGGAACGGTACCGTAGGGCGGACATACGAGTCCGCCCCTACGTTATCATAAATTTGATGGCGCGAGGCGGTTGAATTTTTGCAATGACGATACTTTTTCAACAGCCTCACTCATCCATTTTGTTTACGGTAACCATGATTTGGTGGCGCGAAGCGGGTAGATTTGTGCAAGGACTCAACTTGAGGGCGGATATATAAATCCGCCCCTACGTTTTCTTAAATTGAATGGCGCGAGGTGGTTGGGGTTGTGCAAACATGACGCGTTAGGGTGGTTATCATAAATTTGATGAATGAATGGATTGTCTGTACAGACGCAACGCGCTAGGGCGGACATATGAGTCCGCCCCTACCCATGTAAGTTACGTTGTGCAGAACCCTCACAACCACTCCGTCAGATAGAACCACCGATTGAGCCAGTAGATCAATCGGCGTGACAGTGTTCAGAACCCCAACATGATTGCTAAACGCATACATTACAAAATGCATAGGCCTGCCACACCTCCAAAGGAGGGGAATATGGCAAAATCGTGCATACACTATATAATAAGCGGAAGTTCGCGTTTACCTTAATATCAATATGAAAGCACAACAGCAAGAAACCAATATATCGGGGCATTTCGGTCCTTACGGAGGGCGCTTTGTTTCGGAGACTTTGATGTGGCCCTTAGAGGAGCTGGAGGCTGCCTACCTGCGTTATAAAGACGATGCCGATTTCATCGCAGAATACGAAAACGATCTGCGCGATTATGTAGGTAGACCAAGTCCGCTTTACCTTGCTGCGCGATGGAGTGATATTTTGGGTGGTGCACAGATTTACTTGAAGCGAGAGGACCTGAATCATACTGGTGCCCATAAGATTAATAGTGCTTTGGGTCAGGCTTTGCTCGCCAAGCGTATGGGTAAAAATCGGATCATTGCCGAAACTGGTGCCGGTCAGCACGGTGTCGCAACGGCGACGGTGGCTGCACGTTTGGGTTTGGAATGTGTAGTCTATATGGGTAGCGAGGATATCAAACGGCAAAAACCCAATGTGTATCGCATGGAATTGCTTGGAGCCGAAGTCGTTCCGGTAGAAAGCGGTTCGCGTACTCTAAAAGATGCGCTCAACGAGGCGATGCGAGATTGGGTGACCTATGTAGATGAAACTTTCTATATTATCGGGACGGTTGCAGGCCCTCATCCTTATCCGACGATGGTTCGACACTTCCAATCAGTGATAGGGCGCGAGACCAAGCAGCAGATCCTAGAATTGAACGGCGCATTGCCTAGTGCATTGCTCGCTTGTGTCGGTGGCGGTTCCAATGCACTGGGTCTATTCCATGCTTTTCTAGGTGACGAAACCGTTGAACTATACGGCGTAGAGGCTGGCGGCGAAGGCTTGGAGGGCGATCGACATTCGGCATCGCTAAGTGCAGGCAAGCCCGGTGTATTGCACGGTAACCGCACCTATCTATTGGAGGATAACGACGGGCAGATACTACCGGCACACTCAGTCTCGGCAGGTTTGGATTATCCTGGTGTGGGTCCTGAACACGCCTGGCTGAAAGATATCGGCAGAGTTTCCTATGTTACCGTGACCGACCATCAAGCCTTAGAGGCATTTCATCAATTAACTCGCTGCGAAGGTATTATTCCCGCTCTAGAAACTAGCCATGCCTTGGCTTATGCGACACAACTTGCAAAACGCTATGCGAATACTGATGCCATCGTTGTCAATTTATCAGGGAGAGGGGATAAAGATTTAGAGACGGTTCGCAACTTCGTCTAAAGCGAATGGCTAAAACCCGCATCGGCACATGTTTTGATTCATTGGCAGCGTCTGGTCGCACGGCGTTGATACCTTATATTATGGCAGGTGACCCGAACCCTGAGGCGAGCGTGCCGTTGATGCATACATTGGTTGAAAACGGTGGTGATTTAATAGAGCTGGGAGTTCCTTTTTCAGATCCGATGGCGGATGGGCCAGTGATACAAGCTGCTGGTGAGCGCGCACTGCATCATCGAGTAAGCCTACACGATGTAATCAATACGGTTGCCGAGTTCAGATTAAAGAATGACGACACACCTGTTGTCTTGATGACCTATCAGAATCCTATTGAAGCGATGGGAGAGATGCAATTCGTAAAATCTGCAGTGAAGGCGGGTGTGGACGGCGTATTGGTCGTTGATTTGCCGGTTGAAGAGGCTGATGTTCTATTGAAGGCAACCGAACATGAGGCTTTGGATATCATTTTTTTGGTATCGCCTACGACGACAAATGATCGCCTGAAACGCATTGCGCAAGTAGCGAGTGGTTTTCTTTACTATGTATCTTTGAAAGGTGTGACTGGTGCTAAGCATATAGATATGGAACAAATAGCCGATAAGGTAAAGCAGTTTAAGAACATAATAACGATACCGACGGCAGTAGGGTTTGGGATACACGACGCGCAACATGCCAAGCAAGTTGCGCAGTTGGCGGATGCTGTCGTGGTGGGCAGTGCGATTGTGCGCATAATGGAGCAACATGCTGATGCTGATTATTGCCAAAATGTAGCTGATTTTGTTGCTAACTTACGCAGTGCTATGGATGCCGAGATTGGCGGTTGATGACGAGATAGAAAATGAGTTGGTTTGAGAAATTAATACCTTCGCGTATACGCACTGCTCGTAAAGATAATCGCAAAATACCGGAGGGATTATGGGACAAATGCCCGGCATGTCATGCCGTTTTGTATCAACCCGAATTGAAAAAGAACTTTTATGTTTGTCCGAAATGCGGGCATCATATCAGGATTTCCGCTAGAACGCGTATTGATTTATTCCTAGATACAGAGGAGCGCGTAGAGTTAAGTGGCAACATAAAACCTACCGACTTTCTCAAATTCAAGGATAAGAAACGTTATAGGGACCGTTATACGGCAGCTTATAAAAGTACCTCCGAGCGCGACGCACTCGTCGTATATCAAGGTGAGCTAAAATCCAAGCCAGTCGTCGTTGCTGCGTTTGATTTCAATTTTATAGGTGGCTCTATGGGTGCGGTGGTCGGCGAACTTTTCAAACGTGCGGTTGAAAAATCGGTGGAGGTGCGCGCACCGTTGGTATGTTTTTCAACAAGCGGGGGTGCGCGTATGCAAGAGTCCTTGGTCTCTTTGTTTCAAATGGCTAAAACCAGTGCCGCATTGGCAAAATTATCCGAACAGCGCATCCCATTTATTTCGGTGTTGTGCGACCCGACGATGGGTGGTGTGTCCGCGAGCCTGGCGATGCTGGGTGATGTGATCATTGCCGAACCTAAGGCTTTGATAGGCTTTGCCGGCCCTAGAGTGATTGAACAAACCGTCAAGCAAACTTTACCGGAAGGGTTTCAGCGTAGCGAGTTTTTATTGAAGCATGGCGCAATAGATATGATCATAGATCGTAAGGACATGCGAGAACGAGTTGCGAATATACTTGCATTGCTGATGAAACACTGAACGCAGGCATGAGTTTCGAGAAAGACAAGTATTCGGCAGAATTAGATCTATGGCTTGACAAGCATAGACGAACCCACCCCCAAGAAATAGAATTAGGTTTGGATCGCGTCAGGCAAGTCGCTGCAAATATGCAGTTGCTAAATCCTACACAGGCAGTCATAACGGTCGCCGGCACCAACGGTAAAGGGTCAACGGTTGCGATGTTGGAAGCGATGTTACGTGCCGCAGGTTATATCACTGCAAGCTACACTTCGCCACATATGCATCGCTATAACGAGCGCATCAAAATCAATAATCGCTGTGTAGACGATGCCGAGTTATGCCATGCTTTTGAGATCATAGAAGCACGGCGAGACAACATCAGTCTGAGCTTTTTTGAGTTCAGTACGCTTGCCGCTTTGCAGTGTTTTAAGCTCAACAACCCCGATATCATTCTGTTGGAGACTGGCTTGGGTGGTCGGCTGGATGCGGTTAATATCATTGACGCAGATGTTGCCGTCATCACTGGTATCGGTATAGATCATGTCGAGTGGCTGGGTGATAACAGAGAGTCTATTGGTCGTGAGAAGGCCGGCATCACGCGCCTCGGATTACCCTGTGTTTGCGGCGACCCAAACCCTACCGAATCGGTCAAAATATTGAAAAAAGACCGTCCCTTATATTTACTCAACGAAGATTTCAGCTATTGCAAAAACGGTAATCGCTGGGATTTTCAAAATGCCGACAGTCGTTTTGAAGATTTGCCGTTACCAGCATTATTCGGCGATATACAGTTGCAGAACGCGAGCTGTGCATTGATGACGTTCACGCTGATGAAGGATTTCAAAGTACCTCGCAAAGCGATTGTGGAAGGATTGAATACGGTTTATTTGCCTGGTCGCTTCCAGATTAGACATCAAACCGTAGCCTCCAAAAAGATAACCGGTATTTTTGATATCAGCCATAATCCTCAGGGTGTAGAAGTTATGGTACAGAATCTAAAGAGCTTTACTAATGGTGAGAAACTGCATGCAGTGTTTGCAATTCTATCTAATAAAGATGTGGATAATGTGACTAAAACTGTGGCTCCTTTGATTGATCACTGGTATCTAGCAGAACCTGATTCCACACATGCGCTGCCCGTTGCTAAGCTAAAAAGTGTCATAGATCGGCATGTAAATGCATCAAATGGTATACAATGTTTTACTTCGGTATCGGAGGCATACAATTATGCAGTACGCAATATACAAAACGGAGAGCAATTACTCGTTTTTGGTTCTACGATGACCGTCGCAGAAGCCTTGAAGGAATTAGATGCTTAAGATGGAGCAGCATATCAAGCAACGCTTATTAGGTACGGTTGTACTGGTTTCCATTGCAGTAATCGCATTGCCTTTGTTGCTGGACGGTGAGGGTTATAGGGCGATGCAAAAAATACAGATTGACGCGCCACAAAAACCGAAGTTTGAATATCGTCAAGACGGCTTTACCATCCCTCTTAGCGAACCCAATAAGCAAACGGATTTATTAGAACCACCGCTGCCGATAGATGTCAAAGGATTCAATGATGACATGACTGAGCCAGCACCTGAACCAATTGATGCAAGCGCACAAAACCCTCCAGCGTCGGAAATGCCACTGGACGAGCCGGCGGATGCCGAACCTACTACGCTGTGGGTGATGCAAGTAGGAAGTTTCAGCATTGAAGAAAATGCTTTGGCGGCACGCAAAAAAATCAATGCAATGGAGGCTATGAATACATTCACCGAAATAGAAACGGAAACAGTCAGCGGCATTGAGGTTCATGTCGTTAAAGTAATTTCTGAGGATTACGAGGCTTTGAGCAAGATAGCCGAACTTATCAAAAAAGATTATCCCGATGCCTTTATAAAAGAGAGAGAATGACTCCATGCTGAATTATGTCGATGTTGCAATATGTTTGATTCTGTTTATTTCGGTGAGTATAGGTATCTATAAAGGATTCGTTAAGGAAATATTATCTTTGGCGAGCTTGATTTTGGCGTTGTTTCTCGCCTTTTATCTATCCAAATATCCGGTGCAGTGGCTGATGCCAGTTTCGCAAGGCTGGGGTGGAGAATGGCTAGGCTTTAATATAGATGGAGAGTCTATCGTCTTTGTGGTCTCGTTTATATTGATTTTTATCGTCTCACTCACTCTCGGCTACCTACTAAGCAACGTGCTTAGCAATTTAGTCTCACAAAGCACTATACTAAAAGGTATGAACCGTGTTTTAGGTGCTGCTTTCGGTTTAGTACGGGGTGCAATTATCGTGATGCTGCTGGTTGTTTTTGCCGGATTGACGAAAGTGTCCATTTATAATTGGTGGCATCAATCTTATTTATTGCCGCCGTTCATTGACGGTGCACAGCGCATCGTGGCAATGCTACCGACACAATATTCTTGGCACTTTGATTTCGGCATGCCCGATGCCGGAACTGATAATCCCACGGAATTGAAACCTGCACCTCGTCGCCAAGCCGAGGAACAGAGTATTTAATAGGATAATTTGGCATGTGTGGAATACTCGGTATTTATGGTCACCAATCAGTTGTGCAGTCTTTGCACGACGGTCTATTGCTACTGCAACATCGCGGCCAAGATGCTGCTGGAATCATAACGCAAGAAGGCAACAGGATATATCAACATAAAGGCAACGGTTTGGTCAGGGATGTATTTCAAACAAATAATAAGCTTAACTTAAAAGGTTCTATCGGCATCGCGCATGTGCGCTATCCAACTGCAGGCACTTCTCATCAAGCTGAGGCACAGCCGCTCTATGTCAATAGCCCTTACGGCATTGCGCTTGCCCACAACGGTAATTTGATTAACTCCGAGAAACTCATAACACAATTATTTAATGAGGATAGACGGCATATTAATACTGGTTCGGATTCCGAAATTTTGTTAAACATATTTGCCCATGAACTGCTTCAGCAGAAGCTGATGTCGCGTCAGCAGAAGTTGATGCCGGGGCCCGATGAGATATTTCAAGCAGTAAAAAAATTGCATAAGCGAGTATGCGGTAGCTACGCCGTGGTAGCAATGATAGCCGGTGTGGGTATTGTTGCGTTTCGCGACCCATACGCAATTCGCCCATTAATCTACGGCATAAGAGAAATGCCTGGAGGTATGGAGTACATGTTTGCCTCGGAAAGTGTTGCATTTGGCACTTCAGGCTTTCAAAAAGTCAGAGACTTAAAACCGGGCGAAGCCATCTTCATAGATAGCTCAAGTGATCTTTATGCAAAAGTATGCAGTGAGTCTTCGGAGTACCGTAGTTGCATATTTGAATATGTTTATTTTTCCCGCCCTGACTCCGAAATAGACGAAGTTTTTGTCCATAAAGCACGCATGCGTATGGGCGACAAGTTGGCAAAAAAGATTAAACAACAATGGCCGGATTATAAAATTGATGTTGTGATACCAGTGCCAGATACTAGCCGTACTGCGGCATTGGAGTTGGCAATCAAACTCAAAGTTCGTTATCGCGAGGGGTTCATAAAAAACCGCTATATAGGTCGCACATTCATTATGCCTGAGCAGCAAGAACGACAGAAATCCGTGCGTCATAAATTAAATCCGCTTGGTATTGAGTTTAAGGACAAGAATGTAATGATTGTTGACGATTCCATCGTGCGTGGCACGACTTCCAAACAAATCGTACAGATGGCGCGTGAAGCCGGTGCCAAACGAGTATTTTTAGTCTCGGCATCTCCACCTATACGCCATCAAAATATCTACGGTATTGATATGCCGGTACCGGGCGAATTGATAGCATATAATCGCAGCGTGGACGAAGTTTGCTCTTTTATAGGAGCAGATGCCTTGTTTTATCAAGACCTGGATGATTTGGTGGCAGCGGTACAAAAGGGCAACCCGAAGCTAAAGGATTTTGAATGTTCTATGTTCAACGGTGAATATGTGGTTAAACCTGAAACTGGTTATTTAGATCGAATAAGGCGACAACGTTGTGAAAAATCTAAGCAAGAGAAAAAGAAATCAAGTGAAGCAGATTTGTACATCGTATGAAAAGCAATAGATTGAAAATAGTCATGCATATTACGAGTAGAGAGGTTTATCATCGTTGATTGGCAAACACAATCTCGCTGTTTGCTGAGAGCTTATCCTAAGTACGCAAAGCATCCGCTGGCTTTGATTGATATTCGCGCACAGAAGCTCTATCTGGTCAAGCGTCTACACTTGTGCGCTTTGTATCCGATATCTACATCGCGCTACGGTGTTGGATCTACAGAGGATTCTTGTAAAACACCGCAAGGTGCACATCGGGTTGCAATGAAAATAGGCGAAGACGAACCGTTATACAGACGTTTCAAGGCACGGCAGGCAACCGATAAGATTGCATCCCTCAACCCTTATGCAACAATCAGCTCTGAAGATGCGATTTGCACCCGTATTCTATGGCTTGGCGGACTTGAACCGAAGATCAACCAAGGGGGTTATTGCGACTCCCAACACCGCTATATCTATATACACGGCACCATCGACGAAAAGCGTATCGGTCGTCCGTCGTCGGTCGGTTGCATTAGAATGAAAAATAAAGATGCAGTAGAAGTATTTGATGTATTAGAGTGCAATTCCATCGTTTATGTTATTGCCTGAGAACCGGCGTAAGCCTGATGAGGTAGTTGTGGGGTTATTGAAAAAGTATCATCATTGCAAAAATTCAATCGCTCCGCGCCATTAAATTTATGATAACCACCTGTAGGGGAGGGCTAACATGGGGCTGTTGAAAAATAGAACCGCCGTTTGTTGCAGTAGCACAAACGGCGTGACTTTGTGCAGAACCTTTGCAACCACCCCGTCAAGCTTCGCCTGCCACCCCTCCAAAGGAGGGGAATGTACTAATGCAGACACTTTTTCAACAGCCCCACATGCCCTCCCTAAAGTACCGTTCTGCACGAACAGAACTGCTTGCGCCACTTGGTTTTGGTTCTCATAAATTGAATGGTGTACGATTTTGTTTGTACAGGCGCGTCGCGTTTCAGGAGGGTATGTTAGCCTCCCTTACGGTGCATGAAATACTTTTTCAATAGCCCCATACGTACTGTTTCTAACGAACACAATATTTAGATTTTGTAAAGAGTTACGCCACTTGACCTACTGGCTCAAGTGGCGGGTTCACTCGGCTCAATCGGCGGTTCTATCTGACGAGGTAGCCTAAAACCGCCACGCCCCCCAATCACGATTCCCACAAATCAAATGATAAACGCGATTGAGTATTCGGAAGACAACGGTATTTATCTATTATTTTCCCATCGCGATTCAACCTGTCTTTAATCATTGCATAATAGTTTTCATTGATTTCACAAGACAGGAAAACTCTATTCATATTCTTTGCCAAAACTATTTCTGACCCACTACCGCCGAATAAAATGAATACACTATCATTGGGTTTCGTGGTCGCAGCAATAAGCATCTCTACGAGTTTCAAAGGAATCTGACACGAATGAAAAGTCTTGTCTTTTGAAACATTTTTGACAAGGTCAAAGTAAAACCACGAGTATGGCATCCGCCCTTTTGCTCCGTTTGCTATCCGCTGTTGTATCCGAGGATCTTCGGGGTTTTTGTACGGCTGAGCAACTTGCTCTTTGTAGAAAGCATTATCTTTGCTTTTGGTCGCATGAAGTATAGAGCGGTGTGCCGTTGTAAAACGATGTTTGGAGTGTCCTACATTCGTATTATAAACCCATACATATTCATGCAAACCATGCGCTAAATTTTCCAAGCACTTAACCCGCAAATGAGCATTTTGCTTCGGATAATTAATGGTGAACAGATTGCCAGTTGTTTTGATGACACGCATTGCTTCGGTGATGATATCCGAATACCACGCAATATAACTATCCCAAGGCAATGTACATTTCTGCCCGGCATAATTGATACCAACGTTATAATCGGGATCTGCATAGACTAGATCAATACTGTTGTCGGGAATGTCCTTTAGGACATTCATAACATCAACATTAAATATCCGATTACGGTATTTTTTAGGAAGAGCTTTCATCATTTCTTGCTGCCAAATTATAAGTAGATTTTTTAATAAGTCTAATTGATTGCATATCCTTTATGTCAGAAAAAGAATAGAGGTATAGGCTAACGATACTTTTGGTTTTATCTCGTAGTAAATAACAACATTCTATCTTTTTAATGCCTTCAATATCCATATTATGATAAACCAAAAAAGGATGGAAAAGTTGATATACGGAAAAATCATCGGGAGATCCGTTTTTTGCTTCTAAAACTGTAACTTCTCCGTTATGTTCAAAAGTGGCATCTAGTTCTGCTTGTAGTTTTTCCGCATTGATTGTTTCCTCGCCTACGCGATAAGATGCAGTGACTTTTGTACGGCGAGACATATATATCTTTGGACTCTGGGTTATATCCTCGTATAGAAAATGCTGGATAATCCTTTGATTGTAGACTAGAGAAATGATGTTGCTCTCACTGTCATCAGTGTGATTAAGCAAACTTGGTTTATATGGCCATGGCACTACTTCATTCTCTGCAATGGGTTCAAATTGGTGGTACCAAACATCCAATCCCTTAATGAATCTATAGTGTCCTCTCCCCAAACCTGCGATGCAATAGCCGGCATTTCTAACTTTTTTGGGTAATTTTTCCGATTGGTCTATTTTTGTTGCATCGTAGGTATTTCTGAAGCCAATTTCTCTGCATATTTCTCTTACGAGATCAGTGTCAAACTCAAGATTATCAACACGCTTGCAATGATCAAATAGGCAGGTTATAACTCTCTTTTTCTTGGAGATATTTGGAGAAGTTGAACTCATAGTCTAAATTATTGATAGGTGATCCGATGTAGGTGATCTAATACGACTTATTTAGTGTAGCACAAACATTTTGGGAATTCCCTATTCATCTTACCTATGTCATATCCATATCAAAAGTCGTGGTTCTATTGCACCCACACACGCCTCGCGTTAGAATACCCGTAATCATGCAAGACAAAATTCGTAGCGACTTAATGCAAATTTTCAATAGCGGGCTTGACAGAGTCAGGGGACGTCAGGCAGTTGTTGCTGATCTTGAGGCGCATCGTGTGAGTAGCGAGGAGCTACATTTGGTTGCGATAGGCAAAGCTGCGTCGGATATGACTTTGGGTGCATTGGATGTGCTTGGCAACCGAATAAAAGACGGCTTGTTAATTACCAAGCATCTACATACCGCACCCGAACTACACGATAATGATTTAATAGAGGTTATAGAATCGGATCATCCAGTGCCCAGCGATAGGAGTCTAGAGGCAGGAGCGCGGTTACTGGCGTATTTGGAAAGCCGTGCGGTTCGCAAGGCGGATTTTCTTTTTTTATTGTCGGGAGGTGCTTCGAGCTTGGTTGAGGTACTGCCTGCTGGCATGTATTTGCAAGATCTAAAAAATATTACCGAAATGCTGCTTGCCAAAGGCTTGGATATAGGGCAAATGAATGCAGTACGCCAAGCACTTTCGTGTATCAAGGGTGGGCGATTGGCAAGGAAACTCAAAGGTTGCAAGGTATTGAATTTGATGATATCCGATGTACCGGGAGACGATCCTAGTGTAATAGGTTCAGGCTTGCTGAATCCGCCGCACACAAAGCTGAATTTTTACGATTATCCAAAAGAAATTAGAGATTGTTTAACCGACATTGCGTTAGTACCGCCACCTGATACAAAAGCCTTTAGGCTTATTAACACTCGTATTGTTGCACGCCTGGACGATGCCAAAGAAGCGTGCGTTAATAAGGCAGTAGCTTTAGGTTACGATGCCTGTTTGATGCCGGATTTCATAGAGGGTGATGTTGTGGCGGTTGCTGATAGTTTATGCGATACACTACTCACCGACAAGCACCAATTACTAGTTTGGGGAGGAGAGCCTTCTATGCAACTACCGCAATCTCCGGGACGCGGTGGACGCAATCAGCATCTCGCTTTATTGATAGCTCAAAGTCTGTCAAACATGGACGGTGTTTATTTCGTAATCGCCGGCACTGATGGTAGCGACGGACCGACTACCGATGCCGGCGCATTGGTTGACGGCGCGACAGCGAATAGGGGATTGGCACTGGGCTTGGATATAAAACATAGTTTGGCAAATGCCGATAGTGGCAGCTTTTTGGAGCAGACCGAAGATTTAATTAGCACTGGTCCCACCGGAACCAATGTTATGGATTTGATGATAGGGCTTAGATTATAGATTGTTCAAACTTAATTTTAGCAATGAGGGTCTGTTGGCAAAATAGAACTGTCAATTATCGCAAGTAGCGGTTATATTCTTCAATAGCTCCAAATATAAAAATCTGCAAAAAGATTTTTATACAAATTAGCCTTTGTCTTTCTTTTTGAGACGGTCCTTAAAATCCCAAACAGCATTTAGAAATCTCATTCCAATCCATCCGGCGGATAAAACCATGATAATAATGCCTAGAGTATAAACTAGAGGATCTTCTGCCATAAAGCCTGTAATTGATATTGTCATACCTATAGCTCCAATAATAATTGCGACCAGTATCTCAACTGCATCACTACCAGCCTTTGATCGTTTTTGCCCATAATCAGTAGCAAAGTCTATATTACTCATATGTCTCCTATCTTTTATACTCAAAACCATGAATAATATATCACAAAATGTTTTTATAGACTCTTATGTTTCACAAAAAATTATCATTTTTACAAAGACAGACTTTGTAAAAAGTGTCATCTCTAAAAATTTAACTGCCATGATTTAGTAGCGCAAAGCAGATATTGCATTTTGTAATGTACGAATTCAGCAATCAAGTTAAAGTTGTGCACAACGTCACGCCGATTGATTTTGATATACGCATTGTTTTTAACGAACGCAATATTTAGATTTCGTACAAAGTTACGCCACTTGTGCTACTGCAACAAGTGGCGGGTTCACTCGGCGATAATCGGCGGCTCTATTCTGCCCCTACCGTTTTCATAAATTATATGGCACATAGTGGTTAAGTTTGTGCGATGACATTGCTTTTTCAACAGCATCTAATACGCTAACTGGTGGAGGGTGGCATCATTGCTCGTCACTTCCAACACACTACCTTGTGTGTACCAATCGCCCAGCACCAGTCGCTGTGCGGCTTTGCCGTCCAACATAAAATCGTGTATTGCCGGGCGATGTACGTGTCCGTGTATTAGTCGTTGGACGCGGTATTGTCGCATCGTTGCGTCTACAGTACCAAGGTTCACATCCATAATTGCCTCGGCTTTTTTAGCAGTAGCGTTGTCGCTTGTAGAAATTAGTCGCTTGACGAACGATTGTCGCCATCTCAAAGGCATTGTTTTCCAAAGTTTTTGTATTGTGCGATTGCGAACCACAGCCCTATATCTCTGATAAGCCACATCGTCGGTACACAGTTGGTCGCCATGCATCAGCAGAGTTGCACAACCTTCTATATCGACTACGACTGCATCTTGTGCCGGGTTGTCGCCCACAAAGTGGCAATGCGTACGCTGGCTAAATTCTTCGCCAATTAAGAAATCGTGATTGCCGTGCATAAAATAGACTGGTTTGTCGTGTGCATACTTTCGCAGTGCCACAAAGACTGGTTCCAAACCAGTTGCTGGGTCGTCGTCTCCCAGCCATTGATCAAATAGGTCGCCGAGAATGTAAAGTTGTTGTGCGGCTTGTGCTTGGTTCTCTAGAAAGTTACAAAAAAGTTCAACGATCTGCGGTCGCTTTGAGCTGAGGTGACAATCTGCAATGAATAGCGTTGTCATCCATTCTCTATAGTCGCCTTTGTAATGGTAATCGTCTGCATGGGGACATCTTGATGACCGCTCTTTGTACCGGTTTTGGCCGTTGCGATTTTATCGACTACTTCCATCCCTGAGATCACCTTACCGAATACGCAATATCCCCAGCCTTGCATGCTTTTATCTCTAAAATTAAGAAAGTCATTGTTCTTCAGGTTAATGAAAAATTGCGAGCTTGCCGAGTCTGGGTCAGGCGTGCGCGCCATCGCAATAGTGCCGCGGTCGTTTTTCAAGCCGTTATCGGCTTCATTTTTAATGTTAGGGTGGGTTTGCTTTTGCTTCATATCTTCGGTGAAGCCTCCACCTTGTATCATAAAGTTGGGTATAACTCGATGAAAGATAGTACCGTCATAAAAACCCTCTTTGGCATATCTCAGAAAATTTTCTGCGGTAATCGGTGCTTTATCGGCGTTGAGTTCAATTTTGATATCGCCTTCGCTGGTTTTTAATGTAACGATTGCATTTTCGGTTTGGTCATTCATTGATTTGTTATCCTTGTCGTCGGTTTGTGAAGGCTTGCATGCAGCGATTGCAAGGCAAGCTATTAGCATAATGCTATGAATTAAGTATTTTCTAATCATGGTAGTGGTTTTATTCCGTGTGGTTAAAACGCATATTCTAACATATCCGATTGAAGATATTTGCGGTCTACATTATGGTCAGGCACACCGCTATTCAGAGATAGCATATCGGGATGGCATCTATTTCATGGCTCAGCGGCATGTCTTTGCTCTTCAAGCATAGAACGGCACCGTGTCCTATCTTTTTTCCCAATTTGGCAAGAACCGAAAATCTTTTTGCAGGGAATTTAGTAAATGTCGCGGTTTTTTTGATTTCTACCGGATAAAGTGTATCATCCGCTTCTATGATTAGGTCTATTTCTTTTTGATCGGTATCCCGGTAATAGTACATATAAGGCGTTTTCCCATTGTGCCAATAACTTTTCAATATCTCCGCCACGACATAACTTTCCAGCATAGCACCAGACATTGCACCTGCCTCCAAAGATTGAGGCGATGACCATTGCGTAATATAGCTACACAAACCAGTATCTAGAAAATAGATTTTAGGGGTTTTGAGTAGACGCTTGCTCACATTATTGTGATACGGATGGAGTAGATAAACCAGCCCTGAAGCCTCCAGCACAGACAGCCAAGATTTAGCCGTTTTATGATCAATACCGGCATCTCGGGAAATATCGGCATAGTTGAGTAATTGTCCGGTTCTCGCTGCGATTGTCCTGATAAATCTTAGAAAGGCATTGTTGTTTTTAATATTGAGTATATCCTTAACATCCCTTTGTATATAAGTCTGTAAATAAGAACTATAAAAGATGTCGTGAGGGATATTTTTGCCTACGATATATCCGGGATAGGATCCTTGCCAAATTTCCTTATAAACGGTCATAAGGTTTTTAGTTCTTACGATATTTTTCCTCGCTTGTTTAATCCATTGAGGTGTAGGAATAAAGGGCTTGATTTGTGAAGCTCTATCGTCTCTCTCCCCTTGAGAGAAGCCCAGCATATTAATAATGGCAACGCGTCCAGCAAGACTTTCGCTAACATTGTCCATCAGATGGAATTTTTGAGAATCAGTTAGCCAAAACATGCCTGGTTTTTTATGTTCGTCAACATAGATTTTGATATAACTAAAAAGTTGAGGGGCGTATTGGACTTCGTCTATCAGTAGTGGGGGAGGGTGCTTTTGTAGAAAAAGTTCAGGTTCTTGTTGGGCTAGATATCTTTGATCTCCATCGTCTAATGTAATATAAGTTCTTTTAGAATTGCATAAAGATCTAAGCAAAGTAGTTTTTCCAACTTGTCTAGGGCCAGCTAAAAGTAAGACGGGAAACCCTTTTGATATATAGGTTATTGCCTTTTTTAGAGTACGTTCTTTGATCATGTATTTTCCGTTCAATTCGGTAGTATACTACCATATTAAACGAAATTCAATTTGCTTACTCTGCCCTAATAATGATTTGAATTTATGTTGTGGAGTTGTTGAGAAGTATTTCATGCACCGTAGAGGCGGACAATTGAAATGCCGATTGACCTACTGGTTCAATCGGCTGCTTTATGCTGCCTTAACGCGTTGCGTCTGTACAAATAAAGTCGTACACCATTCAATTTATAGAAACCAAAACCAAATGGCGCGTGGCGGTTTTATTAGTGCAGAACGGTACTCTAGGGCGGATATGCAAATCCGCCCCTACACATGTAGTTTACGTTGTGGTGCTGCACAATGTTACGCTGTTTGTTGCCTTTGCAACAAACGGCGGTTCTATTTTTCAACACCCCTAAATGGTCGGACGCATTATAATAGTCTCTTGCTGATATGAAAGACGCAAGCATAAACCGTGAATTATAAAAATGTTATCTTAAGAAACCAAGCAATACCGCGCTTCGTTGAGACATATATCGCCGGAGTAGATGAGGCGGGACGCGGTGCTTTGGCGGGGCCAGTGATTGCTGCTGCGGTCATTTTGGATTCCAAACAAGCTATAGAAGGTTGTGTAGACTCCAAAAAATTATCACCGGCTCGTCGCGACTATCTGGCTGATAAAATAAAAGAAGTTGCGCGTGCTTGGGCTATAGGCAGTGCCGATAGCGATGAAATAGATCGCATAAACATACTCAACGCAACGCTACTGGCGATGAAAAGGGCAATTGAAGGTTTAGACCCTAAACCGCAGCGCGTATTGATTGATGGCAATCGTTGCCCGCAAAGCGATATTCCGTGCAATGCGATTATTGCCGGAGACGACCGAATGTTGTGTATTGCGGCAGCTTCTATTTTGGCTAAAACGACGCGGGATCGGCAGATGCGAATGTTGGCGGATAGATACCCGTCGTATCATTTTGCCGAACATAAGGGTTATGCAACCCGTAAACACAGGCTCGCACTGACAAACCACGGCAGTTGCGCTGTGCATAGAATGAGTTGGGTCAAAGTGCGCGAAGCGATTGCTCAAGTGTCGTTGCCTTTAGACCAGAGAGACGAATTGTAGGTAGACAAAAAACATCGGATACGACATGAACCAGTTTGTACATTTACATTTACATACCGAATACTCTATTAAAGACAGTGTACTACGTATACCTGCGCTTTTTGAAAAAGCCAAAGCTATGCAATTTCCAGCGGTTGCAATAAGTGATGTGAATAATCTTTTTGCGGTAATCAAGTTTTATACCCAGGCACTAGAACATGGGATAAAACCGATTATTGGCTGCGAATTGTCAATACGCGCAGATGCTATCGCACCTGCTGGCGATCAATGTGTTGTTTTGTGTCTGAATGAACTAGGATATCGCAATCTAACACGTTTGGTTTCAACCGCTTATCTGGAAAATCACCAAGATGCAGAGGTCGCAGTGAGGCGTGAGGATTTAGAGCATTACAACGAAGGTTTATTGGTACTCTCAGGTGCATTGCGAGGTGCGCTTGCACGAGCGTTATTACAAGACGAATCGCCACAGGTGGATCAGTTGGTGGAGTTTTGGGCTTCGGTATTCAAGGATCGTTTTTATGTAGAACTTCAATATACTCAGCGAGAAAACGAGAGCAATTATGTGGCAAAAGCGATTAAGTTGGCAAGGCGGGCGGCGTTGCCGGTGGTTGCAAGCAACGATGTATGTTTTTTGAATAAAGAGGATTTTGATTCGCACGAAATTAAGGTTTGCATTGCCGAAAGTCGTACTCTGAACGATAAACATCGCCAACAAGGTTTATACAGTCCCGAACAATATCTCAAAAATGCCGACGAGATGATGGCAACATTCAAAGACATACCAAGTGCGATACGAAACAGTGTGGAAATAGCGAAACGTTGTAGCGTAGAACTTCAATTAGGGCAAACACATTTGCCGTCTTTCCCCATAAAAGCGGAGCTTGGTGTAGAAGATAAGCTAAGACATGATGCCGGTGTCGGTTTGAAAGGCTACTTGGATAACAATACCTACTTGGATCGAGCCGCATATACCGAGCGTCTGGAAGCAGAACTGAAAGTAATTAATAAGATGGGTTATGAGGGCTATTTTTTGATTGTTGCTGATTTTATTCTATGGGCCAAGCGCAACGATATTCCAGTCGGTCCGGGACGAGGTTCGGGGGCAGGGTCTTTGGTTGCTTATGCGTTGGGAATTACTGAGATAGACCCTCTGAAATACGGTTTGTTTTTTGAACGTTTTCTGAATCTTGACCGCATATCGTTGCCGGATTTTGATGTTGATTTTTGCATAGAAGGTCGGGATCGTGTCATCCAATATGTAGTCGAGCGATACGGGCAAGATAATGTCGGTCAGATTATTACTTTCGGCAGTCTGGGGGCTAAGGCGGCGATACGCGACGTGACCCGCGTGCTCGGTTATGCCTATGGTTTAGGAGACGATATCGTTAAACTGATACCGTCACGCTTGAACATCAAATTAAGTGAAGCACTTAAAGAGTCTCCTGAGTTAAAAGAACGTTATGATAGCGATGCAAGGGTCAAAAGGGTGTTTGATAATGCTCTGAAGATAGAAGGTTTGGTTAGAAATGTCGGTCAACACGCTGGTGGTATAGTCATCGCTCCTGCTCCATTAACTGATTATACTGCGTTGTACAAAGAACCCGATCATCAAAATGCCGCAACGCATTTTGATATGAAAGATATAGAAAAAGTGGGCTTGGTCAAGTTTGATTTTCTAGGGCTTAAAACCCTAACGATTATCAACAAAACTTTGGCAAACCTTGAGCATCGCGATGTTTCGGTTCCCGAAATCTCACAAATACCCTTGGACGACCCTAAGACCTATCGCTTATTGCAAAATGCCGAAACGACCGCATTATTTCAACTGGAATCGGATGGTATGCGTCGCTTAATCAAAAAACTAGAACCCGATCAATTTGAGGATATCGTAGCCCTTGTTGCACTCTATCGTCCTGGTCCATTGAAAGCTGGCATGGGTGACAGTTATGCAAACCGTAAGCATGGTGAGGAATTTGAATACCAGCATCCAGTATTAAAGCCAATATTGAGTAACAGCTATGGGGTCATTTTGTATCAAGAGCAGGTTATGCAAATTGCACAAGAACTCGCTGGTTATACTTTGGGCAGGGCCGATATCTTGCGCCGTGCAATGGGTAAGAAAGACCCTGAAGAGATGGCAAGTCAGCGAGCAATTTTTGTAGATGGTGCTATGGCAAACGGTGTGGCTCGTGGGATCGCGACTAAACTGTTTGATTTGATAGAACATTTTGCCGGTTACGGATTCAATAAATCACATTCGGTTGCTTATGCACTCGTAGCCTATCAAACCGCTTGGCTCAAAAGCAATTATAGCGGTGCTTTTATGGCAGCAGTATTAACACTGGATATGTCGGATACCGATAAAATCATAGACTTGTTGAGCGAATGCCGCAACTTGGAGTTAACGATAGTGCCGCCCGATATCAATCGCTCAGACTACGAGTTTAGGGAAATAGAAGAGAGCAAGATATTCTATGGCTTGGGTGCAATACGCCAAGTCGGTTATGAGATGATAAAAGCTATCGTAGACGAGCGCAAAGCCCAAGGAGATTATCAATCGTTGGCGGATTTTTGTCGTCGCCTAGTACCAAAACTCAGGACTAATATGATTGAACCGCTAATATCGGTCGGTGCCTTTGATAAGATTGAACCCGATAGAGCCTCGGCACTGCAATCTTTGGAAAATGTCTATGATTTAGCTGAGAAAACTTTCCGTGATAACGAAACAGGTCAAGCCAGTATCTTTGGCGAGACGAATACTTCATATACTGCCTCTGAAACACTTGATAAAGTTATCGGAACTATGACTGAAGCGCAATTATTAGAGAAAGAAAAAAATAGTTTGGGTTTTTATCTGACCGCACATCCTGTTTCTAAGTGTAGCGACAAGATAAAAGATATTGTTGATTATCAAAGCCTCAGCGACTTCAAGCAAGCAATCAGAAAATCTAAGCACGACGAAAAAGAAGCGGTTTGGCTTGCTGGTACTATGGATAAGGTTGAGCATAGAGTTATTTATAGAAAGTCTTCAAACCAAAAAAATAATAAGTCTGGGCAGCAGAAAGAAAGAAAGGGAAAATCGGCTGCATTTTTCATGCTTGATGACGGCACCGATAGACTTAATTTATCGCTTTTTGACAACGATTATAAGAATTGTAAAGACAAGCTCTCCTATAAAGGTATCGTTGTCGTCGGTGTATATAAGGCAGCTTATGATATCCAAAGCAACAGCGATCGCTGGCGCGCTTCACGGATCATGACGCTTGAGCAGGCCGAGCAATCGTTTGCCAAGAATCTTAACATCGTATGGGACACCGGCAGTCTGGATGATTCATCTCAAAAAGATGACTTGGTTGATAAACTGCTTGCATCGATGCAACCGTTTATGAAACCCTCTGGAGGATGCAAGGTTTATATAATATTTCGCAATGCCAATGCGGAAACTAAAATGGTACTTTCCGAGGCGTGTAAAGTGGAACCCAGTAAACAGATGCTTGAAAGTATAAAAAGTATCCCGGGCATTCTAGACCTTAGAATAGAATATAGACCCACTCATTGATATATTAGGGCACAGGTTTGCAATCAACAAGCAATGCCGAGGTAGCACAATGGTAGTGCAGCGCACTTGTAATGCGAAGGTTGGAGGTTCAAGTCCTCTCCTCGGCACCATGCAAAGGCGAGTTGGTCTATAAGCCGGGTTCTGTTTCGGCAATCATCCATCTGGGATATATGTCGCCATATACCTCTAGCGGTCTACCCGAGAGTCTGCGCGGGCAACGCTTAACGCTCTCCTATTCAACCTTGCTCCGAGTGGGGTTTACCCTGCCACCAATGTTACCATCAGTGCGGTGTGCTCTTACCACGCCTTTTCACCCTTACCTCTAAAACGAGGCGGTATCTTTTCTGTGGCACTTTCCATGGACTCGCATCCTCCAGATGTTATCTGGCACTCTGCCCTGCGAAGCCCGGACTTTCCTCTATGTATTGTGCATAGCGACTGCCCGACCAACTCTGTGTCAGCATAACACATTTGCAGTTGCTGAAAAAAAGAATCGCCGTTTGAACCAAATGAAACCACCGATTGAGCCAGTAGGTCAAGTGGCGTAGCTTTGTGCAAAATCTAAATATTATGGTCGTTAGAAATATTACGTATGGGGCTGTTGAAAAAGTATTTCATGCACCGTAGGGGAGGGCTAACATGGGACTGTTGAAAAAGTATCGTCATCGCATGAACCCAACCGCTTGCGCCATTGAATTTAAGAAAATGGTAGGGGCGGATTTGCATATCCGCCCTACGG
Organism: uncultured candidatus Poriferisulfidus sp.; assembly: GCA_965200865.1. Lineage (GTDB taxonomy): Bacteria > Pseudomonadota > Gammaproteobacteria > Poriferisulfidales > Oxydemutatoraceae > SP5GCR1. The sequence continues at coordinate 707,593 of CBDAVG010000002.1, read as the reverse complement.
TACCGTCCTGCAAAACTGCAACCGCTTTGCGCCACAAGATTATGGTTTGCATAAATTTGATGGATGAATGTATAAATCGTGCAAGTACGTCGCGTTAGGGCGGATATATAAATCCGCCCCTACGGTTCATGAAATACTTTTTCAACAGCCCCACATGCCCTCCCGAAACGCATCGTGCGTCGGCAGGGTGCGTTGCGAGGATATTGTAAAATAAACACTATGACGATAAAAAAAGATATCACCATTATTTCTGGCGGACAAACGGGTGTGGATAGGGCAGCTTTGGATGTGGCATTAGAATTAGAGATACCCTGTGGCGGCTGGTGTCCTGAGGGACGCCTAGCCGAAGATGGTGCGATTGCTCAACACTACCCGCTAAAAGAACTTGTCGGAGGAGATTATGTTCAACGCACTATGCGCAATGTGTTGGACAGCGATGCGACCCTGGTTATCTATTTTGATCAATTGGAAGGCGGTACCGAATTGACGGTTGAATTTTGCAATCAAAAAGCCAAGCCAGTTTTAGTGATAGATGCCAACGCCGTACAGTTTTCATCGGCAGTTGATGAGATGCTAGACTTTACTCGCCAACATCAACTTGAGATTCTGAATATCGCTGGACCTCGTGCCAGCAAACAACCCGCTGCTTACGCATACACCAAAGCATTATTGACCGATTATTTGCAAAAGCTCCAGCAATAAAAGCAAAGGATATAGCAAAAATGGATTCGATAAAATTATTGCAACGTCTCAAACGCGAACACGATTACTATAATCGTTTTTTTACATTATCACTGGCTGCCGTTATATGCTTGATTGGACTTGCTTTTTGGTGGGCGGAGATTCCTTTGTTGGATGAATATAAAGTGATTGTCGGTTTGATAATGATTTTTCTGGCGTTTGTTTTTTATAATATCCCTTATCTTGTGTATCGCTTGTTGCGCAGACGCTATCGCAACGACGAAGCAGTGAAGCAGTTGATGGGTAAGCGATGGTATTTTTATAAAAGTAACATTATGAACCGCTAGTTTTTCTATATGTAGCAACAACAAAGTAGACGAGGAAAATAACCATAAGCCAGCCGGCGGTTGCCCAGCCGTTATAATAATCGTACGGCCCGACCAAGAAATGCCAATCTGATTGTTCGTTGAAATAGGATAATTTTTTATCTACCTTAAGCGTTAATATCCATCCGCTGTGTATGCCTATGCAAGCCCATACATTTGTGGTCTTTAATCGCACGATACCCAGCAATACACCAGCCAAAAAAAGACTGAGTGCGGTTGAGAAATAGTCGCCATCCCAATGCATTGCGATACTGTCGGCAAGTATCACTGAGCCGTAATACCAAGGTGCATCAGTGGGTAATTCGCTTCCCTTGATTCGTGCAAAGTGTATCACTGCAAAGAACAAGGCAGTAAATATTACTGCGGATAGCGGTGCTTTATCTTTTAGAAAACCTTCAAACAAAATCCCTCTGAAAAAAGTTTCCTCTATTAAAGAAACTGCAAAGGCGGCAAGCAGTAGCGATGCCAACTTAACAACAAAGGCATCCCATGCAAAGTCCGGTGATAGACTCAAAACCCGAAGATCCGTCAGATGAAATAACCCAGTGACAGGCAACATCATCGCTATGCCTACAATGAAACCGTAGAACAATAATCCGCGTCGTGTTTGGGCATCATTCACCGACCAGCCTACATTCTTATGATCTAGCGAATCTTTGAGCTTGAGTATTGCGACGATGGTTAATAAAATTGCCAGCATCGCCAACCGTTTCCCGAAATTATCGAAATCAATTAAATCATCGATGCCTAATAATTTGTAGAATGGTTGCACGACCAAGCTGCTGCCTAAAATGGCAAGCAGTACAGAGAATAGAAAAAGCAGAAATAGACGCATCGAGTCGGTTATCGTTAGAATAATCAATTATAATAAGCTATTTTCAAGCGATGCGGAAGTGGCGAAATTGGTAGACGCGCTGGCTTTAGGTGCCAGTGGGATATTCCCTTGAGAGTTCGAGTCTCTCCTTCCGCATAGTTTTAAGGCTATAATAATCGTTCAAAACATACCAGTTTAATGAATTGTAGAATAGAAGAGATAGATACTTTCGGGCGCAAACTTTATATTGATATCCCGGCGGCGGATTTTAACGAGCGGATCAACGCAAAGCTCCGCGAACTCTCTACCACTGCCAAGATCAAAGGTTTTAGGCCTGGCAAGGCACCGCTGGAGATAATCAAACGCTATTATGGTGCCGAAGTAAAATCCGAAGCTGCCAGTAGCTTGGTGTACGAGGGTTATAAAGAAGCAATGAAACAACATCCTTTCCATGTCTTGAGTAATCCTTCCTTTGAAGATATGGAGATGGATACTGACAAAGGCATCAACTATACGGTGTATATAGAAGTGCTGCCCGATTTGCAGTTAAATACTTATGCGGATATCACGATTGAAAAGCCTGCCTGCGAGATTACTGAGGCGGATATAGATGCGATGGTGAAACGGGTACGCAAAAATCATACTAAATGGCAAGTCACAGATGAACCGGCACGCGTTGGCGATAGGGTGACTGTCAATTTAGGCATTATCAAAACTAGTGAGGAACCCGCCGAATTGAATGACGATCAAAGCTACATCCTAGGCTCAAATCCGATAGGCGAGCGTTTCGATAAGCAGATTGAAAATATGCGTGCTGGTGAAGAAAAAGAAATTGATTTTGGGGAGGATGCCGAGCAGCAAACTTTAGACTCAGATAAAGCGGATAAATTGTTTAAGGTGTGTTTGAAGTTAGTGGAAGAACCAATTTTACCCGAAATGGACGACGATTTTTTCAAAATATGCGGCGTTGAGGAGGGCGGATTGGATGCTTTACGTAACTTGTTGCGCGAGGGTATGGAGTGGGAATTGAAAAGAAAAATCTCGCAACTGCATCGCACGAATGTAGAAAATGTAATGCTGACTCACGGCAACATAAAAGCACCTCCGACTATGCTCAAGGAGCAAACTGACAAAATGAAGGAAATCTTTGCTAAAAGTGATACGAATTATTCCGAGAAAAATATATCGGATGAGCTATTTGAAAAAACTGCCAATCGTCAAGTTTGTTTGAATATTCTGTTTATGCATATTAGTCAAAAAAATAATTTCAAAGCTGACCGTAGCGCGTGTGAAGCTAAAATTAATGAGTTAGGGGAAGACTACAAAGATCCCGAACGCATAAAAAACTACTATCGTAGCGATGCAAACGCTTACCGTAAAGTGGAGGCGATTGTAGTAGAAGACAAAGTTATTGATTACGTGATTGAAAGAGCTAATATGAGCGAAAAAAAATACCCGTTTTACGAGCTTATGGATATGGAAAAAACACAATAGGAGTTAGTTATGAACCCACTTGAGGAAACCGCATTAAATTTAGTGCCTATCGTAGTAGAAAAAAGCGCGCGCGGTGAGCGATCCTACGATATTTATTCGCGATTGCTGAAAGAGCGCGTGATTTTTGTCGTCGGTGCTATCAACGATCATATGGCGAACTTGATCATTGCCCAAATTTTGTTTTTGGAATCGGAAAACTCGGATAAGGAAATCTCTCTTTATATTAACTCACCGGGTGGTTCGGTGAGCGCAGGTCTTGCAATCTACGACACGATGCAATTCACACGTCCTGAGATTAGCACATTATGCGTAGGACAAGCGGCGAGTATGGGGGCGGTCCTATTGGCGGGCGGCGCGCTTGGCAAACGCCATTTGTTGCCACATTCCAAAGTAATGATTCATCAACCGATGGGAGCTTTTCAAGGGCAAGCCACCGACATAGACATACATGCCAAAGAGATCATCAAAACACGGGAGAAACTAAATCAGTTGCTGAGCAAGCATACCAAACAAACCATAGCCAAAATCCGCCGAGATACTGAGCGCGACAATTTTATGGACGCAGAAGAGGCACTTGCATACGGTATTGTAGATAAAATACTCAAGCACCGAGATACCAAACCCTAAGGGCTCCACATTACTACTTGGGCTTACAGGCGGCACTACCTTGCTTTATTCTGGATAATATGGAAAATATATGATTTCTAACTAAACACGGAGAGATAACTATGTCGGAATTTGATCAAGAATTAGATACTTGTGGCTTAAATTGTCCTTTGCCGATACTGCACGCTAAAAAGGCATTGGCGAAGATGGAACAAGGCAAGATTTTGCATATCATTTCAACCGATGCAGGTTCGGTTAAAGATTTTGAGGCGTTTTCCAAGCAGACTGGAAACGAGTTGCTTGAATCTAAGGAGGAGGGCGGTAAATTTTACTTTTTAATGAAAAAAGCATGATGATTGATCTATCGAGGTGTTTGACTCTTATGCGATGTGAGCGTGCATGAGCACCTCGCGCAAGCATATATTTTCTATTTTGCTGGCTAACGAATCGGGTGTGTTGACGCATGTCTCGGGGCTTTTTTCGGCACGCGGATACAACATAGAATCATTGACCGTAGCCCCGACCGTTGACGATTCACTATCGCGTATGACAATCGTTACAACTGGTGAAGATAAAGTCGCCGAACAAATCGTCAAGCAGTTACATAAACTTGTGAACGTGATAGAGGTATCAGATTTAGCCGGTGAGAAGCACGTACAGAGAGAAATGTTGCTGGCTAAAATCGCACACGATAATAGTGAGCAAAGCATACAAGATATTCATAAGCTGGCGCAGGAGTACGATGCCGAAGTTATAGAATGTTTGGATGCTTATTGCATGATACAAATAATGGCAGTTGATGCGAAAATAGATCGTTTCATAAAAGTAATTGAAGCGAATCGGAATGTTTTGGAGATTGTGAGATCCGGGGCGATTACTTTGAGTAGAAGTGAACAAATATTAGGAGATAAAAAATGAACCGGATCAAAGATAATATAAGAACACCACCTATTAAAATCCAAGGCATAAAAACAAAGGCACTACCCTACATAAGACAAAATATTTACTGGAATGGGAAAGGGCGATGGATAGAACCATTTCTTGGTTCGGCCGTTGTGCTACTAAATATAGAGCCAAATAAAGCTGTAGTTGGAGATTCAAATCCTCATATTATTAAGCTTTACAAATCTATCCAGGATGGCACTCTTAATCACGATTCGGTACGACACCATCTTGAATTAGAAGGGGATAGACTCTCTCGCCTAGGTGAGGAATGCTACTATGAAATAAGGAATCGATTCAATAAAAATAGTGACCCGCATGATTTTCTCTTTTTGAATCGTTCATGTTTCAATGGCTTAATGAGATTCAATAAATCCGGAGGATTCAATACGCCATTTTGTCGTAAGCCTGAAAGGTTTGGGTCTGCATATATCACCAAGATTTGCAATCAAGTCAGATGGGCATCGGAAAAAATTAAAGAAAAGAATTGGGAGTTTATTTGTTCAGACTGGTCTGAATTGTTATCAAATATCAACCCTAATGATTTTGTTTATGTAGATCCTCCATACACAGGTAGATATACCGACTATTTTAATTCATGGAGTGAGAATGATGCATTTGAACTTGAAGAAACGCTAAAGTCTTTACCGTGCAGATTTCTATATTCCATGTGGTCGGAAAACAAATATAAGAGAAATGATCGGCTTTATGATCAATTTTCAAACTATGAGATAAAGACTTTTTCGCACTTTTATCATCTTGGTTCATCTGAAGATTTAAGAAACTCTATAACTGAAGCATTGGTGGTTGGGTGAAAGATTTTATTCTACGCACCTTGGCAGAGATGAAGAATGGGTACAGTCTCTGCGGAGTTATAGACAGAAAAGGAAGAATTTATCCACTGGGTTCTGATACAAAAGTAATTAGCTCTCTGTTTGAGATAGTGACTCGTCAGGCTGTGATAAAGTACGCAGATAGTTTAGGATTACAACTAAAAGAGCCGGCGAAACAAAACTACTATCCTGATTTTACTTTAATGTATGACGATGATGATCAACACAAGATAGCGATTAATGTGAAAACCACGTACCTAGAAAATGGAAAGACTCAGTTTAGTTACACTCTTGGAAGTTACACAAGCTATATTCGTCCAGAAACGGAAAGCAAAAATATCGTTTTCCCATATAGCCAATACCGTGAACACTGGGTGATTGGATTTGTTTACAAAAGGCTGGAGGAAAAGCGAGTTCCAAGTAGACAGATTTATTCACTTGAAACGCTAAGTGAAGTTCCCATTCCATTTGAGGATGTTGACGTATTCATGCAAGAAAAATGGCGTATTGCAGGGTATAAAGCTGGGAGTGGAAATACTACAAATATTGGTAGCATAACCGGTACAATCCAAGACTTTATTGATGGTAATGGTGTCTTTAAGTCTGAGAGAGAGTTTATTAAGTATTGGCGTGGATACAAGAGGACAGTGAAAGAACGAACATACGCATATTCTAATGTGGCTAGGGTTTCGTAGTACTACTAGAAAATAGCGGAAGAAGTGAATATGAAACATATGTAACGGAAACTGCCAAGGTAAAATCGTCAAGCAATTGCATAAATGAGTAGAAGTGAACAAATATTAGGAGATAAAAAATGAAAATATATTATGAAAAAGATGCTGACTTATCGTTGATCAAATCTAAAAAGACTGCGGTTATAGGTTATGGTTCGCAAGGTCACGCGCATGCGAACAACCTCAACGAATCGGGTGTTGATGTCGTTGTGGGTTTGCGCGAAGGTTCTGCTTCCGAGGCTAAAGCTAAAGAAGCCGGATTGCACTGTGCGTCGGTTGCCGAAGCAGTACGCGCAGCCGATATCGTTATGATTTTGGTGCCGGATGAATTTCAACCCGAACTCTACAAGCAGAGCATAGAACCGAATTTGAAAGAAGGTGCCGCACTCGCTTTTGCGCACGGCTTCAATATACACTTTGGACAAATTCAACCGCATGCAAACCGAGATGTCTTTATGGTGGCACCTAAGGGGCCTGGACATTTGGTTCGCTCGACCTACCTATCGGGGCAGGGCGTGCCGACCTTGATTGCGGTTCATCAGGATAACTCCAAACAAACCGAAAAGTTGGCATTGTCTTATGCTGCAGCGATTGGTGGAGCTAGAGCCGGTGTGATTGCAACAAACTTTAGAGAAGAGACTGAGACTGATTTATTCGGTGAGCAAGCAGTATTATGCGGCGGTTTGGTGCAGTTGATACAAAACGGTTTTGAGACTTTGGTCGAAGCTGGCTATGCACCTGAGATGGCTTATTTTGAATGTTTGCACGAGATGAAACTAATCGTTGATCTGATTTATGAGGGAGGCATTGCGAACATGCACTACTCTATATCGAATACTGCCGAGTATGGGAGCTTTACGAGGGGGCCTCAGGTAGTAGGTGAGAAAAGCAAAAAGGCTATGCAGAAGATATTGGAAGAGATTAGAAGCGGTGAGTTTGCTCGAGATTTTATTGCCGAAAACAAATCCGGTGCGCCGGTATTCTGGGCAATGCGCCGTCGTCTCTCTGAACACCCCATAGAAAAAACTGGTCAGACTTTGCGCGGCATGATGTCGTGGATTGCAAATCAACGGCTGGTAGACAAGGATAAAAACTAACTAAACTGTAATGCAACAGGTTAAGGGCAAGGCACTAAAGAAAGGCATTTTCTTATTGCCTAGTTTGATCACCATAGCTTCTTTGTTCAGTGGTGTGTATGCGATGGTGATGGCATACGCAGGAGACTACGAGCGCGCTGCGATTTTCGGTTTGCTTTGCGTTCTGCTTGATGGCATAGACGGGAACGTCGCACGGCTGACCCATACCGAGAGTCGCTTTGGTGCTGAACTTGATAGTCTGACTGATGTTGTTGTATTTGGATGTATCCCGGCACTGATTATTTATCAATGGTCGTTGATCCATATTAGCGAGGCTGGTTGGTTGCTCAGTAAAGTAGGCTGGTTGGTGGTCTTTTTCTATATTGCCATGACGGTAATGAGACTGGCACGCTTCAACTCACAGCAAGATACCTTGAAGAAATATTTTAGAGGCATGCCGTGTCCTGCAGCGGCAACCTTAATAATGAGCTTTATATGGGTATGGGAAGACATCGGTTATAGCGGTGTTCAAGCAATAGGTTTAAGCTTTGTTATTTTACTTTTAAGCGGTATCGCAATGATTAGTAACCTCAGCTACTACAGCATTAAGCAATTAGAGATAAGCAGGGTGTCTTTGACCGGTATATTGGCTGCGGTAAGCCTGCTGATCATAGTCTCTTTGGACGTTCCCAAGGTTATCCTGTTTATATCGCTACTATATTTATTCTCGGGACCTTCTTTGTGGTTATCTAAACTATTCAAAAGACATCTTGCGTATAAGCGCACGTTACCATCCACCCACTCAGGCAAATAATATCGCCATTTGATGCTGTTGAAAAATAGAACCGCTGTTTGAACCAGTAGGTCAAACAGCGTGAAGCTATGCAGAACTGTAACATGGGTATGTAGGTCGGACAAGCTAAGGCTTGTCCTAAATGGTGGGTACACAAAAAACCACCCTGTCAGGCTGCGCCTGCCACCCCTCCAAAGGAGGGGAAAGGTCCGCCTCTACCAGTAGACATACTTTTTCAATGGTTCCATCCTACGCATGCTCGTGCAGTCTCGGCATCAATTCAACTAGATTGCACGGACGGGTTCTGTAATCCAGCTGATGGCAGATGATTTTGTCCCATGCCTCGCCACATGCACTAGGTGAACCCGGCAAGCAAAAGAGGTAGGTTGCATTTGCCACACCTGCCAATGCTCGTGACTGCAAAGTTGAGGTCTTAATCGTCTGGTACGATAAGGCTCTGAAAGTCTCGCCGAAACCTGCAATCTCTTTGTCCAGCAGTACCGAGATGGCTTCGGGGGTTCCGTCTCGTCCGGTCACCCCTGTGCCGCCACTACTGATAACGACTTGCACCTGTGCATCGGCAATCCACTGGGAGACCTGTGCGCGAATTTGATAGATGTCGTCACGCACGATTTGTCGGTCGTAAATCAGATGCCCGGCATCAGCAACCCTTTGTTCCAGTATTTTTCCTGAGCGATCATCGGCAGATGTGCGAGTATCAGAAACGGTTAATAAGCTAATATTGAGTGGTATAAAATCTCTTTCTTTGTTCATGGTTCTACTATATTTGTGTATACTATTTATTGGTTTAATCGGAGGCACTATGGCCAGCAATACTTCTAATGATATAAACAAACAATTTTACAAGCAAGTTGAAATTTTGGAGCAACCTTTTGATGCTTTTGAAAAAATAAAAGCATATCAGAAGCAAATGCCGGCTGAAAAATCCGGAGCTTTATCGCTATTCGTAGGCACGATGCGTGATTTCAATCATGATAGGGAAGTGCAGAGCATGTGGCTTGAGCATTATCCGGAGATGACGCATAAATATATTACAGCGCAGTTGGATGAAGTTCATAGTCGCTATCAAATCAACGATATCCATATTATGCATCGCATTGGTGTGGTATATCCAGCAGACACCATCGTGGTTGTTGCGGTTTGGGCGGCACACCGTAAAGATGCGATTACAGCAAATCATTATCTTGTTGAACAGCTGAAATCCAAAGCACCTTTTTGGAAGAAAGAGAAGTTCAAAGATCAAAGCACGCACTGGGTTGCGATGAATACACCGGGTGCGAATATACCCTCACACTAAAGGAGACCAAACATGAAAAACCCCAAACGATTATTGATTATTTATTCTTTAATACTCTTTTGCTTGCCCGTTGATGCAGCAGACTGGCAACTAAATCGCGAACGCTCGTCGATTAGCTATCTCTCTTCCAAGCAAGCGACTGCCGAAACACCGCTGATGTTTGAAAGCAACCTTTTCCGTGAATTTTCCGGAACCATAGACGGTACGCAAGTTGAACTCGTGGTGGAATTAGATAGTTTGGATACCAAGGTGCCGATTCGTGACGAGCGTGTTGCCGAACATGTTTTCTTGAGCAAGCAATACCCACAAGCGATCGTATCCGCTACTGTAGACGATATTGAACAACTAAGTTATGAGCGCAAACAAATCTCGGCAACACTCACTATGCGTGGTCAAAGCCGTGACTTGCAAGCCGAGGTCATCATTGAGCGTAGCGATCCTAAAACACTGCGCATACAAACCACCACTCCGGTTTTGGTCAATGCTAACGCTTACGGCATGCTTGATGGATTTGCAATACTCAAGCAACTAGTCGGGCTGATGCAGATCCCGACAACCATACCAGTTAGCTTACACCTAGTATTTGAAACCAACTAAACCAGTAACAGAATGGGAATGACTGATGCAAACATGCCGAGACTATTGAAAAATAGAACCGCTGTTTGAACCAGTAGGTCAAACAGCGTGAAGCTATGCAGAACCATAACATGGGTATGTAGGTCGGACAAGCTAAGGCTTGTCCTAAATGGTGGGTAAGCAAAAAATCACCCCGTCAGGCGAAGCCTGACACCCCTCCAAAGGAGAGGAATTCATTTTATGTCAAAGCTTCAAAAGGGATCACGGTGACCGTGTCACCCGCCGCGACTTTTGAGGTGTCTTGTGCCAGTACGATAAAGCAGTTGGCTTTGCTGACTGAGCTCAATATACCCGAACCTTGAGAACCCGTTGTGCTTACTTGCAAATCACCGTTGTCTAAAATATTGAGTATACCTCGCTGATATTCGGTTCTGCCAGGGCGTTTGCGTAAATCGTTGAGTGCCATTGCTTTGACTTCAAGGAGATGTTGTTCGTTTTCTCCACTCATTTTTTTGAGTGCCGGTTGCACAAAGATATAGAAAGTTGTCATCACCGATACCGGATTACCGGGCAAACCAAAATAGAGTTTTTTGCCTATGTTTCCAAAAGCAAGCGGGCGACCGGGCTTCATTGCGATTTTCCAAAAGTTTATTTCTCCCACCGCTTCAAACACTGATTTCGAATAATCGGCTTCGCCCACCGACACGCCGCCGCTGGTGATAATCACATCGTGATCCGAGGCAGCTTCCTCAAAGGCAGCTTTTAGTGATTCAGGTTGATCTCCGACAATACCCAAGTCGGTCACTTCCACATCGAGTCGTTTGAGCATTGCAAATAGAGTGTAGCGATTGCTGTCGTATATTTCGCCTTCCTTTAACAGACTTCCAACCGTGCGCAATTCATCTCCAGTTGAGAAAAAGCAGACTTTGAGACGGCGATATACTTTGAGTTGTGCAATACCCAGAGATGCTGCCAAACCTATATCGGCGGCATTCAGCTTTCTGCCTTGCTGTAAGACAATGTCATCAATAGCAATATCCTCGCCGGCACGCCGTATATTTTGTGCTTTACGATGCATGTTGCCGTCAATCACTATCGTGTCGTCATCTTTGATCGTATGCTCTTGTATAACCACGGTATCCGCACTCTTGGGTATTACTCCACCAGTCATAATGCGTATCGTTTCGCACTGCCCAAGCGATTTCTCTGAAGGGTGTCCGGCAAACGCGGTATCTATGACCTTGAACGAGGTGCTGTCGTCGGTTTTGAGATCGGCAAAGCGTATCGCATAACCGTCCATTGCTGAGTTGTCGTGCCCAGGCACATTGATAGACGACTTCAAGTTTTCGGCAAGGACTCTGTGAAGTGCATCCTTCAATGCTACCTGTTCGTAATCTTTGATTGCTCTGGCATTGGCTTTGATCGTATGCAGTGCCGCGTCTACGCTTAAACTTTCAGGATCGTAGTCGTCGGCGCAACTGGGAGTGGTTCTGATGGTCATCGTTTTTTCAGCATCACATAAGCTGCCCCGTTGCCACCATCTTTGGGTATTGCGAACTCATAGGCGAGTATTTCAGGACTGGCAATCATGTACGAGCAAATCGTTTTCTTAAGTACTGGTTCTCCTGATGAGGACAAACCTTTGCCAAAAATAACTAAAAAGTAAGGTACTCTCTCGCTATGGCATTGTTTGATATGGTCAATCAACATCTCCATTGCTAGTGTTCTGGTATAGCCGTGTAGGTCTAGGTATGATTTTATTTTACCGAAATGGTTTCTAAAACGACGCAGGCTTGCGCTATTGATGCCAGTACTTTTATAAGATCTAGGTATCGGGTCAATGATGTCAAAAGGAATATTTTCTATATAATAAGCGTTCTGCACAGCTTGCTGCTGTTTTGTGGCGGAGTGCCTTGATTTATCGCAAGCTAGTGTGTTTTTAGAACTTTCGAATAATTCGCTGAAATTTAATTCTTTATCGGACATAGTCATTCAGATTTTATAACAAGTTTAAGATTTTATATGCATATTTTAATCAGCAATGATGACGGCTATCTGAGCCCTGGCACCAAATTACTTTTTGAAGCCTTATCTGAATTCATGCGAGTGACTGCGGTGACACCAACCCGTAATCGTTCGGCAGCAAGCAACTCTTTGACCTTGAACCGCCCCTTACGTCTTTATAACATAAGCAAAGATTATTATGCGGTAGACGGCACACCTACTGATTGTGTGCATCTTGCGCTCACCGGATTACTCAAAGATGTTATGCCCGATATGGTGATATCGGGCATCAACCATGGCCCTAATTTAGGCGACGATGTGTTGTATTCGGGAACCGTTGCAGCGGCAATGGAAGGGCGCTTTTTAGGTTTGCCAGCGATCGCAATATCGGCAAACAACACACAACCTGAATATGTGGGTGATGCGGTGCATACTGCGTGCGATCTGATTAAACATCTATTAAAAGACCCAGTGCCTGCCAAAATACTTAATGTCAATATTCCTGACCTACCTTATGAACAAATCGAAGGCATTGAAATTACCCGATTGGGTGCGCGCCATAAAGCGGAACCAGTGATAAAGACCACCGACCCTAAAGGAAATCCTATCTATTGGGTCGGTTCCGCAGGTAGCGAACAAGATGCTGGGCCTGGCACTGATTTTCATGCCATCAACCACAATCGTGTTTCTATAACGCCTTTGGATGTGGATTTGACGCATCACCAATTACTTGACGAGATGCGCAGCTCGTGGAATCATACAAAATAAAAATGCAGTCTACTGCTAAAGTTCCCGCTAAAGCGTCGGACTACGCCAAACAGGAATTGATACAAAGTCTACGCAACAAAGGTATGAATGATGAGCGGGTGTTGGAGGCGATGCAAAATGTGCCGCGCCACCTGTTTATAGGAAAGGAATATTCACATCTCGCATACGAAGATCAATCGTTGCCTATAGACCATCAACAAACGATTTCTCAACCTTATGTGGTTGCATATATGACGCAGATATTGATGGCACAAGATATAGACACGGTGTTGGAAATAGGTACTGGTTCAGGTTATCAGACTGCTGTTCTGGCACAACTGATTCCGCGGGTATTTACGGTAGAGAGAATTTCTGCGCTAACACGCCGAGCCCGTACTTTATTGAAGAAGCTGGGTTATAAAAATATCCATTTCAGAACCAGCGACGGTAGTTCGGGGTGGAAGCAATTTGCGCCGTACCAAGCGATTATCGTGACCGCAGCCGCAACCTCGGTACCAGAAAAACTATACCAACAACTTGCTCCCAAAGGTCGGATGGTTATTCCCGTAGGCAGTCAGGGTAGCACGCAACAGTTGACTTTGGTGACATCGACAATAAGCGGCCCGAAGCTACAACCTCTGCTGGGAGTACAATTCGTGCCTTTGATACAAAAACAATGAATAAATGATATTTGCAAAACTATACAAAAAAACAACTTCGTGGGCGCAACGTCCAAATGCACTCAAATATCTATATGGCTTGAGTGTTGCCGAATCAGTTATTTTTCCCGTACCACCTGAAGCATTGATGATCCCTATCTGCACGATGCAAGCGAAAAATGCACTACGGATTGCATTTTGGGTCACGATATGTTCGGTTGTCGGTGGTTTGATGGGTTATGCGGTGGGCTATTTTCTATTCAACGAGATAGAACCTTGGATTAGATCGGCAGGCTACTACGCCGCATATAACCAATCAGTTGAATTGTTTGATAAGTGGGGTGCATGGATTATTTTGGTTGCAGCGTTTAGCCCGATCCCTTATAAACTATTCACGATCAGTGCCGGTGTATTAACCCAGAGTTTGCCGATTTTTATACTTGCCTCATTAATTGGCAGAGGCGGGCGATTTTTTCTGGTCGCACTATTGTTGCGCTACGCCGGTCCGAAGATTATGCCTTATCTAGAACAACGTATTGAACTTTTCGGATGGGCAACCGTAGTGATTTTAGCGGTTATAATTTATATCTATTATGTTTAACACTGATATCCTCCTAAAATTTTCTGCGATGTTGCTTGCGTTAGCAACATTGTCTGCTTGCGCTACTATTCAAGAGTATTGGGCGGACGATGATCAAGTTGCCTTATCTCCTAAAACCTATACGGTTAATAAAGGCGATACACTCTACAGTATCGCTTGGCTTCACGAGCTAGATTATCGCCGGCTGGCGCAATGGAACGACATTGAGGCACCGAATTATTTAATCTATCCCGGTCAGCAGCTACGGTTGGACGCGCCCGAATCGATTGCCGAGCTAGAACCTGAGGTCAAGCAAACGACCACAAAAACGATTAGCCTTTCAGGATGGCAATGGCCTCTGAATAAGCCCGAAGTAAAAGCATTGCCTCGCTCTAACGCACTATTGATGAAAGGCAAACCGTCCGAAGCTGTGCGCGCAACTGCTGCTGGCACTGTCGTTTATAGCGGTTTTAATTTGAAACATTATCAAGGTTTGATTATCATAAAGCACGACGATGACATCTTTAGTGTCTACGGAAACAATGAGGAGCTTTTAGTAGTAGAGAAAGAACGAGTTGCCGTCGGACAAGAGATTGCACGCCTGCCTACAACGCAAGATGACGCAAATCTATATTTTGAAATTAAACATCGCAATAAATCGTTGAAAGCCGTCAATTATTTATCAGACTTAAAAATATCAACTCGTTGAACTATGCCAACTGAAGAATTTCATAGAATACAGCGTCTACCGCCTTATGTTTTCAATATCGTCAATGATTTGAAGCAAGCCGAGCGAGCGCAAGGAGAGGATGTCATAGACTTGGGCATGGGCAACCCCGACCAACCTGCGCCGTCGCATGTGGTTGATAAGCTGATAGAAACCTGTAGCCGCAAGGATACCCACCGTTACTCCATGTCTAAAGGTATTCCTAGATTACGTGCGGCGATATGCAACTGGTATATGCGCAAATACGATGTAGAGCTGGACCCTGAAAGCGAGGCAATCGTCACTATAGGTTCCAAAGACGGCTTAGCACATCTTGCGTTGGCGGTGTTGGGTCCTGGTGATTGTGTGCTGGTGCCAACACCGGCGTATCCTATACACCCATATGGTTGTGTAATCGCCGGTGCCGATGTGCAATACCTCGCATTGAGTGACGGTGAATTGAGCGACAATGATGATTTCTTTGACGGCTTACAACAAGCGATACACAATAGCTGGCCACGTCCCAAACTACTGCTCCTGAACTTTCCATGTAACCCAACAACACAGTGTGTGTCGCTTGATTTTTTTGAAAAAGCGGTGGCAATCGCACGTGAACATGATATGTGGATAATCAATGACAACGCTTATGCCGAGATCGTCTTTGATGGCTACCAAGCACCCTCTCTACTACAAGTCCCGGGTGCCACCGATATCGGTGTGGAGTTTTACTCCTTATCCAAGACATATAATATGCCGGGCTGGCGAGTCGGTTTCATGTGTGGTAACCGCACCTTAGTGGGGGCTTTGGCAAGGATCAAGTCTTATTTAGACTATGGCTTGTTCACACCCATACAGGTTGCCTCAATCACTGCGTTGGAAAGCTCTCAGGAGTGTGTTGCTGAAGTCGTAGAACTCTATCAAACTCGCCGTGATGTATTATGCGAAGGTTTGGATAAAATAGGGTGGCATTTTGAAAAACCCAAGGCGACAATGTTTGTTTGGGCACCAGTGCCGGAAGCCTATGCCGACAAAGGTTCGCTGGAGTTTTCCAAATTGCTATTGAAAGAAGCAAAGGTCGCGGTGTCGCCGGGTATCGGTTTCGGCAAGAATGGCGATTCGCATATACGCTTTAGCCTGATAGAGAATAAACAGCGTATCAGACAAGCGGTTAGAAATATCAAAAAAGTATTGGAATGAGTATGGAGGCTAAAAAGGCAAAACAAATGAAACAAATGAAAATTGGTCTGCTAGGTTTGGGTACTGTCGGTTGTGGCATGATTAAAGTATTATCGCGCAACGCATTGGAAATAGCGCGCCGCGCCGGATGTCAAATGGAGGTCGTTGTAGCAACGGCGCGCGATCTGAATAAAACACGTGATGTTGATTTATCAGGCATAAAACTGGTTGCCGACCCGATGCAAATTGTCACTGACCCGAAGATCGATATAATCGTAGAACTGATTGGTGGCAATGAACCGGCGTACAGCCTAATTGTCAAAGCGATAGAATCTGGCAAACATGTGGTGACTGCGAATAAAGCATTGATTGCCAATCATGGCAACGATATATTCAAAGCAGCTCGTAAGCAGGGTGTGATGGTGAGCTATGAGGCAGCGGTTGCCGGCGGCGTGCCGGTTATCAAAGCGATACGAGAGGCTTTGTCTGCGAACCGTATCCAAAGCATAGTTGGCATTATCAACGGCACCTCTAACTATATACTGACCGAGGTTAGCGAAAAGCAACGCAGTTTTGTTGAGGCTTTAGGCGATGCACAACGGCTAGGCTACGCCGAGATGGATCCTAGCTTTGATGTCGACGGTATTGATACCGCACACAAGCTGATGATTATGGCAGCAACTGCATTCGGCATCCCGCTACAATTCAATGCGGTGCATATAGAGGGTATTCGCAACATAGAGGTACAAGATGTAGCGTATGCCGAAGAGTTAGGCTACAAGATCAAGCATCTGGGTATCGCGAAACGTAATAGCGAAGGCATAGAATTGCGCGTGCATCCCACTTTGATCCCGTTACACTCGATGTTGGCAAATGTCTCAGGTGTGATGAACGCCGTGCTGATAAACAGCGATGCTGCCGGTGCAACCTTATATTACGGTGCTGGTGCCGGCGGTGAGGCAACTGCTTCGGCAGTGATTGCCGATCTCATTGATGTTAGTCGCTCACTCAACGCGGATCCCGAATATCGGGTGCCACATCTTGCTTTTCAGCCCGACGAACTGTCGGACCTACCAATTTTGGAAATGGGGCAGACGAAAACCTCGCGTTATTTGCGTCTGCAAGTTGAAGACAAGTCGGGCGTATTAGCTAACATCACTCGCATATTGAGCGAGTTCAATATCAGCATAGAGGCGGTAATGCAAAAAGATACTGCCACTGTGCACAACCCACTGGTGCCACTGGTTCTATTGATTTACCCGGTTAAAGAGTCCGATATCATTGAAGCGATAACGCAGATTGAGTCGTTACCCGAAGTGACCGACCGAGTCATCAGCTATCGCTTAGAAGTGAATTAAGTTAGACGATGCCGGGACTGATAGAAAAATATAGAGATTGCTTACCGTTGCCTGCGGCTGCTAAAGCAATTTCACTGTGTGAGGGGTCAACCCCGCTGATTCAATTACACAACATCCCCAAGCTCTTTGACATAGACCTTGAATTGTATGTCAAATACGAAGGGTTGAACCCCACTGGTTCTTTCAAGGACAGAGGTATGACCGTTGCGGTTAGCCATGCGGTTTCAGAAAAACAAAAAGCGGTTATCTGCGCATCCACCGGCAACACTTCGGCATCGGCAGCAGCTTACGCGGCGCGAGCCGGAATGCGTTGCTTTGTGTTGATACCCGAAGGTAAAATTGCCACCGGCAAACTTGCCCAAGCGATGATAGAAGGTGCAACGGTGATCCAGATCAAAGGAAACTTTGACCAAGGTATGGAACTCGTCAAGCAAGTTTCCGAACAATCTGCCGTTGCGGTGGTTAATTCCATCAATCCGTATCGCCTTCAAGGTCAAAAGACCGCATCACTAGAAATTATAGAAGTTCTTGATGGTGTGCCCGATTATCACTGCCTACCGGTCGGCAATGCTGGGAATATCTCAGCGTATTGGATGGGTTATAGTGAGGCGGCAGGGCAAGACAGTTTTTGCATAGATCAAGCACGCACGGCACTATCGGGCAACTATAAATCGGCATCAGTCATCGCTACAACACGACCTAAAATGTTAGGCTATCAAGCGCAAGGATCCGCGCCGATCATCGCTGGACATAAAATAGATAAACCCGAGACCGTTGCAACCGCTATCAGAATAGGCAACCCGCAAAGCTGGGAGATGGCAGTTAGTGCGAGCCGCGAATCCCAAGGTTGGTTTGCTGTGTGTAGTGACGACGAAATCTTATCGGCACAACGTCTGCTTGCCGAGAAAGAAGGCATCTTTTGCGAACCTGCATCGGCAATCTCCGTTGCCGGTTTAATCAAAGATATAGCCGCTCAAAAAATTGAACCGAGCAGCCGCATCGTCTGCACTTTGACCGGCCACGGTCTCAAAGACCCCGACATCGCAATCCAGCAATCTGCCACCCGAGCGATGCAAGCTGTAGCCCCTGAGTTCAACTCCATCAACGAACTCATCAACCTCTAATATATTTTCATGCATCGTAGGAGGTAATTGTCTAGTGCAGAATCACCACAACCACCCCGTCAGATAGAACCGCCGATTAAGCCAGTAGGTCAATCGGCGTAACATTGTGCAGAACTCCAACATGATTGCTAAACGCATACATTACAAAATGCATAGGCCTGCCACCTCTCCAAAGGAGGGGAATGTACTAATGCAGATACTTTTTCAACAGCCCTGTGATCAGATGCTCTGAGCTTTGAGGATAAGGTCGCAGGCTTGGCGTGCGGCACCGCGTCCACCATTCGCTGAAGTAACCCAATCGGCTTGTTGTCGGACTGTTTCATGTGCGTCGGCAGGGGCTAATGCAAGACCTACTGAGTTCATCGCTGGCAAGTCTATAAAATCGTCGCCCATATAAGCAACTTGTTGCATGGTGATATCCAACATTACTATCAAGGCATCCAAGACCGATTTTTTATCAAAACAACCTTGAAATACATGCTCAACACCTAAATCTTTCATTCTGTTTGCGACAATGGTAGATTTTCGTGCGCTGATTACCGCAATTTCTATGTGGTGGTTTAGCAATAAGCGGATGCCGGTACCGTCTTTGACATCAAAACTTCTAGCCTCGCCACCTTCGCTGGTCCATATTAGTCTGCCGTCGGTCAAAACACCGTCAACATCAAAGACCATCAGTTTTATTTGCGAGGCTTTTTGTATAATTTCTTTATCCATCGGGTGTGCCTTAGTCGGGCATAATGATAAAATAAGCAATCAATCGTAATCGTGTTGAAAGATTTATTATAGACTAATCACACCGCATTTATATAAAATACGAAGCCAAACAAGGAGAAATCTATGGAAATTCAAATATCCGGACAAGGTTTTGATGTTACAAAACCTATAGAAACCCATATCAATGAAAAATTAAAGAAAATACGTAAACACTTTGACCATCTAGTGAAAGTACATGTTGTATTAAAGATAGAGAAAAATTCTCATATTGCAGAGATTGCTGTGCATACCAGCCACCATGATTTTTTTGTTAATGCCAAATCCGCCGATATGTACACAACGGTGGATAGACTTATTCCCAAGCTCGATCGCCAAATAATCAAGCACAAGGAAAAGTTAAGAGATCATCACTCCAGAGAAGTTGTGCATCACAACATTAAATCTAAAAAACAGCAATGAATTTTAGCGATTATCTAGATTTGGAACATATAAAACTGATAGCCTCGGCAACCAAAAAGAAATCTTTGGTGATATTGTCTGAGATGGCGTGTCAATCTACACCGCTAGATCCTCATGTCGTATTGGCAAGTTTATTTGAGCGCGAACAGTTAGGCAGCACTGCGATAGGTAAGGGCGTTGCGATTCCGCATTGTCGCATTACTGGCTTGAGTAATCCTATCGTGGCATTATTGCGAGTATCACAAGGGGTAGATTATGAAGCACCCGATGGATTGCCAGTGAAGCTCATATTTGCTTTACTGTTTCCGTCAGATGCAACACAACAGCATCTAGATATTTTGGCAAGTTTGGCAAGTCGTTTTAACGATATCGCAAATGTCAACGAATTATTATCAGCAACAAATGAGTCTGACTTGCTGCAGCGGCTCAAAGTTCCCGACGCATGAGTGCTAATATCCCCACGGTTGGTGAATTATTCGACCATCTGAAAGACCAGTTACAGCTGCAGTGGGTTGCAGGACGAGGAGCTGCCGATAAACGTTTCATCAAGCACGGAGAGAACCAGCCCGTTGATATCGTAGGCTATTTCAACCCTATACACTCAAGTCAAGTGCATATATTGGATAACGCCGAGATGGCTTATTTGGAGTCGCTGAAGGGGAGTGTATTGGAAAACGCATTACATAATTTATTTAGTAAGACCTGTTTTGCAGTACTCGTGAGCAACACACAAAAACCTATGCCAGATATGCAAACCTTAGCCGACAAACGAGATATTGCTTTGTTTATTTCCTCGTTGGGTGGAGAACCTTTAGTTGATGATTTGCGCTATTATTTGTCTCGCACGCTTGCCGAAAAATTAACGATGCACGGCGTGTTCATGGAAGTCATCAGTATTGGTGTATTACTCACCGGCGATAGCGGAGTAGGGAAGAGCGAACTGGCATTGGAGCTGATTACTCGAGGACATCGTTTGATAGCCGATGATACGCCAGTGTTTACGCGTATCGCACCCGATATCGTGCAAGGTGCTGCGCCGCCAACAATTCAAGACTTTTTGGAGGTTCGCGGCTTGGGAATTTTGAATATTCGCCAAATGTACGGTAATAGCGCGGTCAAAGAGACCAAATATTTACGTCAGATTATAGATCTTAGGTTTGCCGGCAAAGATCTGAGCGTCAATAAAGATCGCTTAAGGAGTGCGCAGCGTACGATGAACGTACTCGGCTTGGAAATTCCGGTTTTCACTCTGCCGGTTGCCCCGGGGCGCAACTTGGCTGTTTTGGTTGAAGCGGCAGCAAGAAATCATATTCTGCGTGTCAGTGGTTATTACGCCGAAGAGGAAATCGCTGCCCGCCAAAGAAACTATATGGATGCCGGCCGATGAGATTCGTTATCGTCAGTGGTCTGTCTGGTGCCGGCAAGTCGGTGACTCTACAGACTTTGGAAGATCATCACTTTTATTGCATGGACAACATGCCTTTGGAATTTCTTAATGAGCTGACTATGCGATTACTTGCAGAGCAGATTAAACTTGGCGATAGAATCGCAGTCAGTGTAGACACTCGTAACTTGATCACCCAATCCACTGATATTAAGTTGATATTGGAGCGATTGAGAAACGCCGGGTTTGATGCAAAACTAATTTTTCTAAGGGCATCCGAAGAGATACTGGAGCACCGTTATAACGAGACGCGACGACCGCACCCGTTGTCTATATACAAAAGCAAACCATTGAAAGCATGTATAAAAAGTGAGATAAACCTGCTTGACGAGATTGCTTTGTGTGCCGATGCTTGTATAGATACCACGAATATGAGCCAATACGAACTGCGTAATATTGTTGCCAAGCAATTAGAATTGGATAAAGTGCCGTTGTCTATACTATTGAAGTCTTTCGGTTACAAAAGAGGTGTTCCTACGAATTCGGACTATATTTTTGATGTGCGTTGCCTGGCAAATCCGTATTGGACACCTGAGTTGAGACGCTACTTGGGCATAGACCCAGAAGTGCGAGATTTTTTAGATAAGTCGCCGAAAAGCATAGAGTTATTCAACGATATCTTTGCTTTTTTGCAAAAGTGGATACCGTACTACGAATCCGATATACGTTCTTATTTTACGGTAGCCATAGGATGTACCGGTGGGCGACATCGCTCAGTGTATATGGTAGAGAAACTATACCTAAAGTTATCCGAGCAGAGACCAGAATACGATATTAATAAAGAGCATCGGGACATATAGCGATGTTGAAAAAATACCGTCATTGCCCAAACGCAACCGCTTGCGCCATTGAATTTAAGAAAACAGTAGGGGCGGATTTGCATATCCGCCCTAAAGTTGAGTCCTCGCGCAAATCTACTCGCTCCGCGCCACCAAATCATGGTTACCGTAAACGAAATGGATAGAATGGATTGCCTGTACAGGCATAAACGGCTCTGCACAATGTTACGGCATAGATGACGATGGCAACTTCTATTTTATTGCTTACCCATAGTGGTATTGGTGATAGCCTTGTGATGACCGCTAAAAGGCTGATGCCATCTTCGTCTACCCATATAGGCATCTATGCGGTGTCGTACGACTGTGTGCCTGAGGACGAGATTATCAAGTTAAAACAGTATTGTGCGGAGATCGATCAAGGTTCCGGTGTGTTGCTATTAACCGACCTGTACGGTGCAACACCTTCTAATATTGCGATGCAGTTCAAGGACGCAGCAAATAGGTGGTTGGTCGGCGGACTCAATTTAGCGATGTTGCTCAAGGTATTGAATTATAGTGATATGGAAGGAGAAGCACTTGCTCAAAAAGCATTTGAAGGGGGGCGCGATAGCATAGTACGGCCATGGTGAAGTTGGAGACTACGATTATCAATAAGCTAGGATTGCACGCGCGTGCTGCAGCGAAGTTTGTTGCACTTGCGTCAAGTTTTGCAAGCGATATAAAAATCAGCAAAGACGATCAAACGGTCAACGGCAAGAGTATTATGGGAGTTATTATGTTGGCTGCAGCAAAAGATACATCGCTGCTACTGACCATAGACGGCGAAGACGAAACTGAGGCGGCAGACGGGCTGCGCGAACTTATAAACGACCGTTTTGGAGAGGACGAATAGTCATGACGATGTTATTGAACGGTAGCGGCGTATCCAAAGGCATAGGCATAGGTCCGGTACATTTGTTTGAACACGGTAGAGGCGAGATTACTCATTATAAGATAACCAAAAGTCGGGTAAGATCCGAAATCGCTCGTTTCAATAGGGCACATAAACTTGCGGTAGCGCATTTGAAGAATGTTAGAAAACTGATTCCTGGTGATGCACCTGAGGAAATTGCTACATTCATAGACTCGCATTTGTTGATGATAGCCGATGTTCCTCTCAAGCAAGCTCCGATACAGATTATAGAGGAGCAATTATGTAATGCCGAGTGGGCACTTGATATACAAAAGAAAAAGTTGGTTCAAATCTTCGATGAAATGCAAGATAGTTACCTGAAGACTAGACGCAACGATGTGGAGCATATCATTCGTTTGATACAGACCGCTTTAGAGAAGGATAAAGTCACAAGCAAAAACAAAAAACAAACTCAAGAGAAACAGACAAAGCAACTCAAAGGTTATATCATCGTCTCAGATGATTTGGCACCTGCCGATACCATCATGTTTGAGAATCAACAGATCGGTGGTTTTGTAACCGAATACGGTGGCACAACCTCGCACACTGCTATTTTGGCGCGTAGTCTAGGTATACCGGCAATTGTTGCAGTGCCAAATGTACGCAATCTACTCAGTGAAAACGAAACCATCATCATAGACGGTAACAGCGGTGCGTTAATCGCCGGTGCCGATAAGCAAACGATACAGTCTTATCAACAACAAATAAAAGCTGATAAAGCACATCAAAAGCAGTTGGCAGTATTGAAGAACAAACCGACGCGCAGTCGCGACGGTGTCGATATCAAGCTGATGACCAATATAGAGTTGAGCGATGAAGTACGTGCGTTTAAGCATAGCGGTGCCGAAGGTGTGGGCTTGTATCGCACCGAATTTTTATATATAGACCGCGATCAAGAGGTCAGCGAAGAGGAACATTTCACCGCTTATAAAAAGATACTGCGAGTTGCTGCCGATAGACCAGTGACGATACGCACCTTGGATTTAGGTGCCGAAAAGGAGTTTGATCCGGATTACGAGGGACCGATGGCACCCAATCCAGCTTTGGGTTTGCGTGCGATCCGCCGCTCACTGAAAAATCCCGATTTATTTTTGCAACAGTTGCGTGCGATATTGCGTGCTTCAGTTTACGGAGAAGTGCGCATTTTGATTCCTATGCTAACCAGCATCAACGAGTTGGAACAAATTATGGAACTTTACAAATCGGCTCAACAACAATTAAAGGATAAAAAGAAACGTTTCAAGCAAAACATCAAAATAGGTGGGATGATAGAAGTACCGGCTGCGGCACTCGCTGCCGATAATTTTGCCCGCAAGCTCGATTTTTTATCGATAGGCACGAATGATTTGATCCAATACGCGTTGGCGATAGATCGCATAGACGAAGAAGTTAACTACTTGTATAACCCGCTACATCCTGGTGTCCTCAACTTGATATCTATCGTTTTAGATGCCGGAAAGCGGCTGAATGTGCCGGTGGCAATGTGTGGAGAGATGGCAGGCGATAGCCGTTATACGACCTTGCTACTGGCTATGGGGCTAAGGGAGTTTAGCGTACACCCGAACAATTTACTTGAAATTAAACAGATTATTATGGACAGCGATGTCGGTAGTCTGCAGCGTAAATATCGGCGTATGGGGACACACCCAGACCCGGCTCGTATAGCCGAGTTTTGTTCTTAAGCGGTACGAGTATATGGAAGCGCAAAACACTGCAGAATATCTATCTGAAGCACTACGCAGCGGCAAAGTAGCACAAGTGAAAGGGCTGTTGAATAATTTTCATGCTGGTGAAATTGCTAATCTTTTGGAAGCTCTTCCTATTCCGGAACGCCGCATCGTATGGAAACTGACCAATGTTAGTTTAGAAGGCGATATCTTGTTGGAAGTCAGCGAAGATGTCCGCAAAAACCTAATAGAGCTGACCCAAGACGCCGAGTTATTGCTTGCAACCGAAGGTTTGGAAATAGATGATCTTGCCGACCTGATAGACACCTTGCCCGACACCGTAACCCGACAATTGCTTGCCGGCATGGATGCACAAAATCGCCATCGCCTTGAGCAGGTATTGTCTTACGATGCCGATACTGCAGGAGGATTGATGAACCCTGATGTTCTGACGCTACGCACTAATATCACGGTAGATGTTGCAATACGCTATATCAAAATGAAAAAAACGCTACCACCACATACCGATAATTTAATCGTTGTTGATTATTCAAACTGTTACTCGGGAGTTGTATCAATCGGCGATTTAATCACCTGTGATAAAGATACGCTGATTGCAAATCTGACGAGTACCGAAGTAACTGCGATACCCGTTTCGATGCCAGCGAGCGAAGTGGTCGCGTTGTTTGAAGATAGAGACTTAGTGTCTGTTGCAGTCGTTGATGTCGACAACAAAGTCGTCGGTCGGATTACTGTGGACGATGTCTTGGATGTACTTCGCGACGAACCTCGGCAAGAACGTATCGGTTTTTCCGGTGCTTCAGGCGAGGAAGATCTTTATGCGCCAGTTTTAAGTTCAGCTAGAAAACGCGCATTATGGTTGGGAATTAATTTACTGACTGCGTTTATTGCTGCCTGGTTTATCAGTCTTTTTGAAGATACTCTGCAGCAAATCATCATACTTGCTGTTTTGATACCGGTAGTCGCAAGCATGGGTGGCATAGCCGGTAGTCAAACTTTGATGATCACGATACGCGGCCTTGCAACCAAACGTTTAACTGAGGACAATCCGACCATGCTGTTACTCAAAGAAGCATCGGTAGGCTCTTTGAATGGCGTATTGTGGGCGATAATCGTCGCCGCGATTACGATTTTTTGGGTTGACGATATCGGAGTAGGTATCATCATTGCTGCAGCGATTATCGTCAACTTGATTTGTGCTGCCGGTGCTGGTGTGATAATCCCTATACTATTAAAGAAGTTCGGTGTAGACCCGGCACTTGCTGGTAGCGTGGTGTTGACAACCATCACCGATATCATAGGTGTCGTCGCCTTTTTGGGATTGGCAACGGTATTTTTGCTATAAATTTACCTACAGCGAGTTTTAACGAGGTATTTGTAAGAGTTAATAGATGGGACTGTTGAAAAAGTACCATCATGCATCGTAGGGGGTAATTGTCTAGTGCAGAACCACCACAACCACCCCGTTAGGCTTTGTCTGCCACCCCTCTACAGGAGGGGAATGTACTAATGCAGACACTTTTTCAACAGCCCCAGATCTATGGATTCGGGCTTTGATAAGTACCTTCAGATGCTTGGCTATTGAGATGAGCGAGTTCTCCAAATGCTTGTTGTGCTTCGTCAGTCTTCGATTCACCCCATAATTTCATCGCTTGCTGTTGTAGTCCGCGTCCGTAGGAAAAAGTGAGCCGCCACGGCGCGCCTTCGCTCGCTGCAAGACGATTAATGGCATTCAAATGAGCAGTTGCTTTTTCATCGCTTTGTCCGCCGGAAAGAAACGCAATGCCGGGCACCGCCGCCGGCACAGTAGATTTCAAGCAGGTGAGGGTGCGTTCGGCAACCGTACTCACATCGGCTTGATCGGGACAATCGCTACCCGATAAAACCATATTGGGTTTTAATATAATCCCGTTTAATAGAACGCCTTGAGTGCGTAATTCGCAAAACACTTCGCTTTGGGTACATTCGCTCACTTCATAACAATCTTCTATGCTGTGATGTCCGTCCATCAGCACTTCAGGTTCGACGATAGGCACTATATTTTGTTCTTGGCATAACGCTGCATAACGTGCCAGTGCATGGGCATTTGCATGGATACAAGCCGAAGATGGCATATCGCCACCGATGGTAATGACCGCGCGCCATTTTGCAAAGCGCGCACCCATCTCAGCGTATTCTTTTAGACGCTCCCGCAACTCGTCCAAGCCTTCGGTAATCTTTTCACCTTCGTAGCCGGCGAGTGCTTTGGCACCTTGGTCTACCTTGATACCGGGAATAATGCCTCTAGCTTCTAGATGTTTTGCAAAGGGAACACCATCGTCGGTTTCTTGGCGTATGGTTTCGTCAAAGAGGATCGCAGCGGAGATGTATTGCTCTATGTTGGGTGTGGTGACCAAAGTACTACGATAGCTTTTGCGGTTCTCTTCGGTGGTAGGAATGCCTAGCTTTGCAAAACGTTTGTCACAGGTAGGCTTGCTTTCGTCCATTGCCAAAATGCCTTTGGCAGGTGCAACCATAGCTTTAGCAGTTGCGTGTAGTGTTTCTGAATTCATAACAAACGATTATACGAATTTGGCAAAGTTTTTCAATGTTTGTAGAGTCATTGAAAAAGTACCATCATTGAATTTATTCTGCCCCTACAATTCTAATCGGCAGTTCTATTGACATGAATGATTTTCATTGCGTTGGTGCCGCCGTGTTGTCCTTTCTTGTCACCTTTGGTGATAATGACGACCGAGTCTTTATCAAAACGATGATACGGCTTTAAGGCGTTGACGACTTCTTGATTAATGTCGCCGGAATGATCGCCTTGCAGTAGTACCGGATAGACACCGCGATAGAGTGTCACCTTACGACAGGTTTCTACATGGTGGGTGAGGGCATAAATTGGTATCGCAGAGACGAGGCGAGAGAGCCATTGGGTGGTAGAACCTGACTCGGTCATTGCTGCAATCGCCGAGACATTTAGATGGTTTGCGGTGTAGATTGCTGAAAGTGCAATGGCTTGATCAAATTGATATATACGTTGATCCAGTAAATAATCGTTGCTGTGTTGCGTGATATCGCCTTGCTCGGCACCTTGACAGATACGGCTCATCGTTTTCACGACTAGTGCTGGGTGTTTGCCAATTGCTGACTCGGCAGACAACATGAGTGCGTCGGAACCATCTAAAACGGCATTTGCGACATCCGATATTTCTGCTCGGGTGGGAACGCTACTCTCAATCATCGATTGCAACATCTCAGTTGCGGTGATGACGATACAGTTGTGTGAACGTGCCTTAACAATCAGTTGCTTTTGCACTGCAGTCAAAGCTGCATCTCCGATTTCAATGCTGAGATCGCCTCTGGCAATCATCACACCGTCTACGACTTCAAGTATATCGTCGATACAATCGAGTGCTTCGCTACGTTCTATTTTGGCAATCAGTGAAGCATTCCCACCTGCTTGCTGTAGCAGTTTTTTTGCATAAAGCATATCTTCGGGACTCTTAGGGAAGGAAACCGCTAAGTAATCCACTCCCATCTTCGTTGCCAGTTTAATGTCCTGTTTGTCTTTGTCGGTGATGGTTTGTGCTGACAAACCGCCGCCGCGGCGATTGACACCTTTATTGTTGGATAGCACACCACCAATATTGACCGTCGTTATCACTTGCTGATCTTTTATTTGTTCTACTTCCAAAGTGATACGTCCGTCGTCGAGTAGCAGTTCGTCTCCTTCTTTGACATCTTTATAAAGGTCTGCATAACTGATACCCACGCGATTTTTGTCGCCGGCATTTTGTTCCAATTCGGCATCCAAAATGAAACGTTGTCCAGTTTTGAGTTCTACTTGATCGTTGATAAAACGTTGTATTCTTATTTTAGGACCTTGCAAATCACCAAGTATACCAACATGATATTTTTTTTGTGCTGATACCTTACGTACCAGCTGTGCTCGCCGCAGTTGTTCTTCAGCATCACCGTGCGAAAAGTTCATTCTAACCACATCCACACCGGCATCTATCAGTTCTTTTATGATTTGCTCGTCGTCGGTAGCAGGTCCCAAGGTTGTGATAATTTTAGTGGTTCTAGGTCTCTTAGCAGGATTGATTTCAGTCATCGTTAATACTCCAAATCCATACCTTAATCGTTTGTTGCCTTGTGGTTCAGCATTGTCAATGCCGGCAATCCCTGTCCCGAGGCAAGTTGCAGAAAAGCACCACCTCCGGTAGAGATATACATATTATCTCTTTGCAAGTCAAATTTTTTTATTGCCGCAAGCGTATCTCCGCCGCCGGCGACGATATGCGCAGGACTTTGTTTAATCGCCTGCACGATTGCGCGGGTGCCGTCGGCAAAAGGCTCACATTCAAAGGCACCAAGCGGTCCGTTCCACAGCACACAATCGGCCTCGGCTATTGCGTTGCCGTAGACAGCTTGTGTTTCCGTGCCTATGTCCAATATCATTTCGTCTGTCTGTACATTATCTAGGGTTTTGCATACGGCATCGCTACTTTCGGATAATTCTTTTGCGCATATCACATCGCAAGGCAACAACAGCCGCTTCTGTTGTTCTTTCATTTTGTACTGTAACTCAAAGCCGAAGGAGACGAGGTCTTTTTCGTACAGTGAGCATCCTATATTGTGGCCGTTTCCAACAATAAAGGTATTTGCGATACCACCGCCTATAATCAAGGTATCTACATGTTCCGATAAAGCCGATAGTAGCTCTAGTTTGCCCGATATTTTAGAACCACCGACGACGGCAACACGATTTAAATAACGTGGCGGATCGTCGCCGCCTATACTTTCTGGAGTGTTTCCCAATGCATTGCGAATCTCGTGGATTTCTTGTGCGAATAACGAACCGGAACAAGCGGTTTTTGCATATTTTATGGCTTTATGCGTGGAAGCGTGGGCTCGATGTGCACATCCGAAGGCGTTCATCACATAGATATCACAAAGCTCTGCCAAGCGGTTCGCCAGTGTATCATCATCTTCAAGCTCGCCAGATTGAAAACGGATATTTTCGTACATTACAAGTTCTCCGGGCTGTACCGAGACATCGCTCGAATAATCACAAACTAGAGGTACAGTTTTACCAAGTAGTTCGGATAAGTGTGATGCCACCGGCTGCAAAGAAAATGCTTGGTTATTATTACCTGCCTTGGGACGTCCCAAGTGCGAGATTAGCGACAATGAGGCACCTGCATCTAACGCAGTTTTTATGTCGGGTAGGCAGGCACGAATTCTTTGATCATCGCCCACCGTACCGTCGTCAATGGGAACATTCATATCAACGCGCATCATTACTCGCTTGTTTGCGAGTGCGACTTGATCAATGTGTAAGAATTCCATATATGCCTAAAAGTGAGTTGTTGCCTGGCTTATTTTGCACGCATCAATGCCTCGGACATATCGATCATTCGGCACGCATAAGCCCATTCGTTATCGTACCACGCCGACACCTTGACCAGGGTATCTTGCATCACTTGGGTTAGAGTTGAATCGTAGACTGCCGATGCTGGATTATGATTGAAGTCGCAAGACACCAAAGGATCATCGTTGTATGCAATGATGCCTTTCATAGCACCTTGTGCTGCCATTAGTACGGCATCGTTCACCGATTGCTTGTCGGTAGCACGAGAGGCAGTAAAAGTGAAGTCAACCAAAGATACGTTTATAGTCGGAATACGCAGCGCATAACCGTGCAATTTTCCGGCTAACTCTGGTAGTACCAATCCGACCGCCTTGGCTGCACCAGTTTTGGTAGGAACGATAGAGGTTGTCGCAGAGCGCGCTCGCCTCAGCTCTTTGTGTGGGGAGTCAATCAATACTTGATCGTTGGTATAGGCGTGTATCGTGGTCAGCAAACCGTGTTCCACACCGATTGCCTCAGACAATACTTTGACAACTGGGGCTAAGCAGTTGGTGGTGCACGAAGCATTGGAGACGATTTGGTCATTGGCTTTTAACAGCTCTTCGTTGACACCGTAGACCACGGTTGCATCTACATCGGCTTGTCCGGGTGCCGATATTAACACTTTGCGTGCACCGCCGTCTAGATGTGCTTGTGCAAGTGCTTTGCTTTTGAACTTGCCAGTACATTCGCAGACCACATCTACACCGACTTCGTGCCATGGAAGTTTGGCTGGATCGCGCTCTGAATAGACTCTAATCAAGTCTCCATTGATACTCAAATGTTTATCGTCGGCGATCTGCACATCGGCATTGAAATGGCCGTGTGTCGTGTCGTGTCGTGTCAGATACAATACGGTTTCCAGATCAGTGCTTGCATTGATCGCAGCTAAGCGAATAGTATCGGTGCGCTGATATTCGTATAAAGCCCGTACGATGCAGCGTCCTATGCGCCCGTATCCACTAATAGCAATATTAATCATTTATGCTCCTATAATGTTGTTTGATTAAAGATTGTGCTGTTGCGTAGATATTTTCTACGCTGAAGCCGAAGTGTTCAAATAAATCTTTGCCTGGCGCCGATGCACCGAAGGTATCTATGCCGATTATCGCACCATTCGTTCCCACATATCGGTACCACCAATCGCTTTTACCAGCCTCTATCACTAATTTCGGAACCGCTGGTGCTAACACCGTTTCTCTATAACTTTGTGGTTGTCGGTCAAAGACTTCGGCGCACGGTACCGACACCAAATTAACCTGATGATTTTCCTCTTTTAGCCTATCGCAAAGCTGTGATGCCAATTCTACTTCAGAGCCTGTTGCGATAATGATCAGCGAAGGGTGCGAGGTCTCTCGCAACAGATAAGCACCTTTTTGTATAAGTTGTAATTGCTCGTCTAGTCTATCGCAATGCACTAAAGTTTGTCGCGACAAAACCAATGCATTCGGGTGGTCGGCTTCTACTACAGCTTTCCATGCGACTGCGGTTTCTACGGAGTCGCATGGTCTCCACACATCTAAGCCGGGCATCAGGCGTAGACTACTCAGATGTTCTATCGGTTGGTGTGTAGGACCGTCTTCGCCCAGACCTATGGAGTCATGGGTATAGATAAAGACGACTTTTTTCTCCATCATTGCCGAAAGGCGCAGTGCGTTGCGAGCGTAGTCTGAGAACACCAAAAAGGTAGCCGCAAACGGAATGAAGCCGCCGTGCAGTGCGATGCCGTTGGCAATCGCCGACATCGCAAACTCACGCACTCCGAAATAGATATAGTTGCCGTCGTGCTGCTCGACATCTATCGCTCTGCTGCCTTCCCATAGAGTACCGTTTGAACCTGCTAAATCGGCAGAGCCGCCGATTAACTCCGGCAAACATTCACTAAACGATGCCAGTGTTCGGCACGAGGCTTGGCGAGTTGCGAGTGCCTTTTTTTGTTTGTGGTTTTGTGCAATCCATTGCGTTGCATGGTTTTGCCAATCGCCCGGCAGTTGCCCACTAATACGACGTTTGAATTCTTTTGCCAGTTCAGGATATTCCGATTGATACGCGTCTAATTTTTTCTGCCAGTTTGATTGATGTATGCGACCTTTCTCTTTGGCATCCCATGCTGAGTATATCTCTTCCGGTATCTCAAAAGGTGGGTGATGCCAATCTAATGTTGCTCGAGCTTGTACGATTGCATCGTCGCCCAACGGTGCACCATGAACAGATTCACTGCCTTGCTGCGGTGAACCATAACCGATAATCGTTTTGCAGCACAGCAGGCTGGGTGCCGGATTTGCACGAGCAGCTTCGATTGCCTTGCTGATGTCGGCGGGGTTGTGCCCGTCTATTTCGGAAATCACATGCCAGCCGTATGCTTCAAAACGTTTGGGTGTATCGTCGCTAAACCATTTTTGTACTTGTCCGTCTATGGAGATGCCGTTGTCATCGTAAAAGACGATGAGTTTGGCAAGTTTCAAAGTTCCTGCGAGCGAGCACGCTTCGTGGGAGATGCCTTCCATCAAACAACCGTCACCGGCAAATACATAGCTGTAGTGATCAACGATATCGAGATTGTCGCGGTTAAAATGTTTTGCCATAGTACGTTCTGCAATCGCCATTCCGACTGCGTTTGCTAACCCTTGTCCAAGCGGTCCAGTGGTAGCTTCTATGCCTACGGTGATACCGAATTCGGGATGTCCGGGCGTTATTGAACCTAATTGCCTAAACCGTGCAATATCCTCTATGCCGAAGGGATAGCCACTTAGATGCAGCAGTGCATAATGCAACATGCAACCATGACCGTTTGAGAGAATAAAGCGATCTCTATCAAACCAAGTGCTATCGTTGGGGTTGTGTTTGAGATAATCATTCCACAGTACCTCGGCGATATCCGCCATGCCCATAGGCATACCGGGGTGTCCAGAGCGAGCTTTTTGTACGGCATCCATGCTCAAAGCTCTAATCGCATTAGCGAGCTGTTGACGAGGTGGCATCACAAAGAGAATGTCAAATTTGTAGTTTGTAAATCAAGATCCATTTTCTGGCATAGTATACTACATAAATATATCTAGTAGCATGTGTCGTTGTGCAGAACTGACACACTTTCAACTTACGCAAACCACCTGCAGAGGTGATTATCGTGCAGGTTTGTTTACTCGTTGTTTAGCATGTTATACTTCCCAAAATTGCGTCGTTTATGATGCACTGAGTAATAGTGAACAATACGGAGGAGTAATGACAATCGAAAATGATATAGTTAAAAGATATTTTGACGCTTGGGATCAGCGCAATGTAGATGCCATTTTAGCAACCTTTGCCGAAGGTGGCACTTATTGCGACCCAGCAACTGAGAAAGAGATAACTGGGCAGGAAATCGGTGAATATGCACAATCTTTGTTTGATGCCTTTCCCGATATGTCGGTAGAATTGATTAGCAGTGTTGAGGCGAGCAATGGTGTGATTGCAGCACCATGGCTGATATTTGGCACCAACAACAATCCTATAATGGGTAATCCACCTACCGGAAAGCATGTGGTAATTCAAGGTTGCGATTTTATAAAAACTGAGGGTGGTCTGCTAACCACCGTAGTCGGTGTTTGGGATGTCAAAGATCTTCTTGCACAACTGGGTTTATCCGTCTAAGTGTCTTTGACACCGTAAGGGAGGGCTAACATGGGACTGTTGAAAAAGTACCATAATGCATCGTAGAGGGTAATTGTCTAGTGCAGAACCACCACAACCACCCCGTCAGGCTTCGCCTGCCACCCCTCCACAGGAGGGGAATGTACCAATGCAAACACTTTTTCAACAGTCCCACATGGGGCTGTTGAAAAATAGAACCGCCGTTTGTTGCAGTAGCACAAACGGCGTGACTTTGTGCAGAACCACCACAACCACCCCGTCAGATAGAACCGCCGATTGAACCAGTAGGTCAATCGGCGTGACATTATGCAGAACCCTAACATGATTGTTAAACGCATGCATTACAAAATGCATAGGCCTGCCACCCCTCCATAGGAGGGGAATGTACTAATGACGATACTTTTTCAACAGTCCCACATGTAGTTTATGTTGTGGTTTTGCTATGATTGTTGACTTCGGCTCCTATTTTGCCGTCGCTGACTTGGATGTCGATTTTTTGCTTTATACTCACTTGCTTGATTGAGCGCACCAAATTGTCAGATTTGTCGGTGACGATTGCGTAGCCTCTTTTTAAGGTGGTGGTCGGTCCTAATGTTTCGAGTTTACTTGCCGAGTGTGCAACACTTTGTTTGGCATGCCGAAGTTTGTCTCGTAGATTATCTTGCAATGCTTTAGCGTGCAAAGCAAGCTTGTTGCTGTATATTTCCATATATTTGATCGGAGTATTGCTTAACAGCAGGCCACGTTGATGTTCAAGTTGCTGACCATTTATATATAAATAATTTTTTATCATCGGTGTCAAACGGCGGCTCAATTCGTCGAGTTGTTGGGCGTAGTTTTGTAGTTGATGTTTGGGGTGAGATTTGGCTAGTTTGGCTTCCATCAGTTTGATCAATTCTGATTTCTGTTTGAGTGTACGTTTCATTTCCGTATATAAATTTTTGTTTATAATATTCAATTCTTGCATAAGTTCATTTTGATCAGGACTGATATATTCAGCTGCTGCCGACGGTGTCGGTGCACGACGATCGCATACGAAATCGGCTATCGTAAAATCTATTTCGTGTCCGATACCGGTGACGATGGGTATCTGGCATCCGACGATAGTACGCGCAACTACCTCATCGTTGAATGCCCACAAGTCTTCTATGGAACCGCCACCGCGTACCAGCAATAAAATCTCAACTTCGAGTCTATGTTCTGCAATCTCTAATGCTTGGCAGATTTCTTCGGGTGCTTTGTCACCTTGAACGAGTGCCGGGTAGACGATTAGATGCACGATAGGGAAACGTTTGCGCAACACTGAGATGACATCTCTTAAGGCAGCACCTGTTTCCGAAGTAACCACTCCGACGGTAAGCGGGTATTCTGGTATTTCTTTTTTTAGAGCTTCGTCAAACAGTCCTTCTTTATAGAGTTTTTGTTTTAGGCGTTCAAACTCTAATTGCAGTTTTCCACTACCTGCGGCTTCTACGCGTTTTACGATGAGCTGTAGTTCGCCGCGCTTCTCATACAATTCTATGCGTGCCTGTAGCTGTACCGATAAACCATTTTCAAGTTCAAACTTCAGTTCTCGGTTGTCGCCACGGAACATCGCACAGCGAATCTGACTGTCGTTGTCTTTGATGCTGAAATAAAAATGTCCCGAAGCTGCACACATAAAATTGGATATTTCTCCTTCCACCCACACTGGCGCGAAATTATTTAGCAAAGTTTCTCTGATTTCTTTGTTCAGTTTGCTTACCGTATAAATATGTTTTTCTTCAATTGAAAACTGCATGATAACTATTTTATGTATGCATTTATGCTACACTAGCCGTTTAGTATATACGAGTCTGAGGTTTATATGGAAATGGAACAAATAAAGCAAGCGTTGACCTTTGATGATGTATTGTTGGTACCCGCTTATTCAAAGGTTTTGCCTACCGAAGTAGACTTAACGGCGAAATTGAGCCATGGAATTTCCTTGCACATTCCTTTGGTGTCTGCGGCGATGGATACCGTGACCGAATCTGATATCGCGATTTCACTTGCCCAACTTGGTGGTATAGGTTTTATACACAAAAATATGCCTATAGAGATGCAAGCCGACCAAGTACGCATGGTCAAGAAGTTTGAAAGCGGTGTTATCAAAGACCCGATTACGATGTCTCCCGATACTTCAATAAAGACAGTCATAGACTTAACACGAAATTTGAGGATATCAGGAGTACCGGTGGTTGAAGGTAAGCAACTGGTAGGTATCGTAACACACCGAGATCTACGCTTCGAAACTCGTCGTGATAACAGCATTTCTGAAATAATGACACCTAAAGAGCAGTTGGTTACCGTCAAGGAAAATGCTGATGCCGAGGAAGTCAGACGGCTGTTGCACGAGCATAAGATTGAAAAGATCTTGGTAGTTAACGACGATTTTGAATTATGCGGACTGATAACCGTTAAGGATATGCAAAAAGCGGAACAGTTTCCTAATGCGTCCAAAGATGCCGAAGGGCAATTACAAGTCGGTGCGTCTATAGGCACTGGTAGTTCGGCGTTGGAGCGTGCAACTGCGATTGCAGAAGCAGGGTGTGATGTTATGCTGATAGATACAGCCCACGGTCACTCGCAACGAGTACTCGATACGGTTGCTGAGATAAAAAAATCTTTCCCTGACAAGCAAATCATCGCTGGTAACGTTGCAACCGCCGAAGCGGCGCAAGCGTTGCTCGCCAAAGATGTGGATGCAATCAAAATCGGCGTAGGACCGGGATCTATATGTACCACCCGAGTTGTCGCCGGGATAGGAATGCCGCAATTCAGTGCAATTTACGAGGTAGCCCAAGCGATAAAAGGTGAAGTGCCGCTGATTGCCGATGGTGGAATACGGTTTTCCGGAGATTTGAGTAAGGCGATTGCAGCGGGTGCTGACACGGTGATGATTGGCAGCCTTTTTGCTGGCACCCGCGAAGCACCCGGCGAGATAGAACTTTATCAGGGGCGTTCTTACAAAGTCTATCGCGGTATGGGTTCTTTGGCTGCAATGCAACAAGGTGCAAGGGACCGATATGCGCAATTTGATGTTGAAAACGAGAAACTGGTGCCTGAAGGCATAGAGGGACGAGTACCTTATCGCGGTGGGTTGGCCCAAGTCGTTTATCAGCTACTGGGTGGATTGCGTTCAGGTATGGGTTATATAGGATGCAATACCATAGCCGAGGTGCATAAGAAAGCGAAGTTCACCAGAATTACCGAAGCTGGGATGCGCGAAAGCCATGTGCACGATGTTAGTATTACCAAAGAGGCACCTAATTACCATGTTGAATAAGCCGGTCAACCAAGTGTATGGCTAAGGCTAGACAATCCGAGAACTGCTATAGACTACACGATTTTCTATACGATTACGCCGGTTGCGATAAAATCGCAATCATTGATTTTGGCTCTCAATACACACGACTCATCGCTCGAAAAATTAGAGAACTAGGTGTTTATAGTGAGATATTTCCAGCACATACCACGACTGCAAAGCTGAATGATTTCGCACCGCGAGCAATCATTTTATCTGGAGGTCCTGAGTCGGTGCACTCCGATTCGGCACCTGATGTTGATTTTGATATACATGCTTTGGGACTGCCGGTTTTAGGGATATGTTATGGCATGCAATGGCTTGCCGTGGAATGCGATGGCGAGATAGAAAGTTCCGATGACCGAGAATTCGGTTCTGCAGAGATTACAATCAAAGACTCCTCTCCACTGTTCAACGGGATGCAAACATCTGCCAATTCAACACATTCGGTATGGATGTCGCATGGAGATAGAGTCATCGGACTGCCGGATGGTTTTGCATCCATTGCAGCGAGCGAACATTCCCCTATTGCTGCAATGGCAAATGAGGCGCGGGCATGGTACGGTCTGCAATTTCATCCTGAAGTAACACATACTACCGACGGCAAAGCGATATTAAAGAATTTCGCACATAACATTGCCGGTTGTAAATCAAGCTGGCAAGCTGCTGATATTGCTGATAAAAGTATAGAGTATATCCGTAGCATTGTCGGCAATGAACAGGTTCTGTTGGCACTATCCGGCGGCGTAGATTCTGCAGTTGCCGCACTCTTGTTACAGCGTGCAATAGCTGACAAACTACACTGTATCTTTGTTGATAATGGCTTGCTTAGGCAAGGGGAACGTGCACAAGTCGTGGAGACTTTTGAAAAGCATTTCGGCATAGATCTGCATGTAGTAGATGCAAGAGATAATTTCCTAAATACACTCAAGGGGGTAACCGACCCCGAACAAAAAAGACAAATTATTGGCAAACTATTTATAGAAACTTTTGAACATCGTGCGCAAGCAATAGGCAAAGTGGATTGGCTTGCGCAAGGCACGATTTACCCCGATATCATAGAATCGGCAGGCGCGGAAGGATCGCATTTGATCAAATCTCATCATAATGTCGGTGGGTTGCCTGAGCGGATGAAGCTGAAAATCTTGGAGCCATTGGCTTATCTATTCAAAGACGAAGTGCGAGCTTTGGGTAGAGTCCTTGGTTTGGATGAGACAATAGTGCGGCGACATCCGTTTCCGGGTCCTGGGCTTGCGGTGCGTGTGTTGGGTGCTGTAGATGAAGAGTCTTTGCATATATTACGACAAGCCGATTCCATATTCATTAAAGCATTATGGGATAGCGATTTATACGATAAGGTTGCCCAGGCGTTTGCGGTTATTCTGCCAGTCAAATCAGTTGGTGTGATGGGAGACGGTAGGCAGTACGGCAGGGTGGTTGTGCTGCGAGCAGTGGGAAGTGAAGATTTTATGACTGCGAACAGTGCGCATTTGCCCGCATCTTTTTTATCCGAAGTCGCTTCGCGCATCGTCAACGAAATATCGGGTATTACACGCGTCTGTTACGATCTGAGTAGCAAACCTCCAGCAACCATTGAGTGGGAATAAACCACTGATCGAGAAGTAGGGTTGTTGAAAAAGTACTATCATCACTCAAACGTAACTGCTTTGCGCCCTCAAATTTATGATAACCACCTGTAGGGGAGGGCTAACATGCCCTCCCTAAAGTATCGTTCTGCACGAACAGAACTGCTTGCGCCACTTGAGTTTTGGTTTCCATAAATTGGATGGTGTACGAAGGATAATGTACGAATCTAGCAATCAAGTTAAAGTTCTGCATGATGTCACGCCGATTGATTTTGATATATGTGATGTTTTTAACGAACACAGCATTTAGATTTTGCACAAAGTTACGCCACTTGACCTACTGGCTCAAGTGGCGGGTTCACTCGGCGATAATCGGCGGTTCTACTTGTGCAGACGCAACGCGTTTCGGGAGGGCATGTTAGCTCTCCCCTACGGCTTCAGGATACTTTTTCAACAGCTACACATGTAGGTTATGTTGCGGTAGCACCTTGCTTAAACTATAAAAATAATTATAATAATTCTTATTTAAGTCAAGCAGACTATTATTGGAATTACGAAAAGAAAGGAGTTTTATAAGTGAAAGTTTTATTGTTTTTTTTGATATTTTTTAATATCGCGCATGCCGAAGTCAATGTCTATTCAGCCAGAGAAGAAACCCTAATCAAACCTATATTAGATGTATTCAGTGAGCAGAATGGGATCAAAGTGAATTTGGTAACTGCAAAAGCCGATGCATTGATAGAACGTCTTCAACGAGAAGGTCAGGACAGTCTTGCCGATGTGTTGCTCACTGTTGATGTGGCGCGTCTGCACAGAGCAAAACAAGCTGATTTATTGCAATCGATAAAGTCGGAAACATTGACTGAAATAGTGCCTCCTGTTTATAGAGATTCAGATAATCAATGGTTTGGGTTATCAATGCGAGCAAGGGTTATCACTACGGTTAAAGGCAAGCTGTCGCCAGAGGAAGCACCAATGCGCTATGAGTCTTTGGCAGACGAACAATGGCGCGAAAACATTTGCATACGCTCCTCCACCAATGTCTACAATCAATCCTTAGTAGCGTCAATATTAAATGCAAATGGTAATGAGACGACATACACGTGGGCGAAAGCATTGGTTGCCAACTTCGCCAGACCCCCAGTCGGTGGTGACCGAGACCAAGTGTTGGCAGCAGCAGGCGGACTATGTGACATTGCGGTGATCAACACCTACTATTTGGCATACATGTTGGCTAACCTCGACCCAGTGCAGAAAAAGGCTGCCGAGCAGATGCATGTGGTTTGGCCTAATCAAGAAGACCGCGGTGCGCATGTCAATATCAGTGGTGCCGGTGTCACTCGTGTTGCTAAAAACAAAGACGACGCAATCCGATTGCTTGAATTTTTAGTCGGAGTAGAGGCACAGTATTGGTATAGTAATACTAACTATGAATACCCTATACGCAACGATGTAAAGATTGGTGATATCTTGAATTCGTGGGGAGAATTTAGAGCCGATACCATCGAACTTGATAAACTCGGCGAATTGAATGCCGAAGCAGTTAAATTGATGGACAAAGCCGGTTGGCAATAGAATACGCACAAAATATTCGCCTCTACCGCTGATAGATATAGCACTTAATTTTCTGCACCTCTAAATATGTTTTTAATAAGTCAGAGGTTGCTTACCTTACTGGTAGTACTGCCTGCCACCGCATTGATCATTTCGTTTTTGGTTCCGGATACAGAGGTATGGCAACATTTAATCGATACGCATCTACTCAGCTACATCACAAACTCATTATTGCTTTGCATTGGTGTTGCGATAGTCTGCTTTGTTGTCGGCACCGCTGGGGCTTGCTTGTGTGTGATGTTCCGCTTTCCTGGGCAACGTTTTTTATCGTGGGCGATGATATTGCCGCTTGCTTTCCCGCCATATATCGTAGCCTACACCTATACTGGTATATTGGACTATGGGGGGTGGTTTAATACTTGGTGGCATCTAGAGTTGGGTTTTCCCGCATTGCCCATACGCTCCTTAACTGGGGCTATTTTGGTGATTAGTTTCGTATTATATCCTTATGTTTATCTGCTTGTTTATACAATCCTTGTTTCACAATCGAGAAATCTGATCGATGTGGCGCGCCTATGCGGCTTAAGCGCAAAACAAATCTTTGTACGCTTGATAGTGCCGATAGTGCGCCCAGCAGCGATTGCCGGCATTGCCATTGTAGTGATGGAGTCTTTAGCAGACTATGCAACAGTGGAGTATTTCGGCGTACAAACATTGAGTATAGGTATATTCAAAGTGTGGCTGGGGTTGGGTAGTCTTACTGGTGCTGCACAATTATCACTGATCATACTGGTGTTCACCGTATTGATAATCTCTATCGAGAAAAATGCAAGAAGGCGTATTTCTTACTATAACCAGGGATCCCATCCGCCGCTGTATGCGATTTACCATTTACGTGGCACCAAGGTTGTGATTGCATGGTTGATTTGTGGATTGCCGATTGTGTTGGGTTTCTTGATTCCGTTGCTACAGTTGATTGTATGGGCTTATCGATATGGCACGGAAAGATTTGATGTCGGTTATTTACAACTGATATTCAATTCGGTAACCCTGGGCTTGGGTGCAGCGTTGCTGGTATTGTTTATTGCAACGATTATAGCGTACGGTCAGCGTCTACATTCATCGTCTAAATGGCAGTGGCTTGATAAGCTGGCAACATCAGGTTATGCAATACCTGGCATAGTGACTGCTATCGGGGTGTTGATTGTGAACAGCACGATAGAAAGTTGGGTCAACAAAACTTTACTTTCTTTTAACTTTGCATCTTGGGGTTTATTTTTGAGCGGCACAATCGTTGCATTATTGTTTGCTTATACCGTGCGTTTTATGACTTTAGGTTATAACACGATTTCAAGTAGCTTGACAAAAATATCGCCTAATATAGACTATGCAGCAAGTTCGTGCGGGACAAGCAAACTGAAAACACTATGCCTGATTCATGTCCCATTGATACGCTCAGGGCTATTGAGTGCGGCGTTATTGATATTTGCCGACGTAGTTAAGGAATTACCTGCAACGCTAGTGCTGAGACCTTTTGAATTCAATACATTGGCAATACGCACCTACGAATTGGCATCGACTGAGCGTATCAACGATATTGCGATTCCTTCTCTTAGTATCGTTGCCGTTAGTTTGCTTTCGATCATACTGGTGGCACAACGTATTGCACCGTATAGAAAATGAAGTTATAGAGATGTTGGAACTACAAAACTTAAGTGTTGCAATCGATAAGCAAACGATCGTTAAGAATGCTTCTTTGAACATTGAAACTGGCAAAATAGGATGTTTGTTGGGACCTAGTGGTAGCGGTAAAAGCACTTTGCTCAGATGTATCGCAGGTTTTCATCGTGCGCTGTCGGGTTGTATTTATTTAGAAGATAATCTGGTAGAAAGCCCGCAAAAACGGGTTGCCGTGGAAGCTCGGCGTATTGGTGTTATGTTCCAAGACTATGCATTGTTTCCGCATCTAACAGTTGAGGAGAATATCGGTTTTGGTATTCATTCTATGAGGAAACGCGAGTATCAAGTGCGTCTAAAGCGCATGCTCAAACTAACTGAGCTCAGTGTTTATTCGGACTGTTATCCTCACGAATTATCGGGTGGACAGCAACAACGCGTTGCATTGGCACGGGCACTTGCACCACTACCCAAACTCCTATTGTTGGATGAGCCTTTTTCTAATGTAGACAGCCAACTCAAGCTACAGATGGTACAAGAAATGAGAGAATTATTGATTGACATGAACATCACCACCTTGATGGTAAGCCACGACCAAAGCGAATCGCTGGCAATGTCAGATAGTTTAGGTTTGATGCTAGAAGGGCAGATATTGCAATGGAGCAATACTTATGATTTTTATCATCGTCCGATATCTCGCCAAGTTGCAACCTTCATAGGAATGGGTACCATGTTGCGCGGCACGCTCACTGAAAATAAAACCATCAAAACCGCACTGGGTGAATTGCTACCTACACCAGATACCATGCTTCCTCAAAGCGAAGAGATCGATGTGCTGATTCGTCCCGACGATATAATCCATGACGACGACAGTGATTTTCAAGCAACGATAAAGAAAAAAGAATTCAGAGGCGCACAGTTTCTTTACTTACTACACCTAAAAAACGGTGATTATGTTCAGTGTTTTGCTCCCAGCCATCACGACCATAGCATCGGCGAACAAATCGGCATCCGTGTAGATATGGAGCATGTAGTATGCTTTCCGGCCGAATAGAACCACTTGAGTAGACCTGCCACTTGGCGATAATTGGTAGCTTTATTTTGCCTCTAAGAGTGGTATCGTAAATTCAACAATGCACATCGGTCATTAACAATTCTAGCAATGCTTTTTGGGCATGCAAGCGATTGCCGGCTTCTTCCCAGACAACGCTCTGCACTCCGTCTATGACTTCGGCATCAACTTCCTCGCCGCGATGTGCAGGTAAGCAGTGCATGAATAACGCGTCGGATTTTGCATGCGCCATTAATTTTGCACTAACCCGATAATCCTTGAAGTCTTGCAAGCGTTTTTGCCTTTCGGTTTCTTGACCCATACTTGCCCAAACATCGGTTACCACTAAATCGGCATTTTTGACAGCCGTATAAGGATCGTTGACTAATCGTACCGTTGGCTCAATGTTCGATAACTGTGCATCATCTACTTGGTAGCCTTCAGGACTTGCAATCGTTAATTGAAATTCCAACAATGATGCAGCGTTAATGTAAGAATAACAGACATTATTTCCATCGCCTATCCACGCAACTGATCGTCCTTTGATATCGCCGCGCTTTTCCAAATAAGTCAGCATATCGGCAAGCAATTGGCATGGGTGGCAGAGATCGGTCAAGCCATTGATTACTGGTATAGTTGCGTGCTCGGCAAAACGTTCTAGGTTTCGGTGTGCGGATGTCCGTATCATAACCACATCAACCATTTGAGATAGGACTCGGGCACTGTCTTCTATGGTTTCACCGCGACCTGATTGACTGTCTTTGTTACTCAGAAATATCGCATGCCCGCCAAGTTGTGCCATTGCGGTTTCAAAAGAAACGCGCGTACGAGTAGAAGATTTTTCGAATATCATCGCCAGTACTTTATTTTCCAAAGACTTGGAATAGAGGGTTTTTTTGAGGGCTATAGCTCGGTTAAGTAAGGCTCTGAATTCATCGGCACTTAAATCTCTAAGCGTTAAAAAATGTCTTGGCTTTTTCATGATTTTTCCGCATCTTTAATCGTCAGTGACAAACGGTCAATCGCCTTGTCCGCTTCGCTAGCCGTTAGTATCAGAGGAGGCAACAAGCGTATCACGTTTTTCGCAGTCAAGTTGATCAGCAAACCGTTAGCAAGTGCGATACGCACTATGTCGGTGCAAGGTTGTTTAAGCTCTATACCAATCATCAAACCCATGCCACGAATCTCGTGAATTTTATCTGAAACCAGTCTACTCTTAAGTGTATTTAATAAATAAGCACCCATCTTTGCAGCTTTTTTGCATAAATCATTTTTCTCTATCGTATCTAAAACTGCGAGTGCTGCGCGGCATGCAAGTGGATTGCCGCCGAAAGTAGAGCCGTGAAGACCAGGCCTGAATAACTGTGCAATTTCTCCTTTAGCCAAGCAAGCACCAATGGGGACACCGTTGCCGAGTGCTTTTGCGGTAGTGAGTATATCGGGTTTGATGTTGCTGTGCTGATAGCAATACCAATGTCCGGTTCTGCCTACACCACTTTGCACTTCGTCAAGTATCAACAGTAAATTATGTTTATCGCAAAGTTCACGCACCGACTTTAAGTAATCGCTGGGAGCGATACGGATACCGCCTTCTCCTTGTATAGGTTCAAGCATCACTGCAGAAAGTTTGGGTTCGCTTTCAATCAGTTCTTTCAAGCTATCTATGTCGGCATAGGGGATTTGTGCAAAGCCTGAGAGTAACGGGGCATAGCATGTATCGTCGGGTTGTGTTGCACTCCATGCAGCTATCGTGCGTCCGTGGAATGCCTTTTCCATTACTGCAATCACTGGATTTTCCCGATGATGTTCGCGCGCATGAAGGCGTACCAATTTGATAGCAGCTTCGTTTGCTTCACTACCCGAATTACAAAAAAATACTGAGTCCAAACCACTTATGGAGATGAGCTTGGAGGCTAGTTTTTCTTGTAGGTCTATTCGGTAAAGATTAGAGGTGTGGAGTAGGTGATTGGCTTGTTCCCGAATGGCTTCACCAACAGCGGGATGTGCATGTCCTAAACTGCATACTGCAATCCCCGATACCATATCAAGATAACGTCGGCCGTCGTAATCCGACAGCCAGCATCCGTTACC
This sequence comes from uncultured candidatus Poriferisulfidus sp., assembly GCA_965200865.1. Classification (GTDB taxonomy): domain Bacteria; phylum Pseudomonadota; class Gammaproteobacteria; order Poriferisulfidales; family Oxydemutatoraceae; genus SP5GCR1. Next base: position 662,632 of record CBDAVG010000002.1, on the reverse strand, counting down.
TTCTTTGAACATTATTTCTAATCGGTTGTAATTCGGCATCAACATTGTGTTATGCGCTCCAATTAGATTATAAGCACCCCATGGCCTTAATTCTATCGTATATTTCGTTAGTCAAATCCTCGGGAGTGGCAGCACTGGTGTCTAGAATCATTTCCGGGTTTTCAGGTACTTCGTAAGGGTCGTTTATACCAGTGAAAGATTGGGTTAAATTATGGCGTGCCCGCAAATAAAAACCTTTGATATCTCTATGTTCGCAGACCTCCAATGGTGTACTCAGATAAATTTCTATGTAGATGCCGTACTGAGATATTAGTTTTCTGTTTTCCATTCGATCGGCTTCATACGGTGCAATCGGCGCACAAATTGCAATACCACCGTTTTTGGTAATCTCGCTGGCAACATAGCCTATACGCCGCACATTGATGGAGCGATGTTCCTTAGAAAAACCAAGTTCGCTAGACAAATTTGTGCGTACTATATCGCCGTCCAGCAAAGTGACTCTGCGTTTACCGTGTTCTACCAACTTAACCATCAGCATTTTAGCCAGCGTGGTTTTACCTGAACCCGACAAACCGGTAAAGAATATCGTGAAACCTCTATCTTTTAAGGGAGGATAAATCTCTTTTAGATATTTTGCGATGGTAGGCATAGTAAACCAGTCGGGCAGTTTTTCTCCTTTTACTAGCATTTCTCGCATTTGCGTACCAGAGATGGATAATAACTCTTCGCCTTGCTTCTTGTCTTTTAGGAAAACATATTTCTTACGCGAAGGACTATACGCCATTTCTTCAAATAATATCGGTTTAATACCAATTTCATCACTATGCTTGTTGAGTAAATCGTGAGCCCCTAATGGCGGATAAAAGTCTTTTCCTGCCGAGTCTTTGCCCGGCCCGGCGTGGTCTCGTCCCACTATGAAATGAGTGCAACCGTAATTTTTACGAATCAATGCATGCCATAATGCCTCTCTAGGTCCGGCCATGCGCATTGCTAACGGCAACAACGATAACATTGCAGTATTTTTGGGATATTGACGCAATGCCGCGCGGTAGCATTTCATGCGCGTGTAATAATCTACATCACCCGGTTTGCTAATACCTGCGATCGGGTGAATCAATAAATGTGCATCCTCTCTTTTTAATGCTTCTTTGGTCAATTCTATATGTACCCGATGCAAAGGGTTACGCGTCTGAAAAGCAATAATCTTATCCCATTTTTTTCTTTTGAATATTGCACGTAATGCTTTGGGTGTATGCCGGTATTTCACATAGTCTATATGTCGGGGTAATTCAATCGCTTGCAAAGGACCGCTAATATAAACAGGGTTAGTGAATTGAAAAAGATAAGAGACCGCCGGGTGTTTGGGGTCTTGAGTGCCAAAAGTTTTTTCTGCTTCTGCTTGCAAGTCCGGCTTCCAAATTTCTTGCACTTCTATAATCGCAACCGCAAAATGCTCTGGGTCGCGTAAGGCAATTTGGTCTCCCATATTTAATGATTCGGCAAAGGATTCCGGAATGTCAAGTGTAATGGGCATCGGCCAAAGGCTTCCGTCTGCAAGGCGCATGTCACTCACCACACGATCAAAGTCGGCTTTGCCTAAAAAGCCATGCACGGGATCAAATGCACCGTTGAGCAATAGTTCAATATCGCAAGTTTGTCGTGCGTTTAATTGCCAATACGGTAAGTGAAAGGCTTTTTCTATCGCTTTGTCTAGTTTTTGGGGGGATAATATGGAAGGAGGTTTCATCCGAGTGTGTTTTCTTTAAGTCTCTAATAAGGCATTATATTTGGAATAAAGGGCATATCATATTCTAATACTCCACAATGAGCAAGTAATTTATTCAACTAATTGTGTTGACAAATTGCGATAGGGTTTTGCATAAGATAGGGTTACCTTATATAATTAACTCTCTATGCAAGATTCATCTCGACCTTTGTCCCCCCATTTACAAGTTTATAGGCTGCCTATAACTGCGGTATTGTCTATAATGCACCGAATGACAGGTGTAGTGCTGTCTTTGGGTCTGTTGTTATTAGTCGTTGTTTTGGCAACTGCGGCATGGCATCGTGAGACTTATGAAGTTTTGACAACCTTACTGTCGCATTGGTTGGGACAGATGTTTTTAATCGCATGGATTGCAGCCTTGTATCTGCATTTATGCAATGGTATAAGACATCTTTTTTGGGATGCAGGCATGGGTTTTGAATTGAGGAGAACCAATCAAACAGCTTATTTAACGGTTGCAGTTACTGCGATTTTAACTGCAGCGACTTGGTTGTTTGCATACTTACTATAGGAATAATCTAATGGATTTAAGAACACCTTTATCTCGTGCCAAAGGACTCGGTTCGGCTAAAGAGGGTGTAGGGCATTGGTGGATGCAACGCGTGAGTTCGCTATTTTTAGTGCCGCTTACAATATGGGGCGCGTTTACGATGGCAACCCTTGGCAACTACGATCATGATCACTTTACCAAATGGCTCGCCGAACCTCTCAATGCGATTTTGATGATAACCTTGCTTGTCGTCGTGTGTTATCACGCGGCATTGGGGCTACAAGTCATCATCGAAGATTATGTGCATCTCACTGCGCTTAAAATAATAAGTATCGTAGCGGTTTATCTACTTTCGTTTATTTTGGCTTTGGTTGGGGTATTTGCAATCCTTAAAATTACTTTTTGATATGTCGTCTAAAGCATACCAAATAGAAGAACATACCCACGAGGTTATCGTTATTGGTGCCGGTGGTGCCGGTTTGCGAGCGACTTTCGGTATTGCCGAGCAGGGCTTCAAGACTGCGTGTTTAACCAAAGTATTTCCGACGCGTAGCCATACGGTTGCCGCACAAGGCGGTATTAGTGCAGCACTCGCCAACATGGGAGAAGACGATTGGCGTTGGCACATGTACGATACGATCAAAGGCTCCGATTGGCTGGGAGATCAAGATGCTATTGAATACATGTGCAAAGAGGCAGCCGATTCGATTATAGAGCTTGAACACTACGGCGTACCGTTCTCTAGAACCGAAGACGGGCGTATTTATCAGCGTCCTTTCGGTGGTATGACCACGCATTACGGTGAAGGTGTGGCACAACGTACTTGTGCTGCAGCCGACCGCACTGGCCATGCTATTTTGCATACCTTGTATCAGCAATCGCTTAAACACGATGCCGAGTTTTTTATAGAGTATTTTGCTATTGATTTGTTGATGAGCGAAGACGGTGCGTGTTGCGGTGTCATTGCGTGGAATTTGGCAACCGGGAAATTACATATATTTCATGCGCATATTGTCATATTGGCAACCGGCGGCTATGGGCGAGTCTATTTTTCATGTACATCGGCACATACCTGCACTGGTGACGGTGGTGCGATGGTATTGCGTTGTGGCTTACCACTACAAGATATGGAGTTTGTACAGTTTCATCCGACTGGTATATACGGTGCGGGTTGTTTGATTACCGAAGGCGTGCGCGGAGAGGGTGGTTATTTGACTAATGCATCGGGCGAACGTTTTATGGAACGCTATGCGCCGAATGCTAAAGACTTAGCGTCTCGCGATGTAGTGAGTCGCTCTATGTCTATGGAAATCAAAGAAGGGCGAGGCGTGGGAGCCGATAAAGATCACATCCATTTACACCTAGAACATTTAGGTCCTGAGGTGATACAAGAACGTCTGCCAGGTATTGCCGAATCGGCACGTATTTTCGCCGGTGTGGATGTCACACGCGAACCAATACCGGTTTTACCTACGGTGCATTACAACATGGGTGGTATTCCTACCAATTATATGGGCGAAGTGCTGAAACTAAAAGACGGTAATCCGGACTATGTGGTTCCGGGCTTGATGGCAATAGGCGAGGCCGGGTGCGTATCAGTGCATGGTGCTAATCGCTTAGGTTCTAATTCTTTGCTCGATCTGATAGTATTCGGACGCGCTGCTGCGAAACGGACTACTGAGCTGTTGTCGGCTTATCGTGGCCATTCTGTGCGACGCGCTCCGCAGCAAGCGATCGACCAGGTTCTAAGCCGCTTTGACTCCCTGCGCAATGCCAACGGCGAATATGCGACTGCAGCACTGCGCTTAGATATGCAAAAGACGATGCAACAATACGCAGCGGTATTTAGAACTGGAGAGAGTTTGCAGGAAGGCACGGATAAAATGAAAGATCTGTATAGTCGGCTTGACTCACTTCGCGTAAGCGATCGTTCTATGATTTGGAATACCGATTTGGTGGAAACTCTGGAATTGACCAATCTATTACCGCAAGCCTTATGCACGGTTGCCTCGGCATTGAATCGAGAAGAAAGCCGGGGTGCGCATGCGCGTGATGATTTTCCTGAGCGCGACGACGAGAAATGGTGGAAACATACGCTAATTTACTGCGATGAGCAAGATACCCGCATAGATTACCGGCCAGTCCATACCCAACCGATGACTGATGAGGTAGAAGCCGTGCCTTTACAAGAACGCGTGTATTAATGCACAAAGAGTTATTAACGTATATCAATCAATGTAAAGACATAAAGGAGAATTATGGCAGAGTTTAGATTACCAGCGAATTCTATAGTCAAAAAAGGCGATCACTATCCGGCTTCGGATAAAAGCAAAAATATGCAACGTTTTATCGTTTATCGCTATGATCCCGATTGCGATGACAATCCGCGCACCGACACCTACGATGTGAATATAGAGCAATGTCCTATGGTGCTTGATGCGCTGATCAAAATCAAAAACGAAATGGATCCGACATTGACTTTCAGGCGCTCGTGTCGTGAAGGTATTTGCGGTTCATGTTCAATGAACATAGCCGGGCGTAATACCTTGGCGTGTATTAAACCTTTGAGCGAACTTGAGGGTGATATCAAAATATACCCTTTGCCGCACCTGCCAGTGATTAAGGATTTGGTACCCGACCTAGATAACTTTTACGCTCAATATGCCTCTATCAAACCGTGGATCAGAACTCAAACGCCGGCACCCGATAAAGAACGGCTACAATCCGTAGAAGATAGAGAAAAAATTCAAGGCTTGGAGGAATGCATTTTGTGCGCCTGTTGCTCAACGAGTTGTCCCAGCTATTGGTGGAATTCCGATCGTTATTTAGGACCTGCTACTTTATTGCAAGCATACCGATGGATTGTCGATAGTCGCGACGAAGCAACTGGTGAACGCCTAGATGAATTGGAAGACCCCTTTAAGCTGTTTCGTTGCCATACCATCATGAACTGTGCGGATACTTGTCCCAAAGGACTAAATCCCGCTAAGGCGATTGCCGAAATCAAGAAATTATTGCTCGCCCGCCGCTATTGATAATAGAACCGCCGTTTGATTTTGATATATGTAATATTTCTAACGACCACAATATTTAGATTTTGCATAAAGTTACGCCACTTGTGCTACTGCAACAAGTGGCGGGTTGACTCGGCGATGCCACTCATACCCTTTTTTTATACCGTTCAAGATTTTCAATCTTTCATGATTTAGATTTGAGTTATCATTGCTATGAATACGGAGAGAAAACAACTTTATTGGATGTGTCGCCGTGGCACCAAAGAATTGGATCAATTAACACTACGCTACTTAAACGAATACTATGATCAAGCAAGTCCGGAACATCGTCAAGCATTTAAGTCTATGCTACAGCTGCCTGACCCTGAACTATATCAAATCCTTGTCGGTAAGCAATCTTGCGATAACCCAGTGATAAATGAAATCGCAAAATGTATACGCCGAGAGTCTGTGGATTGAACTACATCCCTCTCGCATTGCACGGATACTCAAACTCGTATTCTATATCCTAGTTTTAATATCCATAGCAACTTGGTCGCTTCCTTTAATTTGGAAATCGTTTGCCAGTTTATTCGTTATGGCTTGCTATTTCTTAGACCATTTCGAGAACCGTATTAGAACTTTAGTTCGTCAAAAACACATCGATATTGAGGCAGTTGTACTATCTTCTGACAAAGGCATAATTGCAGCCCGATGTGGTTCGCAAGTTCGCAAAGTCCGATCTTTTAATATAGAGCATATACTATGCTACTATATTCAATTATATTTATGTTATGAGAACGGAAGTTATCAACGGCTTTACATTTTTCCCGATTCAATGGATGAGAAGGCTTTTCATAAATTCTGTTGCATGGGAGTACGTAATAAGGCTAAAAAATGACCGATACGATAAATGTTAGACATACACACACTAAACCTGATTTTTCCAGGTTGATGAACTTGTACGAAAATAACTACCGATTGCTGAGCACGTTGCTGGAATATTTGGACGACAACCAAAATTCCATAAGGAACAAAAATGGTTATACCTTAAAAATACACAAAAGGCATCAAACTCGCTATACACAAAACATAGATCTACATTATAGTTTTCATACCCAAAGACGGGGACGCAAAATTATCGTAGCGATTGCTAGCTTCAAAGTTCGACTCTATTTAGATACCCGTCAAGTGGAAGTAGTGTATAGCGAAGTACAACTGAAAAATTCTTTTTCTATATGCAGGCTGCTCTTGTCTTTACAAACCAAATGGTACTATAACCAATGCCTTAGGGCCGTTTTAAGAAGTTTCTTTACTCGCCGCACACCTGTGCAAATTGGAACAAGCAGGAATGTCTAGATCGCAAGCGGAGGTAACGGAGCGTACGATTGACAGGCAAGTATCAATGTCAATGCAAGAAGTGTTGGATAAAATAGATGCTCGTATTGATGTCGTCGAAAAGCAAATCGATGCCATCGAAAAGCATATTGGTATAGTCGAAAAGCATATCAGTATAGTTGAGAAAAGATTATCGTGGCTATACATAGAAAGCATTGTATCTATATGTGTCATGGGTGCTGGTTTCACTGGTGTTATTATCGCTTTGTTGCGCATGGGCTAAATCGTTATCGTAGTTCTGCACTAACCCAATCGCTTGCGCCATTGAATTTATGATAACCAACTGTAGGGGAGGGCTAACATGCCCTCCCTAAAGTACCGTTCCGCACAGACCTAACCGCTATGCGCCACAAGATTATGGTTTGCATAAATTTGATGGATGAATGTATAAATCGTGCAAGTACGTTGGGTTAGGGTGGACATGCGAGTCCGCCCCTACATTTCGTTTAATATTGTGGTTTTGCACAACATGTTATGGTTCTGCACAATGTTACGCTGTTTGTTGCAACAGCAACAAACGGTGGTTCTATCAACCGGCTTCGGATTTTATATGTTCAATGATAGCGTCGCCGAAACCCGAAGTGGTGACTAACTTGGCTCCCGGCATCAGTCTTTGCAATTCCTCGCTTATGTTTCCCAGCTTGGGTCCTCCTGCGGTAATGCCACCGCGTACTCTTGCGAGGTCGTAGGTTACGGTTTTGTTAGAGATAGCGGATGCGATACCGTGGATTACTAAATCGGCAGCCTCATGCCATCCGATATGTCTCAGCATCATTTCTGCAGAAAGGATAATCGAACCAGGGTTGACGCGATTCTTACCAGCGTATTTGGGTGCACTACCGTGGGTTGCTTCAAACACCGCAACTTGGTCAGACATGTTAGCCCCTGGTGCGATGCCGATGCCGCCGACCTGCGCCGCCAAAGCATCGGAGATATAATCACCGTTCAAGTTAAGCGTTGCAATCACATCGTATTCGTCCGGTTTCAGGAGTATTTGCTGTAAAAAATTGTCTGCAATAATATCCTTGATAAGAATGGTTTCGCCCGGATATTTAGGGTTCTCTATTGTGCACCAAGGCCCGCCGTTCAATTCTTTGGCACCAAATTCGGAGACGGCAAGTTCGTATCCCCAGCTGCGAAACGCACCTTCGGTATATTTCATGATATTACCTTTATGCACCAGCGACACTGATTGACGACGATTCTCTATTGCGTAGCGTATTGCTTTTCTAATCAAGCGCTGTGACCCTTCTCGGGATACTGGTTTGATACCCAAGCCGCAATGATCAGGGAAGCGTATCTCAGTCACATCCATTTCATGCTTTAGAAAACCTAAAACTTTTTTGACATTGGGAGTGTCGGCTTGCCATTCTATACCGGCATAAATATCCTCGGTATTTTCGCGGAATACGACCATATCGGTAGTCTCAGAATCTTTGAGTGGGGTAGGTGTGCCGGGGAAATAACGTATTGGTCTAACGCAAGCAAATAAATCCAGTTGTTGGCGTATTGCAACATTCAAAGAGCGTATGCCACCGCCGACTGGTGTTGTTAAAGGTCCCTTGATAGCGACTTTATATTCGTTGATTGCATCGTAAGTCTCACTCGGCAACCATTGATTCTGCCCATAAATATCAACCGCTTTTTCTCCGGCATAGATTTCCATCCATTCAATACGCCGTTTATCGTTATAGGCATATTTCACAGCAGTGTCTATGACCTTGCGCATCACCGGAGTTACATCAATGCCGATACCGTCTCCTTCAATAAAAGGAATGATCGGATAATCCGGCACTGAGATGCCGCCGTCCGCCAATATCTTTATTACCTCTCCTTGTTGTGGAGTTTTGATGTAACTACTTTTTGCCATTTACGCTTTAAGGGATTCGGGCAGACTTAGGTAATTAAAATTGCTCTTCTTCGGTTGAACCAGTCAGCGCAGTGACCGATGAAGCACCACCTTGGATTACGGTCGTTACATCGTCAAAGTACCCAGTGCCTACTTCGGCTTGGTGGCTGGAAAAGGTGTAACCTCTATCAAGTGCTGAAAATTCCTTCTCCTGCACCATATCTACATAAGCGGTCATGCCGTCTTTGACATAATTGTCAGCCAAATCAAACATGTGGTACCACATATTGTGGATGCCAGCTAGCGTAATAAACTGATATTTGTAACCCATTGCACCCAATTCACTTTGGAACTTGGCAATCGTCGCTTCATCCAAATTCTTGCGCCAGTTGAACGAGGGTGAGCAGTTGTATGCCAGCATTTGCTCAGGGAATTGTTTATGAATCGCATCGGCAAATTTCTGCGCTTCGGCTAAATCAGGTACTGCGGTCTCGCACCACAATAAATCTGCATACGGGGCATACGCAAGCCCTCTTGCTATTGCTTGATCCAATCCTGCCTTAGTGCGGTAAAAGCCTTCTACGGTGCGCTCGCCAGTGATAAAAGGCTTATCGTAGGGATCCACATCCGAAGTCAATAGGTTCGCAGCGTTAGCATCGGTGCGTGCGAGTAATAAGGTGGGAACACCGCAAACATCTGATGCCAGTCTAGCTGCAATCAATTTCTGTATTGCTTCGCTCGTCGGTACCAGTACCTTGCCGCCCATGTGTCCACATTTTTTTGCGGAAGCAAGTTGGTCTTCGTAATGTACGCCAGCAGCACCCGCTTCAATCATCGCTTTCATTAACTCAAAGGCGTTGAGCACACCACCGAAGCCAGCCTCGGCATCGGCAACGATAGGAGCGAAAAAGTCTATCTCTGATTCACCTTTTTTCCACTGTATTTGATCGGCTCGTTGAAAAGCATTATTGATTCTAGCAACCACCGCAGGTACCGAGTTGGCAGGGTAGAGCGATTGGTCGGGGTACATCGCACATGCTAAATTGGCGTCGGCTGCTACTTGCCAACCGGAAAGATAAATTGCCTTGACACCGGCTTTGACTTGTTGCACCGCTTGTCCACCAGTCAATGCGCCCAAGCAGTTAATATACGGCTCTTTGTTTAATAAGCCCCATAGTTTTTCCGACCCCAAACGCGCATAGGCATAAGCTCTGTGCACCGAACCGCTCAAGCGAACAACATCTTCCGCACTATAAGTGCGTTTAACGTTTTTCCAACGCGGGTTCTGGTCCCAGTCTTTTTGAATCTCGGCTATCATTTTTTCTCTATTCACTTTTTCCTCCGTTAAAAAAATAGATTTAGCAACAAACACTTGCTCCTAGAGCAAGTGCACTTTTAAGGTTTATTCGGTTTTTCCAATAAATTGGATTTCTCATCATCACTATGTAGCTTATAGGTTTTGGTATAGATGTATGACGCAAAGGCGGCAGGATCTAAAAGCTGATATGCAGTTCAATCGGCAATCCGCAAGCTATCAACTTGCGTATATAATAACAGCATAAGGCTATGGCTTCAATAGTTTATGATGATGAACTTTAATTTCCGATCTGCATTGTTCTTTTTTGAGAGGGTAGCAGCCGATGCCTTACGAGCTAGTTTATTCCTCAACTACCCGCAAAGGAGGACATTACATTTTTCAATGTATACATTATGATCTTAGCTTGTCCGACCTGCATACTCACGTTAAAGTTCTGAGCAATGTTACGCCGTTTGTTGCCGTGCAACAAACGGTGGTTCTATTCTGCCCCTACACATGTCGGATCCTTATCCCACTGCGCCTCAGTCCAATGCAATAAAAGTCCCACGGCTTTGTCTGGCGACTTCGCGCAACAAAGTAGAAAGGCGAAGTATATCGCCACCTTGTTGGTTATAAAAACCAATGCCGTGAATGCGGGCAATAGGTTCACCAGTTCTACTATCGGTATTGAGTCTAGCGACTGTTTTCAATACTGGGTCGTATGATGCACCAGTGTAATCGTCACCCAGAATATAGATTGACACTTTCATATTAGGCTTCACATAGAGTTTTAAGGCTTCTTCCAGGCCTTCTACTGGGCTACTATTAGAGAACGCTCTCCAAGTTTGCAGTAGTTTCAACACGCGTTTTCGCAAACCAGGAGTGTCGCCAATCCATTTCTTTTTATAAGCGGAGATTAGATGCTGACCATTGTCGTTGAGAATTTGAAAACCTTCTACTTTAGGATGTATGTTGAGTATATTTTCCATTTCTTTCATCACTTTAGTCCAAATGTCTAACATAGAACCTGAAGTATCTACTATAAAAACGATGTAGTTTGCATCCACTGGTATCCCGCCGGCGTAGACTTCGTCTTCGGTGTTTTTGTCCACGCTTATCGCAGCGGCAGGCGGCTTTACTTTTTCCTTCAATGTGGCTACCTCTGCCTGCAAGTTTGAATTCTCTGATTTTAGCATTGCAAGCGTTTGGCTAGCTTTTTCAATTGCATCTTGAAGTTGTGCCTCTTTGTCTATATTTGCATCTATCGTGGACGAGAGTTGTTGTGATTGGGATTCAAGTTCGGCACTTTGTGCTTGAGTTTGAGTGAATGTCTTAAGCAGTTCTGAGATACGCTCTATATCAATCGTGCCACCGACGATCGTTGATTTGGAAAGCAATACCAATAACACAACGGCACCGAAACCACACGAGATCACATCCAAAAAGGATAAATTGAATACCTCCAGATTGCGCGAGCGTCTTTTCATGGCCACGAATGTTCGGGTGATATGAGCAAGCCATTGCTTAAAGCTGTCCACCGCCAAAAAGCACTGGTTGCGCTAGAATCGCCTTCCAATGGGAGCAGGATAACGTTAACCACTGCGCGTTCTTTGTACGATCCGACTATATCGTTGAGTAATCTCGCTCGACATTTACCGCTGATTTTCTGGGCATTGCCGGTGATAGAAGTGCATCCAGAGAAGAATGAAGCGATTGCCTTGACTCTGCTGCTATCTCCTTTCGTAGGTAAGCCGTCGGTTAGCAGATAAATATTTGTGAAACCTGCGGCACTGCTACGCATCAATGCAATGGCAGAGTGTAGATTTGTGCCACCTTCAGGGACGATTTTTTCAAAGTCTGATAGCACCGCTGCCGCATCTTGAGGATCCGCGCCTTTTTTCCAAGCACTTCCACCGACGACCGAGGCATTTTCAGCAAAACGGATCATTTTATATTCACTACCCTCGGGTACTTTGGCAATCAACCATTCTACGATGCGTGAAGTACGTTGCCATTTAGGACTTTGTTGACGCTCTTGTGCAGATGCGACCTTATAGCGGATGACATCTATTAGCCTCTCTTCAGTCATGGAAGCACTGCTATCCACTAATATGAGGATTTTTTTACCTTTTACTTCTAATCCCAGCAGGTAATCTTCCAAACCTTTGTTGACCACTGGCACCGGAGCAGGAGGGGCTTGCGCAAGTGTATCGGCTTGTGATTGTAGTTTTGCAATTTGCGCTTTAAGTGATTGTTGCGTATCTTTTTGATTATTGATGTCAGTCACCAAACTGACTAATTGGATATTGAGTTTTGCCAGTTCGGCTTGAGTATCGTCAGTTTGAGTTTGTAGTGTCTCTATGGTTTGCTGAGATTGCAGGTTCTGTTGCTCTAGAATTGCGATATCGGCTTGCAGAGCGGACGATTGTTGGTCAGGTAGTTCGGTTTGATATTTGACCAGCATCAGGATTAATATAACAGCCCCCAAACCGCACGACATAACATCTAGGAAGGCGATATTAAACCCCTCAGCTTTTCTTTTTAGATGCCGCATTGCATTAGTTCATTTCCCTACAATGGGTGACCGTAAATAAAATGGATGAATGAGGTTGTTGAAAAAGTATTCCATACGCCGTAGAGGCAGATTTATATATCCGCCCTAACGCGACGTACTTGCACGATTTATACATTCATCCATCAAAATTTATGCAAACCATAATCTTGTGGCGCAAAGCGGTTACGGTTTTGCAGGACGGTACCGTAGGGCGGATATATAAATCCGCCCCTACCGTTTTCGTAAATTCAATGGCGCAAGCGGTTACGTTTGGGCGATGACAGTACCTTTTCAACAGCACCATTTATTCGCTCTTTCCGATCTGATTCATAATGTGCTTTTCGCAATAAGCTCTGATATCCACAATCAAACCGTCTTGTATTCTTTGTAACTGATGCAACAAGAGCATCAAAAATATGCTAATGACGAGTGCAACCAGCGTAGAATTGAACGCCACGCCCAAGCTATTCGTCATCCCAGCGATATTTCCTGCTAAGGCTTGGTCGGCTTGTGATAACGCTTGCCCGATACCGCGTACCGTGCCGATAAACCCAATCGATGGAATTGCCCAAATCAAGTAGCGTATCATTGAATTTTCTGCTTCTATGCTAAGCACGAGTGCATCCATTTGTGCGTCTATGGCTTCGGCGGTGTGATGCACATCTTTGGTGATTAGAAAACGATCCAGACCGACGAATAGTGTCTGCACCAGAGAAGTGCTGACGATCTCGCTTGGTAGCGTACTCAACTGCTTGCGTGCTGCTTTAGCAGTTTCAATTTTATTGCTGTTTTCTACATTAGAAAAATCCACCAGATTTTCGTCAAATAAGTAGCGATCTTTTCCGATTGCAACGATTTTCCCGACTATTAAATAAGTTCCCCATAGCATCAGAATAAGGCAGATTTCCTGCTCCAGATCTTTTAAGATTACGAAAAGGTTGCGAGGCACTGCTTGTCCTTGCTGTTCGGCAAATTCAATCGCAATATCGGCGTTTGGAAGAATGAAACCGATATAAATTAAATGCACGAATATCACCGATACTACTAAAGCAATAAGACTTTTAATGAGCTTAGACATCGGCACGCTTAGATGTCTATGGGAAAGGCTGCTGGCGAATTAAGGCTTAAGGAATAGCTGGCGATACCAGCAATTGCAATGCCGGCAATTAATAACGATACTGCCAGTATAACAATAATCAAATACTTTTTCTTTAGTTTGTTTCTCATAGCTTGCATTATAGCAAAAAAAATTTTTAGGATGATGTCGTTTTCAATGGTCTACAGCCCTCTCATTATGAGGTTATTGAAAAATAGAACTGCTGTTTGTTGCAACAGCAACAAACAGCGTAACATTATGCAGAGTCTTAGCATGGGTATATAAGTCGGATAGGCTAAGGCTTGTCCTAAATGATGGGTACGCAAAAAAACCACCTTGTTAGGCTGGCATGTCACCTCTCCAAAGAAGAGAAATACCACTTTTTCAACAACTCCAAAGTTCTGCATAGTGTCAAGCCGATTGACCTACCGGCTCAATCGATGATTCTATTGTTTATCAAATGGATTTATATATAATGTAGTGAGTAATAACCTATATGAGTCACCAGTTCAAATACACCCAATAAGATAGATTTCTTGATTATTCATGGATAAGCAACAAAAATCTAAAAGCAAGTCTTTATTTAAGGCATTATTGACATTAGTACTAACAGGTGCGTTGGTGCTGGGAGGATGGTTTGTCTATTTAAGTACTTTAACTGCCGCTGATTACATTATCAAAGGCGATAACAAGTCAGTTCAAGGAGAATATCAAGCGGCAATTTTGGCCTATAGTAAAGCCATAGAACTAGAGTCAAACAATGCTCGCGCATATAGCAGCAGAGGTTTTGCAAAAAGCCAACTAGGACAGTACACCGAAGCAATTCAAGACTACGATATAGCGATTGAATTGAATCCCAGCAATCCCGATGCTGATGTTCACTATCAGAGAGCATCGATAAACAACAACTTAAAACAATACAAGGCTGCGGTTCGAGATTACGATAAAGCCATAGAGTTAGATGCAGATAATACCGTCTATTACATTAGCAGAGGTGATGCAAAATACCGTTTAGAGCGGTATGAAGGAGCAATCCAAGACTACGACAAAGCGATTGAATTGAAAGCGAATAATGCCGATATTTACTATAAGCGAGCTAAAGCGACATCCAATCTAGAGCAACACAAAGCAGCAATTCAATATTATGACAAAGCCATAGAGTTAGACACAGATAATGCCGATTATTACGCTGGTAGAGGTGATGCAAAACGCTATTTAGACCAATATGAAGCGGCAATTCAAGACTACGGTAGGGCAATTGAATTAGATCCCAGCAATGCCAACATTTATCATGCTAGAGGACTTATGAACGACAATTTAGAACAATACGAGGCTGCGATTCAAGATTACGATAAAGCCATAGAGGTGGATGCAAATAATGCTACTTATTATGCAAGTAGAGGTGATGCAAAATATCGTTTAGAGCGATATGAGCCAGCGATTCAGGACTACGACAAAGTAATCAGATTAGACTCAAACGATGCCCGCGCCTACAGCAGTAGGGGTTTCGCAAAAAGTCAACTAGGGCAATATGCCAAAGCGGTTGAAGATTATGACAAAGCCATAGAGTTAGAGCCAAACTATGCGCCCACATATAGCAACAGAGGTTTTGCGAAAAGCCAACTAGGACAGTATGCCGAGGCAATTCAAGACTATGATAGAGCGATAGAACTGGAGCCTAGCGGTGCCGATGCCGATATTTATTATGAGAGGGCACTGATAAACAACAATTTAGAACAACACAAAGCAGCAATTCAGGATTACGATAAAGCCATAAAGTTAGATGCGAATAATGCCAATTATTACATTGGTAGAGGTGATGCAAAATACCGTTTAGAGCGATACAAGGCAGCAATCCAAGACTACGATAAGGCAATCAAATTAGAAGCGGATAATGCCGACATTTACTATAAGCGAGCTGAAGCGACATCCAATCTAGGGCAACACAAAGTGGCAATTCAAGATTATGACAGAGCCATAGAGTTAGATGCGAATAATGCCGTTTACTACGTTGGCAGAGGTGATGCAAAACGCTATTTAGACCAGTATAAAGCGGCAATTCAAGACTATGATAGGGCAATTGAATTAAATCCCAGCGATGCCAACATTTACCATGCTCGGGCACTTATGAACAACGAATTAGAACAATACGAGGCTGTAGTTCAAGATTACGATAAAGCCATAGAGCTGGATGCAAATAATGCTACTTATTATGCAAGTAGAGGTGATGCAAAATATCGTTTAGAGCGATATGAACCAGCGATTCAAGATTACGGTGAGGCAATTAGGTTAAACTCAAGCGATGCCCACACCTACAGCAGCAGAGGGTTTGCAAAAAGTCAGCTAGGACAATATGTCGAAGCAATTGAAGATTATGATAAAGCCATAGAACTGGAGTCAAACAATGCTCTTGCATATAGCAACAGAGGGTTTGCGAAAAGCCAACTAGGACAGTATGCCGAGGCAATTCAAGACTATGATAGAGCGATAGAATTGGAGCCTAGCGGTGCCGATGCCGATATTTATTATCAGAGGGCACTGATAAACAACAATTTAGAACAACACAAAGCAGCAATTCAAGATTACGACAAAGCCATAAAGTTAGATGCGAATAATGCCAATTATTACATTGGTAGAGGTGATGCAAAATACCGTTTAGAGCGATACAAGGCAGCAATCCAAGACTACGATAAAGCAATCAAGCTAGAAGCGGATAATGCCGACATTTACTATAAGCGAGCTGAAGCGACATCCAATCTAAGGCAACACAAAGTGGCAATTCAAGATTATGACAGAGCCATAGAGTTAGATGCGAATAATGCCGTTTATTACGTTGGCAGAGGTGATGCAAAACGCTATTTAGACCAGTATAAAGCGGCAATTCAAGACTATGATAGGGCAATTGAATTAGATCCCAGCGATGCCAACATTTACCATGCTCGGGCACTTATGAACAACGAATTAGAACAATACGAGGCTGTAGTTCAAGATTACGATAAAGCCATAGAGCTGGATGCAAATAATGCTACTTATTATGCAAGTAGAGGTGATGCAAAATATCGTTTAGAGCGATATGAACCAGCGATTCAAGATTACGGTGAGGCAATTAGGTTAAACTCAAGCGATGCCCACACCTACAGCAGCAGAGGGTTTGCAAAAAGTCAGCTAGGACAATATGCCGAAGCAATTGGAGATTATGATAAAGCCATAGAACTGGAGTCAAACAATGCTCTTGCATATAGTAACAGAGGGTTTGCGAAAAGCCAACTAGGACAATATGCTGAAGCAATTCAAGACTACGATAGAGCGATAGAATTGGAGCCTAGCAATGCCGGTGCCGATATTTACTATGAGAGGGCACTGATAAACAACAATTTAGAGCAACATAAAGCAGCAATTCGAGATTATGACAGAGCCATAGCGTTAGACGCGAATAATACCGATTATTATGCTGGCAGAGGTGATGCAAAATACCATTTAGAGCGATACAAGGCAGCAATCCAAGACTACGATAAGGCAATCAAGTTAGAAGCGGATAATGCCGACATTTACTATAAGCGAGCTGAAGCGACATCCAATCTAGGGCAACACAGAGTGGCAATTCAATATTACGACAAAGCCATAGAGTTAGATGAGAATAATGTTGATTATTATGTTGGTAGAGGTAATACAAAATATCGTTTAGAGCAATACAAGTCAGCGACTCAAGACTATGGTAAGGCAATTGAATTAGACCCTAGCGATGCCAACATTTACCATGCTAGAGGCCTTATGAAAAGCAATTTAGAACAATACGAAGTAGCGGTTCAAGACTACAATAAAGCCATAGAATTGGATGCAAATAATGCTATTTATTATGTGAGTAGAGGTGATGCAAAATATCGTTTAGATCAGTATCAGGAGGCAATCCAAGACTACGACAAAGCAATCAAGCTGAACTCAAACGATGCCAGCACCTACAGCAACAGAGGTTTAGCAAAAAGTCGGCTAAGAGAATATGCCGAAGCAATTCAAGATTATGACAAAGCAATAGAGTTAGAGTCAAACAATGCACTCGCATATAGCAACAGAGGTTTTGCAAAAAGTCAACTAAGACAATATGCCGAAGCAATTCAAGACTACAATAGAGCAGTTGAACTGGATCCTAGCAATGCCAGTGCCAATATTTACTATGAGAGAGCACTGATAAACAATAATTTAGAACAATACGAAGTAGCGGTTCAAGACTACGATAGAGCCATAGAGTTAGATGCTAGCAATGCGATTTATTACATCAGTAGAGGTGATGCAAAATATCTTTTAGACCGCTATGAAACGGCAATCCAAGACTACGACAGAGCGATTGAACTGAACCCCAGCATTGCCACTGCCGCTATTTATCACAATAGAGGGCTTATGAACGACAATTTAGAACAACACGAGACTGCAATTCAAGATTACAACAAAGCCATAGAATTAGAGCCGAATAATGCTACTTATTACATTAGCAGAGCGAATGCGAGACACCATTTGGAACAATATAAAGAAGTTTTCCAAGACTACGACAAGGCGATTGAATTGGAGCCGAATAATGCCGATATTTACTACAACAGAGCCAAAATGGCAGGCAATTTAGAACAACACGAAGTGGCAATCCAAGACTACGATAGGGCAATTGAGTTAGACCTCAATAACACTATTTTCTATGTTGATAGAGGAAATGCAAAATACCATCTAGAGAACTACGAAGCAGCAATTCAAGATTACAGCAAAGCCATAGAGTTAAACTCGAACGATGCCTCAGCCTACAACAACAGAGGTTTTACGAAAAGCCAGCTAGAGCAACACGAGGCGGCAATCCAAGACTACGACAGAGCGGTTGAACTGGAGCCGAATAACGCAATTGCTTACCACAGCAGAGGTAATTCCAAATATCATTTGAAGGCGTATGAAGCAGCGATTCAAGATTACGACAAAGCTATAGAGTTGGACTCCAGTAATGCAATTTTTTATATGGACAGAAGTAATGCAAGGTATCGTATAAAGCAGTATCCCGATGCACGAGAAGACTTAAATACTGCTAAGTCGTTATTAAGAGTAGATACTAAACTTGCCAAAGTCTCGAAAACAGAAAGTACTTCAAGTCAGTCGGATGATGAGTTTAATATGCCGTTGACCGAAGCTACAGCTGAAGGTCAATTTGAGGTCGTTAAGTTATTACTGGAAAGAGGGATAGATCCGAATCAAGTGAACGACAAAGGAGACTCTGCATTGCGTATTGCGTCATACCACGGTCATTTTGACATAGTCAAGCTATTGTTAGAAACAGATATAGACCTGAACCAAGCAAATAATAGAGGTTATACTGCGTTGAGTGCTACCGCATCGTTTGGACATTTTGATATCGCTAAATTGTTGTTGGAAAAAGGAGCAGACCCAAATCAAGCGGATAACAGTGGTAACAGCCCGTTGTTGTGGGCAACGCGGAAAGGACATATGGGAATTGCTGAATTATTACTAGAAAAAGGAGCCGATCCTAATCAAGCGAATAACTCAGGGGAAACTCCATTGGATTTTAACGCAGGATTGCTGGCAAGATAATTACGCCTGAATGGCACAAAGGGTTCTGCACAACGTGATACCACTTGTGGCTACTGCAACAAGCGGTGGTTCTATTGTCTGTCAAACCTATTACATGTATAATAAATAAAACAATAATTTTAGTGGTCGCTAAATAAATACATTTGATGAGGTAATTTTCAATTATTTATGGATGAAAGAACTAAAGGCAAATCTTTGTTTAAGGTATTATCGGCATTAGTACTAACGGGAGCGTTGCTAGTAGGTGGATGGTTCGTCTATTTAGGCACTTTAACTGCTGATGATTACATTATTAAAGGTGATAAGAAGTTAGTTCTGGAGGAATATGAAGCGGCAATTTCAGACTATAGTAAAGCAATAGAACTAGACCCAGGCAATGCTTTGGCATATAGAAACAGAGGGTTTGCGAAAAGCCAGCTTGGACAATACACCGAAGCAATTCAGGATTACGATAGAGCGATTGAATCAAACCCCAGTGGTGCCGATGCCGATATTTACTACATTAGAGGACTTATAAACAACAATTTAGAACAATACGAAGTAGCGGTTCAAGATTACGACAAAGCCATAGCGTTAGAGCCGAATAACGCTACTTATTACATCAGCAGAGCGAATGCGTTACACTATCTAGAACAATATGAAAAGGTCTTCCAAGACTACAACAAAGCGATTGAACTGGAGCCGGATAATGCCGATATTTACTATAACAAGGCTAACATAGCAGGCAAACTAGAACAGCATGAGGCGGCAATTCAAGATTATGACAAAGCCATAGCGTTAGAGCCGAATGCTACTTATTACATCGGCAGAGCGAATGCGTTACACCATCTAGAACAATATGAAAAGGTTTTCCAAGACTACGACAAAGCGATTGAACTGGAGCCAAATAATGCCGATATTTACTACAACAGAGCCAAAATGGCAGGCAATTTAGAACAATACGAAGTGGCAATCAAAGATTACGATAGAGCAATTGGGTTAGACCCAAATAGCACTATGTTCTATGTTGATAGGGGAAATGCAAAATATCATCTAGAAAACTACGAAGCAGCGATTCAAGATTACAACAAAGCAATTGAGTTAAACTCAAACGATGTTTTAGCATATAACAACAGAGGCTTTGCAAAAATCCAGTTAGGGCAATACGCTGAGGCGATTCAAGACTACGACAAAGCAATTGAACTGGAACCGAATAACGCCATGGCTTACCACAGCAGAGGTAATTCCAAATATCATTTGAAGGTGTATGAAGCAGCGATTCAAGATTACGATAAAGCCATAGAGCTAGACCCCAACAATGCTATTTTTTATATAGACAGAAGTAATGCAAGGTATCGTATAAAGCAATACCCTGATGCACGAGAAGACTTAAATCTCGCTAAATCTTTATTGGGAGTAGATACTAAACCTGATGAAGTCGCTAAAGCAGAAAGCATTTCAAGTCAGTCGGATAATGAGGTTAATATATCACTGACCGAAGCTGCGGCTAAAGGTCAATTTGAGGTCGTTAGATTGTTACTGGAAAGAGGAGTGGATCCAAATCAAGTGAACGGCAAAGGAGATTCTGCATTGCGTACTGCGTCATATTACGGTCAATTTGACATAGTCAAATTATTGTTAGAGACGGATGCAAACCTGAATCAAGCAAATAATAGAGGTTATACTCCATTGAGTGCAGCCGCATCGTTTGGACATTTTGACATCGCTAAATCACTGTTGGAAAAAGGAGCAAACCCAAATCAAGCGGATAATAATGGTAACAGTCCGTTATTGTGGGCAATGCGAAAAGGGCATATAGGAATTGTGGAATTGTTATTGGAAAAAGGGGCTGATCCTAATCAAGCGAATAAATCAGGGGAGACCCCATTGAGTTTCAGTAGAAGATGATTGAAAAACAGGTAAAAACCATGATTACGCAGCTTACTTTGAGAATGAGAGATGAGAGCAAAATGCACATCCAAAATCATAAATCTTTTTTTATATTTCCGATACAATTGAATCTAAAACTTAAATTTATACTGCTTTTATCTGCCATTATTATTGTGTCTATAAATCCGGCAGTGAGTGCGGAATTCGCCAAAGCTGAAAAACATATTATGCATAACGAAGCAGCGATTCCTGATCGTGTTGCTTTCAAGTTTAAGCCTCGTTCGTCTCGGGAGATACTGGAAGCATCGGAACCAGAGAAATTAGCCCCTGAGCGTATGATACAAAAAGAAATTGAGGTTTTGATTCCTGTTTTTGACCCTAATATACCGGAGAGTGATCACCTTAAAGAACAGAGAGGTATTTGGGCTGAATTGCGCAGAGTGGAAGCTGTAGTTTTTGCTAACGAGATGAAAAAAGAGCTAGAAATAATGGATGAGTTCAGTGCGGTACGGATAATACCTAATTTTGAGGACATGAAACACCACCAAGATCTTAAAGACATGATGAAAAAAAACAATCGTGCAGTAGAAACACTAGAAAGTGTAGGAATGGTAGGAGATTTGTATGTAATAGGGAAAATTATTAGATCAAATGGTGAATCTATTGAGATCAATATAAGTGTTGCCGGTATAGATGGTTCTGAATGGCTAAACAGAAATTATAAGAATAATGTATCCGAGAGGTTCTACCATGGCATGCGAAATCAAGGTAGAAACCCGTATAATCCTGCATTTGAAAAAGCTGCTGCTGATATAGTTGAAGTTCTTAAATCTAAAAGCCCAAAATATCTCGAAAATCTGAACATACTTGGCAAAGTGGTTTTTGCTTATTCAATGTCTGGTGAGTACTTTGAAGATTTTCTAGGATTTCAAGGTAACCATGTGAAATTGCTACGGATACCTGCAGACGATGACGCAATGTATAAACGCGCCCTCAGAGTTCAAATAGAAGATCAATTATTTATTGATAATATGCAACAGTCCTATAAAGATTTCAATAAAAAAACCGAGGTTTCCTATAGAACATGGCAAGAAAAAGCATTAGCTATCAGGAAAGTAATGCACGAAGCTGAAGCCGAGGCTGCTAGGAAGAGGGCCGAAGTACAAGCCGAGGCAAAAATAATGAAAGAACACGCAGAGAAAATGAGAGAAAGAGAGCAAGCCAAAGCCGATAAAATGGAGCAAGAAGCAGAAGAAGAGTACGATCGAGTGATGGAAGAGGTCGAAAGGCGCAATAAAATTTCCTCTTTCAATACCATTATAGTTGCTCTTAGCGGCACTTTCATATCATATCAAGGAGCGAGAGAAGGTAATGAAGAATTAGCTCGGATCGGAAATCAGACAACGTACCAAGGAATGATGGATCATGCTCAAGTTCTTAGTAAAAATCAACAAATTGCTTCAGAAGCTGAAAGAATAACTCGCAATATCTATAGAGAAGCTGCTGAAAAGGCAGAGAGGGCCGAAGTTCGTATGGAAAATCAATTAATGGAAATAGATAGAGATTTGCAAAGGATATTGAATGATAAGGCGATTTTTGGAGAAGCAGATTTCCACCGTCAAACTTTAATGGATTTGGGAGAATCTACAGACCTAGAAGTCCAGCCTCATGTAATAAAATATGAGGGACAGGTAATAAAATTAACGGGAAGTGCTGCCGAACAATTTCTTGAATGGCGCAGAAAATTGAGAGACATATACAATGCAGAAAAGACACCCGATAGAGGACTCTGAGCAGAGAATGTGCGGCAAAGGTTATGCTATAATGCAAACACCGTGTAAATATATATTTACAGAGTCAATTATTCTGAGTAGGAGAGGCAAAATGAGTGATTCTTATCCAGTAAAATTTAAATATTTTTTGTATTTATTAGTTATCTTTATTCTATCCATAAGTCAACCGGCGAATTCACAATCCAAAGAAACCAGTAAGCAACTTAATTCCGATGACGCAACAATTTCCAATTCTGTTGCATTCAACTTTAAGCCTCGCTCATCCTCGGAACTATTAAGAGCAAGTGAGCCGATAGAAATGCTACCTGATCGGTTAATACAAACTGAGATTGAAGTTTTAGTTCCTATTTTTGACCCTAATATACCCGATGGTGATTCTGCTAGAGAAAAAGCAGGTATATGGCCTGAATTACGCAGAGTGGAAGCAGCAACTTTTGCGAAAAAAATAAAAAAAGAACTAGAGGCTACCAATGCATTTGGAGCTGTTCGGATAATACCTAATTTAGAGGCTATGAAAGATAATGAAACTATCAAAGATGTTGCTAAAACAGAAAGTGATATCACCAAGAGCGATATCATGAGTGTAGGGATAGTAGGGGATTTGTACGTAATAGGGAAAATCAATAGTTCAAGTGGTGAATATGTTGATATTAATATCCAAGTTGTAGGTATAGATGGTTCCGAGTGGTTAAACAGAAATTACAAAAAATATTATCCCAATTCTGTATTCCAAAAAGCGGCAGCCGATATAGCCGGTCTCTTTGAAGCGAAAAGCACACCGTATCTTGAGAATCTAGATGTGCTCAGTGAGATATATTTTGGCTATCAGATGTCAGCAGATTATTTTGAAGATTACCTTGATATAAAGAACGACAATATGAAACTAGTCCGCATTCCGGCATACGATGACCCAATGTACCAGCGTATGCGCAGGCTACGAATAGAAGATCAGCTATTTATCGACAATATGCAACAGACTTATCAAAATTTTAATAAAAAAACAGAAGAGTCTTATCAAACATGGCAACAAAAAGCACAAGCTCTCGCCAAAGCGATACGCGAAGCAAAGGCCGAGGCCACTAGAAGAAGAGCCGAAGTTCAAGCCGAGGCAGAACGAATGAAGGCCGAGGCTGAAGAAATAAGAGAACAAGCCGAAGCTCAAGCCGAACGGATTAGAGATCGAGCAGAGGAAGAAAGACGCGAAGCTGATGAAGAGGCAGAGAGAGCCAGAGAAAAGGCTGAGAATGAAGCTATGTTTGGAAGTATTGTGGGAGGATTACTGTCAATTTGGGGGGCATCAGAAAATAATGCACAGGTTATGCAAGGTGGTCTTAATGTTATACAAATTGCACAAACATACAAAGCTGAAGTTTATGAAGAGACTGCACAAGACCTTGATGACGCTGCTAGACAAGAGCGTGCCGAATACAGGAGGGCAGATGAAATTGAAGAAACAGCCGTGATGCGTATGGAGCAGCAACTAACCGAGATAGAACAAGACTTACAAAGAATATTGAACGATAAGCAAATTTTTGGGGAAGCGGATTTTCATTATAAAACCTTAATGAATTTAGGAAAATCCATAGACCTAGAGGTTGAACCTCACGTAATTGAATATGAAGGACGAGTAATAAAGTTAACAGGAAATACTGCCAAACAATTTAACCAATGGCGTAGATCTTTAATGAAGATATATGCGGAAGAAAAAACACCGGCAAAAGAACTTTGAATGTTAAAGATATTCAACTAAAACACACACAAATCAATAAAAGACGTTCATCAGTTAAAATTTACATAACCGTCACACTTTCTATAGTTGCTATAGTTGTAGTGTTGTTTTATGGACGTTTTGAGATTCCGTACGATAATAATGTTGACTCACAGCCTTCCCCGGATGCTGATCAGCCGTTGACCGATGAACAGCCAATTGATAAGAAACCACTGACTGATGAACAGCCAATTGATAAGAAACCACTGACCGATGAACAGCCAATTGATAAGAAACCACTGACCGACGAACAACCATTAAACGATGAAACACAAAACATTTTGCGACAAAAATATATTGCGCAGATGCAAGTCTATGAAACCCAAGTTAAACCTCGGATTGCACAACTAGATTTGCCTACTTGGTCTCCTGAGAGTAATGCTTATATACAAGAACAAGAGAATAATGCCCTTAATGCTTTTGCCAATAATCAATTCACCGATGCAATACAGTATCTTGATGATTTAACAAAAAAGGTCTCGGAACTAGAGGCTACTAAGCAGGCAAATTTTGAATCGGCTTTGACGGCGGCACAACAGGAATTTGAAGCAGGCCGTTCCGAGCAAGCATCCACTGCAATTGATCGCGCATTACTCTATCAACCTACAAACAAAGCGGCAGTGGAATTGAAAAATCGCATTGATGTAATGGACAAGGTTGCCGATTTAATTAAAGCTGCAAATACCGCACAAATAGAAAATGACTTAGCGAAAGAAATTGATCTGTTAGAACAAGCAATTCAATATGATCCTTATGCGAAGTCTCTCCAAGAGAGACTTCGTGCTGTTATACAAAAGCATAATCAAGAAATAATAGATAAATTATTGCGACAAATATCGCAGGCATTAGAGTCTAGAGACATTGAACAGACGCGTGGATTGCTCGATCTGTTAAAGCGATTAGATGCTAATCATCCCTCATTGAGCTTATTGTTGGATAGACTTGATCAGCTTGAATCGGAGGAGGTACATAGGAAATTAATAATAGAAGCGACAATTGCTGAGAAAGATGACAACTGGCAATCTGCAGAACAATACTACAAACAAGCCCAAAAGATTTTTCCCAATAATAAAAATATAAAAGAACGTTTGAATGTTGCTTCGCTTATCAATGGATACACGGGAAAGATTAAACAGGCATTATCGCGTCCGGAACGTCTTGCCGATAATCAGATTTCTGCAGCGATGCAAGAACTTGCCCAAGATAGTGCAAAATATACCGACCATAGTGCACAGCTCAAACAGTTGACCGAACAATTGAATGATACCATTATCGAAATGTCTACACTGGTATCGGTTACGGTTCATTCCGATAATGAAACCTATATTTCTGTGAACGGTGTCGGTATTATTGGTAAAGTAAAAAAATACACACTAAAAGAAGGACTAAAGCCGGGACGTTATTTCTTCAAAGGAGAACGTAGAGGTTTTAAGGATAAATTGATTGAAGTTCACATAAAACCAGCACAACCAGTTGATGTCAAAATTGTCTGCGATGAACCCATCTAAATTATCTGAAGCACATTTACGCAAAAAAAAGAGATTTTTTTGGCTAAAAATTACTACAGCAGGCAGTGGCATCGTACTGACAAGCATTGCTTTGTTTGGCTTTATTTTTTGGGTAAAAGCGGCCATAGTGGAAGTAGCACCTGACGAGGCAGCCGTGCAGGCGCAACGCGTCTTAACTGGATTAGGCTGGGTTCAACAGGATAAAGTATATTTATTGGGAAATCAAGCAGACTTGAAAGTCTCTGCTCCGGGTTTCATCAGCGAAATAGTCACCTTAAATCGTAGTACGCTTGAACGTCGCATTATGATTACACTGAAAGAGGCACCCGCTGTAATTAAGGCAACTGCTGTCCCTGCCGATATAACCGTGCAATGGCAACTCAATGCACAGCTTATAGCTTCGGAAAGTCAGCTACAAACCTCTGTAGAACCCGGCGAGTATGAATTGACGGCATCACATCCGTATTACCAACCTCAGACCGTTTCTATGACTCTAGAACGTGCCGAAGAGAAAATCATCACATTCAATTTGGAACCCGTACAAGGAAGGCTTGATGTGTCATCTAATCCTGCAAATGTGCCAATTTTACTGGATAATGAACCCATAGGAAAAACTCCAATATCGTTGAGCAAAACAGGAGGGACTTATCGTGTACAGATAGAGACACCTGATTTTGAGGCTATAGATGACCTGCTTGAAATTACAAATCAACAACCTATAGTCAGTAGAAATTATCGACTTCAATATAAAAGAGCTTATGTGAACTTTGCACTCTCACCGCCGGGTGGACAGTTAATGATTGACGGCAAATTAATTCCAATCGAAAATATGCCGATAGCATTGGAACCTATGCGCGAGCTTACTATCAGTTATTCTAAAACTTCTTATTTTTCACAAACAATTAAGCGCACATTAAAACCCAATCAAAAAGAAACAATTGATTTTTCTCTAGATATTGAGCTTGGAAAAGTCGTCATCAATGCAACTCCGCAAGCATTCGTAAAAATAGATAATATAGAAAAAGGAGAAACTCCGCAGTCGCTGACACTGGACTCTAGAGCATATATGATTGAATTATATAAGCCTGGATACCGTACCATTCAAAAGACAATCTACCCTAGTAGCAAGCGTGTCATTGAAATCAATGAGACATTGATGACGGAGCTTCAAGCACGCTTAGCCGACAGTCCTCCGGTGATGACGAACTCTATCGGAGTAGAACTAGTATTATTCAATCCTAGTAAAGCACAGATGCCTTTCCAAATAGGTGCCCACCGTAGTGAAAAAGGGCAAAGAGCAAATGAAATCATACGTAATGTAAGTCTTAGTAGGGTTTTTTATATTAGCCGAACGGAAATATCTGCTAAACACTATCATGCTTTTGACTCGCAAGTGCAGGCATCTGATCTTCCCGTCAGTAATCTTAGATGGGATCAAGCAGCAAAATTCTGTAACTGGCTTAGTGTGCAAGAAAAACTATCTCCTTTTTATGCAAGCAATGGAAATGTCATCATTGGTTATAATTCGGATAGCGACGGCTACCGTTTGCCCAGCGAAGCGGAATGGGAATGGCTGGCACGCTATGCAGGTCGTCAATCTTCTGTTCAATTTGTTTGGGGGAAGGGTAATACCATTCCTAAAAATATTGGTAATCTTGCCGATGAAAGTGCTAAAAATAGCGTACAGACATATATCCCTAACTACAATGACGGCTATGTTCAACTAGCGGCTGTCGGATCCTTCAAACAAGATGCAGCCGGATTGTATGATCTGGCAGGTAACGTAAGGGAATGGGTACACGATGCTTATAGCATAGATATAACAACAAATGTCATGAATGACCCTTTAGGGCCGTTAAGAAATAACAGTCAAAGTATGCATGTCGTTAAAGGTTCAAGTTGGAAATCAGGCACGCTTTCGGAATTACGTTCTGCATATCGCCAAAAGGCCAATAACCCTGCAGATGATATAGGTTTTCGTATCGCTCGTTATGTTTATTAATCGTACCGTCCTGCACAAACTTAACCGCCACGCGCTACATAATTTATGATACTGGTAGGGGCGGATCATTCCCCTCCTTTGGAGGGGTGGCAGGCGTAGCCTGACGGGGTGGTCGTTGCGATTCTGCACAATGTCACGCCGTTTGTGCTACTGCAACAATCGGCGGTTCTATCTTTCAGGAAGTCCTTTATAGCGGCGATATTCATTCCAGAGTTTTGCTTGCTTCTGAGAGTCTTGCTCGTTTATAGCTGCTTCTCTAATTTGTTGCGCAACTATATCATCGTTATTCGCCGGTGGTATGTCTTCAGGTAATTTTCCATTGCTTACAGTTTGTTCTTGTATGGGAGCTGCACTGGTTTGTTCTCCAGATTCTCCTTCTGCACTAGTTTCTAATTCGAGGTCTTGAATATCTGGTGCTGGCGCACTTGGTTGTGCAGCAGCTGGTGGGTTCTGATTATTCCTTTGCTCTGGTTCTGTTCCTGATAACTGTTCGCTAGGCGCACTGTCCTGTGGGTTAGATGTATTAACTTGAGTTTCTGGAGTGCGACATGCTCGTGATTTATTAAGTGCCTCTTCAAAGGCTTGATCCATCAATTCAATTCGCTCTTCTCGAGTTAATAATGCTGTATCATCAGAGTTAGGAAATTCCGGTACGATTATAGGGCAATCGTGTTCGTCTGTTAAGCCCTCACCATAAATTGAAAATGGCACTATACATACAGTTAGTAGCGAGTATAAAACTATACTTTTTATTGAAGGAATACTTAAAACCATTTGCAACATCTCTTTGTTTCAGTGAGGGCAGAATAGAACTGCCGATTGAGATAGCAAGGAATATTTTATCCTTAAACTAGTCAGGGTAAGAAGGGTAAGTGCCAACTTTCCAATTCTTAATCATTTCACGGGTTTCGTAATATTCGGGAGATGATCTTTCTATGTATCCATTCTTAACAGCTTCCTCAAGTCCATCATTTAACATCTTCTCCCATTCAGCCTGGGTCATTGTATTCATGAATTCGCTATATTGCCAGTCCATTGATTCGTCATATTGGGGAGATTTTTGCTCTAGCATTTTCTGCTGATGCTCTTCCAGTTCTTTTTGCATCTTCTGACTTTTACGCTTAAAATGCCAATCTATAGTCTTATTTACTATGTAATTACCACTTTTAATAACTCCTCCAACAGCCGCGCTGCCTACTTCAGAACCTACCAAAGAACCTCCTGGACCGAGAGGAGCACCTAAAATACCACCAATAGAACCACCTGCACCTTTGGCAATTGTTTCAGCAACATCAGTTGCTCGTTCTGCCACAGATTTTTTCGGTTTTGCTGACTTATTAGAATCAGAAGGCAGTGACAGTGCCTCGTTTGCTATGTGATTACCACCTTTAATAGCTCCATCAGCAGCAGCTTCGCCTGCTTCACTACCTATAATACTACCTCCTAGATCAATTAATGCAGCCGCCGGCTTCGGAATTGCTTTTTTAGCTACTTTACCAACTGCTTTACCTGCTGTACGAACCCCAGCACCAGCTGCTTCACTACCTAAATGGCCGCTTGCTTTTTTTGCAGCTCCTTCAGAAATATCAGTTGCCTGTTCTGCACTAATATTTGTTTTGCATGGAACTTTATGATACGAAAATCTCCCGCTATACACTTTAGTACATTCATTGGCATCTTCTCCAGTAATATGATTTGTCTTTTCTGCCCATTGCTTCTTCTGTTCTTCTTCTCTCGCAGTTTCGTCGCCTAGAACACCATCAGCGGTTAGCCGTTCCATTAACTCTCCAGCTCCTGCATAAGTCGGCACGAGCAGCATAATACATGCAAATACTAAAAACTTTTTCATTTCTCTATCTCCATGGTTTAATTCATCGGCTTTCTCACTTCATTGTGTCATAAAAAGAGAGGATGTCAATTATTCTAAGTACTCCGTAAGCCTCGTATTTTATATTTTTGTGTATAATTCATGGTTAATGAAATTATTAGTATTTATTCTATTATCACTGCTATCTATACCGCAAGTATTTGCTGTAGGCGATGATTATATTTATTGTGAATGTGAAGCAGGGATGCCGGGAGAAAAAAGGCAGACATATTATAGTGCTATTTTTTCAGGTGATTATTTTCTGAATGTAGGAGACTATAAACTGGATTTTTCTGATCATATCAAGGAAAAACACAATAATTCCTGTTATTACAGCTCCATTAGTTGTTATCGCGAAGATTCTTATGAAAAAGCAGAAAATAAGCTAAAAGAACGCTCTAGCAAATACGATAGTGATTTAACATCTGTTATGACCGACTGGGTGGCAAACGATACAGATAGCTCTTCGAATGGATCAGATGATAATTATGTCGGCAGTCAATATGATAAGTTGTATGATCAATTGAGTGAAACCGTTGGTAATCAATTCGGTGATCAACCACTACAAGATTTTAATATAGCGGTTGATAGTAATTCACCTAGATTGGAAATTTGTGTTCGGGATCATAAATGCGAAGATGGAGATAGGGTTCGTGTAACAATTAACGGAGATATAATCTTTAATAACGAGATTTTCAATAGTTGGGATTGCAGTCAATTAGATGTACAGAAGGGACAAAAATATACGGTGGAACTCTATGCAGTGAATGGAACTGGTTTTAAGGGAAGGTGTGACTATATAAACTTAAATACTGGAGAAATTAAAATCCAAGGCATTAATAGCCAGACTCAATCTTGGCAACATAGAGGTGGCAGCGGTTCAAAAGCCCAAATTATCGTTAATGCAAATTGACGATTGATTAGTAGATAGATATTTACACGAAATTTAATAACTTAATCTATTTTTCTAAAGTCTTATGCTAGGGGTTTTCTCCCTGGCGTATATTTTTCTCAATGCGGAGCGCCATTGATTGAATTGTGCAGTGGCATTACCGGTAAGTTTTACATTTTTCTCCTCAAACTCAATTACTTGAGGAGCGACTTCTACATCTATAGATTTTCCCAATTCCATTAAAGTTTCATGGTGAAATTTGGATTCTTTATAATTCTGTGCACCACTCAATAGTAGCCCAGCACCAGCGATGACTGCACCGCCCGATGCGATTGTCCCAACAGCTGAATCACCTTTTTTGGAGCCGATCAATGCACCTAAACCGATAGCAGCGATACCTGCTGAAGCTCGCCATAATGCTTTTCTTTTAGCTTCGCGCTGTGCTTTGGCTGCCGAAAGGGCAGCTTCTTGCCAAGTTTCATACGATGCTTTTACCTTTTGGTTGAAATCGTTGTAGTATTGTTGCATTTTATCGGTAAAGAGTTGGTCCTCCACTCTATATTGATGGATACGCTTAAACATTGGATCGTTGTCAGCAGGGGCTTGCACCAGTTCTACGCGACTGCCTCTAAACTTTAGAAATTGCTCAAAGCTCTCGTCAGACATTGAATAAGCAAAGCGCACTTCGGTCAACTGGTTGAGTTCATTCAAATAGCTTTGGTCTTTGCTGCGTATTTGTTTTATTATATCGACTGCTGCTTGTTTGAATACCGGATCATAAGGATTTTTGCCTTGATTGCGTGGGCTGATATAAAAATACTCATCTACTCGATGTTCGTAGTTTTTGCTGAACCAACCTCTGCCATCTATACCGACAACCTTGATATTGATTGCAACATCTTCACCATTTGATTCGTTAATTTTACCAATCACATAAAGGTCGCCGGCAACTTTTCGGTCAGGTGTGACCCGAACTGCTCCTAACTGATTGGTATCCTCTAAAGCCTTTTTCATATTCAAAGCAAAGTTTACGGATTCTACTCGGCGTAGTTCAGGCCAAATGCCTTTCTTCTCTCGTATCTTGGGATCGTCAGGTATGTTTGGATCAAAAACAGGCACGATGACTTCCAATTCTTTTTGTATTGCACGCATCGACAACGGTTGCTTTTCTGGCGCAGTCATTATTTTAGTGGAGCTTTCAGGACCGACCGTATCCGTAGAACTTCCTCCTAGTATTGATGAACCTTTAGTCGCATAGCATCCGCTCAATAAAAATGCAACACTCAGCAGTAGGTAAAATACCGTTGGTGTAGCAGTATAGCTATTTTTATTGTCGCAATAGCACATCTTAGCTCTTCCCTTTAGTTTCTCTCTGAAATACCTTTATAACGACGATATTCATTCCATAGTTTCGCTTGTTT
Organism: uncultured candidatus Poriferisulfidus sp.; assembly: GCA_965200865.1. Classification (GTDB taxonomy): domain Bacteria; phylum Pseudomonadota; class Gammaproteobacteria; order Poriferisulfidales; family Oxydemutatoraceae; genus SP5GCR1. The sequence continues at coordinate 630,469 of CBDAVG010000002.1, read as the reverse complement.
CTGGGGGTCGGGTTCTGCAAGCGCAGCTTCTCTAATCTGTTTAGCAATTATATCATCGTTGTCTGCTGGCGGTATATCTTCGGGCAATTTACCGTTGCTTAGTGTCTGTTCATTATCTTCGGTAGCAGGCAGGGTAGAGGGAGAGTCTTCTAGTGAGCCGCTTATCGTACCTTCATTGTCGCTTTGCACAGTTTTCGGTGGTTCAGTGCCTGACAATTCGCTGCTCGGCGTTGCATCTTCTGGTATTTGTGTATTGGCCGGTTCATTAAAATCATCAGGAATTTCGCTACCAGAAAGCTCACCACTTGGTGTTGCGGTTTGCTGATTTTGAGCGTCGCTTTGCCCAGATTCGGCATTATTTGCTTGCTCTGTATTGCTATTAGTGCTTGTAGTTACACTGCCAGCATTATTGGGATTGTTCGCATTGCTATTATTTTGGTTTTGCACATCGCTAAGCCTTTGTTGGCAATCCTGCACCTGAGCGAGTGCATCCTTCAAAGCTTGATCCATCATCTGTATGCGTTCTTCATTGGTGAGAAGCATTGTATTGTCAAAGTCAGGTATCACGATAGGACAATCTCCTTCGTCTATGGCATCGTTTGCATGGAGCGCAGTAGTTGCACATAAAGCAAGTATCCCCACAAAACACATTTTTATTCCCCTCCTGTGGAGGGGTGGCAGGCGTAGCCTGACGGGGTGGTTGTGGCGGGTCTGCACTAGACAATTACCTCCTACGGGTGCATGACGGTACTTTTTCAACAGTCCCACATGCCCTCCCAAGCGCGTTGCGTCTGCACAAACAATCCATTCATTCGTTTTATTTACGGTAACCATGATTTGATGGCGCATGGCGGTTGAGATGGTACAAGTACAATACTTTAGGGAGGGCATGTTAGCCCTCCCCTACGGGTGGTTTAGGTGCACGTTTCTTGATATAAAAATCATTCATTTTCAACACGTCTCTTCTGCAAATCATCGGCATATTGCTTGGTATTAATCCCGAGGGTCACACAATCTACACCGACGGTAATCAATGTGGCACCTCGCTCTATCCATGGCATAACTGCCTCTACATTCATACCAAAAAATCCCAAAACCTTGTTTTTTGCTAAGCAAGCGCGACAAATCGTATCCATCGCATCTTGTATTTCGGCATCATCTATCATGCCTGCTTTGCCATAACTTGCCGATAAATCATAGGGTCCTATCAAAATTCCATCAACACCTTCTACTGATGCGATCGCTTCAATTTCGGAAATTGCATCTTTATGTTCGGCTTGCACGATGATCACGGTTTCTTCAGCAGCGGATTGTAGATAATCCTCAAACTCAAATCCGTAGCGATGGGCACGGGTAAGGCCTACACCGCGCGTGCCGGCAGGTGGATAGCGACACCACGAGACGATGTTTTGCGCAACTTGCGCACTATTCACTTGTGGTACGATAATTCCGGTAGCCCCTATATCCAATACATTTCTTACCGCAATTCGTTCGGCATGTGAGACTCTGATCAAAGCAGGAATTTTTGCTGCTTGCAAGAGGTTTTGTAGGGCATCGATGCTGAAGGCACCGTGTTCGCCATCTATGAACAGCCAATCCAAGCCGGCTTCGGATAATAATTCGGTAACCTGCGGTGCATTGATGGTTACCATCGTGCTATTTAGAAGGTCGCCGTTGCGTAACCGCTTGGCGAATGTTTGGTTTTGTTGCCGTGTATTCATAGCTGTAAATTATGCTTAAGATTATTATAACGGTGCAATGCGATATAATACTATTGATAAAAGACAGATTTATGACAATAAAGCAACCAACACAACTTAATATGAAATGAACGGTCACCTTGATTTTGAACAACCAGTTGTTCAGTTAGAAGCTAAAATCAAAGAACTGCAGAATGTAAGCGGTCATAACCGCCTAGATATTTCACAGGAAATAAAGCAGTTAGAGCAAAAACGCAATAAACTGGTCAAAAGCATTTATACACAGCTCAGTCCATGGCAGATTACCCAGCTCGCTCGTCACCCGCAGCGTCCTTATACCCTAGATTATATACAAGCGTTATTCACTGATTTTGAAGAATTGCATGGCGACCGGCACTATGCCGACGATGCTGCCATCGTTGGAGGTATCGCACGCCTTGATGGTCATCCAGTGGTTGTCATAGGTCATCAGAAGGGGCGAGATACCCAAGAAAAAGTCAAGCGTAATTTCGGCATGTGTAAACCTGAAGGTTATCGCAAAGCCAAGCGTATGTTTGAACTTGCCGAACGATTTAGACTACCGATATTGACTTTCATAGATACGCCCGGCGCATATCCTGGTATAGATGCTGAAGAGCGCAACCAAAGCGAAGCAATCGCTGCAAATTTAAAATCTTTGGCACAATTGGAAGTACCGATTATTTGCACGATTATTGGCGAAGGTGGCTCAGGCGGCGCATTGGCAATAGGTGTCGGAGATTGTCTGATCATGTTGCAGTATAGTATCTATTCGGTGATCTCGCCGGAGGGTTGTGCTTCTATATTGTGGAAGGATGCCAAATATGCCGACACTGCCGCTAAAGCATTAAAACTAACTGCCGACGAGTTACTTGAGCTTGGTTTGATTGACAAAATCGTCACTGAGAAGAACGGTGGTGCGCATCGCGATTTTGATAGCACCCATACCGAATTGACATCGGCTCTGAAATCACAACTTGACCAGCTAAGCCACTTATCCACCGAGCAACTATTAGAGGCACGATACAAGAAGTGGGCTGATATCGGATACTTCAAAGATGTCTGATATATGGCTGTTAAAAAAGTATTTCAGCACCGTAGGGGAGGGCTATCATGCCCTCCCTAGCGCGATGCACCTGCACAAACAATCCATTCGGGGCTGTTGAAAAAGTACCATCATGCATCGTAGGAGGTAATTGTCTAGTGCAGAACCACCACAACCACCCCGTCATGCTTCGCCTGCCACCCCTCCAAAGGAGGGGAATGTACTAATGCAGATACTTTTTCAACAGCCTCATTCATTCATTTTGTTTACGGTAACCATGTCGGTGGCGCGGAGCGGTTGCAGTTTTGCAGAACGGTACCGTAGGGCAGACACATGGGTCTGCCCCTACCGTTATCGTAAATTAGATGGATGAATATTTGTGTGTGTCGATTTTTCAACAGCTTCACGTGGGATAGTTTCAAGAGTACACAAGCAGCTTCAACGATTTTTAGACCATACCAAAGCAAAGCGCATTGTCGTTGCATACAGCGGTGGATTGGACTCCACCGTGCTGTTGCATCTGGCTCATAACCTGTCGGGGAAACTGCATTGCAAGTTATTAGCAGTGCATATCAATCATCGCTTACATCCCGAAGCCGATGACTGGGAAGCGCACTGCCATAAACAAGCAAAAAGCATGGGCATCGCATATCAGTGCGAAGTGGTTCAGGTCACCGACAAACATCCACAAGGTATAGAAGCAGCAGCTCGCGAATTACGCTATCGTGCATTGCAACGCATTGTCAAGGCAGGCGATTTATTATTGACTGCACACCATCAAAACGACCAAGCCGAGACCGTGTTATTGCGCTTACTGCGAGGTACTGGCACCACCGGTCTTAAAGCGATTCCTGAGTACCGCAGCTTGGCTGAAGGCGCATTGGCACGACCGATGTTATCTATCTCTCGCGCCGATATTCATCGCTACGCACAAACACATCAGTTAAATTGGCTCAATGACCCTAGCAACGAAGACTTGCGCTATGCGCGCAACTACATAAGACATCGTGTTGCCCCAGTGTTGGAGGCACGCTGGCAAACATGGCACAAGGCTGTTGCAAGGGCTGCAGCGCATCAGGTGGAAGCAGATACGATAATCACTGCCGAGACAAAGCGATATTTACATCGCTGTTTGCTACCGCATAGTGTAAATCTATTAATCAGAGTTTTGTTAACCATGCCTACTTCATACCGCCATGTGGTATTGCGCGCATGGTGTAAGCTGAACGAGATACCGCTACCTGATACGCGCCAGCTCGCGCGTATTTGTAGTATGATTTCTGAGCATATATTAAAGCGAAATGCTTCGGGTGGTGGTATGATATGCACTTACTCAGATATCGGCATAGGTTTTTATCATGGCATATTGTATGCAATCAAACCGTTGAAGCATATCCCGATTTCATCTATAGAGTGGCATAACGATAAAGATTGTGAAATACCGCAACTGAACTTGATATTACGCAGGACCGAATTAATGCGACAAGCCCCCTTTCTTTTTGACCAAGTACTCACTGTGAATTTTCGTCATGGCGGTGAGCGTTGTGCGTTTCAAGATACATCCAATCGTCTCTTTCATAAAAGCCTGAAAAAAGTTTTTCAGGAATACCGTGTTCCTATGTGGCAGCGAGGCCGTATCCCTTTGATTTATGCACAAGGCAGGCTACGGCTGATATGGAATATCACTGCGTGCGCTTGAGATGAACTATATATTTGTAACCGGCGGAGTTGTCTCTTCTCTGGGTAAGGGCATTGCCAGTGCGTGCATCGGGACGATACTTGAGGCACGAGGTTTTAAGCTGAGTTTGATCAAGCTCGACCCTTATATCAACGTAGACCCCGGTACGATGAGTCCTTTTCAGCATGGCGAGGTTTATGTGACCGAAGACGGCAGCGAAACTGATCTGGATATAGGTCATTACGAGCGTTTTGTAAATTTTCGTGCTGCCCAACACCATAACTATACCACTGGTCAAATCTATGAGCGCGTCATTCGCAAGGAACGACAAGGTGCGTATCTAGGCGCAACCGTACAGGTCATTCCGCATATCACCAACGAGATCAAAACTGCGATCCGCGAAGGTTCTAGGGGAAGCGATATTGCCATCATTGAAATAGGCGGCACCGTAGGTGATATAGAGTCTTTGCCATTTTTGGAAGCAATCAGGCAGATGGGTCTAGAGGAACAAAGTCGGGTGATATATGTGCATCTAACGCTGATTCCTCATTTGAAGACCAGTGCCGAGATAAAGACCAAACCGACCCAACATTCGGTTAAGGAACTACGCTCCATTGGGATACAACCCGATATTCTGTTATGTCGCTCGCAGCAGGAATTGCCTCTAGAGCATAGAAAGAAAATAGCTCTGTTCACCAATGTCCAAGTAGAAGATGTAATCTCAGCGATAGATTTTGATAGCATCTACAGTATTCCACTATGGTTCCATCAACAAAAGATAGACGAATTGATTGTCTCAAAGTTAGGTTTGCACGATGTTCGGCTTGCCGATTTGAGCGAATGGGAGCGTATAGATGCGAACTATAACGCACTTGAACACTCGGTTAAAATTGCGCTGGTCGGTAAATATGTTAGCTTGGTTGATGCTTATATGTCAGTCAACGAAGCACTAGTCCACGCCGGCTTGGCACTGCAATGCGATGTGGAAATCATCCATATAGACACCAAGGACATGCAAGAGGATTGCAAGCTATTAGACGATGCCGACGGTATTCTGGTTCCAGGTGGTTTTGGTGAGAGAGGCATAGAGGGTAAGATTTCCGCAGCGCGCTATGCGCGTGAGCATAACATTCCGTATTTAGGAATTTGTTTGGGGATGCAGGTTGCGGTGATTGAATTCGCCCGTAATGTTGCCAAACTAGACGGTGCCGATAGCTCGGAATTCAATCCCGACACACCGCATCCGGTTATTGCTTTGGCAACCGAATGGCAAGATCGGGCAGGCACAATACAGCAACGCAATGCAGACTCCGATATGGGTGGCACGATGCGCTTGGGGCTACAAAGATGTTGGTTGGATAAGGACTCCAAAAGCTATCAACAATACCAACAAGATGTGATAGAGGAGCGGCACCGCCATCGCTACGAGCTGAATAATCGCTATTTAGATCGATTACTTAAAGCAGGAATTAAGGTTGTGGGACATTCGGAAGATAAAGAATTGGTGGAAATCATAGAATTACCTGACCATCCGTGGTTTGTAGGCACCCAATTCCATCCTGAGTTCACCTCCACGCCACGCCGAGCAAACCCGATATACAAAGGATTTGTGGAAGCAGCTCTTCATCACCGTCAGGCAGGCTCATAAACCATGAATGTCTGCGGTTTTGAGATGGCATCCGATCAACCTTTTGTGTTGATATCCGGACCTTGTGTGATAGAGAGCGAGGCTTTAGCATTGCAAAGTGCGCAAGCACTTAAAAAGTATAGTGAGGCACTAAAAATTCCTTTTATCTATAAATCTTCGTTTGACAAAGCAAATCGCTCATCGCATCAAAGTTTTCGTGGTTTAGGAATCGCTGAAGGTTTGCGTATATTGGAGAAGGTCAAAGCCGATATCGGCGTGCCAGTACTCAGCGATGTGCATGAAGATACACCATTAGACGAGGTTGCATCAGTAGTGGATGTATTGCAAACACCTGCTTTTTTATGCAGGCAAACCAATTTCATACAGAATGTTGCTGAAATGGGCAAGCCAGTGAACATCAAAAAAGGGCAATTTCTATCGCCTTGGGAAATGCAGCATGTCGTAAAGAAGGCTCGTGCAACTGGTAACGAGCAGGTGATGGTATGTGAAAGAGGGTTTAGTTTCGGCTACAATAATCTAGTATCGGATATGCGGTCTTTGGTTATTTTGCAGGAGACCCAGTGTCCGGTAGTCTTTGATGCTACACATTCCGTTCAATTGCCTGGTGGTCAGGGTAATGCTTCGGGTGGTAATCGGGAATTTGTTCCGGCACTTGCTCGGGCAGCGATTGCAGTAGGCGTCGCGGGTTTATTTGCTGAGACACATCCGAATCCCGATGATGCTTTAAGCGACGGACCTAATGCTTGGCCGTTGGATAAGATGCACTCCCTACTGGAAGAATTAAAACACATAGACGAAGTAGTGAAAGAAAAAATTAGAAATAACAAATAGATATATAGAGAATATGAAAAACAACATAATACAAATACATGGGCGTGAGATCATAGATTCTCGCGGTAATCCTACTGTGGAAGCGGAAGTCAAAATTGAATCAGGCATCTGCGGGCGCGCATCAGTGCCGTCTGGTGCATCTACCGGCACTTTAGAGGCTGTTGAACTACGAGATAATGATGCCGCACGTTTTCATGGCAAAGGTGTGCAGAGTGCGGTGCACAATATCAACGGTGAAATCCAAAAAGCATTGCTTGGTATTGATGTAACTAAGCAGGAGCAACTAGATCATGCAATGATTGACCTAGACGGAACCAAAAACAAAGGGCGTTTGGGTGCTAATGCAATCCTTGCAGTTTCATTGGCAGCTGCATCTACCGCAGCAAAAGCGAATGAATGTCTTTTATATGAATATCTCAACGGCATGCGAGAAAATGCCATATTGCGTCTTCCCACGCCGATGATCAATATCCTAAACGGTGGTTCCCATGCGAACAATAATGTGGATATACAAGAATTTATGCTGGTGCCGACTGGCGCAGAGAATATCAAAGAAGCGGTTCGGGTGGGTTCAGAGGTATTCCACTCCTTGAAGGCTGTGCTAAGCAGTCGTGGATTGAGTACCACGGTCGGCGATGAAGGTGGTTTTGCCCCTAATCTTCCGTCAAACGAAGCAGCCATAGAAGTAATTTTGGAGGCGATAGAGAAAACCCAATATACTGCAGGCAAAGATATCTATCTAGCACTGGATGTAGCAAGTTCGGAGTTTTACTCCTCAGGCGAGTATCATTTGGCATCGGAGAAGCGGATGTACGATAGTTTAAGTTTTGTAGAATATCTATCCGATTGGGTCGCCCGCTATCCGATCCTTTCCATAGAAGACGGTATTGCCGAAGACGATTGGGCAGGTTGGCGTATAATGACTGAGAAGCTTGGCAATAAGATACAGATAGTAGGAGACGATTTATTCGTCACCAATGTTGATATAATCGCCGAAGGCATAAAACAAGAGGTCGCAAATTGCGTGTTAATCAAACTCAATCAAATCGGCACACTGAGCGAAACATTGGCAGCAATTGATATGGCTCAAAAAGCAAACTATAACTGCATTATTTCGCATCGCTCCGGCGAAACCGAAGATGCCAGTATTGCCGATTTGGCCGTCGGTATTGGAGTAGGGCAGATAAAAACCGGCTCTATCTGTCGTACCGATAGGGTTGCCAAATATAACCAACTGATGCGCATAGAAGAGGCACTAGACGAGCGAGCCGTATATGCAAAAACCGACGTATTCAAACGTTTTAGTGCCTTGTCTTGATTGTGGATAAATGCCAATTTCACCGATCTCAGAGATTATAGATGAATTACGAAATGGTCGTCTTGTCATCATTGTAGACGATGAAAAACGGGAAAACGAAGGTGATTTGATGGTTGCAGCGGAAGTCGTCACCGCAGATCATATCAATTTCATGGCTAAATATGGGCGAGGATTGATTTGTCTCACCTTGACCCCTGAGCGATGCCAACATTTACAGTTGCCACTGATGGTGAGCGATACGAATAGTAAGCTGGCAACTAATTTTACGGTTTCCGTTGATGCACGAGCTGGAGTTAGCACTGGGATTTCAACTCATGACCGTGCGCGCACGGTTAGAGTGGCAGTCTCTCCCGACAGCAGTGCTGACGATTTAATCAGACCGGGACATATTTTCCCGCTGATGGCACAACCGAACGGTGTCTTAACTCGTGCCGGTCATACAGAAAGTGGCTGTGACCTTGCACGACTGGCAGGCTTTGAACCTGCTTCTGTCATCGTCGAAATACTCAACGACGACGGTTCTATGGCACGTTTACCCAATTTAGAGCGTTTTGCTGATAGGCATCGCTTGAAAATCGGGACGGTTGATGACTTAGTTAAACACCAACTTTCGAGGACTTAGATATGCAAACAAATATTGTAGAATTTGGCGAATTAGATGCCAGTGGACAACGTTTCGGTATCATCGCTGCTACATATTATGAAGAAATCGTTAACTCTATGATAGTGAGTGCCATAAAAACTTTTGAAGACTTTAATGCAGATACGGTAGATATTTGGCATGTGCCAGGGGTTTTTGAGATTCCCATAGCCGCACAGCAAATAGCTTCGACTTACGCTTACGAGGCACTCTTAACTTTAGGGTGTGTGATACGAGGGGAAACCAAGCATTATGACTTAATCACTGATACATGCAGTCGTGGTATTATGCAAGTCATGCTAGAGACAGGGGTGCCTATAACTTTAGGCATTTTGGCAGTGGACGATATCGCACATGCCAATGAACGTACCAAACCAGATAGTAAAACAAACCGCGGTATAGAATACGCACTTGCGACATTACGAATAGCGCAACTAATCTCTGAAATAGAAGGATCTGATAGAGAGGAAGTACTAGGCAAAGGAGATTTATGGGGACAGTCAGGTTTTGTAGACGATGAATAGTTATGATTACGCCGCAAAACTTTTTAATAGAATTGTAGGGGCGGACTTATATGTCCGCCCTACGGTACCGTTCCGCATAGACCTAACCGCTATACGCCATGTAATTATGCAGACCATTTGCCGATTACTTGCACAATATTGCATGTTAAGCCAACATATACGCAAGCCACCCCGATGCATGAAATACTTTTTCAATAACTCTTATGAGTACGCCGCAGAACTTTTATGCGCGTAGCAGGGCGCGTAGGCTTGCAATGCAAGCGGCGTATCAATGGCAAATCGGCGGTCAAAATATCAACGAAATCATAGAACAATTTGTATCTGAAGCGGGCTATGAACAGGTTGATGATACATATTTTAGGACTTTATTACAGGCATCTACATCAAAATCTTTAGACAAAAAACTAGAAGAATGCATGACAAAAAGTATGAAGGAAGTTGATACGATCGAACGCTTCATTTTACGCAACGCCGCATACGAGATTGCCTGCATTGACGAAATCGACTCTGCAGTCGCTATCAACGAGGCAGTGCAGATTGCCAAGAAATTCTGCGGTTCCGGAAGCTATCGCTTTGTCAACGGAGTGCTTGACTGCTTTGCTAAGAAATACGCTCTAATCGACTGATCTGGTGAGGTTATCATTGGGTGAGGAGCAAGTGATTGCTCGATATTTTGACAAACAGCAACCCGACCCGTTTGTTGCTTTAGGTATAGGTGACGATGCTGCAATTATTGATATGCCGGGTGGGCATATAGCAGTGAGTACCGATACACTCGTAGCAGGCACTCATTTTAATGAGATGAATAGCGATGCAAGCCACCTGGGACACAAAGCACTGGCAGTCAATTTAAGTGATTTGGCAGCGATGGGAGCTAGGCCTCGCTGGGCTTTGCTCGCTTTGACAATGCCGAATGCCGATTCGGGTTGGCTGGAGGATTTTAGCGATGGCTTTTTCCGCTTAGCAAACCAACATGGTGTGAGCTTAATCGGAGGCGATATGACGCGCGGTCCGTTGGCAATAACCATACAAGTAATCGGCACTTTGGACGAAGGGCACATTCTATATCGCAATACTGCGCAGGTCGGCGACGGAATCTATGTGACTGGTCGGGTTGCAGAGACTGCATTGATAATGCTATGTGATGATACCTTAAAAGCATATCCACACAGCCATATTCAATGCCTAAAACGAATGCAACAACCTACAGCTAGGGTGGCAGAGGGCCTTTTGCTGGCTCGCTACGCAACGGCAGCGATTGATATATCCGATGGCATATTCAAAGATTTATCACGGCTACTATCCGCTAGCAGCGTAGGGGCTAGGGTGGATATTGACGATATACCAATGATCCCTGAAATTACATATTGTTGTCCTACTTTAGAATTACTCCTTAAAGTCTTGAGTTATGGGGAAGATTATGAATTATTGTTCACCTTGAGTGACGCACGCTTTGATGAACTTAAGCTGGCATTGAGCGAATCAGAAACACCCATCACTCGCATAGGCACTATTGAGGCAGAGCAGGGTTTGCGATGTTATAGGCAATCAAAACATGTAGAATTACCAGAACGCTTAGGTTATGACCATTTTGACTGAACAGCAACTGACACAACCAAACTGGAAATGGTTGATGAATCCGATGCACTGCCTATCCTTAGGTTTGGGATGCGGCTTGTCGCCACTGGCACCCGGCACGATAGGAACCTTACTGGGTGTGCCTATCTACTTGCTGATTATGGATATTGGTGTATTGTTCTATTTATCTATCGTACTAGTAATAATCGGTGTTGGAACGGCGGTTGCCGAATACACCAGCGAAGCCTTAGGAGGGAGAGACCATCGAGCCATTGTCATTGACGAAATCGCAGGTTTTTTGGTGGCTTGCATCAGTTTACCATCCGGTTGGGTCTATCTTTTACTGGCTTTTGTATTATTCCGCATTTTTGATATAGTCAAGCCATGGCCAGTTGATTTCATAGACCAGCAAGTTAAAGGAGGTGTCGGGATTATGGCAGATGATTTAATGGCAGGATTGTATACGCTGCTTTGTATTCAATTACTAGCCTTTATGGTGTCTATTGCGAATATATATCTCACCACTATGTAATGTTTATACAACCGCCATGTAACCGACAAGTCGTAGGGGCGGACTTATATGTCCGCCCTAACGTACCGTTCTGCACTACTGCAACCGCTTGCGCCATTAAATTTATGAAAACGGTAGGGGAGGGCTAACATGGGGCTGTTGAAAAAGTGTTTGCATTGGTACATTCCCCTCCTTTGGAGGGGTGGCAGGCGAAGCCTGACGGGGTGGTTGCAAAGGTTCTGCACAAAGTCACGCCGTTTGTGCTACTGCAACAAACGACGGTTCTATTTTTCAACAGTCCCACATGCCCTCCCTAACGCGTCATCCTTGCACAAGCCCAACCACTCCGCGCCACCAAATAATGGTTACCGTAAACGAAATGGATAGAATGGATTGCCTGTACGGACACAAACGTCGGTTCTATTTTTCAACAGTCCCATTTCTGCTATGAATGTACGCACACGTTTTGCACCAAGCCCTACCGGAACATTGCATATAGGTAATGTTCGCACCGCATTATTCGCATGGCTTTATGCACGCAAACATCAAGGACAATTCATTCTCCGCATTGAAGATACCGACAAAGAACGCTCCACTGAAGAGTCGGCACAGAATATCCTTACCGAACTTGAATGGCTAGGATTGAATTACGACGAAGGTCCTTATTTCCAGAGCACTCGTCACGCACACTATAAAGCAGCTGCCGAGCGACTACTTTCCGAGGGCAAGGCATATCATTGCTACTGCACCAAAGAGGAACTAGCCGAGCGTGCAGCGGGCTTTTCTGATAAAGGTTTTGCCGCATGGGGTTATGACGGCAAATGCCGTAATCGTACCGAACCACGCCCGGGCATAGAACCTACGATACGCATCAGAACACCGGATACCGGCATCACTAGCTTTGATGATTGCGTGCATGGTCATACCGAAATTGAAAATGAACAACTAAGCGATATCGTCATTATGCGTTCTGATGGCACACCGACCTATAACTTTGCAGTTGTAGTGGACGATACCGATATGCAAATAACCCATGTACTTCGTGGCGATGACCACTTGCAAAACACTTTCCAGCAAATCAATCTCCTTAAGCATTTGGATGCAACAATACCGACTTACGCGCATTTGCCGATGGTATTGCGAGAGGACGGACATCGCCTTTCCAAGCGCGACCAAGTGGCAGGCATCGTCAACTATAGAGAGCAAGGCTATTTGCCGCACGCATTGTTGAATTATCTAGTGCGATTAGGCTGGTCTAAAGGCGATCAGGAAATTTTTGCTATTGACGAGTTGATAACGTATTTTGATTTGCCAGCAATCCATAAGTCTGCTGCCGCATTGAATACCGAAAAGCTTGATTGGCTCAACGCACACTATCTTTGCGAGATGCCGATTTCAGAACTTAGTCGGACAATAGAGAATCTTTTAGCAGGGCAGGGCGTAAGCATAAAACAAACACCACCATTTGATGACATCGTTGCCGAGATGCGGTCTCGTTATAAAACACTCTCCACACTTGCTGACGGACTGCTATTCATCTATAAAACACCCGATTACGATACCGAGACTGTAAAGAGTTATCAAGATCCGAATACTTTAGAATTACTAAAAGCCTTGTTGGAGCATATCCGGCAAATTGAAGATTGGGACGCAGAAACTCTCAAGACAGCATTATCCGATTTCAGTAGCAACCACGGCATCAAAATGGGGATGATCGGTAAGCCACTGCGCTATGTGCTAACTGCCGGCGCACCCAGCCCGGCATTGGGGCATGTGATAATGTGGATTGGCAAAGAAGAATGTATTGCTAGAATTACTAACTTTGTCGCACCCCACCCATAAGCACAGATCATTCTCCTCCTTTGGAGAGGCGTCAGGCGTAATAGAACCGCCGTTTGTTGCAGTTGCACAAGCAGCGTAACTTTGTGCAAAACTCTAGCATATATATAAAATGTAAAACCTTTCCATAGGGTGGTTGTGGTGTGTCTGCACCAGCTTACCAAACTATTTACAGCTTACATTGTGAATCTTACAAACATCATATTTCATCGTGAGCTATGATGCTTTTTTTATCGTAACAAAGACAAAATTTTCCTTAATATTAAAATCAGCTGGCGGATTACCGTTATTCTCTAATTCTTTGCGAACCTTAGCCAAACCCTTCCCAGACTTTTTCATAAAGCCCATATTTTTCATTGCTTCAGCAATAGTAGGGTTACGGTAGCTCGTAATTCCTGTATCGAAATTCTCTTTGGTTACTTCTCCATAGACACCTCCTGGACTACTAATCACAATCTTATCAGCGAACCAGTAGACGCGCACAGGCGTATAACTTTGATAGTTTCTGTGGATGACTGCATTACGTACGAGTTCTCGTAATGCCGAAAAAGGATAATCTGGCGACTCAGCATATGTTATTCCATTGGTATCCAACGAAACAGATATATTTGCTTTCATAATACTATCTAATTGGCGCAGTTGATCGGGTAGAGTACCTTTAATTTCCTCGTGATTTTTGACCGGATCCGTGACTTCGTTCCCTTCAAAACGAACAAACTGAATATAGGCACCAGGAAACCAATAACGAATATCTTTACCGAACATTAAAAGTGCCGTAACCGTAGGTATATTCTTTGGTGTAAGTAGACGCAACGACTGCATTTGTTCTTCCAGGTTACGCTTGTTTTCTTCTAATACTTCAGGTGATACGACATGAGGAAGATATTCTTGTGTGAACTTTTGCATGTCAATATCATTTATAGACGCATCTACCATTCCGCACATATCATAAAATAATTGTCCCCAGCGACGCTTTTCAGTAAGTCGTCTTTCTTCTTTATTTATCTCTCCATTCATTTTCTCTTTTTTCTTGCTGTTGCCCTAGTATATGCGGAGAGCCTAGAGAAGCGACGGCAGTTTGTCCTTGCCCTAGTAAAACATTGGTACGTCCTTCTCGTATCAGTGCTTCTTCGTTTGCCAACCCGGACATCGGAGGCAAAAAAGCCAGTTTTGTCACTACTGCCTTTGGTGGGACTTCCATACGGGCAGGGTTATCTTCTGAACCAGTTCGTAAAGGACGGCAAAAAATGCTTCCGGATTGGAATAGTCAAATTCCAATCCACACCTCCATTCTTCTCCTTGGCTAATCCCTTCAACGATTAAATCAATGCGTATTCTTTCATTCATTAGAGCCTTTGCGTACTTTACGATTGAACCAAATAGAATCTACTTCTGCCACCGGCAGTGGAATTAAATCTAATCTATTAATAGTGACACCCCGCTTAGCGGAAATTTGATCTTTTGAAGCATATTTTTCTGCCCATTTCTTTAGACCTATATGCCATGAACTTAAAGCCTGCAAAGCTGATGTCTTGCCACTGTTGTTGGGACTGACAAACAAAAATCCTTTACCTAGAGGTATTTCTACCTCTTCAAATAACTTAAAGTTGCGTATGGTGACTTTGGTAAGCATTTTCTGCCCCTTATTTGATTTAGATTATGGGTAAAAAAAAAGGGGAGGATTACAATAACCCTCCCCGTTTTAATACCTGTTATTGATACTATATCATTAAATGTGAAAAATCAGACAAAGATTTTATGTCTAGTTTTCTCTGATTGCCTAGGACCGCTCAAGAAAACCATCCTTTTTTGCAAATCCGAACGCACCGAACCTTCCAGATATCTTGTGAGTAAAATAGATATAACTCCAAAATACTCATGAGTATTTTGGAGTCAAACTAGGGTAAGCTCAACTGGCTTGCAACATATTTTCGTCTTTGATCTGAATATCTATTTTCATTGTAGTATACTTCTAGTGTGTGGCAAGCATTGGGTGAGTGAAATTAGGTTAGGCTTTAAGTTCATTCATCTACGACAAACACCTAACTGTTTGGGCGAAGCCGCTTGCCACGCACTCTAGCTATTATCATAAAGCAAAACTCCAGTTCGTTGATTGTCTATATAATTTGCTTGTACTGGTATAGCGTTCCAAAACAAACTGCCGTCCAAGTTTTCTCGAGTAATCACTAACATACTTTTTTTACCCTTAAATAGCTTGATAAATCGACGGCGGAAACTACCGTCATCATATTTAGTCAACCAAATTTCATTTGGCTCCATCAATGTAGGAAGAATGAAGTTAGCATAGCGTTCACGCAAAGCCACTCGTTTTTCAGATATATGTTTTAACAGTTTCTTACTGACAATAACTGGTTCTCGCGGCGTGCGGATAATCCGATAGTTATTCTTTTCACCAAGCACAGCTTTTACAATCTGAGCGTCAGCTAAGACACCTGACTCTGCTTAGGCAATAATTTAGGAGCCTGCGCGAAGGCAGAGTAAAGAATATCACAGGAGTGATTATTGCAAACTGTTTCAGAGATTATAATAGGATTGATTATCCAATAAAATTTGTACGGAAGTTAGCATGAAAACCCTCTTTGAGAGTGATTGAGATTAGTAGATAAATGCATAAATACAAAAGCAAAAGACCGTTCGTAAAATGTAGAGGAAATAGAGAGACTATTGACGATGGAACCACTGCCAAAACTAAAATCAATATCGAAAGCATCTAAGGCAAAATTTGCAATAAACGAAGTTACTGTAATTATTATTAGCTTCATTTTTACTATATTCATAGCGATTAGTTATCAGTATGTTCATAATCCACAATCTCCAGACAATCAAATATCTACCAATTCATATCAAGTAGGTGAAAGTTTTCGTGATTGTGCAACCTGTCCGGAGATGGTTGTGGTGCCGGCAGGAGAGTTTATGATGGGATCAGAATCCTTTAGTGAAAGCCCGCAACATCAGGTTATTATTTCCCAACCTTTTGCGGTGGGTAAATATGAAGTGACCTTAGGGCAATTTACAGAGTTCATTCGGGAAACAAATCATTTCATTGGTTATTGCCGCAATAAATCTGAAAATGGTTCTTGGCATAATCCGAGAGCTTTTAATCAAAGTGATAATCATCCAGTAGTATGTGTTTCATGGGATGATGCTCAAGCCTATGTGGGTTGGTTATCAATGGAAACCGGACAGAGATACAGATTATTGAGTGAATCTGAATGGGAATATGTGGCTCGTGCTGGCACGACTACGACATACTATTTCGGTAGTACGATTTCTAAGAATCAGGCAAACTTTGGTTATCATATGGATGGCACTACTCTGGCAGGCAGTTATCCTGCGAATGCATTTGGGCTATACGATATGCATGGTAACGTATGGGAGTGGGTGGAGGATTGCTGGCATAGCACACCAGCTGATACGGAATGGGTTGGATGTGATAATGTCAAAGCCGTGATACGCGGCGGCGGTTGGAGCAATAGAGAATCGTCACTGCGCTCCACATCTCGCTTACCAATCTACGCTACTACCACCCAGTTAGAAAATTTCGGGTTTCGTGTTGCCCGGACGCTTACTCCATAAATCCCTATATCTTCAATTTATCTTTGGAATACGAGAACAAACATTCCAAGCTAAAGGAGAATATAATAAGGTCAAATGGGGCTGTTGAAAAATAGAACCGCCGTTTGTTGCAGTAGCACAAACGGCGTGACTTTGTGCAGAACCTTTGCAACCACCCCGTCAGGCTTCGCCTGCCACCCCTCCAAAGGAGGGGAATGTACTAATGCAGACACTTTTTCAACAGTCTCATATCTATTGTTCCTTGAAATATGCTGATGATTTGATCTCAGCAACATCAGGTTTTAGGGAAAAAGTCGGAAGAGAGGGTATCGGCATAAGAAAGGGGAGGATTTTATCAATCCTCCCCAAGCTAATAAACATATAATTCATATTGCATAATATCATAAAAGTTGTGCGATGCCAGCATTATACAAGATATGTTAGGACAAGTAGGGTTTGAGGTAGCGGCCAGTCCATGAATCAAGGTTGGCTGCAACCGTTTCAGGGCTACCGGTTGCAATGACTTGTCCGCCTTTATCACCACCCTCGGGCCCTAAGTCTATAATCCAATCGGCAGTTTTGATAACATCCAGGTTATGTTCTATGACGATGATCGTGTTGCCTTCGTCGCGTAGACGATAGAGGACTTTCAGCAGTTGCTCTATATCGTGAAAATGTAATCCAGTAGTAGGTTCGTCCAATAAATATACGGTTTTTCCTGTGCTTCGCTTGGCAAGTTCACGCGACAGTTTAATACGCTGTGCTTCTCCGCCCGATAGCGTAGTGGAGTTCTGTCCGAGTTTGACATAAGACAAACCCACATCCATTAGGGTCTGCAGTTTATTGCGAACCACCGGAATGGCATGGAAAAAGATGATTGCTTCTTCTATGGTCATTTCCAATATCTCATAGATGTTCTTCTCTTTGTAGCGAATATCCAATGTTTCTCGGTTATAGCGTAATCCTTTGCACACATCGCAGCGCACATAGATATCGGGCAGAAAGTGCATTTCTACTTTGACGACACCGTCACCTTGACAGGCTTCGCAGCGTCCGCCTTTAACATTAAAGCTAAAGCGTCCGGGTAGGTAGCCTCGGGCTCGGGATTCGGGTGTTTTTGCAAATAATTCTCGCACTGGTGTGAACAGACCAGTATAAGTTGCTGGATTGGAGCGTGGGGTGCGACCTATAGGGCTTTGGTCTATGTTGATGATTTTATCAACTTGCTCTAGTCCGAAGACTCCATTGCACGGTGCCGGATGCAGATTGCTGCGGTGTAGCTTATTAGCAATATTTTTGTACAAGGTCTCGTTGATCAAGGTAGATTTTCCAGAACCAGACACACCAGTAATACAAGTCATCAGGCCTAAGGGGATATCGACATTGATGTTTTTGAGATTATTGCCGTGTGCTTTTCTGATTTTCAACACACGCTTGGGTCGCATCGTTGTGCGTTTGGGGATTGCAATGACGCGTTTGCCAGAAAGATATTGCCCAGTGAGCGACTTTGAGTTTTTGGCTATTTGGCTGGGCTTACCGCAAGCAACCACAGTGCCGCCGTGCTCACCAGCACCAGGCCCTATATCCAAAATATAGTCTGCCGACTTGATTGCGTCTTTGTCGTGTTCTACGACGAGTACGCTATTACCCAAATCGCGTAGTTCGCTTAGCGTATTGAGTAGCCTTTTATTGTCTCGTTGATGTAGACCTATGGAGGGTTCATCCAAAATATACATCACACCGACCAGCTGTGAACCGACTTGGCTGGCAAGACGTATGCGTTGTGCTTCTCCGCCCGATAGTGTCTCGGCACTGCGGCTAAGCGACAAATAATCAAGCCCCACATTGACCAAAAATTTCAGACGATGGCGTATTTCAGCTAGGATTTTATCGGCAATTTTGGCTTGTTTCTGGCTGAGTTTCAAATCTTTGAAGAATTCCAGTACCTCAGTTGTGGTCATTGCCGAAATCTCGGGTAGCCGTGTTTTTGCGATATACACATTGCGTGCTGCCAAATTGAGCCGTTCGCCGTCGCATACATGACAATTTTGTAGCGATAAGAAGCTGCGTAGTTTGTCTTTGACTTGCTCGGAGTTTGTCTGCTCGTAGCGTTCTGCCATACCAGTGATAATGCCCTTAAAAGCATGGCGGTGAGTGGTATATTTACCAGTACTGCTACGATAGCGAAACTCTATCTTTTGTTTCTTATCGCCATAAAGTATCACTTCTCTCAACGAATGTTTGAGCGAGGAAAATTTCTGTTCGGCATCAAAACCGTAATGCTGAGCAAGTGATTTGATCGTGTCGGCATAATGCTCGTTGCGGTGATCCCAACCGCGTATTGCGCCACCCAATAAGCTCAGTTCAGGATTGACGATTTTGTCTTCGTCAAAGTATTGAATGACCCCCAAGCCATCACATTCGGGACACGCTCCGACTGGATTATTGAATGAGAATAGGCGAGGCTCCAGTTCGCTTAATGTATAACCACAGTGCGGACAAGAAAAACTTGCCGAGAAAAGCATTTGTTTTTCTGGATCGTTTAACGGCAAGGCAATGGCAAGGTCGTTTGCCATAGTCAATGCGACTTCCAATGACTCGGCAATACGCTGCTCGGCATTCTCTCTAACCTTCAATCGATCTATTACGACCTCTATGGTGTGTTTTTTGTGCAATGCCAATTTGGGTTGCTCACCTATTTCGTATATCGTGCCATTGATGCGTACTCTTAGAAACCCCTGTAACTTAAGGTCATTGAATAATTTGCTGTATTCGCCTTTGCGTTCGCGCACTATAGGGGCCAGGATTAGCAACGGAGTATCCTCGGGGAAGGTCATAATACGATCAACCATTTGACTCACGGTTTCACTTGTCAAAGGCACATGGTGTTCAGGGCAGTGAGGTGTGCCGATACGCGCATAGAGCAGCCGCAAGTAATCGTGTATTTCGGTCACCGTACCGACCGTGGAGCGTGGGTTATGCGAAGTGCTTTTTTGATCGATAGAAATAGCCGGAGACAATCCTTCTATTTGATCGACATCAGGTTTTTCCATACGCGTTAGAAATTGTCTAGCATAGGCGGAGAGCGATTCCACATAGCGTCTTTGACCCTCAGCAAAAATCGTGTCAAAAGCTAGGGAGGATTTACCTGAACCAGAAAGCCCAGTAATCACGACAAGCTTGTTTCTAGGGATTTCTATATCTATGTTCTTTAGGTTATGGGTTCGGGCACCTTTGATGTGAATTGTGTTTTTAGGCATTATAATAATCCGTTATTGCTTAACCCACTTACGAAATAAGAAATTAAAAACGAGACATGAACAAGATTGAACAGCGTACTGCGCTAAGTCTGAGTAGTATTTACGCGCTTCGTATGTTCGGTTTATTTCTAATTTTACCGGTGTTTGCATTACACAGCCATGAGTTTAAGTTCGCAACATCTTCCTTAGTTGGGATCGCTTTAGGGATTTACGGTTTGACCCAAGCGTGTCTGCAGATTCCTATGGGTTTGCTGTCTGATCGCGTGGGTCGTAAGACGGTTATTATAGCCGGGTTTTTATTATTTTGTATAGGGAGCCTTATTGCCGCATCCGCCGAGACAATATACGGGGTCATTTTAGGCCGAGCATTGCAAGGTGCCGGTGCAGTCGCATCAACGCTGATGGCACTGGCTGCCGATTTGACTCGTGAAGAGCAGCGATCCAAGATTAATGCATTGATTGGTGGTGGTATCGTGTTTGCTTTTGCATTGGCATTGGTAAGCGCACCTGTGTTACATTCGTATATCGCATTGTCGGGCATATTTTGGTTATCGGCTTTACTCGCACCACTTGCGATACTCATTGTCATGTACGGTGTGCCGAAGGTTCCCGACCAGGGTAAAACTTCCATTGCCGAGCAGTGGCAGGGTAATCGTATCAAAGATGCGCTGCGCGATAAGGAATTATTGCGTCTTTACTTTGGTGTGTTCGCACTGCATGCGGCGATGGCAACAAACTTTGTAATCCTACCGCAGGCGATTATCAATCGCCTCGATTTGGCAAGTGCCGAGCATTGGATTTTTTATCTGCTGATATTACTCGGTTCAGTGTCATTGATGTGGCCAGCATTGGGGTGGGGAGAAAAAAACAAGCGCGTCAGAGAAGTTTTTCTTGGTGCTATTTTCTTGCTTATGCTGAGTCAGCTATGCTGGTACTTGAGCAACAGCGGTGCTGCATTGTTCATCTTTGTGCTATTATTTTTTACCGCATTCAACTATCTAGAGGCTAATTTACCTGCGTTGCTGAGTCGTAAATGCCATCCATCGGCTAGAGGTAGTTGCATGGGAGTTTTCTCTACCGCGCAGTTTTTAGGGATATTTGTGGGTGCAAGTAGCGGCGGATTTTTACTAGGCTGGCAGGAGGCAAGTATAATAATTCCGTCGGCGTTGATGCTGTTCGTCTGGTTTTTATGCGCATTCGGCATGAAAGCCGAAAATGCAAGGTGAATTTGGGGCAAAATTAGAATTTTTAACTAACATATAGGAGAATATTTAATGTCTAGAGGAATAAACAAAGCAATTTTAATAGGTAATTTAGGACAAGATCCTGAAGTCAGATATGCGCCTAGTGGTGCTGCGGTTTGCAATATGACGCTTGCTACCAACGAAAGTTGGAAAGACAAAGACAGCGGTGAGAGGCATGAACGAACTGAATGGCATAGGCTGGTGTTTTTCGGTCGCTTAGCGGAGATTGCGCATGAATATCTACACAAGGGTTCGCAAATTTATGTAGAGGGTAGGATACAAACTAGAAAGTGGAATACTCAAAGCGGAGAAGAGCGAACGACAACAGAGATTGTCGTATCCGATATGCAGATGTTGGGTGGCAGAGGCAATACTGCGGAGTACGATAGCGATAAACCTTCGCACAGCAGTAACCCACCCAATACATCCGATAAAGGAGTGGAAGATGCCTTGGGTGGATCGCCTTCCACAGATGCCGGGATTGATGACGATATACCTTTTTGATAGAAGTTGATCGCTTGAGACTGTTGAAAAATAGAACCGCCGATTGAGCCAGTAGGTCAATCGGCGTGACATTGTGCAGAACCTCAACATGATTGCTAAACGCATGCATTACAAAATGCTTACGCCTGACACCCCTCCACAGGAGGGGAATGTACTAATGCAGACACTTTTTCAACAGTCCCATGTTAGCCCTCCCCTACGAGTGGCTATCATAAATTTTAGTGGCGCAAAGCGGTTGGAATAGTGCAGACACGCAACAACTCTATGAAAGTTCTACAGGTAGGTAGATTTTATCCCTTACCAGTAGGTGGCGTAGAGCAAGTCATACGCAATATCTTTGAAGGCTTGAATGCTGCCGGTATCAATTGTGATGTATTGTCATACAGCAGAACTTTCAGATCGTCGGTTGAGGCGACTTCTGCAGGAACAATCTATAGGAGCGCAAGCCTAGGATGTTTTAGATCAACTTGGTTGGCACCGTTATTACCATGGCATCTCAGGCGACTCGCTGATAATTACGATGTAATACACTTACATCATCCCGACCCTATGTCTGCTTTGGCATTCTTTTTGCTAAAGCCAAAGGTGAAATTGGTTCTTCATTGGCATTGCAATATCGTCAGGCAGAAGATAGGGCGCTTGTTGGTTGCACCACTGATACATTGGTTGCTAAGGCGAGCCGATGCGGTTATCGTTACAACGCCGAGCTATAAACAAACTCAATATTTGATAAAATGGTGTGATAAAGTACGCGTAATCCCAATTGGTATCGGAGATAGAACTCTGCCAGTGGATGCCAAGCAAGTACAAGCGATTCGAGATACATATACCAATCGCTTTATCGTATTGGCAGTCGGACGATTGATATACTACAAGGGTTTTGAATATCTAATCAAAGCAGCACGTTTATTAGATGATGGAATTGTAATTTTGATAGCTGGCGAAGGTAAGGATAGAGATAAATTGAAGGGATTAATCAAAAAAATGCAAATGCAAGAGAGGGTAAAGTTGCTTGGTTATTTAGACGAAAAAGATTTGGCGTATTATTATCGGGCTTGTGATTTATTTTGTATGAGTTCGATAGCAAATTCCGAGGCATTTGGTATCGTGCAATTAGAAGCAATGAAATTCGGCAAAGCGATCGTGTCAACGGTAATACCTGAATCGGGTGTGAATTGGGTCAATGTCGATCAAATCAGCGGTATTAATGTGCCAGCTAAAGATTCCCAAGCACTCGCCCACGCGATATCAGTTCTACATCGGCAGCCCAATTTACGCAAACGGCTAAGTGAACGAGGACAACAGCGTTTCCACGACATGTTTAGTCGTAAGCGTATGTGTAAAAGTTTGATACAACTGTATGAATCCATATAGAGAATGAATATCTTAGTTACTGGCGGGGCAGGTTATGTCGGCAGCCATGTCGTATTGCAACTATCCGAGTCCGAACATCGTACAGTCGTATGCGATGATCTATCCAATAGCTATGAAAAAGCAGTCATTGGAGCAGATTTTCACCAAATTAATATTACTGATACACGAATGGATGCTTTGTTTGGGCAATATCACTTTGATGCAGTAATACATTTTGCAGCGTCGGTTAGTGTAAAGGAATCGGTACAAAATCCTTATAAATACTATATGAATAACACGGTTGCAACGCTCAAATTACTAGAATTATGCGCACGCTATGAAATTAGCTATTTTATTTTATCGTCTACCGCAGCTGTCTATGGGATGCCGGATAATATACCTATAGACGAAGAAGCCGATCTAATACCAGTCAATGCCTACGGTCATTCCAAGTTGATGGCGGAGCAGATGGTTATTGATGTTGCTGATCAAGCAGGATTTAAGTATGCTATTTTACGCTATTTCAATGTTGCAGGGGCTGATTTGCAAGCTCGAATAGGTGAAAATAATCTGGAAGCAACTCATTTGATTAAAATTGCATGCATGACGGCAGTAAACCGAGTAGAACATATTAAGCTATACGGAACTGATTACGATACCCCAGACGGTACTTGCGTGCGCGATTATATCCATGTGCTGGATATATCAAAAGCGCATCTAGATGTGCTTGATTATCTATCAAAGGGTGGGAAATCCGATATATTCAATTGCGGTTATAGTAGTGGTTATAGCGTCAAAGAGATTTTAAGCGCGGTGAAACGTATTAGTCAAGTAGATTTTAAGGTTGTAGAAAGCGAGCGAAGAGCAGGCGACCCACCTGAGTTGGTAGCGGCCAACGATAAAATAAAAAGGATATTAGGATGGCAACCGCATTATCAGAGCTTAGATACCATCATAGAAAGTGCATTGAATTGGGAGAAGAAACTGGCAATTGAGTGAAACATTCGTTGCATTATTCCCGTAGAATTTTATAAACCGCTGTGTCCATTTACTTGATTTATCTATTGGCTTTTGTTACTTCTTTTGCATTGACCTATTTATGCTATCGGATATTATTGTCATGGCGTGTTATGGATTTACCAAATAGCAGAAGTTCGCATCTATCTCCGGTACCTCGTGGCGGTGGTATTGCCATTTTGATAACTTTTCTCTCCATCGTTGTTTTGACAGAATTAAGCGACACGCTTGATCCTGGCTTCATGAAAACCTTGATATTCGGAGGTATTGCCATTGCGTTGGTCGGGTTTATAGACGATATCTATAGCTTAAATCCTCTGATTCGTTTTATTGCCACCTTAGTGATTACCGTGCTATGTGTTGCACAGATAGGTATGCCGTCGGTTTCATTCATGGGTTTCACGATACAGCCTTCTCCAATTCTATTTGTGTGTGAAGTTTTGGCGATATTGTGGATACTCAATTTGTTTAATTTTATGGACGGCATAGATGCGATTGCATCGCTGGAAGCGATCAGTGTAATGTTGGTTGCAGGAGCGTTATTATTATTGGCTCCGAACTATCAGTCGTCTCATAATCAAATCGAGATTTTACTTATAATTACCTTTTCTACTGCAGGTTTTTTGATATGGAATTGGCCTCCAGCAAAGATTTTTATGGGAGATGTAAGCAGTAGTTTTTTAGGTTTTGTGCTAGCATTGTTCGCGGTGCAAACCTCTATAGAACAAACGATGAATGTCTGGGTTTGGCTAATTCTACTAGGCGTGTTTTTTATGGATGCAACCATTACCATTATCTTACGCATATTGGATAAACAAAAATTCTATCAAGCACACCGGCAGCATGTCTATCAGCGTCTTGCGTTATATTTCCAAAAAAATAAAGATGCCCCACCAGAGCGGGCGAGGGCTTATGCACACAAAGCGGTATCCTTCAGCGTTGTTGCAATTAATTTTCTATGGTTGGCACCGTGGGCTTATATGGCAAATCAGTATCCCGACCAGGCAATGCTATATGCATTGATTTCATTGACACCTCTATCAGTATTGCTTATATTAGCACATCGTAGGTTTCCTTCAGAACACGCCTACTATGAATGATAATGGATAATATATTAGAGAAATTACTGCAATTACCTAGAATTTTCAAGAAAATTATTCTAGCTACTTCGGATATCGTAATCAGTTTATTTTCCTTAGAGATTGCATTTTTAATGCGTCTGGAGGAGTGGGTGAGGGTTGACGGTAAATGGTTCCCATTATTTGTACTAACCCCTATACTCACACTGCTTGTCTTTTATTTACTTGGCTTATATAGGATGGTCATCAGACATGTCTCCCTAGATGCTGTTATTCGCATCATCGCAGCAGTAGGTGCCGTTTCGGTTTTAATTTGGACTATCAATTACTTTTTCCTGAAAGTGCCTGGGCTGCCGCGCTCTTTGATTGCGATTTTTGGTTTAGTGCTTTTGAGTCTGGTGCTTGGTAGCCGTATTGCGATGTATTTGATCTCATTTTGGGAACTAAAAGAGAGAAAAAGAAAAATACCGGTTGCTATCTATGGTGCCAATAAAATCGGTATACAACTGGCTACTTTATGGAAAGGTATAGATTCCGACTACCGGCCTTTATTTTTCATAGATGAGCGACCGGAAAAGCAATCCCAAGAGGTTGGTGGATTACGCACATATCCGTTACAATCACTGAGAAAACAACTGATGAGGCATTGCGTCAAAGACATTTTTGTCGCCTTTTCTCTCGATACGCTTGATACGCGCGTGGCAATACTCAATAAACTCAGCTCATATCCAGCTAAAGTCAGGGTATTGCCGTCCACACCAAGACATGAATTCAGAGCGCAAGATCTTAGGTCAGTAAAAATAGAAGATTTAATGGAACGGAATAGGGTGCCACCGATTCAAACCTTACTCAAACGAGATATAAAAGCTAACAATGTATTGGTCACTGGCGCAGGAGGATCTATCGGAAGCCGGCTATGCGAGCAAATTATACGCTTGCAACCCAGCAAGCTATTCGTTGTAGAGCAGTCGGAATACGCATTATTTCGTCTGCTAAACCACCTGCAAAATATGAAGCTATCCGCCAAACCAGAGATAATATCCTTCTTGGAATCGACAAACAACACGCACTTTATAGACAAATTATTAGCGCAAAACCACATGAACGTAATCTATCATGTTGCGGCTTATAAACATGTACCACTCGTAGAAGAAAACATGATTAGTGGTATTGCCAATAATGTTTTGAGCACGCAAATCATTACTGAATCGGCATTGCGGCATAAAGCGGATTGTTTAGTATTGATTTCTACCGACAAAGCTGTGCAGCCAGTGAGTATTATGGGAGCTAGCAAAAGGCTGGCAGAAATGATCGTACAATCATTAGCTATCCAAAGCGATAAAACCCGCCTATGTGCGGTACGTTTCGGCAATGTAATGGGAAGCTCTGGGTCGGTTATACCGCTATTTCAAGAACAAATTAACAAACGCGAAGCGATTTATGTAACCGATCCCGATGCAGAACGCTATTTTATGACGATAGAGGAGGCGGCGCAATTAATCATTCAAGCCGGTGCTATGGGGAACCAAGGTGAGATATTTTTATTGGACATGGGAGAACCCATTAATATTTTAGAGATGGCTAAGAAGATGGTGCATTTAAGCGGCTTGGAGATCAAAGAAAACGGAAAAGGTGATATTGAGATTATCTATACTGGTTTGCGACCCGGAGAAAAACTGAGGGAACAACTGTATAGTAGTTCGGATATTCGTCCAACCGAGCATCCTAAAATAAAGCAAACTACCGAAGCCGTCAAAGATTGGAGCCAACTATCGCTTGCATTATCGGATTTATCAATGTATGTAGAACAAAGAGATGCAAATAAAATTGAAAAATTAATCGCAGACATGGTACCATCTTATAAGCCAAATACTACCGGAGAGATTAGTGAGTAAACAAAAGGTATATGTCAAAACCCATGGTTGCCAGATGAACGAGTATGACTCTACAAAAATTTATGATTTGTTATATGATTCAGACGGGTTCTGCAAAGCTGAGAGTGGTGAAGAAGCCGATATACTACTGCTAAATACATGTTCGGTGCGGGAAAAAGCTCAAGAGAAAGTATTTTCTGAGCTAGGCCGTTGGCGAGCATATAAAGAAGCAAAACCGCATGTATTGATTGGTGTCGGAGGTTGTGTTGCAAGCCAAGAAGGAGAGCATCTAGCGCGCCGTGCCCCTCAGGTTGATATCGTCTTCGGTCCGCAGACGATCCATCGCTTACCCGACTTAATCAATAAAGCTAAGCATAGCAAAGCACCAGTAATAGATATCAGTTTTCCTGAGATAGAGAAATTTGATAATTTGGTCAAGCCGCATGTGGAAGGACCTAGTGCTTTTGTTTCTATCATGGAAGGATGCGACAAGTATTGCAGTTTTTGTGTGGTGCCCTACACCCGTGGTAAAGAAATCAGTCGCCCTCTCGATAGTATATTGGATGAAATCAAGTTGTTGACCGAGCAGGGTGTGCGCGAGATTACTTTGCTTGGACAAAATGTCAATGGATATTATCGAGAAGAGCAAAGAGGTACGGTTAATTTTGCCTTATTGTTGTATTACATCGCTGCCCTCGGCAAGGTAGAGAGAATAAGATATACCACTTCGCATCCTATAGAATTCAACGATGCGCTGGTACAAGCACACGCCGACATTCCTCAGCTGATGCCGCATTGTCATTTACCAGTGCAAAGTGGTTCGGATCGTATTCTGGCTGCAATGAAGCGAGGCTATACGGTGTTGGAATACAAAAACATCATCCGCAAACTCAAAGCCGCATGTCCGAATATCTCCATAACTTCCGATTTTATCGTTGGTTTTCCTGGCGAAGAAGAAAAAGATTTTGAAAAAACCATGGAATTGATAGAATATGTGGGCTATGACCAATCATTTAGCTTTTTATATAGTCCACGTCCCGGCACACCAGCTGCATATCTGCAAGACACGGTGTCGGTAGAAGCCAAAAAAACACGTCTTAAAAAATTGCAAACGCGTATTGATGAAATGGCAAGCAGTTTTTCCAACGCAATGGTAGGTAGTATTCAGAAAGTCTTAGTGAGTGGCTATTCCAAGAAAAGCAAAACTCAACTCTGTGGTCGCACCGAAAATAATCGTGTCGTCAACTTTGATGGAGATGCCGATATGATAGGAGAAATTCATTGTGTCAAAATTACTCAAGCGATGTCTAACTCGCTGCGTGGCACATTGATAACATAAGGGAGATTATAAAAACCTTTGGACGTTCAATCGAGTAGTGCAGATCTAGTTGTACTAGAACCTGCTAACCTCTCAAAAATTGCCAGCCTTTGTGGTCCTTTGAACGAGCACATTCAACAACTTGAACGACATTGTGGGGTACGCATCAGTCATCACGGCAACGAGTTTGCTATCCGTGGCAAACGAGCTTCTCGTCAAGTTGCAGCGCATTTATTAAAGGAGCTTTATAGTAAAGCCGATAAAGAATTGACGATAAATGATATTTTCATCAGCCTCCAGCAAAGTTCTATGGCAGAAATTAGCGATAATTCCAAAGCAGATCCGGTTGAAATCAAAACCAAACAGAAGAAAATTAAAGCGCAAGGAAATCATCAGCGTCTGTACATACAGAATATGAATCAAAACGACTTGAATTTGGTTTTCGGTCCTGCCGGCACTGGTAAAACCTACCTGGCTGTTGCCAAAGCTGTAGAGACTTTGGATTACGGTATCGTCGATAAATTGATTTTGGTTAGACCAGTAGTGGAAGCAGGAGAAAATCTAGGTTTTTTGCCCGGCGACTTATCACAAAAAATAGATCCTTATTTGAGGCCAGTGTACGATGCACTGAATGAATTTTTAGGTGCTAGCAAAGTGAACCGCCTGATAGAGGACGGTACTATAGAAATTGCACCACTTGCGTATATGCGCGGACGCTCCCTGACCAATGCTTTTATTATTTTAGACGAAGCTCAAAATACGACGGTTGAGCAAATGAAAATGTTTTTGACGCGTATCAGTTTCGGATCTAAAAGCGTGGTTGCCGGCGACATAACTCAGATAGATTTACCCAAGACACAAAAATCGGGATTTGTGCATGCTTTGCCATTGCTAAAAAATATACCAGGTATTGCAATCAATCGCCTAGAAGCCGACGATATCGTGCGCCACCCACTAGTACGCAAAATAATAGACGCATATAAGGAGCGAGATTCATAACCATGATACCTCGTGTAAGCATTCAAATCGAAGCAGAGGTTGGCGACTCATCCGAAGTTCCCGATACCAAAAACTTTAGGCACTGGGCGGCAGCGGTTATCAATTCATCCGCAGAGGTCGGAGTGCGTATCGTCGGTAGTGCAGAGGGGAGACGCTACAACCGGCAATATTGTGATAAAGATTATGCCACGAATGTATTATCGTTCCCGTTCACGACGCATGCTTTGGAAGCACAGAATTATCTGGGAGATATACTGATGACTGCGTCAGTTATCGTGCAAGAAGCGCAAGAGCAGAATAAACCGCTACTCTCGCATTGGG
The DNA here is from genome assembly GCA_965200865.1 of uncultured candidatus Poriferisulfidus sp. GTDB lineage: Bacteria > Pseudomonadota > Gammaproteobacteria > Poriferisulfidales > Oxydemutatoraceae > SP5GCR1. The sequence continues at coordinate 600,594 of CBDAVG010000002.1, read as the reverse complement.
CACATCTGTTCATACACGCGCTTTTACATTTGCAAGGCTACAGCCACAATAACGATGCCTCGGCTGCTAAGATGCAAGCACAAGAAAGCAAGATTATGACTACTTTGGGCTTTTCCGATCCTTGGTTATGCAATTAGTTGCAGGTTCAATGAGGAGATTTCTATGGATAAGATAGAACCGTATATCGCATTATTGAAAAATTTATGGGCTAAAAAGTCTAAAGATTTATCTACTGCAATTGAGATATTAGAACAGGCCGATCAGCAGCATTTATTGAATGCCAATACACTGTCCATGATCAAGGGGATATTTGGTGTCGGTGAGATGCATGTACGAGAAGTAATGGTGCCGAGATCAAAGATGATATGCATCTCTTATAAATCCGACTTAGAAGATATCATGGATACCGTAATTAGCAGTGGACACTCTCGATTTCCAGTCAGCAACGACGATTTGGACGATATCAAAGGTATTTTGCTTGCCAAGGATCTATTACCAACATTAAAAGATCGGCAGGAAAAGTTAAACCTTGATGATGTTATCAGGCAACCAGTAATCATACCGGATAGTAAACGTTTGAATGTTTTGTTAGCGGAATTTCGTAAGAACCGCCATCACATGGCAATTGTGGTTGACGAATACGGTGGAGTTTGCGGTTTGGTAACCATAGAAGATGTGTTGGAGCAGATTGTCGGTGATATCAGCGATGAACACGACGCACAACACGAGCATTATATATACAATCACGGCAATCAAAGTTATTCGGTAAAAGCATTTACACCCATAGACTATTTCAATCGCTACTTTACGGTCAAGGTCTGCACCAAAGAGACGACTATAGGCGGCATGGTGATGAAACAATTAGGGCATATCCCTAATCGCGACGAGAGTGTCAAGGTAGAAGGTCTGTTGCTCAGAGTCAGTAAGGCGAATACGCGTAGAGTTGAGTTGCTGGATGTTAAGCGAATAGATTAATCCGATATGGAGTGGTACAAGTATCCGACATGTGTAGGGGAGGGTATTGCATTTTGCGATGAATACGCTGCTCAACATCTTAGAGTTCTGCATAACGTCACGCCGATTGACCTACTGGTTCAATCGGTGATTCAATATGCCCTCCCTAAAGTACCGTTCTGCATGAACAAAACCGCTTGCGCCACAAGATTATGGTTTGCATAAATTTGATGGATGAATGTATAAATCGTGCAAGTACGTCGCGTTAGGGCGGATATATAAATCCGCCCCTACGGCATATGAAATACTTTTTCAACAGTCCCACATGCCCTCCCTAAAGTACCGTTCTGCATGAACAAAACCGCTTGCGCCATTAAACTTATGGTAACCGACTGTAGAGGAGGGCTAACATGCCCTCCCAAAACGCGTTACGTCTGCAAAAACAATCCATTCGTTCATTTCGTTTATGGAAATGGATTTGTGCAGACACGCCACAACCACCCCGTCAGGCTGCGCCTGCCACCCCTCCAAAGGAGGGGAATGATCCGCATAATATGAAATATCTGGGCATCCTGAATATCAGCGCAGGTGCTCTGATTATCTTGGCATTTGCTCCTTGGTCTTGGTATCCTGTCGCTATCGTGGCACTTGCTTTGGTATTGCCCAGCTGGCTAAAGAATCCTCCTAAGCAAGCGTTCAAACTTGGATACTTGTTTGGCTTTAGCTACTCGCTGGGAAGCAGTTATTGGATTTATTATAGTTTGCACGATTACGGACAAGCCCCGGTATTTCTTGCCGCATTATCAGCAGTTTTGCTCGCCGCTATTCTATCTTTGTTTTTTGCCTTACTCGCAACCTTAATGTCGTATTGTCGTCGTTATCACGAACTATGTATTTACTTGCTGATATTCCCGGCGTTGTGGATTGCGATGGAATGGGGACGAAGTGTATTGTTTGTCGGGTTTCCGTGGAATTTATTAGGGCAAGCACTTATAGATTCACCGTGGCGCGGTATTTTTCCGGTATTCGGTATCTTGGGTGGTAGTGCATTGATGGTAATTTGTGCCGGGAGCGTTGTTTATTTTTTCAAACTCAAAAGTCGCGGAAAAATAATATTAACCTCGTTTCTAGTTGTGTTTTTATCGGCAACTGTAGCATTACAGACTATAGAATGGACACAAGCGACTGCCGATAGCTTAAAAACATCGGTTATACAAGCAAATATCCCTCAAAAATTAAAGTTTGACAGACCTTATTTTGAAAAGTTGATGACCCAATATTTGAACCTAAGCGCACTGCAAACGAATAGTGATTTGATTTTATGGCCGGAAACAGCAATTCCGATTTATGCCGATATGTTTGATAAACAAATTGCATCTATGCGCAAGCAATTTGATGAAAATAACACTGTCCTAATGACCGGTATTTTTTACCGAGATAAAGAGCAGGGCAAGCGTTATAATAGCCTGATGAATATCAACGACAATCGTTTTTACCATAAACGAAGATTAGTACCTTTCGGTGAATACATCCCGATGCGAGCACTCTTTGAAGTGTTTTCCAAGTGGATTATAATTCCTATGTCGGACTTACATTCGGCAAATATGAAACCAATTCTGAATGTATCGGATTACACCGCAGGTGTCTCTATTTGCTATGAGGTTGCTTTTGCAAGCGATATTGCCGACAGTTTGCCGATGGCCGATTTTTTGGTCAATATCAGCAACGACTCATGGTTTGGTGATTCTTCAGCCCCTCACCAGATGTTACAAATGGCACGCGTACGCGCTGCCGAAAACGAAAGATTCATGGTGCGTGCCACTAATACTGGTATTTCTGCGATAATAGACCATCAAGGGCGCATCATTGAATACAGTGAATTATTTGAAATAGGAACGATTAGTCACGATATCACAATCAGAGCAGGGCTTACACCTTATGCACAATGGCGCAACATTCCGATAATGATTTTGATTGTTGTCTCATTGCTTGTTGCCTACTTTTTCAATTTATACACGAAAAAAACAGAGAAAAAACTATAACGATGAACACAAAATGTATACCGATTATCTTAAGCGGCGGTGCCGGCACTCGCTTATGGCCGTTGTCTCGTCATCATTATCCCAAACAATTTATCCCGTTATTTGACGATAAAAATCTATTCACTCTTACGGTGGAGCGAATTATGCCTCTGCATCCGCAACATGCCGTTGTGGTTTGCAATGCAGAGCATCGTTTTATGGCTTTAGAACACCTGCACGAAGTAGGAATAAAAAATTGCACTGTTATTGCTGAACCTGCATCGCATAACACTGCACCGGCAATTGCATTGGCAGCTTTTTGGTTACGCTCGCACTTTAGCGATAGTGCTATGCTAATACTGCCTTCAGATCACTATATGAAAGAAGAAGGTTTTAGTGATTATATCAATGATAAATTAATCGCTGCAACGGCAAATGATTTTATCACTTTCGGTATTCAACCTACACGACCCGAAACTGGTTATGGTTATATAGAAGTAGCAAATCAAACAACACAAGTAAGCGACAAAGAAATGCAATCAAGCCAGCTTGCCCGTGTCCTTAAATTTATAGAAAAACCACAACTAGAAGATGCTGAAAAATATATCAAAACTGGGTCGTATTACTGGAATAGCGGTATTTTCCTCATCAAAACCGATCATTATTTATCGGCTTTGCAACATCATCAAGTGGATATTTACAATGCCGGAGAAAAAGCATTATCCGAAGGCAAGCAAGCAGTCATAGACAACTATTATATCGTTAATCCTGATTCTGAATCTTTTTCCCAAAGCCCTAATATATCTATAGATTACGGCATTATGGAGCAGATTGACAATATCCGTCTATGTCCCTTAAATGTCCATTGGTCGGATCTCGGCACATGGCAGGCCTTATCGGAGATTCAGGGCACTGACAGCGACAAGAACGCTATAAGTGGGAAAGGTCCTACCGTTATAGAAGATTCTAAAGATAATATCGTTTATGCCGGCAATAAGCTGGTTGCATGCTTAGGGATAAAAAATCAATTAATTGCAGAAACCAAAGATGCCATACTCGTTGCCGACCGCTCGCGCGGACAAGAAATCAAACAACTCGTTGATAAACTTAGAGAGAATGGCTACACGGAAAGTGACTTACATGCAAAAGTATATCGTCCGTGGGGGTCTTACGAGTCGGTAGATCAAGGGGAAAATTTCCAAGTTAAGCGAATTATCGTCAAACCGGGACATAAATTGTCGTTACAAAGCCACCGGCACAGAGCTGAGCATTGGGTCATCGTCAAAGGAAAAGCCAAAGTGACTTTGAACGACGAAGTACTTGATTTGCAAGTCAATCAATCGGTCTATATTCCGATTGGTGCAAAACATAGATTAGAAAACGAAAGCGCAACCGAAGCATTGCATTTGATAGAGGTGCAATGCGGTGATTATTTAGGGGAAGACGATATTACACGTTATGAGGATACCTATGGCCGCGTCAATGAATGACATAGAACCTTATGATGCAAATAAATTAGAAATCGAAGCCCAGAAATTTTGGAATCAAAATCACTGCTTCAATGTAGAGGCAGATCCTAAGCGAGAAAAATTCTACTGTTTGGCAATGTTTCCGTATCCAAGCGGACGCTTACATATGGGTCATCTCAGAAATTACACCATTGCCGATGCAATTAGTCGCTACCAACGTATGCTTGGGAAAAATGTTCTACAACCTATGGGTTGGGATGCATTCGGCTTGCCTGCTGAAAACGCTGCACAGCAGAGCGGAGCTTCGCCGGCTGACTGGACACACGATAATATCTCTCGCATGCGTAATCAATTAAAGCGGTTGGGTTTGGCGTATGATTGGGATAGAGAGTTGGCAACATGTGATCCCGGCTATTACCGTTGGGAACAGTGGTTTTTTACTAAGCTTCTGGAAAAAGGAATCGCATATCGCAAAGAAGGTTGGGTAAATTGGGATCCTGTAGACCAAACGGTGTTAGCTAACGAACAAGTTATAGATGGCAAAGGTTGGCGATCGGGTGCCGTGGTAGAACGAAAAAAAATTCCTCAGTGGTATTTAAGAATAGAGGATTATGCCGAAGAACTCTTGGAAGGATTGGATAAATTAGACGGTTGGCCGGAGCAGGTCAAGCAAATGCAACGCAATTGGATCGGCCGCTCTCGTGGTATCAATATCCGTTTTGATCTCAGCGATTACCCTGGACATTTGGATGTTTTTACGACTCGTCCAGATACTTTGATGGGGACAAGCTATTTGGCTGTTGCAGCAGAACATCCGATTATATTGTTGGCAGAGGATAATCGTGCCGAAATTGAAGAGTTGACTACCGAAAATCGCCGTAGATCTACGTCTGAAGCAAGTGCCATGACTTATGAAAAAAAGGGTGTTGATACAGGCCTTAGAGCCAATCATCCGATTACCGGAGAATCGCTTCCGATTTGGTGTGCTAATTTTGTTTTGATGGAATATGGTTCTGGGGCAATTATGTCGGTGCCTGCACACGATCAGCGGGACTGGGAGTTCGCTAAAAAGTATGGATTGCCGATAAAGCAAGTCATTAGGGCTAGTGACAACGACCACATCATCACAATAAAGTATAGAGCTTTTACTGATTACGGCATCGTATGCAATTCTGGAAAATACGACGGCATGGATTATCATCAGGCCTTTGAGACGATATTAAAAGATCTAAAAGCCATAGATAAAGGAAAAGAGAATGTGCAATATCGCCTGAAGGATTGGTGCATATCGCGACAGAGATATTGGGGGGTGCCTATACCTATTGAATATATAAGCGATGAACTCAAAGCCACCAATGATGAAGAACTACCGGTTTTATTGCCGTCAGCAACTTCAGAGGGAGAAGAATCGTTAACCGAAACCGTTAAATTTTTCAGAAATGATTTTGTACCAAATTCTAAAGAATCTAAGTCAATATCGTCTGAGGAACAAGCACTTGAAAGTATATTACCGTTATCCCAGAGACCGGAATTTTATCGATTGGACAATACTTATAGCAAGCGCGAGACTGATACTTTTGATACTTTCGTGGAATCGAGTTGGTACTATGCTCGTTTTGCGTGTCCCGATTGCGACGATGCAATGTTGAGTGACGAGGTGGCTTATTGGTTGCCAGTAGACCAATATGTAGGTGGGATAGAACATGCGATATTGCACTTACTTTATGCTCGTTTTTTCCATTGCTTGATGAGAGATTTAGGATTACTGGAAAACATTCCCGATGATCTCAAAAACGAACCATTCAAACGCCTACTAACGCAAGGTATGGTACTTAAAGACGGAGTAAAAATGTCTAAATCTAAGGGTAATATCGTAGACCCTGATCAATTGATTGAAAAGTACGGTGCCGATACCGTGCGCTTATTTATTATGTTTGCCGCACCACCCACTCAGTCTTTGGAATGGTCGGATTCTGGGGTTGAGGGCGCGCATCGCTTTTTGAAACGTCTGTGGAAGCAGATCAATTTGCACATACGAACTGAACCTGTTGCAGAAGCCGCCGTGGATAATGACGAATTCAGTAAAATGCAGCATCTAATTCATAAAACAATCGCGAAAGTGAGCGACGATTACGACAGACGTCAATCTTTTAATACCGCAATCGCCGCAAACATGGAACTGAGTAATGCGTTGGCAAAGTTCAACGATCCATCGCTGCAAGCGTATAACCTAAAACGCGAAGCATTTGAAGCGATTATCAAAATGCTATCTCCGATTACACCGCATATCATGCATCATTTATGGCAATGTTTAGGGCATAGCACACCTTTGATAGATTGCCGATGGCCCGATTATAAGAAAGAACTATTGCATACCGATAGATGTGAAGTGATAGTACAAATCAACGGTAAGTTAAGAGCAAAATTAAATGTTGCACGCAATAGTAGTGAGGCAACTGTAAAAGAATTAGCATTCTCCGATGCTAAAATCAAAAAACATTTGGATGGAATGGCAACATCTAAGGTTATTTATGTCAAAGATAAAATTATTAACTTTGTGTGCCGTTGACGAATATCGTCTTCGTTTCATCGTAAAGGTGTTTTTAATAGCAATTATAGCTACATTGATTGCAGGTTGTAGCTATAAGCTAAGCGGCATCGACAATGGAGCACAATTATTTTCTCCGAGATTGAAAAACATCTTTATAGAAGGTGCGCCCAGATACGATGCATTTAGGATGCAGCTAAAAAGCGATTTGCTTGGCTACGGCATGAAAGTCGTAGAATCACAATCAGCAACAGCCGGAATCATTATAAAAAACCAGAAAATCAAGCAGCACGCAATCACCATAGGCGACGATGCAAAAGCGCGTGAATACTTGCTAATAGCTCAGATTGATTTTCAAGTCGTCACAAATGTCAATATAACAAAGCAAAAATACGCCATGCAATCTATACAATCGGAGGCAAGCTATGCTTATTACTCACGACATATATCTATTAGTGCAAACGAAAAAAAGCGAGCTTTGGCATCTCTAAACAAAGATCTGAGTTCTAAATTAATCGCTAGACTTCGCGTGTTAACCAAAAACGATTGATTGTGCAATTTATTTAGTAGTTTTATATCTACCGAATCTACTCTTTAGTTTTATGATTATTTTATCTAATACATTCATATACGATATGACTCGATACTTCATCGTGCGTTTTTTGTGAGAAGCATCAAAAGATTGACTTATATGCGATGGAATTTCATAACAAGCATTGGTATCAAACATTAGTCTATTTCTACCGGGAGGTAAAATTTTAACCATAGCGTATTTCATAATATTTTTTTCTACAGCATAGAGTAAATTATGATCTACAGGCTTTCCTTTTGAAGCAAAAAGCTCTTTTAAGATAGGGAAATCTTGATATGTATATATTTTATATTTAGGTTTCAGAAAATCGAAATAACCCACCCCTATATCCGACATAATATAAATAGGTATATTGTGATGAATACTGCTAACCATTTTAACGATATATTCTATCTGTTTTTTTTGCATTGCATGATAATGGTTTTTATCAAGTAATGCTCTGTCTTGACCCCTTATATGCATACAAATATAGTAGTTGAATTGGAAATCGTGTCTTTTAAGCCTAGTCTTGAAACTTACGATCGTCTGGATATAGTTGCTACTTTGCCTATCGGTACCGAATTGTTTCAGCACTATATCGCTTAGTTCATTTACTCTAGAGGAGGGGGATAACGATACATGATAGACTGCCTTGTATAGAAGATCGGAGAGCCAAGAAATTGTTATACCTTGAGCCTTCAGGGTCGCTATGTTCTTTTCAGTCCTTGCTAATGTAATCTTTGAAACGCAAAGCACTGAGTAGTGTTCGTTTTCCGGATTGTATAATTGATCGCCATCTATATATTTTATCTGTTGCGGAGTGTACTCCTTGAAATCAAAATCTTTTTCATGCACCCAACAAAAAGTAGATTCGGTTTCCTTGATACTTCCGTCAGTCATTATCTTCGCTATTTTTGTTTGTGCTAAATCAAAATAACGGGACCAATCAAAAGGGACATATCTCTTGCTGGTTCTATGCTGTGAAGCAGTTTCGGTATCTTTGATTATAAGAATTCTTTGCAAAGATAATGCTGCTGTTATCATCAATTCCAGCATAGTGATTTGGTCATCCAAACCGCCATAGATACTATAGGTAAAGTATAGGTATTTTCCTTTTTGTTGTAACACTTATTTGTTCTCTGAAGAGGAATTACATGCTATCATTATACGCCACATATAATATATTTATCAGTTTCAATGGCCAAGAGAATACAAAAAGCAATATTTCCAGTAGCTGGGTTGGGGACTCGTTTTATACCTGCTACCAAAGTAAATCCTAAGGAAATGTTACCCATAGTAGACAAGCCACTCATCCAATACGCAGTTGAAGATGCCGTAAAGGCAGGCATTAATAATCTCATTTTTATAAATGGCAGAAACAAACGTGCAATAGAAGATCATTTTGATAGCGCACCGGAACTTGAGCAGATCCTACTAAACAAAGGAAAGCATCAATTATTAAAACAAATTCACGATATCATTCCACCCAACGCCAATTGTATAAACATTAGACAAAAAGAACCTAGTGGCTTGGGAAATGCAGTATTCTATGCAAAATCTGCAGTTGAAAAAGAACCTTTTGCCGTCGTGTTAGCAGACGATTTGATTATCAATGGTGCCAATAATTCAATAAAGCAAATGATCGAATATCATGGAGAATATCCAGGAAATTTAGTTATGGTTGAAGAAGTACCGCACGACCAAGTTAACAATTACGGTATTATAGAAGGAAAGCAAATCGAAGAAGGTGTTTGGAAAGTTGATCGTCTTGTAGAGAAACCTAAACCTCAAGAAGCACCAAGTAATCTTGGGGTTATAGGTCGCTACATATTAAACCCCAGTATTTTTAAGTATATAAAGCAAACACCTATAGGCGTTGGGAAAGAGATACAATTAACCGATGCAATTGCCTTGCAAATGCAGCACGAACCCTTGCACGCCATCCTGTGCAGAGGAAAACGCTACGATTGCGGTAGTAAGTTAGGCTATTTGCAGGCTAATGTAGATTTAGCGTTGAAACATAAAGAAATTAAGAAAAGTTTCAAGGCCTATCTAAGGTCTTTGGTAGAGTCCGAAGATTTCTGAATACGACTTTTTAGCCTGTACCATTTCCGATAAATTGCCTTATACTTTTTTCTATACCTTCAATATCCAATCCTGCCTCTGCTAACAATTCTCCGCGTGTTCCATGATCCTGAAAATAATCCGGAAGCCCTAAAGTTAATACACGAGTCTGAATTTTGTTTGAGCTTAAAAATTCTAAAACCGCACTGCCAGCACCGCCCATGCAAGCATTGTCCTCCAAAGTGACCAAATAAGAATGAGATTTAGCAACTTCGCTTAGTAGATCTTGATCTAACGGTTTGACAAATCGCATATCAATAAGCGTAGCATTTAGTTTATCGCTAAGTTCTATTGCCGTGCTAGTCGGGCTTCCGAAACCAAGTATCGCAATGCTTTTCCCTTGTTTGATAATTTCTGCTTTTGCAATAGGCACTGATTGCAAAGAGTCATCAGGTAAAACACCGCTACCAACACCGCGAGGATATCTCACTGCCGAAGGTCCATTATGATGATAAGCGGTATTGAGCAGGGTGCGTGTCATTCTTTCGTTACTCGGTGTCATAATCACGGTATTCGGGATACAGCGCAAAAAGCTCAAATCAAAACTACCAGCGTGTGTTTGACCGTCGGGGCCGACCACACCTGCGCGATCTATCGCCAACATAACCGGTAGATTTTGTATTGCGATATCGTGTATAAATTGATCATAGGCGCGTTGTAGAAAAGTGGAATAAATGGCAACGACCGGCTTCATTCCTTCGCAAGCCAAGCCTGCAGCTAAAGTGAGTGCGTGTTGCTCGGCTATACCGACATCAAAATAACGTTCGGGAAAGCGTTTTTGGAATTCAACCAAGCCAGATCCTTCTCGCATCGCTGGCGTGATTGCGACGAGTTTCTTATCGTATGCTGCCATATCGCAGATCCACTGACTAAATATCTGCGTATAGCTAAGTGCTTTGGCTTTGGTGTTTTTTTGCAATCCCACATCGGGATCAAAAGGAGAAACTGCATGGTATGTCACCGGCTTTTGTTCGGCGCGTTTATAACCTTTACCTTTACAAGTCACGATATGGAGCAGGCGAGGGGAATCTTTTCTTTTGATATTGCCTAACGTTTGTACTAATTGCTTTACATTGTGTCCGTCTATAGGGCCGTAATAGCTAATACCCAGCTCTTCAAAGAAAGAACCAGGTACAATCATGCCTTTGATATGCTCTTTGGTGTTTTTAGCTAATTTTTGTACGCTCGGCATTGGCTTGAGCAACTTTTTACCGCTTTGTTTTATATTTAAGTACAATGGGCTTGATATTATTCTCGTCAGATAATTGCTGAGTGCACCAACATTGTGCGATATTGACATATCGTTATCGTTTAGGACTATTAGTACATCCGAGCCTAAAGAGCCGATATGATTCATTGCCTCGTAAGCCATGCCCGCAGTCATACCACCGTCTCCGATAATCGCAACTATTTTATTTTTTTTGCCAAGCAATTTTTGAGCAGCTGCCATACCTATCGCGGCACCTATAGAAGTACTTGAATGTCCAACACCGAAACTATCGTAATAGCTTTCTGATCGTTTAGGGAAAGGGGCTAAACCATCACGGGTTCGAATTTTATCGATCTGATTACGGCGCTCGCATAATATCTTATGCGGGTAACATTGATGCCCCACATCCCATACCAACAAATCATTTGGTGTGTCGAAAACATAATGTAATGCAACAGTGAGTTCTATCACACCTAAACCAGCTGCAAAATGACCACCGCAATTTGCAACGGTTTCTATAAGGAAAGCCCTTAATTCTTTGCACACTTGATCCAATTGCTCTATAGGCAGCTGTCTTAAGTCTGCCGGTACCGTGATTTGATCCAGTAGGGGTGTTTGGGAGAGCGACATTTACTAAATGGTTCTAGTCGTAATATAGCGTGCAAGCAATCTTAGCGTATCCGCTTTCTCGTCAATACAGTCCAGATAATGTAGACAACGATCAGACAGTTTTGTTAATAATTTTTGAGTCTCAATCATACCTATGATAGACGGATAATCAATCTCGTTATTAGCACGGTTCGTTTGTTGTGTTTGTTCTCGAGCATCTAAAATATCGTCTTGTATCTGAAAGCATAAGCCGATATCGGATGCAAAGGCTACCAGTGAACGATACATAGGTTCAGAATAATTATCTTTGCACACCAAGGGTATGGTGATACAAGTACTCATTAAGCTACCAGTTTTCAACCTGTGCGTTTTTTCCAAGTAGACTAAATCAACCTTAGTATCCATACCTTTGATATCCATCGCTTGTCCGCTTGCCATCCCCGCTAAACCCGCTGCCGATGCCAACATGCGAATAGCTTCAAGTTTATCGGCATCCGAAAGGAGTTTTGCATTAGCCAAACATTCAAAAGCAAGTGCTTGCATGGCATTACCGGCCAATATCGCTTCGGCTTCTCCGAAGGCTTTATGACAGGCAGGCTTACCTCGCCGTATATCGTCATCGTCCATAGCTGGCAAATCGTCGTGTGCGAGTGAATAGCAATGAATCAATTCTATCGCACAAGCGATCGGATCTACTAAATCAAATTCAAGATCTAGAGCAAGTGCCGTTGCATAAACCAGTCCTGGTCGTATGCGTTTGCCGTTTGCTAAACTTGCATAGTGAATTACATCTACTAGTAATTTATCTTGATATGCAGCAGTAGTATTTTGTATCTCACGGGTTACGCGCAATGCGCACTGTTCTAAAAATGTTTCGGCAGAATGTTCAATTTCCTGAACTATCGTTTTCGTCAAGATTCTTTAGCCTTCCTTCGGATTGTTCTTTCATTAACACACTCACTCGTAGTTCTGCTTGGTCTAATGCTTTGCGGCATTGCTCAACCAACTTTGTGCCTTCTTCAAATTGATCTAACATTTTTTCTAGTGGTTGTCCGCCTTCTTCCATTTGCCGAATAATATCTTCTAACTTTGAGAGTGTATCTTCAAAGTTTAATTTTTTAGTCTGTGTGGTGTCTTTTTTCATGGTGAAATTATTAAAATGATATAAACGATTGCATAAGTATTATATTGCAATTTAGACTATAGAGTAAATTATATTCACATTGATTTTTAGATTAATGAGTACTATCGGGTGGAGTAGGGGGCACATCATAAATTATTTGTTCGTGCTTGTGATAAACCAGAAAGGCTTTGCCTTTGGCTCGCGCAATCATCATCACATTCAAGTCTTCCGCCAGCTGCAAGCCCATTTGTGTGATACCCGATCTAGATAATAAGATAGGTATACTCATATGTGCAGCTTTCATGACTATCTCGGATGTCAACCTACCAGTGGTATAAAAGATTTTATCGGCACCGCTAATCTCGTCTAGGCACATCATTCCAGCGATTGCATCGGCTGCGTTGTGTCTGCCCACGTCTTCTACAAACGCCAAAATCTTATCGCCTTCGCATAAAGCACACCCGTGTACTGCACCGGCAGCTCGATAAATCTCGTTGCGCTTGGCAATCGCACCAAGTAGTGAATAAATCGTTGATTGTTTAAGTTTCACATCGGGCAATCTTTGATCGTATAACTTATCCAAAGTGCAGCTAAAAACGGTGCCTTGCCCACAACCGCTAGTGATGATGCGCTTGGAAAGTTTACTTTGCCAGTCGCTTATCGCATAACCTTCTTTGAGTTTGACATTAACCGATTCTTTCTGCCAGTCAACCTCTACTGATGCAATGTGATCTATATGCTCAACGAGCTGCTGATTACGCAGATAACCGATTGCAAGTTCTTCAGGATAGGTTCCTAGGGTCATTAAGGTTACCACTTCGTGTCCATCTACTAGCAAAGTTAGTGGCGATTCGCCGGCAACATTCACGGTACGATTTTGGTTATACTGATCTTGTGCCTGCACCGAAAACGTGGGCGATAATCTTGCATAGGTTCTTTGTAGTGTCTTTTTCATTTTTCAGGCACTTCGCATTGGTTTGAAGCTAATCAATAGCGAAGGAAGCAATGTCAATGCACCGAGCAATGCAATCAACATCGCAAGCCCAGTGAGCAAACCAAAGTAAATCGTCGGAATGAAATTGGATAATGCCAGAATAGAGAAGCCGGCAATAATCGTAATCGAAGTATAGTACATCGCTCGACCTATGCTGTTGTGGCACCGTTTGACCGTCTCTTGATAATCGTGATCATGAGCATATTCGCGTTTGAAGCGGACGATATAATGGATCGTATTGTCTACCGATATGCCGATACTAATCGCTGCGAGGGTAATAGTCATCAAATCAAGCGGTATACCCGACCATCCCATCAAACCTAAGACGACTGATGCCGAAAGTGCATTGGGAATAATCGCAATAATTGCAAGCGAGATAGATCTGAATAACAGCAAAAACATCAGAAATATCACGATAAGCACGGTTCCTAAAGTCAAAATCTGCGATTGATATAAACTCTGTAGCATATTGTTATACAGCACCAGCATCCCCGTAAGCCTGAATTGGTCTTCGCTATAACCGAAATCAAGTAATTGCTGTCTAGATTGCTCTATCAATTCTTTACGTTTTAGATTTTTATCCGAATCAATGACGCGCATACTGATACGCACTTCGTTGCCGTCTTCGGAAATATAGGGTGAATAAAGCACTTTTTTGATATCTTCGGGCAGTAATTTACTGATAAAAGCAACCTCAAAGTCGTTGAGTGGTTTGCCGTCGTTCAATATCTCTACAAGTTCAGCCAATGTTGCCAGAGACAGTACTTTCCCGACTTCTGGTTTGCTATCAAAATAATCATGTACTCTTTTGATCTCTTGCAGTTTTACAGGACTAATCCAGTAGTTTTCAAAGCTTTGTTCTTCGCCTAGATAATCGCTTAAGAAATCTTCATCGAACGCTAAATCTGTATCTTCTTCAATGACGGTTGGTGGCGATTCCTCCTGTGCAACTGTGCTATCGGGTGCGCTGAGTATCACATCAAACGGCGTAGTGCCGCCCAGCTCTCTATCTATTTCTAACATCCCTTTATAGATTTCGGTCTCTTTATCAAAATAGTCTATGAACCGATTCTCTACTTCCAAGCAGCTCATGCCGACGGCACCGATAATTGCAAGCAGTGCCGAGATCAAAATTATCGGATGATGGTATTGGCGACTTAAGTTTGAGAAAGTATTGGTTATCTTATAGGTAAAGTCTTTTTCGGTATATTCTTTGCTTCTTTTAGTCAGGCATATAAAGCTAGGGAATAGGGTAAACACTACAACGAACAATAGCACGATACCGATAGTCATAATATAACCAAAATCAATCACCGGGCGTATACCGCTCACCAACAGTGAAACGAACGCAACGATGGTCGTCAACGCTGCATATAGACACGGGATATACATGAATCGCACGGTTTGTTTGGTCAATCCTAGAACACTGGTTTGAGGTTGTTTGGCTTGTAATTCTCGAAAACGCACTATTAAGTGCATCACCATAGACATGGCAATAATCATCAACAATGAAGCAAAGTTAGACGAAATTACCGTCACCCGTTGATCGAACAGAGCCAAAACACCCATCGTGGCAACGGCAGACAGCATCGAACACATCATTGCAATGCTGATCCAGCGTACACTCCGGAAAATAACACCGAGTAAAACGATTAAAAATATGATAATGGCAGTGCCGAAAACGATCATATCGTTATATACCATCGTGATCATATCAGTAATGATCATCGGTAGTCCGCCTAAAAAAATAGAATTATTTTGTTGGTAGCGCGCAATAACTTCGCGAATTTGCATAGTCATATTGCGTTCGTTTTGGGTATGTACGACCTGATAATCTTTGAATGCACGTTCCACATTGGTGAGTTCTTGCTCGGAATAATCACCGCCGCCGTATTTGAGCTCCCGTAATCGTTGACGCTCCGCAAATAATCGCTTATAGGTTGCATCGGCTTCCAGATACGCCAGCAGCATTGCCGTGTCGCCGTCGGGGCTGAGCAATAAATTTTTGTATAAAGGACTATGCTTGAATTCACGCTGAGCGAGTTCCAAGTCCACATCCTTACTTTCTATGGTTTTGGTATTCTCCGATATTTCGCCCAAACTGATCGGTGGGCTTTGCAATAACGGCACATCGAGTAAAGATAATACGCGCTTGATGCCGGGGATGCCTGCAATATCGTCGGCAAAGCGGCGCATCTCTTCAAGTGTTTCCCTCTCAAATAATTGTCGTGGAGAGATAGGCTGGTATGTGATGGCAAAGAAATTATCTGCACCGTAGCGTTTGATTAACTCGCGATAGTATTTGAGATCCTCATCGTTTTCTAAGACCAGCGAATCCGCCGAGGCATCTACTCTGAAATTATTAAAATGGCTTGCAAGCCAAGCAATTAAAGCGAGCAAGACAAACAATGCAATAACAGGTTTTCTGAATATTAGAAACTCATAGCTTTGCCAAATTATTTTTTTCATTGTGCTTAGTGTCGGATGCGCGGTAGTATCTTGACTACTTTAATTGCATTTTTATGCGTTTTGACAACTTCAAAAGGATGTCCTCCAATTAATATACAGATTGCAGATTTGGGAATTAGTTCCAAATGCTCCAAGACCAAGCCGTTAATGGTTTTAGGGCCGTCTTCGTTGAGCTCCCAGCCCATCGTTTTATTCAATTCCCGTACATAGCAGCCACCGTCAACAATGACACTGCCGTCTTTTTGTTGCGTAATCATCGTGTCGTAGGTTTTAGGGTCATTAGTGAACTCGCCAATTATCTCTTCTAGTAAATCATCCATCGTTGCCAAACCTTGAACTTCACCGAACTCGTCTGTCACTAATGCAACTCTTCGTTTGTTCTTCTTAAAACCCAGCAAGGTTTCGGTCAACGAGGTATGCTCGCCGATATAATAGGGCGAGCGTGCCATTTGTTTCAGTGCATCGGCATTAAATTCCTTGATGTTTGCAGATACAAGATGACGCAGATGTAAAATACCGACGATATTGTCAATCGTTTTATCGCATAGCGGTATGCGCGTATAAATCGCACTGCTTATATTTTTTTCTATTTGTTCAGTTGGATCGGCAAGATTAATAGCATAGATTTCGGAACGCGGCACCATGATATCGGCAACCGTTTTCTTATCTAGATCTAATATGCCTAGCAACATATTACGATATTCTTTAGGAATGAGTTCTCCGGCAGTGGTGACCGCAGTGCGCAGTTCTTCGCGATTGAGAGCCTCCACAGTGTTTGCATTTCTTCGCACTCCCAGCAATCTGAGTAAACCGTTAGTGAACAAATTACTAAACCTGATAAAAGGGTAGAGCACGATGCGTAATACTACATAGATTCGCCCGGCAATAGATGCCAATTTATCCGGGTACATCACGGCTATGGTTTTGGGTGTCATCTCAGCGAATATCAACAATAAGAAGGTCAGTACAAATGTCGCAACGGCTATACCTATCTCGTTGTAGATACGATAGCCTATATATGCGAAGATTTGAGCAATAAGGATATTGACTAAGTTGTTTCCCAATAGAATCAAGGCAATAAGTTGATCTGGTTTCTTTAAGAGTTTCAGCACTCTATTTGCATCTTTATGGCCAGCTTTGGCTCGATGAACTAGACGATAACGGTTCGCTGCCATCAATGCCGTCTCTGAACCGGAAAAGAAAGCGGATAAGAAAAATAAAAATATAACGATTAAAATCGGTATATAAAGTGGGATGTCTTCCAACATTGAGATTTTATATTCTGTCGAGTATAACTTCCAAGACGAATTTACTACCTAAATAGCCTAATATCAATAACCCAGTGGCAATTAGAACTAAGCGAACCGCAATATTGGTGCGCCACCCGTACAATTGCTTGCCGAACAAAACGATGCCGAAAACCAGCCAAGCCATCGCCGATAATACGGTTTTATGCATCAAGTGCTGCGCAAAAAGGTCTTCGTGGTAAAGCCATCCACTTACTAGACCGATTGTCAGTAACAAAATACCCCACTTGATTAGGGCAAATAGAAAAGACTCCATTGCATCAAGTGTCGGTAGTGTAGACATTAGCTGATGTCGAGATTGATCTTTTAGCTTTAAGTAACTAATCTGACGATAGATCGCTAAAGCCTGTATGCTTGCCATGACAAGCAGATTATAAGCTAGTAGCGATGCGATGATATGTAGCTGTATGCCTGGTGAGATGGTGTCAATGACTAGTTTGTCGGCGGTTTCTATAGGGGCCAAAGCCACGCAAACAGCGGTTATTGGTAAGATGATCATTCCCATCGCTGAGAGTGCCTGTCGTGTGCAGATAACAAACAGAATCAATGAAATCAGTAATGCCGATAGCGAAATTGCATTGAATAATGATAAATCTATGCCGTGCGCAGTAATGATTGCAGGCATCAAAGCACCGGTGTGGCAAAGCATTGCTAGCAACCAAAGCGATAATGGAGCTTTAGCTGCAATGCCTAAACCTGAGCGCACACTACGAAACAGCATGAACGCTGTTGTCAAATATAAGGCAATAGAAGCTAAGCTAAAGAACAGAACCATGACATCCTGCAGTTATGTGTATCATGAGTCAATTATAGCAAATAGCGGTACGGTGCAATGGGTTTATTAAATGTTTGTAAGCGCAAAGTAGTAATGTGGGACTGTTGAAAAAGTGTCTGCATTAGTACATTCCCCTCCTGTGGAGGGGTGGCAGGCGAAGCCTGACGGGGTGGTTGTGGTGGTTCTGCACTAGACAATTACCCTCTACGATGCATTATGGTACTTTTTCAACAGTCCCATGTGGGACTGTTGAAAAAGTGTCTGCATTAGTACATTCCCCTCCTGTGGAGGGGTGGCAGGCGAAGCCTGACGGGGTGGTTATGGTGGTTCTGCAACAACTTGACCGCTCTGCGCCATTGAATTTAAGAAAACGGTAGGGGCGGACTCGTATGTCCGCCCTACGGTACCGTTCTGCACAAACCCAACCGCTTGCGCCATTGAATTTAAGAAAACGGTAGGGGCAGAATAAAGCCGCCGATTGAGCCAGTAGGTCAATCGGCATTTCATATGTCCGCCCTACGGTACCGTCCTGCACAAACCTAACCGCTACGCGCCACCTAGTTTTGGTTTCCATTGTTGTGTGGCGGGTGAGGGCGAATGAAATTAGGTCAGGCTTTAAGTTCATTCGGCGACGGCAAACACCTAACTGTTTTGCAAGAATCGGCCTGCCACGGCTGTCAATATATCTTGATTTTGCTAGTATAACATTCCAAAACAAAAACGGTAAATTGAATGTTTGTTAGGTAAAAAGGTTGGGTTATGATATCCCTTTTGAAACCATTAATAGGAAAAGAAATGACCGATATTGCTTTATATAACTTATTGCGGAGGATACCTGATGCTACTGATGTTGCTAGTTTAAGAGAAATGGCTACGAAGGCTGACTTAAAATCAGAGCTAGCAAAGGTAGACAAAACCATAAGAGAGGTACCTAGGCTTTTCCGACCTGACGAAGCTGCTAATCTGGGACAAAAAGTCAATGATATATGGACAGATATATTTCTTGAAGGAGAAGGAACAGATATTGACTCTTACCCAACCAGAAAACCAAAAGCATTACTAGAACGCATAATTAAAGCTAGTACTAACGAAGAAGATTTAGTATTTGATCCGTTTTGTGGATGTGGCACTGCAATAGATGCAGCATATGAACTAAACAGGAAGTGGATAGGAATTGATATTTCGTCATTTGCTATAAAGTTGATTATTAACGAAAGATTAAAAAATTCTTCTGTTAACACAAAAGGGATACCTACAGATTTAGCAAGCGCAAAGGAACTAGCAGAAAAGGATAGATTTGCTTTTGAAAAATGGGCAATAACTATGATATCAGGCCTCGCTCCTAATCAAAGGCAGGTTGCTGATGGTGGAGTAGATGGACGAGGCCCTCGTCAATAACTAGCCGGTGAGCAACTCCTTGAAATCAAAGCCCTCAAGGATGTGCTGTCAAAAAAGTGGTGACCCCAGCTAGCAAGAGAAGCGTTGTGCAAGACTTAAAGATCAAGCATGTTAAGTGAGAGGCGCAGTTGCGAACTGGTCGGGATCAGCCGTAGTAGTTATCACTACCAAGCGCACCCCCGTGATGATGCGGAGATTAGAATTCGCATGTGCGAGTTGGCAAGCCAATATCCACGCTATGGCTATTTACTAATCTGGCGTTTGCTAAGAGCCGAAGGCGTGATGGTAAATAAAAAGTGGGTCTATCGCATCTATAAGGAAGAGGGACTGCAAGTGCCAAAGCGAAAGCGCAACAAGCTCATCCGCACCCAGCAACGGCATCCTTTGCCTGAACAGGTGAATTGTCAATGATCAATGGACTTTGTCAGCGATCGGTTAAGCGATGGCAGGCCGTTTAGGATACTCAATGTGATGGACGATTGCAGTCGCGAACTGGTGGGTCAGGTCATTGTTTGTGATAACGGACCTGAGTTCACGAGTAAAAAGATCCATTTTTGGTCGCAGGATAGCGGGATCAAACTACATTATATTCAACCCGGCAAGCCGACACAGAATGCCTTTGTGGAGAGCTTAAACGGTAAGTTTAGAGACAATTGCCTCAATCAGCATTTGTTCCGCAACCTTCAACAGGCATGCCACATTATTGAACAATGGCGATACCACTATAACTATGAACGCCCGCATAGCTCACTAGATTATATGACCCCAGTGGCATATGCTACACGCATCGCATAATGGAAATCTTGTTTAGCACTTATGAAACAGATTGAAAGTCCGGTGGTAGTAGAGGTCATCTCAACTAGAGATCGTCTCTTAATGGCACGATATGGAGCTGGTTTTTTAGTCGTAAGACTTAAGATTAGGTAAAAACATGAGATTTTGTCTAATTTGCCACTTAGGAAGAATAACTAGCCAATATCGAAATGCGGTATCGGAGTTTAGTTTATTTAAGATTTTATTAGTATGAGGAACAAAGACGATTTACAATGCAGATCTCATTTAAGCGATGGCCCACAAACTAGGGTAAGCTCACTATAACCGAGGGATTGCTCAGTCTAAGACAAAACACTATATAAAAGCTATACGAGATTTTATGACAACAGTAAGGCTGAAATTTTTTTGATTATGGATGTCTTTTAATAATTTAACATAATATATATTATGCGAAGTACTGCAAGTTGCTCTATTTTGCATTGCGAACCTTCCAATGCCTATTCCGGTTCCTATAAAGTTTCTATTCTCTAATCGTGCTAAAAAACTGGTCAAGCCTGTTTTTGGAAAAGGATTAAACACAAAACATCTTCAGACAAAAAAATGCCTACTGAAATAAACTGAAATAATTTGACATTTGAATAAAGGTCATGTTATAAATAGTGTTTTATTGCCTGCTCTCTAAGGCAATAAATCTTAGATCTAAGATAAATTAACCTATAAGGAGTTACAAATGAAAAAATATTTAATTGCAATGTTTGCTACAGCAACAGTGTCATTAGCAGGTTGCGGCATGGGCATGTCGGAAAACCAAATGATGATGATGGAAAAGATGGATGAAATGAGCGGTCAGCTCAGTGAGATTCAATTCCAAGTCAACACCAATGCGGCAGCTGCAGATAAAGCTAAGCAAATGGCTCAAGATGCAATGGTCAAAGCGTCTATGATGAATGGTATGAAGATGCCAGGCTCAAGTATGGATATGATGCATAAGCAAAAAATGATGAAATAGCTATATAGATTTCATATATGGGCAAAACAGGAGAAGGGGCTTATTCAAGCCCCTTTTTCTTGGCCATCAAAAAATATAATCTCTCTTTGGCTTGTATTTAACCGCCCTCTCTACCCTAACCAAGTCTAAAGGATAATCGCCTAGATTAACAGCCGTTGGAATGCCGAGCGATTGTTTGGCTACGCGTATGAATTTTTCCCAATCTATGCTGATAGATTTACCTTCCGATAATTTACTCATGGTTACAATTGCCTTGCCTAAATAATCGGCCAGTATTTGCGGATTATTGCCGTCGTGAGCCTCTAGATATGCTATACCATTATCAATGGCAACCTTAAAGGGCTCGTACTTAATCGTCACCGCAGTCTGACGCGGCGTTTTATCGAATAGCATTTCAATATCTGTAGGACGCATTCGTATACATCCGTGCGTCACTCGCATCCCGATACCTTCGGGACGATTTGTGCCATGTATAAAGTAGCTTGGTAAATCCAACTGCAATGCATATTTTCCTAAGGGATTATCGTCTCCGGGTGGCACTGATGCTGGGAGTATATCGCCTGCTAATGCGTGTTCCTTTCTCACACTCTCCGGTGGATACCATGTCGGATTGACCAATTTATCAATAACCTTAGCATTTGCACGAGGGGTCAACCAGTCGCCTCGCCCTATGCTGATTGGGTATGTGTATACTGAGTTTTCGCCGACATAGTAATATATGCGCATTTCTGCCAGATTGATATAGATACCCTGATAATCCGGTTGCGGTAATATGAAGCGACCAGGCAAAATGATTGTGCTACCTTCTTCGGGTACCCAAGCATCTAAAGCGGGATTGGCAACTTTTATTTCGTCATAGCCGAGTGAATACTGCTGTGCTAAGGCAACAAAAGTGTCGTCGGCTTGTGCGGTGACACTACGCAACGAACCTACTATAATATGCTTTGGATCGTAATTGAAGTTCTCAGCCTTGGCAACACCAATTAGTAGGCTAAGGGCTAAAACTATTTTTAATAGGTAACTCATGGTGGATATTATAAAAGCAATTGCAGATGAATTTCCACATACCGATATAATTCATCTAAATCATGCCGGCGTAGGTCGATGGCCGATGCGCACCGTCCGTGCGATACATAATTTTGCCAAAGAAAATGCGCAATACGGTGCGATACTCTCGGCAGACTGGACACAACATGCTACCACTTTACGCACGATGCTTGCAGACTTAATCAATGCAGAAAGCAAAGATGAGATCGCCCTACTCAAAAATACTTCGGAGGCTTTATCATGTATTGCTTACGGTATAGATTGGCAAACCAAAGATAATATCGTAGTCGGCAAGCAAGAATTTCCCTCTAATAGGATTGTTTGGGAGTCTTTGCAAAATACTCATGCGATAGAGGTGCGGATCGTTGACTTATATGCAGCTGCAAGCCCTGAGCAGGCACTGATCGATGCAAGCGATGAGCATACTCGTTTGATTGCTGCCAGTTCCATACAATACGCAACAGGGTATCGTATGGATTTGAATTATTTAGGGAAACATTGCCATAATGCCGATATTCTGTTTTGCGTCGATGCGATACAAAGTATAGGTGCAGCTGCAGTAGATGTGCGGAGTAGCTTTATTGATTTTTTAGCCGCCGATGCCCATAAATGGTTATTAGCTCCCGAGGGTATCGCCCTATTCTATTGCAAAAACTTGCATATACTCAAATTGAAATTAAACCAGTACGGCTGGAACATGATGGATGATTGTAATAATTACGACGCACTATACAGCGAATCCGATATATTAAAATGGCAACCCAAAGCAAACGCAATGCGCTTTGAATGTGGTAGCTTGAACCATCTAGGTGTTTATGCGTTACATGCCAGCCTAGCTTTGTTGATGGAAATTGGTGCTGGCGAGATATATAAGAAAATCGCCCTAAACGTTGATTATTTGGCAGAAAATCTAGACCAAGACCGATTTGAACCGCTTACACCCGATGATAAAGCGCGACGCGGTGGTATCTTCACATTTAAGGCACTAAGACAAGATACCAAGGCATTGTTTAAGCATCTTATGGAAAACAAAGTATTTTGTGCTTATCGCGGTGGTGGCATACGCCTATCTCCGCACTTTTACAATACTGCTGAGGATTTCGATACCGCCCTTGAACTACTGCATGGGAATGGCTAATTGTTGCGGGTAGCCTTGCGCCACTCTAACAAGCCGCCTTCCAGCAATAAACGAGGATTGATATTCTGTTTAGCAAAACGACATCGCTCTATTTGTCGTTGATACAGCCAATAAAGCAATTTGGTGGTTGATACCGGATTTGTCTGATTTGTCTCCATTTCTTTGGCTTGCTTTGCTATCGTGTGTTGTAAATGCTCCAACAGCCATTGCTGGATTTCATCGGCAGGCTTATCACACCAATGATCGACAAAATCATGGGTGGTAATCTGTTTGCCTATCCATTGATCTAATTCTTTATAAAACAATAACTTATCTAGTTTATCTGATGTCTCCTCTAAAGCCATTAATGGACTATTGTTAGCAAGTCTCAATTTTTGCTCTGCGGCTTCCTCAGATATAGACATTTTAGAGGCGAGCCAAGCAACAGTATCAGAACCTGGTTCTTTTATATGGATGCGATGACAGCGGCTGCGTATTGTCGGAGTTAATGTCGAAGGCTGTCTGCAGGTCATTAAAATAATTGATCCTGCAGGAGGTTCTTCCAATGTTTTAAGCAAACTATTCGCAGCCGCATAATTTAGCTTATCCACTTCTCTAATGAATACGATCTTATGCGTCGGATAATGGCGGCTAAGTTGTAAGAAGTTGATAGCATAGCGAACCTGCTCTACCTTGATTTGATCTTGTTCGGCTTTTATCATCAAATAATCAGGGTGATTGCTTGCCAAAAAAAGGCGGCAACCTTCACATTTTAGGCATGGTTTAGATTTGTTATCACTGTAACACAATAAGCTACAGCATAATCTTAAAGCAAAATCATTAACTCCGCAGCCACGACCCCCGTGTAATAACAACGCATGAGGCACTTTTGACTGAGTTATATAATGTTGCCAATTTTTCCATGCATCTTGCTGCCATGGATAAAGTTCAGGTATAGTCACGGCTATTTTATCAATGGTTTCAAGTGTTCTATGATCGCTTTTGTCACTTCGGTTATGTCTTGCTCGGCATCTATGATTTTAATACGCTCAGCGTGGTTATCGGCACATTGCAAATAGGCATTTCGTACTCGCTTAAAAAATATCGTATTTTCTTGTTCAAAGCGGTCAAGATTATTAGAATTTATTCGTTGCAATATATGGTTAGGAGACATATCTAATAATAAAGTTAGATCTGGTTTTATAGGTACTGCCATCTGGTTGAGTTGTTCTACATAATCTAGAGGGATGCTGCGCCCTCCTCCTTGATAAGCATAGCTGGAATCCATAAAGCGATCACAAATTACCCAACAACCTTTATTTAGTGCAGGTTTTATTTGCTGTTCTATGTGCTGTATCCGAGCCGCATAAAATAACAATAATTCACTGATTTCGGCAATCTGATGTTCGGGATTCAGTAGCCATTGCCGTATTTCTTCTCCCAGTGGAGTTCCTCCTGGCTCCTGCGTGACATAAACCTCTATACCCTTGCTACCTAAATAATCGGCTATTTCGGTTGTTTGTGTGCTTTTCCCAGTGCCTTCCAGACCTTCTAAGGTAATAAATTTGGCATTCATCGTTTTAACTGGTATTTTCTAACTGCTTTCAAGTGCTCTGCATAAGTTTTGGAAAAATAATGGCTACCATCACCTTTGGCAACAAAATACAGATAATCGCTATATTCTGGATTCATTACCGCAGTAATAGAAGAAAGGCTTGGCATAGCAATGGGTGTCGGAGGCAACCCTTTACGCGTATAGCTATTGTAAGGTTGGTCTTCCTTCAAATCTCGCGAACGAAGATTACCATCAAAACGATCACCCAAACCATAGATTATAGTAGGATCTGCCTGCAATAGCATATTTTTTTTAAGACGACTAATAAAAACCCCTGCTACTCTAGGACGTTCTTCTATCTTGGTGGTTTCTTTTTCTACTATAGATGCAAGGATTAACGCTTGATACGGTGAGGCCAAAGGCAATTGTGAATCTCTAGTTTGCCATGACTCATTTAGTAAAATTTGCATTTTTTGATAACCTTGTTTGAGTAGGTCTATAGAATCGGTGCCAACAGTATAATAATACGTATCAGGAAAAATCCAACCTTCGGGTGAAGATTTTGAGATACCTAATTCCAGGCTAATGTCGGAGTAATCCGTACTACTCACATTGATATGAGGTGTCGCTTCCATTGCATCAAGTATTTGTTTCATCGTGTAACCTTCTATAATGCTGAACTTTCTCTGCACAACTTTACCGGCGAATGCTTTATCCAAGAATTGATGAAATTTCATATCCGGCTTCAGCAGGTATTCACCGGCTTGTACCTGTTCTAATCTCATTCCATGAATACGCGCATAGAGTCTTATATACCAGGATAACGGCACAATACCCTTATAGGGTTTCAATAATTTCTTGTCGTGCATATTCAGCAAGATACGCTCAAAACTATCACCTAATTGTATTGAAAAGTTATAATTGTCTTTGATATTGATAGATTGTTGATATACCTGTTCTCGGAAATCATAACCTAAAATTGATACGACAAGCATACAGATAGTCAATATAATAATTGCGTATCGTTTTTTTGTCATGACGCAATACCCCACTTGGAAAGCGCAAACGGTTCTAATAATTGATGAACTACCCGTATGTCGTAATAGCGAGCTTCCAAACTACGCACTGGCCAGACTCGTATTAAGGCATTGCAAAAAAATAACCCATCTGCTTCTAGTATTGCTTGTCTGTCTATTTCGGTCTCTGCCACCGTTATGTGATGCGCACTGCATTGCTCCACAATCCATTCTCGCATCACGCCTTGCACACCACAATTATCCAACTTTGGTGTCTTTAACGCCGAGTCTTTTACGATAAACAAATTGCTCATCGTCCCTTCTATCGCATTATTTTGATAATCAAACATAATGCCTTCGTGGTATTCATCTTGCCATTCCATCCTTGCAATCACCTGTTCTAATCGACATAAATGCTTAATTTGAGCCAATCTTGGATTGTCAGCCAAGCGTTGTTTGCAAAAACATGCGGTAATCCCCTGTTTGTATAAAACTTCAGAAAATGCTTGTCTATGCTGGAATTGTACGATTCGGGAGGGTTTATCGGAGTTTAGTATGCGATAACCCAACGCCTTTGAACCTCGTGTGATAATAACCTTTATAACACCATACGGCTTTGCCTGTTCAGATAATAAAAATACTTCCTTTTCTAGTTCAGATATATTCTTAAAAATAATCCCCAAACTATTACATCCTCGCAATAATCTATTCAGATGTTTGTGCCATAAACAAGGCTTTCCAGCAATAGCCGATATGGTTTCAAATATACCGTCGCCGTAGGCAAGACCTCTATCGCTAATAGGTAGATAATCGGTCGGTTGACCGTTGACTAAAGCTGAAGGTATATCCGGCAAAATGAACTATGTTTAAGTTTTCCGGAATGCAAGTGAGGCATTGGTTCCACCGAAACCAAAAGAATTGGACAATATACAGTTGACTTGTGCTTCTCGGGCTTGTCTCGGAACATAGTCCAAATCGCACTCAGGATCAGGTGTTTCTATGTTGATGGTCGGCGGCAACATCTGATCCCTCAGCGTCAGCACCGAAAATACCGCCTCTACTCCGCCAGCTGCTCCCAATAGATGACCGATCATTGATTTAACTGAACTGATTGCGATTTTGTTTGCATGATCCTTAAAAACATTCTTAACCGCATCGCTTTCTATTTTATCGCCTAACGGGGTAGATGTGCCGTGTGCATTGAGATAATCCACATCCTCGGGATTCAGTGCACCATCGTTTAAGACATCGCGCATACAACGACTAGCCCCTTCACCCTGCGGTGAAGGCTGAGTGATATGGTAGGCATCGCTTGATGCACTATAACCGACAAGTTCGCAATAAATATTCGCATCGCGCTTCATCGCATGTTCGTACTCCTCTAAAACGATTACCCCGGCACCGTCACCTAACACAAAACCGTCGCGGTTTAGATCCCACGGTCGGCTTGCTTTTTCCGGGTCATCGTTATGCGATGCACTCAACGCTCGAGCAGCTGCAAAACCACCAATACCCAAAGCAGTACTTGCTTTCTCACTACCACCGGCGATCATGACATCGGCACCGCCTGAAGCAATAATACGAGCAGCTTCACCAATATTATGCGTCCCAGTCGCACAAGCGGAAACTATGGAATAATTGACTCCTTTGAAGCCGTATTTGATGGATAGATTCCCAGACACCATATTGATAATACTACCAGGAATAAAAAAAGGTGATAACTTAGCACTGCCTTTATCCTTTAGTACATCGTGCTGTTTCTCAATCAACGGTAATCCGCCGATACCCGAACCCACCATGACACCAATGCGATGTGCATTAGACTCGTCGGCAACAATGCCGGCATCGGCAATTGCCTGACTACCGGCGGCGATACCGTAATGTATGAATTCATCGCATCGTCTTTGCTCTTTGGGAGATAAATAATCGTCGGCATTGAATCCTTTGACAAGACCAGCAATACGTACCGAAATATCGGTATTTTCAAGGTCGGAAACTCTGCAAATACCGCTCTTTCCCGACAAAATGGCTTGCCAAGCACTCTCTATATCGCTACCCAAAGGGCATACGACGCCGAGTCCAGTTACTACGGTTCTTCTACCTTTCAAAGGTCAACCCCGGATCTATATCAAGAATTATTTTTGATGTAGTCTATTGCTTGCTTAACCGTGGTAATTTTTTCGGCCTCTTCGTCCGGAATGGCACATTCAAATTCCTCTTCAAGTGCCATTACAAGTTCAACGGTATCCAGCGAATCTGCATTCAAATCGTTGACGAAAGAGGCATCATCGGTCACCTTATCTTCGGTTACGCTGAGCTGCTCCGCTACAATTTTTCGGACTCTAGAATCTATATCTTCCATTATGTTCTCCTTTTAAGTTTGTAAAAATAATTTTAGGACATATACATGCCGCCGTTAATATGAATAGTTTCTCCAGTAATATATCCGGCATCTTCGGAAATTAAAAAACGAGTTAAAGATCCGATCTCGCTGGGCATCCCGAACCTCCCTAAGGGAATTTCTTTTAACAATATCTGGCGTTGTTCTTCGGCGAGCGGCGCAGTCATATCGGTTTCTATAAAGCCAGGGGCGATATTGTTTACCGTGATGTTACGAGAAGCCAACTCTCTCGCCAAGCTCTTGGTCAAACCAAGCGCACCGGCCTTTGCTGCCGCATAATTGGATTGACCGGCATTTCCGGTGGCCGCAATAACCGAAGTGATATTGATTATCCTTCCCCATCTTTTTTTAATCATCTGCTTGATAAAGGCTTTGCTGACCCTATAAAGCGAGGTTAAATTCGTAGTGATTACATCTTGCCAATCTTCGTATGTCATTCTAAGTAAAAGATTATCGCGGGTAATACCGGCATTATTGATGATGATATCTGGCAATTTGTTTTGTTCTTTAAGATGGGCAGCCGTTTGCTCAATTGAGTCTTGCTTGTCTACTCGTAACACCAATCCTGATCCTTTGGCATTGTTGCTTTTTAGTTTCTGCGATATAGCTTCAGCACCTTCGCTGCTGGTCGCTGTGCCATAAATCTCCAGCTCATCGATAATCAGGCTTTCTAAAATCGCAGCACCTATACCGCGTGAAGCCCCAGTAATCAAAACAGTTTTAGAGGGTTCCATCATGCCATAAGTTCTTCTAGCGTGTAGTTTAGACTTTTAATATCGTTAACACTATATGTTGTAAAACTTTTATCTATGCGTTTGATTAAGGATGATAATACTCGTCCGGGACCTATTTCTACATAATGCTCTATACCACTTGCCGAAATGTTGCGTATGGTGTCAACCCACCTCACCGGCATATATAACTGTTTGATCAGTGCATCCAATATGTGCTGAGGGCTGTTGTGAGATTGGGCATCATAATTATGAATGATATTGACTTTAGGTGTTTTAATCTTTGCTTTCTTAAGCTCTTCGGAAAATTTTTCTGCTACTTCTTTCATCAACGAACAATGCGAAGGCACTTTGACGGGGAGCAAAACACTTTTAAGAGCACCTTTAGATTTAGCTTCTTGCATCACTTTATTTACTTGTGTTTTTTTTCCAGCGATTACGGTCTGCAGCGGTGCATTGAAATTAACTGCTTCTACTTTGTCGTGTTCGGTAGATATTTGCTCACACAATTCAACGATTGCATCTTTTTCCAAACCTAAGATTGCCGCCATAGAACCTTCACAACCAAGTGGAGAGTTTTGCATAAATTCCGCTCGCTTGGAAACTAAATGTAATGCTGACTTAAACGATAAAGAGTCACTACAAACCAAAGCACTATATTCGCCTAAACTGTGTCCGGCCATCACGGTCGGCATATGATTGGTAGAATTTGTCCAAATTCGCCATATCGCAACGCTGGCAGTCAGCATAATCGGTTGTGTATTAGTGGTCTGACTTAATTCTTCGGCAGTCCCTTTGGTAAGTAATTTATAAAGGTCGTGCGACAGTATATCGGATGCTTCCTTAAAGGTATTCCGTACCTCTTTATATTTAGAGCTTAGTTCTTTTAGCATATTGATGCTTTGGGAACCTTGTCCCGGAAAGACAAAAGCGGTCTCAGCAGACATTATTTAAGTTCTCAATTTTTTTCATATAGGTTTACGCAAAAATAATTTTCTATATAATATACGATTTATGCTTATAGCAAACGAATTAAAATTTATAATTTATGCCCAAAGAACAAATTTTTGAAATTGACGGTACTGTCACAGAGGTGTTGCCGAATACCGTATTCAGGGTCAAACTTGAAAACGGACATATCGTTACTGCGCATATCTCTGGTCGTATGCGCAAGCATTATATACGCATATTAACCGGCGATAAAGTAACAGTTGAGATGACACCTTACGACTTAACACGCGGCAGAATTATATACAGAGAGAAGTAGTATTTTCAACATTTGATTGGCTTCTTTTTCAGTACTTGTATTTGGGATAGTATATCTTTTCCTTTCAGAGTATAGGACAATTCCCCACCTTTTTTCAACTTCCCGAACAATATTTCATCTGATATAGGCTTTTTGAGTTTATCCTCTATCAAACGATGTATAGGGCGCGCACCCATTGTTTCGTTATATCCGTTATCGGCAAGCCATGCGCGTACTTTTTTATCTACGTTTAGCACGATATTATGACTTTCAAGTTGTGCTTGAAATTGAGTCAAGGCTTTGTCTACAACTGATAATACGATTTCTCGGTTCAATGAATTGAAACGGACAATTGCACTTAAACGATTGCGAAACTCAGGAGTGAATATACGATTGATAGTCTCCATTCCGTCCAGTTTTCTATCGCGTTCGGTAAAACCCATATTGCCTTGCATAATCTCGTCGGCACCGGCATTTGTAGTCATAATGATTATGGTATTCCTAAAATCTATTTTGCGACCGTTGGTATCAGTTAGCATACCGTAATCCATCACTTGCAACAATAAAGACGAGACATCCGGATGTGCCTTTTCCATTTCATCCAATAGTACAACCGCCTGAGGATTTTTTGATACCGCATCAGTAAGCAATCCCCCTTGGTCATAACCGACATAACCCGGTGGTGCACCGATGAGCCTAGAAACCGTATGTCTTTCCATATATTCGGACATATCAAAGCGTAGTAGCTTCTTATCAAAATTCAATGCCAACTGTTTAGCGAGTTCAGTTTTGCCCACCCCAGTAGGTCCGGCAAATAAAAATGCACCTATAGGTTTATCTTGCTCCTTCATGCCGATACGAGATAACTTAATAGATGTCACCACCTGCTCTACAGCTTCGGACTGACCGAAAATGACCATCTTAAGATTGCGCTCCAGATTTTGTAATCCTTGCATATCAACAGCGGATATACTTTTTGTAGGTATGCGTGCAATTTGGGCAATAATCTGCTCTATGTCTTTGGAGCGTACCAATTTGTATTCATCGTCAGCTGCCGATATGCGTGCCCGTGCCCCGGCTTCGTCAACAATATCAATTGCTTTATCAGGTAACCGACGCTCGTGTATGTAGCGCGATGCGAGTTTGCTGGCTGTATCTAGGCTTTGTTTAGAATACCGAACCTTATGAAAATCTTCAAAACCTTGTTTCAAACCCAGTAGTATTTTGTATGTTTCTTGGGTTGTGGGTTCCTTAACATCTATTTTCTGAAAACGTCGCGCTAGTGCATGATCTTTCTCAAATATATTGCGGTATTCCTGATAAGTCGTAGAACCTATACATTTGAAGTGATTAGCCAGTAGTTGTGGCTTTATTAAGTTGGAAGCATCCAAAACACTGCCAGAGGCAGAACCAGTACCGATCAAGGTATGAATTTCATCTATAAATAGTATCGCATGCTTTTCTTCCTGCAACTGCTCAAACACTGTTTTCAAGCGTTTTTCAAAATCACCACGGTATTTAGTGCCGGCAATCAAGCTCCCCAAATCTAGAGAAAATACAACCGCGTCTTGGAGTATCTTGGGTACTTTATTAGCCACTATCCTAGAGGCAAATCCTTCGGCAAGCGCAGTCTTTCCGACACCTGCTTCACCCACATAAAGCGGGTTGTTCTTGGATTTACGACATAGTATTTGTATGGTCCTTTCTATCTCAGTCTCTCGACCTATCAACGGGTCAAATTTACCTGCTTGCGCTTTTTTGTTTAAGTTCTCGGCATAATCTTCCAATGAAGCCTTTTTTCGTGGGGTTTCGGTATCTTGTGCGTATTCGTATTCGGGAATATCATCTTTTCCGATATTGTGCGCTATATAGTTGACGACATCTAATCTTTCTATATCGTAGTGAGATAGAAAATAAACCGATTGAGATTCTTTTTCTTCGAATAAAGCAGCCAATATGTTCCGACCTTTAATTTTTTCTTCCGCTGGCATTGCTTGACTGCGAAAAATAGCACGTTGTAGCGTTCGCTGAAAGCCTAAGGTAGGACGGGTATTATCGTCTTGAGTATTGAATTTAGGTGTTGTTTTTTCTATATATTTGATTAACTTTTGCGATAGTTCCTCCAAATCGGCACCGCATGCTTCCAGTACTTCGGCAGCATCAGGGTTGTCTATCAACCCCCAAAGTAAATGTTCGGTTGTCACGTATTCATGACGGTGCGAACGAGCAAAATCAAATATGCTCGCTAGAGTTTCTTCTAATTCTTTGTCAAACATCAGTTCTCCTCCATAACACATAACAAAGGTTGTTTGTGTTCTCTGGCATATTTATTAACATGCACAACTTTAGTCTCTGCTATTTCTTTGGTATAAACACCGCAAACACCCTTACCTTGAGTATGAATCTGTAGCATTAAGCGCGTTGCATCCTCAGCAGCCATTCTAAAAAAGTTAATCAATATATAAACTACAAATTCCATCGGTGTAAAATCATCGTTCAGTAATATCACCTTATAAAGAGGTGGTTGCTTAATTTTAAGTTTTCGTTTCTTTTTTGCAATAGGACGAACTATTTTTTCCTCTATCAAATTATCCGAAGTGGCTTGCGGATGTTTTATATAGCCCATTTATCCTCCTGTTATCAAAATAAACAATCTAGTCACATTGCCTGAACTAATTCCATATTATAACTATAAAAAATACGCTCTAAGATTCCTGATTACAAAGTATATATTTGATCGAGAAAGCTCATCAGATATAAAAATTGAGTGTGCACCTTTGGTTGATATGTATAAAGCAATAAATAATTTTGCAATGTTTAGTTCGTAATTAGTATAACATGACGCAATATGAAAAATATTCTTGATTCCAAAAAGATCATCGTTGGTTTATCGGGTGGTGTGGATTCGGCAGTAAGTGCCCTGCTTCTACAACAACAAGGTTGGAATGTGGAAGCACTATTTATGAAAAATTGGGAAGACGACGACGATGAACATTGTGCGGCAGCAGAAGATTTGGCACAAGCAAAACATATTACGAAAATCCTGGATATACCCTTGCATACCGTCAATTTCGCCTACGAGTATTGGGATTCGGTATTCACTTATTTTTTAGACGAATATCGCGCCGGACGCACACCCAATCCGGATATAGTATGTAACAAAGAGATAAAATTTAAGGCATTTATAGACTATGCACACACACTGGGTACGACACGCATCGCAATGGGACATTACGCCGGAGTGCAACATGACAATAATCGCCACCGCTTATTGCAAGCTAAGGATCGAAACAAAGACCAAACCTACTTTCTTTATACTTTAAGCCAAGAACAGTTAGCTTGCTCTTCATTTCCTCTTGCCAAGCTACACAAGTCCGAAGTGCGTGAAATCGCAAAACAGCACAACTTCCCTTGCCACGATAGGAAGGACAGCACTGGTATTTGCTTCATAGGAGAACGCAATTTTGCTCGTTTTATAAGCCGTTACATTCCTACTGAGGAAGGCGACATCCTAGATATAGACGGCAATAAATTAGGTCGTCATAAAGGTTGTTGGCATGCAACGATAGGCCAGCGACAAGGACTGGGAATCGGCGGAATCAAAGGTAAAAATGGTGGTGCGTGGTATGTAGTAGCCAAAGACATTGATGATAATACTTTGACCGTTGTGCAAGATAAAAATCACCCTTTGTTATTCCGATCCGAAATCCACATCACTAATATAAATTGGATAAATAGTGCGCCGCAAGACAACAAATATTTGGAATGTAGAATACGACACGGGCAAGCATTACAAAAATGCCGAGTATATTTCGAGGAGAATAAATCTTATCTGTCCATACATTTTGAACAACCACAACGCGCAGTTGCACTGGGGCAATCGGCAGTGCTTTATCGTGGCAGCGAATGTATAGGTGGGGGCATTATTTACGAAGCTAGGGCATAAAGCCTTCAGGCATTTTCGGTATTTTAGAGGATTTACCGAGCTTTTTTGCCGCTTTTTGCATTTGTTGGTGTTGCTTTAAGACACGATTGATATCTTGTATCGCCGTCCCTGACCCTGCTGCAATGCGCTTTTTACGAGAACCGCTAAGACGCTCAGGGTGTTCACGCTCAAAAGGTGTCATCGAATCAATCACCGCAACACTCGCTTTCAATTGGGTCTCCTGCGCCGCTGTTTTGAGCATTGCATTTTTTTTCATTGCAGCCGGCAGTTTGTCCAACATCGCTGCAATACCACCCATATTTTTTATTTGTCCAATCTGCTCTTTTACATCGTTTAAGTCAAATTTGGCACGCCTCACCTTAGCAGCAAGTTTCTTGGCATCCTTTTTATCGGTCTTTTGCTCAATATCCTTGATCAGGCTTTCTATTTCACCCAAGCCTAAAATACGCGAAGCGATGCGCTGGGGGTCAAAAATCTCCAGCTGATCTAATTTTTCTCCAGTGCCTATGAATTTAATTGGCTTTCCAGTGACAGTTTTTGCCGATAATGCAGCACCACCACGACTATCGCCGTCGGCTTTAGTCAGCACAATACCAGTTAACGGTATGTGATCTGCAAACGCTTTTGCCGAATTAACTGCATCCTGTCCGCTCATACTATCCACCGCAAGTAAAACTTCAGTTGCAGGCACCGAGTCATGGATGCTATGTATCTCATCCATCATTCCGCTGTCTACATGCAATCGCCCGGCGGTATCAATAATCAAGACATCAAACAATTCTCTAGAAGCTCTCTGGTATGCTTGCTTTGCAATCTCATCAGGTCGGAGTTCCGATTGCGTTGGATAACACGATGCTTTAGTTTGCTTACATAGCACCTCAAGTTGTTCAATCGCAGCTGGACGATGCACATCACAACTGACCATTGCCACCATTTTCTTTTGTTTTTCTAAATGACGTGCCAATTTAACCGCAGTGGTTGTTTTACCCACACCCTGCAGACCCACCATTAATAGAGTTATCGGTGGTTTGGCTTTGAGTTTTAGTTCGATATCAACATCAGTGATTAAAGCTACAAGCTCATCTTTAATAAGGCGTATTAATACTTGTCCTGGATTTGTGTCTTTATGGATACGAATGTCTGCTGCTTTATTGCGTATTGCCTTGCTAAATTGATCTACAACAGAAAGCGCAACATCGGCTTCTATTAACGCGACTTTGATCTCAGCCAATGCATTATCAATATGATCGGTACTCAGATATTTGTAGCCTTGAAGGCGATTTACGATAGTACTGAATTGATTACTAAGTTGTTCAAACATGTGTTTGTTTCATAATGTATAGGGGAGGGCTAACATACCTTCCCTAACGCGCTGTGTCTGCACAAACTCAACCGCCACGCGCTATTAAATTTATTATAACCATCCGTAGGAGCAGACTTATATGGGGGTTGTTGAAAAAATACTGCCATTGTAAAAACTTAACCGCTATGCGCTACTTGGTTTTGGTTCCCATAAATTGGATAGCATACGACTCTACTCGTTCAGATGCAACACATTTCGGGAGGGCATGTTAGCCCTCCCCTACAATTCAATGTAAAGTTTTTGCACTAACTGGAATTATCTGCCCTAAGGCAGATAATTCTTAGAAGATTTGTGAGGACACTCGCATCAAGCAGATACTCTAAAGGAGGTGATCCAGCCGCAGGTTCTCCTACGGCTACCTTGTTACAACTTCACCCCAGTCATTAACCACGCCGTGGTAAGCGTCCTCCGAAGTTAGACAACCTACTTCTGGTGCAGCCAACTCCCATGGTGTGATGGGCGGTGTGTACAAGGCCCGGGAACGTATTCACCGCGACGTTGCTGATTCGCGATTACTAGCGATTCCTACTTCATGGAGTCGAGTTGCAGACTCCAATCCGGACTGAGAACGGCTTTGTGGGATTAGCTCCCCCTCGCGGGTTGGCAACCCTCTGTACCGTCCATTGTAGCATGTGTGTAACCCTGGCCGTAAGGGCCATGATGACTTGACGTCATCCTCACCTTCCTCCGGTTTATCACCGGCAGTCTTCTTAGAGTCTCCATCCGAAATGCTGATAACTAAGAACAAGGGTTGCGCTCGTTGCGGGACTTAACCCAACATCTCACGACACGAGCTGACGACAGCCATGCAGCACCTGTCATCCGGTTCCCGAAGGCACCTCTACATTTCTGTAAAGTTCCGGAGATGTCAAGGCCAGGTAAGGTTCTTCGCGTTGCATCGAATTAAACCACATGCTCCACCGCTTGTGCGGGCCCCCGTCAATTCCTTTGAGTTTCAACCTTGCGGCCGTACTCCCCAGGCGGTCAACTTAAAGCGTTAGCTGCGCTACTCAATCTAATAAGACCGAACAGCTAGTTGACATCGTTTACGGCATGGACTACCAGGGTATCTAATCCTGTTTGCTACCCACGCTTTCGCATCTCAGCGTCAGTTACAGACCAGAAAGTCGCCTTCGCCTCTGGTGTTCCTCCGAATATCTACGCATTTCACCGCTACATTCAGAATTCCACTTTCCTCTTCTGTACTCTAGTTCGGCAGTATCAAATGCAGTTCCCAGGTTGAGCCCGGGGATTTCACATCTGACTTACCAAACCGCCTGCATGCGCTTTACGCCCAGTAATTCCGATTAACGCTCGCACCTTCCGTATTACCGCGGCTGCTGGCACGGAATTAGCCGGTGCTTCTTCTGTAGTTAACGTCAAGGCCTTATGCTATTAACATAAGGATTTTCTTCGCTACTGAAAGTGCTTTACAACCCGTAGGCCTTCTTCACACACGCGGCATTGCTGGATCAGGCTTTCGCCCATTGTCCAATATTCCTCACTGCTGCCTCCCGTAGGAGTCTGGGCCGTGTCTCAGTCCCAGTGTGGCTGATCGTCCTCTCAGACCAGCTACTGATCGTCGCCTTGGTAGGCTGTTACCCCACCAACTAGCTAATCAGACGCAAGCTTATCTAATAGTGCCAGGCTTCCGAAAAAGTCCCTGGCTTTTCCCCGTAGGGTGTATGCGGTATTAATCCGAGTTTCCTCGGGCTATCCCCCGCTACTAGGTAAATTCTTACGCGTTACTCACCCGTCCGCCACTCGTCGGCAAGTGTGCAAGCACACTCCCGTTACCGTTCGACTTGCATGTGTTAGGCATGCCGCCAGCGTTCAATCTGAGCCAGGATCAAACTCTTCAATTACACTTAAAACTTTTGAGTTTTTGCCAAACTTCGCCAAAGCTCTGTTCAGCAAAATGGGTTTGATCAGCTCAACGCAAGCGCCCACACAAATCTTCTATACTATTTTCAAAAGAACATCAAATATATGAACTGCGTATTATACAATGATATAGTTATAAAATGCAAGGAATAGGAAAACCTACCCTTGTCGTGCTAATGTTAGCATACATAAACTCTAGTATTGATAGTAGCTTGAAAAAATATGAAACGTTTTATCATCCCTTTAATTGGTGTTGCTTTAATTGCCATAGGTGGTTGGTGGTTCATGGATGGAGAGTTTTCCAAGCATCATACAAAGAATGAAAATTACGACGGTATATGGAACGGAAATTTTGATATAAACGGTCGCGGAAATTTCAAATTCAATGCACTCTATGTAGGCGGAGAACTAATTGCATATAGTCCCGATGCTAGAGTTTCGTATAAAGGAATGGTCAATATAGAAAACGATGTTTATCACTCAGATATGGAAATGTATCTGTTGACCAATGGTGGCTATTTCGACTCAGTGACGCTTGAAGGCAAAGTCGTATCACCCGATAAAATAGAAGCTCGCTTTCTAACCCACGATGCCAAAGACACCGGCACGCTCAAGTTAGAACGGAATCAGTCTCTGTACGAGAAAGATGCACAAATAAACAAAGTGGACGATGAATGGATTTATTACCATGGATTTACGATTACCAAATTTACCATTGACGAGAACGGATACATTGACGGTGCCGACACTAACGGCTGTGGTTATGAAGGTGAGATCAATGTCGTTACACCTGATTACAATGCGTATCGTGTGAAGCTATTGCTTAATTCTTGCCATGAATTAGACGGTGTGTATCAAGGTATGGCTTATCTGTTCGGAAGTGTTGAGGCAGACGACACGCTAAATATCCAAGTTTATAAAGACGGGCAAGCACTTTATCTGCCCATCGTGCGTAATACCAAAGATTCTGAGTCTTCATCGCAAGCCCCTACTTGAAAGATTGGTTTATAAGGTGGCGGCGCGCCTCAATTGGTGGAGCTAGGCGGGATCGAACCGCCGACCCCTTGCATGCCATGCAAGTGCTCTCCCAGCTGAGCTATAGCCCCAATCGTTTGGTATTATATCATGCGCGTTGTGCCGTATTCGACAATAGAATTATCCTTTTTCGCTTGGTAAGATACCGCGATGTTTGCTGTCCATACTCGTTTCTATAAATTCAATTAGATGTTTCACCTCAAGGTATTGCTCGGCAACTTTATACTGCTCACCTACATTAATTTTATAGCCTGAGAGCGGATGTAATAATTTCAAATAAGCATGGTGTAATTTTTCTATAACGTCTTCGGAAAAACCAGCTCTTCTCAACCCTACCTTGTTAAGTCCATGGGTTTGTGCCGGAAGTCCGGCAGCGAGTAGATAAGGCGGTAGATCTTTATTCAAGCCACTACCCATACCGCTATATGCGTATTGTCCTATGCGGCAAAATTGATGTACCATCACAAAGCCACTCAAAGTAGCATAATCGCCGACTTCTACATGCCCTGCCAAACTCGCTGCATTGGCAAAAATAGTATGGCTGGCAATCTTACAATCGTGGGCTATATGCACATAAGCCATAAAAAAATTATCGTCGGCTATCGTTGTTTGGCCTCCTCCTTCTATCGTTCCCCGATTGATCGTACAATATTCACGAATCGTATTGTTGTCTCCTATAATCAAACGGCCACTGCTATTTTCAGGAGTAGGATTGCGGCATTGCCTATCTTGAGGTAGTTCTCCTATTGAACAAAACTGGAAAATTCGATTATTGCATCCGATTTGTGTAGGTCCTGTGATGACCGTATGAGGGCCAATTGAAGTTCCTGCACCTATAGAAACTTCAGAATCAACGATGCTGTAAGCATCTACCGATACATCCTCGGCAAGTTTTGCGCCATCTGCAACGATTGCGGTCGGATGTATCATGGCTAAACGCTCAAATCTGAGTCTATTTCATCATACATTTCAAGGTCGCAACGGCAACCGTCTGCTCATCTACCAAAGCCGAACAATGAAATACAGCATAATTTTTCTTAAATTTTTCTAAAGCAACATCCAAAATCAATTGATCGCCGGGCACCACCGGAGCTTTGAACCTTGCCCGCTCTATACCGGCGAGTAGAATGAGTTGTTCGCTATTCTCGTCCAACGATTGTGCTCTGATATGTTCTTCTTTCAGAAGCAACAAACACGACGCTTGTGCCATTGCTTCAATAATCAATACGCCCGGCATGACGGCTTTTTGCGGAAAATGACCGTTGAAAAAATCTTCGTTGATGGTCACATTTTTAATTGCTTTCAGACATTTTCCTTTGTCGTATTCAATGACCCGGTCAACCAGCAACATCGGAAATCGATGCGGCAATATCTGTTTAATTTCTTTCTCAAAATCAAATGAATGCATATTAATATTCCTATCTTTTATCTAGTTTGTTCAAATTATCAAGCAATTTGTATAACTTTTTGAAATAAATACTATTTTTCAACCATTCACTATGCTCCACAGGAAGTAGACCCGAACTATAACGTCCTTTTTTTGTAATAGATTTATGAATGCGTGTTGCCGGTGTGATCGTCGTGCCATCACAAATGCTGATTTGTCCGTTGATCATTGCTGCACCTCCAATTTTACAATCTTTGCCTATCGTGGTACTGCCGGCAATACCAGTGCAAGCGGCAATCACTGTTCGATCTCCTATGACATCGTTATGGCTAATATGCACCAAATTATCTATTTTGACTCCGTTTCCTATCACGGTACTACCCAAAGTCGCTCTGTCTATCGCTGTATTCGCACCAATTTCTACATCATCGCCTATTTCCACATTACCCAAGTGTTCTATCTTCACCCACTCGTCACCGTCCGGCACAAAACCAAACCCGTCTCCACCAATTTTTGCACCCGGTTGTATAATAACTCTCCGACCTAGCTTAGTCTTATCAGCAAGCACAACATGCGCCTTGAGCAGAGTATTTTCTCCTATACTGCAATAATCCCCTATCGCACAATGCACTCCGATTGTCACACCGTCACCTAAGATACAATTTCTCCCGATTACTGCACCAGCCCCTATAAAAACACCCTGCCCTATCCGCACGTCCGTTGCAATAACCGCAGTTGGATGGATTGTATCGGTTGACCGATGATTGTCCATGAATAGGTGAGTGAGTCGTGCAAAAGCAAGATATGGGTTTTCGCAAAGTAATGTCGGTTGTTTGCACAGGTGTTGATCTTCGGGTTTGATTAAAACTGCACCTGCTTGGGTTGTCGTCAGAAAATCTCGTTGCTTGGAATTGGCATAAAACGAAATTTGATCCGCTTGTGCATCACTCAAACTAGCAATACCATTGATTTTTATATCGTCAGATGATTTTTGAACGTTAATATGCTTTGCGAGTTCGCCTAAAGTATAAGACCGCTTGGGCATAGTAGGTATATTATTTAGCTCGTTTTTCTAATACATCCAACACTTGATCGGTTAAATTAACTTGATCGTCGGCATAAAGTATAGGCTCGGATACAACCATATCAAAATCCTTTCTCTTTGCTAGTTCTTTGATGATTTCCAATACTTCTGCCTGTATCTTAGCCTGCTCTTCAGTACGCCGCTTGTTGAATTCTTCCTTGAATTCCTCACGCCTCTCTTTGAACTCCCGTTTCATTGAGATGATCCTTGCTTGCAAACGTTCCCTTTTTTCATCATCCATGCTACGTGAAGAACGTCTGAGTAAAATTTCACCTTTTCTGATATCGTCTTCTAGCTCCAATAGCTCGGCATCTTTTTTATCAAACTCCGCTTCTAGGCGTTGGACTGCGGAAATAGATTGGGGAGCTTTTTGCATCACGATAGAGATATTGACGAAGCCTACGCCCGCCGCATAGCTAATCGTGGTAATCAAGAAAGCTACCATTAAAATAAATCCCTTCATCAAAGGTATATAATTGTTTTTTGTAGTCATATTCATTGCTTAAAAATTAGTTCCTAAATCAAATTGAAAACTCTCGGTTCTATCCTCAATCTTGTCATTATAC
The DNA here is from genome assembly GCA_965200865.1 of uncultured candidatus Poriferisulfidus sp. Classification (GTDB taxonomy): domain Bacteria; phylum Pseudomonadota; class Gammaproteobacteria; order Poriferisulfidales; family Oxydemutatoraceae; genus SP5GCR1. The sequence continues at coordinate 558,861 of CBDAVG010000002.1, read as the reverse complement.
TGCGTTGCAACATTAAAAGTAACCGCACCAATTGCAGTTATCCAACTCACGTTAAGACCCATTGATCCTCTTAGTTCGGAAAAGTCAAAGTCGCTAAAGTCCTCAAAAACATTACCGATATCACTAAAAACACTTACCCGTAGCCGCTTGGGATCGTATAAAAAGCCGGTGGGAAAATACAAATCAAAGTTTCCTACCGCTCTAAAATTACCTCCTTCGGATCGATCAGCAGAGTCTCTAGGGCCTAAAGAGTTATTTAAGTAACCGCGAACTGTTTTAGTGCCTCCAGCAAAAAAACGGTCGGTGCAAGGCACTTCCGGCGTATTGCTGTACTTATCGGCGTACGATACTAACAGTCTGGGAGAAAAAACAAAAGACTTATCTTCGTCTAAAGGAAAAAAATGGCGATGCGAATAATTCGCCTTATAATATTTCAAACCACTACCTGGCCCAAAGACTTCTAAATTAGTCGATATCCTTGCTCCGTCTTTAGGGAATAGCGCGCTATCCCGGGTGTCGTAAGTCAAGCCTGAGGTGACCGCATAATTCCTAAATATATAATGATCATTATTGTCTCCTTCTCTACCCAGACATTCTCTCAAGCTACTATATCGATCTTCTTCCGCAACTATATCTTGGTTGTCTGCGCTGTCTCTATAACGCACTTCTTCCCATCGTAAGCCCAGTCCCAAAGTATCCGACTCTGAGATAGGAATACCGTAATGTACTGCTAGATTAATCTTATCGGTATCTATATAAGAGACATCGCGTTCACCATAATCAGTTGAACTATAACTCGCCGCCAAAGTGCGGCTTACACCGTCTATAGTATGATGCGGATCAGTGAATTGTAATGAGTAGCGCGTGTTTGATTTACTGTTGTTAAATGCCGTACTAACCCGATTACCAGTACCGAGGAAATTGGATTGGCTTAGTTGCAAACTCAGCACTGCACCATCGCTATCCGAAAACCCGGCCCCAATATTAAAGCTCCCCGATTTACGCTCCTCTATCTCAAAGTCTAAATCCAGTTGATTGCTCGATTCTCCAACTGGGTTTTCCTCTATCGCCACACCACTCACAAAAGGCAGTCGTTGCAATCTTCTTTTAGAGAGGTCTATTTTCCTAGCCGAATAGGGCGCGCTCTCAAGCTGTCTCAATTCATGTCTGAATACTTCGCCGTCGGTTGCTATATTACCGCGTATATTAATACGCCGCACATAAGTCAATGGACCAGGATTCGGGAAAAAAGTAACATCAACCGTGCCATTTTCCTTATCGGGTTGTGGAATAGCATCTACTTTAGCGGATGCATAGCCTTGATCTTTCAGAATATGACCTACTTTCGCACTTGCCTTCAACGCTTCTTGACGCGAAAAAATTTTATCTTCTTTAATATGCTCATTGATTACCTCAATAATCTTTGCTCGTTCGGGTACCGACGTAGAAGCAAGATTGGCTTTGCTAATACGATACGGCTGTCCTTCTTTTATTTTGATTAACACGTCTATAAAACGTCGGTCTGGTGTCAATGTGACTTTGGTTTCTTCGACAGCAAAATCCAAATAACCTCTATCCTGATAAAAAGCCTGTAGTGTCTCTATATCTGCCGCCAACTTGAACTTGGAATACTGATCTTGATCTTTCCAAAATTCATACCACTTTTTGCTACCCGATTGGAAATTTTCTGCCAATAGCTTATCGGATAAGCGTTGATTTCCTATAATTTCGATGTTTCGGATACGAGTAGTTTCATTTTCGTTGATGCGAACAACAAGATTAATTTGATTATCGGGTCGTGTTACGGTGTCTATGTTTATATTGACGGCATACTTCCCTAATGCATGATATTGCCGGCGCAGCTCTTGCTTGATTTTATCAAAAGTCGCATACTTATAAATGCGTCCAGGAGCAATATCGTTGTTTTCCATAACTTCCATAATTGCTTCTTCGGGCACTTCGTCGTTTCCTTCTACATAGATTGCAGCAATACCCGGCCTCTCAGTAACAATAATATATAGACGATTCTGATCGTAGCGTAATTCTACTTCTTCAAAATAACCCTCTGCGTATAGTAACCGAATTAACTCAGGGGAGTCTGACAAATCAAAATAATCGTTAATACGAAACGGTAGTATCAGAAAGATATTACTTGCATCAACTCGCTTGAGACCTTTTATCTCTATATCTTTGATAATGAAACCATCGGCATTGGCAATGCCGCATAAAGCGATTAGACTAATCGTTAAAAATTGGTAAATGAGCTTCAATAACATCCACCTTCGATTAAGAACCGAACAAACGCTGTACATCGTTGTACAAAGCCAATACCATCAATGAACCGATCATTACCATACCGACCAACTGGGCTCTGGCTTGAGCCGCAATAGACAATGGTTTGCCGGCAATAAATTCCCACAAATAATGTAGCAGATGGCCACCATCCAATACCGGTACTGGAAGCAAATTAAGCACACCTATGCTAATGCTGATTATTGCTAATACGCTCAGATAGCTGACGATACCCAATAGAAAAGAAACACCGGCAACCTCGGCTATGGTGACCGGACCACTGATATTGGAAAGCGACACTGAACCAGTAATCATATGACCTATAAACTTGAAAGTTAGTATCGTCATCGTCCAGGTTTGTTGTGCAGCCTTTACGATTGAGTCAAATAAACCGTAGCGTATATGAACTTGATAGTTTTCAAACAGCGATGGCGGACTAAGCACCACGATCCCAGCTTTACCTACGATGTTCTCTCCCTGTGTTTGGGCATCAGGTGTGAAGTTTATCGTCATTTCGCGCCCGTCGCGAAGAATCGTTAATTCTACTGGTATATCAGGATGTGCCCGTATCTGCTCAGTCAGCTGACTCCAGTTTTCTATCGGCAATCCATCAAATCGGAGAATGCGATCATCTTGCATTAGACCGTATCGCTGCGCTGCACTATTGACCAATACTTCGCCAACTACTGCTTCTAATTCCGGACGCATCAAAGTCATACCCAACTTCTCAAACGCCGAGCGACTTTCGTCATTGATAAATGCCCCGTTATCTATTTCCAATGTGTGCTGTCTGCGCTCACCGTCTGCGGCAACGACCTCTATCGCAACACGAGAGCTATCCAAGGCAACTTCTATGATAGCGAGCATCGTCTGTCTAACTCCCTGCACCGTACGACCCTCGACGGCATAAATCTCGTCGCCTTTCTGCAAACCAGCATTCATTGCCGCACCTTGAGGTTCCATCTCCCCCACAATGACTCTACGCTCAAAAGAACCCACCATAAACACCATAATGTAGAGTAAGAATGCCAGTATGAAATTTGCAATCGGCCCTGCGGCAACAACTAGGCTGCGTACCCCCAAGGATTGGCGATTGAATGCTCTGTTCACGTCTTGAGGAGGCACTTCACCTTCTCGCTCATCAAGCATTTTTACATATCCCCCCAAAGGAATACTGCCGATAATAAACTCGCTTTTATCGGGACCAAATTTTCTACTGTATATCGCCTTACCAAAGCCTATCGCAAAGCGTAGAATCTTGATATTTGCCCTGCGGGCAACCCAATAATGTCCGAATTCATGAAATGCAATCAGCACAGTAATTGCTATTAGAAATCCGACAGCACCAATAATGAAATCCATAATAGTCTCCTAATTGCCGTATATTATAGCGATATTTCAGTAAATCGTATCAAAATCGCTAGACTATATGTCGTTTAAGACGGTTATCGGGGAAAGACACGACATTGCTTCTATCTCTGTTTATCAAGTTTTTAGTGAGACGACGAGTGCGCCGATCTATCTCTAGAATATGCTCTAAATTATCGGCATTTTCAAAACTACTTTCTTCCATGATCTCGGAGCATATCGTAGCAATACAGTCAAAGCTAATGCGACCGTCTAAAAAGGCACGTACCGCCTCCTCGTTTGTCGCATTCAGAACTATAGGTGCGCTGGCTCCTATTTGCATCGCATCGTAGGCTAAAGATAAACAAGGAAAACGTTCGTGATCAACCGCATGAAATTCCAATTTCCCGCATTGCTCAAGATCTAGGTGTGCGTGCTTCTGACCAGATAGACGTTCCGGCCATGCTAAAGAATACGCAATAGGAATACGCATATCGGGTTTTGATAATTGTGCAATAACCGAACCATCTTTCATCTCAACCAAGCCGTGAACAATGCTTTGGGGGTGTATTAACACCTTGATTCGCGATAACTCAATGTCAAATAACCAACGCGCCTCTATGACCTCCAATCCTTTATTCATCAAGGTTGCTGAATCTACTGAGATTTTAGGTCCCATCTCCCAGTTGGGATGGGCGCATGCTTGTTCGGGTGTGGCTTGATGTAATTTTCCTAACGGCCAATTCAATAACGGGCCGCCTGAGGCAGTTAGCGTAATATGCCGGACTTCTATACCAACTTTGGAATTATTACCCAGACATTGAAAAATTGCATTGTGTTCACTGTCTATGGGTAATAACTTTGCCGAATATTTTTTCACGGTTTGCATCAACAAGGCACCAGCTACAACCAAGGCTTCTTTGTTAGCAAACAAAACTCGCTTGGCTGCTTGAGCGGCACTTAAGATGGGTTGCAAGCCAGCTATCCCAGAAATACCAGTGACCACAGTGTCGTAATCTCCTTCCACAATCAAATCGTCAAGCATAGTTTGCGGAAGCACTTGGGTGGGCAGCTTATATTTTTGTAATAATGCTTGTAGCTCAACAAGCTGATTTTTATCCGAAAGTATTGCGTAGCATGGCTTAAATTCCAAACATTGCTTTGCAATTTTTTCTACAGAATTATAAGCAGTTAAAGCAAATACTTCATAATGATTAGAGTGTGACCGTATCACATCCAAGGTTTGCATCCCGATACTACCAGTAGAACCTAATACGATAATTTTTTTGCTAGTCGAACTTATCATCTCTTAAACTTTCACAAATATAACACATACAGATATAACACTTATAAATATAAAAGACCCAATGCGATAACCGGTGTTGCGGCGATGAATGCATCCATTCTATCAAGTAGACCACCATGTCCCGGTAATACACTACCACTGTCTTTCACACCGGCACACCGCTTGGCCATACTTTCGGTTAAATCTCCTACGACACCGACGATACAAGCAATCAGGCTCAGAAATATCCATGATACCACATTCAATGCGGTGTTATTTTCCAAGAATAGAAGCGCAGTTGATAAACTTAAAATCATTGTTGCGAGCAACGCTGCCCAAAATCCTTCCCTGGTTTTGCCCGGACTAATTGTCGGAGCCAGTTTGCTTTTGCCTATACGACGACCTACATAGTATGCCGAAGTATCGCTCACGATAACCAATATCACTGCATATAATAGTAAAGACCAAGCCATTTCGTGCAATAGATAAACCGCAACACCGCAAGCCGCTAATGCAATTACGATATGCACCGACAAAAACCACCTGAAAATCACATTTTTACACAATCTGACGTTATAGAAAATGCTGATTAGAAGTGCTATAAACCACCATAAAGCAGCAATATACAAGATTATTCTATTATCGTAATAAATCGACAGCGATGCGATAAGCAAGGTGCTGAGTACGCCAATGGATACATACATACGCTGTTTGTTTTTGTTGCTACTATCGTTAATCAAACGACTCCATTCATAAACTGCTAATACGCTAAGCAGTGCAAAGATACCAGCAATTGTTGAGCTTGACAAAGCTACGATGCAAAGTGTTATAACAACCGATAGTATGCTACCGACAGTTAATCTTTGTAGGTGTTGATTCATCAATCCAGCACTCCTCCGAAACGTCTTTGCCTGAGACCAAACCAATCCAATGCTTTGAGAAATTCGTCTCGGCGAAAATCTGGCCATAAAATTTCGCTAAAATACAATTCGGCATAGGCACTCTGCCACAATAAAAAATTACTGATACGAGACTCTCCGCCAGTACGAATCATCAGATCCACATCGCCCACGCTATTGTGTTTCAGATATTCGGATATTTTTGCTTGTATTGTTGCATGATCGAATAATTTTGAATCTTGACTACACAGATCTGATATTGCATTCGCAATATCCCATCGACCGCCGTAGTTTAATGCGATATTCAAGCGTAGTTTATTGAGTTTTGCAGTTTTTTTCTCGGCATTTGCTATCTCTTTTTTAATACTTTCGTCAAAAGCTGAGATATCTCCTATAAAGCGTACCCGCACTTGATTTTTTATCAAGTCTTCCAATTCGGCTGCTAAGGTTTCTTTGAATAACTTTAATAAAGCGTTGACCTCAATAGAAGGCCTAGACCAGTTTTCGCTACTAAAGGTATAGAGTGTAAGTTCGGAAATTTGATATTCAACTGCGAGTTCTACGGCTTTCCTAGTACTTTTAACCCCCATTCGATGTCCGTAAATTCTGCTTTTACCAAGAAGTTTCGCCCATCGCCCGTTACCGTCCATGATAATTGCGACATGCCGAGGCATAGGCTTATCCATTTTAGATCTCCATTAATTCTTTTTCTTTCTGCTCCAATAAATGGTCTATTTGCTTGACATAATCGGCGGTTAATTTCTCAACACGTCCATGAAACGCTTGTTCTTCGTCTTCGCTTATTTCCTTAGCTTTAGTCTGCTGCTTTAACTGCTGATTGATATCACGGCGGATATTGCGTATTGCGATTTTAGCGGTCTCGCCGTATTGTCTAACGATTTTGTTCAGTTCTTTGCGTCGTTCCTCGTTGAGTTGCGGCATTGGTACTCGTATCACATTTCCTTTGACAACCGGATTGAGGCCTAGATTCGCGCTTGAGATTGCTTTTTCAATGGTAGCGATACTCTCTTTTTCCCATACCTTAAGTATCAACGTCCTCGCATCTTCGGTAGTGACGCTAGAGATTTGGTTGATTGGTGTTCTGGAACCATAATATTCCACCGTGATATGATCAAGCAAGCTCGGGTGCGCTCGTCCAGTTCTGATTTTTGTCAAATCACTCCTTAACGAATCGATGCTTTTCTCCATTTTGGCTTTGGCGTCATCTATAATATCCATCGTCTCATCCACTAATCAAAGTTCCTACATTCTCTCCTTCAATGATTTTCCTGCACATACCGTGTGCTTTCATGTTGAATACACGTATTGGTATGCTATTCTCCTTGCATAAAACGATCGCAGTTGCATCCATAACCGCTAAATTTCTAGATAACGCTTCGTCATAGCTCAGTTTTTTATACAATTTGGCATCAGGATTTTTCTTGGGATCGGCATCGTATACACCGTCTACTTTGGTTGCTTTGCACAAGATATCTGCGTCTATTTCAACCGCCCTGAGGCTTGCTGCAGTGTCGGTGGTGAAAAAAGGATTTCCGGTTCCAGCTGCAAATATAACAACCCGACCTTTCTCTAAATGGCGTATCGCACGGCGGCGTATATAACTCTCGCATACTGCATCCATCTTAATCGCCGACACTACACGCGTGTGTATAGATTTTTTTTCCAGAGCATCTTGCAGTGCCAATGCATTAACGATGGTCACCAGCATCCCCATATAATCTGCAGTAGTCCGAGCGGTACCGCCAGCAGCAAAAGCCTCACCGCGAATAATGTTCCCTCCGCCTATCACTAGAGCGAGTTCAACCTTTGCCTCGTGTAATAACCTAATCTCGTCAACTAGTTGATTTACAGCTTCTATCCCTATTCCATAACCATTGGTATTGGAAAGTATTTCGCCGCTGAGCTTTAATACGATGCGCAAGTTGACTTTATGAGGTTGCGCTTCTGTTTCCATGATGGATTATCACTATGTGTATAGCGACCTTTAGCCTTGATTGACTTGCGCCATTACTTCTTCAGCAAAATTTTCCTTTTTACGCTCTATGCCTTCGCCAATCTCATAACGCAAGAAGCCTTGAACCGAAGCCGAATGGGCTTTAAGTTTTTGCGCAACCGTTTGATCCGTGTCTTTAACAAAGGCTTGTCCTAAAAGTGTTATCTCGTTTAGATATTTCTTTAATTTTCCTGCTACGATTTTATCTATCAGATGATCGGGTTTGCCGCTTTGTTTGGTTTGTTCGGTTAAAATCTCTCGCTCTTTGGCAAGCAGTTCGGGTGGTATCTGCTCCTCATTTACGCAAAGCGGCTTACTGGCTGCAATATGCATTGCAATGTCCTTAGCAACTTCCGCATCCCCGCCTTTCATATCAACCAACACACCAATGCGATTGCCGTGATTATAACTTGCCAATATATCGCCTTGCCGATTTAGCTTATCAAAACGTCTGATTTTTATGTTCTCGCCAAGTTTCGCAGTTAGTGATAAACACAAATCCTTTATCTTCATCGTTGCATCGCTGAAATCCTCCAAATCTGCTATCGTGTTGACCGAAGTGTTTAGGGTTGCATCTGCAGCAATGCTACAAAACTCACCAAACTGCTTATCTTTAGCAACAAAATCAGTCTCACAGTTGACTTCTAGTAATATTGCTGTTTTATGGTCAGGAGAAATACGAATAACGATCAAGCCTTCTGCCGCAACCCTAGCCGATTTCTTGGCTGCTTTAGCTTGACCCGACTTACGCAATATTTCGATTGCACCGTCGTTGTCCCCTTCGGCTTCCACCAAAGCTCTTTTACATTCCATCATACCGGCACCAGTTGCTGCTCGCAGTTGCTTGATCATCGCAGGCGTAACATTCATAAGATTTGATACCTCCTATTCGCTTGGGGCAGATGCTGTGCTTTGTTCTACAATAACGGCATCACCTTTTACAAGTACAGGTGATGCAGCCTCTTCTGCTGCCGCTGCTTCAGCTTTTTCAATTCCTTCTAACACGGTATCCGCAACCAGCTGAGTATAAAGCTTGATAGAACTAATTGCATCATCGTTAGCTGGGATAGGATAATCTATGCCTTCGGTCGAATTGTTGGTATCGATGATTGCGACAATTGGGATATTCAATTTCCTTGCTTCTTTGATGGCAATTTCCTCATAAGCAGTATCAATAACGAACATCGCATCGGGTGGTGAAGTCAAATTGCATATCCCTTCAAAATCACGGCTGGATTTTTCAAATTTACGCTGGATTTGGCGGCTCTCTTTTTTGTTCAAACCACTAAAGGCGTTATTTTCTATTTGTACTTTGAGTTTATTAAATTCCTTAATTGAATTTTGAACGGTCTTATAATTGGTTAAAAATCCACCCAACCAGTGTACATGCACATAAGGCATACCGCATCGGTTTGCTTCTCGTTCTATGGCGTCTGATGCTGCCCTTTTGGTGCCTACAAAAAGTATCTTGCCACCTTTGGATACCATTTCGGAGATGAACTTCAATGCTTCTTTGAGCATAGGCAAAGTTTTATCTAAATTGATTATGTGAATACCGTTGTGTTTTCCGTATAGATACGGGGCAAATTTCGGATTCCAGAAACGAGGGCGATGCCCCAAATGCGCGCCCGCATCAAAGAGCTGCTTGATGGTTACTTCGGGCATATAGAAACCCATTGAGCAATAATATGCATATATATAATCTCCTAATAAGTTAATGAGTGGCGAAGTATAACATATTTAGCCACTATAAGGAAATACGGCGTGCTAGCCCCGTAGGGAAGGAGGGGCTGTTGAAAAAGTGATATTCCCCTCCTTTGGAGGGGTGTCAGGCCTATGCATTTTGTAATTCATGTGTTTAGCAATCATTTTGAGGTTCTGCACGATGTCACGCCGATTGACCTGCTGGATCAATCGGCGTTTTTATTTTCAACAACCCCAGTTCCTTTTATTAACATCAGACGCAGAGGGGGCTTATAATACAGATATGATTTAAGTTTTGACCCTAAAAATGGAGGGAAAGGTCAATATGCTGATTTCAGTTATTCTATCCACATATAATAATTATGGTGCACTTTCTTTAACGCTTGATAGCTTGGCAAGGCAAAAAGATACAAACTTTGAGGTTGTTATTGCAGACGATGGTTCTGCAGAAAGATGTAGGGCATTAACTGCTCAATATGCCAAACGCCTACCCTATCAGTGTCACCATATATGGCATGAAGACAAAGGTTTTCGTCCTGCCACTATTCGTAATTCAGGTGTCCGTTCAGCAAAAGGTGATTATCTGATATTTTTAGACGGTGACTGTATCGTGCGTAAAGATTTCGTTGCACAACATCGCAGAATGTCCGAAAAAGGCTGGTTCGTTAGTGGAAAGCGAGTTAACTTATCGGAGAACTTTAGCAAAAAATGTATAACAAAAAAATTACCTATACAGGATTGGTCACCCCTACGATGGTTATTGCCTAGACTGCGCAAAGATATTAATAAAATTAATTTATTGCTTCCTATTTTTCCCGAAATTCTATTTTTAAGGCGGAGAAAAGACGCTGCGCTTGGTGCTAGAAGCTGTAACCTCTCAATGTTTAGCGAAGATTTTTATGCAGTCAACGGTTTTGACGAAGCATTCCATGATTGGGGGATTGAAGATACCGAATTGGTAATACGCCTGCTTAAGTCAGGTATCAAACACAAAAGAGCCCGTTACAGCGTGCTTGTTTATCACCTATGGCATCCCAACAGAGAAAGCGATAGCAAAAGTGTTCAAAATAAAAAATTACTGGATAAAACGATTAAGGAAAATAGAATTTATACACCACGAGGCATAGTGAAATCTTCTAGCTAAAGTGTTATAAAAATAATCTGTTTGTCTTAAAATAAATTTCATGTTTTTTTATGAATAAGATATTGAGATGCAGAAAACAAATACTATTTGGACTCCCGCCATCGGCACGAACAATCTGATGGATGTTTGGATATATGAAATGGTAGAACAAGAATTGCACAATCTTTTCCCGCAACATTTTTTTTATAGTATACCGACTAAAGACTACCTAAAAAGATTCGGAAACCATACTAAAAAATCTCAGTTTGTTTTTATTGCTGGCACAAATTTGATTTCTTCTAGTATGCACTTTCCATACACAAAGCAATGGAAACTAAGATTGACAGATGTCTTATCTATCAGAGAACTTATATTGGTAGGTGTCGGCTGGCGAACTTATGAGAGACAGCCTGATATCTATACACGATTTCTATTGAAAAATTTACTCAGCAAGCGTTTCTTTCATTCTGTTAGAGATAACTATACGAAGGCTAAACTACGCTCTATTGGTATCCACAATGTTATCAATACAGGCTGCCCCACGATGTGGTCGTTAAACAAAGAATGGATTAAGGATATTCCTACAACTAAAGCGCAGAATGTAGTTATCACTTTGTATAAAGGCAAACACACGAACGAACATATAGATAAAAAGATACTTGGGATTATTAAAGCGCACTACGGAAAAATATTCTTTTGGCCACAATCTGACACTGATATGGATTATTTGGAGGGATTAATCTCCGACTTTGACTGGAAGCATCGTATCACAATAGTAAATCCTCATTTGAATGCTTATAAAAATCTTCTAAAGTCGGATTTACCCCTAGACAGTATTGGTTTGCGATTGCATGCTGGGATTTTAGCACTGAACTATAAGCGAAGGGCTATTATTATAGGTATAGATAATCGCGCATCTGAAATTTCAAAAGATACAGACTTAAACGTTATCCCATACACTCAAGTATTGAATCGCTTGGAGAAAGCAATACATTCTCATTCTCTGAACACTATAAAAATGCCGTTTGAAAATATAGAGAGATGGAGAGCACAATTTTCTTCTACAATGTAGAAACATCTACAATGCCTCGATTCTCTTCTCAGTGTGTCTCGCTAAAAGATCCATGATAGATATAACCTCCTTCGGAATTATCTGAGTTAAACAATGGTAGTGACCATAACAGCAAGTTCGTTGCCAGCAAGGACTACACGATAAATTAGCCCATGAATACCTAACATGACCCGATATTGGAAGAGCGTACTCAGGCGGGGTAGCACCGAAAATTCCAACCACGGAACATCCAACAGCCGCAGCGATATGCATTAAGCCAGAATCATTTGATACGACCTGTTCTGCTTGTGCGATTAAATCAATTGAATCGTCTAGGGTAGTACGTCCACATAGATTATGGATAGGTATATTAGCCATCTTGTTAATTCGGCAACAGATATCTTGATCTTTTTTAGAACCCAAAATCCAAATTTGGTATCCTTTGTTTCCATAGTGTTCTGCAAGTTTGGCAAAGTGGCGTGCAGGCCATTGTTTAGAAGGTCCATAGGCTGCCCCAGGTGCTAATATAATAATAGGAAGTCCGTTATCTACACCTAAACGTTCCATACATATTTGCGCATTAGCTGGTTTAACAATCAGACAAGGTGGCGTTATATTCTTAGGCAAAGGTGTTTGTTTGGGTTGCCCCAGATACACAAATCTGTCAACAAGACGAGGCATTGCATCGCTATTTAGTTGACGCATATCGTTAATCAATCCATAGCGTATCTCACCACGAAAACCGGTACGTATTGGGATCTCGGCAAACCACGGAATCAAAGTTGCTTTTAATGAACGAGGTAAAATAATTGCTTGATTGTAACGGCTCCTCAATTTCAGCCCTATTCGTCTGCGTTCTCTCAAGCATAGCTGTTTGTGTGCTAAGGGTATATCAATCGTATCCCTAATCTCCGGCATCCGCTTTATTAAGCTGTGTAGATATTTAGGTGCGATAACATCAATGATGGCAGTAGCATTAAGTTGTTTGATACGTTTATAAAGGCTTTGTGCAATCACACTATCTCCAACCCATCTAGTACCAACAACTAAAATTGTTTTAATCATGTTGACCTCCCCCCTCATTTTTAGGGTCAAAACTTAAACGATATTTTATTATAAATGCCCTTTATGCTTGATGCTAATAAAATCTCATGTGATGTAAAGCCTCAAGTAGAAGTGTGAGACTGTTAAAAAAGTATCGCCATTGCAAAAACTTAACCGCTTGCGCCACTAAATTTAAGAAAACGGTAGGGGCGGATTTGCATATCCGCCCTAAAGTTGAGTCCTTGTACAAATAGAACCGCCGCTTGAGCCAGCAGGTCAATCGGCGTGACGTTGTGCACAACTTTAACTTGATTGCTGAATTCGTACGTTACAAAATGCAATATCCGCCCTGCGCCATCAAATCATGGTTACCGTAAACGAAATGGATAGAATGGATTGCCTGTACAGACGCAACGCGTTAGGGCAGATATATAAATCCGCCCCTACGGTGCATGGAATACTTTTTCAACAGCCCCACATGCCCTCCCTAAAGTACCGTTCTGCACTAATAGAACCGTCGTACGCCATCTGTGTGGTTTCCATAAATAAAATATGATTTGCCATTATTGGTTTTTATCGTTTTTGCGGTCTTTATAATTGCGATATGAACTTAGGAATTCAATAAAAGATTTTCCTAAATTAGTTAAACCAACTGCTATAGAAATAGCTATGATGATCCAACCTGCAATAAGGAATCCAAGGTTATCAAAGTATAAGCCTAATAAGGCAATAAACATGCCAACGCCTCCGGTCAACAGCACCGCTAATAAATCAAATAAGCTATTGCTTTCTCTCGTAACTTCATGCTGGCGGTGCGCTGCATTCGTGTATACCGTCATCGTCTTTCCTCCAAACTTAAATTAATCTAATGACAATTTGATTATAACATATTTAGTGATCTAGCACCCAGCAGAACGATCCTTATGCCATTGATGACTTAATTATTTGTAGAACTTGATCTAAATACTGGCGAGCTTCCTCCGCTGCAGTAGATTGTCGAAGATAGTCAGGAATAGATTTCAAGAATTCAGATTTACTTGTAGGTTTATGTTGTAACAATGCTTCCCGCATGTTTGGTCGAAGTAGTCTTTTATTGATTGGCGTATTAGGCAATGCTATCCGTATGACTGTCCTATCAAATTCAATTAGCCTCTTTTTAAGCTCTATTTCTTTTGATAGGTAGACAGCTTCCTGCGACTCAATCTCTTGGGTTTCTGATTCCATTTCCTGCGACTCAATTTCTTTGGTTTCTGATTCTATTTCCTGTGACTCAATCTCTCTGGTTTCTGATTCCATTTCCTGCTCAAATCCTTCTAACCTTTCCGTCTTTGCCGAATTCAACTCTTGAATGATAGGCTCAAGTGCTACATCAGGATTCTTGAACCAGTCGGTCGACCATATCCGGCGAATTTTCCAGCCAAGGTCTTCTAGGATTTGCTGTCGAAGTCGGTCACGGTCGCGTGCTGATTTTGCTCTGTGATAGGTGGCTCCGTCACATTCAATACCCATCAAATAACTTCCAGGGTTGTCCGGATTAATGACTCCTACATCAATAAAATAACCCGCTACTCCCACCTGTGGCTTACATTCAAATCTGTTTTCTTGCAGTTTCTTTATGACTGCTTCCTCGAAATCACTGTCCGGGTATCGCTCTGTCTCTCTTGCTATGTGGAGAGGGAGATTGCCAGTTTCACAAAATGACAAGAAGTCACGAAGAGCCTCTACCCCAAGCCTTCCCGGTCCTACAATGATATCTCCTGGACCCATGGAGCTGAAAATGTGCATGCACTCTTTCGCACGAGTGAATAACACATTCAAACGACGCCATCCTACCTCAGTATTGATAGGGCCAAAACGCTGATATACCCTTCCCTGAGGTTGTTGGGGACCGTAAGTCATTGAGATAAAGATAACATCTCGTTCGTCTCCTTGAACATTTTCCAGATTCTTGATGAACAAGGATTCACTTTGACCGCGATCTTCCTCTAGCTGCCTTTGGAAATCGTCATTTCCTCTCGCCAGTGTTTCAATAGCATCTTCAATATGCTGGCGCTGTTCTATATTCATTGCTACTACACCCAGGGTTTTTCCTGATTCACGCGCGAAATGCTCTCGTACTGCCTCTGAGATGACCTCTGCTTCTCTCTCATTCCGTTTGTTAATGAAGCAACCATCCTCCACCCTTGAATATACGATACCATAACCATAATTAGCCTCTTTATCGAACGATGTAAAATTACGAGGCGATGTAACCTCATAAGGCGATGGAAATAGTACTAAGTTACTGTCGTAGAACTTATGGTTTGAGAACGCAATAAGGCTCTCATGTTTGGACCGATAATGCCATCGGAGCTGTCTAGTAGGAAACATGGACAATGCTGCACCTAAAATACTTTCAGATTCCTCAGTTGTCGTCAGATCTTCCTCGTTATCGTCAATATCGTGCTCAAAAAAACTCGTCGGTGGCAGCTGCTTGGGATCACCAACTACTACCAACTGTACGCCTCGTGCAACTGACCCTAATGCGTCCTGCGGCTTGATCTGTGAAGCTTCATCCATAATGACCACATCAAATTTAATTTTGCCGGGATCAAGATATTGGGCAACCGACATTGGCCCCATCATGAAACAAGGTTTTAGAGCGACCAGTGCCTTGCCAGCCCTCTTTAGAAGTTGCCTAATGGGAATATGCCTTCTCTGCTTGCCACATTCATGTTTCAATAAAGCCAACTCAGTACGTTCCTTGACTAAAGGACTGTGAGTGCCTTCCGGTATTGACTGATTATACTGATCAATTTGACAAGCGATTTTTTTGCGTTGTAATTCTTTAAGTTTCTTATCGCATTCCTTGAATTGATCCCTTAGGGTTTCCTGCGTTTGCCCATTAAAATCTCTTAGAACAGGTTCTTCACGCAATATCTCACGAGCTAAAACATCCCAGATGCCAGCTTCATAAGCGTCATCAATCTGCTGTATCTTTATAATCCTTGACTCAACTGCTGTTACTAGATTTCCCAAGCGCATCTTTACAACCCGATTCTGTAACCGAACATAGTCGAGCCAGTTCTGCAGAGTCCCACTGTTATTAAGTGCTAGATTGTTTCTATCTATCAATTTGTTCAGTCGGGTATCCGACAGGTTTTCCACCCAATCATTTGGTTCTAGCTTTACCAGTTGCTTGAAATCATCATAAGCAGATTTTTGTGCATCCATAAGAATCTTTAATCTTTCTGTAAGCTTTGTGAGCATACCAAAGGTTTCGGCTTTGGGATTGTTATAAATTCGCTGCCGCACATTATTGTTTGTCAATTTCCGATCAATATAACTAGCAATAGCCAAAGTATTGCGGAGTATGGATATAGAAGACTTATTGTCTACACCCACCTCAATTTTCAGACTGATATCCCCTTGAAACAACTCTTTAATATGATGATCTGCGCCTTTGTCTTTCCACTCATTAACTTTCTCTCTCAGCAAAACCAGAAGACTAATACGATTAGTCAGCTCCCCTAGTGAAATATTTTCATCTTTTACTAGCAGACTGCAGGATTTCAAGGCATCTTTCACAGATGCAAGGATGCCTGTAATTATTGCCTCTTCTCCCTCAATAAGCAATGTCATGCCATTTTGCAATTCAGGAACGGGAGCGAATATTTGTTCTTTAAGAGTTGAAAGATAAGACAAAATATCGCTCAGCTTCTTTTTTACACCTTGCTCAGACAAAGAGTGTAAAGCTCCAGCAATATCCGCAGATAGATCTAGTATCGCATTGCCAAGAGCAGGGTTTTGACCAACTGCTAACACACCATATGTATCACGAATCTTTTTGTACCAATTACGCAGCGATTCAAGTGCCACTATATCTGTCTCAAATCCATTAAAATGCTCACCAAGTGCTTCTTTATAGTCCTTGTTTTCGTTAAGCTCCTGGCTTCTTCTTATAAAACCCTCTACTTTCTCCAACAAACGGTACAATCTGGAGAACTTGAAAAATACAATCTGGTTGTTTGCTGCCATATCGATTACCTGTTCACGCGCTTCGCGCCAACTGCCCTTAAACCAAGGAAAGATACCTCCAGCATTGATGGTTTCTCTGATTTGCCTCAATTCATCATGATCAGGCAGTTTAGCAAGGTCAAACAACTTATTCAATTCATCATGTAACGCACGAAGTTGATCTAGCTCTTTATGTAGTTCAGATAATAGATCATCCAGTTCTTCATTGTGGAACTGCTCATTTCGAAGCTCCCAATACTTCAGATCAAGGCTGGCAACCAAATCAACAAAGTCCCCAAACTCCGTGAGTCCCGCCTCAGTCAGCGAGAGATGTTGGGCTGCATCATCTCCCACAGCTACTTGAACTTGCTTCAGTGATTCGTCTAGCTCAGCAAGTTGTTCTTTTATCTTTCGCAGCTTAATAATCGCATTTTCAAGTGTCACTAGATCAACGGTCTCGCGCACGAACTGACTAAGTGTTTCACTACTGGCGAGATAGTTATCAACTTTTGGCAGATCTTGTAGCACTTCTTGTAGCACATCCGACCCTAGCTTCTTCTCCAGTGATGATAAGTCTTGCTGAATATCTTCAAAGAGTTCTAGGTATCGTTGCACCTCATCCAAAGACTTGCCTCGCAACGCATCTAATCGATCCAATAGCTCGTCCCCTTTAAGGGATGGAATAGATTCAATATCCTCTATTAGTGCTGATGCTACACTCAAGGAATCGGCAACCATATCTTTCTCACAAATTAAATCTTCGGCGATCTGTGTCCTTTCCTTGTTTAGATTTTGTAGGGAATCCTGCCATTTTTGCAATGTTGATAGAACATGGCTGAGATCAAACATTTGTAGATTGCCATTGCGTACACCATACCAAGGATGATGATGCAATTCGTAATTGTCATCAATCTGCCTAGCCACTGCTTGATAAACCTCTTGGAATACTTCTATATTACGTCTCATACGCAATATGTTTGCAAGCTGGAGATTGTCTCCATCATAGCCTTCAGGGTGTAAAACATTCGGATCAATGCCGATCAGCTCGCGATAGCGGGTTGCAGCCATAAATATTTTATGCCGTGTCTCTCCGGTTTCCTTCCAATGCTTATTGATTAGCTTTGCATAGTTGTTCAGTTCTAATTTCAGTTCTTCATATTCGGTAATATGATCCTCAATGTCCTCTGGATTAGGATGATTTCCGAGTTCTTGCAGGCGAGTACCAACTTCTTCAAGCACTTTTCGCTTTTGAGATTTATGGCTGTGCAATTCCAAGCAGAATTCTCCCAATCCAGCCTCATCAAGTCGGCGACGCACCACTTCCAGTGCTACCAGTTTTTCGGCAACAAAGAGTACTCGTTTGCCTTGCGCCATTGTGGCAGCGATCAAGTTCGCAATGGTTTGAGACTTGCCAGTTCCTGGCGGACCTTCAATGACCAAGTTCTTGCCTTTAATTGCATCAATCAAGGCACTATGCTGTGAGCTATCCGCATCATCAATCAACGGATATTTCGTATGAACATCGTCTATTTGATCAATAGGATATTCTTCACCAAAACCAAAATTCCTCTCCGAGTCTTCCTCCTCTTGTTGTTCAGTATTATCACGACTTAAAAACTGCTTAACTACCGGGTGATCAATAATGTTTTCATCCTCTGGCCAGCGTTCTGAGTCAAGGTCAAGGTACATCAGTAACTTGTTGAAATTCAGCAATGTCAGAGTGATATAGCGGTGTAAGTTCCAATATGGTTTCTTCTCATTAATAAGCTGCCGCACACTCTCAAAATAGGATTCGGGCTTGGTGTTCTCATCAAGATCTGGCAAGTTCATACCAAAATCTATATCAAGCTTTTCGCGCAATGAAAGATTGGGAATGATATCTTCACCAGAATAATTTATCGTATATTTGGTTCTCCCCCGCTCTTTATGCAAGCGCACAGGCACCAGAAATAAGGGTGCTAAGTATGGTGAATTGTTGTCATTATCGTTTTCAAACCACTCTAAAAAACCGAATGCTAGATAAAGAATGTTCGCTCCCATTTCTTGGATTTTTGATTCGGATGTCTGCCTCAATTTCCCAAGCCGAACTTCTAATTCATCCGGATATAAGAGCGTTTGTATTGCTGTGTCTTCAGTTGCTATCGCTGACTTTTGAGGAGTAAGTGCCTCGTATGAAGTATCAAACCCCTGTAGCTTTGCCCATTCCTTCGCAGTCGGATATTCTCTCGGTTTACCAGTAATTTCATCAATTGTGGTATATTTCTGAGCAACCAATTCCTCTGGAGTTGGTCTGAGAATAGACTTAAAGCGCACCTTAGTGTCATTCAGCAATGTTTCTACCAGCTTATCCGGGAGCTCGTTAATAATGCGTAGACTTTCTGTCTTGGGATGCTTGAAATTGATTAGACGGTTACGTGCTGTCAGATCCAGCAGGCGATTGCGTAGATTTTCTAATGCCCTTAATGCTGCTTCCCGACACATTTTAATATTGCTTCCTGATTCAAATTTTGCTGTGTTTTCAATGTTATTTTAACTGCAGATATCAATGAGGCTGGCAAGACCCGCACCAATAGCTAAACTTTTACTCTGGGCAACCCATACCCGACTTGAACCCAAGATGAACTAAATTATACCTAATTCCAAAATAGAAAACTGCAAAAAACTGTAATCTCTTATATTGCAATTCAATACTCTCTTCATTCTCTATTGTTGATTTTGAGGAATATGCTCTTCTAAGGTACCACCATTGCATCAACCTAACCACTTGCGCCATCTGTATGGTTACCGTAAACGAGATGGATGAATGGATTGCCTGTGCAGACACAACGCGTGAGGGCGGATATATAAATCCGCCTCTACGGCAATGAAATACTTTTTCAACAGTCCCATGTTAGCCCTCCCCTATCGCTCAAGGATACTTTGTAAACAAGCCCCTATATAAGCGGATGGCGATATAGGTTGCGATATTGCAAGCGATGAATATAATAAAGCTATCATGGCGAGGCGTGTAAAAAAAAGTAGTAGTTCGCGAAGCAAACCTATACATTGCTCTTTCTGCGGCAAAAGCCAGCACGAGGTAGATCGTCTGATAGCCGGCCCGTCAATTTATATCTGCAACGAATGCATAGAGTTATGCAACGACTTATTAATAGAAGAAAAAGACACTTCTTTTCGCAACACCGAAAAAATTCCTAAACCGCAAGAAATTAAGAATGCCTTGGATCAATACGTCATCGGTCAAGACTATGCAAAAAAAGTTCTGTCGGTTGCGGTTTATAATCATTACAAACGTCTGCAACAAAAAAACAAAGACGACTTAGAAATTTCTAAAAGCAACATTCTGCTAATCGGTCCTACTGGTTGTGGCAAAACCTTACTGGCTCAAACGCTTGCGCGGATATTGAATGTGCCTTTTGCCATTGCTGATGCAACTACTCTGACTGAGGCGGGTTATGTCGGAGAGGACGTAGAAAACATCATCTATAGGCTTTTGCAATCGTGCGACCATGATATTGGGAGAGCGCAACAAGGCATTATTTATATAGACGAAATAGACAAAATCTCTCGCAAGTCCGATAATCCCTCAATCACTCGAGATGTCTCGGGCGAAGGTGTGCAACAGGCTTTGCTCAAACTAATAGAAGGCACCGTTGCCGGAATACCACCGCACGGCGGGCGCAAACACCCTCAACAGGAGCTTATACAAATCAATACCCAAAATATATTGTTTATCTGCGGTGGCGCATTCGCCGGATTGGAACAGGTGATACAGCAACGCACCGACAAAAGTAGCATTGGTTTCTCGGCACACATTCGCAACTCTCAAGACACCGAAGTACTAACGCACACCTTAGCTCAAGTTGAGTCTAAAGATTTAATCTCCTACGGTTTGATACCCGAGTTTGTCGGGCGGCTAGCTGTATTCTCAGTATTAGACGAACTGGATAAAAAAACTTTGGTGCGCATATTAACCGAACCCCGCAATGCTTTAACGAAACAGTATCAATACCTATTTGATATGGAGAATATCAAGTTGAACTTTGAACCTCAAGCACTGGATGCAATCGCTGAGAAAGCAATAGCAAAGCACACTGGTGCACGCGGTTTGCGTAATATCATAGAATCCCTATTGTTGGATACTATGTACGAATTACCCTCTATGGATAATGTCGCAGAAGTTATCGTTGACGAGAAAGTTGTGGCAGGGAATACCTCGCCTATACTGGTAGCTAAGGCTTCATCACGGCAAAAATACGAGAAAGCCGGATAACACCTAAGTATCACTCTTGAAATACCACGCTTGAAATATTGTAAAAGCACCCTAATACTATAAAGACAAACCGGAGTATATATTATGGCAACTCATAGAAAATATAAAGACAGCAATTTGATATTGCCCGTCCTGCCGTTGCGCGATGTGGTTGTTTATCCGCATATGGTTATTCCCCTATTCATAGGGAGAAAGAAATCTATCAACGCAATTGAATTCTCAATGCAATGCAATAAGCAAATTATGCTATTAGCCCAAAAAGAAGCTGACACCGACAAGCCTTCATCCAAAGACATCTATACGATCGGAACTATGGCAAATATTTTACAGCTACTTAAATTACCCGATGATACGATCAAATTGTTGGTTGAAGGCACTGAGCGCGCCAAAGTTGTTAGATACACCAAAGACAAAAAATTCATAGCTGCCGAAATAGATATTTTGGAAACCACCACCAAATATGACTCAAAGAAAATTGAGACACTGGCTCGCTTGGTTCTAAATCAATTTAGCCAATACGTCAAATTCAATAAAAAAATACCCGACGAGGTATTACAAACTCTCACTACCACTGAAACCTTGAACAAGTTGGCATATACGATTGCTGCCCATACCACTTTGAGTATAGAAAGCAAACAAAAGATTTTGGAAATCAACGATATATACGAACGTCTGGAATGTTTGATGGCTTTGCTGGAAGAAGAGCTTGACATCCTCAAGGTAGAGAAACGTATTCGCGGTCGAGTGCAGCAACAAATGGAAAAAAGCCAGCGAGAGTACTATCTAAACGAGCAGATGAAAGCGATACAAAAAGAACTCGGCGATATAGACGAAGTTGACAGTGAAGCGCAAAATTATCGCGAAAAAATTACCAAAGCGCAAATGCCTGCCGATACCAAAAAGAAGGCTCTCGTAGAACTAAGTAGACTAAACATGATGGCACCAATGTCTTCGGAAGCTGCAGTAGTGCGCAATTATCTAGATTGGTTAATCAGCATGCCATGGACCAAGAAATCAAGAACCAAAAGAAGCCTGGACGACGCATCAAAGATACTAGAAAAGGATCATTATGGTTTAGAGAAAGTTAAGGAACGCATCATAGAATATCTGGCAGTTCAACTGAGAACCAAAAAAATCAAAGGCACGATACTGTGCTTAGTCGGCCCGCCAGGTGTCGGTAAAACTTCGTTGGGTAAATCAATTGCAAATGCAACTGGACGCAAATTTACGCGTATGGCACTGGGCGGTGTCCGAGACGAAGCCGAGATACGCGGGCATCGTAGAACCTATATTGGTGCACAACCCGGCAAGTTCGTGCAAAACCTAGCCAAAATCGGCGTACGCAATCCACTATTTTTATTAGACGAGATTGATAAAATGTCAACCGACTTTAGAGGCGACCCAGCATCGGCTTTGCTTGAAGTATTGGATAGTGAACAAAACTCTACCTTCACCGACCATTATTTGGAAGTTGAGTTTGACCTATCCGATGTAATGTTTGTTTGCACTGCAAATAGCCTGCGCATACCGCCAGCATTATTAGATCGTATGGAAGTCATTAGAATCCCCGGCTACACCGAGGATGAAAAACTTAATATTGCAATGCAATATCTAATGCCCAAAGCAATGAAAGCAAACGGACTGCTCACAAAGGAGATGCAAATCTCCCAAAATGCCGTATTGGATACCATACGCTATTACACACGCGAAGCTGGGGTGCGCAACCTTGAAAGAGAGATTATGAAAGTCTCTCGCAAGGTCGTCAAAAACCTGGTTTTGAGCAAAGACAAAGCCAAAAAACCGATAAAAGTAAGCCCAAGCTCTATTGAACGTTATTTAGGTGTAAGAAAGTTTCGCTATGGGGTTGCCGATGAGGAGAACCGCATCGGGCAAGTCAACGGTCTGGCATGGACTGAATCCGGAGGCGAATTGCTGACCGTAGAAAGTACAACGATGTCGGGTAAAGGACGCTTATCATATACCGGTCAACTTGGCGATGTTATGAAAGAATCGGTGCAAGCTGCAATGGCTGTAGTGCGAAGCCGCAGTGAGATTTTAGGTATCGCACCAGACTTCCATGAAAACCATGATGCGCATGTGCATATACCCGAAGGTGCGACCCCTAAAGACGGACCCAGTGCGGGTATCACGGTTTGTACTGCGATTACATCGGCAATTACAAAAATACCAGTGCATGCAAACGTGGCGATGACTGGAGAGATTACGTTGCGCGGCGAAGTGCTGGCAATCGGAGGCTTGAAAGAAAAACTCCTAGCTGCACAAAGAGCACACATCAAAACCGTCCTTATTCCTAAAGAAAATGCCAAAGACTTGAAAGAAATACCCAAAAACATTATTGGTAAACTTGATATACAACCTGTGCAGTGGATAGATGAGGTATTGAAAATAGCATTGACCGACATGCCGATACCGATAGAATACAAAGACAAAATAACTGGAAAAATCCCTTCCGATAAGGAAATATCCAACAAAACAGGAAAAACGAGCGGAATTCAAAGCCACTAAACGAGTAAATTTACAAAATTTTGTGATATTCCCTTACTTTTTTAGGTTTTTGTTGTTAAAATTGCTATTTAATAATTCGTAGAGCCCTCTTTCACTGCATGTAAAATAGGGTTCATAACTATACTTAACTATTACTTAAGGAGATTAAGCAAAAATGAATAAATCTGAACTTGTTGAAGCAATTGCCAGCAACGGACTATCAAAATCCGATGCAGCTAAAGCCTTAGATGCAACAATATCTGCAATAACTGGAAGCCTGAAAGATGGTCAATCTGTGACCATTGTGGGATTTGGAACTTTCATGGTTCGCGAAAGCAAAGCCCGCATGGGACGCAACCCTAGAACTGGTGAGAGTATTCAGATCAGCGCAAGCAAAAGGCCTTCTTTTAAGGCAGGTAAAGCACTGAAAGACGCCCTAAACTAATTATCCGACTAGAGGGTGCTTAGCTCAGTGGTAGAGCGTCGCCCTTACAAGGCGGAAGTCGGGGGTTCAAATCCCTCAGCACCCACCAAGTGAGCGGAACGGGAAGCTAGGGATAAGCTATGATATGGATATTGAGGCATGACATCTACTTTGATATCCATTATCATAGGCGTATAAAAACAGTGGTTAGCATTTTGTAGGAGTGGTAGTTCAGCTGGTTAGAATACCGGCCTGTCACGCCGGGGGTCGCGGGTTCGAATCCCGTCCACTCCGCCATATTTGAACAAAATCGGATATTATCGTTAAAGAGAAATGCTTATAAAGATTAGAGATAAAGCAACGGGCTGGATAGCTTATGCAATCGTCATATTGATATCCATCCCTTTCGCTTTATGGGGTATACAACAATACTTTGGTTTGGATAGTTCTCCTGTTGCTATTGAGATTGACGACCTAGAGATTACTGAGTTTCAAGTAGAACAAGCCCTACTCAACAAAAAAAGAATGTTGGAACAGGCTCAAATCAACCATGGACTCACCGATAAAGAAATCAAGACCGAGGTAGTGGGCGAATTAGTCAGCGAGCAACTACTCAATATAGCAGTTGATAAATACGGTCTGCAAGCAACTGACTTTGAGCTTGCCGAATTTATCAGAAACAGACCCGAATTTAAGAAAAATCAGCGTTTTGATGTAGAAACCTATCGAGACCTACTTGCTAGAAGCGGATTTACACCCACTACTTTTGAGCAAACACAAAGAGAGGTATTAAAAGAAGAGCAGTTTATATCGGCGATACAAAGTTCTAGCTTCATTTTACCAAGCGAACGCAAACGTTATGTCCATCTCGCCGATCAAAAAAGAAAAATACGCTATCTGCCGGTTAGCTATAACTATTTTATAGAACCCGACAGTATTGATACCGAACAAGCACAAGCGTATTACGAGGAGAACACAGGCTTATACCAATCGCCGTACAAAGCAAGATTTGATTATCTGGAGATTGACATAGCGAAAATAGAAGCACGGCAAACAGTTTCAGACGGTGAAGCGAGGAAATATTACGAAGAACGTTCCGATGATTATCTCTATCCTGAAAAATTCAATTTGCGGCATATTCTAATATCGACTGAGGATCGCAACACAGCTACGGCATTAGAAGAAGCCGAGGATATCTATTCACAACTCGAAGAAGGTGCAGATTTCATCGAACTCGTCCGCAACTATTCGGACGATGAATTGACTTTGGAAAGCGGTGGTGAACTTCCTGAACTCACTGCCGAAGAACTTGACAACGAAGAGGTGAGAGATGCGGTACTGCAATTAGCACAAGGAGAGTACACTCGCCCGATACGCACCCAATACGGTATACAAATTTTTCAGCTCATAGACTTCGTTGAAGCCGAACAAAAGCCTTTTGAAGTAGTCCGTGAAGAATTAATCGGAGATATGAAACGTCGAATGGCGGAAATTCGTTATGCCGGATTAGTTGAGAACCTTGACCTACTTTTATTTGAAGACGAAATCGGATTTTTCAATGCAGTCCAAAATAATTATGGATACGCTAAACAAAGCACCGGATTTTTGGACCTTAGTAAGGAAGAAAGCATTTTGGCAGATCCCAGAATCAAGGATGCGGTAATTTCGGAAATAATACAAGGCGGGAAAACGAATACTGGCTTAATTGAAGTAGAGCCTGGGCAAAGATTTTTCTTTGTAGGCATAACTGGTTCCGAGCCTTCGAGTCAATTATCGTTTGAAGAAGCAATGCAAGACATAGTCACGGATTTGATCCTCCAACAAGCATACCGAAAAGTCCAAGCAAACAACGAGGCGTGGCTGGAGGAAATAAAAGCCGGTGACACAAGCCTGGATGAAATTGCGGCGCAAAACCAATGGATACTTGAAGAACCTGGCTATATAGAACGAACCGAGACCTCTATTCCTCGCCCTATCGTAGAAGCAGTCTACGATATTCCGCCGCTTAATGAACCACCCATCTATCAAACGCTACAGTTGGACGGAAACTATAACAATGCAAACACCATCATAGAATTACTTGATATTGATGCCGGTGTAGAAACCTCAAAGACTTCTGTCACTTACTCATTAAAAAACCGTGAATCGGTAGCCGTGTTGGACAGCCTACGAGATTTCTACGAAATAAAAATCAACATAGATTTGGACGAGGAAGATGAATAATAATAGTGGCAGAATGCCTTTACATAACCAGATATTCATTGCCTTATTTCTTGCTGCCGTAATCGGTGCTTGGACTAACCCACAAACCGAATTATTCGGCATCGTAATATACGATGTACTGGATTTTTTCGGAAAACTATTCCTAAACGCATTAAAAATGATCGTCATACCACTGGTTTTCTCGTCGATCATAGTCGGAGTTTCGAGTATTGCAGCCGAACACGGCTTTGCACGCATGGGAACTAAGACCATAGTTTATTACTTGGTCACCAGCACCCTATCCATACTGGTAGGATTGATGTTAGTCAATCTATTTCAGCCTGGCGTTATGGAAGACGGTCTGAATAAACTCGCTGCCCTATCCACCGACACCTCGGAGGTGATGAGCAAATTGGAAGGGCATGATACATCTAGCCTATTCGGTGTCTTTTTGCGTATGATACCAAGCAATATATTTATGGCTGCCTCCGAAGGGCAACTGCTGGGTGTGATATTTTTTGCAGCGGTATTTGGCTTTTTTATAACCAAGATAGATAAACCGTTAAAACGTTCTACAATGAACTTTTGGAATGCTTTCAATCAAATCATGATGAAAATTACCCTGTGGGTTATCAAATTCTCTCCTTATGGAGTTTTTGCTTTGGTTGGAAAAGTAATCATGGACTCGGGGCTTGAAGTCTTTTTGGTATTACTGCAATTTTTCCTAACCGTATTGGGAGGCTTAGCAATACATTTCCTTATAATTCTGCCACTGATGCTTTATCTCATTGCACGAGTCAATCCAATCTTATATTTGAAAGCGATGACGCCTGCCGTGCTGATGGCTTTTTCAACCGCATCGTCATCATCAACATTACCTCTGACGATGAATTGTGCGCAAAACAGAGTGGGTGCTTCCAAAAAAGTCACAAGTTTTGTAATGCCTTTAGGTGCAACCATCAATATGGACGGAACCGCTCTCTATGAATGTGTTGCAGTTATTTTTATCGCTCAGCTATACGGGATAGATTTGAGTTTCGCCACACAATTTACGATAGTACTACTGGCACTGTTGACCTCCATAGGTGTTGCTGGGGTACCCGCTGCCAGCTTGGTTGCAATCACTTTGATTATGGGTGTAGTCGGTTTGCCGGCAGAAGGTATTGCGTTAATTCTTGCGGTAGATAGAATACTTGATATGTGCCGTACCAGCGTTAATGTCTATAGCGATTCTACTGCAGTCGGTATCATTGCACGGAGTGAAGGAGAAGCTCTAAACAAAGTTCGCGGCTAACACATAATATACACAACAATGCACATCAGCGAAATCGTAGAAAAAGGTGCAATTATTTTCCTAGACAAAGAAACCGATATATTGATCGCCTGGGACGGTCATATAGATTTTAGGGTTTATGCCGGAAAATTTGACGGTGATTATGATTTGCTGGACGAATTCTATAAAGAAATAAAAACCATGCCAGCTGCACGCGAAGTGGCTAGAATGTGGTTCCACGAACATTCGGTCTACAATCCCGGACCTTAGATATATCAATGGGTATCTTAGCAAATAAATATGCCTTAGTCACAGGAGTTGCCACCAAACACTCCATCGCTTGGGGTATTACCCAAAGTCTGGCGCGCGAAGGCGCACATATTGCGCTGAGCTATCAAAACGAAAAATTGAAAAGTAGAGTAGAGAAACTTGCTGAGTCATGCAACGCCGATATGATACTACCATGCGATGCTCAAAACGATGATGAAATAGATGCATTATTCAAACACCTGAAACAAAAATGGCAACGTTTGGATATACTGGTACATTCCATCGCCTATGCCCCGCGTGAGGAATTGGCAGGTGAATTCATAGACCAAAGTACCAGACAAGGCTTTAATACCGCGCACGAAGCCAGTAGCTACAGTCTGGTTGCACTTGCACAACGTGCAAGAACGATGATGCAAGGCGGCGAAGCGGCGATGTTAACCTTAAGTTATCTAGGGGCAGAAAAAGTCGTACCGAACTACAATGTAATGGGTTTGGCGAAAGCCAGTTTGGAAGCTGCAGTACGCTATTTAGCAGCAGGACTCGGTAGCGACGGAATACGCGTCAATGCGATCTCGGCAGGACCTATAAAAACTCTGGCAGCATCGGGCATATCTGGTTTTCGTGAGATGCTGAGTCATGTAGAAAAAAATGCCCCATTAGGCAGAAATGTTACTATAGAAGAAGTTGGAAATGTAGGTGCTTTTTTATGCTCAGATCTAGCACGAGCGATTACTGGCGAAATCATACATGTAGATTCAGGTTATCATTTGCTGGGCATGTATAGAACCGCCAATTAATTCATTCAATCCATAGAGGCAGAATAAAGCTGCCGATTGTCACCGAGAATAAGCCCAACACTTGTTTCAGTAGCATCAGTGGCGTAACTTCTTACGAAATCTAAATATTTTGGACACTAGAAACAGTACGTACGGGCTGCTGAAAAAGTACTGGATATAAGCGAAAATAGACAACTGATTTAGCCGGAGATTTTTTTATTCAAGGCAATCATAACTTTCAGCGGCTATCATTGGTTCGTCGGATTAACTATGAGTGATGCGGTACCGGATCTATTAACTCGTGTCAGAGATAGATTGGAGATTGGATGTTTTGCCAAGGTATTTGAGCAGATAGTAGAACAATGCCGTGATGCAGGCTAGTGCCTGACAAGCATATCATAACGGATGCGAGCTTAGTTGAAGTGAATGCGGCAGCGCGAAAACTAGAGAGGCAAGAGCAGCCGACAGCGGCGATAGAAGTTCAAGATAAGAAGCAACAAAGCAAAGCACCGTCATAAAATTGGTAAGCGAGTAGCCCATGAAGCAGTTTCAAATATGACACTAAGCAAGACATGGGGCTGTTGAAAAAGTACTGCCATTGCACAAATTGAACCACTATGTGCCATATAATTTATGAAAACCGTAGGGGCAGAACAAAGCCGCCGATTGAGCCAGTAGGTCAATCGGCATTTCATATATCCGCCCTACGGTACCGTCCTGCAAAACCGTAACCGCTTTGCGCCACTTGGTTTTGGTTCCCATAAATTTGGTGGATGAATGTATAAATCGTGCAAGTACGTCGCGTTAGGGCGGATATATAAATCCGCCCCTACAATTCTATGGAATACTTTTTCAACAGCCCCACATTTATACCTGTCAGGCAGGTCATGCGTTATATCCCAAATGTGCAGTGGGTGCGATGAAGTATTACTATATCAAGAAAGCACATTGTAATAGCTGTCAATGGCTGGCGAGTTGTTATTTAGGTAAGCGTCGTCCGGTCTATAACGAAATCAGCATAAAGCAGCGATTGAGCGAGTAAGACGGCGACAAGACGGTAAAGTGTTTAAGCAAAGAATGAGCGAGCGGCGTGGAATATCGAGGGATTATTTGATGAAACGAAGGAACAGCATGGATTGGGATTGAGATGGGCAAAATATAGAGGTCTGGAGAAAGTGCAGATACAAGACTACCTAATTGGGACGACCTAGAACCTAAAGAGACTAGAGGAATAACAGATTATGAGCTTGGAGGCGATACTTTACGGTGCCGCACATCTATGGCTTTGACCATGTAGATAACATGTTCAGCTACATTCTTAGAGTGATCGCCGATACGTTCTAAGCTACGCGCACACCAAATCAAATCCAATATATAAGGAATATGCTGCGTATTATTCATGAACTCAGGTAGCTGGTCTTCTAACAAAGTCTTATAGTGTTGGTCGGCACGCTTATCTTGTTTGAAAACGCGGTTTGAGAGTTCCACATCATTGCGTGCAAAACTGTCTATGACATCGTGTAGCATCTTTGTCACCCTCGCACTTAATTCTCTAAATGTTTGCTTCATTTGATTTGGTGTAGTCGCAAAATTTAAATGTCTAATCACCCTTGCAATACGTTGTGTTTCGTCTCCGATACGCTCAAGGTCGGTAGTCAGTTTGAGGACGGTAATCACTAATCGCAAATCCATTGCAACGGGTTGCCTGCGCGCCATTATACCTATGCACATTTCATCAACTTCGCGTTCCAAATTATTAATTTCGCTATCCGAGTCTATAACCCATTGAACTTGGGCGGAATTATCTTCGGTCATAGCTTTCACGACTGCAACAACGCGTTGTTCCACAGCCCCTGCCATGCGTAAAACCAAGCTCTTAAGATCATTTATTTCCTTATCATATTGAGCAACGCTATGATGGGGTAAATTATCATTCATGAATAGATTAAGTTCGCTGTATTATTCTCAAAACCTATTAGTATATGGTAAGAAGCATGAAAAAGGCTGTTTTCAACAAAAAAAATCCAATTTGTCACACATTTGTCAAATATCCAACACATAATTGTCAGATGAATGCATCTGGCTTAACAGAGTTTTGTATAATAGGCGGCGAATCATAGTAGCGGTTGCCACGACCTATTTATCACCCGCCTTATAGTTATGAGTAATATAGAACTAGCTATCCTTTTACTATCGTTATCTGCTTTGGTATATTTTCTTGCCGGACGTCGCGCTAAAGCGATACAAGTGCAAAGTCACGGTGACCGCGTTGTTAAGTCGGCTCCCGTTTATTATGCGTGGCATACCGCACTGTGGAGTAGCGTGCCACCGATGATTATCTTAGCTGGATGGTTTCTGTGGGGTGATTATCTACCCACCACCGTCAAAGAAGCTATAGAAACAGGCCCGTTTCCGGTGCTTATGACTCTGTGCATTGCGGTCCTACTCCTAGGTACCATGTGGGGATGGCAGTGCATCAACAACCGGCACAATACACGCAAAGCCGTTGAAAAAATGCTGATCTGGTTGCTAATCTCTGCTTCTACCATCGCTATCTTAACCACCATAGGCATCGTATTGTCGGTGTTATTTGAGTCTATTAAGTTTTTCAATCTGGTGCCTATTAGTGAATTCTTCAGTTTGCATTGGAGTCCACAAACTGCGATACGCGAAGACCAAGTCGGTGCCTCAGGTGCTTTTGGCGCGATCCCATTATTCGCCGGCACTTTGTTGATCACCGTAGTTGCAATGTCACTAGCCTTACCTATAGGTTTGATGTCGGCTATCTTTCTTGCCGAATACGCAAGTTCGCATATCAGAAATTTCATCAAACCTTTGCTTGAAATTTTGGCTGGCATCCCGACCGTGGTCTACGGCTTTATCGCAGTTTTATGGCTATCCCCTTTCATCAAAAATACTGCCGAGACATTCGGCTTACAAGCCTCGTCAGAGAGTGCTTTAGCCGCCGGCTTGGCAATGGGCATCATGTTAATACCGTTTATATGCTCGTTCACTGACGACGCTTTGCACGCCGTGCCCAAAGCCTTGCGCGATAGTTCGTACGCGCTTGGTGCCACACATTCAGAGACCATCACCAGAGTTGTTCTACCGGCAGCGATACCAGGCATTATGGGAGGTATATTATTGGCTGTCTCTAGAGCAATCGGCGAAACCATGATAGTCGTGATGGCAGCGGGCATGTCTGCTAAATTGACCGGTAATCCACTTGATAGCACCACCACCGTGACCGTACAGATTGTCGCTCTACTCATCGGCGACCATGAGTTTGACAGTGCCAAAACATTGGCTGCTTTTGCTTTGGGATTGACTTTGTTTTTATCAACATTGATGCTCAATGTCGTTGCATTAAAGATCTTAAAAACATATAGGGAGCAATATGAATAAAACTACCGACATATCGTATATAGAAAAAATAAAACATAGTTTAGGGTGGCGTTATTACAAAGAGAAACTGTTCAAGCTCTTTGCTATGATTACCACACTGATCGGTATATTGCTGTTGGTGTTGATCATAGGCGGGTTAATCTACCAAGCAAGGAACGCTTTTCAACAAACTTATGTACAGCTAGAACTTGATATTCCTGCCGATGTGCGCGGACAAGCAGTATCGAGTTTGTACGTTCAAAATGCTATCAAAAGCGCACTATACGGGTTATTCCCTGGTGTTGAGTCCAGAAGCGATAAAATCTCGCTGGGAAAGTTAATCAGCAACGGTGCTAAATACGAAGTCATGGAGATAATCCAAGGCTTACCTGAGACATCAGAGCAGGTAATATTTCTGGATATACTCGCCGACGACGAACTTGACGGCTATATGAAAAGCGGAGACTCGCCCGCCACCAGAAAAACATTTAGGCTCAACGAAAAACAAGTTGCATGGGCAGAACAGCTCATCTCGCAAGATCGTGTTAAATTGAAATTCAATACCAACTTCTTTACCAACGGCGATTCGCGTGATCCTGAGCGCGCTGGCATATTAGGTGCCATCGTTGGTTCTTTCTATGCCTTGCTAATTGCGTTTCTAATCTCTTTCCCACTTGGTATCGCTACGGCAATTTACTTGGAAGAATTTGCTCCCAAAAACCGCTATACTGATTTTATAGAAATCAATATCAACAATTTAGCGGCAGTCCCTTCTATCATCTTCGGCTTGCTAGGTTTGGTGATTTTCCTGAGCTTTTTCAATCTGCCTAGATCAACACCTCTAGTAGGAGGCTTGGTGCTCAGCTTGATGACTTTGCCGACGATTATTATTGCTGCGCGCGCAGCACTAAAATCGGTACCGCCTTCCATACGCGAAGGCGCACTCGCTTTAGGTGCATCCGATATGCAAGCGACGACACACCATGTTTTGCCTTTGGCAATGCCCAGTATATTAACTGGTAGCATTATCGGTATGGCGCAAGCATTAGGAGAAAGTGCGCCGTTGCTGGTTATAGGAATGATGGCATTCATCGTTGACATTCCACAAGGCATGACCGATCCTGCCACAGCATTACCAGTGCAGATATATCTATGGGCAGACAGCCCTGAGCGCGCTTTTGTAGACCGCACCGCAGGCGCAATTGTAGTGCTATTGGTGTTTCTGGTAGCAATGAACCTACTCGCAGTATTGGCTAGAAAAGCACTTGAAGTAAAATACTAAACATGGGGCTGTTGAAAAAATATTTCATGCAACGTAGGGGAGGGCTAACATGCCCTCCCGAAACGCGTTACGTCTGCACAAATAAAGTCGTACGCCATCCAATGTGTGGAAACCAAAACCAAATGGTGCATAGCGGTTCTGTTCGTGCAGAACGGTACTTTAGGGAAGGCATGTGGGACTGTTGAAAAAGTGTTTCATGCACTCGTAAGGGATAATTGTCTAGTGCAGAACCACCACAACCACCCCGTCAGGCTTCGCCTGCCACCCCTCCAAAGGAGGGGAATGTACTAATGTCGGTACTTTTTCAACGGCTCTAGATACTCTTATGACAAAAGAAACACAAAACAATATCTGCATTAAAGTCAGAAACTTAAATGTATATTATGCCGAAAAGCAAGCGATCAAAGATGTCAGTCTGAACATAAAACGCAACGAAGTAATTGCAATGATCGGACCTTCCGGCTGCGGCAAATCAACATTCTTGCGTTGCCTCAATAGAATGAACGATACCATAGATGATTGCCGAGTCACCGGAGAGATATTGCTTGATGATATCAACATCAACGACGGCATAGATGTGGTGGAATTGCGTGCTAGAGTCGGCATGGTTTTTCAGAAACCCAACCCATTTCCTAAGTCCATTTACGACAACATCGCTTATGGTCCGCGCATTCACGGCTTAGTCTCCGATCAGCACGCACTCGACGAAATCGTTCATGCGAGCTTGGAAAAAGCCGGATTATGGAACGAAGTCAAAGATCGTTTAGACGAGACCGGGACTAGTCTCTCGGGAGGACAACAACAGCGTCTATGTATCGCACGAGCGATATCCATAAACCCCGAAGTCGTGCTAATGGATGAACCGTGTTCAGCTCTAGACCCCATCGCAACCGCTAAAATAGAAGAGTTAATAGACGAATTGAAACAAAATTATACAATCGCTATCGTCACACATTCTATGCAACAGGCAGCTCGCGTATCGCAAACAACCGCTTATTTTCATTTGGGTGCTCTAATTGAATCGGCAGATACCGAAGAGATATTCACAAATCCTAAAGAGACTCTAACCGAGCAATATATTACTGGGCGTTTCGGCTAAGCCAGTGAACCGCCCTGCAAACTACATGTGTAGGGGCAGACTAGCATGAGGCTGTTGAAAAATAGAACCGCCGATTGAGCCAGTAGGTCAATCGGCGTAACATTGTTCAGAACCTTAACAACCACCCCGTCAGGCTTCGCCTGCCACCCCTCCAAAGGAGGGGAATGTACCAATGCAGACACTTTTTCAACAGCCCTATGTTAGCCCTCCCCTACGGCTCAAGGATACTTTTTCAAACGCCCTACACTACCCGTGAGATGGGAAATCGGCATCTGAAAGTGCTTCCCTTGCCTACTTCGCTTTCTATTTCCAAAGTTGCTTGATGCCTATCCAGCACATGCTTGACTATTGATAAACCTAAACCAGTATTGCCCTTACTACCCGAGCGAGCCGAGTCCACCCTATAAAAACGTTTGCTTAGTTTAGGCAAATGATATGCGTCTATACCGATACCCTTATCGGTCACTTCAAAATAAGCCGCTTGGTCGTCTCGCCGCCATACAATTTTTATATCTTCGGATTGCGAATGATCTTTTGCATTGTCAATAAGATTATAGAATACGCTGTAGAGTTCCGAAGCACAGCCATGCAACTTGAAAGCCTCTATTTGAGTATCAAAGCGGATTTGTTCGGTACCTATCTTTAAGGAGTCCAATACCGAATCCAAAATCCCAGCTACGTCAACGTTACTTTGATCTTGCTCCTTTAATTCGGTATTTTCCAAATAGACTATGTTCAGCGCATCGTCTGCCAGTACTTTCATTCGTTCAACCTGTTCTTGCATATTATCCAATATCTTTTGCAGAGCCTCGTCTTTGGTTTCGTCGTTATTTTCCTTTAATATTTCCAAATAACCGTTGATGACAGTCAACGGGGAGCATAATTCGTGAGCTACGTTGGCGATTAATTCACGATTGGTATTTTTAATTTCTATAAAATGAGAAACATCACGTAGCAACACACAAAGATAACGCACGCCGTAGGGTAACAAACAGACGGCAACAGGCGGCTGCCTATCTTGCAATACGATTTGCTGCCCATAACATTTTTTATCCAGCGCATCTATAAAACTTGGAGAACGCAGTGAGTGGCTTATATCAGTGGCGATATCTCGGTTTGTGCTAAGTTGTAATAATGTACTTGCTTGTTTGTTCATCCATTTAATACGATTATCCTCAAGTAGCACGAGACCGTAATCGCCCTGCTTGATGTTTTGCAGTTCATTAATGCTTAACTCAGGTACTGCATTTCTGTCGCTTAAACGCGTCTCAAGCGAAGTGTAGACGTTTTTCCATATACGATTTAACCCTGCAGATGGTGCAATTATTGATTGATCAGAACACCATTTCTGCAAATAATACAACTGTAATAACTGCGTGAAAATAAACGCTAATAGTGCAAACAGAAGAAACACCAGAAAATATCCGAAAATAATGCCACAGACTACGGCAAGCACTATATAAGGTATCAATACCAATACGCTATTTTGTATAAACCGCTTCACACCTCTACTTATCTTTTATGTACGAAACGATAACCCACTCCTCTAACCGTTTCTATTGCCTCCTCCACTAGATGCGCCTTTAGAATATTTCGTAATCTTTTGATATGAACATCCACGGTTCGTTCTTCTATGTATTTATCTCTATCCCAGACACGAGCCAATATTTTAGAACGCGATAAAACCTGATCGTGGTGGATCATCATAAAATACAATAGCTTAAATTCGGTTGCACTCAAAAAAGCTTCTTGGTCATTGATCGTGAATCTATATTTCATCGGATCAATCGTATAAGCCCCTAAAGTAATCTTCTTTAGTTCCTTGTCGGGCTTGGCGCGTCTCAACAATGCCTTGATCCTGGCAAGTAATTCTCGTTTGGAAAACGGTTTGGTTATATAATCGTCGCATCCGAGCTCCAACGCTTTAACTTTATCATTCTCTTCACTCTTGGCGGTTAGCATGATAATCGGAATATGAGAGGTTTCCGATAAGCCGCGCAGATAACGCGTGAAATCAATACCGTCAGTTTTCGGCATCATCCAATCAACCAATATCAGGTCGGGCATAGCACGATATATTTTCTTCATTGCAAGTTCGGCGGTCAAAGCCTGTTCAGCTTGATAACCTTTGTTTTTAAGCATCAGACAGGTCATTTCACAAATAGCAGGGTCGTCATCCACTATTAAAATTTTCGTCAAATTCATTCCTGTTTTAGAATCTCTTAGCTAATAGTAGAGAAAAAACATCGTTGTTCGCCAACATGTGATGTGCTATCTTAAACCCACCTTCGTGCATTAAGTTGTTTAATTTTTTATCGTCGAACTTTCGGCTAATTTCGGTTAACATTGCCTCCCCTTTGCGTAGCTTCATAGAACGTCCGAGCTTGGCAAAGTAGATTACTTGATCTTTCTCGGATATTAGGCGCATTTCTACACGGCTATAAGATTCATTGAAAACGGCACTATACTTAAAATTATCACACACAAAGTCGGCATCCAATTCTTGATTGAGCCTATCAAGTAAATTGAAGTTGAAACGCTTGGTCACACCGTCGGAATCATCGTAAGCAGCGGTCAATATGTCGTGATCTTTAATACGATCCGCACCCAATAGCAGAACTCCATTATCACCCAATAAATCACCAATCTCTTTCAAAAAATCAGTTGCTTGCTCGGAACTAAAATTACCTATGGTGCTACCCATGAATAAGGCTAGGCGGCAACCTTCGGGCAAGCGTACATTCGTAAAACCCGCATGATAATCACCCACATAAGCATTGATACGCAACCACGGATATGAAGCAAGTAACTTGTCGCTCAAATCCTTGATTGCCTTATAGCATATATCAATAGGCCAAAAGGTACAATGAATGCCTTGTCGTTCACAGGCATCCAATAAAAATCGGCTCTTAGCTAACTTTCCGCAACCAAACTCAACAATATGCTCAGGTTTAACTTCGGCAATTAAATAATCGGCTTTTTCCTGTAAGAGCTTATTTTCTGCTCGAGTCAGATAATAATCTTTGGAATTGCAGATTTCCTCAAATAATTCGGAACCTTTATCGTTATACAAATATTTAGGAGGTAAGCTAAAAGCATTATTGGATAGACTCTCCATCATGTCCTCTTCCAATGTATTCATCTGCTTTGTTGGTTTTAACTTATAGCATGTAAAACGATTTTGTGTGTTTTTCAATAACTTATCCATGTTGTGATATGAACCTCCTTAAATAATCCTAATTTGTAGATAAAATTCTTATGCATAGTATAACAAACTTATTTGCCACTGCTTGTTGAAAAATAGAACTGCCGTTTGAACCAGTAGGTCAAACGGCATGAAGCTGTGCAGAACCTCAACATGGGTATGTATATCGGACAAGCTAAGGTTTGTCCTAAATAGTTGGGACGCAAAGGAGAACCACTGATTGAGCCAGTAGGTCAATCAGTGTGACATTGTGCAGAACCTCAGCATGATTGCTAAACGAATGCATTACAAAATGCGCCTGCCACCCCTCCACAGAAGGGGAATTGACTAGTGCAGACGCAACCTGTTCTGCACAATGTTACGCCGTTTGTTGCCGCTGCAACAAACGGCGGTTCTATTTCTCAGCAGCCCCAGACGTTCTATTTTCACAAATAGCCGAGAGGTAACTTCACAAACAGCCGAAGGGTAACTTCACAAATAGCCGAGAGTTAACTTCACAAACAGCCGAGGTCTTGATTCACAAACAGCCGAAAGGTAAAATAACAAATAGCCGAGAGGTAAATTCACAAACAGCCGAAACTTAAACTAATGAAATCATTATGAAAAAAGCTATTTATCCGCGTCACATTGAAACGTGCCTGAAAGAAGCGTTGAGAGATTCCCCTGTTGTTTTAATACAAGGATCGCGTCAATGCGGTAAAACTACGCTTGCTAAAACAATAGAGAAATCCGCAGATTATAAGTATCTAACTTTTGATGACGAAAATATCAGAATTCAAGCCGTTCAAGACCCCCTAAATTTTATCAATTCTTTACCTGAACGGGTTATATTAGATGAAGCACAACGTGCACCAGAAATTTTTCCGTCTATAAAATTGTCGGTTGATCGAAACCGCACAGCAGGAAGGTTTATCTTAACGGGTTCAGTCAATCTATTGCAAACAAAGCAGATAAAAGAATCACTCGCCGGTCGTATGGATATACTTCGACTGCATCCTTTTTCACAAAATGAACTTCAGCAAACTACACCCAAATTTCCCGACCTTCTATTTTCTCCAGATTTTTCTATTAGCCAAGACTTACCGAGTAAAAATCTATATGTAGACCGTATCGTGACGGGCGGCTATCCGACAGTACTCAAACGATCTAAAACAAGAAGACACAACTGGTATAGGACATATATAGAAAGCATCGTGAATAGCGATGCACGGACTATTTCCGGAATTCGCTCTTTAGAAACATTACCTAGATTACTTGAAATAGCAGCAGGACGTACAGCTTGCCTATTGAACGTAAATAATCTAGCATCATCCTTTAAATTGGATAGGCTGACAATTGATAGCTACTTGGCACTGCTTGAAAAAATGTTTTTGATGGAGAGGATACCGGCATGGCATAGCAACCGAGGAAAACGACTGGTAAAAACACCCAAAATGCATCTATGCGATACCGGTATCGTCTGTGCTTTGCTTGATTTAGATGAAGCGGCACTTTTGGAGGACCGTGTGTTATTCGGTCATATTCTTGAAACATTCGTTTTACAAGAATTAAAAAGACAAGCAAGCGCAAGCAGTAGAAATCACAGCTTTTATCATTTTAGAAACAGAGATGGTGAGGAAGTGGATATCGTTATACAACGCGGAACAAAATTGGCCGGCGTAGAAGTTAAAGCCTCCGGGACGATTAAAAAATCGGATTTTAACGGTTTGCGCAAACTTAAGGCGGCAGCAGGAAAGAATTTCGCAAGCGGTATCCTGTTTTATAACGGTGATAGTGTCTTAAGCCACAGCGAATCTCTTTATGCGTTGCCGGTGAGAAAGTTATGGGAAATCCAGTAGAATCGCTGATTGAGCCAGTAGGTCAATCAGCGTAACATTGTGCAGAACCTTAACATGGTTGCTTGTCGTACATTATCCTTCGTACGCCATCCAATTTATGGGAACCAAAACTAAGTGGCGCAAGCGGTTCTGTTCGTGCAGAACGGTACTTTAGGGAGGGCATGTGGGGCTGTTGAAAAAGTATTCCATAGAATTGTAGGGGCGGATTTATATATCCGCCCTAACGCGACGTACTTGCACGATTTATACATTCATCCACCAAATTTATGGGAACCAAAACCAAGTGGCGCAAAGCGGTTACGGTTTTGCAGAACGGTACCGTAGGGCGGATATATAAATCCGCCCCTACGGTTTTCATAAATTATATGGCACATAGTGGTTCAATTTGTGCAATGACAATACTTTTTCAACAGTCCCATGTTAGCCCTCCCCTACAGTTGGTTATCATAAATTCAATGGCGCAAAGCGGTTACATTTGGGCGATGACAGTACTTTTTCAACAGTCCCACATATCAAAGACAAGCGATGTTACATCAAGCAGAACCTCAGCTTGGGTGTGTAGGTCGGGCAAGCTAAGGCTTGTCCTCACAGACGCTTTCGATTCTCATGATTTAACAACCATGCCTTGATGCTTAAATCTTGTTTACCGTCGCTACCGGTATAACCGCAGAGTGCACCGGATTGGGCAATCACTCTATGGCACGGGATGATAATCGGTATTGGATTAGCGGCGCACGCACCGCCGATTGCTCGCGGATGCGTATTGAGCTTTTGCGCTATTTGTTTATAAGTTGCCGTACTTCCCATTTTGATACTGGATAAGGTCTTCCATACTCGTTTTCTAAAGGAAGTCTGCTCAGGCAATGCGAGCGGAATCGTAAACTGATTGTGTGGTTTATCAAAATAGCGCATCAATTGATTATATGCCAGTCGAGCCAAGCGAGTTTGAGGATAGGCATTTGTATCACACGAGGAGTTAGAAAAAGATATAGCACCTAAACCCTGCTCTGTTATTTCTAGAACCAACCCACCTATCGGTGTTTTTAGATACAATAATTCCGCAATCGACTCTTCCATCGCCTATATCATACGTCAAAATTAAATGGTCGGGGCGAGAGGATTTGAACCTCCGACCACCGCAACCCCATTGCGGTGCGCTACCAGGCTGCGCCACGCCCCGATATTCATTGCATACTTTTCAATATAGCTTGAAGTTCCTTAATAATTTCATCGAGCAAACGATTGTTATAGTGTCCTTTGGGGACACTTTCGTCACCGTTTATTTTGCGCTTGGCTCCGTCTATCGTATAGCCCTCATGCTTGAGCAATGTATAAATCTTTTTTACTACCAGCAGGTCATCCTTAGTATAAAAACGCCGACCACCGCGTCTGACAGGTTTTAATTGCCTGAATATCTGTTCCCAGTAGCGTAATACATGCTGCTCTACACCACACCATTCGCTGACATCGCCAATCGTAAAATAGTGTTTATCGGGTATCAGCGGATAACGAGTAGGTTTTTTAGCTTCTTCCGTCATTTGAAGCTATTCTGTTTTTCAATTTCAGCCCTGGCCTAAACACAACAACACGACGCGCAGAAATGACCGCCGGTTCCCCGGTCTTAGGATTACGCCCTATGCGTTGTTTCTTATTTCGTAGCAGAAAGTTTCCGAAGCCTGATATTCTAAGGTCTTTGCCCTCTTCTAAAGCACCAACAATCTCTTCAAAGAAAAGTTTAACAAACTCCTCTGACTCAAGTCTGTTAAATCCGAGTCTATCGGTTAAATTCTGTGCTATATCAGCCTTGGTTATCGTCATTATTTCTACTATTCTGCTATAATTGCTATGACTCACTAAAGTATTTTATCAACTATATACCATAAATGATACTATGAACGACAAATTTATACAAAACTCTTTTACTTCTTCTACGAACATAGATTTTAGCCAACGCGATCCTGCCGACGGCGTAGATCCTTTGTTTTATCAACGTTGGTCGCCGCGTTCTTTTAATAAAAAACCTATACCTGAGGAGACGCTTAAAACTATTTTTGATGCGGCGCGCTGGGCTCCTTCTTGTTATAACGACCAGCCGTGGTTGTTTATCACATCCGACGGCGATAAAGATTTTGATTTTTTTCATAACTTATTGACTGAATTCAATCAAGGATGGGCACACCGAGCCTCTCTGTTAGGTTTCATCGTTGCGCGTAAACATTTTGAACATAACGGCAAACCGAATCAGTTGGCAAATTTTGATTGCGGTGCAGCGTGGCTGGAGATGACTCTGCAAGCTAGACTGCTAGGGCTCTATACACACGGGATGGGTGGCATTAAACGCGAAGAAATTTATGAAGCTTTTAATTTAGATCGTGCCAAGTTTGAGGTAATTTGTGGTTTTGCACTGGGTTATATAGACTCGACGGATCAATTACCCGAAGACCCTTCGGACATAGAAAAACCATCTGAGAGAAAGCCTTTAGAGCAGATATGGCAACGCCGCCGTATGTAGAATATGAGCTTTAACTCGATCTACATTCGGCAGAAAACCGTTTGCATATCTCATCTGTCAGCGTTTGGATCAGATCGTCGACGGTTTCTTTTTGTAGTGTTCCCCGAGTATCTTGAAAAACGAAGCCAATGCCAATATTCTTAACACCCTTTCCCAACTGCTCGTCTTCGTAAGCGTCAAATATAAAACGATCTACCAAATAACTGATATCCAACGTATCTATATATTCTAAAATCTCCGTTGCATTGATGTCTTTTGCAACAACAAACGCTAAATCTCGACGCACCGACGGATAAGCGGATAATGCGCGATAATGTGGGAGTTTTGCATCGCCCATTGCTTCAATTTGAAGTTCAAATAAAAATGCCGGCGCGTGCAATTTATACTGTCTAGTCAACAACGGCGAAAGCGCACCCACGCAACCGATGTGTCTATCCTCAATATAGATATCGGCACATTGCCCGGGATGTAATCCTGGATATTCGCCCGCCTTAAATTTCAGTTGACCTTCAAAAGCCTGCAACAAATTCTGCAAATCACCTTTGACATCGTAAAAATCGTAGCACCTAGGCTTGTCGCTCCATTGATCGGGCATTATCGTTCCGCATGCTAAACCAGCCAACACATTGCTCTGTTCAATTTTGTTATCGGTAGTAAAAAATTTAGCTCCTTGCTCAAAAATACAAACCTTATCTTGCTGTCTATTCAGATTATGCTTCAGTACTTGTAGCAAACCCGGCCACAGAGAAGTGCGCATCACCGACATCTGCTCGGAGACTGGATTCCTCAGTTGTAATGTTTCGATATCGGCATCAGGCGTAAATGTAAGCAGTTGTTCAGGAGCGATAAAGCTATAGGTGATGACTTCAAAATAACCTTGTGCGTTCAAGTAATCGCCGCTATTTTGAAGATGTTGCTTGCTTTGATCTACATTGAAACAATCGGTATGACTACCGGGTGTTTCGGGAATACGCTCATAACCATAGATTCTAGCAACCTCCTCTATTAGATCTTCCTCTATTGCCAAATCAAATCTATAAGACGGCGGTATGCACTGCCAGCCCTGCTTGTTGGCTTCTAACTTACAACCTAAATTTTCTAAGGTTTTTTCGATAAACTCAGGCTTTATTTCCACACCCAAATACTCAGTTACGGACTGCGCATTCAACGCAATCGGTATCCTAGTCGGTATATGCTCACGCGACACAATTTCAACCGTAGGCCCGACCTCTGCATCCAATAGTGTCGCAATCAAATAACTCGCATATTCCATAGCCTTGGATTGCAGTTCAAAGTCTACGCCGCGTTCAAAGCGATGCGATGATTCGGTATGCAAACCATAGTACCTCGCTTGTCCTGAGATCGCTTCGGGCGTGAAAAACGCGCTCTCTAAAACGATTTCGGTAGAGTTGCTTTTCACCGCACTGTGTTCCCCACCTATGATGCCAGCGATTGCAATCGCTTGTTGTTCGTCGGCAATAACCAAAGTTTGTCGATCCAGCTCAATCGTATGTCCGCCTAGTATTTTCAGTTCTTCACTCGCCTCTGACCATCTTATATGCAATGCACCTTTTAAGCTCTTCTTGTCAAATGCATGCATCGGCTGTCCTAATTCAAGCATCACATAGTTGAGTATATCAACGACCGGATAAATCGCACGGATACCGCATCGTCTCAGCCGTTCTTTGATCCACAAGGGTGTAGTCTTTTG
The DNA here is from genome assembly GCA_965200865.1 of uncultured candidatus Poriferisulfidus sp. Taxonomy (GTDB): domain Bacteria; phylum Pseudomonadota; class Gammaproteobacteria; order Poriferisulfidales; family Oxydemutatoraceae; genus SP5GCR1. The sequence goes on along the minus strand of CBDAVG010000002.1, from coordinate 515,355 downwards.
TACATCTATAGCTCGTATTTCTTTGGTCAAATAACGCGGGCATGCGTCGGGTTGTAGTAGTTTGACTGTGGGGGCATTGCGATGTGATTCGGTTGGCAAATCCCATTGCAAATCTTTGACAGGCAAATCGAGTATTGCCGAAAGTTCTCGGGCAATTCCTAAAATACTCAAACAATCGGCACGATTGGGAGTTAGGTCTATGTCATAAACCAAATCGTCCAATTTCATATAATCAAGCAAAGACACGCCTACTTCGGCAGTATCATTGAGTTCCAATAGGCCTTCCTGCTCCTGCGCCATACCCAATTCATAAGCCGAGCAAAGCATTCCATCCGAATCACATCCTCGTATGTTTTTAACTGAGATCTGGGACTCTCCGATGCGCGCACCTGAGGGTGCATAAGCTGTCAACATATCGCTACAAACATTGCTTGCGCCACAAACTACATCACGCAATCGTGGCTCACCTACATCCACTTGACATAATTTGAGTTTATCGGCATTGGGATGTTTATTTACGGCTACAACGCGTGCAACGACTACACCCGATAAATCATGGCAGACGGTCTCCGTCGCATCAAGTTCCAAGCCTGCCATCGTTAGGTGGTTGCCCAATGCCTCGGCATCCACCTCTATAGGCAGCCACTGCTTCAGCCATTCAAGATTACAACGCATCTCTCAGAGGTAAAATTGTTTTAAGAAGCGAATGTCGTTTTCAAACAACAACCGCAAATCGGCTATGCAATAGCGTAGCATCGCCAATCGCTCTATACCCAAACCGAAAGCATATCCTTTATATAAAGTGCTGTCGTAACCCACCGCTTTGAAAACTGCCGGATGCACCATGCCGCAACCCATAACTTCAAGCCAATCTCGTTTTTTGCCTTCTTGCCATTTGATGTCGACCTCTGCCGAGGGTTCGGTAAAAGGAAAGTAAGAAGGTCTGAAACGTATCGCCAGGCTCTCGTCTTCAAAAAATGTGCGCAGGAAATTGGCAACCATCGCCTTTAAGTCAGCAAAACAAATATCACTGCCTACCACCAGCCCTTCAACTTGATGGAACATCGGACTATGGGTAATATCAAAATCGCGCCTGTAGACGCGTCCTGGGGCGATGATGCGTATCGGCGGTTTGCGCTTTTGCATCACTCTAATTTGCACTGGCGAAGTATGGGTGCGCAACAAGTTGCCGTTGCTTAAATAAAAAGTATCGTGCATTGCACGTGCTGGGTGCGATGCAGGAATGTTCAACGCTTCAAAGTTGTGAAAATCGTCTTCTATTTCCGGACCTTCGGCTATATCAAAACCTAGGTTTGAAAAAAGCATCTCTATGCGGCGTAGCGTGCGTGTTACCGGATGCGGATTGGCTGCACCAACGCGCCTGCCTGCCAAACCTACATCTATGCTTTCCTCTAAAGTCTGCTGTTCTATGGCTTGCGCTTTGAGTGACTGCTCGCGAGCTTTGATAGCTTTGATAATATCTTGCTTTACCTCGTTGGCAAGTTGCCCTATCACCGGACGCTGTTGCGCCGGCAATGTGTTAATCTCTTTAAGTTGTAATGTCAGTTCGCCTTTTTTTCCTAGATAGACAATCCGTAGTTGTTCTAGGCTTTTTAGGTCTGGTGTTTTTTCAATCTCGGCACACGCTCGGGATTTGAGCTGAACCAAATCCGGCATTTCATCCGACATTGGAGGGATACACTACGAGGCGAGTGCGGTCTTAGCTTTGTCGACGATTTTCCCGAAAGCCTCTATATCGTTGACCGCAAGATCGGCTAATAGTTTACGGTCTATTTCTACACCCGAACAGGCAAGGCCGTTGATCAAGCGACTGTAAGACATGCCGAAAGACCGCGCCGCAGCGTTAATCCTGATAATCCATAAAGAGCGAAATTGTCGTTTGCGTTGACGGCGGTCGCGATAGGCGTATTGACCGGCACGTATCACCGCTTGCTTGGCAACACGAAATGTTCTGCTCCGCGCACCGTAATAACCGCGCGCCTGTTTTAGAACTTTCTTGTGTCTGGCGTGTGAAACTACGCCGCGTTTAACTCTCGCCATTTCTACTCCTTGTTAAGCATACGGTAGCAGCTTTCTAAGCACCGCTTCATCGTTGCTGTTTATTAAATCGGGCGCACGTAGATTACGTTTGCGCTTGCTGTCTTTTTTGGTCAAAATGTGCCGCGCATGGGATTGCTTCTTGCGAAACTTGCCTGATGCGGTTTTGCTGAACCGCTTCGCGGCACCTCTATTTGTTTTCAACTTAGGCATCGTTTATCTCTTCAATTTCTTTTAGGGGCATATATCATTACTACTTGGCGACCTTCGGTTTTGGGTTGTTGCTCAACGACACCATATTCCTTTAGATCGTTCTCTATGCGATACAGCATTTCCATTCCGAGTTCGCGGTGTATAAACTCTCGTCCCTTGAACCTCAATACAACTTTGGTTTTATCTCCGTCTTGCAAGAATTTCTTCAGACTGCGTAACTTAGTCTGATAATCCATCGTCTCGGTACTCGGTCTAAACTTGACCTCCTTGACTTGTATACGCTTTTGATTTTTACGCGAACGCTGTTCCTTTTTGCGCTGCTCAAACTTAAACTTTCCGTAGTTAAGCAACCTGCATACAGGCGGCTTCGCATTAGGTACTAATTCAACTAAGTCTAAATTTTGTTCCGCAGCATAGCTACGCGCTTTCTTTATACCTACAACTCCTATGTTGGTTCCGTCGGTTGCGATCAAACGTACTTCGGTGCAATCTATCTCACCGTTGGTCCGGTTATGCTTTTTTATCAAATTAAATTCCTATGTTCATAAATTACTCTCTGCATTGTACCTTAGTTTTAAATTCGTCAAGCAACTGCGCGACAGGCATCCGACCTAAGTCGGCACCGTCGAGGGTACGCACTGAAACATTTTGCATTGCAACTTCCTTGTCACCTACGATTATCATATAAGGTACCTTTTGCAAAGTCCAACTACGAATTTTATACCCTATCTTCTCATTTCTCAAGTCCTTATCGGCACGAAATCCGTCGGCACGAAATTGTTCGGTTATTGTGTGTGCATATTCGGCTTGTGCATCGGTGACATTCATCACCATAATCTGTAGCGGTGCAAGCCATAACGGCAGTTTCCCAGCATAATTTTCCAGCAATATGCCTATAAAACGCTCAAGAGAGCCTAAAATTGCCCTATGTATCATCACCGGCACCTGCTTCTCCCCGCTTTCCGAAACATAATTGGCATTGAGCTGCATCGGCATTGAGAAATCCAGTTGTATGGTGCCACATTGCCATTTTCTATCCAAGCTGTCGGTCAGAGTGAACTCTATTTTAGGACCGTAAAAAGCACCTTCACCTTCTTGAACTTCAAATTTCAATCCACGCATTTCCAAGACTTCTCGCAACGCAGCCTCGGCTTTATCCCATAGCGCATCGTCCCCGACTCGTTGCGGCGGACGAGTTGAAAAAGCAACGATGATATCGTCAAAACCAAAGTCGCGATAGACTTTGAATGTTTTTTCTATCAGTATCTCTATTTCGTCGTTGAGTTGTTCTTCGCGGCAAAAGATATGCGCATCGTCCTGGGTAAAACGACGGGCACGCATCAAGCCGTGTAAGGTTCCCGAAGGTTCGTTGCGGTGCACCACCCCAAACTCGGCAATACGATAAGGTAAATCGCGATAGCTACGCAGTGCCTGATTATATATTTGTACATGCGCCGGACAATTCATAGGCTTGACCGCATAGTCTCGTTTTTCGGACTCAGTACTGAAAATCATATCACCAAACTTTTGCCAGTGCCCCGACTGCTCCCACAGACTACGGTCTATCAACTGCGGGGTATTGACTTCGTAATAGCGATGTTCCTTAATCGTCTGTCGCATATAGTCTTCTACCAAGCGATAGAGCATCCAGCCTTTTTCATGCCAAAATACCATTCCTGGTGCCTCCTCTTGAAAATGGAATAAATCCATTTGTTTCCCTAGATGGCGATGATCACGCTTGCTCGCTTCTTCCAGTTTTAACAAATACGCTTTGAGTTGTTTTTTATCCGCCCATGCGGTACCGTAGATGCGCTGTAGCATTTCGTTGTTATGGTCGCCACGCCAATAGGCACCTGCCAAGCGCGTTAGCTTGAATGCTTGCAAATAGCGAGTTTCAGGCACATGTGGACCACGACACATATCTATATACTCTTGGTGATGATAAAGCGCAATAATCTCGTCATCAGGTATTTCCTCGGCAATTTGAACTTTGTAGCCTTCACCGCGCTGTTTGAATACCTCTATCGCTCGTTCTCTGGAGACTACTTCCCTAATTACCGGGTAATTTTTCTTAGCCAATTCCTTCATGCGTTGTTCTATCAAAGCTAAATCTTCTTCGGTGAACGAACGCTTATATGCAATATCGTAATAAAAGCCGTTATCTATTACCGGACCTATTGCCATTTGCGCATCGGGATAAAGCTGCTTGACCGCATGCCCCAACAGATGCGCACACGAATGTCGAATAATTTCAACACCCGCCGGATCTGTGGCGGTGATGATTTTGACTTCGGCATCGCCGTCAACCTCCACGCACGCATCTACGAGCTGGTCTCCGACTTGGCCGGCAATCGTCGCTTTCAATAACCCCGGACCTATCGCTTCGGCAATCTGTGATACGCTCACTGGGTTATCGAATTCTTTCTTTGAACCGTCTATTAAACTTATGGTTGGCATCGTTAATATGTCTTTTGTATTTCAATCTATCGGTAGGCGCGATTGGATTTGAACCAACGACCTCCACCATGTCAAGGTGGCACTCTAACCAACTGAGCTACGCGCCTATTCCCAAAAAAGTCACCACTCGGCATAACCATGCAAGCGATGATACTATAAGGCAAATTTTTAGCAAAAGTATAACACACGGGGAAAAATACAGTGATTAACAAAACAGCTAATTTGTTATAAAACTCTTGTCAAAATAGGCTGATTTACTATATACAGTAACAATAATTTACTAATTATTACAATATAAAATATAGGCTTGACATCAATATTAAACCATGCTAGTTTGTTTATCGGTATAGCGCGTTCGTTTGCTTTTATAGAGGGGGGAGTAAATAGGATGCGCTATACCACTACCACATTCGAAGGCCAATATCTTTCCTTCAATTTATCTAAGGAGAATATGAAAAAACATCCGCTCATCACGAGCGGATGTTTTGATTGAGATGTGTTTGGTTTGGTTATAAAGAACTCGGATATAGAGTCGGTTGTTGGACCTGGGGGGTTGATATTACCAATCTATATCCGAGAGTTCTTGTTATATCAGAATGCGTATTGGGCACGAAGCGAGATTGCATCTCCGTCTATATCATCTCTGCCGGATAAATCTGAATCGGCATCTATATAGTTCAACATAAACCTGATGTTGTTGTTGGCGTACCAGTTAAGCCCAAGTAGCATTTTTTCAGCTTCACTATCTTGACGGCCGTCCCCACTACCTATGACACCACCATACTCTGCGTCAATTTCTTCGTAACGAGCAACCAATTCCCATGCACCCATAGGACCCTTGGGTTTGATTCCACCAAAATAAGCACCTTTGGTTCTATAGCCTCGCTGTTCGCCAGTGATCGTCCAAGCACCTTGAATGTAATAGCCATCGGCTTCTAAATCACTATAAGGCAATGGATCTTCAGCAGTACCACCAGTGCCACCATCTACTTCCAAATCAACATATTCGGCTTGCAGAGAGAATGGCCCAGTAACAAATGCACCTTCCAATCCCCATTGTGAGATGTCATCTCCGATCGGTAGGCTAACTAATGTAGGACGCACGCTGCTTCCATTCACACCAAAACGTGTTCTTATTCTATAGCGCGGGTCGCTTTTTGCCTCTCCATCTCTTTCACGCTCGGAATAAGCAGCACCTAAGTGGAAGAAGCTATTCTCGTTTATTCTTGGTGCAGCAGCAATACGACCAGTGTATGCAAAATTAATATCGCCGCTGGCATCTTTTTCATTGTCATCAAATACACCAAATGCCCAGTTCAGGTTGCCCATATCCGCATGATAACCAGAGAGCATCACGCCAGCTGTTTGGGGGTGCCCGTGCCCTTCGGTGATGACATCCAGCATCATTCCACGTTCAATCGAGCTGATCGCGTTGGAACTTGCCAATCTTTCCATACTAAAAGGTTCCTTGAATTTACCAACCCAGATACTCATCGGCTTGAGGCCGTCATATCTAAAAAAGCCGGTATTGATGTCGGCACTTCCGCCGCGGTCGGGCCCGCCTTCATCGCTTACGTTGATCGTCAGGTGATAAGCCCAATCTTTTTTGACAGTGCCTTTGGCGGTGATTCGGGTACGACGCCACTTGCTATCGGATCCGTCTCCGGCTTCGTCAAAGTCCCAATCGTCATAGTCCAACTGCAAGCGACCGCCAAATTGGAACGAGTTACCGTTGTCCGACTTGAGCTTCATGCCACCACCAGTGGTAGACAAGGTTATGTTCTCACCGTCGGTGCGAACAACACCACCTTTTTCGGACATATCGGCTTCTTTGGATTTTTCCATCTCAGCACGCATCTCAGTCAAAGTTTGTTGCAACCGTTCTACGGTTGCTTCTAGGTTTTTGATTTTGTCTTCCATCGTTTGTGCCGAAACGGATAACGGCAGGCAAACCAAGGTAAGCGAAAAAATAAATATCTGATATAGTTTTTTCATGGTATCTCCTTTAGTCAAAGTGAAAAGTTATATATTATTTTGCTATTATTATCAATTATATGACACAGATGTGAAAAAAATATTACAAATTGATTATTTTTAATTTTTTTATACAAAAACGAGGCTATATTGAGGCTGTTGAAAAATAGAACCGCCGTTTGTTGCAACGGCAACAAACGGCGTAGCACTGTGCAGAACCTTAACATGGGTATGTAGGTCGGACAAGCTAAGGCTTGTCCTAAATGGTGGGTACGCAAAAAACCACCTCGTCAAGCTTTGCTTGACGGAGTGGTAGTGGAGGTTCTGTACAACGTCACACCAATTAACCTATTGGGTTACTCAGTAGTTCTTTCATCAATGTCTTTTGAGGGTTGATCAATAGCTTGTAATACTTGGTCTCTTAGAACTAACCCTACGATTCGCATAAGTACTTCTACCTGCACACCTTCGTTATAAGCTATATCAGTTAAGTGCCTATATGTCTTTTTGTCTTTTTCCTCTAAGTCCTTAAGAATTTCATCCGCTGCGCAATCAAAACAACTTTCTTGTATTTGATACGGGCCTCCATTTTCATCTTTAGCTTTATCAACGAGTTTTGCTCTATACCTGCTGGCAATCCTTGCTGCGTCCATCTCTTTAGATAGTTCTTTGCCTCTAGTGTTTAGCGACATTGGACTACTGGCTTCTGTGTATTGCTGACCACTAAGTCCTGCGATTTGTTTAGAGACACTTGCAGTAGTTCTCTCAAGAATAGCTGTTGTCTTCTCAAGATTGCCTACCCTGTTCACGACATGCTCTGTCGTCCTCTCAAGAGTGGCTGTCGTCTTTTCAAGAGTGGCTGTCGTCTTTTCAAGAGTGGCTACCCTGTCTACGACATGCTCTGTCGTCCTCTCAAGATTGTCTATCCTATATCCGATGCTATCTGTCGTCCTCTCAAGAGTACCCACCCTATTTCCGATACTCTTTATTTCATCAGGCATTTTAGAAATTTCATTTGCGGCTTTCCTAATCGGCTCAAGGTCCATCATTCTCCAGTCAATAGTCAATATCTTGTAGATGAAGGTTCCTATAACCCCTAATAAAAAAATTACTATGATAGTCCAAGCGGCAGGAGGTAAATCAATAAAGCTCATTTTTATTCAACCACCTGCATCTTAACTAAGCAGAAAAAACCGAATTATAATGCTCGTTAGAGAGAGGTTTACGAGTATCGTTGCCACGAGCAATCCTGCTATTCGAAAAAGCATTTTATTCTCTGATTTTATAATGTCGTCTTTGGTTGCCATTTTAGATTCTAAGTATTTGATATCATCCTTAGTTGCCATATCCTTAACGGCATCTCTGAAAGAGAGTTCGTTTATATGGGTAATGCTATCTACTACCATACTCACCTCTTCGTCGGTGGTATTAGGAATCTTAGCAAAAGTTTTAAGTAAAATTGGTCTATATATCATTAGAAACTCCTATCAATAATTATATGTAAATACTTGCTAAACAACAAGTATTACACCTTACACCTATAGAAATAGGCGTGGAATCTGTTTTTGGTTGAACGGTAGCAAATATCCGACGAATGGAAGAGTAGAACCACCGATTGAGCCAGTGGATCAAGTGGCATTTCTAGTTGTCTGTCCCTACACATATTGGAACCTTGCACAAACAGAACCGTTTGCGCCATCAAATTTATGATAACCATCTGTAGGGGCGGATTTGCATATCCGCCCTAAAGTACTGTCTTGCACAAGCATAACCGCTATGCGCCATAAGATTATGGTTTGCGTAAATTTTATGGATGAATGAATTATCTGTGCAGACGCAACGCGTTAGGGAGGGTATGCTAGCCCTCCCCTACCGTTTTCGCAAATTTAATGGCGCGTGGCGGTTGAATTTTTGCAATGACGATACTTTTTCAACAGCCTCTTATATCAAAAGGAGTGGAAAAGTTAGGGTAGAAGGCCCTCGAGGAGTACTCTGACATGTACAAAAATACTTGGTGTTCGATCCGTTGAAGTTCTGACTACATCTCTAGATCGCACGACATCATAGACAAATTGTTGCGGTGCCGATACTGCCGGAGATGCGACTCTCTGATGCCTATAGCCTTGCTCATCGTTATAATCAACCAATACGCGATAGCGGTCACCTACAATACCGTCCACGGTATAGCTTGCATCAGTGGCACCCTCAATATCCAACCAACTATCCAATAGTTCCTTTTGCCACTGGTAGGCTATCTCAGGAACAAGACTTACTCCATCTGAATCCGATGATAGATCTATATCCTGGATAGTGTACGTAAAACCATTCAACATAGGTGCAGGAACCGATATGAAACCATTATTCTCTTTGACTATCGTCAACTGCGTCTTTTCACTCACCACACCCCAAGGATCTTCAACCGTCAAAATGATATCCATAACATCCATGCTTTGCATCTCAGTAAGCAGGTCATTGGGTATGTCAAGTTCATACATTAGATTGGCACGACCCACCGCCGTGCCAGTACTCCCTAGAGGCTGACATTCGAATCCGCTCCTGCACACGTTTAGGTCTGAGACTATGCTCAGACTATAACTCAACTCGTCTCCCTCAGGATCTTCTACAAGAGCATTTAAGGCAAAGGTCTCGCCCTCATCAATTGAAGACGGCGCGTTGATATTTATCCGCGGCAGACGATTATTCACTGTTAATTTATATACAACGGGATCTTCCACTCCGCGCATACTGCTTGCAGCGACTTGGATGACGGTGGATGTAGGCGTGGAGGTATTTAGTGCAATAGTATAGCCGCTATGGTTTGCCGGCAGAATTTTGCCGTCGGCTACGATACTCGCATCGGGATTAGCTGCTATTGGAGTAATTCTCAGCTCACTGGCATCAGCATGAACCGAAACCGTATACTCGGCAACCGTAGAGCTAAAGTCAGGAGAGAGAGGCAGATGTCCTGCCCCCACATTTTGTTCCACTTTTAAGTCTGATAAACCAACACGTTGATGAAGCAATAATTTGCCACAATCTGGTGATGGCGTCAGAGTGTCGCAAGTGTTATCGTAATATTTGAGTGCTGGATATTGTTCTGGAGTGCCGAAATCCCAATCGTCGCTACTCCAATCCGCATAGATGCCGGTTGCGGCAGTTTCATAAGTTGGCGTTTGCAACTGAACAGTAGTCTTAGAGGTGCCTCCTCCCGGAGAATTCACCTGTCTGCTCGTATTGATGTCCCAATAACTATTAGCCACGACTAGTTCGGATGATACTCCTCTGCCGATTAAACCACCTACATATTGTACGTTGCCGCTTTGCGTCTCAAAGGTTACCTTTACTTCAGCAGTTGAGTAGCTATTACTAACTTTGCCGCCTGCCCATAACACACCGACTAAACCTCCCACAGACCGTTCTCTCTGACTTATACTAACCGAACCTGCTGCATAGCTATTACTGATGTTACCGTCGTTTATGCCACAGATGCCACCTGTCCGTCGCATACCTATGACAGCACCATGCACATAGCTATTCCTAATCAATGAATTCGACATGTTCGCGCCGGTTAAAAGACCTGTGATATTATTTTTCCCTACAACCTTGCCGCCGATAACATAAACATTTATTAGTTGACCCTCGTTGCGACCGACTAGACCACCAACCCTAGAACTACCTGTTACTTCTACTGCCGATAATCCAAGATTGCGAATGGTGCCGATATTCCCGGTAAACAAGCCTACGTCATCGATGGTGTCTTTATTGATTCGCAAATTGGAAATGCTATGTCCGTTGCCCTCAAAAATACTGCGGAAACAGTTGCTATCTGAGTCACTACAACCGCTGGTAGTGATAGTACCTATAGGTTGCCAACCTGCAGTGGATGTCCAAACCACCTTATTGCGCGTTGAAACATAGCTCGCATTATCTAGAAAATCCAAGTCACTGACTAGTTCATAGCCTCTACATTGGTCGGCAGGACAACCGGCGGTAATCTTGCTCGCTGTGGAACTTGCACGGTAGCCGCTACCGTCCAGTTGATAACGAATCGCATTCAGATCTTCGAGGGTTTCGATTTCTATTAAACCGTCATTATCTTTGTCTTTATGCGTAGCGATGTTTGCATACAGCGGTGCATCGTGGTGGATGTTTGTTTCATAGCCTTGTCCGTCGGTATAGCTTATGGAGAATCTGTATTGCGCGTTGCGAACATCTTCGGGTGGTGTATAACTCTTTTGGTCTGCACCAGGTATCTCTACGAATTTGCCGTTTTGCTCCCGCAACCAACGATAATCCATATCGGTCACAGGCTCTCCGTCTATGTCGTCGGACAAATCAACCGCAGAGAGCGTATCGCTGTTTATCCATTTCACGGCACCTCCGAAGTTTCCATTGTCAACTCTCCTCACCGATAGCGGTATCTCTCTGCTCAAGACAAATATTGGATTACCGCTTTCACTCAGTTCCAGTTTTAGGATCACCGTGCTGTGGTTCTCGTCTCTTGCGACAAAATCGGCAGGCACCATAAGCCTTAATATAGATGTGGTTTGTATCTCCGACAGCAAAGGTTTCCCCGATACTTGCGTCCATCGGTAATTCAATCCTTGTTTATTTGTCCCGACACTCGTTGAGGCATCCAAGCGAAAAACATCCCCCTCGTCTAAGGCAGAAATGTTTCTTGTGATTAGTTCAGCGGGAGTACTCCCGTTGACCACTTTAAGAATATGTAGTTGAGGCAAACGCACATATACTTGATAGTTCGCTCCTCTATTATTTCCACTTGCAGTCTCAATCTCAAGGTTGAAGGATCTAGACGCACTAATTCGTACGCTACCGTCCGATTGTTTGGTCAGCGGTAATCCACCGTCTTTACGAATCGTTATTCCGATGCTATCGCTAGCAGCGGCAGCAACCCTCATAATGACCGGTAATACCTTGTACTCAATTAATGCGTCGTAGTCAAATCTATTCGCACCAAAGCTTGGGGTCAACTGCACCTCTCCTGAATTGGACGATAAGCTAAGGCTATTCAATAAAAGTGCATCAGTAGTCTGACCGGGCAATAGAGCATCACAACTCGGCAACTCGGTTTGGGGGTCGCCAATGGAACTCTCGACACAACCCGGGTCGGATGTATTCAATCCAATCCCATATTTGAGTGCCGGATATTGTGCACTTGTGCCGAAATCCCAATCGGCAGTATTCCAATTTACATAAGTGTCACAATAAAAACCAGCACCACTATTGTTTACACATGCAAAATCATTAACATTCGGCATTGTTGGAGTTTGAAGGCCTATCCGATACCTCACATGGGAATCAATCATAGCGGGAGTATCTCCGTTCCCGTAGCAAAATACCACAGGTATGTTAGTATTATCTGAACCAAGAATGGATAGACCATAACAATTAATATCGAAGTTCCAATAACTATTGACAGGGTTTGCAATAGCATTGCCATTAGGAAGTCTTCCAACCAAACCGGAGAGTGTACCAACACCCGAAACTTTACTCACCGCATAACTATTTTCAATCGTTGAATTATTATTAACACCGACTAAACCACCAGCAACTTGATTGTTTGCGTTCACACATGCCCCGAATCCTGTTTCCACATTACCTGTCGCATAGCTGTTTTTGATTTCGCTCCTTGTCATTAACTCACCTGGTTTGGTGGAAAATTGATTTCCCACCAAACCACCGACTATGCAAGGTCCTTTGACCTCACCGGTTGCATAACTGTTATAAACCTTACCACCGTCTATGTTCCTGCCGACCAAGCCGCCTACCCCAACCCGTTTGTTTGATGCCATCCCGGAATCTTCGGCAATCACGTTGATTTTTGCGTAGCTATTGAGAATGAAACCTTTATTCCAGCCAACCAGACCGCCTATGTATCCTCTACCGCTAGCAAACCCGACATCACCTCTTATTATTTTATCGGTATTGCCAGCACCAACATCACCAACCACATAGCTATTGATGATCGCACTACCGCGTTCTGTAGAACCGGCAATGCTACCTACATTTTTAATACCGACCAGACCTTTGATCGCTGGATTAATCAATCCCAAGTTTTCAATTCTACCCCTTGAACCGATAACAGAAAATAGACCAATATGGTTTTGATTGCCGACGCTACGGTTTATTTGCATATTGGATATCGTATAGCCGTTGCCGTTAAATACGGTATTAAGCCTATTTATAGGCTGCCAACTGGAGTCGCTTGCATCAAGGAAATCGCGCACCGTCCAGCTATCCTTGAGTAGCGATGGATTCGCTGTGCGATAGCTCTCATCCTGGCTGAAATTCAAATCTCTGACCAATTCATAGCCGCGGCATTTCTCTACGCCGTTGACCAAAGGACAACCCGCAGTAATTTTAACTGCACTTGCGGTTGTCTTGAAACCGCTGCCGTTCGGCTGATGACGTATCGCATCTAATTCTTCTAAATAACGAATCTCTATCAAACCATCACCATCGTCGTCTATGTCTAGATAGTCTATGACCTCGGACTCAAATTGTTGACGATAACCTTGATTATCCTCATGCGTGATGATTGCACGATATTGATAATCTCCCTCATTAGGAAGGGTCGGAGATCCATCCCCGACATTGACCCAGGCTTCTGTATCGTTAAGGCGACGCTGCCATTGTATATGGGTTGCTGCAAGACCACCGTCGCGATCTATAAACTCGCTGCCATCCTCTCTTTCAAAGCGAACGAGATAAGTATATGCTTTGTTATTATCCGCAACCAAGCGAACACGATGCGCAGTATCGTTGTTGCGCCTGGAAATTATCAACGGTAGCGTCTTGCTTAAATACACACCGTCGTTGATGGCGACCTCCATAATCAATGGTATGCTAAGGCTGTCGGCTTGACCCAGTACCACATCGGCAGGTATTGTGAAATCCAATATCGCACTTTGTGTATCAACCGGCGATAGCACATCGTTGAACTTCAATACATCGCCTACTGGTTGCCGCCAGCTATAACGAGAGAGATCTTCATTCAAAGCATCATTGAAATCAAAGTTATTTGAGGCTATCAAACGAACACGGTCGCCTTCGGCTACCGTCAACGATGACAGCACGTCTGTTGTGGTCGTCGCCGTCACTCGCCTAATCTCCGATTCCACATAGCGGATAGAAAAGTTATACGATAATTCGCCGGCATCAGGGTTATGAGTGGTTATAGTGATTTGCGGTGTATCGCTGCCGTTCAATACAAACGATAACGGCATATTCGGTGCGCATACTAAACCGTCGCTACAAGCAATATCAATCGTCGTGCCTACTTGAGTTGATGTGGTGTGCAATCGTACCTCTGTCATTCGTGCCGACTCAGTGATGAGATCGTAATTGAAAACCAGCGGATGAAAAGATGGAAATGGTCGGACACTCGACAAGGTCAAACTTTGCAACAAACTCTTGCCTTCGGGGACAAGTAGCCGTGCATTGTTGACGGCTTTCAGTACTGGATAGCTATTCGTATCTGCAAACTCCCATACATTGACATCCCAATTTCTATAAACACCACTATTTATCAATGAAGTCGGCGTAGTCGGCATAGACGATTGGAGTATTATTGTGGTTGCAGAAGTGCCACCAGCACTCGATGCGACACCACTCACCTCTATATCCCAATGACTGGTGCTGACCGTTGCATCGTTGCGAGCAACCAAACCGCCTGCCTTAGACATCGCTCCGATGGCTATAATTTTGCTCACCGCATAGCTATTGATGATTTCGCTAGAACTTCGATTTAGAGCAACCAAACCACCGACTTTGTCTCGCCCAACCACTGACCCTATCGTGTAGCTGTTCTCAATGCGAGCGCGATTATCGCCGGCCATCGTGTCATTGATAGCAACCAAACCACCTGCCAATGCCATTGTTAACCTATTCGATAGATTGCCTTTGACTTGGGTTTCCGAGTATGACTCGGTAATGGAACCGGCAACATTCCAGCCAACCAAACCGCCTACGATTGCCGATGTGCCATTGCCTTGCGCCTCCACATAACCGCTAACATAACTCCTGTTAATATTGCCTGCTTGGTTATGAGCAACCAAACCACCTACGTATGCACCGCCGACTATACTCACATCGATTAAACCCAGCCCTTCTATTGCAACATCGGTTTCTCTACCATCTATCACACCGAATAATCCGCCATCGCTATCCGATCTATTCATCCTGAAATTAGAAATCGTATAGCCGTTGCCTTGGAATGTTGCCACAAACGGATGCTTCAGTGTCCCTATTGGCTGCCAGCCTGCCCCAATAGTCCATGCACTGTTTACACTCCCTGCTCGATAATGTGCCGGGTTATCAAAATCCAAATCTCGCAACAACTCATATCCTTTGCAACCGGTCGTCGAACAACCTTTGGCATTTTCTATCAATACACCATCGTCGCTTTGATGCCTAAGTCGGCTGCCATCCAAAGCGTTGCGCATCGCATCCAAATCCTCCAGTGTTAGAATCTCTATCAATCCATCTTTATCGGTATCAACATTTCTCGCACCTGAAGAGAAATAATCTACTTCAAAGTGGTACTGGACGCGCTGATCTCCCGATACTTCAATACTAATCAGGGTCGTAGTGGTGGAACGTAATGCGATCGATGAGCTGCTGGTAGCACTTTTTACTGTCTCATCAAAGCCGTTATCGCTGGCGATGCGAATGATCGCATCCTCATCTAGGGCTTGTGGTATCAAGTGTAGATGCTCTATGTTCGCATCCAGCTCTACGCCGATGCGATAATGCAATTTGCTCGTATTGAAGTGCGGAGATAGTGTTACAACTTGTGAGATTGCCAAACTTTCCAAACCATAAGATTGCAAACCAGTGAGCGTGCTCTCGGTAGTGCTGGTATATTTAAGAATCGGATATTGTCCTGCGTTACCGAAATGCCAATCACTATCGCTCCACTGGTAATACGCTCTGCTTGCATCTAATGATTGGCTGTTGCCCGACTGCAGTTGCAAGGTCGTCTTGCCGGTGCCGGCGGCGGACCCTTGTAGGTTGCTCGTCGCAATATCCCAATAGCTATTTACCGCAACACCTCCAGCATTGTTACCAATTAAACCACCCGTCGCAACTGTATACGAAGCACACACAGGCACACCTGTGCATACCACATCTGCAGTCGCATAACTGTTGCGAACCGAACCGCTGTTGGAGCCGACCAAACCACCGACAAGTGTAGCACCTTGAACACTCCCACTTGCATAAGTGTTTGCAATAGCACCAAGGTTCAAACCGACCAAACCACCGATATTATTATTGCCCAATACACGGCTCAAGCTGTAGCTATTTGCAATCACCCCGCTACTTTCGTTGCGAGCTACCAAACCACCGACCGAAGGGCCGCCCGATATGATACCGTAAGCATAACTATTAGAAATACGACCGATGTTATAGGCAACCAAACCACCGACCACACGCTTGCCCATCACCATACCATTCACATAGCTGTTGTCTATTTCCCCAGCATTATAGGCAGCTAGAGTCCCAACACCATTGCTACCTGCAATCTCTACATCCGATAAATTAACATTCCTGACTCGCGCACTATCGGCTAATGCCGCAAACAGACCAACATTGTCCCGCTTTGAGGCGATGCGCAAACCAGAAATCTCGTAGCCTGATGCTCGGTTACCGTCAAATATCGCGGTAAAGCATTGGCTTTGCGCATCATTACAATCAAACGTCGTAGTATCAATTGCTCCGATCGGATGCCAATCGTAATCGGAAAGGTCTATGCTCGCCGCCAGTTCGTAGCCTTTGCAACCCACATTCGGGGTAGTCGGACATCCCACGGTGATTTTGGTATCGCTACGACCTGCTTTATAACCGCTGCCGTCTAATTGATAACGAATTATGTTCAAATCGTCGGCACTGCGAATCTCTATCAAGCCATCGTCGTCTTCGTCTATATCGTCAACAGCGATAAAAGGATGTTTGCTTACCAGAACACTATAGCGTGTCATCTCTACAGTTTCAGATACCAAAGGATCTTCCACTGTCAAGGTCAGCAAGAACTCATTAATATTGTCTATGGTAAACGTGGTGCCTTGACCGCTTCGTAATTCTTTGCGTAGATTCGTTTTGCTATCGTCGTTGACTATAATCACCGCATTCGAGTTAAAAGTATACGGAATGATACTAAATTCACGAGCGTTGCTTTTTACTATCAATTCGTAATTGTACATCTCAGAATCAAAGTCAGGGTTTAATAGCAAAATCTGACTTGTTGAAAATGCTAAATGTCTTAAACCGCTAAGGTGTTGAACCGGCAACAAGGTGCCACACACCGGCATTGCAGTAAGTATATCGTCGGCTGCTCGGCACGCCGGGCGGGTGATCACATCAGTCGCACTGGTATATCTTAGTGTCGGATATTGCGAACTACTTCCGGAATACCAATCGCTGCTACTCCAGACACTGTAGATTCCAGTACCAATCTCAGGATTCTGTAGCTCTGTCGTTGCCTTGCCGACACCGTTAGTATTATTTTCGTCATCCATTACTTCACTCGTATCAACATCCCAATAACTTTGAACAACAAAGAATGTATTCCAGGTACCACCTATTAATCCTTGACTACTGCCCGATATTTTGCCGGTTGCATAGCCGTTGATAATACTGCCACTTACCCAACCGACTAAACCACCGACAAAGCTATCTCCGCTAACCGCACCAGTCGCATAACTATCTCTGATATTTGTGGATGAAACACCGACTAAACCACCGACATAGTAATTCCCGCCAACCATACCAGCTGCATAACTATTATAGATACTTGAACTCGATTGATTCCCACCGACTAAACCGCCAACAAAACTAGTTCCGGTGACCTTAACACTTGTGTGGCTATTAACGATTACACCCGAATTACTACCGACCAAACCACCTGAATACAAATTGCCTCGGACCTCACCACCTCTCACATAGCTATTGACGATTTCACCATGATTCTCACCTACCAAAGCACCGCTATTAGATTGACCCCTAACATTAACAATAGCATCAACATCCACAGCGAGTAGACCAACATTCTCAATTCTCGCATTATCTGCCAAAACACCAAACAAGCCGATATTGTCGGTAGCGGCATCGTTAATCCTCAGGTTTGCTATGGTATGTGCATTTCCACTAAATAAATCTCTAAACGGGTTGCTACTATCTCCTATCGGTTGCCAGCCGGCACCGGCTGTCCATGCCGGATTGATCACACCGCTACGATAGCTGGTAGGATTCTTGAAGTCTAAGTCTCTAGATAGCTTATAACCCTTGCATCGCCTCACATTGTCTTTGCTATCTATAGGACAATCCTTCAAGGTGGCAGATATCTGCTCCAAAGGATAACGCATTAGATTCAAATCCTCTAGATAATCAATGGGTATGAAACCATCTATTACCGCAATATCGTGCAGTAGCTGAATCGTATAGGATGTCGGCATACCTTGCGTTGCGGATCTCACCGTAATAACGATGTTGTCTAAACTGTTGCTTAGAGCAAACAATGAACTTTGTCTGCCGCGCATTGATGATCTCAAACCACTTGCATTGACGGTTATCATATGACTGTCGTAATAGGCAGTGGATGTGGCATGAAATGTGACATCCTCGCTTGATGTGGCAACGACCAAATGATAGTTGTATATCTCGGGATTAAATACCGGAATCAAGTGTGCATTTTCTGAAAGCTCTATTTGGGCCAAGCTCGCACGCTGCCCAGGTAGCAAGGCTCCACAATAAGGCATCTCTCTCGGCAATCTCGGTAAATGACTACGACAAACGACCTCTCTATCATGTCTGTCATGCTCTGACAAGCCTGCAAAAAGCCTGTTATTGCAATCGGATAGTTGCTCAAGCGACGGCTGCTTACATGTCGTATTCTCGTCATCGTCTGTCGCATAAAGCAACACCGGATATTGCTTTATATTGCCAAAATGCCAATCGGTTCTCTTCCACCCAGTGTAGATATCACTTGACGGTACACCAGCCTTGAGTGCCACCGAAGTTGTTGAGGTTCCGGCAAGTGAGACGGTTCTGGAGATCACCGCACCTTTTCTATAATAACTATTAGCAACTGTATGTCCGAGGACGGTTGCTGCTACTAAACCTCCAGCACTTCCACTACTCGCCTGCACATCACCGGTTGCATAACTATTGTGAATTTTTGCATGATGATTACCGACTAAACCGCCGGCATTTCCATTACTTGCATACACATCACCGATCGCATAACTATTAACGATAGAGCCATTTTGATTCCATCCGACCAAACCACCGGCAAAAGTATTATTCGCTCGTACGTCAACACTTGTATAGCTATTGATGATCATGCCACCATTGTTCGTACCGACCAAACCACCACCATTGTCGATCTTGGCTAAGAGTTTGCCATCTGCATGGCTATTGATAATCGTGCCGGCATTGTAGCCGGCGATGCTACCAATATTGCTCTGTCCGGCGATATTAATATTCACTAAACCGACATTCTCAACTCTGCCGTAGGTTCCTATTACTCCGAATAGACCTACATCGTCGTTGTCTGTGTTTATAGTCAAATTAGAAATCGTATGACCGTTCCCCTTGAATACACCATTAAAAGATTCACCAAAATCACCTATCGGTTGCCAATCAACCCCAGCAAGATCTATATCAGCAGTCAGTTCATATCCTATGCACCCGTTGGGACAATAGATTGCATCGGTGGTTTCGTTCTCTTGATAGGCACTACCATCCAAGCGATTGCGGACGACGTTCAAATCCATCGCATCATTAATCTCTATTAATCCATCGCCGTCTCTATCTATGCTCTGCACTACGGTGCTGAGCCGATTTACGATGAATTGATATCTGTAGGAATCTCGTTTGTCGTCTTTTACGACTAAACCGATGACCGTGTCGCCGGAGTTGTTCAACAGAATCGGTATCGTCCATTCACCACTATCGCTTACTCCTACCAAGTTGCCATCCTTAAAAACTTCAACCATTGCATTTGCATTGGATGCGGTCGGCAACAGGCGAATGGTACTGCGGTCGGCATTGACCAATATATCGTAATCAAATGACGCATGCACAAAAGGACTAGACAGACCAGTGCCTTCAGATAATTTTAGGCTTTGCAAAAGGCTACCTTGATGACGAAGCAAGCTACCGCAAGCCTTGGGACGATTCTGAATATCCGCTACCCCACAATGTGCATCACTATCGGTAGAATCGCCACGCAAATTATACTTAATCGCCGGATAATGTTCATCGGTGCCGAAATCCCAGTTAGCCGAATTGCCTAAATTATCGCTAGCCCAGCTCGTATAAATACCAGTTGCATCTGTAGGCGATTGAAGCGAGATAGTAGTCATCGGCACTCCTAAAGTCACACTGGTTTCAGAGATGTCTTGGTCCAGATAACTGGTGCGGAATGTTGGTACCATTATATCGTTCGGGTTTCTATTACCACCGAATAAACCCTGCTGCATACCAGCTTTAGTTGCCAGAACACTCGCATAACTATAGTTGATATAAATAGCCGAAGATGTGCGTGCGCCGATTAAGCTACCTATGAATCCGTCATCGTGTTGTGCTGTAATCGTTCCGACTGCATAGCTATTGGCAATGATGATATCCGCATCCACATTGCCAATCAAACCTCCACCGACTGCCGATTGCCTCTTAACAACGAGATTACCGATGAAATAACTGTTGCTAATTCGTGCACCCCCACCGCTGGTTGCAGTAATAGTATTTATCAAACCAGCGGCAGCGGTGCTTCCTTCTATGTTTCCTATCACATAACTATTGCTTATCGTGCATTGCATACACGATGTGGCAATTCCGGCAACTACATTTCCTGTGATATCCACACCCGGCAATCCGATACCATCTATATAGGTGGTGCGGCTATCGCTCCCTATGGTCGCAAAAAGACCTCCGCCTCCTCTCACTCTTAAATTAGCAATGGTTTTATTATTACCTTTGAATGTGCCGATAAAATTCCCTACTATAGGTTGCCATGAACCTATACCAGTCCAGCGATTCATGTTCACATCAGCATTGCGATAATTGCTGGTATCGTTAAAATCCAAATCCCTTAGCAGTTCATAACCTTTGCATCCTTCATGCGGACAGCCCAAAGTAACTTTGATCGATTGGGCATCTGCTCTATAACCACTACCGTCCAACTGATGACGGATCGCATCCAAATCCTCCAAATAATTTATATCCACAAGACCGTCACCGTCTTCATCAATGACCCTATGACTAGAATAGTCTAGATAAAGTGTATATCTGACCCTCTGTGTACCCCCTACCTCAATGACAACTTTTTTTGCCTGATCATTTTTTAGCGAAATTGGCGCACTCGTATCGTGGCTGTCTAGGGTTTCTCGCATAGCCGCCCTAATGCTAATGCGTGCGTTTAATTCCATCGCAACCGGAATCAAGCGCACACTCGGATGGTTGCCGATTACTGTGCCGAAATAAATACCGCTTTGGTTAAACTTTTCAATGGCAATTGGTGGGTGGAGGCTAACATCGTTCGTTGGCCTTAGGCTACGCAAACCGTAGCGAAAGCCCGGCGATATTAAATCGCCGCAGCGCGGTGTCTTCAATGAACCGCACTCAAGAATACTCTCAGTTGCGGTGGTGTGTTTGAGTATCGGGTACTGATTCATATCACCGAAGTGCCAATCGCTATCACTCCACTTGTAATAAACCCTGCTTGCATCCGATGATTGGCTGGTGCCAGCTTGAAGCTGTTGCGTACTTTGTGCGATGCCGTGGTTGCCTCCGCTATCAATGGTGTCGGTCTTCCAATAGCTGGCGACGATTGTGCCGCCAGAGTTATCTCCGACTAAACTACCCTCTGTTCCACCTCTATTATTTAGTTCACCAATTGCATAACTATTTTTTATAGAACCTTCGTTATGTCCAACCAAACCACCTGCTAAAAATCCCTCAATATTAACTGAGGCATAACTGTTCATAACTTGTGCTTGTGAGTCATTGCTACCGACCAGCCCTCCAATAGTGGAACCACCACTTGCCAAAATCTTACCAGTTGCATAGCTATTAGCAATCAAACTCTGATTGCGACCCACCAAACCACCAAAACGTGAAATTCCTGAAACCGGCATTATGAGACCATCAGCATGACTATTGATAATCCTGCCATCGTTATCGCCGACCAAACCACCAAGCAATGAGGCTCCAGAAACTTCGCTTATCGCATAACTACCGATAATATTCCCACCGGCGTTATTCGCAACCAGACCGCCGGCAGTGCTTCCGGACTTCGATTGAATACTGCCACTAACATAACTATAGCCGACTTGCCCTCGGTTGGTGCCGACCAGTCCGGCAACTTTTGCACCACCTTCTATTCTCACATTCAACAAGCCGATATTGCGTATAAGTGCATCTGATGATGTAACACCAAATAAACTTTGATTTTCGGCATCGTCTTTGTTTATCTGCAAACTTGATATCGTATAGCCGTTGCCATCAAAGCTACCAGTAAAAGGCTTTGTCTCGTTGCCTATAGGCACCCAACCTATATCGCTATCATCGTCGTAATCATCTACCGTCCAAAAAATCCTATTCAATGGATCTAGATAACTCTCGCGGTCTGCAAAGTCCAAATCCCTAGCCAACTTATAAAAGCCACTCGGTTGCTGGTGTATTGCACGCAAATCTTCTAAATAGTTAATCAATGTGAACTCTTTGACGGTGATATTTTGATAATCAATGTGTAGTGTATAGCGTACGGTTTGGGTTCCTTGTACTTCAATGTGGATACGTTGGATAGAGTTTTCTTGCAAAGAGATTGCTTTACTCGTCTCGCCGCTGCGGATGCGATCGTGCGCGATCTCATCATCGCCGATGTAGAAATTAATACGTGCGGTTGGTTGTATCGTCGTCGGAATCAACCGTATCGTGTTATCGGTACTGCGCAGACTGCCGATATAAATACCGCTGTGATTTTGTTCCTCAATATTGAACTCAGGAGATAGGGCAAACTCGGTAGACAAAGCACCACCACCCACCGTCGTCAAGTTGCGCAGACCGTAGCGTAAACGTGGCGATATCAACTCACCGCATTGCGGCAATCTCGGCAAACCGCAGCCATCGCCGTTGGGTCCCGGTGTATATTTGAGTATCGGATACTGTTCGCCGTTGCCGAAATCCCAGTTGGCATCGTCCCATTCCTCGTATATCCCGATTGCCGAAGTGGGTAATTGCATTTGTTGCGTGGTCTGCCCGCTGCCATGACGACCTTGCAAACCGCTGGTCTCGGTATTCCAATAGCTCGCACTGATGCCGCCACCATCGCGAGCAACTAAACCGCCGCCACTTCCTTGCACTCTCCCGATCGCATAACTGTTTGTGATCATTACTCCACGTAGTGCATTAGTGCCTACTAAACCTCCCGATTCATTTCCTCCGACAACGCTACCTGTTGCATAGCTATTGCTTATAGGCCCTCTGTTGGAACCGACTAAACCACCTACGTTACTATTCCCTCTCAAATCACTACTGGCAAAACTATTGATAATACGCGCATTGAGATCATTCCTGCCTACAAGTCCACCGACATAATATCGCACTCCCGAAAAACTGCCATGTGCGTGGCTATTGATGATTACACCTAAGTTATTGCCCGCTAAGCCACCTACACTTCCTTGAGAGCCTTCATCTTCCAGACTATGAAGCTCACCCACTACATAACTAGCGGCTATAGCCCCCTCATTGGAACCGGCGAGTCCACCGATATATTGATTTCCTTCTATCTTGACATACGCCAAGCCTATATTTTTTACCGCAGCCGTAGATGCCAAACCACCAAATAAACCTTGATAGTCGGCCGCATCTCTGTTTATTTGTAAATTCAATATCGTATGACCGTTGCCCTCAAAGGTGCCGTTAAAGCAGCTACTACGGCTATCATTGCAACCTATATCGACGGCTTTCCCTATCGGCAACCAGCCGGTGTCCGTACTATCTTCGTAATCGGCTACTGTCCATTTTGTTTTATTGAGCGGGTTGCGGTAGCTCGTATCGGAATTGAAATCTAAATCTCGGACTAATTCGTATTGACCATTTAGCCGATTGCGTATCGCATCCAAATCTTCTAGGTAATAAATATCGCTAAAACCGTCGTCCTCTTCAACTCTCATAAGCAATAATGGCTCGGATACGACACGATGATCGTGCCCTTGATTATCGCGATAATCCAACAATACGCGATAGCTGATATTATCAACTGCCGAGAACACGGTAGATATCTTGTAACGCATTTCTGTAGCATCTTCAATGTCTTGCCACATTGCCGAATCAGGCAGTGGCTTGTATTGCCATTGATAACGCAAGCTACTAAGGTCTACACCACCGTCGGGTTCCATAGATAAATCAGCCTCGCTGATATCCGCTGTTATTAGTGTACCGTGGCGATGGCTCGGGGCAGCTAAGATGCTTATACTACCGCTATCTGTTTTGATAACCGTCATCGTTGTATTGCGAACTGCGGTTGTCCCACCGGCACGCACCTCCGCTTGCAATATAACGGGAGCCTCGTCGACATCTCGGACTACAAAATCGTCGGATATGTCTATGCTCAGTTGAGCTTGCCTCGTGTTTAAGTCTCTCAATAAATCGGGTTGTGTCGGTGCGATTTGCCGCCATTGATAACGCACTCGCCGCAAATCTGGTTCAGATGTTGAAACATCGAACGTAATACGCTCACCTTCGCTCACTCTATAATCCGAGCGGTCGCTAGTAATTGTTGCGTCCAAGCCGGATTGACGTATTACCCAGATGCGGTAGTGCCTCGCTATCGTAATCAGAGTCGGTTCAGGGGATACATTCAAGGTGATTGGCACTGTCTCACCATTGCGAACCGACGGCATGCTGGTCTCTTCGTCTTTGAGAATACTAATCGTTTGCGTGCTATTTGCTATCGTCGGGCTGAACCTTATTTGTCCTACGCTGCCGTCTATTAGACTCACACGATAGTTAAAGGTTTGTGGATTAAACGAAGGAGAAAAAGTCAAACCGTCTAAGACGAGAAGACCCGAGAGCATGATGTGTTGACCCGGCAGTAAGTGTCCTTTATTAGAACCTTCGCTGTGCCTGAGTATCGGGTGTTGTTCATTGGTGCCGAACTCCCAATCGTCCGCATCCCATCGTTCAAAGGTCTCACCGAGTGAACCAGGAGTGGTCGGTGATTTTAGCTGTGCGGTAGTTCGCAGACTACCACCGTCACTTACTAAAATCTCGGCAGCGTCGCTATCCCAATAGCTATGCATTACACGAACTGTGGCAGTATGCCTGGTTTGATGTGCATAATTCCAAGCGATCAAACCGCCCACATGCTCACCGCTCGCCACAACTCGCCCGTTTGCAAAACTGTTAGAGACGATACCTTTATTGCTACCGACCAAGCCACCAACTCTATGCACGCCGGATACAAAACCACTAGAGTAGGTATTGTGTATCTGACCTTCCTCATTCCAACCGACCAAACCGCCTACATTTCTATTGCCTTCTATGCGATTAACCGTAAAACTATTGGTGATTTCACTATCGTTGTTCCAACCGACTAACCCCCCTACATAAAGATTGCCCGAAACCGCGCCGCTCGCCCGGCTATCGGCGATTCTGCCGCGTTGATGATTCGCACCGACCAAACCACCGCTATACGAACCCTCGCTTATCACCTTAGCCTCGGCATGGCTTGCACTAATCCGCGCACGGTTGAGACCCACCAAACCACCTATATAATCACGTCCTTTTATGCTCCCGTCGGCACGACTGTCTGTCAGCACACCATCAAAATTAAGACCAACCAAGCCGCCGACTTGACTCACACCCGATAAACTCGTATCGGTAACGCTATACCTGATATTTCCTTCGTTATAACCTATTAGACCGCCGAGACTATGACCGCTACTCTCTACATGCTCAAGTATCACATCGCCGTTGAGTATCGTTCCCTCGTTGCTACCGAACAACCCACCTACATTGTTACCCGCACCGATCAAGCGACCACTCTCAACACCAATATACGAGATACCACCGGCGTTGTGACCGGCTAAACTACCAATGTATGAATTCCCTTTGATGTTTATTTGCGACAATACCAAATTACTGATTTTGGCTTGTCTCGTCGTCGCCTTGAACAGACCGACATAATCCGACGGTCTGTTGATGTACAGATTGGCTATCGTATGACCGTTGCCTTCAAACCTAGCGGTAAAGAAGTTCAGCCGATCGCCTATAGGCAACCAACCTAAACCGCTCGTCCATACTTCTTTGTTGGTGATATTGCGGTAGCTGTCGTCGGAATTGAAATCTAGATTTTTACGCAACTCGTAGCCGTTGCAGCCGCTTTGAGGACACCCCGCAGTGATTTTGATTGCATCAAAACTTTCTCTATAACCACTGCCGTCAAGCTGATAACGAACCGCATTGAATGCGTCCAAATCGCATAGCTCTATCAAGCCGTCGTCGTCCTGATCTATATCGGTAGCATAATCACATTGCAAACCATCTTGCGCCGATACCGATCGCAGTAATATCGTGGTTAATATTAATACTAACCCTATGAAGCCCTTCATACTACGTTTCCCCCTTACATAGCATATTCTCCCAGCTAAATAAATGACCTACATCTTCTCAGTCTATTTATCGCTACTAAGAAACTCTATTATAGCAGATTGCTAACCATTGAAAAATTGCCGTCAACGCACCAATCTAACCGCTTGCGCCCTCAAATTTATGAAACTGGTAGGGGCGGATTTGCATATCCGCCCTACGGTACCGTTTCGCACAACTGTAACCGCCCCGCGCCATCAAATCATGCAAACCATTTACCGGGTACTTGCACAAGTAAAATATTCATTCATTGAATTTACGATAACCACCTGCAATGCGTTGCCTTTGCAAAATTCCAACCGCCCCGCGCCACCCAATCACGCAAACCATTTACCGGGTACTTGCACAAATAAAATATTCATCCATTGAATTTACGATAACCACCTGCAATGCGTTGCCTTTGCAAAATTCCAACCACCCGCGCCATCAAATTTATGAAAACGGTAGGGGCGGATTTGCATATCCGCCCTAACGCGTTGCTCTCGCACACACAATCCATTCATCCATTTGATTTACGGTAACCATAATTAATGGCGCAGAACGGTTGGAGTCGTGCGAAACGGTACTTAAAGGCGGATATATGAGTCTGCCTCTACCAGTGATTATCATAAATTCAATGGCACAAACAGTTACGTTTGAACGATAACGGTACTCTTCCAACATCCCAAAATAGGAAGCCTTGGAGGGGCAGCTAATACAAGATACCTGTGATTGACCTTTGAAGTGATTAATAAAATAAAGTGGGCAGTAATTCTAGGTATTGCCTAGCCTAAGGGATGCCCAGCCCACACGAAAAAGTTTTGCCTACAGAAAGCGTAACCAATTCGCTATTTGTTACCTTTCTTATTATTATCCAGATGAATTAAATGTCAATCCTTTTTAATTTTCGGCTGAAATATAGAAAGGTCAATTAACCCTGCTATAATCTATCTAAAACAACCCCTAAATTAATGAATAATGCTACAGAACATAAAAATACATATCTTGGACTTGATATTGGAACCGCTTCTATCGGTTACGCCTTAATAGAGGTAATAGATGAAATTAATGGGTCTATTATTGCATCAGGTGTCCGTATCTTTCCCGAAGCACTTGAAGGCACGAGTGAGTATAACAAAAAGCCCAAAAATGTTGAGCGTAGAGAGAAACGTTTGCGTCGTAGACAAATAAGACATAAAAAATTAAAACAAAAGCGAATACGAGAAATACTTTGCGATGCTCGTTTGCTTCCATCAGCAGAAGAATCTGTTTTAGAGCAAACCCCTAAAAATACCAGTCCGAATCAACCCTATGAGCTTAGAAAACGTGCATTAAACGAAAAATTAGATCCTTATGAATTAGGCAGGGTATTTACGCATATCAGTAGGCGAATAGGTTTTGGTGGTTCTATAAAAAAGGATAAATTAGAAGAAGACGAAAAAACAGACGAAGAAAAAGAACAAGAAAAAAAAGAAAACGAAATAAAAGGAGAAATTAAACACCTTAAGAAAGAAATGAAAAACAAAACTCTAGGCACATATCTAGCCGACCTACCTAGCCAAGAAAGAAAGCGAGGTAGACATATTGGACGCTTAATGGTTGAAGACGAATTTAATGCGATATGGAACAAACAGCAGCAATATCACCCAGACCTACTCACGAAAGACTTAAAAGACTCGCTTAAAGAAGCAATATTCGGGAGACGACCCACGTTTTGGCGACTAAAATCAATAGGTAAATGTCTCTATGAACCGAAATCCCCTCTTTTAATGAAAGCTGATTGGAAAGCACAACAATATATTATGTTGCAGAACTTAAATAACTTACGCGTGTTCCCGAACAAGCGGCAACTCAAGCCAGAAGAACGGCAACTTGTTTATGATTTAATGATGTCATCAGCTAAGGTGAGTTTTTCAAGTATAAGAAAAAAACTAAAAAACTATTGGAAAGAAAATAATATTCCCACATCAAAATTTACTTTTGAGGACAAATCAGATGAACGTGAATATTTACCGGGTAATGCAACGGAAGCTCTGTTACGCAGAGTCTTGGGCGATGACTATGCCAGTCTTCCTTGTTATGAAAAAATAAAACTAGAGATTGCTGAACAGAAATTTAATGTTGAATATCGTAAAATTTTGGAGGGTTATAGTTCTCAGCATAAGGGTTGGCGCGTAGAAATACTAAATGCGGATAAAATTAAAGAACAAAAGAAAATCTTTGTACAAAAAGCAGTAAATGATTGGCAAATCACAAAAGAACAAGCAGAAAAGTTAGTTGATGCACCTTTGCCTAAGGGCTGGATCCGCTTTTCCGAAAAAGTTGTTGACCAAATCTTGCCACAACTTGAAGAGGGAAAAGAATTTCAGACTACGCTAAAGGAAATCTACCCTCCGCATGAATATATTATGGATGAAAACAGAGATAAATTACCGAGTCATCATAAGGTGTTTTCTGATATTCGTAATCCGGTGGTAGTGCGTTGCTTAAATGAAACTCGTAAGGTGGTAAATAATCTTATTGCAGCCCATGGAAAACCTGATTATGTTCGGATTGAATTGGCTCGTAACATTAAATTGACCGGGAAAGACAAAAAAAAGTCTATGGAAATAAATAAAAAACGTAGGGCACAAAGAGAGGAAGCAAAAAAGTTTTTTTCGCAACCCAATCATCCCGATCCAACTCCCCTGAATATTAAAAAATATGTTCTATGGAAAGAAAGTAATGAAAGATGTTTATATTCCGGTGATTCCATTTGTGCAGATGATTTATTTAATAGAGGTAAGTATCAAATTGAACATATAATGCCATATTCCCGCTCTTACGATGACTCGCTAAACAACCTGTTACTATGTAAAACCGAAATGAATCTTCAAAAGGGCAATCGCATCCCATACGAAGCTTTTAGTGGAGACACAGCATTATGGGAAGAAATGGTGAGACGAGTAAAAAATGAAAAAAAATTACCTAAATCTAAAATAAAGCGTTTTATAAGAAAAAGCTACCACAAAGAGTTAGATGAAGAGCAAAAAAAATCCCGTTTGACAGATACCGGCTATGCTACTCGTCGAATACGTGATTTTATTGCTACTCTTTACTCTAAGAAAAATGCAGTTAGTTGGACAGAAGGACAACCGCCTAGGGTGCAGGTTGTCAATGGTCAGATTACCAGCCAAATTGGAAGAGCATGGGGTGTTTACTATAAGTTTAATAAAAAGTTTATAGGGCAATATTCAACAAAAAAAATCCGAGATGACCACCGGCATCATACATTAGATGCAATTATAGTTGCGCTGACTTCTATAGGACGAGCAGAATACATAGAAAAAAGATTTAGAGAACAACGCGAGAAAGAGATAGCATACGAAGAGATTGTAAATAATCTCAAGTTGCAGTTACCCTGGCGTGAATTTCACAAAGATGTTCACGATGCACTAGAAAATATTATTGTATCTTATCGGGTTGATGCAAAAGTTAGTGGTTCATTTACTAAGGATACGCATATACGTATGCAAGCCAAAGAGAACGAATTACGCTATGTGAAAAGAATAAATCTATCTGACGCAACCGCTGAACAAATCAGAAGTATATGTGATGAACAGGTAAGAGATTTAGTTTGGAAGCATGTGCGCAAATATGATGAAAAAAAAGTAATGCCTGAGAAACCTGAAGATAAGCCATGGCTTAATGACAAAACAGTTTCTAAAAAGACTATGACTGCATCTATTAATAGTGCCATTAAAGAAGCGTTTAAGGATAATAATCAACCATTACACATGACATGCAAGAAGCGTAATAAAAACGGAAAAATAATACTAGGACCAGTAATTAAAAAAGTACGCATCTGTGTGAAACAAGAGGAGCATCCAACCATCCCGGTCCATGCATACAAAAGAAATAATAAAGAGATCAATATAGTCGCAGAAAAAGGAGATAATCATCATGTTGCCCTTTATAGAAAAGATAACGGAAACATTGAAAAAAGGGTAATTAGCAAATTAGAAGCTCAACAACGAATCCAAAAAGGTAAACCTCTAATAGAGCCAAAATACAACGGTTTGCCACTTATTTTTTCATATTGTAAACGTGATGTGTTCGTAAAAATTGATCCCGAGACTGACAAACTTACTTATCATCGGGTAGATGCAATAGGACCAATACAAGTAACTTTATATCCCCATACTATGTCGTCTAAATTAGAGAAAAAGCAGCCTAGCCATCATCTATTAATAGAAAATGGTTATTGGAAAATAACCGTTGATCCAATTGGACGAATAAGCCTTGTCAATAAAAATCTAGCTTTTGATTACCTCCCAAACCTCAAAAAGCACTTTGAATAATCAATGAATTAAATAATATGATTGAACGTATCGTAGAAATTTCGTCAGGCCCGACACAATTATCTATTTCTCACCAACAATTAGTCATATCACAAAAAAATAAAGAAAAGAAAACAGTACCAGTTGAGGATATCAGCTTACTCTTACTCAATCATCCTGCTATAACGATGAGCCAAGCCGTTGTAGTCAATCTAGCCGCATCTAAAGCAGCTATCGTGTGTTGTGCAACCAATCAAATGCCAATCAGTATTAGCCTCCCGTTCTCAGGAAATACCTTACAAGGAGAACGATTAAGACAACAATTAAGGGTATCCCAACCTTTACGAAAGCGTATATGGCAAAGTATTGTTTGTTGTAAAATTGAACGGCAAGCAGATGTTTTAGAGCAAGTTATGGGAAAACAAACCGGACTACGCAGGATGATAAAGCGTGTACGATCAGGTGATCCGGATAATATAGAAGCCCAAGCCGCACAATATTATTGGCCTAGATTATTTGACACTTCATTCAAACGAGATAGGCTAGGATTCTTTCCAAATAATTTATTAAATTATGGTTATATGATTTTGCGTTCTGCTATTGCGCGAAACATATGTATGAGCGGACTTAACCCAGGTCTTGGTTTATTTCATCACAATAGAGCGAATAGTTTCCCTCTAGCCGATGATCTAATAGAAGTATGGAGACCACTTATTGATATTCGTGTGAAAAAAATATGCGACTCGCAAAATTCAGAAACTATTAAAGAAATACCCCTCATGCGAGAACATAAAGAAGTAATACTTTCGGCATTAAATAAAAATGTAAGCATAGGGAAAGAACTCGTTCCTGCAAAAATCGCTATGCGCCGTATGGTAGCCTCATTAGCTCGTACATTTGAAGAAGCAAAGCCGATGCTTGTTTTTCCTGATAAATACTCAGACTAAAATACGAGTCTTGATATCCCAAAATATGATTAAGAGATCTATTCTTACAACTCCTTTAGGATGGCGCAGTATGTGGATTGTAGTTTTATTTGATTTACCTACAGAAACTAAAACCCAGCGCAGGCATCATGCACAATTTAGAAAATCTTTACTTAAAGACGGTTTTTCAATGATGCAGTATTCTGTCTACAAAAGACATTGTGCTAATCGGGAGAACACAAAGGTGCATATTGAAAGAATAGGCAAACTGGTACCTAGTGAAGGTGAAGTGAGATTCTTACAAATAACCGACCGTCAATATGGTGATATGAAAATTTTTGTAGGAAAAAAACGAGAAGCACCGGAAGAACCTCCGGCACAACTCGAGTTTTTCTGATGCCTTTGATGTCTATTTTTAGTCCATTTCATAACTACTTACACCAAAGCTATTGTAACAAATAACGAATTGGTCGCAAACCGCAGCGGTTTTAGGCTTATCCGTTTTAGATTTCTATTGTAACAAATAACGAATTGGTCGCAAACCGCAGCGATCTGGGGCGGATGGGACGGATATAAAGAATTGTAACAAATAACGAATTGGTCGCAAACCGCAGCCAGGGTATCAATTTCCTTTTTTCTATACAGAATTGTAACAAATAACGAATTGGTCGCAAACCGCAGCAGTTAATGCGGCCGCCGTAGCTACTCGTAAATTGTAACAAATAACGAATTGGTCGCAAACCGCAGCAGCGAGATAATTATGGGACTAGCGGATACGATTGTAACAAATAACGAATTGGTCGCAAACCGCAGCCTCCGCGTTCTATCGCTTCGGCTAGGGTATATTGTAACAAATAACGAATTGGTCGCAAACCGCAGCGCAACCGATCCGCACGCGCTTGCACTTCCGATTGTAACAAATAACGAATTGGTCGCAAACCGCAGCATGGCATTGCTTAATCAAAAGCGGCTAGGTATTGTAACAAATAACGAATTGGTCGCAAACCGCAGCAGCCTTATATAACGCGTTTGTTTCAAGCGTATTGTAACAAATAACGAATTGGTCGCAAACCGCAGCCACAAACTCGGCATCGTTATCGTCTTTACGATTGTAACAAATAACGAATTGGTCGCAAACCGCAGCCCATCCTCACGGATTAAAAAACCTTTCATTATTGTAACAAATAACGAATTGGTCGCAAACCGCAGCAGCCTTATATAACGCGTTTGTTTCAAGCGTATTGTAACAAATAACGAATTGGTCGCAAACCGCAGCCACAAACTCGGCATCGTTATCGTCTTTACGATTGTAACAAATAACGAATTGGTCGCAAACCGCAGCTGAACAGATAGACGATCAATTAAGGGAGTAATTGTAACAAATAACGAATTGGTCGCAAACCGCAGCAGCGAGCGTAAATATTTATTTTTCATTCTGATTGTAACAAATAACGAATTGGTCGCAAACCGCAGCAATAATTGGAAGTAATCGCAAACAAAAATAATTGTAACAAATAACGAATTGGTCGCAAACCGCAGCGTAAAAGGTTGTTTGTATAAGTTTGAAGGGATTGTAACAAATAACGAATTGGTCGCAAACCGCAGCAGTGCAAACAATCAGGATATTTTGCGGAAATTGTAACAAATAACGAATTGGTCGCAAACCGCAGCGGTATTCGTCTAACCGCCGACGGCAAGCAGATTGTAACAAATAACGAATTGGTCGCAAACCGCAGCTGCGGATTTATTTGGTGATATTAGTATTAAATTGTAACAAATAACGAATTGGTCGCAAACCGCAGCAGTGCAAACAATCAGGATATTTTTGCGGAAATTGTAACAAATAACGAATTGGTCGCAAACCGCAGCCTAACAGATAAATATCACTCGCATCGTTGAATTGTAACAAATAACGAATTGGTCGCAAACCGCAGCTCTTTGATCAACATTACTTTTACGCACATTATTGTAACAAATAACGAATTGGTCGCAAACCGCATGTACAATGCCATGACACATTGGACAAATGAGGTAAAAAGAACGCAGGCTATTATGCCAATTTTTCAACGGTTCTGCATACATTTTCAATAAGCACGAAGAATAATGGCAACATCAAAAATTGAGTGGACAGAGTTTACTTGGAATCCGGTGACGGGTTGCACAAAAGTATCTCCGGGCTGCAAAAACTGTTATGCCGAAAGTTTAGCAAAGCGTCTGCGGACAATGCATGTGGAGGGTTATGAAATGCCGTTCACCGAAGTGCGGGAATTGCCCGACAGATTGGATCAACCGAGGCATCGAGAATCACCAACCGTCTATTTTGTGAATTCAATGAGCGATTTATTCCATGAAAAAGTTTCGTTTAAGTTTATAGACAAAGTCCTCTCTGTGATTAGAGATACCAGCCATCATACCTACCAAGTTCTAACAAAACGTCCTCAACGTATGGCACGGTATTTTGCACGCCGAGAAGTCCCTCCCAACATGTGGCTTGGTGTTTCGATTGAAGATAAAAAGTATGGCTTGCCGAGAATTCCGATACTGTGCGAGATCGACACGCAACAAAGATTCTTATCGATGGAACCTCTATTAGAAGATTTAGGCACTATAAATTTGGATGGCATACATTGGGTTATTGTCGGAGGTGAGTCCGGACACAAAGCCAGACCAATGGACAAAGCATGGGTGATTTCAATTCGCAAACAGTGCAGAGCGCAAAAAGTTCCTTTTTTCTTTAAGCAATGGGGACGTTGGGGTGAAGATGGAAAGAGTCGTAATAAAAAAGCAAACGGACGAACCCTAAATGGACGGGTTTGGAACGGCATACCTATAGTAATGCAACGGCGGATTGCTGGAAAGTAAAATTGTCGTTTGATTTTGATATAAGTAGAGAAATTGAATTGTGCGAAACCGCTACAACCACCCCGTCAGATAGAACCGCCGATTGAGCCAGTAGGTCAATCGGCATTTCAATTTGTCCGACCAAGCGCGTTGTGTCTGCAAAAGTAATTTATTCATTCATTTCATTTATGGAGATCAACACCAAATGGCGCAAGCGGTTACGGTTTTGCAGGACGGTACGTTAGGGCGGATATGCAAATCCGCCCCTACCGTTTGCGGAAATTTTATGGATGAATGGATTGTTTGTGCAGGACTGCTACGACCACTCCGTCAGATAGAACCGCCGATTGAGCCAGTAGGTCAATCGGCGTGACACTGTGCAGAACCTCAGCATGATTGCTAAACACATATATTACAAAATGCATAGGCCTGACATCCCGCCATAGGAGGGGAATGGTCCGCCCTTGCAGGCTTAATCGGTAGTTTTACCGTTTAGTTTTTCAATTTCAGGGATAGGTAGACCTGTCACTTCGGAAATCAATGAAACTTCTAGACCTTTTTGCAACATATTCAAGACGATTTCGCGGTTTATTTTTTCTTTCATTGCTTCTTCCCTCAGCTGGTATTCCCACTCGCGTCTTTGTATGGATATAGCGTTCCACTCGTCTCTTTCCTCTTTGGATACTTCCATTAAATGTTCTAATGCCATCTTCGTCTCTCCGTCTTGTGATAAATACGCTACTTGCTCGGGCGTCAATTCCGCCGAGTATTTGATAATATAGCACCACCTATCCGCCATATCAACTAGCTCATGCTAGCCCTCCCGAAACGCAACGCGCTTGCACAAGCGATATCGTACACCGCCCAATTCATGGAAACCAAAACCCAAATGGCACATGGTAGTTTGATTTGTGCAGCACCACAACATGACCACTTGTGCGATGACAATACTTTTTCAACAGCCTCGAATAGATTATTTGTGCAAAGGTAATGCGCTGGAGTGGACATGCAAGTCCGCTCCTACAACTTGATCAGCGATTCTTTGTTAGCTGTCCAATCTCGGCGACAGATAAACCTGTCATTTCGGAAATCTCCAAAACCTCATAGCCTTTTTGCAACATACTCAAAGCAATTCCGCGAGCTTTGTTTACTTCGCCTTCTTGCATGCCTTGAACACGGCCTTCTTGCATGCCTTGAGTCCGACCCTTCTCTTCCAGCTCTTCTCCTTTCAGTTGGCGTTCCCACTCGCGTCTACTCATGGATATAGCGTTCCAACGCTCTCTCTCCTCTTTGGATACTTCCTCTAAATGTTCTAATGCCATCTTCGTCTCTCCGTCTTGTGATAAATACGCTACTTGCTCGGCTGTCAATTCCGCCGAGTGTTTGATAATATAGCACCACCTATCTCTCATATCAACTAGTTCACGGTAGCTCTTGTTGAAATTTTTCAATTGCTCTACCACCATCTCAAAATGATTAGTCACTTGCCCATCCTGAGGGTCATCCCATTTGATGGTTGCTCTGTTGAAATGACGTGATGTATTACGCGCGTTGAATGTGGTAAATGCCAGTGAGTGGCTCGGCTTAAACTGAGAATACTCTTGTCCACGCATTAAGGATGGATGATGCAACTGTATCCAATAAGCTAACATTCTGGTTATGAAGTGTCTCTGAGAATAGTTCTGCATCTCTATGTTGACATTCTCGCCACTACTTAATTTGACACGCAGGTCTAGCACGAACTGCTTACCGCCCGGTATATCTGGTGGAATATAACTGTCTTGCAGATGTAGTCTATTGTCCAATGAGTCCTGCTGGTTGGCGGTGCCAGATGCCATGACTAGTATGTCAGGGTTGAGTATCACCGCATCCGCAGTACTATCGGAGATTGATAGGAAGCTCTTGATCAACGAGAACAGTAATTGCATATTGGTTGAGAAGTATATTTTGAAAGCAATATCATCTGTCAATTTCAAGTATTGAGTATATTTTTGTTTCATAGTAGTTTCTCCATAAGTTTTAGTTGGGAACTTATAGTGTGGACGAATATTTAGAGTGTCGGAGAACATTCCGACGAATGGTAGTGAATATGAGATAAACGGTTCGGATGGTTCGAGTGAGCGTTGTATTAACATATAATTTTATGCGAGTACGCGGCAAGTGGTTTGCGTGAATTTAGTGGCACGTGGCGGTTGGTATGAAAATGATGGGTATGAACCCCCCCCCCCCCGTCAGATAGAACCGCCGATTGAGCCAGTAGGTCAATCGGCGTGACACTGTGCAGAACTCCAGCATGATTGCTAAACACATATATTACAAAATGCATAGGCCTGCCACCCCTCCAAAGGAGGGGAATGGCCCTCCCCTACCGTTTGCGTAAATTTTATAGATGAATGGGTTGTTTGTGCGATAGCATTTTTTGCAACAACCCGAATTAAACTATTATTATCTTTACGTCACTTCTTGTTGACAGTGACATTACTTAAATCAGTGCTAAGGATAAACTAATATACCCACTTGGTAATACTTGAGCAAATCAGTTTTGTGCTACTGGTGTGGTACGCTATACGACAACAGGCATAAATTATTGATCTTTGTTCTTCGTATGGCCTTTGTAATTCCGATATGAACTTAGAAATTCAATGATAGACTTTCCTGCATTTGCTACAGAACCAGTGGCGATTGCAATAGCCCCAACTACAGAAGCCATAAACCCTATAAATGCCGGGATAAAGATATAAGGATTATCATATAAAACACCTAATAATGTTGCAACCATAGAAATTGCTCCTATTACTAGTACCGCCAATAAATCAATAAAACTATTGTTGTTGTTTTTGGTCACTTCATGCTGGCGGTGCGCTGCATCAAGGTGTGATCTCATAGTTTGATCTCCTGTAGACTATAATAAATACGATATGTGACAAATCGAAAACCTTTTTTCGTTCTGCTTTCAGCTGAAGTAATTATAACATAAACATTGATGTATAGTGCGGCGCACCGCACTAGATGACATATTTGGTGATTTCTCGTAGGTAGTCTACTAAGTTTTCAATGCCATTGATAGTGGCTAGAATTGCGTTTTTGGTGACTTGTTAGGTGCCGAACCAGATGGATTCGGTGGATAGGCCGTAAACCAGTCTTGCTTGACTATCCATACCAAGCGACTCCGCAACATTAAGCGGCCACATGTGCCCAATGACAACTATTTATCTTTGTCCTTTGTACGGTCTTTGTAATTCCGATATGAACTTAGAAATTCAATTATAGCCTTTCCTGCATTCGCTACAGAACCAGTGGCAGTGGCAATTGCACCAACTACAATGGCTATAAGCCATATCAATACTATGATAAAGAGATAAGGTTTATCGTATAAAGCATCTAATAATGTTGCAAACATAAAATCACTCCTGTTCCTAGCACCGCTAATAAATCAATAAAATTATTGTTGTCGTTTTTAGTCACTGCATGCTGGCGGTGCGCCGCATTCAGATGTGCATACGTAATTTCATCTTAACTCCTTGTAGATTAATGCATTTAGTTGATTATACCATTCTTCCCAGTCTACATTCACTTAATGCACTAAACCATTAAATATAGAATGATTTTTAGTAGGTGGTCTAGGTCATTAATGCACCCAATCATGGCTAGAATTGCGTTTTTAACTGCTGGTTTTAAGCCAAGCCGGTAATTATGGGAATATGCCCATAAACTGGTTTCACTCAGTCATCCAAGCTAAGTAATGCTGCGACTACGGACAGTCTGCGTGCACTCCGATGATAACCATTGAAATAGATGATCTTTCCCTATAAATGGTCTGCATAAATTATGTAGTGCATAGCAATTAATATTGTACGAGTATTGAGGAAATGGTTTCCATAAATTGGATGGTGTACGATTTTATTTGTGCAGACGCAACGCGTTTAGGGAGGGCATGTTAGCCCTCCCCTACGGTTTGCGGAAATTTTATGGATGAATGGATTGTTTGTGCGAGGATGACGCGTTCGGGTGGTTACCGTAAACGAGATGGATGAATGGATTGTTTGTGCGAGGATGACGCGTTCGGGTGGTTACCGTAAACGAGATGGATGAATGGATTGTTTGTGCAAGGATGACGCGTTGGGGTGGTTCCCGGAAATTTTATGGATGAATGGATTGTTTGTGCGAGTACGCGGCAAATGGTTATCGGGAATTAGGGGCGCAAGCGGTTACGGTTTTACAGGACGGTACCGTAGGGAGGGCATGTTAGCCCTCCCCTACGGTTTGCGGAAATTTTATGGATGAATGGATTGTTTGTGCGAGGATGACGCGTTCGGGTGGTTACCGTAAACGAGATGGATGAATGGATTGTTTGTGCAAGGATGACGCGTTGGGGTGGTTCCCGGAAATTTTATGGATGAATGGATTGTTTGTGCGAGAGGAACGCGTTTGGGTGGTTTGCGGGAATTGGGGGCGCGGGGCGGTTACAGTTTTGCAGGACGGTACCGTAGGGCGGATATATAAATCCGCCCCTACCATTTTCTTAAATTGAATGGCGCAAGCGGTTGAAATTGTGCGAGTACGCGGCGAATGGTTATCGTGAATTGGGGGCGCAAGCGGTTACGGTTTTGCAGGACGGTACCGTAGGGAGGGCATGTTAGCCCTCCCCTACCGTTTGCGTGAATTTTATGGATGAATAAGCCGTGTGTGCGAGAGGAACGCGTTCGGGTGGTTCCCGTAAACGAGATGGATGAATGGATTGTTTGTGCGAGAGGAACGCGTTTGGGTGGTTTGCGGAATTGGGGGCGCAAGCGGTTACGGTTTTGCAGGACAGTACCGTAGGGCGGATATATAAATCCGCCCCTACGGTTTTCATAAATTATATGGCACATAGTGGTTCAGTTTGTGCAGACGCAACGCGTTTGGGTGGTTTGCATGATTTGGGGGCGCAAGCGGTTACGGTTTTGCAGGACGGTACCGTAGGGCGGATATATAAATCCGCCCCTACGGTTTTCATAAATTATATGGCACATAGTGGTTCAGTTTGTGCAGACGCAACGCGTTTGGGTGGTTTGCATGATTTGGGGGCGCGGGCGGTTACGGTTTTGCAGGACGGTACCGTAGGGCGGATATATAAATCCGCCCCTACCATTTTCTTAAATTGAATGGCGCAAGCGGTTGAAATTGTGCGAGTACGCGGCAAATGGTTATCGTGAATTGGGGGCGCAGGCGGTTACAATTTTGCAGGACGGTACCGTAGGGAGGGCATGTGGGACTGTTGAAAAAGTATTTGATATAAGCGAAAATAGATAACTGATTCAATCGGAGGTTTTTATGCAAGGCAATCATAATTTTCAGCCTGAACTATTTGTCCAAATAGACTATCAGGCACTCATTCCCAGCTATCACATATTAAGGCGTATTGATAAAGTTTTAGACTTGAGCTTTGTCAAACAATTAACCCAAAGTTTCTATAGTGATACGCAAGGTAGACCGTCAATAGACCCGGAGGTATTTTTTCGTATGTGTATATTAGGACAACTCTATGGGATTAAGTCGGATCGTCAACTGTGCGACGAGGTTGGAATGAACATTGGCTATCGTTGGTTTGTCGGATTAACTATGAGTGATGTGGTGCCGGATCACTCGTCATTAACTCGTATCCGCGACCGATTAGGTGTGGGATGTTTTGAGGCGATATTTGAGCGTGTCGTAGAACAATGCCGTGAGGCTGGATTAGTTGAAGGGAAACGGATCATAACAGATGCGAGTTTAGTTGAGGCGAATGCGTCGGCGAGGAAACTAGAGAGACGAGAGCAGCCGACTGCGGCAATAGCAGTCAAGGATGAGAGGCAACAAAGCCAGGAGGTAGTATCACAAACTGCATCAGTAAAAAAAGAAAAAGTCAGCAACCATGCCGATAAAGTAGATGATGATGCGAGTGCGGGCGAGACGAACCTACCGGCACAGAAATTGGAGAGGCGAGAAGAACCAACACCAGCAGTAGAAGTTAAGGATGACAAGCAGCAGAGCAAGAGCGCAGTCTCGCCAACTGCGGTAGTAAAAAAAGAAAAAGTCAGCAACCATGCCGATAAAGTAGATGATGATGCGAGTGCGGGCGAGACAAACCTATCGGCACAGAAACTGGAGAGGCGAGAAGAACCAACACCAGCAGTAGAAGTTAAGGATGACAAGCAGCAGAGCAAGAGCGCAGTCTCGCCAACTGCGGTAGTAAAAAGAGAAAAAGTCAGCAACCGCACGCATGTGAGTAAAGTAGACAGCGATGCGACTCTAGTCAATCGTGCGGGGTATCCAAGAAAGTTATATCATAAGGTGCATTATTGTGCCGATGCAACCAGCCGAGTGATAACGGATTGCCATGTGACCACGGGTGCCTATCATGAGACTAATGTGATAACACAGAGGATTCAATATCAACAACAACGCTTTGGCTTGCCGGTTGAAGAAGTGATAGCAGATGTCGGCTATAGCAGTGGCAAGAATTATAAGTTCTTTGAAGAACACCAGATCCGCAGCTATATCCCGACTGCCAAGTTTCGTCTGACACCTGGTAAGCAAGTAGCCCATGAAGGCAGTTTCCAGTATGACCCCAATAAAGACATCTATACCTGTCAGGCGGGTCATGCGTTACACCCCAAACATGCAGTCGGTGCGACGAAGTATTATCACATCAAGAAAGCACATTGTAATAGCTGTCAATGGCAGAACAGTTGCTACTTGGGCAGGCGTCATACGGGTCTATACCGAAATGAGCATAAAGAGGCGATAGAACGAGTGAGACAACGACAAAGCAGTCCAGTATTTAAGCAAAGAATGATAGAAAGGAGTTGGAAGATAGAGGGTTTATTTGCTGAGGCAAAGGAGCGGCATGGATTGAGGCGAGCAAAATATAGAGGTTCGGATAAAGTGCAGATCCAAGCCTACCTAACTGGGACCGCCCAGAACCTAAAGAGACTAGCGGTTTCTTTAGATTTTTATTTTCGTTGGATCAGATTTTGGTTTACACAAAGATTTTTATTATTGCGGTGTAGTTTCCAAGGATAGAACTACTTTTTCAACAGTCCCATGTTAGCCCTCCCCTACCGTTTGCGGAAATTTTATGGATGAATAAGCCGTGTGTGCAAGGACGACGCGTTAGGGTAGGAGGCCTTCAAGGAATACTTTGACTTGTACGGCAATTGTTGATGATTGATCCATTGAAGTTCTGACAACATCTCTAGATCTCACAACATCATAGATAAATTGTTGTGGTGCCGACAAAGCAGGAGATGCAAGCCTCCGCTGCCTATAGCCTTGCTTGTCGGTATAATCAACCAACACGCGATAGCGATCGCCTATGATGCCCTCGATGGTATAGCTTGCATTGGTGGCACCATCAATATCCGACCAGCTACCCAGCAGTTCCTTTTGCCACTGGTAAGTTATCTCAGGGTTAGGATTTATTCCGTCCGCATCCGATGATAGACCTATATCCTCAATGGTGTATGTGAAATCATTCAACGTAGGCGCAGGAACCGATATGAAATCGTTATTCTCTTTGACTATCGTTAGCTGTGCCGTTTTACTTACAGCACTTAAGCCATCGTCAACCGTCAAGACTATCTCTACATCGCCGGTGCTTTGCATTTCGCCAAGTAGATTACTCGGTATACTAAATGCATACCTCAGATCGGCACGACCCACCGCCGTGCCGGTGCTTGCCCCCAAATCCGGCAATAGATCTGGAATCGTAGTCAGACTATAACTCAACTCATCTCCCTCGGGATCTTCTATAGCAACATTCAATACAAGGGTTTCACCTTCTATG
The DNA here is from genome assembly GCA_965200865.1 of uncultured candidatus Poriferisulfidus sp. GTDB lineage: Bacteria > Pseudomonadota > Gammaproteobacteria > Poriferisulfidales > Oxydemutatoraceae > SP5GCR1. The sequence continues at coordinate 473,107 of CBDAVG010000002.1, read as the reverse complement.
ATTGAAGCCGGTGCGTTAATGCTTATTCTCGGCAAACGATTATTGCTTATCGTCAATTTATAGACAATAGGCTCTTCTGTCCCCACTAAGTTACTTGCCGCAACACCAATAACCGTAGATGTAGGATCGGAAGTATTTAGCGCAATAGTATAGCTAGCATTGTTTGCTGGCAAGACTTTGCCGTCGGCTACGATGCCTGCGTCGGGATTAGCTACGATCGGAGTGATTTTCAGTTCGCTGGCATCGGCATGAACGGACACCGTATAAGTATTAATCGCAGGATCAAAATCAGGAGAAAGATGAAAATGTCCTGCCTCCACATCCTGTTCCAGCTTTAGATCTCGCAAGCCGATACGCTGGTGAAGCAGTAATCTACCGCAGTCTGGCGACGGCATGGAAGTGCCACATGTATTATCGTGATATTTTAGTAGCGGATATTCTTCGGAGCTACCGAAATCCCAATCGTTGGCACTCCAATCCGCATAAATGTCGGTTTCGATCATCGGCATTTTCAAGTCTTCAGTCGTCTGAGCGATGCCACCTCCCGGAGAATTCATCCACCCACTCGTATTGATATCCCAATAACTATTAGCCACGACTAGCCCGGGCGATTGTCTTCTACCGATTAAACCGCCTACATACTGTACATCGTTGTTGCTTTGTATCTCAAAAGCTACTTTTACTTCAGCAGTTGAGTAGCTGTTACTAACTCTGCCGCCGCCCCATAATATACCGAGTAGACCTCCCCCAGATCGTTCTCTCTGACTTATGCTAACTGAACCTGATGCATAGCTATTGCTAATGGAACCTTGGTTCTCGCCCACCAGACCTCCTGCCTCCCTCTGTGCCGAAACATCGGCAACCGCATAACTTTTGCTGATGCTACCAAGGTTTATGCCACACATGCCTCCTATCCACCGCATACCCGTAACATCACCATATACATAACTATTTATGATAGACGAACCCGATGCGCTTTCGCCGGTTAAAAGACCTATAACACTATTTTGTCCTACAATCTTGCCGCCGATGATATAGACATTTATTAATTCCCCTTCGTTGCGACCGACTAGACCACCAACCCTAGAATTACCTGTTACTTCTATTGCCGATAATCCGAGATTGCGAATGGTGCCAGTATTTCCGGCAAACAAGCCTACTTCGTTGATGGTGTCTCTGGTGACTCGCAAGTTAGAAATGCTATATCCGTTGCCTTCAAAAATATTGCTGAAACAGTTGCTGGCCGAGTCACTACAATCATTGTTAATAACAGTGGCTATAGGTTGCCAGCCCGCCCCGACCGTCCAAGCCATCTTATTGCGCATTGAACCATAACTTGCATCGTCTAGAAAATCTAAATCCCGAACCAATTCATAACCTCTACATTGGTCGGCTGGACAACCAGTAGTAATCTTGCTCGCTGTGGAACTTGCACGGTAGCCGCTGCCGTCGAGTTGATAACGAATCGCATTCAGATCTTCGAGAGTCTCGATTTCTATTAAGCCGTCGTTATCTTTATCTTTATGCGTAGCGATGTCGGCATATAGTGGTGCGTCGTAGTGGATGCTGGTCTGGTGCCCCTGTCCATCAATATAGTTTATAGAAAACCGATGTTGTGCGTTGCGAACATCTACGGGTGGCGTATGATTTTTTTGCTTTGCATCGGGTACTGCTACGAATATACCGTTTTGTTTCCGCAACCACTGATAACCAATATCGGCCAAAGGCTCTCCGTCTATATCGCTCGACAAATCGCTTGCCGAAAGCGTCTCGCTATTTATCCATTTCACGGCACTCTGGGAATTTCCATTGTTGATTTTCCTCACCAACAATGGCACTTCCCTGCTTACCACAGATGCCGGATTATTACGCTCACTCAGTTCCAGTCTTAGGATCACCGTGCTATCGTTCTCATCTTTTGCGATAAAATCGACAGGTACCGTAAACCCTACGGTAGATGTAGTTTGTATCTGCGACAGTAAGGATTTCCCAGATACCTGACTCCACCGGTAATCCAATCGTGGATTATTCTGCCCGAAACTCGTTGAAGCATCCACGCGAAAAACATCCCCTTCGTCTAAGGTGAGAATATCTCCTTTGATTAATTTGATAGGCTCACTATCATTGACTATTCTGAGTATATGTAGCTGAGGTGGGTACTTTAAGTGCACCTGCATTTGATAACTTGCGCCTCTATTATTCCCTTCTGCGGTTTTAATGTTGAGTTCAAACGAGTCATCTACATTCATCTGCACGGTACCGTCCGATTGTTGGGTTAGAGGAGATCCGTTATCTTTACGAATCGTTATTGCGGTACCTTCGCCGGCATTAGCGGCGATTTTTATAGCCACTGGTGCTGTCTCAGATTCAATCATCACTTCGTAGTTAAACCTATTCGGCATAAAGCTTGGGGTCAACCGCACATCCGCTGAATTGGCCGATAAACTAAGCCTATTCAACAAAAGTGCATCGGCAATTTGACCGGACAGTAGAGCATCGCAACTCGGCAATGCCGTCTCAGGATTCTCGTCACAACCCGGGTTGTCGGTATCCAATCCAATCCCGTATTTGAGTGCCGGATATTGCGAACTGGTACCGAAATCCCAATCAGCAATATCCCAATTTACATAGGTCTTGCATACATCTTTGGACTTTGACTCATCTGCGGAACGCTCAGGACATGTATCCAATTCGGTATTCGGAGCAATAGGACTTCTAAGATTAGCTTGTAATCTTGAATTGTTGAAATTCAAATTTTCGCTTGTTCCGAAACATATCTCAACAAAAGCGGGAGTAAGAATAAACCTACAATTCGAATCATAGTTCCAATAACTATTGATGGAGGCAAACCCTGCGCCAACCAAACCAGCCAGTGTACCTTCACCGGAAATTTCACCTAAAATATAACTATTTTCAACCGTTGAATCAGTATTCCTACCAACCAAACCGCCGGCAATTTGGTTGTTTGCATTTACACATGTTCCGAATCCTGTTTCCACATTAGCTGTTGTGTAGCTATTTTTGATTTCACTCCTTGTCAGTAACCGACCTGAGTTGGTAGAAAATTGATTCCCCACCAAACCACCGACTATACAAGGTCCTTTCACCTCACCAGTTGCATAGCTGTTATAAACCTTGCCACCGTCTATGTTCCTGCCGACTAAACCACCTACCCCGACCCGCTTATTTGATGCCATCCCGGAATCTTCAGCGACCACGTTGATCTTTGTATAGCTATTGAGGATGAAACCTTTATTCCAGCCAACCAAGCCTCCTATGAACCCTCTACCGCCACCAAACCCGACATCACCTCTTATTACTTTATCGGTATTGCCAGATGCAACATTGCCGACCACATAGCTATTCACGATTACACTACCGCGTTGTATGGAACCGGCGATGCCACCTACATTTTTGATGCCGACTAGACCTTTGATTGCTGGATTGATCAATCCCAAGTTTTCAATTCTACCCCTTGAACCGATAACAGAAAATAGACCAATATGGTTTTGATTGCCGACGCTACGGTTTATTTGCATATTGGATATCGTATAGCCATTGCCGTTAAATACAGCACTAAGCCCACTTATAGGCTGCCAACTGGAGTCGCTTGCATCAGTAAAATCGCGCACCGTCCACCTATCTTTGAGTAGCGATGGATTCGATGTGCGATAGCTTGCATTGTCGGCAAAATCTAAATCGTTCATCAATTCATAACCTTTGCAACCATCACTGGGACAACCTGCAGTAATTTTATTTGCGCTTGCAGTTGCTTTATAACCGCTGCCGTCCGGCTGATAGCGTATCGCATCCAATTCTTCCAAATAACGAATCTCTATCAGTCCATCGCCATCGTCATCTATGTCTAGGTAGTCTATGACCTCGGATTCAAATTGCTCACGATAACCTTGATTGTCTTCATACATAGCGATTGCACGATATTGATAATTTCCTTCGTTAGCAAGGGTATACGGAGACCCGCTCCCGACATTGACCCAACCTTCTGCATCACTACGCCGACGCTGCCATTGTATATGGGTTGCAGCAAAACCACCGTCGCGATCTATAAACTCGCCACCATCGCTACTTTCAATTCGGATGGTATAAGTATGTATTTTGTCATTATCCCTAAGCAAACGAATACGACTGGCAGCATCGTTGTTCTGTTTGTAAATTATCAACGATATCGCTTCGCTTAGATACACATCATCGTTCACGGCAACTTCTACGATCAACTGCACAGTGTGGCGATCATCTTGCTTAGATACGACATCGGCAGGTACCGTAAAATCTAATACAGGACTTTGTGTATCAATCGACGATAATGGATCGTTGAACTTTAGCGCATCACCTGACAATTGCTGCCACCTATAACGATATAAGTGTTCATTCAAACCGAAATTATGCGAAGTCATTAAGCGAATACGCTCGCCTTCGGTCACCGTTAACGGTGAAGATATTATTGTTGTAGTCTTTGCCGTCACTCGCTTAATCTCCGATTCCACATAGCGGACCGAAAAGTTATAGGATAATTGACCAGCATTGAGGTTATGCGTGGTTATAGTAATTTTTGAGGCAAGGCTACCGTCCAATACAAACGATGCCGGAATACCCGATGTGCATACTAAACCGTCGCTACAAGCAATATCAATCGTCGTGCCCACTTGGGTTGATGTGGTATCAGCCCGCACCTCAGTCATTCGCCCCGCTTCGGCAATGACATCGTAGTCAAAAATGAGCGGATGAAAAGGCGGGAATAGTCGGACACCTGATAGGGTCAAACTTTGTAATAGACTCTTTCCTTCAGGAGTGAAGACTGGCGCATTAGTGATAGCTTTCAGCACCGGATAACGATTTGCATCTGCAAACTCCCATACATCGGCATCCCAATTCCTATAAATGCTGCCCGCTGGTAAAGTCGGCGTAGACGATTGAAGTATTATTGTGGTTGCAGAAGTGCCGCCGGCACTTAACGCGACACCACTCGCCTCTATATCCCAATAACTGTCGCTAACCGTTGCATCGTTTCGAGCAACCAAGCCACCAGCTTTAGACATCGCTCCGATAGCTATCGCCCTGCTGACTGCATAGCTGTTGATGATTTCACTAGATCCTCGGTTTAATGCAACCAAACCACCGACGCTACCTGATCCGATTACCGAACCTATCGCATAACTGTTTTCAATGCGGCTGCGGTTGTCGTTTAGAGCAACCAAACCACCTGCCAATACCGTCGGCAATCTATCTGATAGAATGGTTTTAACTTGCGCCATCACATACGATGCAGTAATTATACCGTCGTCATTTCTACCGACCAAACCGCCTACGATTACCGACCCATTTCTGCCTTTTGCTGCCACATAACCGGTAACATAACTTTGCCTGATGCCGCCAGCACGATTATAGCCAACCAAACCGCCTACATGCGCACCTCCGACTATATCTACATTGCTTAAACCGAGACCTTCTATTATTACATCAGCATCTCTACCGTCTATCACACCGAATAAGCCACCGTCGCTATCCGATCTATTCATTCTTAAATTAGAAATCGTATAGCCGTTGCCTTGGAATGTTGCCGCAAACGGATGCCGCAATGTCCCTATAGGCTGCCAGCCTGCCCCAGTAGTCCATGCACTGTTCACACTTCCCGCTCGATAATGTAAAGGATTGTCAAAGTCTAAATCTCTTAGCAACTCATACCCTTTGCAGCCAGTTATTGGACACCCTTTGACATTTTCTATCGACACGCCATCATCGCTTTGATGTCTCAGACGGCTACCGTCCAAAGCATTGCGCATCGCATCCAAATCCTCTAGCGTCAAAATCTCTATCAATCCATCTTTGTCGGTATCAACATTTCTTTTAGCACCGGAAGAGAAATAATATACTTCCAAGCGATATCGGACGCGCCGCTCCCCTGACACTTCAACGCTAATCATGGTCGTAGTAGTAGAATGTAATGCAATCGGTGAGCTACTGGTGCCGCTATTTAGCGTCTCATTAAAGCCTTTATTGCTTGCGATGCGAATGACCGCATCCTCATCCAGTGCATTCGGTATCAAATGTAGATGTGCTATGTTCGCATCCAGTTCCACACCGACGCGATAATGCAATTTGGTCGTACTGAAGTTCGGAGATAGCATCACAACCTCTGCGATTGCCAAACTTTCCAAACCATAAGAGTGCAAGCCAGTGAGTGTGCTTTCAGTACTACTGGTATATTTAAGGATCGGATATTGATACATATTGCCGAAATGCCAATCGCTATCACTCCACTTGTAATATGCCCTGCTTGCATCTGATGATTGGCTGTTGCCCGATTGCAGTTGCCGAGTTGTCTTGCCGACACCGCCAGCCGATCCTTGTATGTTGTCTGGTATGTCGCTCGTCTCAATATCCCAATAGCTATTTACCGCAACACCACCGACATTGCTACCGATTAGCCCCCCGCTAGCCACCGCATACGAGACACATTCAGGCACACCCGCACATACGATACCTGCAGTCGCATAACTATTGCGAACCGAACCACCGTTCTCACCGACCAAACCACCGATCAGTGTGACTCCTTGAACACTACCGCTTGCATAAGTGTTGGTAATAGTGCCAAGGTTCAAAGCAACCAAACCACCAATGCCGGTATCACCCGACACACGGTTCAAGCTATAGCTGTTTGCAATCACCCCACTACTCTCGTTGCGAGCAACCAAACCGCCGACTGAGCGTTTGCCCGATACCATACCGGAAGCATAACTATTAGAAATACCACCAACATTGTAAGCAACCAAACCGCCGACAGCACTTTCTCCCACCACCATGCCATCTGCATAGCTGTTGTCTATCTCCCCGGCATTATAAGCAGCCAGACTTCCGACACCAGAACGACCTCCGATATCCACATCCGCCAAATTAACATTCCTGACTTGCGCACTGCCGGCTAATGCGGCAAACAAACCTATATTATCTCTCTTTGAGGCTACAATACTCAAACCGGAAATCTCGTAGCCTAATGCTCGATTGCCGTCAAATATCGCCGTAAAGCATTGGCTTTGCGTATTACTACAATTGAGCGTCGTAGAGTCAATCACTCCGATCGGATGCCAATCGTAACCGGAAAGATCTACGCTCGCTGCCAGCTCGTAGCCTTTGCAACCGGCAGTCGGAGTGATCGGACACCCTAAGGTGATTTTGGTATCGCTACGACTCGCTTTATAACCGCTGCCGTCCAATTGATAACGAATCGCATTTAGATCCTCGGCACTGCGAATCTCTATCAAACCATCGTCGTCTTCGTCTATGTCGTTGACAGTGATAAAAGGATGTTTGATTACCATAACACGATAGAGTGTCGTTTCTGTAGTTGCAGATAGCAAAGGATCCTTCACTGTCAGGGTCAGCAAGTACCCATTGATATTGTCTATGGTAAGCGTAGTGATTTGACCGCCACCTAATTCTTTGCTCGGATTCGTTGCACTATCGTCGTTGAGTGTAATCACCGCATTTGGGTTAAACGTGTACGGAATGATGCTAAACTCACGCGCATCGCTTTTTACTATCAACTCGTAATCGTATACCCCGGAATTAAAGTCGGGTCTTAATAACAAGACTTGACCAGTTCTATTTGAACGTGCCAAATTACTTAAACCGGTAAGCTGCTGAGCCGGCAACAAGGTGCCACACACCGGCATTTCGGCGCGTATATCATCGGCTCCGCGACATGCCGGGCGGGTAAGCACATCAGTAGCACTGGTATACCTCAATACCGGATATTGCGAACTACTTCCGGAATACCAATCGCCGCTACTCCAGCCACTATAGATTTCAGTACCAATCGCAGAGGTTTGCAGCTCTGCCGTCGTCTTACCGATACCGTTGCTATCAAAATTGTCATCTCCCACTTCGCTCGTAGCGACATCCCAATAACTCTGAACAGAAAGGATTGCATTCAAGACACTGCCTATTAATCCTTGACTACTGCCCGATATTTTGCCGATTGCATAGCTGTTGATAATGCTACGATTTACCCAACCTGCTAAACCACCTACAGAGCCAACTCCGCTAACCGTACCAGTCGCATAACTATTGCTGATATTTGTGAATGAAACGCCGGCTAAACCACCTACATAGTCATTCCCGCTAACTGCACCAGTCGCATAGCTATTGTAGATACTTGAACCCGATTGATTCCCACCAACTAAACCACCGACAAAATTAGTTCCGGTAATCTCAACACCTGTGTGGCTATTAACGATCGCACCCGAATTCCTACCGACCAAGCCACCTGAATACAAACTGCCTCGGACTTCACCGCCTATTACATAGCTATTGACGATTTCACCAAGATTCTCGCCTACCAAAGCACCGCTATTAGATTGACCCCCAACATTAACAATAGCATTAATATCTACATTGAGTAGACCAACATTCTCAATTCTCGCACTTGCTGCTATGACACCGAATAAACCGATATTATCAGTAGCGGCACCATTGATCCTTAAGTGTGATATCGTATGTGCATTTCCAGCGAATAAACCATTAAAAGGATTGCTACTATTTCCTATCGGCTTCCAGCCTGCACCAGTTGCCCATGCCGGGTTAATCACACTGCTACGATAACTCGCAGGATCCTTAAAGTCTAAGTTTCTAGTTAGTTTATAACCATTGCATCGCCTCACATTGTCTTCGCTATCTATAGGACAATCCTTCAAAGTAGTGGATACCTGCTCCAAAGGATAACGGATTAAGTTCAAGTCCTCCAGATAATCAATTGATATCAAACCATCTACTACTGCGATATTACGCAATACCTTTATCGTGTAGCGTGTTGATACGTTTTGATTTGCGGATCTCACCGTAATAACAATGGTATCTAAATCATCGCTTAGATTAAACAATGAACTTCGCCCACTGCTCGTTGATGAATTCAGACCATTTGCTTTTATACTAATCGTATCGCTACCGTAATAGGCAGTCGGTGTAGTACGAAATGTGGTGCCTCTACTTGATGTGCCAACAACTAAATCATAATCGTATATCCCAGGATTAAATTCAGGCAACAAGTGTGCATTTCCTGAAAACTCCATTTGGATCAGACCCGCACGTTGCCCGGGCAGTAAGGCACCGCAATAGGGCACATCTTCTGCCAATCTCGGCAAATGGCTACGACATATAACGCTTTTATCATGTCTATCGGTCTCCGACAAGCCAGACAATCTGTTAATGCACGCGGATAACTGCGCAGGCGACGGTTGCCTACATGCCATATTGTTGTCATCACTTGCCGTATAAAGCAATGCTGGGTATTGCTCGTTGTTGCCAAAATGCCAATCGGCTCTGTCCCATCCGGCATAGATATCATCCGACGGAACACCAGCCTTGAGTGCCATCGCAGTTTTATCAATGCCGATAAGTGAATCAGTCCCAGAAATAACCGCACCTGCTCTATAATAACTATTATTGGCAATTGTAAAGATGCCTAATGCTACTAAACCTCCCGCATCTCCATTACCTGTCCACACCTCACCCGTTGCATAACTCTTGTCAATTCTTGCACTATTATTACCGACCAAACCTCCCGACCCTCCTCTATTTATCTGCACATCACCGAATGCATAGCTATTAACGATTAAACTAAATTCTCGATTCCAGCCGACTAAACCACCTGCGAGACCATTCGCATTTACATCAACATTCGCATAGCTATTGACGATCGTGCCACCAATATTTCTACCAACCAGACCACCACTGTTATTGCCTTTGGCTGAAAGCCTACCGCTTGCATAGCTATTGATAATCGTGCCGTAGTTGTGGCCAGCAATGCTACCAACATTGCTATTCGCGCTGATATTCACATTCACTAATCCAATATTCTCAACTCTGCCACGATTGCCGATCGCTGCAAATAAACCTACATCGTTGCTACCGACTGCCTCTAGGGTCAAATTAGATATCGTATGACCGTTGCCTTTTAATACACTGGTGAAAGGTTCACCAAGACTACCTAGGGGCTGCCAATTGATCTCGGCAAGGTCTATATCGGCAGTCAATTCGTATCCCGTGCAACCGTCAAAACAATAGATCACATCGGCGGTTGCGCTTTCTTGATAGGCACTGCCGTCCAAACGATGACGGATGGCATTCAAATGCGTTGCATTACTAATGTCTATTAATCTGTCGCCATCCTTATCTATGTTTTGAGCTACGATGTTGAGGCGATTTATGACGAATTGGTATCGGTAAGAATGTCGATTGCCTTCTGTTACGATCAAATCGACGACCGTATTACTATGGTCATTCAACGGAATCGGCACCGTCCATTCACCGCTATCGCTTGCTCCAATCGGATTGCCATCCTTAAAAACCTCCACCATAGCAACTGTATTAAACGCAGTCGGCAATAGACGAATGGAACTCTGATCGGCATTGACCGATATACCGTAATTAAATGATGCAAATGTAAAAGGACTGGACAGACCGGCACCTTCGGATAATTTTAAGCCTTGCAATAGACTGCCTTGATGACGAAGTAAGGTGTGGCAAGCGGCAGGACGCTTTTGCATATCCGCCGCACCACAATGTGCATCACCATTGGTAGAATCGCCACGCAAATTATACTTAATCGCTGGGTATTGCTTGTCGTTGCCGAAATCCCAATTTCCGTTATCCCAATCTTTATAAATGCTATCACTTGGTGCCGTCGGTGATTGTGATTGAAGCGCAATGGTACTCTTGAGCTCGCCTAGAGTCACTTTAACTTGCGAGATATCTGCGTCCAAATAACTTGTGTGGACGGTCGGTGCTAGTTTATCGCTTGGGTTCCTATTACCATCAAATAAACCTTGCGGCACACCAGCTTTAGTTGCCAGAACACTTGCATAACTATAGCTGATTTCAATAGCCGATGATGTGCGCACACCAATTAAACTGCCTATGAATCCGTCATCGTGTTGTGCCGTAATCCTACCGACTGCATAGCTATCAGAAATGATGGTATCCGAACCCACATCGCCAATCAAACCTCCACCAACTGCCGATCGACCATTGACAACGATATTACCGATAAAATAACTGTTGCTAATTTGTGCACGCCCATCGCTTGTCGCAGTAATAGTGTTTAGCAAACCGGCAGCAGCGGTGCTTCCTTCTATGTTCCCTATCACATAACTATTACTTATCGTACATTGCACACACGATGAGGCAATCCCGGCAGCTGTCTGAGCCTTAATATCCACACCCAACAATCCGATACCGTCTATATGGGTAGCACGATCATCGCTACCTATGGCTACAAAAAGACCTCCGTTCTCTCTCAACCTTAAATTGGCAATCGTTTTGTTATTGCCTTTGAATGTACCGACAAAAGTTCCTGCTATAGGTTGCCAAGTACCTGCACCAGTCCAGCGACTCATGTTCGCATCAGCATCGCGATAACTGTCAGCGTCGTTAAAATCCAGGTCTCTTAGCAATTCATAACCCCTGCATCCTTCATTCGGACAACCTGAGCTAACCCTAAACGAATCGGCATCTGCTCTATAGCCGCTACCGTCCAACTGATGACGGATCGCATCCAAATCCTCCAAATAATTGATATCCACGAGACCGTCGTTGTCTTCATCAATCACTCTATGACTAGAGTAGTTCAGATAAAGCGTATATCTGACCGTTTTTGTACCTTCTACTTCAACGACAACCTTGTTTATCCGGTTATTTTTCAGCGAAATCGGCGAACTCGTATCGCGATTGTCTATGGTTTCTCGCACAGTCCCCATAATGCTAATACGGGCAGTTGTTTCCATCGCAACCGGAATCAAACGCATACTCGGATGTTCACCAAACACCGTACCGACATAAACACTGCTTTGGTTGAGCCTTTCAATGTCAAGTGTGGGATAGAATGACGTATCACCCGCCAGTGTTAGACTATGCAAACCATAGCGTAATCCTGGTGATATCAAATCGCCACATTGCGGTACTCCCGATGGACCACACGCAAAAGCACTTTCGGTTGCTGGAGTATGCTTGAGTATCGGATATAGCTCCATATCACCGAAGTGCCAATCGTTATCGCTCCACTCGTAATAAGCCCTGCTTGCATCCGATGATTGGCTGGTGCCAGATCGAAGCTGTATCGTGTTTTGTCCGATACCAAAGTTGCCTGCGGTTCGATGAGCAATGGTGTCGGTATTCCAATAGCTGGCGGCGATTGTGCCACCGTCATTGCTGCCGACTAAACTACCTCTGTTTCTGTTGCCATTCTTTAGTTCGCCGATCGCATAACTATTTCTTATAGAACCTCGGTTATATCCAATCAAACCACCTGCTACCATTCCAACAATACTAACCGAGGCATAACCGTTAATAACCCTTGAATCATTCCAACCGACCAGCCCACCGATAATAGAGTGATTACTTGTCAAAATCTTACCAGTTGCATAGCTATTAGCAATTAGATTGCGATTACGACCCACCAAACCACCAAAAATTGTGCTTCCGGAATCCGGCATTATGATACTATCGGCATGACTATTGATAATCCTGCCGCGATTATCTCCGACCAAACCACCCAGTGCTTGTAATCCGAAAATTTCGCTTATTGCATAACTGCCGATAATATCTCCACCATTGTTACTTGCAACTAAACCGCCGGCAGTAGTGCCGCTCTTTGATCTAATACTGCCAACGACATAGCTATAGCCGACTTGCCCTTGATTGGTGCCGACCAGTCCGGCAACCTTTGCACCACCTTCTACTTTTACATTCAACAAGCCAAGATTGCTTATAAGTGCATCGGATGATGTGATACCAAATAAACCTTGATTTTCGGTAGTGTCTCTGTTTATCTGCAAACCCGATATCGTATAGCCGTTGCCGTCAAAGCTACCAGCAAAAGGCTTTGTCTCGCTGCCTATAGGCACCCAGCCTGTATCGCTAGCATCGTTGTAATCGTCTACCGTCCAAGAAATCTTATTCAACGGATTTAGATAACTCTCGTTGTCTGCAAAATCTAAATCTCTAGCTAACTTATAAGAGCCTCTTAGTTGATGATGTATCGCACGCAAGTCTTCCAAATAATTGATTGGCGTGACACTATCGGCGGCAGTATTCTGATAATTAACATATAACGTATAGCGTACGGTTTGAGTTCCTTGCACCTCCATGTGGATACGCGTGGTAAAGTTTTCTTGCAAAGAGATTGCTTTACTCGTCTCACCACTTTGAATCCTGTCGTACGCGGTCTCATCGTCGCCGATGTAGAAACTAATATCTGCGGTGGGTTCTATCGTCGTCGGAATCAATCGTACCGTGCTGTCGGTACTACTCAGGGTACCAATATAAATACCGCTTTGGTTTAGTTCCTTGACATCAAACTCAGGAGATAAAACAACACCATCCACCGTTGCTAAACTGCGTAAACCGTAACGCAAGTGCGGCGATATCAACTCACCGCATTGCGGCAATCCCGACGGCAATCCCGACATACTGCACCCATCGCCGTTAGGCCCTGGCGCATATTTGAGTATCGGATACTGCTCGCTGCTGCCGAAATCCCAATCGCCATCGTCCCACGCCTCAAATATCCCGATTGATAAAGTAGGTAATTGCATTTGTCGCGTAGTCTGTCCGCTTCCATTACGACCTTGTAAATTGCTGGTCTCAGTATTCCAATAACTAGCTCTGATGCCTCCATTATTGAAATCAACTAAACCACTGCCACTTCCTTGCACCTTCCCGATAGCATAACTGTTCCTAATCATTGCAATGCTTATTTGGTTAGCACCTACTAAACCGCCTGCAGAATTTCCTTCGACACTTCCCGTTGCATAGCTATTGCTTATAGACCCTCTGTTAGCACCAGTTAAACCACCTACATTAACATTCCCTCTAATATCACCACTGGCGTAGCTGTTGATAATGCGCGCATTGAAATCATTCCTGCCTACAAGTCCACCGGTATGATTTGCCTTTCCCGATACACTGCCGGTTGCATGGCTATTGATAATTAAACCTAAATTAATACCGGCTAAACCACCTACCATTTCTTGAAGTTCATCGTTTTCTAGACTATGAAGTTCACCAACCACATAACTAGCGACTATAGTTCCCTCATTAGAACCTACGAGTCCACCAATGTATTCATTTCCTTCTATCTTGACATACGGCAATCCGATATTTCTTACCGTAGCTGCAGATCCCAAAGCACCGAATAAACCTTGATAGTCGGCAGCATCTCTGTTTATTTGTAAATTGAGTATCGTATGACCGTTGCCTTCAAAGGTACCGGTAAAGCATCTACTACGGCTATCATTGCAATCTACATCGACAGCTTTTCCTATAGGCAACCAGCCAGTGTCTGCATCGTTGCCATAATCGGCTACCGTCCATTTCGTTTTATTGAGCAGGTTGCGGTAGCTCGCATCCGAGTTGAAATCTAAATCCCGCACTAATTCGTATTTACCGTTTAATCGATTACGTATCGCATCCAAATCTTCTAGATAATAAATATCGCCAAAGCTGTCATTCGGCACGATACTCATAACTGATATCGGCTCGGATACGATACGATGACGATGAGCTTGCTTGTCGTGGTAATCCAACCGTACGCGATAGCTGATATTATTGATTTCTGACAACACCTGAGGTATCTCATAACGCATTTGCATCGCATCTTCAATATCCTGCCATATTGCCAAATCGGACGGTAGCTTGTACTGCCATTGATAGCGAAAGCTACTAAAATCTACACCACCGTCAAGTTCCATAGATAAATCGGCTTCACTCATATCTATCAGTGCTAAAGTGCCTTGGCGATAAATCGGAGCAGCTAAGGTGTCTAAGCTACCACCATTTGTTTTGACAACCGTCATCGTTGTATTGCGAATTGCAGTTACCCCACCAGCACGCACTGCTACTTGCAATACAACGGGAACCTCATTGGCATTTTGGACTACAAAATCGTCGGGTATGTCTAAGCTCAGTTGAGCTTGTCGAGTATTTGAGTCTTTCAATAAATTGGGTTGTGTCGGTGAAACTTGATGCCAACGATAATGCACTCGCCGCAGATCCGGCTCAGAAGTTGGAACATTAAACCTAATACTTTGCCCCTCGTTTACCTTATGGTCTGAACGGTCGCTGCTAATTGTTGCTTCTAAACCGGAATGACGTATAACCCAGATGCGGTAGTGCCTCGCTATCGTGACTAAAGTCGGTTGGGGTGCTACATTCAAAACGATCGGTACTGTCTCGCCGTTGCGAACCGACGGCAAGCTAATTTTTTGATCTTTAAGAACACTAATCGTTTGCGTGCTATTCGCTATCGTAGGACTGAATCTTATTTCTTTTACGCTGTCGTCGCTTAGATTCACACGATAATCAAAGGTTTGTGGATTAAACGCACGAGATAAAGTCAAACCGTCTAAAACAAGCAAACCCGAGAGCATGATGTGTTGACCCGGCAATAGATGTCCTTGATTAGAGCCTTCGCTATGCCTAAGTATCGGGTGCTGCTCGCTGGTGCCAAAATCCCAATCGTTTGCATCCCATCGTTCAAAGGTTGCACCTAGTGAACCGGGGGCAGTCGGTGATTTTAGCTGTGTGGTAGTTCGCAGGCTACCACCGGCACTTACTAAAATCTCAGCAGTCTCGCTATCCCAATAGCTATGTATCACACGCACCATAGCAATATGCCTTGTTTGATGTGCATAATTCCAGCCTATCAAACCACCCGTATGCTCACCGCTCGCTACAACTTGCCCGTTTGCAAAACTATTGGAGACGATACCTTTATTGCTACCGACCAAGCCACCAACTCTATGCACGCCGGATACAAAACCACTAGAGTATGTATTGTTTATTTGACCACCTTCGTTCCAGCCGACCAAACCGCCTACATTTCTATTGCCTTCTATGCGATTAACTGCAAAACTATTGCTGATTTCACTATCCTTGTTCCAACCGACCAAGCCCCCTACATAAAGGTGACCCGAAACCGCACCGCTGGTACGACTGTCGGCTATTCTGCCGCGTTGATGATTGGCACCGACCAAGCCACCGCTATACGAGCCCTCGCTTATTACCTTAGCTTCGGTATGGCTTGCACTAATCCGCGCACGATTGAGACCAACCAAACCACCGATATAATCATGCCCTTTTACACTCCCGTCGGTTTGATTATTTGCTAGCGCACCGTCGGAATTGAGACCGACCAAGCCACCGACTTGACTCATACCTGATAAACTCGTATCGGCAACACTATAGGTGATATGCCCTTTGTTATGACCCACCAGACCACCAAGACTATGACCGTTGCCCTCTACACGCTCAAGCATCACATCGCCATTGAGTATCGTCCCTTCGTTGGTACCAAACAATCCACCTGTATTGTTGCCCATAGCGATTAAGCGACCGCCTTCTACACCAATATAAGCGACCCCTCCAGCGTTATGACCGGCTAAACTACCGATGTATGAATTCCCTTTGATGTTTATTTGTGACAATACCAAATCTCTGATTTTGGCTAACTTCGTCGTTGCCTTGAACAATCCGACATAATCCGACGGTCTGTTGATATAAAGATTGGCTATGCTATGACCGTTGCCTTCAAACCTAGCATTAAAGAAGTTCAACCGATTGCTTATAGGCAACCAACCTAAACCGCTAGTCCATGCTTCTTTATTAGTGATATTGCGATAGCTATCGTCAGAATTGAAATCTAGATTCTTACGTAGCTCGTAGCCATTGCAGCCGCTTTGAGGACATCCTGTGGTGATTTTGACTGCATCAAAACTTTCTCTATAACCACTACCATCAAGTTGATAGCGGATCGCATCCAATGCTTCTAAATCGCATAGCTCTATCAAGCCGTCGTCGTCTTGATCTATATCAGTAGCATAATCGCATTGAAAACCATCTTGCGCCGATACCGGGCGCAATAATATTATGGTTAGCAGTAATAAGAATCTTGCGGATCCTCCCATACTACGTTTCCCCCTCTACATAGCATATTTCTAATTAGCTAGATAAATAAACTCTATCCCTAGCTATTTATCTTTATAAAGCTTTTTTACTATAGCATATTTGAGGCTGTTGTAAATAGTGCAGACCCACAACGTAAACTACATGGGTAGGGGCGAACCATTCCCCTCCTGTGGAGGGGTGGCAGGCGAAGCCTGACGGGGTGGTTGCATCGTGTCTGCATTAGTACGTTCCCCTCCACAGGAGAGGAATACAACTATACCGAGATGCCCTCCCATTCGGTGATGAAGTCATGCACATGGGCTGCGACTGCGTCGGGTCGGTCTTCCAGTACATAATGCCCTGCTCTTTCTATGAACTCCAGTCTCACCGGACCTGCGATTGCAGCTTTGAGGCGTATCCCGGATTCCTTAGGCATCCACGCATCGTGCAATGCCCAGCAGATCAGCGTCGGGCATTTGATTTGAGAGTGGTCTACCAACAGGGTTTCTTGATTGCCTGGTTGGGTACAGACTTTAACCAAAGACTTAAAACCAGTTAAGCCTGGCCCCCGAGCCCAAAACTGCAAGTAGTTCTGCTTGACATTTTGGTCGGTAAAAGCAATTTTGTCGTGGCTACCAGTGCGTAATAGCATACCGAAGTTTGCGGCAGCCTGTGCCATAGCACCCTGCAAAACCTCGTCGCTGGCACCCACCAAACCGTTAAAGGCTTCTACTTCAAGCACTGGCCAGTAGTCAAATGCCACTGGATTGATCAGCACCAAACGACTAATATGGTCGCAATACTTTGATGCGAAGATCTGTGCGGCACCACCGCCATGGTCGTGTGCCAAAAGGATTACTTTGCCTTTAAGGTCTAGGGCTTCTATCACTGCACGGATGGCTTCGGCTTGATTAGTCAGCGTATGTTCAAAATCATCCAGTGGCATATCGGACATACCATAACCGACCATATCCATCGCATAGCTGGTATAGTCATCCTTTAGGTGTTCTTGAAGATGCCGCCACAAGCGAGCATTTGTAGGAATCCCATGAACCATTAACAAAGCGGTTTTGCCTGAACCGGCTTTTTCAACATTGATTTTTAAGTTTAATCCGTTGAGATTGATATTGACATCCATAATGCACCTCCTTTGGTCTTAAGTTGTTAAGTTAAAAATTCAGTTATCGTAAATGGATAGCAGTATAGCATAAAATATGAGGCTGTTGAAAAAGTATCGTCATTGCAAAAATTCAACCGCTCCGCGCCATTAAATTTATGAAAATGGTAGGGGCGGGCTAACATGGGACTGTTGAAAAAGTACTGCCATTGCACAAATTGAACCACTATGTGCCATATAATTTATGAAAACCGTAGGGGCGGATTTATATATCCGCCCTACGGTACCGTCCTGCAAAACCGTAACCGCTTTGCGCCATTTGGTTTTGATTCCCATAAGCGAAATGAATGAATGGATGGGGCTATTGAAAAAGTATCGTCATCGCATGAACCTAACCGCCTGCGCCATCAAATTTATGAAAATGGTAGGGGCAGATTTATATATCCGCCCTACGGTACCGTCCTGCAAAACCGTAACCGCTTTGCGCCATTTGGTTTTGATTCCCATAAACGAAATGAATGAATGGGGCTGTTGAAAAAGTATCTGCATTGCAAAAATTCAATCGCTCCGCGCCATTAAATTTATGAAAACCGTAGGGGCGGATTTATATATCCGCCCTACGGTACCGTCCTGCAAAACCGTAACCGCTTTGCGCCACAAGATTATGGTTTACATAAATTTGATGGATGAATGTATAAATCGTGCAAGTACATCGCGTTAGGGCGGATATATAAATCCGCCCCTACGGGTGGTTTTTGTAAATTTGGGGGCGCAAGCGGTTCTGTTTGTGCAGATGCAATGCGTTAGGGCGGATATATAAATCCGCCCCTACGGGTGGTTATCATAAATTTGGGGGCGCAAGCGGTTCTGTTTGTGCAGATGCAATGCGTTAGGGCGGATATATAAATCCGCCCCTACGGGTGGTTATCATAAATTTGGGGGCGCAAGCGGTTCTGTTTGTGCAGATGCAATGCGTTAGGGCGGATATATAAATCCGCCCCTACGGGTGGTTATCATAAATTTGGGGGCGCAAGCGGTTCTGTTTTTGCAGATGCAATGCGTTAGGGCGGATATATAAATCCGCCCCTACGGGTGGTTTTTGTAAATTTGGGGGCGCAAGCGGTTCTGTTTGTGCAAAAGCAATGCGTTAGGGCAGATATATAAATCCGCCCCTACGGGTGGTTATCATAAATTTGGGGGCGCAAGCGGTTCTGTTTGTGCAGATGCAATGCGTTAGGGCGGATATATAAATCCGCCCCTACGGGTGGTTTTTGTAAATTTGGGGGCGCAAGCGGTTCTGTTTGTGCAGATGCAATGCGTTAGGGCGGATATATAAATCCGCCCCTACGGATGGTTATCATAAATTTGGGGGCGCAAGCGGTTCTGTTTTTGCAGATGCAATGCGTTAGGGCGGATATATAAATCCGCCCCTACGGGTGGTTTTTGTAAATTTGGGGGCGCAAGCGGTTCTGTTTTTGCAGATGCAATGCGTTAGGGCGGATATATAAATCCGCCCCTACGGGTGGTTTTTGTAAATTTGGGGGCGCAAGCGGTTCTGTTTTTGCAGATGCAATGCGTTAGGGCGGATATATAAATCCGCCCCTACGGGTGGTTTTTGTAAATTTGGGGGCGCAAGCGGTTCTGTTTTTGCAGATGCAATGCGTTAGGGCGGATATATAAATCTGCCCCTACGGGTGGTTATCATAAATTTGGGGGCGCAAGCGGTTCTGTTTGTGCAGATGCAATGCGTTAGGGCGGATATATAAATCCGCCCCTAAGGGTGGTTATCATAAATTTGGGGGCGCAAGCGGTTCTGTTTGTGCAAAAGCAATGCGTTAGGGCGGATATATAAATCCGCCCCTACGGGTGGTTTTTGTAAATTTGGGGGCGCAAGCGGTTCTGTTTTTGCAGATGCAATGCGTTAGGGCGGATATATAAATCCGCCCCTACGGGTGGTTATCATAAATTTGGGGGCGCAAGCGGTTCTGTTTGTGCAGATGCAATGCGTTAGGGCGGATATATAAATCCGCCCCTAAGGGTGGTTTTTGTAAATTTGGGGGCGCAAGCGGTTGGGTTTGTGCAAGAATGACGCGTTAGGGAGGGCATATTAGCCCTCCCCTACGGGTGGTTATCATAAATTTGGGGGCGCAAGCGGTTACAGTTGTGCAAAAGCAATGCTTTCAAAAGCCCTAGATTAGCGTTTTGCGTTATTGCAGGGGTCCTTCCAAGAATACCCTGACTCTGATACGGATTTCGGAACCTGTGGCTTGTTCTATAGTAATGGTATAGTCCTCTTCGGTGTATTCGTCCTCGGTATTATCGGAGCGTCTTACCACAATAGTAAATTGAGTTCCAGCCGCTACCGGAATATTAAGAGAAATAGGTCTAGAACTCGCACCCAAGTCTTGAGGTTGTCCTGCCAAGGTGTATTCAATATTACTACTATCCATATCCACGCGAATACTTTGAATGCTTATCGTGCTGCCGTCGTCAATAGTTGTAGATGCAGATATTATGGTATTCATAGTATCTTCACCCAGGGTGCCGATGAAGCTCATCGGATTATTGGGGTCACGCCCTAATTCGCTTATTCCAGACAATGCGAAACTAATATTGATATCGTCAATACCCATTGCCGAAGCACGAGATATGGTCACGGTATAAGTTGTTGCCATCACTGTGGTATCTTGTGCAGTCACCACTATGGTGACCACTTTATTCTCACCTTCGGCAATCGTGATTGGTGATAGGCTTACCGGGTCACCTGAACCACTGGAAGTATTTTCGGTTCCTACTTCACTGATTGTCAGCGTTGCACTCGTATTATTACCCATCGCAGTTAGGTTTACATTGCCTACATTATTATCCAGTTCCACGCTATATTTGGTTTGTTGAGTCTCCGATGTAGGATCAAAGTTAAATGCTGGTACCAATTCACCCGATGAGACTGTAAGCGTTCTCAGCCGCGTGTCTTGGCTCCGTTGTCTTATAATCGTCACCGTATAGGTCTTGGGTGTCATGTCTTGAGCGCGCACCGTGATTCTGGCTATCTTGGTGTCACCGTCATCTAGGGGTATAGGGTCGCTGATGTCTGCGCTTATACCATCTATCGTGAAGTCCGTAATCATTGCACTGCTATGTGCCGTCTCTGCAATCAATGTCACACTCTCTGCTTTGGGTCCGACTACCGGATTATCAATGCGATACTCATAGCTCGTGCTTGTTTCTAGATTTCTAAAGTTAGTAGGATCACCTACATTCGGCACTACACTCAGACGACTCAAGTTGGCATTATCGCTTGCCTCACGGATTGCAGTCACCGTATAGGTCGTTGCCAAGTCTAGTGCTGTCAGAACCACTCTAATGACTTTCTCATCTCTAACATTAAACCGAATTGAAGCACTCCCGTCATCGGCTAGTCCTAGTTCTGTGTCTCCTTCAAGGATCCTGTAAGTAGTGCCTCTTTGGTCTGAATCTGGTAGCATCGGTGCAACGGTGAGCGTCGTATTATCGTTTGCAACCATCACATCATAGTTATACACAAAAGAATTAAATTCGTACGGATCATCATCTGCGAGTCCGGTCAATTCCAAAGCCTCTAAAATTATCACATCGCCTATGTCCACGGTATAGCTTTCTTCGGTGTAGCCGTCCTCAGTACTATCGTTGCGTCTTACTACGATGACGATCTGAACTCCTCCTTGAGGCAACGAAATAGTATCGGAAACAGCAGTCAAACTTCCGCTCAAGGCTTGCATTGTTCCGCCTCTGATCTGCTCCTCGCCGTTCACTAGGATGCTTTGCACACTTACATTGGCAGTAGTTGCCGATGCCGAGATTATAGTCTCGTCAGTTGTACCCCTGATTTCACCAGTGTAGCGGGTTCCGTCATCAGGATCCGCAGTTAGTTCAATGCTGGTCATTTCAAGCCCAAATCCTAGTGTGGTTCTATCCATCGCCGAAGCACGCGATACGGTTGCGGTATAAGTTTCCATAGGAGGACTGTCTTCATCGGTGTTTGCGGTTGACACTATGGTGAATACTCTATTCATCCCTGCAGGAACCATAACCGGCACATCTACCCGACGGTTGGCATCACTCGGTTGATTGTTCCCCTCTGTAATTGTCAGCGTTGCATCCTCATCATGAGCCATCGCAGTTAGGGTTGCATTTGCTACATCATTAGTTAGTTCTATGCTGTAGCTGGTTGGTTGAGTCTCAAAACTAAATGCCGGTTCAAAAGTAGCTTCACCCGACGGTGAGACTTCCAGTATACTCAGCCTACTCAGCCGCGTGTCTTGGTTCGGTTGCCGCATAATCGTCACCATATAGATCTTGGGTGTCATGTCTTGAGCGCGCACCGTGATTCTGGCTATCTTGGTGTCACCGGCATCTAGGGGTATAGGGTTGCTGATGTCTGCGCTCATATCATCTACCGTGAAGTCTGTAATCGTTGCACTGCTATGTGCCGCCTCTGCAATCAATGTCACACTCTCTGCTTTGGGTCCGACTACCGGATTATCAATGCGATACTCATAGCTCGTGCTTGTTTCTAGATTTCTAAAGTTAGTAGGATCACCTACATTCGGCACTACACTCAGACGACTCAAGTTGGCATTATCGCTTGCCTCGCGGGTTGCAGTCACCTTATAAGTATTCGTCGTTCCGTTCTCTGCTTCCAGTTCTACACTAATGACTTTCTTATCTCCGACATTAAATGGAATTGAAGCACTCCTATTTTGTGCTAGTTCTGTATCTCTCACAAGGATCGTATAAGTAGTATTTACATTTCCCGAAGGTAGCATTGGTGTGACGGTGAGTGTTGGGCTATCATTTGCAACCGTCACCGTATATTCGTTCACAAAAGGATCAAATTCATACGGATCACCATCTGCGAGTCCGGTCAATTGCAAAGCCTCTAAAATTATCACATCGCCTATGTCCACGGTATAGCTTTCTTCGGTGTAGTTGTCCTCAGTACTATCAGCGCGTCTTACTACGATTTCGATCTGAACTCCTCCTTGAGGCAACGAAATAGTATCGGAAACAGCAGTCAAACTTCTGCTCAAGGCTTGCATTGTTCCGCCTCTGATCTGCTCCTCGCCGTTCACTAGGATGCTTTGCACACTTACATCAGGAGCAATTGCCGATGCCGAGATTATAGTCTCGCCAGTTGTACCCTCAATTTCACCAGTGTAGCGGGTTCCGTCATCAGGATCCGCAGTTAGGTCAATGCTGGTCATATCAAGCCCAAATCCTAGTGTGGTTCTATCCATTGGCGAGGCACGAGATATGGTCACGGTATAAGTTGTTGCCATCACTGTGGTATCTTGTGCAGTCACCACTATGGTGACCACTTTATTCTCACCTTCGGCAATCGTGATTGGTGATAGGCTTACCGGGTCACCTGAACCACTGGAAGTATTTTCGGTTCCTACTTCACTGATTGTCAGCGTTGCACTCGTATTATTACCCATCGCAGTTAGGTTTACATTGCCTACATTATTATCCAGTTCCACGCTATATTTGGTTTGTTGAGTCTCCGATGTAGGATCAAAGTTAAATGCTGGTACCAATTCACCCGATGAGACTGTAAGCGTTCTCAGCCGCGTGTCTTGGTTCGGTTGCCGCATAATCGTCACCATATAGATCTTGGGTGTCATGTCTTGAGCGCGCACCGTGATTCTGGCTATCTTGGTGTCACCGGCATCTAGGGGTATAGGGTCGCTGATGTCTGCGCTTATACCATCTATCGTGAAGTCCGTAATCATTGCACTGCTATGTGCCGTCTCTGCAATCAATGTCACCCTTTCCGCTTTGGGTCCGACTACCGGATTATCAATGCGATACTCATAGCTCGTGCTTGTTTCTAGATTGACAAAGTTAGTAGGATCACCTACATTCGGCACTACACTCAGACGACTCAAGTTGGCATTATCGCTTGCCTCACGGATTGCAGTCACCGTATAGGTCGTTGCCAAGTCTAGTGCTGTCAGAACCACTCTAATGACTTTCTCATCTCTAACATTAAACCGAATTGAAGCACTCCCGTCATCAGCTAATCCTAGTTCTGTGTCTCCTTCAAGGATCCTGTAAGTAGTGCCCCTTTGGTCTGAATCTGGTAGCATCGGTGCAACGGTGAGCGTCGTATTATCGTTTGCAACCGTCACATCATAGTTATACACAAAAGAATTAAATTCGTACGGATCATCATCTGCGAGTCCAGTCAATTCCAAAGCCTCTAAAATTATCACATCGCCTATGTCCACGGTATAGCTTTCTTCGGTGTAGTTGTCCTGAGTACTATCAGCGCGTCTTACTATGATGACGATCTGAACTCCTCCTTGAGGCAACGAAATAGTATCGGAAACAGCAGTCAAACTTCTGCTCAAGGCTTGCATTGTTCCGCCTCTGATCTGCTCCTCGCCGTTCACTAGGATGCTTTGCACACTTACATTGGCAGTAGTTGCCGATGCCGAGATTATAGTCTCGTCAGTTGTACCCCTGATTTCACCAGTGTAGCGGGTTCCGTCATCAGGATCCGCAGTTAGTTCAATGCTGGTCATT
The DNA here is from genome assembly GCA_965200865.1 of uncultured candidatus Poriferisulfidus sp. Lineage (GTDB taxonomy): Bacteria > Pseudomonadota > Gammaproteobacteria > Poriferisulfidales > Oxydemutatoraceae > SP5GCR1. Next base: position 448,467 of record CBDAVG010000002.1, on the reverse strand, counting down.
TCAAGATCAAATCCTAGTGTGGTTCTATCCATCGCCGAAGCACGCGATACGGTTGCGGTATAAGTTTCCATAGGAGGACTGTCTTCATCGGTGTTTGCGGTTGACACTATGGTGAATACTCTATTCATCCCTGCAGGAACCATAACCGGCACATCTACCCGACGGTTGGCATCACTCGGTTCATTGTTCCCCTCTGTAATTGTCAGCGTTGCATCCTCATCATGAGCCATCGCAGTTAGGGTTGCATTTGCTACATCATTAGTTAGTTCTATGCTGTAGCTGGTTGGTTGAGTCTCAAAACTAAATGCCGGTTCAAAAGTAGCTTCACCCGACGGTGAGACTTCCAGTATACTCAGCCTACTCAGCCGCGTGTCTTGGTTCGGTTGCCGCATAATCGTCACCATATAGATCTTGGGTGTCATGTCTTGAGCGCGCACCGTGATTCTGGCTATCTTGGTGTCACCGGCATCTAGGGGTATAGGGTCGCTGATGTCTGCGCTTATACCATCTATCGTGAAGTCCGTAATCGTTGCACTGCTATGTGCCGTCTCTGCAATCAATGTCACACTTTCCGCTTTGGGTCCGACTACCGGATTATCAATGCGATACTCATAGCTCGTGTTTGTTTCTAGATTGACAAAGTTAGTAGGATCACCTACATTCGGCACTACACTCAGACGACTCAAGTTGGCATTATCGCTTGCCTCACGGATTGCAGTCACCGTATAGGTCGTTGCCAAGTCTAGTGCTGTCAGAACCACTCTAATGACTTTCTCATCTCTAACATTAAACCGAATTGAAGCACTCCCGTCATCAGCTAATCCTAGTTCTGTGTCTCCTTCAAGGATCCTGTAAGTAGTGCCCCTTTGGTCTGAATCTGGTAGCATCGGTGCAACGGTGAGCGTCGTATTATCGTTTGCAACCGTCACATCATAGTTATACACAAAAGAATTAAATTCGTACGGATCATCATCTGCGAGTCCAGTCAATTCCAAAGCCTCTAAAATTATCACATCGCCTATGTCCACGGTATAGCTTTCTTCGGTGTAGTTGTCCTCAGTACTATCAGCGCGTCTTACTATGATGACGATCTGAACTCCTCCTTGAGGCAACGAAATAGTATCGGAAACAGCAGTCAAACTTCCGCTCAAGGCTTGCATTGTTCCGCCTCTGATCTGCTCCTCGCCGTTCACTAGGATGCTTTGCACACTTACATCAGAAGCAATTGCCGATGCCGAGATTATAGTCTCGTCAGTTGTACCCCTGATTTCACCAGTGTAGCGGGTTCCGTCATCAGTATCCGCAGTTAGTTCAATGCTGGTCATTTCAAGCCCAAATCCTAGTGTGGTTCTATCCATCGCTGAGGCACGCGATACGGTTGCGGTATAAGTTTCCATAGGAGGACTGTCTTCATCGGTGTTTGCAGTTGACACTATGGTGAATACTCTATTCATCCCTGCAGGAACCATAACTGGCACATCTACCCGACGGTTGGCATCACTCGGTTGATTGTTCCCCTCTGTAATTGTCAGCGTTGCATCCTCATCATGAGCCATCGCAGTTAGGGTTGCATTTGCTACATCATTAGTTAGTTCTATGCTGTAGCTGGTTGGTTGAGTCTCAAAACTAAATGCCGGTTCAAAAGTAGCTTCACCCGACGGTGAGACTTCCAGTATACTCAGCCTACTCAGCCGCGTGTCTTGGTTCGGTTGCCGCATAATCGTCACCATATAGATCTTGGGTGTCATGTCTTGAGCGCGCACCGTGATTCTGGCTATCTTGGTGTCACCGGCATCTAGGGGTATAGGGTCGCTGATGTCTGCGCTTATACCATCTATCGTGAAGTCCGTAATCGTTGCACTGCTATGTGCCATCTCTGCAATCAATGTCACCCTTTCCGCTTTGGGTCCGACTACCGGATTATCAATGCGATACTCATAGCTCGTGCTTGTTTCTAGATTGACAAAGTTAGTAGGATCACCTACATTCGGCACTACACTCAGACGACTCAAGTCGGCATTATCGCTTGCCTCACGGATTGCAGTCACCGTATAGGTCGTTGCCAAGTCTAGTGCTGTCAGAACCACCCTAATGACTTTGGGTTGATCAAGAACATCGAACGAAACTTGAGCACTCCCGTCATTGGCTTGTGTTAGTTCCGTGTCTCCCTCAAGGATCCTGTAAGTAGTGCCTCTTTGGTCTGAATCTGGTAGCATCGGTGCAACGGTGAGCGTCATATTAGCGTTTGCAACCGTCACATCATAGTTATACACAAAAGAATTAAATTCGTACGGATCACCATCCTCAAGTCCGGTCAATTGCAAATCCTCTAAAATTATCACATCGCCTATGTCCACGGTATAGCTTGTTTCGGTGTAGCCGTCCTGAGTACTATCAGTGCGTCTTACTACGATGACGATCTGAATTCCTCCTTGAGACAACGAAATAGTATTGGAAACATCGGTTAAACTTTCGCTCAAGGCTTGAGCTGTTCCATCTTTGACAAGTTCATTGCTGCCCACCATGATGCTTTGCACACTTACATCGGCGGCGGTTGCCGATGCCGAGATTATAGTCTCGTCAGTTGTACCCTCAATTTCACCAGTGTAGCGGGTTCCGTCATCAGGATCCGGGATTAGGATGATACCAGTCATTTCAAGATCAAATCCTAGTGTGGTTCTATCCATTGGCAAGGCACGCGATACGGTTGCAGTATAAGTTTCCATAGGAGGACTGTCTTCATCGGCGTTTGCAGTTGACACTATGGTGAATACTCTATTCATCCCTGCAGGAACCATAACCGGCACATCTACCCGACGGTTGGCATCACTCGGTTCATTGTTCCCCTCTGTAATTGTCAGCGTTGCATCCTCATCATGAGCCATCGCAGTTAGGGTTGCATTTGCTACATCATTAGTTAGTTCTATGCTGTAGCTGGTTGGTTGAGTCTCAAAACTAAATGCCGGTTCAAAAGTAGCTTCACCCGACGGTGAGACTTCCAGTATACTCAGCCTACTCAGCCGTATGTCTTGGTTCGGTTGCCGCATAATCGTCACCATATAGATCTTGGGTGTCATGTCTTGAGCGCGCACCGTGATTCTGGCTATCTTGGTGTCACCGGCATCTAGGGGTATAGGGTCGCTGATGTCTGCGCTTATACCATCTATCGTGAAGTCCGTAATCGTTGCACTGCTATGTGCCGTCTCTGCAATCAATGTCACACTTTCCGCTTTGGGTCCGACTACCGGATTATCAATGCGATACTCATAGCTCGTTCTTGTTTCTAGATTTCTAAAGCTAGTAGGATCACCTACATTCGGCATTACATTCAAAACACTCAAGTTGGCATTATTGCTTATCTCGCGGGTTGCAGTCACCTTATAAGTATTCGTCGTTCCGTTCTCTGCTTCCAGTTCTACACTAATGACTTTCTTATCTCCGACATTAAATGGAATTGAAGCACTCCTATTTTGTGCTAGTTCTGTATCTCTCACAAGGATCGTATAAGTAGTATTTACATTTCCCGAAGGTAGCATTGGTGTGACAGTGAGTGTTGGGCTATCATTTGCAACCGTCACCGTATATTCGTTCACAAAAGGATCAAATTCATACGCATCACCATCTGCGAGTCCGGTCAGTTCCAAAGCCTCTAAAATTATCACATCGCCTATGTCTACGATATAGCTTGCTTCGGTGTAGCGGTCCTGAGTCATATCAGTGCGTCTTACTACGATTTCGATCTGAAAGCCTCCTTGAGGCAACGAATTAATAGGAATAACGGTTGGATTGTTTGGATTCCCACTCAAAGTTGGAGGTATTTCTGCTCTTATAGGTTCGTTGTTCACTAAGATGCGTTGCACACTTACACCGGTGACGCGGTTTACCACTATCGAGATTGTAGTTCCGCTAATCTCATTGTTAATTTCACCGGTATAGCGGGTTCCAGAAAGGTCATTGGGAACCTCGGTTAGGTCAATGCCAGTCATGTCAAGATCAAATCCTAGTGCAGTTCTATCCATTGCCGAAGCACGCGATACCGTCGCAGTATAAGTTTCCATAGGAGGACTGTCTTCGTCGTCGTTTGCGGTTGCCAGTATGTTGAATACTCTACTCCTTCCTGCAGCAAGCCTAATTGGTACATCTATCATTTGACTGTTGAAGGCATCCCTTGTCAGCCTTGCATCCACATCATTGGCCATCACAGTTAGGGTTGCATTTTCTACATCATTAGTTAGTTCTATGAGGTAGTCGGTTGCTTGAGTCTCCGATGTAGGATCAAAACTAAATGCCGGTTCAAAAGTAGCTTCACCCGACGGTGAGACTTCCAGTATACTCAGCGTTCTCAGCCGTATGTCTTGGTTCGGTTGCCGCATAATCGTCACCATATAGGTCTTGGGTGTCATGTCTTGAGCGCGCACCGTGATTCTGGCTATCTTGGTGTCACCGGCATCTAGAGGTATAGGGTTGCTGATGTCTGCGCTCATACCATCTACCGTGAAGTCCGTAATCGTTGCACTGCTATGTGCCGTCTCTGCAATCAATGTCACACTCTCTGCTTTGGGTCCGACTACCGGATTATCAATGCGATACTCATAGCTCGTGCTTGTTTCTAGATTGACAAAGTTAGTAGAATCACCTACATTCGGCACTATACTCAGACGACTTAAGTCGGCATTATCGCTTGCCTCACGGGTTGCAGTCACCGTATAGGTCGTCGCCAAACCCGGTGCTGTTAGAACCACTCTAATGACTTTGGGTTGATCAAGAACATCGAACGAAACTTGAGCACTCCCGTCATTGGCTTGTGTTAGTTCCGTGTCTCCCTCAAGGATCCTGTAAGTAGTTCTCCTTTGGTCTGACTCTGGTAGCATTGGTCTAACGGTGAGTGTCGGACTATCGTTTGCAACCGTCACCGTATATTCGTTCTCAAAGGGATCAAATACGTACGGATCATCAGCCTCAAGTCTGGTCAATTCCAAAGCCTCTAAAATTATCACATCGTCTATGTCCACGATATAGCTTGCTTCGGTGAAGCCATCAGCAGTACCATCGTCAAGCCTCACTACGATTTCGATGCGAACTGCTTGTTGAGGCAACGAAACAGTGGAAACAGCGGTTGAATTTTCGCTCAAGTCTTGCGCTGTTCCGTCTTTGATCCGCTCCACTTCGCCCAGCAAGACGCTTTGCACACTCACACCGTCAGCGGTTGCCGATGCCGAGATTGTGGTTTCGCTAATCACATCGCTAATTTCGCCGGTGTAGCGGGTTCCGGAAGCGTCATCAGGATCGGCAGTTAGGGTGATGCCGGTCATATCAAGCATAAATCCTAGTGATTCTCTATCCATCGCCGAAGCACGCGACACGGTCACGGTATAAGGCACCGTCGGCACCGTGGTATCTTGTGCGGTCACATCAATAGTGACATCTTTATGCATTCCTGGATCAACCGCGACCGGCAGGCTTACCGGGTCATTATCCGAACCACTGGAAGTATTTTCGGTTCCTTCTTCTCTAATTGTCAGCGTTGCATTCGCATTATTCGCCGTCGCAGTTAGGGTTGTATTTTCTATCTCATTAGCTAGTTCTACGCTATAGCTGGTTACTTGAGTCTCCGTTGTAGGATCGAAACTAAATCCCGGCACTGTTCCATCCGGCAAGACTGCAAGTGTACTCAGCCGCGTGTCTCGGCTCGGTTGTTTCCTAATCGTCACTGTGTAGCCCTTGGTCGTCTGATTGTCTTGAGCGGTCACCTCGATTCTGATTACTTTCTCATCACCCTCTGCAAAGGAAATGTCTGCTATGTTTATCTCAGTCTTATCCAACGAGATAGCCAATGCTCTTTCAGTACCATCTATCGTAAAGTCTGTAATCGTTGCACTGCTATCTGCCACTTCTGCTTCCAATCTAACCTGGGTTATGTTATTGCCGACTATCGGGGTGCGAATTTCCAAGTCAAACTCATCAGACCTCGTCAAATCAAAGTCAGAGAGTTTGTCAGCACCCGCAAATACATCCAAAGTCATTAAGTTTGCATTATTTCTGAATACTCGTTCTGCAGTCACCGTATAAGTATTCATCGTTCCATCTACTCTAAGTTCTATGGTGATAACTTTGGTTTGCCCCTGAGCAAACGAAATATCCTGAGAAGTAGATATTTCCATGCTTTGTACTAGCTGATTGCGCCGTTCCTCTCCTTCGGCTCTTTCAAAAATCGTATACTCAATACCGCTATCCTCAGGAATACTGGGAGTAAGGGTCAACATCGGAGTACCGTTAGGGATTGTCACCCTATAGTCTGTCATAAAGGGATCAAAGCCTGCTATACCACCTAAACCAGCTAAATTCACCGGACGAAATGCATTCAACATATAGTTTTGACTGGTCATATCATCCTGAGCAAGCACATTAATCTTAATCAGATTATTTCCGTATTTTAAATCACGGGGTGTAGTTACCTGCTCGGCACTGTCCTCAATCAACGGTGGATCTTCATCGTTGATGGTAACTGTTTGTCCAGGACCAGAAGTTATTTGCAGCATAATTGTTGCCCCAATATTCCCTGTCACTTCATACTCTCTATCAGGGGTGGGGAAGCGGGGTTCCAATCCTGCACCTCGATGACCAATCACCTGCAAACCTCTTAAGTCATCATCAGAGATCCCAGTACGACTCACTATTAAGGTATAAGTCCGACTCGTCGTACCATTTTGTGCGGTCACTTTAATCTGCAAGGTTCGACTATTTCCAGTCTGATCTATAATGACTGGCCAGTCCACTCTTTCCAATCGCGGTTCACTTGACCCGTCGCCGCCCACTTCCGTAATCGTCACCGTCGCAGATGAATTGTTGGCAACTGCGGTCACGGTCGTGCTCATCACTTCTATGGTTGCAGTATATGTGTCTCTATCAGGAGCCAATGCTAAATTGCTGAGGTTCGGGATCGCACCCTCCACCTCTAGCTCTTTTAAGTCATCATCGGAACTTTTATCACGTGTCACGATTAAAGTATAAGTCGTTGACATATCATTTTGTGCGGTCACTCTAATCCGCAGAGTTTGACTATCTCCAGTCCGATCTAGAAGAACCTTGCTTGATGTAGTTTGAACTCCGCCAATGAACACCATTGCAAATTTGTTGTCTGCAGCCACAACCACGGTTGCGCTTGTCACATCCTCGTCTACGTTTTCGGTATATTCGGTTTGACCAGCTACCACCGATATAGACTTGTTGTTCACGCGCAGCGAAGCCAAAGTCGCATCCGAACTCTCGGCACGTGTCACCACTAAATCATATGTTTGGCTTGCATTATTTTGTGCGGTGACTGTAATCGTCAAGGTCTTACTATCCCCGGTATCTTCTAGAGTAACGCGCCTGGTCGCAGTAATGCGCCCGTCTGCGCTTTGCTCTCCCATAGCTGTCTCATCGCCGTCCTCAATCGTTACGGCCTTTGCAAATTGACTTCTTGCAACTGCGATCACGGTCGCCTGTTCTACATCAGCTGCTAGTTCCGCAGTATATCTTAGCGGGTTATTAGGATCACGGACAGATGCTACGCCGCCTACGGTGGGTGGTGCTTGAAGACCAACATCATTATTCGCCCCTCGTTCTGCAGTCACCGTATAAGTATTCATCGTTTCGTTCGGTGCCGGTGCTGCCAGTACTATGGTGATAACTTGGGTCTGCCCTTCCTCAAACGAAATAGATGCGGGTTCGTTCTGCGTTTGCCTCATATCCTCATCTTCGGTTGCTTCAGAATCTCTTGCAAAAATTGTATATGTAACACCGCTGCCAAGCATCATCGGAGTGACCGTCAATGTGGAGTTCTGATTAGCAAACGACACCGTATAGTTTGTCATCAAACGTTCAAAGGTATAGCTAACATCGGAACTCATCCCTTCCATATTCGTTACTTCCAAACCTAAGCCGCCCAAAGTCACCGGACGAAATGCATTCAAGGTATAGGTTTGACTTGTCGTACCGTCCTGCGCAATCACCTTAACCTCAATCGTGTTCTGTCCGTAGTTCAAAGAAACGGGGTCAGTTATGATGTTTCTCTGGTCTCCTAGCAAAGTACCATTGAGTCTGATTCTTTGCCCAAAGCGAGTCCCAATGTCTAGCGTAATTTCGCTAACATCACTGATATTCCTTACCAAATTATCCAATGTCACTCCATACTCGCTATCCTCGTCAAATTCTTCGTCGAATTCTCTATCCAAACTTGCGTTTCCACCAAATAGCCCCAACCTTTGTAATCTATCTTCCGAACTCTCGGCGCGCTTCACCGTTAAGGTATAAGTCGTTGGCATCCCATTTTGTGCAGTCACTCTAATCTTCAATTCCTGACTAGCTCCAGTCTGAGCTAGAGTGATTCCTTTTTTCGTGCTTGGACTTGGACTTTCGTCCTCGTTTGCTATGATTCTCACCGTTGCAAATCGATTGTTTGCAACTGCGGTCACGGTTGTATTCATTACACCTTCAGGTATGGTTGCGGTATATGTGTCTTTATCAGGAGCCAATGCTAAATCGCTGAGCTCTGGAATCGCACGCTCCACAGTCAGCCTACCCAAAGTCGCATCTGAACTCTCTATAAGGGTTACCGTCAAGGTGTATTCTTGGGTGTTTCCTCTTCGCGCCTGCACGGTTATAGTAATATCTCGCTGCGGCATAATGCGGTTTATAGAAATACCTTCCAGGCGTGCAGTAGGTTCGCCGCTCTCTGGAGAACTCATGCCGTCGTCAATCGTCACCATTGCGCGGGGATGACGAGCCGTTGCTTCTACATAGAATTCCGCGGTATCGGTATCGCTACTAATCTCCGCAATATATTTATCGTCCCTCAGCGTCGCCGGTTCTCCGTTAACTATCGGGGGTCCGTCCAGCCTAGTATCGTCGCTAAGTAGACGGGTCACCTTTACCGTATAAGTTTGGCTCGTCTCCTCGTCTTGAGCGAGTACCTTAATCGTGATCTCCTTCTCTTCGCCTTCATCTAAAGCAATAGTTATATCTCCTCTACGGCGCTCATCCATAAACACGATATTTGCAGTACTAACGTCTACCCCTAAGTCTATAATCATTGCATTGGTACTGGATGTTTGCGCCACCAATCTGATACTCGTTGTCGTACTAGGAACATCCAATTCTATATTCAATTCCGAGTCATCATCCAATTCCGAGGCATCATACTGACGAATACTCCTACCGTCTTGTGCCGACAATATTTCCAAACTACCCAAGTAGGCATTGTTGCTGAAATCTCGGGTTGCTGTCACCACATAAGTATTGGTCGTTTCATTCGGTCCTTGCAGTCTTATGGTGATAACTTGGGTCTGCCCTTCATCAAACGAAATAGTTGTGGGAGCGTTCTGCGGCGTTTGCTCGATATCTACGGTTGCTTCAGAATCTCTTGCAAAAATCGTATATGTGATTTCGCCTTCACCTTCAAGAAGCGTCGGAGGCGTGGGGGTGACCACCAACCTTGAGTTCTGATTAGCAAACATCACCTGATAATTTGTCATCAAAGGCTCAAAGGTATAGGAGGGAACATCGGAACTCATTCCTTGCAAATTCAGCACTTCCAAACCTAAGCTGTCCAAAAGCAACGGACGAAATACATTCAAGGTATAGGTTTGTGGTGAACCGTCCTGAGCAAACACATTAATATCAATCTCATTTGGTCCGTACCCCACAAAGCGTCTTACGGTGTCGGTTATTTGTTCGGCAGCGGAATCAGCGGAAGTGATTAACGACTCATCATTACCAATACGAATTGTTTGTCCGAAGCCAGAAGTTATCTCTAGAATAATTTCGTCCTCAATATCCCCTGTCACATCATAAACAAAAGTATCTACGGCAAAATCAGGACTCAAATTTAAGGTTGTACTAGGCAGCCCGTTCCGATCAACCAGCCGCAAATTTTTCAGCTCATTATCCGAACTCGATGCTCGAGCTACCGTTACAGTATAAGTTCTCGTTGTGCCATCTTGTGCAGTCACTTCGATCGTCAAAGTTTGACTAGGCATGCTCAGGGTCAGAGGAACACTCTTCCGCGTTATTTGTTCTCCGTCAATTTCTACCGTAGCAAATTGATCGTTCGCTTCTGCGATCACCGTTGCCATTTCTTCATCTACGGGTACGGTTGTGTTATATATATTTCGGTCTGGGGCGGTTTCCAAATCTAATAATTCAGACGGGTTGGCTTCAGCCACATTCAGAGAACTCAAATCCGCATCCGAACTGTCGTCACGCATCACCGTTAAAACATAAGTGCGAGATGTCGTACCATTTTGCGCAGTCACTTTGATCCGCAAGGTCCTTCTCTCTCCGGTCTGGTCTAGAGAAACCAGCTGTTCTATTGTTTGAAATCCGTCAACCAGCATTGACCCTGCTGTGCCAATCGTCACCGACTGTGCAAATGGATTGTTCGCAACTGCGGTCACAGTCGTAGCCATCACATCTTCGGCTATGATTACGGTATATGTAGTATTTACATCGTCATCCAATACTACATTGTCATCCGATACTATATCGCTGGGCATCGCACCGTCAACGATTAGCTCGCTTAGGTCAGCATCCGAACTCCCAGCACGCATCACTGTCAAAGTATAAGTTCTAGTCATACCATTTTGCGCGGTCACTCTAATCCGCACTTCCTGACTATCTCCGGTCTCGGGTAGAGTAACCTTACTTTCCGTACTTCGATCCTCGCTCTCATCCGACATGCCGTCATCTAAGATCTTCACCGTTGCAAATTCATCGTTCACGGTTGCGGTCACGGTTGCGGTTGTTGCTCTCTCAGGTATGGTTGCGGTATAGGTGTTTCGGTCTAGGTCAGCTCGCACATCTATAATAGGCTGGTTGGCTCCGTCCACATTCAGCGAAGCCAAACTCGCGTCCGGACTCTCGGCGCGCATCACCGTTATAGTATAAGTTCTAGTCGTACCATTTTCCGCGGTCACTATAATCTCCAATTCCTCACTATCTCCGGTCTTAGGTAGATTAACCCGCTGTTCTATTGTTTGAAATCCGTCAACCAACATTGACCTTACATCGCCAATCGTCACCGACTGTGCAAGTTGGTCGTTCGCAACTGCGGTCACGTTCGTATTCATCATGCCTTGGGGTACGGTTACGGTATATTCGTCTATATCGTCTCGCAATTCTAAAGGCTCGGCACCGTCCACCATCAGCGGCGAACGCAAACTCGCATCCGAACCCGCGCGAAGGGTTACCGTCAAAGTGTATGTTTGAGGGAGGACTCTTGGGTTGAGTGCTCGCACAGTTATGGTGATCGTGCGCTGTGGCATATCTTCGCGGTCTATCTCAATACCTGCTATGCGTTCGGTCCGGTCACCGGCCTCTATAGCACCCATGTTGTCGTCAATCCTCACCGTTGCGCCTGGATGACGAGCCGTGGCTTCTACGAAGAATTCCATCGTATCGCTACTAAGCTCAATGGTGTATTCATCGTCTTCACCGTCCACCGGCTGCGCCCGGATTCCATTAACAATCGGGGGTCCTTCCAACCTAGTATCTCGGCTCTCTTCACGTTCTAGGCTTATCACATAAGTCCTGCTCGTCACTCGGTCTTGCGCAACAACTTTGATTCTGACTGTCGTAACATCATTTTCTTCGATAGAAATAACCTCATCTATACGGCGCTCAGACACATCGTCTAATCTAAGATCATTGCCCACCCTAAATAATGTAATCATCGAAACAGGACTTAACACTTCTGCCACCAACCTAATATCATCTGTTGGGCTGGAGAATACTAATGAATATATATCCTCCTCGCCTGTCAGATCATCCAAACTCCGAAGTGGAGTTTGTCCCGAAAATAGTTCCAGAGTAGCCAAGTCGTCAATGTCGCTCGGATCTCGGGTCGCTGTCACCGTATAGCTATAAGAAGTATCGTGCGGTCCTTGCAGTGCTACGGTGATAACTTTGGTCTCATCAGTCATAATCGCAATAGATGCCGGAGTGTTTCGCGTTATCACATCGCTCCCTTCAGAAATCGTATAGTCAATACCGCTGCCCAGAGGAATCATCGGGACGACCGTCAATGTGGAGCTTTGATTAGAAAGCCCTACTTCATAGTTTCTCATGAACGAATCAAAGGCATCAGCGAGATAGGGGTCATCAGGTTTAATTCCACCCAAAACTAAATCTTGCAAGACTACTTGGCGGAATACACTCAAGGTATAAATTGTTGGACGGAGATTAGGGTCTTGGGCAAATACTGCAATCTCAATGGTGTTAAATCCGTAATCTAATGGTCTAGAGAAGAAAGTAGTGATTTCCCGCTCCGCGTTGGATTCAATGATCGGGTTCTCATCGTCGTTGTCCACCGTAATCCGCTGATTGGGACCGGAGGTCACCGTCACGCTGATTCGTTCCGTTCTGATATCTCCCATCACTGTGTACGACAGATTAGTGCTATCAGTATCAAAAGCGCGATCTAGTGTCAAGCCTGCGGTTGCTAACTCAAGATCTCTTAGATCGTTATCGTCATTAAACGAGCGTCCCACCCGTATAACATAATCTCTAGTCGTCTGCTGGTCTTGGGCAGTCACTAAAACTCTAATCGTTGATGTGGAGCCTGCGCTCAGAGGTATAAAAGAACTGTCAGCCCCTCTTGCTATTTCTTCGGCCATGGAACTGCCCGGTGCAAATACTTCTACCTTATCGGCATCCCGGCTTGCGGTGGGTCTCACCTGGACACCGGTCACATTGAAATCAAACTGCCGACCATGCTCGCGCACCGTGGTCGGTCCAGTGATGACCGGCACTACTGTGTCGGTGGATGTGCCTATCCACGACACCAATGCCAATCTATGTAGACGCGCATCGCTACTTCGTTCTCGGTTTAACCTTAATGTATAACTTTGTGGCATACCGTTTTGCGCTCTCACCACAATCTCTATGTCTTTGCTACTCCCGAAATCAGGGGTGGCAAAAAATCCGCTCGCCTGGCGTCCAGCACGGGTCACAGAGAAGCTGCCGCCGTCAATGATTGACACACTTCTCGCAACGGTGCTACCAGCGACTGCGGTTACAAAGGTCTCTGCTGTATCCTCGCGCACAGTTGCGGTGTAGGTTCCATCGCTTTGCCTAACCACATTAGTACCAGCCACAGTACCACTCACGGTGATACTCGACAAGCTGTTATCACTGCTGCCGTCGCGATTTATTCTTACGGTATAGGATTGGCTCGTGCTACCGTCCTGGGCGGTCACTCTGATCCGCAGCGTGTTACTGCGGCCGGTATTGGCAACCCCAACTCGGCTGTTTGCGATATTTCGGGTGATATCGGTCTCTCCATCTAGAGTGATTTCCATCGTCGCCTGCGTATGTTGCGTTTCTACAGACACGACGGTACTCGTCGTATTCTCTCCTATACTTGCGGTATATGTATTGTCTTGCAACTCTATATCATTCGGGTCAACATTGGACAAGGTCAGCGATTTCAATCTGGTATCCGAACTGCTCCTGAGGGTTATTATCACTGTATAATAATCTTCGTCTACATTGTTCGCAGCCTCAACTCCGAATTGTACAGTCTCTAATGGCTCGGTATCTAATGGAGGGTTGGGGCCCAAGAGATAAGTTTCCGTAAAGAGTTCACTTAATATGTCGAAGTCTTCTTGAGGTATGATAATTTCCGCTCCTTCAACTCCTTCAACTCCTTCAACGGCAGGCCGTATTGTTAGCCTGATGATATTTATATCTTGGACTTCAACTGCGTCGGTGCCAAAAACATCTATAAAATAGGTGTTGCCTACTCTACGCTCTACCGTTTCTATACGCCTGCCACTAGTCGCAGTAACCCTGATACTCCCCACTTCAGTATTGTCACTAAGTGGTCGCTGACGGGTCACGAACACGGTATAGCCTCGGGTCGCCATCTGATCTTGCGCGGTAACCACGATACGAATTGTTCTTTGCTTCCCTGCCGTCAAGTCGATCGGGCGACTGATACTGGCGATGGCACTCGTCGGCTGTTCATCGTCTATGTCCAGTCTAACCTTCGCTTTATTATTGGCTGCGGTTGCAAACAACTCAACTCTATCGACTAAATTAGGCATCGTCAGCCTATAGGTGGATACTGTCGCATCAAATGTTAATTGGTTCACTCCTGTATACACCAGTTGCAAGTCTCTCAAATTGGCATCGGAACTTGCCTCGCGTATCACCTTCACGGTATAACGCCGTTCATCATCGTTTTGGGCAGTCACCACAACCGTAATCGTCGCCGAGCTGCCCTCTGGCACAGCTATGGCACTGCTATTGCTACCGCTCTGAACCTGCTCGCCACTGACGTCGCCGGGCGCAAATACCCTGATCGTCGCGTTATCCTCATCTTCAGCAGTCGGCCGCACCACTATTTGTGCCACCGAATTGCTGGTATTGAAAGATTGGTTGAGATTGATAGCATCACATGCAATATCCCGGTTCGTATCGCCTCGCAGCGGGCTGCCATCTGAGTTCAGGATCGCGATAGCACCCAAACACGCATTGCTACTTCTTGCGCGCACAATTCTTAAAGCATAAGTTCTTACTGTATCGTCTTCCGCAGTCACTCCAATCTGTAAAGTTCTACTGCTTCCGGTTTCAGGCATGGCAACCCTTATAACTACTTGTGGAGTTGTGGGAACAAGCACATTGCCGTTTTCTGTGATTCTCACCGTTGCAGCATCATCAATAGGGGTCACGGTTACGAGCGTACTCGTCGTATCCTCTAAAAAGTCTGCCCTATAGGGTTCTGCGTCATCTTCCAAATTTATGGTACCTGGGTCACTTGGTCTGGTATTGGTCAAGCTCACCGAAGCCCTGGTATCCGAACTCTCCGCAATCCGCACCGTCAAGTCATAAAATTCGGTGTCTTCCCCATTTTGCGCACGCACGGTTATTGTCGCTGTTGTCTCCAACATCTCAACGCTTATTGGGATATTGTCTTTAGTTGCTGTTTGCCGCCCTTCTACATCAGCACCGTCGCCGCTACTGATCGTCACAGTTGCTTCTGGATGCAAAGCCTCTGCCGTCACCGAAAAGCTCGTCGTACCCTCATCAAGCTCAACCATGTATCGCCCGCGCACCGGCATCACCGTGGTTCCCGAGACACTCAATGTTGCCAACTCAGTATTGTCACTTTCTTCACGGGTTACGACCAGCGTATAAACACTGGATGCCCCTTCGTTCGGTGCGGTTGTCTCAATTGTGATCGCGTTTTCCCCCAAATCTAGATTGATGAATTCGCTCAACATAGCACCGTTGCCTGTGCCAGTGAAGACGACTTCGGGTACATCTCCGGCTTTAGTGATACTAACCATCGCGTTTGGATGCTCGGTTATGGGTCTCAGTTTGATTCTACTAGTCTCAAAACGAACACTCCGCTGCTCTGTTTCAAAGACAGATTGCTGTGTTTGCGACTCCACAAACTGCGTGCTATCTATCCTATACGAAACTTCTGGAGTATCTTCGCCTTCATTAAATTCATTAAACTGAACATAATCTAGCCTATCGTTGCCACTCAATGGACGACTGATTATCAACGTATAGGTTTGGAAAGTCCTGCCGTCGTGTGCGTATATTGTCAACTCTATTTCATTCGGTGGCACACCTTCTCTCAAGCCGGAAATAGTCCCTTCAACCAAGCCGGTATCTCTAAGGCTCGTCAAATCCAAGTCTCTATTGTCCAGAATAATCCTAGAGACATTCCGATCCTGCGGTCTCAAGGTCAACCGAAGATCAGCATTAACACTAGGTACAGCAACACTAGGCACATTGATGGTAAAGCGCCGAGCAGTTTCATCGTAGTTTATAGAGTCTGCCGGTCGCACCGTCAGCCCGTCGGGTTGCGGCTGCAGATTGGCGTTTGTGCCTCTGAGACGGGTAACCGTAAGCGTGGTAACTCTTTGTTCTCCCAATGCCGAGAGCGTCATGGCAATAGGATTTTGATCAAAGTTCAACGCCACCGCTGCGGTCAGCTCTATACGATCATCGGCATTGCCCTCTTGTATCGTATTGCTCCTGGGAATGATGGTCGCCGAGGTCGGCGCACTCATAGCGGTTTCTACTTCCAAATCGGTTGCGAGGGTCACCGTAACTTGCGTCGTCATGTCAGAGACTGTAGCGGTATATTGAGTCCTTGTAGAAGTAAATGTCTGATCCAATTCCATCGCATCTGCCAAACTCAGACTGCGCAGATTCAAGCTATATTCACGGTGGACGGTAACCGTATAAGTCGTACTTTCTTCACGCGGTGCCTGAACCGCGATCTCAACGGTGTTATCACCTATCCCTAGAGCTAGGGTAGATGTGGAAACTCGCTCTATATGATTAACCGCCACACCATCAACAAGGACTGTGGTTTCTGGTGACCTTCTGAACTCAATCTGCTCCGATTCGCGGTGGTTGCCGGTGGTTGCCGTATATTCGGTTGTTTGTGAATTAAATGCCGGGTCAAGCTCCTCCTCAGTGCTACTCGTGCTTAAACTTTCAAGCACAGCACTGTATCTGTGCCAAACCGTTACGATATATTCATCACGCTGCACTCCATCCGGAGACGACACGATAACCTTAATAGTATTCTCTCCCAATACTAAGTCATCCAGCGTCGCTCGTGCCTCAACCCCGCCTACCACGGGTCTAGTGCTAACGCCGCTAACATCGTTGTCGTTTAATTGAATGTCAATATCCACTGATTCAAATATCAGTGCCGACACAAATACCTCTTCAATATCGTTGGGGATGGACTGCGAGAACACATGTTCGGTAGGTTCCGCCTCTGGCAATGGATCGGTTAAATCTACCAGATCTTGTCCTGTCCATGAAATACCCCATCGCTGTAATGTGGTGTTGTATTCACGGAAAAGGGTTACCTCATAGGTCACCGTCTCGCTTCCATCCTCCCATTGGAAGGCAAAAACATTATTGCCGAAACGCAGCGGAAAGTCTCGGTTAATGGTATTTTCCCCCATCACTGAGAAAGGCATTCCGTTTAGTATAATCTCAGCCCCAACTGCCCTAATCGTGACAAGGTCGGTTCCATTAGGCACGGTATAGCTTGTAATATTGCTGTCAAAGATCTCTTCCCTTTGACCTTCGGCTTGCGTCAATCCATCGGCGGTGAAATCGAGATTCACCCTTCCTACTGTGTTGGTGGCACGGGCACCGGGTAGTGCTCTCAACAACAAACCCGACGAGGCTGGTGCCGCTGCCGACAACACTTCGTTTCTATAATCCTGACCGTCGGTATAACCTATGATGACGCGATAGAAATCGTCAATAGAACCGGCCACGGTATAGCTGGACTCAGTCGCACCGGCAATATCCGACCACACACCACCCAACTGCCGCTGCCATTGATAGCTGACGCTGTCCACATCACCGCCGTTGTCAACGTCCTCAGCTAACTGCATTTCGGTAATAGTCGGGGCAACATAAGTGAAACCTATTTGCGTGGGTGTGCTAACTTCACCAATGTTGCCGTTGTTGTGCTTCATTACCGGCAGCAGCAGTTCTTGAGTCACGCTTCTTCCTTCGGCACTTTGCACCACCAACGTCACATTCACCGTTGCTTGGGATTGATCTGCAGCGATGAAAGCGTCGTTTAAGCGGAACCGAAGCCCGGCACTACCGCCCACCACATCGCCGCTGAGATCAGATTCGTCTAAAAGCGATACTTGATTTCTATCTATGCTCCACCGGTAGCTCAAGTCATCGCCGACAGTACTTGAAACCCTGCTGGTCAAGAGAATGAAGTGTCCTTCTCTCACCGGAATGGAGGCATCTAGCGGTGCCGATCGCTCGTCTATTGCGGCTAGATATTGAATGTCGGAGACCTCAAACGAAGGACTCAGTGACAAGCGATATTCAACTTTGAGGTTCTCCTTGCCTTCAATCTCGTACGGTTCGGATACCAGCATTGTCACCATCGTCATTGTAGAGAAATCTATAGACGGTGTGTACTCTATCGTGCCTACCGCCATCGGGCCGCCTTCTATGGCGATGACGCTATCGGGGTTATTTGCAACTGCGGTGACTCTAACTTCAAGGGCATCTCTGTCCACATTTAATGAGTAATTTCTAACCGCAATAGCATCGGGATCTTCCTTAATGATCGTTGCATCAAAAGGCGGAACAATTTGTGGCTGCCTAGCGACACCAAGTTGGTTGACTTGTATATCTTGCAAGCCGAGGCGTTGACGCCGCAACAAGCTGCCACAATTCAACGACGGTGTTGCAGTCGCACAGCTAGCATCTATATATTTGACGGCAGGATATTGTGTCTCGACACCAAAATCCCAGTTGTCCGTACTCCATCTGTGATAAACCGTACCGGTCGTGTTTCCTGGTGCGGTCGGTGTTCGCAACTGGGTGGTTGTCGCAGAGGTGGCAGCGGCAGAAATTATCTGTTCGCTCGTCTCAATGTCCCAATAACTACGTTCCACCGTGCTAGTTCCGCTAAGACCGATAAAGCCTCCGACATCTGCCCGCCCGCTGAGGTTGCCGATTGCGTAGCTGTCTGATATTTGACCCGACGCTACATTGCCAATAAAGCCACCTATTTGCGCATCGCCGCTAACCGCACCAGTGGCATAGCTATTATTAACGACTGAGTCGGCTGCGTCAGTTCCGCCAATGGAACCTATAAAGCCGCCCAGATTTCTATATCCGTTGACATTGCCCAGTGCAAAACTATTAGAGACGGTAGCTCCGTTGACGCGCCCAATCAAACCACCAATACTAAGGCTTTGCGTAGCGGAAGGCACATTCACATTGCCGACTGCATAACTGTTTGATATTTGACCTGACGCATTACCGACCAAGCCACCTACAAAATCGATACGGAAATTGCCAATATGGATTACATCACCTAGCGCATAACTATTGATAATGAAGGAATCAAGCTGATTGCGACCCACCAAGCCACCGACCCCTCTAAAGATGGAGCTTTGGCTTTGAGTTTGTATATCAACGGCTGCATAGCTATCTTCAATACGTCCGCCGACTCCCATGTCGGCAACCAATCCACCAGCGTTGATTGCAAGGCTGAGTTGAGGCTGTTCCCTAATGGAACCGGCTGCAAAGCTGCGCTCAATGCGGGCAGAACTCATGCCGACCAAACCGCCCACGGTATTGTTGCCGGTTATCGTACAATTTGCCGAGCTGTCGCTGATCGTCGTCGCACTCCCCACTGACCCGATCATGCAACCGCCGACATTAGAAATTACGACGACACTACCACTTAGAATGTGGGCATTGGTAATCGCATTGCCCTGGAAATTGCCGACAAGCGCACCCACTGAGCTTTCGCCTTGCACAGTTACGTTTGCCAAGCTAATATTCCGAATCATGGCTCCTGCTATGGCAGTACTGAACAAACCTACATTGGAAGTCCTGTCTATTCTAAGATTGGAAATCACGAATTCGTTGCCGTCGAAAATAGCAGCGAAACTAGAGATTGGCCGCCACCTCTGCAATCGTTGTATAACAACCATGCTCGTGGTGCTATAACTATCAACATCGTTAAAGTCCAAATTCCTAACCAGCTCATAACCTATACAAGTTCTGCCCGGACAACCGCTACTATTGGATGCGCCGCCACTTTCGGCTACATATCCGCTACCGTTCGGTTGATTACGGATGGCATTCAGTTCCTCTATCGTAGAAATCTCTATCAGTCCGTCTCCATCTTTATCTACCAAATCGGCAACCGCTGAATACGGTAGCGCAGCAGAGGCGGTTCTATTGGAATAACCTTGGCGGTCGGTATATGTGGCTACCAACCGATATTCATTATCCCTAGTTTCTGGAGGCACTCTATAACTGCGCTCAATGGCACCCTCTATATCAACGAATCTTCCTTCGCTGCCCTGACGCCATTGATACGCAACATCGGTGAAAGGACCGCCGTCGGGGTCGTTGATTTCGGCTAAATACAGTACTCCCTCGCCCAACCAACTGACCGTCAAGCTACCCGGCGCGTTACTCTTAGCGACATTCAATGTGATACTCTCCAGCCTGAACAAATCAGGGTTGTCTTTCTCTCTGACTTCCAACCATATAACAACTTGCGCAACATCGGCATCGGCGGCTACCAGAGCACCATCCACATCCAGTGTAATCTCTGCGGCAGCAAGCGGATCAGCCAACACTGTGGGGCCGCTCGCTTGGCTCCATAGATAGCTCAGCGGCGTATTATTCGCAGAGACACTGCGCGCTGCATTCAGCGTCACGCTGTCTTCTTCGCTTATATTGATCGTGTACGGCTGGTATAGTTCGGTTTCTGGAGCTTCGTTGACGTTATGAAGAATTCTCACTTGAGGTGGTATATCCACTTGTTCTGGGGCTGCTAACTCTGGCACATTGGTGCGAGCCGGCTGACCGCCCACTAAATCACCGCATCGGGGCAGCGAGGTGTTGGCGTTGAAATCGCAACCCGGGCTGTTTCTGGTCAGTCCAACATTGTATCTAATCAGCGGGTATTGATCGCTCCTGCCGAAAAACCAATCGTTGGTGTTCCAGTTCGCATAGAGATTACAACTACCATTTCTCGTAACTGTTTGTCCTAAATTATTAGTCTGCAGACAGTTGTTTTCCACCCTTGCATTCGGAGCTGTGGGAAATTTCAATGCGGTTTCTGCTCTGCCTAGATAAGTGAACACAGAAAGGTTAGAATTGACATCAATGTATCTATCACGCATGAAACCAAGAGTATCAACAAAACACTGATAATTATCGTCGTTCCCGTCATGTTCCCAATAACTATTACTTGTGTTATTGGCATTTGCAAAGCCGCTGACACGAACTCCAATATCTCCGCTAATATTCTGAAGTGTACCGTCAACAACAACAGGTAAATTGGTGAGTGTTATTGCTCCACTTCCTCTGCGAGGGCATATTCTGTACCTAGTACCCGTTGACCCCCGACCCAAGGTGTCGTCGGTGTCCCTAAATGCTCTAGTGGGTCCTGCCACATAGCTATTGATGATGCGTGAGCCGTCGCTATAACCGGCCAAAGCACCAGCATACACGGTATTGTTAATCCAGTTTGCACAATTGGATTGGGCGTGCCTCAATTCAACACCGGCATTGAACACATAACTATTTCTGATTTCGCTAGTCTGCAACTGCGTTTCAGTACTCTCAGATTGCTGAACCCCGACCAAGCCACCGACAACGCACGGCCCTCTGACTCGTCCGTCTGAATAATAGCTGTTCAGAATCTTACCCCCATCGCTATTGCGACCGACCAATCCACCGGCAATTTTGATATCATTCGTCGCTGGTCCTGTTTCTGACCGTGGTAACGGCGTCGTATCCAAAAGTATATTGATTTTTGCATAACTATTGAGAATGTTGCCTTGGTTGAGACCAACCAAACCACCGATGATTCCTGAATCCGCTGCGATTACCATAGACGCTTGGTTTATCCCAGTTTGACCCGTCACATAACTATTGGAGACGCTGCCACCGCGCACCACAGTGCCGGCAATGCCACCGATATTTTTCCTATCTCTTTGCGTGAAGCCTCTGATGGAAACATCTTCAAGACCTAGATTTTCAACCCTTGCGTTTGCGCCGATGACCGAAAATAAGCCCACATTGACTGCTGAAGCACTTCTATTTATTTGCAGATTTGAGATCTTGTTATCGTTTCCATCAAACGCCGCTCTGAATACATCTCCTATAGGCTGCCAACTCAGATCTTGAGGATCAGTGTAATCTAATCGATCTACCGTCCACAACTCCTTGAGTTCAGCGAGTTCAGTCGAATTTGATGCGCCATAGCTATCATCGTTGTTGAAATCAAGGTCGCCCGCCAATTCGTAGCCGTTGCAACCGCCGACTGGGCAACCAGTGGTATTCAATGTTCCATCCGCGCTGTCCCTCAAACCTCTACCTTCGAGCTGATAGCGCATGCTATTGAGGTCTTTCAAAGTATGGATTTCTATCAGTCCGTCGCCATCGTCGTCTATGTCAACATCATTTCTGACACGGTCGCCGTCGTTGTCTTCCCTTACAAAGACTGAAAACGTATCATCCGTTATTATGTCCTCCTCATAGCCTTGTCCATCTCGATAAGTGGCAACGACACGGTATTCATAACTGTCAACTTCATCAGTCGGAGCGTCATAAAGAATTATTATTATACCTCCACCAGTGTCAACTACACGAGGCGGCAACGAAATGATGTCCCAAATCCCGCTTCTGTCACCGATAATACGCCTCTGAACTTGTCGCTTCACTAATGTGACAGCACCATCCCTATCGGTCGGTGCCGATACTTCGCTTAATGCAAGAGTTCCATCAGCACTATCTGAAAAGCGAAGGCTAAGCCGTCCGACGGTCGGCGCATTGTTGACCTTGTTGATACGTGCCGATATTTCTCTAGTGATGTGTACTTGGTTTCCGAGACCTATTTCCACCCTAAACCTGACGATGCTATGGTCGGTACTCGCAGGCACAAAATCTATCTGCGGTGTTAATTGGAGTGGTATGAGGTTTGTACTGGCAGCATCTATGGGCTCCCCTCCGTCTATTTGCGTCCATTTAACCGTGAAATTGCCCCTAGAACCCAACCTAAGAAGATTCACATAGTCACCTCGTACACGGAAGGCACCGGCTTCATCTATGACAATGTCTTCCACATTGTTTAGAAAAAATTCATCGTAATCTACATCAAAATTATATTCCGACACTCGGTTGCCATCGCGGGCAGTGAACCTGATCTGCTGGACATCACGATTAGTTAACCTAACTGTGGTAGTATCGACAGGATCCGCGTCAGGATCTGCCAACGGACAACGGACGCGGTCGCAGTAGATCTCGACCTCAATGTCAGCAACAGCAGGATTGGTGGCAGCCAGCGTAATCGGAGATGCCAAGCTGCCGTCCACTATAAGCCGTCTGTCTCTAAAAACATAAGGATCAAAGGTTCCCACGGCACTCAAGTCGTCTCTCAAGATCAGCGCATTCGTGGCAGCAATATTGCTCATATTGTTCAACAGCAGATCCCATACCAGCGTTGCGGTAGTGCCGTCGGCATTCCTCAATGTGGGATATTGAGAACTGGTGCCGAAATCCCAAATGTCAGGATCGTCAGGGCCGGCAGGTGCCCAGTTTGCATAAATACCCCCGGATGCGGTTGCAAAATTTGCATTAGTTGGCGTTCGTAACTCTGAGGTAGTGCGTCTGGCACCAGTATTTCGGTTTACGCTAGCAAAGTTTGAATCCCAATAACTGTCTGTGGCACTTCTGCTTCTCCCTGCCAATTCGTCAAATATAACAAATGAAGCCGGGTCTTCCGGCGCAAGATCATTTCCGCTTCCAACAAACCGATTGAGAGCCAATCCCGAATTATTGACGAGCTCACCGGCTACATAACTATTCTTGATCGAAACACTGCCGTTATCAAAGCCGATGATGCCGCCGATCTCAGCACCGCTGCGAAACTGTCGTGGTGCTCTACTGAGTACGTTTAATCTAACCATCATATAACTGTTTTCAACTCTGCCTTGATCGGCTCTATTTCCTACCAAACCACCTGCTTGGTCTCCACCCACTCTACCGATTGCGTAGCTGTTCAATACCCTTGAGTCGTTTATCATGGAACCTACCAAACCGCCTGTTACCACACCTGAGACTGGGATTGAGATATCAACATGTGCCGAGCTATATTCAATGGTGCCACGATCTTCACTCGCACCGACCAAACCACCGACACCACGTCCCTCCTCAAGGTTATCATTCCGGGCTTCGTTTGCCGATATCTTGCCATTGATCACACGAGTATTGGAAATTGTGCCTTGATTAAGACTTGCCACACTACCTATTCGAGCCGTCCCAGGTGGTAAATTTTCTATCGTAACATTTCTTAAATTTAGGTTT
The DNA here is from genome assembly GCA_965200865.1 of uncultured candidatus Poriferisulfidus sp. Lineage (GTDB taxonomy): Bacteria > Pseudomonadota > Gammaproteobacteria > Poriferisulfidales > Oxydemutatoraceae > SP5GCR1. The sequence goes on along the minus strand of CBDAVG010000002.1, from coordinate 424,572 downwards.
TGAACACGACCACCCGCACCTATGGTATGGAACAAACCTGCGGTGTTTCTGCCGATATCGCCGGCAATACGCAGATTATGGATGGTATAACCGTTGCCATCAAAGGTGCCATCCAAACAGAAATTTGAGTCACGCACGCATGAGTTGCCGAGTGCTTCTATGGTTTCGCCTATAGGTTCCCAACTGTTCACCCAGTCTTCGTTCACTTCGCCGAACAGATAGCTGTCAGGATCTAGAAAATCCAAATCTCTGGTCAACTCATAGCCGACACAGCCGGTCGCAGGACAACCCCTAGCACTAATTATCTGCACACCATCGGGGAACCTTTCAGTATCATCAACGGGGAATGTGTATTCATACAACGTGCCTTCCGTGAAATTACGCACCGCATCCAAATCTTCCAGAGTATGGATCTCGATCAAACCGTCGCCGTCGTCATCCACATTTCTTTCGGCAACGTCTAGTATCTCACTGCTGAATTCGGCAACAAAATAATTAAGCCCCACCACATATTCAACAACCGACTTGGGGTTCAGACCGTCAACCGGGGCAGGACTTTCCACCGAGATAACGATGTCATCGTCAATTCCGGGATCCAGCATGACACTCAGACCTGCGTCTTGGGCAATCTCAGTTCGCACTCCGTTATAGGTGATATGGATGATCGCATCAGAAAACACTGGTCTCGGCAGTATGAACAACGATTGTGTTACCTGAAACTCTATGTCAACCTGATAACGCAACCTAAGCCCTGAAAATTGCGGATCCAACCGCGGAACTCCTAGCAGGTTAAGCAAACCGGGATACTGGTGTGTTTCAGGGTGAAATTGTCCAGCAGCAATAACACTATCAGGAAAGTTATTAGAACCGCCAAGACCACAAATTGCCACACTTGTCAAATTTCGGTCGGCAATTAGGTCGCCGGTGCTACGGAAGGTACACGCCGCACGACCCCGGCCTTCTGCATAATTGAGTCCTGCATATTTAAGTATCGGGTATTCGGACCTTTCTCCGACCGCTTCGCCACCGAACCACCAATGTCCGTCATTCCAATTTGCATAGATTCCACCATCAGATCCCGGTCCTTGTAATGCAGCGGTGGATTGGGGCAAGCCACCGGCACTTTGCATCACGCCGCTGACTCCCGCATCCCAATAACTCAAGGTGGTAGTAGCACCGCTGCCGCTGGCATGACCAACCAAACCACCGACCTCAGTATCACCTCGCACGCGTCCGACGGAGTAGCTATCATGAATTGCATTGCGATTATCGCCAACCAAACCGCCAACCCTACTACTTGCGCGGATATCACCCGTTGCGTAGGTATCCCGGACTGTACCCAAATTCACACCGACCAAACCGCCGACCCCGGTATCGCCCAAAACATTGCCTAAACCATAACTAGAGAAAATCTCTGCATCGTCGTTGTTGCGCCCAACCAAACCGCCAACATCGTTTGCACCAGACACCTGATTGTCGGCATAGCTGTTGATAATCAACCCGCTGTCGTCGTTGACACCGACCACACCACCGATGCCGTTGACACCCGATACATTGCCAGTCGCATAGCTGTTGTAGACCCGACCGGCGTTATAACCGACCACACCACCGATGTTGATGTTTTCGCTCAAGTTATCCCCGCCAACCACAATATCAGCAAAACCTTCTCTAAGCAGACCATCGTTATAACCGACGAGACCGCCCAAATAGGCTGAGCCGACCACACTGCCGACCAAACCGCCGTCCACCTTATTGTTCATCAAAGTGCCGGCGTTATAGCCTGCTATCCCGCCGACACCCTCACTACCTGTTAACGACACATTGGATAAAACGAGGTTTCTAACCTCTGCCCCTCTGCCCAAATAAGCGAATAGCCCGACATTGTCGTTGTCGGGTGTGTTGATGTTCAAATTGGTGATTTCATAACCCTCTGCACGGCTACCCTCAAAAGTTGCCTCAAAACACCTGCTCGTCGGGTTATCACAACTAAAGCGCTCCGTATTCTCCCCAATCGGATCCCAGCTACTGCCCGAGAGGTCAATGCTGGCAGCCAACTCGTAGCCGAAACAGCCGGTTTCCACCGGACAGCCGGCGCTGATCTTGCTGTCTGTTTCCGACGCTCGGTATCCGCTACCGTCCAACTGATAGCGCATCGCGTTCAGGTCTGTTTGATTGCGCACTTCTATCAAGCCGTCGCTGTCCTCATCTGCAATGTTTCTTATTGTTGTACTGGATCGGTTGACACGGATAGTATATGTGCCCGCCGCACCTGCCTCTCCAGTGCCAATGGGAAGTATCCTAATTATCATTCCAGTGCGAGGCACCACGAGCGAGAGGGAGCTTTCACCGCTACCCACTGTATGTGCTCTATTGTTGCCACCAGTAAAACCAAACTGAACTCTGTTGTTGCTTCTATACAAAGTCGGTATCAATCTAACTTGGTTGGGTACCAGCGTCAGCGTGTAGTTGAATATCCTCGGGTTAAAGCGCGGTTCTGGATATACAACATCGCTGTTAAAGTCAATAAATGCCAACTCCCTTAAACCGTTCTGTTGTCCGGGCAGTGGTGAACCGCAAAGCGGTCTCGTCGTACTGCTACCCGTATTACATTCACTTTGATATCTAAGTATCGGGTAATCGCTAGTGCCACCGAAATTCCAATGATCTGTTGACCAGCCAGCATAGATTCCGTCATTCGTGGTACGCTCTCGAAGGGCATCAGAGGTTTGACCGCTACCACCATGGTCGCTGGTCAGCGCACTGCTACTGGCGACTCTGCTATCCCAGTAGCTTCTGCTAACGGCAATTGTCTGTTCTGATCTCCGACCTGCTTGGGCCCTTACCAAACCTTTGGGATTGGTAGAACTATTGGCACCTACCGCATAGCTATTGTCAATTCTGGATGTATTGAACGCACCAATCGCACCAATGTTACTGTTGAAGCGGACACTATTAGCAAAGCCGACCAGACCACCGCCCTGATTACCACTGATATCAACTAACGCATAGCTATTGTTGATAGAAGATTCTCTTATAGAACCGACCAAGCCGCCGGCGCGCTGCCCACTGACCAAGCCGATGGCATAGCTGTTATCGATGTTTCCACGACGATTATTGTTTCCATCTCCATCTAATCTGCCGACCAGACCACCGGCATCACCACTAGGGGCAGTCACCAAAATGCTTGCATAACTGTTGAGGACACTACCGCGATGATGTCCAACCAAACCACCAACACGGGTATTGAAAGCACGTACCGTGCCAGAAACATAGCTATTGATGATTTGGCTATTTGACAGATCTTGGCCGACCAACGCACCGACATCGCTACGGCCGGCAACTTCCACATTGACTAAACCGATACCGCGAATTGTGGCACCGCTAACGGCACCGAACAAACCGATATTGTCGGCACTACGCCGACCAATAAATAGATTGGTAATCGTACGACCAGCGGCGCGATCGGCGACAAACTCGGCAGTAAAAGGATCTGCCTCACTGCCTATTGGTGCCCAGCCGGAACCGAGCGTCCATAGCGGCATCGTAAGTGCCGCATTTTCGTAGCTGTTGTCTGGGTCTGGGTCAAGAAAATCTAAATCTTTGACGAGTTCATAACCACGGCAACCGGCGGAGGGACAGCCGCTGTTTATCTCGCTGAAGGTCCCGTCATCACTCCAACCGCTACCGTCGGGTTGATAGCGCATCGCATGAAGTTGCTCAATCGTTCTGACTTCCAATAAACCATCGTTATCGGAATCGGCAACCCTGTTGCCGCCACCGCTGTCGATTGCAAAAGACAGGCGATCTACGCTGATGGTATATTCAAAGTTATAGCGATATCCGGCACTCACGACCATCGTAATCGTCGTGATACCAGTGGCGTTTAGCGGCACGGTTGCGATATCTCCAGAATCATAAGTTTGTGCGCGCCCATCGGCACCCGTGATTGCTATATCCGGTGCCAAACCTGGCACCGGATCGGCTGCCGACACTTCTAGCCGCAGATTGGGTGTGTCGGAATATGCGGTCAAGCCGTAGTGGGTTGTGCCTTCGTCAAAACTAGGTGCCAAGTTCAAGCCGTCCAATGCCGTAAGGCCTATGGTTACAAGATCCGGATTGGTGGTGTCTCGCAACTTAAACTGATAAGTTAGCGTCGGGGATGTGGCAGCGATGGCATCGGTGCGTACCACGAGGCTGAAGTTATCCAACTGATCTATCTCCAGACGCTCGCTGCGGGTGTTGTCGGCAACCACCGCCCTATCACCCCCAGTTATCAATGTAACGGTGTCGGTTTTATAATAGGCGGTCGGTATCAGATCGAAATCAGGAGCGCGATCGCCGTTAGAATCGGGGGTGCCATTTCCGCTAGCAAAATTGATCTGATACGAATACACTTCGGGGCTGAATCCCTGACCGGGGTTGGATCGCTGCTCCAGCGTCACACCAGTGGACAATCCCAGTCCGATCAAACCGAAGCGGTCTTGCCCCGGCACCAATACACCGCAATACGGCGGTTCGGTGCGCTCTCGGGGCTGGCGGTCTAGGCAAATCATCGTGCGGTCGGCATCCAATAATGTGTCGGAAGCCGGAACCAGCCTGTTGCAATCGCGCTGTTCATCGGTCGGTTCTCTGCACAGATTGGCATTGCCGTCTTGGTAGAGTGCCACTGGGTATTGGTCGGTATTGCCGAAATGCCAGCGCGAGGCATCCCATTCGTAATAGGCGGTGCTGGTGCTACTATTCTGCGTCATGCCAGATTGCAGTTGCATCGTCGTTTGAGGGATGCCGGCAGTGCCAGTCGCTTGACCGCTAGCTTGGGTATCCCAATAGCTATTGACGGTTCTACCTGAAAATTCCTCGGAGAGTACCAAACCACCTCTACCACCTGTGGCACCCCGGAGGTTCACGATTGAGTAACTATTCATAATCTCTGCGTTGTTGGTAGTAACCAAACCCGCTGCAGTATTATTAGAACCAATAACAACTCCAGTATTGCCTTGTGCATAGCTATCGCTTATTATTGATCCATTGGTGTTGATGCTAACCAAACCCGTACCTTCAAATGTAACTCCTGATAGACCCTCGCCGAAAATGGAAATGTTTACAAAACTGCCGCGAACAAAGCCATTGGAATTGAGGTGTACCAAACCTGTCAAGTTGTCAACAGCATTGGCATTTTCTGGCACAGATAAAGACACGCCGCTGTTGACGATGATACCGCGGTTGTTGACAACCAAACCACTTACATTATTGGGAGGAAATCGATCAATATCAAAAATGACATTTTCAACCTGACTATCAAAGATGATGCCATAGTTGTTGACAGCCAAAGTGCCGATTGGAGGTTCAGGAATAACCACATCTCGGAAAAGGATGTTAGGGTTCACCAGCCGAATACCTTGTATCCGCGCATTTTCACCAACAGTGTCAAAAAATCCCGTATTAGCGGGCAAAGGTTGACCCCATCTCAGATTGGATATCGCATAGCCGTTGCCGTTGAAATGTGCGTTGAATGGCGCATCGCTACTGCCTATCGGGCTCCAATTACGACCACTCATATCTATATCGCCAGTGAGCTCAAAACCACGGCACCCGCTACGACAATAAACCGCAGCACCGTCGGCAGTTTCTCTATAAAAACTGCCGTCCAAGCTATGGCGCATCGCAAGCAACTGAGTAGGATTAGTTACATCTATCAGCCCATCGTCGTCGGCATCTATCGCGGTGCTGTAAATGCGCACATCCAGGTTGAACACCACAAAGCGGTAGCGATACGAGGTGCGGTCTGCACTTTCATTGACGACCACATCCACGACCGTCTCACCGCGCGGATTGAGTGTAATCCTTGGTATCGTAACACCGTTCGCGCTCTCAGAAAGCATCACACCGTCCCTAAACACCGAAATCGTGGAACTGGAGACAAAAGCCTCAGGGATAAACTCCAAAACCTTTTGGTTTGCTGGCACTGCGATCTCATAGTTAAATCTGGAAAAATCAAACGGCGGATTGATGCCTATGTTTTCGGGCAATTCAATGCTTTTGAGCAAGCTACCCTGATAGGGAAGCAGTACACCACTGCGTGAGGCGTCTTTGACTGCCGGATATTGCTCGGCGGTGCCGAAATCCCAGTCTGCAGTACGCCACTGGCTATAGATGCCGTTGGCACCAGTTGGCATCTTTAGTGCCTCGCTGCTTTGCACCTGACCGAGGTCGGCAGTTCGCAGTCCGGAAATATCACCGTCTATGTAGGTGCCTTGAATGGTACCCCGGCTACCTACACCGCCACCAGCCAAGCCTTGCGGCACCTCAGCGCGGGTTGCCGAAGCGGCAGCAAAACTACGGGCGATAGCATAATTATTCAGTTGGTTGGGGCTAAAGATCCCAGCTCGTCCTAGTGTGCTACCGACTACCGTCCTGCCAATCACATAGCTGTTGGAAATGGTTGGGTGAAAGTCGCTGACACCGAGCAAGCCGCCAGCCGCGTTGCGAGAAAGCACGCGACCGATGAAATAACTGTTGTTGATGGATATAATGGGCGACGATGTGGCCGATACGGAATATTCACTGACAAGTCCGGCAGCACTATCGGTGCCTTCTACGCGACCGACAACATAGCTATTGTTGATTTCACAGCGGTTGCAATATCTGGCAATGCTAGCAACCCTATCGCCTTGAATATCCACATTCAACAAACCCAGCCCAGTGATGGTGTTGGTAGTATTGATGATCCCGGCACTGCGCCCGGCACCAATCACTCCAAAAAGTCCGCCGTCCACAATATTTACTCCATCGCTTCTGACCGTGCCGGCTCTGACCGTTAAGTTGGAAATCGCAAAGCCGTTGCCGTCAAAGGTGCCGGTGAAGAACCGCACCGAGTCACCGATAGGCTCCCAACTGCCGTTGCCACACTTTGCTGTCAAAAAGCGCGCTTCAAGTGAGGGATCTTCACAATCAATAACCGGGTTACCGATAGGCTCCCAAGTGCCGTTGCCAGTCCATAGTGCCCGGTTAGCAACATCCTCGTAATCGTTGCGGTTGTCAAAATCCAGGTTTCTGGTCAACTCAAAGCCACGGCATACCCCGTTCGGACACCCTGTGGCATTGGGGGCAGTTTGAACATCGGGACGATAACTATTGCCGTCGGCTTCAAAGCGCATCGCATTCAGGTCTTCCAAAGAATCCACCTCAATCAGTCCATCGTGGTCGGCATCAACCGCAAGTGCGTTATCAATATGTTTTAGGTAGAGGATATAGCGTACTGTTTCGGTGCCGCTGACCTCTATCACGACGCGAGTTGCCTCGTTCTCGTTCAGAGTAATCTCGGGTGTCTCTGTGCCGCTGCGAGCATTTCTGAGCAGTGCTGTTTCGCTGTTCCCCAAATAGACGCTATAGGTGGCATTTGTGTCCATCGTCGTTGGCACCAACTGAGCGGTCGGGGTTTCGTTGACGGCGATGTCGCTAACGACCGCACCGTTATAAATGCCGACCCGATTCTGCTCCTCTATATCAAAGCGCGGATACAATGCGCCTGCGCTGACATTCAACGCACGCAAACCTTGTCCGCGAGTGTGATAGCGAGCTTCAGGGGATATCAAAGTTTCACATTGCGGCGTATGTTCGGTAAAGCAGAAGTCGGCAGAGAATATCGTGATACCACATAGCCGCGCGTTCCGTGCAGTTATGTTGACATAGCAAGCGTCCTCATCAGGACCCGAGACATGTTCGGGTGTCGGGTATTCGTCGCGATTGCCAAAATCCCAAGCATCTGGATCCCATTGTTGGTAGATGCCTTGGGTTGCGGCAGTTGCGTTAGTCGGGGTTTGCAGAGCCGAGGTGGGTTGTGCGGAAGAAGCCTCAATTCCAACTTGGCTGACACCAGTGATGTCGAGGAAAGGATTTGCAGCGGCATTGGAATAAGACGAGATCAGACTACTATTATTCCCATGACTGCCGACCAAACTGCCTTTGCCGAAAGCGACATCTTGCGGGTAGATCTCGGTCAGCGCGTAGCTATTGGTGATGGATGCGTCGCCTATGGTAACTGCAGCCAAACCACCGATGATAGAGAGTTCATCGGCGAAGGCACCCTCGGAGATTCTACCGCTGGCATAGCTATTCAATATCGATCCGGAGCGATTATGCCCAACCAAACCACCGATAAACAATCCGTCGGATGATATCACGGTGTTTGCGTAACTATTGATGATTCTAAAATCTTGATGAGCTAACTGAAAGGAGCCGACTCTACCGACTAAACCGCCGGAGGCATTGCCGAAAGCATGGATGATGCCACCGGCGTGGCTGTTGACTATCATTCCTCTGCCCGACACCCCGGCAACTTGGCCAACCAATCCACCGACATTGTTATTTGCCGTTATCACACCGCCGGCATAGCTATTGAGTATTTTACCGACGCTCGCACCGACCAGACCACCGACATTGTCGCGTGCCGAAAGCTCACCGACTGCATAACTGCCGATGATGCTGCCCGCGTTGGTGCCAGCCAGACCACCGACGAAGCAGCTAATTCCATTATCGGCACAGTTGTTGTTATTGATGCCACCGACTTGGCTCCCGGCCTCTATCTTTAGGCTTACCAAACCCAGATCACGAATGCTACCGAACCTAGAAATACCAACGAACAAGCCTTGATAATCTGAGTCTCTATTGATGGATAGATTGGAAATCGTATGTGCGTTACCGTAAAAATTACCACCGAAGCAGCTACTTCCATTATCGGCACAGTTGTTGTTATTGATGCCGCCTATAGGCTGCCAACCGAGGTCGTTGGGGTCGTCAAAATCCTGCACCGTCCAATCTTCGTTGACTTCGCCCGAGGCATAGCTGTTCGGGTCGTTGAAATCCAAGTCTCGGGTTAATTCATAATCGTTGTTCAAGGTATCCAGGTCGGCGCGGATGTCATGGAGTTGTTCCAAGTCGTTGATCTCAAGAAAACCGTTGCCGTTTCTATCTCGAGGATCGTAGTTGAGGTAGATGGGATATTGAAACGGCTGGAAAAATTCGGCACGAAGCTGTAACACGATGCGCGTAACCCCTACTTTTAATGTGATCGGCTGACTGGCATTACCGCTTTCAATGGTCTCGATGGGGTCGTCTACGCCAGGAATGCCGTCCACATAGATATCAATCATAGAATTAATCCGTGCCGTTGGCAACAAGCGGATATCGGTTCCAGTGGTGTTAAGGTTGAAGGTTACCGCACCCGAATAATAGCCTAATAAACCTCTATGTGTATCGCCGAACGGTGGATTGAGTCCCACACCACCCCCAAATAAAACCAAACTTTGTAGACCATTGTCAAACGGCACCGATATTGACTCGCTGCAAAGCGGTAAGCTCGTATCAGCCGTCGTATCAGACATAGTACGGCATGCGGCACTGTCTAATATACTGGTTGCGGCGGTGTGTTTGAGTATCGGATAACTGTTTGCACTGCCAAAATCCCAATCGTCTTCACTCCATTGATAATAGGCTTCGGTGGGGTCGTCTTCACTAGGCTCCACAGGGGTTCGTAGCTCTACGGTAGTCTTGTTGTCAGAATTGACACTATTTCCAATACCTCCTATGAGGGGGTGGGTACTCCTATTTTGATCGGCATAGCTGGCATCAACCGGAAGCCTAGCACTGAGGAATGACCCGACTAGATTGCCAGCCTGCATGTTATCGTCTGGTATCCCTCTTGATATGATTATCGTGTTGGCAACATAGCTGTCGGTGATGGATGCCTCATTAGCAAGACCAACCAAACCGCCGACATACTGATTGGCATTGTCACCGCTTGCTGGGGACACCAAAACCCAACCTCTGGCGTAGCTATTGCTCACCGAGTCTCCTGCCACTTGGAGGTTGCCGACCAAGCCACCGACATGGTTTGCCCCAGTAACCCTAGCTTCGGCATAGCTATTGACGATTGTAACTGCTGCAGTGCCGGTAGTACTACCAAGCAAGCCGCCCGTATTCAACCCTCTGTTATCGACGATACCGCTGGCATAGCTGTTGACGATCGCACCACCTGCCGACACTGCACCGACCAAGCCACCGATGCTGAAGGCTTCGTCTCTATACGCGGTTACCGTGCCGTGCATATAACTATTGACGATGTCACCCCCGACATTCTCGCCGATCAAACCACCGATATTTCTCTGATAACCACCGGATAATTCACCCTGCACATAAACATTGACGATTTTGCCGCGATTGCTAGCAGCGAGCGTGCCGGTATCGCCACGCCCCTCGATCCTGACATTGAGCAAGCCGAGGTTTGACACCTCACCGCCGCTTCCTATACTGCCGAATAATCCGCTGAGGGTGTCCCCACTATCGTCGCTATCGTTGATTTTCAAGTTGGAAATGGTGAAACCATTGGCGTTGAAGTTGCCGGTGAAAGGATTGCTGTTAATAAATTCGCAGTTGGACGGATTTCTTCGGACGCCGATCGGTTGCCAGCCGCAGTCGGTGGGGTCTTCAAAGTTTAGTACCGTCCAGTCTTCGTTCACTTGTCCCGGTGGATATCTACCCGGGGCATAACTGTTGGGGTCGTCAAAGTCTAAGTCTCGGACTAATTCATAACTGCCTGACAGGTCGTTGCGGATATCAAAGAGTTCGTCTAAATCGTCAATCTCGGCAGTGCCGTCTCCGTCTCTATCTTTGACATTGAAGTTAAGATAAATCGGATACTGTACCGAGACACTATCGGATATCATAATCTCCAAAACAATGCGGGTGATGCCTCTCTCTAAGGTGATCGGCGCCGAAGTCTCGCCGCTGATTATCTGCTGATCAGGGACTAATTTGCCAGTAACATCGCCGACATAGATGTTGATTGGTGCGTTGAGCGAGGCGTTGATCGGGGCGTTGAGCGTTGTTGCCCTCGGTATGATGCTAAGGGTGTTTGCATCGTGGTTTTCTAGATCGCCGAAATAACTGCCGTTCAATTCGCGATGATCAGCACCGAAAGGCGGATCCAGCGTTGCACCGCCGACTAATGCTAGATTCTGCAAGCCGTCATAAATTTGCGGCGATATCGGTGTGCCACATCTAGGTAAGTCATCGCTATCGTAGCTGCAATTTCGCAGGACTTCGGTGCCGGTGGTATATCTGAGGATCGGATATTGCGATGCGCTACCAAAATCCCATTCGTCGCGATCCCATTGGTAATAGACGCCTCTAGTGTTATTTGGTTGCGCTACGCCTCGCTGTAGTTGGACGGGGGGGCTGGCGAAAGAATTCACGAATCTCGCGTCAGACCCTAGAGAAACCCCACGATTCTTATCGCTGTTTGCATAGCTATTTTCAACCCTCCCGGCACTTATACCAATCAAGCTACCGACACGGGCACCAGTTCCGCTAACTTGACCGTTGAAATAGTTATAGCGAATAACCTGGTTGGAACCAAAGGCTGCACCGATCAAGCCTCCCACCTGCTGGCTACCAGTTCTGCCAACTTGACCGGTTGCGTAGTTGTTTTGGATTGTTACTCTGCGGTCAGAACTGATTTGACCTACTAGACCACCGACGCTAGATGACCCATTGACCTCTGCGGTTGCATAACTATTGAAAATGTCACCTTCGGTCCAACCGACCAAACCACCTACATCACTACCAGTGCCTCGAACGCTACCTCCTGCGTAGCTGTTGTGGATGTTGTGACCCGTATTCCGCCCAACCAAACCGCCTACATCAGATGTTCCGCGGACTATGGCTTCGGCATAGCTATTGATAACCCCGCCGGGCCTCCCGTTGGTATTACCATTAGAGCCGATCAAGCCACCGACACGGTTACCACTGTCGAGAATTCGACCGGTGACGAAGCAGCCGACAACCCTGCCAAAATTGGAACCAATCAATCCACCGACATTGTTGTTGCCTCTGATGTCCACATTGAGCAAGCCAAGGTTGCGTATCGTTGCTGAAGCAGAAAGCTGCGAGAATAACCCGATGCTGTCGCTACTTCCTCTGTTGATTTGCAAGTTGGCGATGGTGTAGCCATTGCCGTTGAGTTCTCCGCTAAACCTGCCCGGCTCCCAACCGTTGTCGCTAAGATTGCTAAAGTTGGGCACCGTCCACGCGCGGTTCACCTGACCTGAGGCGTAGCTATTCGGGTCGTTGAAATCCAAGCTACGAACCAATTCGTAGGTTCTGGTCGTATTCGTTACAGTGATGGCGTGAAGTTCGTCCAAATTATCAATATCGATGAAGCCATCGTTGTCCAAATCTTCTAGGAAGCGGATATACACCGGATAGCGCACAGTCGCCGTCGTCTCGGTCTCATCCACTATTTCCAGCACGATGCGGTTGATACCGTCGCGCAAGGAAATCTCTTGACTGGTTCCACCGCTGGCAAGTTCTGATTCCACAAGCTCCAATCCCGGCATTGTTGCGTCGTTGTCTGCGTAGATATTGATAACGGCATCTTCTTGCTGTGTGGTCGTCGGGATTAAACGAATCGGATTGACAGAGACTGAGCCGAAATAACTGTTGCGGTGTCTGTCTACATTTTCTGCGAACGGCGGAGTCAGCTCGCTTCCAAAAGCTAGTTTTAGGTCTTTCAAGCTGTTGCGAAGTTGCGGTGTGAGTGGGCTACCACAGTCGGGCAAATTGCCAGTGCCACAATTTGCGGCATATCTGAGTCTCGGATATTCGGTATTATCACCGAAATACCAGTGGGCCTCGCTCCACCTGAAGTAAGGAACACCTTGTTCTCGTAGGTTGGTATGCGGGAGAGCCGATCTCAGGGTTGCCGTGGGAGAGGTTGCCGTAGGGGCCCCAGAACCAATTGCGGAACCCGTTTGACCAGTGGTTTGGCGATCCCAAAAACTTGAGATTGCGAAGTTTCCACGGCCGGTGCTACCGACCAAAGCACCGACAAAATCACGCCTCGTGTTGGGTCTGACCTCGGCACTGGTATAACTATTGGTGATGGCTGATTGACCTTGCATACGCGCGACCAATCCGCCAGCGTAGGGTCCCTGATCATTGGTCTCGGCAACGGCACGAACCAAGCCTGAGGCATAACTATTGGTGATATCACCGCTACTTTGCCCAACCAAACCACCGACTTCGCTGTTTCCAGTGACCCCGGTATCGGCATAGCTATTGTTGATACTCGCTGAGGAACTGCCGACCAAACCACCGACGAGATCACCGCTCGCTAAAATCACACCGCTTGCATAGCTGTTGATGATCGGTGCCGCAGAACTGCCAACCAAACCACCGACACTGCTACCAGCAAAGATGCTGACGATGACGTTGCTATTGATAACCTCAGCGGTATTGATATTATTGCCGATCAAACCACCGACATTGTCATTGGCATCGATGCTAACCAAGGCGCGGGCATTGATGACGGTGCCGCTGTTGCTTCCTGCCAATGCACCAACATTGTCGTTGGCTTCTATCTCGACACCGGATAGGTTGATGTTGCGCACCTCACCCCCGCTGGCAATGACTGAGAAAAGCCCTTGGTTGTCGGCAGTGTCACGATTTATTTGCAAGTTAGAGATAGTGTGGCCGTTGCCCTCAAACTCGCCACTGAAATTGTTTATCGCTGGCCAGCCTTCATCGTCATCGTCATCAAAGTTTGATACCGTCCATGCGTCGTTCACTTCACCCATACCATAGCTACTTGGGTCGTTGAAATCCAGATCTTGGGTCAGGAGATAGCTACCACTCGGATCGGTGCGTATCGCATTCAAGTCTTCCAAAGTTGATATTTCTCTATACGGACCGCCGTCTCTATTCACCAACGCGCGCTGGAAACGCATGGACAGGTTGTATCGGTCTACGCGACCCGGATCACCTTCAGTCGCAGGGCTTATGACTTCAACGGAAATGCGAGTTAGGGTATTTTCATCTTCGCTAAGCGTAATCTCATTACTTTCAACACCGAGAAGACCACTTCTCATGCGCGTACCGTGCGGTTGGTCGTTAACATAGAAAGTGATTTGTGCATCGGGGTTGATGGCAACCGCACGCAGTTGTGTGCCGGTGTCGTCGTGGACGATGGTTCCTAGATGGTCGCGATAACGGAGGTCCACATCGGGGCGCGATTGACCAACCAAGAAACTTAAATCACTCAAAGCCGGTGTGCTTAACAATATACCGCAAGGCAGCAAGTAGACGGTGTCGCAGGTTACATCGCTGATGCGAGGAAAGAGGTCGGGTTCTGGTTCTGACAAGAGTTGCAGAACCGGATATTGTGTCACCGTGCCGTAATCCCAAATATTTCTCCGTGTAAAATCAAGCTGGATCAACTGATTATCCAGAGACTGTAGTTCCATCGTGGTGCGCGGGAACACAGTTGAAATAAATGTGTCAGGGCCCCTGAATCCTATGCCTAGGGCAGACATATCCCCCCCGAATCCTATGCCCATTGACGACACTCTGTCGGAGTCGAAATAGCTAATAGCTAGTATACCTCTCTCCTCCAAACGACCTATCAAGGCACCCAGATTGCTGGCATCTCTTGCTGTGGCAGAAACTTCACTGATACTATAGCTGAACTCTACTACGGTCGCAGTGCTGATGCCGACCACCCCCCCGGCATTGCGTTGTGCCAAAACCCGACCCGTCGTATAAGTATCTCTGATTCTGCTCGCCCGCACATTAAGATTGGCAAGTCTGCGGGCAGTAGCGAGACCGACCAAACCACCAACACCGCTGTCACCCTCCACACGGGTATTGGCATAGCTACTAAAGACCCATCCGTCGCGACTACGCCCGATCAAACCACCGACATTGTTAATGCCCACTACATCGCCGGAAGCATGGCTGTTGCCTATGTCGCCAGCACTATTAATACCGACCAAACCACCGACCTGACTGCCATCTCCTTCGACGATGACGACGGTATAACTATTGAGGATTTCGCCACTGCTGAAACCGACCAAACCACCGGTATTACTACCCGCCTCAATCGTGCCGTGCGCATAGCTGGACATCACCTTGCCGTGATTGGTGCCTACCAGCGCGCCCGTGTTGCGGTTGCTATCATCCACAATACGCACATCCACCAAACCGACATCTCGCACCACCGCATTGGCACCGATGATGCCGAATAGACCCTTGTCTATGCTGTCATCGCTACTATTGATTCGCAAGTTGGATATCGTATGACCACCGCCATCGAAACTGCCGGTGAATGGTGTAGTTCCACCTACCGGCAACCAGCCTAAGTCGTCAGGAAATGCAAAATTACTCACCCTCAAGTCTTCGTTGATTACGCCCGACGCATAGCTATTCGGGTCGTCGAAATCCAGATTGCGGGTCAATACATAATCGCCGGCTAGACGGTTGCGCATCTCGTTCAAGTCCTCAAGCGAGTCTATCTTGGTCGGTCCAACCTTATAGTGTATATAGAGCGGATATCTAAACGGCGGCATCGCCGGGTCGGTGGTGGTTATTTCAATGATGATACGGTTGATGCCATTGTCACTCAACTCAATCGGCAGGCTGGTGCCGCCGCTACCGAATGAAACACCCAGCTGATTCTCCTCTGTGCCGTCAAACACATAGATTCTGATATCGGCTTGCGCATCGAAGGCGGTGGGGATCAATCGGATGAAGTTGGAATCTTCAACGACCTCGCCGGAATAGCTGCCTTTGTTGGTGAAGGGAGGGATCAATACCCGCTCGTCGGCAAGGGTCAGGCTTTTCAAGACACTGCGGAATGTCGGTCCGATCAAACTGCCACATAGAGGTAATGGTCTGAGGTCGTCAACGGTTTCGCGGCAGCTTTGTTGGCGGCCATAATCTCGGTTTTTAACCAGGGTGTGTTTCAGCACCGGATATTCCTCAGGTGTACCAAAATCCCAGTCGTCCTCGCTCCATTGCCGGTAGATAACGCTTGCGCTGGTGGACATTCGTAGTTGCTCAGTTGTCAGACCACTCGCATTGATTGATTCATTCGGGTCGCTTTCAGTAGCAGTGTCGGTGTTCCAATAATTCGGAGCACTGCTGGTGAGATCTGTAGATGTGATGTTACCGGCGAACCCTGTGTCGGTCATTCCTATAGAATAATTCGCATTGAGACTGCCGAAGACCTCTGATCTGGTTGCAAAAGCCAGACCGCCTGCAAATCCGCCATTGCCATCACCATCATTTACGATACTTGTGCTGACATTTCCCCACGCATAGTTATTGCTAAGGTGAGGCATATTCACCACACCACCAACAAATCCACCAATAATATCGGCACGACGACCGAGCCCGGCGACTGCACCACGCGCAAAACTATTGCGAATCGTGCAACTGTTACATTCACCGACCAAGCCGCCAGCTTCCCGCCCAGTCGTGGACACCAAAACATCGCTATAACTGTTGACGATCAAACCGCTTTTTTCGAGACGCTGTGGGCTGGTATCAATTAGACTTAGGCCGACCAAGCCACCTATATTGCTAATTCCTCCTGCGCTATCTTCTGCGGTAATGCGACCTACCGCATAACCATTGAAAATCTGACCGTTATTCAAGCCGACCAAACCGCCGATATAAGATTCGGCATTACCGCCGCCGCCGATATCCACAACTCCGTAGCTTCCGATAATCGTACCTTCGTTGCGCACTGCCAATGCACCTGCCCTAAAAGTAGCACCGCTGTTGGTGTTTCGGAACCTTACATTGAGCAAACCCAAATTGCGTACGATGCCTGAGGGTTGAATAATTTCCAAAAGGGCTGCTTCTCTAGTATTTTGACCGCTTCCTGCCGTACTCTGTAAGTTGGATATGGTATGGCCGTTGCCGTCTAAAACACTAGATAGAGTGACCGTAGGATCCCAGCCCTGGCCGGCTTGCTCAAAGTCCGATACTATCCATTCGCTATTGACGACACCATTGCGATAACTGCCGGGGTCCTCAAAATCCAAATCGCGAACCAATACTAAATCTCGCCCGTTGAAGTCCGCTGAATTTAATGCTCTAAGATCTTCCAGATATCTGATTGGTGTTGCCGCTTTCAGATAAACCGGATATCTGACCGTCGGTGCAGCCGGGTCTTCGGGGTCTATCTCTACGATTAAATAGTTAATGATGCCTGAGCGATTCGAAATATCGCTCTGCTGGTTCAATGTGATCGGGTCGCTGACGCCGCCGCTCGCAAAGGCACGCCCGACCTGCTGTTCACCGTCGCTGTCCACCTGATAGATTCTAATCTCAGCACGGTCGTCAAACGCAGTCGGAATCAAGCGAATCGCCTCAGGGTCGGCAAAGGCGACACCTAAATAACTGCCGTAGTGTTCGCCGTTTTCTTCAGTGAACGCTGGGCTAAGGCTGCCGTCGGCTATGTCTAGATTTTTCAAGCCGTAGCGGAGTTGGGGTGCTATCAGGTCGCCGCAAATCGGTAGTGATGCCGCCTCTGCCGTCCTGTCGGTAGGAATACGGCAGGCTTGCACACCTGCATCAGGGTCAGGGTGGCTGGCATATTTGAGGATCGGGTATTGCTGGTCTGTGCCGAAATCCCAGTTATTGGAATGCCAGTTGCTATATATCCCAACTGCGTCCTCCGGCATTTGCAGTTCCTCGGTGCTTTGACCCGTTACATTGAGTCTTTGGGGGGCACCGATCATTAAGGATACATCGTTGCGCATTGTACCACTGGCATCTGTATCCCAGTAATTGGCACCACTGATAACTGGAAGCTCGCTTCCATATCGGTCAAAAAGACCGTATTGCGCAGTGCCGATTGCATAGTTATTGAAAATACGGGTGGATGTCGATTGTGATCTTGAAGTAATAATAGCTCCCACTAATCCAGCAGCATTTAAGTTGGGTGCTATATCAACATAAGCATAGTTATTTTCAAGCGTATTTCTGCTGAGCATTCCTCCGATCAATCCTCCGAACCGTATCTCAGAAGCGTCTGCTTTGTCCGAGCGACCCACGGCAAAGTTGTTGTGGATATTACACCTATTACTTTCACCGACCAAACCACCCACAGCTAATACTGTTCTATTTGTTTTTCTACCTATTTCTACATGTGCATGACTGTTAACAATGGTGGTATTAAAACAGCGACCAACCAAGCCACCGCTAAACCTTAATCGCGGACCTCCGTATAGGTCACCCACCGCATAGCTGTTGACGATATTGCCAGTTTGGCTACGACCGATCAAAATACCGACATTCTCTCCAGTGATAGCACCAACCGCATAGCTATTGATCACAGTGCCATGATTGACTGCTGCGATCCCGCCACCAATAATATCAGCAGAAGGGAAAGAGTTCTGTGATCTTATTTGGAAGTTCAACAGCCCCAAATTACGCACAATGCCGTCGGCGGCGATACCCTCAAACAAACCTATCCTCTGCCGGCCTGGTGTGCGAATAACGGAGGCTTGCTGCAGGTTGGATATTGTGTAGCCGTTGCCGTCAAAGGTGCCAGTAAAGCATCTACTTGCGACATGCTCACAAAGGCATCTAATTTCGCTATTCCTACACTCTTGGCTATTGAGGTCTTGATTGGCGAGTCTCCCTATGGATCGCCAGCCTGATCTGTTTTCACTAGTGAAATTTGCGATCCATCTGCTGGTATTGCCCGGGTCGCGATAGCTATCAAGGTCTTGAAAATCTAAGTTTCTGGTTAATTTATAATTGAAAGTCAAACCAGCGTCGATGTGGTCGTTTATTGCTGCGAGGTCTTCCAAATAGTTAATATCTATAGTTGCTCGGTGAAAGAGATCGAGCGTGTATCTAAAAGGTGCAACATCGGGCAGATTGGGGTCGATTTCTACAAAGATAATGTTCCTGCCGTCACTCAGTTCAATGCCTTCGGATTCATGACCGCTGCCAAACGCTCTGCCAACTGGCGTTGCGGAATCACCAACATAGACCCTGACCATGCTGTTGGGGTTCTTTGTGGTCTGAACCACTCGGATGATGTTGTTGATGTCGGTATCCACAACCGTACCTCTGTAACTGCGAGTTTCGGGGTCAAACGCTGGCTCTAGATAGTCATCGCCAGCCAGCGACAGCTCTATGAAACCGTAGGATTCTACGGGTGCTATCAACTCGTCGCAATCTGGGGTGAAGGCAGTGCCACAGGCATCGCCTTGGCCGTCGCCGTCGTCATCAAAACCCGGTGCATGTTTGAGTATCGGGTATTCTTCATCGGTGCCGAAATACCAGTTGTCGGTACTCCAGCCGGTATATCGGTCGGGGTTAGTTGCATTGGGAGCGGTCGGCCCTGTTAGCTGTGCTGTCGTTAAGCCGGTACCGAAAGCCGAATCACTGATAGACACGTCGGTATCCCAGTAGTTTGCATCGCCGTTCGGGTTATTGCGGCTAATTTCTCCAAGAAAACCACCATAATTAGCATTATTCATTACATTGGTGGGTAATTTGACCTCAACAGCACTATAGTTACGGCGCATGTTCGCCGTATTACGGCCAAAAGAGACAGCGATACCTAATAATCCACCAAAAGAACCCAAGGCACCCTCCATAGCTTCTAAACTACCTGTTGAATAACTGTCGCGAATTACACTACCAAAGTTGTACCCGACTAAACCACCAATTCGATTTCTGCTGCTCGCACTACGTTTGCTCATAACGGCAACATCGGCATAACTATTGAAAATCAAAAAATTGCTAGTCATGCGACCGACTAAACCTCCGATCTGATGATCACAAGTAGGACAAACACTTCCAAGGCGAATCACATTCCTACCGATAATTTCCCCTTTTACAGAGCTGTTGCCGATTGCGCCACCGGAGCCACTGCTGCTTCCAACCAAACCACCGACTTGATCGGCACCGTTAATTGAACCGGGGATTTCGCCAATTGAACCAGTAATAACGTAACTGTTGTATATTCTAGTTCTACCTACAGAACTGGCAATGCCACCGACAAAAGAATCGCCTTCTATCCTGACATTAACTAAGCCGAGGTTGCGTATTGAATGAACAGCAGAATTATCGCTAGGATTATTAATGGTAGAGAACAAGCCCTGACCATTACTACTGTCTCTATTGATTTGCAGGTTGGATATCGTAAAACCGTTGCCGTCAAAAGTGAACGGGTCTATACGCACTCCTCTACGTCCAATCACGATAGGTTCCCAGCCGGCATTGCTGCCGTCGCTGGCGATGGGATCGTCAAAATTGCTTACCCTCCACACGTCCGTATTGCTCGTTGAATAGCTGTCTGGGTCATTGAAATCCAGATTTCTGGTCAATATATAGCTACCACCGTTGCTGTCGCGTATTGCATGCAGGTCTTCCAAATAGTTGATTTCTGTAAAAGTATCGATGGGATCTACCCGATCTCCCGGCACTAGGAAAAACCGATATCTGATCGGTGTTGGTGAATCCAACGGGCTGAACTCTACGATGATGCGGTTGATGCCGTCCACCAAAGTGATCTCGTCGCTGATATTGTTGCTGGCAAACTCGCCACCCACTGGTGTCTCTTCAAGACCAGTAAAAATAGCGATGGCACCACCAGCTCTAGAACTAAACGACAGCCTGATTTTTCCATCGGTGTCGTTGTTGATTTTTGCGTAGTAGTATAAGGTAGGACCAGCAACAGCAATCCTTTCGCCGCCGCGTAACGTTCCCATAGGACCTATGGGAAATCGGTTTGTAACACTGATGCCGTCTACGATAAGCGGGTCGCCATCTATGGAAGTGAAATATTCACCGTCAACCAACTCAATTTGATTCAAGCCGTAGCGCAGTTCCGGTGATATCAAGGTGCCACAAGCGGGTAGACCTTCAATATCGCAAGTTTCACCAGTATTTTGAGGGTCAGGACTCGCGGTATATTTGAGTATCGGGTACTGCCTATTGTCACCGAAATCCCAATCGTCGGTGCTCCAGCCGACATAAGTCGCAGCAGTGCCCTGATTCGGACCAGTAGGTTCTTGCAGCATGCCCCCTGTTCGCCGGCTGACTTGAATGCGGGTTGGGTCGGACGGTATTATGGCTCTTATCTCATCGATAATGGCTCCAGGGTTTGTAAAGTCTTCTAGGCGACTGTTCCAGTAGCTTGCGCCAGAGTCCGACGAAGCATCGGGGTTGTCGCCGGCAAGCCCAGCGTAACTGTTGTGCCTGTTTGCAGCGATTATTCTATCTCGTGTAATGCTGGGTATTTCGCCGGTCGTATAACTATTGCGAATGGTACCACCAGGATCACCCACCAAACTACCAATCAAAACCGCTGTTTGTACACCTGTGTCGACACGAGCAGATGACACATTGCCGGTGGCATAGCTGTTGGCAATCGTAGCAATTGTATGTCTACCGACCAGACCCCCTATGCGTAAATCTCTAGGTGTATTGTCATTTAAGTTGCCCACATAGACACTTGAAACATCGCCGGTGGCATAGCTGTTGGTGACATTTCCAACATTAAGCCAACCGATTAGACCGCCTATTTGTACATCCTCGTTGCCGCTTGTATAGGTACTTCGAACATCGCCTCTCGCATAACTGTTGATAGCTATTGTAGTGGCACCTGTATCAGTTCCAAAGAGTCTGTTTAATGTGCCGACTAGCCCGCCTAAGCGCCGTAGACCTGTAACATTTCCGCTAGCATAGCTGTTCAGTACCAATCC
This sequence comes from uncultured candidatus Poriferisulfidus sp., assembly GCA_965200865.1. GTDB lineage: Bacteria > Pseudomonadota > Gammaproteobacteria > Poriferisulfidales > Oxydemutatoraceae > SP5GCR1. The sequence goes on along the minus strand of CBDAVG010000002.1, from coordinate 403,003 downwards.
GGCAGCTGACACCAAACCAACCAAGCCGCCTACCTCCTCGTCGCCTTCCACATCAACATCGGCAAAACTGTTGACGATTCTGGCAAATCTGGCTTCCAGGTGTCCGACCATGCCACCGACGCGATCGCTTCCTTTCACTCTATCATTTATATCGCCGCTCTGAATAATGAAGCAATTTTCTATGCTCGGACCTATCTGACTCAAACCTGCTAATGCGCCTACATGGATTGCACCTTCAACCTGAACATCGATCAAGCCAAGGTCGCGTATGACGATACCGCTGCCATTTAATCTACTAAATAAACCCACTTCGTTGATGGTGTCTCTATTGATTCGCAAGTTGGCTATCGTATGGCCGTTGCCGTCTAGAGTAGCCTTAAAACCATTGATCGGCACCCAACCTGATTTGGCGGTGTCGGCAAAATCGGCCTCGGACAATGTCCAGTCGGTATTTACACTACCCGAACGGTAGCTGCCTGGGTCAGTAAAATCTAAATCTTTGAGTAGGCGGTGGGGGTCATTAACATGATTGCGCATGTCGTCAAGATCTTCCAAAAAGTTGATGGGTCTATAAATACGGCGAGTGAGCGTGACCGTTTGGCGCACCGTTTCTACACCTTTGATTTCTATCAACAGGCGAAGGCTATCGGTGTCAAACTCAAGTACTCTGCTGGTTTCGCCGCTTGCGAGATCGGATACCAACAATGTTTCACCGTCGGCTGCGTAAATATCAATGCGGGCATTGGGGTCAAAGGCGGTGGGGATCAACGCAAAAGTGGGATCCTCGTTCCGATCTGCCGGTCGCTCTACCTCTGCGATGCCTCTATAGTTGGTATTCCCGACTGCATAGGGTGGGAATAATTCGCTGTCGGCTATTCTCAAATCCTCTAAGCCGTTGCGAAGCACTGGGGAAATAAGCTCGCCGCATCTGGGCATGCCGCGGGCATCGCAGATGGGGTCGCTGTCGGGGTCGGGGTGTGCGGCGAATCTGAGTGCCGGATATTGGTTGATGCCACCGAAATCCCAGTCCTCGTTGCGCCATCTAAAGTAGACCGTATTCAGGTCTATAGCCTGACCGACACCTTGTTGCATCTCCACGCTGAGTTGTGCGATACCGGATACCGAGTCGTCCTGCCTTGTGGCATCGGAGTCCCAATAGCTGTTCACAGTTTCCAGCATAATATCTCCTCCGCCTCCAGCACCAATTTCTGCACCAATTAAACCACCGATACGCACAAAGGTGTAAAAATCCAGTTGTCTACCCATCTCGGTGAGGGTGATACGCGGTGCAACCAGACCCGACGCATAACTATTCTCCACCCTATGTTGGCCATCACCTACTCGACCAATCAAACCACCCATATAGATGTTTATCGTTGGCGGAACTGACATGCGTGAGGTGATGTTCCCCGACGCATAGCTGTTGAGGATAAGGGAACTTAAATCTGAATTACCGATCCCTTGTAAATTCCCAACCAAACCACCGACCTGATAAGGGTTGTTGTCAACCTCCGAGTCAAAATCAACCGATGCATAACTATTAATGACTCTGCCCGTACGCATTACGCCTATCAGCCCACCGGAAGTCTCTATATAACCACCGCCGATATTACCAGTGGCATAGCTGTTAATAACAAGACCTGTCCGTACAGTTCCGACCAAACCACCGACTGGATCTCGAAAACTGCTATTCTCTACGACATTCATGTTGATATCTGCGTAGCTGTTGATAATCTCTCCTCCCTCATTTATGCCACTGAGCCCACCTGCTATGACATTTTGTACGGTCATTTCGCCTTGTACATAGCTATTGATGATCTTGCCATCGTTGTTACCTGCCAAACCGGCAGCCCTGACATTAAAGTTACCTCTTACAGCCTGAAGCACTTCTATTCTTGCATCTACCAAACCGATATCGCGTATGATGCCTTGCTCCGACAATCCCGCAAACAAAGCGAAACTAGCCAAATTCTGAAACACAACGGGAATGCTAACATTCAGGGTTTTGATGTTCATCTGCAGGTTGGACAGTGTGTGACCGTTGCCGTTGAAGGTGCCATCGAAGCAGCCATTAGGGAGGCAGAAATTGGCGGGATTAAGTCCTATTGGTAGCCAACCCAGATCGTTGATATCACTGAATTCGTCCACCGTCCAGTCCGAATTGACCACGCCCGAAGCATAGCTGTTCTGGTCTGTGAAATCCAAGTCTCTGGTGAGTTCGTAACCGAAGCACCCGCTGGAAGGACAACCGTGGGCTATGCCTCCACCGCCCCGCCGCCCTGCAAGCCCAGTGCCGCTGAGATTGAATCTGACGGCATCTAGATCCTCCAAATGATAGATATCTATCAAGCCGTCCCTATCTCCGTCCACTATCTGTGCCGACGCTGGCGATATCTGAGTGTTATCGTAGCCCTGCCCGTCTCGGTAGCTTATTTGCAGACGATATCGGGTGCGCGACGGCACACTGCGCGATCCAGTGTCGTAGCGGGCATCTTGCGCACCGTCTATGTTCTCCCAATCGCCGCTGGCATCAGACTGCCACTGATAGCGGATGTCCTGGTCGGCAGCGATCGCTGCACCGTCGGGATCATTGGCAATCGCTTGCTGCAGACCCTCCACTTGCAATGCCGAAGTTTCGGTGAGATAAACTGGTGGCCCTAAATTCGCAGCACTGTTGTTGGCTTTGAGAATACGCAGTTGCACGGTGCTATTTTGTGGCGAACCGGCAATATCACCGCTTGCGGTTACTTCTAAGGTGACGGCAAGATCAATTTCTGACGGTGGCACAATCGCGTTAGGAATCGTGATAGGTAGCACAGGGCTATCGGTGGTCATGCCGGTTGCGGTTGCGAGTGCCTCGTTCAGCAGTCTATCAGTCGGCGCGGTTTGCCGCCAAACATAATTCAGCGGCACCGCCCCTTCAATACTATCCTCAACGGTCAAGCGAATGGTTTGACCTTCTGCTACGCTATTGTCTTCACTATCTGAGGTGATGTTGACTTGTAGCCCACGAACGATTTGCACCCGATAACGTTGGGCAACGATGATCGTGGTGGGGTCTAGACCGGAGTTCAGCGTAACAGTCCGATCACAAGTCTGATCACCACAACCTCGCACTTGGGCAGATTGCAACGAGTCGCCGACCCTGACAACACTGACTACATCTTCGTTTGAGTCTAAGCCGATGTTCACCGTGGCTTCTTGCAAATCTTCATCTAATAATATGAAGTAGTTCGGCACACCCGCATCAAACGGTGGGTTTAGTGGGGTGCCGTTGACGGTGATATCTGCCAACGCACTTTGCCGTAGCAAAAGATCGCCGCTGGCATCTTTGAGCCACGGGTATTGCTCGCTACTACCGAAATCCCAATCGTTTCTCTGGAAACCAAAAAAGATGCCGCCGCGGGTGTCGCTAGGTTCGGTGGCAACTCTGAGGTCTATAAACCCTATGCCGGCATCGCTGGATGCGGTATCGCTCGCGTCTATATCCCAGTAGCTGTTCACTACTTCAGCGTCTCTGAAGATCCTAACCCTACTCGCCTGGTTGAGACCGACCAAGCCACCGACATCCATACCGCTTCCTGACACCCTGCCTGCCGCATAGGTGGCAGAAACCGGGCCGCTATTGTCGCCGATCAAACCGCCGACTCGGTTGACACCTTGCACCGCACTGCGGGCATAAGCGACGCTCACCGAACCGCCAGACTTAATGCCGATAAAACCACCGACATTATCCACACCCGATACCATCGGGTTGATGGTATAGCTGTTTTCAATGGTGACATTGTCTGCCCTACCGACCAGTCCGCCGACATTGTCTACATTGTTCTCTACGCTGGGGTCGGCACTGTTGTCTCCTATGACTGAACCGGTTGCATAACTGGAAACGATACTGCCACGGTTGTGATAGCCTACGAAACCACCTAAGTTATCTGCGGTGCCGTTGACATCGCCCAGTGTATAGGTATTGATGATAACTACTCCCTCGCCAATGCCGATCAAACCACCGACATGGGAACTGCCCTGCACATCGCCGCTTGCACTGCTTTCGGTAACGATACCGTTTTCTACGCTGCCAACCAAACCGCCTATGTTATGGGCAGTGGCAGTCACATCACCAGTTGCATGGCTGTTGCTAATATCTAATTGTCTGATAACATTGCCAACCAAGCCGCCGATGTGGTTATTGCCACCGACATCGCCGCTGGCACGGCCGTTGGAAATACTACCGCTTTGTATGATGCCGATCAAGCCACCGACATTGACCGCATCTTCATTCATTATTGTGAGTGGAACATCGGCAGTGGCGTTGGTGACTTGCAATGCGATTGCGCTGCCAACCAAGCCGCCGATGGCGTTGTCGCCGGTGGCAGTGATGCTACCTTCGGCGGCAACATTGGTGATTACGCCGTTTCTGGCAGCTGGCACTTCCGACACACCAACCAAACCACCCAAGTTGCTACCACCGCTGAGCGTGATGCCGGTTGCCCTGCTGTTGATGATTCGTTGACCGCTATGAAAACCGACCAAACCACCGGCATAGTCGCTGTCGCCAGCCCTAATCTCCATATCTTCTACTGTGCTGTCGGTGATGTTGTCGGTGCTGTAGCCGACCAGACCGGCAGTGTAATCGCCGCCATCTACTAAATCTCCCGTTGCCGAGCTGTCGGCGATGGCAATTTCGGCATAACCGATCAAACCACCACTGTAATCGCCGCCATCTACATCACCCCGTGCCGAACTGCCACTGATTTGCAGTGCCAAGCCGGCATCGCTTAACTCTTCGTCGGGCAACAAACACCTGTTGGTGTTGAACTGAAGCCGACACGCATAACCGATCAAACCACCGACATAGGGACCATCACCCGCTATGGAGCCGTGCCCGACGACATCCACATTTGCCGAGCTATCTTCCACCGCATGAATACTGTAGCCTATCAAACCACCAACGAATTCGTTGCCAACTACATTGCCGATGGCGACATTGCCGCCTTGCACGCCTGCCACACTAAAACCAATCAAACCACCGACACGGCTGTCGCCTAACACACTGACCGAGGCGAAGTTGTTGGCAACATTGCCGCTGCTGCGACCGATTAAACCACCGACATTCATACCACCACTGGTCAAAATATCGTTGTCGTCAAATTCTCTGACCACCGTTGCGACTTTCTCGTCGTCGGGGCAAGTCTCTACTGCCAGGTTATCTCGGCAACGGCTCCCAACGTTGTCGCTGCCACCCGTGACCATCTCGAGCAATACATTGACACCAACAACAGCACCTGCGCTGATACCGACCGCACCGCCAACATTGTCACCGCTACCAATCACGCGACCGTTTATGATGTCTACGGCACCGATAATGCCTTGGTTGTTACCCACTAATGCCCCGACTCGCGACTCACCTCTGATATCTACATTTGATAATGTCAGAAGTCTAATCGTCGCCGACGGCAGGGTTTCTCTGAACAAACCGACACCATTAATCGGGCGGCTTATATACAGATTGTCAATCGTGTTGGCGTTTCCTTCAAAGTTCCCGGAAAACGCTGACAATACATCGCCACCTCCGATGGGTTGCCAACCTGTTCCAGTTGTCCATACCATCTTGTTAGCTATTGAACTATAGCTGTCGTCATTGTCAAAATCTAAATTTCTTCTCAGCTCGTAGCCTCTGCAAACACCGTCGTTATCGCCGTCTTCGTCGCACCCTTTGTTGTTGAGTTCTGCATCCTCAGTCGCTTTGTAGCCACTGCCGTCCAACTGGTGGCGCATGGCATCCAATCCCTCCAAATCGCAAATCTCTATTAAGCCGTCGTCGTCAATATCCACATCAATGATGTAGCCACACTCCATATCCACGATGGCAATTTCTGCCGAGGAGGCTGACATGTCCACAGTGTAAGCATTGTTTATTGGGGTGGTTAGACTGGCACTGACACGGCCTTCAACCAAGTGGTTGCCGTCTTCTATCAGTGCGGTGGGAATGCTGAGTTCGGCTTGCGTGCTGCCTGCAGAAACGACGACTGTCTGCATGCCTTCGTCTTGGGCGGCTATAAAGTCTTGGCCTCCGCTTTCTTGGACCATCAAACCGATCATCGTGTCGTTTGCCGCTGGTGTGTTTAATTGCACTGTGAACACCGCATTTTCGCCTTTGTAGATTCCCTCTGCGGCAGAGAGCGATACGACTGGCTCGTCGTCTATTACTGCAACCGTGATAATGTCTCTGACGGTGTTGCGGGAACCGCTTGGTTCGGAGATTTCGGCACGGATTAGGTTTATGCTATCGTCTTGGTTGTTGTCGACGGTAGAAACGGGGAATAAACCGACCCTATTCCCCTCCACTGAGCTGAGAGCAACCGTATTCTGAACATTGTCAGATGCTTGCGGTATGAAATCACTGCCCGGATAGTCCGAGACGGCAATGAGAATATTATTCGGCAGAGACGAATCTATGTCGCCGCCACCGCTAGCACTCCTTAACGTAATCGTGAATGTCACATTTCCACCCTCAGCTATTGAAGTTGGGTTTGCGGTGATGCTGGGAATAATTCTATCGTCGTCTAGAAGCCTTGCGGTAAAGCTGTTGGCAGTAGCATCCGTGTTGACGACATTCGTGCCGGTGGTTGCTCCGAGAGCAACGGTGAAATTTTTATCTCGTTCAGCATTAGTGTCGTTTCTTATGTGCAACACTATATTTGCGATTGTTACACCGCTACCAGTGAAGCGCACCTGAGGATTATCAGAGTTGAGGTTGACTAGGCTTACGCCTGAGGGGGGGCTTGCAATGGTTAAATAATTAGGTTGGACTACATCATTGATGGTGTCAATACCAGATAGGTTCAAATCCACATGGACGAACTCGCCGTTGACCAGCACGCGATTCAAAGAAATGGTGAATGTTATCTCGTTGTTTCCAAGAGGCGGAATGTTTCCGTCACGATTCATAGAACGCTCTCTAATGTTACTCTCGTAGACATTAGGCGGACCATCATACAAAATGGAAACCGTTGTGGATGTAGGCGTAGGTGTGGGTGCCTGCGCGCTTGCTTCACTTGCCAACAACGCAAGCGAAAATAGGAGGATGTATATAATGTTAGCGGATAGTCTCATTGAGCAATATTTTACTTTGACAGATTATACTACATTTAGAGCCATTGAAAAAGGTACTCTATTGCACAAATTTAACCATTATATGCCACAAATTTACGCAAACCACCCAAACGCGTCTGTTGAAAAAGTATTCCATAGAATTGTAGGGGCGGATTTGCATATCCGCCCTAACGCGACGTACTTGCACGATTTATACATTCATCCATCAAATTTATGTAAACCATAATCTTGTGGCGCAAGCGGTTACGTTTGTGCGATGACGTTGCTTTTTCAACAACCCCACCATTCCCCTCCTTTGGAGGGGTGATCTACAGTCGCTTACACTATGTTCAGTGTGTGGATTATAATAGTATTTTAACCATAATGAACTATCACAAACGGAGATTATTATGTCAGAAATAGCACTTTACAATACATTAAGAAAAATAGACGGAGTATCCGATGACGAAGCAAAGGAAGCAGTTGCAAATATTACTAGCTCGCAGGAAGTAGCAACAAAGTCAGACTTAGCAAAGTTAGAGACGAGGCTGATAGAAAAAATAGCACAACAAGAAGCGCGGATGACATGGAAAATGATAGCACTTGGTGTAGCTATAGTCGGCATTATGAAATATTTTTGATGTCAGTGCTATAACGGCGGTTCTATCTGACGGGGTGGTCGTGTCGGTTCCGCACAACCCTCCATTCATCCATAAAATTCACGCAAACCGTAGGGGCGGATTTATATATCCGCCCTAACGCGACGTACTTGCAAAACCGTAACCGCTTGCGCCCCCAATTTACGCAAACCACCCAACGCGTCATCCCCGCAAAACCGTAACCGCCCGCGCCCCCAGGTTTTGGTTCTCATAAATTGGACGGCGTACGAAGGATAATGTACGAATCTAGCAATCAAGTTAAAGTTCTGCATGATGTCACGCCGATTGACCTACTGGCTCAATCGGCGATTCAATATGCCCTCCCTACGGTACCGTCCTGCAAAACCGTAACCGCTTGCGCCCCCAATTTACGCAAACCATCCAACGCGTCATCCTCGCAAAACCGTAACCGCTCTGCGCCATTGAATTTATGATAACCAACTGTAGGGGAGGGCTAACATGCCCTCCCTACGGTACCGTCCTGCAAAACCGTAACCGCTTGCGCCCCCAATTCCGCAAACCACCCTAACGCGTTGCCTCTGCACCTCCAACCCATTCATCCACAAAATTCACGCACACCGTAGGGGCGGACTCATATGTCCGCCCTAACGCGTCATCCTTGCAAAACCGTAACCGCTTGCGCCCCCAATTTACGCAAACCACCCAACGCGTCATCCCCGCAAAACCGTAACCGCCCGCGCCCCCAAATACGGTGTATGAAATACTTTTTCAACAGCCCCAAATATCTCGGCATATGTTAAACTTTACACATTGGAGTAAATAGAAATGACTGAAATTGCGTTATACGACACATTAAGAAAGATACCTGATGTATCCGATAGCGAAGCAAGGGAGGCGGTTGCAAATATTGCCAGCTCGCAGGAAGTGGCAACAAAGTCGGATATAAAAGATATGGCTACGAAGTCGGATATAAAAGATATGGCTACGAAGGAATACATAAAAGCAGAGATAGCAAATTTAGAAATTAGACTAACGAGGCAGATGTATGGGGCTGTAGCAATAATCCTTGCAGGTGTCGGATTGATGATAAAGTTTTTATAACAAGGCAAGACTATCATTTTCTGAGACTGTCATTATTTGAGCCAGTAGGTCAATCGGCGGTTCTATCTGACGGGGTGGTTGTTGAGTGTCTGCACCAACTAATTCCCCACACCTCTTACCATTCAACTCATATTTACTACCATTCGTCGGAATGTTCTCCGACATCCTAAATATTCGTCCAGGCTATGAGTTTTTAACTAAAACTTATAGAGGACCTACTATGAAACAAAAACATACCCGATATTTAGATTTGACAGATGACGTTTTCTTCAAACGATACTTCTCAACCAATATGCAAGTATTGTTCTCGTTGATCAAGAGCTTTCTATCAATCGCTGATGGTACTTCGGATGTGATGATACTCAACCCTGACATACTAGTCACGGCATCTGGCACCGCCAACCAGCAGGACTCATTGGACAATAGACTACATCTGCAAGACAGTTATATACCGCCAGATATACCGGGCGGTAAGCAGTTCGTGCTAGACCTGCGTGTCAAATTAAGTAGTGGCGAGAATGTCAACATAGAGATGCAAGCCTATGCTCAGAGACACTTCATAACCAGAATGTTAGCTTATTGGATACAGTTGCATCATCCATCCTTAATGCGTGGACAAGAGTATTCTCAGTTTAAGCCGAGCCACTCACTGGCATTTACCACATTCAATGTGCGTAATACATCACGCCATTTCAACAGAGCAACCATCAAATGGGATGACCCTCAGGATGGGCAAGTGACTAATCATTTTGAGATGGTGGTAGAGCAATTGAAAAATTTCAACAAGAGCTACCTTGAACTAGTTGATATGAGAGATAGGTGGTGCTATATTATCAAACACTCGGCGGAATTGACAGCCGAGCAAGTAGCGTATTTATCACAAGACGGAGAGACGAAGATGGCATTAGAACATTTAGAGGAAGTATCCAAAGAGGAGAGAGAGCGTTGGAACGCTATATCCATGAGTAGACGCGAGTGGGAACGCCAGCTGAAAGGAGAAGAGCTGGAAGAGAAGGGTTGGGTCCGAGGCATACAAGAAGGCGAAGTAAACAAAGCCCGAGAAATTGCTTTAAGTATGTTGCAAGAAGGTCTACAGGTTTCATTGATTTCCAAAGTGACAGGCTTACCTATCGCCGATATTGAAAAACTAAAATAGAACCGCTAATTTTTTCAAACCACCCCAACGTTACGGTTCCGCACAACCCTCCATTCATCCATAAAATTCACGCACACCGTAGGGGCGGATTTATATATCCGCCCTAACGCGTCATCCTTGCAAAACCGTAACTGCCCGCGCCCCCAAATTACGCAAACCACCCCAACGCGATGCCCACGCAAACCACCCCAACGCGATGCGTCTGCACCATCAACCCATTCATCCACAAAATTCACGCACACCGTAGGGGCGGATTTGCATATCCGCCCTAACGCGTCATCCTCGCAAAACCGTAACCGCCCGCGCCCCCAAATCACGATTACCATTTGCCGCGTACTCGCACAATATTATGTATTAATACAACGCGTACGCAAACCACCCCAACGCGTTGCCCTCGCACCATCAACCCATTCATCCACAAAATTTACGCACACCGTAGGGGCGGATTTACATATCCGCCCTAACGCGTCATCCTCGCAAAACCGTAACTGCCCCGCGCCCCCAATTTACGCAAACCACCCCAACGCGTTGCCCTCGCACCATCAACCCATTCATCCATAAAATTCACGCAAACCACCCCAACGCGATGCCTCTGCACCTCCAACCCATTCATCCACAAAATTCACGCACACCGTAGGGGCGGATTTATATATCCGCCCTAACGCGACGTACTTACACGATTTATACATTCATCCATCAAATTTATGTAAACCATAATCTTGTAGCGCAAAGCGGTTGGGTTTGTGCGGGACGGTACCGTAGGGCGGATATGCAAATCCGCCCCTACGGTTTTCATAAATTATATGGCACATAGTGGTTCAATTTGTGCAATGGCAGTACTTTTTCAACAGCCCCATACCGTTCATCCAATATTTACTACTATTCGTCGGAATGTTCTCCGACATCCTAAATATTCGTCCAGGCTATAAGTTTCCGACTAAAACTTATAGAGGATTTACCATGAAACAAAAATATACCCGATATTTAGATTTGACAGATGACGTTTTCTTCAAACGATACTTCTCAACTAATATGCAAGTATTGTTCTCGTTGATCAAGAGCTTCTTGCCGATCTCCGATGACGCTACTGATATATCGTTAGTCAACCCCGACATACTAGACACAGCATCCGGCAACACCAACCGGCAGAACCCATCGGACGATAAGCTACATCTGCAAGACAGCTCTATTCCACCAGCCACACCTGATGGTAAACGGGTGGTGCTAGACCTCAATGTCAAACTCAGTAGCGGCGAAAATGTCAACATAGAAATGCAAGTTTATTTCGATGAACACTTCATGACTAGAATGGTGATTTATTGGGGGCAGTTGCATACGCGACAGCTCAAGCGTGGACAAAAGTATGCTCAGGTTAAGCCTAGCTACTTGCTGGCATTTACCCTAACTGATGTGTTTGGTGAAGGAGACTATATCAACGAGATCACAATGACTTTGCGTAAGCATCATGGTAAGCAAGTGACTAAGGATTTTGAAATGGTGGTCGTGGAATTAGTAAACTTTAACAAGAGCTACCTTGAGCTAGTTGATATGAGAGATAGGTGGTGCTATATTATTAAACACTCGACGGAATTGACACCCGAGCAAGTAGAATATCTATCACAAGACGGAGAGACGAAGATGGCACTAGAACATTTAATGGAAGTATCCAAAGAGGAAAGAGACGAGTGGAACGCTATATCCATACAAAGACGCGAGTGGGAATACCAGCTGAGGGAAGAAGCAATGAAAGAAAAAGGCCGGGTTCAAGGCATGGAAGAAAAGCAACAAGAAATTGCTTTAAGTATGTTGCAAAAAGGTTTAGATGTTTCTTTGATTTCCGAAGTGACAGGCTTATCTGTTGCCGATATTGAAAAACTAAAATAGAACCGCTAATTTTTTCAAACCACCCCAACGTTACGGTTCCGCACAACCCTCCATTCATCCATAAAATTTACGCACACCGTAGGGGCGGATTTATATATCCGCCCTAACGCGTCATCCTTGCAAAACCGTAACTGCCCGCGCCCCCAATTTACGCAAACCACCCCAACACGATGCCTCTGCACCTCCAACCCATTCATCCATAAAATCCACGCACACCGTAGGGGCGGATTTATATATCCGCCCTAACGCGACGTACTTGCACGATTTATACATTCATCCATCAAATTTATGTAAACCATAATCTTGTAGCGCAAAGCGGTTGGGTTTGTGCGGGACGGTACCGTAGGGCGGATATGCAAATCCGCCCCTACGGTTTTCATAAATTATATGGCACATAGTGGTTCAATTTGTGCAATGGCAGTACTTTTTCAACAGCCCCATACCATTCAACTCATATTTACTACCATTCGTCGGAATGTTCTCCGACATCCTAAATATTCGTCCAGGCTATAAGTTTCCGACTAAAACTTATAGAGGATTTACCATGAAACAAAAATATACCCGATATTTAGATTTGACAGATGACGTTTTCTTCAAACGATACTTCTCAACTAATATGCAAGTATTGTTCTCGTTGATCAAGAGCTTCCTGCCGATCTCCGATGACGCTACCGATATATCGTTAGTCAACCCCGACATACTAGGCACAGCATCCGGCAACACCAACCGGCAGAACCCATCGGACGATAAGCTACATCTGCAAGACAGCTCTATTCCACCAGCCACACCTGATGGTAAACGGGTGGTGCTAGACCTCAATGTCAAACTCAGTAGCGGCGAAAATGTCAACATAGAAATGCAAGTCTATTTTGATGAACACTTCATGACTAGAATGGTGATTTATTGGGGGCAGTTGCATACGCGACAGCTCAAGCGTGGACAAAAGTATGCTCAGGTTAAGCCTAGCTACTTGCTGGCATTTACCCTAACTGATGTGTTTGGTGAAGGAGACTATATCAACGAGATCACAATGACTTTGCGTAAGCATCATGGTAAGCAAGTGACTAAGGATTTTGAAATGGTGGTCGTGGAATTAGTAAACTTTAACAAGAGCTACCTTGAGCTAGTTGATATGAGAGATAGGTGGTGCTATATTATTAAACACTCGACGGAATTGACACCCGAGCAAGTAGAATATCTATCACAAGACGGAGAGACGAAGATGGCACTAGAACATTTAATGGAAGTATCCAAAGAGGAAAGAGACGAGTGGAACGCTATATCCATACAAAGACGCGAATGGGAATACCAGCTGAGGGAAGAAGCAATGAAAGAAAAAGGCCGGGTTCAAGGCAGGGAAGAAGGCGAAGTAAACAAAGCTCGAGAAATTGCTTTAAGTATGTTGCAAAAAGACTATGAGGTTTCGGAGATTTCCGAAGTAACAGGCTTATCTGTTGCCGAGATTGAAAAACTAAAATAGAACCGCTAATTTTTTCAAACCACCCCAACGTTACGGTTCCGCACAACCCTCCATTCATCCATAAAATTTACGCACACCGTAGGGGCGGATTTATATATCCGCCCTAACGCGACGTACTTGCACGATTTATACATTCATCCATCAAATTTACGCACACCATAATCTTGTAGCGCAAAGCGGTTAGGTTTGTGCGGGACGGTACCGTAGGGCGGATATTAAAATTGCCGATTGACCTACTGTCTCAATCGGCGGCTTTATTCTGCCCCTACCGTTTTCATAAATTCAATGGCGCATAGTGATTCAGTTTGTGCAAGGATAACGCGTTCGAGTGGTTTGCATGATTTGGTGGCGCAGAGCGGTTAAGGTTATGCAGACACGACGCGTTAGGGCGGATTTATATATCCGCCCCTACCAATATCATAAATTTGAGGGCGCAAAGCGGTTACGTCTGTGCGATGACGTTGCTTTTTCAATAGCTACGTATCTGCTTTGATTTCCTCGACTGATATTCTCAAGCCTGCCGCGCTTTACACCTTCTTTTAGATCGCGGCTGGCCGTTGCACTAGAGATGTTCTTAAACAGTTGCATATAATCTTTGCGCGCAAAGGCTTGAGCTTTGAAATGCAGGCAGGCTTCTCTCAGGCGGTCTTCGGTGGTATGGATTATACCAATGATATCCGCAGACATCTCTTGCAAGGCTGTCTTTATGATATGTAGCATAAATTCCACAGACACGGTTGAATTGCCCTCTTTGTCGGCTGCTTCCAAAGTGGTGTAGTATTTTTTTTGGTTTTTCTCTATGAGGCTTTCAATAGGAACATACTTGAAAAATGTATTAAACTCTTTCAAGATCAGTCCTTGCCAAAACCTCCCCATCCTTCCGTTTCCGTCTTCAAAAGGATGGATAAATTCTATTTCGTAATGAACAACCGAACCCAAGATTAGCGGATGTATTTTGTTTGCGTTTTTTATCCATTTGAACAGACCATCCATTAGTTGTGGAACAAACGATGGTTTAGGGGCTATGTGTTTCACTTCTTGTTTATCAAAAATGCCCACATTCTTAGTGCGATAATGTCCGGCATCCGACAACAGTCCTTTCATTAAAATTTTATGCGCACGAAGAAAATCTTTAACTTTATAAGACCTGAATTGATCCATAGCCTCATATAGACAAAGTGTGTTTTGAACTTCAAGTATTTCTTTTTTCGTTCCTATTACCTTTTTTTTTTCTAACACTGCGGTAATTTGAGTCTCGTCAAAAGAATGTCCTTCGATCGCCAAAGTGGACTTAATCGTGCGGATGCGATTCTTTCTGCGCAATTCAACTGAAGGTTTCTTAAAAGTAGTCGCACCTAGTTCACCTAATATCTGGGAAATTTCTGCAATCAGACGGATTGCTTCGTTGGTGACCGAATACGGCGGTTTATTAGATTTGGAAGGCATATTCTGATAGTATCATACGATACTATCAGAAGCAATGCAAGGGCTGTTGAAGAAGTGTTTCAGGCACGGTAGAGGTGGACCATTCCCCTCCTTTGGAGGGGTGGCAGGCGAAGCCTGACGGGGTGGTTTTTTGCGTACCCACCATCCAATTTATGGGAACCAAAACCAAGTGGCGCAAGCGGTTACGGTTTTGCAGGACGGTACTTTAGGGAGGGCATGTGGGGCTGTTGAAAAAGTATTCCATAGAATTGTAGGGGCGGATTTATATATCCGCCCTAACGCGACGTACTTGCACGATTTATACATTCATCCACCAAATTTATGGGAACCAAAACCAAGTGGCGCAAAGCGGTTACGGTTTTGCAGGACGGTACCGTAGGGCGGATATATAAATCCGCCCCTACGGTTTTCATAAATTATATGGCACATAGTGGTTCAATTTGTGCAATGGCAGTACTTTTTCAACAGCCCCATGTTAGCCCTCCCCTACAGGTGGTTATAGTAAATTGAGTGGCGCATAGCGGATGCTGAACCGCAGCAGCAATGTGCAGTCAATATGATTAGCTGAAGGTTTTCGCCATCCATCTTACCTCTCCGATAATCTCGGCAGAACTCGGAAAAGGCACAGGCTTTGATTTCGAGTGGTCGCTGATTATCTGCCATTTATCTTTAATTTTGGTAAGTCGTCTGACAATGAGACCACCTCCGATTCGTATTGCATAGATACGCTCCTGCAGTCGGCGGTATCGTGAAAGGTCTACCAAGACCATTGAGTGATTCGCTATGGTGGGTTCCATGGAGTGATCTAGGATTTGTACGATGAGGCAGTATTCTGGATTCAGACCTTGTCCGTTAAACCAACTCTCCTGAAAAGATATATAACCCACAGCTTGTTTTTTCTTATTAGTTGAAATGTCATTTATAGTAGTATCTGTTTCAACAACAGGAATCCGATAAACATTCGTTGACTTTGAATCTTTATACGATTTGCCATGCTTTGATGTTTGCTTCAAGGTTTTATGAGGCGGTAATCGGGATATTATCTCTTCAAGCATACCAGGTATGGTTTGCCTTTCGCTAACGGCACGAACCGAAGACGATTTTTGACGGTACTTGGGACCTACATAAAACTCTAGGTTTAGGACATCGCATAGAGCGCAGAATCTCTCTACTGAGGGTACGCGCCCACGGCGCATATTGCGAATAAGTTCAGGGGTGCCGGTGGCAAGAATAGAGGCTTGGCGGGCAGAGATCCCTTGCTCATTGAGAGCACGGTCAATAATTTTTAAGAGGTCTGTGTTTGAAATCCGTTTACTCATAATAAGGGAATTATCCCTTATTGTGTGAAATATGCAAGTAAAAAATAGAATCGCCGATTGAACCAGTAGGTCAATCGGCGGTTCTATCTGACGGGGTGGTTGTGGCGCGTCTGCACAATCAATACATTCATTCATTTCGTTTATGGTAAACATGATCAATGGCGCGGGCGGTTACGGTTTTGCAGGACGGTACCGTAGGGCGGGCATGTGGGACTGTTGAAAAAGTATTCCATACACCGTAGGGGCGGATTTATATATCCGCCCTAACGCGACGTACTTGCACGATTTATACATTCATCCATCAAATTTATGGGAACCAAAACCAAGTGGCGCAAAGCGGTTACGGTTTTGCAGGACGGTACCGTAGGGCGGATATATAAATCCGCCCCTACGGTTTGCGTGGATTTTATGGATGAATGGATAGTTGTGCGGAACCGTAACGTTGGGGTGGTTTGCGTAAATTGGGGGCGCGGGCGGTTACGGTTTTGCAGGACGGTACCGTAGGGCGGATATATAAATCCGCCCCTACGGTTTTTATAAATTATATGGCACATAGTGGTTCAATTTGTGCAATGGCAGTACTTTTTCAACGTTCCTACGGGTGGTTATACGAAGGTCTTGGCTGTCCATTTTACTTCTCCGATAATTTCTGCAGAATCTGGAAAGGGTTCGGACTTCCATTTCGGATGGTCGCTGACGAGGTGCCATTGGTCTTTGTTCTTATCAAGACGCCTAACGACAATGCCATCGTTGATTCGTATCGCATAGATATTCCCTATTCGGCGACGGCATCGCGAACGATCAATCAGGACTATAGAATGCTCTGCAATTGTCGGTTCCATAGATGCGTCTCGGACTTCCACAATAACGCAATGTTCAAAATCCAATTTGTGTTTAGCAAACCAGTCGCTGTGAAAAGCGACATAACATGATTTTTGATAATTTTTGTCCTCTGTTTTTTTGCTTGCGGTAGCCTCTATTTCAAAAACAGGAATATAATGAACCAAGTCCGACTCCGAAACATACGGTGCTTTAGGTTCTGCTGTTTTTTGGTAAGAATTATTAGGCGGCAATCGAGATATTATTTCTCGGAACATGCCGTATATCGTTTCTTTCTTTTCAGGCGAGACAATTAATTCTGATGACTCGGAACGTACCGGCCCTATATAAAATTCTAATTTGAGCACCTCGCATAAAGCACGAATTCTTTCTACCGAAGGTATGCTGCCACGGCGTATGCCGCGAATAAGTTCAGGACCTCCAGTTGCCAAAATGGAGGCTTGACGGGCAGATATGCCCTGCTTATTAAGAGCTTGATCAATAATTTCCAGGAGAGCTTGGGCTGAAAGATTTTTATTCATACGAGGGAATTATCCCTTATTACAAAAAATATGGCAAATAAAAATTACACCGAAATTTAGGATTTATACCCATATCAGAACATAAAACCGGCATCTATTTGCCTTGGCATGTATATAAATTTTGTAGAAATACTTAAAAAAACCACTAATATACAATGACTTTCATGTCTTTAGCCATAATTCACCATTATATTAAGGCGGATTATAATCTTGCTTATTGACATAAGGTTAATTTACCCTACAATAACCTATATGAGGGAAATTGACCTTATAAAGATTAGTAAAAAATATACACATGCTAAAAAGATTAGCCTCTCAAGGTTAGGTTTTTTAGCCGTAAAAGACGGAAAATTCTTTTCGAGACTAGAGAAAGGAAGTAGCTGCACACTTCGTACGGCAAGGCGTGTAATTCAGTATCTATCGGACAGGTGGCCTCCAGGACTGAAATGGCCATCCGACATTCAGCGACCTCCGATATCCTCCAATCCGAAAAGAAAATCGGTATAAAATGCTTGACAAAGACTAAAGGAATAGGGTATAAAGGTTATCTAAATAATTATAAGGGATTCTGTATTGCTTAATTTTTTACCAGAATAAATAAAATGACTTTTCATTGGTTGCCTCCTATGAGGCCCTTGAGGCGGTCTCTTCCCCCCCTCCGACCGCCTCCCTCTTTTTAGGAAATAACTTGAATTAGTCACCCCCCTCATAAAACTCTTTTCTAATCTCCTGTAATGTTAAACGCTTTTTTTTCATTGCATGAATCTGCTCTACTCGTTTAATCATATCAGAGTCGTATAGCTGGTACCCTGCTTCGGTAACTTCGGCAACTTCAAGCAGCCCTTCCTTTGTCCAATATCTAATAGTGGAATTATTTTCACGTACTTTTTTAGCTAGCTCTCCTATTTTTAGCAGCTTCGTCTCGTAATCAATCACCGCACTTTCACCTTGGGCTGCTTTAAGATAAATGTCCAAAGAACGGTTTATCGCTTTAGCGATTAGCTTGAAATAATCGTCTTTAGAATCACCCGTCTGCGCTTTCTCCAACGCTGTTATATAGGCTAAACGGTCTCGTTTTGCGATAATAGCTGGTGGATAACCTGCCATCAATAAAAGCATATTCATCATTAATCTGGCAGTTCTACCGTTGCCATCTACGAAAGGATGTATACTCACCAAACGATAATGCGCCTCCGCTGCTAAATCTATCGGATGGATTTTGTCGGCTGTCTCAATCCATTTTATAAATTCAGTCATTAGGTCTGGTACTTTGATTGGATTGGGCAACACGACCGTAGAGCCTGATATACGCACTGCTACCGTACGGTAACAACCTGCATGAGTATCGTCTATACCTTTCAGAATCATATTGTGTATTTGCAAAATATCTCTTTGCGTAAGGCTGCCGGGCTTGCGAGTAATTTGCGCTTGCACCCAATCCAACGCACAAACATGGTTGGTAGCTTCCAAATGTTCAGCCAGCGATCTACCTCCGACTGTCAAACCTTTTTCAACTACCAAGGCAGTCTCACGGCGCGTCAAGGTATTACCCTCAATTGCATTGCTGGTATAAGTCAATTCTACCCGGAACCATTCCTCTAAATTCCGGACCAATATGTCAGGTAACGGACGGAACCGATCGAGTTGCTGCTTTTTCTCTGTGAGCACTTCATAGTTCATAGGTTTAACCATAAACCATAAAGTTATGGTTGTCAATATCTTAAATAGTTCTGAATTGCTAACTTATTGCAAACAGGTTCTTTTTAGCGTATGAAGATACAGAAAATAGCACTATAAACAATATCGTTGCCGCTGCAACAATAGAAGGACTGGAGGGTGTATCAAATTGAATAGAACCGTAAATCCCAACCACAACCGCAATCATGCCGAGTATAGATGCAGTGATTGCCATTGCTTCGGGTGATCTTACCAGCTGCTTGGCAGTTGCCGCCGGAATAATCAGCATAGAAGTAATTAAAAGAATTCCTACAACACGAATAGAAACAGCAACAACAATAGTCATTAAAAGCATAAGCAAGAGGTGCATTAAAAATACCCGAACATTGTCTGCAACAGCTAAATCTTCATCAATAGTCATCAATACCAAAGACTCCCAATTAAACAACAGTAGTATTAAAACAATCGTGCCACCGATATAAATCCACCACAACTCTTCTATGCCTACGGTTAGAATATCGCCGAACAAATAAGCATGCAAATCAACTCGTTGTTCCAGCGTACTGATAACGATAATGCCCACCGATAGTGCCGAGTGCGCTAGGATGCCGAGCAATGTATCGGTAGCCAATACTTTCTTTTGTTGCAACCAAAGCAACAACAAGGCAAAAGCAAAACAAACAATGATGGTGGCGATGTTCGTGCCTAAACCAGTAGCCAACCCTAATGCAATTCCCAGCAAAGCACTATGTGCTAAAGAGTCACCAAAATATGCCATACGCCGCCAGACCACGAAACAACCAATCGTGCCAGCAATAATCGCAACACCAATACCTGCGGCTAATGCGCGAAGGATAAAAGGTTCAGACACGATAGTCGTTTTCGTGTATATGATTATGGCTATGCTGATAAACTGCGACCATCTTCGCCATATCGCGTCCGAACAAAGAAATAAACTCCGGGTCTTTGGTTACCGATTGCGGTTCTCCGGAACAGCAAATGTGATGAAAAAGACAAATGACCTGCTTTGTCGATGCCATCACCAAATGCAAGTCGTGCGACACCATCAAAATACTCAAAGGACGGTTCGCATAAATCTTCTCCAGTAACTTATAGAAAGCGAGTTGTCCGGAAATATCCAAGTTTTGTGCCGGTTCGTCCAACACTAGCAACTCCGGATCATTTAGTAAGCTCCGGGCCAGCAGTACTCGTTGCAATTCCCCACCGGAAAGCACCGACAGCGGCCTTTCTACGAGCTGTGCTATATCGGTTTCGTGCAATACTTTTTGAAGTTCCGAAGCATTGCTACGCTTTCGTAGCCGTAGAAAACGGCCTACGGTGATGGGCATGCTACGGTCAAAGCTGAGATGCTGCGGCATATATCCGATTCTTAATTCCTTAGATCGTTCTATGGTTCCGGAGTCGGCTTGGTAAAAACCCAATAAACATTTTAGCAACATTGACTTGCCAGCACCGTTCGGACCTATCACGGTAATAAAATCCCGCTCGCCTATGCTAATAGATACATCTTTGAGGATATGTTTTTTTCGCTTAAGAACATTAAGGTGCTTGGCCTCTATCAATACATTCATATTATTTTTTCATACAATTGCTACACTTGCCACTAATCTCCAGCGTAGTATGGTGCGGACTAAATTCATTTTTGCTGGTGGTCTTGACAATAGCATCATCTATCACGCGATCGCAACACTCCTGGATTTCTTGACATTCGCTGCATATCAAAAAATAACATTCATGGTGCTTGCCCGGATGAGAACATCCTACATAAGCATTTAGGCTTTCTAGCTTATGAATAAGACCTTGTTCTATAAGAAAATCCAGGGTGCGATAAACCGTGGGAGGTTTAGCCGAATAATCCATATTGTTCAGCTTATCTAGAATGTAATAGGCTTTGGTGGGCTTATGACCTTCCCATATTATTTCTAGTACTTTGCGCCTTAAGTCTGTAAAGCGAAGCTCTCTATCTTTACATATTCGTTCCGCCTCGCGAATCGCGTTGGAAATACAATTGTTATGCGAACCACCTTTATGCATCGTTCATTATTTAATTGACTTGTCCAAATAAATGTTATAGTATAACATATCAGTTTAGATAAATTAACCAAATATCTGGAGTATTAATCATGATAAAAAGAAATTTTATATTATTTTTCGCTTTATTCATAGCGTTGTCTGCAAACGCAACAGAAATAGAATCTAATCGCGTAATCGTCTCGATTAAGCCTTTATATTCTTTGGTCGTCGGAGTACTCGGAGACACTGGAAAAGCGGAATTATTGGTTGATGGAGTTGTATCTCCCCACCATATGCAGTTAAAACCCTCCCAAATCAAAAGCATGCAAGCAGCACACGTTATCTTTTATATAGACGATAGCTTTGAGACATTTCTTGCACACGCTTTTGATATTCTACCGGACGATGCATTAAAAGTACCAATGATAGACAATACAGAATTAACATTGCTACCTTATCGCAAAGGAAAGGATTGGGAAGAACATGATCATCACGAGCATGGGCACCATGCGGATGAACACGATGAACACGACCACCATGCAGACGAACACGACGAACACGAACATCATGCGGACGAACACGATGAACACGACCATCATGTGGACGAACATGATGAACACGACCATCATGCGGACGAACACGATGAACACGAGCACCATGCGGACAAACACGACGAACACGACCACCATGCAGACAAACACGATGAACACGACCACCATGCGGACGAACATGACGAACACGAGAAGCACAATAGTTACGATATGGATATGCATGTGTGGCTAGATCCCGAAAACGCACAAAAGATGGTTGCACTAATTGCCGATACGCTGAGCGATGTATACCCCCAACACCGTGATACTTATAAAGCAAATGCACAAGGGCTGATGCAAAAAATAGATCGCTTGAACTTAGAATTAAAGACAGAACTCTCCTCAATACAAAATAAACCTTTTATCGTGTTTCACGACGCATATCAATACTTTGAACATGCCTATGGATTAAACGGTGTAGGATCTATTACATTTGAAGGAGGTGAATCGCTGTCGCCAGTGCGTATTAAATCAGTGCGAGAGAAATTACAACGCACCGGCACTGCTTGCATTTTTAGCGAACCGCAATTTCCTGCCCGCCCAATACAGACAATTGCTGAAGGTTTTGATATAAAGGTCTCAGTGCTAGACCCTCTGGGTGCTAATTTACCTAATGATGAGAACTTATATTTTAAGCTACTTGATAATTTGGCGCACAACTTAACAGAATGTTTAATCGCTGAAAACAAAAATTAAAAGGCTGTTAAAAAAGTATCGTCATCGCATGAACCTAACCGCCTGCACCCTCAAACTCACGATAACCATTTGCCGCGTACTCGCACGATATTGTGTGTTGGCACAACGCTTACCTTAGCCGTAGGGGCGGACTCATATGTCCGCCCTACGGTATCGTTCTGCAAAACCGTAACCGCTTGCGCCCCCAAACTCACGATAACCATTTGCCGCGTACTCGCACGATATTGTGTGTTGGCACAACGCTTACCTTAACCGTAGGGGCGGACTCATATGTCCGCCCTACGGTATCGTTCTGCAAAACCGTAACCGCCTGCGCCCTCAAACTCACGATAACCATTTGCCGCGTACTCGCACGATATTGTGTGTTGGCACAACGCTTACCTTAACCGTAGGGGCGGACTCATATGTCCGCCCTACGGTATCGTTCTGCAAAACCGTAACCGCCTGCGCCCTCAAACTCACGATAACCATTTGCCTCGTACTCGCACGATATTGTGTGTTGGCACAACGCTTACCTTAACCGCCTGCGCCCCCAAACTCACGATAACCATTTGCCGCGTACTCGCACGATATTGTGTGTTGGCACAACGCTTACCTTAACCGTAGGGGCGGACTCATATGTCCGCCCTACGGTATCGTTCTGCAAAACCGTAACCGCCTGCGCCCTCAAACTCACGATAACCATTTGCCGCGTACTCGCACGATATTGTGTGTTGGCACAACGCTTACCTTAACCGCCTGCGCCCTCAAACTCACGATAACCATTTGCCGCGTACTCGCACGATATTGTGTGTTGGCACAACGCTTACCTTAACCGTAGGGGCGGACTCATATGTCCGCCCTACGGTATCGTTCTGCAAAACCGTAACCGCTTGCGCCCCCAAACTCACGATAACCATTTGCCGCGTACTGCACGATATTGTGTGTTGGCACAACGCTTACCTTAACCGTAGGGGCGGACTCATATGTCCGCCCTACGGTATCGTTCTGCAAAACTGTAACCGCCTGCGCCCCCAAACTCACGATAACCATTTGCCGCGTACTCGCACGATATTGTGTGTTGGCACAACGCTTACCTTAACCGCCTGCGCCCCCAAACTCACGATAACCATTTGCCTCGTACTCGCACGATATTGTGTGTTGGCACAACGCTTACCTTAACCGTAGAGGCGGACTCATATGTCCGCCCTACGGTATCGTTCTGCAAAACCGTAACCGCCTGCGCCCCCAAACTCACGATAACCATTTGCCGCGTACTCGCACGATATTGTGTGTTGGCACAACGCTTACCTTAACCGTAGGGGCGGACTCATATGTCCGCCCTACGGTATCGTTCTGCAAAACCGTAACCGCCTGCGCCCCAAACTCACGATAACCATTTGCCGCGTACTCGCACGATATTGTGTGTTGGCACAACGCTTACCTTAACCGTAGGGGCGGACTCATATGTCCGCCCTACGGTATCGTTCTGCAAAACCGTAACCGCTTGCGCCCCCAAACTCACGATAACCATTTGCCGCGTACTCGCACGATATTGTGTGTTGGCACAACGCTTACCTTAACCGTAGGGGCGGACTCATATGTCCGCCCTACGGTATCGTTCTGCAAAACCGTAACCGCCTGCGCCCTCAAACTCACGATAACCATTTGCCGCGTACTCGCACGATATTGTGTGTTGGCACAACGCTTACCTTAACCGTAGGGGCGGACTCATATGTCCGCCCTACGGTATCGTTCTGCAAAACCGTAACCGCTTGCGCCCCCAAACTCACGATAACCATTTGCCGCGTACTCGCACGATATTGTGTGTTGGCACAACGCTTACCTTAACCGTAGGGGCGGACTCATATGTCCGCCCTACGGTATCGTCCTGCAAAACCGTAACCGCCTGCGCCCCCAAACTCACGATAACCATTTGCCGCGTACTCGCACGATATTGTGTGTTGGCACAACGCTTACCTTAACCGTAGGGGCGGACTCATATGTCCGCCCTACGGTATCGTTCTGCAAAACCGTAACCGCTTGCGCCCCCAAACTCACGATAACCATTTGCCGCGTACTCGCACGATATTGTGTGTTGGCACAACGCTTACCTTAACCGTAGGGGCGGACTCATATGTCCGCCCTACGGTATCGTTCTGCAAAACTGTAACCGCCTGCGCCCTCAAACTCACGATAACCATTTGCCGCGTACTCGCACGATATTGTGTGTTGGCACAACGCTTACCTTAACCGCCTGCGCCCTCAAACTCACGATAACCATTTGCCGCGTACTCGCACGATATTGTGTGTTGGCACAACGCTTACCTTAACCGTAGGGGCGGACTCATATGTCCGCCCTACGGTATCGTTCTGCAAAACCGTAACCGCCTGCGCCCTCAAACTCACGATAACCATTTGCCGCGTACTCGCACGATATTGTGTGTTGGCACAACGCTTACCTTAACCGTAGGGGCGGACTCATATGTCCGCCCTACGGTATCGTTCTGCAAAACCGTAACCGCCTGCGCCCCCAAACTCACGATAACCATTTGCCGCGTACTCGCACGATATTGTGTGTTGGCACAACGCTTACTTTAACCGCTTGCGCCCCCAAACTCACGATAACCATTTGCCGCGTACTCGCACGATATTGTGTGTTGGCACAACGCTTACTTTAACCGCTTGCGCCCCCAAACTCACGATAACCATTTGCCGCGTACTCGCACGATATTGTGTGTTGGCACAACGCTTACCTTAACCGTAGGGGCGGACTCATATGTCCGCCCTACGGTATCGTTCTGCAAAACTGTAACCGCCTGCGCCCCCAAACTCACGATAACCATTTGCCGCGTACTCGCACGATATTGTGTGTTGGCACAACGCTTACCTTAACCGTAGGGGCGGACTCATATGTCCGCCCTACGGTATCGTTCTGCAAAACTGTAACCGCCTGCGCCCCCAAACTCACGATAACCATTTGCCGCGTACTCGCACGATATTGTGTGTTGGCACAACGCTTACCTTAACCGCCTGCGCCCCCAAACTCACGATAACCATTTGCCTCGTACTCGCACGATATTGTGTGTTGGCACAACGCTTACCTTAACCGTAGAGGCGGACTCATATGTCCGCCCTACGGTATCGTTCTGCAAAACCGTAACCGCCTGCGCCCCCAAACTCACGATAACCATTTGCCGCGTACTCGCACGATATTGTGTGTTGGCACAACGCTTACCTTAACCGTAGGGGCGGACTCATATGTCCGCCCTACGGTATCGTTCTGCAAAACCGTAACCGCCTGCGCCCTCAAATTATGCAAATCACCTCAACGTTGGCGGTTCCGCATTATTTTCAATAACCATTCATCACTTATTTACTACCGTTCACCAAATTGCCAAATGAATAATCCATTATTTTGATAAATTTTTGATTACGCATTTAACCAATATTTTTAACTAACGAGGAACATCCATGCAAAATGAAAATCAAAAATCTAAACCTTACCGTCATCGTAAACCTATGCGACTAAAAGGCTACGATTATGCTCAACCAGGAATATATTTCGTCACAATTTGTGTCTAAAATAAATTATGTTTATTCGGCAATATTATCAATGACCAGATGAAATGCAATAATGCTGGCAATATGTTATGGTTTTGGTTTTACCGAATTGAGCATAAGTTTGCCGGTATAAAATGCGATGAATGTATTGTAATGCCAAACCACATCCATTTTATTGTTGCCATTACAGAAGCGAGACAACAATGTCATTCCATAGATCATATTGTGCAATGGTGGAAGACTATGACAACCGCAAATTATATTCGTGGTGTTAAGCGACACGGCTGGCAAAGATTCGATAAGAAGCTATGGCAACGCAATTATTGGGACGGTATCATTCGTGATGAGGTGATGTTACATGAAACCCGTAAATACATCAAATACAATCCACAGAAATGGTCAACCGATTTATTAAATATTAACCGCTTGCGCCTCAAATCATGCAAACCACGCTAATGTTGCGGTTCCGTAAAAATCAAACCACTATGTGCCATAAAATTTACGCAACGCGTTGGAGTGGTTTACATAATTTGGTAGCGCGGGGCGGTTACAGTTGTGCGGAACGGTACCGTAGGGCGGACATATGAGTCCGCCCCTACCGTTTGCATAAAATTTATGGATGAATGGGTTGTTGGTGCAGAATCGCAACGCGTTGGGGTGGTTTGCATAATTTGGTAGCGCGGGGCGGTTACGTTTGTGCAGAACCGTCAACGTTGGGGTGGTTTGCATAATTTGGTAGCGCGGGGCGGCTACAGTTGTGCGGAACGGTACCGTAGGGCGGACATATGAGTCCGCCCCTACCGTTTGCATAAAATTTATGGATGAATGGGTTGTTGGTGCAGAATCGCAACGCGTTGAGGTGGTTTGCATAATTTGGTAGCGCGGGGCGGTTACAGTTGTGCGGAACGGTACCGTAGGGCGGACATATGAGTCCGCCCCTACCGTTTGCATAAAATTTATGGATGAATGGGTTGTTGGTGCAGAATCGCAACGCGTTGGAGTGGTTTGCATAATTTGGTAGCGCGGGGCGGTTACGTTTGTGCAGAACCGTCAACGTTGGAGTGGTTTGCATAATTTGGTAGCGCGGGGCGGTTACAGTTGTGCGGAACGGTACCGTAGGGCGGACATATGAGTCCGCCCCTACCGTTTGCATAAAATTTATGGATGAATGAGTTGTTGGTGCAGAATCGCAACGCGTTGGAGTGGTTTACATAATTTGGTAGCGCGGGGCGGCTACAGTTGTGCGGAACCGTCAACGTTGGAGTGGTTTGCATAATTTGGTAGCGCGGAGCGGCTACAGTTGTGCGGAACGGTACCGTAGGGCGGACATATGAGTCCGCCCCTACCGTTTGCATAAAATTTATGGATGAATGGGTTGTTGGTGCAGAATCGCAACGCGTTGGGGTGGTTTGCATAATTTGGTAGCGCGGGGCGGCTACAGTTGTGCGGAACGGTACCGTAGGGCGGACATATGAGTCCGCCCCTACCGTTTGCATAAAATTTATGGATGAATGGGTTGTTGGTGCAGAATCGCAACGCGTTGGAGTGGTTTACATAATTTGGTAGCGCGGGGCGGCTACAGTTGTGCGGAACGGTACCGTAGGGCGGACATATGAGTCCGCCCCTACGGTTCATGAAATACTTTTTCGATAGCCTCACACTTTCAAACTAGCTATTGCAAGGGTCCCTCAAGAAAGACTTTCACCCGAACCCGGACCCGAACCCCGGCGAGAGGAATAGTGATGGTATAACCGACTTCCATAGAACCACCTTCGGTCGGGACACTCAGCGTAATCCTGATGACCGTGTTTTCATCTTCGCTCAGTGGAATAGTTTCCGAAATTAGGGTGCGAGACGGGGTGTTACTCTGCGCAATCGTTATGGCACTACCATCCTTAATGTAATTTGTTTCTTGTCCATTAAGAGTCGTATATACACGATTAACGACCACATCTCCGGAACCATCTTCTCTATTTAGAAATACTTGGGTATTGGTCGTACCTGCTACCACTGAGCCGGTATAGTTACCTGCAGATATCTGCTTGATAGTGCCGTTGGATAAAACAGGTTCAATTACACCTGCCTGGCTTTGGCGCACCACGACTGCCTGATATGTCTGCGACCTCTCTCCAGACTGCCATTCAATCAAGATCGTATTACTCCCTAAACCCAACGAGACATTAGTGCTA
This sequence comes from uncultured candidatus Poriferisulfidus sp., assembly GCA_965200865.1. Lineage (GTDB taxonomy): Bacteria > Pseudomonadota > Gammaproteobacteria > Poriferisulfidales > Oxydemutatoraceae > SP5GCR1. The sequence goes on along the minus strand of CBDAVG010000002.1, from coordinate 374,815 downwards.
AACCCTTCCAAAGGACTTCCGTTCACATTGATCTCTCCAGCTGCCGAACCAGCGGCAACAGTAATAAACGCTATATTACCGGGAACCGTATAATCGTTAACTGCTCTACTAAAGTTTGGAGTCAGACCTTCTGCCAACAAGTACAGAAGTGTCAATTCCTCCACTTCATCCGCGTCGTCGGTAATCTCGTAAATAACATCGGCTGCTGCCGCAACCGATTCCGATGGAATACGCCGGCTATAGCCCTGCCCATCAATATAACTAACCAGCACACGATAGCGATCACCTACGATTCCGTCCAGGGTATAACTTTGATTGGTTGCCCCATCAATATCCGACCAAACTCCCGTCAGCCATCTTTGCCATTGATAACGAATGTCGTTCGCATCACCAGTGCCGTCGGGATCGGCAGATAAATCTATACTCGGAGCCTCATATGTAAAGGCTTGTCGTGTCGGCGCGCCTGGCACAATTGTTGCATTATTTTTCTTACGCACTGTAAATCCTATTTCTTCGGTTGCGCTTATCCCGCCTCCGCTGAGCGTCAAAATGATAGACACATATTTGCTATTTTCGTTTGCCTCAAGCAGATCTTCGGGTACTGCAAACGATAAACCAAGATTACCGCTACCGCTTGTTATCTCACCAGTGAGCATACTCACATCAATACGCGATAGTAATTTTGCGCTGGTAGGATCGTCCGCACTTGCAATCCAGCGATAACTCAAATTATCCGAGTCTGCATCGCTAATTCCAATACTTATCGTTGCGTTATCTCCTTCGTCAATCGCAGTAGGTACGGCAACACGTTTTATTTCGGGAAGATGATTTACTGTCAGACGATAGATAACTGGTTCTTCGCTGATTGCCGAGTTCTGCCCGACTGCCTGTATCGTTATAATCGTAGAAGTAGAAGGATTGAGCATTGCCGGGTAGCCCAGTACATTTGGGGATACAATCTTGCCATCAACGGTGACGATTATCTGAGCATCAGAGTTGGCAGGTATCGGTATAACATCAAGTGTTTTGACATCGCTGCGGACCGCTACCACATAATTTGAAGTGCTGGTATTGAAATCAGGGATAACTCCTATAGTTCCCCCACCTTGCCTGAGTATTAAATCTCGTAAACCGATACGCTGATAGAGCAGTAATTTACCGCAATTTACCGACGGTTCAGTGCCAGCACACATGCTGTCGTTATACTTGAGTGCCGGATATTCCTTATCTGTGCCGAAATCCCAGTTATCATCAAGCCACAGATAATAGGCATCACCATTAGCAGTTCCCTGAGCTGTAGGTAATCGCAAATTCTCGGAAGAAAAGCCCTTATAATTTGCACTATCATCGGAGGTATTACCACTAACGGATCCACTTCGGTCAATAGCCCAATAACTTCTGTTTATCTTACCTCCGTCCCCACCTGCCAAACCGTTAATGTTGGTATTACCAAGCATACCACGCACATTGCTAATTGCATAGCTGTCAGATATTTGCCCCTTAAAGGTGTTTTCATGTTTATATATCCTGCCTACTAGACCGGCAACATAGTCGCTTCCGCTTACATCGCCTTGTGCATAACCATTGTTTATTATCATTTTTGTAACGTTAGCACCTCCCCACATAGCACCAACTAAACCACCAGCTTGATCTCTGCCGATCACATTGCCGATTGCAAAACTATTAACGATCTCAGTGACCATATTTCCACCATCCAACTGCCTACCAACCAAGCCACCGGTTTGATCTCTGCCAATCACATTGCCGATTGCAAAACTATTTTGGATATCACCCTGTTGCCATCCGACCAGCCCGCCGACATTGTTGCTCATTCTTGCCGTCACATCACCGCTTGCATAACTGTTATTAATACCTCCGCCTGATTGCCTACCGATCAAACCACCAACACCAAATGTAGTCGCATTACCCCCACCAACATCGGTCAAAGCATTAACTGTAGCTGATGCATAACTACTTTCAATATTGCCACCCGCCAAACCTACCAAACCACCAACCCCAACATTATTAGCCCCTCTAGCTGCGTTGAGAGTACCGTTATAATTGACTATGCCGGTTGCATAACTATTCGTTATATTGCCGAGGGCTTGTCCAACCAAACCACCAAACCCGACACTGGAAGTTTGACTTGGCGCCCCAGAGGAACCCTCTTTGCTCACATTACCCGTTGCATAACTATCTATAATAGAATGGGTAGAACTACCAACTAATCCACCTACCTTTGTAATACCTCTTGCCCTTATATTGACCTCCGAATAACAACGATTTATTTCCCTATTGGAGCCTGCTCTCATCTCACCTACCAGTCCACCTATTCCATCATTTACAAGTGATTGAGCAGCCGACGTATCAGTAATTTCACCAGTTACATAGCTATCGCTAATTTTCCCACTCAAAAATCGGGAAACTAGACCTCCTATACTCACGGCACGATTAGACTCAATGCTTATATTCAACAAACCAAGCCGTCTAATCTCAACCCTGAGACTGTCGGGCGGTACATTCTCAAAAAGTCCTACATCAGCTCTGTTGGATTGCATCAAATTAGAGATTGTATGACCGTTGCCTTCAAAAGTTGCCGCAAAATCCGCTATTCCTTCCCAACCTTGCCCTGTAGTCCAGCTATTTTTGTTTGTTGAGGCATTGCTATAACTTTCATCGCTGTTAAAATCCAAGTCTCTGGTGAGTTCATAACCGAAGCAGCCACCGTCTGTAGGACAACCTTGTCCACTTCCTTGACCTGTTGGATTATCACGGATTGCATTCAAATCCTCCAAATACCAAACCTCTATCAAGCCGTTGCCGTCTCTATCCACATGACCGCTAATATCGGAAAACGGCGGTGCATCGCCAAATTCCACAGTTTTAGTATAGCCTTGACCATCGGTATAGCTTATGCCTACCTGATATATCGTGGTGTTGGCAAATCCCGACGGTGGTTGATAGGTTTTGCTATTTGTATCGGCAATATCGGTATAGATTCCGTTTGCGTTAGTTCGCCACTGGTAAGTGATATCGCTGCGGCTCAGAGGATTCCCGTCCACATCATTTATATCAGGTGCAGACAGTGCAGTATTGCTTACCCATTTTGTATTCCCTGAAACAGTTCCGTTATCAACCTTCATAACAGTCAGTGGTATCTCTCTGCTCACCATCATTGTCGCGGATTCGCGAATCTCTAATATCAGGACAAAATAGCTTGTCTCGTCGCTTCTTTCTACAAAATCTTCGGGTATTTGAAATTCCAACATAGGGGTAACCGTAGTCTCCGGCAATATCCGCTTTCCGGACACCTGATACCATCGGTATGTTCCAGAACTTCCTGAGGCCTCAAAGGCAACAGTATCCTTTTCTCGTACATTGATACGTTGTGCTTCACCTAAGTTTGTTGAACTACCTCCATTTAGGGTATAGGAAATGCTTGGTGTTATGGAACCAGTGTAAGTAATAGGTGATGCTGAGTATACAACTTGCTCATAACCTTGCCTATCCTCATAAGTCCCTTGCGCACGATATTGATAAGACGACATGCTATAGGGAATCGTATAAACATTGTCATAAGAGGCATCTCCGATATTTTCCCAGCTGCTATCGCCAAGACGACGTTGCCATTGTATTAAAGGAAAGGTAAATCCCTCTGCAAAGCCACCATCCTCGTCAACATCACTAAAAACTAATCTATAGGTGTTGGGATGATTCGCCACATCATCCCGAATTGCAGTCAATTGATACCTTGAACCGTCATCGTTATTGGCCTTCTGCACCGCCAGCGACACTTCGCCAGTAGTGAACACTTCACCGCTTATGCTCAGACCTGCTTTTAGGACTACGGTTTTAGTCGTCTCGTCTTTGGGTACTACAGCCTTCGGTACATCAAAACTGAGCGTAGATGTGGTCGTGTCAACATCACTGAGATCTAACAAAGAACTCCCTGATTCAAACCAATTATAACTATACGAGACTCCGGGCAAAGCGGGCGCAACCGAATAAGAAGCTGCAAGGTTAATGGTTTGCCCCTCATTCACTGAGATTTGTTCTACATTACGCCCGCTATCAGAGATATTCACCTCTATATAGTTCAAGGAAAATCTATATTGGCTTTGCCTCGCCTCGCTGCCTATTGAGATAACGATCTCTGTTGTATTTTTACCATTCAATGAGATTGTTCCCGGCAGCAACGATGCGCAAGTACTTCCGCTACATTGAATATTAACCGCAGCACCCATAGCGCGATCCGCATTCAGTTGTATTCTAGTGTCGGGCTTAACCAATAAGTTATAGTTAAAAATAAAAGGGTCAAAGGGCGGAAATAATCTAAGATCTCCCGACATCGTTAAATTCCTGAGCAAATAAGGCAGTGGCATCACGATAGGTGCTTTGAGGTTTGGATATTCGCCGGAGGCAAACTCCCAAACCGAGGTTTGCCAGTCGGTGTAGATAGCGTCACTCGGCAACGATGATTTCATCTCGTTCGTACTCTTGCCTATACCAGTACTGTCGTCACTATCATCGTCTATGTCGGCAACCTCAGTATCCCAATAGCTATGAGTGATTGTCGTATTCGTACCATTAAAACCGACTAAACCGCCGATATTAGGATTATTGCCTGACGCTGTCACACCGCTCGCTGCATAACCGTTGAGAACCGCACCGTCATTACTACCGATTAAGCCACCTATATTATTAGTTCCGCTTACTGTACTACGCGCATAAGTATTGGCAATTTCACCTTCGGTATTAGAGCCGATCAAGCCACCCACATTATTGGCACCTTCTACAGACGGGTTGAGCGCATAACTTTGGGTGATTTGAACTTGGTTAGTGCGACCGACCAAACCACCTGCATTGTCGGCTGTTCCCCGCACCGAACCGGTTGCCCAACTGTTGATGATTTGTCCGCCTTGACTCCTGCCGACCAAACCACCGATATCCATACTGCCGGCAACGATACCACTGGCTTCGTTTCTCACTAGCTTGCCACCGACATTCAGACCGACTAAACCACCAACCTGATTCATGCCGCTTAATTCGGTAACGGCGAAGCTATCAACAATCTGCGCTTGCTCAGTGTTTCTGCCGACTAAACCACCTATATTGTTGACACCATCTAAACTATTCAATACTACAACGCCTCTGAAAATTGAACCTTCATTTACACCAACCAAACCACCCACATCATTCCTTTCACTGACTAAACTGTCTCCCGTCACATTAATGCCGCTAATAATACCTTCGTTGATACCAACCAGACTACCGACACCGGAACCGCCTTTGCTGATATTCACTCCTGATAATTCTAAGTTGGTAATTTTCCCTGATCGCGATAGCTTGGCAAACAGAGCTGCATTATCAACTGCACTACTAGGGTTGATAGATAACTTAGATATCGTATGCCCGTTACCTTCAAAAATAGCGGTGAAAGGACTTGAAGCACTGCCTATAGCTTGCCAACCGTCGCCGCTCGTCCATCTGCTTTTGTTCATCGGATTCGTCGGGTTGTTGTAACTCGCATCCACCGTGAAATCCAAATCTCTGACCAGTTCATAACCAACGCACCGTCCGCTACCACCGGAACCGTCAGCGCAACCCCTAGTAGAGCCGTTGTAAGCCGAACCATCCAACCTCTGCCGAATGGCATCTAAAGCATTCAAATCGCAGATTTCTATCAAACCGTCATCGTCTTGATCGACATCAAGGGCATAGAGACAGTCGTTGTCGTAGACGGTAAGCGTTGCAGAATCAGGGGTACCTTTGTAGTAAGCCCTCGCTATAGTCGGGTCGGCGAGCGTTACGGTTATGCTGCCCTTGTGTTCAGCCATACTATCATCATTTGTGCTTACCGAAAGAGTTGCCGTAGTTCGGTTGGCATCAATAGTAAGCGATCTTGTACCTTCGTCGGTTGTAGCTACGAAATCGCCTATATCATTGCCACTAGCTTCCGCTACATTCAAATTTAAGGTCAGTGGTGTCGGGGCAGGCGCATTACGAATTACCGTGAACAATGCTGAGCTACCTTCGCTTACCGCATCACCAGCGATAATATCCACCGTGGGGTCGTTGTCTTCAATGGCAATCGAGGCGGAGTCGGACGTACCCTTCTTATAACCGGATGAGTCAATCAGCGTTACGGTTATCGTTCCGTCGGCTTCTCTTATTGTATCGTCAACAGTAGGAATACCTAATGTTGCGTTGGTTTGATTAGCGGGTATAGTCAATGATTGCATACCTTTTTCGGTTGCGACAACAAAATCACCAGTGGCTGCAACATTCAGGCTGATCGGTAGTGATGCTGGGATGGGTCCGTTGCTGGTTACCGTAAACGATGCTGGATTACCCTCAGTTATAGTTGCGCTATCTGCGGCGATAACTACCGTGAGATCGTTGTCTGCAATGGTGATTTCTGTAGAACAATCGCTATAACCATCAGGCAGTTGCGGAGGCTGCGCAATGATACGCAATACCTCAGTAGCTTCCGGCACCGTATCATCGTTTACTTGAAGGTTTACGACATGTTGTGTAGTGCCTGCTGTAATAGTGGTAGATGTTGTATTGACTACATAGTCGGTTTTTGCAGTGGAAACATCTTGATAGAGGAAATCCACAGTAATATCCTCGGACAATGGCCGAGCCTCACCGTCCGGCCCCGATAATTTAAGCGGCAAACTCAGACTGCCGACATCCTCATCTACCTCATAACTATCCTGTTCAAAGCAAAATCTATATTCATTGTCTTTTATCGTCACATCAAAAGAAACAGTGCCGATGGAAAATGTTGCGGTTTTATCACCCTCAAGTAGCGTGTCGTCAGTCGTCGCTATCGCTAGATTTAATATACCAAAACCATTAACGGTAATTGTCGGAGTCGGGGCATTATTTAGTGTTACATTTGTAGGCGGTGGGTTGAGGTTATTATATCGGGTACTATCAAATTCAAAGTCTCCGAAATCACCTGCCGTGATACCTGTACCGGAAATCTCTACAGGAACAGAAAATATGCCGAAACCCTGTATTAAAAGTTGAAATGTAATGTTGCCACCTTCGTCAACATTAGCAGCGGGGGGTCGTGACAGTAGCACATTTTGTAATTGTGCGTTAACCTCGCCGGCAAACAAAACAAAAAGCGATAGACACAAACGCAAATAGATAAATAAATACCGCTTAATCAACACTACCTACCTTACCCAATAATACCCTCTCCATTTTGTAGATACTGCTTTTAGAGTGCAGCTTATCTGAATCATAAAACTAGTTTGCCAATATCTGTATATAGAAAATAATTCCGCTCATTGTAACATATCGGAGCTGTTGAAAAAATACTTCCACTGTAAAAACTCAACCGCCACGCGCCCCCAAACTCACGATAACCATTTGCCGCGTACTCGCACGATATTGTGTGTTGGCACAACGCTTACCTTAACCGCCTGCGCCCTCAAACTCACGATAACCATTTGCCGCGTACTCGCACGATATTGTGTGTTGGCACAACGCTTACCTTAACCGTAGGGGCGGACTCATATGTCCGCCCTACGGTACCGTCCTGCAAAACCGTAACCGCCTGCGCCCTCAAACTCACGATAACCATTTGCCGCGTACTCGCACGATATTGTGTGTTGGCACAACGCTTACCTTAGCCGTAGGGGCGGACTCATATGTCCGCCCTACGGTACCGTTCTGCAAAACTGTAACCGCCTGCGCCCTCAAACTCACGATAACCATTTGCCGCGTACTCGCACGATATTGTGTGTTGGCACAACACTTACCTTAACCGCCTGCGCCCTCAAACTCACGATAACCATTTGCCGCGTACTCGCACGATATTGTGTGTTGGCACAACGCTTACCTTAACCGTAGGGGCGGACTCATATGTCCGCCCTACGGTATCGTTCTGCAAAACCGTAACCGCCTGCGCCCCCAAACTCACGATAACCATTTGCCGCGTACTCGCACGATATTGTGTGTTGGCACAACACTTACCTTAACCGCCTGCGCCCTCAAACTCACGATAACCATTTGCCGCGTACTCGCACGATATTGTGTGTTGGCACAACGCTTACCTTAACCGTAGGGGCGGACTCATATGTCCGCCCTACGGTATCGTTCTGCAAAACCGTAACCGCCTGCGCCCCCAAACTCACGATAACCATTTGCCGCGTACTCGCACGATATTGTGTGTTGGCACAACGCTTACTTTAACCGCTTGCGCCCCCAAACTCACGATAACCATTTGCCGCGTACTCGCACGATATTGTGTGTTGGCACAACGCTTACCTTAACCGTAGGGGCGGACTCATATGTCCGCCCTACGGTATCGTTCTGCAAAACCGTAACCGCTTGCGCCCTCAAACTCACGATAACCATTTGCCGCGTACTCGCACGATATTGTGTGTTGGCACAACGCTTACCTTAACCGCCTGCGCCCTCAAACTCACGATAACCATTTGCCGCGTACTCGCACGATATTGTGTGTTGGCACAACGCTTACCTTAACCGTAGGGGCGGACTCATATGTCCGCCCTACGGTATCGTTCTGCAAAACCGTAACCGCCTGCGCCCCCAAACTCACGATAACCATTTGCCGCGTACTCGCACGATATTGTGTGTTGGCACAACGTTTACCTTAACCGCCTGCGCCCTCAAACTCACGATAACCATTTGCCGCGTACTCGCACGATATTGTGTGTTGGCACAACGCTTACCTTAACCGTAGGGGCGGACTCATATGTCCGCCCTACGGTATCGTTCTGCAAAACCGTAACCGCCTGCGCCCCCAAACTCACGATAACCATTTGCCGCATACTCGCACGATATTGTGTGTTGGCACAACGCTTACCTTAACCGTAGGGGCGGACTCATATGTCCGCCCTACGGTACCGTCCTGCAAAACTGTAACCGCTTGCGCCCTCAAACTCACGATAACCATTTGCCGCGTACTCGCACGATATTGTGTGTTGGCACAACGCTTACCTTAACCGTAGGGGCGGACTCATATGTCCGCCCCTACGGTATCGTTCTGCAAAACTGTAACCGCCTGCGCCCCCAAACTCACGATAACCATTTGCCGCGTACTCGCACGATATTGTGTGTTGGCACAACGCTTACCTTAACCGTAGGGGCGGACTCATATGTCCGCCCTACGGTATCGTTCTGCAAAACTGTAACCGCCTGCGCCCTCAAATTATGCAAATCACCTCAACGTTGGCGGTTCCGCATTATTTTCAATAACCATTCATCACTTATTTACTACCGTTCACCAAATTGCCAAATGAATAATCCATTATTTTGATAAATTTTTGATTACGCATTTAACCAATATTTTTAACTAACGAGGAACATCCATGCAAAATGAAAATCAAAAATCTAAACCTTACCGTCATCGTAAACCTATGCGACTAAAAGGCTACGATTATGCTCAACCAGGAATATATTTCGTCACAATTTGTGTCCAAAATAAATTATGTTTATTCGGCAATATTATCAATGACCAGATGAAATGCAATAATGCTGGCAATATGTTATGGTTTTGGTTTTACCGAATTGAGCATAAGTTTGCCGGTATAAAATGCGATGAATGTATTGTAATGCCAAACCACATCCATTTTATTGTTGCCATTACAGAAGCGAGACAACAATGTCATTCCATAGATCATATTGTGCAATGGTGGAAGACTATGACAACCGCAAATTATATTCGTGGTGTTAAGCGACACGGCTGGCAAAGATTCGATAAGAAGCTATGGCAACGCAATTATTGGGACGGTATCATTCGTGATGAGGTGATGTTACATGAAACCCGTAAATACATCAAATACAATCCACAGAAATGGTCAACCGATTTATTAAATATTAACCGCTTGCGCCTCAAATCATGCAAACCACGCTAATGTTGCGGTTCCGTAAAAATCAAACCACTATGTGCCATAAAATTTACGCAACGCGTTGGGGTGGTTTGCATAATTTGGTAGCGCGGGGCGGCTACAGTTGTGCGGAACGGTACCGTAGGGCGGACATATGAGTCCGCCCCTACCGTTTGCATAAAATTTATGGATGAATGGGTTGTTGGTGCAGAATCGCAACGCGTTGGGGTGGTTTGCATAATTTGGTAGCGCGGGGCGGTTACAGTTGTGCGGAACGGTACCGTAGGGCGGACATATGAGTCCGCCCCTACCGTTTGCATAAAATTTATGGATGAATGGGTTTGATCTTATCCCAAATAGTAGACATATTTTTATGCCCGCTTTGTGATAGATTCTTCATAATCTACGGGACATATATAACCTAGTGCAGAATGTCTGCGCTGCCCATTGTACCAAACAATGTATCTAAATATGGCTGACCGTGCCTCCTCTATTGACTTAAAAGTGCAACGGTTGACTAGCTCTACTTTGAGGCTGCGAAACAGACTTTCTACAAAGGCATTATCGTAGCAGTTTCCCTTGCGAGACATGCTCATATTAAAGCCCTGCTGCAATACCAATTCACGATAGCTTTGGCACGTGTATTGTGTGCCTCTATCGGTATGAATAATCAATCCTGGCTGCGGTCTTTCCTGTGCGATTGCCATTTCCAATGTATCTAGGGTCAGGGTCGCATGCAGTGAACTTTGGATGCTATAGCCGGTAATCTTACGTGTGGCAATATCTAGCAATATCGACAGATAACAACACTTATTATCAATGAGGCGGACATAGGTAATATCTCCTGCCCAGATTTGATTGGGAGCTAGGTCGTATGCTCGGCTAGCTTCGGTTTTGAACAGACGTTCGGCTACCGGGTGCGCTGCTGTGGAAACGGTGGTTTGCGGTTTGCGACGCTTCTTGCCGGCTCCTGCAATACCGAGCTTTTTCATTAGCTTTGCTACTCGTTTCTGGCTAATCTTGATGCCTTGCACACACAACTCATGATAGATACGTGGTGAACCATAGGTCTTGCCACTGGCTTCCCACACCTGTCTAATCAGCAGGCATTCTCGATGCTCCTGAGCACTTCTGCCGGCCGCTCGATTACGCCATTTGTAGTAGCCACTACGGCTCACTCCTAACAGCTTGCAAGTCGTCTCTAAACTCAAGTCCTGATCACGATGCTGCTTTATATACTGATACTTCACTTGTTTCTCCGTTGGCAAAAAAAAGCTGTCGCTGCAGTTAAAAGCTCTACTTGTTTTTCAAGCTCTCTAATCTTTTTGGTCTGGCAACGGATGAGCTCATCTTTCTCCATCTTCTCAGCCTGCTTTAACTCAACTACCGAGGTCGGTTTTTCATACTGCCGTGCCCAACGGCGCAGTGTCCGGTCATCAATGCCCAGCTCTCTTGCAGTACCTTTTAATGAACCATTGTGCTTCGCTAAATCTAACGCATCACGTTTGTACTCTTCGGTATATTGTCGTCTTTTCATAATCTCTTCTCCAGTTAATAGTAGTTAATTTGAGTGCGCTTAATTATATAAGCTGACCACCAACTTTTTTTGTCCACTTTTTGGAGTAAGACCAGTTGTTGGTGCAGAATCGCAACGCGTTGGGGTGGTTTACATAATTTGGTAGCGCGGGGCGGCTACAGTTGTGCGGAACGGTACCGTAGGGCGGACATATGAGTCCGCCCCTACCGTTCGCATAAAATTTATGGATGAATGGGTTGTTGGTGCAGAATCGCAACGCGTTGGGGTGGTTTGCATAATTTGGTAGCGCGGGGCGGTTACGTTTGTGCAGAACCGTCAACGTTGGAGTGGTTTACATAATTTGGTAGCGCGGGGCGGCTACAGTTGTGCGGAACGGTACCGTAGGGCGGACATATGAGTCCGCCCCTACCGTTTGCATAAAATTTATGGATGAATGGGTTGTTGGTGCAGAATCGCAACGCGTTGGGGTGGTTTGCATAATTTGGTAGCGCGGGGCGGTTACAGTTGTGCGGAACGGTACCGTAGGGCGGACATATGAGTCCGCCCCTACCGTTTGCATAAAATTTATGGATGAATGGGTTGTTGGTGCAGAATCGCAACGCGTTGGAGTGGTTTACATAATTTGGTAGCGCGGGGCGGCTACAGTTGTGCGGAACGGTACCGTAGGGCGGACATATGAGTCCGCCCCTACCGTTTGCATAAAATTTATGGATGAATGGGTTGTTGGTGCAGAATCGCAACGCGTTGGAGTGGTTTGCATAATTTGGTAGCGCGGAGCGGCTACAGTTGTGCGGAACGGTACCGTAGGGCGGACATATGAGTCCGCCCCTACCGTTTGCATAAAATTTATGGATGAATGGGTTGTTGGTGCAGAATCGCAACGCGTTGGAGTGGTTTGCATAAATTTGATGGATGAATGTATAAATCGTGCAAGTACGTCGCGTTAGGGCGGATATATAAATCCGCCCCTACAACTCTATGGAACACTTTTTCAACAGTCCCATTGTCTAGTGTAGAACCACCACAACCACCCCGTCAGATAGAATCGCCGATTGAGCCGGTAGGTCAATCGATGTGAGATTGCGCAACACATTGATAACACAACATTGAAATATTATAATAATGCCATCTAGGATAGACACTACTCGGATTACCTCAATTTTAACTTTTAGATAATAATATTGTTGTCGCACTAACCAAAGCATTAGATATGAAAGAAGTACCCCTGCTGAGCATTATTTCTCCCTGCTATAACGAAGAAGCTACTTTGCAATGGTCAGTGGAGCAACTTCACGCCAAACTTTCACAATTAAAATCCGAGCAGAAAATTCATCAAGATAGCTTTATATGTCTAGTTGACGACGGTAGTACTGATGGCACATGGGCTCTGATTAGCGAATTATCACAAAAGTACCCTATTACCGGAATTAAGCTCAGCGGCAATGTTGGAAATCAGAATGCTCTGGTCGCAGGATTACACTATGCCACCAACAAATGCGATTGTAGCATTACCATAGACATTGACTTACAAGACGATATAGAGGTTATGGATACAATGTTAGAACGATACAAAGCAGGTTTTCACATAGTTTTAGGGGTTAGAGCCAATCGTCCTCAGGGTGTTTTTTATAAAAAATTCCTCGCCGTCCTCTATTACAAGGTATTGTCCGTTTTAGGCATACCTACCGTTATAAATCACGGCGACTATCGTTTGTTAAGCCAAAAAGTTATGACAACACTTTCTAATATGAAAGAGTACCACCTTTATTTACGCGGCATTTTTATTAATCTTCCTTTACCCCATAGCATTATTGAATCTAAAGCCAAAAAAAGACAACTCGGGAAAACTCACTTTACTATAAACAAACTATTCGGCTTAGCATGGGACGGAATTTCCAGCTTCAGCATTGCACCGCTACGTTTCATTACAATGACCGGACTAGTGATATTTGTGTTGAGCTTACTATACTCAGTTTATGCCTTTGGAGTCAGATTATTCGGAGATGATATCGTTCCCGGTTGGGCTTCTACCGTGATTCCCATTTACTTTCTAGGCGGACTTATATTATTCGCTTTAGGCATAGTCGGGGAATATATTGGGAAGATTTACATGGAAATCAAACAAAGACCGCTTTATTTCATCGAAAAAACCATCAATGAGCGAGATCGCCATAAAGATTCAGAAACAGAATATTGACTCCCGCTTCGTCCGATTTTTAATCACCGGAGGCATCAATACGGTCGTTGGATTCGGTGTTATTTTTTTGCTGATGTTTTTCAATGTCACGCCGCAACTGAGTAATATCTGTGGTTATGCCGTAGGTCTTATAGTATCTTTCATACTCAACCGCAGTTGGGTTTTTCGAGCAAACAATGCCGAAGTAAAACGACAAATAGTCTTTTTCTTAATTGTGTTCTTAATTGCCTTTGGCATCAATTTTCTTGTCTTGAACATTCTGCTCATCGCATCAATCAATGCTTGGCTGGCACAAATCTTGGCAGGCGTATGCTATACTTCGGCTTTCTATGTACTCAATAAAAGAGTGGTTTTCTCCTAAACTACAAATCTCAATTGCCGCACTCACACTGGCAGGCATTTACGCGTTGATGATTCCGTTTTATGGATTACACGGTCTAGACGATGCTTGGACCTTGTCTTATAACTATTATTACCTAAAAGACGGCTACGAGTTCGGGATATCAGAAGGCTATGGTGCGGTTGCATATTTTGGCAAGACGCACGCGTTTTTGTACGGTTTGTGGGCTGAAGTATGGGGATGGGGACGATTACCCATGCGTGCACTATCAACGCTTTTGATAGTCACAGGTGCTTTGCTATGGGGCGCAATCGCTTGGCATTTTACCCGCAACAAAAACTTTTGCATCGCAGTTATCATTCTCTGCCTACTACTGGATGCCTTTGTCAGCATTGGAGTCAAGACCAGACCTGATGCATTGGTTTATATGCTCTCCGCTATGGCCACCTTGCTTGCATGCAAACGTAGCTGGTTTCTAGCAGGACTTATAATAAGCATTGCCATTGAAACACATCCAGCAGCAATCATTGGTTTTGCTATAGTTATCTCCGTTTGGTTCAGCGAGAAATCCCGTTTTGACGTTTCCTATATTAAGCAATACCTGCCTCGACTAATCGCCGGCGGCTTACTTGGGATTGCCTATTATCTCAGCCTGCATTTTGAGCATTTGCTCGAACTCATACCGTTTATTCAAAGTGCAACTTCAAGTGGTTTCTTGAGCAGGTTTTTTTTATATATGCATTTTTTTGAAGCTAGATACAATCGCTATATCGTTAACTTAGCAATATTTATACTTGCCTATGGATTATTCTATATAAAGTGCAATAAAAATTCTCAATTATGGCGTTTCTTACATTATGCAACGCTTGGGGTAATTTTTGCCGACCTTATCACTGGGCACGCAGGACATTCAGGTATTTCATACGCCATCCATGCTTATCCTATCTTTGTCCTTGTGCTACTAGTAGCTTGGCAACGCCTACATAAACCAAAGTCATGGCTCATCGCAGGCTTTTTTTGTTTTATGTTGCCACAATACGCTTATGTGTTCGTTAAAAGCCATGACTTTTATTTTCCTACTTATATATCACTTATAGAGCAACATGCTCAACCAAACACCATACACACCGGTCATTTTGCACATTGGTTTGCATTCAACCGTGAACAAACCGATGATTATTTTGATATGGAGATTTCAAGGATACTCTCTAAAGACAAACGATTCGTATGGATTCGCGACAGTGCTTGGGAACCGATAAACGCAAAACCTTCACCCAAGTTGAAACAATTAAGCAAAACATGCCCTATGGAATTGCTTTCCTCTTTCACTTATGCAGATCGTACGGTTCGTTTTGAACAATACGATTGCCGTAATATTGATGTAGGACCGTTGAAAAAGTATCCTTGAGCCGTAGGGGTGGAATAGAGCCGCCGATTGAGTTGTAGGGGCGGATTTGCATATCCGCCCGTCAATCGGCATTTCTAATTATCCGCCCTAACGCGACGTACTTGTACGATTTATACATTCATCCATCAAATTTATGCAAACCATAATCTTGTGGCGCAAAGCGGTTACGGGGGACTGTTGAAAAAGTATCGTCATCGCATGAACCTAACCGCTTGCGCCACTAAATTTATGATAACCAACTGTAGGGGAGGGCTAACATGCCCTCCCTAAAGTACCGTTCTGCACAAACAGAACCGCTTGCGCCACTTGGTTTTGGTTCCCATAAATTGGATGGCGTACCACTTTATTTGTGCAGACACAACGCGTTTCGGGAGGGCATGTGGGACTGTTGAAAAAGTATTTGATATAAGCGAAAATAGATAACTGATTCAATCGGAGGTTTTTATGCAAGGCAATCATAATTTTCAGCCTGAACTATTTGTCCAAATAGACTATCAGGCACTCATTCCCAGCTATCACATATTAAGGCGTATTGATAAAGTTTTAGACTTGAGCTTTGTCAAACAATTAACCCAAAGTTTCTATAGTGATACGCAAGGTAGACCGTCAATAGACCCGGAGGTATTTTTTCGTATGTGTATATTAGGACAACTCTATGGGATTAAGTCGGATCGTCAACTGTGCGACGAGGTTGGAATGAACATTGGCTATCGTTGGTTTGTCGGATTAACTATGAGTGATGTGGTGCCGGATCACTCGTCATTAACTCGTATCCGCGACCGATTAGGTGTGGGATGTTTTGAGGCGATATTTGAGCGTGTCGTAGAACAATGCCGTGAGGCTGGATTAGTTGAAGGGAAACGGATCATAACAGATGCGAGTTTAGTTGAGGCGAATGCGTCGGCGAGGAAACTAGAGAGACGAGAGCAGCCGACTGCGGCAATAGCAGTCAAGGATGAGAGGCAACAAAGCCAGGAGGTAGTATCACAAACTGCATCAGTAAAAAAAGAAAAAGTCAGCAACCATGCCGATAAAGTAGATGATGATGCGAGTGCGGGCGAGACGAACCTACCGGCACAGAAATTGGAGAGGCGAGAAGAACCAACACCAGCAGTAGAAGTTAAGGATGACAAGCAGCAGAGCAAGAGCGCAGTCTCGCCAACTGCGGTAGTAAAAAAAGAAAAAGTCAGCAACCATGCCGATAAAGTAGATGATGATGCGAGTGCGGGCGAGACAAACCTATCGGCACAGAAACTGGAGAGGCGAGAAGAACCAACACCAGCAGTAGAAGTTAAGGATGACAAGCAGCAGAGCAAGAGCGCAGTCTCGCCAACTGCGGTAGTAAAAAGAGAAAAAGTCAGCAACCGCACGCATGTGAGTAAAGTAGACAGCGATGCGACTCTAGTCAATCGTGCGGGGTATCCAAGAAAGTTATATCATAAGGTGCATTATTGTGCCGATGCAACCAGCCGAGTGATAACGGATTGCCATGTGACCACGGGTGCCTATCATGAGACTAATGTGATAACACAGAGGATTCAATATCAACAACAACGCTTTGGCTTGCCGGTTGAAGAAGTGATAGCAGATGTCGGCTATAGCAGTGGCAAGAATTATAAGTTCTTTGAAGAACACCAGATCCGCAGCTATATCCCGACTGCCAAGTTTCGTCTGACACCTGGTAAGCAAGTAGCCCATGAAGGCAGTTTCCAGTATGACCCCAATAAAGACATCTATACCTGTCAGGCGGGTCATGCGTTACACCCCAAACATGCAGTCGGTGCGACGAAGTATTATCACATCAAGAAAGCACATTGTAATAGCTGTCAATGGCAGAACAGTTGCTACTTGGGCAGGCGTCATACGGGTCTATACCGAAATGAGCATAAAGAGGCGATAGAACGAGTGAGACAACGACAAAGCAGTCCAGTATTTAAGCAAAGAATGATAGAAAGGAGTTGGAAGATAGAGGGTTTATTTGCTGAGGCAAAGGAGCGGCATGGATTGAGGCGAGCAAAATATAGAGGTTCGGATAAAGTGCAGATCCAAGCCTACCTAACTGGGACCGCCCAGAACCTAAAGAGACTAGCGGTTTCTTTAGATTTTTATTTTCGTTGGATCAGATTTTGGTTTACACAAAGATTTTTATTATTGCGGTGTAGTTTCCAAGGATAGAACTACTTTTTCAACAGTCCCATGTGGGGCTGTTGAAAAAGTATTCCATACACCGTAGGGGCGGATTTATATATCCGCCCTAACGCGACGTACTTGCACGATTTATACATTCATCCATCAAATTTATGCAAACCATAATCTTGTGGCGCAAAGCGGTTACGGGGGACTGTTGAAAAAGTATCGTCATCGCATGAACCTAACCGCTTGCGCCACTAAATTTATGATAACCAACTGTAGGGGAGGGCTAACATGATGCCTTATTTAAAATCAAGTCATTTTACTCATTTTTTATCTCCTTTTCTGAATATCTATTTAGGCCGCAGCCGGACACTCATGACGCGGGTCAAACGGCTTATTGTGCTTGAGTACTCCATGAATAATACGGGCGAGCTTATGTGCACAAGCGACAATGATTTCCTTTTTGCTTAACTCCGGGCGTCGGCGTTGCAAGCGGTTGGCAAAGTCGCGGATAATGGGGTTATGAAGCCGTGCCGAGAGTGCCGCCATAAACAAAGCGGTGCGTAGGCAGCGTTTGCCAATTTTAGAGATATGAGCCCGTGCTTCGCAGTTGCCGGATTGTCTGCGCATTGGTGCGATGCCGATAAAAGCAGCGAGTTGCTTGGGATGCTCAAACGTATTATCATCTAATACTGCACACAGGGTGGCTGCGATTTGCATACCGATACCGGGTATCGAACACAATAATTTGCAGGTCTGTGCAAGTTGTTCGTTTTCGGCAATAAGCCTTTCGATTGAAGCATCAATCTGATCGATGCGTTGCTCAAGGTGTCTCAAGTCTGCAGCCGCACTGCGCTTTTGTCCAGCGGTGCGCAAAGTCTTTTCACTATTCCTTAACATCGTCTTCGCTAATGTCAGTTTGTGTCTGCGTTTGAGAGCATCCTTCAAGGTCTGGATAGCCTGTGACGAACTGGTCCACCGATAATTAGGGTTTGACACTGCGAAGCGTGCAATTAAGCGCGCATCATCGCCATCAGTTTTATTACGCATATTAAGACTTTTGCGAAAATAGGCAACTTGAGCCGGGGGTGCCACCTGTATCGGATGTTTAGCCCGGGAAGCTCGCTCGCAAAGGTTTGTCTCCAAGCCACCAGTGGCTTCAACGCAGATCGGGCAGCACTTTGCGCCCTGTTCGGCAAGCCAAGCTAACAGCTGTTTAATACCTTTGATATTATTTCTAAATTGTGATTCCGAGAAACTCTCGTCAACGAATAATAATGCCACCTCTAAAGTGTCTTTAGAGACATCAATGCCGATTGCGGCAGGTTGTTTGTGTTTCACCATAATTTCCTCCATAATAGTTATTGAATGAATGAATTACTAGGTATCAAGCAGAGTTTAGGAAAGTATGACTACGCCGCCCAAACAGGTAAATACGAGATCTAAAGTCCCAAGCTGCCTTACGAGCTCTATAGTCATAACGCCGGAGGAGTGCTTATCATGTTAACAGGCTTTAATGCCTAATCCTCTCTTGAGCGTGTCTCCTCCGACTTCCTAGGCACTGCATCTACCTAAGCGTTTATCTTATATCAAATAAGCCATAGTTAAATATACCTGCCCTCCCTAAAGTACCGTTCTGCACAAACAGAACCGCTTGCGCCACTTGGTTTTGGTTCCCATAAATTGGATGGCGTACCACTTTATTTGTGCAGACACAACGCGTTTCGGGAGGGCATGTTAGCCCTCCCCTACGGCTCAAGGATACTTTTTCAACAGTCCCATTGTCTAGTGCAGAACTACCACAACCACCACGCACCATACAATTACGGTTTTTGTTTACGTATTGGGTGGCGTAAATATACCGGCAGGGCTTGGTCTGCCGTCAGCGTATCACCTGAGGCAAGCGGCAGCATTGCCAAGCGTAGCAGTGTGGATGCTCGAGGCAGTTCGGGTGCATAACACTTTATCAATTGCCCACCCAAGATTGCTTCTAATACGCTACGATAAAGCGGCACAGCATTACCTGCGGCTATGCCTTTGAAAGTATCAGGCACCACTAATTTCTCTGGTGTGGCGATGCGCTCATTGGTCATTGCTTTGACCATGTCGCCGTCCTTTTCAAAATAACCATAATAGACTTCTCCCATACGTGCATCCATTGCAACTAATACTTGTGTCTCGTCGCTCTGTTCCAACGCTTGTAAGGCAACTGTCTGCAAGTCAGAGATTGCCACCACCGGCAGAGTATGGGCATATGCCAAACCTTGCACCAAAGATGCTGCGATGCGCACACCAGTAAAAGCACCGGGACCGCGTCCGTAGACCAGCGCATCGAGTTCGGCAATATCTATTTTTGCTTCACTCAAAACCGCTTGACACATTTCAAATATCAGACTGTGGTGTTGACGTGGCACTACATCAAAACGTTGGTGAACCACACCTCCACTCAATAATGCTGCCGAGCAGGCTTCGGTCGCAGTATCAACCGCTAAGATATTAGAATTGCCCGACACACCGTCCATCAAAGCAGATTATTTTAGATAAGGCTCAAGCGATTCAATATCATGACACCGCTTCATGTCTGGCAGACTACGCAAAAAAACACTCCCATAATTCATTCTTCTGAGACGCGGATCGCCAATAACGACGACCCCCATGTCGGTTTCACTCCGAATTAGACGACCCACACCTTGTCGCAATGTGATAATCGCCTCTGGCAAAACATACTCTTTGAAGAAATCTCGCCCAGCTTTTTTATAAAAGGCTTCTCGCGCTTGTAGCAACGGGTCGGGCATTCTAAAAGGCAAACGGTCTATCACCAAACAACGCAAGGTGTCTCCCTTCAGGTCTATTCCGTTCCAAAAACTGCTGGTACCCAACAATACCGCTTCATCTTCTTCGATAAAACGATGGATGAGTGCCTGCTTGGGTGCTTTGTTCTGCACCAACAAGGTATATTTATTGGTGGTCTTTAACAATGCTTCGGCTTGATAGAGTGCTCTATAGCTCGTGAATAATAATAGGGCGCGTCCTTTGGACATCGATAGTATCGGATAAACCCGCTCTATCAACTGGTCGGTGTAATCTTCGGTACCAGGCAACGGCATTTGATCTGGCAAATAAAGTGCAGCCTGCTCTTGATAATCAAAGGGGCTTGCAAAAGATTTGCACGGCTTGCTCTCGTCGCCGCAATCGGATAGAAAATATGAAAAATCGTCTTTGACAGAAAGCGTAGCAGAAGTATACACCCAGTTGGCTTGGTACTGTTTGCTTTTTTCTGACAGCAAGCTGGAGATATCTACCGGACTCAAATAAATATGAAAAGTCTTGGCCTTGGCATGGCGATCAATCCACGCAAGCCCAGCAACCTCTCCTACTTTGGCATCATCGCCAAACATACATACCGACTCTATAAATTTAAGCATCGTCGTAATGCGCTGGATGCAATTTTCCCATTGCTCGGACTTTACCTTATACGGTTTAAGTGCGCGTATCAGTGCGTTGCCTTGCTCTACAAAATGTTGGTGGTATTCGGCAAACGAAGGATGCGCTCGCAAAGCCTTAATCGGCGCACGGTCGCCCAGAGTTTGAAAAAGTTCCGAGAACCGTCTAAAACTTTTAATGCACAAGCCCATCAACTCCATTATAAGCGCATCTTGTTCGGGATCCTCCTTGATTAGCTCGTTGATCTCTTTTATCACTTCAGTGAACTGCCGGCTACTAAAGCTCTCAGTAAAATTTCTTTCTGCAAAGTCTTTTAGCTGATGCGCTTCGTCCACGATTATTAGCTCAGCTTGTGGCAAAAAATCTGCAAAACCCTCTTCTTTGAGTGTCATATCTGCCATCAATAGCGCATGGTTAATGATGACCACATCGGCTTCCGCCGCTTTTTGACGGGCGTTCACGACATGGCAACTATCGTAATACTCGCAATCTTTTCTCAGGCAATTTTCTGCGGTAGAAGTCAACCACGACCACAGCGAATCATCCTCTGCGATATCAGACATTGAACTAATGTCGCCGTCGGTGGTCTCATAAGACCATTGTTCCACTTGATTGATTTTAGCAGCGAATGTTTTATCCAGCACTGATTGGGTCGTTGCCTGCCTCATTTTTTCCATGCACAAATAATTCGCCCGCCCTTTGAGTAGTGCCGGTTGGCAATCAATACCAAGCGCGTCTATAACCACTGGCAAATCCTTGAAATAAATCTGGTCTTGCAGATGGCGTGTTGCGGTGGATACTATGGTGCGCTTTTTGGACAGCAAAGCAGGTACCAAATAAGCAAAAGTTTTACCGATGCCAGTGCCTGCCTCGCAAACCAAATCGTGCTGTGCCGAAATTGCTTCGGCAACTGCTGCTGCCATCTTTTGCTGTTCACCACGAACATTGAAATTTGTAATCACCTTGGCGAGGTTGCCGCGCTCGGATAACGCGTCAAAGCTCAGGTCTATTAATTCATTTTTTTCATCGCTCATGTTTCTCTATCAATACTATGCTGTGTGCGGCAATTCCTTCTTGCCTACCAATAAAGCCCAGTGCCTCAGTAGTCGTTGCCTTGATATTGACACAATCTTCGGGGATATTGATTACCTCGGCGACGGATTGCCTGATTTTTACGATAAACGGGGATAATTTAGGAGCTTGTGCGATTACCGTGGCATCAACATTGACGATCTTGTAGCCTTTGTCTGCCAACATCAAGCACACTTGCTTTAGCAGATGCCTGCTATCAATATCTTTGAAGCGTTCGTCGTCGTCAGGAAAATGGTTTCCGATATCGCCTAACGTGGCAGCACCAAGCAAAGCATCGCAAAGTGCATGTAATAATACATCGCCGTCAGAGTGCGCCTGCAAACCGTACTGATAAGGAATTTTAATGCCACCGATGTACAAATGATCGCCCTCGCAAAAAGCATGCACATCAAAACCGCTACCTATTCTGATGCCGGTTTTCATCGTTTTTTGTAGCTCAACCATCGACGGGCGTATTCTAAATCTTCACGACGAGTAATTTTAATGTTTTGCGCATAGCCTAACACCACTCCCACCCTGTGGTCTGCATGCATCATCGCAGCGGCTTCGTCGGCTATGTCGATGCCGTCGGCAAGTGCCTTATCCAACGCGTCGCATAGCACGCGATAACGAAACATTTGCGGTGTAGAAGCTCGTACCAATGAATCGTCTCGACTCAAAGTGTCAACAATGCGTAAGCCACTGCGAACTGGAGCCATTTTCACACGCTTGATTGAGTCAGTGATAGCAACTGCCAATATCACACCAATGGCATTGCTCAAATTATGTTTGATAAATTCTTCTAAGATGTCGGTTTTAAGACAAGGCCTTACCGCATCGTGAACAACAATCCAATCTTCTGCATCGGCTTTTAATTGAGCCAATGCATTGCGTACCGATTGGGCACGGCTCACCCCACCTTCGCACACCGAGATGCGCGGGTCGTTTGAAATAGATGTGCGCTGCCAATATTTATCTTTTTTTCTTAGTGCAACAACTACCGCATCGATCATCTTACATTGTAGCAACGGCGCAATACTATGTTCTATAATATATTTGCCTGCTACCTCTATGTATTGCTTAGGTCGATTGATGTTCATACGCTCCCCCACACCAGCCGCCGGGACGATACCCCAACACTTTGTCACTGCGGTGTATCCTTTTCCGTAGCTTGCTTCTCTATGACTTTGAAAAAGGTCTCGCCGGGCTTGATCATACCTAAATCTTCACGCGCAAGTTCTTCTAAAACGCTGCCGCCGTGTTTCAAGTCGGCAATCTCGCTCATCAGCCTTTGGTTGCGATCTCTCAGTAGCTCGTTGTTGCTCGCTTCTTGCGCATTAGAGCGGTTTAATTCCCAAAGTCCCAATACGCCGCGCTCGCCAAACAACGAGGCAAGCAAAGATAGAAGGATCACAAATAACCCAATGCCGACTAGACGCAATTTGATATTGTGATCTTGTTTAGGTATGCTCTTTTTAACCATGGTTTGTTCGCATATTCAATAAACGTTCAATATAACGGGCAATCAAGTCTACCTCTATGTTGACATAATCACCGACTTTCTTATCGGCAAAACTTGTCATCTGCAAGGTATGAGGAATAAGATTAACATGAAAGTTATAGTCTGCAACTTTATGCGACACTAGGCTCGTGCCGTTAACACACACCGAACCTTTGGGTGCGATGTATTTCATCAAATGCTCAGGAGCTTCTATTTGCAACCATCGAGTTTGATTTTCGGTTTTAATCTCCGATATGGTGCCGACTCCATCGACATGACCACTGACTAAATGACCGTCAAAACGATCCGATACTGCTAACGCTGGTTCCAAATTAACCCGATCTCCTATAATTAATTCTTTCAATGTAGTGCAAGACAAAGTCTCATTGGACACTTCAACGCAAAAATAGTTTGCATCAAACTCCACTACCGTCAAACACACGCCGTCCACCGCAATACTCGCACCAATCGAAAGCTGCTGACGCACATCAAATTGGGTCTCAAAACAAAGACGGCGTGGACTTCGCGATGCATCGCTCACCGATAACTTGGCAACCGCCTCTATAATTCCGCTAAACATTACTGCATAGAGTACCACCGCTCGTCCGATAGGGCAAGGATTGGGAATTATATTGTAAGCACAAAGTAGTAATGTGGGACTGTTGAAAAAGTGCCGTTATCGCACAAACCCAACCGCTTGCGCCACTTGGTTTTGGTTCCCATAAATTGGATGGCGTACCACTTTATTTGTACAGACACAACGCGTTTCGGGAGGGCATGTTAGCCCTCCCCTACGGTTATCGTAAATTCGATGGCACATAGTGGTTTGATTTGTGCAGAACCGTAACGTTAGGATGGTTTGCGTAATCATGTGGCGCGTAGCGGTTACGGTTTTGCAGGACGGTACCGTAGGGCGGATAATTGAAATGCCGATTGATCTACTGGCTCAATCGGCGGCTTTGTTCTGCCCCTACGGTTTTCATAAATTATGTGGCGCATAGCGGTTAGGATGGTACAAGTACAATACTTTCGGGAGGGCATGTTAGCCCTCCCCTACGGTTATCGTAAATTCGATGGCACATAGTGGTTTGATTTGTGCAGAACCGTAACGTTAGGATGGTTTGCGTAATCATGTGGCGCGTAGCGGTTACGGTTTTGCAGGACGGTACCGTAGGGCGGATAATTGAAATGCCGATTGATCTACTGGCTCAATCGGCGGCTTTGTTCTGCCCCTACGGTTTTCATAAATTATGTGGCGCATAGCGGTTAGGATGGTACAAGTACAATACTTTCGGGAGGGCATGTTAGCCCTCCCCTACGGTTATCGTAAATTCGATGGCACATAGTGGTTTGATTTGTGCAGAACCGTAACGTTAGGATGGTTTGCGTAATTATGTGGCGCATAGTGGTTCAATTTGTGCAATGACAGTACATTTTCAACAGCCCTATGTGTTATATTATTCAACCGAATGTGCGCCCGTAGCTCAGTTGGATAGAGTACCTGGCTACGAACCAGGGGGTCGGAGGTTCGAATCCTTTCGGGCGCGCCACCTTAAAGCCATGAAGTTCGTATTGATAAAACTATTAATCGCCGTCTTCCTAATATGCCAGACATCATCTTTGCTGTTGGCAAACGAACACCATGCCGATGCAGAGACGCAACCGCAATCCTCGGACATTTATGCAGAACATCTGCAACAAATGATCTCCGAGCAAATTGACACTATCGCGGTTTATGAAAAGCAACTAGACAAACCGAAAATAACAGACTCCGATCTCTTGGTCTTAGCCGAGCAACTGATAGACGAATTGCAAGCATGGATTGAGCTGGACTTACCTTTCCTCCACTTGGAACGAAGCCTGCGTATCAAGGGTTTGCGCAATATGATGGTAATGCCCAATTTAGATGTAACCGAAAAGATACGCCGCATACTAGAGGCTTACCGCATTGAAGCCGAATATGGCTTCTCCTTTGAAAGCTATAGAGGAAAACTTAGCGAGGACGATGTAGTCGTTGATTTTATGCACATCGGTAGAAATATCTTGATCTACAAAAGTTTAGACGGTCGGCAAGTAGGCGCTTGGAACCGGCACATCTCCGATTGGCATTCGTTAAACAACAGGTATCGCTATCCGGTAGAGCAGGCTTTCAATGTTGCGTATAAAGGTGTGGCACCAGGGATTTTATTGCTGCCTGTTCAATTGACACAAACCACCGCACGCAATACACCTCCTGCAGAACAAGCCTCCGAACCGGCAACGACGCCAGCACAAACACAACAAATACCTACAGAGATAACAGCTTTAGAGACATTGCTCAAAGACAAAAAGCAACAAGCCTCCGAGCTACAATCTGCGTACTATCGCAAGCTGGGACAAACAAAAGAACTTATCGCAATAGCCCGCAATACTGCCGAAGCACTGCAAACAATGATTGCCGGATCTTTCATGCCTTTGTTATTACCGCACTATCGCACCAGCTTGAACCCATTATTGCAAAACGATCAAATCCTTGAAATAGACCACATCAAAACCTTGCAAGGATTGTTCATAGAACTCTATAGGCTACAAGCGGAAACGAGTTTTTTCAACACCGAAATAATACTGGAAGACGGCACATCCGCTATGCGAGAAATCGTTCATATAGGACCGTTCAGCTTGCTATACGACGGCGAACTTCTAAGCTATGTCGCATCTGTCAACCACCCCGTTGTGCTATCCGAATCTCCAAACCCATTCTTATTGCTGATTGCCGACAGCATTAGCAAAGCCGACCTAGATGTCGGCTTCGTAAGGGCACCAGTGGATTTATCACAAGGTGCAGTGCTAGAAACTTTGGATGCCTCGCTTAGCGTGATGGATCGTATATGGCAAGCAGGTTGGGTGGCATATCTCATATCAGTACTGGGCATCTACGGTCTCATGTTGGTGGTGTACAAAATCGTTCTTTTACGACAATGCCTTCGCTCAGTAGATAAACAGAGATACGACACCGAATACGACTCTGGCAATCCGCTTGGACGAATCTTGAGTATCGCCGATATAAGCAGCAATGCAGAGGAAACAGAATGGCAGATTGAGCAAGCACTATTGAGAGAAATACCATTGTTGGAATGGGGTTTCAGTACGATCAAAGTGCTGATCATCGCAGCACCGCTGTTAGGTTTATTGGGCACCGTGCTTGGTATGATAGAGACCTTCCAAGCGATTAGTTTATTCGGCACCAACGATCCTAAAATCATCTCACAAGGCATCAGCCAAGCGTTGGTGACAACCCTGCTGGGTTTGTATGTTGCAATCCCGCTACTATTGCTCTATACCTGGGCGATGTCTTACAACAAAGAGATACGCAACATACTAGAACACCAAAGCGCAGGACTTTTAGTGCGACACGCAGCGAGAATACGATAATGGATTGGTTCAACCTTGCCTACAGCCCTTTTTACGAGTTCCACATCATTCGCACCGAAATACTCATCGTTCTAGTAATCTCGGCATTGATTATGTGGTTGCTGATTATAGAGCGTTATTTATATTTCATTTTCAGCAACAAGCATACACAGACGCAATACCTACAACAATGGCAAACAATACGCAGCGAGGTCATCGGCGAGCGGCGGCTGCTCAAATCCTATTACCTATCGGAATACCGCCCGCAAAGCGAGCGAGGCATCGGATGGATACAGCTGTTCACCAGAGTAAGCCTGCTACTCGGCTTATTAGGCACGGTACTCGCTTTAATCTCAGTGTTTGAGATGCAACTGCTTGCCACATCCGATGTAAATTTACAAATATCGGGTAGCATCGCATTGGCAATCATTCCCACGACGACAGGGCTTTTGGTGAGCTTATCGGGACTGCTCTTTGCAAGCCACTTAAGAAGTCTAGCCGACAATTCTATCTCCCGCCTGGACAGCCTATTTATCTGATGCCATGATTAGAAGCCGTCTGAACAAAGCCTATAAACACTCGTCCACTGAGGTTGAAATCAATTTAACACCAATGTTGGATGTGGTTTTCATACTTTTAATCTTCTTTATCATCACTGCCTCGTTCGTTCAAGAAACCGGCATCAAAGTCTCATTGTCGCAGGCAGAGTCAGCAGTGGCACAAGAAAAAGACCCTATTCGGATAAGCATCGATCGCTACGGCGAGATTCGGATTAAAGACCAAACGATGGACATTAGAACATTACAAGGTTTGCTACGAAAAATGCACCTTGAAAATCCGCAACGCGCAGTCATCATACTTGCCGATAAAGCCTCAGATAATGCGAGCTTGGTCAAAGTACTAGATCAGGTGCATCGCGCCGGAATAGAAAATATCGCTATCGCTGCCGAGTTGGATGAATAAAACATTACGCTGGCTTATCGCATTTACGATAGCATCGCTGATTAGCTATGCGCTATTCGCCGCAGTCGGGCAGCTGATAGGGACATTACGTTATAAAGATCCCTCAAATCATCGCCCTGCCGTATCAATAAATTTTATGCCTATTTATAGAAATGAACATAAACAGACTCCTAATGATTCTCCTCCTACGCCTGCCCCTGCGCAATCACCTGAAAAAAATGCGTATAAAGAACAGAGATACAAATCAGTGCCATTGGAAGAAAAGCACAATACCGAAACACCGCCGGAGTCCGAACCGCTGTCTATCACCAAACATACACCTGCAAACCGAAGCCTTGGTCCGATTGGTTTGCAACCGATATTTAGAGTGGAACCAATTTACCCGATGTATGCGATAACGCGAGGTATAGAAGGATGGGTTAGCATAGAGTTTGCGATAACCATGAACGGGAAAGTCATCAACCCCAAAGTTATCGCATCCGACCCACCGCGAATATTCGAACGAACTGCAATGACGGCAATTTCTCAGTGGCGTTATCCTCCCGGCAACAAAAGCAAATCAAGCGCATATATTAAGTTTGAACTGCGCGACTAATAGAACCACCACTTGTTGCTGTGACATTGTGCAGAATCGGCACAAGGATCCGACATGGGTAGGGGAGGGCTAACATGCCCTCCCTAACGCGTTGCGTCTGCACAATCAATCCATTCATCCACCCAATTTACGGTCACCTACCGTAGGGGAGGGCTAACATGAGGCTGTTGAAAAAGTGTCTGCATTGGTACATTCCCCTCCTGTGGAGGGGTGGCAGGCCTATGCATTTTGTAATGTATGCGTTTAGAATTCATGTTGAGGTTTTGCACAATGTCACGCCGATTGATTTTGATATATGTGATGTTTTTAACGAACACAGCATTTAGATTTTGCACAAAGTTACGCCACTTGACCTATTGGCTCAAGTGGCGGGTTCACTCGGCGATAATCGGCAGTTCTATCTGACAGGGTGGTTTTTTGCGTACCCACCATTCAATTTATGGAAACCAAAACCAAATGGCGCAAGCGGTTTTGTTCGTGCAGGACGGTACTTTAGGGAGGGCATGTTAGCCCTCCCCTACCGTTATCGTAAATTTGGTGGCGCAAACATATCTGCACAGTGATTAACTAACGGCTCGCTCTTGCAATCTCTTCAAAGTCTACACCTTTATACATAAAGCTCTTTTTTTCAAACAGCTTGTTTCCGTATTGGGAAACCCAGTCTTTGTGGAAGCTCAGAGTATATTCCGAAGGCGGCATAACATTGAAAATTACGTCGTATTTGTCGGTAATCTCGCCGGGTAATGCCATATTGCGAGCATAATGCAGATTATCAATCAAGTTGATATGCGGCACCAGATCGACGTTTGCTATTGCACCAGTTTTCGGATTGATGACTTCTGCCGTAATAACTAAATACCCGACAAAGCCACCTGCTGGGGTGCCTTCGGGAATAGAGTCGTTGTCTGCCCAGTTAACTCGTGCTTCTATATGCACATGGGTTTTACTCTCTTCTAGATGATAGTGTGCCGGCGTAATCGTATCCTTGACAGCACCTTCAAAGATGAAATGTATACCCGGTTCTATAATCTCCTCGCCGATAACCAATTCAACGGCGTGCGATTGGGTTACACATAATACCGAAAAACACAATATAATGCCTCGGCAGAATTTGCCCATAGTTCCAATTAAAGTTTTCATTTATTTATCTCCTTTGTTTAAGTTTTGAGTCTGTGTTGCTTTTACGCCTTTTTAAGCCAAAGAAAAACGCCTGTGGCAGAAAGAAATAGCAAAAGTAACGCTACGAAATCAGCAATAATAACGCCTACAGTACCGAATAGACGACCACTGTGAAAATCCAGTAATGCACGTTCCCAACTTACCAAATGATTGTTGGCATGTACGATAATCATCTCTTTCAAATCTGCCGGCACTTCTGCACTGGTGACTGGTGCAGACCATTTAATTTGTGATCCACTATAAATTTCCCAATCTTGCATATATTCGTCTACCAACCAATTGTTGCGTGAGCTGCCTATGATAATAGTACCTTCCTGATTGTATCCTATCCTGCGCATCACGGTAGGCAGTCCGCTTAAAACGGAAAGCCTGTCTACTATCTCGCCGCTCTGCGATAGCAACCATAGTTTGTTATCTCCTACAATCCAAATATAGGTTCCATCCTCAACAACACCTTGTAAATTGTTTAGCTCAATACGAGAGACGGGAAGCCCATCTATATAAAGGAAAGAGCCTGCCTGTGAAACCCAGCGGTTATCGGTCTTATAATCTACTGTCTCTTGAATCTTTGCACCATATAAATAGCTAGACAGCAAGGACGGAATATAACGTCCGTCCAAATCAAACCATTCTGTATGTTGTATTGCTAGCCCTGTCATCACGAAAATGAATAAAAATATAAAGCTCCCAATGCCTATACTACGATGTAATTTGCGGTACATAGTCGGCTGTCATCATACGGTTATCGTATAACAGATTTGTGTAGCATCAGAGCAAGCCTTGCCAGTTTGGTGACCGCACGCACCGACAAAGTTGCACCTGAGATGTTATCTATGTTGCGATCAAGCTCTAAGCTACTGGTTAATTTTGCATCGGTAAATTGATCGGCAAACGAATCATAACGAACTTCCCAGCCGCGGCTCTCACGAAAAATTAATACTTTGACCTCTTTTATACGATCTGCATCGATAGAAAAACCACTGGTGATTGGTCGCTCTTTGCCGATCTCTTCCAATACCCAAACACTGCGATTATCTTTAAGCCAATAGCGGATCCTAAATTTACTATATCTATGACCGAGTATACCTTTGATGGAATCTTTAATCGTTTGATCGGGATAAAGCATAGAAGGCTCAGGAGGATCACTGTCAAAATGGCGAGACACAAACGCATCCGGTGCCTCGTAAATACTTTCTATTGCTAAAAGCGGCGCGCGAGGTTGAACGAGTAATAACGCCGCGCACAAATAGAAAGCCCACTTCAATCTGTTCACCTCCCAAACCTCCATACTAAAATCAAATTCGCATTAAAGGTTTTGAAGGCAAGTCGCTTCAAATGACTGGATACAAAAGACATAAAAGTATCTATAGTTTTCTGTGTCAAAGTAGCACACTTAACGTGGAGGATTGAAATACAACTACTTTTGTTAAACACTAGAAAACCCATTGAAGTCGACTCGCCCGCAAAACCTAAATAAAAGTTACAGTTAAACGCTATCTGCCTATATCAGAACTCATAACCGACACCTAAGTTGAAGCCGTCAAAATCTCTCCCACTATCGCCTGCATTATCGTGTTCACGATCTTGGAAGTCTGCTTTTAGGACCGCACTCTCGTTTAACCAATAATTGAAACCTACCGTCCATTGGTCAAATTCATCCCTTGAACGCCCACCTTCAACATCTTCGTAGCGTGCAAAAATGCCAAAGTTCTGAGTCACCCTATAAGAAGGTTCTATATACCAACCTTGTTGCGAGTCATAGTCGGCAGCTTCTATCGGGTTGCGAATTCTATCTGCGGGATCATCAGAATTAGGATCGTCTATTTGCGAATCCACATCTATATCCCAGCCAGCGTATAAAGCTCTAAGACCAAATGGTCCGCGACTGTAGACAATGTGCGTTTCATAAAGTACTGCATCGTCGGTAGTATCACTACCTTCTTGGGTAATATCCGATTGATATTGCAGACTTGCCGCCAACTCAAGACCAGGTATCCCAGTGTATTTGAGACGGCCAGTAACCGCGAGATCGTCGGCATCGGCTTCGGCAGTTTTTTGCCTACCTGAGCGGATGCGTGCGGAATCAGGAGACACTTTTAATCCTTCGTGCAACGCAACATCAATAGTAAATCCGTTATCTGTGCGATGCGTGTAACCGATACCGCCTGCCCACCAAGTTGTCGGAACAATAACGTTTTCAACGGTATTACGCTCAACACCATAAAAAGTCGGAGGTTCATGGGTTTCGTTTAGAATACCGATCGGCAACAGAAAAACACCTGCACGAGCGGTATTGCGTTGATCAAAATCATATTCTACGAAAGCCTGCTCTAGTTCGACTTCTCCCGGTTTATCGTCTCCGGCTAGTGAATGTTCCAGCTCAACTTCGGAAAAAAACCTTAACCTGTCGGTGAACTCATGACCGAAAAACAGTACGAAGCGATGAAAGTCTATTTGTTTTGTATCGTTACTTGAGTCTTCTGCACTGAGATTGTTATAGTGCAACTCACCATAACCTCCCATCGAGGTTTTGTCCCAGAAAGAAGATCCAGAACCGTACGACTCAACTGCTTCTGCAGTTACTTCGACTGCCTGCTTATTCTGTTCAACATCCTGATCAATTGCTTCCAATTTCTCTTGCATTGATTTTAATTGTGCTTGCAACTCTCTCATTTGCTGTTTAAGTACACTAACCTCATTTGTTTGAGCAGCAACTTGACCTGATGCAATCATCAACGATAAAAACAAACTACTCATCAAGCAATAAATTTTCGTCTGCGCGTTTTTTAATATATTTTTCATAAATGTATACTTTTTCTAAAATTAAATTATAATAATTATAATTATTATTATGATTATTATTTACATGTCAATACCTTGATGAAAATATTTTTTCTTTAGGTATCCAGAGAGTTTTTGGCTTGTTTCAGAGTTTTTGCGGTGGGGTATATTGATTGAGGCTGTTGAAAAAGTATCGTCATCAAACAAACTTAACCGCTTGCGCCATTGAATTTACGAAAACGGTAGGGGCAGATTTATATATCCGCCCTACGGTACCGTCCTGCAAAACCGTAACCGCTTTGCGCCACAAGATTATGGTTTACATAAATTTGATGGATGAATGTATAAATCGTGCAAGTACATCGCGTTAGGGCGGATATATAAATCCGCCCCTACAATTCTATGGAATACTTTTTCAACAGCCCCATTGTCTAGTGCAGAACCACCACAACCACCCCGTCAGATAGAACCGCCGATTGAACCAGTAGGTCAATCGGCGTGACATTGTGCAGAACCCCAACATGATTGTTAAACGCATGCATTACAAAATGCATAGGCCTGCCACCCCTCCACAGGAGGGGAATGTACTAATGCAAATACTTTTTCAACAGTCCCTATAGCCTTCCCCTACGGTAGGTGACCATAAATTTGAGGGATAAATTTATTAGCCGTCAAAGATTATTCTAAAACCGAGATACGGTGCTTTGAACGAAGCAGGAAGAGGATTTTCAAAATCAATGCGCGCGGTTGTTTCTCCCGGCAGTATGTAGTTACCACCTTTGGCAATAATCGCAAAACCTTGCCCAGTGGCACTTAGGCTTTGTGTCCATTCCGAAACATTGCCGCCCATATTGATTACGCCGCCAGCATTGATATCGCCGCCCTGCTCTAGAGCAGAAAGCGGTTTTATCAGTTGCTTCTCGGCAGTAGCCACATAGTCAGGATTAAAGGTGTTGCCCCAAGGATAAGAATAGCTACCCATTGAAGAGGCGGCAATCCATTCAAAGCTATTCGGCAATCGTCCGCCTGCCCAATTTGCAAATGCATAAGCCGACCACCAATCTATATCGGTTGCCGGCAAGTCGTCGTTTTGATAATCATCCAACCATGGCGGGCTATAATCGTGTTCTTCTGGTTCCTTCTCGTTTGCATAAAGCCCGTAGCGCACTAAAGGGTCGTTGACGAAGCGTCTGTATTGCGCTCTAGTCACCTCGTGGCGCAATATCCGAAAATCGTTATGGCGATGTTTTTTATCAACCAGTTTTTCAATAATATCAAGTTGCTTGCGAGACAACCCTGACCCCAATAGTCCCGGTATCTTAGCATCATCAGGAATACCAATACGATACTGCCCCGCATCAACGCGTACCGTTTGCGGATACTCTTCGGTCCACGGTATTTCCTTCGGTTGCTCGTCGTAGACACATCTAAAACTAACATAAGGAGAGCGGTACTTCGCTTTCACGGTACGATAAAAATTGTTCAGGCTATAGATCTCGTAGGGTTTGTTGTATGCATTACCGCCGTGTATACTTGGTTCTGCCTCTGCACCGATACCTTGCGCCCATTCGGATGCAACATTACCCAGATTATGTATACCCTGCGGTGTATCCATCTCCTTATGCAAACCACAACGTTGAGCGGCGTTGAGTCTAGGATCCAAATACGGCCAGCCTTCGGAGCTGAAGTCGTTCCCCCACGGATAAAGCCTACCTTCGGAACCGCTTGCAATCGCAATCCATTCGTTACGCGTCGGCAGTCTCCCACCGCCCGCTTGGCAATAAGCGTAAGCGTCGTAATAGCTGACCCCGTTCGCAGGCGCATCCAAACGACCGCTAATTTTGTGGTCTCGGCTTATGCTCCTATAAGACCAATTGTCAGGTTGTTTGGGATGCGCGATATTGGTTGGCTTATGAAGTGTGTGCCATTTTGCAAAAGTGTAGAAATCCTTTTGCCGTACTTCGCATTGATCCACCCACAACGGCGGCAACTGCACATTGCGCTCTGCTTGGTTGAGTATCGGATCAAAAGAACGTATGTGTCCAAATGCATATAGATACTTGCTCAAAATGGCATCAAGTTGCGAACCATCCGCTTGAGTAGTTTGATTTTGGGATATGTCAACCTGCACCGTATCAAATTGATAAAAAGCGGTACGCAGCTTATATAAACTGAATACGGATAGTGCAATGATTATTGCTGCTACAAATAGATTCCTCACTACAGAGGCTAGCTTCATAGACCTTTTTTGCCTCCTTTACCTAAAGGCTTACCGCCTTTCATCAAACCGCCACCTTTCAGACCGCCGCCTCTCATCAGACCGCCGCCTCTCATTAGACCGCCGCCTCTTCTCATACCGCCGCCCATCAATCTGCCACCACCGAATCCTCGTAGTAGCATAGACAACAAACGAAATAACATAAACATTCCTCTCATAACTTTTCCTCCGTGCTTTAATCGTAAATCTATGACTATTATAAGCAGATTAACATTAGAATTGTTGCTTGCATAGAAAAAAAGATAGAAGGTTGTTGTAAAGATGGTGGGTAATCAAAAAACCACCCTGTCAGATAGAACCGCCGATTAATCCCGCAGGTCAATCGGCGTGACCTCGTGCAGAACCTTAACATGATTGTTAAACGCATGCATTACAAAATGCATAGGCTTGCCACCCTTCCACAGGAGGGGAATGGGCCAACACTGCACTTGTGCTACCGCATTTTGTTTACTGCTTTTTTTATAATATGAGCTTTGGGTACTGGAATAAAGTTGTCAATTTTCTTATGATAATTAAATCTTGGAGATAATAATTCAAAAGAAACAATTTTGACCGAAGGATTAAAGAATCTTACTACATCTATAAACCATGACCCTGTCGTATAAATTAGTTTTGCCTTTGATAGAACTAGTACATCAATTAGTGCATCTTTCATTTGTTCACTGCCACAGTATTCTTCATCTTTATGTAGTGGCCTATTATCGTAGGAGCGAATAATCTCTCTAGCAAAAACTCTGCCGGGAAATGCTTTTTTTATCTGTTCAATAAATTGCACCTGATCTGAACAGGCAAAGATGTCGCAATGATCATCTAATACTTCCTTTAAGTAAGAGATATAAGCCTCTACTTTTATTAATCGCCTTCTGGCATCAGTTCCGCGATAGTGAACACCTACCCAACCCCTTTGCAGATTGCTTTCAGCCCACTCGTCAGCTCGGCTATAAAATTCTTCTTTAATTGCCAGCTTTGAGATCACTTTGTATCCGTAATCGGATGGAATTGCCACTTTTGCATAATTTTCCCATAGCGTGGTATGCTTAACCTGCTTAATGCCTCTATACCCAGATTTATGCGAATGTGTAAATATTAAGTTTCCAAAAAGGCTCCCCAATTCAGGAAGTTGAAACTTAATATTTATATTCATTCTTTCACCAAACCATACTATTCCGATCATTGTAAAAAAATTTATTGATAAGGATTTTCTTTGAAGGACTACCTCAAAGGACTCTTGATAAGCTGCTGTTGTAGAAGCTTTGCCGTATTGTATATCGGGAACAGAAAAAGTACGCCGACCCGGTCTCTTAAATTTATATAAAATAATATCTATATACGGATTTCTACGGTTGTAAAACCTCTGAAGTACCACACGAAGTACGTAACTAACCAAGATTACAGCCTTAAAACGACGCCGGAGATTCGATATAATTCTAAGCATTATGCCAATAATAAATATTTGAGAATACAAATTCTACAGCATTATAATATTACAAAGAATACCTAGTCATTATCCTTCTTATACAAAGAGGGCTGTTGAAAAAGTATTCCATAGAATGATGGGTACGCAAAAAACCACCCCGTCAGGTTACGCTCTCTACAGGAAGGGAATGAACCAATACTGCACTTGTGAGGACAAGCCCTAGCTTACCCGACCTACATACCCATGTTAAGGTTCTGCACAAAGTCACGCCGATTGACCTACTGGCTCAATCGGCGGTTCCATTTGTTATACTTATCGGCTATGAGAAAATATTTTCTATATGTATCGCTGTTCGCTTTGTCGGTTATGCCACTCTCTGGAATTATTGAAGCACAAGTCTCAGCTAAGGACACCACAAAACCTATTACTATTAGCTACTTGTCGCCCAACATTAGGGATGACCTGATATACCTCAGTATGCAAACGAGTTTTGATTTACCTGATTTTCTGATTACCGCAGTGAATACTGGTATCCAATTAAATTTTATTGCCGATGTTGAAATCCTTAAAAAGAGGGCGTTATTACCGAATAAAAAGTTATTAGTCTCGGCATGGCATAAAAAACTGCATTTCCACGCATTAACCCGGCACTATGTAGTTGAAGATCTAAACTTAAATCAACAAGCGAATTTTAATTCTCTAGGAAGTGCTCTGATATTCTTAGGGCGTTATGACAACATAGCTATTACCGAACAGTCATCGCCAGCTTTATCTCAAGCAACGCATATGCGAGTTCGTGTCAAGCTATCAAGGGCAGACTTACCGCTATTGCTAAGGCTTAACAGTTATCTGTCGTACCCCGAACCATTGTCTTCGGATTGGCATCAATGGGCACTCTAAATAAATTTTCCAAATCGTTTCTGTCTGTACTAGGCATTTTTTTGCTACTGTTGCTCTCGCTGCTCTCTCTTAGCAGTTTGGTTCAAAATTCTAGGCTCTTTGATCAATATCATGGCTGGTTCCTGACCTTTAATATACTAATGCTGATTGTACTTGGCAGCTTGGTTATAGTTAATTTCGTAAAATTAATCAGAGATTTATATAGCCACAAGCTCGGAGCAAAACTTCGTTTGCGTTTAAGTTTCATACTGACTTTATCCATATTGGTGCCAGCAATCATCGTTTATACATTTTCCAACCAAATGCTGGAGGACGGCATAGATAGTTGGTTTAATGTTGATGTGGAGAACGCATTGAATAACTCTTTGGAATTGGGAAACTGGTCGCTGAACATGCAGTTGCAAAGAATGCATGAAGATGTGGCGACAATGGCAGAGGAGATATCTGACACGCCTGCCGAATTATCATCTTTTATTTTGCGCTCCTTATCCGATGAGCGGGGTCTGAGCGAAATTACTCTGCTAAATACCAACCGTGAGATTATAGCCTCTTACGGCGGGGATATGGAAAACATGCTACCAGTTTTATTGCCCGAAGATGTAGTGCACAGAGTATTGCAGGGCGAACACCATGTTAGTTTAGATCTAATCAGGGATAACTTTTACGCTCGCTTGATATTACCTGTAGAACCCGAAGAAATACTCGGTTCTAAGCGATTATTGCAGGTGCTCTATCCTATGCCTGAGCGCATCAATCGCTTAACCAGAAATGTTGAAGAGGCTTACGACGAATACAATAACCTGATTTTTTTACGCGACGCACTCAAACAAAGTTTTAGACTCACTTTGATTTTAGTCTTGTTATTCGCAATACTTTTTGCGATATGGACAGCATTTTTTTATACGCACAGACTCATTGCGCCTATCTTGCAACTCGCCAAAGGCACTAAAGATATCTCGGCAGGCAAACTGGACACTCGTATTAAAGTCCCAGTAAAAGACGAACTTGGTGAATTGGCAATGTCGTTTAACAGCATGGCGCGTAAATTAAGCAAAGCGAAAGAGATTGCCGACACCAACAGGATGCAATTAGAAAAACAACGTGCTTATTTGGAAACCATACTAAAGCATCTTTCTTCCGGCGTTTTGAGCCTGGACAGAGATCTCAGATTGAAAACCGCTAATGTTGCGGCATCTGAGATATTGTCGGTCTCTTTAGATGCGTTGATAAACCCATCGTTTCAAGACACAACTGCCGAAGAATGGCTCAAGACATTCTACATCACTCTAAAAGAGAATTTAACCGGAGCCAAACAGCAACAACATTGGGAGATTGATTTATGCATCGCAGAAAAGAATAAAACCTTGTTCTGCAGAGGGGCACAATTACCCGACGGTGGTTATGTAGTAGTCATCAACGATATCAGTGATTTAGTACAAGCACAACGGGATCGAGCCTGGAAAGATGTAGCGCGCCGTATGGCACACGAGTTCAAAAACCCCTTAACACCAATACGACTATCCGCCGAACGTCTAAAAAACAAGTTGAACACGCGGCTCGACAAATCGGATTCAGCTTTTCTCGAACGCTCGGCAGACACCATCATTCATCAAGTCGATGCGATGGGTAAAATCGTCAATGAATTCAGACAGTTTTCTCGAGGCGACGCACCGTTGGAACTAAAAGAGATTGACCTTCATGCACTGATCGGTGAACTCGTTGACTTTTACGGTTACTCTGGAAAAATAAATATCAAATGGCAACCGTTCAAACCATCGGTAATGATCAATGGCGACGAAACTCGATTGCGACAACTGCTACATAACCTGTTGACGAATGCATTGGAGGCTTTGGAACAAACGCCTGATCCACAAGTCCATATTTCAACCACGATGTCCCAACCTGATACGATACAAATCACTCTACAAGATAATGGTCCCGGTTTTAGTCGCAACGTTATAGAAAATGCCTTTGAACCTTATGTAACCACAAAGGAAAAAGGACAAGGTTTGGGGCTTGCTATCGTCAAAAAAATCGTTGAAGAGCATCAAGGTGAAATTCATATTGCTAACACAAATGATAATAAAGGTAGTATCATCGTTATAACTTTGCATACAGCCATGTCTTTGAACAATACACCGACGAAGAAAGAATGAGAGAAAACCATATTTTAGTAATAGACGACGAACCCGATATCCGCACACTAGTCAAAGAGATATTGGAAGACGAAGGCTACCAAGTGAGTACTGCAAAAGATGCAGACGAAGCGCGCAAGCGGCTGAAACTTGAACTGCCCGATCTAGTTTTGCTGGATATTTGGATGCCCAAAGAAGACGGTATTAGTTTATTGAAAGAATGTAGGCGCAATTATGAAAATAAATTCCCTATTGTTATGATGTCAGGGCACGGCACGATAGAAACCGCAGTGGAGTCTACTCGTTTAGGGGCTACAGCCTTTCTGGAGAAACCGCTGACAATGGCTAAACTATTAAACGCCGTCAAGCACGCATTGCCCGACAATCGTATATCAACCGTACGCACCTTCGCAGGTTCTAGTGCAACCGCCGAACGTCTACGCAAACAAGCCCAGAGCTTAGCTAAATCAAATACGCCGCTATTCATTTACGGGGAGGTAGGAACCGGCAAGATGAGTTTTGCCAAATATATACACTCTCTAGGGAAACGGGCAAACCACGCTATCACGATACTAGCACCACCGTGTATGCTTTCCGATATCCATACCGAATCGCTCGCCGATATTACACGCGATGCAAATAGTACACTACTCATCAGGGACATCGCAGCGATGGGCATGCAAATACAAAAAGCCCTAGCCGAAATACTATCTCAAAAGACGGTCGGACATATTATCGCAACCGGCGATAGAAAGCCCAACGAACTCGGAAACGACGGCACCTTAATCAAACCATTGGTCAAGCTGTTTAATCAAGAAATTTTATATCTCCCACCGATTAGAGATCACGTAGAGGACATCCCTGAGCTACTCAATGCCTGTATAGATTACAATTGTGCGAATAAAATGCTCAACTACAGAGGTTTCTCTATTGCCGCACAAAATTATCTGCGCCAGCATACCTGGCCTAGCAATATGAAGGAACTTGACGATTTAGTGATTTATTTATTACAACAAAACAAAGACGAAGCGATCTCAACCAGCGAAACACGTCTTGCGTTGAAAAAATTACGCAGTAGCGATACGCACATGGATTTACTTTTGCAAAAACCGTTGCGAGAGGCGCGAGAAGCGTTTGAGCGTATTTACTTTGAGCAGTTATTGCGTATAGTAGATGGAAATATATCAAAATTGGCAACTCGCGCCGGCATGGAAAGGACGCATCTGTATCGTAAATTGAAATCTCTAGGCATAAATCCGACTGTGAGAAAAAAAGCATTATGAAAGTAATTGTTCTAGGTGCTAACCATTTGGGTATTGCACTGGCACTCAATTTGGCAGAAGAAAACAACGATGTCACCTTAGTTGATAAAGATTTCCGATTATTCCAAGACATACAAAGCATATTTGATCTGAGGACAATCGTCGGACAAGGGTCGCACCCGGAAGTCTTGGCGCAAGCCGATGCCGAAAATGCGGATATGTTGATCGCGTTAAACAATCGCGACGAAGAAAACATCATCGCCTGTAGGATTGCGCATACTATTTTTGATATTCCTACCAAAATTGCAAAAGTTACTACACGAGGATATCTAGAAGAGAAAAGTAGACTGTTCGGCAAAGATGTTGTTCCCATAGATGTACTCGTCAGCCCGGAACGCTCAGTTGCGCATAACATCAAACTACTCATAGAAAACCCGGGTGCTATACAAATTGCCGAATTGGGTAGTGGACGTTTGTTGATGGTTTGCGTCAAGGCACGGCAAGACGGTTCGTGGATTGGCAATTCGGTATCGCAAATCATACAGTCGGCACTTGATACTCCGATGCATCTCTCGGCTATCTTCCGAGACGAAAAAATTCATTTTGTGAACGAACAAACCGTGATACAAGCCGACGATGAAGTCTTTTTCGTAGCCCCTAAAACGCAAGCTCCGCAAATCATGAAAGCACTAGGTTGTGATTATCGTCCCCTTGAAACAATCATGATCGCCGGCGGTGGACAAATCGGTATGAGCCTTGCCGAACTTTTGCAGAACGACTACAAAATCAAACTACTCGAACCCGATATCGCACGAGCGAAGATGCTTGCCGAACGTCTAGGTAATAAAGTGGTAGTGCTACACAGCGACGCAACCAACGAAAATGTCTTAATAGACGAGAATATTAAACGCACTGATATGATGTGTGCGGTAACCAATAGAGAAGAAGACAATATCTTATCGGCTTTGCTTTGCAAACACTTGGGTGCCAGCCATGTACTAGCATTGATAAATCGCCAAAGCTATTTAGAATTGGTGCATTTGAATCATGTCAGCATAGATATAACCTTATCACCCCAACAAGCGTCTTTCGGTTCGTTGCTTTGCCATGTTAGAAAAGGAGATACGGTTGCCACGCACACTTTGAAGCACAGTGACGCAGAAGTGATAGAACTCGTGGTTCACGGTGATGCTCGCTCATCCAAAGTCGTAGGACGACCTCTAAGTCAAATCCGTTTGCCGCCCGGGGTTATGGTCAGCATGATTCTAAGAGACGAGCATATATTGCCAGCAACTCAAGATGTGATTATTGAATCCGAGGATCATCTGATCGTATTCGTCAAAAGTAAAAAGCACATCCCTAGTGTGGAAAAACTTTTTATGGTCACAGCTATTTACTAATGATACACCTGCCGTCTATACAACGTGCATTAGGCCTTTTGCTGATGCTGTTCAGCATCGTTATGCTGGTGCCGTTGCCGGTAGACGCTTGGTACGGAGAACAGAGTAGTCGTCCTTTTATTTTATCCTTTGCCGCGGTTCTCTCTATAGGTTTGCTATTATGGTTTCCGAACCGCAATAGCCGTGGCGAAACACATCTAAAAGAAGCCTTTTTGATGGTTGTGCTAGCGTGGGTAGTACTAGGAATGGCGGCAGCACTACCGCTTTACCTCAGCGACAATCCACAAATAACTTTACACGATGCGGTGTTTGAAGCAATCTCTGGTTTAACGACCACTGGTGCGAGCGTACTCCCTGCCCTAGATACCGTCCCTCATGCCATTTTGTTCTACCGCCAATTCCTACAATGGATAGGTGGAATCGGCATCATCGTTATTGCAGTTATTATTGCCCCGATGCTTGGTGTCGGTAGCATGCAGTTGTACCGTACCGAAATGTTGTCCTCGGCGCGTAAAACAAAGCCATTGCCTAGAGTCAGCGAGATTTCTAGAATGTTGGGCTATATCTATTTGTCTCTAACCGCATTGTGCGCAGTGGCCTATTGGGCAGCGGGCATGTCAAAATTCGATGCCTTATGCCATAGCTTTTCTACCGTCTCAATCGGCGGTTTCTCCACACACAACGAAAACTTTGGGTATTTCT
The DNA here is from genome assembly GCA_965200865.1 of uncultured candidatus Poriferisulfidus sp. Taxonomy (GTDB): domain Bacteria; phylum Pseudomonadota; class Gammaproteobacteria; order Poriferisulfidales; family Oxydemutatoraceae; genus SP5GCR1. The sequence goes on along the minus strand of CBDAVG010000002.1, from coordinate 332,310 downwards.
CAGACAACCCGGCAATATTGATTATCGCAATGGTCTTTATGTTGATTGCTGGCATCAATTTTAGTTTGCATTTCTTAGCTTGGCATCGCCGTGCGTTAACCGGCTATTGGCGAGACACTGAGTTTAAGGTATTTTTATCGGTCATTTCAATCGTCGCGATACTCACGGTATCGTTTTTGTACACCGCACATACAGGCACACTAAAGGAATCCGTTTTGGTAGGTGCTTTTAGTGCCATCTCTTTTGCAACAACGACAGGATACACCGTAGCACCGCACTATATGTGGATGGGATTCGTACCGTTATTGCTGTTGTTCGCAAGTTCTATAGGAGGATGTAGTGGTTCTACTGGCGGCGGTATGAAAGTAATACGCTTTTGGCTACTGCTACGCCAAGGTATTAGAGAGATGAAACAATTGGTTCATCCCAGCGCGTGTGTGTTGCTAAAAATAGACGATATGGCATTGAGCAATCGGGTGATACAGTCGGTATGGGGTTTCTTTTCTGCGTATATAGGAAGCATCATCGTCATTTTATTATTGCTGATGGCAACCGGGTTGGATCAAGAAACCGCATTCTCGGCAACGATGGCAACAATTAATAATCTAGGACCGGGACTCGGCAGCGTCGGTGAAAATTACGCCTCACTGGGCAATGCCAACAAATGGATCCTATGCTTTGCTATGATCTTAGGGCGGCTTGAAATTTTTGCATTGTTGATATTATTCACGCCGATGTTTTGGCGTAAATAAAACCTAAGAAAACAATTTTATCAGTATAGCGACATTCATAACGAAGATTAGACCTAGCACCCACCGCATGTACTTAAGCTCAATCTTTATCTTCGCTATCTCTGCCTTAAATTCACTCTTTAGCGCAACTATATCTGCCTTAGTTGCCACTTCCTTTGAACTCGCAACATCGGCAACAGCTCGCTCGGCTTCATCTGGTTCTACACCTAATTTAGTTAGTGTGTTATACAAAGCAATTTCTGACATTTCTATTTTCTCCTAGTTAAAAGTTTAATTTTACCATATCTTAGCATAGGGCTGTTGCACAGACGGCATGATGTCGTACAACGGTGGCACTTAGTCAGCGTATCAGATCACAGATCAATTTGGCGGTGGTTTTAGATGCCGATGTGGTTCCAAATTTTTTACGCAATGCAAACAGGTTTTGTGACATTGCCTCTCTGCTCTGCGAGTCATTGAGTAGTTTGCAAGCGTGCATGGATATCTTTTCAAGGGTCGCATCGTTTTGTAGATATTCCGGCACGAGTGGACTATCGGCAATGATGTTCGGCATGCTTGCATAGCGTATTTTGATAAACCACTTTAATATCCAATAGCTCAACGGCATTAACTTATGTGTTGCGATAAGTGGCGTGCCGCACAACGCAAGTTGCAAGGTTGCGGTACCAGTCGCGCTGATAGCGAGGTCTGCATTTTTCATTTCGGTATAGGTGTGCCGATCGCTTAAGCTACAATCAAAATGGGAATCATCCAAATATCTTTGATATAAATCGGTGTCTATATCGGGAGCTGCGAGTAGCCGAAAGCGAATCTTCGTATCTAAGTTCTGCTGAATCAATGCTGCCGCTTGAATCATCAAAGGGAGCAAGCGTTTAATTTCTCCTTTTCTACTGCCGGGCAGTAGCAATACAGTTTTGCTCTGGTCTCTATTATTTATAGCTTGGGGATTGCTACGCTCCCACTCTTCTAAATCCTCAATCAACGGGTGTCCCACATAACTTACCGCTACTGCATGTCTTTTATAAAAATCTTCTTCAAACGGAAATATCACTGCAACATGATCTACATCTCGTTTGATTTTTTTAATGCGATATTGCCGCCACGCCCATAACTGAGGGCTGATGTAATACAACACCTTGATGTTGTGTTGCGATGCGATGCGTGCCAATTTTAGATTGAACTCGGGATAATCCACCAGCACCAATAAATCGGGCGGGTCGTTTATCAGCGATTGTTTGAGTGTTGTGAAAGCGCGCCGCAACGCCGGGTAATGCCTTAAAATTTCGACAATGCCAATAACCGCGAGAGCTTGTGCGTTGACTAACAACCGCATACCCGCGTGCTTCATTTTTTGCATGCCCATGCCGTAACATTCTATTCGTTGCGATTGCCTCAGTTGTGCGATAAGTTTTGCTGCGTGCTTATCACCCGATGCCTCACCGGCAACAAACATGATTTTTTTTGATGCGTTAATGGTTTCCATCAATTAATGGGTTAATGTGTTGATGTTAGAACTGTTGAAAAAGTTTTCCATGAACCTTAGGGGAGGTCTAACATGCCCTCCCAAACGCGACGCGCTTGTACAAACGAAATCGTACACCATTCAATTTATGGGAACCAAAACCAAATGGCGCAAAGGGTTCTGCACAATGCTATGCCGTTTGTGCAACCGCAACAAACGGCGGTTCTATTTTTCAACAGCCTCATGTATAACCATCTTGCATTATCCAGTGTGTTGAGGTTCTGTATCCTTTGGGGCAATGTGCAGGGTTTGAGTCGGGAATGCAATCTCAGCACCCTGTGCTTCAATAATGTGGCTTGTTTTGAGCAGTGTATCTTGTTTAACTATCTGATAAGCTGCCAAATCCTTATGTCTGGTGAACGCATAAACTTTGATGTTGACCGACGAGTCGGCAAACTCGTTTAAGCTGACGACCAAGCCCTCTTTGTCGTCTATATCGGCGTGTTCAATTAGCATTTCTTCAATTTGCTTAACTATGGTAGGTATCTTAGCAATATCATCATAGCGTACGCCGATCACTTCATTAATCCGTCGGTGAGACATGCGCGAAGGATTTTCCAGAACTATGCTAGTGAACATAGAGTTAGGCACATATAGCGGACATCTGTCAAAAGTTCTAATTTGTGTCAACCGCCACCCGATGCTGACTACAGTACCTTCTATGTTGCGATCCGACGAACGTATCCAATCGCCTTCTTGAAAAGGACGATCTAAATAAATCATCAACCCACCGAAAAAATTTGCCAACAGGTCTTTAGCGGCAAGGCCAACGATCAATCCACCGACACCGCCAAATGCTAAAACACCAGACAAGTTATAACCCATAGTCTGCATCGCCAACAGCACCGCAGTGATAATCACCGAAACACGCAATAGTTTGTTGATTGCCCGAGCACTGGCAGCATCCAAAAGCTTTCCTTCGTAATCGCCTCCCTGCCGGACTATATTGCGGTCTATACCATTTAGAAGTCTGATCACAAACCATGCCAAAGCATAGATGATGAATAGCATGCTGATTTTGGGTGCCAAATCAATATCGGAAAAGGTCTTCCAAGCAGACTCTGCTATATAGCTGATGCCGACCACCCAAATCAGAAGCCTAATCGGCGGTTTGATGCTGTTGAGTATGAGTTCATCCCATACCATCTTGGTCGTATCTGCTTTTTTGACCAATGCCTTTAGCAGCAGATTGACCAGCCAGCTAAATAAAAGGAGGGCAAAAACAAAAATGAATACGACGGTTATCAGCCATATCTGCGCGCTGATTACGGGAAACAGTTCGTGTAATTTGTCTACAAGCGTATTGATGCCCATCGTGCTTGGAGATTTTTTTATCCCGCTCGGTTATTCAAGTTATTAAGCATGGCAACCGCATCCTCATAGGCTTTAGAGTCTTTAGGTATTCTATTGTGTATATGCGTATCTATTACGCCCAAATGCTCGGAGGCTAAGCGGTTGTAGTGGTCTATTTCGTCGCTACTAAAGTCCGATATAAGATGCTGCAATTCTGACACCCCGCGCCCGCAAATCAATAGTAAATCACATCCTGCATTCATCGCTTTTTTAATCATGGCACTGTTAACATTGCCACTGCCTACCATGTCCAAATCGTCGGTGCATACCATCCCGTCAAAACCTAGTTGTTCACGCAACACAACCTTGATCCAATGCTCGGATAAACTCGCCGGCGTGTCGCAGACAGCTTCGTAGACGATATGCGATAACATAATACAATCTAGGTATTTCTTTTCAATCATTTCGGCAAAAGGATACAAATCGTGCGCTTCTATCTCGGACAAGGTTCTAGAATCACGAATTATATCAGTATGCGTGTCACCAGGCACTGAACCGTGTCCGGGAAAATGTTTGCCACAAGCAGACAAACTGCTATTGTGCAAACCGGTGACTACCGCTTTGCTAAGTTCTGTGACTGCTACGGGGTCGCTATGAAATGCACGCTTCCCGATTACGCCGTCAAACTGTGCAATGTCCATCACCGGAAGATAGCTCAAATCTATGTTTATCTCGCGCATCTCAGAGCCCACAATCACACCGTAAGCATAAGCTGTTTTCAATGCCGCATCTTTATCTTCATCGTAATATTGTCCTATCTCCATCGGTATCGGCAGTGTAGTAAAACCTTTCTTAAATCGCTGTACAATTTGACATTCATGGTCTACCGATACGATAAAACCCGGTTTAATGTTATGCAATGCTTCTATTAATTCAGTAATTTGTGATTTATCGTGATAATTGTGCTGAAACAAAATTACCCCAGCAATCGCCGGATGTTTCAGAAACTTTCGTTCTGCTTTTGATATTTCGGCTCCTTTGATGCTAACAATTAAAAAACCTGTCCTTTTTATAATACTATTCATAATTTACCTCTATCAGTTCCATCATTCCCTCAAAGCTCAGTGTGGGAATAATCGATAAATATTTAAGCGATGCGCTGCCCGTTGCACAATCCCCATTTATTTGATCTAGCAAACAGACACCACCGCCGGTTGCCAGCACCGGAATATTGCGAGTGAATTGCGCCCGCATTTCCTGCACAATGTGCGATACAGATGCCGTCAATGTATGCCTACATCCTGAGACGATCGCATCCTCGGTATTCGTCGCTAGAACACGATGCGCTCTATCGGTATCATCAAAATAATCCAACTGTGCCGTACCTTTAGACAAACTAGAACGCATCAAAACATTACTCGGTAAAATCACACCGCCTTTATGCACGCCCTCGTCGTCTATCAAATCAATGGTCACTGCGGTCCCGAAATCCACCACGATACATGCTTGCTTCAACCGCCGCCAAGCAGCAACCATGACTGCGACGCGATCGATTCCCAACTGTGCTGTTTCGTAATCGCTTCTAAGACCGCATACCGGCATTTTCTTATTGAGCAAAATTGGGGTATGCCCCAAATACTGGGCTAGCGCATCGGCAACCGAACTACTAGTGCTATGACTTGCAACGCTAATCATATAAGCTACTTCGGGTACCGCTGTTCCACATCTCTGCACGACATCGGACATCTCGTCCAAATGACTCAAAGTCAATGCGCCGCGCCATTTAATGCGATGATCCTCAACGAAGGCGTATTTACAGCGGCTGTTGCCTACATCTATCAGTAATTCTGTCATTGCAAACGCTTATCTCCCCGTAATTATAGGCATCTACTTGTCCGTCGCTATCAACGAGTAAATGTGCTTTTTCATCTACACCTCGGGCAACCCCAAGTGTTTTAGTTCCTCGGTTGTCTACTTCAACGCTACGATTATACAACATGTCAAACGCCGAAAAACGTTGCTTGCGCTCAGCGATGCCTATCCGCTCATCAATTGCCAACGCTGTATCTACTACCAAAGCAACCAAATCGGCATAAGCTGGCACAACGATGCCAGTCTGCTCCAAACCTATCCAATTGACATTAGGTTTATTCACTGCATCCGCAGGTGTTGCAACATTCAAACCTATGCCCATCACTGCAGAGTTCCCGCTATACTCAAGCAGTATGCCTGCCAATTTTGCATCCTTATAATACAAATCATTCGGCCATTTAACACCTATCTCGGAAACTCCCAAGGCATGCAACTTTTCGGCCAAACGCACCGCAGTCATTAAGGGAAACCAGCCGTCGTTTGCCGTACTGGGATTTGCCTGCCACGATACTGACAAATAGACACCGTTATGATCGGAACTCCAGCTTTTAGCACGGCGACCCCGTCCGGCACTCTGCCGAGTAGCAATGCATAAATTAAACTTGGCTTTAGGCGGCGGCTTACGAGACAGCAGATAATCGTTGGTGGAAGAACATAAATCCAATACGCAAACAGCCGATAGTCGCAATACGGATGAACGCCTCAACGCATGAATGATATCCAAACTAAACATTGTTTGCCATTATCGCATAGAATTGCCATTCCTCTCCTTAGGAATGAAAACCATGATTTAATGATGCGTAGTAATTGGGGTTGTACATCCGAGGCGATTAACTGATATACTGCTCTTTTGAAAACCATGAACGATGGACGATTTTAGCAAAGAACCACAATCCAATTTCATCCGGCAGATCGTAGAGCAGGATATTGCTGACGGCAAAAATGAAGGGCGCGTGCATACTCGTTTCCCTCCTGAACCCAACGGACACTTGCATATAGGTCATGCAAAATCTATCTGCTTAAACTTCGGTATAGCCAAACAATACCAGGGACTTTGCAACTTGCGTTTTGACGATACCAATCCCGAAAAAGAAAGCGAGGAATATGTTGAAGCTATCAAAGATTGCGTTCGTTGGCTGGGATTTGAATGGCATGAAGTTCGTTATGCCTCAGATTATTTTGAACGTTTTTATCAATACGCAGTAGACCTTATAAAGAAAGAATGTGCTTATGTATGTAGCCTCAGTGCTGAGGATATCAAACATTACAGAGGCACCCTAACCGAAGCCGGCACCGACAGCCCGTATCGCAACCGCAGTGTGAAGGAAAACCTAACTATGTTTGAGCAAATGAAAAACGGCGCATACAAGAATGGCGAGCATGTGTTGCGCGCAAAAATTGACATGGCTTCGGCAAATCTCAATATGCGAGACCCGACTATCTATAGGATACGACACACCGCACATCATAGAACCGGAACTCAGTGGTGCATCTATCCGACCTATGACTTTTCGCATTGTCTGTCTGATGCCATAGAAGACATCACCCACTCCTTATGCACGCTTGAGTTTGAAGACCATCGCCCACTATACGATTGGTTTTTGGATAAATTGGGAACCGTACATCCTCAGCAGATTGAATTTGCGCGCCTGCAATTGAACTATACGATTACCAGCAAGCGAAATCTAAAGACTTTGATAGACCAAAAATTCGTTGAAGGCTGGGACGACCCACGTCTGATGACCTTAGGTGGCATGAAAAGACGAGGCATTCCCTCTGCAGCAATACACGATTTTTGTGAACGCATCGGCTTGACTAAAAAAGACAGCTGGATTGATTTCGCACTCTTTGAGAATTGTGTGCGCGATATACTCAATAAAAGGTCATTGCGTAAAATGGCAGTTATAGATCCGCTGAAAGTCGTCATCTTAAACTACCCCGAAGACAAAGTGGAATATTTGGATGCAGTCAATCAACCAAACGATACTACAGCCGGCACCCGTCCGCTGGCTTTTTCACGTGAACTCTATATAGAGCGCGACGACTTTATGGAGACCCCCGTCAAAAAATTCTTTAGGCTTGCGCCGGGACGGGAAGTGCGACTCAAATATGCTTATTACATTAGCTGTGAGCAGATAATAAAAGACAATGACGGCAAGATTGTTGAACTCCACTGCCGCTACGACCCGCAAACTCGAGGTGGCGACAGTGCCGACAAGCGCAAGGTTAAGGGCACCATACATTGGATTAGTGCGAAGCACGCACAACACGCCGAAATACGGCTTTACGATAGATTATTCAATGTGGAAAACCCGCTGGCACATGAGGACATTGAGCAAACACTCAACCTCGACTCGTTGATTGTTAGGAAAAAGTGCTTAGTTGAACCTAGTGCCTTAGAAATACCGCACGGCGACTGCATACAATTTGAGAGATTGGGATATTTTTGTTTAGACCTTTGCGACCATTCGCCGGCGCATCCAGTATTCAATCGCACCATCACACTGCGCGATACTTGGGCAAAAATCCTGCGTGGGTAGGGATGGGTCATTTGGGGCTGTTGAAAAAGTACCGTCCTCGCTCAAACGTAACCGCTTGCGCCATTAAACTTATGTTAACCACCTGTAGGGGAGGGCTAACATGCCCTCCCTAAAGTACCGTTCTGTATAAGTAAAACCGCTACGCGCCATCGAATCATGGTTACCATAAATAAAATGAATGAATGTATTGATTGTGCAAACGCGGCGCGTTAGGGAGGGCATGTGGGACTGTTGAAAAAGTATTTCTTGAACCGTAGGGGCGGATTTGCATAATGCCAATTGATTTTGATATACAAGGCTGTTGAAAAAGTATCTGCATTAGTACATTCCCCTCCTTTGGAGGGGTGGCAGGCGAAGCCTGACGGGGTGGTTGTTAAGGTTCTGAACAATGTTACGCCGATTGACCTACTGGCTCAATCGGCAGTTCTATTTTTCAACAGTCCCATGTTAGCCCTCCCCTACGGTTTGCGTGAATTTTATGGATAAATGGATTGATTGTGCAGACGCAATCCGTTCGGGTGGTTATCGTAAATTTGATGGCGCAAGCGGTTCTGTTCGTGCAGAACGGTACTTTAGGGAGGGCATGTGAAGCTGTTGAAAAAGTATTTGCATTAGTACATTCCCCTCCTTTGGAGGGGTGGCAGGCGAAGCCTGACGGGGTGGTTGTTAAGGTTCTGAACAATGTTACGCCGATTGACCTACTGGCTCAATCGGCGGTTCTATTTTTCAACAGCCCTGTATTGATTATTCGGATTTATTTGAATTTTTCAAAGCAATTATTTATTTCGTCTTTCATTCTTATACCAACTTTTTCAAAACAATCTAGCAGAGAATCGTATGTCTTGCCTCCTCCTAGAAAATCCCAAAACTCTTTTGCGACTTTTAGTTCATTCTCTAAGTCAAGCATACCCGCCATTGTCCATCGGGCATATGGCTTAGGTTCATAAGGATTATACGGTATCGCTATCAAAGTATTGATTTTTGCTTTTGGATTTGCACATAATACGACTGCAACCCATTCCAACAAAGTTCGCTTAAACTCCTGAAAGTTGCCTTTATTAGGTTTTGCGGTTTTCAGATCTATCAAATAAATTTCCCCGTTCTTTTTTTCAAGATACAAATCGACTGTAATTGGTTTTATTTGCCTAATCTCTCCGGATTGACAAACTTTACGAATCACCTCAATTTCTGTGTGCTTATTCGGTTTCAAATTAGCAGCACTTAATCCATTCATAATCTCCTGAATCTGATCCTGAGCTTGCTTGCTAATTGAAGAACCTGATTTTATGTGGCGTTTCACAAACTTAAATTGGTGCGAAGAGGAAGCTAATTCAACCGCCACTGGTTCGAAAATACTGGTCCCGAAATTTGTGTTCAGAGAATGAATGAACGAATAAAGAGCAAGCCGGTCTTTTCCGAGCAACCTAGTATGGAATGGCATAACAGCAGGTTCCGGATTATGATTTTCCAATTTGTTCCGTAAGCTGTCTTCAATAATATTTTCAATGGATTGAACTTGTCTTTTTGTCAGTGCCATTATGCCTCTTTGAGATGAAATATAATCTCGGCATAAGCGGATTTATCTTTTTCGGTTCTATTGATTACGGGTCTTTTATATCGGTTGATAATCTTCATTCCTGATTTTTCCGCTATTATCGGATACATATTATATTTATCGTTAGCAACAAGAAAGATATCGTAGTCGTCTTGCAAATAAGGCTTAGCGTTATTCAGCACTTGTGCAATACCGTCAATATAAGAAGCTCGGGCTAGTTTCCCTTGTCCTTTGAATAACGGGCCTATCTCCAGTTCATCGTTGCGCTTAAACCCGAATAGATCATAAGCATAGGCATGTTGCTCGTGGTAGTCTATCAAGCCAACATACGGAGGACTAGAAAAGATACCTTTTATCTTTTGTTTTTCAACAAGGGCGGCAAATGCAGGATCTTTAGCCGATAACATAGAGGGGATATCTGTATTTCTGGCATCGGCTTGTAGACATTTTTGATAGGTATCGGTGCGTAGCTTATTGAATTGATAAAGGCGATTGATCGTGTCTGCGCTGTAGCGTTTCCACCACGAGAAAATGGAGAACAGAGGCTTGCATATCTTACCGTGTTTTCTACAGTAGTAAGTCTTACTGATCGGTTCCTTAAGTGTGGCTAAATCCGCATGGGTGGTTGCTCTGCACGAGCGGATTGTACGACTCAATATAACGGTGATTACTTTCTTTGTGACTGGATTTTTGACTTTCTTTAACTGTTCAAAGGCGTAGTAAATCTCTTCTTTGACCGGTTCTAAATACCACTTTTCCAGAAAACTATCGTTGCGTTTTTGATAAATGTTTATTCGATGCTTGCTTTGCAATTTATCGAATATCTCGGAGAATTGCTGTTCTTTTTCCAATGTATATTCGCTCGCTATTATTTCTCCTGTTTTAACCTTTATCTTAAATTCTGGCGAAGGGAAAAATCGTTTATTAAATATGTTCAACGCTTCTAGTAGCTCATGCTCAAAGTGCAGATTGTTGTTCTCAGAAATAAATTTCTGCAGAGCTTCGGTTATACACTGTATTTCTTGGTATAGGTCTTTAAGGTCAACCTTGATCACTTTGACATTCGCCATCAGAACATTAAATGCCGATATGTCAATTCCTATTGCGTGCATTCCCTGTTCATTTGCTTGCACCAGTGTCGTGCCGCTACCCGAAAAAGGGTCTAGGATTACATCACCTTTTCTGAAGTAGCTTTGTGTCTTAAACTGGTCGGTATGGTCGTCTATAAAATACTCTACTAGTTGAGGAATGAATTTACCCTTGTATGGGTGCAACCGATGAACATGTTTGGTGGTGTCTTTTTCTTTGAGCGTATCAAAAGACAACGCCCAATTCAAATCTTCACCAAGTTTTTCTTTCCATTGATATTCTCTTTGTTTGTGGCGGCTTTGGTAATAGTCAATTAAATCGTATTTGTTGACGGTCGTAATGCCATTGTTGTTATACTTTTGGATCTTACCGTACTGTATCAAGTAGCTTATGTTTGAACTGCTAACATTTTTGTTCAAGTGCTTTTTCGCCCATAAGCTGGCTTGTTTAATGGTAATAAGTTCTTTCATGATTCTATGCCTTAGGATTAGGTTTGCTACGAGTATATTCTAAAACGACAGATTTGGAACCATTATAAACAAAAACTCAACCGCAGTGTACCATCTGTGTGGTTACCATGAATTTTATGGATGAATGGGGCTGTTGGAAAAGTACTGACATTGAACAAACGTAACCGCTTGCGCCATTAAATTTATGATAATGGTAGGGGCGGATTTATATATCCGCCCTACGGTACCGTCCTGCAAAACCGTAACCGCTTTGCGCCACAAGATTATGGTTTGCATAAATTTGATGGATGAATGTATAAATCGCGCAAGTACATCGCGTTAGGGCGGATATATAAATCCGCCCCTACGGTGTATGGAATACTTTTTCAACAGCCCCACATGCCCTCCCGAAACGCGCTGCATCTGCACAAGTAGAACCGCCGATTATCGCCGAGTGAACCCGCCACTTGAGCCAGTAGGTCAAGTGGCGTAACTTTGTGCAAAATCTAAATGCTGTGTTCGTTAAAAACATCACATATATCAAAATCAATCGGCGTGACACTGTGCAGAACCTCAGCATGGTTGCTTGTCGTACATTATCCTTCGTACGCCATCCAATTTATGGGAACCAAAATCAAGTGGCGCAAGCGGTTCTGTTTGTGCAGAACGGTACTTTAGGGAGGGCATGTTAGCCCTCCCCTACGGTTTGCGTGAATCTTATGGCATGTAATGGTTCAATTTGTGCAGATATGGCGCGTTCGGGCGGATATATAAATCCACCCCTACGGTTTGCGTGAATCTTATGGCATGTAATGGTTCAATTTGTGCAGATATGGCGCGTAGGGGCGGATATATAAATCCGCCCCTACGGTTTGGGGTGCATCAGCGGGAATAAGATAACATCCTTGATGGCGTTGCAACCGGTGAGTATCATTACCAGTCGGTCTATACCGATACCAACACCGGCAGCAGGCGGCATTGCGTGTTCCAAGGCTTCTATATAGTCGGCATCGTAATACATTGCTTCGTCGTCTCCGCTACTTTTTTGTTCGGCTTGCATTTTCAATCGGTGAGCTTGTTCAATCGGGTCGTTGAGTTCCGAAAAGCCGTTGGCAACTTCATAGCCAGATATAAATAATTCAAACCGCTCGGCTATATCCGGATACCCACTTTTGGGACGGGCAAGCGGCGAGACGATGCTTGGGTAATCACTAACAAAAGTAGGTGCTAGTAGCTGCGGTTCGACATGTTTTTCAAATATCGCTAGCTGGAGCAGATAAAGGTTATCGGTGTTATCAATGGCAATGCCTTCAGTGGTTGCATAGTTCTTTAGTAGCTTCGGATTATCCAACGATTGCTCGCTCAAACCGTCGGTATATTTCAATAGTGCTTGTCTAAAGGTGATACGCACAAAAGGTTTGCTCAGATCGTGGAAGCCATTGCGAGTAGTCTCCTCAGCTCCCAATAGCGACGGAAATTCTTCGTACAGGCGCAACTGACAAGTACGCAACAGTTCCTCAGTTCTATCCATTGCTTGCCGGTAGTCTATGTATGCTTGATAAAACTCCAGCATCGTAAACTCTGGGTTGTGGTGACTGGAGATACCTTCATTCCTAAAATTGCGATTCAGTTCGTAGACTTTTTCAAAGCCGCCGACGAGCAATCGCTTTAGATAAAGTTCGGGGGCAACACGCAGATACAAGGTCATATCCAAAGCATTGTGGTGAGTGATAAAAGGTTTAGCGGTTGCCCCACCCGGCAGGTTTTGCATCATTGGCGTTTCTACTTCCAGGAAGTTCTGCTGATTGAGATAATCGCGCAGATAGGCGATTGTCCGCGAACGCATTTTGAATACCGCGCGGCTGTTTTCGTTGATAATTAAGTCCAAGTAGCGTTTCCTATATCGGGTCTCTATATCGGCTAAACCGTGAAACTTCTCTGGCATGGGCTGTAGAGACTTCGCAAGTATGCGGAGTTCGCTCACCCGAATACTCAGCTCGCCAGTTTTGGTTTTGGTTAAGCTCCCGCAGGCACCGACAATATCGCCGTTATCCAACAATTCAAAAGATCCGACCACCCCTTCGGCAGATCCAACAATCATCAACTGTATGGTTCCACCAGGGTCGCGCAATTTAACAAAACTGGTTTTGCTCATTTGTCGCTTTGCGATCACTCGCCCAGCAACTGCCACCTGTATCTTTTGCGTTTCTAATTCGTCGCGGTCTAGATGTTGGTATTGCGCGTGAAAATCCGCGCTATTTGTTTCAATCGGATGTGTGGTATCGCCACCTGCCGCAGTACGCCTAAAGTCGTTGGGATACGCTTCGCCCGATTGCGATAATTTCTTCAGCTTTTTACGGCGGTCTGCAGCTTCGTCGCTCATAACACTCTCTAATACTAATAGCCTTGTTTGAGGCTCTCTTCTATAAAGGCGGTGATGTCGCCGTCTAACACTGCCTGCGTGTTGGTGTTCTCGTAGCGAGTGCGCAAATCTTTAATGCGTGATTGATCCAATACATAAGAGCGTATTTGGTTGCCCCAGCCTATATCAGATTTGCTCTCTTCCATTGCTTGTTTCTCATTCAGCTTTTTACGCATTTCCAGTTCGTACAATTTGGCTTTTAGTTGCTTCATCGCAACACTTTTGTTCTTGTGCTGAGAACGGTCGCTTTGACATTGCACCACGGTTGAGGTCGGCAGATGCGTAATCCTAACCGCCGATTCGGTTTTGTTGACATGCTGACCACCTGCCCCGCTCGCTCTATAAACATCTATGCGTAGGTCGGCGGGGTTAATCTCTATATCCAACTCATCGTCCACCTCGGGATAGACGAATGCCGAAGCAAAGGAGGTATGCCGCTTGTTGCCGGCATTGAACGGTGACTTGCGCACTAAACGATGGATGCCGGTCTCGCTACGCAACCACCCATAAGCATAATCTCCTTGTATATAAACAGTTGCACTTTTAATTCCGGCAACTTCACCCGGTGATATTTCGGTGATGCTAGTCCTAAAAGATTGTCGCTCGGCCCAGCGTAAATACATGCGTAGTAGCATCTCTGCCCAATCTTGCGCTTCGGTGCCACCCGAACCGGCATTGATATCTAGATACGCATTATTGGCGTCCATCTCACCACCGAACATACGTTGAAACTCAAGAGCTTCAACCTGCTCGCAAATCCGTTGAACATCGTCCCCTAATGCTACCAAAGTCTCAGTATCTTGCTCTTGTTCCACAAGTTCAAGTAAAGCACGGCTATCGTTTAGACTTTGTTCTAATGTGGTGAGGCTGTTTATGATTTTCTCTAAGCTACTGCGTTCTTTGTTTAGGTTGCGCACGCGTTCTCGTTGCTCCCATACTGCGTTGTCCTCCAACTCTTTACACAAAGCATCGTAGCGTTTGTGCTTTGCGTCAAAGTCAAAGATACCCCCTTAACGCATCGCTACGGCGCGTTAGATCTTCTATTTTTTGCTTGATCGTGTTCAGTTCTTCCATGATTCATCCATCAAAGCGATGATTTTATCAAATATCATGCCTAATGAACACCCGTCGTTTGCTTTAATGCATGAGTAGAATCATTGAATTGCACATACCATGAGGCTGTTGATGCATCACAAGTACAGGTCGGCAAACCTACATTATTTTTTCGAGCTTATCCCAGCTACTGGCTATCGTATTGTTAATCCGTTTGACTCTCCCTTCAAGCCGATTAGCCAAATGCATCGTGTATCTGCGTTCTCTGAGTGTTAGTTGCTTCCCGTCAGTAAGCGGCTGTTCTTTAGCTCGTTCTTCATAATCGTTCACCTTATCCATCGCTTTCTTAATATCGGAAATGGGTTTAGGCAATGCCGCCTTTGCTTGAACCAAACTTTTTTGACAAAAGGATATTTCATCAATCTCTTCTTTTGCTTTTACACGCGGCCCGGACGGAAAACTAGCTAAATAATTGACCCTATATTTAACTTCATCGACGAATCGATGTATCTCTACGATCCGCGATTGCGCTTTCATAACCTGCCTTGCCGGTGACTTCCTTTCAGCTCTTAGATCGGCATAATTGGATGCTGCCGTCGTAGAAAAATTTTTATCGTGTATGGCTGTTCCCATGATATCTCGCATTAGCAGTAGTTTATTACGCAGTGCAGAAAGCTGATTTCGGGCGGTTTGAAGATTTTTACGTTGAGCAGGTTCGTATTTGTGAGCTTTTAATAATATCTGAATAGCTCTGGTGTACTCGTTAATGCAATTGAGATGTTGCGGGATAAGATAATTTTGGAAAGCTGAAATATCGCTTTGGGATGATGCCGATAGATTATTTGCGCATTGCGTCATTTTTTGAAGATCGCCGGTTACTTCTCTGACATAATCACCACACTCGGATCCGAGCTGCCTTATCTTTAATGTTTCAAATCTGCTAAGCCTTGCTCTACTGGCTTTGGATGAATCTACAACTGAGCGCATTTCTACATATTCATCTTCCGGTGGCGAACCTACCTCTTCGTAATCGTTTCCAGAAGCAGCCACATTGACATAGTTCTCCGACGATGGATTCATCTCCTCGTAATCATCCGAAGGTGGACGCATTTCTACATACTCATCTTCTGGCGGCAAACCTACCTCTTCGTAATCGTTTCCGGGAGCAGCCGCGTTGACATAGTTCTCAGATGATGGATTCATCTCTTCGTAATCATCCGACGGCGGACGCATCTCCACATACTCATCTTCTGGCGGCAAACCTACCTCTTCGTAATCGTGTGCTTCAGAAACTTGATTTTCATTTTCCGAAGCAGTAGTAATATTACGGGCAGCAATATATCTGTTCGTTGATGAAATGGTGTGGGCAGAACGCCGTGCATCTTCTGGCGGCAAAAAGCGATCGGACTGTTGTTGCTTGGCAACGCTAACATTTCGCCCCTGAAAATTGGCACTTGTAGTTATAGCACCAGAACCAGTGGTTTTATCGGTAGACGAAACCGGTGGTTTAGGTCCTAATCTATTTATTGGCATTTCCCCTCCGTCGGTACTCTCGTTATAAGTATCGATTCATAAATATTTTAATGTTACAAACTATACAGCATTTATCGTGATTCCCATGAAACAGGTGAAACTTTATTTATTATTTGATATCTTAGCTTGATGATTCGGGTTTTCTTCTATCTGAACGAGATGGCAATGGCGGTGCGACCGAAGGATTAGACGGACGCGGTGGTACTGGGGGCACTTCTTGCCTTGATGCCTCTGGGGTTCTATAAGTGCGTTTGGGTACTGGCGGCGGTGTTGCAGGCCGCTGTGATTCACCTAAACCTTCGGGTCTGGGTGGCAGTTCAGGTGGCGATGGCGGTGGCGATGCCCTATAGGTGCGCTTGGGTAGCGGCGGCGGTGTTGCAGACCGCTGCGGTTCACCTAAACCTTCGGGTTTAGGTGGCAGTTCGGGTGGCGGTGGCGATGCCCTATAGGTGCGCTTGGGTAGCGGTGGCGGTGTTGCAGACCGCTGCGGTTCACCTAAATCTTCAGGTCTAGGTGGCAGTTCGGGTGGCGGTGGCGATGCCTTTCTTGCTTTATCTGCAGGCATATTTTGCTTGGATCCCGAACTCTGAAAGGAAGGAGGTAGGCTTTCATATTGTGACCTTCTTGTGTTTTGATTTGAACCGGATGACGATGGGTTAGGTGAAGGAGGTCTCTCATCCTCCCCTCTGTCATGTTTGAGCGTAGAATATCCACCTCTGTCGGAGAGTGGTTCAGTCGAACTTCTAGATCTAGGTGGCAGTTCGGGTGGCGGTGGCGAAGCCTCTCTTGTTTTATTCGCCGGCAAACTTTCATACTGCGACCTTCTTGTATTTTGATTTGCACCTGACAACGACGGGTTAGGTGGAGGAGGCCTTTCATCCTCCCCTCTGTCATGTTTGAGCGTAGAATATCCACCTCTGTCGGAAACAGACTGTGGACGGGTTTGCCTGTTGACTTTTGGGTTGCGAACCATTCTCATAGTATCATCTATATTCGCAACATTTTCGTATTGCGGATCCCTATCGTCAGTTGAAAAGGCGTTAAACCGCTTAGGAGGATCCCAAGAGGGACGGTTACCGCCCTCCGTTCCTATCTTTAGAACATTCTCATATTCCGGCTTATGAGGGTCAACATCACCTATAGTGAATCTTTTCGGATTTCCAGGTAATCCCTTATGCCCAATGAACGGATAGTCATATTTCAGCGGTCCGGGAGGCCGCTCCGGTGGCTGCGCATCTCCTTCAGGTGTTGATATCACAACATCATCGTATTGTTCCTCAATAGAGCCATCTTCATACACCGGATTATTAGAAGCACCTTCAACGACGCTAAATCTGCTAGGAGGTCGTTGCTGTTGCGTTTCTTGGCTTGATGCCAAAGACTCAGTCGGCGACGGTGACGTTTCCCGGCTCGATGTCAAAGACTCGGTCGGCGGCGGTGGTGCTTCTCTAGTCGGTATCAAAGGCGATGTAGGCAGTTGCTGCTGCACCTCCCGGCTCGATATTAAGGACGGTGGTGGCGACGGTGATGTTTCCCGGCTCGATGTCAAAGACTCGGTCGGCGGCGGCGGTGCTTCTCTGGTCGGTATCAAAGGCGATGTAGGAAATTGCTGCTGCACATTTCTATCCGATATAGGAATGCTTGCTGGATTTTGCCCAATCGAAAGACGATAGGCGGATCTATTTGCCGTCTCTGCAATCGCTAAAAAACTTGCTGACTGTTGCTGGCTTGCAATACTAACAGTCCTACCTTCAAAACTAGCACTCGCAGTCGTCGGTGTAGAATTAGAAGCACCCGTACTGCTAGTTGACGATACTGGTGGCTTATTAGAAGCTACTCTAAACATTGGATTTCCCCTCCTCAAGTGGTTATCACATAATGGATTATTCCTTGCTTTCGCAAGTACTACTATTACACCATAATTTATAGAAGTATGCAATAGTTTGTACGATGCCATGACATATTGGACAAATGGAAGCAAAAGGAAGCAAGATACCCCCGTTGAAAAAGTATCTGCATTAGTACATTCCCCTCTTGTGGAGGGGTGGCAGGCGAAGCCTGACGGGGTGGTTGTTAAGGTTCTGAACAATGTTACGCCGATTGACCTACTGGCTCAATCGGCGGTTCTATTTTTCAACAGCCCCATTAAGGGTGGTATAGGTGTTATAATTTACCAAAATTCTCACGCTTAGCGGTTATGCCAATTACAATCAAAACATATAACGAAATTGAAAAAATGCGGGCTGCCGGAAAGGCTGCTTCGCAGGTTTTGGAAATGATTACCCCATCGGTTAAGCCGGGAATTAGTACCGACGAACTCAATCAGATCTGCCATCGCTATATTACCGAAGAACTGAGGTGTGTTCCGGCACCTCTAAACTATAAAGGCTTTCCTAAATCTATCTGCACTTCCATAAATCACCAAATCTGCCACGGCATTCCCGATAAACGCAAATTGAAAAACGGCGATATTTTGAACATTGATGTAACCGTAATCAAGGACGGCTATCACGGCGACACAAGCCGAATGTTTATGATCGGCAAACCAAGCGTATTGGCGCGCCGTTTGAGCGAAAAATGTTATGAGGCTTTGCGTATTGGGATTGCCGAAGTTAAGCCCGGCAAACGTTTAGGCGATATAGGGCATAGCATACAAAAATTCGCAGAGCAAAACCGCTATAGCATTGTGGAAGATTATTGCGGACACGGTATCGGCACTGAGTTTCACGAGGAGCCTCAGGTGTTGCATTATGGAAAGCCTAATACCGGCTTAGAGCTTAAACCCGGCATGACTTTTACGATAGAACCGATGATCAATGCTGGCAAAAAGGAAACGCGTCTATTGCCAGACCACTGGACTGTCGTCACCAAAGATCATAGTTTGTCTGCGCAATGGGAGCATACGATTCTGGTAACCGAGAATGGGCATGAAATTTTAACCCTGCGCTCCGACGAGATACCCTGATAGACTATGCAATTTTAGATTAAAATTACTATTAAAGGATAACGATTATGGAAGAAATCAAAAACATCATAGAGCAGGCGTTTGAGCAACGCGACACGCTAAAACCCGAAAGTGCGAGTAGCGAACTCAAAGATGCCGTAGCAAAGTGCTTGGCAGGCTTAAACAACGGCAGTCTGCGTGTTGCCAACAAACTCAATGGTCAGTGGCATGTGGAACAATGGCTAAAAAAAGCAGTGCTATTATCGTTTAGGCTCAACGACAATCGACTCATTGATGCTGGCTACACCCGCTTCTACGACAAAGTGGGGGTAAAGTACCGAAACTGCGATGAAGAGGCATTAAAGAAATCAGGGGTGCGTATCGTGCCGGCAGCAACTGCGCGCTATGGTTCGTATCAAGCACCCGGCGTTATCATGATGCCGTGTTATATCAACATCGGTGCTTATGTAGGTCAAGGCACGATGGTTGATACTTGGGCAACCGTAGGCTCGTGTGCGCAGATCGGAAAAAATGTGCATCTGTCGGGCGGAGTCGGTATAGGCGGCGTGTTGGAACCCGCTCAGGCAATGCCGACGATCATAGAAGACAACTGCTTCATTGGGGCGCGCTCCGAAATCGTAGAGGGTGTTATCGTAGAGGAAAATTCGGTTATTTCAATGGGTGTTTATATTGGCCAAAGCACCCGCATCTACGATCGCCGTAGCAAAGAAATCAGCTACGGGCGTATTCCAGCAGGATCCGTTGTGGTCTCCGGCAATCTGCCGGCATCGGATAATAGCCATAGCCTATATTGCGCAGTCATCGTCAAACAGGTTGACGAGAAGACCCGCAGCAAAGTTGGATTAAACGAATTATTAAGGGATATAGACTGAGTCTCATCAATGGATCATACGCTCAGCCTTGCAACAGACTTAATCAAACGTCGTTCTATCACGCCGGATGATGGTGGTTGCCAGTCTCTGATTGCCGAACGATTGGCAAGCAAAGGCTTTGTTTGCGAAATACTAAACAAAGATGATGTTTGCAATGCCTGGCTTAGACGCGGCAGCGAAGAACCACTGTTTGTTTTTGCTGGTCATACTGATGTGGTGCCGGTAGGCGATGAAAACGCTTGGAGCTATCCTCCCTTTTCCGCACATATAGAAGATAAGCTGCTGTACGGACGCGGCGCCGCAGATATGAAAGGGGGTGTTGCGGCAATGGTTACCGCTTGTGAAACTTTTGTGGAACAACACCCTGAACATCGCGGGTCTATCGCCATGCTACTCACCAGCAACGAGGAAGGCTGCACGCGCAGTGGTACTGCGTATGCAATAGAAACCTTGCGTCAGCGCGATGTCAATATTCGTTGGTGTATAGTCGGTGAACCTTCCAGTTCTAAGCAACTAGGCGATACGATTAGGAACGGCAGACGAGGGTCGCTGTCCGCCAAGCTCAGCATAATAGGCAAGCAAGGTCATGTTGCTTATCCTCAGCATGCAAAAAACCCCATTCATTTAGCTGCCCCTTTGCTTTCCCGACTATGCAAACATCAATGGGATCAGGGCAACGCATACTTTCCGCCTACGACTTTCCAGATTTCCAATATACACGCCGGCAGCGGAGCCAATAATGTGATACCTGCTCGTCTAGAGATAGAATTCAACCTACGGTTTTCTACCGAGTGCAACGACATACAACTGCAAGAAACTATTTTGCAAATGCTCAAAGAGGAAGATTTGAATTACGAAATAGATTGGTACCTCTCGGGACAACCCTTTTTGACTCCGGAAGGTGAATTGACCCGTGTCGCTTGTGAGGCGACAGAAGAAATCGTCGGACTAAGACCCGAACTTTCAACGGGAGGCGGTACTTCGGATGCGCGCTTCATCGCCGGCGACGATACCCAAGTGATAGAACTTGGACATATCAATAAAACCATACACGCGGTAGATGAGCGTATTGGCGTTGATGATTTGCAACGACTGTCCGATATTTATCTAGTCATCCTGAAAAAATTATTAACCCCAAAACCGTGAATTGTAGAGGCAGACTGTTGAAGAAATATTTCATGCACCGTAGGGGAGGGCTAACATGGGGCTGTTGAAAAAATAGAACCGCCGTTTGTTGCAGTAGCACAAACGGCGTGACTTTGTGCAGAACCTTAACAACCACCCCGTCAGGCTTCGCCTGCCACCCCTCCAAAGGAGGGGAATGTACCAATGCAGGTACTTTTTCAACAGTCCCACATGCCCTCCCTAAAGTACCGTTCTGCACGAACAGAACCGCTTGTGCCACTTGGTTTTGGTTCTCATAAATTGTATGGTGCGGAGCGGTTAATATTTAATGAATCGGTTAACCATTCCTGTGGATTATATTTAATATATTTCCGGATTTCATATAACATTACCTCATTACGAATGATGCTATCCCAATAACTACGTTGCCATAGCTTTTTATCAAATCTTTGCCAACCGTATCGCTTAACTCCACGGATATAATTTGTGGTTGTCATAGTCTTCCACCATCCCACAATATGATCTATGGAATGACATTGTTGGCCCGCCTCTGTAATGATAATAATAAAATGAATGTGATTGGGCATCACAATGCACTCATCGCATTTTATACCGGCAAACTGATGCTCAATTTGATAAAAACAAAACCATAACATATTGCCAGCGTCATTACATTTCATTTGGTCATTGATAATATCGCCAAATAAACATAATTTATTTTGGACACAAATTGTGACGAAATACATTCCTGGTTGAGCATAATCGTATCCTTTTAGTCGCATAGATTGACGATGACGGTAAAATTTAGATTTTTGATTTTCATTTTTCAGTCGTACACCATTCAATTTATGGGAACCAAAACCAAGGTGGCGCAAGCGGTTATAGTTTTGCAGGACGGTACCGTAGGGAGGGCATGTTAGCCCTCCCCTACCGTTATCGTAAATTTTATGGATAAATGGGTAGTTGATGCAAGGACGGTACGCCCGATAACGTAAACCAGATGGATGAATGGGAGGTTGAGTCAGAACCGTCACCGTTTGGGTGGTTTGCGTAAATTTGAGGACGCAAGCGGTTATAGTTTTGCAGGACGGTACCGTAGGGAGGGCATGTGGGACTGTTGAAAAAGTATTCCATAGAATTGTAGGGGCGGATTTATATATCCGCCCTAACGCGACGTACTTGCACGATTTATACATTCATCCACCAAATTTATGGGAACCAAAACCAAGTGGCGCAAAGCGGTTACGGTTTTGCAGGACGGTACCGTAGGGCGGATATATAAATCCGCCCCTACGGTTTTCATAAATTATATGGCACATAGTGGTTCAATTTGTGCAATGGCAGTACTTTTTCAACAGCCCCATGTTAGCCCTCCCCTACCGTTATCGTAAATTTTATGGATAAATGGGTAGTTGATGCAAGGACGGTACGCCCGATAACGTAAACCAGATGGATGAATGGGAGGTTGGGTCAGAACCGTCACCGTTTGGGTGGTTTGCGTAAATTTGAGGACGCAAGCCGGTTGGGTTTATGCGATAGCGGTGAATTGATGCAAGTGTTTGTATTCGGGCTGTTCTAGCACTTGGGATAGCCGTTTTAAGTGCTCGTCGTGGTCGTCGTGTGTGATTTTGCCGCGTATCAATTGAAAACGTAAATAAACGAGGTAGGTATTGACTACATCTGCCTCGCAATAATTTATGATGTCTTCAAGTTTGCCTTGTTTATAAAAATCCCAGACTTGACTGCCGTCAATTCCGGTTTTGCCGGGTGCGCCGATGAGCTTGGCGATTTTATCAAGCGGTGCTGCCGCATAGCTATCATAGCCTGCCAACACATCCATGAGGTCTAAATGCCGCCAGTGGTAGCGGTTGAAATAATTGTTATAACGAAAATTGTTGTTGTTATCCCCTACATCCCAATAGCTCGGCGAGACTACCCGATGTAGCAAGCTCCGATAATGCAATACCGGTAAATCAAAACGCTTCCCATTCCAACTCACCAATTCTGGTTGATATTTTTCTAAGCCTTTGAAAAACTGTTGCACTATTTCTTTTTCCTCTCCTTTGAGCGAACATATCTTAATATCCTGCCCGGATACATGTATCAACGAGATAACCAAAATTTTATGCAGATAGTGTGGCATAAAGGTAGAACCGTTCTTCTGATATTGCAACTGTTCCAATGCGCGCACTACATCTTCGTCGGACAGTTCCTTAAAGTCGTACAAACGCCGCCCGGCATCGGCATCGGGTATAGTTTCGATATCAAATATCAGTGTATCCATGTGTAGCTTAACTTGGGTAGACCCCAGTAGAGATATAGCGGTCGCCTCTATCGCAGATAATTGAGACGACGGTTCTGCCGGGCTGTTCGTTGGCAATACGCAATGCCGCATGGGTGCAACCACCCGACGATATGCCGCTGAACAAACCCTCCTCTTTTGCCAAGCGGCGCATAACATCTTCGGCATCTGCTCGGGACACTGTCAGCATACGATCTACATATTGCGCGTCAAATATCTTGGGTTGGTAGGCAGGCGGCCACGCTCGGATGCCAGGGATTTTAGAACCTTCTTCGGGTTCCACACCGACAATCTCTATTTGCGGATTTTTAGATTTTAGAAAACGCGACACACCCATGATAGTGCCTGTGGTACCCATAGAACTAACAAAATGTGTGAGTTCACCGTCGCAGGCTTTCCATATCTCCGGGCCGGTGGTGCGGTAATGTGCCAAAGAATTATCGGGGTTTGCAAATTGGTTGAGTACTCTGCCCTTGCCTTCCGCCTCCATCTTGTCGGCTAGGTCTCGTGCGCCTTCCATGCCCTCTTCTTCGGAAACCAAAATAATCTCGGCACCATAGGCTTTCATGGACGCGCGCCTTTCCATACTCATGCTGGCCGGCATAATCAAGATCATCCGATAGCCTTGAATGGCAGCTGCCATCGCCAATGCGATGCCGGTATTACCACTGGTTGCTTCTATCAAAGTATCGCCGGGGTTGATTTCGCCACGCACAGCGGCTTCGGCAATCATGTTGAACGCCGGACGATCCTTGACCGAACCAGCCGGGTTGTTACCTTCAAGTTTGACCAGTAGCTGACTGCCGCTGCCTTCTGCCATACGCTGCAGACGGACTAAGGGGGTATTCCCTATATAATCGGCAATGGTAGGAAACTCTTTCATGATTATATGTATCTTACAATAAACTGACTTGGGCGATGTCCTCGGCATGCGCCTTACACATCAATAAACGCTCTATGCCTACGGAAACACCAACACATTCGGCTAATCCGTATTGTTTTAAGGTTTGCATAAAATCCTCGTCCATAGAGAGCGGCATTGACAACTGTGTCTTTCGTATCCGGTTATGAAAATGTACCCGTTCATAATAATCTTCGGCACGGGTTAATTCACCGTAGCCGTTAGCTAATTCTATACCGTTTAAGAATATCTCAAAACGTTCGGCAACACCCTGTTCCGAGATACGAGCAAAAGATGCTTGCTCAATCGGAAAATCGTAAATAGCAACTAATGTGTCGGGATAATCGGTAGCACTATATCGGCGGCTGGCAATTTCAAATAGAAAATCAAGACATTCGGCATGGGTTAGGGATGAGCTTTGAAGACCTAAATCTTCTGCCAATGTGGTTAAGACTGCGGTTTCGCAATCAAATGGGTTGCAGTCAAAAACATCTCCCAAAAGTTGTCGGTAAGAAAGGAGGTGTAACTTTATATTGGCATCCGCCATCATAGTTTGTAGATATTCCAGACATTCGTCCATCAAGCGACGATAGTTCCAACCTAGACGATACCATTCAAGCATTATGAACTCAGGTCGGTGTTTTTTCCCGTATTCGCCTTTTCTGAATACCGGCGCAATTTGATAGATGTCGGTTCGTGCCGTCATCAATAAACGTTTCATTTCATATTCAGGGGAGTTTCTGAGATTATGTTGCATAGAGTCTATGCTAAAACTTTCTATGCCGTATTCGCTATGTGCCTGCGAAACGATACACGGTGTAAAAACTTCTTTTATATCACGCGCCTGAAAAAAAGAATGTGTGGAAGCCAGCAAGCCGCTGTGTAGACCTAATTGTTGTTCGGGTGTCACCTGACGGACTTCGGAGAAGATCAAAAAGACTGCGGTTGCGAGAAAGGTTTTCCCATCGCGTCTTAGTCTTTTATGCGGCTGATATATTCCCCGCTTCGGGTATCTATTTTCAGAATATCACCCTCTTCTACAAACAAAGGAACCCTGATTACCGCTTGAGTTTCCAATGTCGCTTGCTTAGTCGCACCGCTGACCGTGTCGCCGCGAATGCCCGGCTCAGTTTCTATGACCTTGAGTTCAACAAAATTGGGCGGAACCACCAAGATCGGCTGTTTGTTGTATAAGGTTACCTCGCATATATCTTGCTCTTTAATCCACTGTTTTGCGTATTCAACCGTGCTGTATGGAGCGGCGTATTGTTCATAACTAGCACTATCCATAAAGTGCCACTGTTGCCCATCGTTGTATAGATAGTTCATTTTTAGATCAACCACGTCCGCTGCCTCCACACTCTCACCCGATTTGAAAGTTTTGTCTATCAGTTTGCCGGAAATTAAATTTTTGAGTTTGGTACGGTTGAATGCCTGTCCTTTGCCGGGTTTGACAAATTCATTTTCTACTATCGTGTGAGGCTCTCCGTTGAGTAAAATTTTCAATCCACTCTTGAATTCATTTGTGCTGTAAGTTGCCATGCTGTCCTTGAAACTGGTTTGTAAAAATAAAATCGCTATTATACAGGTAGAACCGTCGATTGAGTTGTAGGGGCGGATTTATATATCCGCCCTAACGCGACGTACTTGCACGATTTATACATTCATCCATCAAATTTATGTAAACCATAATCTTGTGGCGCAAAGCGGTTACGGTTTTGCAGGACGGTACCGTAGGGCGGATAATTGAAATGCCGATTGACCTACTGGCTCAATCGGCGGCTTTGTTCTGCCCCTACCGTTCTCATAAATTTGATGGCGCAAGCGGTTGTAGTAGTGCAGAACGGTACTTTAGGGAGGGCATGTGGGGCTGTTGAAAAAGTATTCCATAGAATTGTAGGGGCGGATTTATATATCCGCCCTAACGCGTTGTGTCTGTACGGACAATCCATTCTATCCATTTCGTTTACAGCAATCATGATTTGGTGGCGCGAAGCGGGTAGATTTGTGCGAGGACTCAACTTTAGGGCGGATATATAAATCCGCCCCTACCGTTCTCATAAATTTGATGGCGCAAGCGGTTGTAGTAATGCAGGACGGTACTTTAGGGAGGGCATGTGGGGCTGTTGAAAAATAGAACCGCCGATTATCGCCGAGTGAACCCGCCACTTGAGCCAGTAGGTCAAGTGGCGTAACTTTGTGCAAAATCTAAATGCTGTGTTCGTTAAAAACATCACATATATCAAAATCAATCGGCGTGACATTGTTCAGAACCTTAACAACCACCCCGTCAGGCTTCGCCTGCCACCCCTCCACAGGAGGGGAATGTACTAATGCAGACACTTTTTCAACAGTCCCATGTTAGCTCTCCCCTACAGTTGGTTTAGGTACGCGTTGTATTAGCACATAATATCGTGCAAGTACCCGGCAAATGGTTTGCATAATTTGATGGCGCAAGCGGTTGTAGTAGTGCAGGACGGTATTTTAGGGAGGGCATGTGGGACTGTTGAAAAAGTGTTCCATAGAATTGTAGGGGCGGATTTATATATCCGCCCTAACGCGACGTACTTGCACGATTTATACATTCATCCATCAAATTTATGTAAACCATAATCTTGTGGCGCAAAGCGGTTACTGTTTTGCAGGACGGTACCGTAGGGCGGATAATTGAAATGCCGATTGACCTACTGGCTCAATCGGCGGCTTTGTTCTGCCCCTACCGTTCTCATAAATTTGATGGCGCAAGCGGTTGTAGTAGTGCAGAACGGTACTTTAGGGAGGGCATGTGGGGCTGTTGAAAAAGTATTTCACGCACCGTAGGGGCGGATTTATATATCCGCCCTAACGCGTTGTGTCTGTACAGACAATCCATTCTATCCATTTCGTTTACGGCAACCATGATTTGGTGGCGCGAAGCGGGTAGATTTGTGCGAGGACTCAACTTTAGGGCGGATATATAAATCCGCCCCTACGGTTTTCATAAATTATATGGCACATAGTGGTTCAATTTGTGCGATGACGGTACTTTTTCAACAGCCCCATGTTAGCCCTCCCCTACAGTTGGTTTAGGTACGCGTTGTATTAGCACATAATATCGTGCAAGTACCCGGCAAATGGTAAACATAATTTGATGGCGCAAGCGGTTACGTTTGGGCGATAACAGTACTTTTTATGGTGCCTTGGATTTGGCAAACCTGATTTCAATGATCGCATCGGATTCCTTTGATATTCTGAAAACTCCTCTAGATTGATTATCGGAAAATCTTAGATCCCTCATAAGTCTGAAAAAACGTTCCTCTTCCAATGGCAAAAAAGTAGGTGCGCTTCCGACAAGCTCGTTCAGAAATGCTTCATCTCTTTCATCAGCCGTATCAATAAGTAGCGGTATAGATTCCAACTTCGTGGACCTTAATAACCAGTATTTTTGGTTCTCGCTATAGGGAACAACAGTCGCATAATAATTTTTTGCAGGTTGAGATTTTGCTTGCTTGACATAAGCCAGCAATCCATCTCTAAGTGTGATTAGAGCTTCGGGCAGATGAAATCGCTCATCGGAGTTATCACTATATGCAAACGCATCGCTTAATACTATGGATTTCATCAACCGTCCAGCATTAAAAAAGGAAAGTACTACGGTTTTAGGATTGCCTTCTACGATGCGACCATCACTGTTTTCGTTGTCGCCGTAAAAATCTTTGTATTTTTTATATTCGTCCATCCAATGTGAAAAATTATTGATGTTGTATCCAAATAGTGCCGTTTGCAGCACCCTAGATTGCTCCTCATCCTCGTTCACTACCACGACCTCTCCCATCCCTTTACCGTCAATAGTAATGTAGCGAATTTGTAAAGAACGCCCTGGCGCCCATTCCGGTATCTCCTGTAAAGAAATAACAAAATCGGCATAAGCTATACCGCTCACCGAAGCCCAAGCAACGAATAAAAGACTGCTAAAATGCTTAGTAAGCATTTTGATGATTCTTTCTCCGGTTATGCAACACAACGAAAGCGATTATCAAAAGTATCAATAATAAAGAACCTACAATACCTCCGCCACCACCTCCGCTGCTTGTTGCTCTGCTAAGCTCGTGGGTAGATAAAAGATCATTAGCATTGCTCACCGTAAGACCATAGACACCTCTGCCGTTATCATTTGCATGGCTCACTGACACCGTGTAGCTTTGGCCCTCATCCAATGTATGTGCAATATGAGAAACATTTGTTCCTCTGTATGCCACATTTTCGGTCAAATATGAAAGATCGCTTTGCTCAGAGGCCGATTCATATAATTGAACACGGGTTGCCATTGCGATATCTTCGTCGTAACTTAGTAGATTACTAGTTTGTATGTAATGCACACCGCTACGGTCTGCCACAAAATTATAGTGATTCGTATGCCCAGGTCTTCCTATGACCCCCCAATTTAAGGTACCGTCAGCCCTAAGGGCTCGTGCCGAACTCTCATCGGCAGAGGCCAGTGCAGGCACAATGACTTCAACCTGCCGATACCCAACGACCTCAAACGATGGTGCCGAACGCGCCGGCTCCGATGGCTGAGTTCCAAAGGTGGCAATGCCAGTATCGTCAAATATCGCACTACCGTTGGGATTGCTTGCAGTCACTTCAATCGAATAGATGCCGCTACCGTATCTAGAATAATCCTTTAACACACCTGAATATATACCGTCTCTGGCTCTGAGATCAGGTGCCTGACCATCGTCTAAAAGAGTAAGCTGTATAGTCACAGAACCGTCGGCGGGCGTTGTGATTTCGGCATCTACATTTGCACCAAGCACCGGCAGGCGACCGTGAACACGCGCTCTAACCATTACCGGAGCAGGATATGTTACCGGCAATGAGATCAGCTGATTGATATCCGAATCGCTAGGCATTGGAGAAGGACTAGGCATGTTTTCAAGAGACATATCTGCACATTCTTCAGATTCAACTCCATTGGATATTTCTTCGCGACATGCTTGCTGATAATGGCATATTATAATTTGAACCGGATCGGATAGTTCCGAACATGCTCCAGCACTTTGAGTTGACCGAGGATTAACCTCAGCACCTGCATTAATTTCCAAAGAGATACCTTGTAGAATCGAAAATTTATATTTAAGGGTTCCTGTACCAGTAATCACAACCTCCCACTGACCCGGCGTAGAATTAGAGGTAGTATAGAATCTTGCCCTCGGCGTCATGATATGGCTAACCGGAGAGGGTCCCACCGATGGTATAACCATGACATCGTTTAACCTGCCGTTTTCTACCTCCACACCAATAGTTATCAAATCAGTGTCTTCGGGCACGAACTCAATTTCTCGGATAGTGCCGTCAAGTGGAATAGTTTTGTTAGATAAATCTGTAGTGTTGAACAAATCACCGCCAGGAGCACTGTTCACAAGTGCGTAAATGAGAACTTCGATATGCTGTGCCGGAATTATCGTATGGTAGTCACCGCCGGTCTTGGCTGCTAGCTGATTCAAACCGAAATTGAATCGCTCACCTATTGCTATCACATTTATGGCAATATTGTTTTCTTTGAAAAAGTTGAGCGCAGAAGCCGAAGGTGATGTAGAAGTATTGGAAATCATTATGACAACATTATGGTCGTTCATAACCCTATTGAAGTCATCCTCAAAAATTGTCCTTGCTGAACTCAAATTTTGGTCTATGCTATTGCGAGTTTGAGGATTATTTTGCAATATATCAGTCAGCCGCTGCTCTAGAGCCTCTCGGTTTTGCTTGACTTCCATCAAGCTAGATATACTGCTCTCATTAAAATCAAGCAACGCAACCCTTTTCTCAACTGCGTCTTGATCGACCACTAAATTTTCATTTAAGATGTCGTCTACATCTACATTCTGAGCAAGAAGGAGAATAGTCTCTTTCAATATCCTTCCTACCGTTGCTTTATCCGTTTCACTGATACCGGAATCGATCACTATGACAATATTCTCCGAACCTGAAAGAAATTTTATGTTTGATTGCGACCGCGTCATATCTATACATTCGCGTACCGTAGACTCCACATTGGGATGCAGCAATGTATCTATAGAAGGAACAGAAGTAGGTACACAAGTCTCGGTTTCGGCAAAATAATCCTGTCTAGGAAACCACGCGTTTACTTCTAAGGATAAATTGCTATCGCATCTTTCGGGTTGAAGCAGAACTTCCCATGCCGACTTACCATAGCACCTATGTTGCGCAGTACTAGGAACAGGTATCCCCACATAATCGTCGGGATGACTATATCTAGTATAACGTCTATGATCGTTCATCATTGTCTGACGAGGATTATCGTTTTCCAGAGGATCCCCACAAAATTTCCCTGAGGTTGCACCGAATTCCCTGTATTCGTCATAAACTTTCAGGGTAGCATGGGATAATTCATGCACAATAACCCTACCCAAGAATTGATCCACTTCGTCAGGTTCATAGTAGCTCCCATAATACGCAATGATACTGGGCTTCAACCCTACAAAAGCTCCGACATAAGAATAAGAACGTCCCTCGCTCTTATAGAGTGCAATATCTGAGGAAGATTTTCTATGTCCTCTTAAAACTGAAATATTGCGTATTCTTGATTTTCCTAAAGTCGTCTTACACCAAGTTTCGCTAAAGTCGCGAAGTTGTATGTTGATGTCGCTACGTTCAGTAGGTGTCAGTTGCCACGCCCTTTCCACTACTACTTTGGGATTAGTCTTAGATATTTCCTCTATTAACGAAATTGACAAATCGCATAATAGAATCCCATTTTCGTCCTTCTCGCATTTTGATTGTGCAGAAATCGTTTGCGCACATAAGCCCAAGAAAATAAATATTGCTAATCTCAACAGTACTGCTGAGCAGATAGGCACATATGTGCCAAATCGATAGTGCTTTTTCATTATCCCCCCCCTTTGGTGATTCAAACTTGGTTCACAAGTTTGTTAAACATTTTATAAACACATTATATACTAAATGCTGACAATACAACCCCCTCTCAATAGATGAATAATACTCGTAATCAACCGCCGTCCAACTGGCAACAACAGCTAAGCAATGCTATTACCGACACCGCTACATTGCTTAAGGCATTGGAAATCACACCGGCGCAAGTTAGGAACATGGGGATTGACTACAACCCCGGATTCCCACTGAAAGTACCGCAAAGCTATTTATCACGCATCAATAAGGGTAAAGCTGACGATCCTTTATTGCGCCAAGTGTTGGCTTTGGAGCGCGAGCGTATATCAGTGCAAGGTGAGAGCAACGACCCAGTGGGAGATCTGCAAGCTCGCCAATTAGCAGGATTGATTCATAAATATCGCGGGCGTGCCTTGTTGATTGTGTCGGCTGCGTGCGGAATCCATTGTCGTTATTGTTTTCGCAAAAATTTTCCGTATAGCGAAAATATCTTGGCAAACAATCTAGAAGCAATATGTGACTATCTGATGCAAGCACCGGAAATAGACGAGGTCATATTGAGCGGCGGCGACCCTTTGAGTTATAGCAACAAAAAGTTGTTTATGCTTTGTGAACGATTAGAAAACATTCCACATCTTAGTAGAATACGCATACATACACGCTTGCCTATTGTTCTACCGGCGCGCATAGATGATGAGCTGACAATGTGGTTGAAGTCTCGCCCCAAACATTATGTGATTGTTTTTCACATCAACCACCCGAACGAGATAGACGACGAGGTGGAGGCAGCGACGAAAAAACTAAGTCATTTGTGTCTGCTCAACCAAGCGGTACTATTGCATGGTATCAACGATCAATCCGCAACATTGAAACGATTAAGCCTACGTTGTTTTGAGATCGGGGTTTTACCATATTATCTGCATTTATTGGATTCGGTCAGCGGCACTGCTCACTTCAGAGTATCCGAAGACAAAGCACTTGGAATAATGAAGCAACTCAATGCCAAATTACCCGGTTATTTAGTACCCAAACTGGTTAAGGAATATCCCGGTGAAGCCTCCAAAACACTTATCAACCACCGGTAGGTCAGCATTTTTGAAAAAGTATCGTACTTGTATCATCTCAACCGCCACGCGCCATTAAATTTATGAAAACGGTAGGGGCGGATTTATATATCCGCCCTACGGTACCGTCCTGCAAAACCGTAACCGCTTTGCGCCACAAGATTATGGTTTGCATAAATTGGATGGATGAATGTATAAATCGTGCAAGTACGTCGCGTTAGGGCGGATAATTGAAATGCCGATTGAACTACTGTCTCAATCGGCGGCTTTATTCTGCCCCTACGGTGTATGGAATACTTTTTCAACAGTCCCACATGCCCTCCCTAAAGTACCGTTCTGCACGAACAGAACCGCTTGCGCCATCAAATTATGAGTGCCGTAAACGAAATGGATGAATGGATTGCTTGTGCAGACACAAACGGCTCTGCAAACAGTTACGCCGTTTGTGCAACTGGAGCAAACGGCGGCTCTGTGTTATATAATAGCTATCCTATATGCACAAAAACCTATAACTCATAAAAGTAAATCCAAATGAAAATTGTTGATCATGCGACTTGCCCGTTTTGTGCTTTGGCATGTGATGACTTGAGCATCAAAAGCAACAACGGCAAACTTACCGTAGCCGGAGACTTGCCGGCATTTTGCCGCACGAGTTATGAAAACGCGTCTCAAATCTCTACAACCAAACCTCGCTATAAAGGCAAAGAGATTACGCAAACCGAAGCCATTGCTATGGCGAGTAAAATGCTCAAACAAGCTAAACATCCTTTATTTAGCGGATTAATAACCGACATACAGGCTGTGCGTGCTTTGATACCTTTGGCTAAACAGTGCAATGCAACCTTAGATCATATAGACAGTGATAAAGCACTAAGCAATCTCAGAGTGCTGCAAGGGCATGGTTTTGTCGGTACTACGCTTTCGGAAATATATCGTCGTGCCGATTTGATTATCTTTATAGGCAGTCATTTATTCGATGATTATCCGAGATTATTGCAGAGAATCTATAAGAATAAAACTCAAACCAAATCGGTTTTAATCGGTCCTTGGCAACATGAAAACATACCGAATATTTTGAAGGCGGACTGCGATATCATAAATGCTGCGCCCGAGACATTTCCTGATGTTATACAAAAGCTAAGCATGCACATTAATAGACAATTCAAGCAACACTTAAAAGCTCAACCTAAAAACGATAAAGACGACGACATGCTCTATGCAAAACTCACAGCCGATATAGAACATGCCGAATATCCAGTCTTTGTTTGGTCGCCTAAGGATATGGATTACCCTCATGCCGACTTTGGTAGCCTGTTACTCATGCAAATAATCAAGCAAATCAACTTGAGGCAACGTTGCACTAGCTTGATATTGCGAGGCAACCGAGGTGGCGGTAATATGCAGAGTGTTTGTTTGTGGCAAAGCGGTTATCCGGGCTGGCTATCGTTCACACGCGAGCAAGCATACTATAACCCACTACATAACCGCACCACTGAGCTACTTGACGAGCAGCGCGCCGATCTACTTGTCTGGATTGCGCCCATCCATCCTGAACCACCGCCACAAAGCGACTTGCCGACGATCGTCTTTGCACACCCGATGATTGCCCAAGAATTAAAGAACGATTTAGTCGTGCCGTGTGGTATCCCTGGCATAGACCATACAGGTTATAGTTATCGCACTGATGGTGTTATCATACTCCCCTTACCCAAACTGCGAGATAACAAACTTCCAGCATTGCACGAAATATTACGCGACATACAGCTTCAACTTGGAAAATAAAACGATGATTAAATTAATCGGTGGCAAAGTCTACGACCCAATCAACGGAGTAGACGGCAAAGCTAGCGATATCTATGTCAGGGACGGAAAAATTATTCCGACCCCGGATGATACCGATAAATATACTGCGTACGATATCGCCGGCAGTGTGGTAATGCCTGGGGCGATTGATATACATACGCATATCGGCGGTGGCAAAGTCAATATCGCTCGCTGTATGATGAACGATGTACATGGAGCCGGCTGCGAAGGCAATGAATTTGATACCCACAACACCGGTATTCGCTATGCCGAGATGGGTTACACTGCATGCTTTGAACCGGCGATGCTCGCTTGCAATGCACGACAAGCACACTTGGAAATGGCAGATACACCTTGTGTAGATACCGGTGCTTATGTAATGCTTGACAACACCGACCTGCTGTTGAAATTGCTGGCAACCAAAGCCGACCCTAAAACCATACGCGACTATGTCGCTTGGATGATAGACAAAACACAAGCGATGGCGGTTAAAGTGGTCAACCCCGGCGGCATCAACGCTTTTAAGTTTAATCAACGCAAACTTGATATTGACGAAGCCTCGGTCCCTTATGAAGTTAGTCCGCGTCAAATCGTAGAATGCCTGACGCGAACACTAAACGAACTTAACACGCCGCATCCTTTGCATGTCCATACAAGTAATTTAGGAGTGCCGGGAAACTATAAGACGACACTGGATACAATTAAGGCTGCCGACGGTCATCCGATGCATTTGACACATGTGCAATTTCATAGCTACGGCAACGAAGGTGATCATCGCTTTTCGTCCGCTGCCGCTGAGATTGCCGAAGCGATTAACGATAATCCTCATTTGAGCACTGATGTCGGGCAAATTATGTTCGGGCAAACTGTCACTATATCGGGCGATACTATGATGCAACATGCAAATCACCGTCATGCCTCACCGGATAAATGGGCATTGGTGGACATAGAAACCGAAGCCGGCTGTGGCGTGGTGCCATTTAAGTATCGCGATAAAAATTTCGTCAATGCACTGCAGTGGATAATCGGCTTGGAAATTTTTTTGCTGGTTAGGGATCCATGGCGTGTATTCTTGACTACCGACCACCCAAACGGTGCCCCTTTCACGAGTTACCCACACTTGATACGGTTGTTGATGGATCGCAGTTACCGCATTGATATGCTCTCGAGATTACACCCCGAAGCCAGAAAAATGTCAACTCTGGACAGTATCAAAAGAGAATATACTCTGTATGAAATTGCCATAATGACCCGCGCAGCACCGGCGCGTAGTCTAGGACTTCACAACAAAGGGCATTTAGGGATCGGTGCGGATGCCGACATCGTCGTCTACACACCCTCGCAAGATACCGAACAGATGTTTGCACATCCGCGATATGTATTCAAGAACGGTGAACTGATGGTCAAAGATGGTAAGGTAATAAAAATGCCTAAGACTTATACCCATGTAGTTAAGCCCGAATACGATAATAGCATCGAAAAAATTATCAAGGCACATTACAACGATTACCGCACCGTCGGTTTTGAAAACAGCCAAATTAGCAACACCGAAATGGCAGAACAAATAGGCAGCCCAATCGTAGAGCATCCATGTCAAACCCCATAGAAGGCATTACTATTAATGGCGTAGAAATAGAGAATACCTACGCCGAGGCTTTCGGTATGAGAGCAACCCGCATTATCATCACTGCGATCAATTACAAATGGGCACATTATGCGGCAAGTACGATGGTCGGTTTTGCAACTTCGGTGATAGGTTGCAATGTAGAAGCTGGCATTGAACGCCGCTACAAATCCTCCGAGACTCCCGACAGCAGACCAGGCTATTCGGTCTTGCTGTTTGCGATTTCTACCAAAAGTTTAAGCGATCAACTGACACGGCGAGTTGCTCAATGTGTGCTGACCTGCCCCACTAGCGCGGTATTCGCTGGCATGGACGGTGAGCGTAGAATTGCACTCGGACGCTATGTTCGTTATTTCGGAGACGGCTATCAATCTTCCAAAGTGATAGGAGAAAAACGCTATTGGCGGGTGCCGGTGATGGACGGCGAGTTCATCTGCGAGGACGATACCGGGGTGGCATCAGGAATCGGTGGCGGTAATTTTTTGATCTTTGCTCGCTCGTCATCACAAGCATTGCAAGCATGCGAGGCCGCAATAGATAGCATCTCGGACTTGCCGAATCTTGTTTTGCCATTTCCCGGCGGCGGTGTGCGCTCAGGTTCTAAAGTCGGCTCTCGCTATAAGTTCCTCAGTGCATCTACAAACGAACAGTATTGCCCTACCCTTAAAGGCATGGTGGATAGTAAACTGCGTGCCAATACTGGAGCAGTGATGGAAGTCGTGATAGACGGACTCAATGTGCAAGACATTATAGATGCGATGCGAGTTGGCATTACTGCAGTCTGCGAGTTGGGATTATCTGAGGGAATCACAACCATCTCGGCCGGCAATTATGGCGGGAATTTAGGAAAATATCAATTTCACTTGTGGGAGATTATAGGCGCATGAGGCTCACACTAACAGCATCCCCAACCATGCGCATCAACGCCGAGATGCTCACACCCGGTTATTGCAATAACCTCTCTGCTAAGCAGCTAGCAAAGCAAACATTACCAAGTTCGGAAGGCGAAATTGCGATAGGTGACTTATTTGAGATAGAAGAAGATTCAAGCAAAAGTTTATTGATCAGCGGTGATTGCGAGCAGTTTGATTATGTAGGTGCAAAAATGAAAGAGCATCAGCTCAAGGTGGAAGGCTCGGTAGGCGATTATGCGGCAGCGACTTTGGGTGGCGGACAGTTGGAGATTACTGGTAATGTAGGTCACTATACCGCATGTAGCATGTCCAGCGGCACTGTCATCGTTGAAGGCAATGCCGGCGATGCAACCGGAGGTGCTTCTATAGGTGCGGTGCAAGGAATGTCTGGTGGCACCGTACTAATCATGGGTGATGCCGGCGACCGTACTGCCAATTTGATGCGTCGCGGTCTTATCGTAGTGCGTGGCAACAACGGAGACTACGGTGCTGCACATATGAAAGCCGGCAACCTCGTTGTGCTCAAACACAACGGCAGTCACTGTGCCTACGCCATGCATCGCGGCACCGTACTACTCGGCGATGCAAGCTCTGCCGAAAATCTCGGCGACACCTTCATCACCCAACCTTATAATTACAATATGGATTTTTTGATACTGCTTTACAAGCATATCAGCCAACTGGCACCGGCATTGCAAAACCTCCCTCGCAAGAAGTTAATCCGCAGATACATAGGCGACCTTGCCGTTGGTGGCAAAGGTGAAGTGTTGGTGCCTTATGCCTGACAACCTCGCCGTAACTTACATGTGGGATTGCTGAAAAAGTATTGTACTTGTGCCTTCTCAACCGCCACGCGCCATTGAATTTAAGAAAACAGTAGGGGCGGATTTGCATATCCGCCCTAAAGTACCGTCTTGCACAGACCTAACCGCTATGCGCCACCAAATCATGGTTACCGTAAACGAAATGGATGAATTGATTGTCTGTACAGACACAACGCGTTAGGGCAGCATAAAGCCACCGATTGAGTTGTAGGGGCGGATTTGTATATCCGCCCGTCAATCGGCGTGACATTGTTCAGAACCTCATCATGGTTGCTTGTCGTACATTATCCTCCGTACATCATCCAATTTATGGGAACCAAAACCAAGTGGCGCAAGCGGTTCAGTTCGTGCAGAATGGTACTTTAGGGAGGGCATGCTAGCCCTCCTCTACGGTAGGTAACCGTAAGCGAGATGGATAAATAGATCGTGCGTGCAGGCGCGTCGCGTTCGAGTAGTTTGCGAAATTATATGGCGCGTAGCGAATGGAGTTATGCAAGGATAACGCGTTAGGGAGGGCAGGTATATTTAACTATGGCTTATTTGATATAAGATAAACGCTTAGGTAGATGCAGTGCCTAGGAAGTCGGAGGAGACACGCTCAAGAGAGGATTAGGCATTAAAGCCTGTTAACATGATAAGCACTCCTCCGGCGTTATGACTATAGAGCTCGTAAGGCAGCTTGGGACTTTAGATCTCGTATTTACCTGTTTGGGCGGCGTAGTCATACTTTCCTAAACACTGCTTGATACCTAGTAATTCATTCATTCAATAACTATTATGGAGGAAATTATGGTGAAACACAAACAACCTGCCGCAATCGGCATTGATGTCTCTAAAGACACTTTAGAGGTGGCATTATTATTCGTTGACGAGAGTTTCTCGGAAGCACAATTTAGAAATAATATCAAAGGTATTAAACAGCTGTTAGCTTGGCTTGCTAAACAGGGCGCAAAGTGCTGCCCGATCTGCGTTGAAGCCACTGGTGGCTTGGAGACAAACCTTTGCGAGCGAGCTTCCCGGGCTAAACATCCGATACAGGTGGCACCCCCGGCTCAAGTTGCCTATTTTCGCAAAAGTCTTAATATGCGTAATAAAACTGATGGCGATGATGCGCGCTTAATTGCACGCTTCGCAGTGTCAAACCCTAATTATCGGTGGACCAGTTCGTCACAGGCTATCCAGACCTTGAAGGATGCTCTCAAACGCAGACACAAACTGACATTAGCGAAGACGATGTTAAGGAATAGTGAAAAGACTTTGCGCACCGCTGGACAAAAGCGCAGTGCGGCTGCAGACTTGAGACACCTTGAGCAACGCATCGATCAGATTGATGCTTCAATCGAAAGGCTTATTGCCGAAAACGAACAACTTGCACAGACCTGCAAATTATTGTGTTCGATACCCGGTATCGGTATGCAAATCGCAGCCACCCTGTGTGCAGTATTAGATGATAATACGTTTGAGCATCCCAAGCAACTCGCTGCTTTTATCGGCATCGCACCAATGCGCAGACAATCCGGCAACTGCGAAGCACGGGCTCATATCTCTAAAATTGGCAAACGCTGCCTACGCACCGCTTTGTTTATGGCGGCACTCTCGGCACGGCTTCATAACCCCATTATCCGCGACTTTGCCAACCGCTTGCAACGCCGACGCCCGGAGTTAAGCAAAAAGGAAATCATTGTCGCTTGTGCACATAAGCTCGCCCGTATTATTCATGGAGTACTCAAGCACAATAAGCCGTTTGACCCGCGTCATGAGTGTCCGGCTGCGGCCTAAATAGATATTCAGAAAAGGAGATTAAAAATGAGTAAAATGACTTGATTTTAAATAAGGCATCATGTTAGCCCTCCCCTACGGGTGGTTATCGTAAATTTGGTGCGCGTAGCGGTTACGTTTGTGCGATAACAACGCGTCGTGTCGGAGGTGTCACCCTTTTTCGCCCTTGAGTTCCATCACGACATCTACTAACACTGCAATGATCAAATTCAAAATAGTAATAGAACCGATTGCTATAAAGCTATAAAGATATATCCACGCCCACCAATGCACTGCCTGCAACGGCAAAAATACCTGTTCCCAGCTGGATAGTGTGAGTACTTGGGTCAGTGTGAATAAGGCAGTTGCAATATCAATCCAACGTTCTGGGTCAGTGCGCTCAAACAACAATGAACCCGCCGCTGCGTAGATATACATAATGATGAACAACAACAAGCTCGTATAAAGTATACGAGGCAAAGATTTGAGCAAACATTCAATTAAAACTTTCAATTCCGGCATCACTGAGATAATGCGGAGTACTCTAAAAATACGCAATAAGCGTGCTATCAATACCGAAGGACCCGGTCCTATGGGAATCAGAGAGACCCCGACAACAATCGTATCAAATACATTCCAGCCGTCTCGGAAGAAAGTTTTCTTATGCGGCTCACCGACAAAGCGGATTATGATTTCAATCAAAAAGAAAATTGTCACGCTTTGACTAAGCGCACCAATAATAACCTTGTATCTATACTCCAGATTAAAAGTATCGGCACCTATCAATAAAGCCGAGGCAATGATTAGTGCCACGACGATTATTTGAAAAATTTTGCTTTCTCGGATTTTGTTAAATAAAACAACCATTTTTTCTGTTTAGAATAATTGGCGTTATAATATCGCAAACTAGTTAAATTTCAAATATAACAACGGAGGAAATTATGCCTAAATACATTATAGAAAGAGATATACCCGGTGCAGGTAATCTATCAGCCGATCAACTGCAAAGCATCTCACAGAAATCCTGTAGTATCCTAAAAAATATGGGACCGCAAATTCAGTGGGTTGAAAGCCAGGTTACCGCCGACAAGGTCTATTGCACTTATATCGCACCCGATATAGAAAGCATCAAGAAGCATGCCGAAGAAGGTGGGTTTCCTGCAAATAAAATTTCTGAAATCAAAACAACCATAGACCCAACTACTGCAGAATAACCGGCGATTTCGCCTTTATCTGAAGATACAACCGCTATTCGTGACAGTAATAGTAAACCCTTCCATGTTGCGCATCACATCCGCAACTTGGAAGGTTTCTATTTGGTTTACAGCTTGCTTGTCGTCTAACCCCTCAAAGGCCTCATCGAGCACTAACAAATTGAAGTCTCCCTCCTCGCACGATACTTTATAACCCCAACCGTGCTCTTCGGGCACTTCGCTAATGTTTATTTCGGCACCTACAAAGTGCTGTTCCAGATACGCTCTCACTATTTCTGTTTGCTTCGTCATTTTATTTTCCTAATTTTTTTCCGATTGCAGAATAAAATATCTGCCTCTATATCTCTAGTATACACATCCTTTATGACCATTCGTCGGATATTTACTACCGTTCATTGAATTTAGGAAACCAGCATATTTCAGAAAAGGATACTCTATATGCTAGCTTGCCTTAGGGCATTGATTAACATATAATCCATAGGACAAAACAATGAATACAGTAATATCATTATTAGAAAAAATCCCTGGTGCTTCTAATGAAGAAGTTGTAGAGGTTGCTACCAAGTTACGCAGAACCGATGATTTGGTAACCCACAAAGATTTAGAAACAACCATAGCCAAACTAGAAGCACGGCTGATCAAGCAAATGTATGCCATCAGTGGAGTAACCCTCGCAGTAACCCTCACAGGTGTGGGATTGATGATTAATTTTCTGTAGTTAAGGGATACCATAAGCTAAGACAAAAATAGAGAATAGAACCGCCGTTTGTTGCAGTAGCACAAACGGCGTGACTTTGTGCAGAACCTTTGCAACCACCCCGTCAGGCTTCGCCTGCCACCCCTCCACAGGAGGGGAATGTACTAATGCAGACACTTTTTCAACAGTCCCATGTGGGATTGTTGAAAAAGTATTTCATGCACCGTAGGGGCGGATTTATATATCCGCCCTAACGCGTTGTGTCTGTACAGGCAATCCATTCTATCCATTTCGTTTACGGTAGCCATGATTTGGTGACGCAAAGCGAGTAGATTCGTGCAAGGACTCAACTTTAGGGCGGATAATCGAAAATGCCGATTGACCTACTGGCTCAATCGGCGGCTTTATTCTGCCCCTACCGTTTGCGTAAATTTGAGGGCGCAAAGCGGTTGGGTTCATGCAATAACGGTACTTTTTCAACAGCTCCAATTGTTTCTAAATAACCGCTTGTGCAGAATAGTATATAGTTCCCCAAACGAGCCTATAGACTATCCTACCTTGTAGCACGGTTTTTCTAATTTTGATGAACAGCCTCAAATATCCGATAAACGGTTTGACATTAACCTAAATGTAGTTTCGTCGGATATTTACTACCACTCATCGGAAATGTAACAAAGCACCCCTTTTATACGCCAAAATTGAACTAATCTTTCACTTAAATTTATTTAGTTATACGATTAGGAGGACATTAACATTATGGAAACTTTTAGATCTAAAACAAATACTATCACCAATGTAGCGCAAGATTGGATTGCTTTGTATATAAAAGAAAATCCCGAAGCTGCAGAGATATTGACCACATATAAAATCTATAACGATGTTTCATATCTCAACGCTGAGCATGATTTGGATCGGATTACCCGACAAAAATTGAGTATGTTTCGGATACGTCATTTAGCCGGTAGGGACTGTAAAGATCCGTGTGCGATTGCCCGCGCTGTACCGCCGTGGTTGGCAAAACAAAAACTAACCAGCTCAAATACCACGCTTAAAATTTATCGGGTTTTGCAAAAAAACAACATACAAACAATTGAAGATCTTGCTACTTGGACAACCGAAAAATTTCACAAACAAACGCCTTTCGGCTATAAAACTTTATACAACCTGTACATTTTCTTAAACAAAATACTTAATGATAATCTGACACTCAAGAAAAGACAAACTCAAGATGGTGATATTAATGACGATCTCATACACGACGCAATAGCCGAACCAGACAAAATCAAACAGCTGATGAAAATAATGCGCTACGCAGATAACTGCAAAGATCCGTGTAAGTTGGCGCGCTTAGCTCTACCATGGCTGGGCAAATGGAAGCTAATAGATATAATTTCCCCCAAAGGACTCGTTTGTATTATGAGAAAAGACGGTATTGAAACAATTTCGGATCTTGCAGCATGCTCCCCGGAGAGATTACTCGGCAAAAGAATGTTCGGACGTCGATCTCTGCAAAATATTCTAAATTGCTTAAATACTGCACTGCTCGGAAAATTAATATCCGATATAGATTACCCTGCAAATGTCGAGGTAATGCCGAACTCAAGGGTCTCGATGTATCTTAAACTCACTTTCATTGAAAACCTAAGACGTTTTCTATCGTCATTCTATCCCACCGACCTTTATATTTTTACGCGTCGTATGGAATTTGAAGCTACATCCCAAACCCTGCAAAAAATCTCGGATACCTGCGGTAAATCCCTAATATATATCACTCTGGTTCAAGCTAAGATGAAAAAGAGTTTTAGAAATTCTCTTTTAGGGTATATCTTTAGGCAAAAAATTATCCGATTATCAAATGAGACAGACTTTCCGTTATCTCTAGATTGTATAGAAACTAAAGATCCGTGGTTCAGTGGCATCCACTCGCATCAAAACTTTCTCAAAAATCTGATCAACGCGATGAAAGAACAAAATATACGAGTCATTAAAATCGCCGATAAATACTATCTCAGTTCAATTGAGCAATCTGTTTGGCAGCGTACTGTAGAGGCAGCCAAAGCATTATTATCTTCGTCTGTAGATAAAGGATGGAGCGAAAATGAGGCTTTCTTAAATGTACAGAGGTTGTTGCCTGATAGCGCACAGAAATTCAAAAATCTGTTGTGGGATCATGTCTCCACTTTATGCTACTTTATGATTAATCGTGACGGTACTCGCACATTTATAGACTACGGAATAGGGCTACCTAGAACTATCAAAGTGATTCTTTCCGAAGCCGATTCGCCAATGCACCATAGTGAGATTATCAAGGCGATAAAAAATAGACTGGGGTTAGATCTAACTCCGCTACAAGTGTGCCCGGCAGCAAATAGTTTTAGTTTTTCGTTCAGAAAAGGAGTGTATGGTCTTGACAAACATATACCGTTTTCCGACATGCAGATTGCCGATATCTGCCGTGAAGCCGAATCCATCGTCTACGCCAATAGGACAAAAAAGCAATGGCATTGTTTTGAAATACTCTCTAAATTTCCGAGACAAGCAGACCAAAGCTACAACAAACTAGACATCCATTTACTAAACATCGTGCTTTCTAAATCCAAAAGACTGACCTCTCTTCACAGAATGGTTTGGACGGCAACAGAAGGTTACAGCAAAGGCGAAAAGCGTGTTGACAGAGCTCAAGCAATCATTGCTATTATCAAAGAGGCTGGACATCCGTTGCCGTTAAGCGAAATCAAAGAACGATTACATAAAGTAGCTGGTATCAATAAAATTTTGTTTAAACCAAGACACCCATCTTTGGTTCGCGTAGCACCCAATGTCTGGGATGTTAAAGAGAGAACCGCCGATTGAGCCAAATAACCGTTCCTTGTTGCAGTAGCACAAACGGCAGTTCTCCTTTTCCATTCCTACAAGGTATAA
Source organism: uncultured candidatus Poriferisulfidus sp. (assembly GCA_965200865.1). Taxonomy (GTDB): domain Bacteria; phylum Pseudomonadota; class Gammaproteobacteria; order Poriferisulfidales; family Oxydemutatoraceae; genus SP5GCR1. The sequence goes on along the minus strand of CBDAVG010000002.1, from coordinate 288,336 downwards.
TCTACCCACGATGTGTGGTATTGCCGGTGAATTTTGTTTCGGGGGGCGGATGGCGAGTGCCGAGAGTCTGCAACGGATGTTGGCGCATATTGACTTTCGCGGCCCCGATAGTCGCCAGACTTGGCTGGACGGGCAGATAGGTTTTGCCCATGCACGGCTTGCAATCATAGATTTATCAGATGCCGGATCACAGCCTATGGTGGATGCCGATTTGGATTTAGTGCTGGTATTCAACGGGGTTATCTATAACTATCGCACATTGCGCGCTCGCTTGGAATCCTATGGCTATCGCTTCTTTAGCACCAGCGATAGTGAAGTTATCCTAAAAGCCTATCATCGCTGGAAGGAAGCCTGCGTTGAAAGGCTCGACGGTATCTTTGCATTTGCAATTTGGGATCGTCAGCGCAATTCTCTTTTTCTTGCTCGTGATCGTTTGGGAATCAAACCACTTTATTATGCGCGTAATGCGAATTGTTTTCGCTTTGCCTCAAACCCGCAAGCATTACTGGCAACCGATGAGATTAATACCGATATCGATGCAGTGGCACTACACCATCATTTGAGTTTGCACGCAGTCATACCCGCGCCCCGTACTTTGTTGTGCGGCATACGCAAGCTCGAACCTGCGCACACGATGATGATTGATAGTAACAAGACTTTTGTTAAACATCGTTATTGGTCTTTATCCGAGCAGGCGCAATTTTCTAATATGCAAGAAGAGGAATGGATCGAATTAATTGAAACTGAATTGTTGAAAGCTGTCAAAAAACGCTTTGAAATAGCGGATGTGGAGGTCGGTGTGCTGTTGTCAGGCGGATTAGATTCCAGTCTATTAGTGGCTTTGCTCGCCAAGCTAAATGTTGCAAATATTAAGACTTATACGATTGGTTTTGAGAGCAAAGGCAAAGAAATTGGTGACGAGTTCGTCTACTCAGATGCAGTTGTCAAACGCTTCAACACACATCATCATCGCTTTAGAGTATCCGACACACAATTATATCAGCGGCTACCCGAGGCGATTGCAAAGATGGCAGAACCTATGCCGGCGCAAGACTGCATCGCTTTTTATCTGCTTGCCGAGCGAGTCAGTGCAGATATTAAAGTCGTGCAGAGCGGACAAGGGGCCGACGAAGTATTCGGTGGTTATTTTTGGTATCCCAAGATGCACCGTGCATCGGGTACTCTACTGCAACGATTTAGACCACATTATTTTGACCGTAGCCATGACGAATACTTGGAAACCGTTGCACCGTGCTTTCATATACCTGACAGTACTTCGGCTTTAGTCGCAAACCGCCTCGGACAAATCAAGTTACCTGATTATATAAACACTGTTTTATGCTTTGATGTAGAAACTTTAATCGTCGATGACCCAGTCAAACGAGTGGACAATATGATGATGGCGTGGGGCATTGAAGCAAGAGTGCCATTTTTAGATCAGCATTTAGTGGAAACGGTATGCGCGATGCCACCCGAACTTAAACTCAGCGACGGTGGCAAATATAGCCTCAAAAAAATTGCTCGCCGTCATCTGCCACCCGAAGTGATAGATCGCAAAAAGGGTTATTTCCCTGTTCCTGCTCTAAAATATGTGCGAGGAATGTTTTATGAAATGATGTGCGACACTCTAAACTCAAATGCCTGCCGTGAACGAGAATTATTTCAACGCAACTATATAACACACCTGCTCGACTCGAAGGAAGACCAGCTGACACCGATACAAGGCAACAAACTTTGGCATTGTGCGTTGCTTGAAATGTGGCTACAAACGCATGTGAACCGACAAGGCATTACATCAACCGGAGCAACACAATAATGCGCCCACTTTATACCGCCAAACAAAGCTGCGAAATAGACCGAATGCTTATCGCACAAACGCCTATTGCCGGATACGAGTTGATGCAACGCGCCGGACACACTTGCTTTAGTCATTTAATCAAACACTGGCCGCAGGCACTCAGTATTGTCGTTCACACTGGTACCGGAAATAACGGTGGCGACGGCTATATAATTGCCGAATTGCTGCATCGGGCAGGGCGACAAGTAAAAGTATGCCAATTTGGCGATACAAACAATATCAAAGGTGATGCATTGCAAGCGTGCAATGCCTATCTTGCCGCAGGCGGTGAAAGGATCGGCACAGACCAGACTATTGAAGCCGATTTACTCGTTGATGCGGTGTTCGGCAGCGGCTTAAACCGAGATTTATCGGAACAGGCACTGGCTTGGATAGAGCAAATAAACCGACTACGGCTACCGATACTTTCGGTAGACATTCCCTCAGGTTTAGATGCAGACCGAGGATGCGCACGCCCTATTGCAGTCAACGCCGACATCACGGTCAGCTTTATTACTCGCAAACGTGGCATGTACACTGCTGAAGGTAAAGACCATTGCGGACAAATTATCTTTGAAGATCTGCAAAGTCAAAACGACATCGTTGCACAAATTGAACCCGACTGCAAACTACTCAACCACGACGAGGCAATCAAATGGCTACCGCCGCGCCGGCGCAATACGCATAAAAAGGATTTCGGTCATGTTTTGATAATCGGCGGCAATCATGGCATGGCAGGGGCTGTTTGCCTTGCCGGTAAAGCTGCCCTGTATAGCGGTGCTGGCTTGGTTAGCGTACTAAGCCATGCACAAAATAGCACCGTAGTCACCGCAGTATGCCCATCGCTAATGGTACACGATGTAGCGTGTTCGCAGACGACCCAAAAACTCATAAATCATTGCGACATCATTGTGATTGGTCCCGGATTAGGCACTGATGCTTGGGCACTCGCGTTAATGGCTAAAGTCTTGGATAGTGATAAACCTCTAATCGTTGATGCCGATGCACTACACCTACTAGCCAAAGACCCACTCACCTCGGAACGTTGGATACTCACCCCACACCCGGGCGAGGCAGCGCATTTATTGCATACCACAACGCGTGAAATACAGAACGACCGCTTTGCTGCTGTACAAAACATACATGCACGCTATGGCGGCGTGTGCGTGCTCAAAGGTGCCGGCACCGTCGTTGCAAACGGCGAACAAACCGTAGTATGCGAAGGCGGTAACTCAGGTATGTCAAGTGCCGGTATGGGTGATGTGCTAAGCGGTGTTATTGCATCGCTACAGGGGCAAGGACTCACCAGAATGAAAGCCGCACTGCTCGGCACTTGCGCCCATGCCCGTGCCGGCGACCTTGCAGCGGCTAAGCTGGCGCGTGGTCTTAGTGCCGAGGTTGTGATAGAACATTTACCAGCGACAATCACAAGTAAATACGATGATTTCTGAACTGCATATCAAAGATGCCTCGGCAATGAAATATTTGGGTGCTTGCCTTGCAAAACATGTGCGCCCGGCAACATCGCTGTGGTTACAAGGTCCGCTGGGGGCAGGCAAGACAACCTTGTGCCAGGGATTGATTCAGGGACTGGGCTACAAACAAGCAGTAAAAAGCCCGACTTTCACCCTAGTAAATAGTTATACTATAGGGCAGTTGCTGGTGCATCATTTTGATTTTTATAGGGTCTGCGACCCTTATGAATTTGATTTAATCGGGGGTCGTGATTACTTCGCAAGCAATGCCTTTTGTATTATTGAATGGCCAGAGCGCGCCGAGGCGATGCTACCCCAGCCTATGCTATCTATTAATTTGGCAATAGAAAAACACTCACGACAGCTTAAAATAACAGGTAACTCAGAATACCCTGTGGAAAAAATAGTTGAGGACTTTAAGTCTTGAGTAAATATACAAGATACTTATATTTTTTATCTCTTTGCGCATTGCTGTGCATGGTTTCTATTAGTACGCACGCAGCAACACTGCTTGGTCTGCAAATCAGTGAAGTAGATCAAAGCACACATATCACCTTAAACTTTGATAACCGTCCGCAATATAAAAACTTCATCCTCGCAAACCCACCTCGCTTCGTGATTGACCTGTTTGACACGGTACCCACTCGACGAAACTTTGCATCGGGAATTAAAAACACCTTTGTCAAGGGCATACGCACCGCGCCTAGAGAAGGAAAACACTATAGAATCGTCTTTGACCTAGTTGCCAACATACAAAGATCGTCGGTGCAAACACTGTCATCGGATACTGCACAAATCTCTTTCAAATTGAATTACCCGACATGGTTTAGCACTCAACCCCGAACTCCCGAACAAGTCGTTAAGCCACCGGCTAAACCTGCTACTGTAAAACAAATGGACAAAACACGGTTGCGCGAAGCATTGGTTATGATAGATCCGGGACACGGCGGTAAAGACCCCGGCGCAATCGGAGTGTCCGGTACCCGAGAAAAACACATCGTGCTATCAACCGCAATCGTCTTACAACGCATGCTCAACCAAGAATACGGTATCAAAGCACTATTGACGCGCAACGATGATCGATTCATAGACTTACGCAAAAGATTAGAGGCGGCGCGCACACATCAAGCCGATCTGTTCATATCGCTACACGCCGATGCCTTTCATCACAACGATGTACGCGGTGCATCAGTCTATGTGCTATCGGATAAAGGAGCATCGAGCGAAGCCGCCCGCATACTCGCACAACGCGAGAACGAAGCGGTTGTCGGTGGTGTCAGCATTGACGACAAAGATAATGCTCTTGCCTCAATACTTCTAGATTTATCACAAACCGCATCGATGGGACGGGCAACTGTACTTGGGAACTATATCCTTGCCGCCTTCGGCAAAAATGTACGAAGCAGAAATATAGAATCCGCAGGCTTCCTTGTTCTAAAGTCCCCTGATGTACCGTCGGTGCTGGTGGAGCTCGGCTACCTCACTAATCCCGAAGAAGAAAAGCTACTTCGGCAACTCAGTCATCAAACACAACTGGCAAAAAAAATTATGACCGGCATCAAACGCTACCTAAACGACTACGCCACCGCCGATATGCTCCTCGCCCATACTGCGGTACGCAATTACACCGTCGCTAAAGGAGACACCCTCTACAGCATCGCCAAACGCTTCAATACCTCAATCAATCGCATCAAACAATTTTCGAGACTCGGCACTGATACCATCCATGTAGGACAGACACTGAAAATGCCGATGAGTAGATAACGGGAGGCTGTTGAAAAAGTATCGTCATGCCCAAACAGAACCGCCACGCGCCACCAAATTATGGTTACCGCAAACGAAATGGATAGAATGGATTGCTTTTACAGACACAACGCGTTAGGGCGGATATATAAATCCACCCCTACAATTCTATAGAATACTTTTCAACAGTCTCATGTGGAGCTTACAATTGGATTTGTACAAGCCACCAACATCCGTTAGGTGATGTATAATAGCTATTTTCTCTAAGATATTACTACGAAGATTTCTAAAAATTATATAAAACAAGGCATGATGAAGGATAAAAACGTTGACTTAAAAGATTATCGCTCAAATAAAGAAATAGAACTTCCCATTATGGATGCGACCAGCGGTGCGGATATCATTGATATACGTTCTATCTATCAACAGTTGGGCTATTTCACTTTTGACCCAGGTTTTGTTTCAACGGCAAGTTGTGAAAGCAAAATCACTTATATAGACGGTGACGAAGGGCTACTTTATTATCGCGGCTATCCCATAGAACAGCTGGCAGAAAAAAGTAATTATTCCGAGGTCTGTTATTTGATTTTATACGGTGAATTGCCGACTGCCAACCAGTTGCAAAGTTTTAATGCAAGTCTAAGCGAACACGCAAACCTAGACATAGAAAAAGTAGCTGCATTGCTTGACGGTTTTGATAGGCACGGACATCCTATGGCGATGTTGATGGCAGCACTTTCCCATCTCGCTGCGATGTATCACGACGAATTAGCGATTCACGACGAAGCATACCGAGAGCGATCCGCTCACCGCTTGATTGCCAAAGTGCCGATGATTGCCGCATGCATACTTCGTTATAAACAAGCTAAGAAATTCAAAAAGCCAAACAACGATTTATCTTATACCGAAAGATTTTTGGATATGCTACTGGACGACTTCAACCCACAATCGCCTTTATCCCAAAAGTACGCAGCGGCAATGGATTTGATATTGCTGTTGCACGCAGACCACGAACAAAATGCTTCTACTTCCACGGTGCGCTTGAGCGGTAGTACCGAAACCAATCCTTATGCAGCCTTAGTCGCGGGTATTGCTTCTTTATGGGGGCCTGCACACGGTGGGGCTAACGAAGCAGTTATAGACATGTTGGAGAATATCGTTGAATCAGGGCAGCCGTTGCAGTCTTATATAGACAGAGCCAAAGACAAAAACAGTCACTTCCGGCTAATGGGTTTCGGGCATCGAATCTATAAAAATTACGATCCACGCGCAAAAATTATAAGCACTATCTGTCACGAATTGCTATCCGAACTCAACAAGGACAATACCAATGAACCTTTGCTTGATACCGCCAAGGAACTAGAAAAAATCGCACTAAAAGACGACTATTTCATCTCACGCAAACTCTATCCAAATGTAGATTTTTATTCCGGGATTATACTCAATGCAATGGGCTTGCCGCGCGACATGTATACCGTCATCTTTGCCCTTGCCCGCACTATTGGTTGGGTTAGCCACTGGAATGAAATGCTCGGCGACCCACTCACTCGCATTGGTAGACCAAGACAACTCTATACCGGTTATACGCGCCGAGACTATATCCCTATATCCGGCAGATAAATAAATTTGTGCAGAGAAGGCTGCTCGGAAAGACCTCAAAAATGGGGCTATTGAGAAAGTATTTCATAGAATTGTAGGGGCGGATTTATATATCCGCCCTAACGCGTTGCGTCTGTACAAGTAGAACCGCCGATTGAGCCAGTAGGTCAATCGGCGTGACATTGTGCAGAACTTTAACTTGATTGCTAAATCCGTACATTATCCTTCGTACACCATTCAATTTATAGGAACCAAAACCAAGTGGCGCAAGCGATTCTGTTCGTGCAGAACGGTACTTTAGGGAGGGCATGTGGGGCTGTTGAAAAAATACTGTCATCGCTCAAACGTAACCGCTTGCGCCATTGAATTTACGAAAACGGTAGGGGCGGATTTATATATCCGCCCTACGGTACCGTCCTGCAAAACCGTAACCGCTTTGCGCCACAAGATTATGGTTTGCATAAATTTGATGGATGAATGTATAAATCGTGCAAGTACATCGCGTTAGGGCAGATATATAAATCCGCCCCTACCCATGTAGTTTGCGCTGTGGTTCTGGACAATGGAAATGCCGATTGACCTACTGACTCAAACGGCGGTTCTATTTTTCAACAACTCCGGTTAGGTTGTACTAAAATGGTTGTTCCTTCAGGGTCGTATAGTATGCGCCTTCCGAGCTAAGCTCAGAGCGTTCTACATGGATGGAGCGAACATGCCATCGTACGGTGGTATTCAGAGGTTCGCAAAACGGCGGTGTGACTACCTCTCTGAATAGGGTGACATGAGGCTTAAAGGTACGCGGTGTCTTAAATCGGCACGGTGATAGTGTCTTGCATAGCTGTTTATATAAAGATAATAATTCTATGGGTATGATGTTTGGTGTTATATGAAAAATACGATGACGTTCAAAGTATCCGAATTCTCCAAGTGTCATATCAAATGGGTTGATATTGATATTCGTAATTTTATCCAATACGCATTGTTTGCGTTCAGAATCGCAATCACCAAGAAAAGCCAAGGTTAGATGCAGGCTCTGGGGTGGCACTATCCTGCCGCTTACAAGCACCTTTTGTTGTATCTTCATCAGGTCTTTGCAAGTTTCCGCGTCGGGTCGCAGAGCAATGAATATCCGTTCTTTGTTCGCCATACTACATGCCTACAACGGTTGATAAAAAATATGGTCGGCTAAGGCACCGTGTTCAAGCAAGGCAGATTTCATAGAGTCTAATATCCCGGCTGGCAAGCACAAATAAAAATCGCTATCCGAAAGTTGAGGGTGATCACAAGTAATCTGCTGCATCCAGTCGGCAACACACGATTCATCATCGCTTGCATTGGTTAATGCCGAGTATTTAAGTTGGTCCAAAGCATCGCGCCACGCAAAACATAGATTGTCTAGATAAATCGGTACCTTAAAACCTATTCTGCATAAATGTATTGGCACTTCGCTTTCTTGCGCGACGATATGCTCTATCAAACTCTTAGCTGAGGCAAAACCAGTATCACATACTATCAACACCACTGGTCTCTCTAAATTCTCGCTGAAAGTAAAGTTTCCGTAGGGTCCCTCTACATCAAACCATTCTCCCAAGCGGTACTGTTCGCATAAGTTGCGAGGATTCTCATTGTTATCGCACTGTATATGAAACTCAAGTTCGGTGGCATCGCAAGGGCAACTGGCAATAGATAAGTATTGATTACCATAATCCCGATGTTTTAAGACGACCGACTGCCCAGCCATAAATCTAAGGCGATGGCTACGCGCAACCCGCATCCGCACCACCGCAAGTTGCTCGGCTATTCTATCTACCTTAGATAACTTGGCGCGGAATTGTTGAATTGGTATTTGCAGGCTACTATCGGCAATCTCGGTTTCTAGGGTTATATTGCTTATTGGTGTATGCGAACACATTAAAAAATAATGTTGCGCTTTTAGATTCTCAGAAAACACATAGTCGGAGTCCTTGATTCTATTGATTTGACCTTTGAGCAGGCGTGCCGAACACAAACCGCAATTCCCGTTATTGCAACCATACGCAACGTTCAGACCTGCTTTGAGTGCAGCCTCAAGCACCGCTTCGCCGTGTTCTACAACGAATCGTTTGTCACTGGTTTTTAGTAAAACTTCAAAAGACATGAGGTTACTGGAAAATAGAACTGCTCATTGAACTAGTAGGTCAATCGGCGTGACATTGTGCAGAACCTCAGCATGGTTGCTTGTCGTACATTATCCCTCGTACGCCATCTAATTTATGGGAACCAAAACCAAATGGCGCAAGCGGTTCTGTTTGTGCAGAACGGTACTTTAGGGAGGGCATGTGGGACTGTTGAAAAAGTATTTCACGCACCGTAGGGGCGGATTTATATATCCGCCCTAACGCGACGTACTTGCACGATTTATACATTCATCCATCAAATTTATGTAAACCATAATCTTGTGGCGCAAAGCGGTTCCGGTTTTGCAGGACGGTACCATAGGGCGGATATATAAATCCGCCCCTACGGTTTTCATAAATTATATGGCACATAGTGGTTCAATTTGTGCGATGACGGTACTTTTTCAACAGCCCCATGTTAGCCCTCCCCTACAGGTGGTTATCATAAATTGGATGGCGCAAGCGGTTAGGTTTTTGCGATAGCAGTACTTTTTCAACAACCCTATCCTATGTCAATCCAGTATTTGCATAATTTTCTTTTGTATTGCCTCTATGCTCAGGGTGCCGTCTACCGTCTTATAAACTAAGTGACCCGAATCGGCTTGTCGTGAGTAATACTCAACTAGCGGGGCTGTTTGACGATGATAATTTTGCAGACGCTGGCTCACAACCTCAGGTTTGTCATCTTCGCGTTGTATTAATTCCTCGCCACTTAGGTCATCTTTGCCCGACGCAACGGGGGGTTGGTATTTTATATGATATGTGCGCCCCGATGCTTGATGTATACGGCGACCGCCGATGCGTTCTACGATGACTTCGTCGGGAACTGCTATTTCGATCACATATTCTACGGCTATTCGTTGTGCATCTAGTGCTTGTGCTTGGGCGAGGGTGCGCGGAAAGCCATCAAATAAAAATCCTGCTTCGCAGTCGGGGTCTGCAGTGCGCGTCTTGACCAAATCTATAATCAGGCTATCCGGTACTAAATCACCAGCGGTCATATAGGCTTCGGCTTGCAGTCCTAATTCGGTATGTCCGCTCACCGCTTCGCGCAACATATCTCCGGTAGAGATTTGTGGTATCCTATATTGCTTACAGATAAATTGCGCTTGCGTGCCTTTGCCGGCACCTGGTGCGCCTAATAAGATGACTCTCATAAAAAGTTTAACCGAAAATAAAAACTAAAAGATAGCATTATAATAGAATTATGAGTAAAGCGAACATTCTTTACGCACAGTCCGGAGGCGCAACAGCGGTTATCAACGCTACCGCCTGTGGACTCATAGAAACCGCCCGGAGCTACCCCGACAAAATAGGGAAAATATACGCCGCACATAACGGCATACTCGGCGTTCTTAACGAAGAACTGATCGACACCGGCAATGAAAGCGATAAAAACATTACAGCTTTGAAGCATACCCCGGGAAGTGCCTTCGGTACTTGCCGCTATAAACTCAAAGGGATAGAAGAAGATAAAGCACAATATCAAAGGCTGATTGAGGTGTTCAAAGCGCATAATATCAGCTATTTCTTTTATAACGGCGGTGGAGATTCGCAAGATACCAGCCTTAAAATCTCTCAACTTGGTAAATCTTTCGGTTATCCTATCACTTGCATCGGGATACCCAAAACCATAGATAATGATTTACCGCTAACCGATTGCTGTCCGGGATTCGGAAGTGTCGCAAAATATATCGCAACTTCAGTAAGAGAGACCGCTCTTGATGTCGCCGGGATGGCTTCTACTTCAACCAAAGTATTTGTGCTGGAAGTGATGGGCAGACATGCAGGTTGGATTGCTGCAGCATCCGGACTTGCACGTTGCTCTAATCGAGATGCTCCTCACTTAATTTTACTCCCCGAAGTGCCGTGGAGAGAAGCAAGAACCTTGAAAAAAATCAATAAACAAGTTGAAGATAGGGGTTATTGTGTGATTGTCGCATCGGAGGGATTAAGAGATCAAGAAGGTAGATTTCTCTCTGAAAGCGGTGGGCACGATGCTTTCGGACATGCACAATTAGGCGGCGTAGCACCTTTGATTGCAAAAATCATCAAAGACAAGCTAGGTTACAAATGCCATTGGGCAGTATCCGACTATCTGCAACGCTCGGCGAGGCATATTGCGTCTCGCACCGACGTAGAACAGGCTTATACATTAGGACGGCAGGCAATAGAATTCGCACTCTCCGGACACAATGCAGTAATGTTGACCATCATTAGATTATCGGACAAACCGTACTTATGGAAAATCGGTTCGGTCGCGTTGAGTGAGGTTGCGAACCGTGAAAACACACTACCCAAAGAATACATAAACAAAGACGGACTTAATACTACGGTTGCTTGTGATAACTACATACGCCCGTTGATAGAAGGCGAGGACTACCCCCCTTATGAACAAGGCATACCGAAGTATGTGAAAATGAAAAAAGGCTTAATCACCAAACGTTTGAAAAAATTGGAGACCACTTAAACCATGGAAGTACAAGAATATTCAATAGATAAAGAACCACTTTATCTTAGTAGTGCTGACGAAATAGAAGTCTACACTAAGGCTTTTAGCAACAAATTACCAGTGTTGCTTAAAGGACCCACCGGTTGCGGCAAAACTCGCTTTATAGAGTATATGGCATGGCGGCTGCAAAAACCCCTAATTACCGTCTCGTGCCACGACGATCTAAGCACCTCCGATTTAGTCGGTCGCTATCTACTCAAAGATAACGAAACAACTTGGATAGACGGCCCGCTTACCCGCGCAGTGCGCTACGGTTGCATTTGCTACTTGGACGAAATTGTGGAAGCACGCAAAGATACCACTGTCGTAATCCATCCTTTGTGTGACGATAGACGCTTGCTAGCTATAGAGAAACGTGGCGAACTGATCTCTGCCGACAATGATTTCTGTATGACGGTCTCTTATAACCCCGGCTATCAGAGTGTATTGAAAAATCTCAAACAAAGTACCAGACAACGGTTTGTCGCAATAGAATTCAATTATCCGAACTCCGAAATAGAACAGGAAATTTTATGCAAAGAAACCAGCATAGATAGCGAGACGGCAAAAAATTTAGTTCGGTTCGCAGAAATGACACGGAATTTGAAAGGAAACGGCTTAGACGAAGGTGCCAGCACTCGCCTGTTAGTGCATACCGCAAAGCTAATCGCAGCAGGTATCTCGCCACCTTCTGCAGTACAGCACTGCATTAGCTATGCCTTAAGCGATGACCCACATATTCTACGCTCCATAGAAGAACTAAGCTCTTCGGTTTTTTAACTCAGCACGATTTGAGGCAGTTGAAAAAGTACCGTCATCAAACAAACTTAACCGCTTGCGCCACTAAATTTATGATAACCAACTGTAGGGGAGGGCTAACATGCCCTCCCTAAAGTACCGTCCTGCACAAACAGAACCGCTTGCGCCATTGAATTTAAGAAAATGGTAGGGGCGGATTTGCATATCCGCCCTACGGTACCGTCCTGCAAAACCGTAACCGCTTTGCGCCACAAGATTATGGTTTGCATAAATTTGATGGATGAATGTATAAATCGTGCAAGTACGTCGCGTTAGGGCGGATATATAAATCCGCCCCTACGGTGTATGAAATACTTTTTCAACAACCCCACATGCCCTCCCTAAAGTACCGTTCTGCACAAACAGAACCGCTTGCGCCACTTGGTTTTGGTTCCCATAAATTGGATGGCGTACCACTTTATTTGTGCAGACGCAACGCGTTAGGGAGGGCATGTGGGGTTGTTGAAAAAGTATCTGCATTAGTACATTCCCCTCCTGTGGAGGGGTGGCAGGCGAAGCCTGACGGGATGGTGTTTTGCGTACTCACCATTTAGGACAAGCCTTAGCTTGTCCGACCTATATACCCATGCTAAGGTTCTGCACAATGTTACGCCGTTTGTGCCACTGCAACAAACGGCGGTTCTATTTTTCAACAGCACCGATTGGAGGCTTCGGTAATCACCGGGTAGTGCTCAAAATTCCATCACACACCGTCTCAGCGGTTGCCATTGCCGCAGTCCAACCTAAAGTACCGTGTCCAGTATTCAACCATAAACGCCGATGATAGGTATTCCCCACATAGGGCAAATTCGAAGGCGTTGCAGGGCGCAACCCTGTCCATGATTTGTATTGATTTATTGAAACCTCAGGCATAAATGTGCGCACCCACTGTTTAAGATACGCAACACGACTCGGATTTATATCAACATTGTAGCTGTCAAGTTCGGCGATGCCAGCAATACGCAACTTTTGTCCTAGACGACTTGCAACGAGTTTATATTGATCGTCGAGTAGCGAGACTTTAGGGGCATGTAGTCTTGATGCCTGATCGGTCAAATCAATCGTAATTGAATAACCTTTGAGTGGATAGATGTTCAAAGATATACCTATTTTCTTTAATAGTACCGACGAATAAACACCCAAACAGCACACCACATGATCAGCATTGAAATCTCCTTGATCAGTTTGTACGATAATCTCTTTAGGCTTCAATTTCAGGTTCTGCACACAAGTGTTATATAGAAATTCTGCGCCTTGCGCTCTGCACAGTCGTTCTAGTTCCAAACAAAAAAGTCTAGCATCTCCGGTCGCGTCTTGCGGGCTATAGAAACCACCGACGATATTCTCAGAACAGGTCTTCAATGCCGGTTCTATTTCTACTATCTGCTCTCTATCAACGACTTGTCTTATATCCGGTGAAACCTGCCTCAACAAAGCTGTTTGGTGGGAGGCGATTTTATAAGCTGTATTATTGACATAAAAATGTAATATCCCTTGTTTGGAAAAATTAAAGTTGATGTCAGTCTGCTCTAGTAATTGATAATACAACTCTCGGGAACGCAAACAAAGCTGTGCTAAGCGAGTAAGATTAGACTCGGAAACCGTGCGACGGCAATTACGCATGAAGTGATATATCCAACGCCATTCGTCCCACGACAAATGTGCCTTAAAAAATAAGCCGCCTTCCTGCTTGAATAAACTCCTGAGTAAATAAATGAATACCGATGGATGCGCAGTCGGTATTGCGTTGCTGACCGACAACTGCGCGCCGTTAGCATAACTTGCACCCATCGCCGGCTGAGCCTCCTGATCTATGACCAACACATTGAAACCTTGAAGACTCAAACGATAAGCGGTGGTCAATCCGGTAATACCTGCTCCTAAAACACAAATACGCATATTCAATTCATCCGCTATCATGGAAATTTATATAAGGCAACATATTAGTTCACCCTACAATCTTATTATAATAATAAGGAGATGAATAAAGACAAAACAATTTCTATTGAATCCCTTTACCGGTCACATTTGAAAACGCGCGGTTACCAAGTAGATCCTGAACAGCTAAAAGTCGTCGCTTATCTACAAACTATAGCGGATCAACTGCTGACTCCCGCGCCCCAAAAAACTTGGGCAAGTTGGATAAAATCTAAAAATAACCGCCATAACTCGGAGACCAATCGCAATCGAGGGCTTTATTTATGGGGAGGAGTCGGTAGAGGTAAAACTTATATGCTCGATTTTTTCTACGAAGTATTGCCTACCGATAAAAAACTACGGCTTCATTATTACCAATTTATGCAAGAGGTTCACGGTTCTCTAAAAAAAATAGCACAGCAAAAAAATCCTCTGAAAATTATTGCCAAAGATTTAGCCGACCGTGTGCAGGTATTATTTCTAGATGAGTTTTTTGTATCCGACATCACTGATGCCATGATTCTTTATCGCTTGCTTGCCGCTTTATTTGAATGTGAAATCGTGCTCATCACCACATCTAATTTTGCACCTGAGGACTTATATAAAGACGGTCTGCAGCGCGATCGTTTTTTGCCAGCCATTGCATTGATAGAACGTCATACCGAAGTTGTGGCAATGCAGGCAGGTGTTGATTATCGCTCCCTACATATCAAAAGTTCCGGTAGCTATCATACACCCTACGACGAACAATCGGAGGCTTTGATGAAGCAATGCTTTACCGCGCTTGGTTGCGAAGATAGCGATGGTAATCATTCTATAGAGATAAACGATCGCAATATCAAGGTGGTAATGCACGCTCCCAATGTCGTTTGGTTTGAGTTCAAAGAGCTTTGTGAAACACCACGCTCAGTAGCCGACTACATTATGATCGCGCGCCTTTACCACACTGTTTTAATATCCGGGATTCCGATCTTCAATAACCGAGACAATGCAGCTCGCCGCTTCATACAGTTGGTAGACGAGTTCTACGATCAAAATGTCATCTTAGTACTATCGGCAGAAGCACAGGCTCGCGAGCTGTATCAAACGGGTCGTCTGAGATTCGAGTTTAATAGAACCATAAGCCGACTATTGGAAATGCAAAGCCTCAAATACTGGTCTAATGCCCGCAAAAAGTAGAACCGCCGTTTGTTGCAGTGGCAACAAACGGCGTAACATTGTTATATACCTATGGGGCTGTAAAAAATTATCGCCATTGCATTAATATAACCGCTTGCGCCCTTGGTTTTGGTTCTCATAAATTGGGTGGTGTACGAAGGATAATGTACGAATTTAGCAATCAAGTTAAAGTTCTGCATAATGTCACGCCGATTGACCTACTGGCTCAATCGGCGATTCTACTTGTGCAGACGCGTCGCGTTGAGGGAGGGCATGTTAGCCCTCCCCTACCGTTTGCGTGAATTTTATAGATGAATGGATTGTTTGTGCGAGGGCAACACGATCGGGTGGTTTGCGTGTGCATTATATCAATACACAGTATTGTGCGAGTACGCGGCAAATGGTTTGCATGATTTGGTGGCGCGTGGCGATTGGAATAGTGCGGAACGGTACCGTAGGGCGGATATATAAATCCGCCCCTACGGTTTTCATAAATTGGGTGGCGCAAGGCGGGAGAGATTGTGCGAGTACTCGGCAAATGGTTTGCATGATTTAGGGGTGCAAAGCGGTTGTAATTGTGCAAGGTTTCAAAATGGGTAGGGGCGAACTCGCATGTTCGCCCTAACGCGTTGCGTCTGAAAAAATAATCCATTCATCCATTTAATTTATGGTAACCATAATTTGGTGGCGCAAAGCGGTTGTAATTGTGCAAGGTTTCAAAATGGGTAGGGGCGAACTCGCATGTTCGCCCTAACGCGTTGCGTCTGAAAAAATAATCCATTCATCCATTTAATTTATGGTAACCATAATTTGGTGGCGCAAAGCGGTTACGGTTTTGCAGGACGGTACCGTAGGGCAGACATGCGAGTCTGCCCCTACGACTATCGTAAATTTGGTGGCGCGTGGCGGGAGGGGTTGTGCAAGTACTCGGCAAATGGTTTGCATGATTTAGGGGTGCAAAGCGGTTGTAATTGTGCAAGGTTTCAAAATGGGTAGGGGCGAACTCGCATGTTCGCCCTAACGCGTTGCGTCTGAAAAAATAATCCATTCATCCATTTAATTTATGGTAACCATAATTTGGTGGCGCAAAGCGGTTACGGTTTTGCAGGACGGTACCGTAGGGCAGACATGCGAGTCTGCCCCTACGACTATCGTAAATTTGATGGCGCGTGGCGGGAGAGGTTGTGCGAGTACGCGGCAAATGGTTTGCATGATTTAGGGGTGCAAAGCGGTTGTAATTGTGCAAGGTTCAAAATGGGTAGGGGCGAACTCGCATGTTCGCCCTAACGCGTTGCGTCTGAAAAAATAATCCATTCATCCATTTAATTTATGGTAACCATAATTTGGTGGCGCAAAGCGGTTACGGTTTTGCAGGACGGTACCGTAGGGCAGACATGCGAGTCTGCCCCTACGACTATCGTAAATTTGGTGGCGCGTGGCGGGAGAGGTTGTGCGAGTACGCGGCAAATGGTTTGCATGATTTAGGGGTGCAAAGCGGTTGTAATTGTGCAAGGTTTCAAAATGGGTAGGGGCGAACTCGCATGTTCGCCCTAACGCGTTGCGTCTGAAAAAATAATCCATTCATCCATTTAATTTATGGTAACCATAATTTGGTGGCGCAAAGCGGTTACGGTTTTGCAGGACGGTACCGTAGGGCAGACATGCGAGTCTGCCCCTACGACTATCGTAAATTTGATGGCGCGTGGCGGGAGAGGTTGTGCGAGTACGCGGCAAATGGTTTGCATGATTTAGGGGTGCAAAGCGGTTGTAATTGTGCAAGGTTTCAAAATGGGTAGGGGCGAACTCGCATGTTCGCCCTAACGCGTTGCGTCTGAAAAAATAATCCATTCATCCATTTAATTTATGGTAACCATAATTTGGTGGCGCATAGCGGTTACGTTTGTGCGGAACGGTACTTTAGGGAGGGCATGTTAGCCCTCCCCTACGGTTATCATAAATTCAATGGCGCGTGGCGGGAGGGGTTGTGCAAGTACGCAGCAAATGGTTTGCATGATTTAGGGGTGCAAAGCGGTTGTAATTGTGCAAGGTTTCAAAATGGGTAGGGGCGAACTCGCATGTTCGCCCTAACGCGTTGCGTCTGAAAAAATAATCCATTCATCCATTTAATTTATGGTAACCATAATTTGGTGGCGCAAAGCGGTTACGGTTTTGCAGGACGGTACCGTAGGGCGGATATATAAATCCGCCCCTACGGTTTTCGTAAATTGGGTGGCGCAAGGCGGGAAGGATTGTGCGAGTACGCGGCAAATGGTTTGCATGATTTGGGGCGCAAAGCGGTTGTAATTGTGCAAGGTTTCAAAATGGGTAGGGGCGAACTCGCATGTTCGCCCTAACGCGTTGCGTCTGAAAAAATAATCCATTCATCCATTTAATTTATGGTAACCATAATTTGGTGGCGCAAAGCGGTTACGGTTTTGCAGGACGGTACCGTAGGGCAGACATGCGAGTCTGCCCCTACGACTATCGTAAATTTGATGGCGCGTGGCGGGAGAGGTTGTGCGAGTACGCGGCAAATGGTTTGCATGATTTAGGGGTGCAAAGCGGTTGTAATTGTGCAAGGTTCAAAATGGGTAGGGGCGAACTCGCATGTTCGCCCTAACGCGTTGCGTCTGAAAAAATAATCCATTCATCCATTTAATTTATGTTAACCATAATTTGGTGGCGCAAAGCGGTTACGGTTTTGCAGGACGGTACCGTAGGGCAGACATGCGAGTCTGCCCCTACGACTATCGTAAATTTGATGGCGCAAGGCGGGAAGGATTGTGCGAGTACTCGGCAAATGGTTTGCATGATTTAGGGGCGCAAGCGGTTACGGTTTTGCAGGACGGTACCGTAGGGCGGATATGCAAATCCGCCCCTACGGTTTTCGTAAATTTGATGGCGCAAGGCGGGAAGGATTGTGCGAGTACGCGGCAAATGGTTTGCATGATTGGGTGGTAAGGTTAGCGGAGGAGGCCTTCAAGGTAGACCTTCACTTGGGTGTAAATGGTGAAGGGTTCTACTGCAAAGGCAAAGGTCTCTTCTCGGCTGATACCATCGGCTCGGGTTGCGATAATCCGCACTTGGTATTGACCCACTCGGGTCGGCGTGCCGTGTAGCACTCCGTCTGCTATGCTAAAGCCTAGTTCTTCGTGTGACAGTGCGTTTTGCATCTCGTCTATGAGTCTTATGCTGTAGCTCAGGGTCGTCGGGCTACTTAAAATCTCTGCGCCAGCAATGCGGTAATTGGAACCTACCCTGCCACTGGGAATGGTGCGTTCATTGAGAGACCTGTTGAGGGCAATACGGACAATCTCTAGATCGTTGCTTACTAGCGGTTCAGTGAGGTTTGAGACTGTCCCAGTCGTCGCGATAACTTGGAATATATACTCGGCATCGGCAAGGTCATCGCTCAGGTCTAGTATCAGTTCGGCATGGGTCGTCGTTGCTCGCACCACACTTTCAATGCTCAACCCCGGTGGGGCATTGTTTAATCTGAAGTCGTCTACGCTGAGCTGCTGTTTCCAGTGCGCACCGGCTAAGGTTAATTGCACCGCAGTTTTGTCTTTTCGGTATGATAGCTCTTCGCTTGCCACTGCGTCCAGTTGTACTTCGTAGCCGCGTATCTTGAGCTTCCAGTCTCTGAGTTCAATCATCCTCCCACGGGCAGTATTTCTTGCAATCAGCCGCCAAGTCCCAGACGGTGCTTCACCCAAATGTTTGGATGAACCAAAGCGCCATGCACCGTTGTGTCCAGAGTCACCATGTATACTAGTTTCATCGGTATAGCTTCTTGCAAGTGTTGAGGTTGTGCCTGCTGGTGATATTAACTCTATAATCAAATTCCTCCATCTGTTAATACTAAAGTTAATCGTCGGCTCCACATGTTCTATGAAGTCCATGTCCGATTGTATTGAGAGGCTACTCTCAACTTGAGTGCCATTGGCATCAACTTGTCTTTGTGCTTCCGCTGCAGTTGCCTGCGGAGGCAGGTTGATCCAATCTTCTGCCATGCGCACCGCTTGATATGCGTCAACCAAACCAAAGCCGTATTTGTGGTTGAAGCGGTAGCGTCCGTCAGGGTCATCGGCAAAAGCACCGTATCTGATGCCGGTTGGTTGCCAATCGCTATCTTCGGGGTCGTTGTGTGCTGCTGAGGCAGCAAGGATCAACTTGACATCGCGCCAGCCGAGGTTTGGGTTGGCTTGGCGCATCAATGCCACCACACCACTGACCATCGGGGCAGACAAAGAATTCCCGCTGCCTCTGCTGGTGTAAAGCCCTCCACCATAATTAGCACTTACATCATTAGGATGCGACTTTATGTCGGTTGTGAAAATTTGATAGTCAATATAAGGATCAGCGGCATCTGAATTGGGTGCGCAAAGCCATAGATTTGCACCAGGCTCAGACCCGCCATTATGCCTGCCTTGATAATCTACACCACATACCGTGACCGATGTATGATAATTTATATAGGTATCGTAATTTGTATTGTCACCTGAGTCTCCATTATTCCCAGCAGACCACACATACACAGTGCCTTTGCCGTAAAATCCTTCGCGTACCCCAGTCTCCATTGCCATAAACCGCATGATACTTACATAATCAAAAGCACCTGCACCATAGCTGTGGTTAGAAACCGCAGTTATCTGGTCATTGCGAACATAACGGTTATTGCTATCTCGACTTGTACCCCCCCCCCCACCTAAAATAAAAAACTTTGCCAACGGTGCCACACCTCTGACACCAATGTCGTTATAGCCACGCGCAGCAGCAGTGCCAGAAACACGAACACCATGTCTGCGAGGCTCATTCTTATTGTTGTAATCATAACTACATTCGGTAGCAAGATTGGGCTTTAGATCCGGATGGTTAAAATCTATCTCACTATCCACTATCGCAATGTAGGTGCCTTCGCCTCGGTAGCCTTTTTCCCATGCTTTCTCTACATTGATATGGATAGAACGGGTCGTGGAATTTTCATTAAGATCATTGCCTCTTCTTTGATGAGCAGTAGCCGTACCGGACATGTGCCATTGGAATCTATAGAAAGTATCACCCCTACTAGTATCTACCACCTCTGGTGGCATAGCTTGGGCGCGTTGCACGCTGTCCAGACATTCTTGCTCGGAAGGCTGCAGGTTCGGCAGTGTGTTTGTTCCTTGTGCGATGCCGGTATGTGCAATCGCCAGTAGAAGTATTGAGATTAAGATTTTTAAGTGTATTGATTTCAATACAATCCCCCATTGAGGTTGAATGTTTACAAAAACCATATTATATACCTACAGGGTTGTGAAAAATTATCGCCATTGCATTAATATAACCGCTTGCGCCATTGAATTTATGATAACCACCTGTAGGGGAGGGCTAACATCGGGCTGTTGAAAAAGTATTCCATACACCGTAGGGGCGGATAATTGAAATGCCGATTGACCTACTGGCTCAATCGGCGGCTTTATACTGCCCTAACGCGTTGCGTCTGAAAAAATAATCCATTCATCCATTTAATTTATGGTAACCATAATTTGGTGGCGCAAAGCGGTTACGGTTTTGCAGGACGGTACCGTAGGGCAGACATGCGAGTCTGCCCCTACGACTATCGTAAATTTGATGGCGCGTGGCGGGAGAGGTTGTGCGAGTACGCGGCAAATGGTTTGCATGATTTAGTGGCGCAAAGCGGTTGTAATTGTGCAAGGTTCAAAATGGGTAGGGGCGAACTCGCATGTTCGCCCTAACGCGTTGCGTCTGAAAAAATAATCCATTCATCCATTTAATTTATGGTAACCATAATTTGGTGGCGCAAAGCGGTTACGGTTTTGCAGGACGGTACCGTAGGGCAGACATGCGAGTCTGCCCCTACGACTATCGTAAATTTGGTGGCGCGTGGCGGGAGAGGTTGTGCGAGTACGCGGCAAATGGTTTGCATGATTTAGGGGTGCAAAGCGGTTGTAATTGTGCAAGGTTTCAAAATGGGTAGGGGCGAACTCGCATGTTCGCCCTAACGCGTTGCGTCTGAAAAAATAATCCATTCATCCATTTAATTTATGGTAACCATAATTTGGTGGCGCAAAGCGGTTACGGTTTTGCAGGACGGTACCGTAGGGCAGACATGCGAGTCTGCCCCTACGACTATCGTAAATTTGATGGCGCAAGGCGGGAAGGATTGTGCGAGTACGCAGCAAATGGTTTGCATGATTTGGGGGTGCAAAGCGGTTGTAATTGTGCAAGGTTTCAAAATGGGTAGGGGCGAACTCGCATGTTCGCCCTAACGCGTTGCGTCTGAAAAAATAATCCATTCATCCATTTAATTTATGGTAACCATAATTTGGTGGCGCAAAGCGGTTACGGTTTTGCAGGACGGTACCGTAGGGCAGACATGCGAGTCTGCCCCTACGATTTTCGTAAATTTGATGGTGCAAGGCGGGAGAGGTTGTGCGAGTACGCGGCAAATGGTTTGCATAATTGGGTGGCGCGTGGCGGTTGTAATTGTGCAAGGTTTCAAAATGGGTAGGGGCGAACTCGCATGTTCGCCCTAACGCGTTGCGTCTGAAAAAATAATCCATTCATCCATTTAATTTATGGTAACCATAATTTGGTGGCGCAAAGCGGTTACGGTTTTGCAGGACGGTACCGTAGGGCAGACATGCGAGTCTGCCCCTACGACTTTCGTAAATTTGATGGCGCAAAGCGGGAAGGATTGTGCAAGTACTCGGCAAATGGTTTGCATGATTTAGGGGTGCAAAGCGGTTGTAATTGTGCAAGGTTTCAAAATGGGTAGGGGCGAACTCGCATGTTCGCCCTAACGCGTTGCGTCTGAAAAAATAATCCATTCATCCATTTAATTTATGGTAACCATAATTTGGTGGCGCAAAGCGGTTACGGTTTTGCAGGACGGTACCGTAGGGCAGACATGCGAGTCTGCCCCTACGACTATCGTAAATTTGATGGCGCGTGGCGGGAGAGGTTGTGCGAGTACGCGGCAAATGGTTTGCATGATTTAGGGGTGCAAAGCGGTTGGAATTGTGCAAGGTTTCAAAATGGGTAGGGGCGAACTCGCATGTTCGCCCTAACGCGTTGCGTCTGAAAAAATAATCCATTCATCCATTTAATTTATGGTAACCATAATTTGGTGGCGCAAAGCGGTTACGGTTTTGCAGGACGGTACCGTAGGGCAGACATGCGAGTCTGCCCCTACGATTTTCATAAATTCAATGGCGCAAGCGGTTAGATATCGTGCGAGTACTCGGCAAATGGTTTGCATGATTTGGTGGCGCAAGGCGGTTGTAATTGTGCAAGGTTTCAAAATGGGTAGGGGCGAACTCGCATGTTCGCCCTAACGCGTTGCGTCTGAAAAAATAATCCATTCATCCATTTAATTTATGGTAACCATAATTTGGTGGCGCAAAGCGGTTACGGTTTTGCAGGACGGTACCGTAGGGCAGACATGCGAGTCTGCCCCTACGACTATCGTAAATTTGATGGCGCGTGGCGGGAGAGGTTGTGCGAGTACGCGGCAAATGGTTTGCATGATTTAGGGGTGCAAAGCGGTTGTAATTGTGCAAGGTTCAAAATGGGTAGGGGCGAACTCGCATGTTCGCCCTAACGCGTTGCGTCTGAAAAAATAATCCATTCATCCATTTAATTTATGGTAACCATAATTTGGTGGCGCAAAGCGGTTACGGTTTTGCAGGACGGTACCGTAGGGCAGACATGCGAGTCTGCCCCTACGACTATCGTAAATTTGATGGCGCAAGGCGGGAAGGATTGTGCGAGTACTCGGCAAATGGTTTGCATGATTTAGGGGCGCAAGCGGTTACGGTTTTGCAGGACGGTACCGTAGGGCGGATATGCAAATCCGCCCCTACGGTTTTCGTAAATTTGATGGCGCAAGGCGGGAAGGATTGTGCGAGTACGCGGCAAATGGTTTGCATGATTGGGTGGTAAGGTTAGCGGAGGAGGCCTTCAAGGTAGACCTTCACTTGGGTGTAAATGGTGAAGGGTTCTACTGCAAAGGCAAAGGTCTCTTCTCGGCTGATACCATCGGCTCGGGTTGCGATAATCCGCACTTGGTATTGACCCACTCGGGTCGGCGTGCCGTGTAGCACTCCGTCTGCTATGCTAAAGCCTAGTTCTTCGTGTGACAGTGCGTTTTGCATCTCGTCTATGAGTCTTATGCTGTAGCTCAGGGTCGTCGGGCTACTTAAAATCTCTGCGCCAGCAATGCGGTAATTGGAACCTACCCTGCCACTGGGAATGGTGCGTTCATTGAGAGACCTGTTGAGGGCAATACGGACAATCTCTAGATCGTTGCTTACTAGCGGTTCAGTGAGGTTTGAGACTGTCCCAGTCGTCGCGATAACTTGGAATATATACTCGGCATCGGCAAGGTCATCGCTCAGGTCTAGTATCAGTTCGGCATGGGTCGTCGTTGCTCGCACCACACTTTCAATGCTCAACCCCGGTGGGGCATTGTTTAATCTGAAGTCGTCTACGCTGAGCTGCTGTTTCCAGTGCGCACCGGCTAAGGTTAATTGCACCGCAGTTTTGTCTTTTCGGTATGATAGCTCTTCGCTTGCCACTGCGTCCAGTTGTACTTCGTAGCCGCGTATCTTGAGCTTCCAGTCTCTGAGTTCAATCATCCTGCCTGCGGTATTTCTTGCAATCAGCCGCCAAGTCCCAGACGGTGCTTCACCCAAATGTTTGGATGAACCAAAGCGCCATGCACCGTTGTGTCCAGAGTCACCATGTATACTAGTTTCATCGGTATAGCTTCTTGCAAGTGTTGAGGTTGTGCCTGCTGGTGATATTAACTCTATAATCAAATTCCTCCATCTGTTAATACTAAAGTTAATCGTCGGCTCCACATGTTCTATGAAGTCCATGTCCGATTGTATTGAGAGGCTACTCTCAACTTGAGTGCCATTGGCATCAACTTGTCTTTGTGCTTCCGCTGCAGTTGCCTGCGGAGGCAGGTTGATCCAATCTTCTGCCATGCGCACCGCTTGATATGCGTCAACCAAACCAAAGCCGTATTTGTGGTTGAAGCGGTAGCGTCCGTCAGGGTCATCGGCAAAAGCACCGTATCTGATGCCGGTTGGTTGCCAATCGCTATCTTCGGGGTCGTTGTGTGCTGCTGAGGCAGCAAGGATCAACTTGACATCGCGCCAGCCGAGGTTTGGGTTGGCTTGGCGCATCAATGCCACCACACCACTGACCATCGGGGCAGACAAAGAATTCCCGCTGCCTCTGCTGGTGTAAAGCCCTCCACCATAATTAGCACTTACATCATTAGGATGCGACTTTATGTCGGTTGTGAAAATTTGATAGTCAATATAAGGATCAGCGGCATCTGAATTGGGTGCGCAAAGCCATAGATTTGCACCAGGCTCAGACCCGCCATTATGCCTGCCTTGATAATCTACACCACATACCGTGACCGATGTATGATAATTTATATAGGTATCGTAATTTGTATTGTCACCTGAGTCTCCATTATTCCCAGCAGACCACACATACACAGTGCCTTTGCCGTAAAATCCTTCGCGTACCCCAGTCTCCATTGCCATAAACCGCATGATACTTACATAATCAAAAGCACCTGCACCATAGCTGTGGTTAGAAACCGCAGTTATCTGGTCATTGCGAACATAACGGTTATTGCTATCTCGACTTGTACCCCCCCCCCCACCTAAAATAAAAAACTTTGCCAACGGTGCCACACCTCTGACACCAATGTCGTTATAGCCACGCGCAGCAGCAGTGCCAGAAACACGAACACCATGTCTGCGAGGCTCATTCTTATTGTTGTAATCATAACTACATTCGGTAGCAAGATTGGGCTTTAGATCCGGATGGTTAAAATCTATCTCACTATCCACTATCGCAATGTAGGTGCCTTCGCCTCGGTAGCCTTTTTCCCATGCTTTCTCTACATTGATATGGATAGAACGGGTCGTGGAATTTTCATTAAGATCATTGCCTCTTCTTTGATGAGCAGTAGCCGTACCGGACATGTGCCATTGGAATCTATAGAAAGTATCACCCCTACTAGTATCTACCACCTCTGGTGGCATAGCTTGGGCGCGTTGCACGCTGTCCAGACATTCTTGCTCGGAAGGCTGCAGGTTCGGCAGTGTGTTTGTTCCTTGTGCGATGCCGGTATGTGCAATCGCCAGTAGAAGTATTGAGATTAAGATTTTTAAGTGTATTGATTTCAATACAATCCCCCATTGAGGTTGAATGTTTACAAAAACCATATTATATACCTACAGGGTTGTGAAAAATTATCGCCATTGCATTAATATAACCGCTTGCGCCATTGAATTTATGATAACCACCTGTAGGGGAGGGCTAACATCGGGCTGTTGAAAAAGTATTCCATACACCGTAGGGGCGGATAATTGAAATGCCGATTGACCTACTGGCTCAATCGGCGGCTTTATACTGCCCTAACGCGTTGCGTCTGTACAGGCAATCCATTCATCCATTTCGTTTACGGTAACCATGATTTGGTGACGCAAGGCGGGAAGGGTTGTGCAAGTACTCGGCAAATGGTTTGCATGATTTAGTGGCGCAAAGCGGTTGTAATTGTGCAAGGTTTCAAAATGGGTAGGGGCGAACTCGCATGTTCGCCCTAACGCGTTGCGTCTGAAAAAATAATCCATTCATCCATTTAATTTATGGTAACCATAATTTGGTGGCGCAAGGCGGGAGGGGTTGTGCAAGTACTCGGCAAATGGTTTGCATGATTGGGTGGCGCAAAGCGGTTGTAATTGTGCAAGGTTTCAAAATGGGTAGGGGCGAACTCGCATGTTCGCCCTAACGCGTTGCGTCTGAAAAAATAATCCATTCATCCATTTAATTTATGGTAACCATAATTTGATGGCGCAAGGCGGGAGAGGTTGTGCGGAACGGTACTTTAGGGAGGGCATGTTAGCCCTCCCCTACGGTTTTCGTAAATTGGGTGGCGCAAGGCGGGAAGGATTGTGCGAGTACGCGGCAAATGGTTTGCATGATTTGGGGGCGCAAAGCGGTTACGTTTGTGCGGAACGGTACTTTAGGGAGGGCATGTTAGCCCTCCCCTACCGTTTGCGTGAATTTTATAGATAAATGGATTGTTTGTGCGAGGGCAACACGATCGGGTGGTTTGCGTGTGCATTGTATCAACACACAGTATTGTGCAGGTACTGGGCAAATGGTTCCCATAAACGAAATGAATGAATGGATTGTTTTTGCAGACGCAACGCGTTCGGGCGGATATATAAATCCGCCCCTACGGTTTTCATAAATTATATGGCACATAGTGGTTCAATTTGTGCAATGGCAGTACTTTTTCAACAGTCCCGAATGGATTATTTGTGCGAGGGCAACACGATCGGGTGGTTTGCGTGTGCATTGTATCAACATACAGTATTGTGCAAGTACTGGGCAAATGGTTCCCATAAACGAAATGAATGAATGGATTGCCTGTGCAGACGCAACGCGTTCGGGCGGATATATAAATCCACCCCTACGGCATATGAAATACTTTTTCAACAACTCAATTTATCCATTTTGTTTACGCGTAACTATGATTGGGTGGGTGGGCATTTTAATTGCCGGCGCAGTCTTCGTTGTTTTGTGTTCTGATTGTGCTTCTTATTGGTTGGTTGCCATATCCTATCAATCGGCAAATCGGGTTGTCGTTTGTTATTCTCTCGGCTACATCGTTGACGATCACATAGCTGTCTTTGATCATTCCCATATAATTGTCACCAGCTATACCACCAGCATCACTTTGGGTAGCAGTTATAGTGCCGCTTGAATAATAACTTCTTGTGATTTGACCTGTAGATTCACTCGAACCATTCGAGCCGACAATCCCGCCAATGTTGTCTGCTCCACTTACATCACTTTTGTTTGAGTAGCTATCCGTTATGCTTCCTTCATTGACTCCTGCTATGCCACCTACGTTTTTACTTCCGTTGACATCGCCGTTGACATCGCTGTAGTTTATTAGCCCTTGGTTGGTGCCGACTAGTCCACCTACATTATCCTTTGCCATAATGTTTACTTTCCATAAACCAATGGCGGTTATCGTGCTGTTGCTTGTATAACCGAATAAACCGACATGGTCTTCCGTAGGTCGGTTAATCGTCAGATTGGAGACGGTGTAATAGTTGCCGTTAAAGATGCTGGTGAAAGCTGTGTAATCATCACTACCAATCGGATCCCAGCCTGCATTCTTTGTCCATGTCACTTTGTTCAGTGTTGAACTATAACTGGCATTATTTTCAAAATCCAAGTGTGTATCCAATTCGTAGCCAATGCACCCAGTTGTTGGACAGCCTTGGGTGATTAAAGTGGCATCGGCAGTCTCTTGGTAGCCGGTGCCGTCCATCTGATAGCGGATTGCGTTGAGTTCTTCCAATGTAGATACTTCTATGAGTCCATCGCCGTCTCTATCTATATCTATGTAAGTGATACTTGTGGATGTCGTCGTCTCATTGTGGCCTTGACCGTCGGTATAACTTATTAGCACGCGATATTCGGTGTTATCTAGGGTGCCTTTGGGAATCATATACACCACCACATCAGTACTAGTAGTTACCCATGCGGCTTGGGTACTGTGTTTGCTTTGCCATTGATAGGTGATGGTATTTCTATCTATTCCACCATCCGGGTCTGTACCAAGTAAGCCGGGTGCGGTTAGGGTCAGGGCATTTTCATTTATCTCCGGTTGCAATAATGATTCGGTTATCGTACCGTTATTGATTTTGTTGATCGTCAATGTTGCTCGTGCAATGCTTGACACTGGTTTGCCAGCTATGTCAATGGTTGCCGTCACCATCATAATGATTTCGCTAGTTGAGGTGTCTCTCGGCACATAATCTTTCGGGATGGTCAGGGTGATTTCATTCGTTACCGCTGATAACGACAGTGCTTTTCCTGTTTGCTGTTGCCAGTTGTAGCTAATTGAGGAAGCATTCAGTCCTGGGTTGACCAAATTAGCCTTTAGTGATGTTGATGAAGGAGTGGCACCTTCGTCAAATGTCTTTGCATCCATGTTTATGTCAAAAGTTTCTTTCGTCAATGTGTATGTGAGTGTCCGGTTATCTTCCGCTACGGTGATGATGATAGAACCACTGGTATCAGTGGTCGTGGTGACTACGGCATCCAACGAGATTGCGGTTGGGGTGGTTGGAATGTGTGTCACTTCGTTGCCTACCAGCATGGTATAGCGGTACTTGTTGCTTGCAAACGGCTCCCGCAATGCTACATTAACTGGTAATGCCACAGATGATAGACCTAAGCGTTGACCGCTGGTCAATTTACCGCAATGGTCTGGTGTATCTCTCTCTGGACATAAAGATTCTACAATTTCTCGCTGATTTTCCGATAAATCCTCGCAATAGTTTGTATTATCCGCTCCTATACATTGCGGATTTGCGTATTTGAGTGTTGGGTATTGTTGGTCGGTGCCGAAATCCCATACCTCGGTACTCCATTCGCTATAAAGGTTTGTGTCGGTGGGAAGCGACTTCAGAGCGCGAGCAGAAACACCAACCCCGTCGTTGTTTGATGTGAAAGTACTGGTTCTTTCCCAGTAGCTGTTGGTGATAGAACTTCTACTATTAGAACCGACTAAACCGCCTATGTAATTATTCCCTATCACCGCTGCTCGGGCGTAGCTATTATGGATTTGACCTGTTTGATTCTGCCCGACTAAACCGCCTACACCTCCCTCTCCATTTATATCACCTGCCGCATAGCTGTTAGATACGATACCGTTGTTGAGACCAATTAGACCTCCTACGGAATATCCCTCATTGTCATCAGTTTGCCCCACTACACGGGCAATCGCAAAGCTGTTGATGACTTTGCCGTTCATATTAACACCGACTAAACCACCAATTTTTTGCCCTGTTCCGACTATTTTACTGGTAGTGGTACTGCTATCACCGCTAACACCGCTATTGATGATGACACCGCCAGAGTTTTTACCAACCAGCGCGCCGACATAGTCGTCACCTCTAATATCTACTTTATATAAATCAATTCCGTCGATCACTGCAGCGTTATTTGTCATGGCGAATAAGCCTACAAAATCCTTAGTGGGTCTATTTATCATCAGGTTGGAAATCGTATGCCCATTGCCCTTGAAGATACTGCTAAAAGATTCCCACCTATTGCCTATCGGTTCCCAACCCTCGCCGTTCGTCCATTCCATATTGTTTAACGGAGCATTGCGATAGCTTCCATTATCGGTGAAGTCCAAGTCTCTAATTAATTCGTAGCCCTTGCAACCGTCTACAGGACAACCGGCGGTGATCTTCATGGTTGATGCACTTTCTCTATAACCTGTACCATCCAACTGATAGCGAATCGCATTGAGTTGTTCTAATGTTGAGATGTCTATTAAGCCGTCGTTGTCTTGGTCTATGTTTCTGTAGATGACCACATTTGATATTGTTGTTTCAGCGTAATCTTGTCCATCGGTATAACTTATTTGCACACGGTATCGTGTTGTGTCAGTCGTGCTTTGCGGGATTTTATAACTATGGGTATCAGAGACACTAACTTCTTTGCCGTCACCGTCTAATCGTTGCCATTGATAGTTTATTTCGGATTCGGATGGCATTCCGTCGGAGTCGAGTTGTGTAATAGAGGCGGTTAGGGTCGTACCTGTTAAGGTTGCAGTGATTTGGGCAGATCCGTTGTTTATCTTTCTCACGGTTAGTTCAATGTCATTACGAATATCAATGCCTTTATCATTACGAACTGCTAAAATTAGGTTTAGTTTCCGTGTCGTCTGATTCTTTTCCACAAAATTCTCAGGCACCCGATAGGTCGGACCCTTTGCAAATGTTTTGGGGAGTGGAGAGATCCGTTGCCATTGGTATACTGAAGTTGATGAAGTGTTTCTAACATCAGGTCTATATTCCTCGCCTTCATCAATATTTATTCGGCCAGGCCCTATTTCAGGAAGTTTGCCCGGATCCTCATTGCCAGGAGCAAACCTATCATGTTTCACCTTCACGGTGTATTGTGTTGCCTGATTACCGTCAGATACGGTGATGGTGATTATGGTGCGACCGGTTATCGTTAGTGGGATCGTCGCATTAACAGTCCCAATCCCTGAGATTGTGTCGGCGGTGTTGGCGGCAACAACAATGGGTTCGCCATCGGGTGCTTCTGCGTCCAGCACAATCTCGTCCACATTGAACGCTACATTGACATCGTATTCTAATATCCCCGGACTGAATGTCGGAGAAAGCGTGCTAGTGGATATTGCAAGCTCTGTTAAAAGTACCGCCCTTAGGTTGGGCAATGATACCTTGCACTTCCGGAGCAGGGGATTGTCCCTGCAATCACGATCGTCTCTGCCGTCTCTCGCATATTTGAGCGCAGGGTATTGCATGGGTGTGCCGAAATCCCAATTCTTAGGACTCCAGCTCTCATATATCCCAACTGCGTCCGTCGGTGATTTCAGTCCTCTTGTTCCTCTGCCTTCTCCTATGTCACTATCACCTCTTCTTATCCCGCTTGTTTGTGTATCCCAGTAGCTACTGTTGACCGTGCTGTCATTACTATTCGCACCGACTAATCCGCCTATCTCAGTTCCGGTTTTTCTTACAATAAGCCCAATCGCATAACTATTGCGAATTTCGCCTCTCTCATCGCTCAAACCCACTAATCCACCGACTTTAGCATTCCCTGAAACTGTGCCTGTCGCATAACTATCGTTGATAACCCCCCCTCTATTGCGACCCACCAGACCACCGATATGAATTCCTAAACCTAGACCGTTATCGCTTATATCGCAAGTTGAATAGCTATTGGCAATGCTACCACCTGCTAAGTTAGTGCCGACTAAGCCACCCATGTTGTCTAGCATCCCCTCTACTACTCCGCTCGTGTAGCTATTGCGAATCTCACCGCTATTGCCACCAGCCAAACCACCGACACGCCAATCTCCAGTTATATTCACATCCAATAGGCCGACATTACGGATTTCAGAGTCAACCCCTGTATTACCAAATAACCCTATATTATTATTAGTGCGTCTATTGATGCGCAAATTAGATATCGTATAGCCGTTGCCTTCAAAGGTACCAGTGAAAGGATTATGTCGCCCCCCAATCGGTTGCCAGCCTAAGTCTGTAGTCCATGCGGTGTTCACGCTTCTCGCTTGATAATGTGCAGGATTGTTAAAGTCCAAATCTTGCATCAATTCATAACCGCTGCATATACCCTCCGGACAACCTATCGCAATTACATGCGGTGTATCGCTTTCTCTATAACTCGTACCATCTAGTTGATGGCGGATTGCATCCAGTTGATCCAGATTATTGATATCTATTAAGCCATCACCATCACTATCAACATCTCTCTTATAGGCATAGTAATTCAGATAGAGGGTATATTTAGCAGTCGTGGCAGAGCTGCCATTGTTGACTGCTATGTTGAGCTTAGTGATACCGTTGGCATCTAATTGTATTGGGCTACTCGTGGCTCCACTGCTACCATGCCACGGCTCATCGTTGTCACTAGTAATAGAAATCGTAGCATCCGGGTTGAATGCTTTGGGTATTAATTGGATTTCGGCTGTTCTGCTAACTACCGTGCCTCTATAGATTGGTGTTAT
Organism: uncultured candidatus Poriferisulfidus sp.; assembly: GCA_965200865.1. Classification (GTDB taxonomy): domain Bacteria; phylum Pseudomonadota; class Gammaproteobacteria; order Poriferisulfidales; family Oxydemutatoraceae; genus SP5GCR1. Next base: position 256,532 of record CBDAVG010000002.1, on the reverse strand, counting down.
AGCACTAAAAATCGGCGATAGATTGCCTCCGACTACTAGTAATTTATCTAAGCCTCTAGCGATCGGTGGAAACAGGTCTCCGCATATCGGTAAACTCGTTGGAGCTGCGTCTCTCTCACGACAGGTAGGATTATTTTCATCGTCACCTCGCACATATTTGAGTACTGGATATTGCTGGCTAGTGCCGAAGTCCCAATTATCATTATCATCATCATTCCAACCACGATATATTCCGGTTGCCGCCATAGGTCCTTGCAGTTGCTCTGTGGTTTTACCTTCGCCACCGGCACTGGTCATTATCCCACTCGTATCGGTATCCCAGTAGCTCGCTTTAACTTCCAAACTGCCAGTCTTTACATCAACCAAACCGCTGCCATGATTGTCTCCTGAGCGTATAGATTTTGAGTTGACGTAGCTGTTGACAATTCTACTATTGCCACTACTCAGACCAACCAAACCACCCACTGCTCTACTACCAGAAACATTACCGCGTGCATGGCTGTTGATGATTTCTCCATTCGCTAGTTCACCGACTAAACCGCCAATTTCGAATCCTGTTATCACATTACCTGAGGCATAACTATTACGAATCATCCCACGGTTATAACCCACTAAACCACCTGACTTTTTTCGCCCTGAAATCTCAGCAAAACTATAGCTGTTAGTTATCATTCCGGTAGTTTGGTTAGTACCGACCAGCCCACCTACTCCGAGACCATAAAGTATCGCCTGTCCGTAGCTCACCTTTCCACTAGTATGACTGTTCGTAATTCTCCCTCTATTGAAGCCGGCTAAGCCACCTATATGATTATTTCCATTGACAAACACATCCAATACGCCGATATTGGATATCTTTGCGCCCTCGCCTACCACACCGAATAAGCCCAGGTGGCTGGAGGACGGTCTATCAATCATCAGATTAGATATCGTATGGCTGTTTCCTTCAAAGATTGCAGTGAAAGGCTTGATGATGCTTCCGACTGGTTGCCAACCCCGGCCGTAGCCCATGTCGCATCGTTTGCACTCTCGTTGAAGTCTAAATCTTTTACCAATTCATAGCCGCTACAGACGTTATCAGGACAACCCGTGGTGATAAGCAGCATATTCCTCCCGGCCCTATAGCCAGTGCCGTCAAGCTGATAGCGCATTGCATCCAGTTTCTCTAAACTATCGATCTCTATTAAACCATCACCATCGCTATCAATATTTCTCTCTTCATAGTAAGTCAGATATAGATCATATTTAATATCCACAAGTGTTCCTGGGTTATTAACCTCAATGTTGATATGGGTGGGGGTTGTGCTTAACGAGATGCGGCTACTTTGGCTACCGCTGATTAGATTCTGCGGTGGCCCATCATTAACGCTGATAGAGACTGTCGCACTGCTATTTGCCGTAGTTGGTATTAAGCTAATTCTATTTGTGCCGCTTATAAATGCTCCTCTATAGCTTGCTCTTGAAACATCAAATGTCGGCGACAATTTGCCTCCCGCTACTTGCAACTTACTCAAACCATATCGTAGGGCAGGAAGTATTAAATCACCACACTTTGGTAAATCTGCTTTAGCCTCTCCTTCATTGCGACAGGTAGGATTATTTGCATTGCTATCTTCGCTATCTTTATCTCTGCTATCTCTATCACTATATTTAAGAATAGGATATTGATTACTACCACCAAAATTCCAATTCTCAGTACTCCAGTTCTCATATATCCCGACCGCCGCCGTAAGTTTTTGCAGGTCAGTTGTGAGCTTGTCTTCGCCACCGGCACTGGTTGCCTTGCCACTAGTCTGTTTATCCCAATAGCTATAGTAGACCCTGCTGTCATCACTGCGCTTGCCTATTAGTCCACCTCTATAGGAACCAGTTCCCCCAAGAACAGACCCAGTCGCATAGCTGTTGAAAATTTGACTGGCTTGCTCGTGTAGACCGACTAAACCACCGACTATACCATTGCCCATAACTGCACCAGTTGCATAACTATCGGTGATGGTTGCATTCCTATTGCTACCCACCAAACCACCGATATGAATCCTTTCATCCGTAGCAATGTTTTTTACTAAGCAGCTTGAGTAGCTATTGGCAATAAATCCATCTTTCATATTGGCACCCACCAAGCCACCTAAATCCTCTTTTAATCCCTTTACTGTTCCGGTAGTATAGCTATTGCGAATCTTGCCTCTATTTCCTCCAACTAAACCACCAACACGCCAATCCCCTATTACATACACCTGCAATAAACCGATATTATTGATTTTTCCCTCAGTTCCCATATGACCAAAAAGTCCTCTATCACGACCCATATGATGAATGTTTAGATTAGAAATCGTATGGCCATTGCCCTCAAAGATACTAGTGAAAGGATTATATCGCCCGCCAATCGGTTGCCAGTTTAAATCTACAGCCCATACCGCTTGATTAGATATTGCATCATAACTTGCAGCATCGTTAAAGTCTAAGTTTTTTATCAATTCATAGCCCTTGCATATATTGTCAGGACAACCCTTCGTGATTTTAGGCATCGTATCGCTTTTTCTATAGCCAGTGCCATCGAGCTGATAGCGGATCGCATTCAATTTTTCTAAACTGTCAATCTCTATTAAGCCATCACCATCACTATCAACATCCTCTTGATAGGCATAGTAATTCAGATAGAGGGTATATTGCACAGATGTCGCAGAGCTGCCGTTATTGACTGTTATGTTGATCTTAGTGATATCAGCCGTGCTTAACGAAGTTGTGGTACTGAAAGTATCACTGCTTAAATCGCTATTTAGTAATACATCATCAACGATAATCGAAATGGTTGCACTAGAGTTTAGTGCTTTTGGTCTTAATCGGATTTCGTTTGTTGTGCTGACTACTGTGCCTCTATAAATTGGCTCTGCAGCGGTAAAACTCGGTGATAGATTACCCTCAACTATTCCTAATTCACTCAGACCCCTACCTATAGGTGATAATAGGTCTCCGCATATTGGTAAGCTCGTTGTAGCCGCCTCTCTGTTGCGGCAGATAAGATTATTTTCATCAGCACTCCGTGCATATTTAAGAACCGGGTATTGCTGTTTAGTGCCGAAGTCCCAATTATCATTATCACCATCATTCCAGCCAAGATATATTCCGGTTGCTGCCATAGGTTGTTGCAGTCCCACTGTAGTCTTGCGCCTGCCACCGGCACCTGTCGTTACTCCACTGGTTTTCACATCCCAATAGCTGGCAGTAATACGGCCTCCAGCTTTTCTGCCAACTAAACCGCCTACACGAAAGGGCACTACCAAGCCTTCAACCTTCCCCGTCGCATAACTATTTTTGATAATACCGCTCCCGATATAACCAACTAAACCCCCGACATCAGAATTAATAAAGCCTGTGACGTCTCCCATCGCATAACTATTTTCAATGGTTCCATAATTCTGACCGACTAAACCGCCTGCATCAACAAAACCATATAGAACTTCAACTTTTCCTGTAGCATAGCTGCTTTTAATGGTTCCAGAATTCAAACCAACTAAACCACCCGCTTGAGCATAACTATCGCTAGCTCTAACATTTCCTGTAGCATAACTATTTTTGATAATACTGCGCCAGATATAACCAACTAAACCACCTACCTGAGAGGAGAGAGAACCCCAGACATCTGCTGTAGCATAGCTGTTCGTGATGCTACCATAAATATCATAACCAACTAAACCGCCTACATCAGAATTGTGATGGCCCGAAACGTTCCCGGTAACATAGCTGCTCGTGATGCTACCATTATCATTAAAACCAACTAAACCGCCTACATTATCACCTCCTCTAACATTTACATCTATTAGACCAACATTAATAATTTCAACTTTGTCGCTAAATGTATATCCGAACAAAGCTATATTATTGGTGTGCACTCTGCGAATCATCAGATTAGAAATCGTATAGCCGTTGCCGTTAAACTTTGCTCTTAAAGCGTTAGAGGGAGAGTTGCCAATTGGTGTCCAACCCCCTCCCGTCGTCCATTCGCTTTTTTTTGTTGAGGCAAGGCGATAGCTATCATTTTCATTGAAGTCTAGGTTCCTTGTCAACTCAAAACCTTTGCAACCCTTCTCAGGACAACCTGTGGTGATTTTGGTCGCTGACCTACTCGCTTTGTAGCCTGTGCCGTCTAGCTGATAGCGGATCGCATCTAGATCCTCCAAGTAGCATATTTCTATCAAGCCATCGTCGTCGTCATCTATATCGTCGTTGCCGTTGCAGTCAAAAAGCGCTGTCGCTGATGGTGCCTGCGAGGATCTTTGCGGTACGGCATCTTCAGGGTAGGGCACCTCCTCCGAAGCAGAACCTTTTAGAAAGTCTGAGAAAGCAGTCTTTAGGCTATAGGCTATTGCTTCGCCAGTGGCAATCGTCTGATAGCCTTGTCCATCAGTGTAGCTGATTAGCACGCGATACTCGGTATGCCATTCTGTCAAGACTGAAATGGTGTGGGTTTTATCCGTTGCATTGTCTATGTTCTCCCATTCAACATCGGCACCCGGAGGGCGGTGTTGCCACTGATAGGTAAAACTCTTGCCGGCACCGTCGGGATCTTCGTCTAAGTCTATCTCCGGTGCAGTTAATTCTAGAAACCTTAGGTTCGGAGAACCAACCGCAATATTACCATTGTCTCTTTTGGCAATCACCAAGCTGATATTTTTGTTGAGGGTTGTTTTGCCGTCGGTGACTGCTATGTTTAGTCTCAGCTTGGCATAGTCCTCAGTCATCGGTACATAGTCTTCGGGGATGGATAAAAAGAGGGCTGCCCTGTGGTTGTCGGTTCCTGACAATATCGCTTTACCGATGGTTTGCGTCCAGCGATAACTTATTTGGTCTTCCGGTGCATCCAGACTGTGGAAAGCATCCAGTATGATCAGTTCGCCTTCGTCTATTGCCTCATTGGGGATGCCAAGGATGGTTATTCCTTGCAAATAGTTCACCGTAAATTGGTATTGTGCCGGTCTTTGATTTGGTGCTGAGACTTCTATCGTAATGCTCGTGTCCCTATCCAGTGTAATCGCTGAATTGGTCGTACTGACGGCTACGCCGTTGTTAATAATGCGGATTGTGCTGGCAGGGTTACTCGCTATTGGGGTCAGTTGCAGTTGCGTTATTCGCGGACTAATATTCAGTTGATAGTTTAGCTCAGTTGGTTTGAAGATTGGACTCAACTCCACTTGCTCTGAGAACATGATGCGCTCAAGACTGGCGTGTTGTCCGAGTAGCAACGAACCACAGTTTGGTAGAGTCTGACCCGGACCGCACGCTGGATTCTCAAGGTCGGAACCCGTTGCGTATTTCAGAATCGGGTATTGCTCGGCTGTGCCGAAATCCCAGTTCGCATTACTCCACTTGTAATAGGGTTTGTTTGAGTCATCGTCCTGTGCGTTTTGCGATTGTAATTCGCTTGCCGATAAGCCTATACCTCCGGTGTTTTGTGTCAGCTTGTTGGTTGTCTTGTCCCAATAGCTACGGGTGATGGTGCCACCAACATTGATGCCGACCAAGCCGCCGATGTAGCGTTTTCCTGATGTCTTGCCACTGACATAGTTGCCCATCAATTTGCCCAAATTACTGATGCCGACCAAACCACCAGTGTCCTCGCTGCCCGATACACTGCCGGTTGTGTAGCAGTTGCTTATTGTACCTTGCGAGTTATTGCCAACCAAGCCACCGACATGGTTGGCTGCGCCGACTACGCTACCCATCGCATAGCTGTTGGTGATTGAACCGCTGCTCACACCAACCAAGCCACCAACACCGTTGCCCTCACCAAACACTTCACCGTTTGCATAACTGTTGGTGATTGAACCACTGCTACTGCCTGCAAGCAAACCGACCTCTACACCTTTGCCAACCACCCGGCCGCTGACATAACTATTACTAATACCCCCACCGACACTCTTGCCGATCAAGCCACCTACTTGGCTATGTCCGATTATTTCTGCATTGAGTAGCCCAATACCGCTAATCTTCGCACCTCTTCCTATGTGACCGAATAAACCCACGCCATTCTCACCCGGTCTGTTGATCACCAAGTTGTATATCACATTAGGGGTGGAACCGTTGTTGGTCTTGAATATTGCGGTGAACGGATGAGTTGTATCGCCGATGGGTTGCCAGCCGGCACCGCCAGTCCAGCGGTTTAGGTTTGCGATGTCCTGATAGCTGTCGGCACTGTTGAAGTCTAAGTCTTGGGTTAACTCATAACCCTTACAACCACCGGGCGCACAACCGGTAGTAATCTCCACTGCGTTCTCGTCTAATTGCAAACCACTACCATCCAACTGATAGCGCATTGCGTTTAAGGTTTCCATATTGTAGACCTCAATTAGACCATCGTTGTCTATGTCCACATCAATATAATTTTGAGCGAGTAGGTTCGTGCTGAATAGAATGCTGAGTAGCATTAGTAAAATAATTTTAGAGGGGTTCATAATCTTTTCCTTATTTGAAATGAATAATCAGCATGCTGGCTTCATCCCTCCTTGGACAGATTATTCTCTATAAACAAATTATCCTTCGTGGATAAATTAAGTTTATGTTAGGCGATTCTTAATCTTACGTCAAGGGCAATGCCTACTAATTATAGAAGCAGAACAAAGCCGCCGATTAATCCAGTAGGTCAAACGGGCGGTTTTACTGTTTATAAGTACTTGCTTAACGATGTGTCGTCAATGATTTGTTTTACAATGTGACTAGGGGACATTACGTCAACTGCATAGCGTGCAATAATCGGCATCCTTCTCATCCATGTTAGCTGTCGCTTAGCAAACTGGCGGCTTGCAGCCAATGCGGTTTGCACCATCTCGGAGAAACCATAGTTCCCGATGAGATATTGCCATACTTGGCGATAAGCGATTGCTCGCATTGAGATACTATTCGTATCTAAATCTCCTCTTAACATCAACGTTGCAACTTCGTCCAATAAGCCGTGCCGCAGCATATTGTTTAGGCGCTGTTCTATACGACGATGCATCGTTGCACGATCATCAAAATCAAGTGCGATATAGCGTGTAGCTATTGTAGCTGTTTTTGACTGCTGCATCCGATAGTAGCTCATCGTTCGTTCACTCTCCGAATACACACTCAGTGCTCTTAATACGCGTTGCTTGTCGTTAGGGTGAATACGCATAGCGGTTGTGGGATCTACACTCTGTAATTTCTTATATAAATTCTCCGTAGTCTTATAACGGGTCAAAAGTTCTGCCCGGGTCTTGAGGTGGGTTTGGGGCATCGGTGACAAGCCGTTTGCCAATACATTGAAATAAAACATCGTGCCGCCGACTAGCAGTGGAATACGGCGACGGCGGCGTATTTGTGCTACCGCATTTAAGGCATCTTTTGTAAATTGTGCAGCGGAATAATATTCATTGGGTTCTATGATGTCTATTAAGTGATGAGGTATACGAGTGCGTATTTGCGCTTCGGGCTTAGCCGTTCCTATGTCCATGAACTTATAAATCAATGCCGAATCGACGCTGACAATCTCAACAGGAAGCCGATTTGCAATCTCAATCGCAACCGTGCTTTTACCGCTTGCGGTAGGACCGATCAAGCATATTAACTCATCGCATGCATAGTTCGGTGTCTGCATGTGTGGTGTTTATTGGGGGAATTATATACAATTCTGCACAGATAAGTTCCGTGCTTTCTTTGCTATTTTTTGACGCTTCACAGACCAACCAATGTTGCAATCTCCACGTCCAGTTGCGGTATTCCCGACCGCCAAAATGTTTAATGCAGCATTGATGTCCGCATTGTCCTCGTGTCCGCAGTGCTGACACTTGAAAATTGATTGTGATACTCTACTCTTTTTGTCTGTTGTCCCGCACTTATTGCAAGTCTGGCTGGTGTAGTGGGCTGACACTTTCTCTACCTTGGCTTTGTACGATAAGCATTGTTCTAGCTTCCCCCAGCCACTCGCTAGAATTGATCTATTCAATCCTGCCTTTTGCTTCACATTCGTGCCAGGGTTTTCTATAGTCCCTTTTGCTGACTTTGTCATACCTTGAGTATTCAATTCTTCCATATACACAATGCCGTATTTATCTGCTATGAGCTGACTCGTTTGATGATGCCAATTCGCTCTTGCATTACGCTCCGCTTTATAGGCTTTCTGCAGTTTGCACTTAGCAACTTTTCGCCTATTACTCCCGTTCTCTCCTCTTGCATACTTTCGTTGATAACGCTTTTGCTTCGCTTCCTTTTTCTTAAGGTCTGGCCGGTAATAAATAGTGCCGTCTGATAAAGCAACCTGACCGCAGTTTCTATCCAGTCCGACTGCCGTTAGTAAATAGGGTTTTTCTGATACTTCTATCTCATAGACAATATAAGCATACCAGTTGCCACACTCATATTTGACCTGACCTGATACAAACTTCTCGCCTTTATACTTGTCGCTACCAGCAAACTTAATCCAGCCTATTTTCTGAATGTATATATGCTCACCTTCTATTTTTGCGGTTTCTTTGTCTATAGGAAATGACGGATTATGTGTGTATTTTCCGTGAAACTTTGGTAATCCGCATATTCCCCGAAAATAGCCTTTATAAGCTGTCTCTATTGGTTTCAATGACATCTTTACGATATTGGCGGAATAATTCTGCAACCAGGTACGACTATACCTTCTCAGTAAGGTGAATTGAGGGCATAGTGTGTAATACTTAAACTTGCTTTCCCCGTAATACTCGTATTCGTCTTTTAACTTTGCCACAAAATGATTCCATACATGGCGGCACAAACCGGCAGTGCCATGTAGCTTTTGGTGCTTTTTATAGGTCGCTGGATATAGTCTGTATCTTATTGCTCTATTGGCTTTCATTAGTCTAATTTATTATAAATAAGCTCTTTGCAGAATTGTATATAATCCCCTTTATTGGCCTCTTTTGAATAGTTTATCCAGGTGTTTTATGCTCAGTTGCAACCACGTAGGACGACCGTGATTACACTGACCGCCACGCTCGGTCGATTCTATGTCTCGCAATATCACGTTCATCTCGTCTAGGGATAATTTACGGTTGGCACGCACCGCTCCACTGTGGCATGCCACCGTAGACAATATGTCGTTGATGCGATCCTCTATACGATCCGATGAATCGTTTTGCATAAAATCAGCCAGTACATCCCGCAACAACTGGCTATAATCAGTTCCTTTTAATAACGATGATATACGCTTAACTCTCAACTTACACAAACCAATGCGCTCTACACCTAAACCAATTTTTTCCAATGTCTCGGTATGTAGTTCGCATAGGTCGGCTTCACTTTCACTTACTTCTAGAGTTTCCGGGACGAGCAGAGGTTGTGAATGCACACCTTGCTTTTTATAGGCTTCTTTAAGACGCTCGTAGACTATGCGCTCATGTGCAGCGTGCATATCTACTATCACAAAACCTTGGATATTTTGTGCAATGATGTAGATACCATGCACTTGGCAAACTGCCTCACCCAAAGGCAACATTAATTGATCATTTATCACCTGATGGTTAGCTTCGGTTTGCGTATAGTCTTTCGCTGGTTGGACATTCTCTGTAACTTGCTTATAAAAATCTCGACTCAATCCACCGCTACTGCGCCTCTCTAAGGATAAGTTTAAGTGCGGCTGTCCTGCCTTCTTAACCGATTTATAAGGAATACTGTCGCTAGGCATACTGTTTTGTGATCCACTTTGATGTTCAACTAAGTTGGGAACCGTCTTAGGTGATATTTGAGCAAGTGCGCGTTGGATAGCTATATGAACAAAATCGTGTACTAATTTTTGATCGTGAAAGCGCACTTCGTGTTTGGCAGGATGTACATTTACATCTACCTTGCTTGCGGCAATATCCAAATACAAAATATAACAAGGATGACGATCCTGATACAGCACATCGTTATATGCTCTGCGCACCGCATGGGCAATCGTCTTATCTCGTACCACTCGCCCGTTGACATAGCAATACTGCATATCGGGCTGACTACGAGCGATGGTCGGTAACCCGAGCCAACCGGAAACTGCCAAGTCTTCTATACTCTCCAGGAACCAGATATTTTGTTCGGCAAAAGCCTTGCCGAGTATTTTGTTCAAACGCGATTGCAATTCAGGCTTATGCTCGGCTTTGGGAAAATGGAATATCGTTTTACCATTATGTTCTAATATGAACTCCACATCGTGGCGTGCAAGCGCAATGCAGTACAAAAATTTCTGTATATGAGAAAACTCAGTGCGTTCGGTTTTGAGAAATTTACGTCTTGCCGGTACATTGAAAAATAAATCACTGACTGTCACCGTCGTACCTTTGCTACGCGCTGTAGGAACAACCTGGTCGGCATTAGCATCGTCTCCGTCAACCACAATTTGATGTCCGCTCTCTTGTTCGGATGTGTTTGAACTTAATGTGAGACGCGACACCGATGCAATGCTTGGTAAAGCCTCGCCTCTGAATCCGAATTGTCTGATAGCCGTCAGGTCTTCAACACCGGAAATTTTGCTGGTTGCATGACGCGACAGTGCCAATACCAACTGTTCGGCAGGGATACCGTCTCCGTCATCGCCGACTTCTATAGACTTAGAACCGCCTTGCTCTATTTTGACCACAATACGATTTGCGTTCGCATCCAGGCTGTTTTCTACCAATTCTTTGACAATGGATACCGGGCGTTCTATTACTTCACCGGCAGCGATTTGATTGACAAGCTGAGACGGTAAAACTTTAATAGTGTTCAGAGACATAAATCACCTTAATAGAATATAATATCATGTTCGGTAATCGCTCAATTATACATGAATATCGCTCAAATTTATCCCCAATATAAAAAATACAAACGATTGTACGGCAAGTATTTAGACGACCCATTTTTATCCGATTGCGATGACCCTATCGTTTATTCTAATTTCTTAACAAGTTTGGATGGGCGTATTGCAATATCTAAAAATAAAACTTTGCTGCTACCAGAACAACTCACCAGTGATACCGACCACCGATTGTTTTTGGAATTACAAGCACAAGCCGATTGTCTTATTACCCACGGTGGTTATCTACGCGCACTAGCAGCAGGACGCCTGAACAATATCTTGCATGTTGGGCATACCCCCAAAAACGCCGATCTTAGAGACTGGCGATCACAGCGAGGGTTATCCGCACAACCGCTAGTCGTTGTCTGTAGCAATACGCTTGAATTCCCAATACCGGATAGCTTGGCAAAAAAAGATGTTTGGATTGCAACGAGCGATAGTGGCAACGAGCAGCGAATCCAAGCATGGCAAAAACAAGGTTATAAAGTTGTCGTCGCTGGTGAACAGCGTGTTGAAGGGGGAGCAATTACAAAACAATTAATTGAAGCTGGCTATCGTCGCATGTATTTATGCGCAGGACCGGAATTATTTGAATCGTGCTTATACGATCGCTGCCTAACATTGCACTATATGACACTCTCTATGCAATTTATAGGGATATCGGAGTTTTTGACCATGTTGGCAGGTCATTCGGACTTAAAACATCATCGTTTGCAACTTGTGCGATTGATATTAAACGAAGAACCTTTAGCAGAAAATAATGCGGATGTAGATCAGCTCTATCTAACTTTTAAGGTTCACTATCTTGAACCCTAACTGGGGCTGTTGAAAAAGTACCGTCGATGTAAAAACTCAACCGCCTGCGCCATTGAATTTATAATAACCACCTGTAGGGGAGGGCTAACATGCCCTCCCTAAATTACCGTTCTGCACGAACAAAACCGCCTGCGCCACAAGATTATGGTTTGCATAAATTTGATGGATGAATGTATAAATCATGCAAGTACGTCGCGTTAGGGCGGACATATGAGTCCGCCCCTACACATGTAGTTTACGTTGTGGGGCTGCACAATACACCGTTATGAATTTCCACTGATTACAGGCTTGCCTCTCATATAAGGTTGCAGTGCCGACGGCACAGCAATGGAACCATCGTTATTTTGGCAGTTTTCTAGTAATGCGAGCAACGTCCTTCCTATTGCCAATCCTGAGCCGTTGAGGGTATGTACGTAGTTGATCTCAGCCTTGACATTACGCACCCGTGTTTTCATTCGTCGCGCTTGAAAATCCAGCATATTACTACACGATGAAATCTCGCGATAGCAATTTTCGCTAGGCACCCAAACCTCTATATCGTATGTTTTGGCGGAAGCAAAACCCAAATCTCCGCTACACAATGCAACAACCCGATAAGGCAATTCCAAATCTTGCAATACTGCCTCAGCGTGAGACACCAACTCCTCCAAAGTTTGCCACGAGTCCTCAGATTTGACGATATGTACGAGTTCTACTTTTTCAAATTGATGTTGACGTATCAACCCGCGAGTATCCTTGCCGTACGCCCCTGCTTCCGAACGAAAGCATGGTGTATGGCAAACAAATCTCATTGGTAATTGTTCGGCATCCAAAATGGTTTCTTTATAAAGATTGGTGACCGGCACTTCGGCAGTCGGTATCAGATAAAAATCGTTATCGCCGTGTAGCTTGAATAAGTCTTGTTCAAACTTAGGTAATTGTCCGGTACCCAATAAGGTAGAGGCATTGACTATATAAGGGACATAAACCTCTTGATAACCGTGCCGTTGCACATGTAGATCAACCATGTAATCTATTAAAGCTCTATGCAGTTGAGCCAATTCGCCGTGCAATACCATAAACCTAGATCCAGATATCGCTGCCGCTGCTGCTGTATTGAACCAACCAGCACGGTTTGCTAAATCAACATGATCTAAAGGTTCAAAATCAAAGACCCGCGGTTGCTTCCAACGGCGGAGTTCCAAGTTATCCTTTTCGTCTATACCGTCAGGCACTGATGAGTCGGGTCTATTAGGCAGGCCTAATAAAAAGGCATTAAGCTGTACTTTTAGTTCACTCAGTTTGGTTTGTAATTCGCCTAGCTGCGACTTTAATTTCTCTGCCTCGCGCAATGCCGACTCCGAAGACGTGCCTGCCGTTTTTAGCTGTGCAATTTCACGCGACTGTGCTTTTAATTCTGCTTGTGTGGTCTCGGATTGAACTTGCAGTTCTTTACGCTGCTGTTCCAAAGATAAATAACGATCCATATCATAGTCCGTACCCCGCCGCGCTAATTCTCTGAATAGCATTTGGGTCTGATTACGCAATAATTTAGGGTCTAACATCTTTATTCATAGTAGCTATGTGGTCGCACGCTGAACGCGAGACAAATTATAGCCTTAATTTCGTATTAGAACCATGAAAAACTTTGGATTCGATACTGAGGTGAGAGGGTGATTCTTATTGGTATTGGTTTTTTATTTGTCCGAGCAGGCTCCTAAGCTCAATCTACACATCAATATACATGATCAAATCTTAAACACTTGATTTGCAAGCATTCAAAAACTTTATACCTCAGAAAGTATCTATAATCGTAAATTATTTTTCTATGTTTGGCAGGACCTAATGCCGTGATATATCCATACTGCATTGAAATCAAAGTTAAGATATGTAGCTCATAATGCAGATGATAGAATACGCATATGGAAGTTAATGTACAACAACAGGAATTAGATAAGTTTGAAGAATCTGCAACGAGTTGGTGGGATCGCGAAGGCGTTTTCAAAGCATTACATATTATCAATCCGGTGCGTCTTGAATATATCGCTACGCGCACTACCCTCAAGAATAAAAAGGTCTTGGATGTAGGTTGCGGAGGTGGTCTATTATGCGAAGCTATGGCACTTAAAGGGGCTACAATGGTCGGTATTGATTTGGGTAAAGCCTCACTTGAAACTGCCCGATTGCATTTACACGAGTCCAAGCTGACTATTGATTATCAATATACGAGTGCAGAGCAACATGCCGAACAACACGCAAATTACTACGACATAGTCACCTGTATGGAACTTTTGGAACATGTACCTGATCCACAGTCGTTGGTCTCCGCTTGTATTCGTGCAGTCAAGCCGGGCGGTGATGTGTTCTTTTCTACAATCAGCCGTACGCCTAAGGCTTATTTACTAGCGATTTTGGGGGCTGAATATTTGCTGAAACTGCTTCCTAAAGGGACACACGATTATCAAAAATTAATCAAACCATCGGAACTTGCAACGATAGTCAAACAAAATAACTCGGCCGTCTGTGATATTACGGGAATGCGCTATTTACCTTTTCTGGATACTGCAGTTTTGAGCGGCGAACCCAGTGTCAACTACTTAATGCATTGCCGATGTCCTTGAAATCTTTACACGCAATTCTATTTGATTTAGACGGTACGCTAATAGATACAGCCGGCGATTTAATCAAGTCTCTTAATATTTTATTAGAGAAAAAAGGACATCCTACCAAAGACGTAGCTACGATGCGCCCTCATGCAGGGCAAGGTAGCTACTCGCTAATAAAAGCCGCTTTCGGTGATGATTATGACGAATCTGAATATGAGCAGCTATCGTCTGAGTTTATAGAAATCTATCAGGCACACCTACACGATACCACGAGCCTATTCCCGGAAACAATCGCAACGATAACAGAAATCAAAGACCGAGGAATGAAATGGGGAATTGTAACAAATAAGTCCGAGCGTCTTTCAGTACCAATATTACAAAAACTAGAGCTGTACGATTCCGCCGATTGTTTAGTCTACGGTGATACGACTGATAAAAAAAAACCGCATCCCAGACCTTTGTTATGTGCAGCAAGACAGCTTGATTTATCTCCTCAACACTGTGCCTATTTAGGTGACACGCTAAACGACATAACCGCAGCGATAAGCGCGGGCATACACGCACTCGCAGTATCCTACGGTTATCATGTCAAAGAAATTGATATTTCTGAATGGGGTGCAGAAGCGATTTTTGATGCACTACCACAGCTCATTGACTGGATTGATAACAGAACCGCCGATTGACCTATAGAATTGCCACTTGCTCCAGTTGGGCAAGTGGCGCGACCTCGTACAAAATCTAAATACTATGGCTGTTAGAAATAACACGTATAGGGCTGTTGAAAAAGTACCACCATTGCAAAAATTGAACCGCTTGCGCCATATAATTTATGAAAATGGTAGGGGCGGATTTGCATATCCGCTCCTACGGCATATGAAATACTTTTTCAACAGCTTCTAATCTTCCCTATCGGAGTTAGATCAATATGACTTCGGTTTCAATGCCACCATAGCCATGTAGCGAATCGTGCGCTCGCACTCGTACTCGTTCAATGGTTTCGGGAATCGATACGCCAGCTTTGGTTCGAGTAAAAGACTTTTCACCCACATGGGGATGCAATAGCACGCGGGTCGCCAATATCTCATCGCCCGGTCCTATGACTTCCCAACGATCGGCATAGTGATCCCAACCTTCGTCTTCGTGTTGTACGGTTACACTGAAGGTATAGGTCTCGTCATCGCAACGTTCCGCTGTCGCTTTTATCACATCGGCATAAGACATCGTAATCCTCGTTTTTATCCAGCAAATAATCTTATGAATATTGCTTTTCTCTAGCACCGAATACCTGTGTTTTGACTAAAGCAGCTTGGTCGCGTAGGCGCGCAGCTTCTTCAAATTCCAGATTTCTAGAGCATGCATACATTTGTTCTTCCAGCTTTTTGATTTTTTTAATCGCTTCATCAGGTGTCAGTGTGTCGTAGTCGGCTATTTTTATTTCGGCAACTCGGCGACGTTTCTTATTGCCGACTTGTTTTAGATGCGCACCTTCCATGACATCGGCAACTTTCTTTTGTATACCTTGCGGAGAAATACCATGTCGTTTATTAAATTCACGTTGCTTGTCTCGGCGACGCTTGGTCTCTACTAGAGCTGCTTTCATTGAACGGGTGATTTTATCAGCATAGAGTATTGCCATCCCGTTGATATGTCGGGCAGCGCGCCCGATGGTCTGTACCAAAGAAGTCTCGGAGCGTAAATAGCCTTCCTTGTCGGCATCGAGTATCGCAACCAGAGAAACCTCCGGAATATCCAAACCTTCACGCAGTAGGTTGATCCCTACCAGCACATCGAATATACCTAGCCTGAGATCTCGGATAATCTCTACACGTTCAACGGTGTCTACATCGGAATGTAGATAGCGCACCCGCACATCGTGTTCACTCAAATAATCGGTCAAGTCTTCTGCCATCCGCTTCGTCAGAGTGGTAATCAAGACGCGTTCACCGCATGCCACCCGTTTATTAATTTCGGATAACACATCGTCAACCTGCGAAGCAACTGGTCTCACATCAGTATCGGGATCTATCAATCCGGTAGGCCGTACAACTTGCTCAGCAACGATACTGCTGTGATCTTTTTCGTACTGCGCAGGAGTTGCCGAAACCAATATCATCTGCGGCGCAAGTGCTTCAAATTCCTCAAACTTTAATGGGCGATTATCGAGTGCAGAGGGCAACCTAAAACCGTAGTCAACTAGATTTTTTTTACGCGAATGATCACCCCTATACATCCCCATAAACTGCGGTATAGAAACATGGCTCTCGTCCATTACCATCAATGCATTATCGGGCAAATAATCGAGCAAACAGGGTGGGGGTTGTCCAGCACCGCGACCACTCAAATAACGCGAATAATTCTCTATGCCCGAACAATAGCCGAGCTCGTACATCATTTCTATATCGTAAACCGTACGTTGTTCTAAACGTTGAGCCTCTACGAGTTTGTTGGAGCGGGTCAATAAATCAAGTTGTGTGCGAAGTTCTACTTTGATTTGTTCTATCGCATCAAGTATCGTTTGCCTAGGTGTTACATAGTGCGACTTGGGATAAATCGTTAAGCGTGGCACGGCACCCAAAACTTCTCCGGTCAGAGGGTCAAAATAACTTAATTTTTCTATTTCGTCGTCGAATAACTCTATGCGTACGGCTTCTCGGTCGGATTCTGCAGGGTGCACATCGATAACGTCGCCGCGTACCCTAAAACAGCCGCGCCTAAGTTCTATATCGTTGCGCGTATATTGCAGTTCAGTTAAGCGTTTTAGGATTTTTCGTTGAGTGATCGCATCGCCTCTATCTAAATGGATAACCATATGCAGATATTTTTTAGGATCACCCAAGCCATAAATCGCCGAGACCGTACCTACGATTACGGTGTCGGCGCGTTCAAACAGAGCCTTGGTCGCAGATAGCCGCATCTGCTCTATATGGTCGTTGACCGATGCATCCTTTTCTATATAGGTATCGCTGCTCGGCACATAAGCCTCGGGCTGGTAGTAATCATAATAAGAAACAAAATATTCCACTGCAGCATCCGGAAAAAAATCTTTTAACTCACCGTAAAGCTGAGCTGCCAAAGTCTTATTAGGGGCTAATACTATCGTCGGGCGTTGTACTTGTTCTATGACATTTGCAATCGTAAAGGTTTTGCCCGACCCTGTCACACCAAGTAGCGTCAGGTGCGATGAACCGTCCTGCAAGCCCTGGGTCAATTCTTTTATAGCTTGCGGTTGATCACCCGAAGGAGTATAACTGCTTCTGAGCTTAAACGGTTTTCCAAGCATAAGCGTTTGTGCCTCTCCTCCACTTTGTTCATGTATCCCAATCGTAGCCTGAAAAGAAATCGTATTTGTCAATTAGTTTTCTTACCTCTTTCTTTTGCTCATCCGACCAATGCAGTTCATGGCGACTTTTATTAGCCTTACTGCGAACTACTGAGGCACAATCCTTCAAATAATCCGAGGGATATGACAATTTTAGGAATTTACATAGTTTGGTCAGTTGTTCGGCAGGAGCAGCTGTTAAGTCTTCGTGTTTATTTATCAGTATATCTGTAGTTGAATTTGGTTTGTCCGCAGGTTGCATTAGCTTAAATAACCTTTCCCCTTTCTTGCACATTAAAGGAAATGATATCTTTATCCTATAATCTAGCATCATGTCTACATCATCCTGTGTTACCACTCTAAGCCTTTTATTTTTTGACCAATAGACCACATCAGTGGAAATTATGTCATAAGGATTACGCACCGTGAAAATAAATCTCAAACGACGAATCTTGAATTGATTAAGATTCTCTTTCAGTTTTTGTAACACCCCTTCTGCCGATAGACTCTCTGCCAACGGTAATGAATTCTTAACACCTATTACCTTCAAAGACTCGCAACGGGCTTGCCATTGATTAGGAACAAGTATATAACGTTCTTGTTGGTCATAAAATCTCTTTACCGCATCGTTTGATCCCAATGCCTCCTCTAGAGTTAGTAAAGACCGAATTTTTTTCGCATCCTCATACCTCATCCTATCCATATATAAAATATAATTCAATAAAACTATAAGAGGAACTTTTTCATATAATCTCTCCCCTGGCTGAGCAGGTTCATTAGCTATGATCATATTGGGATGCGCAGTAAGCAAATAGCCCAGCAACGATGAACCGGATCTAGGAAAATACGATACCAGTGCCATTGTATGTATATTGTCAAAGTACGCTGGGGGAGGTGTAGGTATTTTATAATCTAGAGGATTTATACGATCAGACATAAATGATCCTAAAAGTGTTTGTCATTAATTCCAGCTATAACCGGAAAAGAAGTGATACTTATCTATCAGCTTTGCCACCTCTTCTTTTTGTAGGGTGAACCAGTGTAGTTCATGGCGGCTTTGATTTGGGTATTTATCAACCACGGATGCACAATCATCAAGATAATCAGGTGAAGCAGGTAATTTTAGAAATTTGCATAGTTCAGACAGCTGTTTGGACGGAGAAGCTACTAAGTCTTCGTGCTTATTTATCAGTATATCTGTGGCTTGGTCTGGTATACTCTCTGGTTTCATCAGCTTAAATAATCTTTCCCCTCTCTCGCACATAGCAGGAAACGACACCTTTATATGATAATCAAGCATCTTACTTACGTCATCCTTTGTTACCATTCTAACCCGCTTATTGCCTGCCCAATATAATACATTGGTGGCAATCATATCATAAGGATTGCGCACCGTGAAAATAAATCTCAAGCGACGAATCCCTGCTTTTTCAAGATTCTTTTGCAGCTTTTGTAATCTTTCCTCTGTTAATAAACTCTCTGCCAACAGTAATGAGTTTTTTACGCCTATCACCTCCGGTGCTTCGTAGCGGGCTTGCCATTGATTAGGAACATATATATAACGCTCTTGCTCGCTATAAGTTCTCCTTGCCAAATTATATAATTTTGAGGCTTTCTTGTTGTGGATGTTTCTAACAAATATCCTTTCAAAGGTTCTCCTTACCAAATTATATGAATTTGAAGCTTTCTTCGGTGCCTCAAAAGACTGAACTTTTGCCGCATTCTCCAACCTCATTTTATCGGTGGATAAAAGATGATTCAGTAATACCGGAACAGAAACTTCATCGTATAAACTCTCCTCTTGCCGGTCGGGTTCATGGGCTATAACCATGTTGGGGTGCGCAGTAAGCAAATAACCAAGCAAAGATGAACCAGATCCAGGAAAAAAGGACACCAATACCATCGTATGTACATCCTTAAAATACGCTGCATTGGGTGCAGGTATTTCATAATCTTGGGGATTAATATGATTAGACATAGAAGTATTTATCATGAATCCCAGCTGTAACCAGAAAAGAAATCATATTGATCTATCAACTTTGCCACTTCTTCTTTTTGTTGCTCAGACCAATCCAGTTCATGGCGGCTTTTGTTAGCTTTTTTATGGACCACGGATGCACAATCATTAAGATAGTCGGGAAATGCCGGTACTCTCAAAAAATCACATAGCTTGGCCAGCTGATCTACAGGGGAAGCCACCATGTCTTCGTGCCTATTTATGAATATATCCTCGGCTCTAATTGACGTAAAAAGATTCTTCATGTCTTTGCATAATTTAGGAAAATGTATTTTCACTCTATAATCTAGTGCCATCTTTATATCGTTCTGTGTTACTGTTCTAATCCGCTTATTATTAGCCCAGTATACTACTCTGGTGGAAATCATATCGTAAGGGTTACGCACCGTGAAAATAAACTTTAAGCAATTGACTGATTTTTTGCTAAGATTTTCCCTAAAAGTCTCTAATATATCAATTTTTGATAGCTGAACCGTTGAGTATAGGGAACACTTAACTCCTATGACTTGTAAAGCCTCACAATGGGCTTGCCATTGATTTGGAACCATGACATATTTGTTTGCCGCACCATACCTTGATTTGAAGTCATTTTTATTTGATGATGAAGATTTTTCGGTATTTTTAGTAAGTTGTTTTGCCACTCTAAATCTATCTTTATCTCTTAGAAAGATACAATTAAATAACACTTGCGGATCGACTTCGTATAAACTTTTGTCTTTGATATGAGGCTCGTGGGCGATTATTATATTACGATGTGCAGTCAGTAAATAACCGACTAGAGATGAACCACTTCCAGGGAACCCTATCGTTGATATGAATGTATGTACATCCTTAAAATACGCTGCATTGGGTGCAGGTATTTCATAATCTTGGGGATTAATATGATCGGACATAGAAGTATTTATCATGAATCCCAGCTGTAACCAGAAAAGAAATCATATTGATCTATCAACTTTGCCACTTCTTCTTTTTGTTGCTCAGACCAATCCAGTTCATGGCGGCTTTTGTTAGCTTTTTTATAGACCACGGATGCACAATCATTAAGATAGTCGGGAAATGCCGGTACTCTCAAAAAATCACATAGCTTGGCCAGCCGATCTACAGGGGAAGCCACCATGTCTTCGTGCCTATTTATGAATATATCCTCGGCTCTAATTGACGTAAAAAGATTCTTGATGTTTTCACATAATGTTGGAAAGCGTGTTTTCACTTTACGGTCTAGCATCATATCTATATCATTCTGTGTTACCGTTCTAATTCGCTTATTATTAGCCCAATATGCTGCACTGGTGGTAATCATGTCGTAAGGGTTACGCACCGTGAAAATAAACTTTAAGCAATTGACCGATTTCTTACTAAGATTTTCCCTAAAAGTCTTTAATGTATTTATTTTTGATAACTTAGCTGTTGAGTATGAGGAGTCCTTAACTCCTATGACTTGCAAAGACTCACAGCGGGCTTGCCATTGATTTGGAACCACTACATATTTGTTTTCCAAACCATACCTCGATCTAAACTCACTTTCATTCGGTAACGAAGATTTCTCACTACTTTCAATAAACTTTTTTACTCTGCTGTATCTATTTCTATCTATTTGAATAATTGTATCGAATAACACTTTCGGATCAGCTTCATATAGTCTCTGGTCTCTGATGCGAGGTTCATGGGCGATTACTATATTGCGATGTGCAGTTAATAAATAACCGACTAGGGATGAACCACTTCGAGGAAATCCTACCGTTGATACGAATGTATGTACATCCTTAAAACACGCTACATCAGGTGCAGATACTCCATAATTTTGAGGATTAATATGATTAGACATAGAAGTATTTATCATGAGTCCCAGCTATAACCGGAAAAGAAATCATATTTATCTATTAATTTTGCTACCTCTTTTTTTTGTTGCTTAGACCAGTCCAGTTCATAACGGCTTTTGTTAGCCTTCTTATAGACCACAGACGCACAATCATTGAGATAATCGGGAAATGCTGGAACTCTCAGAAAATCACATAGCTTAGCTAACTGATCTACAGGGGAAGCCACCATGTCTTCGTGCCTATTTATGAATATACTCTCGGCTTTACTTAACTCAATGAGTTTTTTAGCTATTTCGCATTGTTCTACAAATTGATTTTTTATTCTTCTAGTTATCATGTCATGTTTCTGTCTCTCAGTGAAAGAGGGTGTCTTCGGATTTCCTTCACGATGCACTATACCCATACTAATCATATCGTATGGGTTGCGTACTGTGAAAATAAATCTCAAACGATTAATTCCTATTTTTCCAAGACGTGTCATGAATTTTTTATATACACCCTCCTCCGATAGAGACTTTGCCAATAACGACGAATTTTTAATTCCTATCACTCTCAATAATTCACAACACGCCTGCCATTGATTAGGAACAAACATATAACGTTCTTGCTTGTTATAAGTACTCTTTATAGTACTAACCTTATTTGGCTTTTCTAAAGATTGAAATTTTTTCGCTTCTTCAAACCTCATTTTATCCACATGTAGAATATAATTCACTAACGCCATCGGAGGAACTTCATCGTATAGGTTTTCTCCGTAGTTTTTAGGTTCGCTAGCCACCACCATATTGCAATGGGCAGTGAGTAAATAACCGAGTAATGTTGAACCGGAACGAGAAAAGGTGGATATCAATAACATCGTACGCAGTTTGCCAAAATAGATTTTGTCGGGTACGGGTGTTTTATAATAGAGTGATTTAGTATCGCTCATCATGTATATTAGTAAAATAGTTATTAGAGTGTTGTGTCTTTAAGTATCTATCGTTGAAACTTAGCTATTATATATAAACCCTTAAAATATTCCAAAGACTATTCGGTAACCTGATTTATTTATGAGTGATATTAAAAAGAAAGAACATATCCTATTTCTAACCGGCAAACTCGCTTATCCGGGGTTGGTTCGTATTTTGGAGGATATGCAAAGCGATGCATTTACATATGATGTCCGCAATTTAGGTTTGAGCGTCGCCTCTATGATGACTACGAACATCATCAAGCGAAGATTAAAGGACATAGACCAATTTGACAGAATTATCTTACCGGGTCTTTTTCGCGGCGACTTAGATGAACTATCCTCTCATTTCCGCATCCCTTTTGAGCGCGGACCCGACGAACTCAAAGACATCCCGTCACTCTTCGGTAAAACACATCACTATGATTTGAACGATTCGGATGTATTAATCCTTGGCGAAATAGTTGAAGCCGCCGAGCAGTCGCCGGAAGAAACTTTGGATATTGCGAAACGTTATAGGACGGACGGTGCCGATGTGATAGATATAGGGTTTATGCCCGACACACCATTCCCGCAACTCAAAGATACGATTACTTTGCTCAAAGAACATCATTTCAAGGTCAGCGTAGACACGCATAACACCGAACAACTGTTGCAGGCATCGGAGTACGGTGCTGATTATCTACTCAGTCTAAAACAAGACACGTTATGGGTAGCCGACGAAAGCGAAGCGACGCCTATCGTGATCCCAGACACACCACAGCAAATAGAAACGCTCTATAACTGCATGGAAATACTGGAGAAAAAAAATAGAGCGTTTATCGCTGACCCTATTTTGGATCCCATACATTACGGATTTAGCGATTCTTTGGCACGCTACCACCGCTTGCGCCGCGATCATCCGCATATAGAAATAATGATGGGAATCGGCAATCTAACCGAACTAACACACGCCGACACTTCGGGCATCAATGCATTGCTACTGGGCATCATATCGGAACTCAACATTAGATATTTATTGACCACCCAAGTTAGCGAACACTGCCGCTGTGCGATACGAGAAGCCGATTTGGCAAGACGCATTATGTATGCAGCGCGTCGCCATAGTTCTACGCCGGCGAATATCGCAAGCGGTTTGATGGCATTGCACGAGCGACACCCTTTTCCTTATAGTACAGAGGAGATTAAAACCATTGCCGAGTCTATCAAGGATAAAAATTTTAGGATACAACTTAACGAAGAAGGCATACATGTATATAATCGTGACCTCCATAAAGTTGCAACTGACCCTTTTGATTTTTATACTGACCTGGGTGTCTCCGACGATGGCGGACACGCCTTTTACTTGGGAGTAGAGTTAGGACGAGCACAAATTGCATGGCAGCTAGGAAAGCGTTACAATCAAGACGAAGAACTGCTTTGGGGATGTGCCGTAGAAGCCAAAGAAGAGGACCTTACTACTTTCAAAGAAGGCGGAATAACCTTAAAAGAACGACGCGAAAAAATAAAAAATAGAAAAAAACGAAATACAGAGAATGAAGATACTTGAAACAATCGTCAGCACTTGCAACGAAGACGGTAGCACATATCTCGCCCCAATGGGTGTATGGATGAACGACTCCTTTATGATACTAGCTCCTTTCAAACCGTCTACTACCTTAGACAATCTCAAACGCAACCCGTATGCGGTAATCAATCGTACGGACGATGTCAGGGTATTCGCAGGCTGTCTAAGCGGGCGCAAAGCATGGCCTTTGACAAAAAGCAAATATGTAGAAGCCAAGCAGCTGGAGGCGGCACTGAGTCACACTGAGGTCAAAGTCGTCAAAACCGAAGACGATGCGCTCAGACCGAAGCTACATGCCAAGGTATTGCACGAAGCAACACACGCACCCTTCAATGGCTTTAACCGAGCACAAGCTGCGGTTATTGAATTGGCGATACTCGTCAGCCGCCTAGACCGATTACCATCCGAAAAAATTCTAACCGAAATAGCTTATCTGAAAATTGCCATAGATAAAACCGCCGGTCCTGAGGAACTTGAAGCATGGTCATGGTTAATCGAACGTGTGCAGAAAAAATTTCCCGATATACTGGAGAGAATATGACACAACTATTAGCCAGCATTTCCAACATGGAAGAAGCACACATCGCACTTAAGGCTTCGGTAGGAATACTTGATATGAAAGACCCTACGCAAGGGGCATTAGGCGCGCTGGACGAGCTTACTATCAATGAAATCGTGAAGCTCATTTCAGGGACTTGTACCAGTAGCGCAACCATAGGCGATTTGCCTGCCGACCCCGAAGTCGTATTGAAAAAAACACAGGCCATCGCAAAGCTCGGAGTAAATTATGTTAAGGTCGGCATGTTCGGCAGTGATTGGCTCTTGAAGTGTTTGCCAGTGCTCAAAACAATCACTGGGAGTGTCAATTTGGTTGGAGTTTTATTTGCCGATTACTTTAACGATTTATCGGGGCCGTGTCATCTATTAAAGTCGGCAGGTTTCGCTGGCATCATGGTAGACACGGCAAACAAAAAGAACGGTTCGGTGCGCACCGTCAAAAGCGATGCCGAGTTAAGTGATTTTGTGAAAACCGCGCAAAGCAATGGTTTGCTTTGCGGCATCGCAGGTTCCTTGAAATATCAAGATATCAAACCTTTACTTAAAATGACACCCGATTATCTAGGCTTTAGAACCGCCTTATGTGAAAATCATCAAAGACAAGGCAATTTATCCACTGCAATGATACAAAAAATTGCCACCCAACTACGACAGTAGAACCGCCGTTTGTTGCAGTAGCACAATCGGCGTAACATTGTGCAGAACCTTAACGTGGGTATGTAGGTCGGACAAGCTAAGGCTTGTCCTAAATAATGGGTATGCAAAAAACCACCCCGTCAGATAGAATTGCCGATTGGCCTACTGGCTCAAGTGGCGGGTTTACTCGGCTCAATCGGCAGTACTTTTTTGTAACCATTCTTCGACGGATAAGCAAACAACTTTCACCGATCTATCCTGCATCAAACCGACGAAACGTTTGTCCACCAAATCTGCAAAAGAGCCTACCTGGTTCACGGAAACTGCTTTTACCAAGACTAGATATTCCGCACCTATATGATCGGCCAGGCAAATTGCGATTGAGTCCGAAGTAAAATCCCAATCAAGTTGTTGGCGTGGAATTTTAGCCAAGCAGGTTGGTGTCGGGTGATCTGTCGGCAACCATACTGCGCATTCTTCATCTCCCCCATTATCTGAATAACATACCGGCAATCGTGATAGATTGGCCAGTAATCTGCCGTATTGACGCATTCCTAGTATCGCCATTCGGTGTGCGGTTTGCTTGTCTAAATGCCACCGTTTATAAGCTACTCGAACTTGATCGGCGAACGGTCCGCCGCCCGGCACAATCGTACATTCTGCTGAGGCTTGAGAAAGGTGTTTTGCATGTGCTAGCACATTTGCCAACTTAGTGTGTTTATACAAGCTACCGCCGATCTTCAACACCCATTTCATTCGTTTGCGGCTTCTTTTAACAAGTCAGTCATTGATGACACCTTGTCCATCGTCTCTTGATATTCCAAATCGGCATCCGAGTCTGCGACAATTCCACCGCCGCCATAAAACACAAACTGCCGATTTTGATATATCGCAGTGCGGATCGCAATATTGAGCATCATATCGCCATTGCGACTCAAGTATCCTATAGAACCGCAGTACACGCCACGCCGATGTGGTTCTAATTCCTCTATGATTTCCATCGCTCGCAGCTTGGGGGCACCAGTGATGGAACCACCAGGGAAACAATCTTTCAACAAATGCAAAGCATCTTTATTTTTATCTAGATTACCGCACACCGTGCTAACTAAATGATGCACATTATCAAAACTCTCAACGTTAAATAAATGTTTGGTGTTGATAGAACCCGGCCTACAACTTTTACCAAAATCGTTGCGCAATAAATCTACGATCATTAGGTTCTCGGCTTTATCTTTGGCACTCTTGCGTAATGCTTCCATCTGCTTAGTGTCTTGATCGGGATCGCGATACCGCCGGCGAGTGCCTTTGATTGGACTGGTTTCGACATAGCTTTCTTGCAAATGCAAAAAGCGTTCTGGAGAAATACTCAAAACCTGAAATTGCCCAAAATCTAAATACGCCGAATACGGGGCAGAATTAATCGAGCGCAAACGGCGATATAACTGCCATGCATCGCACTCCATCGAAATGGCAAATCTTTGTGCCAAATTGATTTGGTAGCAATTGCCCTGATAAATATGTTCTTTGACCGCATTGAAGCACCTGACGTAAGTTGCACGATCCATATTAGATTGCAAAGCACCTAACTGTTTGCAAGCGAATTTTTCTGCGGGACGCGGAGCTTGACTTAACAATTCCTCCCATCGACTAAAATCTTTTATGCTGAATTGATCACTCGGATATGCGATTAAGCAAGTTCGCTTGCGTAAATGGTCGTTAACAACTGCCCAATCGTATATACCAAGCATCAACTCCGGCAGACCATCGGAATCGCTTGCATAACAAGGCAACTTTTCTATACGGCGACCCAGATCGTATCCGAAATAACCGATCGCACCACTATGGAAAGGCAATTCGCCATCGCTTTCTATTTGATCAAAAGCGAGTTGTGTTCGTACAATTTCAAAAGGATCTTCGGTATATCTTTGAGATTGTCCATCGGCATATTCCACGGTTGTAATACCGTCTTTGCTACGAATCAGGCGCGAAGGGCAAGCTGTCAAAATATCGTAGCGTGCATTGCGACGACGACTTCCACTATCTAAAAATACTGCCCCCGGCTGTCCTCTTAAATAATCAAATAACTGCATGCTGTCGCTCGCATAAGTCAAATCCTTAATCCATAACTTAGTCATATCCCTATAGATGCTTTCGGTGCGCCAGACTTGCAACACTCACGGCACTTGCACAACGGCATACAACATCTTCTAAATGTTTAGGCAAATTGTCCAGCAAATGATGATACGGCATAAAGCGTAGTCCTAGACGCTTGGCGATACATTGTACTATCTTATATCCTGAGCCTGCGCCGATAATGTAAGCAGTATCGGATAATCGGGTTCTCTTTATCAAAGTGCCGAGTGCAAGGCTAATTTTTTGTTGCTGTGCATCGGCAACTGCTTGAGCTTTAGCACGCGTCGCATCCAAATCTCCTGCCCAATCAAGACCAAACATTCTCTCTAAGCGTCTTGCACTTGCAGAAATCGTTTTAGTAGCATTGTCACAAGTGGGATATAAGTCATCATCCTCTGATAACTGCTCTAAAATTCGGTAAACATCTGCGATTGTTGCGAAATTTTCTGCGCTGATCGGATAATCAGTACCGGCTATACTAAAGTGATCTGAAATTGCCATTACCGGCGTTCTACTGATGCCAGTGTAAATTAATTCTCCGTATCGCATTCGTGTTGCATCATCATAACCTTGAACTTCTATAAGTCCGTGCTTAAAAGGCACTAGGTCGGTTGTAGTGCTACCCATATCCACCAATATGCCTTCCTCGCAACTCGCCGCAAGCCATTCGGCAGTCGCATGCCAGTTTTGCGATGCAACCGACTCTATATCGGATACCTCATTATGGTTCAATATACCCTTATCACTTGCATAAACCTTGAAAGGCTGCCCTAACAAACGATACATCGTGTCCAAGATTTCATATACACCTTGTTTTCTATCGCTGAAATTATCGGTTAATTCACCAGTCATCGTAACAATGTAGGTAGGGTCAGGGATACTACTTGATATGGCCATCTCCTTACATGCCATTTGATACGCTCGTTGCAATTCACCTATACCCTTCCACAAAGGGCATACGATCTGCAATACCGCCTCTACCTCAGTATCGGATAATAACCGTGCCACCTTCAAGTGAGCCCCGCCTATATCCCACCCTACATAATTCTGTAGCTGAGTGTATATGGCATTTTTTTTCATTTAAGTTATGCCTATCGTATAGTCAGTGAAATCGATTCGCTTGGGGCAGGGCAATGGTTCACCATAAACAGCTGCCAATAGCATAGCGCACGGATTGATACCAGTGGTCTTTGCAAGACCAGCAAAAGAAGTCGTCAGACGCGGATTGATTTCTAGTATGTAGGGTATGTCATTACAAATAATGATATCAATACCCACATAGCCGAGCAAACCGGTAAAACATTTCTGAACATCGGCGGCTAGACCTTCAAAATCAAGTTCTAAATGTGCAAGCACATTGACACGACAAGCGTTTAACTGAAAACAATTCTGCTCCACCACAGTGATTTCTTGACGGTTGACACCCAAAATACATGGCTTGGAATCAGGGGCATAGATTATGCTTAAACTAGCATCAGTGCCTTGCAAATAAGGTTGGCATATTTGCGCATGCTGTTTTTGTACCGCGGTGGGCATATCGCCTGCGCGTATCAAAAAAGTATACTCACAAGCGAGTCGGTTATTCGGTTTGATGACCACATCTTCGGGCATCGGAAAAGTGCATTGATCTATGTGATAACAACTTACACAAGGGATACGATGCGTTGCCAATCTCTTCAAAGTATATTGTTTATTTGAGGTTTCGCGTACCGTATGTGCCGATGTATTCAGTAAAGTGCAGTGTGCCTGCTCTGCTTTTAAGCATAGATTCTCAAGCAAAGCATCGCTTTCCGGAGCAAGTGGTAGGTAGGCATCGGCGTTATAAAGTTCGTCTTCCAAGATGGTGTTCCAATCATCCGCTTCGTCAAGCGGTATAATCTTGGCTTCAAATAATGGTGGAGGCAAAGACCGACTGCGAAATAGCACCAAATCACAGCCTGCCTCAACCATTCTCTGCCCCAACTCGTTGACTATTAAATCGGCTTCCTTTATTAGATCGGGATATAATGACTCGGGTTTGCATACACCGCTACTGATATATTCAAATATGACTACTCTCATAACCTTATATTCTCGACGATGAAGCTGATACCTGCAATAGATTTAATGGGAGGTGCAGTAGTTCAAGCACAAGGCGGGATACGTCAAAAATATCGCCCCTTGCATACCGAACTTTTTCCGGATGCTTGTGCTGTGAAAGTAATACAAACCCTCTTAAAATTATTAGACATTGATATTATATATCTAGCAGACTTAGACGCAATTAACAAACAAGGCAATCACCATAATTTGATTTTGGATCTATGCGAACAATTTCCTCAAATTGAGTTTTGGCTAGATGACGGGGTCAGCAACTATGTACAGTTTGCATCGTCCCAAACACCTCAATCAGTGGTTAAGGTTGTAGGCACCGAAACCTTAAACGAGGACTTGCATCGCTTTGCCGACGAACACTACATTTTGTCCCTGGATTTCAAGAATGGGCAGTTGGTCGGACACAATGTCTTAACACAAATACGCTACTGGCCGTCGCGCATTATCGCCTTGTGCCTAGATCGCATCGGTAGCCATAGAGGTGTTGATATCACCTGCTTGAAACAGTTGCGCAGTTGTTATCAAGGAGAGATTTATGCTGGTGGCGGGATACGAAACCAGGATGATTTGAATACACTATCCGAGATAGGTATCAGCGGTTCTATAACTGCTAACGCCATCTACAACGGCACACTGGTAGCACAACCAAAACTACGTGGGTAGGGGCTTGCTGACTTTGTTAAATTGAGGGTTCATTTGCAATAAATAAAAGCATACCGAAACGGCACCGACAGCAAAAATCATACTCATAATGACGATTTGATAACGCACCGCTATCAATGGGGAGACACCGGCGAGTATTTGACCAGTCATCATTCCCGGCAAAGAGACTAATCCCACAGCAAAAAACATATTAAGCGATGGTATCAACGAGGTTTGCAATGCGATTTTACGCGCGCTGATATAATTGACATCGTTTTTTATCTCGGCATCAAATCGTTCGGCTGCAAGGCTTACCGAATTCATTGCATTTGCATAAACCATACCAGCCAGCGGAATTAAATAATGCGGCGTTAACCAACGCTCAAGTTCCAAAACAAACTCCAGCGTAAAAAATAAAATCAAAGTGCCACTCAATGCAATTGCCGATAAAGATTTAAGATAGAGCTGGAAGTTTTTGTGTGCCAAAGGACGCAGAGAAATCCACGCCGACACCAGTATCATCACACACAATACCACGATGAGAATAATATCGTGTTCGGCAGCGAACAGGTAATTCAATAAATAACCGACCAATATCAGTTGGAAAAGCATCCGACTGAATGCATATAAAGTTGTGCGTATTTCTATAGACCACCAATAGAATATAATCACACTTGCCAGCATCGGAATAAAACTCAACGCCAAATTGAATAACGAGATATTAGGAATTGTGTTGCTCATAATAAGCCCTCTTTGAATTAATGAAATCTTTGGATATTTATTGTGCGACTAGATTGCCAATCCATCGCCAATAGTTTTCGCCAGCAATGCGACTAATACCGTGGTGCCCGACACCATGTACTGTCCGAAACACTTTATCACCTATCGGATATTGTCGGTATAGATCGTAACCGTGTTCGAATGGAATGATGTTATCTTCGGTGCCGTGTATAACCAGCAAAGGCATACTGAAGTTACGGACTTTAGATGCCGAATCAAAAGGATTGCTCAGCCCTGGAACCCATCCCAAGCCTTTGTCTTCAGCCATTCTTAAACCGCTATAAAATGGGGAAACCAAAATCAACCCTCCGTAATCATTATCGGATACCAAGCTGTCCAAAGCCCCTATCGCCACTGCACCCCCCAAAGACCGCCCGAAAATATAAGTCTGCGTAGTTGCAAAACTTAATTCTTCGGATGCGTATTTCAATGTGGCAATCGCATCTCTATAAACACCTGTCTCCGAGGGTTCTCCGGTACTTTTACTGTAGCCTCTATAGCTAACGATAAAAACATTAGCAAGTTCGGCTAACCTTAGACTATGCCGCAAACGCCAATAGATATGTGCGCCGTTGCCGTGAAAATAGACGATGAGTTTCTGCGTGTCAGGATTTGGAAAAAACAACGCATGTAATCTAACCTCGGCATCAAGCGATGGAAAAAATAATTCCTCAAATTCGGTATTCTCGCAATCTTGGTCTGGAATTCGACTGAAATATCGGCACACTGATACATCGTCCTCCAACTGCCTCGCCGGTGCAAATGCTATTGCCTCAAAAATACTATCTCCACAACCCGACAGCGGCAATAAGAGAACTATAAAAAGAGCAGCGCGTATTATCTTGGATACTATTGCTTTTACTTGAACTTGCATGTCTTGATATTCCTTCAAGTACATTATAGCCTGTTGCTAGCTTTGGTGAGACAAACAGCATGGGGCTGTTGAAAGTAGAAGCACTACAGGAGAGGGATGTTCTGCTCTAAGGATGATTCCATTACAAACGATAATTTTATCCTTGTTTAATTGTGTAGGTGATGATACTATGCTGTCACATTTAGACTGAAATATAAAAAAACATGCTTAAAAGACTTTTTTCCCTTTTTTCGGATGATTTATCCATAGATCTAGGTACTGCAAATACGCTAATTTGTATGAAAGGCAGAGGCATTGTGCTTGACGAGCCGTCGGTGGTCGCAACTCGCATCAATAGCCACGGTTCTTCGGTAAGTGTTGAGGCTGCCGGACGAACTGCCAAGGAAATGCTGGGTAAAACACCCTCTAATATAAAAGTTATCAGGCCTTTGAAAGACGGCGTGATAGCAGACTTTACGACAACCGAAAAAATGCTTCAGATGTTTATACACAAAGTCCATAAAGGTAAATTGCTTAAATCAAGCGGCCGGGTTCTTATCTGCGTTCCGTGTGGTGCGACTCAAGTTGAAAGACGGGCAATTCGCGAATCAGCACTCGGTGCCGGTGCAAGCAAAGTCTATTTAATAGAGGAACCTATAGCCGCTGCGATAGGTGCAAACCTTCCTATTAGCGAAGCACAGGGTTCAATGATTTTAGATATAGGTGGCGGCACATCCGAAGTCGCAGTACTATCGCTCAACGGTATCGTTTATTCGGCTTCGGTTAGATTCGGAGGTGATAAGCTCGACGAAGCTATTATTGATTATATGCGCCGCCAATACGGCGTGATGATCGGCGAAGCTACCGCAGAACGAGTCAAAAGTTCTATCGGCACCGCCTATCCGGCTGCAGAGATTATAGAAACCGAGATTCATGCCCGTGAGGTCGCCGGTGGAATTCCTAAAAACATTACTGTAACCAGTAACGAAATCTACGACGCAATGAAAGAAACATTAAACAACATCGTCCTTGCGGTCAAAAAAGCCCTCGATGAAACACCACCGGAATTAAGCTCCGATATAGCCGAGCGTGGCATCGTCTTAACCGGCGGCGGTGCTTTGCTAAAAAACTTAGATGTGTTGATCACGCAAGAAACAACCATCCCGGCAATCATCGCTGACGAACCCCTCACTTGTGTCGCCCAAGGAGGAGGAAAAGCACTAGAGTTATTAGACGAAAAGAAAGTCACTTTTCTCTATGAAGAATAAAATCGGAGCATCCAAAGATTAAAGAATTATTTAGTCCTCGCAACCTCACCTCCAAGCTGACTTTTTTTATAGCTTTATCTGTTGTTCTGATAATAACCGATTATCGATTTAGCTACCTAGATAGAGTACGCTACCACGCCGATATGTTCGGCTACGCAATCCGCTATGTCGCAAACCTACCCTACATCACGACACTTCTGACCTACGAGTATTTACAAGAACGCGCAGATTTGCTGGATAAAAAAGACCGACTGCAAAATGAAAATATCAAACTTCTTGCGGAATTGTCTGAAATGTCCGCGCTCAAAAACAAAAACCGCCACCTACAAAATTTATTAAACCTACTTGAGGGCAACAGCAATAAAAATTTTACAGTAGTTAAACTAATCGGAGTGTATTCCTCGTTGATAGAACAAAAAATTATTATCAACAAAGGAAGTTCGGACGGTGTCTATATAGGACAACCGGTATTGGGCACCAACGGCATCATTGGACAAGTCGGAAAATTGACCCCGATTAGCGCAACAGTCATATTAATTTCCAGTCCGGGCTTCACGGTGATGGGGGAAACCGGACGCTCTAGTCTGAGAGTGGTCGTGCGAGGCACCGGAAATGCAGAACGATTGCAGTTACTTTATGTGCCGACAACCGCAGATATTGAGATCGGCGATCAAATCGTCACCTCAGGTTTGGATCATAAATATCCTTATGGCTACCCCATAGGAACGGTATTGAGTATAGAGAAACCTGCAGGAGACAGCTTTGCTACGATTCATATCAAACCGAATGCTAAACTCAACCATAACCTAGAGATGTTACTAGTCTGGCCGACCCAAACAATGACCCACAACAATGAAGATGCTTAAGAAAAAAACACAGTTCATACAACATGAATATGTGCTCGTATGGGGGAGTATATTCTTTGCTCTAATCATGGATGTAATACCTTTGCCTCAGTGGGGATACTTTTACTGGCCTAGTTGGACCTTACTCGCGGTTATTTATTGGATACTCGCCCTACCTTATAGATTTAATATCAAATTTGCATGGTTTACCGGGCTATTGGTTGATTTCATGTATGGCACTTGGCTGGGACAAAATGCACTACTTTATACCTTAATCGCTTATGCGGTGATTTTACTTTATAAACGCTTACGCTTTTATATTCCACAACAGATGTTGTTTATAGCTATGATACTTGGTCTTTATATACTCTTTACTCTATGGATTGAAGGTATGCGCGATGCTTCCGACAGCAGTTGGAAAAAGTTATATTCGGTTGTTACTGGTATGTTTGCGTGGCTTTGGGTCTACGCAGTATTGCGCTATTTCAGGCGTAAATTCTATTATTCGGCACACGGATAAGAACCCAATAATTTATAAAATGCAGCTTCTTCTTGGAGCCTGGCAAGCCCTTCTTTGATATGCGGCTCTTCGCAATGCCCTTCCATATCTAGAAAAAAAGCATATTCCCATTTGATGCGCCGGGACGGACGCGATTCTATGCGCATCAAACTGATACCTTGTTCGGCGAGTATCTGCAATAAGCCAACAAGGGTTCCCGAGCGATTTTCGGTTGACACTAAAACGCTGGTCTTGTCGCGACCACTGGGTTGCGGATATCGATCACCCAAAATCAAAAAGCGTGTTGTGTTTTGTATATTATCTTCTATATCGCTGGCCAAGATATTGAGTTGATATAATTTTGCTGCGTATGCGCTGGCAATCGCTGCCGCATCTAGGTCTCGCTCAAGTTGCCGAACTGCTTGGGTGCTACTCTCAGCATTGATCTGTACGCTGTCGGGCAGGTGCGTATTAAGCCAATAGCGGCATTGGGCAAGAGATTGAGAATGTCCGTAGACTTTTGCTATATCTTCAATACGACTTTGTTTGCTGAGCAAGCAATGGTTGATGCGTAATTCCACTTCGCCGACTATTTTTATATCGGTCTCCATAAAGCAATCCAGTGTGTTGCTCACACTACCTTCGCTGGAATTTTCTACCGGCACCACGCCATAATACGCCCGGTTTGCCGAGATATATTGAAATACTTCTTCTATCGTAGCGCACGATTCCAGCGAGACGGCATGACCGAAATGCTTAAATACGGCTTGCTCGGTATAGGTCGCTGCAGGACCTAAGAAGACAACCGTGAGCTTTTTTTCGAGTGCCCTACACGCCGATATGATCTCTCTAAACAACATCGATAATGTGGCATTAGGTAATGGTCCTGGATTTTCTGATAATAACTCGCTTAAATGTGCCGCCTCTCGGTCGGGACGATAGGTGCAGGTATCTTTATTCTCCCTTTGCTTTGCATGTCCTATTTTTATTGCGTGTTGCGCTCGCTCGTTCAGCAGTTTTAATATACGCGCATCTACTGTATCTATCTGCGCTCGTAGTTTATCTATCTCATCGTCTTTCATTAGATTGCTTACCCTCAAATTTTGCGTTCAAATTCTTTCATAAATTCCACCAAAGTCTCGGCACCGGAAATCGGCATCCCATTATACAGGCTTGCGCGTATACCACCGGTTTGACTATGCCCTTTCAATCCCCATAAACCTTGCTCATCGGCTTCGGTTATAAATTTCTGCTCAAGCGCACTGGTAGGTAAATTGAAGAATACGTTTACCCGAGAACGATATTGTGTAGAAATAGGATTCGTATAAATCGAAGAACCATCTATATAGTCGTAGATTAAAGCCGAACGTCGCAGACATCGGCTTTGCATTTCTGCCACGCCGCCCTGCTCCTCAATCCACTCCAGCATCAAGTTCCCAACCAACCACGAAAAAACCGGGGGTGTAGTCGGTCTAGAGTTCGTTTCATATAATTTATTATAGTTGTATAACGCCGGGGTTGAAGGATGACACGGTGACGCTAAAGCTTCGCGTGCTATAACGATATAAACCAAGCCAGCAACACCAGCATTCTTTTGTGCTCCGGCGTATATCATCCGATGTGAACGTATATTGAGCGTGCGGGTTAAAAAGTTAGAAGTCATATCGGATACTAAGCTACCGTCGTCTATATGTGCTTCGGCAAAAAATTCAAATCCGGTGAGTGTTTCGTTTGAAACATAATGGCGATAAGCCGGTGCTTCGCTAAGCTGCCATGCCTCAATATCGGCTAAAGACAACGGCGGCTGTTGCGAAACCAAAGTTACGACTCTTAGTTTGGTATTGGGAATATACTTTTTAGCCTCGGCGATGGCGTACTCTGACCAATAACCGGTATTGAAATAATCAACATGCTTATCTTGAGCGAGATTCATCACCAACGCTGCGTATTGCGCACGAGTACCGTTTGATGAAAATAATATCTCGTAGTCATCGGGGATATCAAGTAGCTTGCGTAGTTTATGCTGCATGCTCTGAACGACCTCATCAACATAGGCGGTTCTATGCCCTATCTCTAAAAGTGGCACCGGATGCTTTTCGCAGACTAGTTGTCGGGATTTCTCCAATACGACTTCCGGTAAAACCGCAGGTCCGGGAGAAAAATTATAAAGTGGCATACAGATCGCGTGTTTTTAGGTGTGATATGTGGCTATGGAATACTTCTTCAACAGTCCCACATACCTTCCCCTACGGTGCACGGAGTACTTTTTCAACAACCCCATATCCACGATAAGTGACGATCATTCCTTATCTATGCGTACTATTTCCGATAGCTTTGCATTATCGTCTAGCCGTATCAGCCTGACACCTTGGGTGTTACGACTTACGGTAGAGATGGTAGACACTTTGGTGCGAACCAATACGCCTTTATTGGTAATCAGCATGATTTCATCGTTTTTCGAGAAAGGTAGCGCACCTATCACCTTACCATTGCGCTCGCTGGTTTTTATAGAAATCATGCCCATACAACCCCGCTTTTTGGTGGAAAATTCCTTTGCGTAGGTGCGCTTACCGTAGCCGTTTTCGGTTGCAACTAAAACTTTAACTTGCTCCTTGTCTTGCTCCGATAAACAAATCAAAGAGATGACTCTCGCCTCTTCGCGCAACCGCATTCCTATGACACCGCGAGCTGTTCTACTTAACGAGCGTATGTCGGCCTCCTTAAAGCGAACCGCGCGTCCCACATCGCTGAACAACATAATTTCCTTTGCTCCGTCGGTTAATACTGCGCCTATCATTTTGTCGCCATCTTTCAGATTGATTGCTCTGATACCATTGCTACGCGGTCTAGAAAATGCCGTCAACGGCGTGCGTTTGATGATGCCTTTTTGGGTTGCCATCGTAATATACAAACCTTCGTCATAAGATTTTATCGGTAGTATCGTAGTGATACGCTCACCTTCGCCTAGCTTGAGCAAATTAACCAAAGGTTTGCCTCTGGCGGTACGTCCTGCCCTAGGCAATTTATAAACCTTAAGCCAGTAGAGTTGCCCGAGGTTGGAAAAGCATAATAATGTATCGTGCGTATTCGCAACAAACATCATTTCTATAAAATCTTCTTCTTTGACCGAGGTTGCGGCCTTTCCTCTGCCGCCTCTACGCTGGGCACGATAATGGTCGGGCGGTTGTATTTTGGCATAGCCGGCGTGCGATATCGTCAGCATCATATCTTCTGCGGTAATCAGATCTTCCTCGTCTATGTCTACCGGTTGATCGACTATCTTAGTCCTACGCTCGTCGCCATACTGCTTTTTAATATCCTTCAATTCATCGCAAATCACTTTCATTAAACGGTCGGGGTTGGAAAGTATTTCCAGTAGATCCATTATCAATGCGATAAGTTCCTCGTAGTCGGCAACTATTTTGTCCTGCTCCAACGCGGTTAGACGATGAAGTCTTAGGTCTAGTATTGCTTGTGCCTGCTGCTCGGAGAGATGATAACCGTCTTCGTGTAAGCCGAATTCCTCAGACAAAGTGTCCGGTTTGGATATCACCGCATCGGCCCTCTCCATGAGTTGCATAACTGCCCCTGGTTTCCACGCCTGCCCGATTAGCGCGCGTTTGGCATCGGCAGATGTTTGCGAACTTTTTATCAGCGCAATCACCTCGTCTATGTTGGCAAGCGCAACCGCCAAACCTTCCAAAAGGTGTGCTTTATCCTTAGCCTTACGTAATTCAAATACGGTGCGTTTGGTCACCACATCACGACGATGCCTTAGAAATGCCTCTAGAATTTCTTTGAGGTTGAATAGCTTGGGTTGACCCTGCTGTAGTGCGACCATATTGATGCTAAAGGTTGATTGCATCTTGGTGTGCTTGTACAGATTATTGAGTATGATTTCGCTATTCTCTCTGCGCTTTAATTCAATAACCACGCGCATGCCTTCCTTATCAGTTTCGTCGCGTAATTCGGAAATACCTTCGATTCGTTTTTCTTTGATCAAATCCGCGATCTTCTCTAGCAACTGTGCTTTATTAACCGCATACGGCAATTCTTCGATGATAATACGTTCGTGCTCCCCTTTTTTTACTGGTTCTATTTTGCATTTGGCTCGCATTATCGCCCGCCCGCGTCCGCTACGATAGGCTTCGTACAACCCTGCGCGCCCGTTGATAATAGCGGCGGTTGGAAAATCTGGCCCTGGAATATAATGGATCAAATCGTCTATGGATATATCCGGGTTCTTTGCAAGTGCCAAAACCGCATCGATCACTTCACCCAAATTATGCGTTGGGATATTGGTTGCCATTCCGACTGCAATACCCGCAGAACCGTTGACCAATAAATTCGGTACCCGCGACGGTAGGACTACAGGTTCTTTCTCGGAATTATCGTAATTAGGAATGAAATCAACCGTCTCCTTATCTATATCGGCAAGCAGTTCGTGTGCTATTTTGGCAAGCCGGACTTCGGTATAGCGCATCGCCGCAGGTGCATCACCGTCTATGGAACCAAAATTACCCTGCCCATCTATCAAAGGATAGCGCAAAGAGAAAGTTTGTGCCATCCGCACTATGGTGTCGTATACCGCATTATCGCCGTGTGGGTGATATTTACCTATCACATCGCCAACGATACGCGCCGATTTTTTATACGCTTTGTTCCAATCGTTATGAAGTTCGTGCATCGCATACAGTACACGTCTATGCACCGGCTTCAAACCGTCGCAGATATCAGGCAAGGCACGACCTATAATGACACTCATTGCGTAATCCAAATAGGATTTACGCATCTCTGCTTCTAAACTAACTGGCAGAATTTCCTTAGCAAAATCGGGCATGGTTATTTAAGGCATGATTATTTGAAATAGGCGAAGGTGATTATGCGGCACTACTTCAAGAATCAATTTTGATCTCAAACAAGGTAGGCCAGTTCTTGCCGGTCACATAAAGTTTTTTACTTTTTGCATCGTAAGCGATGCCGTTTAAGACACCAGTTCTCGTTTTAGCCCTCACTTCGTCCAATAATTCCTTTAAGTCTAGATAAGAAATGACTACACCTGTTCTAGGATTGATTATCACGATTTTATTTCGTAGCCACACATTGGCATAAATTCTCCCCCCCACCCATTCAAGTTCGTTCAGATATTTAAGCGGACGCCCGTTCTCAGTCACCGATATGCGCCTGATTTCCTGGAAATTATCGGGATCCATATATTTCAATATGTCGGAACCGTCGCTCATGATTAATTGTTTACCATTATTCGTTATCCCCCAACCCTCACCGCTATATTGAAGTTGTCTCTTAAGCTGTAGCGTGTCGGCATCGTAGACCATTAGCACTCCTCTTCTATAGGTAAGTTGGTAAAGAGAGTCTTTTAGACGCGTCACACCTTCGGCAAAAAGATACGGTGGTACTTCTTCTTCCGCCAACACCTCACCGTCTGTGAGTCTCACTTTGCTCAACGACGACTTGCCGTAACCACCACTGCTTTCTATCAATGTATCACCGTCTACTATCAACCCTTGGGTGAAAATTGCCGGACGATGCGGAAAACGATTAACCACATTGAAACTCAATAGCTTGGCCTTTCTAACTCGATTTTTCCTAGCCTCCATCCGCTCCATGATGGCTTGAATTTCACTTTCCGTAACCTCAACATCTCCGCTAGGTTCCTCTTCGGTAATATTTTGCTTATCAGCTTCGCTCTTGGTACTCACGGAGCTGTCTCCTATATCCTCAGGCAATAAGCGAATTTCGGTTTGAGTCGTGCCTTGAACATCGTCTTCTTGGGCGTACAGAGGGTGTAGTTGGGTTAGGACCAACAACAAGGATATTAAGAATAAATAGTAGATACGGTAATGTTTCATTTAGCGATGTTATTAAATAATCTTATTATTATAAGCTATTTTAGGGATGTTTGATGCAATATTTGACCGCCATTTGTTGCATAGAATCGCCGATTGAGCCAGTAGGTCAATCGGCATTTCTAATTATCCACCCTAACTCGTTGCGTCTGTACAGGCAGTTCATTCTATCCATTTCGTTTACGCGTGACCATGATTTAGTGGCGCAGAGCGGATAGATTTGTGCAAGGACTCAACTTTAGAGCGGATAGATTTGTGCAAGGACTCAACTTTAGATAATATGGATGACCAACTCTGCCGAAAGTCAGTTAAACTTTCACTTTAATCCCCTCTTTGGAGGGGTCCGATAAATTACTAAACAAAGGAGGTCATCCATGACTAGTATACTTTATGTTGGCGTTGATGTTGACGATAATCGTTTCACCGCCACCTTCATTAACAAACACAATCATTATCATACCATTAAAACCGCCCCAAACTTTAAGGCATTGCATAAGGCAATCATCAAGACTGCATTGCCGAAAGAGTTTATCAAGGTCTGTTATGAGGCGAGCTATTTAGGTTTTTCGCTAAAGAGACAATTTGACAAGGTCGGCATTCACTGCGATCTGATCGCACCATCGCAGATCCCAGTGTGTGCCTCAGATCGCATCAAGACCGATCGCTTAGATAGCGAGAAGCTGGCCAGATACTATAAGCAAGGTCTGTTAAAAATCGTCCGTGCGATTGATGAGGAGAGCGAGGGGCATCGTCTACTCATTCGTGGACGCAACCAAGCGGTGGATGCGTGCAAGATCTGCAAGCAGCAGATTTTGTCGGCATGCCGTTGCCAAGGGATTGATTATCGTAGCAGCACGCAGTGCAAGAGTTATTGGACGAAAGGACACCTGGCGTTCTTAAATGGCTTGCTTAAAGATGAAAGGTTCAATCTACATTTCCGCAAAGATTTAGAGTATAAGCTCTATCTACTGGCAACGCACCAAGGAGTTGTCAAACAATACGATAACGATATCCATCAGTTAGCGATGTCCAAGCGATATCGCCAGGCAGTCGGCTATTTATGTTGTATCCGAGGGATTGCTGAGTTGACGGCGATGACGTTCATCGTTGAGATAGGCGACATCCATCGCTTTGCTCATCCGCGCAAGCTCATGAGCTATGCCGGCTTGAGCGTTTGCGAGTATAGTTCGGGTGGCAAAAGTCGCAAAGGAGGTATTACTAATATGGGCAACAAATATATCCGCACTGCGGCAGTAGAAGCGTGCCAGTTGGCGGGTAGCCGTTGCACGGTTAACAAAGCGTTGCGTGGTCGACGCATAGACCAAGACCTGGTTGCTATAGACATTGGCGACCGTTGCATGAGACGTCTGTATAAGAAGTATCATCAAATGTTTCATGCCAACAAACACTTCAACAAGATTAAGGTGGCGTGTGCCAGAGAGCTGTTGGGCTTTATCTGGGAAGCGTTGCATGCCGCAGCGGCAGCTGAGCTAGCTGACTAATCAGCAAGCCGCCACCCAGCGTTTCGCGAGGAAGAGGGAGTGATAGTAAAGTCAATGATAAGTTTCGAACTTATATGCCGTCCTAGAGTTCCGCCCGTAGTAAACTGCCATGCGTGGTAGAGCAACTGGCTTTAGATTAAGGGGCAAAGTTCATCCGATTGAATTATCATGTGGTAATGTGAAAACAGAGTACACGAATATGAGGTTGATAATCACGAACGACTCATTAGTTAAGCACTTTACTCAAGTTCCACTCTTCCTCACCCTGACACCGGATGATGCCGTAAAACAGGAGATTAAGCACGTGCACGGAAGTCGCCACCAGGAGTGGCGCATTATAAATTATGCATGCTTTAAGAGCGGTAGCCTACTGCTATCACTCGCTCCTGGTTGGCATCACCTGTGTCG
This sequence comes from uncultured candidatus Poriferisulfidus sp., assembly GCA_965200865.1. Lineage (GTDB taxonomy): Bacteria > Pseudomonadota > Gammaproteobacteria > Poriferisulfidales > Oxydemutatoraceae > SP5GCR1. The sequence continues at coordinate 214,588 of CBDAVG010000002.1, read as the reverse complement.
TAATTTAGCCCTTGAGTTTTGGTGACTTTTTGCGTGTAGCCTCCAGAGGCATAGGCTTCGGGAGCGTAGACTTTGGTAAAAATTTGCATCTTGACAAGTTGGTCATCCATATGAGGGCGGATATGCAAATCCGCCCCTACCATTTTCTTAAATTCAATGGCGCAAGCGGTTAAGTTTGTGCAATGACGGTACTTTTTCAACAGCCCCAGTTCACCCTCACAACTTCATGGTAGAGGTGATAAGAAATTAGGGCGGTTGCGCCAGTAGCGTTGCTCGTGCATACGATACGATTGCAGGTCAAAGTTTTGGTCGGGTGGAAAATCAAAGATTAGCGCGCCGGCCTTAGCGGTATCCAACACTTGAATACCTTGCGCGTAATAGCGATCTACGATATCGCCCCTTGGCAACCCAAAGCGATTTTGATAACCGGAAGTGACTACCGCAAGCGTAGGCGATACTGCCGATATAAATTCAGGTGTTGACGAGGTACGGCTACCGTGATGCGGAATCAGCAACACATCACTCAATAAAGATGGATGACGCGATAATATGCGCTCTGCAGCTTTCTCTATATCGGCAGTCAATAATAGCGAATGCTTTTGATTGGAAATACGCAATACACATGATGCATTATTGCCTTTATAGATAGTCTCGGATTCGGGATAAAGTATCTCAAAGCGCACATCATCCCAAACCCAGGATTGACCTTTAGCACAAGGTTCAAATGAACGACCGCTAACCGTTAAGGGTTCACCGCCGAGCAAACGCTGTGGTGAAATATGTCGCATCAGTACTTTGGCACCACCGGCATGATCGTTGTCGGCATGCGATACGACTAATGTGTCAATGGTGTTGATACGACGAGCACGTAAGTAAGGTAAGACTACGCTATTCATCGTGTTGAATCCTGAGCGATAATATGGGCCAGTATCGTAGACCAAGGTATGTTTGCGTGTGCGTACTAAAACCGATAAACCCTGTCCTACATCAAAGAATACGACCTTGAAAGTGCCCGAAGGCAGCGGCGGCGGCGTGCTAAAAAATGGCAATAACGGAAATAGCAATAATAATGCCAACCAACGCACGAGCTTTTTTCTCAACACGATAAACAACAAGATACCAGTTAAGGCAAATAATGCCGTCAAATTATCTATGTAATGAAACCATCTTATGGTATGGCTTGCAAACCAGCGATTGATTTGCCATAACATCTCAAATAATAAGTCGGCGATGTGCATAAAGAATAACGCAATAGGTTCACTGAACATAAAAGAAGCAACGGCAACCAACGAACACGGCAATACCAAAAAAGCGGTCAGTGGAACTATCACCATATTAGCTAGTGGTGAGAGCGGTGCGCCTTGAGTAAAAAACAATAAAGAGGGTATTACCATCACTGTGGCAATATATGCCTGCATCCCAATCCATAATTTCCATCCTTTTAGATTCGGTGCAATCAATAAGAAAAATGCAATCATTGCAACGGCAGTAAACGACAGCCAAAAGGAAATAGACAAAGTTGCAGAGGGGTCGTATATAAGAATCAGTAATAAAGCAACAGCTAGAGACTGCGATAAAGATATCTTGTATCTAAAGAAGTTGGCACAGACGATACATATCAACATGATCAAAGATCGTTGCGTAGGTACCGAAAAGCCGGCGAGTGCCGCATAGGCAACCGCTACAGGCAAGGCACCCAACAAAGCGACATCGCGAGATGGATATAAATAACGACTCAAAAACAGGTGACGCCATAGACGTTCTATCAATACGAAAAACAGACCAAAAACCATACCAATATGCAAACCTGAGACGGCAAATAAATGATGTGTGCCGGTGGCACTTAAAATTTCTCTTTGCTGATGTGATAAAAGTGAACTTAAGCCTAAAGTAATGGCGGCGACAGAATCAACTTGGGCATACTTGTGCCTATACGACTCCAGCTTATCAAAAAGCCGTTGCCGCCATCGCTCAAGGCTGTATACCAATGTCGCCGCTGGTGCCTCCAGCTTTTGATAAGAAACTACATAGGCGGTAGCTTCGATGCCTTGCATCATCAACCAACGTTCATAATCAAAGGTGTTCGGATTGGCAAAACCGTACGGAGCTTTTAGCTTGATTTTTGCACGTAAAAAATCCGCGACCTTTATTTGCTCTCGATAACGATAAATACTTGCTCTAATATGCTCAGGAAAAGGCTGATCGGCATCGGGATGCTCTATCACCTTTAGTATAAATTGCGTGCTAGCTGTTCGCCGAATAGGAATTGTTGCAACCTGGGCTACGACCTCAACGGTTTTTCCGTCCCAAGCACTTGACACTTTGTCTTCAACATCTAATGCAACGGTGTAAGCAGTCCAGAATAAACCTAAACAAAAACCACCCAATAAACGCCACCGTAACTTAGAAGAAAATAACAAAACACCGAAAGTCAAAAAAATCAGACTGTGCACTTTCGGGAGTACCGGCAGAAGTTGCAAAGATAAGTTTCCTGCCAAAAAAGAAAACGCAAAAATATAAATCGTAGATAGCATGAAAACATCATAAGTAGCTTAAAATACGCGTAGTTAACAAAACTGCTGAACATGCCTAAAAAACTGATAAAACGACTTTCCCCAAAAATGCATGAGATGCGAACGCATCCTCAGCTAAAGTACCTCAATGCCCTGCTTCACAAAGAAAATCTATGGCATGTCAACCGCAACTCAATCGCCAATGCCTTTGCCGTTGGGTTGTTCTGCGTATTTATTCCGATACCTTTTCAAATGATCCCGGCTGCACTGATCGCGGTTTGGGTCGGTGCGAATATCCCGGTGTCAGTATTGCTTGTGTGGATTAGCAACCCTTTCACGGTCGCACCAATCTTCTATCTGTGCTATAAACTGGGACAGCTGATATTGCAAACACCGATGAGCGAATTTCACAACTCGTCGGATATGAATCAAATTATGGAAACTATGCCCTTATGGCAACCATTCTTATTAGGTTGCTTTGTGATGAGTTGTATCTCTTCTATAGTCGGATATACAATGGTCAAAGTTTTATGGCGTATACATATACTTTCTTATCTAAAGCAACGTCGTATTAGAAAAGATAATGCCTTGAGCGCATCTAAAAACAAATGAAGTATCTATTACTTGATATAAAAAGACCGGTTAGAAATATTGAGCATGCACTCAATATATTAAAAGCTGCTATCCGAGAAGCAGTGTGCTTAAATAGAACCTTCTTGGCGATATAAGTTTTTGGCATATTACCAATCTTTGATTAGACGTACTACTTGACACGATGGAAACAAGCGACAAATATCTAATATTTGATACCACAAATTGCTTTCCAGCCGGACTAGATCATAAGCTCAGTACCTTAAAATGTGCTATCAAAGAAGCGGTACGACTAAGTAGAGTGCTCGTTCTGAGAAAATTCGCTATATGGCACTATCAAAATCTCGTGCATAGCCAATTTCCCACCGCTGATATCAAGAACAAACCCGAATATAAAAATATTAAATTTGAACGCTATATCAATTTAGCAAAAACCGAAATATACGAACTAAAAAATAATGGAAATATTCGGAAAATAGAAAAACCTTTGCGCTATATGAGCGAAGAAGATTTTGATTTAAGCGCATATACCGATAATCCTAGAGCCATTCTGAAAACCGCTGGGTTAGTAGATGAATCCCCTAAACATGCTCCTACACCAATCAACGAACACATACTCATTATGGAAAACAACGAATGTATTACTTCACAACAAAATCATCAGTATAAAATCATAGTGCGAAGAACGAATGACTGTGGCTACGACGACGGTGCTGCACGTCTTTTAGTCAGCCTTTATCCTTCAGACGAAGTTGAACGTCTAACCGACATAGTTCTAAAATCTATAGGCACTAACCTTGACAGCGTAAAAAAACGCTTTTTCTTTTACCACAAAGCTCCTTTACAAAAAGAACAAAATAACCATAAAGTAGAATTTTCACAGGAATACCCTCTTTATTATGCATCGCTGCATGTACGAGGCAACGATTCACTCAAGCATATCAGTAATCAATACAGTGCCAACCAAAACAACCTTAGGCGTATCTTAAAACATGCAGTACCTAAAGGCTCAATAATATACTTGATGTCGGATATAGCCGAACCCCACTATTTTGACTTTCTAAACAAAAACTACATCGTATACCGATATTTTGATTTTCCGGAGTTAAAGGCTTTGGTTATGAATAAAGACAAAAAAGAGATTGACAATGCCATGCTTTATTCGGTAGAAAAAAACATCTTGCAATACTCGCATATTAAGATAGTGCGAGCAAGGAATTGTCCTAAACTTCTATATACAAATTCCTCGCATACAATCCCCTGGTGGTTCAAACTTATAGGCCTTTATAAATATCTAACAACTGATTTCATCAAGCGAGATTATTTCTACAAACCCAATTCACTACTTGAACATATCAAAAGAGAACTAAAATCCAATACCCCTCGACATTGAACGCGACGACCAGTAGTTTTTTGTGTACCCATCATTTAGGACAAGCCTTAGCTTGTCCGATCTACATACCCACGTTGAACTCTGCACAATGTCACGCCACTTGCCCAACTGGAACAAGTGGTGGTTCTATTTTGCACTAACATACCGGCAAAACAGCTTGCTTCCTTTTGCCCTGATTTATATAATGTGTCATGACATCATCGTACACACAGTATCAGAAAAAATGGTGGTACGGAGACATACAAAAACGAATGAAATATCTATTACTTGACATAAAAAAACCAGTTAGAAACATTGAACATGCACTCAATATATTAAAAGCTGCTATCCAAGAAGCGGTATGCCTAAATAGAACCCTCGTTGTTGGAACATTTACCATCAGTGCCGACGGCAACTTGGGCTATACACTCAAAAATACCAGTTTCAATCATTATGTGGACTTGGACAAAGTCCAAGTATGTAGAATAACAGATGGTGATATCACACAGCTTAGCGAGCCGTTTAACTATATCAATGCAGAAAACTTTGCCTTAGAGAAATATCGCAAAAACGAAGTGCTGTCGGTGGAGAATGACAAGATCGTCTCTGCAGAACTGAATCATCAATACAAGGTAATTTCCCGAAAAATAACTACTGATAAATATGACCATAGTTATTCGAATATTTTAGTACATTTTCCCGCTTCAACCGAAGTCGACCACCTTAGCGATGTCGTGTTAAATGCTATGGGAACCAATCTTAAAATGGCAAAACAACGTGCCGAGATTCACTACGGCACTGATTACTCGGCGAACTCGGACTTTTACCAAATAATGACACCCCAACATCCAACTCATTATGCATGCCTATACTTGCGATATGACAATACTAAGACCACACCTGAGAAATTATACGCAACCAATATTAGTCAAATCCGAGCAATCTTCAAACGAGCGAAAATAACCAAAAACAGAAATGTTTATGTAGCTTCGGACATCAATGATAGCGATTATTTTCAACCCCTTAAAAAACAATACACCTTATACCGATACTATAACTTCCCAGAATTAAAAGCTTTAGTCTCTGGCAAGAATAAGGAGAAAATTGATAATGCGATGCTCTATTCGGTGGAAAAAAATATTCTGAAATACGCTGCTATTAAAATGATTCCTTTTGAAGATCTATCCGGTTTTCCCATAATCTATGGTAATTCTTCTCACACCACCCCTTGGCGATATAAGTTTCTAGCATATTATCAATCTTTAATCAGGCGCACTACTTGGAACGATGGAAACAAGCGACAAATATCTGATATTTGATACCACAAATTGCTTTCCAGCCGGACTAGATCATAAGCTCAGTACCTTAAAGCATGCAATTAAAGAAGCCGTACGACTAGATAGGGTGCTCGTTCTGAGAAAATTCGCTATATGGCACTACCAAAATCTCGTGCATAGCCAATTTCCCACCATTGATATCAAAAACAAACCCAAATATAAAAATATTAAATTTGAACGCTACATCAATATAGCAAAGACCAAAATATACGAATTAGAAAATAGCGGAGATATCCGGAAAATAAAAAAACCTTTGCGCTATATGAGCGAAGAAGATTTTGATTTAAGTGCATATACCGATAATCCCGAAGCTATTCTGAAAACCATTGGGCTCGTAGATGAATCCCCTAAACATATCCCTACAGCGATTAATGAACACATACTTATTATGGAAAACAACGAATATATTACTTCGCAACAAAATCATCAGTATAAAATCATAGTACGAAGAACGAATCGCTATAGATACGACGACGGTGCCGGCCGTCTTTTAGTCAGCTTTTATCCTTCAGACGAAGTTGAACGTCTAACCGACATAGTTCTAAAATCTATAGGCACTAACCTTGACAGCGTAAAAAAACGCTTTTTCTTTTATCACAAAGCTCCTTTACAAAAAGAACAAAATAACTATAAAGTAGAATTTTCACAGGAATACCCTCTTTATTATGCATCGCTGCACGTACGAGGCAACGACTTACTCAAACATATCAGTACCCAATACGGTGCCAACCAAAACAACCTTAGGCGCATCTTAAAACATGCAGTACCCAAAGGTTCAATAATATACTTAATGTCGGATATAGCTGAACCTCACTATTTTGATTTTCTAAACGAAAACTACATCGTATATCGATATTTTAATTTTCCGGAGTTAAAGGCTTTGGTTATGAATAAAGACAAAAAAGAGATTGACAATGCCATGCTTTATTCGGTAGAAAAAAACATCTTGCAATACTCGCATATTAAGATAGTACGAGCAAGAGGGGGACCTAAACTTTTATACACAAATTCCTCGCATACAATCCCCTGGTGGTTCAAACTTATAGGTCTTTATAAATATCTAACAACTGATTTCATTAAGCGAGATTATTTCTACAAACCCAATTTACTACTTCACCATATCAAAAGAGAACTAAAACCCAATACACCTCGACATTGAACACGATGACCACCTGTAGTGCTGCTAAAATAGTATTTTATGCACCGTAGGGGAGGGCTAACATAAATTTAATGGCGCGAGCGGTTGGTTGGTGTAAAGATGGTGGGTAAGCAAAAAACCACCCTGCCAAGCGGAGCTTGACACCCTTCCACAGGAGGGGAATAATCCACCCCTACAATTCTATGACATGCTTGTTAACAGGCCACCGTCAATTCTATACACTTCGGGTAGACGGCTGACCAAATCTTGATCGTGAGTGGCAAATATCAATGCGGTTCGGTTATCGGCACTCAAGTTCAATAGTTCGGTGGTGACAGCTTCAGCACTGTTTCTATCCAACTGCCCAGTCGGTTCGTCGGCCAAAATAATGCTCGGTTGGGTTATCATCGCTCTGCAGATCGCAACCCGTTGACGTTCTCCACCCGATAATTGGTACGGTTTGTGTTTTGCTCGCTCTTTCAGACCTGTTTTAGCAAGTAGTTGCTCGCCTAAGCCTTCAACTTTAGCAAAAGATTGTCCTCGCAAAAGCAACGGCATCACCACATTTTCTAGTACATTAAAGTCGCCTAATAAATGATGAAACTGATAGATAAAGCCGATATGCCGATTTCTGAAGCGGCTACGCTCAGTCTCCGACATCGTGTTGATGCGCTGACCTTGAATCGTGATATCTCCCTCGTTTGGGGTATCTAAACCACCCAATAGATGCAATAGGGTGCTCTTGCCGGAACCCGATACACCAATGATTGCAAGCATGCTACCCGATATCACTTCTAAATCCAATCCTTTAAGGACTTCGGTACGCGACACGCCATCGTCGTAATATCTGGTAATCCTCCGACATTCCAGCAATGGATTCATCGGTCACCCGCCTCTCAGAACTTCCGCTGGTCTCAGACGCGACGCACGCCATGCTGGATAGAGCGTAGACAATACCGTCATCACAAAAGTTAATACCGCAACAATGATGACATCCTCGGCTATCAATTTAGAAGGCACTTCGGTAATCGGATAAACATCCGGCGACAAAAACTTGACCCCTGTTGCGCGTTCTATTGCGGTCACCAAATCCTCTACATAGCTTGCGAGCATCACTCCACCAACTATGCCGGCGATGTTGCCTATAAAACCAATTAGACAACCTTGAGTTATAAAAACCTTCATGACCTGAATGGGTCGCATTCCCATCGTTCTCAAGATTGCGATATCGGATTGTTTCTCTATCACCACCATGACCAGCATCGAGATAATGTTGAATGCGGCAACCGCGATAATCAGTGCCATGATTAGAAATAATAATAGTTTTTCCATCTCCAAAGCTCTAAAAAAGTTGCGGTGGTTGCGCGTCCAATCAGTAATCCAATACTCCGGTCCCAAGCGCAAGTTGAGGCGGTTGCTGAGTTCTGGTGACTCAAATAGATCGTCCAAGCGCAGACGGATACCGTTGACTTTATCGTCTAGACGAGCAAGACGGCTTGCGTCTTCTAGATTTAACAATACGATACCGCGATCAAACTCAGACAACCCAGTATCAAATATCCCCGATACAACGAAGCTCCGCATTCTTGGTAATACACCGGCCGGGGTAACCGCCGCCTGCGGACTAATCAAGGTGATTTTATCGCCGAGTTCAGCCCTCAAGGAAAAAGCGAGCGAGTGACCTATGATGATGTGATAATCGTCCGCTGCCAGACTTTCAATCTCGCCTACTTTGAGATAACCCTCTATGTTGGATACTTGCTTCTCAAGTTCGGGCACAACCCCGCGTGCATAAGCCCCTCTTACTCTATCGCCTTTCATCAGCATCACTTGCATCTCTACGAAGGGTGCTATGGCAGCAACACCAGATTCGTTCTCAAGTTCGGGACGCAAGGCTTGCCAATCGTCAATAGTACCGTCCAAACTACTCAAGGTGTTATGCGAGACTACATCGAGTATTTTGTTTCTAATCTCTTCCTTGAAACCGTTCATCACTGAGAGTACGGTGATGATAACGGTAATCCCGACTGCAATACCTAAAATGGATATCAACGATACGAAGGAGATGAAATGGTTGTGTTTTTTGCCGCGGGTATAACGCCAGCCGACAAGATATTCTATGGACATCGTTATTTCAATATCTCGTCGATCGACAAAGAGACCACACTACCATTTTTTGTAGGCAACGGTTCGCTTAAGGCTTGTATATCTCCTGGTTGCGGGGCTGCCAAACCCGATTTTGAAATGCGCGCAATAATCTGAATTGGATCGAAGCTATTGATGGTCATACCCTCTATCATCGCATCCTCAGGTCCCAAGCAGGTCTTCAACGGCAAGGCATCTGCAGTGAATTGCTTAATCGCAAGTGGCATCGGCGGACCTTTTGCTGCTTTGGCATAAACGAATAAGGTATCTTGTGGTGATATTTTGGAAGAAAGCTCAGCATCCATTGTGACATTGACGCGTATAAAGCAAGGTGTTTCCTCGGATGTAGATTGTGCCGCTTCCGAGCCCTCGGCTTGTTTATCCGATGTGTCTTGCTGCGGTTCACCCTGACTCATCTCAGGCACTTCGGCTACTAGTGTTCTGACTTCTATCAGCTTCTCCTCCACCGCATTCGCTAGGGGGTCGCCAGCTTCCAATAACGTCAGTAAGTGTTCCCAATAAGAAATAGTTTGTAAATAATCTGCTCGCTCTAGATGAGCAAGCCCTATCAAAAATAAACCTCTCGTGTTATCAGGGCTACTTGCTACGGCTACCTCCAACAAGTTTTTAGCTTTAGCGTTCAATGATCCGTCGGCAACAAGCAGTGCTTGAGCATAAGCAATCTGCGCCCACGCTTCAAGCTCAGTATAGCGTTCCGCCTGCTGATATGCAGTCACCGCCTTATCGTGTTCCTCCAACGCAGTATAGGAGGTGGCAAGTAGTAACCATCCTTGCGGATCATCTGGGGATTGTTCCAATCGTTGAGCTAGCTGCTCAGTCAGTTGCACTATATCGCTTTCTTCATAAGATGGTTCGATGAGTAGCGAATAGCCGTTTGACCAATACACATAAAGCGAAGCACTGGAAACCATGATAAAAACTGTCATGGCTGCCGAGACAAGTAAACGTCTTTTATAGCTAGCAGGCTTATGCGGCTGGTTCGTGCTGCCTTGCCGTCTAAACAGCGGCTTCAACAAAACAAGCAACAGCAATAGCCATGCCAGTGCCGCAATACTCCAGAATATCAGCATCAATCAGTCTCGGGTTTTACCGCACGGTTTTGCCGCATAACATTTTTAATCAGTACTGCCAGACCTATCAGTAGTAATAGAAACGGCGCAACCCACAATAGATAATTCTGTGGTTTGAACGGTGGCTGATACAAAACAAAATCGCCGTATCGCTCAGTCATAAACTTGAAAATCTCATTGTCGTCGGCTCCCTCAATTATCATCGCCTTTACCTCGTCTCGCAGATCGACTGCCAAACCGGCATCGGACTCGGCGAGCGATTGGTTCTGGCATACCAAGCAACGTAATTCTTTAAGCAAATTATGATAACGTTGCTCCTGTTCGGGCAATAAACCAGTAGTGGATAAAGCGACGGCAATAGAACATGCCAAAGACCACAACAACATTATATTCAACACTCGAAAAATAATTTTAGCCTGTGGTTTCATCGTATTGCTCAGTGTGTAATCTTTCCAATAACGGTAGCAGTTTTTCTTGCATCAGTGTTTCGTTTATAGGACCTACATGTTTATAGTGTATAACCCCGACGTGGTCTATCACAAAAGTTTCTGGCACACCGTATACACCCCAATCTATCCCGACGCGCCCGTTGATATCGTGCAAACTCATCGCATAGGGATTACCGTGCCGTGCCAGCCATTGCAATGCGTCCTCGCGCACATCCTTATAACCTATGCCGTAGATAGGAAATTCCTCGCGTTGTGAGAATTGCATCAACAACGGATGTTCGTCCAGGCACGATACGCACCAACTTGCCCAGATATTAACCAACGCAGGTTGCCCCAACCAATCGCTTTGCTTTATGTTTTGCGTCGGTTGCTGCAAATCTTCGGCTTCAAAAGCCGGCATCGTTTTACCGATCAACGGCGATGGCACATACGAAGGATCCAACTTCAAGCCAACAGCAAATAACACCAGCATCGCAAAGAAAGCTGACAATAGCACTATCAATCGCATCGTCTTATAAAAGTACCTAGCTTGATGACCTTAAAAATTTTAATCATAGAAATTGAGGACATAGTAAGTGGCAATTTTGTTTTTCATCGTCATATAGTATGATTTTACTATATCCTTTTTGATTTATGGAAACCATAATTTTGGTCTATACAGTTTTGAGTTCCATAAATTGGTGGGTAAACACGGTGTCTGTCAAAGTTGCGAACTTGATACTACTGAGTAATTGTCAGTTTTGTCAACTAATTCTGTAATCCCTATTTGTCTAAATTTCTTAAAAAGGTGTTAAAATTTTGAGACTGCCATTATATATTTGAACATAATGTATTCTAAAATTGCTAATTACTTTCACATACTGAAAGCTAGAATCGTAGTTGCTTATGTTCTATTTAATCTATTCAAAGCGTGCTCTGGTGTTTCTATACGCGATATCCGCAAATCATTGGTGAAAAATACCTTATTTTTAATAACTAAACCTTTGATTTGCCTAAATAAAGGTTTTCCCATAAAAATAGGATTTAAGGATGAATATGCAAAAGGCAAAGAAGCAATAAAAGTTTACTACCAAGACTTTTTCAAACGGTATATTGCACATCGCAAAACTCCTTTAGCCGATTATGTTTATGTGGAAATAGACTGCCCTGCACTAGGAAGTTACTTTCCTAGAATAATTGGAGTAGCTTGGTTGTGTGAAAAACTAGGCATTAATGTCAAGTTTACTTTCCCTGATACTTATATCACTGGTGGTAGCAATCTCTTTGAAAATTCTATTTTGAATTATGCAAAGACATGCCATCCAGAGAATTTTACAAAATTAAAGAAACCGCTAGCAGAGCTAAACTATAGAAAAGGGATATACCCTAGCCCATGGGAAGAGTTCGCTAAGCGTAAAATTTCCAGAGAATACGGACATAAAATAATTTCAAGACTATCTATTAAGAAAGAAATACAACAGCAAGCCGATCAATGGTGCAACGAAAATATCAAAGGAAAATGTGTAGGAGTGCATTATCGTCAAACCGATGCTATCCATGAAAGTAGAATAATTAGCATAGACAGCTATATTGATTATCTTGAAAAAGTACTAGATGACCATTATCAGATCTATGCGTGTTCGGATTCTACACTTTTCATTGATGCAATACACGAAGCATTTCCCAATAGGGTAGTTAGCAGAGATATAACACGGTCTAAGGATGGGCGGTCACTACATCGACATGAACCTTACGCCGGGCATCAACAAAGGCAAGATGCTTTAATTGACATGTTGACATTGGCAAAGGTCAAAATGATTTATACTGTTGGTTCTAACTTTATAGAGACTATTAGATTCTTTAACCCTAAAATAAAAATCATTAATCTACACAAACGAGGTCAAACTTATCCTTCTAAAATAGCCCTTATACGAAAAGCCAGAGCAGACACTGCATGGAAAAAAACGCTTCCATTTGATACGGCGGTTCCTAATATTGAAAATAAAAAGAGGTAACATCGCCGTTGTTAATTGATTGAAATAACCCTAACGTTCGCCGGTAATGCACTCCAATTAGCTCGAACGGTAACGTCTATCACTGATTGACCACAAACCGCCGAGTGCCATCAGCAATGCGCCGATCCAAATCCAGCGTATAAAAGGTTTATAATAAACCCGCACCCCGAAACGTTCCCCTACTGGTTCCGCCAACGAAACATACAAGTCTCTTAACAAAGTTGCATCTATCGCCGCCTCAGTCATCGGGTTTGTCTGCACCCGATAGACGCGTTTTTGCGGATAAAGCGTTGCAACCTGCTCATCGCCTTTATAGACATCAAGTTCGCCTTCCAGCGCGCTATAGTTCGGACCTTCTGTGTTGCCGACACCGTTGAATACAAAACGATAACCGGCGACCGTAATCGTCTCTCCTTCGCCAAGCAATGCATTTTTTTCCTCGCTGTAAGCGCCACTGAAAGTAACCCCCAAGACAAAAATCCCCATCCCGATATGTGCCATATTCATACCGTAAAAGGAGGCTGGCAAGCTCCGCAACCGCTTCCAAGTGAGCGATTCGGAGAGGGTGTTATTGCCCAGCTTAAACAAAGTGTTTAGCATTGCAAAAATAATCCATACTCCAGCGACAACGCCCAGCACGGTCAATAGAGAGAAACTGTCGCCGACCAGAAATAACAAAATTGCTCCAACAAAGATTGCAATGCCAAGGATGCCGCGCGTCGCCTGCCACAATTGCCTCAGACTCGCTTGCCTCCACTGCATTTTAGGTCCTAATCCCGCTAAAAACACCAACGGCAAGGTCAGTGGCACGAATACTGCCGAGAAATACGGCGCGCCCACCGATATCTTATCCAGACCCAACACATCCATCGCCAGTGGATATAAGGTGGCAATCAAAATACACGCCATCGCAACCACCAGCAATACATTGTTGATCAGTAATAGATGCTCGCGAGACACAAGCGCAAATACACCACCGCTTTTGATCTGTGGGCTGCGTGTCACATAGAGTAGCAAAGCACTGCCGATGACGACGGTGAGAAATGCCAATATATAAACGCCTCGCTCCGGGTCGTTTGCGAATGCATGTACTGATACCAACACACCTGAGCGTACTAAAAAGGTACCTAACAAGCTCAACGAGAATGCTAATATCGCAAGCAGTAGGGTCCAGCTTCTAAACGCATTGCGCTTCTCGGTGACCGCAAGCGAATGGATCAGTGCGGTGCCGACCAGCCATGGCATAAAAGACGCATTTTCTACCGGATCCCAAAACCACCAACCACCCCATCCCAGTTCGTGATAAGCCCACCAGCTACCCAGTGTGATACCAATCGTTAAAAACACCCACGCTGCCAAAACCCACGGCCTAGACCACCGCGCCCAGCTCGAATCAAACTTGCCATCGAGCAAAGTTGCAATCGCAAAAGCGAAAGCAACCGAAAAACCTACATAGCCCATATATAGCATCGGTGGATGAATGATTAAGCCGGGGTCCTGCAACAACGGGTTCAAGTCCCTACCGTCTGCAGGCATTGGAAATAGCCGTTCAAAAGGGTTAGAGGTTGCCAGTGTGAACAGCAAGAAACCAGTAGCAATAAGTCCCATAACGCCCAACACTCTGACCGAAAAAGTGTCAGGAAGTTTGCGGCTCAATAACGCAACCGCAAATATCCATCCACCTAATACAAATACCCACAACAATAAAGAGCCTTCGTGTCCACCCCACACTGCAGATAATTTATAGTAGATAGGCAAACTTGTATTGGAATGGGCAGCAACATACAGCACGGAGAAGTCGTCGGTCGCAAAAGCGTAACTCAGTGCGAGATAAGACAGTAGTAGCAATGCGAATAATGCATAGCTCGCCGGACGGGCAACCGCCATTAATGCAACACTGTTGAATTGTGCACCCACCAAGCCGGCGACACCTTGCAGTAAGGAAACGCTCAACGCAAGCACCAACAGAAAATGTCCTAATTCTACGATCATCGATTCCAAAATCATTTTTGTTTTAGAGGAATGGGCATATTCAATGCTTCGGCGACATCGGGCGGCATGTAGTTCTCGTCGTGTTTTGCCAGTACGGTGTCGGCAACAAAAATACCGTCGGAATTTATGCGGCCGGTCGCAATAACTCCTTGCCCTTCACCGAATAAATCGGGCAAAATATCGTGATAAACGACTTTTACGGTGTCTTTATAATCGGTCAGTGCAAAATAAACCGCATCGCTATGGCGCACGCTACCCTCTACAACCATTCCACCTAAATTAAAGCTACGCCCTTCGGGTGGTGCGTGCTCTGCCAGTTGGCTAGGGGTATAAAAATAAAGCAAGTTCTCCTCCAGTGCATATAGCACTAGAACCGTCGCCGCACTAAAAGCGAGCAACAAAATAGTGACAAAAGCCAATCTCTGTTTATGCCTTGATGTCATCGCCTACTTGATAACCCGTTTGAGTTTCTCGATGGTACGCCGATGACGGCGATACGGTGACACCGCAAGCCACAACAATATCAATACACACGCTAGATAAGAAGGCCATACAAACCATGCATAACCACCCATTAAAAACCAGTTCATCAATTAGCCTCGCTTCAAATCATAATATTGCTTAAACCAATGTTGCTCACGACAAGTGTCGGCAATCCGCATACGGATTCGGGCAAGCAACGTAGTAACAAAGTATAACTTAAATACCACTGCCATATAGAGTAACGGGAGTAATATTGTGACATGGGCGGACGGTGCATCCAATTTGGTAATCGTAGGCCCCTGATGCAAGGTGTTCCACCAAATAACCGAATAATGAATAATCGGGATATTGACCACCCCGACGATTGCAAGTACCGCAGTTGCACGCGATGCTTTTTCGCGATCGTCAATCGCTGAACCCAATACGATAACACCTAAATACAAAAACAGCAGTATCAACTCCGAGGTCAAACGCGCATCCCATACCCAAAAAGCACCCCACATGGGTTTTCCCCACAACATCCCGGTGAGCAAAGTGATCGCAGTAAACGCTGCACCAATCACCGCACATTCACGGTGTATCAACTCGGCGAGCTTGACTCGCCACACCAACAAGACCAATCCGGCAAACGCCATCACGATATAAACGAACAAAGACATCCATGCTGCCGGCACATGTATATAGATAATGCGGTAAGCCTCTCCTTGCTTATAATCGGGCGGCGCAATATACAAAGCCCATAGTAAGCCGAGTGAAAATAATATCAACGTGATTGCAAACAACCATGGTTGCAAACTGGTCGTCCAACGGTAGAAAAAGGGCAGAGTACCCCACCTATAAAAAGTTCTAATATCCATATCAAATCAATCCAATACCACCCGCAGCGCGCCGTAAACGGCAATCGGCACTAAAGCGATACCAATAATTAGCATGGCACCTAGAAAAGCCAAAGGTGCATTCGTAGGCAATCCGCTTGCCGCCAAATCAATTGCATTCGTTCCAAATATCAACAAGGGTATATAAAAAGGCATTATCAGCAATGCCAACAACATGCCGCCTTGCCTCAAGGAAACGGTCAACGCCGCACCCAAGGCACCTAAAGCACTCAGGGTTGGTGTACCTAATAATAAACCGAAGATTACATCTGTCAAGGCATGGATCGGGATACCCAAAGCATAACCATATAATGGAGCAAGTATCGTGAACGGCAACCCAGTGGTACACCAATGGGTGAAAACACGCGCCCACACGATCGTATAAATGTTGCGGGTACTCAACATCAGTTGCTCTAGAATGCCGTTGTCAAAATCATCCTTGAAGACCCGCTCCAGCGACAACAAACTGGACAATAAGGTAGCAACCCATATTGCAGCGGGTGCGAAGGTGCTCAGTACTGCACTTTGTGCATCCACACCCAGCGGAAACAAACTAACGATAATCGTAAAAAAAATAATCGCGATCAACCAGTCGCTGCGGTCGCGAACCACCGACAACAAATCCCATTTAAGTAACGCGAATAAGGGCTTAAACATCAGCAGTCAGTCTTAATTGATGTGCATCTTGCAACGCGTTGTGTGCGAATGGCTTGTGTGTAGCAACGACTGCCATGCCGCCCTTATCTAAATGTTTGCTTAAAAGTTCTTGGAAGATATCGTGACCCTGTTTGTCTAATGCACCAGTGGGCTCGTCAAGAAACCAAAGCTGCGCCTCTTCGGTCATTAAACGACACAATGCACCGCGTTGTCGCTGACCATGCGACAAAGACACATAAGGGCGATCAGACACATCTTTGAGTCCTAAATATTCCATCACTTCGTCAATGCCGGCAACACCGCGCCGCCCCCTTAAATCACGATAGAAACTCAAATTTTCTCTGACACTCAACCCCCCTCTAAACCCTAATTTGTGCCCGATATAGATAAATGTCCGATGATAACGCTCGCGATAATGACCGATAGAAAAACCTCGCCAACATATCAGCCCTTTGCGCGGTTCCGATAAACCACATAACACCCGTAGCAATGTCGTTTTGCCAGAACCATTCTCTCCACTCAGTACACACCACTGCCCTGCCTTCAAAGCAAAGTTTAGCGCACGTCCTGCTACTATGCCTCGCCTTAGGCACAATTCTCGCGCCTCAAATAACACTCTGCCGTTCACTTTGTTTTGATAAAATACAATGGATAAATTTGATAAATGATATACAATTATAAACCTTTATGGATATCTAAATGAAATACAAAGGAATTATTTCAATCGGCGTAGTATTCGTTGCTGGTCTTGCTGCTGCCGGCGCATTTACAACCACCTTAGAAGCGACAAATACCACTGAGTTTTGTACCTCTTGCCACTCTATGCAGTGGGTTGAGGCGGAATGGAAAGAATCGGTTCACTACTCAAATCTACAAGGCATACGCGCCCAGTGTAGCGATTGTCATGTACCCCAGCAATTCAATCTCAAGCTACACGCCAAACTGATGGCAGCAAAAGATGTGTGGCACGAAATACTCGGTACTATAGACAGCGAAGAAAAATTTGAGGCACATCGCTGGAGAATGGCAAACAAAGTATGGGGAAGACTCGATTCCTCGTACGCAATGACTTGTCTGGGTTGCCATCAATTCCAAGCTATGGACCTTGACGAGCAAGATAGAACTGCAAAACGCAAACACGAACGCGCCCACGCCGAGGGCGAAAATTGCATCTCGTGCCATACTGGGGTCGCTCACAAAACGCCGAAAAAACCCAAAGAACCAAGCGAAAGTCAAAGTGCCTCGCTCGATTGACAAAACCCAAACAAGCCACTGAATAGCCGACTCAATAATCTACCTATACGAATGACTTGCAGAAATCGGCGATGGCATACATAAAACCGCCACTTGCACAACATTGCTAATCGCTGTATCATACATCCTTAAATACGATGACTGATTTTTCAACAAGAACGAGGCTTTCAAAATGATTAAAAAAATTAATTTACTACTTTTTGCTTTAACTTTGCTGTTCGGATCAATGACGGTTGCACAAGCTCAGATGGCATCCCTAGAAATGCTACTGGGTACTTGTGTGTCGTGCCACGGGACGAATGGTGTCAGCCAAGGTCCTGCGATTCCGTCTTTGGCTGGATTAACCCAAAATTATTTTATAGGCGCAATGCTTGCATATAAATATACCGACGACGAAGAAGGCTTAGAAGATGCACTTGATATATTGTATCAAGACGAAAAGTATGAGTATGTAGAAGCATATCCTCGCTATAGCACGATTATGTCTCGTATCGCATCGGGTTATACACTAGAAGAGATTCTGACGATGGCGAGCGTATTAGTTGACTCTGAGGTCGTGCCGGTCAAGCAAGATTACGATAAATCAAAAGTTGCGATGGGCGAAGAACTGCACGAAGAGTATTGTAGCAATTGCCATGAAGACAACGGTCTTTCAACTGCCGACGATGTCGGTCTATTGGCAGGGCAGTGGATGCCTTATCTGAAACATACTATGGAGGATTTTGTGAGTGACCGTCGTGCGATGCCCAAGAAAATGAGAAACAAGCTCAACGACATGCTTGAAGCACATGGTGATGAGAGCATACACAACTTGTTGCAGTACTACGCCAACGTAGGCAACCAACCCTAAAATTGTCAAGGAGATAATCAAATGTCAAATATCAATAGAAGAGATTTTATCAAACTAAGCGCATGCGGCACTGTTGCCGGTGGTGCAGCGGTATTGGGTTTCCCCCAACTGGCTTTAGGTTCCTCTCACGATGTCGTAGTTGTTGGTGGCGGTTCGGGTGGTGCAATCGTTGCCAAATACGTCAAAATGATTGATGAGTCTATTAACGTAACACTTATAGAAGCAAACCCGAATTATTACACCTGCTTTATGAGCAACGAAGTCATCGGCGGTGAACGCGATCTAGCTACTCTGCAATTTGACTACGAAGGCTTAAAAGCACACGGCATCAAAGTAATACACGAAATGGCAGACACAGTCGATCCCGAGAAAAAAATGATCACTACTTCAAATGGTACCGAGTTACCCTACAACAAACTAGTATTGTCACCGGGCATAGACTTTAAGTGGGATGAAGTAGACGGTTATAATGAGGCGGCAGCCGAAGTGATGCCACACGCATACAAAGCAGGCGAACAAACCATGATATTGAAGCAGCAACTTGAAGCGATGCAAGACGGCGGCGTGGTCATCATTGCCCCACCAGGTAATCCTTTCCGGTGTCCACCGGGGCCTTACGAACGCGCCTGTCAAATAGCCCACTATCTTAAAAATAACAAACCCAAATCAAAAATCATTGTTGTTGATGCCAAAGACAAATTCTCCAAGCAAGAACTTTTTATGCAAGGCTGG
Organism: uncultured candidatus Poriferisulfidus sp.; assembly: GCA_965200865.1. Lineage (GTDB taxonomy): Bacteria > Pseudomonadota > Gammaproteobacteria > Poriferisulfidales > Oxydemutatoraceae > SP5GCR1. The sequence goes on along the minus strand of CBDAVG010000002.1, from coordinate 195,115 downwards.
AAGGATCGCTACGAAGGCATGATTGAGTGGGTTTCGGGTTCGGATACTGGTGGCAGAGGCGTCGTTGCGGTTGATACCGCAAAGATGACAGTATCTACTGAGTTTGACGACTTCAAGGCTGATGTAATCAATCTTATCCCCCCTCAAAAAGCAGGTCAGATCGCTCAAAATAGCGGTGTTGCAGATGACTCGGGGTGGTGTCCGGTGCATTTGGACACTTTTGAATCAACCATACAAAAAGACATTTATATCGTCGGTGATGCAAGCATTGCGATAGGATTGCCTAAATCGGGCTATGCCGCAAACTCCGAGGCTAAGGTGTGTGCGGCAGCGGTTGTTGCGAGCCTCAACGAAAAACCAATAGGTGTACCTTCCTATGTGAATACTTGCTATAGCATCGTTGCACCAGATTATGGTATTTCGGTAGCTTCAGTACACAAGCTCTCCGAAGACAAAAGCAACATAGAAAAAATAGCAGGCGGTCTAACGCCTATGGACGCAACCGATTTTGCAAGACAAAGAGAAGTTCTATACGCCCATAGCTGGTTTGAAAATATCGTCCACGATATGTTCGGTTGATACAGCGCGCACCAAACCAACGGTAGGGGCAGAATGGAACCGCCGATTGAGCCAGCAGTAGGTCAATCGGCAATTTGATATGTCAGCCCGCACGTGTTGCCCTTGCACAAACAATTCATCCGGGGCTGTTGAAAAAGTATCCTTGAGCCGTAGGGGAGGGCTAACATGCCTTCCCGAAACGCGTTGCGCTTGCACAAACAAAATCGTACGCCGCCCAATTTATGGGAACCAAAACCAAGTGGCGCAAGCGGTTTTGTTCGTGCAGAACGGTACTTTAGGGAGGGCATGTTAGCCCTCCCCTACAGGTGGTTACCATAAGTTTAATGGCGCAAGCGGTTAAGATGGTACAAGTACAATACTTTAGGGCGGATATATAAATCCGCCCCTACGGTTCAAAAAGTAGCTTTTTAACAACCCCATGCTGTCTGCACAATCATCCGAACAAGAACACACATTACTGTGTTGGGGAGAGTTATTAGGCTGTAGCTTTGCCTTTGAGACCGCAAACTTCTACCAACAGCACAAACGCCCGCTGCTACTCGTTTGCATTGATACTACGACTGCCAACCGCCTATATGATCAACTACGATTTTTTCTAGGTGCAGAAGACAGCCTACTGTTGTTCCCGAATTATGAAACTCTAGTCTACGATCAATTTTCTCCCGACGAGAATATCCTAGCCGAACGCCTCGGCATACTATCGCAACTCCTCACCAAAGACAGCCAGATTTGTATCGTAGCGATACCAACTTTATTGCAGCGTCTGCCGCCGTGTAATTTTGTTAAAGGCAACAGTATCCAGCTTTCTATAGGAGATCAACTCAATATAGAAGATTTTCGCTCCCAGTTATTTACCTTAGGCTATACCTCAGTCTCCCAAGTGCAAAGGTACGGAGAATATGCGATACGCGGTTCAATCATAGATTTTTATTCTCCATCGTCCGATTATCCTACGCGTATAGATTTATGGGACGATCAAATAGATACTTTAAGATCGTTTAATTCAGACTCCCAGCAAACGATAGAAAAAATAAAATCTACAATGTTGTTGCCGGCGCGAGAATTTCTAATAGACAAGCAGACCATAAAATCGTTTAGATACAAATTTCGCTCACACTTCAGCATACAACCCGATCAATGCTTCGTCTATTCAAGCATCAGCGAACGTATCATTCCGGCAGGCATAGAATATTATCTGCCGTTTTTTCACAACACAATGGCAACGCTGTTTGATTATCTCTCTCACGATACGGTTTGCATCTATGCACGAGAAATTGATGAGACTGCAGCAAAACATCTAGAATATATAGAAGAGAGATACCGATTGCTTGCTCATAACGAAGAACGCGCCTTGCTAAACCCTGGTCTACTCTACCTAAATAACAACGAACTAGCGAAATACCTAAAAAACTTTGACAACATTGAAACTCAACCTTTTAAGTATCACACAGATTTGCAGCAACACGACATCCATAATTTCCAAACCCGTCTGCCACCACCCGTTGCATTAGATCCGCAACAGAAATCACCCGCCTCTAAACTAGAAAATTTTATATACAAATACAAGGGGCGCATCCTACTCCATGCACTCTCGCAGGGCTATTTGGAACAACTTTGCGAAATACTTGCACCGCATCGCATACGCCCTGAGGTGGTAGAAAATTGGCAAGTATTTCTCAAAAGTTCTGCCAAACTTTGCATTTGTTGTGCCGACCTACATCAAAGTGTGATACTTGAAGAACCAAACATCGCGCTACTCGATTATCACGATATTGCCACCAAACCGGCAAGCATTGGGGCGCAATCTAAACAAGCGCGTAATGTCGCTACATTGATACAAAGCATAGGGGATTTGGAAATCGGCAGTGCAACCGTACATCAAGACTACGGTGTAGGTCGTTTCGTAGGCATAAAGGCGATGGAGGTGGGTGGTTATCTAGCGGAGTTTTGCGTGCTGGAATATGCCGATAAAGACAAACTCTATGTCCCGGTCACCGCACTGCATCTATTAAGCCGTTATACCGGCAATCCTTCCGGGCATATCAGGCTGGATAATCTCAATGGTCGAGCTTGGAATGCCGCAAAACGTAAGGCAGCGATCAAAGCGCACGATGTTGCAGCCGAACTGCTTGATATACAGGCGCGCCGCAACGCCTCCTCCAATATACGCTTTGAAATAGACCATTCGGACTACCATGCTTTCGCTGCCACTTTTCCTTATAAAGAAACTCCTGATCAAAAAAGCGCAATAGACGATGTGCTAGAAGATATGGGTAATGATAAACTCATGGATCGCATCGTCTGCGGCGATGTGGGCTTCGGCAAAACCGAAGTTGCGATACGCGCCGCCTTTGTTGCAGTACACAACCACAAACAGGTTGCGGTATTGGTGCCAACCACACTGCTTGCGATACAGCACTTTGAGGCATTCAGAGAGCGTTTTGCAAAATGGCCAGTACGTATAGAAATGCTATCGCGCTTCGTCTCTCATAAACGAAAAAGAGAAATCTTGAGCGCAATACAAAAAGGCGATGTAGACATCGTCATCGGCACGCATACCCTACTACGCACGCCACCCGACTTCAAGAATTTAGGATTGATCGTAATAGACGAAGAACATTGCTTTGGTGTCAAAGACAAAGAGCAGATAAAGTCAATACGCACATCGGCGGATGTATTAACGTTGACTGCGACACCGATACCACGCACACTCGGCATGAGCCTCGGCGGACTTAGATCTTTATCTATTATTGCGACACCGCCCCCCGGACGCCGAGCGATCAAAACCTTTGTGACGCAATGGGACGACGCCTTAATCTGCGAAGCCTGCAACCGAGAACTACGCCGTGGCGGGCAAATCTTCTTCCTGCACAACGAAGTGCGAACCATAGACGATACCGCAGAGGCGTTAAGGTCACTACTTCCAGATGCAAGAATCGCAGTGGCACACGGGCAAATGAGAGAAAAAGAACTAGAGCGAACGATGATGGATTTTTACAACCACAATCATCATATCCTCGTCTGCACGACAATTATAGAAAGCGGCATAGACATACCAAATGCAAATACGATGATTATCAATCGTGCCGATCACTTAGGATTGGCACAATTGCATCAGCTTCGCGGACGCGTCGGGAGATCACACCACGCAGCTTATGCGTATCTACTCATTCCGACACGCTCGGAAATCACCGAAGACGCAGCAAAACGACTCGAGGTGATAGAGTCTTTGGAAGATTTAAGCATTGGTTTCACCATCGCAAGCCACGACTTGGAAATCAGAGGTGCAGGAGAATTATTGGGAGAGGAACAAAGCGGACATATACAGAAAATTGGCTTTGCGATGTATAACAAGCTATTACGACGTGCCGTAGAAACGCTTAAATCAGGACAACTTCCTGACCCAGACCGACCACTCGATACGGTAGCTGAAATCAACCTCGGTGAACCTGCATTGATACCGCCGGATTACATCCCTGATGTCAATCTACGCCTGGTGCTTTATCGCCGAATCGCTGCGGCAACCGACGAAGAAAGCCTAGCGGAACTCAAGGTGGAAATGATAGATCGCTTCGGCGCACTACCGGATTACACAAAAAATCTATACACTAATGCAGCGATTAGAATAATATGCCACAATATAGGTATACAAAAATTAAGAGCCGACGAATCTGAATTGAATATACACTTTGAAGAACAACCTAAACTTGATCTGGACAGGCTTATTGAAATGGTAAAAAAAGAACCTGAGAAATACCGCTTTATAGGCAATCAAAAACTCATCATAAGCGAGAACGAGGATAGCATGGAAACCGTTGCCGTACGAGAATCAAAAATAAAAAACTTTATTAAACTCTTATCGTCACAGGAGGCGGCTTAGATGAAAATTCTATTTTTAGCGGTATCGCTTCTAATCTACTGTAGCTATGCAAGTGCACAAGACAACGCCGAACTATACCAAGCAGAGATTATCGTATTCAAGCAGATAGAAGCCGATATTGCAATAGACAAACTCAAAGACTTGAGTCATATGCAAGCAAGCAAGCACTCAGAACGCGCAGCCTTGGACTTATTTCAAACTGATGCCTCTGACGATATACAGGCGGTACCTAAAAATCAATTGAAACTAACTAGTGAGGCGCAAAAAATCCAGCTAGACAGCCGCTATGAATTACTCTATCACGGTGGATGGCGGCAACCGCCTTTACACCGCGCACAGACACCCTACATCAATATCTTAAACGGACCTCAGAACGGATTACTCAAAGGTACTGCTTGGATGAGTTTTGAACGTTTCTTCAAACTTATATTAGATTTCCAATACGATCCCAATTTCAATGAAACCCCTGAGTTCGTCAATACACCACAAACTTTTTCTATCCCCATACATCTAGAAAGAATTATGCCAGATGAAAAATTATTCTACATAGACCATCCCATCATTGGAGTGATAGCAATCATCAACCCGCTATCATAACCATAGAACCGCCGTTTGGGCGATTTCGGATACATAGTACAATATGCGATTAAATTAAAGGCAGGCTGGTGTCTGCCGATAAGGTTTTGGCTAGTTGGCAGAATGGTCATGCAGCGGCCTGCAAAGCCGTTTACGCCGGTTCGATTCCGGCACTAGCCTTTGTCAGAAAAAACACCGAAGCTCACGACTGTATGCCCGGGTGGCGAAATTGGTAGACGCAAGGGACTTAAAATCCCTCGAGCAGTGATGCTCGTGCCGGTTCGACTCCGGCCCCGGGCACCATAGGGAATATCCCATATAATTACTTAGGCGATTAGTGTGCAGACCACCGAACGTTGCTTAGCATGGCTACGATGCTCCCACAAATAAATACCTTGCCATACACCCAGCATCAATCGCCCCGCTTGTACCGGTATGTTTAATTCGCTTTTAGTCAGTACCGATCGTATATGCGCTGACATATCGTCGGGGCCTTCGGCAGTATGCCGATACAAGAGATCTCCGTCAACTACTAGTCTACTCATAAAATTCTCTAAATCCGAATGAACGGTAGGATCGGCATTCTCAGTGATAACCAACGACGCGCTGGTATGTTGAATGAATAAATGGCACAAGCCTTCAGCATCGGCAGGCAACAAATGCTGCACGCGGGAACTTAGGTCATATAATCCTTTACCTTCGGTCTCGCACGATATTGTTCCTAAAAATGCCATCTGTGATCGTCTGTCGCTGTATAATATTTATTACATTTTATACGAGTTGCCCTATAAATGACACAAAGCATAAAACTTCCCGCCATCCATAGACGACGCACCGTGTCGGTACGGGTTGCCGATATCACTATCGGCGGCACGGCACCTATCGTGGTGCAATCGATGACTGCTACCGACACCACCGACATTGAAGCGACCACTGCCGAAATTATAGAGCTGGCACAAGCAGGTTCAGAATTGGTGCGCATCACCGTCAACAATGAAGCTGCAGCTCGTGCGATTCCCGAAATCGTAGAAGAATTGGATGCCTCGGGCAATCGTGTTCCTCTGGTGGGCGACTTCCACTACAACGGTCACAAACTAGTACGCAAATATCCTGAATGTGTTGCACACCTAGAAAAACTGCGCATCAACCCCGGCAATGTGGGGCGCGGTGCTAAACACGATATACAGTTTGCCGAAATGATCGAGTATGCGTGTCTATACCAAAAACCCGTTCGCATTGGTGTAAATTGGGGCAGTTTGGATCAAGACCTGCTAAAAAACAGACTGGACGATAACGCCAAGTTACAAAACCCGCTATCGTTAAACGAAATCACCTATAAGACAATGATCGAGTCAGCATTGCAAAGTGCCAAACAAGCCGAGAACTTAGGCTTGGCACACAACGCAATCATCTTATCGTGCAAACTCAGTGATTTACAAGGCTTAGTTTGCGTGTACCGAATGCTGGCCAAACAATGCGATTACCCTCTTCATTTGGGTCTCACCGAAGCCGGTATGGGACGGCGCGGGATGGTTAACTCCAGCGCGGCATTGGCAATTTTACTTCAAGAAGGCATCGGCGATACGATACGAGTCTCGCTTACTCCGAAACCTGGTGGCAGCCGTAGCGAAGAAGTTCTGGTTGCACAAGATATATTGCAAGCCCTCAAATTACGCGCGTTTATTCCTGCGGTAATCGCTTGCCCCGGCTGTGGGCGCACGAGTAGTGATTATTTTCAGAAACTTGCATCCGAAATACAAAGTTATATACAACAGAGAATGCCAGATTGGAAAACACAATATCTTGGTGTCGAAGAAATGACCGTTGCAGTAATGGGATGCGTAGTCAACGGACCCGGGGAAAGCAAGCACGCAGATATAGGTATTAGCTTACCGGGCAGCGGCGAGCGTCCAGTAGCACCTGTTTATATGGATGGCAAACACGAACTCACACTATCCGGCGACAACTTGGTAGCTGAATTCAAAGCACTCGTAGAAAAATATGTTGCCGATAAATATAACCGCCATGTACCTACATGAGGCTGTTGAAAAAGTACCGCCACTGTAAAAACTCAACCGCCACGCGCCACTAAATTAACGATAACCACCTGTAGGGGAGGGCTAACATGGGACTGTTGAAAAAGTACCGCTACTGTAAAAACTCAACCGCCACGCGCCACTAAATTAACGATAACCACCTGTAAAGGAGGGCTAACATGATGCCTTATTTAAAATCAAGTCATTTTACTCATTTTTTATCTCCTTTTCTGAATATCTATTTAGGCCGCAGCCGGACACTCATGACGCGGGTCAAACGGCTTATTGTGCTTGAGTACTCCATGAATAATACGGGCGAGCTTATGTGCACAAGCGACAATGATTTCCTTTTTGCTTAACTCCGGGCGTCGGCGTTGCAAGCGGTTGGCAAAGTCGCGGATAATGGGGTTATGAAGCCGTGCCGAGAGTGCCGCCATAAACAAAGCGGTGCGTAGGCAGCGTTTGCCAATTTTAGAGATATGAGCCCGTGCTTCGCAGTTGCCGGATTGTCTGCGCATTGGTGCGATGCCGATAAAAGCAGCGAGTTGCTTGGGATGCTCAAACGTATTATCATCTAATACTGCACACAGGGTGGCTGCGATTTGCATACCGATACCGGGTATCGAACACAATAATTTGCAGGTCTGTGCAAGTTGTTCGTTTTCGGCAATAAGCCTTTCGATTGAAGCATCAATCTGATCGATGCGTTGCTCAAGGTGTCTCAAGTCTGCAGCCGCACTGCGCTTTTGTCCAGCGGTGCGCAAAGTCTTTTCACTATTCCTTAACATCGTCTTCGCTAATGTCAGTTTGTGTCTGCGTTTGAGAGCATCCTTCAAGGTCTGGATAGCCTGTGACGAACTGGTCCACCGATAATTAGGGTTTGACACTGCGAAGCGTGCAATTAAGCGCGCATCATCGCCATCAGTTTTATTACGCATATTAAGACTTTTGCGAAAATAGGCAACTTGAGCCGGGGGTGCCACCTGTATCGGATGTTTAGCCCGGGAAGCTCGCTCGCAAAGGTTTGTCTCCAAGCCACCAGTGGCTTCAACGCAGATCGGGCAGCACTTTGCGCCCTGTTCGGCAAGCCAAGCTAACAGCTGTTTAATACCTTTGATATTATTTCTAAATTGTGCTTCCGAGAAACTCTCGTCAACGAATAATAATGCCACCTCTAAAGTGTCTTTAGAGACATCAATGCCGATTGCGGCAGGTTGTTTGTGTTTCACCATAATTTCCTCCATAATAGTTATTGAATGAATGAATTACTAGGTATCAAGCAGTGTTTAGGAAAGTATGACTACGCCGCCCAAACAGGTAAATACGAGATCTAAAGTCCCAAGCTGCCTTACGAGATCTATAGTCATAACGCCGGAGGAGTGCTTATCATGTTAACAGGCTTTAATGCCTAATCCTCTCTTGAGCGTGTCTCCTCCGACTTCCTAGGCACTGCATCTACCTAAGCGTTTATCTTATATCAAATAAGCCATAGTTAAATATACCTGCCCTCCCTAAAGTACCGTTCTGCACCAACAAAACCGCTTGCGCCACTTAATTTTGGTTCCCATAAATTGGATGGTGTACGATTTCGTTTGTGCATGTTAGCCCTCCCCTACGGTAGGTAACCGTAAACGAGATGGATAAATGAATTGATGGTGCAGACGCAACGCATTCGGGAGAGCTAACATGGGGCTGTTGAAAAAGTACTGCCATTGCACAAATTGAACCACTATGTGCCATATAATTTATGAAAACCGTAGGGGCGGATTTATATATCCGCCCTACGGTACCGTCCTGCAAAACCGTAACCGCTTTGCGCCACAAGATTATGGTTTACATAAATTTGATGGATGAATGTATAAATCGTGCAAGTACGTCGCGTTAGGGCGGATATATAAATCCGCCCCTACAATTCTATGAAATACTTCTTCAAAAGCCCCACAGGCCCTCCCTAAAGTACCGTTCTGCACCAACAAAACCGCTTGCGCCACTTAATTTTGGTTCCCATAAATTGGATGGTGTACGATTTCGTTTGTGCATGTTAGCCTTCCCCTACGGTAGGTAACCGTAAACGAAATGGATAAATGGATTGATGATGCAGACGCAACGCGTTCGGGAGGGCATGTTAGCCCTCCCCTACGGTAGGTAACCGTAAACGAAATGGATAAATGGATTGATGGTGCAGACGCAACGCGTTCGGGAGGGCATGTTAGCCCTCCCCTACGGCTCAAAGGTACTTTTTCAACAGCCCCCGATTGTTGCCATTGCAACAAATGGCGGTAGCATTTGGATATAATCCCAAAATAGATTAGAATAGCCCTTTTTTTCATATGTAGGATATAAATGATAGTTGTAAGACTTGCTAGAGGTGGTGCGAAAAAGCACCCTTTTTATCATATAGTAGTAACCGATTCTAGGCGGCGGCGGGATAGCGGCTACTTGGAAAGACTCGGTTATTTCAATCCCTTTGCCGTTAAAGACGAAATACCAGTGCTACTAAACCGAGACCGTTTTGATTATTGGATCTCTAAAGGTGCCAAATCATCATCGCGTGTTTCATCCATTATCTCAAAGTTGGAAAAAGGGAAATTCGCTATAAAAGCAAAAACCCAAAAAACTGATGCTCGCACAGCAGAACCCCCTAAAGCATCTGCAACCGAAAACGAACCGCCTGCCGAAACAAAAGCTACCACAGAAGCTAAACAACCATCCGAAGAATCAAAACCAGAAGCACAAACAAATTTAGAACTGGAAGATAAACCGGAAAACCCACAGGAAGAAAAGCAAACAACCTCTCCCGAAGCAGAGGCTAAGTCCGAGGATGTCGGTGATGCGCTCAACGTAGAAACACCATTGGAAACACCCGAAACATCCGAAGCAGATAAAAAAGCCGACCACAAGTAACAGCCGATTACCTGATTTATCATGCCGAATACTTGTCGGTGCGATAAAAAGCTAAACTATTTGAAACTTCTCATAAGAGAGTAATGCGGTGAGAATAGATACAATCTCAATTTTCCCAGAAATGTTTGGAGCATTGCAAAGCGGTGTAGTTGGACGCGCCATTCAAAGCGGCATTTTGCAACTGGAGAATTGGAACCCCAGAGATTATAGCGACGATGTTCATGCAACGGTAGACGATCGTCCGTATGGCGGTGGTCCTGGTATGGTGATGATGGCAAAACCATTATGTTCGGCTTTGCGCAACGCTAAAGCACAACAACAGGGTTCTTATAAGACGATCTATATGAGCCCTCAAGGCTGTTGTCTAGATCAGCAAACTATCAACCGTTTGGCGCAATACGATGGTTTGGTGTTACTTGCCGGCCGTTACGAAGGCATTGACGAACGGCTGATAGAACTGGAAGTAGACGAGGAATGGTCTATCGGTGATTATGTAATCAGCGGAGGTGAGTTGGCGGTTATGGTACTGATTGATGCCATTGCGCGTCAATACGAAGGCGTGTTGGGAGAGCAAGAATCGGCACAGCAAGATTCTTTTATGCACGGGCTTTTGGATTGTCCGCACTATACGCGTCCTGCCGACTTTGAATGCCTGCAAGTACCGAAGGTCTTATTGAGCGGGAATCATCAAGCGATAAGGCATTGGCGATTGAAACAATCGTTGATCAGGACTTTGCAAAGGCGACCCGATTTATTTAAGCAATATACCTTAAACGATGAAGAACAGGCTATAATAGACGATTATTTAGCACAACAAGACGATCATGAAACAGGAAATAACAAATGAGCAATATCATTGAGCAATTAGAAGCAGAGCAAATCAATAAGGAATTGCCTGATTTTCAGGCCGGCGACACCGTTGTTGTTCAGGTTGAGGTCAAAGAAGGTAATCGTAAACGACTGCAGGCTTTTGAAGGTGTGGTGATAGCAAAACGCAACCGCGGCCTCAATTCCTCTTTTACGGTTAGAAAAAACTCGCATGGCGAAGGTGTAGAAAGAGTATTCCAAACCTACAGTCCGCTTGTCAACAGTGTAAAAGTAAAACGCTACGGCAAAGTCCGGCGCGCCAAGTTGTATTATTTGCGAAAATTAAGCGGCAAAGCGGCGCGCCTGAAAGAAAAAATCTAGTCGGTGATTAAGGCGGGTGTCGTATAGTGGTTATTACTCCAGCTTCCCAAGCTGGTAAGGAGGGTTCGATTCCCTTCACCCGCTCCATTGACGCGAGCGGCAATTCTAAGTGAGTATCTCGACCACACAAACCAAACGAGTTGTATCCGGCATGCGCCCAACTGGTGCATTGCACTTAGGGCATTATCACGGCGTTATAAAAAACTGGATGGAACTGCAGCTAACCCACGATTGCTTGTTTTTTGTTGCCGACTGGCATGCACTAACAACGCATTACGACGAGACCGAACACATAGAAGAATATGCGCTACAGATGATTATTGATTGGTTGGCGTGCGGTATCAGCCCCGGCAATGCAAAACTGTTTATACAGTCACAAGTTCCTGAACACGCCGAATTACAACTGCTACTTTCGATGATCACCCCGTTGTCCTGGCTTGAACGAGTGCCCAGCTATAAAGACCAGCAAGCTAAACTTAGCGACAAAGACTTGATGACCCATGGTTTCTTAGGTTACCCTTTGCTACAAGCTGCAGATATTCTGATGTACAAGGCGAATTATGTGCCAGTCGGAGAAGATCAAGTCGCACATATAGAACTAACCCGAGAGATTGCTCGCCGTTTTAACCACATCTACGGTTGTGAAAACAACTTTGCAGAAAAAGTCGAGAACGCAATCCAACGACTAGGCACGAAAAATGCAGAACTTTATCTCAAACTACGTCGCAAACACCAAGAACAAGGAGACGATAAAGCATACGATACTGCAGTTGCACTCGTTGACTCTCAACAAAATATCTCTTATGGAGATCGTCAACGGCTGTACGGCTATTTAGATGGTCATTCAAAATTGATATTGCCGGAACCGGAAGCCTTATTGACTCAAGCAACCAAGACTCCCGGTACCGACGGTCAAAAAATGTCTAAATCTTACGGCAACACTATCGCATTAAGAGAAAACCCTGAGATGATAGAAAAAAAATTACGCACTATGCCCACTGATCCGGCGAGAAAGCGGCGCACGGATCCGGGCGAACCTACCAAATGCCCAGTATGGGAATGGCATACAATATATTCCGATGAAAAAACCCGACAATGGGTACAAGACGGTTGCCGTAGTGCCGGTATTGGTTGCTTGGAATGTAAAAAACCGCTGATTGAGGCAGTGCAAGCCGAAGCCGAACCCATACGCAAACGCTCCAAGGAATACGAAGATGATAAGGCAACCGTCAAGAAAATAATCACCGAAGCAAACGAAACAGTTCGTGATATAGCAAACGATACTTTAGAAGAGGTAAAGCTGGCAATTAAACTAATACATCGCTAACCATGGACACAACACTGGAGGCAAAACCCGTACTTGCAGTCATCGGAGATGAAGCAACCACAGAGTTGCCTCAAGATCTATATATTCCACCTAATGCGCTACGAGTATTTCTAGAGACTTTTGAAGGACCTCTAGATTTGCTACTTTATTTAATCAGACGGCAAAATCTTGATATTCTAAGTTTGCCGATTGCTAAAATTACCAGTCAATATATCCGCTATATAGAACTAATGAAACAACTGGAAATAGAGCTCGCTGCCGAGTATTTGCTGATGGTGGCAATTTTAGCAGAGATTAAATCGCGAATGTTACTGCCGCGTCACGAACAAGACGAAGACGACGAGGAAGAAGACCCGCGTGCCGATTTAGTACGCCGCTTAATAGAATACGAGCGTATCAAAAATGCCTCCGAGTCCCTTGACGCGATGCCTCGCAACGGACGCGAAACTTACGGATTTGAGACCCTCTGCGAAGGACTACATATCGTCAAGCCTTTGCCCAAAGTAGAATTAAAAGATTTGGCGACTGCCTATAAAGAGGCACTAGCACACGCGGCACTCTATCAACAGCATCAGATCACCACCGAACCTCTGCTGGTAAGCGACCGTATCAACCTAGTCCTCAAACTACTTGATTCCGAACATAACGTGGAGTTCAGAAACTGCTTCAGTCCTCAAGAAGGACAGGCTGGTGTAGTAGTTGCGTTTCTAGCCTTGCTTGAACTGCTGAAGGCTAACATGATAACGATTGTGCAAAGCGGATTTTGGGCACCAATTTATGTAAGGAGACGATGATGCCGATAACCGAAAAGAAACAATTAAAACAAATAGTAGAAGCCCTATTGATGGCATCGGCACGCCCCATTAACCTCAAAGAAATGAAAAAACTATTGCGCGAAAACGGCAAGTCTCCGGACACTGAACTGCTTAAAACAGTATTGAGAGATTTGAGCGACGATTGTGACGGTCGCGGTATAGAATTGACCGAGGTAGCCTCAGGATATCGTTATCAAACACGCACCGAACATGCACCGTGGTTGAAAAAATTATGGGAAGATAAACCACCGCGTTACTCCAAAGCGTGTCTTGAAACTTTGGCACTCATTGCATACCGACAACCGATTACGCGTGCTGGTATAGAAGAAGTACGTGGTGTTTCGGTTAGCACTAGCACAATACGCACCTTAGAGGAACGCGGCTGGATAAAAATAGTCGGACACAAAGAAGTACCGGGCAGACCCGCACTCTATGCCACCACACAAGACTTTTTGGATGATTTCAATATCCGCTCAATATCAGAATTACCGGAAATAGAAAGTGTAGAAGAAGTCACGGCAAAAAATCCTCAACTTATGCTACCTGTCGCTACCGACGCTTTGCCTCCTGCTACTCAAGACGCTGAAAACCGATCGGAACCGAACGATGGAGGATAAATAACCCTTAGGAGATACTCCTTCAACAGCTTGCTATTTCTTGTTAGCATAGATATGTACTACAAAAGGAAAGGTTGGGGCTGTTGAAAAAATATCGTTATTGCAAAAATTCAACCGCCCCGCCCATTAAATTTATGATAACCACCCGTAGGGGAGGGCTAACATGGGGCTGTTGAAAAAGTATTTCTTGAACCGTAGGGGCGGATTTATATATCCGCCCTAACGCGACGTACTTGCACGATTTATACATTCATCCATCAAATTTATGCAAACCATAATCTTGTGGCGCAAAGCGGTTACGGTTTTGCAGGACGGTACCGTAGGGCGGATATGCAAATCCGCCCCTACCATTTTCTTAAATTCAATGGCGCAAGCGGTTGGGTTCATGCGATGACGACACTTTTTCAACAGTCCCACATGGGGCTGGTGAAAAAGTGTCTGCATTAGTACATTCCTCTCCTCTGGAGGAGTGGCAGGCGAAGCCTGACGGGGTGGTTGTGGTGGTTCTGCACAAAGTCACGCCGTTTGTGCTACTGCAACAAACGGCGGTTCTATTTTTCAACAGTCCCACATGCCCTCCTGAAACGCGTTGCGTCTGCAAAAAAAATCCATTCATCCATTTCATTTATGGAGACCAAAACCAGATGGCGCAAGCGGTTGCGTTTGTACGGTGCCATTACTTTTTCAACAGCCTCAAACCCAATGTTTCTTCCTAGAAAGAAAGTGTTTTGTGACGCAAAGCTATTGAAAGTACTGTCATCATCTAATAGAACCACCGATTGAGCCGGTAGGTCAATCGACGCACCTTGTTCAGAACCCTAACGTATTAGATAGTGCATGCCTTTCCTCAAGGACAATGATTTAATCCTATGGGTGGTTTGCTAATATTAAATTTCAAATTCCAGTCCTATGCCACCCCAAGTTTGATCATCTAAACCTTCACGGCGAAGATTTTCCTCGGCGAAAGAATGGGTGCCGTACATTGTCAGGCTGACCGTATCGCCCAACGGTATACTTACTGCTAAGCCAACTAATATATTGTTTAGCCCGTCATATTCATCACTAACATAACCAAAATCAACGAGAGCTCCTACATAAGGTTCTACGCTGAAGTGCTCCATCTCTATTTCTTTTGCTAATTCGACTTCAATTGCGCTGCCACCTGCGTCGTCAGAATATACATAAGCTATTTCCGGAGTAATCTCCCACGGTAGACATTCGCACGAAAGGCCTAGTACAAACTCGTGATCGTCTTCTCCTTCACCATCTTCATCCTCGTGTATCCAAATGTAGCTGAATTCCAAGCTGAAATCATCCCATTCCCAAACCTTGCCTATGAATAAATTGGTTTCGTTAAAATCTTCCGATTCGGCAATTACTAACTCGCTGCCGACAAAGAAACTAGGTATTTCAACATCGCCAATATGTATTCCTTGAAACTCAAGAACAAGTTCCGGTACAAATACGCTGTCGCCTAATTCATTCATACCTTCTTCCACATGTTTGTTGTGATATGAGAAAGCGAACTCGCCCGAAACTTTCTTCTCATTCTCGTCTGCATAAGCATACGGAATAGAAAGCATTAGTAACATGCTAAGACTTAGTAAGCAAAGTGCTTTTTTCTTGAAATAGTGCATTTTTATCTCCTATATGTTGGTTGTTTTATTATGTTATGATATAACATAACATAACTAAAAGTGGGAAGTATATACGATTGCACGAAAACATGCAAGGGGTTTTACGATGCCTGTAAGCCCAAAGTAGTAATGCGAAGCTATTGAAAAAGTATTTTATGAACCGTAGGGGCGGATTTATATATCCGCCCTAACGCGTTGCGTCTGTAAAAATAAAGTGGTACGCCATCCAATTTATGGGAACCAAAACCAAGTGGCGCAAGCGGTTCTGTTTGTGCAGAACGGTACTTTAGGGAGGGCATGTCGGGCTGTTGAAAAAGTATTCCATAGAATTGTAGGGGCGGATTTATATATCCGCCCTAACGCGACGTACTTGCACGATTTATACATTCATCCATCAAATTTATGCAAACCATAATCTTGTGGTGCAAAGCGGTTACGGTTTTGCAGGACGGTACCGTAGGGCGGATATGCAAATCCGCCCCTACCATTTTCTTAAATTCAATGGCGCAAGCGGTTGGGTTCATGCGATGACGATACTTTTTCAACAGTCTCATGTTAGCCCTCCCCTACAGTTGGTTATCATAAATTTAATGGCGCAAGCGGTTGATTTTTTACAATGTCGGTACTTTTTCAACAATTTCATGTGGGATAAGGACAAGCCCTAGCTTGTCCGACCCACAGACCCACGCTAAGGTTCTGCAAAATGTTACGCCGTTTGTGCCACTGCAACAAACGGCGGCCATCACTTCTGTAAAAAAATGGAAATTATAAAACACTGCTTTATGAATAATACCTGATTTGCGTACCTTTGATGCTCTGAACTTATGAGGACAAGCCCTAGCTTGTCCGACCCACAGACCCACGCTAAGGTTCTGCAAAATGTTACGCCGTTTGTGCCACTGCAACAAACGGCGGTTCTATTTGTTATAATCAGCTCTTTTATTCCAAATATAAGACAAATTTAATCAAAATGAATATAGGCATTATAGGTTACGGCACGGTCGGCAAGGCGGTTGCTAGAGGGTTCGAGAAAAAGGCTCAACTACATATATACGACCCACTTTATCGTGCAGATAGTGGCGAGGGTTTTTGCAACTCAATTACAGAGGTTTATCATGCTTGCGAGTTTAGTTTTATCTGTGTGCCTACCCCTCAAAAACTAAAAACACCCGATGACGTTTATGGAGAATTTGATTCAGCCATATTAGACGACTGTATGGAGACGATAGCGCAAGAGAAACCTTCAGGTTCTAAAATTGTTGTGATTGCAAGTACTGTTTTGCCTTCTAAAGTAAAAGAATATCTTGAGACATGGCCGGACATGAATATTGTGATATCACCCGAACTGCTGACGGAAAAAAATGCGATACAGGATTTCCTGAACCCTGATTGCAGAGTGATCGGTGGCAAGCCTGAGCATAGTCGTGCGTTACAAAAGTTATACGAAGATTACAGCGAGTGCCAACCGTGCAAGGTAGGTTATTGTAGTGCGGTCAATGCGGCTTACATTAAGTACATGCGCAATACTTATTTGGCAATGAAAGTCAGCATGATGAATCAGTTCTACGATTTATTTGAAGAAATGGATGGCACCGACAGTTGGGAGGATATTGCAGAGATACTGCATTATGATTCGAGGTTAGGTGGCAGTCATTATAATGTGCCAGGACACGACGGGGATCGGGGTTGGGGAGGAAAATGTTTGCCCAAGGACTCGGGGGCTTTATATCATTATGCTGTGAGCCAAGATATTGAGATGACTTTGCTCAAGGCAGCTTTGGAATACAATAAAAAGATTAGAAAAAATATTGATTGGGTTGAATAGTTCGTTGGAGGTGCGTGGAGAGTGTTGCATTTGCTGCACAGGAGGGGAATGATCCGCCCTTATGGTTTGACGATGATAGCTTGAGCGATTGCATGAGTTGCTTCGTCGCTGATGCTCACTAGGATGGTTTGTTCGGTTGTTTGTTTTGCGGTTTGATGGAGTATGGCATAAGGTTTGCCGTATTGGTCGCGTTTAATCAGTATTGATTTAGGGTACAGGTTATCAGTAAAGCCGCTGCCCATAGCTTTGCTAACCGCTTCTTTGGCAGCAAACTGGCGAGCAAGAAAAGCTGCCTTGTCTTGCCTCGTACTATAGTCGGTATACTCTTGCGGGTGCAAAATTCGTTTAGGGAATCGCTTTGGATACTTTCCCAGTATGCGCTTGATTCTATCAATGCTAACAATGTCTATGCCAATGCCATAAATCATTTTGACGACCCTTCAGCTAGCGTTATGGTTTTCTTGAATGTTCGCACTGCTTCTTTTAGGCCGATAAAAATCGCATCGGCAACAATGGCATGACCGATATTCAATTCTTGGATTTGCGGGATTGCGGCGATGGCTCCTACATTATCTAATGTCAAGCCGTGTCCAGCATTGATTTGTAATCCGAGTTCTGCTCCTTGATGAGCAGCATCTACGATACGCCGATGTGCTTGTCGTTGTGCATCGCCGGTTGCCAGTGCATATTCGCCGGTGTGCAGTTCAACAATTTTGGCTCCGCACTGTACTGCCAACTCTAGAGCTGATAAATCGGGTTCTAAAAAGAGCGAAACGGCAATGCCTGTAGCACTCAGCGTCTCGCACATATCTGCAATACGTCTGATATGTTTGTGCACATCCAATCCACCTTCGGTGGTAAGCTCTTCACGCTTCTCCGGAACCAAACAGCAATAGTCGGGTTTGACCTGAAGTGCAATCTCAAGCATCTCCTCCGTCGCCGCCATTTCCAAATTGAGGTGTGTACTAACACATTGACGAGCGAGATAAACATCGGCATCCTGGATATGTCGGCGGTCTTCGCGCAGATGAATCGTAATACCGTCTGCTCCTCCTGCTTCGGCTTCGGCAACGGCACGACAAAAATCTGGATAGGGTGTATGGCGAGCTTGGCGCAAGTTTGCGACATGGTCTATATTAACGCCCAAAGTGGTTTGAAAATTTTTCATAACCCGCTTGTTCCAGATTGATTTCTTAGCATTGCGATATCATCCTCAGCTCGTTCCTGAAGCATGCGTTTACCGTGCTGCTTGCTCTGAGTCTTAACATTCAATTTCAAATAGGTCGGCAGGCTAAGCGTATCCTCTATCGCTTTTCGTGCAGCAGTCCCTATCGCCTTAAGCCGACTGCCTTGTTTACCTATGACAATAGCTCGCTGATTGTCTTTGAGCACCCATAAAAAAGCTTCTATACGCAATCGATTTTCTAGTATCTCAACCGTTGAAACTTCTACATCCATCGTATAGGGAATTTCCTCATGTAGATAACGCATGACTTGCTCGTAGACCAATTCCTGAACAATCACCTTGGGTCTTTGATGGCTGCTCGGGTTTCCTTTGAAGATAAAATCGGCTTGCGGTAGCAATGTTTTAAGTTCGGCTTTGAGTTCGCCAAAATCTTTATCCTTACGCGCCGAGAGCGGCACGATCGCAGAGAAACCGTGTCCACGAATTTTATCTATGGTAGTTAAAAGCGATTGCTTTTCTTTGAGCAGATCGGTTTTGTTAAGCACTAAAACACAAGGTGAGACACCCGATTGTATAATCTTCAAAGCCGCATCGTCGGCTTTCGTCCACATTCTGCTATCAACAACCAGGATCACTAGATCAACACTCAGCATAGCCGCCTTAGCGTTGCGGTTTAACATTCGATTCCAGGGATGATGTATGCTTTCGTTCAACCCTGGTGAGTCTATAAAGATCATTTGGGTATCGCTTTCGGTTAATACACCTTGTATATTATGACGGGTGGTTTGTGCCTTGTGCGTCACCGCAGCCCAATGATGTCCAATCAGGCGGTTGAACAGGGTTGATTTCCCTACGTTCGGTCTGCCACACAAGGCTACAAAACCGCAACGACGCACAGTCAATATATTCGGTTTAGCTTGAGCGTTCATCACTTGTGCTCCAGCTTATACAACATTGTGTGAGCCGCTTGCTGTTCGGCATCGCGTTTAGTCTTCCCTTTACCCTCAGTCTGTCCTTGTCCAACCTTGCAAATCATCCAAAAACCCTGTTGTGTAGACTGTTTAAGTTGATACTGGGGGAGCGAAGAACCGCGCGCTTGCAGATATTCCTGCAATTGACTTTTAGCATCGCTAAAGTTGTCGGAACTAGATAATTGCTTGAAGTGTTCGGTATAAATTTGTTGTATGAACTGCCACGTAGGCTGCAAACCTTGATATAAATAGAATGCTCCTATGATTGCTTCCACGGCATCCGCCAATATAGCATTGCTTAATTGACCACCCCTTTGTCCGCGACCTAATTGTAGCCATTTTCTTAGATGAAGATTATCCGCTATCTCGGATAAAGTTTCTTTGCGTACTAAGCGAGCGCGCATTCGCGTGAGTTGCCCTTCCGGCTTGTCGGAAAAATTATTATAAAGATATTCGGAAATTAATAGTTGCAGAACTGCATCGCCTAGAAACTCTAAACGTTCGTTATGTTCTTTAGCATGGCTACGGTGCGTGATTGCTTGTTTGAATAATTGGTGGTTCCTAAAATCTTCGCTTAAAATTTTTTCCAGTTCCATATTCAAGTTATATTTACCGTATGCTGTTGCCTATTCTGGAGAATCCGATTTGCGACTCTTGATGATTCCAGTTCATCCAAATCAAAAATGCTCTTCCTACTAGATTTTGTTCGGGAACAAATCCCCAAACTCGGCTGTCGTTGCTGTTATCTCTATTATCTCCCATCACGAAATAATTCGCTTCGGGGATTTGCCATTCGTTTTCTAATCCTTTCATGGAAATGTCCGCAACGAGGATATTGTGTTTAACATCGCCCAAATACTCGGTTCTCTCAAATAAATCGGTACCGTAGATGCTTGTATAAGGTGTGTTGCCGTTTTCCACTTGGGTGATCGGCACACCGTTGATATGTAGTTGTTTGTCTTTGTAGACGACCTTATCGCCGGGAATACCGACAACGCGCTTAATATAGTCCTTGGTTGAGTCTTGGGGATAGCGAAAAACCACAACATCGCCTCTTTGCGGCACATCCATTTCTATTAGCGTGTTATGTAGCACTGGTAGCTTAATGCCGTAAGTGAACTTGTTGACCATAATAAAGTCTCCGATTTCCAAGGTCGGTAACATTGAACCCGAAGGGATTCTAAACGGTTCTATAATAAAACTTCGTATCAATAGAACGATTAACAGAATCGGGAAAAAAGAAGCTACATTATCGGCAATGCGAAAAGACAAGCTAGGTGTTTGTATTGATTTCTTATCATAGTCGTCGGACTTACGATAGATCCCGAGAGCCAAAGCAAGCAAGCCGGTGATGATGGTGGCAAGCACCAAAAAGAATTCAAGGTCGTAGTCCATAAATCTTAGAACAAAGAGGGAATCTCTGCTTTTTAATGCAATAGCAGAGTATCAAATAAACGCTTGGCGGTGTCCTACTCTCACACAGGGAAACCCTGTACTACCATCGGCGATGCGCCATTTCACTTCCGAGTTCGGGATGGGATCGGGTGGTACTAACGCTCTATGGCCGCCAAGCAAATAAGCTTTTTGCAGTCTTTGCAATAATCTATCTTATCAATAATTAGCAATAAGATATACTAAAACGACAAAAACCGCGATAAAAGAGACTGTAGCAATTAAGTTAGTTATAGCAGGTTTCATATATTTCACTCCTTAAATATTTTTGCTAATTATAGCATATATATCGTCAAAAAGAAGGCGGGCGGGCAGATTGTCGCATATATTCTGCTTGCTTCCTATGCCCCTCCCCTATTTTATGCTTCCCAGTCATATCCTGAGAAAAAGTCGTATTGTTCTATCAACGATGCAACTTCTTGTTTTTGCTTTGGTGTCCAATCAAATTCAAATCGCCTTCTGCTAGGTTTTTCATGAACACAAGAAGCACAGCTGTCTAGATAATCGGGAGATGCGGACACTTGCACAAATTCGCATAGCTTGGTCAATTGCAGCCTCGGATCTGCAACCATTTCTTCATGCCTAGATACAAATATGTCTTGAGGGTTTATCGACTTAAAAAGTTTCATGTTCTGCTCGGACAATTCTTTAATAAACGATATAGCCCTTGTTGTAATTGGCTTTTCAGTACTATCTTTATTTTTATTAAGTTTGCCTGTTTTATTGCCGACCATATCGTAGGGGTTACGAACCATTAAAATGAATTTCAAACAAATGTCTCTTTCCTCAAGCCTTTTTTGGAAGGCCGTGAGTGTACTCTCGTTAAGTAAACTTTTTATATTGGATTGAGAACGTTTGATTCCTAAAACTTTCAGTGCTTCAAAGCGACCTTGATATTGATTAGACACTAATATATAACGCCTCTTTCTATTACCTCTAGCGAAAAGAATATTATTATTTTCTTTTGAAGGTTCTCTTTTTTTTGCCGCTAGCCATCGCACATAATCTACACTCAAAACCACATTAAATATCTTGTTTAAGTCTTCCGAATATAGACAGTCTGTTTCCTTCAGCTCTATTCCATTTATGTTATTTATGTATGTTGCCAATAGTTCTCCTAACTTATAAACGAAAGGTTCATCAGCCATAACTACGCTAGGATGTGCTGTTAGAAAATAACCAACTAACGATGATCCAGAACCAGGAAAACCTATAGTCAGCAACATCACCCGTACATCATCAAAGGATTTTTCCCACAAATCTTTTTGCGGTTGTATAAGTTCTAAAAGCCTTTCTTCATAAGAGTGTTGTTTCATCTTTTTAGCCTCTGCGATGTTACCGTATTTACGATTCCCAATCGTATCCTGAGAAAAAGTCGTATTGTTCTATCAACGACTCAACCGTTTCTCTCTGCTCCGATGTCCATTCAAATTCAAATCGCCTTCTGTTAGGTTTTTCATGAACACAAGAAGCGCAGTTATCTAGATAATCCGGAGATACAGGCACTTGCACAAATTCGCATAGCTTGGTCAATTGCAACCTCGGATCTGCAACCATTTCTTCATGCCTAGATATAAATATGTCTTTGGGATCTATCAGCTTAAAAAGTTTCATGTTTTCTTCGGACCATTTTTCAACGAACGATATAGCATCTGTTGTAATTGGCTTTTGAGGAGCATCTTTGTTTTTATCAAGTTTGCTTGCTCTACTGCCTACCATATCGTAAGGGTTACGAACCGTAAAAATGAATTTCAAGCAAATGCCTCTTTCCTCAAGCCTTTTTTTGAGGGTTTTGAATATACTTTCTTTAAATAAACCCTGTGTGTTTTTTCCAGAGCGTTTGACTCCTAAAACTTTCAGTATTTCAAAACGACCTTGATATTGATTAGGCACGAGTATATAACGTTTCTGCCTCCCACTTTTAGTAAAACGGTTCTCTTCCTTTTTCCCTAGCCATCGCACATAATCTACGCTCAAAACCACATTAAATATCTTGTTTAAGTCCGCCGAGTATAGACAGTCTGTTCCCTCCATCTCTATTCCGTTTATGTTATTTATGTCTCTCACAAGTGGATCTCCTAACTCATAAACGAAAGGTTCATCGGCTATAACTACGCTAGGATGTGCTGTTAGACAATAACCAACTAACGATGATCCAGAACGAGGAAAACCTATAGTCAACAACATTACCTGTACATTGTCAAAGGATTTCTCCCATAAATCTTTTTTCGGTTGTATGATCTCTAGAATAGCTTGTTTATCCATGATACGGTGTTAAGCAAAATAATGAGGATTAGAGGTGCAAATGGTTGTATGTGTTGTATCTATGCGGACTGTTAAGTCTATATTCGCTACAATGCGGAGAAAGTATTTAGTACTAAGTGCATATAATAACATTTTTTGTATTTGTACGAGGTCATCAAGTATTACGAACTAATAGTTACGCCGATTGACTTACCGGTCCAAGCAACGGTATTGCAATGCTAAAAGGTATTCGGGCTGCTGACTGGGTCAGCGATCTCTTCTTCTTCAAATAAGTATTCGTCTTCTTTACGGCCGCGTATATAATCGCCGGTGATCATTTGCCTATAGGTTGCCCCGGGACTAACCATCGGATAGACGCCGGCATCTTGATCTATGATAACTTCTAAAAATGCAGGCGTCTTTGCCTCTACGAATTCCTTGATATAGGTTCTTAACTGTTCTCGCTTGTCAATGCGTTTGGCAAACGGAAAACCGTCTGCTTTAGCTGCTCGCACAAAGTCTTTACGAAACAAAGATTTATCGCTTCCCGAAAAACGATTTTTGAAGAAGGTTTTCTGCCATTGTCGTACCATGCCATCGCCGTAGTTATTGAGCAATAGTATTTTCACCGGCAAGTCATAGGTGGTAACCGTTTCCAATTCACCTATGTTCATCCTCAAACTACCATCGCCGTCTATGTCACAGACTATTTTATCGGGACAAGCGAATTGTGCACCTATTGCAGCCGGCAAACCGAAGCCCATCGTTCCCATAGACCCTGAGGTTAGCCAACTTCTAGGGTTTTTATAATCTAGGTATTGTGCTGCCCACATTTGATGTTGTCCTACACCAGTCGTGATGATAGCTTCACCATGGGTTAACTCGCTTAATAGCTCTAGTACTTCGTAGGGTTGTACCAGTTTACTGTTGTGGTCGTAGTCAAGTTTATGCTTTTGTTTTAGGCAAGCAATATGTTTGTGCCATTCACTATAATCTTTGGAAAAGCCATCATCATACTTCATCAGGTCGGATAACACGGTGCATGCATCGCCATTATGAGACCAATCCGCCGCCATGACCTTATTGATTTCGGCGGTGTCTATATCAATGTGGAGTATCGCTTTGGCCGAAGGTGCAAAAGCATCCGGACGACCGGCGACCCGATCATCAAAACGCGCACCGACTGCAATTAGTAGATCGCAGTCTTCAACTGCATAATTTGCATAAGCAGTACCGTGCATGCCTAGCATGTGCAGACTGAGCTCTTCAGTGGTGTCTACCGAACCAATACCCATTAAAGTGGTCACTACCGGAATACGATAGCGTTTTACAAAAGCCCGCAAAACCTCCGATGCATTGGAGTTTATAATGCCACCTCCCACATAGAGTAAAGGATGCTTGGATGCGTCTAGGTAAGAGAAAAATTTCTTGACATGTTGTGGTTGTATCCGGTTTTGCATGACTTTATCTATTCTTGCTTTGTAGCCGGGTAAATTTAACTTTGCTTTGCCGTCGTAGGGTCCATGCCAATTTTGTATGTCTTTGGGGATATCAACTACCACAGGTCCGGGACGGCCGCTTCCGGCAATTTCAAAAGCGGATCTAATAGTCGCCTCTAATTTTTCGGGGTCGGTTACAAGTAATACATGCTTGGCACACGACGACATGATATTGACAATAGGTGCTTCTTGAAAAGCATCAGTTCCCATCGCTACAGTGGGTACTTGTCCGCAGATAAGCACCATAGGCACCGAATCCGCAAAAGAATCTCGTATTGGAGTCACGCTGTTGGTTGCGCCAGGACCCGAGGTTACCAATGCAACACCTGGTCGCCCGCTTGCGCGTGCATAGCCCGCCGCCATAAAGCCTGCGCCTTGCTCGTTGGCAGGAACGATTAGGTTGATCGGATCGCGTCCTCGGTTTTTGCGATGCGCCTCGTTATAGAGAAATATCGCATCGTAAGTCGGCAATATCGCTCCGCCGCTATACCCAAAAATCGTATCCACGCCCATATCAGCAAGTGTCCGAATAATAATTTCGGCACCTGAAAATTTGGGTTTCTCTTCCATTTGGGTTTCAGTTTTTGAGTCCATATCAGTTATTACATTATGATAATGCCATAATTTAATTATGGCAAGGGTAGGCCTACCATTTTTCGGCACTCGATTCAATCGGCGATTCTACCTGACGGGGTGGTTTTTTGAGCACTCACCATTTAGGACAAGCCTTAGCTTGTCCGACCTACATATCTATGTTAGGGTTCCCCACAGAGTTACGCCGATTGACCTACTGGCTCAATCGGCGGTTCTATTTTATAACATTCCGTTGCTCCAGAAATACATTACCAGAGTGACCACAACTATAGCGAAAAGGTTAATAATTGACCCGGCTTTAACCATATCTCTAATTTTTAGATAACCCGACCCTAGCACAATCGCATTGGGTAGCGTCGCAATCGGCATCATGAAGGCGCAACTGGCACCGACTGCAGTTGCGGTAATCGCCAGTATCGGGTCAATGCCCAAAGTGATGGCTAAAGTAGAGATAATTGGTGCTAGGGTCGCAGTTGTTGCGGTATTGGAAGTAACCTCAGTCAATAAAACGACTAAGGCGACGATCGTGAACATAATTAAAAGATCCGGCAATCCGACCAACCCAGTAAGCTGTCCTCCAATGATTACATCAACTTGATATGTTTTGATCGCCTGTGCCAATGCCAAACCACCTCCGAATAGAAAGATAATATGCCAAGGTAATTTCTTAGCAGTATCCCAATCCAGAGTCGGCTGCCTTTTGCCTGCAGGTAAAACAAATAGCAGAATTGCCGCAAGCAGTGCGATGCCGGCATCGGATAAGCCGGTAAAAGGTTTGATGATGCCCGAATCGGTGACAAAGCTCAATGCTTGTATATGCGTTCTGCCTAGCCACAAAGTTATAGCCAATACGAAGACTGCCAGTGTGATTTTGCCGCCTCGGGCTAAAGGTGGCAACCGTGTATATTGCTCGCGTAGCAACTCTCGCCCTCCGGCAATCGCTTGACCGGAAACCGGAAAAATAAAGTAGGTCAATAATAACCAAGTTAGCGGTAGCATAACCAAGACTACTGGTAATACCGCAATGCTCCAGTCGGCAAAAGCGATTTCATAGTCCAACATGTTGTCTGCGAAACCGACGACAAAAGCATTCGGTGGTGTCCCCACTATTGTGGAAATACCGCCTATATTGCAAGCATAGGCGATGCTCAGCATTAAACCGATAGAAAAATTGCGTTGTAAATTGTCGTTTCCTGCTGGGTGTTGCTTCTCCAGTAACGCAATGACGGTTAATGCGATAGGCACCATCATCGCAGCGGTTGCCGAATTTGAAATAAACGCACTCAACACCGCACATAACAGCATAAACCCTAAAATCAAGGTTCTAGGCCGGCTACCTATATTTGATAAAATCAGCAAGGCGATACGCTTATCTACATTCCATCGTTGCAAAGATAAGCCAATCAAAAATCCGCCTATCAGTAGAAAAATTACTGGAGAACTGTAGGCTTGGGCAACGGTTTTGATCTCGCTCGGCGTTAATAACGGGAACAACAATAAGGGGAGTAGACCGACAACAGCAATATGTATCGCTTCAAAAACCCACCATACGATCATCCATATCGCAAGCGCAACGATTACTTTGGCAGGATCCGTAAAAACCGTTTGCACACCGTTTATATCGTTGTAAGTATCGGGCAATAGTAAGTACACAATCACAGCCAACACCGGCCCAATTACTAAGGCTTTGAGCTTGTGCGGGCTAGTCACACTACTTACTATCAGTTTATAGTTCGGTGTTTTCTAATGCAGAAATTCTATCTTCTATCGGTGGATGACTACTAAACAAACGACGAGTTAGGGAACCGCCTACATTGCCGGAAATACCAAAAGCTGCCATTTCCTTAGGCAAGTCTTTGGCTTCACTTTTTGATTTTAGCCGCTTCAATGCCGCAATCATCTTGTCCTTACCTGCCAATTCAGCACCACCGTAATCGGCAATAAATTCACGACGCCGAGAGAACCACATAACGACGATACTCGCCAGCACACCCAATACCATCTGCGCAAACAGGACGGTCATAAAATAACCAAAACTATAGTGGGTAGATCTGAGTATCACCCTATCAACGATATGCCCTATGATGCGAGAGAAAAAAATTACAAAGGTATTCAGAACACCTTGGATTAAAGTCAAAGTAACCATATCGCCGTTGGCAACATGGCTGACTTCGTGTCCGAGTACCGCCTCAACTTCGTCGGCATCCATACTCATCAACAAGCCCGTACTAACTGCCACCAGAGCATTGTTGCGCGACATGCCGGTAGCAAACGCATTGGGTTGAGGCGAATCAAAAATGCCGACTTCGGGCATACCGATATCGGCTTTTTCGGCTTGGGCGGCAACGGTATCCAGCAACCATTTCTCGTTTCTGTTGCTCGGCTCTTCTATGATTTGTACTCCCATCGTACGCTTTGCTATGGTTTTAGACAGCGCAAGCGATATCAGCGACCCGGCAAAACCAAAAACAAAAGAGATGACCAGCAAACCACCAACATTGAGACCGCTATCGCTGGAGCTCAACCAGTCTCCTACACCGAATAACTGTAAAACGATGTTCAGAACGAACAAAATAGCTAGGTTAGTACCTACTAGTAAAAATATTCTTTGCATTAGCTTGTCCTCATATCAGGTATCCATACGACAGAACGAATATGCCGTATATTCATCCGCTTATTATACATAGACGGGAAAACACTTAGTGGCTGGGTGCCGGAGAAACACTTTGCTCTCGCTTTTGCTCTCGTTTTTTGACGATTGAATCGGCAATTTTGCGGACCGTCATTTCTAGCCAGCGGGCGGCCGCTTTATTTTTCCCATAGTTAGCTTCCACCATATTGTTGATACGTCCATCGTTAAGCAACTGGAATGCATCTTCATATTTCTTTTCGTTTTTCAGATTATAAACACCTAAAGTTCTGCCACCGTTTTTTTTGATTAACGAAAATACCGGCACATCGCTAGGACCGTCGGCAATATAAATCATATGTTCCATAGGTACGCGACGTTGATCCTCTTTAATAAAAGAGTTGACCTGAATGTTGCTGTCTTTGTTGACACCTTTGTTGATTTCAAAAATTGCTCGCGTTTTAGTCGTGTCATCCAATGCATAAATAACACGCTCTATGCAACCTCGCTTGTTTTCAATAAACTCACAGCCCCATATATCTGTCAAGCTGGATGCTACATCGCTCCCTTCAATCAATTTTTTAAGCCCAGTGCTAACCACATAATGTTCAAGGCTCAAGTTATAATTTGAATACGGCACTTCTTTGACTATCTTTTTGAGATTTTCTAGACGCTCAACTAACCCCGGATAGAATTCAATACCCTTGCCTAGCTCTTTGAGGCGCGCATTGGACAGATCTTTGAATTTGCCTTGCTGCACATAGTCTAAAATGTGATTTAGATATACCAATGTGTTGGATACTTGGTTGTAACCTCTAGCTTGGTATTCTTTAGGTAACTGATTGACTTCATTCCAAAAGGTCTTGCTGTCCTGCCTATAAGCCTCAAACAATACCTTTTGCATAGGTTCGGGTGTCATCGTTTCGTCGAAATCCCAAATGATTGCAATGATGTTTTCCGGGAATAGCGGTAATTTATTCTCCATAGTGTCATTATTATAATAGATAAATGTATTGATTGTGCAGGCGCAAAGGGTTCTGCACAATGTCACGCCGTTTGTCTTTGCTATTCGTGTTATTTCTAACAGCCATAAATAGCTAAATCTTGTATAACCTAACGTTCCTTGTGCTACTGCAACAAGGAACGGTTATTTGCAACAAACGGCAGTTATATTTGGTCAGATGCTATAATGTATAATATATTTTAAGGTTCTCAACTAGAAACTACCGCTCAACAAAATGGCACCGGAAAAATCACAAACATCACAACAATCCGAAACGGAATTACCTCAATATCAAGAATATATCAGCAATATACGCAAAGCTGTATTCACCGTAGGTTTTAATAGGAGTGGTTCGTCTTTAATCGGTGATTTACTGAGTGCTCATCCTAACATCGTTATGGACAACGAATCGGGAATAATTAGAAGATATATGAAAGGCGAATTCACCTCGCGTGAATCTTTGCTTTCCTTTATCATCAAATACGATATGAACAGAGGAAAGAAAAAAAACTATGTTGCCGGGCAATATCAACAGCATTACGATTGTAATATAGAAGTAGTAGGTGATAAACATTCTCCGCATAATACCGTTTTTTTGACGAAGAGCGAATCCAATACGCTAGAAGAACTTGAAAAATTCATCCAACTGCCGATTAAACTGCTGTTTAATGTTAGAAATCCATACGATATGGTCGCTTCAATGGTCAATTCTATTCCCAATTGGAGGCAAAGCCAGAATGAAAAAATCAAAAAGGCAATTTCATTTTTTACACACCGTAGCGCAGACAATATGAAACTGATTGATCAAGTGCCCACCAATCGGATTTTTATGATCCGTCTCGAAGATTTTATAGCCACACCCAAAAGCATGCTCTCGGATATATGCGACTTTTTGGGTGTTGCTAAAACACCCGAATATCTCTCCAGCTGTACAGAAGTAACATACAAAATGCCCAATAAGAGTCGCGATACATTAAACTGGAACGAAGAATACGGAAGAGAAATAGACGCTTTAATAAAAAAATACGAATTCTTCAGCGGCTATAGTCGGGATACTTAAGACCCATCTTGAATATCTTTTTAGAAAATACAATGAAAGTGCGCGTTAAATGGATGAACCCTATGTCTTTTGTTGCAGAAACCGGCTCCGGACATAGCGTGATGATGGACGGTGCACTAGAAGCAGGCGGACGTAATCTAGCTGCAAGACCTATGGAGATGGTACTGGTAGGATTAGGTGGATGTAGTAGTTTTGATATTGTCAAGCTATTAAAAGATGCTGGACAAAAAATACACGGTGTGGAAATAGCATTGAATGCCGAGCGAGCGGATAGCGAACCTGCTGTTTTCACTCGTATCAGCGGACATTTCACAGTGCGCGGTCGCCAACTCGATCAAAATATCATCGCACAGGCAGTTAGAGACTCTGCCGAAAAACATTCGTCGGTTTCCAAGATGTTGGAGCGCACTGCTGAGATTAATTACAGCTACGAAATTATAGAAGAATGAAACCACCGAAAGCTATAGGTTTATGCCATGTTGCACTAAAGGTGCAAAACATAGAAATTTGTCAACGTTTTTATGTAGATCTACTCGGCTACACAGTTGAATGGCAACCCGACTCGGATAATCTATATCTGAGTTCGGGACGAGATAATTTAGCATTGCATCGGGTTGACGATATTGAAGGCACGGGTGCTCTAGACCATATCGGTATCATATTGAAACGGGCCGAAGATGTAGACCTCTGGCATGAGTTCTTATCGCAACATAATGTGAAAATAGATAAGCCGCCGAAAACCCATCGCGACAATGCGCGTAGTTTTTATTGCTTTGACCCTGAAGGTAACCGTGTACAAATAATCTATCATCCACCCATCGCAAAAGTATGAGCGAGTCAGACTCGGCTCAGTGGAATGACGCAATGCCGGCGTTTGACCACCATCATCTACGCCATCCGTATAGTGCTTTGCACAGCAAAGCAGAGGTCTGGCCGGTCGTAGAAGCGCACGGTGTTTATTTGAAGCTCGCCGACGGCCATCAACTCATAGACGGCATGTCGTCATGGTGGGCTGCAATCCACGGCTACAATCATCCTCAATTAAATACAGCATTGCAAACACAGCTTCGCCAAGTGGCACATGTGATGTTTGGTGGTCTAACACACCCGGCGGCGGTCGGATTGGGGCAGGCTTTGTGTGAGCTACTGCCCTCGCCTCTAGAGTGCATTTTTTTTTGTGATTCGGGTTCGGTCTCAATAGAAGCTGCAATTAAAATGGCCTTGCAATATCAGCAAGCCAAAGGGGCAAAAAATAAAACCCGATTGTTGACCATTCGCGGTGGTTATCACGGCGACACTTTTGCAGCAATGTCGGTTTGCGACCCAGAAAGTGGAATGCATCGGTTATTTCCTGATATCCTACCCAAACAAATTTTTGTGTCCGCACCTCGTTATAGGGAATACGAAGACCAAGATGCTGTCAACGAACTTGAGCAAACTTTAGAAAATAACGCAGATAACATCGCCGCAATGGTATTAGAGCCGATAGTGCAAGGTGCCGGTGGCATGCATATATACCATCCGAGTTATTTGCGTCATGCCCGAAAACTCTGTAGTCAATACGATGTATTGTTAATTTTTGACGAAATTGCAACGGGGTTCGGCAGAACCGGCACTATGTTCGCTTTGCAACACGCCGATGTAGTGCCAGATATTATCTGCGTCGGCAAAGCCTTAGGGGCTGGTTATCTTACTATTGCAGCGACAATAACGACCGAAACAATCAGCCATATTATAGATTCAGGAGAAGCCGGTGCTTTCATGCACGGACCTACTTATATGGCAAACCCACTTGCATGTGCAGTCGCATCGGCCAATATAGAATTGCTCAAACAAAATAAATGGCAACAACAAATCTCGGCAATAGAACAGCAACTCCTAACCGAACTTGAAGTTTGTAGCCAATACGACTCGGTACGCGAGGTGCGCGTGATGGGTGCGATTGGTATTGTTGAGCTATATAAGCCTGTTGATGTGGATATGCTGTGTAAAACATTCGTCGCACAAGGTGTATGGATTAGACCGTTCCGAAATCTAATCTATATCATGCCACCCTATATCATCGGAGCAGACGAATTGTCGCAACTCACTGGTGCAATCCGTAGTACGCTGCATAGTGCAACCACCAATTGAACTATGTTTTTGCTTTGTGGACGCATGATTTTGAACAATATTTAACTTCATCCCATACCCTCTCCCACTTCTTGCGCCAACTAAAAGGTCGCCGACACACTGGGCATATTTTTGTGGGTAGATCAAATTTCTTTTTCATAAAAGGCTATCTAAAAATTGTCTGCTTTCATGTGCGATGGTTTTTTTCCTTTCTTCATTCATCCGATCGTAAGTTTTGTACATCATGGCTATGCGATGATTGAATTCAAGTTTGTCGCGATTACGAGCTAAGAAATCCCAATAAAGATAATTAAACGGACACGCATCGGATCCATTTTTCTTTGTGACCTTGTAGCTACAATTTTTACAGTAATCGGACATCTTGTTTATGTAAGAACCACCGGCAGCATAAGGCTTACTGGCTAGGTAGCCGCCATCGGCGAACAATATCATGCCCGACACATTCGGTAGCTCAACCCATTCGTAGGCATCGGCGTAGACAATCAAGAACCATTCATTGACCTGTTTAGGGTCAACCCTTGCCAGTAGCGCAAAATTGCCCAACACCATGAGACGTTGGATATGATGAGCATAAGCGTTTTGCTTAGTTTCCGAAACACATCGAGCCAAACAGTTCATTTTGGTGTCTGCTGTCCAATAAAAATCGGGAAGATCTCGCTCGGCTTCAAAAAAATTCTGCAGTGCATAATCGGGCATTTTAAGCCAATAAACACCGCGTATATATTCGCGCCAGCCGACTATCTGGCGAATAAATCCCTCCACCGCGTTGAGCGGTGCTTGTCCTTGATGGTAAGCGTTTTCTGCAGCCTTGACACACTCAAGAGGCAACAGCAAACCACAATTTAGATAGAAACTGAGATGTGAATGATACATCCACGGTTCGCCTTCAATCATTGCATCCTGATAATCACCGAAATGACCGAGCCTTTGTTCAATAAACAGGTCAAGTGCTTTCAGGGCTTGATTACGTGTAACGGCGTGATAGAAAGGCTCAAGATCTCCAAAATGATCGGAAAATCGTTCTGTAATGAGTGTCATTACCTCGCGTGTGATATCGTCTATATCTTCGATGTAAGGCTGGGGAATGTTTAGTCCTTCTTTCGGAGGTTTTCTGTTTTCTGCATCATAATTCCACTTCCCGCCAATGGGTTTATCGCCATCCATAAGAATAAGATACTTCTTTCTCATCTCTCGATAGAAATATTCCATCCGTAGTTGACTACGACCCTCTGCCCATTCAGCAAAATCTTCTGGAGTGCAAAGAAATCGGTAGTCGGGTCTGATTTCGACAGGAATAGAGAAGTTGTCCTCCCATTGTTTAATATCGGACAGAACACGGTATTCGCCCGGATACGTTACTACGATACGTTCAATATCATGTCGCTTTAGCGCGCGTTCAACTTCATTGCTAAACGACCCTCCATTATTTGGATCATCAAGTTTGGTATATTCAACCGTGTATCCATCTGCTTCCAATGACTTTGCAAAATGACGCATGGCAGAAAAAAGAAAAGCAATTTTCTTTTTGTGATGCTTGACATAGCTTGCCTCGTCCCATACCTCACACATGAGAACGATATCCTTAGCCGGATCGTAGCCTTCAAGACTTGTCATTGAGTGCGAGAGCTGATCGCCTAATATCAGACGAAGTGTTGTCATGGAATATTCTTTAGAGACTATAGATTATCGGCAATGGCTTCGGGAACAGTACCCATCATGCGACAATCCTTGAAATGATCAGTGTTGAAACAACAATAGCTGTTGCAAAACAACGCATTTGGAAATATCTATGGGTGATAAGATTATGTCGGAAAAGTCTCTGATCAATGATCAACAAAACTAAGAATGCCACTACGAGGATTACGAGTAACAGTTTGAAGGGTAACACCAAAAAACTAAACCAAAGCGTGATGACAATGATATTACTCAATATCGGCAGATAATATTGCCATTTATTCTTCGTATAAAGATGCTGTCCCCAGTGGTTGCCGGCTATGAAGGTTGCAATGATAAGCGCATACACGCTTAAGACTTGTTTTGTGGCACCTAGCAACGGTATCAATGTTATATCAAATGCTAAACAAACAGCACAAATAATAAACGGCAACGCTCCGGCATAAGTGAGATAGAGATACAGCTTTTTCATTTGACTTGAAATCGTTTTACTTTAAGGTATGTGCAACGAACAGAAATGTTGACCGGATTTATCTGCTTGGCTATACCACAGAGATTCTGGAAATTTGGACTTAGCCATCAAACAGCTATGGCGGAGAGAGAGGGATTCGAACCCTCGATGGAGCTACAAACCCCATACTCCCTTAGCAGGGGAGCGCCTTCAGCCGCTCGGCCATCTCTCCGCAATCGGAAAGCAAACTTCTTCAATTTGAGGCGACAACATCAGATGTTTTCTCTTTTTTTTCAACAGATTGCTTATCGGCATTTTTCCTTTTATCGTAAATCTCCTCACGATAAACATCTATAGCCCTAGGCGCAGAAATGCCAATTCTGATTTGACTTCCTCGTACTCCCAAAACAGTAACACTAACCTCATCTCCTACTTTGAATGTCTCTCCTATCCTTCTCGTTAAAATTAACATAATAATATTCCTCCTGTCGGCATATTATATAACACTATTAAAGTATTGATATTGGGTTATTTATCTATTCCCCTCTTCTGGAGGGGTGGCAGGCGCAGCCTAACGGAGTTCTATTGCGACTGTTGAACAAGTATCGTCATTGTAAAAACTCAACCGCCACGCGCCATTGAATTTATGAAAACGGTAGGGGCGGATTTATATATCCGCCCTACGGTACCGTCCTGCAAAACCGTAACCGCTTTGCGCCACAAGATTATGGTTTGCATAAATTTGATGGATGAATGGATGCCTGTACAGACACAACGCGTTCTGCACAGTGTCACGCCGATTGACCTACCGGCTCAAACGGCGGTTCTACTTATCGTTATCAAGCGCAAAAGCATGATGCAAGGTTTGCACGGCTTTTTGCATCATCTCTTCTTTTATAACAATGGAGACTTTTATCTCTGATGTGGATATCATGCGTATATCTATGCCGGCTTCGGCAAGTGCACTAAACATTTTAGAGGCGATGCCTGCGTGCGAGCGCATCCCGACTCCGACCAAAGAAACTTTGACGATGTCGTCGGTACCTATAACTCGTCCCGAACCTAACTTTTCAACCGTTGTTTCGAGAATTTTCATTGCTTCACGATAATCTCTGCGGTGTACGGTGAAAGTAAAATCGGCAATACCGTCACGCGAACCTACGTTTTGGACGATCATATCTATTTCTATGTTTGCCTCTGCAATAGGCTCCAGTATACCTGCGGCAACCCCAGGTCTATCCGGAACACCGCGCACGGTGAGCTGTGCTTCGTCTTGATTGCAAGCGACACCCGAGATTTTTAGTTCTTCCATTGAATTTTCTTCATAGCTAATCAGTGTGCCTTGACCTTCTTTGAAAGTAGACAACACCCTAAGCGGTACATTATACTTGCCTGCCAATTCTACCGAACGGATTTGTAGCACCTTTGAACCTAGACTTGCCATTTCCAGCATTTCTTCAAAGGTAATGGAGACAAGACGGCGAGCTTTAGGTTCTATACGCGGGTCGGTGGTGTAAATACCGTCTACATCAGTATATATCCTACACTCTTCGCACTTAAGTTTTGCCGCAACCGCAACCGCCGTAGTATCCGAACCACCTCGCCCCAACGTGGTGATGTTGCCGTGTTCGTCTATACCTTGAAATCCGGCAATAACCACGACTTTTCCTTGTTCCAAGCGATGTTTGATTTTGCGCTCGTCTATAGAACGAATACGAGCCTTATTATGGCTTTGATCGGTCATCATACCGGCCTGCCAACCGGTCATAGATATCGCTGCGACTCCCCGTTTGTTCAAAGCGATTGCCAATAACGCGGCACTGCTTTGCTCACCAGTTGCCAATAGTGCATCGATTTCTCTACCGCTATAATGTGCATCAACCTTTTGAGCCAATCCTATCAAACGATCGGTCTCGCCACTCATCGCCGATACAACCACGATCACTTGATGCCTCTGCCGCTGCGTATTGTGGACTATCGTTGCAACATGCTCTATCAATTCAACGGAGGCAACCGACGTGCCGCCGAATTTCTGGACTATTACGGACATTAAACTATGTTTTGATGATTATTTATTAAAAGTTGGGATACACTACCTCATCAGGCAAACCATAACAAGTATCGTATTCTACCCTAACTAGATATAAACCATCACTTGGAGCAGTCACCCCGCCTTGTGTACGATCGCGTTTCGTCAGTACTTCAGCAACCCATTGTATGGGACGAGTGCCGTCACCAACCTCCATCAAAACTCCGACGATATTGCGTACCATATATTGCACAAATGCGTTTGCACAAATGTCTATATAGATCAGGTGTCGGTCTCGGCACACATCAACCGTATAGACACGTCTAATTGGTGTTTTAGACTGACAGCCGGCGCTACGAAAGCTACTAAAATCATGCTCGCCGACTAAGGCTTGCGCCGCTCTATGCATAGCCTGTGCATCCAAAGGCCTATAGATATGTGCAGTCAGATCGTTTAACAAAGCGGAAGATTGAGGTGTATTCAAAATAATATATCGGTAGTAGCGTTTGATTGCACTTTTGCGCGCGTCAAATTCGGTATTCACTGGTTGTATCCATCGCATACGGATATCTTTACTCATGTTTGCATTACAACCGCGCAACCATTCATTCTCCCGACGCATTGCAGCAGTCTCAAAATGAACGACCTGACCGGTGGCATGTACGCCACCATCGGTACGCCCCGCACAAACAGTTCGCACTGGGCTGTCTGCGACTTTTGTTAATGCTTGCTCTAAACAATCTTGTACACTGGGTGCATGCGACTGGCTTTGCCAACCGTCAAACGCAGTACCTTTATATTCGATACCGGCGGCAAACTTCATCACCCCATCTTATCTCGCAAATTGCGTATATGCGCTAGCTGTTGCGGATCTTGGCTTTGCTGCTCTATCTCTTTGAGCAAGCGACGCGCTTCTTCGTGTTCTCCCATTTCTATATAAGCCTCGGCGCGGTTGAACTTAGCGACGATAGGATCGTCATCGCTTTTTTGAGCTTTGTTCTCTCTATCAACAGGATTAATATATACTTGCGGGGTACGTAATTTTTCTAAATCGTTTTGTCCGGGTAAAGACATTTTAGCGCGGCTTGTTTTGATAGGTCGTCCTACAGCTTGTGTTTTCTGCCCCAGAAATAATCGTATGCTCAATATCAATAACAAAACGCCTAAAAATATCGAGACCGCAACCCAAACTTTGGCATTGGACAATAACGGTTTCTTGCCCCAATCCATATAAACCAACCAACTCTGATAATTTAACCAATCTAGTGTTTCGACATGTTCTGATTTAGGTGGTGGTGGTTCTTTGGCACGCTGCTGCATTGCCAAGTCTTCTTGTACCTTCGCATATCTGAGTCCGTAGAGTGTATTTTCTAGTATCGCTACACGTTCTTTCTCAAAATCCAACTGACTGCTTTTAGTGGTTCCTTCCTCTAATGTGTGTTCGGTTGCCTGCCTAAATAACGCTTTTAATATCAAAAAATCGCGCTGACCGAATAACGCAGCAGCCACTGCACGTTCATTGCCAGACTCGGCCTTGATGCGGTTGAAGAACGCCTTTTGCCGTTCGTTGAGCAACGCCCTGATACCGATGATAAAACTTAGACTTAGCTCAGCAGAGTCAATACTCGTAATTAACTTCTGCTCGCCACCTTGATCTGTCTCAGTGACTAAAGATTGTAATTGACCCCACGCCTCTGTTCCCGATATGTTTTGCGCAGTAGCAAGTTTATTCGTTAAATAATTTAGCATTTCGGCAGGTGACATCGCTCTGATCACCTCCACAATCGGAGCAGGTGGTTCTTTCAATACAACTTGATAAACCTTTTGCAAATTTTCCTCACCGTTGCCGATACGGACAATCAAATCAAAGTTAGGTTGGTTAATCGATACAATACTACTGACGGCAACATAAGGTTCGCTTGCAGATGCTACGATTTCCATCACCAAGCGGTCGTGCAAGCCGTTAATATATTGAAGACCTTGTGCTTGATACTCGTCTTGATCAACCAAGATTACATACCAGTCGCTTAAGTTATCGGCTTCTATGCCTTGCAACGCAACCTCGGCATCAAGTATTTGTTGCTCCTCGCTATTAACCCTAATCTCACCCAATTCCAATGCTGCTGCCGAGCTTAGCATCAAACATCCGATCACGAACCATAAAAATAAAAGATGTTTAGACATGGTTCAGGTATTCGCGAATCATCAATTCTGCTATTTGCACGCTGTTGGTTGCAGCCCCTTTACGCAAATTGTCGGCAACCACCCACACATTGAGACCGCAAGGGTGCGAGATATCTTTGCGTATGCGTCCAACCCAAACAGCGTCTTGGTCATCCGCCTCAGTTACAGCTGTCGGATAAGCACCTTCCACGCGCTCGTCCAGCACAGTAACACCGGGTGCTTTCTCCAGCACTTTGCGGGCAGCGATTTCGTCAATTTCCTGCTTGAACTCTATGTGTATAGCCTCCGAATGTCCGTTGACAACTGGTATGCGTACCGCTGTGGGATTGACCTTAATGCTCTCGTCCTCCAGAATCTTTTGTGTTTCCCATACCATTTTCATTTCCTCTCTGGTATAACCGTTCTCCATAAAGCAGTCTATCTGCGGCAAGGCATTAAACGCAATCTGCTTAGGATAAATCTCAGGTTGCACCGTCTCGTTATTAAGCTCTAGACGGGTTTGCGATAACATCTCCTCCACTGCGCGTCTGCCGGCACCCGATACAGCCTGATATGTTGCAACATTGACGCGGCTTATTTGAAACAAGTCATGCAATGGTTTTAGAACCATAACCATTTGTATCGTAGAGCAATTGGGGTTGGCTATAATGCGATGCTTTTTATAATGCGCGGCGGCGTGCGGATTGACCTCTGGCACCACGAGAGGAATATCCGCCTCGTTGCGAAAACGGGAGGTATTGTCTATTACGATATTGCCGGCTTTTGCTGCACGCGGCGCATAGATATCCGAAACCGAAGCACCTGCCGAAAATAGTGCTAATGTTGTATGCGTGAAATCAAAATCATCCAGTAGACCGACCTCGTAGGATTGACCTCTGAATTGAACTATGCTGCCTGCCGAACGTTTGCTGGCAAGAGGATATAAACAATTCACCGGAAAGCTACGCTGCTCTAAGACCTTGAGCATCATCTCACCGACCGCTCCAGTTGCGCCTACCACCGCTATATTTACCTTTTCCATCTTGTATTTC
Organism: uncultured candidatus Poriferisulfidus sp.; assembly: GCA_965200865.1. Lineage (GTDB taxonomy): Bacteria > Pseudomonadota > Gammaproteobacteria > Poriferisulfidales > Oxydemutatoraceae > SP5GCR1. Next base: position 155,591 of record CBDAVG010000002.1, on the reverse strand, counting down.
TATGCTATCAGTACGTTTGTGTATTAACCAAGCGTATCATTCTATCCGAGTTCATCGTAATATTGCACTACGGCATCACCCAACTCAGCAGTTGATACGGCTTTATCGGCACCGGCGATATCGGGTGTGCGATGGGTCTCTACGGCATGTGCGACCGCTTGTTCAATGCGCTTCGCTGGCTGTGCCATGTTCAAAGAATAGCGCAATAGCATTGCCAACGATAGAATTGCAGCCAACGGATTGGCACGTCCTTGCCCGGCTATATCAGGTGCCGAACCGTGCACTGGTTCATACAAACCTTTACCCGATTGACTCAAAGATGCAGACGGCAACATGCCGATAGACCCGGTCAACATCGCAGCTAAATCCGACAATATGTCACCGAACAAATTAGAAGTAACTATCACATCAAACTGCTTGGGCGCACGCACCAACTGCATCGCCGCATTGTCCACATAAAGATGACTCAGTGTTACATCGGGATAATCGGATGCCAAACTCTGCACAACCTCTCGCCATAACTCGGAGACCTCCAATACATTCGCCTTATCAACCGAACACAAGCGACCGTCGCGTAACTGCGCCGCCTCGTACGCAATACGCGCAATACGCTCTATTTCATCCTCGCTATATATCATTGTGTTATACGCCTCGCGACACCCTTCGGCATTGACTCGCACACCACGCGGCTCACCAAAATAAATCCCACCAGTCAGTTCTCTGACTATCAAAACATCAAGCCCTTCTATCAACTCGGTACGCAAACTCGAACGAGTAGCCAACGGTTTGAACAGTAACGCTGGCCGCAAATTGGCAAACAAGCCCAGTGCCTTACGAATAGCTAGTAACCCCCTCTCCGGACGCAACTCTCGATCAAGCTTTTCGTATTGCGGGGCACCCACCGCACCCATCAACAATGCATCGCATGCCTTAGCAGCCTCCAGTGTCTCGTCGGGCAACGGTTTGCCGTGCACATCGTATGCAGCACCACCTATTAGAGCCTCCTGATATTCAATCGCATGCCCTTCGGCTTGCATGCACTCGATCAGCTTGACTGCCTCAGCAATAACCTCGGGACCTATACCGTCACCGGCTAACAACAAAATATGCTTGGATTTGGACATGGTTTATGGCATTGAATATTCTAAACCCGATATTATACAATCATTGCGATGTACCGCCATTGCTCAAACTTAACCGCCTGCGCCATTTGGTTTTGGTTTCCATAAACGAAATGAATGAATGGATTGTTTTTGCAGACGCGACACGTTAGGGAGGGCATGTTAGCCCTCCCCTACACATGTAGGTTACGTTGTGGTTCTGCATAATGTCACGCCGTTTGTGCCACCGCAACAAACGGCGGTTCTATTCTTTTAACAGTTTGACTATTGCTTGTTCTATGGTTGTGGCACGGCGGGTACCTTCGTGTGTTTCTCCGATAAACTTCTGCCGTATGCGTCCTTGTTTATCCACCACATAAAATGCCGGCCAATAGCGATTACGCATAGCACGCCAGTAAACACTTTCGTTATCTATAACAACCGGATGATGTAGATCAAACTCCTCAACTTTCTGCGCTACTTTGCTTCGGTCTTTCTCATGCTCAAACTCTGGTGTGTGAACACCAATCACGACAAAATCCTCATCTTTCAAGCGAGCCTCCATAGCATTCAACCACGGAAAAGAACGATAACAATTCCAACAACCGTAAGTCCAAAAATCAACCAATACAACTTTGCCCTTTAAGTCCTCCACTCGCAACGGAGATGAATTAATCCAATCTTCCGCCGCTTGGGTATGGAATTGCGGCAACCTATCCGGTGGATCAGATGGCGATATTGATATGGAAGGCGGTATCGTGCCGACAAAAATAACTGCTACACACAAGCACAAAGCAGAGATTTTGATCAAATAAGAAATTTTCATAGTTTGTTCCTCCAATAGTTATTACACCGAACTACAATCGGTACCATTGTAGTTTATTATACAACTTTACAACCTTGCCGACGATAACCAAAGTGGGTGGTTTGATTTCTTCGCTATCTATTTTCGTTATGATGTTGCTCAGATCGGAGATTATGACTTTTTGGTCTGCTAAAGTGCCGTGCATTATTAATGCGATAGGTGTCTCGGGTGGCATGTTATGTTCGATTAGGGATGCGCAGATGTGTTCCAATCCAAGCAAACCCATATAGAAAATCAAGGTTTGATTCTCTTGTGTCAAGAAGTCCCAGTTTAGATTAACGGTTCCGTCTTTGCGGTGTCCGGTTACAAAAACACACGACTGAGCATAGTCTCTATGTGTGAGAGGAATACCGCTATAGGCAGCACAGCCTAGTGCCGCAGTGATACCCGGTACGATCTGAAACGGAATACCCTCCTCCACTAGAGTTTCTATCTCTTCACCACCCCTACCGAAGATGAAAGGATCGCCACCTTTCAGGCGTAACACTTTTTTACCTTGTTTTGCTAATTTAACCAATAACTGATTAATCTCTTCTTGCGACATTACATGCTGGGAAGGTTGCTTGCCGGCATAGATTTTCTCAATGCCAGGTCTTAACAATTGATGTATGCTATCCGAAACCAATCGGTCGTAGACAACCACATCGGCTTGCTGCATCAAACGCAAAGCTTTTATCGTCAATAAATCGGGGTCGCCGGGGCCAGCACCGACTAGATAAATCTCTCCTGTTTGCTCGTCAATTTTTTGTTCGTCATTTAGCAATGCAAGCAGATTCGTTTCAGCTTCCTCGTATCGTCCAGCAAAAATCGCATCGGCAACCCTGCCTCTTAAGACAATATCCCAAAAAGAGCGAAGTTGATCCAGCGTTTTATATTTCTCTTTGGCGCGGTTTCGGTATCGTTTCAGTAGCTTGGCAAGCTCGGCATAACCCGAAGGTATGAAACCTTCTAAATAAGAGCGTAATAGGCGAGACAACGAGGGCGAAGTTCCGCCTGCGGAAATTGCAATTTGTATAGGACTACGATCTACCAAAGATGGAAATAACAGATTTGCCTCATCGGCATCGTCGGCAACATTAACCAAACTACCTTGTGCCTTAGCCAATTCGGAGACGCGATGATTGACTGCTCTGTGGTCGGTTGCCGAGACGACTATGTATGCTCCTTTGACATCGTCATCTTCAAAGGGACGCTTTTCTATCACACACGATGACTGCTCCCCTAATTTGCGCATTGCTTCGGAAATTTCAGGGGCAACTACTTTTAGTTTCATCCCACCCTCAAGCAGCCTGTGTGCTTTACGCACAGCGATTTCACCGCCGCCGACCACTAAACCTTGCTTTCCTCTCAGTTCTAGGAAAAACGGCACATAGCGCATGGTCTGTTTAGAGTAATTTAGTAAGCACTCGCGCGTCTTCCCTATCGGTCTCGGAAGGATAATAGTTTTTCCTTAAACCAATTTGTTGAAAACCTAATTTACGATAAAGGTTGAATGCTTGATAATTACTCGCTCTAACCTCAAGCAACATGCGCTTGGCATTTTGGACTATAGAAATATCGGATAAAAACCGAACCATATAGCAAGCATAGCCTTGTCTTCTAAAGTCGGAATCTACACAAAGATTCAATAAATGACTTTCGTCTATAGCAACTGCCATGATGGCGTATGCGATTACTTTGTCCGATTTCCTCATCATCCAACATTCGTACCGAGAATTGATACAGTCCGAAAATATCAACCGAGACCATGGAAACGAATACGCGCGGCTTTCCAAAGCGTGCACTTCTGCGATATCTGCATCGGTCATTCTAGACATGAAAATTTTAGTCGACCCAAGATGATTAGGATTGCCTTCTTTATATAAGGTGTCGGTGTCATACGTCTCCGGTAAAGCCTCTTTAACCAGTGCGCTCATTTTATAGTTCTCGCCCTACTGTTTTGCAAGCAAATTGTAAATCTTCCCATGCTGCCGCTTTTTGGTTCGGAGATCTAAGCAAATAAGCGGGGTGATAGGTCACTATAACTGATGCTTGGGTATTTTCTATACGGTGTATCTGTCCGCGCAAACGCGATACTGGTGTTTGCTCTTTCAATAAAGCGTTTGCAGCAACCCCGCCTAATAAGACGATAATCTCAGGTTGCACTAGTTGGATTTGACGATGCAAATAGGAAAGACACTGCACTATCTCTTCAAGGCGCGGGTTGCGATTATCGGGTGGTCTGCATTTAATGACATTGGCGATATAAACCTCGTTCCGCTCAAAGCCAATCGCTTTTAGCATTTTAGTCAATAGTTGTCCAGCACGACCGACAAAAGGTTCACCTTTTCTATCTTCGTCCAATCCCGGTGCCTCGCCGATAAACATCCATTGAGCTTTTTTGTTGCCTACACCGAATACGGTCTGTGTGCGGGTCTGATGCAAAATACATTTTTTGCAGTTCACAACCTCCAGCTCTAGACTTTGCCATTGCGGCATTGTAGATGCATCGTCCAGTTGAGACGGTTGAGTAGCAGGTTGACCGATATCAGATGTTGCTGGTATCGGTACTTCGGCTTGATCCTCAGTCGGGAGCGTAGCTTGTTCAATATCTTGTACGGACGAACGAAGCACGCAGGGTTCTATGCCCATCTGTTTCAGATAAAGTAACTTTCCGACCGACACTCGGCAACCTCAGATATGCTCAAGTTGAGGATGCGCTTTACCACCGACGGATAATTTATTCAGTGCGTTGACATAAGCCTTAGCCGACGCAATAACGATGTCGGTATCCACACCCAAACCGTTGACTACACGCCCACCTTTGGACAAACGCACGGTAACCTCACCCTGAGAATCGGTGCCGGTGGTGATATTATTCACCGAATATAACAATAACTCGCCACCACTTTGAGCTACCGATTCTATCGCCTTGAATGCAGCATCAACCGGACCGCTACCCTGTGCTTCGGCTTGGTGCTCGGCATCTTCCACGCGTAGGGTGATCTTTGCACAAGGTTGCGTACCGCTCTCCGAAGTTACATTGAGCCAATCCAAGCGGTAGTACTCTTCTGCATTTAACGCCGCACTGTCGGACACCAGTGCTTGCAGGTCTTCGTCGTAAATCTCTTCCTTTTTATCTGCCAGCAATTTGAAACGTTCAAACGCATCGTTCAAATCATCGGTGTTAGAAAATGTGACACCCAACTCCTGCAAACGCGTCTTGAACGCATTGCGCCCGGAATGTTTGCCCAATACGATGCGATTAGAACTCCAGCCTACATCTTCGGAACGCATGATTTCGTAGGTCTCTCTATATTTGAGTACTCCATCTTGGTGTATGCCCGACTCGTGAGCGAAAGCGTTTGCACCAACGATGGCTTTATTGGGCTGTACCGGAAACCCTGTGATGCCGGCAACCAAGCGTGATATAGGCACGATTTGACGCGTGTCTATATTTGTGGTGCAGTCAAACACATCGGAACGAGTATGGACTGTCATCACAATCTCCTCCAGTGCCGCATTACCAGCGCGCTCGCCCAAGCCATTGATGGTACATTCTACCTGCCTTGCACCTTGTTTGACTGCACTCAATGAGTTTGCAACCGCCAAACCCAAATCGTTATGGCAATGGGTAGAAAATATCGCTTTGTCGGCGTTCGGCACCTTTTCCAATAGGGTGCTTATCAGATTGCCGAATTGCTCAGGCATACTATAGCCTACCGTGTCCGGGATATTGATGGTTTTGGCACCTGCTGCGATTGTACTCTCGACCAAACGGCATAAAAAATCAATTTCAGAACGGCCGGCATCTTCGGGGGAAAACTCCACATCGTCGGTGTATTGCCGCGCAAGCCGAACAGCCGCTACTGCTTGCTCTAACACCTGATCAGGTGTCATACGCAACTTGTTTTTTATATGTATGGGCGACGATGCGATAAAAGTATGTATGCGCCCAGAAGCAGCCTCTTTCAATGCTTCGGCAGCCTTTTTTATGTCTTTCTCCAACGCGCGCGCAAGCCCGCAAACCGTGCTTTGTTTGATGGTTCGGGCAATTTCTTGCACCGCTTGAAAATCTCCTGGGCTTGCAATCGGGAAGCCCGCTTCTATAACATCTACTCGCAACTTCTCAAGGGCTTTTGCAATCCTTAACTTTTCATCTTGGGTCATAGAAGCCCCGGGACTTTGTTCACCGTCTCTTAAAGTAGTATCAAATATAATTAGCTTGTCTTTCGACATAGGTCTCTCCGTTATTAAAAATCAAAATATAAAGGGATTGTGCGTCTCTAAGCTCGCCAGCCATTATTCTGCCGCGTCAGTGCGGCAATCGCGAAAGTAAACGTCGCAACAATGCCTGATGTTGCTCGTATTGATGGTTAGGATTTATGATTAAATAACTCATGTGGGCATTATAACCCATAAACGTGGAAATGCGTATTCTCTTGACATGGCAAGTATCTATCACTTCAACGAGATTAGAATCTATGTGAAGAATTCCATCAGCAACATTATGAAACTAATCGAGCCGATGATAACCCCGGCATTAATCATTTGCTGTTTCACCATTCGGGTTTCCAGTTCTGCAATATCCCTTTTTGTAGCCATATCTTTGATATCATCTTTGGTTGCCATGCGCGCTTCTATATCCTTGATATCGGCTTTTGTAGCCATATCTTTGATATCATCTTTGGTTGCCATGCGCGCTTCTATATCCTTGATATCGGCTTTGGTTGCCATATCCTTGATATCATCCTTGGTTGCCATGCGCGCTTCTATATCTTTGATATCGGCCTTGGTTGCCATATCTTTGATGGCTTCCTTGATGTTTATATCGTTGGCATAAACCAAACTCTCTGTTGTCATATGTGCTTCCTCTTCGCTTACACCGGGAATTTTTGTCAGTGTTTTATGTATGATTTCTTTATGTATCATAATCAATCTACCTCCGTATATTATATGAAAATCCCCAATTTACAACACCCTCGAACCTGATTTTTACCATTCCGATAAACCGACCTATTTTTCGGATGAACGAAATAAATGAAACTTGGCTGTCGTTTATGATGTTTCCAGAGGTAGCGTATAGCTTGTTATCGGCAAAGCGGTGGCAGTATTGAATTCAGCACTTGCTTCAATAGCAATGCGTGCAATAGTCTCTACATCTTGCTGTTCGTCATAACAGGCATACATGGCACCCAGTGCAATCTCGGCACCGGAACCTATAGCCCAATATTTGGAATAAACGCAGACTTCCCTAAGCGCAAATACACCGAAGATGCCATGACTGTTAGCAATCAATGCATCAATACGGCTAGACTCGTATGGTGCTTGCGGTTCTCCATCGACTTCTTCTTTGGTGTTCAGATAATAACGTTCTTTTAATATCTCGTGTATTGCGCGAAACGACTCAAAAATTGCCATCCGCGAACTGAAATCATATCGGGCATTGTCTTCCGCGAGCAGGCTTCTGAGCACTACATCGTGCGCGCTGCTACCAGTGATGCCTATATAATTGGATTGATAGCACAAAATTTTTTCATGCGCCAAATCATAGGCACTGCTTTGTTTAAGATCGCCTATCGTGGCCAATGTGTCGGCAGCAATACACACTCGGCCGTGCTTGCGTACTACGACTATCGTGGACACGGCTCTAACAATACGCGAACATCTTTGCCGATATTCATCACTTCTTTATAACTAAAATTAATACGCTCTTCCATTGTTTGTATAATATCGTCAAACTCTGCCAGCTTTTTGCTCTCTGCTCCCAACAGACAAGGTGCTATATACAACAGCAGTTCGTCGCATAAACCGGCTTCTATGATAGCACCGAATAATACACCACCGGCTTCCACTTGTATTTCGTTGAGCTCGTGTCGCTCGGCTAAGGTTTCCAACAGCTCTAATAAGGGTATACGCGACTTTGTGGTCGGCATTGATAATATCTCAACGCCGCGCCGCTCAAATTCATTTTGCCGCGCTTCAGTAGCAGCACTCTCGCAACAGGCAACAACGGTTTTGGCATCGGAATTATAGATTTTCGCCTCAGGGGAGGTAGACAACTGGCTATCTAATATGATGCGTAGAGGTTGTCTAACGGTTCCTTCTATACCTAAATCTTCGGCAGAAACGCGTACATTCAATTGCGGATCATCGGCTTGAACCGTACGGCTGCTAGTTAATAACGCACTACTGCGGGCACGCCAAAATTGCACATCGCGTCTTGCTTCCTCGCTGCTAATCCATGCGCTTTTGCCTGAACCCAATGCAATATGCCCGTCTAGGCTGATTGCCGATTTAAGCCGCAACCACGGCCGTCTTCGTTCAATACGCGATACAAAACCGCGATTTAAGTCTCGCGCTTGGTCAGAAAACAAACCACATTCAACTTGTATGCCAGCGGCTTTTAATTCGGAGATGCCTTGCCCATGCACCCGAGGGTTAGGATCTTGCATCGCAATCACAACACGTTTGACTTTCGCCTCTATCAGCGCAGGAACACACGGCGGTGTACGTCCTTGATGCACACACGGCTCCAAAGTCACATAGACCGTAGCATCTCTAGCATTATCTCCCGCTTGCGCAAGTGCTAAAGGTTCGGCATGTGCCTCGCCAGTGCGACGATGATAGGCCTCGGCGATAACTTTATCGTCTTGGACAATCACGCAAGCGACCATGGGATTGACACCAACCGTATAACGTCCGTGTCCTGCTAAAGCCAATGCTTTGGACATGTAGTACCGATCGCGCTTGCTGAATCGCTGCATCTCCACTTATCCGATAACCGCCTCTACACACTTATAACGCATTGCGGTTCTCCCTAGACCGTCGTCGGATTGCTCTGCTTAACTATAAACCGGATAACGTCTGCACAAACTCAAAGCCTGTTCCTTGACTGCCTTGATTTTATCCTCGTCAGTAATATCATCCAATACATCGCAGATTAGATGAGTCAACTGCCCCACAGCCTCACCGTCAAAGCCACGCGTGGTAATTGCTGGGGTGCCGAAGCGCAGACCGCTAGTCACAAAAGGTGACTTAGTGTCTTTAGGCACGCTATTCTTATTGACGGTGATATTCGCTCTTCCGAGCGCGGCATCGGCATCCTTACCAGTTATATCTTTAGAAATCAAACTGACCAGCATCAGATGGTTCTCAGTACCTCCTGAAACGATTTCGTAGCCTCTGTCAATCAAGGTTTTCGCCATCAGCTTGGCGTTACTTTTAACTTTAACAATATACTCTTTGAAGTCGGGCTGCAATGCTTCCTTAAAAGCAACCGCTTTGGCGGCGATAACATGCATCAAGGGACCGCCCTGCATCCCCGGAAAGACCATAGAATTTATTTTTTTCTCTATCTCCTCATTGTGTCTGCAAATAATAAAACCGCTACGCGGACCTCGCAAAGTCTTATGGGTGGTTGAGGTAACCACATCGGCATGAGGTACCGGATTGGGGTATTCGTCCGCTGCGACCAAACCCGAGACATGCGCCATATCAACCAAAAAGTAAGCACCGACTTGATCAGCTATTTGCCTCATCCGCTCCCAATCCACAACCTGTGAATAAGCGGAAAACCCACCAATCAGCATTTTAGGTTTATGCTCTAGAGCTAGACTTTCTATCTCGTCGTAATCAAGCAAACCGTCATTGTCTATGCCGTATTGCACTGCATTGAAAACTTGACCCGAAAAATTGACTTTAGCCCCGTGCGTTAGATGACCGCCGTGAGCCAAACTCATACCGAGTATGGTATCGCCAGGATCGCATAGTGCCAGATAAACTGCAGCGTTAGCTTGCGAGCCAGAATGTGGTTGCACATTTGCATAATCGGCACCATATAGTTTCTTCAAACGGTCTATTGCAAGCTCCTCTGCGATATCTACATTTTCGCAACCGCCATAATATCGCTTACTAGGATAGCCCTCGGCATATTTGTTGGTCATTATAGAACCTTGAGCTTCCAATACGCGAGGGCTTGCATAATTCTCGGAAGCAATCAATTCTACGTGATCTTCTTGCCGCTCACGCTCGGCAGCGAGTGCTTCGGCTAACTCAGGGTCAAACGAAGCTATAGTCATATCTTTTTTGAACATCGGTCATTCCTATCGTTTATGAATAAATGGATAAAAGCACAACTGCTTTAATGGATAAGGTTCTTATTATAGGCGATAATCGCGTATAAACCCAAGTATTGGGAACTATATAGGTAACTTGACAAAAATACAATTACCTAATAACGAAACTTGACAAACAACCCATATGGGCTGCTGAAAAAGTACCGTCCTTACATGAATTCAACCGCTTGCGCCATTTGGTTTTGGTTTCCATGAACGAAATGGATGAATGGATTGCCTGTGCAAACGCAACGCGTTTCGGGAGGGCATGTGAAGCTGTTGAAAAAGTACTGTCATAACCCAAACAGAACCGCTTGCGCCACTAAATTACACAAACCACCCATGACGCTTTGTCCTTGCACGACCTTAATCGCCATGCGCCACAATATTATGCAACTGGTAGGGGCGGATTTGCATATCCGCCCTACGGTACCGTCCTGCAAAACCGTAACCGCTTTGCGCCACAAGATTATGGTTTGCATAAATTTGATGGATGAATGTATAAATCGTGCAAGTACGTCGCGTTAGGGCGGATATATAAATCCGCCCCTACGGTTCATGAAATACTTTTTCAACAGTCCCATGTTAGCCCTCCCCTACCGTTTGCATAAATTTTATGGATGAATGCGATTGCCTGTGCAAACGCAACGCGTTTCGGGAGGGCATGTGAAGCTGTTGAAAAAGTACTGTCATAACCCAAACAGAACCGCTTGCGCCACTAAATTACACAAACCACCCATGACGCTTTGTCCTTGCACGACCTTAATCGCCATGCGCCACAATATTATGCAACTGGTAGGGGCGGATTTGCATATCCGCCCTACGGTACCGTCCTGCAAAACCGTAACCGCTTTGCGCCACAAGATTATGGTTTGCATAAATTTGATGGATGAATGTATAAATCGTGCAAGTACGTCGCGTTAGGGCGGATATATAAATCCGCCCCTACGGTTCATGAAATACTTTTTCAACAGTCCCATGTTAGCCCTCCCCTACCGTTTGCATAAATTTTATGGATGAATGCGATTGCCTGTGCAAACGCAACGCGTTTGGGAGGGCATGTGAAGCTGTTGAAAAAGTACTGTCATAACCCAAACAGAACCGCTTGCGCCACTAAATTACACAAACCACCCATGACGCTTTGTCCTTGCACGACCTTAATCGCCATGCGCCACAATATTATGCAACTGGTAGGGGCGGATTTGCATATCCGCCCTACGGTACCGTCCTGCAAAACCGTAACCGCTTTGCGCCACAAGATTATGGTTTGCATAAATTTGATGGATGAATGTATAAATCGTGCAAGTACGTCGCGTTAGGGCGGATATATAAATCCGCCCCTACGGTTCATGAAATACTTTTTCAACAGCCCCATGTTAGCCCTCCCCTACCGCTTGCATAAATTTTATGGATGAATGGATTGCCTGTGCAAACGCAACGCGTTTCGGGAGGGCATGTGGGACTGTTGAAAAATAGAACCGCCGTTTGTTGCAGTAGCACAAACGGCGTGACTTTGTGCAGAACCACCACAACCATCCCGTCAGGCTCCGCTCTCCACAGGAGAGATTATTGCAGGAAGCCTTCTAGGAATACTTTGGCTCTGATCTTTACCGGCGGTAATATGTTAAAGGCAAAGGTCTCTTCTCGGATCACCCCACCTTCCTCTCGCATCGCTCTAACTCTCAAGTGGTATCTCCCTACTTGCTTTGGGATGCCGTAAATCGCTCCATCCTCTATCGTAAATCCTAGTTCCGCTAACTCTGTGGCTTCTAGGACGCTTTGTTGCGTCTCGTCCAAGAGTTCTATGATATAGCTTAAGGTTGTCGGGCTGGTTAGTAACTCCGATGCGCTCAAGTGGTAGCTCAACCCTAAAATACTCGCAAATAGACTCGTTTTTTGCAGGTTTATCGGAGCAATCTCTACGGCGTTGCTGGTCAGCGAACCAACAAGGTTGGATACTGTTGCTGTTGTTGCTGCCACCTCAAACAGATACGCTTTGTCAAGACTGCCGGTGAACCCAAGTTTTAGTTTAATCACTTGGCTGGATGAGGTGTGCTCTATGCTTGAGATGTTCAGCCCTGGCGGGGCATTGTTTAACCTGAAATCGCTTGGGGTGAGTGCTTCTCGCCAGTGCGCCCCGCTTAAAGACAGGGTGAGTTCGTTGTCTTTGTTCAAATCCGATAAGTGATCAGTTGCCACTGCGTCCAGTTGCACTTGGTAGCCGCGTATCTTGAGCTTCCAGTTCCTCAGTGTAATCATCCCGCCTAAGGCATTTCTTGCAATCAGCCGCCATGTGCCAGATGGTGCCTCGCCCAAGTGCTTTGATGAACCGAAACGCCATGCGCCGTCGTAGCCTCTGTTAATACTCGTTCTCCTAGCTCTAGCTGCAAGTATAGAGGTTGTACCTGCCGGCGATATTAACTCAATGCTTAAGTCTCGCCATCTGTTAATCTTAAAATCAATCGTCGGCTCCACATGTTCTATAAAGTCAATGTCCGATTGTACCAAGAGACTACTCTCAATTCTGGTGGCAGTGGTGTTGATTTGTTTGTGTGCTTGTGCTGCTGTTGCCTGCTCAGGTAGGTTGACCCAATGCTCTGCGATGCGCACCGCTTGATATGCGTCCACCAGACCGAAGCCGTATTTGTGGTTGAAACGGTAGCGTCCATTAGGGTCGGCGGCAAAAGCGCCATATTTGATGCTGGTCGATTGCCAATCGCTATCCTCGGGGTCGTTGTGTGCTGCCGAGGCGGCGAGGATTAACTTGACGTCGCGCCAGCTGAGGTTCGGGTTGGCTTGGCGCATCAATGCCACCACACCGCTGACCATCGGAGTAGATGAAGAAGTGCCACCGGCTAGACTGGTATAGCGTCCTCCCCCATAGTTAGCTCCTACTCCTACAGCGGTCGTGAAAATCCCATATCTAGAGTGCGCATCTATACTTGGCGCACAAACCCATAGACTCGCACCTTGATTGGATTCGTCATTATGCTTGCCTTGGTAATCCACGCTACACACAGTAACCCCGCTATAATGATTTGCCCAAGTGTTGTAATTTGTGTTGTAGTCAAGGCTTGCTTGGTTCCCGGCTGCCCACACATACACGGTGCCTTTGCCATAAAACCCTTTGCTCAGCCCAGTCTCTATTGCCTTAAACAGCATATTACTGAGACGACCAAAGGGTGATGCGCTATAGCTGTGATTAGAAACCGCAGTTATCTTTCTGTTACGGGTTAGCCGGTTCATAAAAGATCCTAACGACCCCCCTCCCCCCGTACTCAAAATAAAAAACTTTGCCAGCGGTGCCACACCCCTGATACCAACGCCGTTGTAGCCACGGGCTATGGCAATACCGGAAACTTGGACGCCATGACCGGGAGGACTTTCATTATCAGGGTTATGGATATGCAAGTTCTCATTGTTGTAATCGTAGCTACATTCGGTGACAAGATTAGGACCTAGATCCGGATGCTTGGGGTCTATATCATGGTCCACTATCGCAATGTAGGTGCCTTCGCCTCTATAGCCTTTTTCCCATGCTGGCTCTACATTGATATGGATAGAAGAGGTTGTGGAATTTTCATTCAGTCGGTCACGCCGTTGATATCGCTGATAGGCGGTGCCGTGCAAATACCATTGGAACTTATAATAGGTGTCGCCTCTGTTGGTGTTGACTACTTCGGGTAGTTCTGCTTGTGCGCCCTGCACGGTGTCCAAGCATTCCTGCTCAGAGGGTTGCAGGTTTGGCTGTGTATCCGTTTCTTGTGCGATGCCGACCTGTGCAATCGCCAGCAAAGGTATTAAGATTAAGAGTTTCAAGTGTCCCGATTTCAATACTGAAATTACCCCATTTAATTCTAATGTTCACTAAAACGACATTATACTCCTAAAAATGTAAGGGCGGACAATTGAAACCCCGATTGACCTACAGGCTCAATCGGCGGCTTTATTCTGCCCCTACAGTTATGGGGAATGCATCAGTCCACTAGATATTTCGGGCAGGGTTGCTCGGTAATCTGTCGTTGACCGACCAGTTCACAGGCCGGGCTGGTGGTGGTCGCATTGTTGCCAGAAATGTCCCCATCATTCTTGCCTACCAACGCACCCACATAGGATGTCCCGGTTATTATCCTAGCCACTCCAAACGAGTAACTATTCTCTATTCTCCCCTTCAAGCCATTGCCGTCATTATGACCGACTAACCCCCCAACATTCTTTCCACGAGTAATGATATTGCCGGTGGCATAGCTGTCTGTTAGGATGCCGCCATTATTGTTGAAACCGACTAAGCCACCGATATTATTTCCAGCAGTGGCTTTGATATTGCCAGTGGCATAACTTTTAGTTATCATGGTTCGATTACTATTCAGACCGACTAAACCTCCGATACTGCTTCCGCTAGCCTCTACATCTCCGCGAGCATGACTGTTGATTATTTCACCCATAGATAGGTTTGAGCCCACTAATCCCCCTACGCTACCAGCTCCCTCCACTTTGCCGGTTGCATGGCTATAGATGATAGAAGCCGTGGTAAGCGACTCTCCTCTCGTTCTCCCCATACTATTAATTCCAACTAATCCACCCACGCTGTTACCTCCCATTATGTCGTTCGCAGCGTAGCTGTGTTTTATCGTGCCACCACTATTATTCTGACCAACCAAGCCACCGACTTGATTGGTTCCTTCCACTGTGCCGAACGCACGGCTGTATTCAATGCGACCGCCATTCATGCCGGCGATGCCACCCAACGATAGCACTGTGCCTTCCACTGTGCCGTCCACCAGGCTGTGTTTAATCGTACCTTCGTTGTCTCCAACCAAGCCACCGACGACGACGACTTTATCGGCAATGTTGCTAACTTCACGGCCGACAATGTTCACATAAAGTAAGACCACATGAGTGATTGTTGATTGTGCGCTGGTCTTTGCAAACAGACCGATATGGCTAGTGCTGCGGTTAATCGTTAAGTTGGAGATTGTGTAGCCGTTGCCGGCAAAAGTTGCGCTGAAAGGCTCGTCGGCACTGCCGATTGGTTGCCAAGCTGTACTTGTGGTCCAGGTGATCCTGTTTGCCGGTGTGTTATAGCTGGCATCGTCGTTAAAATCCAAGTTTGTATCCAGTTCGTAGCCTTTGCAACCGCTATCGGGGCAACCTGTGGTGATTTTAGCTGCCGACCCACTTGCTTTATAACCGCGACCGTCCAACTGATGACGGATTGCGTCCAGTTCTTCCAGCTTTAAGATTTCTATTAATCCGTCGTTGTCCCAGTCAATATCCCTAACGATGTCTGAATAGATAGGCTTCTCACATTCATCGGTATCATCATAACAATAACCTTGCCCATCAATATAGCGCATTTTCATACGATAGCGGGTTGCTGCCGTGATATCCAGGATTTGATAAACAACATCAGTCGCACCGACTATATCTTGCCATCCATCAGTTTTATCCAACCGTTGCCACTGATAGCGTATGTCGGATGATTGCCCTCCATCGGGGTCGTCTTTGATGATAGCAGCAGTTAGTTTTAGGCCTGTTAAGGTTGTGGTGATTGCAGCAGCACCGTTGTTTATTTTTTGCACGGTTAGTTCTGCCTCTTCGCTGCGGGCAATACCGCTGCCATCACGGACTGCTAAAATTAGTTTTAGTGTTCGCGTCGTCTGCTCTGCTTCCACAAAGCCCGTTGGTATTGGGTATGTTGGGTCGGAGGTAACTATTTGCGAGGGCGGAACAGTCTGCTGCCATCGGTATGTCACATCCGATAAATCACCTATAAAATCAGGTGTATATTTTCTGCCTTCAAAAATATTTTCTGGACTTTGAGGTATGGTAACGGAACTGACAGTATCGTGTTTCAACGTCACGGTATATTGTGTTGCCTTATCCCCAGCAGATACGGTGATGGTGATTTCGGTGTCGCCGATTATCGTTAGTGGGATGGTCGCATTGACTGCGTCGGCACCGGCATATTCTTCACCTCTGTTGCTAACAATCTCAATGCTCGCACCGGTTGCCGTCGTATGTAGCACAATCTCGTCCACATTAAATGCGACATTGACATCATAATTTAATTTTCTGGGGTTAAATGTTCGAGAAAGCATGCCGGAGGATATTGCCAAATCATCCAAACCGAAAAATTGACCGCGCAATAGCCGGTCACAACTTGGTTTGCCTGAAACACCGCAGGCCGGGTCGTCTGCATCGTCGCCTTCGCTGTATTTGAGGATCGGGTATTGCTCATCAGTTCCGAAATTCCAATTCATCGCACTCCAGCCGTAATAAACATCCGCTGGTGTGGTTCCTGGTGCAGTAGGTGATTGCAGTGCTGCCGTGTTTTGACCTATGCCAGCGGTGCCTAGAGGGCTGGTGTCTGTGTTCCAGTAACTAGAGTCGTTGACTATGCCATCAGTACCATTATCACCCACCAGTCCGCCTATTCTATAATTGCCTGTAACCGCACCAATGGCATAGCTATTGTAAATCTTACTGACTCTGGTGTTCCAACCCACTAATCCACCCACGATAGCATTGCCCATAACCGCACCCAGAGCATAACTATTGATGATTTTACTGTTTACCCTATTTGTGCCCACTAATCCACCCACTTCCGCGTTGCCCCATACCGCACCCGTAGCATAACTATTGATGATTTCACTGCCTCCATTACTCGTACCGACTAATCCACCCACTTCCGCGTTGCCCCATACCGCACCCGTAGCATAACTATTGATGATTTCACTGCCTTCATTACTCGTACCGACTAATCCACCAAAATTAAACTTCTGCCCTATGGCGATTGCTTCATTTATCGTACAGTTTGAATAGCTGTTTGCAATCAGCCCGTCAGTAGTATTGCTGCCGACTAAACCACCGATACTCGCAATCCCTTTTACCGCTCCGCTAGTATAGCTGTTGTCAACCTCCCCTCTGTTCACCCCGACTAAGCCACCTACATTGTTCCTTCCCTCTATGTTCACATTTAACAAACCAACATTCCTGATCTTGGCGTGACTTCCGATATGACCGAATAGGCCTATATATCTCCCGGCATCTCTATTGATACTCAGATTAGAGATGTTATAGCCGTTGCCTTCAAATACAGTATTAAACCGCAAGCCTTTATCCCCGATCGGCTGCCAACCCTGGTCTTTGTCTCGGCGGTGATTGTCAACAGTCCACACCACTTGGTGAGCTGTGGTATAACTGTCATCTGTAACATCAAAGTCTAAGTCTCTCATCAACTCATAACCGGTGCATTGATTATTAGGGCAACCTATCGTGATTTTAGGAGATTTAACATTTGCTCTATAACTGGTGCCATCCAGTTGATAACGCATTGCGTTCAATTGCGTTATGTCACTAATATCTATTAAACCGTCTTTGTCGCTATCAATGCTTCCTTCATAGGCATAGTAACTCAGATAGAGGATATATCGAACAGTCAAGGTAGGATCGCCGTTATCCACCGTGATATTGATCTCAGTGATGCCGTTCGGATCTAACACAATCACCCGGCTCTCTATGTTGCTGTTCAGGTTCTCCGATTGTCCATTCGCTTCAATAGTTATCGTGGTACCACTAGTTATCGCAACGGGTATGAAACGCACGGTACTGGTGCTACCAACCAAGTGCCCTCTGTAGTGCGGTAGCGAAGTATTGAAATCCGGTGATAGATTCCTTGCTATCAATCGCAACTCGCTCAAACCCCTCGCAATAGGAGATAACAGGTGACCACATATCGGTAAATCAGTCCCAGCCTGTCCTGGGTTGCGGCATGCCTCGTTATCTTCATCAGCACCTTTGGCATATCTGAGTACTGGATATTGCTCGGCTGTGCCGAAATGCCAATTATCAGAAAGCCAACCATAATAAATATCGGCTGAAGTGGTTCCCGGTTCAGTAGGTGATTGCAGTTCGGTCATGGTCTTGCCAAGCTCATCATCACGGGTCATGATGTTGTCATCTCCCTTCTCCCAATAGCTGTTCGTTATGGTGCCGAAATCCTGACCGACCAAGCCACCAACATGACGCATCTCGCCCTTCACTGCGACTTTGGCATAGCTATTCTTTATATCGCCAGAATTCCGACCGACCAATCCGCCTACATAGAGATCTGTACCTGCAATGGCTCCTGTCGCATAGCTATTCTTTATACGACCAGAATTCCGACCAGCCAAACCACCCAAATAGAGATCTTTAGCCACAACCGTACCTTCGCTATGACTATTCATGCCGACATCCACAGCATAGCTGTTGTCAATAAACCCAGAGTTCCAGCCGACTAAACCACCGACATGGTTATATCCCGAAACCATCTTTTTGCTGATAACATAGCTGTTCGTGATAAAGGCTCCTGCGGAATTTATACCTACTAAACCGCCGACCGCCGACCTTCCTCTAACTCCGCCTGTTGCATGGCTGTTGATGATGGAACCATAGTTATAACCAGCCAAGCCACCCACATAAGAAACGGCTTCTCTACTTCTAACATTGCCAGTAGCATAACTTCCGGCGATGGATGCATTAGGATTATTGCGACCCACTAGACCGCCTACAAAATGCCTCCCGAAAACCTTGCCGGTGGCATAACTGTCGGTAATAGCATTGTAATTATCACCGACTAAGCCACCAACATAACGACTACCCGCTTCTCTTCCAACCTTTCCTGTGGTATTGCTATCAATAATAGAACCAAAATTAGAACCGACTAAACCGCCTACCCAGTCAGTTCCAGAAATCTCAGCTTGGGCTTCGCTGTTCTTAATAGTCGCATAATTATCACCGACCAAACCACCGACATGATGCGTCCCGATAACCTTACTCTGAGCTTTGCTGCGGGTGATAGCACCCCGATTAGAACCGACTAAACCCCCCACCCAGTCAGCTCCAGAAACCTCAGCTTGGGCTTCGCTGTTCTCAATAACACCATGATTATAACCCACTAAACCCCCTATGTTATAGTTCCCCTCTATAGAACCGGTTATCGTGCTTGTCGTGATAGTACCATGATTAAAACCAGCTAAACCACCGACATCACCCTCGCCTTTAATGTTTATATTCAGCAAACTAAAATTACTAATTTTAGCCGTCCTTCCGGTACTAGAGAAAAGACCCACGTGTCGCTTACTAGGCCTTTTAATCATCAGATTAGAGATGCTGTGACCGTTGCCGTAAAACGTTGCATTGAAAGCATTAAAAGAATCTCCAATTGGTTCCCAGCCTGCCCCCGTCATCCGCATCACTTTATTGTTTGTTGAACTATAACTATCATTTTTATTGAAGTCCAAATCTCTTGTCAATTCGTAGCCGGTGCAACCAGTAGTATCGGGACAACCTGTGGTGATTTTGGCTGCCGACGCGCTCACCCTATAGCCGCTACCGTCTAACTGATAGCGGATTGCGTTCAAGCCTTCCAAGTTGCATATCTCTATCAAACCGTCGTTATCGTCGTCTATATCGTTGTTGTTGTTACAGTCAAAAATCACTGTAGCTGGTGATGTCTGCGACGATCTTTGCGATATGGCAGGATAGGACTCTTCTGAAGCAGCACCTCTGACTAGGCCCGCAAAAGCTGTCTCCATCGTATACGCTATCGCTTCGCCGATTTCGGTGGTCTGGTAGCCTTGCCCGTCGGTGTAGTTGATTAGCACCCGAT
Organism: uncultured candidatus Poriferisulfidus sp.; assembly: GCA_965200865.1. Taxonomy (GTDB): domain Bacteria; phylum Pseudomonadota; class Gammaproteobacteria; order Poriferisulfidales; family Oxydemutatoraceae; genus SP5GCR1. The sequence continues at coordinate 135,875 of CBDAVG010000002.1, read as the reverse complement.
ATTCGGTGTACCATTCTGCCAAGAACGAAATAGTATGGGTTCGCTCAGTTGCGCCGTCTAGGTTTGTCCATTCGCCACCCGCACTCGGAAGGCGGTGTTGCCATTGATGGCTAAAGCTCTGACCGGCACCGTCGGGGTCTTTGCTTAAATCTATCTCAGGTGCAGTTAATTCTAGGAAACTTAAGCTTGGTAAGCCAACTGCAATAGTGCCGTTGTCTCTTTTGGCAATCATCAAGCTGATGTCTTTGTCAACGGTTGTCTTGCCGTCGGTGACTGCGATGTTTAATCCAAGCTCGGCATCGTCCTCAGTTATTGAGACATAGTCTTCGGGTATTGACAAAAAGAGTGCCGCTCTTTGGTTGTCTGTTTCCGGCAATATCGTCTTGCCGGTGGTCTGTGTCCAGCGGTAGCTTACTTGGTCTTCCGGCACATCCAAGCTATGGAAAGCATCCAATATGATCAGTTCACCTTCGTCTATCACCTCATTGGGGATGCCGAAGAGGGTGATAGTATGTTGTTGTTTTACACTGAATTGATATTGTGCCGGTCTTTGCTTCGGTGCTGACACTGCTATCGTAATACTGGTATTATGACCCAGTGTAATCACCGAACTGGTTGTTCCTGCCGCTAGGTTCTCGTCTAGTATCACACCATTTCTGCTGATGTGGATTGTGCTGGCAGGATTACTCGCTATTGGTACTAGTTGCAGTTGGGTTATTCGCGGGCTGATATCAAGTTGATAGTTTAGTTGGGTGGGTTTGAAGGTCGGATTTAACCCCACATGTTGTGAAAACATTATGCGCTCAAGGCTGGCATGTTGTCCGAGCAATACAGCACCGCAGTTCGGTAGGGTCTGCCCAGGACCACACGCCGGGTTCTTGGCATCAGAACCGGTTGCATATTTCAGAATCGGATATTGCTCAGCCGTGCCGAAATCCCAATTCGCATTACTCCACTTGTAATACGGTTTGCTTAGGTCATCGTCTTGTGCGCTTTGCGATTGTAATTCGCTTGCCGATAAGCCTACACCGCCGGTGTTTTGTGTCAGCTTGTTGGTTGTCTTATCCCAATAACTACGGGTGATGGTGCCGCCAACATTAATGCCGACCAAACCACCGATATAGCGTTTACCTAATGTCTTACCACTGACATAGTTGCCTATCAATTTGCCTAAGCTACTGATGCCAACCAAACCTCCGATATCCTCGCTGCCCGATACACTGCCAGTCGTATAGCAGTTGCTTATTGTGCCTTGCGAGTTGTCTCCGACCAAGCCACCAACATGGTTGGCTGCGCCGACTACGCTGCCCACCGCATAGCTGTTGGTGATTGAACCACTGCTCGCACCAACCAAACCACCGATACCGTTGCCCCCACCAAACACTTCGCCGTTCGCATAGCTATTGGTGATTGCACCACTGCTGTTGCCAATCAGCAAGCCAACTTCAGCACCCTCACCAACCACCCGACCGCTCACATAACTATTGCTAATATTCCCACCGGCACTCTTGCCTACTAATCCACCTACTTGGCTATGCCCGGTTATTTCTGCATTCAGTAGACCAATACCGCTAATCTTCGCACCACTTCCTATGTGACCGAATAAACCTACACCACTATCACCTGGTCTGTTAATCGTTAAGTTGTATATTACATTCGGGGTGGAACCGTTGTTGGTTTTGAATATTGCGGTGAGCGGATGGGTTGCATCACCGATGGGTTGCCAGCCGGCACCGTCAGCCCAGCGTTCTAGGTTGGCGATGTCCTGATAGCTATCGGCACTGTTGAAGTCCAAGTCTTGGGTTAACTCATAACCCTTACAACCACCAGGCGCACAGCCGGTAGTAATCTCCACTGCGTTCTCGTCTAACTGCAAACCACTACCATCCAACTGATAGCGCATTGCGTTTAGGGTTTCCAAATCATTGACCTCAATTAGACCATCGTCGTCTAGGTCTATGTCGGTGAACGTTTGTGCGAATAGGTTCGTGCCAAGTAGCACGAATAGGATCGTTATATAGTTTCGCATGGTTACCTCATTATGTAATGTTAATTAGTCTAAGTAACTCATCCGCCTCTTGGATAAATTATGAGTATAGTAGACGATTTTCAGTTTGGCATCAAGGGTTATTAAAAATAAAACCACCGTTTGTTGCCACGGCAACAAACGACGTAACATTGTGCAGAACGGGTTGCGTCTGCACAATCAGTACATTCGGGGCTGTTGAAAAAGTAACGTCATCGCCCGAACATAACCGCTTGCGCCATTGAATTTGTTATAACCAACGGCAGGAACAGACTAGCATGTACGCCCCTACAGTTCTAAAGGTTTAAGGGTTTATGGGGTAAGCGTCCGAGCAACTCGGAACCCAAGGGTGAATTCCCGATAATTCTCGCTATACCTATAGCGATACGCAGATTTTATTAAGTCCGGGTTTACAGTGCCCCAAGAACCGCCGCGTGCCATTCTTTTTCCTTCACATCTACCAAGCCACGCGCTACCGTCGGTTGGTGCATCTTTGTACTTAAAGTGCCAACAATCCTCCACCCATTCCCATACATTACCGTGCATATCGTGTAGCCCAAATACATTTGCAGGAAAACTGCCTGCTGCTGCAGTTCCATCGCTAGCATACTGAGCCTGATTAGGGAGAATCGTTCTGCCGAAATGATACGCTGTCGTGGTTCCAGCACGAGCCGCATATTCCCATTCCGCCTCAGTTAATAACCTGTATTTATGCCCGGTTTTCGTAGATAACCAATCAACGTATGCTGAAACATCATACCAAGAAACACATACTACCGGATAATCATTGGTTTGATCAAAGCCTGGATCATCCCAAGATTTACCTCTCAGGAAATTACAATTTTCGGTTTGGTGTTTTGTCTCTTCAACAAACTCTGCATATTGTCCTAAAGTCACTTCATATTTGCCTACCGCAAAAGGCTTGGGAATAGTAACTCGACGTTGTGGGTATTCCTTATCACCTTGTCCTCTGTCTCCGGCAGGAAAACCCATCATGAATTCTCCTGCTGGCAACACGACCATCTCCGGACAAGTTTCGCAATCACGAAAAGTTTCTCCCACTTGATACGCATTGACAGATGTCACTACCAATAGCGATAATAAAAGCAGTGCAGCAGCGATGCTGCTTACCGTGCTCTTGCCATTCTTTGAAGTGTATATTTTCATTTTCTTTCGTTTGTTTGAGTCGCAAAACTCATTATAAACGAAAGCCTATGCACAATGTTTAAGTTACGGGGCTGTTGAGAAAGTATTTCATACCCTTACAATTCTGATTTATGGGGTAAGTGTTCGGGCAACTCGGAACCCAATGTACCTGCTCCGATAAGTAGATCTTTGCCTGCTGCGATCCGCCGAGCGCAGGTACTCTTGTCCATCGTCCCAAGAACCACCGCGCATCACGCGCACACTGCCCCGACATCCGATTAGCCATGCACTACCGTCCGTTGGTGCACCAGTGTAATCTTTGTGCCAACAATCCTTTACCCATTCCCATACATTACCGTGCATATCGTGTAGCCTAAATGTATTTGCAGGGAAACTGCCTACTGCTGCAGCTCCATTAAGAGCATACTGAGCCATGTTACCTAAAAGCATACGACCAAAATAATACGCCGTAGTCGTTCCGGCACGAGCTGCATATTCCCATTCCGCCTCAGTCAATAATCTGTATTCATGCCCGGTCTTCACTGATAACCAATCAACGTAGATTGAAGCATCATCCCAAGAAACACATGCCACTGGATGATTATTAGCTTCTCCACACTCTCTGCCTCTGTGTCTTGTCTCTCTAACAAACTCTGCATATTGCCCTACGGTCACCTCATATTTACCCAATGCAAAAGGTTTAAGAATAGTAACTTGATGCTGCGGTCCTTCATCATCGTCTCTTCCTCTCTCCTCTTCGGGCGAACCCATCGTGAATTCTCCTGCCGGCAACACGACCATCTCTGGACATGTCTTACAATCACGAAAAGTTTCTCCCACCTGATACGCATTGGCAGATGTTATCGCGGATAGCGATAATAAAAACAATACAGCAGCGATGCTTTTTACTGTCCTTTTGCCATTCTTTGAAATGTATACTTTCATTTTTTCCTCCGCCTATTTGAATTGAAAAGTCCATTATAAACGAAAGCCTGCACACGATGCTTAAGTTGTGCAGACCCTCCGCAGAAGAGGAATGGGGGAGTGTTAGCGGTATTGGTATTCTTGTCGCAGATAGAGTGCGAGGCGATAACCCAGCAATAAAGTCAATATACTCAAATAAATCCACGCCTTTAAGTAATCGGCGCGTATCAACCACCAGTAGTGGATTAAACCAGCGGCGGTAATGACATAAACCAAGCGATGTAATAAAGTCCAACGATGTTGCAAATAGCGGACTGCCCGATCACTGGAAGTTATTGCCAATGGAATAAGTAGCACAAAAGCGGCAAACCCAGCAAAAATAAAGGGACGATCCAGAATATCCAAGAGAATGGATTGTAAATCAAAAAATTGATCCAGCCATATATAAGTCGTAAAGTGGCAACATGCGTAAAAGAAGCTATACAAGCCTACTGCACGGCGATGACGCAATAGCCAGCGCATATTGGTTAAATGCACCCAAGGTCTGAACGCAAGCACTATCAATAGAATGCGCAAGGTCCAATCGCCGGTAAATCTCGTGATATATTCAATAGGGTTGGCACCAAGGTCGTTGTTCCAACCCGCATAAAGCAAATATAAAAAAGGCAACAGACATGCGCCGTGTATGGTTATCCTGCTCGGCAATAAAGGAGGTGCAGGCAAAATCATTGTTACTGCTTTAGAAGTATTTACTCAGATCCATTCCGCTGTATAAACTTGCAACTTCCTCTTCGTAGCCGTTGAATTTCAAAGTGTCTCGTTTGCCAAACTCGCCGATGCGTCGCTCGCGCCTCTGCGACCATCTAGGGTGATTGACCTCGGGATTAACGTTCGAATAAAACCCGTATTCGCTGGGTGCAGATCGGCCCCATGCAGTAGGCGGTTGTTGTTCGGTGAATTCCATTGCAACGATGGATTTAATGCTTTTGAAACCATATTTCCATGGCACGACCAACCGCAAAGGCGCACCGTTCTGATTGGGTAATTCCTTGCCGTAAAGACCTACCGCAAAGATGGTCAGCGGATGCATCGCCTCGTCCATACGCAAACCTTCTTTGTAAGGCCAATCCAATACATTACGACGCTGACCGGGTAGATTCTCACGATCCAAGATAGAACGAAAGGCAACATATTTGGCGTTTGAAGTCGGTTTGCTTTGTTCAATAATACGGTTGACCTCAAAACCTATCCACGGTATCACCATAGACCAGGCTTCTACACAGCGCAGACGATAAATTCTATCTTCCAGTTGATGCGGTTTAACAAAATCCTCAAGCGAGTAAGTGCCTGGGTTTTCACATTCGCCACCCACCACAATACTCCATGGCTCCGTTTTAAGATATTTTGCGTTTTTATGCGGATCAGATTTACCGTAACCCAGTTCGTAGAAATTATTATAGGTAGTAACCGAGACTTCGCTGGTAAGTTCTTCGTCAGTGCTATATGGACTATCGGGAAGATTGTCAAGCGGATCTAATATGGCATTAGCATAAGTCCCCAACGATAAGCCGACGGCAACAGCACCGCTTTGTTTAATAAATTTGCGGCGATTTAGATAAACAGATTCCGAAGTAATTTCGGATGGTTTAGGTGTGGAATAAATTTTAGATTTAATTAACATAAGTCCTCCGATGTTTTACCTTATTGTACATAAAATTTGGGAATGTTTATAGATAGAATCGCCGATTATCGGCGAGGCATTGTGCCTGCCACCCCTCCAGAGGAGGGGAATAATGGCTAATGAGGGAAAGGCCAGGTGCGCAGTTTTTCTTTGTATCGTGCCCACAGTGCAGCGAAACCGCCCGGTTCTTTAATCAGCAATATGATAATCACAACCCCAGTTATCACCTTACCTAGATTCTCTACAAATGCTGAATTAAATGCTCCTCCCAGCATCTTATCGCCGACAAGACTGATGACTATATCAAACAAATAGACAAAAGCGGTACCCATAAATGAACCTGCTATAGATCCCAAACCGCCGATAATAATCATAAATAATACCTGAAATGCTCGGTCTAGTTCGTGCGTCCTGAGATTGATGTCGGTGGTGTACGAAAAAGAAAACAAAGCACCCGAGACTCCGATGTAAAAGGTACTGATAAAAAATGCAATGAGCTTGGTCACCCCGACACGGATACCTATCACACTCGCAGCGATATCCATGTCTCTGACCGCCATCATGTTGCGTCCCAACGAGCTGCGGACTATGTTTTTGGCAGCTATCGTAAGAATGATGACGGTAACCAACACCAAATAGTATTTCCCTACATAGGTGTTGAGATTCAGTGTCGTTAATTCGGGCAGATAATAATTACTCGGATTAAAATGGAGCCAAGTAATCTCATAATATCTAGAGGATAACAACACGACACCGGCATGATCATAATTGACGAAGTAGCGATAAGAATTGAAAAACCATAATATGAAAAAGTGTGCTGCCAGCGTAGAGACAATCAAATAAAAGCCTTTGATTCTGATACTGGGCAAGCCAAATAAGACACCCACAAGGCCGGTTACGACACCGGCAAAAAACAGTGCCATAGGCAGCGGCATGTCAAAAGGAATAATCTCTCCGTCAAAGCGATATAAGAAGTTGAAGGTAGCAACCGCTCCGAGTAGCATAAAACCACCCGTACCTAGAGACAGCTGCCCGGTATATCCTGTTAATAGATTCAAACCCAATGCGGCGATAGAAAAAACTAGCAACGGAATTAGGATTGCCCCCATCCAGTAATCGTCGGCAATATAAGGAACTACAAACAATATGAATAACAAGAATGCGTACAAAAACCAACGATCTTGACGCAGCGGTATCATGCTGCGATCTTGCATATAATTGGAGACGATATGATTTGTTTCTCTATAAAACATTGCGATATCTAGACATTAAACTCTTTCAATTTCTTTTTCGCCAAACAGGCCCGCCGGACGCATTAGGATAAACAGCATCGCAATCATATAGCCGAACCAGTTCTCTATACCTTGACCACCGAACCACTCTGCAACATAGACCTCGCCCAGCTTTTCTGAAACTCCGATGATAAAACCACCTATAATTGCGCCGGGAATAGATGTCAAGCCACCGACCAATATCACCGGCAACCCTTTTAACACGACTTGCGTCAAGGTGAACGATACACTGATGCGATCCGCCCACAGTAAACCTGCGACTAAACCAATCACACCAGTCACTGCCCAAACCACAGCCCAAATACGCGATAAAGGTACACCGACTGCCATCGCCGCCAAGTGATCGTCGGAAACCGCTCGCAACGACATGCCGGTTTTGGTTTTCTGGAAGAAAATGGATAAAGCTATAATCATCGTGCCGGCAACAATCGCAGCAAAAATATCAAATGCGCCAATGAGAACATCAAAGCCTTCTATATAATCAATCAAAAAGATAGGGTTAGGCGATAAAAGTAATGCCAGTAGATTGATAAACTTGGCATAAGTACATGCCCAAAAACCGCTTTGACAGACAAGTTCGGCATCTATTTCTTCACCAAGAAACTCGCCAAGTTTAAGTCCGTGAACCGCGGAGTCCCAAATACCTTGCGATGCGCCTTCTAAAAATATACTCAGACCTACGGTTGCCATAAACAAGGAAAGCAAAGACTGATTCGCCAGCGGTCGCATAATAAACCTTTCTATCAGTATGCCCATCATTATCATCGCACCCATAGTCAGTACGAAAGCATACCAAAAGGATACTCCCTGTTCGGTCAATTTAACGAAGGTCAAACCTGCGAACAACAACATCGTGCCTTGTGCGAAGTTGAACACCCCAGAAGATTTATAGATTAAGACAAAGCCGATGGCAACTAGAGAATACATCACGCCGGTCAACAAGCCGCTAATAACTACTTCGGTAAAATACAGCATCTCTCTATCCTCTAACTCAAATTCGTCGGCTAATTACCGTTCTAGACATCATGACTCACTCCTAAATAGGCTTCAATGACTGCTTTGTTATTGCGAACTTCTTCGGGCGTACCGTCGCCGATTTTTTCGCCATAATCCATGACGACCACGTGATCCGATATATCCATTACGACGCTCATGTCGTGTTCTATTAAAACAATAGTGGTACCGAGTTCGCGATTAATTTCACCGATAAAACACGACATGTCTTTCTTTTCCTCAAGGTTCATGCCTGCCATAGGTTCGTCAAGTAACAGGAGTTTAGGTTCCATCGCCAATGCGCGCCCCAATTCCACACGCTTTTGTAGTCCGTATGCAAGTTTGTTAACCGGCGTGTTGCGTATCGCTTCTATTTGTAAGAAAGTGATAATCTCTTCTACTCTGTGGCGGTGTTCAATTTCTTCGCGTCGCGGGCGACCGTAGAAGATAGCCTGCTCCCAAAAAGTCGATTTCATTTTGAGGTTACGTCCGGTCATGATATTGTCAAGCACTGTCATACCTTGAAACAATGCAATGTTTTGGAAGGTTCTCGCAATGCCGTCTATTGCCATTTGATGAGGCCTCATACGCTTGTAGACTTTGTTGTCAAACACGATGCGTCCTTTCTGAGGTGTGTATACCCCATTGATGATGTTGAGCATAGAACTTTTACCGGCACCGTTAGGACCTATAAGTGCGCACACCTCTCCTTTATATACGTTAAAGCTAATATCGGCAATTGCTTGAACACCCTTAAAAGACAGGTCTACGTTCTCAATGCTCATAAAAACTTCTTTGTTCATTGTGTTTGCCATAATAATATCTTGAGTTCGCAAAAAGTCTTATAGACTACAGACTTTGTATTCAACTTCGGTACCCATAATCGGGTCATTATACTTAACCATGGATTTTCCACTTTCCAAACTATTCAATATCACTGCAAAATTTTCTTTTATGACGTGTCTGCACAATTTATTAGTCCATGTCAATTCGTCCAGACTGCTGGAAAATTCTCTCGCTAGTAATACGAAGTATTGCAATGCAACTGTCTCTCCGTCGGTGATTAGAGAAGCGTTGGCATCTTTAATTTGTGAGGCGATTAATTCCTCCACTTCTTTTTTAGACACCAGATCCCGGTAGCCGGTATAACGCACATCGTGGTATTCAGCCCAATATCCAACCGTATGCTCGTCAACTACGATTAACGCGCAAACATCGGCGTTGCCAGTAGCCCACACATAAACGTCTCGGATATACGGAGAAGACTTGATCGCATTTTCAAAGATCTTAGGCAACAATTTCTTGCCACCCCCTAAATCCACGACCAGTTCTTTTCTATCCTTCACATATAATTCCTTGCCTTCCAGCACCCCTAAGTCGCCAGTATGGAACCAACCATCTTCGTCTATGTTGGCGGATGTGTCATCAGTATAGGCCTTGAAAACATTAGGTCCCTTGCACAAAATCTCTCCGTCGTCACTGATTTTAATTTGGCTTCCGTCTATAGCATGCCCTACTGAGTGTGCCTCTTTCTCTTCGGCAGTCTGCATTGCGATAACGCCACAGGTTTCGGCACAACCGTAAATTTGTTTTATGTCAATGCCCAATTTACGAAATAAATTAAAGGTTTTCTCGCTAATTGCGTCGCCGCTCGTCGCCGCTATTCTCAGATGACTAAACCCGTAAACATTCTTAATAGGTGCAGTAATTAATAAATTACCAATTATGGAAGACTCCCCTACCTGAGCACTTTCATAATAGCGGTCGTATAGCTTGTATGTTAGTTTGCCGGCAAACGTAATTCTATTATGGATTAAAGTCGTTATATATTTGTAGACATGTGCAGAAGCAAAAAATAATGTGGGGCCAATTTCGCGTAGGTTCTCTAAAACCGTCTCGCTACTCTCAGGATAACTCACACAAAAACCGCACAACAAAGAAGCCGCCTGTCCGTATATAAAACTAGCCGGCATTGCAATCGGCACAAACGACAATAACTCGTCGTGTTCAGTGATCTTTTCCACCTTAGCAATATAGCGCGCAATATGTAGCATATTGGCGTAACTTAACGGCACCAATTTAGGTTCGGCACCAGTCCCGGAAGACAAGAAAATAAAGGCGGTATCGTCTGGCATATTGGCGTTGACCGCAGACTTGAATGCATCCGAATGCGAGGCGGCATATTCGTCGCCGTGCACCCGGACTTTCTCTATATCTTGCAATAAGTTTTGGTCATAAGATGCTAATCCGCGAGGGTGGGTATAAAAAATATGCTTTAATTTATGTGATTGCTCCTGAGCATCAAGCAGGGTATCAACTTGTTGCTGATCGTGCGCATAAGCATATTGGATATTTAGGTTTGTGATTACATGCACCAAAAGTTTCACCGATGCGTTTGCATTGAGTGGCACCGGAATAGCTCCACACACTTGAAGCGCAGAAGTCATGAACATAACTTCGGGGGTGTTGTCGCTGACCACGATAACTTTGTCCCCCTTCTGCACACCCATAGCTACCAAGCCACTTGCGATACCTTGTACATGCCGTGCAAAATCACTCCATGTGTAAGTGTTCCACAGACCAAGCCGTTTAACGCGTAGTGCCGGCAAACTTGCATGCATATCGGCTCGTTGCATTAGTAATTGGGGGAAAGTTTCCATATCTCGTAAAGCGTTGAAATTATTATCCGATAAACAGCTTATCATACAAAAAATTAAAACTAAAGCAAGTTTTAGTTCTAAAATTTCTAGAATAAATTTATGCCGTCCATAATGTTTCTTAATGTTTAAGTTCTATCCATACCATATAATAATGATTGAAATTTGTCGTTTATAGTGGTAACTATGACCTTGATTAGACTTTTAGCATATATCGCTATTGTATTCGTACTGGCAGCTTGCGAGGATGCCGCAAAAACAGATATGCCAGACATACCAGATATGCCACCTTGGCATCCAGATGCTGTAGAAAACTCTATTACTATCAAAGTCGCTCTCAGAGTAAATCCGGTGAGTTACTATTGGTATGACGGCAACGCAACCGGCTTTGATTATCAACTTCTGCAATCTTTTGCAAACCGTACGCAAACAAGAATTGAAATCATCCCCGTTTCAACCGCAGCAGAGGCAGCTGACTTACTAAAAGAGGGAAAAGCGAACATGGCTGCAGGCACTTTAGGCGCGACACAGATGTATGAGGAACACTTTGAAGTGTCGCAACCTTATTACCGAAGCGAGCAATACATGATTTATCGTTATCCCGACACCAAACCTCAACGTTTCGGAGAAATATCACTACCCGATGTAGATGTTGGCGCAAATCCCAACCATATAGCGTTATTGGAAAAATTGTCGCAAGAGCATAGTGAAAAATCTATAGATACGGAATTGAGCATCACACCGGACGACATCAATAACAATACTTGGTACTTACATCCCGACACACCTTCTTACAGATTAATAGAAATGGTTAATCTTGGCTTGGTACGCTATGCTCTAGCCGATGCCCACGAACTTTCGGCAACCCATTTTTTATATCCTTATGTCAAAATTGCTTTTGAGGTGTCCGAAGAAGTCCCAATTGTTTGGCTATTTAACCGTGAGCCTGCACAGGCAAGCTCAACACATCTAGTCCATCTCGCCAATGACCTGTTTTCGGAAATGCAAGAAAGCGGAGAACTCGATCGCATTACAAAATCACATCCAGCACATTTGGAACTACTCCCTTACGCTGATAAATTGACTTTTATAGAGACAGCTTATAGGAAACTTTCCAAACATAGGAGATATTTTCAAATGGCTGCCGATAGATATCATTTAGATTGGAAATTTTTGGCGGCTGTTGCATATCAGGAATCACATTGGAATCCACTGGCAGTATCGCCTACTGGGGTGAAAGGCATTATGATGCTAACCAAAGAGATTGCACAACAATACGAGGTGCACGATCGCTCGGATGCTTATCAAAGCATTATGGGAGGAAGCAAACATCTAAACGAACTAATAAACAAGATACCCTCCGAAATACCGACTCCGGATCGCGTATGGATGGCACTCGTTGCTTACCTCGCAGGCTACGGTCACTTAGAAGACGCTTTTAGATTAACTCGAGAGAGAGGAAAGGCTATAAACTCATGGATAGAAGTAAGCCACTCGTTAAAGCTCCTGCAAAAGCCGGAGTGGTACCTAAAATCAAAGTATGGCAAACCAAACGACAATGTCGTAATTTATATTAACAACGTTCGAAACTATCAATTTTTGCTAAGCCTGTTAGAAGATGCGATTTCCACCGAAATACCCCAAGACGTTCAACCCGAAGTCATAACACCTATGTGAAATGTGGGGTATATAGGGTTAATGGTTTTTGCCCTGCTGAAGGTCAATCTACTCAAAGAGGTAGAGGCTCCAACTTCTGTGGAGATCAAGCGAAAAATCTCTGTATAATGGGTCCCTATCAAGTTCCACAAGGAGCACGTGAAGGGACTTCACTAGCTACTGCGTATATTGGTGGTGTTATATGGGCAGTTGCCTATTTTATAAGACACTATCCTGAATATAGGTGGCAAGAACCATTAACAGATCTTCAAGCTGCAGTGACATCAGTTGCTATAGTCAAGAGCTGTACAGTGGATATGGGGGACCCCGGTCCTGATCCTGAACATGGTTTAGGAATGCTATCTCTTGAGTGTCTGAACAGATACGATGACGATGGTAATCATATGGGTTTCATAGACAATCCCTTGTCTGTGATAAACGAGAATCTATACCTTGAACCTAGTGGAGACTATGTCAGACCTCAATTAGCTAGTGCATCTAATGGAGTTACTATACAAGTGCAAGTTAGAGTATTTCTAGAAGGCCTCCTAGATTAAACTAACCGCTTGCGCCATCAAATTCATGATAACCACCCGTAGGGGCAGATATTGCCGTTCGTCGGTTTTTCCCTACCGTTGGTCAATTTGCCGAATCGTGCTATTAGACACCGGATAATAATGTTTTCGTGTAGCAGCACCTTGCTTTAGCAAGATGTTTATTTATAATCTAACCATAGGAGAAAGAGATGAATATAACCAACGAAAAACTATACGAAATGATATTGGAGTTTAAGGCTGAGGTAAGATCCGAGATAGCGGAAATAAAAGCTGCCCAATCGGAACTTCGCGCAGACATTAGTAAATGGGGAGTTGCATTATTCATCGGGAGCATCGTCGCAATGACCTCAATCATCGGCGTGTTCTTGGCAAGTGTTGTGTTGACAATCGCGCAGTAGAACCTTAGGACTGTTGAAGAAGTGCTGTCATCGCACAAACCCAACCGCCTGCGCCACCGAATTATGGTTACCATAAACCAAATGAATGAATAGATTGCCTGTGCAGACGCAACGCGTTAGATAATATGGATGACCAACTCTGCCGAAAGTCAGTTAAACTTTCACTTTAATCCCCTCTTTGGAGGGGTCCGATAAATTACTAAACAAAGGAGGTCATCCATGACTAGTATACTTTATGTTGGCGTTGATGTTGACGATAATCGTTTCACCGCCACCTTCATTAACAAACACAATCATTATCATACCATTAAAACCGCCCCAAACTTTAAGGCATTGCATAAGGCAATCATCAAGACTGCATTGCCGAAAGAGTTTATCAAGGTCTGTTATGAGGCGAGCTATTTAGGTTTTTCGCTAAAGAGACAATTTGACAAGGTCGGCATTCACTGCGATCTGATCGCACCATCGCAGATCCCAGTGTGTGCCTCAGATCGCATCAAGACCGATCGCTTAGATAGCGAGAAGCTGGCCAGATACTATAAGCAAGGTCTGTTAAAAATCGTCCGTGCGATTGATGAGGAGAGCGAGGGGCATCGTCTACTCATTCGTGGACGCAACCAAGCGGTGGATGCGTGCAAGATCTGCAAGCAGCAGATTTTGTCGGCATGCCGTTGCCAAGGGATTGATTATCGTAGCAGCACGCAGTGCAAGAGTTATTGGACGAAAGGACACCTGGCGTTCTTAAGTGGCTTGCTTAAAGATGAAAGGTTCAATCTACATTTCCGCAAAGATTTAGAGTATAAGCTCTATCTACTGGCAACGCACCAAGGAGTTGTCAAACAATACGATAACGATATCCATCAGTTAGCGATGTCCAAGCGATATCGCCAGGCAGTCGGCTATTTATGTTGTATCCGAGGGATTGCTGAGTTGACGGCGATGACGTTCATCGTTGAGATAGGCGACATCCATCGCTTTGCTCATCCGCGCAAGCTCATGAGCTATGCCGGCTTGAGCGTTTGCGAGTATAGTTCGGGTGGCAAAAGTCGCAAAGGAGGTATTACTAATATGGGCAACAAATATATCCGCACTGCGGCAGTAGAAGCGTGCCAGTTGGCGGGTAGCCGTTGCACGGTTAACAAAGCGTTGCGGGGTCGACGCGCAGACCAAGACCTGGTTGCTATAGACATTGGCGACCGTTGCATGAGACGTCTGTATAAGAAGTATCATCAAATGTTTCATGCCAACAAACACTTCAACAAGATTAAGGTGGCGTGTGCCAGAGAGCTGTTGGGCTTTATCTGGGAAGCGTTGCATGCCGCAGCGGCAGCTGAGCTAGCTGACTAATCAGCAAGCCGCCACCCAGCGTTTCGCGAGGAAGAGGGAGTGATAGTAAAGTCAATGATAAGTTTCGAACTTATATGCCGTCCTAGAGTTCCGCCCGTAGTAAACTGCCATGCGTGGTAGAGCAACTGGCTTTAGATTAAGGGGCAAAGTTCATCCGATTGAATTATCATGTGGTAATGTGAAAACAGAGTACACGAATATGAGGTTGATAATCACGAACGACTCATTAGTTAAGCACTTTACTCAAGTTCCACTCTTCCTCACCCTGACACCGGATGATGCCGTAAAACAGGAGATTAAGCACGTGCACGGAAGTCGCCACCAGGAGTGGCGCATTATAAATTATGCATGCTTTAAGAGCGGTAGCCTACTGCTATCACTCGCTCCTGGTTGGCATCACCTGTGTCGTAATTTAGCCCTTGAGTTTTGGTGACTTTTTGCGTGTAGCCTCCAGAGGCATAGGCTTCGGGAGCGTAGACTTTGGTAAAAATTTGCATCTTGACAAGTTGGTCATCCATATGAGGGCGGATATATAAATCCGCCCCTACCGTTTTCGTAAATTCAATGGCGCAAGCGGTTAAGTTTGTGCGATAACCGTACTTTTTCAACAGCCCCAATTGATCTCCCTACATTCTGCGTCTACGCTTAAAGAAGTCAACCAATAATACACTGCAGCGATCTTCCAGCACACCGCTTGTGACTTCAAAGCAATGATTGAAAGTAAGGATCTTTCTAAGGTCTACAGCACCACCTACAGAACCCTGTTTAGGATCGCTCGCACCGAATACCAACCGTTCTATGCGAGCATGAACCATTGCGGTAAAGCACATTGCACAAGGTTCCAGCGTTACATAAAGTGTCGTATTGGGTAGACGATAGTTTGATAGATGTAAGGCAGCCGCACGCAACACAAGCATTTCCGCATGTGCCGACGGATCGTTCATTGCAATCGGGCTGTTATGGCATCTTGCCAGTACCTCGCCACTCCGAGTCAACACCGCACCGACGGGAACTTCGTCTTTACTTTGCGCAATAACGGCTTGTTCTAAAGCAAGCTCCATAAAAGCAATATCACTCATCGCATGCCGACATTTTATACGCTTGTCTTTAGACCACGAGTTTAGGAATTAGCTGGAACCAAATCTATTTTACGTTCGTCCGCACGAACGGATTTAATTGAAACATTTAGCACATCGCCTATTTTATAGGTATTGCCATTGCGTACACCCTTCAGATAGCGGCGTATATCGTTGAATTGATAATAATCGTCTCCCAAATATTTTATATGTAACAAACCGCTGGTTTGTAGACTGGTTAATTCAATAAACAAGCCGAAAGACGTAACCGTGGTAACAACGCCGCGATATACTTGACCTACTTTGGTTCTCGCCAGTTGACATAAAAAATACTGCTCTATATCCCATACCGTCTCATCGGAGCGTCGTTCAGTCATTGAGCAATGCTGACCTTGAGACTTAAGTTCGCCTTCGTCGTAGCAATGGCCGTTCGTTGATCCCAATGTCGTATGTATCGCGCGGTGTACCAATAAATCCGGGTAACGTCGTATCGGGGAAGTGAAATGCGTGTAATACTTCAAAGCTAATCCGAAATGTCCTTTCTTTGAAGGTGCATAGATTGCGCGTTGCAACGAAGACAAAATCATCGTATGTATAATTTGTTTGTTTTGGTGTGCGCAAGTTTGTTCGATTAAATGTGCAAGGTCAGTCACCTTAGTACCTTTCAAATAGAGGCCTGATGCGCGCAAAAAATCATCCAATGCAGGCAAGGCCTCACGCTTGATACCTTCGTGTACTCGGCTCAAGAAACATAGATTTTGCGATAACAAATAACGCGCTGCAGCAATATTCGCACAAACCATGAACTCCTCTATCATACGGTGCGCCTCGCTTCTTCTCAGTAACATTACCGACTTGATCCGCCAACCTTTGTCAAAACACAAATGCCTTTTCGGAATATCCAAATCCAATGCTCCTCGTGCTTCACGCGACTTCCTAAGTAATCTATAGAGCTTTTCAGCCACTCGTAACATTGCCAGCACCTCAGCAGGACAACAGACTATCGGCGAACCATCATCAAAGAAAGTTTGTACCTGTTGATAAGTCAGTCGGCAGTGTGAATTGATTATAGCCTTGCTGAAACGATAATCTGCTATTTGCATTTGTGCATCAAAAACCATACGACAAGCAATCACCGGACGATCTTGCTTGGGTAGCAAAGAACACAAATCGTTTGACAACATTGGTGGCAACATCGGCAATACACGATCCGGTAGGTAGGTTGAATTACCTCGCTTGAATGCTTCTTGATCGAGCATAGAACCGGCTCGTACATAACTTGCAACATCGGCAATCGCAACCCATAAGATGATGCCTTCATCGCTCTCTTCGCAACAAATCGCATCGTCAAAATCCTTGGCATCCGAACCGTCTACGGTAACAAAAGGTAGTTCCCTTAGATCTGTTCTATCCGCTTCGGTAGCAATATCAGTGGCTTGCTTCACACATTGATTTAGCTCAGCATTCACATCGTTGTGCCAGTCTTCTGATAAACCCATGCGGCGTATTACCCTATCAATCTCCGAACCACTATTAGAATGTGACATTGTTTTTTTATAATGAATAGTTGAAAATATATCGTTTGCTGGAAAATAAATCGTCTGCCATCTGAGGATATCCTTCGTGCGATTTTAACATGGCATGGCTTGAACCACCGATTGTCGCCAAGTGGAGCCACCAATTGAGCTATTAAATCAATCGGCGGCTTTATTCTACCCTAACGCGTTGTCTTTGTACAAATAATCCATTCAGGGCTGTTGAAAAAGTACCGTCATCGCACAAATTGAACCACTATGTACCATACAATTCATGAAAACGGTAGGGACGGATTTATATATCCGCCCTACGGTACCACCCTGCAAAACCGTAACCGCTTGCGCCATTTGGTGTTGGTCTCCATAAACGAAATGAATGAATGGGTTGCCTGTACAGACGCAACGTGTTCGGGCGGATATATAAATCCGCCCCTACGGTATATGAAATACTTTTTCAACAGTCCCATTCATTTGGTTTATGCAAACCATAATCTTGTGGCGCGTGACGGTTGAAATGGTGCTGAACGGCACTTTAGGGAGGGCATGTGGGGCTGTTGAAAAAGTACTGTCATTGCACAAATTGAACCACTATGTGCCATATAATTTATGAAAACCGTAGGGGCGGATTTGCATATCCGCCCTACGGTACCGTCCTGCAAAACCGTAACCGCTTTGCGCCACAAGATTATGGTTTGCATAAATTTGATGGATGAATGTATAAATCGTGCAAGTACGTCGCGTTAGGGTGGATATATAAATCCGCCCCTACGGTATATGAAATACTTTTTCAACAGTCCCTTGTCTAGTGCAGAACCGCCACAACCACCCCGTCAGGCTTCGCCTGCCACCCCTCCAAAGGAGGGGAATGTACCAATGCAGACACTTTTTCAACAGCCCCATGTTAGCCCTCCCCTACGGCTTAAGGATACTTTTTCAACAGCCCCACATGTAGTATGTAGTTTCCGTTGTGGTTTAGAGGGCATGAACCTGCCATACATAATAGTTGATTTCAAGTATAATTATGTTAATGATGTATATAGACCCTATATTTGAGGAGACTGTAAAGAAAACATATTTATAAAGTATGAAAATCAAGCATTTTTATCTGATAAAGTTCCTTTTAGTGGCAGCCGCGCTATGCTCGCCGGCAATGGCACAAACCGAACAACCTACACGATGTATGCGTAGCAATCTAGATCAAGACGGTGACGGCTTGATTGAAATCTGCAACTTAAACCAATTAAACGAAATTCGTTATAACTTGGACGGCGCAGCATATACGGTAGAAGGGAGAACAGTAAAAATAACAAGCGGCTGCCCACCAGATGGCTGTATAGGTTATGAGTTAACAAGGAATTTAGATTTCAAAAACAGATCCGACTACCGCAATATACGTGAATTTAGAAGAATAGGAAGAACATGGATTAGGGGAGGATGGCAACCGATAGGCGGTACTAATGTTAGAGACTCGGGGAGAGAAATACTGAGAGGATTTAGTGGTGTGTTTGAAGGCAACGGTTATACCATCTCCAACCTGTTTATCAACCTGGAAAACGAAAACATCGAAAATAGGGACGCGGACGGATGGGGGCTAAGAGGCGTAGGTCTATTTGGCTTTACCACACAAACTGCCGTGATTAGAAATATCGGTTTATTAGATCTAAAAATTGAGAAAAACAATTCGCCTTTGGCGAGGCCCGATAGGCCAGTAGATAACATCTACTATCTCAGAGGCGTAGGCGGATTGGTCGGCATAAACGGCGGCAAAATCATAAACAGCTATGTATTTGGAGAAAAAGTAGACGGAGGCATCTTCAATGATGAATTTGAACCGAACAACCAGCAAGGAAGGGATAAAATAGGCGGTTTGGTCGGCACCAATCTCAACAAAATTATTAATAGTTACGCAATCGCCAATGTCACTGGAAGTCATACAGTAGGTGGATTAGTCGGCGAAAACTGTTTTAGTTTGAGCATAGGATGTCCGGCAAATAGTGCCGGCGAAATCAGAAACAGCTATGCACGCAGTATAGTCCAAGCACTAGCGGATGGCGGTGGGCTGGTTGGTGCGAACAGATCTAGGATTACCAATAGTTATGCAAACTCCAATATTACACGTGTCGTACGTGTTGATGATGATAATCAAATGCAGATATCTCTGGGTAATGATTTCGGTGGTTTGGTTGCTGTCAATGAACTTAGACTTAGCCTTGAGAATATTAATGCACCTCCACCTATAATCACTGCGAGTTATTGGGAAAACGATGCTTCCGTACTCAGCGATATAGGCAGAGGGCCAACACTTCCGTATCCTGCAGGACAGTCGGCTTCCAGACTTAAATCCCCTGACGATGCGACCGGAATATATGGCAGTTGGAATGTTGCCGATTGGGATTTCGGCACGCCCAACCAATACCCTGCACTCAAATATGCGAGAGATGACAGAGACAATCTTGATTGCATGAGCAATGCCTCGCTACCAAAGTGCAAGGCATTATTGCCCAACCAAGGCACTGGTTTGAGGGATCTAGATATTGCAGGTGCGTTATGGAAACCAGACGACTTTAGCTCCGACGAAACCGACTACACCGTACTGATTGACAGTAGCTTCCAAGACATTAGCTTAAGGTTAAACGCGTACAACCCTGAAGCAAACATCACGATCAAAGATATAGGCACAGCAATCGGCAGTACAGAAACCACAATCCCGCTATCGGAGAGTACCACACTAACCGTTGCGGTTAGCGATACTAATTCTGTTTATAATCTGCGTCTTGAGAAGCAGCCTTTCGTGCTACTAATGAATGCAGACGGCACGGTCAGGGAAATTGAACTCCAACCCGAAAATGATATGGACATAAATGCAGATGGCACGGTCAATGAGAATAGTGAAATCACCCTATCAGTTGTCGCTGTTGGAAATTATGACTATAGGTGGGAACAGTCCCCTATGTGGAGTCGGTTCCAATTACCATATCAAAATGCCCCTTCAATAAGTACTTTTATACCCCTAGACTTTGTAGACGGTGACAGTGCGTCAACAACCCGTAGCGTTACATTTACGCTCACTGTATCCGTCGGTTCCGACAGCCGCACCTTAAGTAAAACGCTAATCGTTAGGAATGTACCCAACGAAACTATAGGACCACGTCGAGTAGATATAGATGCAGACAACGACGGTCTGATAGAGATTTACCACTTAGAGGATTTAGATGCAATTCGCTATCAAATGGATGGAACAGGCTATAGAGCAAACGCAACTGCAGCAATAATTACCACTGGCTGTCCGAACACCGGCTGCATCGGTTATGAGCTGGCTAGAAACTTGGATTTTGAAGACGATGCAAGTTATTTCAGAAGATCCAACAAAGCACTATGGACGGTTGAGAATAGTGATGACGATAGAGGCTGGCTACCGATCGGAGACAGTCCAAATGAAGGTCGGTTTTTTAACAGCACATTTGAAGGCAACGGCTATACCATTTCCAATCTGCAAATCAATAGAACTGCCTCTAATAATGTAGGACTGTTCGGTTTAGTGCTACAAGTAAACGATCAACCTATAAAAAATATCGGCTTGCGAGATATCAACATCAATGGAAGAGAATCTGTTGGAGGATTAGTTGGTGATTGTAGCTCATGCCTTATCGTTAATAGTTATGCCACCGGCACTGTTAACGGACATTCACACTTGGGTGGACTAATTGGTAGGACTAGAACAACGACTGTCGCCAACAGTCATGCAATGGTTAATGTTAGTGGATCAAATGATGCCGGAGGTTTTGTTGGAGGTTTGATTGGTCGTTGTAATCAAAGCGATATCAGCAACAGCTATGCGAGTGGGAATGTTAGCGGGAATGAAAGCGTAGGCGGATTAGCCGGCTATTTTTTCTCCAGCTCGCAATTTGGAAAAATCGACAACAGTTATGCAAGCGGTCAAGTTACAGGAAATGGTAATGTCGGCGGATTAATCGGCGCAAACCTAGGGGGGACTGGAATTACTAACAGTTATGTAATCGGCGATATTCGTGGCAGTACTTTCGTAGGTAGCTTCGTGGGTTATAACTCGCCTGTCTTTGAGGAGGGCATCGAAGTAAATATTAGCATTGACGATAGCTACTGGGCAAGAAAGCCGGACTCGCCAACCAGTCTTCTAGAGCGGCAGGAATCAGTGGGTTTTGCTCCCATAGGGCAGTCTGTCGAAATGCTCCAATCACCAACTGATGCAAGTGATATATACGCAAATTGGAGTACGACTGATTGGGATTTTGGCAACAATACAAATTATCCTGCCCTCCGCTACGCCAGTTCAGGAACGGTAGATACCTGCGATTTTGACCCTCAAACCTCATTGCCACAATGTGGCACCCTGCTCCCCAATCAGCGTGATAGCGGACTAAGTGCTTTGTTCATATTAGAGGATGGCAAGATAAGCAATAACGACTTGAGGTTTTTCACTAGGCCTTTCTCGTCTTTGGTCTACGATTATATCGTTCCAGCACCAAGCTCGAATAAGTTCCAAATCATGCCGTTCGCAATTAATGAGGACAACGCAACGATTACCATTACCGAGTCAGGAAGAGTCGTCGATTTTTTCAACAACAGAAGTAGCGGTGACATTAGCGATGAAATTGAGTTGGGAGACACAAGAATCTTAACCATAGAAGTGATAGACGGAAAAATTATTACTCGTTATATGCTGATAGTCCCCGGTTTCAGCCTTTTAATATCCGAAACGCTCATAGTTGAACCCACGAATACGGACGGCACAGCTAACGAAGGAAGCACAATCACTTTACGGCCCATAGTTGCTGGCGGCACCGAGCCTTACGACCACGTTTGGGCACACTCTTTGGAGGATCCATCAAGCCTATCGGAACTGACCACTTCGACTTTAAGTTTTAGAGTACCCGAGAATTTCGTCGGAACCGATGACACCCGCGATGTCGTATTTGTAGTTAGGGTCAATGATACTGATGGTTCCTCATCCAGCCGCACTACGGTATTGAGGGTTAATCGCATAGATAATGGACCTCCCAATGCAGATATAGAAACGGAGATAACTAGCACAACTATTACTATCCGAGTGAACACTGGTGAGGATCCAGACGGCGACGGAGGTTTCACATATCAATGGCAAGAGAGAAAATTGGGCATTGACTGGGTAAATATTAATACTAGCACTGATACCCTCGTTATACCACAGAATACTCCCGGCAGCACCCGCTACCGCGTACTAGTGACACACATGGATGCTCAAAACCATATAGGCACAATACGAGTAGGCCCGATTAGGGTGAGAGTTGATGACGACGACGATAACCTGATAGAGGTTTACTACCTAGAGGACTTAGACGCAATTCGCTTTCAATTAGATGGCACGGCTTACAACACTGGTAGCGAGACTGCTCGCGTCATTCTTGGTTGTAAGGAAGATACTTGTGGTGGATACGAATTGGGCAGGGATTTGGACTTCAGAAAAACCGAGCATTATAGCGACAGAACGAACATGAACCAATGGCTTCCGAATGAAGATAGAAGCAACGAAGGCTGGCAGCGAGTTGGTGTTGGTGCAAGTGGTTTGAATACTACTTTTGAAGGTAATGATTTGACGATTTCCAATCTGTTTATAAATCGTCCTTCTGAAAGTGCAGTAGCTCTATTCGGCCAACTAGCGAGTGATGGCAAAATTCAAAATGTGGGGTTATTGGACATAGATATACAAGGACTTAGCTCTGTAGGTGGATTGGTGGCAAACAACGCGGGTTTGATACTTAATAGTCATGTGGGCGGCTTGGCACAGATTTCAGGAAACAATTCTATAGGCGGCCTTGTCGGTTGGAATGTTAATGGGGGACGTATTTTCAGTAGCTATGCAGATGCTGAGGTAACTGGTATTGTCGGTGCACTCGGACCTTCACAACTGGGTGGTCTGGTCGGTTTCAACCAGGGAATAATTAACGATAGCTATGCAATGGGTAGTATTACAGGAGAAGATAACGGCAATGTAGGTGGATTAGTCGGAGTTAACGAGCAACTCATTACCAATAGCTTTGCAACGGGCAATATTTCTGGAAGACTCAACGCCGGAGGATTGATTGGCTTCAATGATGACCCTCCTTCTAACAATTTAACCCCTAGAGTTGCCAATAGTTTCGCAACCGGTAATGTTCAGGGTAGCAGAGATGATAGTCAAAACCTGGGTGGTTTGATCGGTCGTAATATAAGAACAGGAGCAGGGGCTGTCAGAAACACTTACTCCAACGGTGTTGTATCTGGGCATGCAAACTTGGGTGGTTTAATCGGATTCGCAGAAAATTCCCTCTTGCAGTTCAGCTACACAACGAGTTTGGTTATGGGAACTTCCACAACCTCAGTAGGTGGTCTAATCGGCAATGGCAGTGGTGGTAGTGTAACTGCAAGTTATTGGCAAAACGACAGTAGCAACCTTCCCGATGTAGCACGAGGAAACGTAACAATTAATGGCTCGGCGGGACGCTTGGCTACGCAGCTTAAAGCACCTGAGACAAATACCGGTATTTATAGTCAGTGGTCTACCGATGACTGGGACTTCGGCACAAGAGATGAATATCCGATACTCGGATACGGGAAAGGCATCCGGCCTGTAGGCGACCCTCAATGCGCTGATGACCCCAATACCGAATTGTTACCTGATTGCGATCCGATATTGGGTGGTCAACAGCCTACTCTAGTAGCATTAGAGCTTGAGCAAAGTGATAACACCACCAATGTCATAATATATAGATCTCTCACATTAGACCCTGAATTTGATCCCGAAGTTTTAGAATATGAGGCGGAGTTTAATGCCGGAACTACCCGAATTAGATTAACACCCGTCGCCAATCACAGTAGCAACACTATCAGCTACAAAATAGGCACCCAAGACTTCCAAGAACTGACAGGCAATGCCTCTTTCGTCCATACACTAATGAACAATGAGAATAGCTTAACTGTGGTGATCAGAGTAAGCCCATATCCCCGTTCGAGCATGCGCGGAACAAAAGAATACACCATTGAGCTAAACGAATCCCAAGCCAGATCACTACTCGTCCGTACCAGATTATTTTTAGAAGGTCCTGCGCGATAACCAAAAAGTGCCGTCATAGACTAAACGTAACCGCTTGCGCCATTGAATTTATGAAAACCGTAGGGGCGGATTTATATATCCGCCCTACGGTACCGTTCTGCACAAACAGAACCGCTTGCGCCACTTGGTTTTGGTTTCCATAAATTAGATGGCGTGCCACTTTATTCGTGCAGACGCAACGCGTTTCGGGAGGGCATGTGGAGCTGTTGAAAAAGTACTGCCATTGCACAAATTGAACCACTATGTGCCATATAATTTATGAAAACCGTAGGGGCGGATTTATATATCCGCCCTACGGTACCTTCCTGCAAAACCGCAACCGCTTTGCGCCACAAGATTATAGTTTGCATAAATTTGATGGATGAATGTATAAATCGTGCAAGTACGTCGCGTTAGGGCGGATATATAAATCCGCCCCTACAATTCTATGGAATACTTTTTCAACAGCCCCATGTTAGCCCTCCCCTACGGTTCATGAAATACTTTTTCAACAGTCCTAGAATGCTTGGCGGCATTGTCACAACTCGGCAAATAAGGCATAATAAGCATCATTATTCCCATTGCGTGAATAAAAAACCATACACAAATAACCATACATTACAACGATTAACTGGACTATGAACAGCTTTGATACTAAAACGACTCTTGAAGTAGGCAGCGATGCTTATACCATCTTTGACATCTCGCGACTTGAGCAAGCGCACAGCTTGCCTTTTTGCCTGAAAATTTTATTAGAAAACTTATTGCGTCATGAAGACGGCAGCACCGTGAGTGAAGCGGATATACAGGCTCTGCTCGATAGGAAAGGCGAGAACAAAGAGATCGCCTATCGACCAGCTCGAGTATTGATGCAAGATTTTACTGGCGTACCGGCAGTGGTAGACCTCGCAGCGATGCGAGCAGCAATGCACCGCTTAGGACTAGACCCTGATAAAATCAACCCTTTGCAACCTACTGAATTAGTCATAGATCACTCGGTTCAGGTAGATAAATTCGGCACCGACAAAGCTCTAGACCTCAATACGAAAATAGAATTTCAGCGCAACCGCGAACGTTATAATTTCCTGAAATGGGGACAAAAAGCATTCTCTAACTTCAAAGTAGTTCCGCCCGGTTCCGGCATCGTACATCAGGTCAATCTGGAATATCTAGCGCGGGTTATATTCGTCAACGAAGAGCAAGGCGAAAAATTAGCGTACCCCGATACTTTGGTAGGAACCGACTCGCATACTACGATGATCAACGGCATCGGCGTATTGGGTTGGGGTGTGGGCGGCATAGAAGCCGAAGCCTCTATGTTGGGGCAACCCATCTCTATGCTCATTCCTGAGGTCGTAGGCTTTGAGCTACGCGGAAAATTGCCCGAAGGCTCAACCGCAACCGATCTGGTATTGACGGTCGTAGAAATGTTGCGCAAACTTGGCGTAGTAGGCAAGTTCGTAGAGTTCTACGGCGACGGCTTGAACGAATTGTCGCTGGGCGATCGCGCAACCATCGCTAATATGGCACCGGAATACGGTGCAACCTGCGGTATCTTTCCGATAGACCAAGAAACTTTAGACTACCTATCTTTGAGCGGTCGTAGCAATGATGAGATTGCCTTGATAGAAGCCTATGCTAAGCAATGCAGTTTATGGCGCAACGATGCAAATAGATTGCAATACGATAAGACGATTAGCCTTAACCTGAACGAAGTTGTGCCTAGCCTTGCCGGACCGAAGCGTCCGCAAGATCGCATTCCATTGAACCTGGCGCAAGAAAAATGTCGTGAAGCACTTGAAAAAATCAACCCCATACCTAGACATGCCGATATTGAGATAGCCGACGAGCAGGTGACTTTGCGCGACGGTTTCGTTGCCATTGCTGCGATTACCTCATGCACCAACACTTCAAATCCCTCAGTGATGCTGTCAGCCGGACTACTTGCCAAAAAGGCTGCCGCACTCGGACTCAAAGTCAAACCGTGGGTCAAAACATCACTTGCTCCCGGTTCGCGTGTCGTCACCGATTATCTACAAAGCGCAAAACTCATGGACGCATTGGAAGCACTTGGTTTTTATAACGTGGGCTATGGTTGCACCACTTGTATAGGAAACTCCGGTCCCTTACCCGAAGCGATTACTGCTGCCATCAAAGAGCACAAGCTGGCAGCGAGCGCGGTGTTGTCCGGCAATAGAAACTTTGAGGGGCGTATACATGCGCATGTGCAACTGAATTACCTCGCATCTCCACCGTTGGTAATTGCATACGCACTCGCCGGTACGATGGATATAGATTTATATAAAGAACCCCTAGCTACAAACGAACAAGGGAAGCCGGTTTTTCTAAAAGATATTTGGCCTAGCCGACAAGAGCTTGATACATTACTCAAACGAGCATTGTCGGCAGACCAGTTCAGAGCGATTTATTCTGAGATATTTGACGGCACCGAAGATTGGCGTGAATTGGAAAGCACTGCCGACACGCTTTACGATTGGGCAGACTCTACTTATGTTGCTCACCCTCCGTATTTTGAAAATCTCTCTTTAGAGGCACAACAACCAGCACCAATTGAAAACGCACGGGTACTGGCTATCTTAGGTGACTCGGTAACCACCGACCATATCTCACCGGCTGGCGCAATTGCACCCGATAGCCCAGCAGGATCATACTTGCAATCACAAGGTGTGCAGATACAAGATTTTAATTCCTATGGTTCACGGCGCGGCAATCACGAAGTGATGGTCAGAGGCACATTTGCCAATATCCGCCTACGCAACCATTTAGTGCCGAATGTAGAGGGAGGTTATACACTTCATTTCCCGTCTGAAGAGCAGATGACTATTTACGACGCAGCAATGCGCTATCTGCACGAGTCGGTGCCGACTATCGTCATCGCTGGCAAAGAATACGGTAGTGGTTCATCGCGAGACTGGGCGGCAAAGGGACCTAGACTGCAAGGTGTTCGGGCAGTAATTGCCGAGAGTTTTGAACGCATACACAGAACCAACCTGATTGGGATGGGCATATTGCCTCTACAATTTATGGAAGGAGACAATGCCCAATCCTTAGGGTTAGAAGGAAATGAGCTTTATATGATTCGCATTGATAAAGACGGCACCGCGAATGTCCATGTAGAGGACGAAAACCAGCAAAGCAAAACCTTTAAGGTGCGTATCCGCATCGATACTCCACAGGAGCAAGATTATTATGACAACGGCGGGATCCTGCACTATGTGCTACGCCGGCTCGCCGCTTAAAAAATTATCGTGAGGCTGTTAAAAAAGTATTCCATACACCGTAGGGGCGGATTTGCATATCCGCCCTAACGCGACGTACTTGCACGATTTATACATTCATCCATCAAATTTATGCAAACCATAATCTTGTGGCACAAAGCGGTTTTGGTTTTGCAGGACGGTACCGTAGGGAGGGCATGTTAGCCCTCCCCTACAGGTGGTTATCTTAAATTCAATGGCGCGAGCGATTAGGTTCGTACAATGGCGGTACTTTCTAGATGAGTTTGGTGGGGTCCAGCAACCTTTGTGCTTCTTCTCTGCTCAAATCAGTTTGCTCTAAAACGACATCAAGGATTGGACGGCGTTGTTGATAAGCCTGCTTGGCAATCGCAGCACCTTTCTCATAGCCTATCACTCTATTGAGAGCGGTCACTAATATCGGATTTCTTTCTAAGGCGGACTTTAGGGTATCCTCGTTGACCACAAAATCAGCAATCGCCCTGTCGGCTAATACTTGCGCTGCATTGCTCAATAAATCGATACTTTGCAACAAGTTATATGCGATAACCGGTAACATCACATTGAGTTGAAAATTGCCCGATTGACCGGCAATCGTAATCGTCGCATCGTTGCCTATGACTTGGGCACAAACCATCGCAACCGCCTCAGGAATAACCGGATTCACTTTGCCCGGCATAATGCTACTACCAGGTTGCAGTACCGGCAGAGTAATCTCACCCAAACCTGCCAGCGGGCCGGAGTTCATCCAACGCAAGTCATTGGCAATCTTCATAAGACTGACAGCGACAGTCTTCAGTTGTCCGCTACATTCCACTGCCGCATCTTGGGTGCTGAGTGCTTCAAATTTATTTGGCTTGGAAACAAAATCTATTTCGGCTTGCTCGGACAAAATACTACAAAATAAATCGGCAAACCTGTCGGGGCAATTTACACCAGTACCGACCGCAGTACCACCTTGTGCTATTTCACAGAGCCTTTGCATGGCATCGTCCACGCGTTCAATCGCATAACGTACTTGCGCTTCCCAGCCGCCTAGCTCTTGCTTTAAGCTGATCGGCATAGCGTCCATTAGGTGGGTGCGTCCGGTGGTTAGCTTATCCGAGAGTGCATCGGCCTTGTTAGCGATACAGGCTTCCAAATGTTGCAGTGCTGGTAATAATTCTTCCTCAATTGACAGACAAGCACTCAAGTGTATCGCTGTCGGTATCACATCGTTGGAACTCTGGCTCATATTAACATGGTCGTTGGGGTGTACAGCTGAACCTGCGATCGTTGAGGCGAGTTTGGCAATCACCTCGTTGGCGTTCATGTTTGAACTAGTGCCAGACCCGGTCTGAAAGACGTCTATGGGAAAATGTGCATCGTGTTTATTTGCAGCGACCTCTGTGGCAGCTTTTTTGATCGCCTCTGCAATCGTGTTATCCAACAAACCCAAGCGCACATTGGTCTCGGCACAGCTATATTTAATCAAGCCCAACGCGCGTATAAAAGCGGGTGGCATAGGCAAACCGCTAATCGGAAAATTATCTACCGCCCGTTGGGTTTGAGCACCATATAACTTATTTTCGGGTACTCTGACCTCACCTAAGCTATCTTTTTCTATTCTGTATTTACTCATTGTTTTGTGAAAAAAAGGTTGGTTTAATCATTTTTTAATGGTTATCTAGTGTTCATTATATTACATGAGGTAGAACCGCTGATTGAGCCTGTAGGTCAATCGGCAATTTGATATGTCTGCCCTAACGCGTTGCGTCTGCAAAAACAATCCATTCATTCATTTCGTTTATGGTAACGAAAACCAAGTGGCGCAAGCGGTCACAGTAGTGCAGAGCGGTACCGTAGGGCGGACATGCTAGTCCGCCCCTACCGTTATCATAAATTTGATGGCGCAAGCGGTTGAGGTTTTGCAAGGACAACGCGTTTGGGTGGACATATTGAATCGCCGAGTAGAGGGGAATAAGCGGTATTCTGTGCTACTATAGATTACATCTTCACAACAACCTGACCTACGATGCTATCTAAAATTACCGCGATCAGTCCTATAGACGGGCGTTATCGAAATAAGAGCGAGGAGCTTGCCGATTTTTTCAGCGAGTATGCGCTGATGCGTTACCGTCTAATTGCAGAAATAGAGTGGTTTAAGTT
The DNA here is from genome assembly GCA_965200865.1 of uncultured candidatus Poriferisulfidus sp. Lineage (GTDB taxonomy): Bacteria > Pseudomonadota > Gammaproteobacteria > Poriferisulfidales > Oxydemutatoraceae > SP5GCR1. The sequence goes on along the minus strand of CBDAVG010000002.1, from coordinate 106,095 downwards.
TTTAGCTGCCCACAAGGGAATAGACGAAATCCCTGAACTTTCCGAGCAGGCGGAAACATTTTTAACCAAGCTAGTAGATGACTTCGGAGAGCAACAGGCGATTCAAATCAAAACCATAGAAAAAACGACCCAACACGATGTCAAGGCATTGGAATACTATATCGTCTCTCAAGTGCAAGCAGTGCCTGAACTCGCTAGACTATCCAACTTTTTTCATTTTGCATGCACATCCGAAGATATCAACAGCACCGCTTATGGCATGATGTTCATAACTGCCCGCGGGCAATGCTTGCTGCCTAGTATGCATCGCGTCCGAAGCAGCCTGAAAAATATGGCAACGCGTTATGCCGATGTCGCACTGTTGGCTAGAACCCACGGACAACCGGCATCGCCAACCACGCTAGGCAAAGAAATGGCAAACTTTTGTTACCGTTTGCACGAGCAAACCGAAAAATTTGCTGCGATTAAAATAAGTGCCAAAACCAGCGGCGCAAGCGGCAACTACAACGCACACCACATCGCTTATCCTCAGGTTGATTGGCATCGCCTAAGCGAAGAGTACCTGGCATCGCTGGGATTAGTTCGCCACCCTTACAGCACCCAAATAGAACCACACGATCAACTCGCTGAATTGATGGATGCGATGGCGCGTATAGCCCATGTATTGTTAGACTTATGCAGAGATATTTGGCTTTATATCTCGTTGGGAACATTCAGGCAGAAGACCATAGACCAAGAAGTAGGCTCTTCAACAATGCCTCATAAAGTCAATCCTATACATTTTGAGAATGCCGAAGGCAACTTGGGTCTTGCAGTTGCATTGGCAAGACACTTGTCGGACAAATTACCAGTGTCTCGTTGGCAACGAGATTTGTCGGACTCAACGGTGCTGCGATCATCGGGTAGCGTTTTTGCATACATGCTAATAGCTCTTGATTCCATAACCACAGGATTAGATAGGCTGGAAATAAATCGCGAACGTATAGTGGAGGAATTGTCTGCACACCCTGAAATATTGGGAGAAGCCATACAAACATTGCTAAGAAAATACGGTATGCAAGATGCTTACGAACAGCTCAAACAGTTGCAACGCGGGCAAAATGCGTCATTGCAGACACTCAAAGAGTTTATAGAGAATACTGATTTGCCCGATAGTGATAAAAAATTATTGCTTTCTCTTGAACCGCAAAACTACACTGGCATCGCTGAGCGTTTAGCTAGAGATGTGTAGATGTGAACCCAAACCACCCGTAGGCGCAGAATAAAGCCGTTGATTGAACAGTAGGTCAATCGGTGTAACTTCGTGCAGAACCTGAACATGTTGTGCAAACCACAATGTGAAACGAAATGTAGGGGGGGACTCGTATGTCCGCCCTACGGTACCGTCCTGCACAAACCCAACCGCTTGCGTCACCAAATTATGGTTTCCATGAGTCAAACGGATGAATGGATTAATTGTGCAGACGCAACGCGTTAGGGAGGGCATGTTAGCCCTCCCCTACGGTGGTTTTCTTAAATTCAATGGCGCAAGCGGTTCTGTTCGTGCAGAACGGTACTTTAGGGCGAACATATCAAATTGCCGATTGACCTACCGGCTCAATCGGTAGCTCTATTCTGCCCCTACAATTTTATAGGATACTTTTTCACAGCCCCATATATCAAAATTAATCGGCAATCTTTACACTAACCGCCCTAAGATGCCGTTGTGCTGCCTGGCTTTGCAGGGTCATGCTATAATTGCGAAATAATTTATTGAACCACTGAAACGGGAAGTGAATATTAATGTCTGATATAGCATTGTATAACACATTGAGAAAAATACCTGGTGTGTCTGATGATGAAGCAAAGGAAGCAGTTACTGATATTGCGAGTTCAAAGGAAACGGCTACCAAGGCTGATGTAGAAAGAATGGGGCGGATAATAATTATGTGGATGGTTGGTGTTGGTTTAGCAGTTGCCGGAATAGTAATTGCAGTAGTGGGATAACTGATAATCTGACCTGCACCATCAAATTCACGATAACCCATGTCGGGTACTCGTACCATTTCAACCGTCAGGCTCCGCTCTCTACAGGAGTCTGTGCCTACGGGTGGTTATTCCTTTTCGGTGGTCAGGTCGTCCAGCTCCATATCCAAAGAGTCGTATGTGGGGCTGAGCAGCTTGTAATACCAATTTGCATAGAGTTGCGATAAATATTCGTTGTCGCTTTGTATCGCTGCTCTTGTTTCTGCGAGGGTGTCGTATTGCGATGCGATATCGTCGTCGAAAGCAACCGACACGGTTGCATAAGACTCATCGTCTAGTTGATAACTTTGCATGCCGAGTTGCAAACCGTCAAATGTAGTAAATGTTGCATTGATATGCTTGTCGGGTAGCAAAAAGCTATCGTCCTTAGGAAAGACTTCCTTGAATTGCAGGTAATCAACCGCGGCGGCAATTTGCTGTATCAGGTAGTCGCTTTTCATCTTACGATCTTCGGGTAAATTCTCTAGCTTGAAGTCGCCACCTTTTATAAGTCTGACTAAGGTCATGGTGCTTACGGTTTCGCCATCGTGTCGCTTTATGACAATGCGATGCAAATCCTCAGGTGGGATATGAATGATATATTTATCCAACCATTTATCAATCTCTATATCCAAATCTAAACGGCGGTTGATCATCCAATTACGATTCTCATCGGGAAGCCTTATATATTGTCCTTGATCTAAATGCGGTGCGGTATTGCCCACAACAAGTTGCCAGCTACGATCCGCGTCGCTAATCTCCACCAAAACGCCTGCCCCTTCTTCGGCATCGGAGTCGGCAACACCAAGTTTAGAGAAATCTTCGGGGCGCGAACTCATTTCTTCTATTTTTTCCGCCTCAGTCAAAGAACGTAGCAAACTGCGTATCATTGTTACATCGGCGGGGAAATTGCCTTTTTCAGCGACTTGCCAAATATCCTCATCGCTTTTTTGTATGCTCAGGGTTTGCTCGCCTTGCTCAAAGCGCAGTTCGTTCAACCCGCTGATCACGTTGACCGGGTCAGCTGCTATATCGGGAAAAAGTTTTTGGGGGTCTTGCGTTCTATCTTGCTCGCGAACCAACATGAAAACAGCAGCGGCGCAAACTGCGATTGCAAGTACGATAAAGACAAGTGGTTTAGATTTCATCGCCTTTGCCGGCGGCGTTTAACAAACGCAAAAATCAGTGCCAGAACGGTGATTACCGCCGGCACTCCACCAATGTTAATGATTTTGAGATCGCGCCCCAGTTGGTCTATGTCTTTAGCCAAATTATATTGAACATCGCGAAGCTGCTTACGAGTTTGCAGCCTTTGGTTTTGGAATTTTTCGTATTCCTGCATCTGCTCGGCACTCAAAATATTAGTGCCTTGTTTGCGGTCGGTGCGCTGCTCCTGTAATTCCTGTAATTTAGCTTCGGTTTCCCTGAGTTTGTTTTCCAATTCTTGTTCTACTTCTCGGTATTTGATCACAGCCCCCTGCTCTATTTCCGTCACCTTAGTAAAGGGACGGCTGAAACTTGCACGGCTGCGTATTCCTATTAGATCTTTACCTCCGGTCATATTGTCTATCGCGTTGATTATGAAGTCCCGATTGTTGGCTATCGGTTGATAAAGACGCTGACCAAAAAAGTTCTGCACAACAACCCATAAACGGTCACTCAATATATCAACATCGGCAACGACGAGCAGATTTACCGGGCCGTTTGATTTCGCTATATGTGGTGGCAAATCGGATTCGCTCTCGGCTTCTTTCTCTTCTTCGGCTGTGCCTTCCTCACTCACATCATCTTCTTCGTTTGCACCCTCTTCGCCTTCTTCCGCATCCTCTTCTTTGGGAGGTCCGTCAAATGCACTGCTAACTTCGCCTTTGAGGCGGGCAGCAATCGGATATTCTTTTTCGGAAGCACTAAATCCTTTTTCCAGTTCGGACGGGTCGCTCATAAAACGCAATATGTTCAGAGGCAACAGCGAAGACCTCTTGCTGGTGTAGATTAGCGGTGTCATTTCTATCTTTTCCTCATCAAGCACCTGCACATGCGAGGCCATCGCAAAATTGACCTGCTCTAATGCTGAAGTCACCACATCGTCTCGGTCTATGCTATCTTTTTTCATACCTAAATAAAGAATGTTGCGTTGCGGCTGCCGTCCCGTCACGCTTACTTGCAAACCGTGATTAAAGTCGGTCACTACAGTACGCTCGGCTACTTCAAAGCCCCACTCCTTAAACAAGGTATTCAACGACGAACTCCTTACTGTTAAATCTTGCATAGGCATATCAGGCGGTAATGGAATGTCGTCCACTTCGGCAAAAGGATCTACAAAAAAGATCGCGTTGCCCCCGCGCATGACATATTGATCTATTGCGTAGAGTGTTTTATCTTCTAGATTTTTGGGATGCACCACCATCAATACGTCAATATCTTCTTCTACAAGCTCAGTGTCGGTAAAGACCAATTTGACTTCAAAAAGCTGTTCTATTTGTTCTATAACCACCCACGGATTGCTTTGACTCCTTGCACCCAAACCCTCTACCGGATACATCGGCAGTGTGGACATCAAGCCGATGACCGGTTTTTCTGGGTTCATCAGCGTGTAGAGCAGTTTATCTATATCGTATTCCAAAAAGACTTCACGGCGAGGATCTAAAAAGGGGATTTCTTCTACATCCCCGACTGCGTTGCTACCGGCAAGACCAAAGTACAGTACATCACCGCTATCTTCCAGAGGGATCCTTTGTATGCCAAAACCAGCAGCGCGATCCTCATCCTCTGAGAAAGGCTTTGGATCTATAAAATTGAGCCTCAACTTATTGCCCGCATAGAGTGCGTATTCTTCCAAAATCTCGCGTACGCGTTGATAGTATTTACGATAATACGGGTTATTGCTACTCGATTCCTGAGTAAAAAACAGGTAGAGGTTCAGTGGCTGATCTATAGCAGATACAATATTGCGGGTACTCTCGGACAGTGTATATATTTTATTTTCGGTAAGATCCAAACGCGTGTGCTTGAACAACATATTGGATAAAGTGATCAACACCAAAAACAATACTGCCAATAATATACAAATACTTTTAGAAGAAGATAAAAATTGCATCGCCTATCACCCCTGTTTTCTGTTTTCCAAAATAACGACATTGGCAGCCAGCCAAAAACCTATCATCAGCATAAAATAAATGAGGTCTCTAAGATCTATCACACCTTTGTTGATGGAACTAAAATGAGACAAAAAGCTCAACGAAGTTATGGTGTCCAATAATGCCTGCGGTAGCCACAGCTTAAAGAAATCAATCACGAAAGGAAAATTCGTAGTAATAAATAAAAAGCAAATAACGATGCTGATGATAAACGCAATCACCTGATTACTGGTGGTCGCAGAAATGCACGAACCAATTGCTAAAAACGCACCTGCCATTAGGAAGCTGCCTAGATACGATGAGATGATAACGCCGTTGTCTGGATCGCCCAAGTAATTAACCGTTAACCAAGCGGGAAATGTCAACAACAACGCCAATCCGGCGAATAACCATGCAGCAAGATATTTACCCAATACCGCCTGCGTGATGCTGATTGGCAAAGTCATCAGCAACTCTATGCTACCGTTCTTTTTCTCTTCCGCCCACAGGCGCATAGATATGGCAGGGATTAAAAACAGATAAAGCCACGGGTGGTATTGAAAGAAAGGCACCAAATCGGCTTGCCGACGCTCGTATAGGTTGCCCAAATAAAAAGTAAAGGTGGCAGCGAGCATCAAAAAGATAATGATGAACACATAGGCGAGTGGGGTCGTGAAATAGTGCGACAATTCCCTTTTCATAATGGCGTAAATCGTCTTCATGCCAAACTACCTTCGGTTATTTTTCTGAATACATCGTCCAAGCGACCATGCTCAAACCTCAAATCGTCAACCTCAGGTGTTCTGCTCGACATCCAGCTTTCAATCTGGTTATAGACATTCATTTTTTCCTGGTTCTTTACGAACACCAGAAAACGTTTGCTGAGTGTGTCGTATTCCAAAGATTTCACGCCGGACATAGTTTTTATATCGGTCAACAGTGCCTCGTCTTTAGCATATAAACTGAGCGTGTTCTGATAGCGAGATTGGGTCAATAATTTATCGGGTGTGGTGTTGATAAGCAGTTTTCCATTGGCAATAATCAACGCCCGGTTGCAAACCGCAGTAACCTCCTCCAGTATGTGGGTGGAGATGACGACTATTTTGCTGGCACTCAAGGAATTAATCAAAGTCCTGACCTGATATTTCTGATTTGGATCTAAACCGTCGGTAGGTTCGTCCATAATCAAGACTTTAGGGTCGTGTATCAACGCCTGAGCCAAACCGACACGCCGCTTAAAACCTTTGGATAAGGTATCTATCGGCTGCATCAATACATCTTTGAGGCCAAGTTCTTCTATCACATAATCCAAACCATTGCGCGTTTGCTCTTTGCTCAGCCGACGGACCTCAGCAACGAAGCCAAGAAAATCTTTGACCGCCATATCACCGTAGGTCGGTGCGCCTTCCGGCAAGTAGCCTATCAGCTTTTTCGCTTCTATGGGATTGGCATCTATATCATAATCGTATATACCGATACTGCCTGAAGTCGGCTTGAGGTAGCCGCAAATAATCTTCATCGTCGTAGACTTGCCGGCACCGTTAGGGCCTAGAAAACCTAAAATATCACCTGCGGCAACATCAAAACTGATACGGTCTACCGCAACAAAACTATCAAACTTTTTATGTAAATCTTTTACTTTTAACATTATTTACTACTTATCAATCTAAGCGTACTTGAGAAACCTTAATTTATGGTCAAACCTATATATTTCAAGACCCCTCCAACATTTTTTCTAGTTTAGGCACATCCGCTTCGGTATCTACCGAAACATGCGATGATGCCGAAACCATTCCCACATAAATCGTGCCACCGTACCATAGCACCCGCAACTGCTCAAGACACTCGTTCAATTCTATTTCCGGCTGTGCAAGCGAGGCAAAATGTTTAACGAAGTTACAATAATATACATAAATCCCTATGTGGTGCAAACCTGTTTTGCCCCCCGCAGGTAACCTGGCACGGCTAAAGTATAAAGCAAATTGCTTACTATCGCAAACCACACTGACCACACTATCGGATACTAGATCTTTTGCCGGCACTTGTGCGGCAAGGGTTGCAACATCAGTGCTAGGATGCGTGCCTAAGCACGCAACCGCAGTGCGTATGTCTTGTGGGCTTAGTAAAGGCTCGTCGCCTTGTAAGTTGACGACGATTTGCTCGTCTTTCCATTTTCTGGTTTCTGCTATCTCGGCGCATCGGTCGCTGCCGGTTTTATGCGTAGGTGAACTCAGACACGCAACACCACCGAAACCATCAACGCAATCAATAATCCTCTGATCGTCGCTTGCCACAATAACTTCGTCGGCACCGCTTTGCATTGCATTTTCGTAGGTATATTGTATGAGCGGCTTACCACAAATTTTATGTAGCGGCTTACCGGGAAAACGTTGCGACGCATAACGCGCCGGGATGACAACCTTGAAATTAGGCAGAAGGGGTTCGTTTCTTTTTATAGTGCTCATACTCCTCGTCGGATAACTGTCGCGCCTCGTCCGCTATCATCACCGGCAAACCATCGCGTATTTCATAAGCGAGCTTCGCCGACAACGAAATCAATTCCTGCTTTTCCTTATCGTAGATCAACGCACCCTTAGTAAGCGGGCAAACCAGAATATCAAGCAACTGTTTATCCATAACGATGTGAATTATATACCTAAATCGCATTATTCAAGTACCGCAACTGGTAGGGGCAGACCATTCCCCTCCTTTGGAGGGGTGGCAGGCGAAGCCTGACGGGGTGGTTGCAAAGGTTCTGCACAAAGTCACGCCGTTTGTGCTACTGCAACAAACGGCGGTTCTATTTTTTCAACAGTCCCATGTTAGCCCTCCCCTACAATGGTCTGCATAAATGTTGCTACAACAAGCGATGGTTCACAAGTACGGTAGTCCGAGTTCGGTAAACATTGCCTGATCAAACTCCTCGTCTACTCTTAATTGTGTTTCAAGTATCCAAACATTGGCTGCTATTTTATGTCCTTGCTCGGCAAGTTCCAGCCATTTCACACCATCCTTAGCGGTCATTACCACCGGCAAATTGTCATCAAACTTGAAGTCAACTACCCGATAAGCGTGATGATCCTTAAAGGCGTGTTTAATCGGCAACATGCCGAGCGACTCTAGGGTTTCAAAAAAACGCTCGGGATTTGCCAGCGCCGCACATGCGTGTACGCGCTGCCCCTTAAAGTGATCGGTCGGGTAATGTTTATCGTAGACTGGTGTATATAAGCTTGTCGCCTTCAATCGCATCCCATAACGATGCCAACGCGGCAACAATTCGTTGTCTTGCTCTGACTTCAATTCTCCGTTCACAGCTACAAACAAAACATCGTTGATCCTTGATACCGGCTCTCGCAAAGGCCCGGCAGGCAACAAATAGCGATTGCCGAACCCTCTACTACCGTCTACTACGACAATCTCTGCCGTTCTTGCCAAACTGTGATGCTGCAACCCGTCGTCCGATAAAATCAATTCAACACCATGCTTATCTATCAATAGCTGCGCCGCTTGCTCAAGTTTTTTACCAATCGCAATTGGGCATCCAGTCTTTTGATAGATGAGCTTGGGTTCATCGCCGACTACCCGATACGAAGTATTATTATTGACTTCTATAGGCGCCCCGCTACTCCCTGAACCACCATAGCCACGGCTCACCACACCGACCTTCATACCATGAACCTGAAAGTATTCCACCCAATTGATCACCAACGGTGTCTTGCCAGTGCCGCCGACACTTAGATTACCTACTACGATTACCGGAACTGGTAGTTGTTTCGGTGTCTTGGATCTATAGTAATACGCTCTAAGGAATAATCCGACGCGATAAAGCCACGATAACGGCAACAGCGGCCATGCCCAATAACGCGGTGCGTGATACCAAAGGCGGTCGTACCATCTCAAGCCGCTATCCTCCGACCGTGTCCGGACATATAGAGCTTGTGATAAGTCTTTTGCGTGGCGATTAACTCGTCGTGCGTGCCTTGCTCTACGATATGTCCTTTTGCCAAAACCACGATGCGCTTCGCCAACCTAATCGTAGAGAAACGATGGGCAATTAAGATCATCGTGCATTGATCGGAGATTTCCTCCAACGCCAGTTGAATCATGCTCTCCGACTCTGCGTCTAATGCCGAGGTTGCCTCGTCAAAGATGATAATCGGTGCGCGCTTTAGCAATGCACGAGCAATTGCGACACGCTGCCTCTCACCTCCCGATAAGCGACCGCCAGCATCACCAATCACGGTGTCAAACCCTTGCGGTAATTTTTTTATGAAATCTATTGCGTATGCCTTCTGCGCAGCTTCTTCTATTTGTGACAGTGAGGCTTGTGTGCCGTAGGCAATGTTGTTGGCAATGCTGTCGTTGAACAGCACGATATCTTGCCCAGCATAAGCAATCTGCGCACGCAACTGAGACAACGATAGTTCCTTTATATCATGCCCGTCAAGTTCTATATGCCCCTCGCTACATTCGTAAAGCCGAGGCAGCAAGCTAACCAAGGTTGACTTGCCCGAACCCGAAACACCGACCAACGCCAGCGTCTCTAAGGGGGCAATCTCTAAATTGATATGCGATAACGCTGGTTCAGGATTCTCGGCAAGCAGCTGTGTGTATGAAAACGACACATCAACATAGCGTATGTGTCCTTGCCAGCCACGATCCACATAGTTGTCGCTATCCGCCTCCGGTTTTACATCCAAAAAATCAAATATGCTCTGCGCGGCAACGATGCCTTGTTGCAAAATGACATTGACTTGCACCAAACTGCGCACCGGTCTGAACAGCAATATCATCGCAACGATGAACGAGACGAAAGTCCCTGCCGACACCTTGGGAAGCAGTTGTTCGGCATTCATTAAATAGACGATCGCCGCCAGGCTCAATCCTAAAACCAGCATCATAACCGGCGTGCCTATGGATTTGACTGCCGATGTGCGCATCAAATAGCGTCGCACATCCTCGTTGTTGGATTCAAAATGCGCAGTTTCGTAATCGTAGCCGTCAAAAATCTTAATCGTGCTGTTGCTTCTGACCGCCTGTTGCACATTGCCGGTTAAATTAGCCATTAACTCCTGATGACGATGATGCAACGAGCGAAAACGTCTATTGATATAGCTCAATATAAATACGATGACCGGCACCAACACCAACATAAGCATGGTCAGTTGCCAGCTGATATAAAAAAGCCAAGCTAAGAGGCCCAGCACTGTTAATGTATCCCTAATCAGAATCGTCAAAGCTCTGGACGATGCAGTTGCGGTGATGCCGATGTTGTAGATTATCCGTGAAGTCAGCTTGCCTTCCGGGTTTTGATCATAATAAGACACCGGCAGACGCAATATATGCGCGAATGTCTCGGAGCGCAGTTGCTTGACCACATGGTTGCCCACATAATCCATATAGTAAGTACCCATGAAACTACCGACACCTCGGGCAAGCAACACCAATATAATGAGTAAAGGCAACCACTCCAGAAAGACATATTGGTCTTTGCTATAAAAACCCTCGTCTATCAGAGGCTTCATCAGCATAGCAAAACCAGTGTCACTCGCCGCATAAATCAGCATCCCGAAAATCGCAATCACAAAATAACGGGAACGTTGCCAACTATAACTTAGCAAGCGATAAAAAACAGCTCTGTCTACATCAACATCCTTCATCGTGTTATTCGTCGTCGCTTAGGCTAAGGGCAGAGCGGATCATCTCTTCCGAATAACCACGCTGCCAAAGAAATCGCCGTTGCTTGGCGAGTTCTTGCGCATTGCCGGGTTTTTGAGGGAATTTTTTCTGCAGGCAAGTCCTCGCGTTGTGTTGCCAGTCGGTGTCCGATTCGGCAAGCATCTGCTCAACACTTTCAGGATTAAGTTTTTTCTGTAGCAGTTCCATTCTGATACGCATAGGACCATAGAGCTTGTTGGCACGAGAAGTGATAAAGGATTCTATATAACGCATATCTGATAATAAGCCTTCGGCTTCCAGACGATCCAAGACGGCTTCTACGATAACTTCATTGTGTGCTTTGCTTCTAGACAGCTTGGATTTCAATTCTGCCCTATGGTGTTCTCGTCGGCTTAAATAAGATAGTGCTTTTTTAACTAAGGCAGCCTGGTGCTGTTCATGAAGTACCGTCATCACCCAAACGTAACCGCCTGCGCCATCAAATTCATGAAAACCACCTGAACGTGCTGTGTCTGTACGAACAATCCATTCATCCATAAAATTTACGCAAACGGTAGGGGAGGGCTAACATGCCCTCCCTGAAGTACCGTTCTGCACTATTCCAACCGCTTGCGCCATCAAATTCATGATCACCACCTGAACGTGCTGTGTCTGTACGAACAATCCATTCATCCATAAAATTTACGCAAACGGTAGGGGAGGGCTAACATGCCCTCCCTAAAGTACCGTTCTGCACAACTGCAACCGCTTGCGCCATCAAACTCATGAAAACCACCTGAACGTGCTGTGTCTGTACGAACAATCCATTCATCCATAAAATTTACGCAAACGGTAGGGGAGGGCTAACATGCCCTCCCTAAAGTACCGTTCTGCACTATTCCAACCGCTATGCGCCATCAAATTCATGATAACCACCTGAACGTGCTGTGTCTGTACGAACAATCCATTCATCCATAAAATTTACGCAAACGGTAGGGGAGGGCTAACATGCCCTCCCTAAAGTACCGTTCTGCACTATTCCAACCGCTATGCGCCATCAAATTCATGATAACCACCTGAACGTGCTGTGTCTGTACGAACAATCCATTCATCCATAAAATTTACGCAAACGGTAGGGGAGGGCTAACATAGAGCTGCTGAAAAAGTATCGTCATTGGTATGTTCCCCTCCTTTGGAGGGGTAGCAGGCGAAGCCTGACGGGGTGGTTTTTTGCGTACCCACCATTTAGGACAAGCCTTAGCTTGTCCGACCTACATACCCATGTTAAAGTTCTGCACAATGTTACGCCGTTTGTGCTACTGCAACAAACGGCGGTTCTATTTTTTAACAGATCCACGTCGCCGTCCGCCATCAAGCTGTAGAACTGGCAGTGGTTTTCTTAGGTGGCTCGCCATTAGTTTTTCCTACCTTTTCATCTGCTTTTTTGTCGGTCTCGCTTTCGTTCTTATTCGCCGGAGTATTGCTCAACAGCAGCGTGCGCAGATTTTTTTCAAGCTCTTCTGCCACCTTAGGGTTTTCTTTCAAGTACAGACGCACATTATCTTTGCCCTGCCCTATTTTCTCGTTCTTATAACTATACCAAGAACCCAACTTCTCAACCAAATTATGTTTCACACCCAAATCTATCAACTCGGCATCGTGCGAGATGCCTTCTCCGTATCTGATCTCAAAGTTAGCAACCTTGAACGGCGGTGCCAACTTGTTCTTCACAACCTTAACGCGAGTCTCGTTGCCTACAACCTCGTCGCCTTTTTTAATCTGCCCAGTGCGCCGTATATCTAGGCGCATTGAAGCATAAAACTTCAGCGCGTTGCCGCCGGTCGTGGTCTCTGGATTTCCGAACATCACACCAATTTTCATACGTATCTGATTGATGAAAATAACGATCGCTTTTGAACGTTGGATATTCGCAGTCAGCTTGCGCAGTGCTTGCGACATCAAGCGCGCCTGCAAACCAACATGGGTATCCCCCATATCACCCTCTATCTCGGAACGAGGCGTTAATGCAGCAACCGAATCAACAACCACCAAATCAACCGAACCCGAACGCACCAACATGTCAGTGATCTCCAAACCTTGCTCACCAGTATCCGGCTGTGATATCAAGAAATCATCTATGTTCACACCCAGCTTGCCGGCGTAGACGGAATCCAACGCATGCTCGGCATCAACAAAAGCCGCAGTGCCGCCGGCAGCTTGACATTGCGCAACTGCATGTAATGCAAGCGTGGTTTTGCCCGAAGATTCAGTGCCAAAAATCTCTATGATCCGTCCTTTGGGAAAACCACCTATACCCAGTGCTAAGTCCAAGGCAAGGGATCCCGACGATATCACCTCTATATCGTAAGTAGCCTTTGTATCGCCAAGACGCATAATAGAACCTTTGCCGAACTGCTTATCAATTTGCGCTAGCGCAGTCTCTAACGCTTTTCTGCGACCTTCTTCCACTGTTATTTCTCCTCTGATTTAATGGATTTAGCTAGTAAAAGCCAATTTTCAAGCTATTCTATACCATAAATAGACACCTCCGAAATAAAACCGACGAAGCAACCAAAATTCGGGTACAAACTGTCCAACCGCCTCGCAACCACTAAATTAACGATAACCCGTGTCCGGGTACTTGTACCTGACCTTATTCCCAAATTCAGTACTCATGTTAAAGTCAGTTTTTCCGATAAACTAGAGAGGTGATAGCATGAAAATGACTTCTCAGACAGCTCCAAAAATGAGGTAACATCATGGTTTAATCGCACATCGTAGATAGCGGTGTTTCTTTTCAGGAACTATATCAGACTAGAGGTGTACTCATTTTATTCGGGTGAGCTTTTCTTATTTAAAATGATATCTCTTTGGTAAATATACAAGTCAGTATAACTGCCATCATTATAAAATAGGTCTATAGTCTCTAACCGAGTAATGCGGAAAACTAAAAGCTTTATTTGCATGCAAAGGGTGTTGTGACCAAAAGGAACTAAATAAATCGTTTTCCATTGATTACTTTTTAATTTTGTGGCTAATTTTAGCAACACTTCTTTGTATTTATTTTCTACGCTTGGTAATTTTTTAAAATCTAGGGGCTCTGTAACATAATAAAGTTCTCCTCTTTTATAAGCATCGGGTAAATGGTGAACGCCTCTGTCTGAAATAATAGTCAGGGTGCTGTTGGGTATTGGAGGAGCTAATTTATCAATCATTGATTTTAATATCTCCTTAGTTTTAGTTTTGCCATGCCTCGCTTCCATTTCCTTGACTAAGGACTCCAGCTTTTGGGTTGTCTCTGTCATTTTTTGCTTTCTAACCATGATTTGTGTTCACTGTAATTATCTAACTCCTCAATATCTTTTTTTATAAAATCAAAAAATTTTGAACCTTTTTCAATGGCTAGTGCAGGGGTAGGAGCCTCAGTGTTGCTTGGATAAAATATCAACCAAATCAGCTCAGGTGAATATACGAATGCGTATCTTAGAACTTTTTTATGCGTTTCAAACCTAATGTTAGTATTATTTTCATTTACATATAGTGATGATCTTAAAATTGTATTTTTGAAGTATTCATCTGTAGATGGACATCCTCCATTCTCACAGATATAATCATATGCAATCGAACCCTTCATATCAACATGGTAAATCAAAATTTTTATTTCATTATTCTTTAACTTATTCCCTAAATCCGGGCCACAACGAGAGAAAATAGTCATGCTTGGTTTATAATGCAAACCAACTACAAGAAATTTGCTACTATTAATCATGTCTTTGTAATCAACTTCTTTTGATAAAGCCTGAAAATTGCAAATACCTGAACCCAGCAAATGGAGAATCTCCAGACATTTATCTTTAATATAATCTGCTAAATAGCGTTGAGCCAAGAGTCCAATTACTGAAAATATAATCAACGCTACCCCAAACTCTAGAGTAAGTTCATAAGAAAGACCTCTTTGCTGCCAGTTAAAAAAATCATACCACGCTATAAATAGCAGCAGCACTCCTATAACTAGAGGACTATACCAGATTAAATTAAGTTTTTTACTAGTTTTCATTGACCAGATTAAATTACTTATTTTACTAATTTTCATTTTGCATTAAGTTCCTTTTCGGTTAGCTTTCGGTTCTCATAAAACGTTTGGTAAGACTAATTTTCCCTCATTTTCAATGTCAAAACTTAAATGAAATCAGGGTTGTTGAAAAAGTATTTTATACACCGCAGGAGGCTTATAGTCCTCCCTGAAGTATTGTACTTGTAGCATCTCAATCACCATGCATCTCCAATTAGAGTTTTCGTGAATCAAATGATAGAAAATATCTTATTCTAATATAGCACATTACGGGCGGACATATAAGGGAAGGAAATTATATAGTTAACTTGACAAGCCTATAAATAATTAGAAACGAAACTTGACATACTCCATATATATAATATACAACAATGCTTTACGAATAATCAAACTATCGGAGTTATAAAATGGCAAAACGTAGAGCAAAAACGATTAGTTTATTTAAGCTAATGAAACAATACTCAACACAAAAGAAGGCGATAGACTACTTTGAATCATTGCGTTGGGGTAATAAGGTTACTTGTTCCAAATGTGGTGGTGATGAAAAAATCAAACCACAGAAAAAGTACGGTGACTATTGGTGTGGCACTTGTCGTTCATACCTCAATGTATTCACCAATACACCACTAGAGCGAAGCAAGGTAGATGTGCGTAAATGGTTGCTTGCTTCTTATTTGTTAATCACTTCGCGCAAGGGAATATCGGCATTGCAGTTAAGCAAGGAAATAGATGTTGCTTATCCTACAGCTTGGTATATGTTGCACCGCCTACGCCTCGTATGCGGTGAGGAACTGGAAGCCTTGCGAGGGGGTGTAGAAATAGACGAAACCTATATAGGCGGTAAAGAAAAGAATAAATATGAAAATAAAAGGCTCAAGGTGGGTGGCGGTTCAGGCGGGGAACATGCGATATTGGGTATAAGGGCGCGAGGCGGTAGAGTGAAAGCAATGCCGATAGACGACACTACCAAACGAACTTTACATCCGATTATCAAAAGTAACATTATGGCAGGTAGCATGATATACACAGATGACAACCCGTCATACACGGGAGCCTACAGAAGGCATAAAGTCGTCAATCATTCTGCAAAGGAATATGTCAACGGCAAGGCGCACACTAACGGCATTGAATCGGTATGGGCTTTGCTTAAAAGAGGCTATAACGGCACATACCATAACTGGAGCATGAAGCATTGCCAGCAATATGTAAATGAGTTTGTATTCCGCCTCAATGACGGGAACTGTGAGAGAGACATGCAGGACAGGCTAGATAGCTTGTTTTCTAGGATGCCAGGCAAGCAGATAACCTATAAGGAATTGGTGCAATAATGGCTTTATCACAAGCCACTATAAACAATAAATTAAACGACCACTTATGGAACAAAAAACACTAGATAAAGCAGTCAAGGCATTACTAAACGCAGGCAAACTGCCAAAGCATGAGAGGGATAACCCCACCAAAGCAGATTTAGAGAAAAAGTTTGTAATGCGGGTAGATAGAAATGGGAAGCCTACGATTAAGGAAGTAAAATAGCCATTAGTTTGTCAAGTTATCTATATAATTCCCTACTTTTTCAACAGCCCCACATGGGACTGTTGAAAAAGTATTTCTTGAACCGTAGGGGCGGATTTATATATCCGCCCTAACGCGACGTACTTGCACGATTTATACATTCATCCATCAAATTTATGCAAACCATAATCTTGTGGCGCAAAGCGGTTACGGTTTTGCAGGACGGTACCGTAGGGCGGATATTAAAATTGCCGATTGAACTACTGTCTCAATCGGCGGCTTTATTCTGCCCCTACCATTTTCTTAAATTTAATGGCGCAAGCGGTTGGGTTCATGCGATGACGATACTTTTTCAACAGTCCCACATTTCTACTTTGGGTTGACATGCTCAGTTTCTGAGGGTAAGTTCAAGGAGAACATCATTTTGTTATTGATTACTTTCCTTTTTCGTAACCAAAGACAAACAAATTAATATGTGAAATAGTATGTCTGAGGTATTGCGGCTAAAAAAATCTTTTGCCCCGATTCCATGTGCAAAGTTATTTCTTAAATTCATGCCTAGCTTTTTCGTGAGGACAAAACGAAAATAGAAAGATATATCATATCCAATTTCCGAGAAAACTTTTGAGAGTATATTTGCGTTATTTTCTAGTAAGGCATGAAGTGCAATGTAATCATAGCCTTTTGTATGGCTAGGTCTTAGAATTGACCCTCCACAAGCATCAATTAATTTTCTTATGTTTTTTTCTATAAGTGGGATAAACAGAGATGAAGAGACAAGATAGTCATTTTCCCAATATCCAGAAATTGCCCTTTCAATATATTTTTCCTTTTCATCTCTAAAAAGATAGGCTTTGTAAAAGTATTCAGTGATCGCTTGTTTCGAAAACTGTTTTTTTAATTCATCTATTACGGTGGACAAGAAAAAGTGATTAGACAGAATATATTGTTTCGCATGGTTTTGTAAATAATTATCATAATCGTCTTCAAGTGAGCCAAGGTTAGCAATCGGGATATTTTCATCTGAAATAATTTTCTGACTACATAAAAATTGCACGGGATGTTTACTAAAAGTATCGGATAGTGACTTTTCTATATTATCTTTTTTGGGTAAGAAGCGGAGTGCAATTTTTCCCATTATTGTTTCTAGTTGGTTATTCTCTTTTTCACCGAAGACAAAATTTATGTATTTATCAATATCCGCTTGGCTAATATTTATTTCGACTGATATGCTTTGAAGAGATTTATCTATATCCAAATCAAGTTGCCTAAATTCTTTACTAATTCTCTCGCTAGCTTTTTTTGCCTCATTAAACTTTTTTGCATAGTGTCGGTATATTTCCTGCATTTGATTATAGGCATTCATCGTCAACAATACTTCGGAGTTTAATTGACCATGCGCTTTTAGGGACTTTTCTAAAATATTCAAAACACGCATAAGATTATTTTCATCTTTCTCTTTAGCATAATACTCTGCAAGAAGAGAAACATAACGTCCTGCAATATGCGGATTTTGTTTTATTTCCTCTAGATACTCTTCAGTTTCTCTAATAAGATTTTCTTTCCCTTCCTCACTAAGATTTATTTTTTCAGGAAAATCTAAAAGTAGCAACTCAAAAGCAAAATCTTTACATCCAGGTCCATTCCCCAATTTGGTAATTGTATCTTTTACTTTTTTTATTCGGAGTTGGTCTTGTTTATAATCAGCTAACCTCAATGCACGTTTAGCTTTAGTCATGTCGTATGGGGAAGGCATAAGAGATTTTTCACAAATCTCAACATTGGCATCTATAACAATTTGATAAAAATTAGTATCTGCCTTTTTCCCTAAAATCTTGGGAGAAAAGTCAACAATTAAATCTGCATAACGAGATGACAGGATTGGGTGCGTACTCTCTTTTGTTCGTTTTGCCCAATATTCCAATACTTCTTTATGAACCCTTGTAATACTTGGACGCTCTATCATCTGGTTTTGGTTTCGGAGTACGAGTACTGGTCCGTAATATGTTCCCCAACCTGTTTCATCATTTTGATAATTCTCCATAAACTCAAAAGCCATTTGCTCTCCCACGTCTTCGTTTGTTGGTTCATATTTTGGATCGTTCTTTAGGATTTCTTCTATTTTTTGAGCAATTGAATACTCTACAGGGGCATCAAATTTTTGCTCTTGTTTTAAGTTTTCTAGGTAGGTCTTGACTTTATTGTGTAGCATATTTGTAGTTTGTCTAATGTCATGGTGTATAGGAACAATCACGGTACTCAGCCACAATATACCACTACTACAACATATCCCCAATTAAAGGTGGCCTCTCTGCAGCCTCAATTCCGCAATAGGATATGAAAATCGTATGTGATGGATAATTTCCCGCTAAATCATCAGGTCAATCGTCCGAATCTGAAACTTAATGTTATTTAATTGTTCAATGACTAGGGATAAACACGCATTTAGACACCAAGTGAACCGCAAAAATGCCCTAGTCTTTCGCATTGGGGTAGACACGGGCATGACATCTACTTTGACTGATACCTAATGAAGGCTAAAAGATCACCGCATCAGTCGGTTGCGTTAGCGGCACACCCTCGCCAACCTGGTATTGTCCCGCCGGACAACGATTGATGATGTCGCATTCCGAAATCACACTGCGGCTGCCGTCGGTTAAATCAACCGCAATCACCGCACGCAGAAAGCTATCGATGTAGAGCTGGTTGGTGCTATCGCTGTTCTCAACGAAGACCAAATCATGCACATCCACCTCGCCAACCCTAAAGCTGGTGTCTACCAGTTGTTGTCTTGAACCCGATGGTCTAATTATTTGTATCGTATGGTCGTCTCTCAATGCGTATAATGCGCCTGACCTAGACAGCACCGTGTCTTGCGCTCGCTCAGGAATGTTCACCGAAGCAGCAATGACCGAATCGTCTATCAGCAACCCTTCAGGGAATACTCGCACCTGCACTTGGATGCCTTGCAGTGGCAGAGGATCTGCCAGCTTGCGATATGACACCTCGTAAGTGCCACGACACAGGTTGCCGTCGGCGGCTTGATACGACCAGTAGGCACGCCCAGTGCCGTTATCGTTGTCGCCAAACTCGGCTCGCACGATTAGCGTGCTCGTGCCGTTAAATGCTGGAGCAGTGCTGTATTGCCTTGTGAATACATAAGTGCTTGAGCTTATCGCTGCCGAAAGCATTGCCGACAATCCAAAATCATCGCTGAAACCATAACTTGCCGTGTTGCTTGTCTGGCTAATCTCAACCTGCTGTTCACGCTCACGCACCGCAGCACACGACCCTGACACCACGGTTGATGTGGTGATGGACAGCTGGTAATTCCCATTAATATCACGACTCGGCGTGTCGCTTAGGTAATTGACATTGAAGGCATCCGTGCAGAGCGTTTGCGTATCGTCGCAATATCTAAGAGCAAACGTGCCTGACAGACCAGTGCCTGCTGTTCCTTGCACATTGACCATAGAAGAAGTCCTAGCACCCAAGGCAGGTATAGAAACCTGCCTCTGCAACGGCAAAAACTCACCTGCGAGACCATACGGCGTTTCGTCTATGCGCCTGCTCACACCATTCTCCGTTATATGGAGCGTTAGCGTCGTCGCTTGCGTGGGTTGCTCTAAGCTAATCGCAAGAAACGATAATGTGTAATCCTGCCCCCAACGAAGCTCAGAAGGCGTGATTGAAGGCATGCCGAACATCAAAGCAGGTTGCGAAGCACCAATAACCGGCAAACAACACAGCACAGACAAAGCAACTGCCCGCCAAATGAACCTAGAGGTCAATAAACCTCACATTATTATTTTTCACGCATGATATTGAGGGGTAATAGGAGCGATTATACTGCAACTCAGCATATCTCCCAATTTCATGTACGATGCCATGATATATTGGACAAACTGATGCAAATGAATCTCGGAATATAGTAAAATCCACACCTATAAATATAGGAATAAATAAAATGTCTGAAATCGCGTTATACAACACATTAAGAAAGATACCAGAGGTATCCGATGATGAAGCAAAAGAAGCTGTGGCTGGTGTTGTGAGTTTAAAGGATGTAGCGACAAAAAAAGATTTAGCGGAACTAGAAACTAGACTAACGAAACTGATATATGCAGTTGTTGCAATAAATACTGGCATAATCATTGCGGCAGTCGGATTAATGATAAGGTTTTTATAAAGTAAGTAATTGGGCTATTGAAAAAGTACCGTCACCGCTCAAACGTAACCGCCCTGCGCCCTCTAATTTATGAAAACGGTAGGGGCGGATTTATATATCCGCCCTACGGTACCGTCTCGCACAAACCCAATCGCTTTGCGCCATTTGGTTTTGGTTTCCATAAACGAAATGAATGTATAAATCGTGCAAGTACGTTGCGTTAGGGCGGATATATAAATCCGCCCCTACGGTGCATGAAATACTTTTTCAACAGTCCCACTTAGCCACTTATTTATGCTAAAGTGTAACCATTCTAAAAGCACCTCTTGAGATCTGAAATGGTGCGGCACAGGTGTGCGATCTCCGATTTTTTACTAACCCTGCTAAGGATTTACCTAGCAGGAAGTCTCTTACAGACAATAACTAAAGGAGATAAATTATGAAAAACGAAGGAATGACAGTAGACGAAGCATACAGAGAACTTAAAGGTGACATTCAAGGCATGAAAGGCGACATTAAGGGCATGGCAACCAAGCAAGACTTGGCTGAACTCCGTAATGAGTTCAAGGCTGATATGTCAAAAATGCGTACCTGGGTCATCAGCCTGTTTATTGGTGCGGTAGTCATCATGGGGACGCTTGTAGGGGCATACGCCAACATGACGATTGCGCTACTTACATAACTATTTTTCCCAGAACCTGTTACATAACTATTTTTCCCAGAACTTGAGACTGTTGAAAAATAGAACCGCCGATTGAGCTAGTAGGTCAATCGACATTTCCATTATCCAGAACCACAGCGTAAACTACATGGGTAGGGGGGGATATGCAAATCCGCCCCTACGGCATATGAAATACTTTTTCAATAGCCCCCCTTCCCTTGCAATGATTTCCCTAGATTGATGACAAAGCCTATATTTTCATAAATTTATGCTATTATGTTATTTATGAGCATAAATAACATGATGTACTACAAAAGAGAACTTGACATTGGTTCCTACCCCCCCTCTTTGTTTCTGTTAGGACCTCGGCAAGTTGGGAAAACCTATCTCATTAACCAGTTAGATGTTGCGGCTTATTATGACTTGCTTGATGCTCAGTTGGAAATGGATTTTCGGCTTCGCCCCCAGTTGTTTTGGGAAGAGATTGCTTCCTTAAAACCGGGAAGCAAAGTTATAGTGGATGAAATACAAAAAGTTCCCTCTCTCTTAAACTATGTTCAAATGGGTATTGAAAAAAAGCAGTTGCAATTTTTTCTATCGGGGTCTAGTGCCAGAAAACTTAAAAAGGGTAAAGCCAATCTCTTAGGCGGTAGAGCCGTTGACTTTAAGCTCCACCCGCTCACAAAAAAAGAATTAGGCACACATTTTAATATGGAGCAGGTTTTAAGTTATGGTTCTCTACCTTTTATCTCAACGCTCATCGCTAAGAAACAAGAAACCCTTGCCAAAGATCACTTGAGGAGCTATGTCACGACCTATCTCAAAGAAGAAGTGAAAGCCGAAGCCTTGGTAAGGCAATTAGGATCTTTCCAGAGGTTTTTAGAGGTGGCAGGTCAATGCAATGCCCAAATGATTCAGTTCAGCAATATTTCGCGCGAATGTTCGGTGCCGGCAAGTACCGTTAAGGAATATTATTCTGTTTTGGAGGATACTTTGATAGGATACTTCCTCTGGCCTTTTGCTCATAGCGAGCGTAAAAAAGCCCGACCTAAGTTTTATTTTTTTGATTGTGGTGTGGTGAGGGCTCTACAGAGAAGATTAAGCGGTAGTCCTTCACCCGAAGAACTTGGAATACTTTTTGAAACAAACCTAGCCAACGAACTTATAAGAATCAGAGACTATACGAGAAGCGATTATCAAATTTCGCTATGGCGGTCGGGGAAATGGGAAATTGATTTTCTTATTGAATTAGACGGTGAACCTGTCATGGCGATTGAGTGTAAAACATCTCGGCAAATAAAAAACAAAAACTCCATCAAAGCCTTTAGAGAGAACTTTCCTCGTGTGCCTCTGATTATCTGTTCGCTTCAGGAGGAAAGGACAAGAAAACTAGATGATAACCTTTGGATTGAACCTTTTGGGAAAACCTTAGAGAGATATAGAGAGCTTTAGGAATCATTGAAGGGGTGGTTTGGGGCTGTTGAAAAAGTATTTCTTGAACCGTAGGGGCGGATTTATATATCTGCCCTAACACGACGTACTTGCACGATTTATACATTCATCCATCAAATTTATGCAAACCATAATCTTGTGGCGTAAAGCGGTTACAGTTTTGCAGGACGGTACCGTAGGGCGGATATGCAAATCCGCCCCTACCATTTTCTTAAATTCAATGGCGCAAGCGGTTGGGTTCGTGCAGAACGGTAGTTTAGGGAGGGCATGTGGGGCTGTTGAAAAAGTATTCCATACACCGTAGGGGCGGATTTATATATCCGCCCTAACGCGACGTACTTGCACGATTTATACATTCATCCATCAAATTTATGCAAACCATAATCTTGTGGCGCAAAGCGGTTACGGTTTTGCAGGACGGTACCGTAGGGCGGATATGCAAATCCGCCCCTACCATTTTCTTAAATTCAATGGCGCAAGCGGTTGGGTTCATGCGATGACGATACTTTTTCAACAGTCCCATTCATCCATTCAATCTACAAATAAGTGATGGGAATTTGAATAATTCTTTCGGCAAGAAGTTTTATTTCTTTGGCATTGTTAACCACAACACCGTAAGGAAGTTTATGGTCTCTAACAAATTTCTGTAAAGAAGAGAGTTGTTTCAAGGTGGTGGTCGTGCCTAATTTGATCTCAAAGGGCAAAATACCGAAAGCACCGTCTAGCACAAGATCTATTTCTGCTCCACCTCTAGTGCGATAGTAGTAGTAATCAAAGCGTATAGCCCCTAGAGCCTGAATACCTTTTAAGACTTCCTCAATGACAAAACTTTCAAAATTCAGACCGACTGAGGGATGTTTTAATAATTTATCTTTTGCTTCAATACCCAATAGATAGTGAACTAAGCCTAAGTCTCTAAAAATTCCTTTGGGCATTTTCACAACCGACTTGGATTTGGATTTTTCGTAAGACGGCATCTTGCGCCATAAGAAAGTTTTATCAACAATTTCGAGGTAATCTCTCACGCTCACCTCGGAAGTGTCAATCGCACGTCCTAACTGGGCTTTATTAATAATCGTCCCCGATAAACCAGTTAGCATTTCAATAAAACGCCTGTACTTTAACGTATCAATTTTGGGGAAAAGTTTTTTAATATCCCTATTGATATAAGTTTGATAATAATTTTCCATCCACGCTCGATGAAATTCCATATTATTGGATCTAACGATCTCCGGGTAGCCTCCCTTTAAGAATATTTTCCAAATATCAGTTTTAGAAAATGCGATATTTCTTAAAAAAGCAAGGTCATTTTCATAATCAAGCGGCTTTGTGAATATCCTATAAAAGTCGGGCAACGGCTTACGAAGGATTTCATTGATTTTTAGAGTTCCTAACTCTACGATGCCCACTCTCCCAGCTAATGTGTCGGAGACACTTTGAAGGAGGTCTGGAGAGCTTGAGCCGGTAAGCAGAAAGCGTCCTCTCTTTTGTCTATCGCTATCTACAACAGATCTGAGTTCCTTAAACAGCTGCGGATACTCTTGTGCTTCATCAATGATTAGATGGTCTTTATGCTCCTGAAAGAAAAAGTCTATATCTCTGGTTATATAATCAAAGTCTTTACCTTTTTCCAAATCAAAGTATTCCCAGCTAGGCGCACATTTTTTAGCTAGTGTGGTTTTACCGACTTGTCTAGGTCCTACAACGAGGACTACAGGAAAAAACGATAATAGTTTATGAATTTTTTGCTCTACATTCCTTCTTATATATGTCATATCCTAATTATACACTAGGATTTTACATATTAAATAAGTGCATATGCAAAGCTATTGAAAAAGTATTCCATGTACCGTAGGGGGAGAATAGAGCCGCCGATTGAACCAGTAGGTCAATCGGCATTTTGATTATCCGCCCACAATGTATTGTATTAGCATACAATATTGTTTACCATTTGATTCATGGAAATGATTGTTATGTGGCGCAGGGCGGTTGAGATTGTGCAGGCACAACGCGTTAGGGCGGATATATAAATCCGCCTCTACCGTTTTCATAAATTATATGGCACATGGTAGTTATTGCATTTTGTAATGTACGAATTGAGCAATCAAGTTAAAGTTTTGCACAACGTCACGCCGATTGACCTACTGGTTCAATCGGCGTTCCTATTTGTGCAATGGCGAAATTTATTCAGCAGGCACATTATGGTTTGTTTAGTAATTGCAAGATGCCTTGCATGGCCTCGGCTACGGTTGCGCGGCGGATATGGTCGCGCGTGCCGGCAAAGTTACACAGACGAATGTGCGGCGTATGGTCGCGCAGTTGCCAACCAATCCAGACCGTGCCTACAGGTTTATCAGCAGTGCCGCCGTCGGGACCGGCGATACCGCTTACCGCAACCGCAATACCTGCGTCGGGTATTTTCAACAGGGTTTTTTCGAGCATTTGAGATACGACTTCGCTGCTGACCGCACCGTATTCTCGGAGTAGCAATTCGTCAATGCCGAGTGTGGTTGCTTTCGCCTCAAGACTGTATGTTATGAGGGAGGCACTGAACCATGCAGAGCTTCCGGGCAAGTCGGTGCATGCCTTGGCGATCCATCCGCCAGTGCATGACTCCGCCGTTGCTAGCTTGATATTATGCCTGCATAATGCGGATGAAAGTTTTTCGCACATTGTATAGATTGATTTATCGCTTAAAATATCGGTCATGGCGGTAATCGGGCTTTGGTTATATCCTTTTATAAGCAAATCTATAGGCTGACATTATTCATTAATATAGAACAAACATTATATGTCAAAGACTAAACACACACAGAGCATGCAGCAATATCTGGATATTAAGGCTCAATATCCTAAGCTATTGTTGCTTTATCAGATGGGTGACTTCTATGAGTTGTTTTACGATGATGCTAAAAAGGCAGCGCGCTTGCTTGACATCACCCTAACCTCGCGCAATCGTTCCGATAAAGAGCCTATTCCGATGGCGGGTGTGCCGGTACATTCGGTGGAATCGTATATTGCCAAGCTAGTGCAACGTGGCGAATCGGTTGTGCTATGCAATCAGATAGGCGACCCTAAGGCGAGCAAAGGTTTAGTCGAACGGCAAGTGGTACGCATTATCACCCCCGGCACCTTGACCGAAGAGAGCCTGTTGCAAGAGAGAAAAGAAAATCTGCTCGTCTCTATACATCGAGAAAAAGGCAACTATGGCATCGCTACCGTCGAACTCAGCACCGGAAACTTTAGGCTTTGTGAATGTGAGGATATTGCAACCGTCAACGCCGAGATCAAACGCATGCAGCCTTCGGAAATCTTGCTGGCAGAGAATCAAAAATTGGAACTCTCGGTTCCAGCACAACGAACGATACGCCCGCTTTGGCATTACGCCTACGATTATTGTCACCGTATCCTTTGCGAGCAAATGAACACTCGGGATTTAAGTGGTTTCGGCTGTGAGCAACTGCATAGTGCGGTTTGTGCATCGGGCGCATTGCTCCATTACCTAAAGGAAACCCAAAAAAGCCTACTACCCCATTTATCCAAATTAACCATAGAACATCTGCAAGATTACATCGCAATAGATGCCGAAAGTCGGGCATGCCTAGAGATAGACAGTGCGCTCTCAGGCCAAGATAAGCACAGCTTGGTTGCGACTTACGATAAAACCGGCTCGGCGATGGGCAGCCGTTGTTTGCGACGTTGGTTCGGACAGCCGCTTAAAGATCATAAGCAGATTAATAATCGGCTTGACGCGGTTGAGTGGCTGATACAGCACGGCGATACTGAGGCAATTGCACGACAATTCAGAAAAATCAGCGATTTGGAGCGCATTATTTCGCGACTCGCTTTATTGACTGCACGCCCTAGAGACTTATTGGGTATGCGCGAGACACTGGAAATGTTACCCGACATCAAAGCACTACTGAGCAATACTGATGCGCGATTACTACAAGGGGTTGATGCGATGCTTAATGTCAAGGAAGCTATTACTGAAACTTTGGCGAAGGCAATAAAAGATCAACCGCCGGCGACGATACGAGATGGTGGTGTCATCAAAACCGGCTTTGATAACAAATTGGACGAACTACGTACTTTGAGTAGCCACGGTGATGACTATTTACTCAAGCTGGAGAAAGACGAACAACAACGCAGCGGTTTATCCAATCTACGTCTCGGTTACAACAAAATACATGGCTACTATATAGAAGTCTCTAAAGCACAAACCCAACATGTGCCTGAAGATTATCAATGTGTGCAGACCCTGAAAAACGCCTCTCGCTTTACCATCCCAGCGTTGCAGCAATTTCAAGGGCGTATCTTGACAGCACGAGAACAAGCGTTGGCTTACGAAAAAAAACTTTATTTGGAGTTATTGCAGAGCTTTCTGCCGGATTTAGTTTCATTAAAAGAATGTGCGCAAGGGCTTGCAACACTGGATGTACTCAACAGCCTTGCCCGTTGTGCGCAACAGTACCGATATTATCGACCTGAGTTCTCCGAGCAGATCGGAATCAAAATCATCGCTGGCAGACACCCTGTCGCCGAGCGCACCATGGAAAACGAATTCATCCCCAACGATTTATACATGGACGAACAACGACGTATACTGATCATCACCGGGCCCAATATGGGTGGCAAATCAACCTACATGCGGCAGACTGCGTTGATCGTATTGCTCGCCCATATCGGTGCTTATATCCCTGCCGATAAAGCCATCATCGGACCTATAGATCGGATTTTTACGCGCATCGGGGCATCAGATGATATTTCATCGGGGCGGTCTACCTTTATGGTAGAGATGACCGAAACCGCGAACATACTAAATAACGCAACTCCGCATAGCTTGATTTTGATGGACGAAATAGGACGTGGCACCAGCACCTTTGACGGCATGAGTTTAGCTTGGGCGTGCGTGGCGTATCTTGCCGAACATAATCGCGCACTCACCTTATTTGCAAGCCATTATTTTGAATTGACATCACTAGACCAGCACTACGAAACA
The DNA here is from genome assembly GCA_965200865.1 of uncultured candidatus Poriferisulfidus sp. Classification (GTDB taxonomy): domain Bacteria; phylum Pseudomonadota; class Gammaproteobacteria; order Poriferisulfidales; family Oxydemutatoraceae; genus SP5GCR1. The sequence goes on along the minus strand of CBDAVG010000002.1, from coordinate 78,450 downwards.
GTACACAATGTACATATAGATGCGATTGAACATAAGGAGAAAATAATTTTTTTATATAAAGTCAAAGCCGGTCCTGCCAACAAAAGCTATGGGTTGCAAGTTGCTCGGCTGGCTGGCGTACCCGAAGATGTCATTGGTGTTGCCGAACAAAAACTACACATGTTAGAAACACAACAGAAACAAAACAACAACGATCCGCAAATCGCATTGGAATTCTCTCAACAAACAACGCAGGTGGTTGAGTCCGAGAAAAAGCTCGCAAACTTGATATCCGAGCTAGACCTCGATGCACTCAGCCCGCGTGAAGCACATGCCAAACTCTATGAAATCAAAAGCAAAGCCGAAAAGCTCTAAGCCTAAAAATTCTATCTTCGGTTGGATTTCATCTGCTTTGGCAGTGTTGCTCGGCATCACCGCACTACTCAGCATTACGGCACGATGGTTTATACACGATATAGAACAATACCGTGGAATGATTGTCTCGCAGATTTCTGATACATTCGGGTTGGACGCATCTATAAGCGAAATTGAGGGACGGGTGGATTTGATCAATCCGATTATTTACGCACGGCAAGTAGAACTCTCAAACCCTGAGGTTTCCACGCCCCCACTGATAGTTGAACAGATGGAGGTCGTTATAGATTTATTCAGCTCACTAATCAATGCCGAACCACGTTTTCATTCGTTACAGATGTCAGGGATAGAACTTGCAATATCTACCGATATGGAAAATAAATTACTACGCCTGCCGCAGATCGACCGAGAATTCTCTACACCCAAGCGACAATTTGATCTCAGTGAATTGCTGAGCAAAGCCATAGCAATTGATTATTTTGATATAGGCTTTCACGATCTACTGATACATTGGCATCATAAAGATAGCGAAGACACTCGGAGCTTCAATATCAAACATTTTATACTCAGCCCCCAATACCATAAAACGCAGTTGGCTTTGGTCACAGAACTACCTGAAACTTTAGGACTAAAACTGACTTTTATTGCCGCGCTTGAGCACGATATATTCAATCCGAGCAGTGATTTTTACATCAATGTTGAGGACCTGAATTTAGCCACAGTCTATCAACTGAGCGATCTACAACCTGTCCATCAAGGTCTGTTGCGAACTGAGTTATGGGGACAGGCATCGTACCGACAAGGTTTGGAAAATTTAACCGGCACATTATCCCTAAAAGACTATCTAAACCCTGAACTAGACCCTACCTATGCGATATCGCATCTACAAACCACATTGAACTGGCAAGCAAGCGAGGGCGGCAGAAAACTAGGTTTTGCCGATTTGTCGGCACAAAGCGATGTGGCGGTTTTAGAGGATGCCGACTTGGCGATCGTTCAAACCCAAAGTGAAGGAGGTTATTTCAGCAATCTAAGATTTCAAGCAAACCACATCTCTCCGTCAATATACAATCGGCTGCTCTCTTATGCACAAAGCGATCTTGTTATAGAACAAAACCGCATCCAAACTCCTGATGACAAACGAACTGTTGATTTGATATTGCATACTGCGCACTCCGATCGTTGGTTTGCATCACCGCGTGCATGGCCGCCGATACGATTATCGGAACCGACAATAGCTACCGACTTGCCACAACTATTGAGCGGACAATTGGAATTGAGGTTGGACGATATCCGTCTGCAGCGAGATCAATGGACCTCACCACAAAATCTGGAGCAGATAGAATTGAAAGGAAATTACAAGCAAGATGGTGCATACGCAGAATGGAATCTAGAAGATTTATACATCAAAGGATCCGCTGACAGCAACCTCACTGGGAATATCTCTTACCGGATAAGCGACGGCAAAGATAAACATCTGCAGTCGTCGCTACGTCTACACAATCTTAACGCAACCGAAATCTCGCAATGGATACCGCCCCAAACGCTCAAGCCTAGACTCGAAAACTGGCTACGCAACGCAATACGAGACGGCACTGTCCAATACGCCGAGCTGTCGGTGGATGGAAACCCGGATTTCCCTTTCGGCAAGGATGCAGGTCTCTGGCGGCTGGAAGCACAAGTCGATGATGTCACTTTAGTCTATCGCAAAAAAGACCCTGAAATTACAGAACTCGCCTTGGACTTGTCATTGGAAAATAAAACTCTAAAGATCCAAAGCGATAATTTAAGGATGATGGATTTTCACGCTAAAGATACTACGGTTCTGCTAGAGGACATTGCCGTGCCTTATATCAAGATTGACACTCAAGGACGAGGGCCGCTCGCCGATGTTTTGAGCTATGCAAAAATGACTGGATTGGCAGACCCCGAAAGCATCTTGATCTCAAACATAGAAACAGATGGCGATGTAGATATGAGCTTGAAGGTGCATACGCGGATGGTGCCAACCCTGGAACGTGAAACTTATGTAGGGGGTTATATAGATTTGGATGGGGCGAATATGAAATTCAAAACCTTGGGGTTAGATTTCAATCAACTAGAGGGACGCTTGTATTTTGATAGACTAGGCGGACGTTCTGATAACATCAAGGCATCATTGAACGACATCTATCCGCTGACCGCAACTGCCGAATCTCAAGCAGGTTCAACCTTGCTTAAAATGCAAACCCGCATTCCTTTTCCTACCGATTATCTGCGAATACGCTCGCTGCCCGAAAATACTTTCAATACTGCTCTTGATACTTGGGATGCAGAATTATTAATCCCACCGTTGCGTGCCGATTCCAAAGGTGCATTGCGATTGAAATTGAACTCCGACTTGGAAGCCTTAGCGGTCAATATGCCTGAACCGTTGTATAAACGCGCTGGCGAGGTTGCCAACTCAGCATTTCTTGCCGAAATCTCCGAAACTGGCAGTAATTACCAATTTGACTACGGTGATCGCATGCGTTTGGTTCTGCAAAACCCAAAAACCGAAACCGGTACCCAAACACCGACCGGCTTATTGCATTTCTCACCAGAAATTGCCTATCCTTTTGAGGCGAGCAAAGATGCTCGTTTCACAGTACGCGGTGTGATTCCGTATCTCTCCATTAATGAATGGCTTGATTGGAGGGGAGGTTATCAAGGTGGCACCGTCGGTTCCGAACTTTATGCACAGGATATAGATGTAGTGATAGACAAACTGGTTTGGAATACCTCAACTGCCAATCAAGCACACTTCACAATCAAACAGCAACAAGATAAAAAGCTAGTAACAATAGACTCCGAAACAATCAAAGGCAACGCTTCGATTCCCGCAGACCAAAACCAACGTGTTTATATAGACTTGGATCATCTGATGCTGGAGAGTGGTGCTGGATCATCCGACACACACAAACTGGATCCTGCCACACTTCCTCCGACATCAATCAAGATAGGTCGTTTCAAATCGACACGTTTTAATATTGAGGATGTCAAAATAGCACTCTCACCCGATACCGAAGGGGTTCAAATAACCAGAATGACCTTCAGCAAAAAAGATGGTGATAAAATTTTAATCCAAGCGCAACTGCAAGGCGATTGGAAAAAGATAAACGAACAAGACCATAGCAATTTCAATTTCCAATTAAGTAGCGAGGATTACGGACAGTTGCTGCGCGACTGGAGTTTTTATAGCGGACTACGAGGAGGACAGGGGCAAATCAACGGACAACTGAATTGGAACCATAGCCCTATGCAGTTTGAACTAGACCGACTACAGGGTCCGGTTAAATTACAAATCAAAGACGGCTCTATAGAAAACATAGAACCCGGAGTAGGCAGATTATTCGGCTTATTGAACATCAATGTACTCGCACGACGCCTATCGCTTGATTTCAAAGATGTTTTCGATAAAGGCTTTGAGTTCGATAGGATGCAGGGTGCGCTGGAATTTGATAATGCCGATTTAATGACTCAAAACCTTGACATCAACGGTCCGGCCTTGGACATGAAAATCACCGGACGCACCGGCATTGCGCAACGCGATTACGACCAAAAAATTGTGGTGACACCACATGTAGGCAGCAATGTTGCATTGGCAACCGCTTTTTTGGGCGGGCCTTTGACAGCTGCCACCGTGTTTCTCCTAGGCAAAGTGACCGAATTAGATGATTGGGTCGACAAAATCGTCACTTTGGAATACACGCTAAAAGGCACTTGGGACAAACCCGAAGTTGAATTTACCAGTGCCCCAGTTGCAAAAAAGTTAGATCCCATGAACACACTCAAAACCCCAGGCAAACATATTAAAGGCATCCTTGATAAAATATTCTCGCGTGAGAATAAGTGAGGCTGTTGAAAAAGCACCGCTATTGTGAGAACTCAACCGCCACGCGCCACTAAATTAATGATAGCCACCTGTAGAGGACGGCTAACATGGGACTGTTGAAAAAGTACTGTCATAGCCCAAGTGTAACCGCTTTGCGCCACAAGATTATGGTTTGCATAAATTTGATGGATGAATGTATAAATCGTGCAAGTACGTCGCGTTAGGGCGGATATATAAATCCTCCCCTACGGTGTATGGAATACTTTTTCAACTGCCACGAATGTATTGATTGTGCAGACGCAACGCGTTAGGGCGGATATATAAATCCGCCCCTATACATGTAGTTTACTCCGTGCAGACACGGCACAACAACCCCGTCAGGCTTCGCCTGCCACCCTTCCACAGGAGGGGAATTGAATTATGTAAGAACAACGCGTTCGGGCAGAATTAAGAATCCCAGCTATAGTTTGATAAAAAGTCATACTGCTCAATGGTGGCAGCTACCCGTGCCTTATATTCTTCCGGCCAATTAATGAGATAACAGCTTTTACTTGGTTTTTTATAAAAAATCTTGGCGCAAGCATCCAAATAAGACTCAGTACTCTCTATGTTTAGAAAGTCACATAATTCTGCTAATTTTTGCTGAGGGTTTGCTATGTGGTCTTCAAGATACCACAGCAAAACGGATGAAGCCGACATCTGAGATATCCTTACTAATAAATGTGCTTTTTGTTCACAGTCCTTTATAAACTTATCTATCATAATGCTCAGAATTTCTGTGCGTGTTTTCTTCCAATACGAAGATATAGTAATAGAACTAATCATATCGTATGGATTGCGGACAAGAAATATAAATTTTATCGGTACTCGAATATTATCTGAAAAAATTTCAAGTGCCTCACATTTCCTCGTAATTAATATCTCCGTATTGGTTTGGGGTGAACAGTCTCCGATTACGGTTAAATGTTCATAACGGCCTTGCCACTGATCGGCAACTAAATAGTATCTTGCTTTTTTTCTCTTATAAGTTATTTCATTTGTGTCCATTTTGTCATTCATTGCAAGAATTTCTGATAAAAACTTATCGACCGCTAAAGGGGTGCCGTTATTCCACCAGTTTTTCAACGAACCAAACTCATTACCCATTACTACATTAGGGTGCGCTGTCAACGCGTAAGCTAGGGGTTGATTAGCAGTGCCGGAAAATCCTATAGGCAAGCAAACTGTTTGTAAATGTTCAAAATCCATAGAACCTAAATTGAATTAGTTGTAAGATTTTATCATGGCATAAATAATATTATTCTCTTTATTCCAAATTATGGAATTGATTAGGGCTGTTGAAAAATAGAACCACCGTTTGTTGCAGTTACACAAACGGCGTAAAATTGTGCAGAACTTTAACGTGAGTATGTAGGTCGGACAAGCTAAGGCTTGTCCTAAATGGTGGGTACACAAAAAACCACCCCGTCAGATAGAACCACCGATTGAACCAGTAGGTCAATCGGCGTGACACTGTGCAGAACCTCAGCATGGTTGCTAAACGCATAAATTACAAAATGCATAGGCCTGCCACCCCTCCAAAGGAGGGGAATAATACTTTTTCAACAACTCCACATCGCTTGTTCTGCCGCAACAAGCGATGGTTCTACTTAGGATTAGGTGCCATTTCATTCATTAAATTCTTAATTGTTTTTGCGTTGCGTAAAATAGTATCTACTTCCGGTTGCGATGTGTATGCGTTGGGAGGATTGGGGGGAGAGTCTGTAGAGGCATCCACATTCTGGCTGTCTGTAGCTTTGAATTTAGGAGAATGAACGTAGTCATAAGATTTAGGTTCTTTCTCGGCAACTAAGACAACCGCTTGCCCAGGATAAAATAACGCCTTTAAGTTAAGCTCCTTAAACAACGATGACAAGGCGTTTCGCCTGCTACTTTCTGCATGAGAAACCAGTTTTTGCTTCAATATAACATCGGATATCTCGTAGTGCACAACCCAACCCTCAGGAATCAGTATCTCTATAAGGTCTTTCACTGATATGGAACTATAATGAACGATAACGGGTTCATCCAACGAACCCACACCTTCCTTCGCTTTGATAACGGATTGCACCGACCATAGATCGGGAGCGGTATCGTGTTCTTTAGTAGGTGTCTGCTTATCTAGATTTGCATAAGGCGGTTCGCTATGCTCAGGTGCGTATTGAACACGGTGTATATATGGCACCTTATCCGACGAGTTTGCATTATCCATATATGACATCTTTGCCACATGATAAGGTTTGATATTTCTTTGGACATATTGATTATGAGGCATGTCCTGCATCTCGTCGTGTGAATCAACATTATTGACAATGAATGTTTCGGTTTTTGCTTCTCCAAAATATACGGCATCAGCGATCTGTTTATCATGTATAACTGCATTTTCAGAAACATCATCGGAAGCCATATTTGTATCCGATACAGATTGTTCTACAGGCAAGGCAGGGTGTTCGTATTGAAAATGTTTCTGTTCAACTAATGCAGGCACAGAATTATCAGATGAATAGCCATTTAGTTCCGTTTGTGCTAGGGTAGAATTATCAAATGGATAGCGGTTTAGCTCCGTTTGTGCTAGCGCAGAATTATCAAATGGATAGCGGTTTAGCTCCGTTTGTGCAGGCATAGAATTATCAAACGGATAGCGGTCTGCTTGCGTTTGCGCTACAGACGATATGGATTCTGCAGGATACACTCTATGTGTACCACTGCCGTTAGAGCCTTCGGCCGTTTGCCAAGGTACATAAGCGTGTAGCTGGATAATCAGCTTACGGTTGACCGAATCTACCAACAGTTGCCATGCTTCGCCTGCTAGAGTTGCTATCGCATCTTTGAGCGTCATTAGGTTGAGCTTTCTATGCACTACTGGCATATCCAATCCGGAAAAAATGTTGTACGCTTTAGAACTTTGCTGCCAATCCACGCGATAACCCGAACGTTTCAGCGCGTGATCAATCGCCTGTTGCACCGTTTTAATAGCGGACGGAAAATTAATTTGTGTCAACACTAAAAGTGGGTTGATCTCTTCTAGAGCGGCATTTGTTTTATAACCAGTATAGCGATCTACTTGCAATCTGCGATCGTGCGAACTGTGACCGATAGAGTTTGTCTCGGCTGCCATTGTGGTTGTAGTCCAAATATTAATCAACAAAAGTAATAAACTTACGATTATTTTCATATTAAAATCTCCTGTGTGTTTATCTCTGTAAAACAAGCTGGTTTGATAGCGTATTCCTTATAGCATACTGATTTTTAGGCATCCCGTTCGGCTTTCCGACGAACAGACACGATAATCGGACAAACGGTCAATAGTGTTAGAATATCTGCTTCATTAAGCTACTCTCTCGTGATGAATAAACTCAAATGTGCGGTCATAGGAACAGGTTATTTCGGCAGGTTTCATGCGCAAAAATACGCAACGCTGGACGATTGCGAGCTAGTTGCCGTAGCCGATAAGGACCCAACGGTGGGTGCAGCGATTGCATCCGAAGTCAACGCACAAGGCTGTTCTGATTATCGTGCATTGATCGGAACCATAGACGCGGCGAGCATTGTCACTCCGACGGCTACGCATTATGCAATCGCACACGACTTGCTAAATAACGGCATTCATGTATTGCTGGAAAAACCAATGACAACCTCATTGGAAGAAGCTGACCAATTAATCAAAACCGCCTATCAAAATGATGCAGTTTTGCAAATAGGACACATAGAACGTTTTAACCCAGCACTCACTCGTATTAAACATACGATTACCAAACCCGAGTTCATAGAGGTTCTAAGACTTAGCGGATACCAAAGCCGTAATACCGAAATAGGCGTAGTATTTGATTTGATGATACACGACCTTGATATAGTATTGAGTTTAGTCAATTCGGAAGTAGAGTCTATCCACGCTAAGGGCGTGCAGGTATGGAGCGAAGAGGTGGATATCATAAATGCTCGTTTGATATTCACAAATGGATGTGTGGTCAATATCACTGAGAGCCGCATCAGCCTGAAGTCCGAACGTAAAATCAGGATATTCAGCAGGGATGATGGCTATCATTCCATAGATTTACAAAACGGTACGAGCGAACACTATCAAATTAAGGACCGCAACCGTCGAGACTTCAGCCGACAAAGCTATCCGAGTATCGCAAATGCCGACCCGCTGCTTGACGAAATCAAACACTTCGTGGATTGCATCAAAAATAAGACACCTCCTAAGGTCGGAGGCTCGGAAGGACGCAGCGCATTGGTACTGGCGCAAAGAGTGCACGATTCCTTGCTTGCTAACATGACAATCAATCTATAATCAACCCATGAATAGGCTGTTGAAAAAGTACCGGCATTGCATGAACCCAACCGCTTGCGCCACTAAATTAACGATAACCACCTGTAGGGGAGGGCTAACATGCCCTCCCTAAAGTACCGTTCTGCACAAACAGAACCGCTTGCGCCACTTGGTTTTGGTTCCCATAAATTGGATGGCGTACCACTTTATTTGTACAGACGCAACGCGTTTCGGGAGGGCATGTTAGCCCTCCCCTACGGCTCAAGGATACTTTTTCAACAGCCCCACATGCCCTCCCTAAAGTATTGTACTTGCACCATCTTAACCGCCACGCGCCATCAAATCATGGTTACCATAAACGAAATGAATGAATGGATTGTTTGTGCAGGCACAACACGTTCGGGCGGACATGCTAGTCCGCCCCTACGGTTCATGAAATACTTCTTCAACAGCCCCATGAATAGCATGCCAAGAATGTCCGAACTCAGGGAGACAAAAGCAGATGATACCGACTAGCAATCCACGCCTCCAACACCAACGCCTAAAAGCTGAATTGGAGCAGGCGGTGATCGATGTCATGCGTAGCGGGAACTACATATTAGGGGCGCAAGTGGAAGCATTCGAATCCGAAGTTGCCAACTTTTTGAATGTTCGGCACACGGTATCTTGTGCGTCGGGTACCGATGCCTTATTGCTGAGCATGAAAGCACTCGGCATAAAAGCAGGCGATGAGGTTATTACTCCTACATTCAGTTTTGTATCGGCTGCCGAGGTTGCTTGTTATCTAGGGGTAACTCCGGTGCTGGTTGATATTTCGCCTTATAGTTTCAACATAGACCCTGAGAGTATAGAAGCGCACATTACTGAGAAAACTCGGGCAATCGTTGCGGTGCATCTATACGGGCAAACTGCCGATATAGAGTCGCTTATAAAAATTGCCGAGCAGCACAATCTGCTATTAATAGAAGACTGTGCCCAAGCCTTCGGCGCAAAATACGATGACGACTATGCCGGCACACTTTCCGAGGCCGGCTGCCATAGTTTTTATCCGACTAAAAATCTCAGTGCATACGGAGACGGTGGATTGATTAGCACAAATAATACTGATTTGGTGGCACATCTACGAGCACTACGCAATCACGGCTCGTACACCCGCTATCAACATGACGAAATTGGTTATAACAGTCGTCTGGACGAAATACAGGCGGCAGTATTGCGAGTAAAACTAAAATACATAGAAGATTTTAATAATCAAAGAACAATAATCGCAACACAGTACGACACCCTGCTGAAAGATTTTGTTACAATCCCGGCGCGTGATCCTCACAGCACCCATGTATTTCATCAATATACGATTCTGAGTCCTCAGCGAGATCATATTAAACAGGCATTGTTAGATAACGACATCGTAGCCGACATCTACTACCCACATTTATTAGGTGGTCAACTTGCACTCAGCGAACGTTGTAAAACTCCACCTTGTCCGAACGCCGAAGCAGTGGCTAAACAATGTTTGTCGCTGCCTATTTATCCGGGGTTAGATTCGGATACAATAGAGCGTATTACTTCCATCATTATTGAGACCGTACAACAAACGAATAATTAACTATACGAGGTTTGACCATGCCAACTTTATTCACCAAAATCATTAATCGCGAAATACCTGCTGATATCATCTACGAAGACGAGCAGTGCTTGGCATTTCGAGACATAGATCCTAAAGCACCGACCCATATCCTGATCATTCCCAAGAAGGAAATTCCTAAAATATCCGGAGCGGTGGCAGAAGATCAAAAATTACTTGGACACCTGCTCCTAAAAGCCGGCGATATAGCTCGTAGCGAAGGTGTGTCGGACAATTTCAGGCTTGTCGTCAACAACGGTGAGAGTGCTGGCCAGACCGTCTTTCATCTACACATACATCTGATGGCGGGTAGAGCTTTTGATTGGCCACCAGGTTAGTAAGGAGTATGGGCAAATACAAAATTGACATGAACACAGTATGCTAAGCAGTACGGGTAACTGTTTTGATAAATAAAAAATGAATGAGCAAGATAAAAAATATCTGAGGATGCATGCTGGTTATGATCAGCCAAGCCCACCGAGTACAAAAAGACGTAGAGAACAAATAGAGGGATTAGACGGCAGAATTAGAGATTTGAGTTTTCTCTGGAGCAAAGCATTGACATTGAAAAGAATACCAGTCATCCTCCATGAACCTCCAAACATGGCTCAACATAATTTTGGAAAACCATTAAATAATTTTACCTGGTCAAAGTATTTAGATTTAGACAAAACAGAAGCCTACAAACTAAGCAAAGATGGAACCATAAAAAAGGAAACAGCTCCTTTGCATTATGTTTTGGATGCTGATTTCAATATAAAATCTTATCCAAAAAATCAAGTACACACGGTTGATTTAGAGAAACTCTACGATAGAGATAATGAAAAGTATAAAGTATTGCTTTTATCTTCTAGAAAATTCCCAACACCACCCTATTATATGAGATTTATTCCTTCACAAACTGTGAACGATTTAACAGATAGCGTGCTCGCCCGTTTTGACACCAGCAGATCTACTATGCGGGATGCTCAGGAGTTGCTTTACAATCGTTGCTCTACGGAAAACTTGTTTGAGAAAATTAAACATGAAAAGTTCTTTTATTCTTGTCTGCATATACGTGCCAACGATGCGCTTTTCGTTGAGTATAGTTTTTTTCACGCTGCTTTATCCAGTAATATCAAGAAATTAGTGTATCGGGCGTGTCCACGTGGCACGAAGCTTTACATTATGTCAGACATACATGATGCCAAGTATTTCGATTTTCTGAGAAATAGATACGATGTTTATACATATCACGATTTTCCAGAACTTAAGTGCTTAGTCGACAGCGAAAGTCGTACTGCAGATAATCATTTGTTATATCAGGTTGAAAAAAACATTATGGATCATGCTTTGGTAAAGTTAGTAGCCCACCGAAGAGACGTTTACCATTTTCAATCGGATTTCATATATCGTACCTCCCAAACCATCCGAGATATTTATGAGTATACACGATACCATAGCGAAGGCGATACAATGAAAGCCTACACTATAATGAAAAACCATATGAGGCTAAAAATGATACTGCTTTTGAGCCTATACAAGAAACTAATCAAAAAAATATGGCATAAGTTTGCGGCGAAGCGTGAATAACGCTAGATACATATCGGACTCTTTAGAACCTAATTTTTCCCAACAAAATGGAGTAACGTCACTACTGATGCCACACAAAAACTTAATGCATGGGACTGTTGAAAAAGTATCCTTGAGCCGTAGGGGAGGGCTAACATGCCCTCCCGAAACGCGTTGCGTCTGCACAAATAAAGTCGTACGCCATCCAATTTATGGAAACCAAAACCAATTGGCGCAAGCGGTTCTGTTCGTGCAGAACGATACTTTAGGGAGGGCATGTTAGCCCTTCCCTACAGGTGGTTATCATAAATTTAATGGCGCGTAGCGGTTGAATTTTTACAATGACGATACTTTTTCAACAGTCCCAGGTAATTGTTTTGATAAATAAAGAATGAACGGACAAGATGAAAAATATCTGAGGATGGTAGCTGGTTATGGTCAGCCAAAGAGTACAGAAATAGATAAAGATCAAGTAGAAGGGTTAGACGGTAAAATTAGGGATTTGAGTTCTCTTTGGAGCAAAGCATTGACATTAAAAAGAATACCAGTCATCACCAATCGACCTCCAAACACCAGTCAACATAATTTTGGAAAACCATTAAGTGATTTTACATGGCCTAGGTATTTAGATTTAGATAAAACAGAAGCCTATAAATTAAGCAAAGATGGAATCATAAAAAAGGAACCATCTCCTTTGCATTATGTTTTAGACTCTGATTTCAATATAAAATCTTATCCACAAAATCAAATACATACGGTTGATTTAGAGACACTTTATGATAGAGATAATGAAAAGTATAAAGTATTGCTTTTATCTTCTGCAGGATTCCCCCAACCACCCTACTATATAAGATTCATTGCTTCGTCAGCTGTGAACGATTTAACGGATAGCGTGCTTGCCCGTTTGGAAACCAGCAGACCTACTATGTGGGATGCGCAGGAGTTGCTTTACAATCGTTGCTCTATGGAAAACTTGTTTGAGAAAATTAAACATGAAAAATTCTTTTATTCCTGCCTGCATATACGTGCCAACGATATGCTTTTCCATGAGTACCGTTTTTTTCACGCTGCTTTACCCAGTAATATCAAGAAATTAGTTTACCGGGCGTGTCCGCGTGGCACGAAGCTTTACATTATGTCAGACATACATGATGCCAAGTATTTTGATTTTCTGAGAAATAGATACGATGTTTATATGTATCACGATTTTCCAGAACTTAAGTGCTTAGTCGACAGCGAAAGTCGTACTGCAGATAATCATTTGTTATATCAGGTTGAAAAAAACATCATGGATCATGCTTTGGTAAAGTTAGTAGCCCACCGAAGAGACGTTTACCATTTTCAATCAGACTTGATATATCGTACCTCCCAAACCATCCAAGATATTTATGAGTATACGCAATGCCATAGCGAAGGCGATACAATAAAAGCTTACGCTATGATGACAAACCATAGGAAGTTAAAAATGATGATGCTTTTGAACCAATACAAGAAACTAATCAAAAAAATATGGCATAAGTTTGCGGCGAAGCCGGTATAAATTCCAATAGCGGGGCGGTTCGGACACAGTCTTATAGAAAAGTTGATTGGCACCAGGTGGATATATTTTTACCACGGCACAGTCAAATAGGTCCTTTTCTATGGAATATAGTAAGTATTTGTCCAGAGCAAGAGCATTGAGTTCAGGAAAATCATGGTAGGTGTAGATTTTGAATTCCCTTCCTCCACATTGGTAAAGTCGAGGAAAACGAAGATCTCTATTCTTTGATATTAAATAAATATTCCTGAATGATTTATTGAGGTGTACAGCACAGTGAAAAATATTGTCAACTATGCTTAAAATTTTCTTAGGTTTGCTAGCATATATAGAAGATTGTTTGTTGTATAGATTTAAGCCAGCATATGGAACAAAATTATGACGACCATGTAGATAGTGGGTTTTGTGACTTTTGTATAGCAAATTCTGAGTATCAAATAAACTTTGCCTGTTAGTCTTGAAATGCTTTAACACGGAATCCGCTAAACGGTTAACTTTTTCCGAAGGAATTGTCTTTACATAATAGCGGGATTTAGAGAGCGTGTGACTTTTCTTATTGTTGGTTAAAGATAAAGCCTTATGTTTTCCATTGCTGTCTCTATAAAGTCGTTTTATATCAATAAACGGTATTGAAGGTTGACCAGATAATTGCAATTTGGCATCGGCTTCGGAAATCCAGTTCAAAGGGAAGTCCTGTCGTTTGACCATCCCATTTTCTTCAACTTTGTATATTTTTGTCTTTGTCAGATTCAGGTAATCTTCTAACCTAAAATCCGAAGGATTCTTTGACTTGTTATTTTTGTTACTCCATGAAGTAGGGATCACTGGGACTCTATTTACATTAAGTGCAATACAGATAAAATCTTCCAATACATCAAGCCAATAATCTAAACCTTTATCATCAGGATTAGGCCAGCTTTTATAAAATAGATATTTTGTTTCGTTGTGTGGAAGCATTTTGAATCTTGTGTCTGCCATGTAAGCTACATAGTATACATCTTATCAATAGTCTATAATTTGGTATTGACGATTTTCCCAGAAATACTCGTTAATCCCAACTGTATCCCGAGAAAAAATTGTATTTTTTAATCAATAAGCTTAGCTCTGTTTTTTGATCCTCTGTCCAGTCAAGTTCAAAGCGGCTTCTATAAGGTTCTTTAACTACTTGAGAAACACAATCTTCTAGATAGCCCGAGGAAATAGAGACTTGTAAAAAATCACAAAGTTTGGTTAATTGTTGCTGTGGGTTCTTAACCATATCCTCATGCTGTGCTATGAATACCTTTTCGGCATCAACTTGTTTGAGGATTTTCACATTGTCCTCACAAAAATTTATAAATTTACCTCTATCATCGGCATTGGTTCTCACTGCCGTCGCAATCATATCGTAAGGATTGCGAACCGTGAAAATAAACTTTAAGGTGATGCCTATTTTTTGCAACTTTCCCTTGAGATTTTCTAGTATCTTGCCTTTTGATAAAACTTCCACATTTTGCCTAGAATGTTTTATTCCTATAACTTTTAGTGATCTAAAGGAACCTTGATATTGATTAGGAACATGTATATAGCGTTTGTATCGCTTCCCTCTAAGAATAACTACATCTGTTTCGTCTCGTCGCAACGAACGCTGTCTTCTTGTGTAATCCACACTTAAAATGTAGTCAAACATTTTTCGCATGCCAGCTTTATACAGAATATCCTTATCGGGACGCTTTTTTTGGTTTATATCTTTAAGAACTCCGGTATATTGCATGGGTTCATAGCTAACAGTAGGTTCATCTGCAATAACCATATCGGGATGTGCGGTTAGTAAATAACCGAGTAAAGATGACCCTGAGCGTGGAAAACCTATGGTGAGTACCATTACCCGTATATGGTCAAAAGGGCTTTCTTCAGAGTGCTTTTTATGAGGCGCAGAGGAGTAATTCATAAAATGAAAATAATGCTGTTTACTTATGCTTTAGATATTCATTGCAAAAGTAGCCTTTTGTGTATTGCTGAGCGTAGCCGAAAGTGGCATTGATAACACAATGTTTAACCGGCAGGCTGTGCGATGCTTTGCGGGTCTAGTCGGCGTTCAAACCAGTTGATACGCCAATCTAGATGCGGACCCGTAACCCGTCCGGTCGCACCGACTTCGGCAATAATTTGTCCTTTTTCCACACGTTCGTTGACCGCGACTCTAACTTTGCTCAAATGTAAAAAAGTTGAAGATAACCCATAGCCGTGATCTATAACCATCGTGATACCGGAAAAATACATATCTTCTATCATTCTCACAATACCACCCGCAGGTGCTTGTATCTCGCTGCCTTCCGGGCAGGCAATATCCACTCCATAATGCGGGCTACGCGGCTGTCCGTTTAATATACGGCGACTACCGTAGACCCCAGTAATCACCCCCTCAACCGGCCAAACAAACTCGTCAAAAGCATCTAGATTAGGAGAACTGATATCCCGTATTTTAGAAATCATCTCCACTTCCTTAGCAATGCGTTCGTATACCTCAGGGGGCGGGCTAACCTTTTTAGGATCTAAACCGGCTATGCGTTGAACCTCATAGTCACGCGTAGTGATTTTCAGTTTTTCTTCTATACGCCGACCGTCGGAGGTATGCACGGCAAGCCGAACTTGCTCAGGCGCATCCGCTGTCAAGCCGAATATGAAATCACCATTCTCGGATATTTGTAATAATCGCCCGTCTAAATAAACTTTAGAACCTGGCATAGTTTGGGCACGGACGACACCACCTTGCATCAATTGACCATGCAGTTCAATCGATGGAATTTCAGCCGCTGCCGTACCCATAAACAAAACAAAAAATAGAGAGGTATTCAAGAACTATGTCCTCATCCACTATCGGGCACACCACTATCAGGCTTTAGATACAAACGTTTGGCTTGTAGCTTCTCGTCGTCGGGTAGCTTGTCGGCATAGTTGAAAATTGCTCTTTCCCAATGCCCGTACCGAGGGTTGCTAAGCAATATCCATTTAGTGCCCCAATATTCCTGGTAAGGTTCTACCTCGGCTATGCGCGCCGACGGAGAAGGAGTACCTGCCAGAAACCTGAAGTCATTGTAATTATCTCCGAACATCATAATAACCCGATGTGTTTCTGCTATCATCGCTCTACGGCTACTTTTATCACTACCCCATTCAGCCTGCTCTCCTCTAAACAATATCTGATCAGCTTGCACCTCAGGGTCCACCACCATCCCGATATTCTTCACAGTGGCTTCTTGTAAAGCCACATCCCTATTCGTAACATAGAACACGGCGATACCTCTAGCCTTGATTTGTGAAATCAACTCTTTGACACCTTTGATAGGCTTCGCTCTCGCTGCATTAGCCCAAACCTCCCAAGTTTCATAGTGATATGCCTGACCACTAGTGATTAAATATGCCTCATAAGGACTATTATCTAACACCGTTTCGTCTACATCAAAAATTACTGCGGGTGGCAGGTTTTGATAGTTTCCTCGTTGCTCTAAGGCGGCAGTCCAATTTTTGTTCCGCAACGCTCTGTCTAGACTCATGCGCGCCGCATTGAATGCCTGCTCTGCTGAGGCAACGTACTCTGCCGACGATTGCATCCACAAAGTACTATCCAAACCACCGTAATCCATGTTGCGTTGTTCGCAACCAAATATTGGCAAAACTAAAAATAAAATAGTTAACTTTTTCATGACAATTCCCTCCTCCTTAAAATATCAATGAATAGTCAAATTGACTTTATTCCATTATACAACTATAAGAGCATACATGGGACTATTGAAAAAGTATTTCATAAAAATTGTAGGGGCAAAATAAAGCCGCCGATTGAGCCAACAGGCCAACGGTGGTTCAACGTAGTTCTGCCGGACTCCACCAGTTTGGGCTGGACAATTCCACTTCTTCCATGCCTGTTAATCTGTTTGATAACTCCAAGCCAGCTAAGCCCGGTCCGGTTTTCACAAGATAAGCGTTCTTAGTGAAATCCATCTTAGATATTTGATCAAGATTCATCTCGGCGAAGAAAGCATCTATAGCCGTTTGATCCATCTCGGGTGATAAAACCACAATTACATCACCCGGCAAGGCTTTCCATGAGCCGTTCTCAGTGACGAATACTGGGAATACATCGTCACTCATCTGATGCCAACTCTGCTTTTTAACTATCCTCAGCTCACCGTTATCGGCAAACACATCTTCTGGTTTTATCTCTGTCGGCTGTTCGGATTGCCCACCAGTGTCATAGCGTTCCATAACCAGATTCTCGGCTTCCCATAAGGAGATGACGTAATCTCCGTCTTGCCAGCTATATACTTTGCCGTCTTCGTCGGGAAGCGCACGAAATCTCTCGCCATCTTGAAATTCATCCTGCGCCATGGCAGGCAACATACTCAAGCCGACAAAGATTATAGCGAGAATAAAAATATCTTTATATTTCATAATTACTCCAATAATTTAGTCCGATTTTGAGACACCTGAGTTATCGTATTTGATATAAGCAAAGCGAGCATCCGACGGTGTGCCGGTTAAGGAATTATCTTCTTCACCAGGTTGCCACTGTATAACTTCTTCTATTTTCTTAGCTAACTCAAAATCTTTGTTTGTCACACCTTTGGCAGCATGGTTCATCAGCTTAACGATAACAAAAGCATAAGAGACCGTTAGGTCAGGATGATGAAAAGCCGCCTCCGACAAATGTCCGACGGTATTGACCACCATCAGCGTGCTTTTCCAACTATGGGTACGATATTTACGGCGGATCCAGCCGTTTTCATAATACCAATGCGGCAATTCCTCTTTCAGGCGCGCCTCTATGTCCGCCTCGCCATATGCCTCTTCGTCTTCGTGTTTTCTCCAGCCCATAATAACCTCCGTTGATTTAGTTAAACACATACCATTTTAATACAATATCCGAATTATCTAGGGCAATATCACAGATATAAATTTTTCTTGTCAAAATTTCCGCCTCATACCACATAGTTTATAGCAATAATGGTTATGGTTTGTAGTACAATGGCTTAAATCCTTGATGAACAACACATGTTGAAAATGACTTTCTTTCAATGCAAAACTACATTTAATATATAGCCGACAAAGTACAATGACGGAGACGATAATCAAACTAAAACAGAGCAAACGGCGCAAACGCAAGCGAGGCGAACCCAAAGGCAGACAGGTCTCGGATACCGCCTTATCAGAAATCAGAGATTTGTTGGGAGATCGTCCTAGACGCCGCGATCTTTTGCTTGAACATTTGCATTTAATACAAGACCGCTACGGTCATATCGCTTTTGACCATTGTGTTGCACTCGCACAGGAAATGAAAATATCTACATCCGAAGTCTATGAAGTTGCCACCTTTTATCATCATTTCGATTTGGTGGGCGACGGGCAAACGCCTCCTCCCCCATTAACCGTTAGGGTATGCGACTCTATCAGCTGTCAAATGAATGGTTGTGAAGCATTGATAGAGACATTAGAAAAAAACTTAAACGCCGATGAGGTCAGAATACAACGCGTGCCCTGCGTAGGCCGTTGCGAACAAGCACCAGTTGCAGTAGTCGGCACAAACCCTATTACAACAGCAACATCAGAGAATGTATTGACGGCAATAGAACAAAAATCAACCAAGATACCGGCCATCACAACACACATCAGTTATGCGGTATACAAGCAAAAAGGCGGTTATCAGCTACTCAAGGCTCTGCACGACGGCATATGCGACACCGAGTCGGTTATACAAGCTTTAGACGATTCGGGATTGCGCGGATTAGGCGGCGCAGGCTTCCCAAGCGGCCGCAAATGGCGTATCGTCAAAGAACAACCCGCACCGCGTTATCTAGCGATCAACATAGACGAAGGCGAACCTGGCACATTCAAGGACCGATACTATTTAGAATTGGATCCCCACCGTTTTTTTGAAGGTATGCTCATTGCATCATTCGTTGTGGGACTTGATGCAATTTATATTTATTTGCGGGACGAGTACGCCGGTGTGCGTGAGATGTTGACCAAAGAACTAGAATTATTGCAAAAAGAATCGGAATTGCCGCTACCGTTGATAGAACTTCGGCGCGCCGCAGGTGCTTATATCTGTGGTGAGGAATCGGCAATGATAGAGTCTATAGAGGGCAAGCGTGGAATGCCTCGTTTGCGCCCACCGTTCATCGCCGAAGTCGGTTTGTTCGGTAGACCCACCCTGGAACATAATATGGAAACCTTGTATTGGGTGCGAGATGTCGTAGAAAAGGGCGGCGAATGGTTTGCTTCAAAAGGACGAAACGGACGCAAAGGTCCACGCTCGTTCTCAGTTAGCGGGCGCGTCAACAAACCAGGCGTGCATCTTGCACCGGCCGGCATCACTGTAACAGAGTTGATTGACGAGTTCTGTGGCGGTATGCAAGAGGGACATACATTCTATGGTTATTTCCCGGGCGGAGCTTCGGGTGGTATTTTGCCGGCATCGATGGGAGATATCCCGTTGGATTTTGACACCTTAAACGAATACGGTTGTTTTATCGGATCGGCAGCGATTATTATATTGTCGGATCAGGACAAGGCGCGTACGAGCGCGCTCAATGCGATGCGCTTTTTCTCGCACGAGTCTTGTGGTAAATGCACACCGTGTCGGGTCGGCACCTCTAAGGCAGTGATGTTGATGGAGAAAGAAAAATGGGATGTTCCTTTGATGAACGAATTGAGCAAGGTGATGGCGGATGCATCTATCTGCGGATTAGGTCAAGCCGCACCGAACCCTTTACAATCTGTCATTAAGTACTTCCCATCGGAAATAGAGTAACAACGGAGGAGATTATGGCAGCTAATCCCGAATATTTTGTAAATACACAAACGGTTGAGTTCGTACTAAACGGACAAACCATAAGTGCTTTTGAAGGCGAGACGATTTTACAAGCGGCGAAGCGACACGGCATAGACATCCCACATCTGTGCTTTAAGGAAGGCATGCGTGCCGATGGTAACTGCCGTGCCTGCATGGTAGAAATAGAAGGCGAGCGAGTATTGCAACCCTCATGCGTGAGACAACCGACTGCCGATATGAAAGTCACTACTGATAATCCGCGCTCTTTGCATGCACAGCGTATGGTGCTGGAGCTTCTGCAATCTGACATGGTGCAGCAAAGCTATACATTAAACAGCGAATTAGACCAATGGAGCCGTCATTTAGACCTCGGCTTGCCGCGCTTTGAAAGCCGAGTTAATCCGCCTGCGGATAATTCTCATCCGGCGATCGCAGTCAATCTTGATGCCTGTATCCAATGCACCCGTTGTTTGCGCGCATGCCGTGAAGAGCAGAACAACGATGTAATTGGCTATGCCCAGCGCGGGGCAAGTTCGGAAATCGTCTTTGACTTAGGCGACCCGATGGGGGTGAGTAGCTGCGTAGGTTGTGGGGAATGTGTACAGGCTTGTCCCACTGGTGCGCTGATGCCGTCGCACGAGGTCGGGATGCAAGAGATAGATCGCAAAGTTGATTCGGTTTGCCCTTATTGCGGTGTCGGTTGCCTGCTGAGTTTTAATGTTAAAGACGATAAAATTATTTATGTTGACGGGCGAGACGGGCCTTCTAATAACAGCCGTTTATGCGTCAAGGGACGCTACGGCTTTGATTATATACACAATGCAGACCGGCTCACAAAACCGTTGATCCGAGTTGAGGGTGCCCCTAAAGTCGCAGATATAGAATCACTGAGCGACGATGACATTTCGCAAATGTTTCGCGAAGCGAGCTGGGACGAAGCTCTGGATTATGCTGCCGAAGGCTTGAAAAAAATATATGCCGAAGGTGGTCCGTCGTCAGTAGCAGGCTTCGGGTCGGCTAAAGGCACCAACGAAGAAGCATATTTATTTCAGAAATTGATACGTACTGGTTTTGCAACCAACAACGTAGACCATTGCACGCGCCTCTGCCACGCCTCTTCGGTTGCCGCACTTTTGGAAGGCATAGGTTCTGGTGCAGTCTCCAACCAAGTATGCGATGTCAAAGAATCCGAAGTCATCGTCGTTATTGGTGCAAACCCAACTGAAAATCATCCAGTGGCTGCAACCTTTATTAAAAATGCAGCACGTTCCGGCAAATGTCTAATCGTTATGGATCCGCGTGCGGTGGAGCTTTCCAAACATGCCGATTATTATTTGCAGTTCAAACCCGACACTGATGTCGCATTGCTCAACGCAATAATGCACTCTATTATCAAACAAGGGTTGGTTGACGAAAAATTCATCGCCGAGCGCACCGAAGGTTATAGTGAACTAGAAGCACATCTAAAGGATTATTCCCCTGAGGCGATGGCACCTATTTGCGGCATAGACGCAGAAACCATAGACGAAGTCGCAGCTTTGTATGCGAAATCCAAAGCCTCTATCATCTTTTGGGGCATGGGCATCTCACAGCATATACACGGAACCGACAATGCGCGTTGCCTAATCGCGTTATCGCTGATGACCGGGCAAATCGGCAAACCGGGCAGCGGATTACACCCGTTGCGTGGACAAAATAATGTGCAAGGTGCATCGGACGCAGGCTTGATTCCGATGGTATTTCCTGATTATCAGCGCGTAGACAACGATGCAGCGGCGGATCGCTTTGAAAAATTATGGGGTTGCGAGCTAGACAAAAAGCCTGGCTTGACCGTTGTGGAAATCATGCACGAAGCCGAACAAAAGAAAATTCGCGGGATGTACATCATGGGCGAAAATCCAGCAATGTCTGACCCGAACCTCAACCATGCTCGCAAGGCACTCGCAACACTGGACCATTTAATCGTGCAAGATATTTTTATGACCGAGACCGCATTGTTTGCCGATGTGATTTTGCCGGCATCGGCTTTCCCTGAAAAAACCGGCACCGTGACCAACACCGACCGTCGCGTACAGCTTGGTAGGCAAGCCTTAGATCCCCCTGGCGATGCGCGGTTGGATTTGTGGATTATACAAGACATCGCACAACGTATAGGCTTGGATTGGCACTACAAAAAAGTCTCCGATGTGTTTGACGAGATGCGCAAATGCATGGATAGCATCAAGGGTATTAGTTGGGAGCGTTTGGAGCAGACAGGTTCGGTCACTTATCCGTGTGACGATGCCGAAGACCCCGGACAACCCATTCTATTTAAGGAAAAATTTCCTACTGCAAACGGACTCGGTCGCTTCGTGCCGGCGGAATTCACCCACGCAGACGAACTGCCGGATCAACACTATCCTTTTATCTTCATCACCGGACGTCAATTGGAGCATTGGCATACCGGAGCGATGACGCGCCGCGCATCGGTATTAGCAGCGATAGAACCGCACCCAGTTGCGTCAATACATCCCGACGATTTAGCTGCGATCAACGCACAAGCCGGCGATACCATTAGGCTAACTTCCAAGCGCGGCACAGTAGAATGCACGGCACGTAGCGAAAGAGGTTTGGTACGCGGGCAAATCTTTATGCCGTTTTGCTACAAAGAAGCTGCTGCCAATTTATTAACCAACGCAGCCTTGGATCCTTATGGGAAAATACCCGAGTTTAAGTTCTGCGCATTGAAGCTGGAAAAAATAGAATCACCACCCGCATCGTAAGACAAAACCCTCTTTAACTACGACCCATGTGTCGACTTGCTGCGTATCTAGGCAAAGCCATCCCTCTACGCAAACTTTTATTGGAACCCGAACATAGCCTCTATGTACAATCTTGGCAACCCCAAGAATTACAATACGCCAAGCTCAACGCCGACGGATTTGGCTTTGGTTGGCATTATCCCAACGGACGGGCAGCGGTCTATAGAAATGCGATGCCTATATGGTCGGATGTTAATTTGTGTGACCTAGCCAACAGCTTATATAGCGAACGATGGTTGGCGATGGTGCGTAGTGCAACTGCAGGTTTTGCCACCAGTGCTGATAACACACAGCCATTTAGACACGGCCGCTATCTTTATTTACACAACGGCTATATAAAGAATTTTAATCAAGCTATGCGGCAAAAGATTAGCAACGAATTATCCGATGAAATCGTTGCATCGCTACGTGGATTGAACGACTCGGAATATCTATTTGCATTGTTGCGACAATTCATCACCAACCACCCGCAGGAAAAGCTCCCCGAGATTATCAAAAATTTGATCCACTGGTTGGCGGCACATATCGGAGACAACGAAGCCTTGCTCAACATGATTATCAGCGACAGTCAATCTCTGTATGCGCTACGCTATGCTGTCAATCATCAAGCACCCTCTTTGTATTTTCTAAGTAAGACCAACGCACTTTGGATTGCTTCGGAAAAACTGGACAATAAATCTGCATGGGAAACATTCCCCGAAAAAAAACTAATGGTTGCCGATCCAAACCACGCTATTAAATGGATTGAGTTATGAGATACAAAGATCTCGTGGGACTATTGAAAAAGTATCGTCATCAAACAAACTTAACCGCTTGCGCCATTAAATTTATGATAACGGTAGGGGCGGATTTATAAATCCGCTCCTACGGTTATAGATTGAGTTATGAGATACGAAGAACTTGTAATAGAACTCTCGCAATTGCACGATAAGGTGCAGTGCTTAACCGCATCTATGGACGACAACGAGTATCGCAAACAATATCATTCTGATTTGAGCCCGCTAGGCTGGCACTACGGACATATAATCTATATAGAGAATTTATGGTTGCGCGATACCGTATTAAACCAAGGTATGCTAAAAGAAAGCGACCACCAACTTTACAATCCACGGAATACCCCAAAACATTTGCGAGGAAATGTTTTGCCACATAACAATATGCTTTTAGAACAAGGGCAACAGCAATTCAACGATAATGTTGCATTGCTCAACAATTTACCGACCAAGTTCGGCAAACATCGCTTGATGAAAGACGCTTACTTGCTAAAGTTTATTCTGCAACATCATACCCTGCATCTAGAAACGATGAAAATGGTTATCACTCAAAAACATATTCAAGAAACGATGCCGAGCGATAACGGTTACATGCTTAACGGCAATAGCCTTAAACAAGCTACGCAAGTCAGCAAAAAACCCCTGTTATTTGAGAGCAAACGATACCGAATCGGAGGCAAAGACAACTGGTCTTTTGATAATGAGCTACCTCACCATTCCATAAGTCTGGATACTTTTGTAATCAATCGCTCTCCGGTTAGCAACGCCGAGTATTTAGGGTTTATGGAAGCCGGCGGTTATCAAAATGAACAATACTGGGATGCAGAAGGCTTTTCATGGCTACAAAAATCAAAAGTAGAAGCACCCGACGGTTGGTGTTATCAAAACGGATGGTTTCAGGCAAGCCCCAAGGGTTATCAAAGTGTTGATCCCAACGCTGCAGTCTGTGGTATCTGTTACTACGAAGCACAAGCCTTTGCGAACTATGCAAACGCAAGACTCCCCCACGAATACGAGCGAGAAGTCTCACACCCACAGCTAGAAAAGAATACCGATACTTGGGAATGGTGCCTAAACAATTTTCACCCGTACTCAGGGTTTAACTCTTTCCCTTATCGTGAATACTCTACACCCTGGTTTGACGAACACCACCATGTGCTACGCGGTGGTTGCCGCTTCAATGAGGTTGATTTTCATTTGCGGGCGAGCTTTAGAAACTTTTACGAAAAACACAAACGGCATATTTTCTCAGGAATTAGACTCGCCTACGACACTGCCTAAGTAGTACATTCCTCTCCTCTGGAGAGGTGTCAAGCTCCGCTTGATGGGGTGATTGTGGCGGGTCTGCACAATGTCGGAAACAGTAATTTATAATCGCTCAATTAAACCTCTAACTCTTATCAAACAAATATGATAGTATTCAAAATAATAAAATAACTCATGTTAAAGAGGATATTTGAGGCTGTTGAAAAAGTATTTCATGGAATTGTAGAGGCAGAATAGAGCCGCCGATTGAGCCAGTAGGTCAATCGGCAATTTGATATGTCCGCCTGAACGTGTTGCGTCCGCAAAAATAAAATCGTATACCATCTAATTTATAGGAACCAAAACTAAGTGGCGCACGATTCTACTTGTGCGGAACGGTACTTTAGGGTGGACATATGAGTCCGCCCCTATCATTTTCTTAAATTATATGGCGCAAGCGGTTGAGTTTGGGCAATGGCAGTACTTCTTCAACAGCCCTACTATGTCATTGGGTATCGCCGATTGGTGCGGCGAATGCGTCGCGGGTGAGTTCGGCTACGTTGGCACCAGTTAAAGTTTTAAGAAACGCAACTAATGCCTGCTTTTCTTGTTGATTAAGTGCTAATGGTTTAATCAGTAGGCTCAACCTAGGGTTTTGTCTGCCGCCTTTATCGTAAAAGTCAATAACCTCTTCCAAGGTTGCCAGTTGACCGTTGTGCATATACGGTGCGCTGAGTTCTATATTACGCAGTGTGGGTGTTAGGTATTTCCACAAATCGTCAGGGTTTTCGGTTACTTCGTAACGCCCTAAATCGTTTCTCATCGTTTGTCGGGTTTGTGATACCGCATTGATTAACTCACTTTTGACATCTACGAAAACGCCAGGGGCTAGTTGCACACGATGCGTCGGAGGTTCCTTACTCATCGCAATATCGTAACCCAGACCCGTATTATGTAGTGCGTTGTCGGTGAACAATGCGTATTCTTCACCGATTAAATGACACGCAGAACAAAGCCCTTTGCCAGTGAACACCTCAAAGCCAAGCTGTTCTTCTTCGTTCAACAGCACTTTTTCATCGCCGTAATACCAGCGATCAAAACGTGAGTTTGCAGAGATAAGTGTGCGCTGATATTGGGCAAGTGCCATGCCTATCGTCTCCATAGAAGCCGAGCGACCGAATGCTTTTTCAAACAAACCATCATAATCTTTGATGTTGTTGATTTTTTGTATCACATAGCCTATTGAAGGATTTGCCATTTCGTTACGTTTTAACAGCGGTATCCATACCTGGTTTTCCAGTGTAGATTCTCTGCCGTCGTGGAATAGCATCGTCTTGTAGGCAACATTGAGTATCGTCGGCGCGTTGCGCCGCACACTGCGCCCTTCTACACCAACCGAGGTTTGATGTTCGTTATTGGCAAAACCCATTTCGGGCACATGACAACCAGCACATGACATTGTGTCGTTGATGGACAACCGTCTATCAAAAAATAATCGCCTGCCGAGTTCGATTGCGGCACGGTTAAGCGGATTGTCGGGCGGGTGCTGTAGCGGAGGTACGCCGAGTTGCGGCGCGGTGGCTATTTTGTAAAGATCAGCTGTCACACCAACCCGTTTCATCAGGCTCTCGGTTTGGCTTACATAATCGGATGACTCATAGCCGTCGCGCACATCACCTGAACGCGGCAATCTCTCGTCTGCCGACCAAGCCACTGAGAGTAATGTAACGGCAACGATGCCGCCGAGCGTGTTTAAGACAACAACACGCCTGTTCATCCGCTCGCTTGCGGACCACTTTCTTGCAGTATGGTTTTGATATCGTTTAAGACAATAGTGGGGTGTAGATAACTAACGCTATAGATGTTTCGTATATAGCCTTGTTTGTCTATAAGAAAAGATTTTAATACATGGGCAAAGTTTACTTTTTCGGTGTCGCCCTCTTTTTCGACAGTTTTGAATACAAACTGTCCGTATTCATTGAGTATAGGGTCTAGTTGTTCTTGCGAATGGGTCGTTGCAAATACCCACTCAACGGCACTGTCTCTCTTGAAATCTTCGCCATAGGATTTCATCGCATCAGGGGTGTCCCTATCCGGGTCAAAGCTCAACGTGATTAGACGTATATCGTCGTTCATTGCCTGATTTTCTTTTAATGCCTTGTTCATTTTATGCATCACGAAGGTGGTCAAAGGACAGCCGTTGACATCCGAACAACTGGTATAGATAAAAGATAGCAACACAGCTTTGTCTCCTATGAACTCGTCCAGATTTGCCTTTTCACCATTGCTTAACAAAATCTCGCCACCGCTTGCTTTTTTGAGACGCGGCAATCCATAAGTGCCAACCTCAGGCGGTGTGAAATCTAACTCACCCCAGCCGGGAGCGAGTATTTCAGCTCTCTGTTCGGGAATCTCTTTGTCCGCCGGTGCCATCGTCGTTGCGTATTTCCAACTGAGAGCAGCTAAAATGGCGATAACCGGTACAATGTAAAAGCTATGTTTGAACATTTCTAATCTCCTTGATTTATATCACTATGCTAAGTTAATCGTATGAACCTACTCTCACATTATACAAAATTTTTGGTTGAGGCTGTGGAAAAAGTATCCTTGAGCCGTAGGGGAGGGCTGACATGGGACTGTTGAAAAATAAAACTGCCGTTTGTTGCAGTGGCGCAAACAGCGTAACATTGTGCAAAACCCCAACATAACCTATGAATTGTAGAAGGGTACGTGATTATGTGGCGCAAGGCGGTTCTGTTGGTGCAAAACGGTACTTTAGGGAGGGCATGTGGGACTGTTGAAAAAGTACTGCCATTGCACAAATTGAACCACTATGTGCCATATAATTTATGAAAACCGTTGGGAGGGCATGTTAGCCCTCCCCTACCGTTTGCATAAATTTGATGGCGCAGAGCGGTTGAGATGATACAAGAACCCAACATGGGTTATCGTAAATTTGATGGCGCAAGCGGTTGAGTTTATGCAATGGCAGTACTTTTTTAACAGCCCCACGACACAATCACTCCTCCAAAGGAGGGGAATGGTTAGATGTTTTGCAGGATTGCTCGTACGCTGGCTTCGGCATCGCCGAATTGCATACGCGTGTTGTCGTTAAAGAATAGTGGGTTGTCTATGCCCGCATAGCCAGTTGCCATACTACGCTTGAACACGATGACGGTTGACGCTTTCCAGACTTCTATAACCGGCATCCCGGCGATAAGGCTGTCGGGGTCTTCGGAAAGCGGGTTGACGATATCGTTGGCACCTACGACCATAACCACATCAGTGTTGGGCATATCAGGGTTGATTTCATCCATCTCTAGGACGATATCGTACGGCACATCGGCTTCGGCAAGCAAGATATTCATGTGTCCCGGCAGACGGCCGGCAACCGGATGAATTGCAAACCGCACATTGATGTTTTTTTCGCGCAACAATCTGACAAGCTCACTAACCGCATTTTGTGCGCGTGCCACCGCCATGCCGTAGCCGGGGACGATCACAACCGTAGATGCCTCGTTGAGTACTCGGGCGGTTTCGTCGGCAAGTATTTCCTTGATGTCACCCTCTACATCGCTATCTGCAACTGGACTACCACCGAAGCCGCCAAGTATTACGCTAATAAAACTACGGTTCATCGCACGGCACATGATGTAGCTCAGAATAGCACCACTGGAACCTACTAAAGCACCAGTGATAATCAGCAAATCGTTGTTCAGCATAAAGCCAGTCACCGCAGCTGCCCAACCCGAATAGCTATTCAACATGGATACGACTATGGGCATGTCTGCACCGCCGATTGCGGCGATCAAAAAGACACCCAACAACAAAGCCAGCGCAGTCATTATCAACAAACTGATCCATGCGATATTGGTATCAGTAGCTAAAAACAGATAACCCAAAATAATTGAGACGATAACAATGGCAAGGTTTATCATATGTCGCCCCGGCAACATCAACGGTTTGCTTGAAAAAACACCTTGCAGTTTTCCGAAAGCAACGACCGAACCAGTGAAGGTTATCGCACCGATGAATACACCCAAATATATTTCCACTGAGTGTATGGTGCGTTCAACACCAGTATATTGAATCGTCGGATCCAAGTGATTTGCATAGCCCACCAATACCGCTGCAATCCCGACGAAGCTATGCAACAAGGCAACCAGTTGCGGCATCTGCACCATTTCCACGCGACTGGCAACAAAGGCACCTATCGCGGCACCAACAAGCATTACTGGTAGCAGATACTCCCAGCGTATCAATTCTAAGGCTACCAAAGTCATCGTCAAGGCGATGAGCATCCCGGCAATGCCGAAGAGATTTCCGCGCCGAGCGGTTTCTTGGTGGCTCAATCCACCCAAGCTCAAAATAAAAAATACGCCGGCGATGACGTACGACATAGTAATCAATCCTTGACTAATCATCGTCTATAAACCTCTAACTCCTGCGAAACATCTTCAACATTCGGTAGGTAACCAAAAATCCGCCAGCAACGTTGATCATCGCAACGAACACCGCGATGATTGCCAACCATAGAACAACCGAAGTCGTGCTGACGGTTTGAACCAAAGCCCCAATGATGATGATGCCGCTAATCGCATTGGTAACACTCATCAATGGCGTATGCAGTGCCGGTGTGACATTCCAAATCACCTGCCAGCCTACGAAACAGGCAAGCACAAATACGGTGAAATGAGCCATAAACGAGTCGGGGGCTACCTGCCCCAGAGCCAGCAAAGCACCTCCGCCGATGACCAAATACAGCAAATTCTTGAATAACCTTTTACGCGGCGGTTCAGTGGGTTGCTCGGCAACAACCTCAGCCGCTTTAGGTTTCGGCGGTGGCGGAGGTGCCGGTCGTGCACTCTCAGGTGGTGGCCAGAGTATCTCGGCTTTATGCGTTATTATCATGTTGCGTGCGATTTGATCTTCCAAGTCAATTACCAATTTACCGTCCTTTTCCGGAGTCATATCGCTTAGCAAGTGTTGTAAATTAGCGGCGTAAAAACGGCTTGATTGAGATGCCATACGGCTTGGGAGGTTGGTGTATCCGATAATCGTAACTTCGTGTTTGACTACCGCTTTATCAGCTTCGGTCAACTCGCAGTTACCACCCTGCTCGGCTGCAAGGTCAACGATCACGCTTCCGGCTTTCAATGCTTTAACCGCCTCTTCACTAATCAACTGCGGTGCCGGTTTACCGGGAATCAATGCAGTGGTGATGATGATATCAACTTCTTTGGCTTGTTCTAAGAAGAGTTCACGCTCAGCTTCCAGAAATGCATCGCTCATTTGTTTGGCATAACCGCCACTACCGCTACCCAACTCTTCCATACTGATGGTTAAGAATTCTCCCCCCATACTTTCTATTTGCTGTGCAACTTCGGGACGCGTATCAAAGGCACGCACGATAGCCCCCATAGAACGCGCCGCACCTATCGCAGCAAGGCCGGCAACACCAGCACCAATGACCAATACTTTCGCGGGTGCTGCCCGACCCGCTGCGGTACTTTGACCACTGAAAAACCGAGTGAAGTGGTTTGCCGCTTCCACCACTGCGCGATAACCTCCGATATTTGCCATTGAACTCAACGCATCGAGCTTCTGTGCACGGGTGATGCGCGGCACCTGATCCATCGCTAATACCGTCGCACCTTGAGCTTTAAGTTTTTCTACTAGTTCTTTGTTTTGCGCCGGCCAGATGAAACAAATCAACACCGTATCGGCACTGATTAATTCGGCTTCTTGTGGCGTAGGTCCTTTGACCTTTAATATGATGTCGCTTTGCTGCCAAAGCACATTCGCATCGGATGCTATCTCGGCACCAGCTTCTTTGTAGACATCGTCGCTGAAGTCGGCTGCCTCGCCGGCACCCTGCTCTACAACCACTTTATAACCTAGTTTAACGAAATGGCGTATGCTGTCCGGAGATGCAGCGACGCGACGTTCCTCGGCCTGAATTTCTTTTAGGACTGCTATTTTCATTTTGCTGAGAATTAATTGGGATTAAAGACGCATATAATAATCTAAAACCTCAATAATTCCAAACCACTTGGGGCTGAAAGTATTATTAAACACCTGCAGGGGCAGACTAATATATCTGTCCTAACGCGTTGCGTCTGCACAATCAATACATTCATCCATCTCGTTTATGGTGACCATGATTTGATTGCGCGTGGCGGTTCTATTAGTACAGAACGGTACTTTAGGGCGGATAAATCAAATTGCCGATTGACCTACTGGCTCAATCGGCGGCTCTATTCTGCCCCTACGGTTTGCATAAATTCAATGGCACAAGTGGTTCTGCTTTTCAGTAGCTCCACTACACAACCACCCTCCTCCACAGAGGGGGAATAGTTCATCACTACAGTTTGGTTCACATATCGATCAAGCTGATAGAAAATCGCTTTAGATAAGCCCTTACTCTAGTAATATAACGTCTGCTCAAATGTAATGTATCGTCCGTACATTTAAGGTATAACCGCAACCGTTGGTTAT
The DNA here is from genome assembly GCA_965200865.1 of uncultured candidatus Poriferisulfidus sp. GTDB lineage: Bacteria > Pseudomonadota > Gammaproteobacteria > Poriferisulfidales > Oxydemutatoraceae > SP5GCR1. The sequence continues at coordinate 47,091 of CBDAVG010000002.1, read as the reverse complement.
CATCTCGATGCAGGCTTTTCATATAAACTTTGTTTACCAAGGTACTACGGTGCACTCTCATCAGAATATCACTAAACTCCTGCTCCAGATTTTTTAGCGTTTCGGTTATCAAATGCGACCCGTTAACTTGCTTTACCATAGTATATTTTTGTTCGCTCTTAAAATAAATAATATCGGACAACGACACCAATTCCAATTGGTTGGCAATGCGACAATAGATATGACTGCGGCGATCTCGTTGGTATATTCCTACCTCCTTAACGCCCCTAGTGATGTCGGGTTGCCGTAACTGCTCCAGTTTTTCTTTGAGCTGATGGCGCGCTATGGGCTTCAATAGAAATCCTCTGGCGTTCACCTCAAAAGCAGAAAGTGCATGCTCGCGATATGCCGTAGTGAAAACGATCTGTGGCGAGTTAGTGCTTTTGTTCATGTGCCGTGCCGCCTCAAGACCATCCATTACCGGCATGTGGATATCCATTAGTACCACGTCTATATCTAAGGCATTTACTTTTTCAACTGCCTCAAGACCGTTATAAGCACAAGCTCTGACATAACAACCCGGTATCTCCGATATAAGTTGAATTAGCCTGTCGCATGCGTATTTTTCATCGTCAACTATCATAATTTTCATAATATTAAACCTCCTTTTGGTATATTAATTGTTACGCGATATTCAATTTCGCGTTGTTCTCTCTTAAAACTGAAATCATCTGCGTAGGCAAGTGCCAAGCGACGTTCTATATTTGTTTGTGCGACACGATTACTTTTGTGCGGCTGATTAACATGCGAGCTATCGCTACGCGATAAATTTGAAGGGCGGGAATTAGCGATAGGATTACAGACTTGAATGATTAAACGACTCCCTACGGTATATAGAGATATCACCACAGTGCCGCCGCCCAGAATATTCTCTATGCCGTGATAAATTGCATTCTCAACGAGTGGTTGCAAGATGAATGCCGGCACTTTGATTGCAACATTCGTATTGCGGGCTACAAACCAGCTAACCTGCAGTCGCTCTTCAAGCCGGTATTTTTCTATTTCTAAGTAACACTTCACCGAAGCTATCTCCTCTTCCAAACTAATATATGTCTTTAGGAACAACATTTTCCTTAATAAAATTGCGAGTTTCTCTAGATTAACCTGAGCTAGTTCAGGATTTTCTGGAATCCGACAAACGGTAGTATTTAGGGTGTTGAATAGAAAATGGTGGCGTATTTGGTTGAATAATTGAAGTGGTTCATTCTTCAGTATCGTCTGCAACCAATTTCTGAAACCATGCAGTAATACAAGGCTCATTAGTCCATCTATAGAGGCTACGGCAACAGAGTTTAGGTGCATCAGTGGCGCAGATGCAAAAATCGTTGTCAAAACAATAAAAGCCTCAACTACCGAATATGTAAATAAGCCGGTGATAATGACACAGCTTATGTAGACTATGACTTTAAGAGGCTGGTGGTTTATATGCCAAACACAAACGGCTTTCAGGTAAGCTGTAATCTGTAAAGCCAAGACTAAAGCCGAATAAATAGCGATATTATCGGCACTCCAATCTTGTATTGTTAAGCCTAGAAAGGCTGTTTCAAATAATGCCACTATGCAGAATAAGGCAACAAGAAAATGTATATTTGAATATGCCTTATTTTCATTCGTTTTAACCCCCCTCATGACCCTTCTCCTAACTAAACAGTTATTCGGTATCTATAAGGCAGATGCACAGAATGTTGCAGCAGACCTTCAATAGTTAAGCGATGCAATAAAGTAGATTGCTTAACCTCTAAAAACTATATAGGATAATCGCTTATCAGCGATAAGGGAATATGCCCTTGCCTAAAAAAAATTTAATCTAACAATAAGAAAAAATCTGATTGGTAAATGGGAGCAAGGCAATTCGGCATATGTATATAGGTATAGAGGCTGCTGAAGAAGTATCCTTGAACCGTAGGGGCGGGCTAACATGGGACTGTTGAAAAAGTATCTGCATTAGTACATTCCCCTCCTTTGGAGGGGTGGCAGGCGAAGCCTGACGGGGTGGTTATGGTGGTTCTGCACTAGACAATTACCTCCTACGATGCATGACAATACTTTTTCAACAGCCCCACATGCCCTCCCGAAACGCGTTGCGTCTGCACAAGTAGAACCGCCGATTGAGCCAGTAGGTCAATCGGCGTGACATCATGCAGAACTTTAACTTGATTGCTAGATTCGTACATTATCCTTCGTACGCTGTCCAATTTATGGGAACCAAAACCAAGTGGCGCAAGCGGTGAGGTTTGTACAGACGCAACGCGTTGAGGTGGTTTGCGTAAATTGGGGGCGCAAGCGGTTGCAGTAGTGCTGAACGGTAATTTAGGGCGGATATGCAAATCCGCCCCTACGGTTTTCATAAATTGAATGGCGCAAGCGGATAGATTTGAGCGAGGACTCAACTTTAGGGCGGATAATTGAAATGCCGATTGATTTTGATATACGTAATATTCCTAACGACCACAGTATTAGATTTCGTACAAAGTTACGCCACTTAACCTACTGGCTCAAGTGGCAGTTTCACTCGGCGATAATCGGCGGCTTTATTCTGCCCTAACGCAACGTACTTGCACGATTTATACATTCATCCATCAAATTTATGCAAACCATAATCTTGTAGCGCAAGCGGATAGATCTGAGCGAGGACTCAACTTTAGGGCGGATATGCAAATCCGCCCCTACGGTTTTCATAAATTCAATGGCGCAAGCGGTTGCGTTTACGTTGTGGTTAAGCACCACGTCACGGATATATAAGTTCCGCTCGACGATTGAGCTTGAATGCTTCTTCGGTATTGCCGTCAACTGCCGGTTGTTCCTCCCCGAAACTAATCACCGAAATACGCGAACTGTCGATGCCATATGTCTCCAGTATAGTACGCACTGCATTTCCTCGATATTCTCCCAGTGCTAGATTGTAACCACTAGTGCCGCGTTGATCCGCATGTCCTTCTATACGCAACACAACCTCAGGGTTTGCTTGCATAAAACGAGCATGGCGTGAGAGTATTTCCCGAGCATCGGGTTTGACTTCCGATTTATTGAAATCAAAATAGATAACCGTATATCTAAGCACCGGATCAGCTTCTGTTGCTTGTGAATAAGCATCATTTGCAAAACTATCCAGGTCGTCGGTGCCGTATAGTTGTTCCACAGTACCGACAATATCGGTACTATACGGTTTAATCTCGACCGGCTGGGTTGTAGGTTCGGGAGCCTCCTCTTCGACAGGTGCTTCGGCAGGTGCTTCCTCAGTTTCGTCCGAGACTATCTCTTGCTCTTGTTCTTGTTCTTGTTCCGGTTCTGGGGCAGATTCAAACTCTACTTGTGTAGTACCTGCACAAGCACTTAAAAGCATGGTGAACCACAACAAAACAAAAATGTTTGTTGGAAAAATATTTACTAGATACGATTTATACATGATTATCCTCTCATCTTTAAGTTTCAAGACTCAATATTCTAATCTACTTGTTTGCGCAAGAACGCCGGAATATCAAGCAGATTATTATATTTATCGTCTTCGGATTCAGGCTCGGACAACGCTGGCGATTGCGATGCTTCGGGAGATGGTGTGCCACCACCTTTTATGGTCTTGAGCGGCAACGGCTTGGCATCCATCTCTAAATCGACATCTGCCACCGGGTCGCTTTCTACCTCAGTATCGGCTTCTATACCGGTTGCAATCACCGTAATGCGCAAGGCATCGCCCATAGATTCATCGGATACAACGCCCATTTTGAAGTTGGCATCGGCAGTGGTTAACTCCTTAAAGCCTGCCCCTATCTCTTGAATCTCCCCGATTTTAATATTGGCACTGCTGATATTGACGAGTAGTCCGCGAACATTAGTCAAATCCATATCTTCGAGTAAGGGATTCTGAATTGCAGCGTGCATCGCCTCAGCGGCACGGTCTTCGCCTTCGGCTGTACCCGAGCTAATCATTGCTCTACCCGGCTCGGACATCACGGTCTTTATATCTGCAAAATCTAGATTTATAGAGCCTTTGCGAGTAATTAACTCGGCAATACCTTGCACCGCACCATGCAGCACATCGTGTGCTTTATCCATAGTGATCTGCAATTCGACATCGGGACCGAACACTGAGCATAGTTTTTCGTTTGATACGATAATCAGCGAATCAACATACCTGCTTAACTCGTTGATGCTTTGCTCGGCAATCTCCATACGCCGGGCTTGCTCATATTCAAAGGGTTTAATCACCACTGCGACGGTCAATGCACCAAGCCCTTTTGCAATTTCTGCAATCACCGGCGCAGCACCGCTACCAGTGCCACCACCCATACCTGCGGTGATAAACACCATATCGGTTTTCTCGATGATTTGGCGTATTTGATCAGCATTTTCCTTTGCTGCATCGCGTCCCACCTCGGGCTTGCCGCCGGCACCCAAACCTTTGGTCAAGTCGGCTCCCAACTGTAAGCAGTTTGCCTTGCTACTCGACAAAGCCTGCATATCAGTATTGGCACAAATAAATTCGACGCCCTCAAGATTCTTGGACATCATATAGTTGACGGTATTACCGCCGCACCCACCGACACCAATTACTTTGATAATGGCACCTTCGGGTTTTTTATTTTCTACAAGTTCAAACATTTTAGTCTCTCCTATAAGTTAAAAAAATCGGATTAATACTGGTGTTGAAACCAACGTTTCGCTTTTAAGAAAGCGGTTTTAAGACGATTACGTTCCGACTTATTGATCTCTATATGCACGGTTGAGTCCCTTGCGTAGAGTAATAAACCGAAACCAGTCGCATAAATCGGGTCTTTGAGATTGCCGGTGGTATCTTCCAGTTGTCGTGGACTACCCACACGCACTGGTATATCAAAAAAATCTTTGGCTAGGTCGCAAACTCCTTCTAATTTAGAACCACCGCCGGTTAGCACGATACCGGAAACTACATCTTGCTTGAAATTTTTCTGTATATGTTCTTGTGTTAATCTAAAAATTTCATCGTAGCGAGCTTCTATAACTTCTGCCAAAATTTGCCGTTTACAATTTACTGCTTGATTGGCATCGGACAACGCATGTACTTCTATGGTCTCACTGGTGTTTTTAATGCATGCCCTAGTGCATCCGTACTTAAGCTTTATTTCTTCGGCGTAGTTGGGAGGTGTGCGCAAGACTTTCGCGATATCGTTGCTTACGTGGTCGCCGGCAACCGGAATAATCCCGATATCTATGATTTCTCCTTTCGTATAGATCGCAATATCGGTAGTGCCGCCACCTATATCTATCATGCAAACACCCAATTCACGTTCGTCGGTGGTCAACACTGCCATCCCTGAAGCAACCGGCTCAAGCACCATGTCTTCTATGTTGATCCCACACTGCTCTACGCAGTTTTTGATATTGCGTATCGGATATTTACCACCAGTAATCATATACACTTTGGCTTCTAGGCGACGGCCTGCCATACCTTCAGGATTTCTGATTCCGGACTCGCCGTCTATCTTAAATTCTCTAGGGAAAGCATGCAAAATCTCTTGATCACCGGCAACGGGTATTGATTTTGCGGTTTCAACCGCGTTGTTCATATCAAATTCCGAAACCTCTCCGTCAAGTATGGGTGCTGCATCCTCGCTCAGCATACCTCGGATATGTTCACCGGAAATGCCAACATAAGCGGAGATGATCTTCTCGTCAAACATCAGTTCGGCTGCCTGTATAGAGCTTTGTATAGAATCGACCATCTGTTCTATATCAATTACTATTCCCTTTCTCATACCCTTAGACGGACAAACCCCGGAAGCAAGGATTTTAAGCGAACCGTCTGTTTCTACATTGGCAACCAAAGTTGCAATTTTGTTGGTGCCTATATCGATTACCGCTAACATGACTGCGACCCTCCGTCTTTTTTCCAGCGTACTGCGAAGCCGTCTAAATACCTCAGGTCTATACATCCAACGCGATGCATATAATCAACGAAACCAGCTTGATAAGCAGCTATAAATCTTTTAATGCGCTGTTCCAAGAGATGCCTTCCCAAAATTAAGCGCGGTGCATTTTCCAACTGCACGGTGTAAGTTCGGCTTTGATCTTCTTTCAAGTGAATTACGCGCAAACCAACGGGGGCTAACCAATCGGTCAACCGCTGATAAAACGCAAGCATATCTTTCTCACGACCCGTTGCCGCATCCAATATAGGCAAATTATCGTTATCAATTAAGTACGGTCTAAATACCTCACCACTCTTATCCAACAGAGCCTGCGCCCCCCAATAAGCAACCGCTTCGCGTTCTTGTATGGTCAGAATCAATGTGTCGTCTTGCCAACTACGCCTTATCAGCACATTCTTAACCCACGGCAAATCTTTTAATATTTTTGCTATGACATCCATATCGTCCCTACTTATGGAATTATCCACAAAGCTAGACAACAGTTGCTCTATTTCATAGTGATCTACCCGTCCATATTCACCTTCCAAACGTACAGAGCTAATCTCCTTAAATAACAATCTATCCCAATCTATGTCCAGTTGCTTTGCCAAAACCAGAATTGCAACCGTAGCAAAAATCAATATACCGTACTGGAGGTATCGTTGTAGTTTATACCTTGAAGATTGATGTTCGCGATATCGCATATAAGACATTGAGTAGCTCATGATTTCTCCTTTGTTGCCGTCCCTAATATCTTTAATATCAGTTGTTTGAAGTCTATTCCCGCTGCCTTAGCCGACATCGGCACTAAACTGTGGCTGGTAAGGCCAGGCACCGTATTGACCTCAAGTAGCCAAAACTTCCCTGCGGTGTCGCGCACAACATCAACCCGTCCCCATCCTTCAACATCTAGAGATTGACACGCATGCAAACATAAGTTTTCCAATTCCTCAAGGGCTTGCGACGGTAAGCCACAGGGGCAATGGTAAAGAGTCTCGTCGTCTTCATACTTTGCAGCATAGTCATAAAACACGCGCGGCGTTTGTAGACGTATGGGTGGCAAGATTTTATCTTCTAACAAGGTCACCGCATACTCGTCGCCGGTCACCCAAGCCTCTGCAAACAATGTTTTGGAAACCTGCATCGCAGCAGATATTGCCTTATCAAAATCGTCCAGATTTTCTACCTTAGAGACACCTATGCTTGAGCCTTCGCATACCGGTTTAAGCGCAAAAGGTAGACCGATTTGTGCGGCGATAGCCTCCATATCCGAGTACTGATCAACGATAACAAAAGGTGGTGTAGACAGTTGTTGCGATGCCCAAATGCGCTTAGTGGAAATTTTGTTCATAGACAAAGCCGAAGCGAGTACACCGCTACCGGTGTAAGGTATATCAAGCATTTCGAGCATACCTTGTAAAGTGCCATCCTCTCCACCTCGCCCGTGTATTGCAATAAAGGCACGATCATAACAACCAATTGACAAAGGCGATACGGTTTGCGGTGTCAGATCATAGGCGGTTGCATCTACTTGTGAATCTTGCAGTGCGGTAAGTACTGCATTTCCGCTATCCAAAGAGATAGCCCTCTCCGACGACCAACCACCCATAAATACCGCAACTTTTCCAAACTCAGACATACCAAACTCAGGCATAATGGTCTCCGATGATGATGACTTCCGGCTGCAGATGTACTCCACTGTGTTCCTTCACGACGGCCTGAACATGCAACATCAGTTCCTCTATATCTTTTGCCGTTGCCGAACCTTTGTTGACTATGAAATTGGCATGTTTTTCCGAGACCATTGCATCACCTACGGTATGCGACTTCAAACCACATTCTTCAATCAGTCGTCCGGCAGAACTACCCTGCAGATTTTTGAAAACAGAACCACAACTTGGTTCATTGATCGGTTGAGTTTGATTACGCATCTCAAGATATGTTTTGAGCTGTTCTTTCAGCTTATCGTTGACTTTTATTTTTTGAGGCTTTTTGAATTCACCCGAAATGATACATTCATCCTCAGGCAGATCTACAAACCTATAACCGACATCCACCTCATTGAGTGCTCGCTTTTTTCTTGTTCCTTGCCGGTCGATGGTCTCAATTGCAACCGCATAATCCCAAATCTCACCACCGAAAGCACCAGCATTCATCCTCAGCGCGCCTCCCACAGTGCCGGGGATGCCAACCATGAACTCCAAACCCGGTAAACCGTTATTTACATAAAAACGCGCCAGTTGCGCACAGCTTGTGCTTGCACCAACACCTATAATATCTTCGCCACGTTGTTCTACCCAATTAAAACCATAGCCCAGGCTGAGCACGATTCCTCTAATGCCGCCATCTCGAACCAACACATTGCTACCTAAACCCAAATAGAAAATCGGATAATCAGCAGCGCAATATTTTAGAAAATAGCTTAGTGCGTCAACATCGTCGGCCTTGAAAAAACAGTCGGCAGCACCGCCGACACGCCATGTATTCAAACGTTTCAGGCTATGATCAAAATGTAAAGAACCGTTAAGATTTTCGGTATCACACTGCAACATCATAATGACATTTCCTCAGACGAAAGATTTTTTATAGCAAAGCGATCAACCAAATCCTTAGGTAACTTGGAAATAGACCCGGCTCCCATTGTCAATACTACATCGCCGTCGCGCACAACCGCATTGAGTACCTCAGGTACTTTTGCTATATCAGCAAGACAAATAGGAATTAGATTGCCTCGTGCGCGTATCGCACGACTCAATGCATCGCAGTCTGCACCTTTAATCGGCTCTTCACCAGCAGCATAGACATCCAATAAAATCAATTCTTCAACTTCGTTTAGAACATCACAAAAATCGTTAAATAAAGCGTGTGTGCGGGTGTAGCGATGCGGTTGGAATATCAATACTTTGCGCCGCCCACGCCATATATCGCTGATAGTATGTAGCACCGCTTTTATCTCGTTCGGATGGTGTCCGTAATCGTCTATCAGGTGAGCATTACCGTGTGTCGTTTGTAGCATGCCGTAATTTTGCATGCGGCGTCGTATACCTTGGAACTCCGCTAAAGCCTCGGCAATGATTTCTATGTCCACGCCTAATTTAATTCCCACTGCAATCGCCGCAAGTGCATTCAATACATTATGCCGACCTGGCAAGTTCAATATGAATTGATATGCTTTATTGCCATCGGCAATGTTTAATTGAAAATGGCTCGTCATGTTTTCAAAGTGAATATCTTCAGCAACAAAATCATTGTCTTGGTCAAAACCGTAAGTCAAACAGCGACGACTGAAGCGAGATGTGAGTTCTCGTGTCACCGGATCTTCGTTGCAAGCGATTACAACACCGTAAAACGGCAAATTATGTACAAAATCTACGAACGCATTTTGTAAAAGTTCAAAGTTATTCTTATACGCCACCAAGTGGTCGGCATCTATGTTCGTAATAACCGACATCATCGGCTGCAAATGTAGAAAAGAGGCGTCGCTTTCGTCGGCTTCGGCAACCAGATAATGACTCTCACCCAAACGTGCATTGCCACCATGACTGTTCACCTTGCCACCAATAACAAAGGTTGGATCCAAGTCGGCTTTAGTCAAAATCGCCGCGATTAAGCTCGTCGTCGTAGTTTTGCCATGTGTGCCGGAAACCGCAATGCCGAAATGAAAACGCATCAGTTCGGCAAGCATTTCCGCGCGTTTGATTACCGGCACATTATGTTCCCGTGCCGCGGACACCTCTGGATTATCAGAAGCAATCGCAGAAGATATAACTACGACATTGCATCCTTTAACATGGTCTGCACGGTGACCTATAAAAACTCGGATGCCAAGTGCCTCTAGTTTTGATATCGCCGTGCTATGCACAATATCCGAACCTTGTACCTTGCAACCCATATTGGACAACACTTCTGCGATGCCGCTCATGCCGATACCACCGATGCCTACTAAATGTATCGTACCCATGCTGTCGTAGACTTGTCTTAGGTTGTTACTCGTTTTCACGCTACCATCTCCGCAATACATATATCGGCAATCTTGCGATCGGCATCCAATATCGCTGCTGTCTTAATCGCTTTGGACATCTCAAGTAGCGTTTCTCTGTTGTTGATAAAACCCAGTAATAAATCGGCGAGCTTGGTAGCCGTTAGTTGATTTTGCTGCACTAAAATCGCTGCGTTCTTGGCAACTAAATGACGAGCATTCGCAGATTGATGATCGTCAACCGCATGAGGGTACGGTACCAAAATTGCCGGGCATCCGGCCGCAGAAATTTCTGCTAGAGTCATCGCACCGGCTCTGCACAAAATTAAATCGGACCAGCGGTAGAGTTCGTGCATTTTCTCTTCAAACTCAAAGGCTTTGTAGTGTGCTTTTAATGCCTCTATGCGTGATGAGGTTTCTTGCAAATGCCCTTTGCCGGTTTGATGTTTCACTTCGGGTCGCTGGGTCTCGTCTATCAACGCAATCGCCTGAGGGACAATTTCGTTGAAAAAACTTGCACCCAGACTGCCACCGACAACGAGCAGATGAAGTCTGTCGTGTTCAACTGACCTTTGATCTAAAACATCAGTTGCCATCTCGGCGCGTACCGGATTTCCCACCCACATGACATTCTTGGACTTAAACGACTCAGGAAACCCGCAAAGAATTCGTTGACTCAAAAATGCTAGGCATTTATTGGTTAAACCGGCAATCGCATTTTGCTCGTGTATGATCAAAGGAATACCCAGCAAATAGGCAACGACACCGCCGGGACCGGTCACAAAACCACCCATACCCAATACCAAAGACGGACGCTGTCTGATAAATTGTAGTAATATCCTCCAAAATGCCATGCTCAAAATCCACGGTGCCGTCAGCCAATTCAATAAACCCTTGCCCCTCAAGGCTTTTACTCGCACGCCTATAAAGTTGATATTCTCATCGGGTACGACTCGACCTTCAAGCCCGTCTACGGTTCCAAGCCATAGCACATCCATGTGCTTCTCTTTGAGGCGGCGACCGACAGCAATACCGGAAAAAACATGACCACCGGTTCCGCCTGCCATAATGACGATCAATGGGGTTTTAGTAGCCATATCGTACCCTACTTTTAATATTGTATGTGGATGTAGAGATCTCGTAATTGATACGCATCAGTATCGCTATAGCAAGAATCAACGCCATCAAACTACTGCCACCAACACTAACAAAAGGTAAAGTGATACCTTTAGTCGGCAGACATCCTAAAACGACACCGGCGTTGATTAAAAACTGTACGAATATCCATAGACCGACACCGTAAGCATAAAAAGTATAAGTGAGAAATCCTCGTCGGTATGCTTTCTGCGCGGTCAAAAAGCAACACCGCGTCAAAAAGCAAAACAACAAAATCAAAAGACAGACACTGATAATGCCGAGTTCTTCGGCAATGATTGCCAATATAAAATCGGTATGTGCTTCGGGTAAATATGATAGTTTTTGGATGCTATCACCCAGACCAACACCGAACCAGCCACCGTTTTTAATCGCAATCAATGACTCTATCAATTGAAATCCGGCACCGTATCGATCCTGCCAAGGATCCATAAAAATGAGTATACGTTGCATTCTATACGGTGCTACGATCATCACCACCAATAACACCAAACCACTTAAAATTACCAGTGGTAAAAAATGTATTAAACGCACTGGTGCTAAAAATAGCATCCCGAACATAATTGCAAGGATTACCACTGCAGTGCCGTAATCGGGTTGTATTATCAGTAATCCGGCAACGACGGTTCCCACAACCAAAGGCTTAACAAACTCCCATGGGCTGGTCGACATCCTCTCAAAATGACGTCCGATATAATCTGCAACGAAGATAATCATAAAGAGTTTCACGAACTCGGAAGGTTGGACAGTGAAAAATTGAAGATCCAACCAGCGGTAGCTCCCTTTAACTTCTTTACCTATCATAGGAAGGAATACTAGTAGGAGGAAGATAATAGATACGAAGACTAGAGAGCCGCCGCGGTTGAAAATCGTAGATGCCGGTACAAAACATATAATCGTAGCTAATATCAACGATAACGCAATGTAAGACAGTTTCTTAATCGTGTAATGGAACGCATCGTCGGCAACAAGTTCAAATGTGACAGATGCGACCATCACCACACCCAAACCCAACAAAATTGTTATATACCAAAGTATGGACTTGTTATAGTCCATCCAAAAATCGTGTTTGATAGTTGCACTGGTCATATTATTATCACGATAGTTTTTTATACGCAGACCTAAAAGCCTTGCCGCGTTCTTTGTAATTGCGATACATATCCCAACTGGCGCACGCCGGCGACAACAACACGCAATCGCCGGGGCAAGCGGTGTCGGCAGCATAAAGCACAGCTTGCTCCATATTCTCAACTTGTGTGTAAGGAACGCGACCTTCCAGTGCTGCGGCAATTTGTTCGGCATCTTTTCCCAGCAACACTGCGGCACGCACCTTAGGCACCTTAGATTCAGCTAAATTGGCAAGTAGCTTAAAGTCTTCGCCTTTGCCGAGACCACCGGCAATCAATACGACGGGTCTATCAATAGCGTTTAGTGCCGCGCAAGTTGCCGAAACATTGGTTGCCTTAGAGTCGTCGTACCAATCTATACCGTTGCGACATCCGATATGCTGCAGACGATGCGCCAAACCATGAAAATTTCTAGCTGCACTGCACATCGCATCAAACGACAAACCTAAGGCGTGTCCCATCGCAAACATCGCTTGGGTATTCAGCAAACCCACATCACCTACCAGCGCAATATCGGACTCGGAAATTAATAGCTCATTACCAAAAGCAATATGTCTGACCCCTTCTTTTTCTATAACTCCGAAATGACCGACTGGGGCTTGATCAAGTCCAAAGCTCAGCTGCCTTGCCGATTCGTTTATTTGCAGTGCGATATCTTCTTCTCTATTGATGACTACAACCTCACTATTTCTATGGATACGTAATTTTGCATCACGATAATCGGCAAAAGATTCGTAGCGATCTAAATGATCAGGCTTTATGTTTAAGATTACCGACACACTGGGCTGCAGACTATAAATCGTCTCCAGCTGAAAGCTAGATAGCTCCAAAACATAAAGTTCAACGTCTCTGTATTGTTCTATTAAATCCAAGGCCGGCATGCTGTGCGAATTCTCACCAGCTAGATTGCCACCGCTCGCAACATTAAGTCCTGCGCACTTCGCAGCATCTGCCAACAGCGAAGCGACAGTGCTTTTGCCGTTGGTGCCGGTGATTGTAGCAATCGGACATTGCGGTGCATAACGCGCAAACAATTCTATATCGCCGATAAACTTATCTTTTTTTGTATTCGCCTGAGTCGCTTGCAAAGTTTTTAGGGAAACCCCAGGACTCACGACGACCTGCTCGGCTTGTTCGAGATAAGCCGCTTTTATATCACCGATATAAACTTGTGTTTCGGGAGCAAATTCTAATAATGCCTGATGTTGCGACGGATGTTCGCTATTATCGGCAACCGCAAACGAGATACCTCGCCGATGTAGAAAACGAGCAACCGACAACCCTGTTACACCTAAACCGATAATCAGAAATTGATACGCTTGAGCCATCGTTTGATACATCTTGTTTCCTGATTACCTGATCTTTAATGTTGCCAAGCCGACCAACACCAAAAGCAAAGTAATGATCCAAAAACGTACTATCACGGTAGGTTCGGGCCAACCTTTCAATTCAAAATGATGATGTAGCGGTGCCATGCGAAAAATACGTTTGCCGGTTAGGCGATACGACGCAACTTGTAAAATCACCGAAATCGCTTCGGCAACGAATATGCCGCCCATAATAAGGAGCAAGAATTCCTGTCTGACCAAGATGGCAATAATCGCAAGTGCCGAACCTAGGGAAAGTGCGCCCACATCACCCATAAAGACTTTTGCCGGGTAGGTGTTGAACCATAGAAAACCTAACGCGGTTCCTGCCAAAGCACCACAAAACACGGTCAACTCGGCAGCTTGAGGTAAATAGGGAAAATTCAAATAATCGGCAAAATTGGTATGACCGCTAACATAAGCAAAGATACCCAAAGCCGAAGCGATTAAGGCAACTGGCAAAACTGCCAAGCCGTCTAAACCGTCACTTAAATTGACCGCATTGCTTGCACCGACGATGGTTAGGTAGGCAAGCAATATAAACCACGCCCCTATATCCCACACGATATCCTTGAAAAACGGTACTATCAGTTCTAACTCAGCAGGGTACTGCGCACTGCTATACACCGTGTACGCAATGATGAAGGCAAGTAGCGATTGCCATAAAAACTTGGTTTTTATAGACATGCCCTCACCGTTTTTCATTTTCAGATAATCGTCTATACCTCCCAAGATACCAAAAGCTAGCATCGTTGCGAGGGCGATTATCACATAATAATTAAGGATATCCACCCATAGCAAAGTAGAAAATACAATCGTGATGATGATTAATATACCGCCCATCGTCGGAGTGCCTTGCTTTTTATAATGCGAGCGAGGGCCTACTTCGCGTATGGTCTCACCTATTTTCAGGTGGCTTAGATAGCGAATAACGCTTGGGCCGGCAATAGTGCTGATTAACAGCGCAGTGATTGCAGCAAAAACGGTGCGTAGTGTGATATATTGCAAAACATTAAAACCGCTGTGCAACTCTATTAAAAAATCTGATAAATGATACACAATCGCCTCTGCTAAGAAACAGTTTCATTGGCTGGCAGCAATGCTGCCACTAATTGATCCATTTTCGCTGAGCGCGAACCCTTAACCAACAAACTCACCCTCGGATTCAACTGCGTTTTGAGCTGTGGTATTAATGCGGCAATACTATCAAAAGACTCACCCCCCTCACCGAAACTCTCAGATGCTATTCGAGCATCGTCTCCGACTGCAAAGAGACGGTGCACATCCATGGACTTTGCTTGCTTGCCAGCACGTGCATGGAGGGCGACAGATTTGTCGCCTAATTCTGCCATATTACCTAATGCCAGCCAATGCTCTCCCGGTGTTTGTTTGAGCACCTCCAAAGCCACCGCTAAAGAGGCGGGGTTTGCGTTATAACTATCATCTATTAAACGAGAACCGTTTATACCATTGCGCATCACCAAACGTCCAGGCACTGGAGAAACCGACTCTATGCCGGCAACAATATCGTCTATACCAGCACCTGCTACATAGCTCGCCGCAGCAGCTGCCAATGCATTGGATATATTATGCCGACCCAATAACTTCATGTTACAAGTGCGAGGCTTACCTGCCAGACTCAATTCCACAGTCTGTCCGCGATGAGAAAGCAAATAAAAATCGGCTTCGGTGGATAAACTAAATTCTACGACGCGTTGCTTTTTGATTTTCTGTAACCAATAGTCGTAGTACACATCGTCCTTGTTTAATATTGCCGTGCCTGTCTCACTCAAAGATTCAAATATCTCACCTTTTGCTTCGGCAACGCCGTCCAGACTACCGAAACCACCTATATGCGCAGCAGAAGCGTTGAGCAACAAAGCGATATCGGGTTTTGCGATAGCGCAGAGTTTACGTATTTCGCCGTGATGATTGGCCCCCATTTCTACAACTGCAGCATCGTGTTGCGACCTTATGGACAATACGGTCAACGGCACACCAATATGGTTATTGAAATTACCGGGCGTTGCAACAACTTGCCGGCAGCGGCGTAAAATACCTGCAATGATTTCTTTGGTCGTCGTCTTGCCATTGCTACCAGTCAATGCCAAAACCGTAATCTTGAGGCGACGACACCACTGTGCGGCTAATTCGCTCAATGCTTGTAATGTGTCAGGCACGCGTATTTGTGCTAGAGGTGAGGTAATCACCTCGGAGACCATCACCGCAGTTGCACCCGATGCAGCCGCCATTTCTACGAAATCATGACCGTTAAAATGTTCCCCTTTAATCGCTACGAATAAATCTCCCGGCTTGGTCGTGCGACTATCAATGCTGATACCCTCTATCGGTATATCAGCACCGTTTGTTGCACCTTGCACCATCTCTGCAATCTCGTACAAGTTCAACCATGCCATCAATAGTCCCCTAGTGCTTTTTGTATGAAGTCTGCATCGTTAAACGGCTTTTTCACGCCCTTAACGATTTGATAACGCTCGTGTCCTTTGCCGGCAACCAAAACCACATCATCCGGTGCTGCCTCTTTGATTGCTTTGTTTATCGCTTCTGCGCGATCGTGCATAATACAATGCGATCGGGTATTCGTCATACCTTTTAGAATGTCGTTGCAAATTTTTTCAGGGTCTTCACCTCTGGGATTATCGTCACAGATTACTACGCGGTCGGCATAATGTTGTGCTATTTCTCCCATCAATGGACGCTTGCTTGCATCTCGCTCACCACCACATCCGAATACGCAAATCAGATCGGCGTTAGTGTAATCTCGGCACGATGTCAAAACCTGCTTTAATGCCTGCGGTGTGTGTGCATAGTCTAAGAATACCATCGGCACATCACCGCTACCGAAACGTTGCATGCGACCGTCCACCGGGTGAATCTCGGATAACCGTTCGGCTGCATCGGCTAATTCAAACCCATGATTAATTAGCACTAATAAAGTTGCCAAGAGGTTGTAGATATTAAAGTTGCCGAACAGATGGGTCTCTATATCTATAACTTTGCCCAAAAGAGAAACACGCAAAGCAATGCCTTGTTCACGGTTCTCAGCTTTGATGAGATAAGCGGCGGCCGTGGAATGTTGCTTTGAATAACTCAAAATGTTCACCTTGTTATGGCATGCATTGATCATCGATTCGGCATGTTCGTCATCGGCATTGATCACTGCCGTCTTTAGACTGTCGTACTCAAAGAGCTTGCGTTTCGCAAGCATATACTTGATACGCGAGCCGTGATAATCTAAATGATCATGCCCCAGGTTGGTAAACACCGCGGTATCTATCATCAAGCCGTTCAGTCTTCCCTGTACCAAGCCGTGTGAAGAAGCCTCAATCACAACCTTGTCTATATCGCGCTGTCTTAATTCGTTGATGATTTTGTGGGTAATCAAAGCGTCGGGTGTGGTATGGGTAGATGCCTGCAAATCACCGAAGCAACCGTAACCCAATGTTCCTATCAAACCACATGATCTCCCGGCAACCGATAAACACTCGGCAATATAATGGCTCACCGAAGACTTACCGTCGGTGCCGGTTACCGCAATAACCTCCATCGCATCGGAAGGACAATCATAAAAACGGCTGGCAATGATACCGATGTTCTCACGCAGATTCGGTATTCTAATCATTGGTATCGTAGACGGATAAATTGAGTTCTTATAACCGCCCCAAACAACCGCCTTAGCACCACGTTCTATGACATCGGATAGGAAATTCAAGCCGTGTTTATGCTCTCCTTCCACCGCCATGTATAAATCACCTCGCTGCACGTCTTCACTATGGTTTGCTATACCAGTCACCTCCACATCGTCTATATCCTTTATCTGCACCAGATCCTCCATCAACACCGATAATCTACATCTCTTCATCAATTGACATGCTTAGTGGGCAACAAGGCATTTGACATATTTAAGTCCAGCAATTCGTCGTAGTTGAAATTCATAAAACGCAATGTTGCCGACATGACTTCGGAGAATACTGGTGCTGCCACCGTGCCTCCATAGTATTCGCCTGCACTCGGTTTATCTATCACCACCACGCATACAAAATTGGGTTGCTGTAGCGGGGCAAAGCCGGCAAACACTGAAGTGTATTCGTTATCATCGCCTTTGTCTTCAACTGACTTTCTAGTCGTGCCGGTTTTCCCGGCAGTCGTGAAACCTTTGACTTTGGCAAGGCTGCCAGTGCCTTCTTTAGATATTGCACTGTGCAACATTTTTCTAATGGCTGTTGCGGTTTCGGGAGTAAAAACTTGCTGCTTTCTGAAATAAGGGTTGTCTTTTAGAAAGGTCGGATTGGGTCGCCAACCATCGTTGGCAAAAGTGGTATATGCCATCGCGAGTTGCAACAACGAGACCGACACGCCGTAACCATATGACATGACGGCATGGTCGGTAGGACTCCACTTGTCATGATATCTAAGTTCGCCTATTACTTCTCCGGGGAAAACCGTACCCGGCGTTTCTCCAAAACCGACACCGGATAAATAAGTCCACAAAACTTCGCGTGGCACCGTTTGTGCAATTTTGCTAATTGCCACATTGCTGGACTTGACTATGACACCAGTTATATCGAGCTTACCGTAATTTCGTATATCTCTTATTTGCTTGCCACCACTTAAGCGATAATAGCCTGGTGTCGTATCTATTACCGTATTCTCTTGCAAATAACCGCCGTCTATAGCCGCCGCCATGATGATTGGTTTCACCGTAGAACCGAGTTCAAAGGTGTCGGTCACCAATCGGTTGCGATGTCTATCTGAAAAATTATATCGGCGGTCATTGGGATTAAAAGAAGGATAATTGACGGCAACGATAATCTCACCAGTTTGTGCATTGACTACAACAATCGAACCCGATTCGGCGTTGTGCTTTGCAATCGCATTCCTCAATGCACGATACGCATAATATTGAATACGCTGATCTATGCTCAACGTCAAAGTCTCTCCATTTTTAGGTGCTTTGAGGAGCTTGATATCACGTGCCGTATGCCCGTTTGCATCTATCATGATCTGCTTCAACCCTGGTGTCGCTCGCAAGTGTTCGTTGGTATGCATCTGCATGCCTTCTATGCCTTTGCCATCAACATCGGTTGAGCCGACAATATGCGCAGTAATCTCACCAGCCGGATAAAAACGTTTATAAACTTGATCCAAATGAAGCCCGTCTATTCCCAAAATCCTTAAATTGTCCGCCATCTGCGGTTTAATCTGCCGCTTGATGTATAGATGCCGTCTGTCCTTTGCCGCTGCCACTTTCGCACGCAATTCGTCCGCATCTATTTCCACTGCCTCGGCTATTGCTGCTGTGTGTTTATCGTCAAATCCCAGAGGATCTACCCATACCGAATAAACTGGCGCACTAACTGCAAGTAAGGTGCCGTTCCGATCAGTGATAGAACCGTCATAGGCAGGTATTTCTTTGGTTCGTAAATAGCGTGCATTGTCCTTGTTCTCCAGTGCAAGACGCGGGTCGTACTGCCAATATACTGCACGTCCGATTAAGCCCAACGATGCTACAAAAAACAACGTCATCAGAAATATGCGTCTAAAAAGATTATTAAACTCAGGAGGTTCCTTGCGTCTTGAGTACTTAGCGTTTATATATTTCATTGCACAATAATTGGGATTTCTTTATACGGATAAATCATCTTGAGCTTCGCTACCGATTTTTCTACATAGCCGGGCATGCGCAGAGTACTGTTCTCGGCTTGCAGACGACTCCATTCCGATTCCAGAATATCTCGCTCCTTTTGCAGGGCTTCGGATTCTACGAAAGCCAAACGATGCTGATTTCTAAAGGTTACAACCGCAAATGCAGATACAAATATCATTACGACTAGAAACACAATGATTAGTCTTTCGTTGCGCAACCAAGTCATAATTTCTCCGCAACTCTAAGCCGCGCGCTACGCGCACTTGGATTTCGTTCAATTTCCTTGATATCAGGCCTGATCAAGTGATTAATTTTACGAAGTTTTAAGGTCTCTGCAGGGTCTCGCAAATGCGGCAAACCGCGTACCGTTGCAGGTACTTGACTATGTTTTTTGATAAACTGCTTGACGATGCGATCTTCCAAAGAGTGAAATGCAATCACCGCAAGCCGACCGCCACTACGCAACAAATCCAAAACACTGTCCAGTGCTTTAGATAAATCCTCAAGTTCCCGATTGATAAAAAGGCGTATTGCAAGAAAGGTGCAGGTGGCCGGATGATGATTTCTTCCGGCCGGACCTGCAATTGTCCGAGCTAGCTCGGAAGTGGTCAGAAGGGGGCGACCACTAACGATCGCTCGGGCAAATCTTTTAGCACGAGGTTCCTCTCCATAAAACTTCAATACATGTTCTATTTCTTCTACGGTTGCTTGATTTATCCACTGTGCGGCAGTGATACCCTCGGAGGTGTCCATTCGCATATCAAGGGGTCCGTCTAAATCAAAGCTAAACCCTCTTTCTTTTGTTCTTAATTGAGGTGATGATACGCCTAAATCAAAAAAAATTCCACTAATTTTGTTTCTAATATTCGATTTGCTTAATAATTGTCCGATATTTGCATGAGACTCTCTCCTGAATTCAAAGCGCGCATCACCCATCCAGTGTGATTTTGCATGTTTTTCCGCCTCCAAATCCTTATCATAAGCGAAAAGCCGCCCTTTTTCGCTCAAACAGTCTAATACTGCCGCACTATGACCACCTCGTCCATAAGTTGCATCTATATACCAACCATCTTTGTCTATGTTCATGGCTTCCAACATCTCTTTCAACATAACCGGTTCGTGTTGATCCATTGCATCGTTACAGATAAAAGTCTTTGAGCACGGAATCTGCACCTTCGGTATCTATTTCTTTCATCTTTCGTTCCCTGTATTCATCCCATATCTTTTGATCCCATAACTCAAACCTGTTACCTAGACCAAGTAACACACACGATTTTTTAATTCTCATATCTTTGCGCAGAGGTGGGGGAAGTAAAATGCGCCCATTATTATCAGGTTCACATTCCGTGGCATGACTCAACATCATGCGCTGCATATAACCTTTTATATCGGTTGACGATAATTGTTGTAATTGGTCTTCAACTGTTAGCCAATAGAGCTTTGGATAAATCAATATAGATCTGTTGCCTATATTCGCAGTAACAACTAGATTGCTGCTACACAACTCGTGTAATTCCTGGCGATATTTGGAAGGAATGCCAACACGACCTTTGGTATCTACCGTGACATTATTGACACCCCTCAAGCATTTTGTTGTGGACATACTAAATATCCCTCCCAGCATTAAATAATCTATTTTCAGGGAACAATATACCACAAAAAACTACTTTTCACCACAAAAAACTACCTTTTTAACAAGCTCATATTGAAACATTGATCCTGTTGAAAAAATACCGCCATTGTAAAAACTCAACCGCCACGCGCCATTGAATTTATGGTAACCAACTGTAGGGGAGGGCTAACCTGGGACTGTTGAAAAAGTATCTGCATTAGTACATTCCCCTCCTTTGGAGGGGTGGCAGGCTTATGGATTTTGTAATGTATGCGTTTAGCAATCATGTTATGGTTCTGAACGATGTCACGCCGATTGACCTACTGGTTCAATCGGCGGTTCTATCTGACGGGGTGGTTGTTAAGGTTCTGAACAATGTTACGCCGATTGACCTACTGGCTCAATCGGCGGTTCTATTTTTCAACAGCCCCACATGCCCTCCCTAAAGTACTGCTATTGCATGAACCCAACCGCTTGCGCCACAAGATTATGGTTTGCATAAACGAAATGGATAAATGGGGCTGTTGAATAAGTATCGTCATCGCATGAATCCAACCGCTTGCGCCATTGAATTTATGATAACCAACTGTAGGGGAGGGCTAACATGCCCTCCCTAAAGTACCGTTCTGCACGAACCCAACCGCTACGCGCCACTTGGTTTTGGTTCCCATAAATTGGACGGCGTACGACTTTATTTGTGCAGGCGCGTCGCGTTTCGGAAGGGCATGTTAGCCTTCCCCTACGGTGCATGAAATACTTTTTCAAGAGCCTCGATTCAGCTATTTATAGACGTTAGAAATAATACTGAATATGAGTCTGAGATAGGAATTAGATGTAATGCACATCACAAAATTATGCAGTTATAAGATAATTTGTATTTTTAGTTAATTATTACAGATAGCATAACTCATACCCTATACAGCGGACTATTTTTTCTGTGTTTTTTAGCCTCAATCATTAACTCTTGATAAGTTATTGATTTTATAAAATAGTTCTTCTTGTGATGCGTATAAGTACGGTTGTTTACGTGGAATTGACCTTCCTCGATATTACCCCGATGTTGCCTATCGGAGTAAACTATAGTTTTGTCGTTCTTAATTTTAGTTGCGTCAATCTCAAAGATCTCAATTACATCCTTAAAAAATAAGAGATATACTAGTCTATCAAATAACTTGATTTTAATTTGTTGTATATTGCAATCAAATTTTTCTGTTAAAGTTTCCCTTTGCAGGAGTAGTCTATCTCTATTACTGTTATTTAGAATGAGGTCGTAGAAAGTGGTAACGTCCAAATCAAGTGTTTGCTTTCTGTATACTTTTGATGCCTTCACCTCTATTTTCTGTTCATCTATATCAATCAAATCAAACTCTAGTCTTTCACTACTAATGCAATTTTTCAGCATTTTAACTATAATTTCTGCAACAGTGCCAAATTGTCTAGTATTTATATCAATAATGCCGTCTCTGAATTTTTCACTTTTCACCGCCTAATTTCCTTTATTCTATTTATCATGGTTTCAAAATACTCCGCATTGTTCTCGAAACCTATATATTTTCTATTTTTGTTTATTGCAGATATTATTGTGCTACCACTTCCGGCAAAACAATCCAACACTACATTGCCCTCATTGCTAAATATGTCCAATATCCTATCCATCAGTTGCAAAGATTTCTGTGTTGGGTGATTAACTCTTTCTTTACTCCACGGCACGATAGGGGAAATATCTGTCCACACATTAGACATCGCTCTGTACTCGTTGCCGTTTCTTCTTCCGATGGTTCCGCCGGTCTTCTTTTTTATGTTTGACGATATTTTGTTGTATGTATAGTTGTCTGTATCGTTGACAAACCACAATATATCTTCTCTAGTAGAAACAAGGTTTGTTTTTGTTCCGCGACCTTTGACTCGGTCATAAATAATCCAATTTTTTAGATAAAAATACCTAGAGAGGTGGTCAATAGTCTTTGAAACATTAGACCAACCTTGAAATATAACTAAACTGCCGTTGGTCTTAATAATTCGCTTAAATTCTTCTGTCAAGTAATCCCAATTCAATTTGTTTTTTGCATCCCATGCGTAATTGGAATAGCCGATTTCATAAGGAGGATCTGTTGCTATTAAATCTATAGAATCGTCTTCTACATGCTTTAGCAATTCCATACAGTCTCCTAAAACCACTTGGTCGGGCAATATTATTTGTTGTCTTTCTTTTGCCTTAGATTGTTTAGAATTGGTATGGAAGATCTCTGTTTGCATGGTCGGATTATATCACCTGCTGGAGAGGATACTGCTATGCATATGACGTGGGGTTATCGAGAAAGTATCCTTGAGCCGTAGGGGCGAACTCGTATGTTCGCCCTAATGCAACGTACTTGCACGATTTATACATTCATTCATCAATTTTATGCAAACTATAATCTTGTGGCGCATAGCGATTACAGTCATGCAGAACGATACTTTAGGGCAGACATATGAGTCTGACCCTACCGTTTGCATAAATCTTATGGTGCAAGCGGTTAGGTTTTTACGATGATGGTACTTATTCAACAGTGTCTATTTAGATGTCTATTTATTCAGTGAATAGCCAAGGCGCGCGCTCCTTGCGTTTTGCTTCAAAGGCGCGAATTTTTTCAGCATGCTTTAAGGTCAGAGCTATTTGATCTAACCCCTCCAGCAAGCAATGTTTGTCAAAATCAGCGATATCAAAATGCCATTGCGAATGTGTGTCGCTCACGGTTTGATTGTAGAGATCTATTGTCAAGCGATAATCGGGATCGCTTGTTGTATTTTGGAACAAGGTTGTGATTGTATCGGTATCTAATACTACGGGTAGAAAGCCGTTTTTGATCGCATTGTTATAGAAAATATCGGCAAACCCGGCTGCAACAGCTACTTTTAGACCATAATCCATCATTGCCCACACTGCGTGTTCGCGTGAAGAACCACAACCGAAATTGGCACCAGTCAATAAAATTTGAGCTTGCTTATAATGAGGCTTGTTGAATATGCAGTCAGGGTTGAGGCGTCTTGGGGAATTGTCTAGTGTTAGATCACCAGGGTCTAGGTATCGCCAATCATCAAATAAATAGGGACCCAAACCAGTACGTTTAACAGATTTTAAGTATTGCTTGGGAATGACGAAATCAGTATCTACGTTGGTTCGATCCAACGGTATCACGATGCTCTCAATACGCTCGAATTTCTGCATTAACTCATATCCCAATCACGTATGTCGGTAAAATGTCCTTTGATAGCTGCTGCCGCTGCCATTGCCGGGCTAAGCAAATGGGTGCGACCACCTTGACCTTGACGACCTTCAAAGTTGCGGTTGGAAGTAGAAGCGCATCGCTCTC
Source organism: uncultured candidatus Poriferisulfidus sp. (assembly GCA_965200865.1). GTDB lineage: Bacteria > Pseudomonadota > Gammaproteobacteria > Poriferisulfidales > Oxydemutatoraceae > SP5GCR1. Next base: position 22,906 of record CBDAVG010000002.1, on the reverse strand, counting down.
CGCGATTCAGACGGTCGTCGTTCATGCCCAAACACATCGAACAACCTGGCTCGCGCCACTCAAAGCCGGCTTGTGTGAAAATAGTATCAAGACCTTCCTCTTCGGCTTGGTGTTTAACCAAACCCGACCCCGGAACGACGATTGCTTGTTTGACATTGCTTGCAAGTTTCTTGCCATTGACAACTTGCGCAGCGATGCGTAAATCCTCGATTCTGGAATTCGTACACGAACCTATAAATATCTTATCCAGCTTAATGTCTTGCATTGGTGTGCCGGGGTGTAAATCCATATAAGTCAATGCTTGTTGCCAATTCCTCGCTTTATTCGGGTCGCTCTGCTCACTCGGATCTGGCACCGCGTCGTTGACAGAGACCACCATTTCCGGTGATGTCCCCCAAGTCACCTGCGGCGGCACGGTGCTTGCATCTATCGTGTGTTCGGTATCAAACATCGCATTGCCATCGGAGTGTAGCGTTTCCCAACTGTTGAGTGCTCGTTCCCATAATGCGCCTTGCGGTGCAAACGGGCGATCTTTCAGATAAGCCTCAGTGCAACCGTCAAAGGCGATCAAGCCGGCGCGCGCACCAGCTTCTATCGTCATATTACAAATCGTCATACGACTCTCCATCGATAAGTTGTCAATCGTATCACCGCTGTATTCGATTGCATAACCGCTACCGCCGGCAGTGCCGATGCGACCGATAATGGCCAATATCAAGTCTTTGGCATTGATGCCTATAGGCAAAGAACCCTCTATATTGATACGCATGTTCTTGAGCTTAGCAGTCTTCAAGCACTGGGTTGCAAATACATGTTCAACATCGGAGGTACCTATGCCCATTGCCAAAGTCGCAAAAGCTCCGTGCGTTGAAGTATGCGAATCACCGCAGACGACCGTCATCCCCGGTAGCGTAGCACCTTGCTCCGGGCCGATGACATGGACGATGCCCTGGCGCATATCACCAAGCGGATAATACTTAACATCGTGCTTAGCGCAATTTTGTGCGAGAGTCTCCAGCTGTAGACGAGAAATCGGGTCGGCGATAACAGCGTGTTGGTTGCGGGTTGGCACATTATGATCCGGCACTGCGACGATTGCATCCTTGCGCCATAGATTGCGATTAGACAGTGCCAAACCTTCAAACGCCTGAGGCGATGTTACCTCGTGTACCAGATGTCTGTCTATATAAATCAGGGCATCGCCGCCGGTATCCTCAAAAACCAAGTGGTCTTGCCATAGTTTGTCGTAAAGCGTTAATGCTGTCATCGTGTTAATCTTTATCAGAAAGGGATTAGGTGCAATGCACACCACAACAAATTATACAGCTAATAGGTCAAATACAGTATATTCATTCACCGTAAATGCTATGTGCCTAGCCAATATGGAACTGTTGAAAAAATACTGTCATCACCCAAACGCAACCGCTTGCGCCACTTGGTTTTGGTTCCCATAAATTGGATGGCGTACCACTTTATTTGTACAGACGCAACGCGTTTCGGGAGGGCATGTTAGCCCTCCCCTACGGCTCAAGGATACTTTTTCAACAGTCCCATGTTAGCCCTCCCCTACCGTTTGCGTAAATTTATGGATGAATGGATTAATTGTGCAGGCATGGCGAGTTCGGGCAGAATAAAGCCGCCAATTGAGACAGTAGTTCAATCGGCAATTTTATTATCCGCCCCTACAGGTGGTTTACGTAATTATATGGCGCAAGCGATTAAGCTGTGGGCTGTGATACCCTTACAGAGGAGGAATGGCGGGTCAAAGCGTTAGTGTTGTCCAATCAGTTTCAGTGGGCATCAGGGTTATAGAAGGCGGCTTTTATTGACTTTTTCTTAGGCCAAAAAGTCATATCGGGGTGTTTTTCGTGCAGTTCTTCTACTTGTTTTTTAGCCTCACCAAAGGTCATTTCTTCATCGTAATAGCCGGATTCAAATTTGTATTTATATCTCCAACCTATTACAAAACCAGGTTCGTCATTTTTGTGATACAAGGTATCTTCCATTTTGTACTCCGTTATCTTTGCTATTTCTGTTCAAGTTTATAGATGTTTCGGTGCAGTTTATTTCTTGCGCCGTACTTTGTGCGACTCAATGTCGGCTTTCACCTGCTCGCAGGGTATGTTCTCAATTCCACCGTATTGTTCGTGCAACTGCGTGAGCAACGATGAAATGTCTACAATATTGTGGCGTGTATCACCAAGCAATCTTTGCAAACCTAAAAGACCTCCGTATTGTACCTTAATATAGAGGCTTTGTGGCACTTTCGCCAAATCGTCTTTCATGCCAAAAGCCTCTAAACCCACTTGCTTCAGGTGTTCGTAGAGTTCGCAACAATGCCGACTGGCAGAGTCCGATTGACAGGCAACTGCCGCACCATCGCGTCGTGCCACCTCAACACCCAATGAGCAAGCAAAATCTTTCTTGATTTGAGGCACCTGAAAAGGGCATCTGTGATCTTCCATCAAGACCCTAAAGATGGTTGATATGCCATCACAACCCGTTGCAATACACGTTGAGCAAGCGCATAAGGTATTTTCTGTTGATCTTGATTCGGATGTACGGTCACAATCGTGCGGTCAGTGCTACCTAGAACATGTAGCTGTACCAAAGCTCTATTGATGTTGATGTTATCTATTGCACCGTTGCGGTCGGCAGAAGTTGCCTGATATTCAACCAAATAAACACCTCGGCTACGATCGCTTGCGCGCACATTCATCCCTGAGCGTCTCAGCGATGCGTTCAGACGCCGCCATACTTTGCTAAACGATTGACCTATTTCAAGGATTGCCACCCCCTGTGCATTGCGAATACGAAGCAATGTTTTGACATCGTCCAAAGATGCCATTTGAGGATTGGCTATTTCTCTGTCGCGCGCAAGATAATCCCTAAACTTAAACAGCAACAATCTTTCCAAATACGGGTCGGGCGGCAACATACGCCACGCGCTCCCCACATAACCTGCTTCGCGTACCGAGAAAAATACGTTGGTGATTGCATTAGGCTCGCGCTCTAAATTAACTCGTAGTTGATTGCGTACTCTGATTGAACCAGTGCGTTTGTGGTCTACGTTTAATTGACGTTCTCGCCAAGCGGTTTCCATAGTGCCGGCAGTAGGATCACTCGCACTCACCTCAAATCCGCCGCGTTGCAAAAAGCTCTGTAATTCGGGCCATAGGGTCACTGGGTCTACATCTACCGAGAGCCATACCACATCGCCTTCGCGTTGGATACGTAAATCCAAGCGTTCGGGCAACACATAGCTGTCAAACGCCATATCGGACATGCTGATATTATCGCTACCTGGCACGCCTATGTTCCTTGAAGCATCCAAAGAAGCCAGATCAGGAGGCACTTCCAAAGAATCGTTATCCTCCCCCATATAAACCCCTTCGCCTAAGCCTGGCAGACCAAACTCTATGTCGTCCATAAAAGAGGAACCGTCGGATGAACAACCGATCAATATTAAACAACAACAAACGGTCAAGACGCAGTTTTTGATTCGCATTATTCAATACCTGCGTGCTTCATTGCATCGCTTACCGCCTGATGATATATCTCAGACAAAGTAGTCAGCGGCAGGCGTATTTGCTCGGAAATTAAGCCCATTTGTGTCAATGCCCATTTAACAGGAATGGGGTTTGATTCAAGAAATAGTGCTTTGTGCAGAGGCTGTAGTGCTTGGTCTATTTCATCGGCACGGTCGCGATTACCTGCTAAGGCAGCTTCGCATAACTGGTGCATCAATGCCGGTGCCACATTGGCAGTCACTGAAATGACCCCTTCGGCACCTTGCAATATCGCCTCCGCCGCAAGTGCATCCTCGCCGCTATAAATCACGAATTCATCACCGCATAAATCACGAATCTCTTGCATACGCTCCAACGACACGGTCTCCTTGATACCGATGATACCGTTGACTTCTGATAAACGCTTGACGGTTTCAGGGAGCATATCGCATGCAGTCCTACCGGGAACATTGTAGAGTATCAAAGGAATTTGAGTTGTGCAGGAGATCATATCAAAGTGTTGATAAAGCCCTTCTTGAGTTGGTTTGTTGTAATAAGGTGTCACTAAGAGACAGGCATCAGCACCGGCTTTCTCGGCGTATAGGGTCAGTGCCGTGGCTTCGGCAGAGGAATTGGAACCAGTACCGGCGATTATCGGCACACGATTTCGTACTTGCTCAACGGTAACGCGGATTACTTCGCAGTGATCGTGATAGTTCATCGTTGCCGACTCACCAGTCGTGCCGGCTGCCACTATAGCATCAGTTCCGTTTTGTATATGGAACTCTATTAGATTCCTAAACGACTCATAATCTATGCCGCTTCCTACCATTGGGGTTACAATCGCAACCATACTGCCTTGAAATTTTACGGTCATCGCTTCCTTAAATATATCAATTTTTAATAGAGATTTTCCTTATAAGTTTCACCCATTAGGGCTATTATACTGCTATTCGTATGAACACAGTCGTCAGGGCTCTTCAAAAAGTGGCATCATTGCACGAATTATGATAACCACCCGTAGGGGAGGGCTAACATGCCCTCCCTAAAGTACCGTTCTGAACGAACAGAACCGCTTGCGCCACTTGGTTTTGGTTCCCATAAATTGGATGGCGTACCACTTTATTTGTGCAAACGCAACGCGTTTCGGGAGGGCATGTTAGCCCTCCCCTACGGCTCAAGGATACTTTTTCAACAGTCCTAATCGCCAACTATTTAGTGATTAGAAATAAATACTCTCTATGCTTAGCGTTATCGTTCACCCATTCTTTAGACCAGCACATATCGGCCATCACATTTCTCTTGTAGTCTATTTCAACAAACTCAAGTAAGGTGCCTATCCCATCTATTATATTACTCAGTTCTTTTTTTGTAGTCCTGCCACCAGAGCTGTAAGACAATAGAATATAGCCAGCCTTCGTTTTTTTGATGAGTTGGTTCAATGCTTTCATCGCTATATATTCACCGTCTTTATCTTTTCTAAATTCCTCGAATACTGAGGCACATTTCAAATCCCTACTATCGGTTCTCCGATTTACTTTGCCGAAGACATCAGGCTTGTCGTGTTTGATAATCGTTGTCCATATATGATAGTAAGCGGCATATCTAACCCGACTCGGCGGCATTTTCTCATTGTTTGAACCATAAGGCGGATCAAAATATGCAAAGTCAAACTTATCGCTTTTTATAAGCTCAAAAATATCGCTGCGTATTACTTGATGTGCGCCTTGATGCTTAAATCGTCTAGGCAACCTCAGAAACAAATCTCGATACGAGCGCGGCGACCATTTTGATAAGTACGACACATAATGCCCCAAGGTACTATCGACAGTATCGAGTGCATAAATTAAACTCGTCAAAACCACACATTTGTCTTCCCATAGCAAATTTAGTTTTTCAATTTCATCACGAATAGCATCTAACTTTCGGGTGTTTTTTGCTTGAAAAGGTCTTTTGCCATCAACCGATTCGGCTCCGTATTTCTCGGTATACCAGCCGTCGTAGCCTTTTAAGTTATTCAAATGGTCTAATATATCTTGATAAAAAGCATCATCCTTTTTTGATTGAAGATAACAAACAGCAAAAACTTCCGACCATGCCGCAATATCGTTTGCGGTCACTTGATAGCCCAGTTGTGCAAACGCTTGGGAAACCCTAGTTGACCCACTAAAACCATCCAAAACTGTATTAACCTCAGGCAACTTAGAACTTAGGTTTAATATATGAGGGAGGATTTTTAACTTTGAGCCGGCATATTTTATTCCCTCTGTACGCGGTATGGACAAAGGAGAAGTGTTGAGGAGATGAGACTGCTGAAAAAGTACTGCCATTGTAAAAACTCAACCGCTATGCGCCATTGAATTTATGATAACCATCTGTAGGGGAGGTTTCCATAAACGAGATGGATGAATGCATTGTTTGTGCAGGCACGTTGCGTTTCGGAAGGGCATGTGGGGCTGTTGAAAAAGTGTCTGCATTAGTACATTCCCCTCCTGTGGAGGGGTGGCAGGCGAAGCCTGACGGGGTGGTTGTGGTGGTTCTGCACAATGTTACGCCGATTGACCTACTGGCTCAATCGGCGGTTCTATTTTTCAACAGCCCCATGTTAGCCCTCCCCTACGGTGTGTAACATACTTTTTCAAGAACTCCATACCCATTCATCCAATTTATGTTTAGGAGACTGGCAGGGGTTCACGCGGCCAGGCTTTTAATACTGCGTTGACTACTGTCGCCAGCGGAATAGCAAAGAAGACACCCCATACACCCCAGATACCACCGAAGATGAGTATTGCCGAAATAATTGCTACCGGATGCAGGTTGACTACTTCCGAAAACAGAAAAGGAACAAGCAGGTTGCCGTCCAAAAATTGAATAATGGTATAGGCAATCATCAGATAAACGAACTCTGCAGAAAGACCCCATTGTGCATAAGCAACCATTGCCACTGGTAGCGTAATCACAGCAGCTCCCAAGAAAGGAACGATGACCGATATGCCGACCAAAAAGGAGAGCAGCGGTGCATAGTTTAGACCCAGTGCCGCAAAGACTATCCACGAAACCACCCAAACTATCAATATCTCTAGGAGCTTGCCGCGTATATAGTTTGAAACCTTTTGGTTGGCTTCTTGCCACACTTGTGTAGTCAATGCACGGTTTTCCTTACGCGGCAAAAGTTTGGCAACCCAGCCGAGCAATAAATCTTTGTCTTTCAGAAAGAAGAAGACCAGCAAAGGCACCAATACCAAATAAACCAAAACCGTAATGAAGCCTTGAATCGAAACAAGCAAAGTGCTAAGGACGCTTTGTCCCACATCGGCAATTTCTTCGCGTAGACTGGCAATGAAATTAGTTATCTGTCGCTCCTCTATAAACTCAGGATAGGTTTGGGGTAGCTGCAATAGCAAATTCTGGCCTCGGCTGGCAATCGCCGGCAGGTCGCGCAAGAAATCAGTGATCTCTACCGTCATCAACGGCAACAATACCACTAGAATAAATAACACGATGCCGATAAATAAAAGATAAACGGCAGTAAGTGCCAGCGTCGACGAGAGATTCCATTGCTTCAGCAAATCAACGGCACCGTCAAGGATATAAGCCAAAACCAAAGCGATGATTAGTGGCGTTAATATATCGCTCGCTACATTCAGTACGATCACAATTGCCACCAACAATACAATCAGTACTACCAACTGCGCATTGGAGAAAACTTTATTAAACCATTGTGTTACTAATGAAGCCATAGAACTATACAATAAAAATATATATGATACACGATACAATAGAGGCTTCATATAAAGATGTGCAAGAATGGTGTATGATATGCAGATACTAAGGAAAAAATATAGCAAAATCACTTAAAATATAGTTTATGCGCATCTCCCTATTCCCTCTAAATACTCTAAAAGAAACACCTGCCGATGCAGAAATAATCAGCCACCAACTGATGCTGCGGGCAGGGATGATTCGTAAACTATCGTCTGGGCTTTATACATGGTTGCCGATGGGGTTGCGGGTATTGCATAAAGTTGCTGCCGTCGTTCGCGAAGAGATGAATGCCGCAGGTGCCGTCGAATTGTTAATGCCAGCGATACAGCCTGCCGAACTATGGCAAGAATCGCAACGTTGGGAACACTATGGGGCCGAACTGTTGCGCATCACTGACCGCCATCAAAACGATTTTGTGTTCGGGCCTACGCACGAGGAGGTAATCACCGATCTCGCTCGGCGTGAATTACGTAGCTATCGTCAGCTACCTGTTAATTACTATCAAATCCAAACCAAATTCCGTGATGAAATCCGACCGCGTTTCGGGGTGATGCGTGCTCGAGAATTCATTATGAAGGATGCTTATTCATTCCATGCCGACGAGGAGTCATTGGACGAATGTTATCAAACGATGTATCGTGCGTATCATGCTATATTCAAACGGCTTGGGTTAGATTGTCGATCGGTACTGGCCGATACTGGTAGCATCGGTGGCAGTGCCTCGCATGAGTTTCATGTACTTGCAAATTCGGGGGAAGACGCTATCGCATTTTCAGACGAAGATGATTATGCAGCGAATGTAGAGCTTGCACCGACACCGAATAAAGGAGAAAAAGAGCGACATGTGGCAAAAGAGAGTTTAAGCAAAATCGCAACACCCGGTATTGAAAGCATCTCTGAGCTTGCACAATTTATAAAGGTAGACGAGAAAAGATGCTTAAAAGCATTGATTCTTAAAGGCACCGAAAGTGCTTTGGTGGCACTTTTCTTACGCGGTGATCATACACTGAATGTCAGCAAAGCGGCAAAGCACCCTGCTGTCAAGGATCCTATAGAATTTGCCGAACATGAAGAAATTGTGGAACATATAAAATGTCCTCCCGGTTCACTTGGTCCCCTAGGAATGGATATCCCGATCATCGCCGATTATGCGGTAGCTCAAATGGTTGATTTCATTGCCGGTGCCAACGAGCAAGGTTATCACTATAGCGGTATGAATTGGGGACGCGATGTGCCGGAACCACAGACATACGATTTGCGGAACATAGAGGAAGGCGACCTCAGCCCGAGTGGGCAAGGGCATATACGTATACGACGCGGCATAGAGGTTGGGCATATATTCAAGCTCGGCATTAAATATAGCAACGCAATGAATGCAACGGTATTAGATGAAAACGATCAGCCAATGACCATGATTATGGGATGTTACGGAATCGGTGTGTCACGCATTGTCGCTGCAGCAATAGAACAAAACCACGACGAAGCAGGAATTATTTGGCCGTCGGCGATGGCACCTTTTATGCTATCTCTCACCCCTATACAATATCACCGCAACCCGAAAGTGAAAGAGGAAAGTGAAAATCTATATAACGCCTTACGCAATATGGGGATTGATGTCCTCTTAGACGACCGGGATGTGCGCGCCGGGGTGATGTTCTCCGATAACGAACTATTGGGCCTGCCATGGCGCATCGTGATAAGTGAACGCAGCCTTGCAAAAGGTGAAATTGAATTGATTGAACGCCGAAATCAGGCAAAAAACATATTACAATATACTAATGCCAAAACAGCTGCTCAATCTATACTAGGAAGAATTAAACTGAACTAATGTAATGAATACCATAAAAAATATCGTTTTGTTATTCGGATTGTTAATCGTTATAGCGGGTTGCGCCTCTCCCGAACTTACGTTACAAGGAAGCCAAGTTAATGTAGGCAAAGAATCCGATCTCAAGCAATGTCAAATGTTGGGAAGTACACGTCTGTCGCTCTCACCAAACCGTGTAAGATGGATGAAGGAAGAGCAAATGAAAAAACAATTAACCATAGAGGCGCGTAACTTCGCAGCGAGAATTGGTGGTAATATGATATTGCCTGCCGGCTCCCTTGAAGAAGGCAGACAATCTTTCAAGATTTATAATTGCCCACTCTCTGATAACTAAAACGAAAATTTGGAGTAAATGCCTGCATCTTCTATTTTAATAACTGGATGTTCCTCAGGCATAGGCTATAGTGCCGCCGTTGAATTGAAAAAACGAGGATACAGAGTCTTTGCGACTACAAGAAAAGACGACGATGTAGCACGCCTTCGCGAGCAAGGTTTTGAAGCGGCAAAACTTGACTTGAGATCACCGGACAGCATTCGGGAGGGCTTTGATTGGGTAATGCAACAAAGCGATGGTACCCTTGATGCACTCTTCAATAACGGTGGTTATGGTCAAGTCGGAGCTATTGAAGACTTGGGTCGTGAACAATTACGGCTACAGTTTGAAACCAACCTTTTCGGTTGGCACGAATTGACCTGTCTAGTGATCCCAATAATGCGCCGTCAACAACACGGGCGTATAATACTAAATGGTTCAGGTTTGGGTTTATTTGCACTACCACTACGTGGGGCTTATACTGCGAGTAAGCACGCGATAGAAGGATGGACTGATACCTTGCGTTTGGAAATGGCCGATACCAATATCAAAATATCACTTTTGGAACCAGGTCCTATAGATACACCTTTTAGACAAAACAGCTTAAAAACTTTAGAGAGTATTATTAACAAGCAGGAGAGTTTTCATGCTAATCGTTATAGCAAAATGATTGAGCGATTGGAAGTCGTAGGTCCGGCGGTCTCGTTCACGCTTCCCCCTGAAGCCGTAGTCAAAAAATTGATACATGCGCTTGAAAGCAAGCATCCCCGTACGCGCTACCGCATCACATTTCCGGTAATCGTACTTTGGTATATAAGAAAATGGCTAAGTGATGGTATGTTTGATCGTATTATGCTAAGAGCCAAGCAGTAAAATAAATAAGATGAGCTATCATAAATATAGCTACTTGATAATCGTCGTAACACTGTTGTCGGCTTGTGCCACACCCCAGCCACAAAACATCAACAATGCTTGCGAAATATTTGAAGAAAGAGAGTCGTGGCGCGAAGCTGCCATATCTTCTCAGGAACGTTGGAATATCCCTATGGAAGTCACGATGGCGTTTGTGCATCAGGAATCGTCCTTCAAATCCCATGCAAAACCACCTAGAAAAAAACTACTAGGATTTATCCCATGGTTCGGCAGAGTTTCTTCGGCTTCCGGTTATTCTCAGGCTTTAGACGCAAGTTGGGGTGAATACAAAAAGGAAACTGGTCATTGGTACGCTCGCCGTAGTAGCTTCAAACATTCCACTGATTTCATCGGTTGGTATAACAACAAGAGCGTTCGAGAACTTGGGCTGTCACCCAACGATGCTTATTCGCTCTATCTGGCGTATCACGAAGGCCGAGGAGGATTTAAGCGCAAAACATATAACCAAAAATCCTGGCTACTTAAAGTAGCGACCAAAGTCAAACAACGCGCAGCGACTTACCGAAAACAAATTGCCAACTGCTCAATGAAACCGCGTTCATGGTTTTCAAGATTGATAAGTGCTGAATCATCCTGAACATGAGTTGGCTTTCTAGGATCTATAACGACAAGGTTAATCGTGAAATGGCTATGGCTGGACTTGAACCAGCGACCCCGGCATTATGAATGCCGTGCTCTAACCAACTGAGCTACATAGCCATTGTAGAAAACAATTATACTTTATCATAGATAATTCCTTGAAAATCTGAACTGGAAAATAGTATAATTATTCTTTCTTATCTAAGGATTGAAATTCCAAAAACATGCAGACTATTCCTATTTATATTATAAGCCTGAGGCGAACACCTGAACGTAGGCTTCAGATACAAAGACAACTTGATGCCTACAACTTAAAATATCAGGTAATAGAAGCTGTAGATTCTTATAATTTTCAGGGGGCCGAATTGAAAATGCTTGATGTAGAAAATCCATATCAAGAAAATACCAGTCCACTCAGTGCTCTCGGCTGCCTACTAAGTCATATAAAATTCTATGATCAAGTCATTCAAAATAACCATAAGATAGCTTGCGTATTAGAAGATGATGCACAATTATTGCCTTCTTTCCTTGATGTCTTAAACTCTGAAAAATTGCAACAGAATAAATGGGAAATCTTACTTTTAGCCCATCAGTCAAGTGCAGTTACCGACTTACTCCACTCATACTACAGACATACTGAAATCAAAAAACAACGATTTCTCCTCTATGATAAATATATATTAGGTGCCCTACCTGGTAATTTCTCCCAAAAAATATGCAAAGGACATTACATCAGTAAAACTAGAGAACACACAAAATCGACATTAAGCTATCTAATAAGACCACCGGCGGCAAAGAAGTTGAAAGAAATCGCTCTTGCGTACAAAGATTATGTTTACATAGATGATCTCGTCGGAGATCAGAGCGTATCTGGAATGGACACCAAACTGATAACACCCCCTTGTACAAGACCGAATATCACTTATTTGAGGCATAGTTTAATCGATCCAAGAGTGTGTATACCGAACACCAGTAACCTTCCGGACGAAGAATTATTGAATTTTTTTATTCGAAATAAATGGACAACTATAATAATGCAACTTGCTAAATTTAAGAAAATAAAAATGATGCTAAAGTTTGCAATTATATTATTACTTTTTGAGCACGAAAGGATAAAAAAATATCTTATGCCAAGCAAATACGGTAATCAAAGAGTACTCCTAGCAAAGAAGCAGCATGCAGCCTCTAAATAGTAACAAATTATAGCCTGCTATATTAAGCAAACATTCTTAAACATTAAATCGGAAGTGCACAACGTCGGCTTCTTGCATTATATAATCTTTACCTTCGAGACGCCATTTGCCGGCATCTTTAGCACCTTGTTCTCCTCCGTGATTTATATAATCCTCAAAAGCGACAACTTCCGCTCGAATAAAGCCTTTCTCAAAATCACCGTGTATGCAGGCTGCTGCACGCGGTGCGGTTACTCCTCGGGCAACCGTCCATGCCCTAGCTTCTTTAGGACCTGCGGTAAAAAATGTGAGTAAATCAAGTAGGCGATAACCCGCTTGTGCAACACGTTCCAAACCAGTTTTCTCCAAACCCATATCTTCTATAAATTCCTGTTGCTCTGCTCTATCCAAACCAACCAACTCTGCTTCAAATTTCGCGCAAACCTCAACCAGAACTATATTTTGTTCGGCTGCGTATTTGGTCAGTTGCTCACGATACACATTTTCTTTCAGGTTTTGATCGTCTATGTTAGCGATTAGCATCATCGGCTTGGAACTCAGCAAGTCTAATTCTCTCACTTGCACTTGTTGTGCTTCGCTTAGCTCTAAACCACGAACGCTATTTCCTTCGGCTAGGTGTTCATATAATTGCTCTAGTGTCTGCTTTTTTAGAATTTCTTCCTTATTCCCTGATTTTGCATTTTTAGCAATACGCTGAACTGCGCGATCAACTATTTCCAAATCGGAGAGTAGTAGTTCAGTATTGATGGTCTCGGCATCAGACAACGGGGCAACCTTTCCTTCCACATGGCTTACTTCACCTTGAAAACACCTTAGAACTTGAACAATAGCGTGGGTGCCTCTGATATGCGACAAGAATTGATTACCAAGCCCCTCACCTTTTGAAGCACCTTTGACAAGTCCTGCAATATCTACAAATTCAATCGTAGTCGGCACTTTTTTAGCCGACGATGCCAGCCTTGCTAATTGATCCAGTCGCTCGTCCGGAACTTCTACAACACCAGTGTTCGGATCTATCGTGCAAAAGGGGTAATTTTCCGCTGGAATATCCGCACCAGTTAACGCATTAAATAGAGTAGATTTACCTACGTTAGGCAAACCTACAATACCACACTTAAATCCCATTAGTCTGTCGTTATCTGCATTGCTACACTTCGGTATGTAGAATTTCCATCGCTTTTTGAAACTCTCCCGCTGCCATATCTTCAACCAAGTTAGAAAGTTTTGGAAAATAAGAGTCTATCGCAAGACGCTCGTCCACTTTAGGGTCTGCCAGAACATAAGGTGCAACTTTATCTTTAGCACCAGGGTGTCCTACACCAATACGTAGACGCCAAAAATCCCTGCCTAGATGCCTAATAATATCCAATAATCCGTTATGTCCCCCGTGTCCGCCACCGTACTTGATGCGTATCTTTGCAGTTTGAAAATCTATCTCGTCGTGGACTACTAAAACTCGTTGCATATCCAACTTATAAAAATGGATAACGGCAGCAAGTGCCTGACCGCTAACATTCATAAATACATTCGGTTTTACTAGTTTTACGTGTCGACCGGAAAGCACAATACTGCAAATTGTGCTTTTGAGTTTAGTGTGCGCTTTGAATTGCGCTTGGTGCGTGTCGGCTAAATAATCTATGAACCAGAAACCTGCATTGTGTCGAGTATTCCGGTATTCGGTACCTGGGTTGCCTAGACCTGCAATCAGATCAATGCCTACCCGACTAGTCACAAACTTCTAAACGATGATGCAATAGCTCAATAGCTACTAGGGCCGATTACTCTTTGTCGTCCTGTGCTTCTTTCTGTGCTTCGGCTTGTTGTTCTTCTTCACCTTCTGCTGCGACGGCTACTTCTTCTACCTCAGTTACTCGCGGCATAATCACCGAAACGAGTGCATAGTCATTTGCTTCACCTTGCGACAATGCTACTAGACTAATACCTTCCGGCAATTTAATGTCAGACAAATGCAAGGAATTACCCAAAGCTAAATCGGCAACATCGACCTCCAGATATTCAGGTAGATCCTTGGGCAAGCAGGATACTTCCACATCAGTTTGAGTATGGCTTATAATCCCTCCTTGCTGCTTGACACCAACGCATGTATCTTCGTTGATAAAATGTAACGGCACATTAACCTTAATCTGTTGATCTTCGCTAATTCTAAAGAAATCTATGTGCAACACTTGTGCTTTGCTGGGATGACGTTGTATATCACGCAAAATAACTTTTTCATTCTTGCCGACAGCTTTTAAGGTCAAAATGTGCGAATAAAAAGCCTCGTTTTCTAAATGGCGTATTAGCTCGTTGTGATTAATAGAAAGCAATGCAGGAGGGCTCTTACCACCGTAGACTACTGCGGGCACCTGTCCTGCCTTGCGCATACGTCGGTTCGCGCTACTACTAGATTGATTGCGCGATTGTGCTTTAATCTCAAATTCCTGTTGCATAGTTGTCTTTCCTTACATTGCTATAGGCTGTTAGCTTTTATACAGAAGGACATAACTATAATGTCCCTCTATCGGCTTTGCAGCACCAGAACCAATAGATATTTTGGTTTATTTTCCTCTATTCTTTAGTATCGGTGTGCCACAACCATGGACGATTTTTCATCATCAAGAAAAATATCCATACATTACCAACCAAGCCAATCAATAAAAAGACGGCAGCACCTAGACTCCACAGAGGGTGATGCAAATTATCGGGGTCGGAGAATGAAGCCATATTCATGACATAGTAAATAAATACCGACCACACGACCATCAATGCTATAGTAATCAATAATTTCATATTTTACCCCATAGTTATTTCTATTAAAGTAGCATTATATCAATGTCTGCATAACATGCAAGCCCACAGGAGAGGAATAAATCAGCGACCACCAGGAATACTTGAAGCATCCAGAAATTTGTCGTAGAAAATTTGATCTTCGGACATATCGTTTTCAGCAAGCACTGCGATAGCAGCATCTATCATAGGAGGAGGGCCGCACAGATATGCTTGACACTGACTTGCATCAACCACACCTTTGTCTATATATTCTTCTTTCAAATGTTGGGTAACAAAACCACGCGGCCCGTCCCAATCACTATCTTCCGGCTCGTCCGATAGTACTTCTACGAATTTAAAGTTTTTGTCGTCTGTCCAGTTTTCACGAACTGTCTCCATCTCTGTTTTGCAATATAAATCACGTTGTGCTCGTGCGCCAAAAAAGAAATATGCGTCTCGCTTTATCTTGTTATACGCAGCATGTTCCAAAATCGCTTTGAGCGCACTCATACCACTGCCACCGGCAATACAAATCATAGGTTTTTCGCTGTCACGCAACCAGAAATTGCCATACGGCACACCAATATTAAAGCGGGTGCCTGTTTGGTCTCGTTCAAACAACCAATCCGTAAATTCTCCCCCCGGTACATGACGAACAAAAAATAGCAGTTCCCGAGGGTTGCCTTGTTGTGGAGAACTTGCAAAAGAATACGATCTAGGTTTCTCTAAATTTTCATGCGATATTTCTGCGTATTGCCCGGCTTTCATATCGGCAGGCATATCCTTATCGCAACTGATTAGCATTTCAATAATATCGTGTGTTAGATTTCGTACTTGCGTCAAGGTGCCTCCACAATTAACAATTTCTGTGGCACTACTCTCTGCGTCTAGTTCTACTTCTATCTCAACATCCGATTTTAGGGCTGTCTGACAGGCGAGGATCATCCCTGAATTCAGCTGATCTTGGGTCAACACATAAGAGAAATCGTTAAGCGGCTTGATTTTTCCTTTTCTCAGGTAACAACGGCAGGTGCCACAACTCCCGACACGACAATCGTGCGGCCAAGCTAAACCTGCTGCCAAACCAGCTGCCAACAGGTTTTCTTTAGGTTTTACAGTAACTGTTGCCGACTGATTGATCGTTGCTTTATGCTCTTTGCTCGGCTTAAATAAATCAAATATAGACATAATACTATTTAATCAGCACATCAAGCAAAGTGCTTTATGAGCAGCGGGCTTACTCACTCAGATATTTCAGACATTAATAGAAATATCTCTAAGTGTACCGTTCTGCATATCTTCCGATGTCGGGACGGTGGTATAAGGGATGATGTTCTCCTTGCTCGTGCTTGGATGTTGTTTTACTTTGTTAAACCACTCTTGCACTTTCCCGTGCTGCCCTACTAAATCACCGTGTCCTTTGATCATTAGTGCGTTAATACAGGCAGACCAATGTACGTCGGCCATAGAAAAGTCTCCGCATATATAATCACCCTTTTTAGGTGGATTAGTAATTTGTGTATTTAATTGGCTTAAAGAGTCACCTATACCTGATGTATCGTCCGCTGCAATTTTAGGCTGAACTACGTTCGATGCAACGCCAACCCATTGATACATAAGTGCTCTGATAACGCCGTTTCTAGGAACCAGCGAAGGACCGAAACCCTTATCGTCTAAATAAGAAAGTGCACATGCTGTGCCGTATATAACAAAGTCTATGTCCTGTAGTATAGGAGCAACACCAAGAGGGGACAATGCTCGAATCTCTGAACTGTCTAGTCCTCCGCCGTCTATGTCTATCACTTTGGCTTCGATATCAACTCCCTTCTCGGCTGCCATCTGTAAACATTTGGCAGTATCTATGCACTTTGGATGACCATATAAAACCATGCGGGTTCTTAATTGATCTCCAATCATCTTATATACCTCCTTTTGAGTTAAAGTTTATTCTTCAATGGTCAAAGCACCCGAAGGGCACTCGGACACTTGATTTCGTATCGCCTCCTCGCTTGCGCCAGATTGATCAATAACAAACTTACCATCTTCTATCTTGAAAACAGACGGCAAACCTTTAACGCAATTTCCTGCATGTATACAGGTATTCTCATCCCATTTAACTTGCATAATTATCTCCTCATAAATTTTTGGAATTCAAATACCCTTGGGGGGGTATTACTCGTATGACCCCATATTCTACCATAAACATGTGAATTAGGGCTAGAAAGTTTAATACTGGGTATCGGATACGAAGATTACATATATTCGTTATTCCCCGACTACTCCAGCAGTCTATTCATTCTTCGGGCTGAAAACGAAGTGCTACCGAATTGATACAATAACGCAACATTGTGGGTTGTGGGCCATCCTCAAAAACATGACCTAAGTGGGCATCACAGGTTGCGCACAAAACCTCAGTGCGTTTCATACCTAAGGAATAGTCCTCTCGGCACTCTATTACCTCCTCATCTATAGGGGCATAGAAGCTTGGCCAACCACTACCCGAATCAAACTTGGTTTGCGATGAAAATATCGGTGTACCGCAACAGACGCAATGATAAACACCTTTGACTTTACTGATGTAGTATTGCCCACTAAATGGAGGTTCCGTACCTTTTTGCCGACATACGCGATACTGCTCGTCGTTAAGTTGTTTGCGCCATTCTTGATCGCTTTTAATTAGCTTCTTCATAGCATCATGTGAAACGGAGATTTTATAGTTTCCCCCTGCGGTTTATAGCAAACTATACTTAGACTGCTTTCATACTCAGTCGTACGCGCCCTTGTTTATCTATATCCAATACTTTGACGCTCACTTCGTCACCCTCGTTTAGCTTGTCTCGAACATCCTTTACATGCTCTTCACAAATTTGAGAAACATGGAGTAAGCCGTCCCTACCCGGTAAAATAGTTACAAAAGCACCGAAGTCCATAATACGCACTACTTTGCCGTTATAGACTCGTCCTATTTCCACATCTGCGGTCAATTCCTCAATGCGACGTTTAGCTTCATTAGCCGATTCGCCATCTGGGGAAGCTATAACGACGGTTCCGTCGTCTTCTACGTTAATCACGGTGCCGGTCTCTTCGGTCAATGCACGAATTGTCGCTCCGCCTTTGCCTATGATGTCGCGAATTTTGTTCTGATTCACCTTCAAAGTTAGCAATTTGGGGGCATATTCGGAAAATTGATTCGGGCTAGCTAGTGCTTCGTTCATCTTAGCAAGAATATGCATCCTTCCCTCTTTTGCCTGCTCTAAAGCGGCATACATGATCTCAGGGGTAACACCTTCTATTTTTATATCCATCTGAAGTGCTGTAACACCCTTCTCAGTGCCGGCTACTTTGAAGTCCATATCGCCAAAATGATCCTCGTCTCCCATGATATCGCTCAATACCGCATAACGGTCGCCTTGTAAAATCAATCCCATCGCAATACCGCTCACATGTGATTTAATCGGCACACCAGCATCCATCAAAGCCAAACTGGTGCCACAAACTGATGCCATAGAACTAGAACCATTTGACTCGGTTATTTCAGAAACTACCCTTATCACATAAGGAAATTCACTCTCGTCCGGCATCACCGCCAACAAACCGCGCTTTGCCAAACGACCATGCCCTATTTCACGGCGCTTAGGAGAGCCCATAAACCCGACTTCACCCACACAATACGAAGGGAAATTATAGTGCAACATAAAACGATCTTTATACTCTTTTTCTAAGCCGTCAATAATCTGGGCATCCCTATCGGTGCCCAGTGTTGTGGTAACTATGGCTTGGGTCTCACCTCTAGTGAATAAAGCATCTCCATGCACTCGCGGCAACTGCCCAACTTCAATAGCAATAGGTCTAACCGTGCGCGTGTCGCGACCATCTATGCGTGCTTCTCCGTTGATAATTTTATTTCGAACAACCTTTTTCTCTAGTGCCGAAAACGCACCCAGTATTTGCATTTCTTGGCTTTCGGTGTCTTCGTCTTCGCCATTTTCCGTCGTTAATAAGGTTAATGCTTTGTCGCGTAATGCCGTAACCGCTGTCTGACGCTCAATTTTATCTGATATGCTATAGGTTTCTCGCAACTCAGAACCTAAATGTCTCTCCAATTTCTCATTCATTTCATCAAGATTTGCCAAAGGTTGCCAATCCCATTTTGGGTTGGCAACTTCATTGGCCATTTCTTTAATCACATCAATCGCCGTTTGCATTTGTTCATACCCGAATGCTACCGCCCCTAACATCTGCTCTTCACTCAATTCTTTAGCTTGCGACTCTACCATGAGCACCGCCTTATCAGTGCCTGCTACAACTAAATCTAAATCCGAAGTTTCTAATTGATCTAGGGTAGGGTTAAGCAGATAATTTCCATCTTGAAAACCTATACGAGCTGCTCCGATAGGTCCGTTAAACGGTATGCCCGAAATAGAAAGTGCAGCAGATGACGCTAATAAAGCAGGTATATCTGCATCAATCTGAGGGTTTAATGATAAAACTGTTGCAACAATTTGCACTTCATCCGAAAAGCCATCCGGGAATAGGGGACGTATAGGTCTATCTATTAATCTAGATATTAAGGTTTCTTTCTCCGACGGGCGTCCTTCGCGTTTGAAAAAACCACCCGGTATTTTACCTGCAGCATAGGCACGTTCCTGATAATGGACGGAAAGTGGCAAAAAATCTCTATAAATGGAAGGTTCGCGTTTGCTGGTGACACTTGCCAGAACAACCGTATCTTCCATATTGACTAGCACCGCACAGTCGGCTTGACGGGCAATCTTACCAGTTTCCAGTGAAACGGTATAGCTACCATATTGGAAGGTTTTCCTAACTACGGACATATTTTCTCTTGTTTGATCAAACGCGCTTTAGCGGCGTAGTCCTAAAGAAGATATTAGAACTTGGTAACGATCTTTATCTTTGGATTTTAAGTAATCAAGAAGCTGGCGACGCGAGTTCACCATCTTAAGCAAACCTCTTCTAGAGTGCGTGTCTTTCTTGTGCTCTGCGAAGTGATTTTGGAGGCCGTTGATACGCTCTGTCAATAAGGCAACCTGGACTTCAACCGAACCTGTATCTTTTTCAGAGCGAGCATATTCCTTAACTACTTTGCTTTTCTTTTCTTTGTTCAAAGGCATTATTCTATGTGTCTCTATTTAATAAGAAAGCATTATAGCATAAAAACCAAATGACTAAACATAATGTTAGGTGCCGGCACTAAATACACTTTTGATGTAACTATAGAATACCGGCTCAAAATAGAAGTAGTGCTATCCGGTGTTGAGATTGTTGCAAAGATAATACAAGGGGCAGATTATATCTCTGCCCCTACTCCATGATTATTGCAGAGGACCTTCAAGGAATACCTTGATACGCAGACGAATGCCAGCACTTGCACGCTCAACGGTTATGATATAAGTTTCCGTTGCTTGATCATTCTCTGCTGTCACCACAATAGTAATTGTGGTGATGCCTACATCCAATTCAACTCTGCCATTTGCTGCTACCTCTTCACCATTCGCAGTAATGGTGAAACTTGCATTCGCATCTCTCAGCACTGCAGTCACCGTGGTCACATCAATCTCATTGGCAACGCTAATCGGAGGATAGTTGAACGTCTCTGTTGCAAAATCCAATGGAATACCTTCTAGGGTGATATCCCTTAGCGTTGCATCGTTGTTTAATCTGCGGGTTACTCTTATCCTATAGGTTTCCGTTGCCATGCTATCCGCTGAGGTCACTTCAATGTCTATTGTTGTAGGCTGGTCGACTGCATCTGGTAGCATGATAGCATCACTTATAGCACCGCTTGCTACAGTAGCACTATCCACCGTAATAGTTGCAGTATTATCAGTCGCCGTCGGCGTCACTCTTACCTGCGATATATCACGATCTACGATCGCTGTATAAATCTCTGTCCCCGGAGCAAAAGTCGGATCAAGGTCTATAACAGTCCCGTTGCTATCTTCTAGAACTAATCCGTTCAGTGTCGCAATATCAGTGTCAAGACGCGTGACTCTTATCCTATAGGTTTCCATTGCTATGCCATTCGCTGCGGTCACTTTAATCGCTATTGTTGTAACGCTGTCTTCATCTCCCAGCATGATAGCATTGCTTGCTACAGTAGCATCATTCACCGTCACCGTGATAGTTGTGCCATCGGGGTCGCTTGCCGTCGGTATCACTGACACCTGTTCCACATCGCTCGCTACCCTGACACTATAATTTTCTATCTCTGAATCAAAGGCTGGAGTAAGAGATCTAGGAGTATCATTAACCGCTAATACCAGGTTGCTCAGCGTCGCATCGTCATTAGCCGCTCGGCTGATAGCAACACGATAGAGTTGCGTCACAGCAGTATCTTGTGCGGTGACCACAATACTAATCGTCGTCACACCGACGCGCAATGCCACGCGGTTATCTGCTGCGACGTCTTGATTAGTCGCAGTAATGCTGGTGATACTGGCACCGCCATCAGTCACCGTCGCCGTCACCGTCGTCATATCAAACTCATTGCCAACGCTGAGCGAGTAGTCAGTCGTTCCTTCTTCAACAGTCAATACTCGGATACCTTCTAGGGTGATATCGCTTAGGGTCGCATCACGGCTTGCAGCACGGCTAATAATGACCTGATAGGTTTCCGTCGCCTCCGGATCTTCTGCTGTCACCACAATCGTAATGGTGGTCACACCAACTCGCAATGCCACGCGGTTATCTGCTGCGACGTCTTGATTAGTCGCAGTAATGCTGGTGATACTGGCACCGCCATCAGTCACCGTCGCCGTCACCGTCGTCGTATCAAACTCATTGTTAACGCTGATCGGGTAGTCAGTCGTTCCTTCTTCAACAGTCAACACCCGGATACCTTCTAGGGTGATATCGCTTAGGGTCGCATCACGGCTTGCAGCACGGCTAATGATGATCTGATAGGTTTCCGTCGCCTCCGGATCTTCTGCTGTCACCACAATCGTAATGGTGGTCACACCAACTCGCAATGCCACGCGGTTATCTGCTGCGACGTCTTGATTAGTCGCAGTAATGCTGGTGATACTGGCACCGCCATCAGTCACCGTCGCCGTCACCGTCGTCGTATCAAACTCATTGTTAACGCTGATCGGGTAGTCAGTCGTTCCTTCTTCAACAGTCAATACTCGGATACCTTCTAGGGTGATATCGCTTAGGGTCGCATCACGGCTTGCAGCACGGGCAATGATGACCCGATAGGTTTCCGTCGCCTCCGGATCTTCTGCTGTCACCACAATAGTAATTGTGGTGATGCCTACATCCAATTCAACTCTGCCATTTGCTGCTACCTCTTCACCATTCGCAGTAATGGTGAAACTTGCATTCGCATCTCTCAGCACTGCAGTCACCGTGGTCACATCAATCTCATTGGCAACGCTAATCAGAGGATAGTTGAACGTCTCTGTTGCAAAATCCAATGGAATACCTTCTAGGGTGATATCCCTTAGCGTTGCATCGTTGTTTAATCTGCGAGTTACTCTTATCCTATAGGTTTCCGTTGCCATGCTATCCGCTGAGGTCACTTCAATGTCTATTGTTGTAGGCTGGTCGACTGCATCTGGTAGCATGATAGCATCACTTATAGCACCGCTTGCTACAGTAGCACTATCCACCGTAATAGTTGCAGTATTATCAGTCGCCGTCGGCGTCACTCTTACCTGCGATACATCACGATCTGCGATCGCTGTATAAATCTCTGTCCCCGGAGCAAAAGTCGGATCAAGGTTTATAACATTCCCGTTGCTATCTTCTAGAACTAATCCGTTCAGTGTCGCAATACCAGTGTTAAGGCGCGTTACTCTTATCCTATAGATTGCGGTTGCTATGCCATTCGCTGCAGTCACTTCAATAGCTATTGTTGTAACGCTGTCTTCATCTCCCAGCATGATAGCATTGCTTGCTACAGTAGCATCATTCACCGTCACCGTGATAGTTGTGCCATCGGGATCGCTTGCCGTCGGTGTCACTGACACCTGTTCCACATCGCTCGCTACGCTGA
>CBDAVG010000001.1:0-21685 GCA_965200865.1 uncultured candidatus Poriferisulfidus sp. | reverse complement strand
AAAAGTACCAATTTATTTGAAGATAAAATGATTCGTCAGGTTATAGACGAGATCAATGCAAACCTCAGTTCAGATTATTTTTATATGTGCGGGAAGTGTGGCTTTAAGGCTCACCAACTCTATTGGCAATGCCCTAGTTGCCATACTTGGGATAGCAGTGATTCTATAGATTTAGTAAAGGATTCGCAGGAGAATGCTGCATAGAAAAATCCCACGTACGCACGCTCTATGACCGTTCGTCGGATATTTGATACCGTTTAACGGATTGCTAAAAATTGGCATTTTCTATGGTTTTAAGATAGTCCTTTTAATTAACTTAAAGGAGCAAAACTATGTATTTACTTAAAACTATTATGGCAACGGCGGCTTTTTGCTTTACCGCTTTTGTTCATGCCGAAGTCAACATCAATACTGCAACGATGCAGCAGCTTACGGAACTGGATAATATTGGTTC
Organism: uncultured candidatus Poriferisulfidus sp.; assembly: GCA_965200865.1. Lineage (GTDB taxonomy): Bacteria > Pseudomonadota > Gammaproteobacteria > Poriferisulfidales > Oxydemutatoraceae > SP5GCR1. Next base: position 21,231 of record CBDAVG010000001.1, on the reverse strand, counting down.
TGTAAAGGCGACTGCGATCATCGAATACAGAGATAAGCACGGTCACTTCGAGAGTGTAGACGATCTGTTGAAGGTGAGCGGTATAGGATTGGCAATTTTAGAAGCAAATAGAGATATGTTAACCGTAGGAACCAATCGGGAAGACGAAGTTTTACCGGTTGAACAAGCCATGCCTGCGGAGAAAATGCTTATCCCAGAAGTAACTTCCTCTCAGGTAGATAGAGAGAACTAAGGGATTTATATATCGTATATCTCAGTGGTTTCCGGGGCAATGTGCGCATTGCCCCGGTTTTTTAGCGTTATCTAGGTGCGTGGTAGCACTGCCGAGTGCCGTTCGGAGATAAGACGATCTGCCAAGTATTGCAGTCCCTTGCCAAGAAAGCACCGGCACAACTTAACAAATAATACTTCCACATTCTGTAAAAACGTTCATCGTAACTTTGCTTTAATTTTTCCCAGTGCTTGTTGAAATTATCAAACCATGCGAGTAATGTTTTGGCATAATCAAGCCCGAAATTTTGCCAATCTTCTATTACGAAGAGACCCTCACAAGTGGTCGTGATTTGTTTTGCCGAAGGTATCAAAGAGTTGGGAAATATGTATTTGGAGATCCAAGGATCAGTAATATAATTCGTCTTATTCCTACCAATGGTATGGAGTACCGATAAACCTTCCGGTGTTAAGGCGTTGCGTACGGCTTGAAGATAAATCTTGTGATTTTTGTAGCCTACGTGTTCAAACATTCCTATTGAATAAATACGATCGTATGTTATATTCAATTTTCTATAATCTTGCAAATGTATTTCTATAGGTAGCCCGCGGCAGTTATTTTGAGCATAACGAGCTTGCTCTTTAGAAATTGTAATGCCGGTTACCGAGACATCGTAATGTTCGGCGGCGTAGCGAGCGGCACCACCCCAACCACAGCCTATATCGAGCAAACGCATACCAGGTTTCAACAATAATTTATCAAATATCAGCTTGAGTTTTGCTTCTTGCGAATCGTTGAGATTATTTGCCGTTTTCCAGTAGCCGCAGCTATAAATCATACGCTTATCGAGCATTGCTTTGAATAATTCGTAACTCAGGTCGTAATGTAGTTCCCCGACATGAAAAGCACGCTTAATCTTCTGCAAATTGAGGCATAAACTTAGAAAAAAATCATAGAAATATGAGAACGATTTCATAGAACCGTAGATCTCTGACCTGAAGACGCGCATCACCAGTTCTTCTATGCGTTCGCATTCCCACCAACCGTCCATATAGGCTTCGCCTAAGCCTAGGGAACCTTGGAGCGATACTCTTTTGTATAAATCTTCATTGTGCACCTGTATATCCCAAGGCCGGGTTCCGTTAATTTTTATATCTGCTTTTTCGAGAAGTACTTGATACTTTTTTTTGAGAAGCGTATTCAGCATTTGGGGTTTTGATTATTCGGTGGTTTGAGTGCTACAACAAATTTACTAACATATATGGAGGGTATTTTTAACCTTGGAAATATTCAAGGGTATATATTACAACAGAATCGCCGTTTGACCTACTGGTTCAAACGGCGGTTTTACATGTGCTACTGGAATAAATAAACCATAGAATTCAATATAATTTCGTGGATTATTGCAGTATGCCTGAATATATGGTAGGCTACTTCGTTTAGATAGACTTCTCTATGCAGTTTCTTAAGGATGAGAACTTAGGGAAGCCCAGTTAATTAGTTACTAGTAACTAGCTAAAATTTTAGGAAGGAAGCTGCAAGGATGCAGCGACTTTTAATCAAAAGTAATTATGGAGGAAAAAATGAAAAAATTACTTGTACTTACGACCACGATGGTAGGCATGTTGTTGGGTTCGCTCCCAGCAGCTGCAGGCAACCATGGAGCTGATATGCAATATTATGTTCCCATGCCTGTTTACCGAACTGGTCCTTATGCCGCAGGCGGTACTGGTTACTTTGGAGGCATCATTGACTACTACACGCTCTTGAACGAGCGTGACGGTGGCATTGGTGGTGTCAAGGTAGTCTGGGACGAATGTGAAACTGAATACAACAGAACTAAAGGTATAGAGTGCTACCAGCGCCAAAAGAAAAGTGACTTAGGTGAAGCTCTTTATTTTGACCCTCTGAGTGTAGGTATATCATCCGGCCTAATTGAGCAAGGGCGTCGTGATAAAATTTCCATTATCAGTGTAAATCACGGTAGAACGGAAACTGAACGTGGCGATGTTTTCCCTTATCAATTTCCATTGGGCACCAATGCTTATGACTTTGCCTTTGCAACGATTAAGCACATGGGGCAACAAATGGGTGGAATGGATAAACTCAAAGGCGAGACTATCGTGACCTTATATCACGGTTCACCTTATGGTCGTGAAGCCAATGACTTCTTAACCGGATTAAGTGAGCAGTACGGTTTCACACATGAACCCATAGAAGTTCCCCACCCTGGTAACGAGCAAGGTTCTCAGTGGCTGAAGATTCGTCAACTCAAGCCCGCTTATGTCTTTTTAAGAGGCTGGGGCGTTATGAATCCGGTTGCCATGCAGACTGCCGTTCGCACCGGCTACTCAGTGTCTAATCTAATTGGCAACGAGTGGAGCAACTCAGACGAAGACGTGATTCCTGCCGGTAAAACGGCAGACGGCTATCAAGCGGTGACAGTACACCGTGCCGGTGCTGATTTTCCGGTAGCACAGGAAATTACCGAAAGTCTTTACAACCAAGGCGGAGGTGACCTAGACGATCGTTCTCGCATAGGGAGTGTCTACTATAACCTAGGTATTTGGGCTGCGGTTATGTCTTCAGAGGCAATCCGCGTTGCACAAAAGCGTTTTGGTAAAGAACTCACGAGCGCACAAGTTCGTTGGGGTTTTGAAAACATTGCTTTGACCCAAACCAATTTAGACGAAATGGGGCTAATGGATGTTGTACCTCCGATACAGGTAACCTGCATGGATCATGCAGCCGTGCACTTGGCACGTTTCCAGCAATGGGATGCTAGCGCACGTCAGTGGAATTTGATCAGCGATTGGATTGACGGCAGCAGCGATTTCTCTCGCCAAGTCGTGAATGAAAATGCTGCAAAATACGTTGAAGAAAATCCTGAGTTCAAGCAACGTGATTGCGATGATCCAGAAGATAGAGATAACTTCGACATTTAATTCATAAATAACATATGTGAATAAGGGCGGGAAGATAGTCAAATATCTTTTCGCCCTCTTTTTTAATCGGAAATCAAGATAAGCTATGGCAAAAAAAATATTACTATCCATACAAAACATAGAAGTTGTGTATAGTCAGGTAATATTGGCACTACGCGGTGTCACTCTAGAAGTGCCCGAAGGTAAAGTCGTCTCCTTGTTGGGTGCTAACGGTGCCGGAAAAACTACTACACTCAAAGCGTGTTCAAATTTACTACATGCCGAACGAGGTGTGGTGACCAAAGGTTCTATAGAATACGACAGTCATAACATTGCTGAAATGATGCCATACGATTTAGTTAAAGGGGGTGTGGTTCAGGTTCTTGAGGGACGTCACTGCTTTCCTCGTCTCAGCGTTGAAGAAAACCTACTAACAGGTTCTTTTATAAGAAAGACGGCAACCCAAGCCGAAATAAAAGAAGATTTAGAAAAAGTCTATGAATATTTTCCACGTATACGAGATCGACGTAAAAGTTTAACTGGTTTCACATCGGGTGGTGAGCAGCAAATGACTGCGATAGGTCGTGCACTGATGGCACGTCCACGTCTCATTCTTTTGGACGAACCGTCTATGGGATTAGCACCACAGTTTGTAGAAGAAGTGTTTAAGATAGTTAGAGACTTAAACAAGAATGAAGGAGTTAGTTTCTTGGTTGCCGAACAGAATGCGGTCATCGCCTTAAATTATGCAGATTACGGTTATGTCATAGAGAACGGTCGTGTTGTTACCAAGGGTAGCGCAAAAGAGATGATGGAACGCGAGGATATACAAGAACTCTATATGGGGGTTGGTAAAGAAGGTAGAACATCGTTTCGCAATGTCAAATACTATCACCGCCGTCGCGCCGCTTTCTATTGATTTAGACCTTTCAATAAGGACGAACTTTTCACGTCCGTCATATTGGTATCTCCGTTAAAGCCTTGTACAATAGGGTAGTATTTACTTTATACACAACTTAATGATTCGATGATTGGAGAAACTCAATGAACATAATGGAAAAAATTAAAAAACAGGTTGAAGATAATGCCGTTATTATCTATATGAAGGGTACACCGCAAATGCCGCAATGCGGTTTTTCAAGTAGAGCTGCTTTAGCATTGCAACATTGCGGTCATGAATTCGCTTATGTCAACGTGCTCTTAGACCCCGATATTTTTCAAAATCTACCCCGTTTTGCAAACTGGCCTACATTCCCTCAGATTTATATCAACGGTGAATTAGTAGGCGGATGTGACATCGTAGTTGAACTATTTGAGAAAGGTGAATTGCAGAAAATGGTAGCAGCTGCCGTTGCACCACCTGCTCAGTGAGAGTATTCTAGAACATGAATATAGATAGAATACCTGCAACCAACTCGACTTCAGAGGTACTGAACGTCGTTATAGAAATACCGGCTCACGCCGACCCGATTAAGTATGAATTGGATAAACAGAGCAATTCGGTATGGGTTGACAGGTTTATGAATGTCCCGATGTATTATCCTGCAAATTATGGTTTTGTTCCTCAAACCCTCTCCGAAGATGGGGATCCCTTGGATGTATTAGTTGTCACGTCGGTGCCTTTGATGGTAGGGTGCGTGATACCGAGCCGCCCTTTAGGTGCGCTTGATATGAGTGATGAGTCGGGTCGTGATCTTAAATTGCTGGCGGTGCCTAAGAAAGGCATGAATAGTGGCTATGACCACATAGAAAGTGTAGAGCAGTTAGACCAAAATCTGCTCGATCAAATTGTCCACTTTTTTGAGCATTATAAAAAGCTTGAGGCCAATAAATGGGTAAAAGTGGAAGGTTGGTTGGCACCCGAAAAAATGCAGCAAGAGATTAGCGAAAGCATCAAACGTTATAAATCGTAACATTTACAAATAGTGGCGGATCATATACCCAAGCGACTTTTCAAGTCTAGAGTTGTAACCGCTGTCATTATTATTTTGGGATTGTTCTCATTACTGCTATATAACTTATATAATTTACAGGTTACTCAATATAGCGATTATCAAACAACATCGGACGGCAATCGCTTTGATTTAATTTCTATTAGCCCACAGCGTGGACTAATATACGATAGTAAGGGGCGAGTCTTGGCGGCAAACCGCACGAGTTACAACCTTGAACTTTTACCCGATCTAATTACCAATAGAGATACGGTTATAGAAAAATTGCAGGGTTTGCTGAACCTAGATACTCGTGAGCTATCCGATTTAGAAAATAAAATTAAGGCAAAGCCTAATTCCCATAGACTGGTTTTACGCTCCAATCTCTTTGAGGAAGAAGTGGCATTGATAGCGTCCGAACTTTATCGTATACCAGAAGTAGAAATCGTCGGTCGTCTGGTTCGTTATTATCCCGAGAATGATTTATTCTCGCATGTCATAGGCTATGTCGGCACCGTAGATTCCAAAGATCTAGGCAGAATTGACAAACAGAATTATTTGCGCCAGGATGATATAGGCAAAACTGGTATAGAAAAATATTACGAACCTATGTTGCGCGGGAAATTGGGTTTGCGTAGAGTGGAGGTTAATGCACACAGAAAGATACTCGCAAGCACTAATTTGCGCCCCGCGCTAGCGGGCGACGATATTATGCTTACTGTCGATACTCACTTGCAGCGAGTTGCCTACGAGGCACTGGCGGAACATCAGGGGGCGGTTGTGGTGTTGGATCCGCGTAGCGGTGGTATATTGGCGATGGTTAGCAAGCCAACCTTTAATCCTAATTTATTCACCTATAATTTTTCGGAGAGAAAATACCGAGAGCTCAACGCCAATGATTCATTTAATCCTTTTTTTCATCGTGCGGTTAGTGGGCAGTATGCACCTGGTTCCACGCTCAAGCCGGTAGTCGCATTGGCTGCTTTGAAATTCAAAATCGTCAATCCGTCTTATCGGATGTATGCGGGACCTTACTATCAGATTCCCGGCTTCAAACGCCACTACAGAGATTGGCGAGAACAAGGTCACGGTTGGGTAGATTTAGGTTTATCGATAACGCAGTCGTGCGACGTATTCTTTTACGATGTCGCATACCGCATGGGTGTGTCGAGGTTGTCCTCTTTCCTTCAGGAGTTTGGATTAGGAGAAAAAACGAACATTGATACAGCTTCAGAGGCATCGGGTTTGGTGCCGACCCCACACTGGAAATATTCTGAACGCAACGAACAATGGTTTCCGGCAGAGACGATCATGATGGGTATAGGTCAGGGTTATTTATTAACGACTCCTTTGCAGTTGGCAGTAATGACCGCAACGCTTGCCAATAGAGGCAAAAGAATAACGCCTTATTTGGTGCAAGCACACCGCAAAACAGGTCACACTGAGTGGCAAAAGAAAACACCTCAATCACCTGTACAACTCAGTGATAATTCGCAACAGGATTGGGATTATGTTATAGATGCAATGGTCGACACGGTACACCGTCCTAACGGAACCGCTTATAGAATAGGGCAATTTGCCGAATATAAAATTGCCGGCAAAACCGGTACTGTGCAAACTCGTCGTCTTCACGATAGAGAGAAAGAAAGAGAAATGGAGTTGCAAAGAGAGTTGCGCGACCATGCGATGTTTATCGGCTTCGCGCCGCCGTCAAAACCGGAAATTGCAGTTGCGGTAGTCGTTGAACATAGCGGTAGCGGTTCAAAATATGCAGCCCCGGTCGCTCGCCGAGTTTTGGATGCTTATTTTGGGAAAACGACTCTAACCGCTCTAGAACATAACGAATAGATGGTTACCGATGTTAGCAATTGGAATGTTATTTCCTTTGTTAAATTACGAATTTTAGCGAGAGATATATTTTCAAATATAGATTATCCGTTATTAATTTTACTTCTTGCATTATCGTGTTTAAGTTTAATCATACTATATAGTTCAGGGGGAGAAAGTACTGAGTTGTTAATGAAGCAAGGGTGGCGTTTGGCTATAGGCTTTGTTGGCTTTATCATATTTGCATCGGTGCCTTTGATCGTTTATCGCAGATGGGCTTGGTTATTATATGCCGCAGGTTTGATACTTCTAATTTTTGTATTAACTGTAGGAGAAGTAGGCAGAGGCTCACAACGCTGGCTCAATCTATGGTTGCTCACCTTTCAGCCGTCGGAGATACTTAAATTTGCGGTACCCTTATTTCTTTGCAAGATATTCGCAAATCGTGAGAACCATCCGCCGTCGTTAAGCTCCATATTGTTGGCATTGGTAGCAGTATCAATACCGGTTATTTTGGTTATCAAGCAACCCGATCTTGGCACATCAGTTTTGATTTGTATCTCCGCTGCATGGGTAATCTTTTTAGCTGGCATACGATGGTCGTGGATTCTATTATTTGTAGTCTTGTTGGCATCAATGTCGGTACCGATATGGGAATCGTTACACGAATATCAAAGGCAGCGTGTCATCGTGTTCTTAAACCCAGAAAACTATCTTGCACAAGGCGGCTATCATATCTATCAATCAAAGGTTGCTATCGGTTCGGGTGGTCTGTGGGGTAAAGGCTGGTTGAACGGCACCCAGTCGCATTTGGGCTTTGTTCCTGAACATTCAACCGATTTCGTTTTTTCGGTGTTTGCCGAAGAATTTGGTTTTATAGGTTGCTGTTTATTGATTTTAATATATCTTGCCATTATTGTTAGAGGTATAATAATCACACTTAACGCGGCGGATTACTTTGGTCGGCTGTTGGCAGGGAGCTTGACATTTTCTTTTGCTACCTATTTTTTTATTAGTGTTGCCATGGTCAGTGGGCTACTCCCAGTTGTGGGTGTGCCTTTGCCGTTAGTGAGTTATGGCGGAAGTTCGGTAGTGTCGGTATTGGCATCTTTCGGTATGTTAATATCGGTACTTAGGTACCGCCCGATGATGAGTCAGAGATTATGAATGTATTTTTTTATGCGCGTTTGTTGCCAAGGATTTTTTTAATTCTATTACTAGCCGATTTCGCTGTTGCCGAAGATTATCATAAGCGAGAAGATGTTAAAGCCTATATAGATCAGATGGTGGGGACGCACGCGTTTGACCGTTCCACACTAGAGCAAAAGTTTAAGGATGTAGTCAAACAAGAACAGGCGATTACGGCGATGGACAGACCTGCGGAGGCTAAGCCGTGGCCTCAATATAAAGAGATATTTATCACCCCGCTACGTATCAGCGGCGGTGTATTGTTTTGGAAGCAATATAAGGATGTTCTGGAAAAAGCCGAGACCGAATTCGGTGTGCCAGCATCATTGATAGTTGCAATTATTGGTGTAGAGACCTTTTATGGAAGAAATACCGGTAGTTTTCCAGTATTTAGCACATTGGTTACCTTAGGTTTTGATTATCCTCGCAGAGCCGATTTTTTCAAGCGAGAACTAACCGAGTTTTTGTTGCTATGTCGTCAGGAGCGTGCTTTGCAATGCGATAAACTTAAAGGTTCTTACGCCGGTGCTATGGGAACGGGACAATTTATTTCAAGCAGTTATAGGAATTATGCGGTTGATTTTGATAATGACGGTGTCAGAGATTTGTGGAATAGTCGTGCCGACGCAATTGGTAGTGTAGCTAATTTTATCAAAAGACACGGCTGGATATCGCAAAAGCCAGTGGGAGTTTATGTGGAGATAGAAGATGGCGACTACGAGTCGTTGTTAGATAAAAAATTTAAACCGTGGCTTTCGATCGCAGATTTGCAAGAGCGCCACATTAGACTGCAAAATTTTGAACCGCAGGAACCTGTGTTCTCGCTGTTTAAGTTTGAAAACGAAAACGCAAGTCTAGCTCCAAAAGTTTGGGTGGGTTATAATAACTTTTATGTCATTACAAGATATAACCACAGCCATCGTTATGCAATGGCAGTCCATCAACTGAGCGGGCTTATTAAACAACGGTATTAGATTATCGCTTGATAAAATCATGCGCACCCAAACACGCTTTAATTTTCACACGGTGGTTATCATTGCGACGGCATTGATGCTTGTCTCAGGATGTACTGTTCCAAAGGCTAATATTAGCGATGTTGGTCAATGGAAAGTTCCGATGTCGTTGCCTAAAAAATTCAAGTATGTACCCGACACAACGCCGAAGACTGGTGGATATTCTGGATATTCTTATGTGGTCAAAGGTAAACGCTACCATGTCAAACCAGTCTCAGTGGGTTATCGCGAAATCGGACTGGCTTCTTGGTACGGGAAAAAATTTCACGGTCGCTTGACCGCTAATCAGGAAACCTACGACATGTATCAATTGACCGCAGCGCATAAAAATCTTCCGTTGCCCTCGTATATAAAAGTTTGGAACCATAATAACGGAAAGAGTGTAATCGTTAGAGTTAACGATCGTGGTCCTTTTGTCGAAGGGCGTATTGTAGATCTCTCCTATGCTGCAGCAAAAGAGATAGGTATGACCGAAGCAGGGCTGGCACCCGTTACCATAGAAGTTATCAACCCAATGGTTCCTGAGCCTGTAACGAAAGTTTCTAATTTACCCCATAAGCATCGTCTCGGCTATATACAAGTAGGTGCGTACAAAGAGATAGCAAATGCATCAAGGGTTGTGCGTTTGCTAAAGCAACAAAACTTAGTGCCTCATCTTGGGCAAACGAGCTATCGCGGTGAGGGCGACATCCACTATGTACGTTTGGGACCTTTTAATACCTTGAAAGAATTAGACGCGGCTGGCGAACTGCTCAGCCGCAACGGTTTTACGGACTATCAAACATTTTATAGATTTTAAGGATGAAAAATTTATCCCTCCCAAACATAAACTCAATTTTACTATTTTTTGTAGCTATACTTGTATCATCGCTTTCGTATGCGATTGAATGGGTGCCCAAAGCACCGGCTTTAGCGGCGCGTAATTATATATTGATGGATTTCCATAGCAATAAAGTTTTAGCGGAAAAAAATGCAGATCAAAGGATAGACCCGGCCAGTATAACCAAACTAATGACCGCCTATATCGTGTATCAAGCGATAGAAAATGGTCTGATTAACATAGACGACCAAGTTGAGATTAGTAAGACGGCAAGTGCTTTAGTCGGTTCTAGAATGTTTATAGAGGTGGGCAGTTTGATTTCGGTTCACGATTTACTCTCCGGGGTGGTTATACAATCCGGCAACGATGCCAGCGTTGCTTTAGCGGAGCACGTGGCAGGCAGCGAAGGGGTATTCGTTGATTTGATGAATAGAAAAGCGCAAGAGCTTGGTTTGAGTGAATCTCGTTTTACCAATTCCACTGGACTTTCCGATGATAACCACTATATGAGCTCGCGCGATATCGCTATTTTGAGCCAAGCTCTGATACGAGATTATCCCGAACACTATGCTATGTATTCTGAGGCGGATTATACCTACAACAATATACGGCAACCCAACCGCAATTTATTATTGTGGCGCAATATGAATGTTGATGGTTTGAAGACCGGATATACCAAGAAAGCAGGTTATTGTGTAGCCGTCTCTTCTCAACAAGATGACATGCGTTTAATCGCAGTGGTTATGGGAAGTGGTCGCCTAAAACGCTTTGACGAAGCCAGTGAATTATTGCGTTATGGTTATCGTTTTTATAAAACTTCAAAGTTATTTGACAAACAGAAAACTTTGACCGAAGTACGAGTTTGGGGAGGCGACCGTCGACAGTTAGAACTAGGCGTGCCTGCGGATATCTATGTCACATTGCCACGCGTAAAAAATGCCGGTGTTGAAACCAAACTAATGATTCACGAGGATATTATCGCACCGGTTCCTAAAGGTCAAGAACTAGGCTCCGTTGCGGTATCTTTCGACGGCAAAACGATTCAACAAAGCACGCTAGTTTCTTTATACCCTATCGCCGAAGGCAGCTTGTGGGCGCGTATATCGGATAGTGTTATACATTTATTTCAGTGATAGCCTACCTTAACGGAAATTATCAACAAGCCGATGCGTGTACTATCAGCCCTTTGGATAGAGGGTTTCTCTTCGGAGACGGCGTATACGAGGTATTGCCAGTCTATCACGGTGCCATTTTTCGCTGCGACGACCACCTGCGTAGGCTCAACCACAGCCTAGACAGTATAGGCATAGATAATCCTCTAACCGATAACCAGTGGAAAGCGATATTTTCCGAGTTAATTAGCCGTTGCGGATTGTCGGAACTTTCTATCTATTTACAAATAAGCAGAGGACCAGCACCAATGAGATTACACACTCCCAGCGACGACATCCACCCTACGGTGTTTGCAATGACGATGCCAGCAAGAGCAACTTTTGACAAGGAAGTCAAGCAAGGTGTAAGTGTTATGACCACCGACGATATACGGTGGGCGCGTTGCGACATTAAATCCACTAATTTATTGGCAAACGTGATGTTGAGCATGCAAACCCGAAGCCGAGGGTGCTACGAGGCGATTATGATACATCAAGGTTATGTGACCGAGGGTGCCTCGAGCAATATATTCATCGTGACCAAGGGTCGTTTGTCAACACCGCCGCTAAGCAACAAGATATTGCCAGGCATCACCCGTCAGGTTGTTATGGAAATGGCTCGGTTGTTAAGAGTCGGTTGTAAAGAAAAAGCACTGACTCGTGAGGATTTATTGCGTGCCGACGAAATTTGGCTGACGAGTTCTACACGCAATATAGTGCCAGTGACCCGTGTCAATGAGCAGCAAATAGGGGATGGCACACCAGGCAACCTTTGGCAAAAGTTTTCGGCAATACTGATGCGGTTGTCGATACCACCCGACGAGGAGATGCCGGTCTCGGATTGAGCTGAGACAAGGTGGTGGAGGCGGCGGGAATTGAACCCGCGTCCGCATATACTCTGCTCTTGGTACTACATGTTTAGTTCGTCTTTAATCACACCATCTACAGCCGGCGAACAGGCAAAATAGTCGGCTTCCCCGAATAAGAATTTAACGTTTGAACTTCAGGTCTATTCGCGCGCGAGCTTGTTGATCGACCCCTCTGCTTAAGTTACAAGCACCCTAAGAGAGGAGGCATAGCCGGTTGTTTAAGCCGCTAATGCGTAGTTGTCTTCTTGATTGGCAACTAATTTTCTGCAAAAAGTTTAACGAGTTTCTTACCTGCTCGACATGCACCTCAAGTTTCGTAATATCCGTCGAAACCAAGATCGCCCCCGTAAAGCAAGAATTATAGCACGGATGCAATGACTTCCTCGTATACAATAAACATCTCATTAATAAAGCAGACTAATAATCGTTATGGCACGATATCCTCACAAGCGTTTTGGGCAACATTTTTTATCCGACCCTAATATTGTTTCTCGTATAATTTCTGTGATTTCCCCCAATCGCGAAGACACGATTGTTGAAATAGGTCCTGGCAAAGGTGTATTGACCTATCCCTTGCACGATAGAGTCTCTCTGATACACGGTGTTGAAATAGATCGTGATTTGGCACGTGATTTAGAGCTAAAAACCCTAAGCTATCGGAGACTACGAGTACATTGTGCCGATGCACTTAAAGTCGATTTCGCAGAGCTTCTAGGCAAGCAATCGGCACGCTTTGTCGGAAATCTCCCGTACAATATATCAACTGCGTTAATTTTTCATCTTGCCTCGTTTCAAGACTATATTATTGATATGCACTTGATGTTGCAACGCGAGGTCGCTCAAAGATTGACTGCATCAGCTAACGACAAACAATACGGCAGGTTGGGTGTTGTAGCGAGGTGTTGTTTTGAAATAGACGCGCTTTTTGATGTTTCGTCGCAAGCCTTTGTGCCATCCCCCAAAGTCGTATCTACCCTGGTTCGTTTTAAACCACAACCCAGGCTTTCGCAATCGGTCTTAAAGGAACTTGATAAAATTGTGCGGCTTGCATTTGCCAATAGGCGCAAAACTACGGCAAATGCATTGTCCAAGCTATTCGCTAAAGAAGATTTGGAATGTATGGGAATAGATCCTAATTGCCGTGCCGATAGTTTAAACATTGACCAATTTATAAACATGTTAGAATATCTACGCAAACAGGTGAGATAATATGCTACCGGGTAAAGACATAAAAATTAGCGTGGAGACACAGTACTTAGAAGAACAATCTGATTCCTCGGAGGATAGATATGTTTTCGTATATACGGTGACAATCGAAAACCAAGGGAATATATCGGCTCAGTTGATTTCTAGGCATTGGGTTATTACCGACTCAAATCAAAAAGTGCAAGAAGTTAAAGGCGAAGGAGTAGTCGGAGAACAGCCTTATTTGCATCCCGGCACTCGTTTTTCCTATACCAGTGGAACGGTGTTAGAAACACCACTCGGAACGATGCGCGGAAGCTATAAGATGCTCGCCGAAGACGGTTCGGAGTTTGATGCCGAAATAAAAGAATTTTTATTGTCAGCACCGCGAACCATACATTGAACCGCCGAGTTGTTGAAAAAGTATTTCATAAACCGTAGGGGAGGGTTATTCCCCTCCAAAGGAGGGAAATGACTTGGACTAAAAACACCCGATGAGTTTATACGCAATTGGTGATGTGCAGGGATGTTATGACGCATTGTGCCGTTTGCTTGACCATATCAACTATGATCCTGCCGAAGACGAGTTATGGTTCGCCGGTGATCTTGTCAACCGCGGCCCGCAGTCTTTGGAGACATTGAATTTTGTCAGGAGCTTGGGAGATAACGCAAAATGGGTGATCGGCAATCATGAGTTGCATTTACTGAAGCTCGCGGATGGTTTAATAGATGCATCGCAAAGCACGCTTGATGCAGTACTCAACGCATCCGATTCCAACATTCTTTTGGAATGGATCGCACGACAACCATTACTGAGGGTTGACCATCAAAGAAAATTGATACTCGTCCATGCCGGTTTGTTACCGCAATGGGATATAGAATTAGCTATGCAATTAGCAGAGCATGTTTGCCAACGATTACAAAGCCCTAAGCGCAAAACTTTTTTAGCACAACTACTCGATCAACAAAATACACCTGCATTGTGGGAAGACCATTTGCAAAGTATTGATCGTTTAGCGATTACCGTTAATGCAATGACCAGTATTCGTTTTTGCGACTCTCATGGGCGTATGGATTTTCAAGCCAAGACTCCGCCGGGCGAAAATCCTCCCGGACTTTATCCGTGGTATACACTTGCTCACAAACGCGACCCTAGTTATACGGTGTTATTCGGCCACTGGGCAGCACTTGGATATCAAAGGATGAAGTCTTATATCGCACTGGATTCCGGATGCGTGTGGGGTGGTTGTCTGACTGCATATCGCCTAGATAGTGGAAATGAACGGGAATTTCAAATCCCGTGCGACGATTTCCCTGCAATCTATCCTAAACCGCATGATTTGAGTATACGGTAGTTCTCATTTATAATCTCTAGGAACATGCATTATTATGGTTGAATACTTTATTAAAAACCCCATCATTACCAACTTCCTACTGCTGTCGGTTGTAGTCGTAGGTATTTTGTCGTGGCGTGCGATGCCGCAGGAAATGTTTCCGGTCATTGAGTCGGATACGATTTCTATAGACACCGAATACGAAGGCGCACCACCAGTTGAAGTCGAGCGTCAGCTGACTATCCCGATAGAAGACGAGGTTGATGATATCAGCGAGATAGATGAATTGCAGTCTGTAAGTCTCGAGGGAATTTCCCGTATTTATTTGGATCTCAAACCGGGCGTTGATGTAGAGGAAGTAGTGCGTAGTGTGGAAATTGAAGTTGACTCTATAGAAGATCTGCCCCTTGATATAGAAAAACCGCGTATCTCTCGTCGCAAAAGTAATTTTCCGGTTATCAGCGTCAGTGTCTACGGCGATGTCAGCGAGGCCGAATTAATCCGCGCCAGCGAGATAGTCAAGCAAGCGATACAGAAAGTTGAGGGGGTCGGCGGAGTGAATATTGCCGGCGAGCGTGACACCGAAGTCTGGGTAGTTGTAGACCCCTATGAAATCGCTGCAAAAGAGGTCTCTTTGGAAGAGATTCGCAACGCGTTGGCAGCAAATCTAGGAGATCGTCCGGGCGGTTCTTTGTCTGCTTTAGAGGGCGATATACAACTGCGCGGAATGAGTGTTGCAGATAATGTGCAGGCGGTTAAGGATATCGCCATTAGAACCAATAGAGACGGTGGTCAATTACGAGTGGGCGATATTGCCGATGTGGAGATGACGCTTGAAACTGCGCAAACACAAGGGCGATTTTCGGGTTTGCAATCACTGAACTTGGTTGTAACCAAAGATGTGAGGGCATCTACGAACGATATTGCAGAAGAGATTAGAGGGCTGATAAAGGAAGAGATACCCGACTTACTCCCAGCAGCAATACAAGTCGGTTACCACAACGATTTCTCAGTTTATATAGACACCCGATTGAAGACCGTGTTCTCGTCCGGGTTGATTGGTTTGGTGTTATTGCTGGGGTCGCTTTATTTGTTATTGAATTTTAGGGTTGCATTGATTACTGCGTTTGGCATTCCTATTTCTTTTTTGGTTGCCGTCATTAGTATTTATTATTTAGGTTTCACTATCAACATGGTGTCTTTGTTCGCCTTTTTGATTGCGCTGGGGATGATAGTCGACGATGCCATTATTGTGACCGAAAACATCCACCACTATATAGAGGAAGGGATGCCGGTTAGACAAGCGGCTCTGCGCGGGACGCGCGAGATTGTTCCACCAGTCGTTGCTGCGACTTTGACCACCGTTATTGCTTTTCTGCCGTTACTTGCCATCGGCGGCAGGATGGGAGAGTTCGTCAAGGTTATTCCGGTTGTAGTCAGTGCTGCGTTGATAGGTTCTTTGTTGGAAGCCTTTTTTGTGTTGCCTTCGCATGCAAATTTATTCTTAAAAGCGCGAACCCGTCTCAAAAGTCTCTCGGTAGGAGCTGCTGCAGTGGGATCCACTATGCTACCGTCAGCGGGCGACAGGGGAGGTTTTGTAAACTGGAAAAAATTACTCAAACCCTATGAAAATTATCTGCGCTGGGGTTTGCATAACAGATATTTTGTTTTTGTTGCAGCTAGCTGTGTATTGGTGTTGGCACTTATTATCCTGACAACGCGTATCCCCTTTCAACTATTCGGACACATCGAGGTAGACGAGTTTTTCGTCAACATAGAAGCCCCTAGTAATTACAGCATAGAAGAAACTGAGGAGTTGTCGACACGCATTGAAAAGGAAATCTACACGGTGTTTGACGGACACGAATACGAATTGAAAACCATGCTAAGCAATATCGGCGTGTTATTGAGTGGGCGCGGTGGAAGCAGGCAATCTAAAGTCGGCGATAACTATTGTCAGTTTGTAGTATCGTTGACTAAACAAGAACCACAGACTTTTGTCGAGCGTTTTATCGTGCCGTTGGTGAGTTTCAAGTTTGACGAACAAGGTTCTCGCAAGCGTAATGTAGAGGAGATCATTCAGTTGATACGCGACCGGGTATCGGGTATGTCCGGTGTTAAGCGTTTTTCTATAGTGCGTCCGGAAGCCGGCCCGACGGGAGCGGATATTGAGATTAGCATTGCTGGTTCTGATCTGGAGAGATTGGAAGATCGCGCCGAAGAGATGATAGATTATCTACGCGGCATCGCCGGGGTCTACGATGTGCAGCACGATATGGACAGAGGCAAACTGGAAGTGCGCTATCAATTGAATGAGCGCGGACAGCGTTTGGGACTCACCCAACAACAAGTTGCCGATGCACTACGCACTGGTTATTTGGGTGTCAAAGCGGTCTATGTAAATTGGGGGGACGAACGCTATCCGGTGCGAGTTATCTTTGACGAAGAGATACGCAACGACAGCAATCGTCTGATGCAATTACCGCTGACTTTGAGCTGACGGTAGAGTAGTTTATCTGAACGAAGTAGCAACGATCAAGCTAGACCGCAGTTTTAACCGCTTGACTCGTCTCGACGGCCGCCGCATCGTTACGATTACTGGCGAGGTAGACAGTGAGGAGCTCACCCCTTTTCAAGTATACGGTCAGATCGGACGCCAATTCGGACCGCTGTACGATCAGCTTCCTGAATACGATATGGTTTTTAGAGGAGCAAAAAAACGCTCCGACGACTCGTTTAGAGGTATTCGAGTTGCCGGTATAGTTGCCGTTATGGGGATATTTTTAATTCTGTACTGGTACTGTTTCGTACTCTGCGAGAACCCGTGCACTTATATCTGCTCACCGTACCATTTGGTTTCATCGGTGTGATTATTGGGCATGCGCTACTCGGCTATAACTTGCAATTCGTGTCCATAGTCGGATTGGTTGCGCTCAGTGGGATTATCGTCAACGACTCTCTGATTATGCTGAATCAGGTGAAAAAACATCGCGAGCAAGGTTATAGCTGTGAGGAAGCGGTAGTTTCTGCGTCTTACCGGCGTGCCCGCCCGATTATACTGACTACGATTACGACCTTTTTGGGAGTGTCGCCGCTGATTTTCTTTGCTACGGGTCAAACCAAATTTCTATCACCGATGGCAATCAGTCTGGGTTTTGGATTGGTTTTTTGCGACAGTGCTGATACTCACCGTACTGCCGTGTCTTTATATGATTACCGAAGATCTAAAAAACTATCTTAGAAAGCGAATCCGATAATGCGGATTATCACGCTCAACGTCAACGGCATACGTTCGGCTGCTGGCAAAGGTTTTTTATCGTTGGCTCGCTCGCCAGAGTGCCGATTTTGTATGCTTACAGGAACTGCGCATACAGCCCGAGCAACTCGACGATAAGAGGTTTTTTCCCGAGTCGTTTTCATTGTCATTATCAAACTGCCGAAAAAAAGGGTTATAGCGGTGTGGCACTGTATTCAAAACAGCAACCCGATAGAATCATCAGTGCATACGGCGATTCCGAGTTTGATAACGAGGGACGTTACATAGAAGGACAATTCGGTGATTTATCAGTGATTTCGGTCTATGCACCGTCGGGGTCTTCCGGCGAGGCGCGCCAACAGGCAAAATATCGCTTCATGGATAGTTTTATGGAATACTTGGTTGGTTTGAAGAGACGGCGCAGACATTATATTATTTGTGGCGATATCAATATTGCGCATAAAGAGATAGATCTCAAAAACTGGCAAGGCTAACAAAAAAAACTCAGGTTTTCTGCCCGAAGAGAGACAATGGTTGGATACCTTGTTTGACGAAGTCGGTTACCAAGATGTGTTTAGGGTGATTTGCCAAGCCCCCGAGTCAGTATACTTGGTGGTCTAACCGTGGACGCGCTTGGGAAAACAATGTAGGATGGCGTATTGATTATCAACTAAGCTCTGCGCGCGCACCCTACCATCCTAAAGCGGCACGCATCTATAAAAGCAAACGATTTTTCCGACCATGCACCGTTAATCATTGATTACAAAAAGATTTCCTAAAACGCATCGCTATGGTTTTTGATTAGCCTTTGACCAGAATATCATATGTCAAAAAATTGGTTCAGTCTATATAGCGACCATATAAAGATATTCGCGCACTACAGATACTTTTAATCGGAACGATCAGCGGTTTCCCGTGGGTACTGATCGGCTCGATGATGACCTTATGGCTGAAAGACGAAGGATTGAGCCGCAGTGCAATCGGTTTATTTGGCTATGTGTTTGTGGTCTTCGCAATCAATTTTTTGTGGGCACCTTTGGTTGATACGATGCGTATTCCGTTTTTATCCACGCGTGTAGGTCAGCGTAAAGCATGGATATTGACGATGCAAATTATTATTTTCTTGGCAGCCGTTGCGATGTATTTTATATCGGCACAAACCTCTTTAGTGTACGTTGCAGTGACCGCCTTGGTGATTGCAACCGCTGCTGCAACCCAAGATATTGCGATAGATGCATTGCGCATAGAGTTGGTTGCTAAGAACGAACGAGCTTTGGTTGCAGTCGGTGCAGCGATGGCAACAGCAGGATGGTACACCGGTTATAACGCCGGTGGTGCACTTGCACTTTACGGGGTTGCGGCATTGAAAGAAATAGGTGTTGCCGAACCGTGGAACCTGAGTTATCTATTGATGACGAGTAATTATTGTTTTGAGCAATATCGGATTGATGTTAATTCCAGAAAAATCAGCAAATAGGCGATTGCAGCTACAGATACACAAGCTCGCGCCGAACTCTACTCAAGTTGGCTCAAACGGCCTGGCATGACTCCCTTTTTAGCGGCACTATCGGCGTGGTTTATTTCTCTGGTATGGAAACCTTTGGCAGACTTTTTCAGCCGTAACGGTTTGCAGTTGTCGGTGTTGATATTGGGTTTTATATTCCTGTTTAAGATAGGCGAGGCCTTTTTGGGACGCATGTCTTTGTTGTTCTATTCCGAAGTTGGTTTTGATGAAGCTCAGATTGCCACATACTCTAAATTGGTCGGTTGGGGCAGTATCATTATATTCTCGATAGTAGGTAGTATTTTTAGTGTGCGCTTTGGTTTATTCAAAGGTTTAATAATTTGCGGGAGTTGCTATGGCTACCACTAATCTATTATTTGCTTTACTTGCCACGGTGGGACCCGACATACGGCTATTTGCAGTGGCAGTCATCGGCGATCAATTTACCACTGCGATTTCTACAGTGGCTCTGGTTGCTTTTGTATCGCAACTGTGTGGTCGTGTTTATACGGCAACACAATATGCGCTACTCGCCTCACTAGGGAATTTATCTCGTACCACACTATCGGCACACAGCGGACAAATCGTTGATTTTTTAGACGGTGATTGGATGCAGTTTTTTATACTGACAACGGTGATGGTCATTCCTAGCCTGTTGCTGTTATATTTTGCCAGACACAGACTAGCTCACGCATTTGCGAATCGCATCGTGACGAAAAATATTCGTAGAAACACTCCGTTTGGGTGATTCATATAAAGATGGTGGTTGTGTCGTACCTGCAAAATGTCACACCAATTGACCTACTGGATCAATTGGTCTTCTACTGTTTTTCTTTTATCAGATGCCGGCTAGTTTTTCTACGATTGTCAACGCAAATTCCATCGCAGTTCCGGGACTGCGCGAGGTTATTACTTTGTCGTCGCATTCTATCGCTTCTGTAGAAAGTTCAATTGAGGAATTTTGCGCGTCTAAAAATCCAGGGTAAGCGGTAATTTTCAATTGGTCTACGATGCCTGCATCGACCAGCACCTTAGGTGCTGCACAAATAGCACCAACCCATTGTGTCGTGCGGTGACGTTTTAGAATTTCATGGATTCTAGGATCAGCATTCAGGTTGTCGGCACCGGGTTGTCCACCCGGTAACACGACCATATCAAAGGTGTATTCTTTAACTTCGTCAAGCGTAGTATCGGCAATTAAGTTTAGACCGTTTAAGCCGCATACCTCTCTAGTATCTAAGGATGCGGTGGTGACTTTGATGTCGGCACGACGCAACAAGTCTATCAATGTAACCGCTTCTACTTCTTCGTAGCCAGTCGCAAGCGGGATAAGCACTTCGGGCATCGTATTGCTCCTTCTATAACGGCTTTAATGCCAGCTTTTTTAGCTCTTCAACTGCCTGTTTTACTTGGCTATCGTAAGAAAGACGGTCTTTTAAGTTTTTTCTACTTATTTTATTGCGCGCCTTTAGCTGTTCGTCGCTTAGCTGTTCAAATTCGTAATTAAAGTCCGGTGTGATACCTACGTCTTGGATTGAAGTACCCGAAGGCGTGTAATACTTAGCGGTTGTCAGCTTGAGTGCATGTTCCGCATCAAAGGGATGTACGGTTTGCACTGATCCCTTACCGAAAGATTGCGTGCCTAAGATCATCGCACGATTGTTATCTTGTAGCGCACCGGCAACAATTTCCGATGCCGAAGCCGAACCTTTGTTGATTAGTAACATCACGGTTAGCGCGCCAGTTTGGTCGGGTCTGGATGTTTTATATTCTATGGTGGAGCCCTCAATCCTACCTTTGGTATAGACTACCGATGTTTTAGCAGGTAAAAACAAATCTGCCACGTTGATCGCTTCGTTGAGCATGCCCCCAGGGTTATTACGCAAATCTACAATCAATCCTTGTAACGGTTTTTTGTTTTCTCTAGTTAGTTCTTCAATGCTCGCTAGAAGGTCTTGACTGGTACGTTGCTGGAATTTAGAAATACGCACGTAACCAAAACCAGGTTCAATTAGAGC